>OY781533.1:0-3771847 GCA_963677015.1 Planctomycetota bacterium
CAAAGTAAATAGATGTTGAAAAATATCTATTGCGGAAGATAAACTAACTAATTTATCGTGTTTGATTTATAAATAGTCTTTTCCGAGGCTATTTAGGACAGCTCTTTTAGATGTTGAGTTTAGAAGAGTTGTAATCAAGATACTAAGGGTGTACGGCGGATGTCTAGGCGGTAGTAGCCGATGAAGAACGTGGCTTAACTGCGATAAGCTTCGGGGAGTCGTAAGCAGACTTTGATCCGGAGATCTTCGAATTGCATTATACTGAACACATAGGTATAGTGCGGGAACCAAGGGAACTGAAACATCTAAGTACCTTGAGGAATATAAAGTAAAAACGATTACCTGAGTAGCGGCGAGCGAAACGGTAACAGCCCAAACCATGTACATGTAAGCTCAGGGCGTTGTGTACGTGGGGTCGTGGGACTCTCATGCTGAACCTGAATAAGCGTGCGTATCAAATGATGATAGAAGAATGGGGTGGAAACCCCAACCACAGAAGGTGACAGTCCTGTATTTGAAATCTGATTTTGGCGTTGAGAGCACCCAAGTACTGCGGAGCACGGGAAACTTCGTGGGAATTTGCGAGGACCACCTCGTAAGGCTAAATACTTACTACCGACCGATAGCGCATAGTAGGGTGACTGAAAGATGAAAAGAACTCCGATAAGGAGAGTTAAAAGTACCTGAAACCGTATACCTACAAGCAGTCGAAGGCCTATGATTCGTTCAGGCTGACGGCGTGCCTTTTGTATGATGAACCGGCGAGTTGCTATATATGGCAAGCTTAAGCATCTTTGATGTGTAGGCGCAGCGAAAGCGAGTGTTAATAGCGCGACCTTAGTCGTATGTGGCAGACGCGAAACCGTAGTGATCTATCCCAGTCCAGGTTGAAGCGAGAGTAAAATCTCGTGGAGGACCGAACCCACTAATGCTGAAAAATTAGGGGATGAGGTTGGGATAGGAGTGAAAGTCTAATCAAACTCGGAGATATCTCGTTCTCCCCGAAATATATTGAGGTATAGCGTCGAGTAACTATTCATTGGGGGTAGAGTACCGAATGGATGCGGGGGACCACCATCCTACCAATTCCAATCAAACTCCGAATACCAATGAAATTATCTCGGCAGTCAGACTATGGGGGACAAGCTCCATGGTCGAGAGGGAAAGAGCCCAGATCGCCATTTAAGGCCCCAAAATTATGCTAAGTGGAAAAAGGAAGTAGAGATGCTAAGACAGCTGGGATGTTGGCTTAGAAGCAGCCACCATTTAAAAAGTGCGTAATAGCTTACCAGTCGAGCATTTCTGCGCCGAAAATTAACGGGACTCAAGCATAATGCCGAAGATGCGAATTTGTTTAGTCATGCGTGACTATTCAAGTGGTAGGGGAGCGTGCCATACAGGTTGAAGACATACCGTAAGGAATGTTGGACAGTATGGTAGTGATAATGCCGGTATAAGTAACGATAAAAGGGGTGAGAATCCCCTTCGCCGCAAACCCGAGGTTTCCTGGGCAAGGCCATTCCTCCCAGGGTTAGGCGGGACCTAAGACGAGGCCGAAAGGCGTAGTCGACTGGACAGCAGGTTAATATTCCTGCCCCTTTACTTGTGTTAATAAACGGAAGGACGGAGAAGGCTAATTGTGGGTGGATCCGCTGGCTGGACCATGTAACGGCGTAGGCCGGGACGAGTTAAATGCTTTTCCCATCAGGCTGAGACCGGATGCCAAGAGCGTATGCTGTATAAGCCACTGATGCCATGCTTCCAAGAAAAGTTTCGTTTATTGCAAGTGAGGCCCGTACCGAAAACCGACACAGGTGGGTGAGGAGAGTATCCTCAGGCGCGCGAGAGAACTGTAGTTAAGGAACTCGGCAAAATGGATCCGTAACTTAGGGATAAGGATCGCTTTTGGCGGTGAAGGATTTACTCCGTAAGCTGCTGAGAGCCACAGCAAAGAGGCCCGAGCGACTGTTTACCAAAAACACAGGTCTGTGCTAACACGCAAGTGGATGTATACAGACTGACGCCTGCCCGATGCTGGAAGGTTAAGGTAAGTGGTGAGAGCTACGAACTGAAGCCCCAGTGAATGGCGGCCGTAACTATGACGGTCCTAAGGTAGCGAAGTTCCTTGTCGGGTAAGTTCCGACGTGCATGAATGGCGTAACGACTTGGGCACTGTCTCAACTGCAGACTCGGTGAAATTGTAGGAGTCGTGAAGATGCGACTTACCCGCAGCAAGACGGAAAGACCCCGTGAACCTTTACTATAGGCTAGTATTGGTAATTTGTGTGGTTTGTGTAGGATAGGTGGGAGACTGTGATATCGGGCCGCTAGACCCGGTTGAGTCGTTGGTGAAATACCACTCTTTCTACATGAATTATCTAACCTGGACCCTTGAATCAGGGCTGGGAACAGTGCTAGTTGGGTAGTTTGACTGGGGCGGTCTCCTCCTAAAGAGTAACGGAGGAGTTCAAAGGTTCCCTCAGTACGGTTGGCAACCGTACGCAGAGTGTAATGGCACAAGGGAGCTTGACTGCGAGAGAGATATTTCGAGCAGGTGCGAAAGCAGGACATAGTGACCCCGCGATCCTGAGTGGAAGGGTCGTGGCTCATCAGATAAAAGGTACTCCGGGGATAACAGGCTGATCTCTCCCAAGCGTTCACAGCGACGGGGAGGTTTGGCACCTCGATGTCGGCTCATCGTATCCTGGGGCTGCAGTAGGTCCCAAGGGTTTGGCTGTCCGCCAATTAAAACGGTACGCGAGCTGGGTTCAGACCGGCGTGAGCCAGGTCGGTCCCTATCTGCTGTGGGCGTAGGATGATTGAAGAGAACTAACTTTAGTACGAGAGGACTTAGTTGGACATACCTCTGGTGTTTCTGTTGTACCGCCAGGTGCATTGCAGAGTAGCTACGTATGGAACGGATAAACGCTGAAAGCATCTAAGCGTGAAGCCAGCTCTGAGATTAGTCATCCCATGAGGCAACTTATAGACTATGAGTTCGATAGGCCGGATGTGTAAGGATAGTGATATCTTTAGCTAACCGGTACTAATCAGCCGATCGGCTTGATTACAACTCTTTTAAATTCAGTTTTAATAGAGTGTAAGTAAAGCAAACACAATTAATCCGCATATTATGGATGGAGTGTTTAACATAAACCTCAACTTTATAAATAATATTACTTGCAACTTTACTCGATTTGATTTTACAGCTGAACTGAACTGCTTATTCACAAATAATGTAGAATAACCTGTAAAGTTTCGCTAGCCGTTTTTCCGGCGGCTATTGCAAAGAGGATACGCCTGTTCCCATTCCGAACACAGCAGCTAAGCTCTTTCGCGCCGATGATACTGTTCTCGGGAAAGTAGGTCGTCGCCGGAATCTTATTTATAAAGGATACTCACTGACATTGTGAGTATCCTTTTTTTTGTAATTATGTTAAAATTATTTTGGTGACTGACTGCATAAGTCTAATGTTTCCGGCTGTTTGTAGAATTTGCCTGAATTAAGAGTCGTGTTGCGAAAATTGTTGCGAAAATGACTGCGCGCTGCTGTATATAGAATAGTTGAAGTGTTTACTTAAATGGCGAATACTTTAAATACCCTGGAATCGTGTTTTTAGTATTAAATTAGAGTTTGATGAATACTGAAATGATAATAGCTAAAATCACAAGAATTACATATATAATTAGTTTTCTCATATTATAATTGTCTTTTTGATAATACTTGAGATGCAGATGGAAATGTTTAGCATTTTACGCGATATTAAGATTTTACATATAGTATATACTAAGTTTGTTATATTATTATTCACTATAAATCCCAAGTTTTTGAATACAGTCACTAAAAGTGTGTTTAGTAGTATTATCTTAATGCTGATTAATTATGCATTATATGTATATTTGTGCAACAATAAATACACGTCATAAATTAATATAGATGAACTTAGTACTATCTGCGTATATAAAATAAGTGAGCATCAGGGAAAAGGGCTACCCTGATGCTCGTGTGTGCTTTGTTGCATTGTGGTTTTGTTCGTTTATTCTGGTTATTTCAACTAACTAGCAGCCCTTTAATACTCTCTGCAATGCTTTGAAGAATAAGACAGCATGAAGCAGATCCGGCATCCATAACTCCCCGTGAACGCTCGCCAAGTCTGGCCGCACGCCCAAGTTTGGCTACCATATCAACCGTTGAATCACGACCTTTTTCGGCTGCAGCGGACATCTCAGTAAGTGCGTCGCTGAAACTCTTACTGCTGTCTACCGCTTCCTGAAATGCTGCGGCTGCAGGTGACAGACAATCATAAAGAGTTTTATCTCCTTCCTTGGCTCCGGCTAGTGCGGATACCCCGTAAGCTGCTTTATTCAACATATCAGCAAATACAACTGGCGTTACATCATCAATCCCAGCACACGATTTCGCCATCTCACGGAAAAATGTGCCATATATTGGTCCCATTGAACCGCCAAACAACTTTTGTATTGTGCATTTGATCGGTTGTTATTCTATACTTCCAGATAGGAAATTAAGTTATTTGTATTTTAGTATTGTCTAATCATATTATTCAGTAAGAATTATTGTGTTAGTTGTGATTGGTTTAAGCTGGGGTATATGATGATCGTAAGCTGCTGAGTATATCAGATTTTTTAGAAACTGTGAGATCTTTATTTATTTGTATTGCGTGTTCGATAATTTGAAGTGCTTCATTATCCAGTATACCATTTTCTGAAACTATAATTTGTAAATCTTGAGCTGCTGTTTTGAAATGGTATGGTGAAAGATTGGGAGAAATGATTTCTAAGGATTTGGCTAACGAGATTCGTGATAATTTGTTGAGAGTATCTCCTGTAAAGTGTCTATTTAATATTGGTAATGTGAAACAGCGGCTATTAATAGAAGAAATATTGGGAATTGATGTTGCTATAAAATTAAGTATGTCCTCATGTAAGGAAGTGTCTGTAGAGTAATAGAAGAACTCGTTGAGTAAATTGATTTCCTCCATTGTGAATGAAACTCCGGTGGGAATGTTTCGTACACGTTCTGAAATAAAATCTTTAATCCAACTGTTCCATTCATGTGTGATTTCTGAGGTAGTCTTAGTTCTGAGATAAGACAGTATTGTTCTTAGTGTGAAGGCGGGATTATCTGACAGTTCAGCGTACTTTTTGGTAATATCAAGAAGAGATTTTACGATTTCTAATTTTGTAATGGCAGGTGTATTAAATCCGAGAAGTATTACAAATGAGCACAACATTTCTTGACAGATTTCAGGAAAGAGATCAAAATTTTGAATACAAAATAAAATTCCCTGATTATAAAGGTTTACAATATTAATTGGTGATAACTGTCCGCCGTAGAGAAAACCTTGCCATGCTTGTATAAAGATTCGTTTAGTTTTAGTACTGTCACCTTCCCAGTATAGACCGTTAAAGATATGCGGTATGGCATGATTGGTATCGATACTGTTGTAATAATATATGTTGCTATATAGCATTATTCTTGCCATCTGGCAATTGAAGTTTTGAGCCTGTAAGATATTACTAATACAAATGGTGTAATTTTCAGGTATGCCAGTCCATTTGCCAAGGTTTATTGAGGTATTATATCTATAAGATAAACAGGTTAATAAAAGTTTTGCATATTCACCACCGAAGGAGTTTAAGGCAATTTCAAACTGATCGGTATTATGGGGGGCGCTGCTATCAAACACTGACTGTGCATCAGGAACATGGTTAAGGATATTTTCAGCAGAAAGCAGTTCATTTTCGATTTCATCAAAGCAATTTGAAAACCAGATTTTGTGATCAGCTATTGTTTTATTTAACAGGCAGAATACTGCAATATAATAATGTTCATTGCCTGTGAGTTGTAGTAAGCGTCCAATATTATCTACTAAAGAGGTGTCATTTTCTGCAACATCGATAGAATCTGGAATGGCTGAGTAACAATCAGGGGGTAAAGGATCAAGGTTAGAAAGAAGATCAACACAGTAGGTGTAATCTGATTCAAATGAGTCTGCAATAATTTTAAGAATAATATTATCACATATACTATGTATATCAATATTACATTCATATTCTGAACAACAGTAATCAATTAATTGACTTGGGTTATTAATCCAGTTGATAATTTGACTATTATTATGATTTTTAAGGAAATCAATGTTAATATAATCTAGTAGATTTTGTTGACCTATCAAAACACATTTAGATTGTTTTTTGGCATGAATATTATCATAATCTTCAATTATAGAGTGCATTAGATTTAATAGGTTTTCAGCATTCTGTGGCCTATTATGTAAGCATTTTTTAAAGATAGTAATATAAGAGGAAGTAAGTAGATCTTCTTGAATAATATTTTTAAAGCTATTAGGGCATATAGCTGAAAGTTTAATTTTTATTGACTGATAATTATTTACAAGTTTTTCAAAAAAGTCGGGAGGTAAGGTATTAATCTTTTCATGGGCAAGAATATTTGTTACTGTTTTTAGGCTCGTTTGGTCATAATAAAACCTGACTCTTTTTTCAAATGTATTGCTTATTGGTTTAAGAATAGAAGTGGTATGAGGTGTAGTAATGTAAAAGAAGAGTTTTTGGGCATATTGAAAACAGGTAGTATTAGCTACTTTAAATAACAATTGTACCAGTCGTGTGATTGAAAATTTATAGTAATCAGAATTTTCTGAAAGTTTTATAGGGTTATACTCTAAAATAACAGGGATAAAAAGTTCTAATTTTTTAGTTAATATTTCATAATTTATTGTGTCTGGGTTTTTTATATACTGGCAGATTTTTTTAACTAATGCTACCCATAATCTGGCGGTTATGGGTTTTCCTATAAGATGCTTTATGCGAAATAATTCGTGTGGATGATTGAAAAACATAGTTGTCATCCAGGCATGGAGATCATTAATATAAGGTTTAGCGTTTTTACTCGAGTCGGCATCAAATGCTTCATCTAGTAAGTCATTGTCTTTGAAGATATCAATGAATTTAACATTAGCTGCATGTTTATAGACAATATCAAAATATTGTTTATTTCGTGCCATGTAAATAATGAAGTCTATGTCTGTTTGGGTTAAATCACTATCCTGAGAGCAAAGACTAATTATACGAGTTTTAAGTTGCGTTGAATCTAGGGATATGAAATGAGATAGTTCATTTACTGAAACAAGTAGAGGCTCATGATTATTATTAAAAATTTTATAAATAATGGGAGTAATATTTAAAGCATGCCACTTTTGTTTCAGTGTTGCCAGAGGGTATGTGGTATATGAAATTGTGTCTGGTCTTTCCGCAATATCTGAATCATTAATAGTAACTGTAATATGATTATAAGCAACAAAGGCAAAACATTTTTTACTGGAGATGGTATTTAAAGCCCTGGTAAGGTAATGCATCATTAAATCATCGTAGCTATAGCCAATAAATAAAACGGTGTAATGGCTGGAGAAGAGCTCTTTAATAAACTTATTGGCATAGCCATTACTGAGATAGGCTCTGCCAAAATCTTTATCGGTAAGCACCAGTTCCTTGCCGTCACTTGTATCTTCATAGGCTCCATGCAGGTATACCAGTCCGGAAAAATTACTTCCATTAGGCAGGGCTGGCGCATAGTAAATAGGACAAGTTTCAGGATTTAAGAGCTCGTGGCAGGCTTTGGTAAAGAAGTGTTCAAAATTGGTTGTAACAAGCCTTATCTTTTTATTATTTGCACCATGCAGTATTTGTACAATATAATTGTGGAGAGGACTTTGCGAAAGCTCTTGTAAGTTATCTGCATTAGTTTTGTCTTCATGGCATGAAAACATAACTTCTTTTGATTTGTCAATTATTTCATTATTTTCATCATTTTTATCTGATAGTTTGCCTAAGTACTGATCAATACTCATAAAATTACTATTTAAAGCGATTCCGGAATTCTCGCCTATTTGCCGGGCTAACTCTTTAAAGTCTGGGCAGAAGCAGGGACTGTTCATTGAAACGCCGGCACCAGCGAAGATTACTAATTCATCAGCTTGTAATGCCTGAATTATTCTATCATCAATATTGATTTGACCAAACTGCATAATTTATCCTTATATGATATAAAGAATTTTAATACTAATTTATTATGCACTATCAGTTAGAGTTTGGCAACGTTAAAATAACTTCATAACTGTAGATAGCGGGATAAAAGAATGATTATGAATAATTATATTTAAAACAGAGAAAAAGAGGTTTATTAAATGATAGATAAGGTATATATTAATAATTGAAACTTTAGTATGTATATATTAACTGGCTGGTAAAATTTATTTCGTATCTGAGAGTTTATGAGATGTAGTTGGTAAAAATACAAAAGAGGAGAGTATATGGGATTCGAGCTTGAGAGTGGGGTGTGGATTAATGAGCCGCGGAATTATCAGCTGAGTGAGGATTATGTGGTTATTACGACTGAGCCGGGGACGGATTTGTGGCAGCGGACGTATTATGGATTTCGTAATGATAATGCTCCGGGGTTGATGTTTGAGTTTGCAGATAATTTTACTTTCAGTTTCAGGACGACTTTTTCCTGCAGGACTATTTATGATCAGTGTGGTGTGTTGTTATATATTGACAGTGATAATTGGGCCAAGGCATCGGTAGAGTTTGAAAACAATGAGTTTTCGCGTTTGGGAAGTGTCGTCACGAATAATGGCTATTCTGACTGGGCGACGACAGATATTCCGACTCCTAATATTGTCTGGTATCGGTTGAACCGGCGGGGTCCGGATTTTCTGCTGGAGAGTTCGAGTGATGGAAAGAATTTTCAACAGATGAGAATTTTTCATCTTAATCTTTTGGGAGAGACCAGTGCAGAGATTGGCAGAGTTGATCCGCCACAGCCAGCATGCTGTAAAATAAATGCTGGTATCTATGCCTGCAGCCCTCAGCAGTCAACCTTTGACGCGGTATTTGATTCGTTTAAGTTTGAAGAATGCTGCTGGAAATCTTTTCAGCCGGAATAAGTATTGAGGTATAGTTGAATGGTTCTTTGTTTTTAGTAGTTCATATCATGATCTGCTGCAGATATATTATTGATTTGAGTTTTTGAATAGTGGATAAAATGGACGTTAAGTTTTGCGGGATTATGCCGATAATAACCAGATAAATACTATTTGGAAATGTGAGGTGTAATATGCAGCTAAGTTCAGTTAGTAATAACGCTACAAATTATATTAATGTGGGTAATTCTTCGGTGCAAGCCGGTAATAGTAATAGTTATTTTGCTGGTTTGAAAGAAAATTACAATACGGTAAGTATGAATATGAGTGATGCCTATAATTTTAATACTGATTCGAACGTGACGTTGAATATTTCACCTGGGTATATTGAAAAAGCTGAAAGCAGTCCTGAGGTTGCAAGCAATATTGAGCGGCTTTCCGGACTGGCTGAGTCATTTCCGCAGTATCTTGGAACACATAATACTTTGCCGGACGGGACGAAGGTAACCGGGGTAAGTTTTGTAGTCGATGAGAATGGCGGTGTCAGCTGTAATTGTACTTATGAGAAGAGTACAGGGAGTAAGTCGGATAGTATCTGGGATAGAGTTGCGGCGCATATTACTGAAAGACGGGAAGAGGCTAAAGAGCAGAGTGATAATCTTGCAGATGAGGAAAAAAATTCTGAAGCTAGAAAGTTACAGCAGAAGGGTTATAATGAATATTTTTCAGGTTCAGCGGTAAATTATTTGTTCTGATATAATGACGTATGAAATTTAATCTGGCGGGCGTAAAAAATATAAGTTGTTATAATTCAGTACGGTTAAATAAAATATTGATAAATATAGAATATAAAAAAATATATAAATATTGACAGTGTATGTGTGTATGTGTATATATAAAGGTCTACTTGCAATAAATACAATATAAATTTTTTGAGGAAGTACCATGAAAGATGATCTAAAAAAGATTTGCCGAGCGAGCAAATACAATGTAAATCTCAGCCGAAAAGCTTCGGTTGTTGCATTTACTACTATTAATCTCGTGCAATCTAGATTTTTTAGAACATCTCTGTGATTTTCTGAATTTATTATATTTATTCAGACCGTTCCGGAGACCCGGAACGGTCTTTTTTATTTGGGAGAATTATTATGTCGGATAATGGTATTGAAGCCGGGTACGAGGAGGGTGGCGTAAGACAGCTGCTCTCGATCTCACTGCCGATGGTGGTGTCATGTGCCTGTGATACCTTGATGATGTTTATTGACCGTCTCTTTCTGTCACGCCTGGGTTCGGAGTATATGAGCGCAGCGATGGGAGGAGGGGTGTGTTGTTTTATGTTTATGACCTTCTTTATGGGGCTTACAGGATATTCAAATGCGCTGGTAGCGCAGCATCTTGGAGCCGGGATGAAGGATAAGTGTTCGCTCGTGACTACACAGGCGCTTATTATCAGTATTGTCGGATTTCCGATAATACTCGCTTGTATTCCGCTGGGTAGAATTATCTTTGAAGCCAGTGGTATCGCTGAGCAGCAGCTTATACCTCAGTTTGAGTATTTTCAGCTGGTTATGTACAGTACCGTGTTCGGACTTATGCGTAATTCGTTCAGCGCATTTTTCAGTGGTATCGGCAAAACCAGAATTGTTATGATTGCTGCCGGAAGTTCCCTGATTATCAATGTGTTTGTCAATTACCTGCTGATATTCGGTAATCTTGGTTTCCCGGCTATGGGAATTCGAGGTGCTGCGATTGGAACTATAATCGGTACTGCCTGCAGTGTGCTGGTGTTATGCTGGGTGTATTTTGGACGGGCAAATCGTATGGAGTTCAGAGTGTTGGAGAATCTGCGGTTTACCTGGGCTATGCTGAAGAAGCTGCTGCGTCTGGGGAGCTCTTTCGGAGTTGAGATGCTATTGAATATTATGGCTTTTAATCTGATGATTCTGGCATTTCATTCTTATGGTATTGCGGTTGCCGGCGCGGTTACTATCGCTTATAACTGGGATATGGTGGCATTTATTCCGCTTATCGGGGTAGAGGTTGGTGTAACCAGTCTTGTCGGTAGATTTATGGGCGCGGGTAATCCTGACATGGCGCATAAGGTAATGAAATCCGGATTGAAGATAGCTGGTACCTATAGTTTTCTGACCTTACTGGTGTTTCTGTTTTTTGCCAGTCCGCTGACGTTAGTTTTTGAGCCGGAAGAGAAGGGTGAGTTTCTGACGGTTACTGCGCCTTTGGCAATTTATATGATCAAGCTGATAAGTATTTATGTTCTCTCGCTTTCAGCAATAACCGTCTTTGCCGGTGCACTGCGCGGAGCCGGGGATACTTTCTGGACAATGATGATCTCGGTTTTCGGGCATTGGGTTATGGCGGTAGTGATTATAGTGATGTCACGGGTCTTTGAATTTGATGCGCGGCATACCTGGATCGGAATGGTGGCATCGGTTCTATTTATGGCGCTGATATTCTTTCTGCGTTATCAGCAGGGAAGTTGGCGTAAACTTAGAATTGTACACCATGAACAACCGATACCTGAAGTACAGAATGATGCGCAGATAAATCTTTAAGCAGTATTAGATGTATTATAAGATTTAAAATAGTGAATTTAACCGGCAGGGCACAGGATATACATTATCGTTGTGCCCTGTTATATTTTATGAATCCACACGTATAAATTATTAAAGCTGGAGGTATCTGTAGAAGAATACAATCAGCGGCATAGTAACAATGCAGACAATAACACCGAGCATATTCAGTACGCTGGCATATTTGGCATCACGACCGTAGATCTGGGCGAATTGTGTAATTGTTGATGCGGGAGGAGCTGCTGCGGCAAGAACAGTGATGGTGAGTATTTGAACTCCGCTTGTATGCAGATTCGCGATTTTAGTAATAACCAGGATAAGTACAAGTGCTGCAGGCAGCATGATCATTCTGAGAAAGGTGATAAAGTATGCGCGCTTGCTGGTGAAGATATCTTTCAGATTGATACCGGCCAGAAGCATGCCGATAATCAGCATTCCCATTGGACCGATCATACCACCGACATAGTGCAGCGATTCATTGACAATATTGGGCAGCTTGATATCACAGATAAAGAGAACCAGTCCGAGTATAATCGCGATAACATTGATATTACGAATTATTTTTTTGAGATTCCAGCCGTCACCGCAGATCAGGGTACGTGCATGAGTCCAGAGCATTATTGTCTGCAGGGCGATATAGGCGGTGGAATAGAATATCCACTCTTCACCCATTGTCGCCATTACAATTGGGATGATAACAATACCGGCATTGGGGTAACCGAGTGAGCCCTCTTCAATAGGATCAAGCTTGAGTGGTGAGCGCAGAAGTCTGCTGACAATAACCATGAAGAACTGAGCGATCAAGGCGCCGAGAACCGCCAGTCCGAAGCCCTGAAGTTTGACGAAGTCGAATTGAATCTGAAAGGAGCGGATAATAACACAGGGACAGATTATGTAGAGTGTAACAATTGAGAGCGCTTTGCTGTCTTCGACTTTGAGCAGTTTAAATCTTACAGCCAGCCAGCCAAATGACATGATCAGCATCAGAACTGCGATCTCTTTGATTAATAATATACTAAGTTCCATTGTCTCTCTTTTGCTGAAAATATGAGTTTAGAGCAATTATAGGCAGTTTTACTCAGGATGAAAGGCAGTAGCGAAGTTCATTGTAAAATAATTCTGATCGAGAAATAATAATCTAACCTGAGATAATAGCGGTACTCAGAGGTTACAGATACTTTTCCAGGTGTCTTCGTCTACCGGTATTCCTTTTGCAAGATTTTCTTTGCGGGTTTTAATTACTCTTTCTCCGGGGTATAGTATTTCGGTATCTGGAGCCGCTCGGGCGGAGTTTTTAATATTGCTGATAACATCTGTAATCAAGTTATCGGTGAAGTCAGGGGTATTGACCTGTCGGGGATCGATCGCAATAAAAATCTGAGAGATACCATATTCATATCCGGGAGCACATCTGCTGCCGATACCGGTGGTGCTGTCACCTCCGGAAAGAATAGCGGCTAAAAGGTCGAAAGCCATAGAAAGACCGGAACCTTTCCAGAATCCTGCCGGTAAAACTCTTCCAGTATTTTCTATTTCATCTGGATCGGTAGTGAGTTTTCCCGCTGTGTCAAAACCTCCGTCTATCGGCAGTTTTTTTCCGTTGCGTTTATACTCGGCTATTTTGCCGTATGAAAATTGAGCTAAAGCACAATCTACGACCAGATGTTCCTGATTGCTGCGAGGTATAGCCAGAACTACCGGATTATTACCTATATTACATTCTTTGCTGCCCCATGCGGGCATATTCGGCATTGTATTGGTCCAGCACATGCCAATCATGCCGGTTGCAGCAGCCTGCCAGCCATAGGTGCCACCGCGCATCCAGTGATTGGTGTTATGCAGTGCTACCAGCCCTATAACATGTTTCCCGGCCAGTTCTATGGCTCTAGCCATTGCACTCTGGGCATTGGTGTTGCCCATTGCCAGATTACCGTTCCAACGCTGGAAGCAGCCGAGGTTGAGTTCTGTTTCCGGAGTGGCTTCTGGTATGATAAATCCTTTATCAATGTATGATATTACTTGCTGGAAGCGGTATACTCCATGTGAATAGACACCGTCAAGACTGTTTTCAGCAAAGATATTGGCGCTGCGTGCTGCTATTTCCCGGCTGCAGCCATAGTGCTGTAGAATTCGTTTGAATTCATCCTTCATCTCCGCAAATTGTACTCTGAACATTCTCCCCTCCTCGATATTTATTGTATAACATATCGGTCATTTCAACTATATTGATTGACTGATTAAAATTGGCTTTACTCTGCTGTTTACCCAGAAGCTCATCGACTATAGCCTGCTGGTAGGGCATGGAAGCATGTTCGGGGACTGTGAAACTAAAAGTTTCAACTTCGCCGTCCTGTTCCAGAGTGAAACTTTTGGCGGATAATCCGTCGTAGCAGATACGCCCTCTGCTGCCGATAATCTGTACCTCATTGGTATCCTTGTCGGCAACGTAGCACCATGATCCTGAACCTGTAATACCGCATTTGAAAGTAAAGGTGGCAACAACGGTATCGTCGGCGGGGTAGTAGCCGCCATTATTGCTGACTGTTCCCTGCAGCTCTGCGTATTCTCCGAAAAACATGGCTAAGGTGTCGAGTATGTGTACTGCCATGTCCAGGAATTTTCCGCCCCCGGAAATCTCAGGTATGACCCGCCATGGAAGATTCTGCGGATCAAGCTCATCTTGCGCTATTCCGGTAGTCTGCACAATCTGAATATATCTGATGTCTCCGATAGCTTTATTGTCCAGCAGCTCTTTTATTTTCAGGAATTTCTCTACACCTCGCCGATAGAAAGCGGCATATACAGGCAGACCTTTTTCTTCAGCCAGTTTTTTTATCTGCAGGCACTCATTGTAGCTGTTGGCCACCGGTTTTTCGATATAGGGTATCTTTCCGGCGTTCAGGCAGAGAGCGGCAAGTTCGGTATGAGAAACCGGGGGAGTGGCAATGTAGACAATATCTATTTCCGGATCTGCAACCAGTTCTGCAGCTGTCTTGTAGACTTTTCCTATATTATGTCTTTTGGCGTAATCAACAGCTTTGTCGTATGTGCGGTTGTATACAGCGGCGAGTTTGGAGCCGGTTGCTTTATAGAGCCCCGGTCCGCTTTTAATTTCGGTTACATCACCACAGCCGATAAGTCCCCAGGTTACAGTAGTCTTGGTCATGACTTTCTCCTTCGTCGTCGCAGGTGTCGGTTAAATATATAATAATTCGCCGGTTTAGGTGATTTTATTTATTCTCTGTTTTCTCGTCAAAGAGTTCATAATTTGTAATTATATCTGATAATGCTTCATAATCCGCTTTTGCCAGAGCGAAACGCTGAGTACGCAGGGCGTCTGCTCTCATATTGTTCGCATAATAGGCATAAGCAAGAGTATCAAGAAAACTTGCATTTCTGCCGTTGGGGAGAGTGATAAGTTTTTGCATCAGTTTAAGCGCGAGTGCCGGATTGCGGATGCTTTTATCGGTGGCGGAAGCCAGCAAGTATGCATAGGTATTGCAGTAGGTTATTCCACCTTCAATATTCTGTGGTGCTGAGGCCAGCAGTTGTTCTGTGGTTTTCCCTTTATTTAGCTGTTGTAAAGCTTTTAATGCCGCTTTTTCTTTTCCCATGGTACTAAGCAAGGCACTCTGCTGAAGAATTGCGGAACTTTTAAATTCTGGTGAAGTGAATTCTCCCTTCAGAGCGAGATTTGCCTGCAGGAGACCTTCTTCAAGCCAGACTCGCTGGTTGGGCATGATAGCAGCTGCATAGCTGCAGGCGAAAGAATATAAAAGTTTACTTTCCGAATTGCCGGCGGCTGCATGCTGTTTAAGCTGTTTGAGAGTGAGCAGAATTTTTGAGGTGTCATAGAAATTTATAATGTTTGAATAGTTACTGACAGTATGACGTATTTTCTGTTGCTGCTGCTGCATTTTAAGGAGCCTGCCGACACCGCTGGCGCAGAGAAAAACAATAAGAGCGGCACCTAAAATTTTAATAAAGCGCGGCGGAGTATAATGTTTTGCCGGAGGCAGACCGAGTAGCTCGCGATCATTTTTAATATCAATATTAAACATAATATATTCTTATTCCTCTGTATTCTTGACTCTCCAGTCCTGAATAATCAGGCTGGTGGTGTTGGTCAGATCACCAAAGATGGCTGTATGTTGAATAACTCTTACTGAGACCTTTTTGCCTATCATTGCTGGAAGGATATTCGCCGAATATCCGCATACGCCGCCTCAACCATACTCCAGATGATCTTTAAAATATATTTCATTCGGGTTATCAGCATTGAATATAAGTAATTCCGGTCCCGGATCCTTTGGGTCTGCCGGACCTACAAGATTGAAGTAGATATTTTTGGGCCCGTAAGTTTTCTGCGCGGCTATGATTTTACTGCCGTCCTGCCTTGCCAGCGCATCCATTCTGGCTGAGTTTAACTTGAGCTTTAGTCTCTTATCTTTAAGGATATTAAATTCGGGGCAGGCAAATTTAAGCAGGGTCTCAAATTTACTGTTATATACCAGACCTTCAATAATACCGTAACGCCCTGCCGGGAGAGTTACAGGGAGATCCTTGAGTGCGAGTTTCAGAATATCCCGGCCGCTGCCGCCATGCGGGAGGAAAGAGAATTTATAACTGTCGGTAAGTTTATCCGCACTCTCTGGAAGTACAAAAGTAATCTGGCCATAATCATCCTTAATTCTGTCCAGAGTGAGTTCAGACCCGTCGGGTCTGATGGCTGTGCTGTAAAATTTTCCTTTTATTACCAGTTTTTTCTGGAGCAGAAAAGCTTCGGTAAGGATTTCATACTTTGAGTTGCTGTATTTACCGTCCTTGTCAAAATCAATCAGTAAGACAACTCCATAATTATAATCGGTGCCATAGGTACTCTTGAAAATGGCGGCGTTGTAATCTGTGTCATTGAGTTTAATCTTGCCTTCACGCCAGAACCGCGGATATAGTTTCAGTCCTTTTGCCACCAGTCTGAGATTGAAGGATACGGGTTTACCCATGAAGTTGAGTGTGACCGGTGTCGGACTGGAGATATCAGTGATTGTAATAGGCTTTTCATCACTCAGAGTATCGTTTAAGTTGGTATCCAGCAGAATACGGTCGAAAAATTGTGAATCGGGGCGACTGCGGTAGAGAACATACCCGATGGGTGGCTGGGTCAGAAAAATCCCTGTTCGCGGATCATGCATGTTCGCAGCAAGGACCGGGAGTTTACCGGTATACTGCTGGGATTTGGGATAGATAATACCATCCATTACGCCATATCCTTTTGCAAGGATATGCTGCGGAATTGGTTTTTTCTCAAGTTTGAAAATAGCAGGGGCTATTTTTCCCTTGTCAGTTGGAACAGCAGCTTTAGCTGGAGCGGTTGTTTTGGTGTCAGGATTTTTTTTCGGTTGAGAATTGAAAACAGTGAATCCCTGCTCCTGGGGCATATCCGGTTCGCTGGCATGAACGAAAGCAGTAGAAAAAAGCAGAAGTATAAGTAGATATTTATTCATAATATTGATTCGCTGTCTGCTCGAGTCATTCAATATATACTTAAAAGCGCGGAAAATATAATGAAATCAGAGTCCGTGCTTTTACAGTATAATAAGTATTAAAAAGTTTTGACAGATGTTGTTTGTGCTTAGACAACATTTCTATCATACTTCCGTGTAAATATTCTCGAGTTATTTTTTCTTTTTCTTCTTTTTCTGCTGGAGCAAAGCCGGATCGAAACCAAAGCGTTCTGCAATAATCGGAGTAACGACCTGAGGATTGGCCTTACCTTTCATTGCCTGCATAATCTGTCCGACAAACCACATGGCTCCCTGAACTTTACCGTTTTGAACTTCTGCGGCGGCATTAGGGTTAGCAGCGATTATCTTTTCTAACGCCTCAGATATAGCACCGGTATCTGAAACCTGTCCCAGACCATCTTCAGTCATGATTTGTTCCGGAGTACGGGTATCGCCTTCGAGTATCTTATTGAAAATCTTTCTGGCGGTAGGCATATTGATTTTTTTGTCGCTGACGAGCTGAATAATGTCTGCTACCGCTTCTGCCTTTACCGGGAAAGAGCTGATAGTTAAATTTGCATCATTGAGAGCACGCGATACTTCATTTATTACCCAGTTTGCAGCTTCTTTATTGGCGCCGCTGGCGATAGCCACTCCTTCAAAATAACCGGCCAGTTCTTTGTTTTGAATAAGCAGGTCTGCTTCATAATCAGTGAGTTCATAGTCACTGATAAAGCGTTCTTTCTTTGGCATTGGCAGTTCAGGCAGGGTTTTGCGAAGCATTTCCACCCATTCCCTTTCAACCATTATAGGAGGCAGATCGGGTTCGGGGAAATAACGGTAGTCATTTGCGTCTTCTTTTACACGCATTTTGAAGATACGCTGTTTTTCAAGATTATAGCCCCAGGTTACCTGTTCTATACGTTCTCCGGCTTCTTTCTGTCTGATGAGCTCTTTCAGTACCATCTCCAGAGCATTCTCAACCCCTTTAAAGGAGTTCATATTTTTAATTTCGTTCTTTGTGCCCAGCTTGGTATCGCCGAATTCACGTATTGAAATGTTGGCATCGCAGCGTAGTGATCCCTCTTCCATATTACAATCAGAAACTTCAGCATACTGCATGATAAGTTTTATCTGCTCCAGATAGGCTTTTGCTTCCTGAGGTGAACGGATATCCGGATCGGATACTATTTCCAGCAGCGGTGTTCCTGTACGGTTAAGGTCGACATTGGAAATATTTCCAGAGTGTACCAGTTTACCTGCGTCCTCTTCAAGGTGCGCTCTGAGTATTCCGATTCGGCTTTTTTTATCCTCAACTTCGATGTTAATCGCACCATTTACACTGACCGGCATATCATATTGGCTGATCTGAATATTCTTTGGCAGATCAGGGTAGTTATAATGTTTACGGTCGAATTTGGTAAGTTCCGGGATACTGCAGCCTAGAGCCAGACCACCTTTTATCCCCAGTTCGAATGCGTGTTTGTTCAGTACCGGCAGGCTTCCCGGAAGTCCCAGACAGACCGGGCAGACATTGGTATTGGGCTCGTGAGAAAATTTATTTTTACAGGAGCAGAATATCTTTGTTTCGGTAAGTAATTGAACATGGACCTCTAATCCGATGACGCACTCGTATTTCATTTGATTCCTCAATTCTTCAGCTTATTACGGAATTTTAATTATTACTATAGAAAGTAGAAAAATGTTATAATTATAAGAAGACCTATTATAACATCTATAATATTATTGTGCAATAGGGCGTCTTATTCCAGTAAAAAATGAAGAATTATACTTTTAGGATTAAATTATTATTATTATAAAAAAAAGGCAACATATACTGGTAAAAAGTTTAACAATCTGATATTATCATAATTAAAGTCTTCTTCTAAAAGGTGCGAAATGATAACGAAAAGGGTCTTGATCGCTGAAGATGATAAAATGACAAGGATTATTTTACGTCAACAGCTCAAGAAGTGGGGTTATGAGATCTTTGAAGCTGAAAACGGGCAGCAGGCATACGAGATGTTGGCTGTTGACTCTCCTCCTCCTATTGCTGTAATGGACTGGATGATGCCGGAAATGAGTGGCATAGAAGCCTGTAAAAAACTCAAAAATAACGGCTATAATGATACTTATACAATTATTCTGACCAGTAAGGATTCAAGTGCTGATATTGTCGAAGCTCTGGAATCCGGCGCAGATGATTTTATGAGTAAGCCTGTAAATAGTGCGGTGCTGCATAGCCGGCTGAATGTTGCAACCAGAACAACAGAATATCGGAATAAACTGGCTACTTATGCCCGGGAAATGGAAGATCTGGCGCAGCAGCGTGCCGAACAGCTGGTGCATGCGGATCGTCTGGTGACTATCGGTACCATGGCCAGCAGCATTGTTCATGAAATTAACAATCCATTATCGGTTATTTCCTCTACATATCAAATTTTCGGACAGTATTGGCAGAAGCTTGAACCGCTGGTGCAGTCGGCTATTGACGGGGACTTCAAGGATAAAGAATTTCTCTCCTATGTTCTGGAAGAATTTCCGCAGATGATAGAATCCATGAAGAATAATGTTTTCCGTATCAATAAAATTATCAGTAATCTTAAGAGTTTTTACCGGCGGGACAATTCTGATGAAAAGGTCAGGTATTCACTTAATGACTGTGTGGCGAATTCTCTGGAAATCTGTCATGCCAAGCTCAAGAATAATGTTAAGGTAAATACTGATCTTAGTAGTGAACCGCTGGTCATACTTGCAAATTCCAATCAGTTGGATCAGGTTGTCGTCAATATTATCGTCAATGCCTGTGAAGCTATACTTGATAAGACTCATGGCGATTTTATGGGTAATATGCGTATACGAACCTTACGTGAGCATGATAAAGGCAGAATTATCATTGAGAATGATGGAGGAGCGATACCGCAGGCGGTTCTGGATAAGGTCTGGGAATCATTTTATACAACCAAGGAGCAGGGAACCGGTCTGGGTCTGTCAATAAGTATGGATATTGTAAAAGCTCATGGGGGCAAGATGCTGGTAGAGAATCTTCCGGATGGAATGACGGTGCGCTTTAGTATAATCTTGCCGCTGATCGGGGCTTAGCTGCCGTGTGCGATTTCTATTTATAAATAACAGCTGTAGCTTTTTATGGTGAAAAATATTAAAGAGAAGCTTCGGCTTCTCTTTAATATTTAATGAATATAGAAATAATAATTAATTAAATAATGCCGGTCTGGCACCGCCGATAGCAACAAGATAAATATAAGTTACCGGGGCATTGAGGATCAGGCTGTCGAGAAGATCCATTATGCCACCGTAACCGGGTAGCGAGTTGCCGGCATCTTTCATCTGAGCTTCACGTTTGAATGCTGATTCCACCAGGTCACCCATTAGTCCCAGACAGGCGAGTAGAACGCCAAGCGGCAGCATTCTGGCCCAGCCTATAGCTGCGATCGCGGAATCAGGGTGAAAGAGTATTACAATCGCTATGAGTCCGATACTGGCCAGCATTCCCCCGATAAATCCTTCCCAGCTTTTCTTGGGAGAGATTGAAGGCCAGAGTTTGTGATAACCGAAGCGCTTACCAACAAGCAGTCCGAAGATATCACAGATTTTACTTCCGCAAAAGAAGATAAAGACAAACTCCAGTCCATCATATTCCCAGCCGTGTTTGACCTCCAGATAACGCATTCTTCCCAGAAATGAGAGCAGGGTCCAGAAATAAGTAACGCCGAAAATAGTGGTGGCTATGTTACCCAGAGCTTTATCGGTACATCTGAAAACAGGTTGATAAAGCATGGCTGCAATTATAAAAACAGCGTACAGGATCCAGTCATAACCTATAATACCTGCTGCAGGAGGGTGAATAGTATTCAGCTGCTGGACAATATAGAGTAGAAAACACGAGACAATACCAAGGATGGTGAATGGTCTGTGACCTTGGATGCGGGCAAGGCGGTAATATTCGGCAACCGCCCAACTGCAGAAAAAAGCCTGAAAAAGAGTAAGAGCCCAGGCACTGCCAATTCGCGCATCAAGCCAGACAAAGCCGATCATCAGGAAAAATAGTGGCACACCAAGTATCAAACGCATCCCCAGCATAAGGATTTTACTCCAATCTATTAGTAGTTTTAATTATTAATTTAATAAATATTTAAGCTAAATCTGCACAATAATGTCAATAGTAAGCTCTTATGGATAATCTGTAAAGAAATATTTTTTTCGTTTTTATAATTGTCTTTAATATTGTAAGTGCATTATGGTCAAAATTGTATATCTCTTAAGTAAGTTATTGAATTATCAGTTTTCATCTGCATGCGGGACGTTTCCAAACTTTCTGGTTCTGGAGCTGAAGTTATGCAGTGCTTCTACAAAATCAGTTTCGGAAAAATCGGGCCATAATGTCCTGGTCGCGTACAGTTCTGCATAACTTAACTGCCAGAGCAGAAAGTTTGACAGGCGCAGTTCACCTGCGGTTCGTATAAGCAGATCCGGATCGGGTATGCCGGAGGTATCAAGGTAGCGGCTGAAACAGTCTTCAGTGATATCAGCAGTGGTTATTTTATTATTTGTGATATCCTCTGCTATTGCTCTAGCGGCTCGAATTATTTCATCACGTCCGCCATAACTTAAAGCCAGAGTCAGTACTCTTTTGTGCTCTGGGACCGCCAGATACGCAACTGATTCCTGTAGTGCACGCTCAAGCTCTGCCGGCATGAGTGTGGTGTCACCGATAATACGCAACTGGATTTTTTCAGAGTATAATTTTTCGGTTTCAATTTTCAGGTATTCTCCCAGAAGCAGCATTAGCGTACTAACTTCTTCTTTGGGGCGTTTCCAGTTTTCGGTAGAAAAGGCATAGGCGGTGAGATAGTCTATGCCGTATTTTTTACAAAGTTTGAGCATATTTCTCAGTGTTTCAACGCCTTTAGCATGTCCTTCACTGCGTTCCAAACCTCTGGCTTGAGCCCATCTGCCGTTGCCATCCATTATAACAGCAATATGTCTGGGTAGAGGGTTTATTATTTCCAAATCCGCTTCCTCGTTATCTAGTGGTTGTGATGATTGTTAAGTCTTTGGTGCTACTAGTATACAGATAAAAGTCAGAGCTACTATATATATTTTGAGATTTGTTACGCAAGTGTATTTTTATATTATTATAACTACATGTTTTATAATTGGTTATTGACAAAAAACAGGTATATCTTTATAATATTATAAATTAATTTTATAATATATGCTCATTATTTCATGTTTGCTCGTGTTACTGGTAAAATGTTATAGGAAGACATTAGTATGGAAGTGTTGAAGGGTATACCGGTATCTACAGGATTTGCCATTGGTGAAGCTTTTGTGCTCGGTAACGAAGAATCCGTAATACCGCGAAGGTTTATCTCTGTCAGTGAAATTGATGATGAATCCGATCGTTTCCATACCGCTGTTGAAAATGCTAAAGAGGATATAAGAGAGCTTCAGGCTAAAATCAAGAGTGATGCCATTGGTTCGGAAGCGGTTCCAATCTTTGATGCTCATATCCTTATCCTTGATGATGCTTCACTGCATCAGGAGGTATTGAATAGAATCAGTAAAAACCGGTTTTCTGCTGAATACGCTGTTAGCCGTTCATTACGGAAATATGAGAAAGCTTTTTCCAAGATAGATGATGACTATCTCGCGCAGCGTATAAGTGATCTTCATGATATTGAAAGACGGTTGCTCCGCGCTCTTCTGGGTGAGCGTAAAGAAGATCTGAAGCAGCTGGATCGCCAGGTCATTGTTATTGCTCATGATCTCACGCCAACTCAGACAGCCTCAATGGACAGAGAGCATATAATTGGTTTTTGTACCGATGTCGGTGGTATGACCGGCCACACCGCTATTATAGCCAGATCACGTGAATTACCGGCGGTTGTCGGACTGGAGACTGTCACCAGTGATGTTTCCAGTGGTGATACTGTTATCGTCGACGGTAACAGAGGGTTGGTTATTATCAATCCTGATGCCGGAACTCTGGAGACTTATGAAGCACTGGCAAGTGATTTTCATGTATTTGAAGAATCGCTTATTGGTGAGAAAGATCTGCCGGCCGAGACTATTGACGGTAACCGGGTGCGGGTAAGTGCGAATCTGGAATTTCCCAGTGAGATAGATGCGGTAACCCGTACCGGAGGTGAAGGTATCGGCTTGTACCGTACAGAATTTTTGTATATTAATTCTGATACCGTACCTGATGAAGAGGTGCATATGGAGGCTTACAGACAGGCGGTAGAGAATATGCCTGAACTGAAGGTAACTATACGTACATTAGATCTGGGGGCGGATAAATTCTTTCATTTAGAAAAGAATATAGGAAGTGATGATAAAGCTTTGCTAAATGAACGCAACCCTGCTCTGGGGTGTAGAGCGATAAGGTATTGCGCACGTCATCCAAAATTATTCCGGGCACAGATACGGGCTATCTGTCGTGCTAGTGCATTGGGTCGGGTCAATCTTATGGTGCCTATGATCAGTTGTCGTGAAGAGGTGGAATATGTCGTTCAGCTGGTCAGAAAAGAACAGGAAATTCTGGATGAGGAAGGAATCGAATTCGATCCTGCAATGCCTATCGGTATTATGATTGAAGTTCCTTCAGTCGCAATTGATATTGACAGTTATATGGATGTCTGTGATTTTTTCAGTATTGGTACCAATGATCTGACGCAGTATGTGATTGCGGTTGACCGGACAAATGAGCATGTGGCAAATCTTTACAGCCCTACCAATCCGGCTGTTCTCAAACTTCTGCTAAATGTGATCAAGGCCGGTGCCAAACATAATAAGCCGGTAAGTGTCTGTGGTGAAATTGCCGGTGATCCTTTATTTACATTCCTTTTACTGGGTATGGGGTTAAAACATTTTTCTGTGAGTCCCCCACTTATACCGGAGGTTAAGAAGCTTATACGTTCAATTACAATGGATGAGGCAAAAGCTATTGTTGATGATGTTATGAAGCTGAATAATTCACGTGAAATAACCACTTATCTACGAAATGTGACCAGAAAATATCAGCCTGACTGGTCGTTTAATTAATAACCTGCTGAAATTTATTATATCGCTTTTATTTATTTGGTATTATACGAGTTATAATATCTTTTAGGCGTGCTGTGCCGTGAGCGCTGATACTGTTAACAGTAATATTAATATTCGTTATGCCGTCGCGAAAAATGAGTTTTTTGACACTCAGCGATAAAAAATATTGACAAATATGTATTTTAGGGTATAATACTTTTGATTTTAATACTGATATTATGCTATCAGTAAAATTCTACGCTCAAAAAATGAGCATATATTCAGATGTCAGCTGGGATTTTCTCATATTCCGGCAAAATAGAGAACTCTCTCTCTCTGGCAGATTAATTTTCGTCCTGAAATGTAGTCTGTATTTATCCTGTTTATTATAAGTCTGAATATTTTATCGATTATAATCTCATCACAAGTGATTGGATAATGTGAAGGAGATTAGGAGTACTCTGTAATTATAATACAAATTTATCGGGTATTGGATTGTAATCCGATCCTTAGGATAACTGCGGCTTGATTTTGGCTTGGTATTGTATACTGCTGCAGGAAGATCCGGTAAATTATCAACCTGACTGGCAGATGTTAGTTATTTGAAATATGAGAATAGCAGAAAACGTCAGCCGGGCGAATTAAAAAAGGAGGAAACAGATATGCCGCACAGGTCTTTATTTGACAAAACCAAGGATATTACCGAGGTTATTCTTAAAGCCAAAGAACAGGCCTTCAGAGAAACCGATAATGAGCCGGAGCCAGAAATGACTCAGCCTTTGAAATGGCCGGTACAGACAACTGTCGGACCGGGACTGGAAGGGGCAATTGCCTGTGAGACCAAGATTGGTTATGTTAACGGGCGCAAGGGTTGGCTGGTATACCGAGGCTATAATATCTTCGATCTTTGTGCCTACTGCACATATGAAGAGGTTTCTTATCTTCTGCTTAATGGCAGTTTACCGACAAAAGATGAACTGGAACAATTCAACAGACAATTGATTGAAGCCAGAAAAATTCCTAATTCTTTACGTCTTATGATGGGGTTCCCGATTCAGGAAATGAATCCTATGGCATCATTACGTATTGGTGTGAATATGCTGAGGCAGCGTTTGAATTGGCGTGACCTGGAAGGTGCGGTAGCGGTAAATGATGATGATGATGATGTCATTGGTACCGATGAGGATGCTATCCCGCAGGAAGAAAATCCTCGTGGTGAGGAACGGGCGATCTATGAGTTCAAAAAGCGTTCCGAAGTGAAACCTGTCAGTGCAAGACCGAGTATGGATGATGGTAAGAGTATGAGTTCCTGTATTCATCTGATATCGGCAATATCCACTCTTACCGCGGCTATTTCACGTATACGTCAGGGACATATACCGATTGAATGGAGTGAAGACCTTTCACATGCTGCTAACCTGTTGTATATGGTAACAGGTAAAATACCTACTCCTGTAGAAGAGAGAATAATGGATGTTGCGCTTATTCTGCATGCAGATCACGGAATGAATGCAAGTACATTTGCGTCGATGGTCGTTGCTTCAACCCTTTCTGATATTTATTTTTCAGTCGGCGCGGGTATTGGAGCATTGAATGGGCCACTGCATGGCGGGGCTAATGAGCAGGTGCTCAAGACGCTTAAAGAGATAGGCTCTGAAGAGAATGTGAAGGAATGGTACCGGGTAAGCCGGGAAACCAAACGCAAGGTTATGGGGTTTGGTCACCGGGTATATAAAGCTTATGATCCCCGGGCACGAATTCTGGCGCCGCTGGCGGAGTATCTGGCGAAGAATGATCCACAGGCACAGAAGTATTATAATATTGCCAGGCTGCTGGAGCATGAAGTTACGGAGACACTCGGTAAGGAGAAGGGTATTTTCCCTAATGTTGACTATTTCTCCGGGATAGTATACGGTTGTCTGGGAATACCTCAGGATATGTTTACACCTGTCTTTGCGGTCGCCCGAACTGCAGGCTGGACGGCCAGAATAATTGAATATATGGAGAATAACCGAATTTTCCGTCCTCGTGCTATGTATACCGGCGGTTTTGAGAGTGATTTTAAAACTTTAGAAGACCGGTAGAATTAGATTGCTAACATTAATTATTGAGCAGCCGCCAGCTATAAAAGCAGTGGCTGCTCTGTTATTGACTACTGGTATATTGTAGATATAATTATATACGTATTTTAAGGTGATTATATACGAAAAGGCAATATTATGGCTCGTTATGCTTTGGCTCAGATTAATACTACTGTAGGTGATCTGGA
The DNA here is from genome assembly GCA_963677015.1 of Planctomycetota bacterium. Lineage (GTDB taxonomy): Bacteria > Planctomycetota > SZUA-567 > SZUA-567 > SZUA-567. The sequence continues at coordinate 26,378 of OY781533.1, forward strand.
AGGAAATGCACAGAAAATTTTAGATATAATGGAGCAGGTGGATGAATTTAAACCTGATCTGGTTATTTTCCCGGAGATGACACTTACCGGTTATCCTCCTGAGGATCTGCTTCTTAAACCTGGATTCATTCATGAGACAAAAGCGGTTGTGGATAAACTGATTCCTCAGATAAAAGGTACTGCACTTATTGGATATCCTTCGGTAAAACCCGGAGAGAGGCCGCGCAATACCGCAGGGCTGGTGCGAAATGGTGTTCTGGTTAAAGAGTATTATAAGTGCCTGCTCCCGAATTATGCCGTGTTTGATGAGAAACGTTATTTCACAGAGGGTACCACCGGACTTAACCTTGAGATCGGTGATGATATCTGCGGTGTTGTTGTCTGTGAAGATGCCTGGGAGGAACTTGGCCCTATAAAGGATGAGACCGAGAATGGAGCCGGAATAATTGCCTGTCTTTCAGCCAGTCCTTTTCATAAAACAAAAGAAGAATCACGCGTTGAGGTATTCAGTAATATCTGTAAAAAGCAGAATACTTATTTGCTATACTGTAATCTGGTAGGCGGTCAGGATGAACTGGTCTTTGATGGTGCGAGCCTGGTTATGGATCCTGAAGGCAATATCCTGACGAAAGCTGCTTCATTTAAAGAGGATATTCTTTATTTTGATACTACGGCGACTCCGAAGAATGAAATTCGGCCTTCGGCGCGTAAAGTTGAGACTTTAAAAATCCCGGTAAATGAAGGGGTGAGACCTGCTATTGGACTCTGTCCGCCGGTTGAAAAAGCAAAATATACCGATGTATATGGCGCTCTGGTATTGGGTGTTGGCGATTATGTTCGTAAAAATGGTTTTAAAGGGGTGATAGTCGGACTCTCAGGCGGAATTGATTCTGCACTGACAGCTGCTATTGCGGTTGACGCGCTTGGTAAGGAAAATGTATTCGGTGTTACCATGCCCAGCAGATATTCTTCTGATGATACCCGTGATGATGCTAGAATTCTTGCTGAGAATCTTGATATCCGCTTTGAAACTCTGGCTATTGAGAAACCCTTTACCGCTTTTGAAGAGGTACTGGCTCCGGTATTTGCTACTGCTGAACCGGGAAAAGACCCGGAGGATATTACAGCGCAGAATTTGCAGGCAAGAATACGGGCGGTATATGTAATGGCTATTTCGAATAAATTTGGTCTGTTGCTGCTTAATACCTCAAATAAGAGTGAAAGTGCAGTAGGATATGGTACTCTGTATGGTGATATGGCTGGCGGTTATGCGGCAATCAAAGATGTGCTCAAGACCGATGTCTGGGGTATTTCATATTATGTTAATGAGCTTCATAAATGTGAAGTGATACCGGTATCAACTATTGTGCGGGTTCCTTCGGCTGAATTACGTCCTGATCAGGAAGACAGGCAGTCATTACCTGATTATCCGATTCTTGATCCGATCCTTGAACTGTATGTTGAGCATGATATGACTTATCCGGAGATCGTGGAGCAGGGTTATGATCGTGAAGTAGTGCGGAAAATTATTACTCTTACCGATCGGGCAGAGTTCAAGCGGCGTCAGAGTGTTATTGGTCCTAGAGTGACGCCGAAGGCTTTCGGCAAGGATAGGCGGTTGCCGCTTACTAATCGTTTCAGGCCGAAGTAGTGTTTTTTAAAATTATTAATAAATAACCCCGGCGGTATATACCGCCGGGGTTTTACTATAAGTTATAGGTTTAATTATTAGAGGAAAAGTTTTAGTGAGAAAATAACAGTTAGTACATACATGGCAAGAGTAAGATGTTTGTGGTTGCCGCTGAGAAGGTTAAGCAGTACGTATGAGATAAAGCCGACAGCGATACCATCTGCGATGCTGTAAGTTAGCGGAATAAGAACAATTGTCAGAAATGCCGGTATGGATTCGGTATAATCATGGAAATTGATCTGGGTTACCGGAGCCATCATAAACAGACCGACCAGAATCAGAGCCGCTGCGGTTGAGGCGCTTGGGATAATCAGAAAGAATGGGCTGATAAAGAGGGCCAGCAGGAATAATACTGCTACCACCATAGCGGTGAACCCGGTCTTACCGCCGGCGGTAACACCGGAAGCACTTTCAACGTAGGCGGTAATCGTAGAGGTACCAAGTACTGCTCCGGTAATAGTCGCCAGCGAGTCACTGAGCAGTGCCTGTTTGATTCGAGGGAGTTTGCCGTCTTTTCCCATGAGGTTTGCTTTTGAAGTAATACCGATCAACGAACCGATGGTATCAAAAACATCAACAAAGAGGAAGGTTATAAGCAGAGCCAGCATATCAAAGGTAAAGATACTGTGCCATTCAAACTTCGCAAAGATAGGAGCAATTGATGGTGGAGTGGAGAAAATTCCATTTTCAGGAATTTTGGTCACGCCAAGGAAGATACCGATAATAGCAGACATGATAATGCCGAGCAGAATTGCCGCCGGTACTCTCCAGATAAGGAGTATGCTGGTTATGACCAGACCAATTAAGGTTATGATTACTGCTGGGTTATGAAGATTTCCGAGCGTAACCAGAGTAGCGGGACTGTCAACGACCAGTCCGGAATTTTCCAGTCCTATAAAGGTTATAAAGAGGCCGATACCTACCGAAATTGCATATTTTAAAGAAGCAGGTATTGCATTGAAAATAATTTCGCGAATATTGAGTACCGACATGATGGCAAAGATGATACCTTCAATGAAGACTGCTGTGAGCGCAAATTGCCAGCTGTAGCCGAGTGTAAGACAGACCGTATAAGTAAAGAAGGCGAGAAGCCCGATACCGGGGGCGAGAGCAACAGGCAGTTTTGCGATAAGTCCCATGAAGCTGGTACCAAAGAAAGCACCTATTGCGGTAGCAGTAAATACCGCTCCTTTGTCCATTCCGGTTTTGGCAAGCATGTCAGGGGCAACTGCAAGTACATAGACCATGGTGACGAAGGTGGTAACACCGGCCAAAATTTCAGTTTTGAAGTTTGCACCGTGTTTCTCGAACTCGAAGTAGTTTCTTAAGAAATTAATCATTGTCAGCCTCATTTATAAGAGATAAAAATAAAAAAAACAGTAGTTGCAAAAACTACTGTGTACACGAATATCTGAAAATTATAGAATAAAAATTTAATTTAGCAAATATTATCTGATTAATGTTGATAATAAAAATATATTCTTACCGTCTGGTTTTATCAAAATAATGATTAACTATAACTCTTTGACTGTTAACCTTATTGTTCATACAAGATAATATTATTATACAGTGAAAGAATAACTTTCACTGTATAGATTCTTATTATTAAAGTAAATACTCATCCTAGACTAATGATAAAATAGCATTAAATTAACAGCAGCCTTCAAGAATAATTTTAATCTGCTCTTTACTGGGGACTGATCCTGAATGTTTTACTGCGCCATCAATGACCAGAGCCGGAGTCATCATTACCTGGTATTCCATAATCTTTACCATATCGGTTACTTTTTCAATTTCATAATTGATGTTCAGTTCATCTGCTACTTCCTGAGTCAGTTTTTTTAAGGTGTCACACTTTTGACAGCCACCACCTAAAATTTCAATTTTCATTATTATCTCCTTATAAAATATATTGTAATATTGGATTAATTATTATAAAAGCCTTTGTAACGGGCAAAGTTGGAAAATGATTTATCGGTAATGCGTTCTTTGACCTCTCCGAAAAAACATGAAGGCACTTCGTCTTTGGCCCGATGTTTGAGAACACAGGCCTGGCAGTTTCCATGGTTGGGGCAGCTTGTTTTGGGGCATAAACAGTAGGTTGACATTGGGAGGATCTCCTTAAGCTAAGATTTTTTTATAGATGTATCTGCAGAACCGGCGCAATGAAATTAAAGAACCAGCCGACAAGGGTGAAAATAACCAGAAGCAAAACAAAGAATATAATCAGTAACTTTGTTCGCATTACCTGCTTAAGCAGTATGAATTCAGGGAAACTGGCGCCGACAACACTCATCATGAAACATAGAGTTGTACCTACCGGCACACCTTTATTCAACATTGATTCGGCAATTGGAATTACTCCGGTAGCATTTGAATATAAAGGTATTCCGAGAATGCTGGCTGCGGGAACGCTCCACCAGCTGCCTTGTCCCAGGTATTTTTCTACCCAGTCTGCCGGTACAAAGCCATGGAATACTGCTCCGACAGCAATACCGATAAGAACCCATTTCCAGATTCTTCCAACAATTTCTTTAACCTCGTTTTTGGCGAAGTTGTGCCGCTCCGACCAGCTTTTACGGGTTGTATCTGTAGTTGAAGCTGTAGTTGTTGAGCAGGAACAAGTTCCGGCGGCATCAGTGCACGCGGGGGTAGATTTTTCAGCCATCTCCAGTGATTTGCTGCCTAAAGGGGTAAGATAGCGTTCCGCTTTTATGCGGTCGAAAAAGTAGCCGCCAATGATCCCGGCAAATAATCCCACTGCAATATAGGCAACTGTAAAGTTCAATCCCAGCATGCTTCCCAGCAGCAGTACCGCTACCTCATTTACAATTGGCGAGGTAATAAGAAAGGCCATTGTGATTCCAATTGGAATTCTTGCTGCGGTAAAAGCCAGAAACAACGGGATACTGCTGCAGCTGCAGAATGGGGTCACTGCTCCAAAAACAGCTGCCAGAAAATATCCGGTAAACCTGTGTCTGCCCTGAAGGTAATCTCTAACCTTTTCAATATCGAGTGTCGCCCGTGCCAGACCTATAAGGTATATGAGTATTACTACCAGAACCAGTATTTTGGTTACATCCTCGATAAAGAAATGTATGCTGCTGCCAAGTTTACTTTCAGGACTGAAAGTAAGAAGATTGTAGGTAATTTGGTCAGCCAGTTTGGTGAAAATAGCAAATATCCCATTCATGATAATATCCAATATGTTAGAGTGGTGTTAGTTTCTTTGTTTGCCAATTAAGCAACTATAAAAGCAAAAAAATTATTCTTTGAGCATTTCGGCTGTACAGCAGAAAAAATTCTTAATACAAGGCAGTCGCAGGGTGCAGATTACTGAGGTTCCGCGTTTTTCGGTATTAATAATACCAGCTTCTTTTAGTATGGAAAAATGTTTTGAAACTGTGGACTTATCAATATCAAGAATATCTGCAAATTCGCAGATACAGCGTTCCCCCTTTATCAGCTCTTCAACAATAAATACTCTGCTGGGGTGAGAGAGAGCTTTGAAGATTTTGGCTCTGCCTTCAGTAGCGGCACTGGCATTCATATTTTACCCTTGTGTAAAATTATTTATTCAGCAATATGGTTTCCATTTTATGCAACTATCTATATTTGTCAAGGTAATTTTTAAAATTATACTTTATGAAAAATCAGGTGTGCGGGTACCAGGTATTTTGCCTTGTAAATCGGAGACAAGCCGGTTAATGTCGGTATAAAAATTATGATGCGATTCAGGTCTGGTGATAAGTATCAGGGTGCAGCCGGTTTGTTCTGCTGCGGTTATTTTTTCTGGGGTTCCCCCTTGCTTGCCGCCGTCTTTAGTAATGAGTATCTTTATGTTGTGGCGGGTAATATGCTGAATATTGGCGGTTATGGAGAACGGTCCTCGAGCCAGAATAGAATTTTCAGGTTTAATTCCGGCATCCTCAAGTGCATTTGCAGATGCTTTACAGTTGAGTACACGAGCATAAATTCTTGTTGTTGCGTTCGGTATCCGCTGCATATAGGGTGTTAAATTACGCGAGCCGGTCGTGAGCAGAATATTTCCGCTAATATTGGCAGCGATATCAGCAGCCTGCTGGTGATTTTCAGCATAGAGTAACTTGGAACTTATGTTTTGCGGTAGTTCTGAATCTTTGCGAATATATAAATATAGCGGGGTGTCGGTAGCGGCGCAGGCAGATATAATATTCTCTCTGGCTGTAGCGGCATAAGGATGTACGGCACAGATAACCGCTGAAAATTTTTCCTTTAATAGATAAGTGGTTATTTCAGCACTGTTCATACCTCCGGTAATACGGGTTATCGGCAGTTGTTCACTCAGTAGTAATTTATCATCACTGACTGTAGATACTGTCACTGTGTATTTGCAAGCAAGAAGCTGACAGGTAATCTCTGAAGTTTCGGCAGTACCGGCAAAGAGGAGAATTTTTTCTTTTGTCATTTCTTTTGCACCATCCGGCAGAGTCTATATAATAATAGTTGATTGTAATGATTAGCTTAAATATGTATAGAGGAAAATATGGCAAAACTGTATCCTGATTCAGTGCAGACTCTTATTGATAAATTTGCAGAGCTTCCGGGAGTAGGTGGAAGAAGTGCGGAGCGTATGGCATTTCATATTCTGGCTTCTGCCCGGGAAGAGGCGATGGGACTGGCGGTTGCTATTCGTGATGTAAAGAAGAATATCCGTGCCTGTCAGCAGTGTTATAATGTGGCGGAAGGTAAACTCTGTCATATCTGCAGTGATTATAAACGCGATCAGAGCCTTGTCTGTGTTGTTGAGCTTCCGCGGGATATTATTGCGTTGGAGAAATGTGGTGGCTTTGACGGGGTATACCATGTTCTGCAGGGACGTCTGGATCCTGCTGCTGGTATGGGTCCGGAGAATTTGCGGCTGGCTGAGTTGCTGCAGCGTATTGAAAAGACCGAGATTAGAGAGGTTATACTTGCTTTGAATCCTACAACTGAGGGTGATGTTACAGCTACATATATCGCTGAAGCTATTGAGGGCACAGGGAAAGAGGTGCGGGTTACCCGGCTGGCACGCGGGCTTGCTTCCGGAACTGATTTGGAAGCTACGGCTCCGAGTTCTCTGGAATATGCGCTTAGAGGACGGCAACGGGTCTGAATGGTTGCCGCTTTTTAAATTATGAAGTATATAAGTTGTGGAAATAGAGATAATTCGTGGTGTAACTGCTTAGCAGTGGCAATACTTAATTGTTACGCTTTTTGAAAATAATCTACGGTAAACTTATTTTAGCGATAAGTACCCTGAAGCATATATTTTTTATTGCCGAATCCGGGTGATTTAAAGATAGTAAAATTATGATTTTCAAGTCCGTTTCTGACCATTCTGGCACAAGAATAGGTTGCGAAAGTAGTACTGCCGGAGTGGCTTAGCCGTTGCATATTGCTGAAGAGTCTGTCTGTCCACATTTCCGGATTCTTTGAAGGCGCAAAACCGTCAAGAAACCAAGCGTCAACCATTGAATTAACTGTCGCTATCTGTTCGTTTATATCACCGATATAAAGCTGGAGTGATGTACGAAGTTCTGGAAAATCTAGGGTAAAACCAGCAGTCGGCAGTTGTGGGTATATGCCGAGAAAGATGTCAGCGAACTCTTTAAGTGCAGACCATGAATGCTGTGCCTGCCGTAATATGCCGCTTTCCAGAGGGTAAAGTTCAAAAGCGATATAGGTGAGTTTTGCAGTATTCGGGGAATTTTTTAACCAGGACTGCAGGGTTTTGAGAAAATTCAAGCCGGTACCGAAACCGGCTTCGGCAATGGTGAAATTCTGGGTATTACAAAAGCGTTGAGGGAGCTGGTTTCCGTTTATGAACACATGTTCTGATTCAGCTTCCGCTCCGGAAGTTGAAAAATATATATCGTCAAAAACATTGGAGTAAAGTTGAGATGAAGTGTTGAAATAGATACTCCGATCCGGTGTATTTTCTTTATTCATCCTGATATTGAATTCCTAGAGCTTGTAGATATTCTGATTTGGTAACCGGGATTTCTGTCCACATCTGAAAACTGATACGTGCCTGAAGTGCCAGCATCGGCAGTCCATCAACAAATTTGGCTCCGGTTCTGCCGGCAAGAGCTTCCCAGAATGAATTGTCTCTACCATAATTGATGTCGACGACACCTTCCAGACCGGTGAAATTCAGTGAATTTATGGCTGCTGCAAGTTCCGGAGATTCTTCAGCGGTACTGACGGCAGTGGCGTTGGTGATGATATCAATATTATCTGTTAATTTTGAAATTTCTGTAATTGTGGTGGCACTGACAGCGAATTCATTAGCAAGCGCTACAGCTTTGTCACGGCTTCTGCCGGCAATTATGATTTTACGGGCTCCCGCATTTTTCAGACCTACTATAAGTCCGCGGGCGGCTCCTCCGTTACCAAGAAGACATACTGTTTTGTCTTTTGGAAAGATTCCGTTGATTGTGAGAGAATCAATATATCCCCCTATATCCGAATTATCACCAATTAATCGGTTGTCACGACGTATTATGGTGTTTACTGCACCAGCCTGTCTGGCATTATCGGAGATTTCATCAAGAAATTCTCCCACCTTTTCTTTATAGGGTATGGTTACATTGGCTCCGGCAAAGTTTAGCGCTCTAAAACCGGCAAGTGCCTGTGGAAGCTGTTCAGAATTTATTTCGAGCGGAATATAACAGTATTCGTTTTCGAGGTTTCTACCTTTTATCACGGTGTTGTGCATGCGTGGTGAAGCTGATTTATGAGCGCGGTAATCGCTTAGTATAGCAAATATTTTCATGGTTTACCTTTTATTTTCAGTTTCAGGGGGAGATAATTCCAGCCACTGATAAAGAGCAGCATCATCGGTGGTGAAGAGTTTTTTCGGTAACTCCGGCTGGGTGTGAATAATAGCCGGTGGCTGGTAAAATTCATTCAGGCTGAGAGTGGTATCATTTTCGATGAAATCTTTAGTTTCTATTCTGCCTTTAATCATAGTCTCAAGCTGAACAGGTTTTGGCTTATGGCTGTAGATATCATAGGAAATATATGACAGAATGATAAATAACCCTGTCATTACAGTCAGGGTAAGTAGTACCGGAATTATATTACTTCTGATGAATTTCATAGCTATTCCTGAGCAGTATTAAACACATAAATAATTATAAGTATGTTACTGTCAATGTTCAAGAAGCAATTAAAGATGCATCAGAAGGTATAAATACGGTTAATTATGGGGTCTGCGGATTAAAATGGATGATGCAGATATACAAATATGCAGATGTAGACTGTTGCCAGCAGCAGTGAGCCTACCGCGGTAGGGACACCCCACTTCAAATAACTGCCCCAACTTATTTCCCGGTTATTTCGCTCGGCAATATTGATAACCACCAGATTCGCCGCAGCTCCAACCGGAGTAAGATTACCACCGAAACATGCCCCCAGTGCCAGAGCCCAGTACATTGATTCGGCCTGAATTGGGATGACTCCGGTAGGGCCAAGACCGTAGAAACTTTCCGCCAGTCCTTCAATAACCGGGAGAGCCGCGAGGGTAAAACTGACATTATTCATAATCCCAGCGAGTAGGCCGCTGATCCATAAAACTACAATAGGAGCGATATAGGCAATCGCATCCGGGTTCCCGATCAGTTCCGCAAGTTTTGAACCGAGGAATTTTAGAATGCCGATTTCACTAGCGCCTTTAACTACAACAAACAGACCGATAAAGAAGAAGAGGGTATTCCATTCGACCTTTGCAAGAGCTTCCTCAACATCTGCTCTGGTGGCGATCAGCATCATTGCTGCGCCTCCCATTGCGATCACTCCGGGCTCAACATGAATTACACTGTGCAGCATAAAGCCGCAAAGGGTAATCAGCATGATAATTAGTCCTGTCCACATCAGACGTCTGTCAGAGATAGCGGCTATTTCGTCAAGTTCCATGATTCTTGCACGTTCTTCAGCGGTCACATTCATTGTGCCTTTCAGCTTCAGATTTATCACTCCCACAAATACAGCCATAATAACTATTACGGCTGGTGACATGACTTTGAGGAAGGAGACAAAGTCGAAGCTGATGTCACCGGAATGAGCGAATATTTTACTAGCGGTACTGCCGACGAGAATATTTGGCGGATCACCGATAAGTGTTGCGGTACCACCAAGATTTGAGGCCATTATTTCAGGTATGAGAAATGGTATGGGATTTAGTTTAAGCTCGGCGGCAACCAGCAGAGTAACCGGAGCCATAAGCAGTACGGTGGTAACATTATCCAGAAATGCTGAAAGTACAGCAGTGGCGATAAGCAGCAGGGAAAGAATTGGTATTGGTCGTCCTTTACCTAGCTTGGCGCATTTGATAGCTACAAACTGAAATATACCGCTTTCACGCAGGGCATTGACAATGACCATCATTCCGGCAAGCAGGAAGATTACATCAAAATCCGCGTGCTGATTCCAGGCACTGAACTGGCTGTGGCCGGTGGATTGTCCGTGCTCTTTGAGTACTGTAAGCAGCATAAGTACTGAACCGGCTATTGCGGATGCCGTCTTATCAACCTTTATTTTTTTCTCAAAGGCTATTGCCAGATAGGTAAGTACAAAAATTATTGTGCCTAATATTATCATGGGAATCTTTCTATCATGTTATCTTTATTGCCACTTTATATCTTACACAGTGATGCTGCCACTTTATACTCTGACTACTTTATGAATGAAATCCAGTCTGGTTATAGTGCCTAGAAGTTTTTTCCCGTCCAATACGACACCAAATTCCGTATGTCCGTCTACGAGTTTACCTGCTACCTGAATCATCGGGGTTTCTGGCGGGAAGGCAGGGGTCTCTTTATTAAGTATTTCCATTACCGACATTGACTGTTCATTTTTGAGTAGATCCTGAAATGGTTCAAAGGTTTTTAGAAAGCTCAGGTTGTCCATCATCAGCAGATAATCAGGTATTCCGACTTTGAGTAATTTACCGGTGGTGACCGTACCGAGAAAATTTCCATCACTATCGGTGACACAGATATCGGTAATATTCTGGCTGACAAAGATATTTGCCGCTTCACGCAAGGTTGTTTCGGCAGGGATTGCGGTGAAATCGGTATTCATTATATCACGCGCGGTAACAATATCTCCTACCTGAACATCGTTGTTTTTTATATGATTGAGTAAGGCTCCTGTATTATTCTGTTGTAAGAATAAATCCACGCCTCCCGGTTTTGCTATCAGCTTGGTCAGTGCGGCCATAACTCTCAGGTATAGATTACTCTTGCCTTCCGGAACCAGATACAGGATAACCAGATTGACTGGAATTTCCGACTGATCATTGGTAAGTCCATCCGGAAAGCAGCCGATAACGACATAGAAGTCTTTTAGAAATGGTTCTCTGATATGCGGAAAGGCTATCCCGGGAGCAATAATCGTACTGCCAAGACTCTCACGGGCAATAAGCGCTTCTCTTATTTGTGCGGGGTCATGGTTGGTATTTTTACAGAAAAGATCAACAAGGAGTTCTTTTCCATTTTCAAATGAATCTGCTTTTGCATTGGTAATAATCAGTTCATCACTGATAAAATCTGATAGCTTCATCTATATTCCTCCGAAAAGACAGGCAGCCTGAATTATGTTGAACCGGCTATTCTATGTAAATTGCAGTATATAGGCTGTAACACACAACATATGGTAATATAATATGAAAATAATACCCATTATGATTTCATAAGCTATTATTCTCTATAATATGTTAAAAAATGTCAAACAATAAAAAAGATAATGTATAAAATGAATTTACTGCCTGCAGGCGGATTATTGGTTATTCGCCACCCATAGCGGCACGTATGGCAGCGAGTATATCTTCTCGCTCTTCAACGTCAAATGATGAAGGGTTCTCTTTTTCAAGAAGTTCCGGCGGGATTTCACTTATGAAGCGGCTGGCTTCACGCGGGGAGTGTTTGCCGCGCTGCAAACGGTTGAGGCAGCGGGTTATTGTCAGCTCCAGACGTGCTCTGGTGATTGCTACGTAGAAAAGCCGGCGTTCTTCGTCAACAGTATTTTCTTCTTCACTGTTACGGTGAGGCAGTATACCTTCTTCAACCCCGGCAATATATACATTGCGGTACTCAAGGCCTTTGGCGGAGTGAATAGTGATAATCTTCACAGTCTCCTGCGGTTGCGGTTCATTGTCCTGTTTTTTATCTTTCCAGGAGAGTGTTGCTTCCTGAAGAAATTCACTCAGATCAATATTGGAATTACCGCTTAAATTATCACCTACAGCACTGGCGGCTTCCATTCTGGAAGCGCGCTGGAGTGGGTCATCGTAGAGATGCTCAACCTCTTCGGCGTAATTACTGTCACGTATAATCATATCCACCAGATTTTCTGTGCCATTGTCTGTGAGTTGCTGTTGCCATTTTTGCAGCATGCTATATAGATTTTTGCAGGACGAGGCGGCTTTGGCCGGTATACCTTCTATTTTGTCTGCGTCTGCAAGAATTGTACCGATGCTTTTCTGTTCTTTCTGAGAACGGGCAATAAGTTTTTCGATGGTTTTTTCGCCAATGCCGCGGGCGGGGACATTGATAATTCGCATTAATGCGCCGTCATCTTCCGGGTTGGCGATGATTGAGAGGAATGACAGGATATCACGAACCTCTTTCATATCAAAGAATGACTGACCACCGATGACTTCATAGGGTATATGTTCGGTTGCAAGCTCGCCTTCAAAGGTTCTGGTTAGAGCGTTTGCTCGGACAATTATAGCAAAATTAGATGCTTTTTCCCCGTCCTCACGTATTTTGCGTTTGATATCATTGACAATATACTCTGCCTCATGCTGCTGGTCATGACATTCAATATAGCGGACTTTGTTGCCTTCGCCGAGGTTTGACCAGAGTTCTTTTTCATGCCGGTCGGTATTGTTTTTTATAACAGCATTTGCTGTGCGGAGTATGGAGTTGGTGGAGCGGTAGTTTTCTTCAAGGTATATTACCTTGGCATTGCGCCAGTTATGGTGAAATTTCAGTATATTTTCAGGCAGTGCTCCGCGCCATGAATAAATGGACTGATCATCATCACCTACTACACATAAATTTCCCCATTTTTCAGCCAGAAGTCTGATAAATTCATTCTGTATACCACTGGTATCCTGAAATTCATCTACAATAATATATCTGAAACGGTTCTGCCAGTATTCGCGCGGACTTCGGTGGTTTTTTAGCAGCTCAAGTGATTTGAGCAGCAGATCATCAAAATCCATGGCATTTCGGAAGCGCAGTTGATCCTGATATTTCCGGTAGACACTGGCGAGGCTGATTTCCCAATCGTCAATAGCCTGCAGAGCAAATTCCTTATGATCGATTCCTTTGCTTTTCAGCCGGCTTATTTCAGACAGCATCTCTTCCGGCCGAAGTTTTGAGCACCCTACAACATGTCTGGCTGCTTTGCGGATAATTGAATATTGCTCTCCCTGATCTGCGATTGAGAAGTACTTTTTATAGCCTATCAGTTCAGCATCACGGCGAATTATTCGTAAAGCGAGGCTGTGAAAAGTAGAGGCGATAAGTAATTTCAGGTCGATATGTTTCGGGAGGCTCTTTTTTAGTCTTTCTTTCAGTTCGGCTGCTGCTTTGTTGGTAAAGGTAACCGCCAGAATGTTTTCAGGGCTGGTGCCACTGCCGATAATATTGGCAATTCGGGATATTACGGTATGAGTCTTCCCGGTGCCTGCACCAGCAAGAGCCAGTACCGCACCTTCTGTGGTTGCTGCAACTTCACGTTGTTTTGGATTTAATCCGTCAAGGTATCTGGACATTCGGATATTTATCTGACTAATCGGGACACGCTTATAGCGTGTCCCGTAAATATTAAAATAATTAAGCTGCTATTAAAACAGTACTAAGGTATAATGTAAGAATTCTTCATAAAAAAGCAAGATTGTGATTTATTTTAACCCAAATGAACAAATAAATCAAAGTGTGCAATATAATCCTAACTTTTTTCAGTCTTATTTCCGCCGGCAGGGCGTCTTCTTCGGTTTCGCCGGTTTCTGGTATTCTTTTTGGGTTGTGTTTTATTTGTCTTCGCATTTGGATTATTATTATCTGCTGTTGCTGCTTCGGTGTTTTCATTCGCAGATTTCTGGTCTTTTTGCGGTGAATTATTTGTATTGCCTGATTTTGATCTCTTACGCCTTTTGCGCTTCTTTTTATTAGGTTTGTTCTGTTCTTCCTTGGGGAGTTCAATTACCGGTTTCTTTTTGGGTGAATTTATATGACCGGCCTTCTCCTGATGTTTATCATCATAATCCGGAGTTAGAAATTCGGCAACGAGAGACTCCTCCGCAGCAAAACTGATAGTGAATTCATTGAGTTTTTCGTCCCAAAGTTTCAGTTCCACACCTTTGGCATGGATTGCTGCCAGTGGCGTCAGCGAGGTGGCCAGAACAAGTTTATCCCAAGGTATTTCACGGATAGCTGTTATTATATTTTCTTTATGTTTATTGATAATCTCGGTGTTCTGGGAAAACATTACAATCAGCATACTCTGAACACTGGCGGTAACGGTTTTTTCCTCGTTTATGATTCTTTGTTGCGCTGGAAGCGGGTGGTCGCTATTAAATTCACGCCAGTCACTATTGAACTCTGTTTCCAGCAGTGCCGGATCAAGTTTTTTGTAGTTTTCCAGATATTTTTCGGCTAAGGCCGCTATGCTGTTTAAAACTGGAGGTATTACAGCTGTTACTTTTGTTTCATCTTTTAGAATTTCATTTATCAGATATAATGCGATCTGAAGTGAAAAAAGATCATTTAACGGTGTATCTTCAGGAATATCTATTTTTTCAGGGAAAACACGTAAAAATTCCTTATGCCAGGCATTCTGGTCAACTATCGCAGAACATACAGCTAAAATACCTGAGAGTATGATTTTATCTTTTAATGATGTTATATCGGCAGGGTCATTATTTTCGCCTGGCTGATATTCTCTATTGTTGAGTTTATTTATCCAGCGTGATGAGATGTTGATAATCTTCTGCTGACTGTCGATTGCAACAGTAGTAGTATTTACGGTGCGCCAAGCTGTAAAGGCCCAGAAAAGAGCGGTTTCAAGATCTGTATCCTGATAGAAATATCTGCCATCGCCGGTAAGGCCGCGGACAATAACATTTTTCGGTGCAACTGTTCCAAGGCGAATGGTGCCGCCTATAAGTCGGTCGAGTATTAGGTCATCCTGTTCAGATCCGAACCCGATTTCGAATCGGTCTGCCAGGCCGTCAAAAAGTAGAGCATTATTTAGTGCACAATTATACATACCGGTTGTTTTACCGCTGCTGTCAGGAATGTTATTGCATACTTCATCGGCCTTAGGGAGACTTTTAAGAGGAAAGTTATTATCAAAAGTCGGATAATCATAACAAATGCCAAGTTTTCGATATACGAACTCTGAAGCGAGTTTTTGCAGTATGCAGTCTATAGTCTCTTTGAGTGATTCCGCCAAATTTTGCTCCTAATTATTACTGGTTGAATACGATCTCTCGGGTTTAAGTGCTAGTTTCCACGATATTATATTTATTATAGGGTTAAGGTTTATTAACACAACAGTATTATATGGTTCTCTTTTTATGAATAAAGAATAATTTTTCCGGTCTATTCATTATCAGCAGACTTTTCATTTTTAAGCATTATTTCCTGAGCTGCCGGTGAGAAGAGCTTATTCTGTATCGCTAATACCTGTGGATAAAGTGCAGAAGGATAGAGCGCGGGACTTATTTTTGCCGACATGGTTATATATAAAGCGTTACGTGAATTGAGCAGGGTTGTATTTAAGTCATCCCGCAGAGTGTTTATCGGCATAATTACATTTCCGGATTTTAATGCCAGCGGAGTAATAAGAAGCGACTCAACATCTACATTGCCGTTGTACATGGGTGAATTCCATTTCATATTTGCCGGCGCTATTACCGGTGCCCGGTAATTTTTTGGTAAGGCGATAAGAATATGAATTTTACGTTTTATATTTTCACCTATATATAGGGGGTTTTCCCGCGTATCAGAGCGTAGATTGAAGATTCTGCCAAGAGTTTTGGGTAAATTAAAGTAGAGAAATTCATTATCAATAATGGCGAATTTCGGGATATTTGCTGAATAAGAAATATTCCCTGGATAGGAATCAAAATCAATACTCAGTTCACTTGCCGCAGTTGCAGCCTGGGCTATAGTTGTTAGTTCTTCCTGATAGAAGATTTTTTTCTCTTCAGGTGTCATGTGGCTGAACATTTTATTGTTTGCTTCAAAGAGATTACCGAAGAATTCTTTTTTCACTTTGATGGTAGCATCTGCTTTGTCATTGAGATCGACAAAATAATATGAATCAACCTCCGGCATAAATGAATCATAGACTTTTATTTCTTCAAAATGACTGGTTTGCAGATTAAGTACAATATTACCAATATTAGGCGTTGTTCCCAGCTGAGCATATTCGGAGGTGTCGTTTAGCCAGATAGGTACGTTACTGTGTTCGAGTTTGATGAGAACCTCCTGCAGAAGATCTTCCTGAGGATTTTCCAATATTGGTGTTTTTAGACCTTCAGCTGCTTTGAAGGGGGTAGTTATGTAGAATTTTGGATTTTCACCGATTGCTTTGAGCATGGCATAGAAGAGTATTGCTCTATCGGTTGTGTTGCCGTAACCTTCTTTTAATGTTATATCTGCAGGGCTGATGGAGGTTAACGGCAGACTGGCGAATGTGGGGCCAGCAAGACGAATATTGGTTGCAATGTAATCTCTTATGACACTGATACGTTTGATGGGATCGTTTATATCCTTGGTAAGTTCGGTAGCCAGTTTTTCTGAATTTACCTGTTTTTCGGCGGCAGAACTGAAAGCTTTCAGTATTTCACGGGTATAACTGTACCAGTTACCATTGCTAACTGCAACTGTAGGTAGAAATGAGCTGCTCGGTGGCAGAAACAGTTCTTTTTTGATAGGAAGATTACTCATATTCCAGCGGAATATACTGTGCTCTCGGTCAAATTTCGTCTCCGGCCCATTCCACATTGATTGAACATTGAGTTCGTCAAGACCGTTTATAGTTACGGATTTGCTTAGAGGATTGAAAGATCCGAAAGGTTCAACCATGCTGAAAAATGGACGATTTTTATAGATATGCTTTATTTTATAGTCAATAGTGCTGCCAATCTCAACGCTTGGCAGCGAGGCTACAAGTGTTTTGCCGCCCGGATAGCGCGGAGCCAGACCGTTCCAGTCCTGATCCATAATATTTATCTCTTTTTTGTTGATAGTCTGCATCTGCCCGTCTTTTGAGGTGATGCTGGCATCCACTATTTCAACATCTTCCCATATGGGATTATAATTGATCAGTATTTCTGAGTTGTCTTTTTTACCGGCATAGGTGAGAATTTTTTTGCTGGTTTCTTCAACTCGTTCCCAACCAGTTTTTGAAAGCATATTATAAGTAATATTGCTGTTGGCCAGGATATCAAAGTTCTTGACCTGTTCAACTACCTGCGGCAGTTTTTGGTTGACAGCCAGAACCGGTTTTTTCCTGCTGTTATACTCGATTATATTCAAGGCTTTCTTGAGTTCATTGTACTCACTGGAGCTGAACTCGGTGCTTTTAATCATGAATGTGTTATTGCCTATGATATTATTTTTAACCTGTGCCAGAGATCTGGTCCAGAGAAGCTGCTCAGATTTTACCGGGCTGTATACCGGCAGAGACAGAATCTTTTTTATTCCTTTTTCAATACTTATTTTAACATCTTCTTTGACTCCGGAGGTAAAATCAAGTACTAAGGGGAAGCGTCGTTTTTCCAGATCTGCCGAATAATAGATATTATTCACCAGTCCGAGAACTTTACTGAGAAATGGTGCCGGCATCAGTGCCAGACCGTTTTCTTTTGCCAGGATATTGGTGGTTATATAGCTTATGTTTGCTTTTAGCGGCTTGGAAGTGTCAAGGAGGTTTTTAGGAAGAATTTCACAGGCGGTTATCTTTCCTCCGCCATATACCTTGGTGATTACGCTTTCAAATAGCCGTTTGCGTTCTTCAGGATTTATGCGTGAGAAATAGCCGCGGAAAGCATTATCATTAATTCCTGAAAAATCTATTTTACTGCTGGCTGTCAGAATACCGTTTTCTGAAAGTTTTCCTGAGGTCTCAATTGTAACCAGATTCTGTGAAGCCGGGGTAATCTCTGAAGTTCTGAGAGTATCGCCTTCCGGAGTAGCCACCAGATAACTCCGATTGTTCAGATAAGCCGGAAGAAGCTCACTGGTATTTTCATCGGTTGAATCCATCAGGATATATTTGCCGTCAACTTTGGCGGCTGTTATAGCATGATTGAAGTAGGTGTTTGGTACTTCTATGTCTTTTTTATCGCCATTCTGAATAAGTACCGGGAAGCTCTCTATACCGGCTTGACGGAGCATGGCGGCCAGAAGAGCGGCTTTATCTCTACAGACCCCGTATCTGGCATCAAATGTCTGGCTTACCGGGTGCGGTTCCAGCCCGGGGGCTATGGTTTCAGTGGTAATCCCCAGATATCTGATATCCTGTGAGACAAATTTAAAAATACGGGCAATCTTTTCCTGCGCGGTATCTGCCCCTTTTATCAGCTCTGAAACTTTATCTTTCAGCGCATTATTGACTGCCTGCAACGCGGGTTCAGAAAGTTTCCAGTACCATCTGGAGATACTTTCCCAGTCGGGAGCTGTGCTTACCAGCAGTCTCTGGGTGCAGGTAAACATAGATGGCATGTTCGGTTCCGGAATGGCCTGGGGAACATCGGTAATTTTCCAGGTATATGTGATCTGACCGTCATGAGTGTTCTGTGAATAACTGACGGTGTTCGGGATTTTGTCGAGAATCTCACTTTTTCTGAGTGGAAAGTCAGCAGGTCCGGTGATATTTATCTGTGAGTTAAGGATCGGCATTGTTCCTTCAAGAGAGAAGGCATCGGTAAAAATACCACGGGCTCTGGGCAGCACAGTATTGTCATACATCTGGTAGTGCAGAGTGTCTCCTACTTCCAGTCCCTTGATGTTTACAGTTATAGATTTTGAATTCGGGTCGTAAATATTGGAACTCATATCCGCACTCTGAATTGAAACAGAGCTTTGTTTGGCGATATCTATTTTTTTTACGCTGCCGTCAGGTTTTATAATTTCTACAAGATCAATACGGCAGTCTTTATCGTTCTGATAAGGGATAGTATAGTAGCTGGAGATTGTAAGGTTATCTTCCCGTCCTTTTTTAGTTAGAATTTTCATGTAGGCTTCATGCCACTGGGTCCAGGTTCCGTCAGTGCGGTATTTTATGTTGATTGACTGGCTCAGTAAGACTGCATTGGCATCGGGATATTTTTCCCGGGTTGCTTTTTCAGCGAGGCTGGAGATATCAGCATTGTTGGACAGATAGTTTTTAACGGTTTCGGTATCGCTGGAGTAGGCGGGTATAGTGTAGATAAGAATAGCTGAAAGAAAAAATAAAATTCGGATAAAATCATTGATACGTCTAGTCATTATTATATTCTTTCTTCTTTTTATCATCTTTTATTTGTTTATAATATTGTCACAGATACAAGATGAATTGGGAGTTTAAAATTAAAACTGTTGTTAGATTATAAATGTCAGTTTTTTGCTTACTACCTGCTAATTGTACAAATTTAGTTTAAAAATAACAGATGGGTTTATAAAAATGCTGAAAAACTTTGAAAATATTCCGGTTGAACTTCCAGTCGATGAAGTTTTAAAGCGCATGGGGTATAATCGTCATTTAACCGGGATTTCTCAGGAACAGGCAAATAAGATAACTTATTATATGAATGAGGGATATAAGATTTGTATGCCGGCTGGGCGTTTAGAGCGGACGGGTATCGCCGAGCGTGGAGATGGCTATGTGCGTCTGGAGAATGGGTATCTTATTGAATCCGGTTCTGTTTGTAAGCTGCTCGCTGATTCCCGGGAGTGTGTGCTGCTGGGGGCTAGAGCGGATTTTGGGATACTTCAGGCCATCGATGAGTTTATCGCGGATAAGAATGGTGTCGCGGCATTGATATATGATGCGGTTGCTTCTGAGGTGGTTGATGCGGCTCTGACCTGGATGACCAGACGTCTGGGACAGGAGGTTTCAAGGCTGGGGCTGCGTCCGACTAAAATGCGTTATTCTGCCGGGTATGGCGATTTTCCTCTGGAAAATCAGCGGATATTTTATGAAGTGCTTAAGCTCGCAGAACTGGGAGTAACACTCAGTGAGAATTTTATTTTTTCCCCTGAGAAGACTGTGACAGCTCTTTTGGGTTTGGAGTAGGTGGCTGATGCGGGTACTGGTGGTTGAGTCATATTATGGAGGCAGTCACAAAGCATTTCTTGATGGCTGGATCAGGAATTCTGTGCATGAATTCGACCTGATTACTTTTCCTGCGTACAAGTGGAAATGGCGGATGCGGCATTCTGCGGTTTCCGCAGCTTTGGAAGTAAATAATAAATGGGACAAAGGGGATAGATGGGATGTGCTCTTTGTCAGTGATATGCTGGGGCTAGCCGAGTTTTGCGGTCTGCTTTCTTCAGATATCGCAGCTTTGCCGCGGGTAATGTACTTTCATGAGAATCAATTACTCTATCCGGATTCCAGAAAGCATGAGCGGGATCTTCATTATGCTTATACTAATTTTACCGGAGCCTTGGCGGCAAGTGCCGTCTGGTTCAATACCGACTGGCATCGACGGGAATTTATACAGGCTTTAAACAATTTTTTAAAACGCATGCCTGATTATCAGCATCTTTCAGAGGTTGATAATATTGCGCGTTCTTCCCGGGTAATAGGGCAGGGGATCTCTGAGCCTGCGGTTATAGCGGCGGATAGGGATTCTTCAGAAGTACTGAGGCTGATCTGGGCGGCCCGTTGGGAGCATGATAAGAATCCGGAGGATCTGTATAATCTGCTAAAACTGCTCGTTGCCGGTGGTGTGGACTTTATCATTGATATTATTGGAGAGTCATTCAGTGTTGTGCCGGATATTTTTTCCCGTATAAAGTCTGAATTTGGCGCTTATATCGGTAGATTCGGGTATCAAGAGAGCCGTCAGGAATATTATACAGCACTCTCTGAAGCTGATATTATTCTAAGTACGGCGGTCCATGAGTTTTTTGGTATCAGTATTATTGAAGGCTGTGCCTGCGGCGCCATTCCTTTAGCTCCTGACCGGCTTGCATATCCTGAAGTGCTTGCTGGTGAGAAACAGTTTTTATATGGTACCACTGCAGTTGAACTTTATGAAAGAATTATAACTCTGGAAAAAATAAGAGGCAGCCGGCAATGGCATGAGTTTCAGGAAAGAGCATGCAGTATAGCTGCGAGGTATTACTGGCTAAGAATAGCGGCTGAGCTTGATTCGGCTCTAGAGGATATATGTGTATGACTGAGATTGTATTGGCATTGGGTTCTAATATTGGAGCACGTGAGGAATATCTGAATTCCGCACTCGAGTTATTACAACAGGAGATTGAGCTTGAGCGGGTATCCTCCTGGCTTGAGAATAAGGCAGTTGGCGGACCTGACGGTCAGGGTGATTTTCTTAATGGTGCGGTACTAGGCAGAACCGAGCTTGAGCCGTATGCACTGCTGAATTTTATTAAGAATATCGAGTTTGAATTGGGGCGTGATCCGGAGGCGGAGCGCTGGAGTGCCAGAGTAATTGATATTGATATCATCTTTTACGGCAATGAAATTATAAATAGTGAACAACTTACTATTCCACATAGTCTTATGCATAAGCGTGAATTTGTTCTTGTCCCGTTATGTGAGATCTGTCCTGAGTACCTGCATCCTGTTCTTGGAATTGCAGGGGGAGAAATTCTCCGGGAACTTAGGGCTTAGTTGAGTTGACAGAAATTACTGACGCTCTATAATTAGAGATATTTTGTGTTGCGTCAGAAATTTGATGTTGGATTAAACCGGTTAATATGAGGATGAAAAATGTTTGTAGAAGCTAGCCCTTCAGGTCGAATAAAGTCAGATCATGCGGATAAACATGCCGACCCCTGTGATCTGGTTATCTTTGGAGCCTCAGGAGATCTTTGTCATAGAAAAATAATGCCTGCGTTGTTTCATCTGCATTCACTGGGAGAGCTTCCGGCAAAAACCCGGATAATAGGTTATGCGCGCAAGAAGATGTCCCGGGAAGATTTTTTAAGTTCAGTAAAAGGTAGTGTTGAAGAATTTGCCAATAATTTTTCTGTTGAAAAGTGGCAGGAATTTGCAGATAGAATAGATTATTTTTCCGGTCCTTATGATTCGGCGAAGTCTTTTGCTGAATTTCGGGGTATGCTCCATAAAAACAGTACGGCACATGGTCGTCTATTTTATCTTGCTACTCCTCCGGCGGTATTTCGTACAATTATAGATTCTTTGCATAGAGCGGGTCTACTCTCGGAAGAAGATTCTGAAATATATGCCCGGGTTGTAATTGAAAAACCGTTTGGTACCGATCTGAAATCCGCGATTGAGCTGAATACTTTTCTGCATAGTAAGCTTGCAGAGCGGCAGATATATCGTATCGATCATTATCTGGGTAAGAATACAGTGCAGAATCTGCTTTTTTTCAGATTTGCCAACGCTATTTTTGAGCCGTTATGGAATCGCAATCAGATATCTCATGTAACTATAACCTCTACCGAATCAATAGGGGTTGAAGCTCGCGGCGGTTTCTATGAAAGTGCGGGGGTAATACGGGATTTTATTCAGAATCATCTTCTGCAGCTGTTATCTCTTATCGCTATGGAGCAGCCGGTACTCTTTAATGCGGAAGAGATACGTAATGAAAAAGTCAAGGTTCTCAGATCTCTGCGTCCGCTGGCACAGGAGAATTTCCCAGTGGTTATCGGGCAGTATGATGGCTACAGGCAGAGTAAGGGAGTGGCTGTAGATTCGCAGATTCCAACCTTTGCAGCCTTGCGGGTTATGGTTGATAACTGGCGTTGGCAGGGGGTGCCGTTTTATATAGTTGCGGGTAAGGCGCTGGAAGCACGTAAAACGGAGTGTTGTATTCATTTTAAGCGGGTGCCTACCTGTATTTTCGGTGATGAGAATGCGTGTGCGAATTTAAAACCGAATACACTCAGTTTCGGTATTCAGCCAGAGGAAGAGATTAAACTGGAATTTGTCTGTAAAAATCCTGGAGATAAAGTGGAAGCGTCACCGGTATTGATGGATTTTAATTATGAGCGTTCTTTTACAAAAAAACCACTGACTGCATATGAACGGTTGATTATTGATGCGATGAAAGGCGATGCAACACTATTTGCCAGAGAGGATGAAGCTGAGGCTGCCTGGAAATATATTACTCCGCTGCTGGAAAAATTGCAGGGGCGGGAACCGGTGATTTATGAAGCAGGATCTCATGGTCCTGATATTCATGAGTTGTATAATCATATCTATTGATTGGTTTAAATTGTTAGGATTGTCGTTGTAGGTTTATGGTTTTTAGTGACTGAAATACCGGGTCCGGGTGTTGTAGGACCAAGAGCAGGATAGATTTTAGCTATTGAATGAATGTAGATTTAGTATATATTAAATAAGAATTTTTTAGCGCAGATATTCTGCAGCAGAGAGTGTTTACAGATAATCTGCTATATTCAATCGTGACTTTGATTTAATAGTCAGGTTATGATTTTACGGCCTGATTTGAATGTTATAGGAGTTGTTATGAGTGCAAATGTAATTGCAAAAATTGATAAACAGCTTGAAGAGCTGAATCCTGAATCACTGCGTTATCAGGTCCTTGTAGCTCTGCGAAAGTTCCGTTCTTCCTGGGTGGAATTGGGCAAGTTTCTTACTGATATCGCTTATGGCGGTGATTATAAAGAATGGGGCTATGAGGATTTTGAAGTTTATTGTGCCAGTGAGTTGGGGTTGAAAAAACCAACAGTAAAAAAACTGATGGTAAGCTATAATTATATGAAAAGCTATGAACCGGAGCGTTTGCGGGATGAAACGGTACAGGAGAGAGGTTATGATGTGCCGGATTATCAGACGGTTGAGCTGCTGAAAAAGGCACGCGAGCGGGATGATATTGATGAAGAGGAGAAAGAAGAGCTTCATCGTATGGCTTTTGACAGTAATACGGATGAAGGTGTACTCCGTAAGGAGATACGTGAGCGTATGCATCCTGCCGATCCTGAAGATATTGACAGGGCGAATTTTAACCGGCGCAGAGAGATTGAGGGGCTTTTGCGGGTTGCCCGTAATCTTCGGCAGCGCCTTGCTGAAGCTAAAAGTGTTCCTGAAGGGGTGAAAAACCGGATTGAAGAGGCTTTGCTGGAGCTTGAGGCTCTTGACTGACTTTGTTTCAGAACTATGGGAGTTGTGTTTGAAAAATAGGGTTTAAAACGCAACTTTTCTCGGAATATAGCTAAAAAAACAGGTTTTTGCCGAGTTTACACTTGACCTGCAGCGGTATTTCGGATTTAATAATATGACTAATCTGCCGAAAGAGGATTCTTCTTTCGGTGGTTTCTTTTATTCTGCTGGACAAGAGGCAGGTCTTATATACAGTGTAGTTTACTACCGCGGCCATGTATACAGGATCTTTGTTTAGCAGGAAGTAGAGGAGCTCGATTGATTGTCTCAAGACTATGACCTTATCTAAGTCGTATGTTGGCCGGCAATTATGAGAATGTTTGCTCTGCTTTAATTTGATTATGTTTTTTTGTATTTAACTAAGTAAAAAGAAATATTCAGGAGATTATACTCAAATGGGGCGTTTTACCAAACCAAGAGCAAAGGTCTGCCGTAGACTTGGACAGGTTGTCTTTAATAACGGTAATGTTGAAAAAGCTTATCTTAAGCGTGAAACTATCGGGTTCGGCCGCAGAAAGCAGTCAGAATACAGTATTCGTCTGACTGAAAAACAGAAAATTATGCATTACTATGGAATGCGTGAAAAGCAGATGAGTAAGATTTATGACAAGGCTCGTCGTATCAAGGGTGATACCGGTCGTAACTTCCTTATGCTTTGTGAGAGAAGACTTGATAATGCACTCTTCTCTGGTGGCTTTGCTACCAGCCGTGCAGCTGCGAGACAGTTGATTTCTCACGGTAATGTTATTGTTAATGGCAAGAAGTGTGATGTAGCTTCAGCCTTCATCAATGTTGGTGACACTATTGGTGTGAAGGATAAGCCTGGTATCCAGAAGCTTGTTGATGGTGCTCTTGAAGCACGTTCAGGCTACAATGCACCAGAATGGCTTGCTGCTGATAATAAGATTCGTGAAATTAGAGTCTTACGTCTTCCTATTCGTGAAGATGTTATGCTGCCGGTTAATGAACAGCTCGTTGTTGAATTCTATAGCCGTTAATAAGAATTTGTATTATAGCTTTATTGAGGTGAAGACGATACCGTCTTCACCTCTTTTTTATTATATTTAATTTAATCGCCGGCTATTGTGAAAAATAATGATGATATACAGTACAGTATATTGATAGATGAATTTTATAAATATTTGGCAAATCAGATATTATTATTTATATTCATTGAAGAAGATATCGGCCAGGAATATAGCTGCTCCGGTAATGCATGATTTATTACCTAGAGTAGAATAGGCTATCTTCGGGGTTAGTGAGAGGTTGGCAATAAGTCGGTCGGTAAGATATTGTTTGAGCATGGTGTCAAAATATCCGGTACCGCTGGCGTATGGGCCCTGAAAAACAATGAGTTCAGGATTTATGGTCAGGATGAGGTTTGATATGCCGTAGGCAAACCATCTGGCTGTTTCAGAGACGGTTGCCTGAGCAAGCCGGTCTCCATTATCTGCGGCGGCAAAGAGTGCAGTAAGATTTATTTTGCCGGTAGCTTCCGCAATTTCTACAGTGATTTCTGAAGGATATTCCGCTTTGAGTCTGTTATAAGTGCGGGCAACTGCAACCGCTGTGAGTTTGTTTTCCAGACAGCCGTAACCACCGCAGAAACAGCGAACATCATCGGTTGGATCAATTAGCATGTGCCCTATTTCACCGGCGACACAATCATTTCCATAGCTTATTTTGTTGTCTAAAATAATACTTGCGACCAAGCCGTCATCTGCTTCCAGAACTATGAAATTTTCATGCTGTCGTCCAAAGCCGAATTTCTGTTCAGCATAGCTTTGAAAGCGGATTTCATTATCTATAAAGCAGGGGATATTCATTCCGAATTCATCCAGGAGAAGTTTTTTCAGATTAATATTTTTGCCCATGTGTTCGCAGTGTGGCGCAAGGAGAAATTCACCGGTGCGTATATTGGTAATGCCAGGAACTCCGACCGCCATTGCGTATACCTTATCAATACTTATATTGAGCTTTGAGAGTAGTGATTTGATATCGCGGATGACGCTGTTTACTATAATATTTGCTGAAAGTTCGTGTGTGATTTTGGTCTCTATTTCAGCAAGAATGTTTCCCCGCAGGTCTGAGATCACAGTATGAAAGAGATCGAGCTGAGCATAACAGATAGCAAAAACTTTATGCCGGTTGTCCATTGAATAGAGAACTGGGCGTTTGCCGCCTTCAAGTGTAGATTCACCTTTCCCCTGTTCGTTTACCAGACCCTGTTTTATGAACTTCTGAATAGATCTGGCAACACTGGTGCGGCTGATACCGGTAATTGCGGTAATATCTTTTACGGAAATTTCAAGGTTTTTTCGAAGGACATTAAGAACCTGACGCCGATTATACCGCTTTATATTTTTTGAATTCAGTTCTGCCATTTTATAACTCCGCCCCATGACTGATAAGCATATTAGCATTATTTTAGTCAACTGTCAGGGGCGGGTCAATAAAGTTATCGTATATTAATTGCTGAGTAGTGATTAATTTTGTTGGCGGGTTAAAAAATATGTTACTCAGCTATGGCTTTGCAAGGCTTTTTTAATGGCTTCTGCCAGAGTTATTTGCCGGTAAGGTTTGTCTATGAAATCTGCGGCGCCATTCTTTTTAAAATCTGAACTGGTATCGCTTCTGGAGAATCCTGACGCAATAATTACTTTAATATCTGGGTTGAGAGTTTTAAGTTTTTTCAGACACTCCATACCACCCATTATCGGCATAACTACGTCAAGAACAACCAGGGCAATTTTTTTCCGGTTTTCTTTATATATTTCCAGAGCCCTGGCTCCGTTTTCGGCAGTGTAGACGGTGTAGCCAAGGTCTTCGAGTAGAGCTGTGCCCATATTCCGTATAATTTCCTCATCATCTACAAGCAGTATTCCTTCATTACCAAAGTAGTTCTCTGAAGTCTTGCTGTTGGAAATATCATTAATATGTACTTTTTCGCAGAGCGGTAGATATATTTTAAATTCGGTTCCTTTTCCAAGTTCGCTGTAGGCGTTGATCATCCCCTTATGGGCAGTTATGATGCTGTGAATAACCGATAAGCCCAAACCTGTTCCTTTACCTTCATCTTTGGTAGTAAAAAATGGCTCAAATATATGATTCATGGTTTCGCCATCCATGCCACTGCCGTTGTCGATGATCTTTATTATTATATATGAACCGGGATCAATTTTAAAGGTGCTTATTTTGCAGAATGACGGGCTTAGCTCGGTCAATTCGGTGGTAATGAGGATAGTGCCGTTAATGCCTAGGGCATCACGTGAGTTGATTCCCATGTTAATTATAACTGATTCGATCTGTGACGGGTCACCAATAATAGTATCAACGGTTGCACCCAACTGTTTACTGATATTAATTTTTTTATCGAAACTGCGGTTTAGCAGAGCTATAGCGGAATCAATAGTTTTATGTACGCTCATAGGAGTGGATATATTCTGTCCTTTGCGGGCAAATGATAGCAGCTGACTTGTAAGCTTGGCGGCATTTTCACCGGTGTTTATAATGCTGTTGCAATAAGATAAAAGTTTGTCATCTCCTTTTATATTATTCATCAGGAGCTCTGCAAAACCAATAATACCTCCAAGCATATTGTTGAAATCATGCGCTACTCCGCCTGCAAGCTGTCCTACCGCATCAAGTTTTTGTGAATGATACAGCTGATGAGTAAGCGTTTTATATTCGGTGATATCTTTGGTCAGTCCTATGAGTTTTTCAATATTACCTTCCGGATCCAGGATTGGTATCGCGGCTGCGTCAAAAAATAACGGTTGTCCGGTATTTATATTAAGGACTTCATGGGCTGAGCGGAATGATTGTTTTTGGGTTACGGCTTCATTAATTTCATTCAAGGTATTACAATTAGTATTGTTGTCAAAATACTTCTTAAGTAGAGTATCGCTGTCAATAATCCCTTCTTCTATCTCATCTATACCGAAAATATTGACAAATTCTCTGGAGACCCAGAAATTATCAGCTTTGACATTGTATTCCCAGTATGCAATTTTAGAGAGCCTGAGGATATCAAGCATTATCTCATGGTTTTGTCGTATCTTTTCCGCCTGCTGATCTTCTGGTGTTAGATTTTTAAATGATATTACGGCTCCGGTTACTCGTTCATCCGTAATAATCGGTGCAATTATACCGGATATATGGCATTCGCTTCCGGTCTTTGATATAAGCATTATGTTGCGTTCCAGAACTTTGGTCTTTCCCGTACTGAGTACAGTCTGTAGGGGTGTGGCATCATAATTACTGTTCTGGGAGTCATAAATTCTGAAAATAGTTTCGACTTTTATGCCTTTTGATTCGGTTTTATTCCAACCGGTAAGTTTGATCGCTTCTTTATTGATTCGGGTTATTTTTCCTTCTTTATCGGTGACGATAACGCCATCTCCTATGCACATCAGTGTGGTTTTAAGGTCTTTCTCCTGCATTTGGATAGTTGAATAGTTATCTTTTATTTCAGAATACATTATGCTGATGCTGTTTGCCAGCGCGAGATACTCACTGGCCCAATTTGATTTTTTATAATTAAATTCGCCAGTGGCAACCTTTTGAATATTTGAGGTGATCAATGTAAGGGGTCTGACTAGAAAACTGATGAAGAGATATGCTAAAATCATCAGAGATAATATCAGTATGGATCCATATATAAGATGCTGGCGGAAGAGACTTGCTATTTCATGTCGGTACTTCATGTCATCAAGGGCTGCGCAGAAGACATAGCTGTAACCGCGGGAGTCAGTATAGGGAATCATAGTCGCTTCAATTTCTCCCCATCTGCTGTCAAATCTTTTCTGTGATTTATGGCCGGAACTGATAACTTCATTGTAAAGCTTCTGTTGTGGAACGGCTTCAAAAAAATATGGTATGAGACGTTGTTTATTCTTTGTGATATTTGGGGTTGCGGTTGTAAAAACAATTGTATCGTTAATTTTGAGAGCACTCCAGATATATTTCAGACCCAGATCGTGACAGATATGCTGGAATGTAGTCGCTATGCGGTTATATTCTTCGGGTGTTACCGAGTTTTTGTCGGTAATTTTATCATGAAAATCAGTACCTATGAATTCACGAGAGACTGTAATAGCGGTTGACAGTTTACTATCGGTTATTGAATTATAGTACGAATTGCTCCAGCTGCGCCCGCGCTGAATAAGAAAAATGTAAGCGACAATACTTACTATGAGTACCAGTAGTAAAACCTGTGTCTTTACTTTCATTCTGGTTATTTTCATAGCTTATCCTTATTATAAGTGAAGCCCAGAGTGAATTATAGCAGATAAAGATTTTTTGTGTGTTTGTTTTGTGTTTTTGTAAGAATATTTATAATTAATTGTACTTCTTGAAATTCAGGTATGATATAAATAATATTATAACTGATTAAAAAATAACGATTTACTTATGAAACAGGTATATATATGACGGTAACCCTAGAGAGCAGTATTCAGTATTTGAAGGGAGTTGGACCTGCGCGGGCGGAGGATTTTTCACGGTTGGGAGTATACACTCTTAAAGATCTGCTCTATACTTTTCCCCGTGATATTTCTGATCGTTCCAATATTTCAACAATAGCTGATATCACTGATAATGGTGAGAATGTGATAATGGGACGGGTTGAGCGTATAAATGAATTTCGTCCGCGTGGGAAACTTAAACATATTTTAAATGCCAGAATTTATGATGGTACAGGGTATGCGGATGCAGTATGGTTCAATGCCCAGTGGATACGTGAAAAGATAGAGGGCAAGACTTTGATAATGTATGGTAAGTTTCAGCGTGAGGGGCGATTGCTGAAGATTAGCCATCCGCAGTATGAAGTGGTGCCTGATGACGGAATTATCGGTAAGGAGCTGCTCAGTGTAGGCAGAATGGTTCCGCTTTATCCCTGTAAGGGTAAATTAACTCAGACTGTCTGGCGCAAAGTAATGAGTCTGGCTCTAGATGTCGGGCTCGGCTTACTTGAGGAATTCTATACGGCTGAATTTATCGCTGCTCATAGCTTGCTTGGTCGCAGTGAAGCGGTGAAGAATATGCATTTCCCTGAATCTGATATTTTACGGGAACAGTCTGCCCGACGTTTGGCATTTGATGAGTCAATATTTATGCAACTGGCAATACTGGTACGGCGCAGAGGGTTTGAAACAGCTTTTCCGGGGAGAGCATTTGGTTTTTCAAGGTTGCTTGATTCACGCATAAAGAAATTGTTTCCTTTCAGATTTACTGTCGCGCAACAGAAGGTTATTGATGAGATTGTCACTGACATGCAGAGTGTAAAACCGATGCATCGTCTGGTACAGGGAGAT
This sequence comes from Planctomycetota bacterium, assembly GCA_963677015.1. Lineage (GTDB taxonomy): Bacteria > Planctomycetota > SZUA-567 > SZUA-567 > SZUA-567. The sequence continues at coordinate 56,753 of OY781533.1, forward strand.
GTCGGCAGCGGTAAAACAGCGGTCGCAGTATTTGCTATGCTGGTGGCGGTAGCAGGAAAGACTCAGGCGTGTATGATGGCTCCGACCGGGCTGCTGGCGCGGCAGCATTATCAGACTGTTGTCTCGTTATTACAGAGCAGTGCAAAATCGAGTGTAAGAGTCAAACTTCTTACCAGTGGCATGAAAAAGAGCGAAAGAGAGCTTCTTAAAATTGAGCTGGCTGCAGGCGGTATTGATATTCTTATTGCGACACATTCAGTTATTCAGAATGATATTGAATTCAAGAATCTTGGTCTGGTGGTAATCGATGAGCAGCATAAGTTCGGGGTTGAGCAGCGTGAGAGTCTGGTCAGTAAAGGGGTAAGACCTGATATTATTGTTATGACCGCTACTCCGATACCACGCAGTCTGGCGCTTACGGTTTATGGTGATCTTGATGTCAGTGTAATTGATGCTTTACCTCCGGGTAGAAAACCGATTAAAACAAATCTGGTTGTCAGTAGCAGACAACATGAAGTCTGGAGATTCGTTAAGAAAGAACTGGCTATGGGCAGGCAGGCGTATATCGTCAGCCCCTTGCTTGAGGAGAATGAAGATAGTGATCTGGTCTCTGCAAAAGAGGCTTTTGAGGATCTGGCCAATGGTGAGTTTGCAGATTATTCGGTAGCGCTGATGCATGGTAAAATGAAGCGTGAAGAGCAGCTGGAACTGATGAATCGGTTTAGAGATAATGAGATTAATTTACTTATCAGTACTGTTGTAATTGAAGTGGGTGTGGATGTTAAAAATGCCAATACAATGGTAGTCCTGCATGCAAATCGCTTTGGGCTGGCTCAGTTGCATCAGCTCCGTGGACGGGTGGGAAGAGGAGAAGAACAGGGCTATTTCTTTATGCTGTCTGACGCCAAGAATGCAAGTGCTATTGAAAGACTCTCTGTGCTGGTGGAGACGGGTGATGGTTTTGTTATTGCTCAGGAAGATCTGCGTATGCGCGGTCCGGGTGAGTTTCTTGGCGTTCGTCAGCATGGATTGCCTGAGCTGAAGGTACTGGATATAGCCAGAGACTTTGAGATGATAAAGGAAACCAAGCAGGAAGCATTAATGTTATATGAACAAATATGCGACGGTGAACTTCTGCATCTGGCGGCAGAGTTGGAGCTTACACTTAAAAAGTATGGCGGAGGAATCGGATGAATATTAAAAAAAAATTTCTTGGTGTTGTGTTATGGAGGATATGTATATTTGTAAGTATTCTGACGTTGTCCGGCTGTGGTGGTAACGATATTGCCGGGAAAACAGCGGAGACCGGTCAGGAATCATCAGGAGAAGGCGGATACAGCTGGATGACACTTCGCCTGCCGTGGGAGGGAAACTTTGATATGCCGTTTATTGGCGGTGGTTTTACCAAAGAATCACAAGCCCAGCAGATTAATTTGAAAACGCTGAAAGAATACACTATTTATGTTACTCTTGGTTCAACAGAATATAGGGTATATAATGTAGTGGCTATCCGCAGTAACGGGGAAGCTATCGCCGCATATAAGGATCCTCAGAATTACAGGTACTACCAGAAAAAGTTCCGGTTAAATTCTTCTCAGCTGCAGAAACTTTTTAAGGTGCTGAAAAAGAATAATGCGGGGAGTATGGTGGCAAGTTCAGTAAGTGAAGATAATAATAAACGAGGGCTTATCGGCGGCTTTACTCTGGTTAGTGGGAAAAAGGTGCGCAGAAGTTATTTTAATGATTCCTGGCCAAAAGACTTTAAGAATATAGTTGATTTTATAAATGAAAGTATCCTCTGTTATCAGCCGGATTCAAAAGATAACGGTTTCAGTCTAGTAACTGATAGTATAATAACCGTAGATCCTGAGGCTACTCTGGCAGCCAGAGGTTTGATAGACGGGAAATAATATTTAATAAGGAACAGGTGTTGAATAAAGAATTTGAAATTGATAGTAAAATTGTATCACTGATAGCGACGGAGTTGCATGTCAAAGATAAACAGGTAATGGCGTTGGGAGAGCTTTTTGCTTCTGAAGCGACAATTCCATTTATAGCCCGGTATCGTAAAGAAGCTACAGGCGGACTTGATGAAGTGGTTATTCAGCAAGCAAAATTGCGGTTTGAATTTTATGCTGAACTTGAAAAAAGGCGAGCTTATATTCTGAAGTCATTGGAGGACCGTGAACTGCTGACTCCTGAGCTGCAAAATGCAATTCTGCAGACTTATTCTGCAACCGATCTTGAAGATATTTTTCTACCATATAAACCGAAGAGAAGAACTAGAGCTACTATTGCCCGTGAGAAAGGTCTTGAGCCGCTTGCTGAACTTATTCTAAAGCAACAGCAGAATACTGATCTTGAGCAGGAAGCAGTTAAATTTGTATCTCTTGAAAAAGATGTCCCTGATATTGCGGCGGCTCTTGCCGGTGCTGGGGATATAATTGCCGAGTTTATAAGTGAAGACAAAGAGGTGCGTAAAAGACTTCGGGAACTGTTTGCTGTTGAAGCTGAGCTTTCATCGGTTCTGATAAAAAAGAATATTGATAAAGGTGAAAAATTCAAAGATTATTTCGACTGGAATGAAAAAGCTTCATCTTCACCTTCACACCGGGTGCTGGCGTTGTTTCGTGGCGAAAATGCAGGTGTCCTAAAGCTCAGAATACGCCCTGCTGAAGCAAAGGCACTGCGTATTATGCAGCTATATCTGATCAGAAAAAACTGTCCGTGTATAGAATATTTGTCTGCAGTGATTACTGATTCGTATGATCGGCTTATTGCTCCGTCACTGGAAAATGAGCTGCGTGGGGAACTCAAGCAACTGGCTGATAATGAGGCTGTAAAGGTTTTTGCTCAGAATCTTCGGGAGCTGCTGATGGCGCCTCCACTTGGTAATCGCGCCGTTCTGGCTATTGATCCCGGAATACGTACAGGATGTAAACTGGTTGCGTTGAATGAATACGGTGACTTACTCGATAATACCGTTGTTTTTATTGACAGGAAACAGAATGAAGCTGAGAAAATAATCAGGCAATGGGTTGAGAAATACAGGTCTACCGCCATTGCAATTGGCAATGGAACTTATGGTCGGGAGTCGGAGAAATTTGTGCGGTCGCTCAAGATTGCAGAGGTCGATGTGATAATGGTAAGTGAGAGCGGGGCCTCAGTATACTCGGCTTCAGAGACTGCAAGAGAGGAATTTCCTGATTATGATCTTACGGTGCGGGGGGCGGTATCTATTGGGCGTCGTTTACTTGATCCTCTGGCGGAGCTGGTAAAAATTGATCCTAAATCAATTGGTGTTGGGCAATATCAGCATGATGTAGATCAGAAATTACTCAAGGACGGGCTGGATTCAGTGGTTATGAGTTGTGTGAATGCGGTAGGAGTAGAGCTGAATACTGCGAGTAAAGAGCTGTTGACTTATGTTTCCGGGATTGGAGAAAAAATTGCGGAGAATATTATTAAATATCGAAGTGGGAATGGAGAATTTAAATCGCGTAAGGATATTTTGAAAGTGCCCAGACTTGGAGCAAAGGCATATGAACAGGCGGCCGGTTTCATTCGGGTTAATAACAGTGCTAATCCATTGGATCGGAGTGCTGTGCATCCTGAGTCATATGGAATTGTTGAGAAGATGGCGCGGAACAGCAGATGTACAGTCGTTGATCTATTGGATAATCAGCAATTGCGTGCCGGTATAGTTCTTGAAGATTATATAACTGAAAAAGCAGGATTACCGACACTTGAGGATATAATGCGGGAACTGGCAAGGCCTGGAAGAGATCCCAGAGCTGAGTTTAAGTTATTTGCGTTCAGTAATGATGTCAATGAGATTGGTGATTTAAATGAAGGGATGGTATTGCCGGGTATCGTAACTAATGTAACGAATTTTGGTGCTTTTGTGGATATTGGAGTGCATCAGGATGGTTTGGTGCATATCAGTCAGTTGGCAGATAAATATGTTGCAGATCCTAATAGTATTGTTAAAGTGCAGCAGCAGGTTCAGGTTCGGGTACTCGAGGTCGATCAGAAAAGAAAGCGTATATCACTCAGTATGAAGAAGAAATAAGTGCGTTTTAAAATTATTATATCTGGTAACTCCTATAGCTTCAGCTATACGGAGTTATTTTTTTATGTGATGGATAAATAGCTTGAAAGAAAAATAATGCATGATAACATAAATTTTATATGCTTATTATCTTTTGTGCTATTATTTAGTATCAGCCGTAAGTTTAATATTAAAGCTGCAGCAGCAATTCAATCTGATATGGAGATTTTCATATGGGAGTAAAAAATAAGATTCTGATTACTGTTTCCTGTATTTTAATAATAACCTTGCTGCTAGGATATTTTTCAGTTAACTCAATGTTGTATGCGATGCTTGAAAATGATTCAAAACGTATCCAGAATGAAATGTTTAAGAAATGGCAGGTAACGGGAAAAGGAGTGTTTGAGCGTTATAACACACTTTTAGATATATATAAAGAGATGGCGTTATTTGAAGCAACGCTTTATTCACGTGATAAACATGTTATAGCGGCATATGAAATTGCTAATTCCGGTAATTTGGATGATCCTTCTGATCCCAAAGTGGCTCAAGCCCGCAGGCAGTTGAAAAAGTATTTTCATGATAACATTGAAGGAATAAGAAAATCTCATTCATCCCAGATATTTCGCCTGCATTTTCATACTAAAAATATTCATAGCCTAGCCCGAGTATGGCGAAATAACTGGCAGACATTTGTTGGTGAGGAGATGGTGGATATTTCGGATGATCTTTCGGGATTTCGTAATACCATAAAGAAGGTCAGGCAGACACGGGAGAATGTTACTGGTATTGAACTGGGTAAAGAGGGGCTGGTGGTAAGAGGGGTATGTCCGGTTTTTGGTGCTAATAATGAATATATGGGGTCTGTTGAGTACATTTGGCCGCTCACTGAAGTAACACAGAGAATGGATGCAAATAAAAATATTAACCATGCATTATATATTCCCAAAAGCTATTTAAAGATTGCGGAAAGATTGCGCAATGAAAGTATTTATCCACTACTGGATAATAAGTTTGTTCAAGTCTATGCCAGTAATGGAAAGCTTTTTGATAAGCTTGTCGGTTCCCGTCTGTTAGCAAGTTTTGAGAATGATCTACTCTTTACCGTAGTTGAGGATCATTATATTACCAGTAATAAAATTTATGATTTTAGTGGTAACAATATTGGGTTGCTGGTTATATCTATTGATGTTGCCGATGATTTGCAGTATTACAATACTGAGCGTGCAGAACTTCTGGGTATGGTAAGTTATTACAAATATATATTCGTTTTAGGCTGCCTGCTGTCCTTTGTTATTATTTTTATAATTCTGTATGTCTTTTTGAACTGGATATTAAAAAGGCTTGATGAAGCTACGGAAAAGTTGACTGAAAGTGAGGAAAATTTCCGGGGCCTTATTACACATCAGGTAAATGGCTTTGCGTTGCATGAAATAATACTTGATAAATCAGGGACTCCATATGATTATAGATTTTTGCTGATTAATCCGGCATTTGAGAGGATGACCGGTTTGTCTGCCACTGATGTTGTTGGTAAGACGGCACTTGAAATTTTACCAAATCTGGAGAGTAGCTGGATAGAATCTTATGGGCGGGTGGCTCTAGAACGGAAGTCACTTGAATTTGAAAATTATTCCCGCGAGTTTGAGAAGTATTTCGAAGTTTATGCGTTTTCACCAAAAAAATATCAGTTTGCATGTGTCTTCAATGATGTGACTCAGAAGAAGCTGGATGAAATTGAAAAAACAAAGCTGCAGGAAGAATTATTATATTCTGAGAAGATGCGGGTTGTAGGACAGCTTGCAGGTGGTGTCGCACATGATTTTAATAACAAACTTTCAGTAATTATAGGGGCTTGTGAATTACTGCAGAAGCATGAGCTGGGGGCAAATAATGAGCGGCTTCTGGATATGATTATGCAGGCGGCTGAGTATGCGGCGGATCTTTCTCAAAAACTGCTTACTTTTGGTCACCGTAATTTCATGCCGTTTTATGATTTGGATATTCTGGAACTTCTTGATAATGCGGTGACAATGCTGCGGGAGAAGATACCGGCGGCAATTAGTTTTGAAGAATCCTATGAAGTTGAAAAACCAATTGTCAATGGTGACAGGTCTCAACTATTCAGTTGTTTTGTCAATATTGGGATGAACGCCTATCAGGCGATGCCTGGAAGAGGGGTTATTCTGGTGAAGGCCGGTAATGTAGAGCTTAATTCTGATGATGTGTGCAGATATAATAATAAAATAAATCCTGGATTATTTATAAAAATTGAAATCAAGGATACTGGCAAAGGTATATCGGAGGACAATCTGGCCAAAATCTTTGAGCCATTTTTCTCAACCAAAGGATTTGGTGACGGTAATGGCTTGGGGTTATCCGCAGCTTTAGGGGCGGTAGAACATCATAGCGGTGCTATTACAATTGATAGTGTAGTTGATGTTGGAACTACAGTTACTATATTGCTTCCATGTAAATCCTGATAATAATTTTGTGTTAATAATTATATATAGTTTCAGGGCTGGCAATATTGAAACTGGTTAAGTTTTGTAGCGGCTTGTAAATTACAAGAGGTAATAAATGAAATAATTCAGGGCTATTATTTTGTTTGAAAAAAAAGTTTATGGTGTTAAAGTAAGTATGTGTGTTGATTATATTTAATATTAATAAGTGTTGTTGTTTCATGGTATGTTAAAGGGTGTGAATGAATTTTAATAAATAATATTCTGATTTTAAATAAAAAGGGAAAATTATATGCGTGAACTTTCCGGAGTTCCTATACTGATAATAGCAGATAATGATATTTCAGGGAAGGCTCTGGCTACCGTACTTGAATCACTTAATATGCTTCCTGTATGGTGCAGCAACAGTATTCAGGCTACTGAATATGTCAGGAATGATTTTTTCCCAATAATTATACTTGAGTCACAACAGATAAATCAGAGTATTCTGAATATGCTGCGTGATGTTAGAAGGGATGAAAGGTATTGCCATTTACGTATTCTGGTTTTGACGTCACAGGATAATATAGCGGCGATTCCCGAGTATTTGCATAATGGTATTGACGATTATTTATTAAAGCCGGTTATGAAGGATACATTGGCAAGCAGACTTTATGTACTTCTGCGTGAGCAGCAAAGATTATTATCATTGAAGTTTTTTGAAAAGAATTTTTCAATGGATATGCGTGGTTTGACGGAAAAGATTAGTAAGAGCTCTGAACAGTTGCAACAGGATTATTTTAGCATTCTTGCTGATAATATTACTGCCGGAGTTATTCTTCTTGATTCAAAATTTCGGGTAGTGAAATATAATAAATTAATCAAGACCTGGTTTTCTTCTATTGATACAGGTATCTGTTACCGTGATTTAAGCAGTGTATTTCAGAGTAAATTCCGGGAGGCGTCCGGTTCAGTTTATAAATGTCTGCAAAGTGGCAGAGATCAATCATGTATAAGTGAAGTATATATTGGTGATGTTAAAAAGGTCTTTGAAATATTGGTGTTGCCAATAAAAAATCAATCCAACGTAACCACAAATATGCTTCTTATTTTTAATGATATTACGGTTAAAAAAGACGCTGCCAGTACTCAGATTTCTGATTCTAAGCAGCGGGCGGTAGCTGAGTGCCGGGGTTTTTGCGGTCTTTTTGGTAAAAGTAAAGTTATGCTGGAGCTGTATAAAAAAGTTGAGCTTTTATCACAGAGTAGGGATATTGTGTTGTTGCAGGGAGAGACCGGAACGGGTAAAGAGCTTTGTGCAAATGCGTTGCATAGGCTTTCTCCCTGGAGTGATGAACCGCTGTTAACAGTCAATTGCGGAAGTTTGCCGGAGAGTATACTTGAAAGTGAATTGTTCGGTCATACTCGTGGTGCCTTTACCGGAGCAGCCGGTAATAAGGCGGGGCTATTTGTTGCAGCAGGTAAAGGGACAATTTTCCTTGATGAAATTGAAACAGCTACAGCACATACGCAGGTTGCACTTCTAAGGGTTTTGGATCAAATGGAAGTAATGCCTATCGGCGGAAGAGTTGCTGCCAAGGTCTATGCCCGGGTAATTATTGCAAGTAATCGTGATCTCGGAAAGATGGTTGCAGAATCACAATTTCGCGATGATTTGTATTACCGGATTTGCGGTAGAACAATTAACCTGCCTTCATTGCGTGAGCATATTGAAGATTTGGATGAATTGGCAGATTACTTTTTTACACGTGATTCGAGAAATAGGGTTAAGCGTTATTTCTCCCGCCGAAGTCTGGAAATTTTAAAAAAATATTCATGGCCGGGAAATGTTAGAGAATTTAGAAATCTTATTAATTCATTGGTATACAGTTCAACGAAACCCCAGATTCATCCTGCAGATCTTCCTGAGCAATACCTGAGTTTTGAATCTGCAGCTATACCGACACTGGCAGCTCATGAAAAAGAACTGCTTGAAGCGGCTTTATGTCATACAAGCTGGAACAAATCAGATACTGCAAAATTACTCGATATTTCCAGAAATACAGTTTACAGCCTGATAAAAAAACACGGTCTGGATAAGTAACAGGTAGTTTTGTAATCTTCAACGATATATTTTGAGCAAAATAGAGATTCAGCTAATACCTTGTTCAATAACATATTATAAATGTCACCTCTTATTATAAATAAATTGTGTGCAGAAATAGCGCAATATATAAAAAACTATATCTATAAGCATAATTAACAGTTAAGTGAATTTCATGGTATATAATGAGGAGTAATGTATAGAAATTGCGCATTATCTACGGGCAGTTTTTACGCTGTTTTTTAATACATTATATAACGTTATATATATTAGTATGTTAGCTGGCAGTCATATTTCTGGTATGATCCTTGTTATATGTTATGTGTAATAAGGAGCTACTATGGGAAGAGAATATTTTGATATAAGTGTTATTGTAGATACCGATACGGCTTGGTTTCAGGCTCTAAGCAGTTTAATAACTGATGAAGATATACGGTGGTACTATTTTTTTTCTTTGGAAAATTTTCTGCTTTCCAGTTATCGCTATCGTTCGCAGCTAGTCATTATAAGTACCGGGATCATGAATATGTCGGTTATGGATTATTACCGGGATATTAGATCACAGATTAACTGTCCTGTGGTTGTGGCTGGTGTATATTCTGATTTGATTGAAGAGTTAAAAATCCGTCTTGCCGGTGTGTCATGTTATCTGCTGTTTCCTGAGGAGATGGAACTGCTAAAGGATCTGGTAGCGGTTACTAAGAAACGTGTTGGAATTGAGTGTCAAAGTTAGCAAGAGTAAAAATTAAACTTATTTTTGTTTCTTCTGTATATAAGGGGTGGAAAATGAAAATTGGTAAGAAACTCGGAATTGGCTTTGGTGTGTTGTGCGCGCTGATGCTGGCGGTAGGTGGTGTGGGATTGAAATCTATTAATGATATTGCTCATCAGCTGGATATTGTCAAACTGGTAGATATGGCACTGGTTAATGTTGGAGATGCGCAGGCCAATGCTTTGCGGCTGGCAATATATGAAGATGATAAGTTTCATAAGGAAATGGATAAGGAAATACTCAGTGTCAAAGATCTGGCCGAACAGGCAGGAACGTTAATGAAGTCTGAGGAGAATAAGCAGAGGGTAGGAGTAATCTATGATGCTGCGGATGACTATAAAAAGTTGACAGACAGTTCCTGGAAACTGGATGTTGAGCGGCGGAATACCGGAAAAGAGCGGGCGCGCTGTGCGGGTATTGTTATTACAAGTATTCGGGAGATTGTCAGAAAACTTTTGCCGCAGCAGATGCAGCGAATTCTTGGTGAACATAACGGGTCATTACCAAAATCAGAATTGGACAGATTCTGGGAGGTACAGGCGGTGCGAGATGCTTATAATCGGGTACGAATATATGCACAGAAATATCAATTGGCAATAGATGAAGCGGTGCAGGATGATTTGGCTCAGAAATGGCTTGCTGATATAAATGTTACCCGTGAAGGTTTGCAGAAATCTGAGAAGTTCTATAATGACGAGGCTTGGCGTAAAGCGCATACTGACGCTATTGCGGCGTTAAACACTTATGCAGACATGGTGGGTAATTTTCGGAGCATTGATAAGCAAAAACGAGCTGAACAGGTGTTGCAGGAAGAGGCGGCGAATAAGGCAGTAGCCGCCAGCAGGGAGGTAAGTGATGGGGTGTATGAGTATATAGATAAGGTCTCCTATAGAGCCTGGATGTATGCAATTATTATAATTGTCTGTGCTGTAATTATAGGGATTTTGATTGCCATACTTATTACCCGTTCTATTGTGGTGCCGGCCAGAATTGTTAGAGAAGGACTGTTAGAGCTTTCTACTATAACTGAAGGAGTGGCAAAAATTCTCAAAGATAATCTGGCTGTTGGTGACTGGAGTCAGAAGGCTAATATGAAAAAAAATGATAAGACAGTACAGCATTTCGCAATATACAGTAAGAAAAAAGATGAAATGGGGGATATGTGCAAGGCATCAGTACAGATTTTAAAAGCAGTGTGGAATGCCAGAAATGCAACCAATGAGTGTATTGATCAGGTCAATACCGTATTATCTCAAGTTAAAGCCACTGTAGGGCAGGTTGCTGCGGCAAGTACGCAGGTCTCATCTGCTGCACAGTCTTTGTCACAGGGGGCGACAGAATCTGCTGCGTCGCTGGAAGAGATTACCTCTTCAATGATGGAGATTGGCAGTCAGACCAGTACCAATGCTGAGAATGCTACTCAGGCTGATAATATTGCCGGGCATGTAGCAGAATCAGCTTCTACAGGTCAGGATCAGATGGAGCAGATGACCGGAGCAATGCGTAAGATAAGCTCTAATGCCGATGAGACTCAGAAGGTAGTGAAGACTATTGATGATATTGCTTTCCAGACCAATCTGCTGGCGTTGAATGCAGCGGTTGAAGCTGCGCGAGCCGGTATACATGGCAAGGGCTTTGCCGTTGTTGCTGAAGAGGTGCGTAATCTTGCTGCCAGAAGTGCTAAGGCTGCTGCTGAGACTGCGGAACTGATCAACAATAACAATAAGGAAATTCAGGATGGAGTTAAAATTTCTGAGCGGACGGCGGAGTCGTTAAAGCGTATTGTTGAGAATGTCTCACAGACCAAAGATCTGGTGGCGGAGATCAATGCGGCAAGCAGTGAGCAGGCAAATGGAATATCGCAGATCAATGTCGGTCTTGGACAGATTGACGCGGTTACGCAACAGAATACCGCAAATGCGGAAGAATCAGCAGCGGCAGCAGAAGAACTTAATGCTCAGGCCGATAATCTGAAGCATTTGGTTGGAAAGTTTGTGCTGATGAATAATGTCGTTTATACCGCTGAGCAAGAGGCTGCGGATGAAATCGAAGATAGTTATGCAACTGATCAAACAGCAGCTAATTTGAGTATCGGCAAAACTCTGGTAACTCCTGATGCACAGATATCACTGGATGATAGTGACTGGGCTAAGTATTGAGTATTGTAATTAGTCTTAGTATAGAAATATGATTTGTTACCGTATAAACAGGCTGCATGATAAGTGTGCCTGTTTATATGTTATGCGTTAAAATTATGAATAAGTTTTATAGCTGGTGTTATAAGGGTTATTAATATTTAAAGAACTATAATTTGCAAGATATATGGATAAAAATTGAAGTGTCTGTTCAGAGGTTGTAAGAAGATTTGGTCGGGGAGACAGGATTTGAACCTGCGGCCTGCTGCTCCCAAAGCAGCCGCGCTAGCCAAGCTGCGCCACTCCCCGAGTTTTCTTCATTCAAGTGATGAGATAATACTGTAGTTAAAATACAGAATAAATCAAGATGTTTTTTGTAAAAATGTTCGATATTTGCTATTTAGCTGTATGAGATGTATAATATTATAACAAATAAGCATATAACTTGCAGGCGGTTGCTATAAAATAGCGTTAAAGGTTGCAAGAGAGACGGTAAACTGTATTATAGTGAGTATAATAGGTTTTGGGGTAAACTGTTGTCCCTGATCATGGTTGTACTGGTATAACTTAGCTGGAAATAGGGTTTTAAAATGGATGACTATAGTTATTCGGTATTAATTGTTGATGATTCGGCTTTTATTCAGCAGTATTTATATCAGCTTTTTTCTACCAATAATTTTATTGTTAAGGGACTGGCTGATTCCGGTATGGATGCTGTCAGAAAATATGATATGCTTGATCCTGATCTGGTAATTATGGACGAAAGTATGCCCGGGATGGATGGTATCACTGCAATGCAGCGGATATTAGAGAGTGATTATGATGCGGAAGTGGTGATTATCACGGGATTTTCTGATGTTGATTCCAGTAAAGCCTATGCAGCTGGTGCTTCTGCGTTCTTTACCAAACCGGTGGATGATAGAGAGCTGTTTATAAGAGTTTGCCGACAGTTGGCACAACAGAAGGTTGATAATAAAAGGAAAAAGAGTGGCAAAGAATGATTTGTTCCCGGAGTTACTGCTACCTGCAGGAACTATCTCCAAATTAAAAGCAGCAATAGATTATGGTGCAGACGCAGTTTATGCCGGTGTTGCAGGATTTTCAATGAGGCCTGACGGTGCTTCATTGACTATAGAACAATTTCGTGAGGCTGCAGACTATGCTCATGCCAGAGGAAAAAGAATATATGCGGCACTGAATATTATGGCGTTTAATTCAGATCTTGCTGCGATTCAAACCTGGCTGCAGGAGAGTAGTGACGTGGCTCTTGACGCTCTTATTGTTGGTGATGTTGGAGTTTTCAGACTGGCAAAAAAGGTGCGCCCTGAACTGCATATTCATATTTCCACGCAGATGGGCGTTGCAAATACAGAAAGCGCATTATTCTGGAAGGATGCAGGAGCTGAGCGGGTAATCCTTGCTCGGGAAGCTACATTGGCGGATGCCCGCAGTATTAAGAATGATACCGGGATGGAGGTGGAAATTTTTGTGCATGGCGCGATGTGTGTGGCGGTGTCAGGAAGGTGTCTGCTCTCAGCGTTTATGACCGGAAAGAGTGGTTCCAGAGGACAGTGTAAACATGCCTGCAGGTGGGAATATCAACTGGTTGAGTCCCTGCGTCCCAATGAAGGGATACCAATTTATGAAACCGGTCGAGAAACTGTAATGCTTGGAAGCAAGGATTTGTGCTTGATTCAGCATATCCCTGAGCTTATAGCCAGTGGAGTCAGCTCTCTCAAGGTAGAGGGTAGAATGAAGAGTGAGTATTATGTAGCGGTGATAGCCAGGGTATATCGTGATGCTCTGGATCTATATCGTAAAGATCCGGATAATTTTACTTTCCAGCAACGCTGGTTGGAGGAGTTGGATGCTGTAAGTCATCGTCCATATGATACGGGATTTGCTTTTGGTTATTCGCCGCTTGAGCCGGAACGTCTGCAGGCTGAAAATATTTATTCTATGACCAGAGAGCTGGTAGGGATAGTAGAGAGTGACGGGAAAGTATTTGTTAAGAATCCGTTTCGTTCAGGTGATACTTTGGAGTGGATTGCACCTGGCTGGCAGGGAGCAGAGGTTATTGTTAAGGATGTTACCTCATTGACCGGAGCTGCCTGGGAATGTGCCAGACCGGCTGAGTATGCAAAGGTGGAGTTTGAGGGTAAAATTCCGCCTGCAGGAGCTATGCTTCGGGCAATAAAGGGTAAAGAATTTATCAGGGGGCGTTCTAAAAAGAACGATTCGGGTTTGAATGATAATTAATTTTTTATGATTACGGTTTAAAATTGTATTTGTCAGGTAAAAATATAAACGTGAGTTAAATATAAAAGAAGCGGAAGCAAATGCTTCCGCTTCTTTTATATTTAACTTCATATTGTCAGTTAATTAAGCTGGGTTGAATTCATCTTTACCTACACCGCATACAGGGCAGACAAAATCATCTGGAAGATCTTCAAATGCTGTGCCAGGAGCAATACCACTATCTGGTAAGCCAGCTTCCGGATCGTATTCCCAACCGCATACACCGCATACATATTTCTGCATAATTACACCATCCTTTTTGCTAAATAATCAGGGTTTAATCTGCACTCTTACCCATTGTAAGGTGATTGATTTAAAAATTAGTTATTAATTTACTTCTGGCTTCATGTAAGAAGCGAATATGACTGATTTCTTCACCTATAATTATATCTATTTTGTGAGTTATATCAGGGTTATCATATATCTTTGATAATGAAGAATAAAAAATAATGGAGTCTTTTTCCCGGTCCAAAGCAAACCTGAAGATATTATTCAGTTGTTCAGGATTATTCCCAGCCAATTCCTGAGGGGTTTCGTTTTTGGTGAATATGTCTCCTCCCAGAATTGCCTTAAGGTACAAACCGGCTTCATTCATCGGATCTATTATCTGTTCAAATTCTGAGGAACCATTGATTTCGAGAAGATTTTTGAAAGTTTCATAATGTACACCTTCCCATTTGGCAAGTTCCTGAAAAAGTTCTGCAGCTTCATTATTGGTAGTAAATTCAGCAGCTGCGCTGTAAAAATTTTTGCCGTCTAGTTCGATGTTTACTGCGATCTCAATGAGTTCTTCAAGATTTAATGTTATGCTCATTTTGGTTATCTCCATTTATGGCTGATTACTTTGCCGCCATTTCAATTGCCTTAGCAGCAAGGTCCTTCCCGCATTGACGGCATTGTTCCAGAATCTCCGGAGTCGGACGCCATTTGCAGGTAATAGGGGCCGAAATTTCTTCAATTTTCATCTTTTTCATATATTCTGAAACATCAGCGGCACCGCTTTTGCCCCAGCCAAATGAACCGAAAGCAACTCCGGATTTTCCTACTTGACGCAGTCCCATAAGATAGGTTATTGCTGAAGCCGCCGCCGGCATAAGAGTCATATTAAGAGTCGCTGAACCTATAGCCAGGCAGGCTGCATCCATGCATTCGGTGGCGATTCTGGTATTACCGACACTTCTTATGCGCAGATATTTTACATCAGCTCCACCTTCGATGGCTCCTTCGTATAAATGCTGTGCCATCTGGGCGGTACTTTCCCACATGCTGTCATAAAGAATAACAACTTTCGGCTTAACCTTGCTTGCAGCCCAGGATTTATATTCTTCAACTATTCTGTCTACATAGCCTCTCCAGATAACACCGTGGCTCGGAGCGATTATTTTAATATCAAGTTCGCTCGCTGCTTTAAGTGTATTTTCAACCTGTTTGCCGTATGGCATTACAATATTTGCATAGTAGGTTTTCGCTTCTTCCATAACATGTTCAATGCTAACCTCGTCATCAAAACGTGCGGAAGAAGAGTAGTGCTGCCCAAAACCATCCATTGAGAACAGCAGTTTGTCTTCAGGGATATAAGTCATCAATGAGTCAGGCCAGTGAACCATTTTTGTTTCAAGAAAAGATAGAGTACGCTTGCCCAGACTGAGGGTATCCCCAGTTTTTACAACCTGAAAATTCCAGCCGGCAGTATCATAATAACCACTCAGACTTTCAACACCTTTTTCGGTGCAGACAACTGTAATTTCAGGATTGAGTCTGACTACTTCCGGAATTGCCCCTGAATGATCCGGCTCACCATGGTGACAGATGAGGTAATCAATTTTGGTAACGTCTGTCACTTCGGCTATATTGCCGATGAGATTGCTGGTATAGGGGGCTTTAACACCATCAACGAGGGCGGTTTTTTCATCAAGTATCAGATATGAATTATAGGTTGCGCCGCGAGTAGTATTATAACTATGGAAATCACGGACGTTCCAGTCAACATAACCAACCCAATATAGATCATCAAGTACTTTTGTATGCATATATCTGCTCCTGTCTATCAAAGGTAAAAATATAAATAGTTTCAGCTATCTAGGATACATTTTAAAAATTATAATGGTAATGATAAATATATACTCATTATAAGCTGTATTCTAAATATTATAGTATCAATTGAGTGAGTTGTAAAATAGAATATATGCTGATAGTGGTTTTTTTTCAGGAGTCGGGTGTGCCAAAAATGAAAATGCACAGCCATATATTGACTGGCTGTGCGGATTTATCTGTAAATTAGTTGTGTTATTACGGGGTCATTTTATCAAGAAGATCCTGCAGATGAGATATCTTCTTTTGCAGTTCCGGGTTGTTTTTATTCTTCTCTGCCGCCTGCTGGTAGTGGTTGAGAGATTTCTGCAATTCACTCTGAAGAGAGCGTAAAATTTTCTGTCTTTCCTCGCCACTGACTTCCCGGGCTTTTTTCAGTAACGCCATAGCATTAGCATAGGATTCATCACCGGATTTTATGAGATTATTTATTGATTCTGGTGTATCGCCAGAGCTGGAACTTTCTTCTCCGGTAATTATTTCGGTAGCGACATCTTTTATGAGAAAAACAATATCACTGCTGTCTTTAATCAGCTTATCTTTGGCTGTATTTGGATTCCAGTTTGCATCTTTCAGATCACTCAGGAACATGCCACCGAGAATGAGAATCAGGGTATAGAAACAGAATAACAGGCATCCTCCACAGCCGCAGCCGCTACGTCTTGTATTTTCGGGCATTATGTTCTAGCCTTTCTATAATAATCATATTATTCCGAGACAAAATCTTTATGCTTTGCTGCTTGCCAGATAAGACTTGATAGAGTTGGCAATCGTAAGCAGGGTCTTGCGGCGTTTTTCATCATCGCTACGCAACAGCGTAATTCTAAATCCTTTAAGCGGAGTATGAAATCCTGAGAGCGGGGTTACACAGATTCCGGTAGATCCCATAAGATAATAGACAAAGCGTTTATCATTACTTACACCTTTAGACATTTCTTCAATGAGTTTTTTGGTCTCACTGTTTTGAATAGGCAGTGTCTGATTTTCATTGAGAACATCATTATCAAATACTACACAGAAATAAAATGCTCCACCGGGCATGCAGACATTGACTCCAGTGATATCTTTAAAAGTATTATATGCTTCTTCGGCGCGTTTTTTAAACATTTTCGCACGTTTCTTTAGATGTGCCGGGTATTTTTCATTGCCTATTACCAGCGGTACTGAAAGTTGTGGAAGAGTGGTTGAGCATACTTCCATGCGTTTGGCGTTGCCAAGAGCTTTGATGTAATCAGAGAAATAAGCACTTTTATCACGGTTTAGTACCTCAATCCAGCCGCAGCGTGCACCCGGCCAGGGGTATTCCTTGCTGATTCCCCGTAGCACAATTGCCGGAACATCACGAATCACCTCACTCAGGTGGATGGTTTCTTCAAAACTGATATGGGCATATATCTCATCACATATCAGCATGAGTCCGTATTCCTGAGCTATAGAGACGATTTCATTCAGTTCATCGCGCGTGTACACCATGCCGGTAGGGTTATCCGGATTCACCAGTGCAATACCAACTATCTGGTCGTTGTATTTTACTGACATTCTCAATTCACTGAGATTTGGACGCCAGTTGTTTTTAGGATCAAGCGGAAAGGTTATGTTGGTATATCTTCCACGTTTACTCTCATTTGAAATATGGGTAGAGTAACTGGGGCTGGGCATAATAACCCGCGCATCCTTACGGATAAGATCATAGATCTTATCTACTGCATCAGCTATACCGTTAACAAATATAATATCATTGGCTGTTACCTGTGCTCCGCCGCGTTTATTGACTTCGTTGGCAAGGAATTCACGTGATTCAAGTACGCCAAAGCTGTGACAATAGGCCCAGGCTCGATCCTGTTCGGTCAGCCCGCGTACAATATCCTTGATCCATGGTTCAACTTTTTCGCCCATCTCTATAGGATCGCCGATATTTTCCCAGATTATTGTAACGCCGGTATCACGGATTCTGTATGCGTCTTCGACAATCTGCCTAATTTCATATTCGAGATGTGCTGCTCCTTCATGCACGATATCAGTCTTCATTTTTCAACTTCCTGTAATCAAAATAATCTAGTTTGCGCTTCGCTATTATAAATATATCTACGAAGCGGATCAGTCTCGCCCTGTAATAAATTGTATATGTGAATTTACAGCAGTAGGATTCTTGCAGGGTATCTGATATTGTATTTATTTAATACTGAAATTTCAAGGAAGATGCAAAATTGACAGCATTTTTTTATTTGTTATAATTTTTAGCGTCCAGAAAATACATTTTTGCTGATTTTACATGAAAGAGATATTTGTAGATTATGAATACAAAAGCCTATAAAACACTCTATAAGTCCGTAGGCCTTCCGGAATGGAGATTGATTGTCGGGCAGCAGCGGAAAAAGTTTCATCCGCGTCTTCTGACCAAACCTGTGTTTTATCCTTCTTTAACTTATGATTATGCCTGCAAGCTGGCGCGGGATTGGAATGCGATAGATCATCTTTCTGAATTTACCGGGATTGTGGTCGGCTTTAATGTGCCGCCTGATTTTCTTGATAAATATGACAAGCTTATAGATATGGAATGTGATACCAAAGATTTATGGGTGACTGTTGCTGAGCTTTATACGCTTAATCAGGTTATTGAGGGACGAATTACAGTGTATGAAATATATTTTGGTGAAGGTTATGAAGGGGAAAAATTTTCGCCGCAGGAGCTGAATGATGAGGCTTTTCTAATTTAGAAATACAGGCGGTGCGAGTAATCTGAGGGAGGGACAGATGAATATTAAGTTTTATAAAATGAAGCTGCATGTCAAGATATCAATAATCTTTGCCGTATTGATGTTAATCATATCTTCAATTCTTATCTATACCAGTTATCTGCATCTGACCAAAGTTATCAGGCATGTTAATAAAATCGCCTTTGACCGCATACTGGATGATACCGCCTTCTGCCTGGAAACTGATTTTAGGAAGATCTCATCGGAGATGGAGATACTGGCTAAAACTCCGCTTACAGCCAACGATAATGACGGGTGTGCCGGTGATAAAGTTATGCTGCTCAAGACCGCTCTTGATAATAATGAATGTGTCAATGCTGTATATGTGGGGTATGGTAACGGTGATTTGCTGCTTATTCGCCGGCTTGAGGTACTCTCCGGGTATGAGAAATATTCACCGCCGTCAGATTCATACTATGTCGTAACAAGGGCCAAAAGAAACGCCGGGGCCGTCCTTACTTTTTACAGTAAGAACTTTAGTGAATTGAAGTCTGTAGAAGATAAAGCGTATAAGTATGATGCAACCAGTAGAGTCTGGTATAAAAAAGCTGTGAAGTCTGCAGAGGTCATTGTCTCTCCGCCTTATGTATTTTATTCAACAAAAGCTATCGGTATTACTATGGCTATGAGCAATCTGGTAACTTTGAATGTAGTGGGCTTTGATTATACTATGGATTCACTCCTGTCAATGATCACAAAGTATTCTCTTTCCGATGAGACCAGAACCTTGCTTATAAACAGTTCAGGTCAAATTTTATCCGGTAACTACACGGAAAAACTGATTTCAGAGAGTGGTGGAGAGTATGATATTGTAACAGTTGAGAATATTGTGGATCCGGTCATTAATGACTATGCTTCGACTGTTAACGACAGTGTTGATATTGCCTATATTTCTAATGGCGAAGAATGGCGGGGGAAAAAGAAAAGCTTTTCATTAAAGGATAATGGTGAGATGTATACGGTATTGACTGTTACTCCTGAAAGGACTCTGATGGTGGAAGCATCAGAATATAAACGGAATCTTATTCTGGCCGGTGTCGGTGTTATTATTCTGATTCTGCCTCTGGTATGGATTATTGCAGTTCTTATTGCCAGACCTCTGATATATCTATCGGAGCAGCTTGACCGGTTGAAGAATTTTGATTTTAGAAGTTCTATAGATATTGAATCGTCGGTAGTTGAGATAGATAATCTGATAAATTCATCAAAGAGTATGATGACAACAATCAAAAAGTTTCAGATTATTGCTGAAACCATTACCAAGCAGAAGGAATACGATCTCTTGCTCAATACGATTTTGCGGGAATCGACCTCTATAATTAACGGTAAGGGCGGTGCGGTGTATCTCATTGGTGATTCTGGTGAGTTACTCGATATTCAGGCTCTGTATCTTGCAGAGAATGCTAAACAGAAACAGGAAGATATTATTGAAAGTATACGGGCTAACGGCGGCATTGAACGTGGTCGCTTTGATAAATATCTGGAGTCAGGAAACGAATTGTATATTGAAAAAACCGGCGGTGATTTTGCTGCTAACGTCAGGTTGATCTGGCCGGAATATATTACGGATACGGATCTGCTGCTCTCAATTATTCCGCTGCGTGACAGTGATGGGCAGATGATGGGGTATATAGTATTTGCACATGACAAAGCTACAAATGACAGTGAAGTTGAGAATAGTGAGTTGGCATTTATCAAGGCATTATCCGGATTTGTTTCGGCGGCAATTGAAGGGCAGCTTTTAATCGAGAAAAGAAAGGAATTGCTGCAAAGTCTTATTATGCTGATCGCGGATGCCATTGATGCGAAATCACCGTATACCGGTAAACACTGTCAGCGAGTACCGGTTATTACTAAAATGATAATGGATGAGGTTTGCCGTTCAGATCAGGATGGGTTTAAGGGTTATACCCTTAATTCAGACCAGCAGGAGGAAATCAGAATTGCGTCCTGGCTGCATGACTGCGGTAAGGTTATAACGCCTGTGGATATTGTTGATAAAGCGACGAAGCTGGAATGTATTTATAATCGAATTCATGAGATAAGGATGCGTTTTGAATTGTTGAAATCTTATGCTGATACTGCTTATTGGCGGGGCTTATATGAAGGTGGGAATAAAGATAAGCTTGCGGTGATACGCGATGATATTAAAAAAGAACTCGATGAGGAATTTGCTTTTGTCGCCGGGTGTAATATTGGTGGTGAATTTATGAGTGATGAAGATATAGCGCGTCTGGAAACGATTTCACAGCGGAGCTGGCAGCGAACTCTTGATGATACTTTGGGTCTGTCTGCAATGGAGTTGAAATTCTATCCTGAGCGTAATAAGAAGCTGCCGGTAGCAGAAAAACTGCTGGCAGACAAGCTTGAACATCTGCACCCTAAGATTGAAAAAGACTATGAAAAGGAGAATATCTGGGGCTTTTCAATGGCTGAGCCGGATAATATAAGTAATAAAGGTGAACTGTATAATCTCTGTATTAAGCGGGGAACATTGACAGACGAGGACAGGTATATTATTAATGCTCATATGATTCATACAATAAAGATTTTATCTAAACTGCCGTTCCCGAAGAACATGCAGAATATTGTTGAGATTGCCGGAAGTCATCATGAGAAAATTAACGGGGGAGGTTATCCACGGAATATTATGGCCCGGGATCTGCCTATTCCGGCAAGGGCGATGGCTATTGCGGATATTTTTGAGGCCTTGACTGCGAGTGACAGACCCTATAAAAAGAATAAAACTCTCAGTGAAACCTTGAAAATAATGAAATACATGGTTGAGGACGGGCATATAGATCGGGAACTTTTCGAACTCTTTGTGCGTTCCGGCAAAGCCGAGGAGTATGCCCGTAAATATCTGCTAAAAGAGCAGCAAGACATAGTAAATATTGATGAATTACTGGAATAAAATATGCTACTTTTAAGTGTAAATATACAATAAAGTATTGACTTTTTTAAAATTATATATACAGTTAGCCCCGGACTGTATGGTATAGCCCATTATTTATTGATTAGGAGAAAAAAGTGTCAAAGAATGTTGCTGTAGTAGGCGTTACTGGTGTAGTGGGGCAGGAGATGCTTCGCTGTCTTGACGAGAGAAACTTTCCGGTGGGAGAACTTAGAGTTATGGCTTCAAGCCGCTCTGCCGGTAAAAAAACGAAATTTAAAGGCGAAGAACTCACCATTATTGAAGCTACTACCGATGCATTTGACGGCATTGATATAGCTCTAATGGCGGTAGAGTCAGATCAGAGTAAGGAATTCTCTCCGGCTGCGGTTAAAGCCGGTGCGATGGTAGTGGATAATTCTTCAGCATATCGTATGGATCCGGAATGTCCTCTGGTTGTTCCTGAGGTCAACCCTGAAGCTGTGAAAAATGCACCCAAGGGTATTATCGCCAATCCTAACTGTTCTACAATTATTATGAATGTTCCGGTCTTCCCTCTGCACAAGGTTAATCCGGTTAAAAGAATAGTCGTCTCTACTTATCAGGCTGCTTCCGGTGCCGGGCGTCCGGCTATGGATGAGCTTGAGGCAACAACCAAAGCCTGGGCCAATGGTGAGAAGATTGAACCAAAGGTCTTCCCATACCAGCTGGCGATGAACCTTTTCTGCCATAATTCACCAATCGGTCCGAACGGGTATAATCAGGAAGAGATGAAGATGGTCAATGAGACCAGAAAGATCTTCGGCTGCAGCGAGATAATGGTTGGTGTCACCTGTGTGCGGGTACCGGTAATGCGTGCTCATTGTGAGTCTATAAATCTTGAATTTGAGAATCCGATTACTGAAGAAGAGGTTGTTGAGATTCTTAAGAAAGCTCCGGGAGTAAAAATTCTTGATGATCGTGCAGCCAATCGCTCTCCTCAGCCAATTGATGCAACCGGTCAGGGTGATATTATCGTTGGACGTATCAGAAGCGATATTTCACAGCCAAATGGCAATGGTATTGAGCTGTTTGTTTCCGGTGACCAGATTCTAAAGGGTGCGGCTTTGAATGCAGTACAGGTAGCAGAGCTTTTGATTTAAGAATATTATATTCTGTTACTATTAATAAAAATTATATTAGAAAACCGCAGAAAAATTATTATCTATTTTTCTGCGGTTTTTTTTATCAGGTCAGGTAAAATTAATTTAATGCTGTGTTCCGCAGAAAGTTTATTTGCGTTTTTCAAACCAGATATAGGTGTTTTCCAGATGGTCTATACTACTTGATAACTGATGATAGTCATTCCAGTCATTCAGAGCAATTATCTGCGGCTGGAAATTATACTTTCGCTCCAGAATTATATTATTATTTTCCTGGGTGAAAGATAATGAGTAATAACCGAATTTTGATCTGATAATCTGATCTTCAGGGAGATTTTTTATCACTGCGTCCTCCGGCAGAATATAAGTGTAGCGGTCGTGTCCGCAGGCAAAATTTGAGAGATGGTACGGAGTTTTACGATTGTTGGCATCATGTTTGGGTAGAAGTTCAATTTTAGGCAGAGCCAGATTTACACCGAATTGTCCGCTGGTGTTCTCTCTAAGAAAATCTGGAACTGTGGCGGTGTAATTAATGGTAAAGCTTGTGCCGGGGGTTGTCAGATTCGGCAGCTCAAATGCCGATACTGTTATTCCGAGGAGTGATTTTGAAAGGATGTTCTCAATTACACCGAGTCTCAGTTCGTGGTTTAGATCTATCATATTCTCTTTGAATTCCCAACCACGGGTGCCGGAATAATTGATGCTTCCGGTTAGAGCGGTAGCGTCATTTGAAAAATGATATTCCCGTCTGCGTTCAATTGTATAAAGATTTTTCGGTGCTGCCGGAATAGTGACAAATTCACATTTTCTCAGACCAAGTATAAAGCCGGTGCCGCCGCAGAAGTCTTCGCCAATTTCTCCAGCCTGAGCGTAGCGTGCTCTGGGGTCAAGCCAGATATCATTCTCATTGCCGGTGCGGCAACGTATCAAGTAATCAATAAAGTTGTTGTCTGAAGGAAGTTTCCAGATAGGATCGTAAAGAATATTTTCCGGAGGCCTTACTGCGACAAGGTCTGCTTTTATACCGGCGCTGTGCAGCATAGCCAGCAGCAGATTTCTTTTATTTCCGGATTTTTGCAGAAAAATATGTCCGGCTGGAGCTCTGGAGCCGGAAGGGGTGATTTCACTGTTAACGTAATTATAAATATTAGAAATTTTTGCTCCGGCCGTCTTGCAGTCTGCAGTCAGCTCCTGCACTTTTTTCTTAATAGCCAGTGTTGGAATAGTCTTGCCGAGATAAGAGGTGATCATGCTGCTGTGGACATCATTCCAGCTTTGTCTGGAAGCAACTGCAACATAAGGAAGGGTTGAGCTTATTGCCGGGGTTCCTTCCTCGTGGATCGCTTCAGGCATATTTTTACCGGTCCAGATAAAATATCTGGTGCCGTCTTCGTCTTCGCTGGTGCTGAATTCAATATTATCATCGAGATTGCGGGTAGCATAGGCAAAGTCAACGCCTTTAGGAACTCTGACAACATATTGTGAGAACAGGAATGATTCCTGGCTGTTCGGGCTGCGGAAGTACCATTTCGGAAAACGGAGTTTGCGGTCAGGAGGGGTCGGTATTTCATTGAGGTAGCTATGTTCGATTATTGCTCCCGGGGCAACAGCCGGCATGGTTATTTTTTTTGCTCCTTTGAGAATGATCGGTTCCAGCGAGCGGTTCTTTTCCGGAATGATAGTCCGAGCCTGCAGCAGTTCACCATAGGTATCGACAATTGCGGCTTTATTCACTCCGCTGTCAGTGAGGACCGCCTGCAGTTCGTGAGTATAGTTGGAATAGCCGCCGGAATTCTCAATTGTGAGTACGGTCTGATCAATAAGTCTGGCAGTACTGCCGAGGTAGTCTGTATGAGTGGTAATAAATTTTTCGATAGTATCCTGAGTGTTTATGGCGAATTTTTGCCAGAAACTGTAGTCTTTATCTTCAAGACCGGCAAGCAGCCGGCGCAATGAATAGTTACCGGTATCGGATTGCAGACTTTCGCTGTATTTGTTTATTGCCGCAGCAATATTTTTGGCTGTGAAGAGAATATCACCCTGTAAACGCAGTATTCCCGGATCGTTGCCGATAGCCTGCAGACATTCCTTTAAAGTCTCCTCAGCTTCAGTGTATTTCCCGGTACGTGAGAGCATTTCGGCTTTGAGCATAATCAGGTCGAATCGCTGCTGGTAGTAAGAAGGAATTTCGTTTATCAGCTCAAGTGCTTTTTCGTAATTTCCTGAAGCAAAGTATGATCTGATGCAATCTGAAGCTATTATGATGTTGCTGCTGTTTTTTTCACAGGCCTTCTCAAGAATTTTCGCGGCTTTATCTATCTGTCCTGTCTTATTGGCATAGATACTCTTCAGTAGCAGAGAGAGGTAGCTGTCCGGGTAGATTTTCTCCAGTTCTTGTAGCCAGGCGTTTGCTTCGGCATTCCAATTGTTCTCCAGTGCTATACGAATTCTGGCTCCATGTGCCATAATTGCCTTGGGATTTAGAGACAGTGCCTGTTTATAGTAGGAGCAGGCTTTATCAAAATGCTTGTTCTGACGTTCATGATCACCTAGAATTAGTAGTGCTCCTACAGCTTTCGGATCTAATTCTAGAGCTTTCAAGGCTTCTCTCTGAATTATAGAGGTCTGTAACGGACCGGGAAGAATAGATGCAGACTGCCCGGCACAGGCGGCATAGTATATATGCAGAACCGGATTGTCTGGTTCGGAATTAATCGCTTGCTGCCAGAGAGACAGCGCCCGGTCAAATTCGTGATTATACTGGCAGAGAAGTGCTTCTTCTGCTGTTGTGAGATCGGCTGTTGCCGGTTCCCGGCGCTTCCAGATTCTTGTGCCGAATTCGTTGGTGCCGTGTAGTGCTGTCAGATCATAGGTGATATTATTTATTGGATTTAAATCTGGATCAAGCAGGCGGAATATTTCACTGCCGTGAGTCTGGGCGGAATAAATTTTCAGCAGCAGCCGGTGCCAGCCGGTCGAAAGTTTTTCGGCGCTGTTGAAACGTATGGTATTTCCCTGTTCTTCCTGCATCGGGTCGGCTGTACCGGATTCTTTGCCGTCTATCCAGAAGGTGCATGATCCTGTTCCGGTTTTTTCGAGAATTATAGCGGTTGGTTCAGAGAGTTTGAATTGAGTGTAAAGGTAGAGCACTCCTCTCTGCGGTGACACCCACTGATAAGGCTGAAAATTGTTGAGGCAGATATTCTCTCCCAGAAGTCTCCAGGTAACGTCTTTTCCAAGTCCCTGCATAAAAATAGAGAAGTCAATATTTCCTTCGGGTGGAAAGCTCTGGTAGAATGACGCCTGGTCATATTCACCAAAGGATCCGGCAATTCTCCATGACGGAATAATACCCCGTTTGCGCTGAAGTTCTGATGCCTGATATTCCTGCCCGGCAGAAGCTTCTATAGTTGCCAGCATCTGGACTATGAGGTCGCGGGAAAGAGGAGGGAGCTCTTTATTGGCCAGCAGCTTGCCGAGTAGATCTTTACCCAGATCGTTGCTGCTTAAAAATTGTTTATTTATATCTTTAGCGAGTAAAAGCGGCAGGTAGGAATTTTTCGGATCGGTGGCGGCGAGCTGCAGATTATTCAGAAAGAAGTTCTCATAGTCGCCTGAGAGCAGGAATTCTTCTGAGGGGGTTGTACTCTCAGTATCTGCATAGACGCTGCCGGTGAAAGGTAAGAGAATAAAAAGTAAGAGGAAGTTTGTTAGTAGCAGTCTCTGCATGGTATTATCTCTCTTTATTCAGTATAAAAGTTTATTGTATAATTCCGCCGGCAACTATGGTCGCATCAAAATTATAAAGCACCAGATGCTGTCCCGGTGTCGGAGCAAAAAGTTCACGTTGAAAGGTTACTGTAATTTCGGGAGCGGAGTATGAATTTACACTGCAGCCGATTAATTCTCCGCCGGAGCGGATCTTTCCCTGCAGCTCGGCCGTTTCATTGAGTAATTCCGGCTGATGTACGGTAATAAGTCTTGCTGTCACCCGGTTCTTATAGGCATCTTTACGTGTTCCTACCATAACCTGATTTTTTTCAGGGATGATTCTGAGCGCATAGCTGGGCTCGGGACCAAATGACATGCCAAGTTTACGCTGCCCGACAGTATACTGGCTTATGCCGTGATGTCTGCCGACGACATTGAATTCGGTGTCGACGAAATCTCCTTCTTTATCCTCGGTAATATCACTTAAAGCGTTTCGGTAATCACCTCCGCCGGCGAAACAGAGATCCATGCTTTCGGATTTTTCTGCGACTGTAAGCCCCGCAGCTCTGGCCAGTTCTCTGGTTTCATTTTTGCTGAGTTCTCCCAGCGGCAAGTAAAAATGCTTGAGTCTTTCAGGCTTGATACCATATATAAAGTAACTCTGATCTTTATTCAGATCTGTGCCTCTGGCGATGCAGGTTCTGCCCTCATCCCGGATTATCCGAGCGTAATGGCCGGTTGCGACATTCTCTATACCCAGTTCAGATTCAATAATATCCCATACCGCTTCGAACTTGAGTTTGCGGTTGCAGTCGCAGCAGGGGTTAGGGGTTCGACCCTGACGGTACTCGCATTCAAAGTGGCTGATAACCTCCTGCTGGAAAATTTCTGTGAGATCAACCCGGTAAAGTGGAATATTCAGACGCTCTGCAACCTCTTCGACCCCGCTGCAATCAACGACAGAGCCGCCACCACAGGCCAGTGGTATACGCATATTGACTCCGGTGACCTCCCAGCCATCCTGCTGCAGCTTGAGCGCAGTGACACTGCTGTCAACTCCGCCGCTCATCAGAACCGCTATTCTTCTGGCACTTGGTGTTGTTGAATTAGCGGCTGGAGTGCCGGTTATAAGTTCCAGTTCAGGACTCTTCATAAATCTCCTTCATGCCGGTGAAGAGTTTATCCTCTGCCGTCAGAGTGGTGAAGTATTCCCTTTCACCTTCGGTCATTTCTTCGATAATGGTACTAGCAGCAGCTTTATCCCCCGCGTAGAAAGCTAAAGCGGCATCGTAGGCTTTAAGAGCGATATCCGGGACTGCATGTTTGGGCCCGATCTGGTACATTGGAGACCAGCGGTGCGGGCGCTGATTTTTTTTGACGCGTTCTGCGTCCAGTTCTTTCCAGTCAGCGGCGGCTTGCGCTGCGTATTCAAGATTATTAGTGCTGAGTCCGATACGCAGTTGCTGCTCTCTATAACCTTCATACGAGGGTTCAAGTTTTATCGCCCAGGCAATGGCGGCTTTTGCCGCTTCGGTATCGCCGCTGTGCAGGCAGGACTCAGCGAGTTCGGCAAAGCCTTCGCTGTCCTCAGGCTCAAGTTCGGTATAAAGTTTAAAATATGCTGCGGCTTCGCTGAAATCTTCAGCGATAGCATTAATACGGGCTATCTTATAGATTAATTTACTGTTGCGTTCATTACCGTTATTAAATTCACCCAGATACTTTTTCAGCTGTCGGGTTCGGAATTCAGCGTCTTCAGCGAGCTGATAATATTCATCGGTCTCTTTCAGGCTGCTGCGCCAGATTGTGGTTATTATTTTTATGCCGATAAGAATGGCAATAATGGTTATGATAATTGCTAGATCCATGGGTTGTATTTTTCTTCCTAAACAGGTTATGGTTATTCTACACCAGAAATTTTGATTGTTGCTGCTACCAGATCAGCTATGGTTGCCTGCTCTGCCTGAGCACTTAGAGGGATACTCAGCTCTTTCATAGTGGCGCTGGTTATCGGACCGATACTGATAAATTTTGGCGGTTTATCACGGGTAATTACAGTTTTAAGATTGTCACCGCTCATTTCGCAGAAATTTCGAACTGTTGCTGAAGAGCCGAATGTTACCATATCATAAAGTCCATTTTCAAGTATTTCCCGGTTTTCCGGGGTTAAGGGCGCTTTGCCGATGCGGTAGGCAATAATATCATCTACTTCACAGCCAAGTTCGGAAAGTTTTTCTCTAAGCATGGCGCGAGCATTTGAAGCTCTAAACATTATTATCTTTCTGCCGGCTATATCCCGCGTTTTTAAAGCTTCCAGCAGTGATTCTCCGGTAAATTCCTGAGGTACCAGATCGGCGCGTATGCCGTAAGTTTCAAGTGCGTCTCGGGTAGCCGAACCGATGGCGGCGATCTCTTTACCAACAAAAATTCTGGAATCAAGATTGAGCTGCTTGATGCGTTTGAATACCTGTTCCACCCCGTTTACACTGGTGAAAACCACCCATTCATGCTTGTTGGCAACGAGCAGGGCAATCCCTCTGGTAAGTTCATCACAGTCACTGAGCAGGCTGGAGAGATCAGGGAAATCAAGGTTTACCGGTTTGTCCTGAATCATCGACAGCAGTGTCGGGTTGGTCTCACGCATATAGGCAATTTTGATCAGTCCGTTGCTGATGTTCTCTTCAGCTGCCTGTCCGGCGTGGTACTCTACGGGAATAAGTGTTATTGCCGGTATCTCGATAACCTCTGCCCCTTCTGCAGCGAGTAGACGGGTTAGAGTGCTTGCCTGCTCACGGGTGCGGGTTACCAGTATCTTTTTGCCCAGCAGCGGTTTTTTTTCGAACCAGTCGATCTGTTCTTTAAGCTCTACGACCTTGCCTACAATTATCATTGAGGGTGCGCTGATGCCTGCGAGTGCGATTTTTTCTGCAATATTAGTTAAATTACCGGATATTGTCCGCTGACTGCTGCTGGTTCCACGGTGAATTACCGCTACCGGTTCGGTCTCGTCCCGGCCTCCGGCAATCAGTTTTTGGCAAATGGCCGCGATATTTTTGATACCCATATAAATACAGATGGTGCCTCCGGCCTGTGCCAGAGCCTGCCAGTCAGTCTGGGTCTCGTTTTTATCCGGAGTTTCGTGGCCGGTGACAAAGGTTACCATGGTTGATAACGCCCGGTGCGTTACCGGGATTCCGGCATAGGCTGCAGCCGCTATTCCTGAGGTCACACCGGGGATTATCTCAAAGTCCAGCCCGGCTTGAGCTAGCGCTATAGCTTCTTCTCCGCCCCGGCCGAAGACGAATGGGTCTCCACCTTTCAGGCGGGCTACAATCTCACCTTCAGAGACAGACTCAACAATTCGCTCGGTAATCTCTTCCTGCGGCATTACATGATTACCGGCAGATTTTCCTACATAGATAATTTTGCAGCTGTCTGTTACCAGCTTCAAAAGTTCCTTTGACGCCAGATAGTCATAATAGACGACGGTTGCCTGCTGCAGACACTCGGCAGCTTTGAGTGTCAGCAATCCGGGATCACCGGGACCGCCGCCGATAAGATAGCAGATTCCTCTAGGGGTATTATCACAGTTATTTGATTTCATCATTCTATATAGGGTATGATATTTTAGCCTGTAAATCAAGTCGTAAGCTATTGATAAATAAAGAATACTATGGTATAAATTTATTTGCACAAAAATAGCTTGAATTTGCGGTATGGCAAGATATAGAAAGAAGCGGTTATTATGATTGATGATGTAAACAACAGTTCTGAATTGTTCAAAATTGCCGAGACTCTCATGCCGGGCGGAGTGAATTCTCCCGTGCGGGCATTTGGAGCGGTAGGCGCTGAACCGGTCTATATTGATTATGCGAACGGTTCAAAACTTCATTCCTGTGAAGGCAAGGAATATGTGGATTATATGATGAGCTGGGGGCCGCTTATTCTTGGGCATGCGAATATATCTATAACCAGTGCTATTACTGAAGCTGCAGTAAAGGGAAGCAGCTTTGGAGCCAATCATAAAGCTGAGGTGCGCCTGGCCGAGCTTATTACCGAGTGTATGCCGTCAATAGAAATGTTGCGGCTGGTAAACTCTGGAACTGAAGCGACAATGTCAGCTCTTCGCCTGTCCCGGGCGGTAACCGGCAGAGATAAGGTTATCAAATTCAGAGGCTGTTATCATGGTCATTCGGATGCTTTTCTGATAAGTGCCGGCAGCGGGGCTCTTACTCATGGTACACCGTCAAGTCCGGGGGTTACTCCGGGAGCGGCGGCAGATACGCTGTTAGCCGAGTATAATGATCTGGCGAGTGTGCAGGAGTGTTTCAGGCTGAATAAGGATGAAGTGGCGGCGATTATCGTAGAACCGGTTGCGGGAAATATGGGTGTGATTCCGCCGGCTGAAGGTTTTTTGCAGGGCCTTCGTGAAGAGTGTGACCGTAACGGGGCGCTTCTGATCTTTGATGAGGTGATAACCGGTTTCAGGCTGGGGCTCGGCGGGGCGGCTGAGTACTATGGCGTTACCCCCGATCTGACTACTCTCGGGAAGATAATCGGCGGTGGTTTGCCGGTGGGAGCATATGGCGGGAAAAAGGAATTGCTCAGTCAGATAAGCCCGTGCGGCGGGGTGTATCAGGCCGGGACACTCTCTGGTAATCCGCTGGCCTGTGCGGCCGGGATTAAAATGCTCGAGCTGCTTATTGAACATAAACCATATCGGCGACTGGCCAATATGTGTGAAGCACTGACCTCGGTTATGGAGGAGAACATTGCCTCCAGCGGGGTGAAAGCCTGTATAAACCGTGTCGGTAGTGCTTTTACGGTCTTTTTCGGAGTTGATGCGGTAACGGGGTATGCTGAAGCTATGTCTGCGGATACTGAGATGTTTGGCGCGTATTTCCGGGGGATGCTGGAACGCGGTATTTATCTGCCGCCGGCACAGTATGAGGCGAATTTTATATCCACGGAACACTCAGTTGAAGATTTTGAACAGACTCTGGTCGCACAGCAGGAGGTTCTGGCTACTCTTGGTACGAATGCCTGATAAAATATTTGAGATATAAAGTAAAAATATAGTAAAAAATGTATATATAGTTATAATTATACTGGATTTAAAGCAGATGAAAGGAATGGTAATGAGTGAGATTTATCTCGGTAGAATTGTTGCGGTAGGGATGACAGAAGCTGGTAAGCTGGCTGCCATGTACAGGGTATCTTCCAGGAGTTTTCCAAATCGCAGAGCACAGGTCAAAGAGGATTATGTGAGTATTGTGCCTAAAGAAGGTTTTGAAGGTGATATTTTCAAGAATCCTTATATTGCCTATAACTGTGCTGCTATCGTTGGTAATGTTGCGGTTGTCAGTAATGGCAGTCAGACGGATCCTATTGTTGAAAAATTACGCAGCGGGATGAATATCCGGGATTCACTCATTTATTCGCTGGCGGTTATGGATTATGAAAAAGATGATTATAATACACCACGTATTGTAGCGGTTGTGGAAAAAGGCAGTGATAAAGGCTGGCTCGGAATTATCCGTAAAGACGGTATTGATGTTAGAGAGTTTACGCTCGAACCGGGAAAATGTCTCTATGTTTCGACTTATGAGCGAAATGTTCCGAATAAGCATAATCTGAGTGACTTTACAGCGGCAGATGCGGTACAGGCCTGTGATTTTGTCATGGGTGAATGTGAGTTTGCTAATTTTACCAATCCGGTGACTGCGGTATGTATTGTTGAAGGCGCAGACGGTTTTGAACTTGCAACCAAGGATAAATAAGTTTAAATATTGTCAGATTTTGGAATGGAAGCGGTTATTTATCAGCAGCGGTATTATATTTATGAAGTTAAAGGGAGATATTGAGAGACATGACAGATAAGAAGATCGGTATTATTATGGGTAGCGATTCGGATCTGCCTAAACTTGAGGGTGCGGTAAAGACTCTCAAGGAGTTTGGGATTGAATTTGAGGTTAAAGTTGCAAGTGCGCATCGTACACCGGAGATTGTGATGGAATGGACTGCAACCGCGGCTGATAGAGGTATCGAGGTCATTATTGCTGCTGCAGGCGGAGCTGCGCATCTTGCCGGAGTAATTGCCGGGCATACAATTTTACCGGTAATCGGAGTTCCTATCGGTGGAACAGCGCTTATGGGTCTGGACAGTTTGCTCTCTATGGTGCAGATGCCTGCCGGTATCCCGGTTGCGACTGTGGCTGTTGGTAGTTCTGGCGGAACTAATGCGGCGCTTCTGGCACTGCAGATAATGGCGATAAAGCATGATGATATCAGGGAAAAATTGCTGCAGCACCGGGTTGAGATGAAGAAGAAAGTAGCACAAAAGGATGAGGCCCTGCAGAAAAAGATTGCTGAGATGTAATTTATCAATATAATAAAGCAAAAAATATTTGAGCTCCGTACCCATTGCAAGTATAGACACAACTAATTTCTACTGTCATTTCTCTCTCTCTCATAAGATGGTAAAACTAAGTAGTGCTTATGCCTGCGGATATGGAGCTCTTTTTTTGTGCCTGCACTGGCGGTAAGTTCGATGATTGGCGGTTTGTTGCGGCGGTATTTTGTATCAGATATTTGGCAGTTAATTTTTAGTTGTTGCATTATTTATCAGGATAAGAATGGTAGATGATGTCGATCTGTAACGAAAAATTGTAGTTTGATATTGAATTAATAATGAGTGGGAAGTATTTCTGAATATGGATGAGAAAATAAGTAAAAAATACCGGGAACTGGTAGAGGAAATAAATAAGCATAATCAGCTTTATTATAATCAGGCGGAACCTGAGATTTCCGACCGTGAGTATGATGAATTGATGGATAAACTGCTGGAACTGGAGAAGGAACATCCTGAGCTTATAATACCGGATTCGCCTACACAGCAGGTTGGTGCAGCGGTAGATCAGGAGGTTCAGAAGCTGCTGGTTACGCATAATCCGAAGATGATGAGTATTTCCAATTGTTATGACGAGGAAGGTATTCAGAAATTTACACGCAGATGCGAGTCTCTGGCGGCGGCGGAACTGGAATATATGACTGAGATGAAGATCGACGGTCTGGCAATATCGCTGTTGTATGAGAATGGAAAATTAGTGCGTGGCGCCACCAGAGGTAACGGGTTTGTCGGTGAGGATGTTACGGCAATTTTAAAGTATGTGAATTTGCCCAAGAAATTGGAAGTGTCAGTAGCAGCTGCAAGTGCTGGAGGATTGTTCGCTTCTCAGGAAGAAAGCCCGGTGATACCGCAGCATCTGGAGGTGCGTGGTGAAGTGTATATGCCTCGCTCAGCATTTGAAGAGATTGTCCGTATGCAGGAGGAACGCGGTGATGAGCGTATTTTCGCTAATCCCCGTAATGCTGCTGCCGGGGCGCTCAAAACTAAAATATTAACAAGGCGGGAGCTGGCGGCTAAGAGTCCGGCAGAACTGCAGCGCTATAATGAGAAGCTTGAGCAGATAAAGATTTCAAAATTAAGTCTTTGGGCATATTCGACACCTACTCCTCAGGAGCTTGGGGCCGGTACTCAGCAGGAGGCATTGTCAAGACTTGAGGTTTTGGGGTTTCCGGTAAACCCATTACGGAAAATCTGTAAAAATTATACCGAAATTTCAGAGAGAAAAAATGAATTGGATGTTCTCAGGCATACTCTGGCTTATGATACTGATGGCGTGGTTATTAAAGTAAACAGTATCGCAATGCAGCAGAAGCTCGGTGAGGATGCGAAGAGTCCTAATTGGGCGGTAGCATTTAAATTTGAGCCGGATCGGGAGCAGACGGTAGTACGTGATATTCGTGTTCAGGTAGGTAAATTCGGTACACTTACACCGGTCGCCGATCTTGATCCGGTCTTTGTTTCCGGTTCAACTGTTGCTCATGCGACATTGCACAATCTGGATAATATCAGGCAGAAGGATATAAGAATTGGTGACAGTGTCTTGGTGGAGAAAGCGGGAGAGATTATTCCGCAGGTGGTTAAAAGTCTGCATGAATTGCGCACAGGTTCCGAGGTTGAGTTTGTAATGCCGGATAATTGTCCGGTATGCGGCAGTAAGGTGGCACAGGCTGAAGGAAAAGTGGCATACTACTGTGAAAATCTTTCATGTCCGGCTCAGCTCAGAGCCCGTCTGCTTCATTTTGTATCACGTGAAGCGATGGATATTGAAGGATTTGGGCCAGCTGTTATTGATGCCCTGATTGAGCGTGATAAGCTTCATAATGTTGCCGATCTTTATCAGCTGAGTTTTGATGATTTGCGTGAATTGTGGGAGGATACTGAGAGGAAGAAACTTATTGAGTCGCTGCTGAAGAAGGGCAGACAATATACCTCCGGTGAACTGGAGCAGGAGAAGCTGCTGACTTTACGTGAGTATTGGAATCGTGAGTTGTTACTTGCGGGGCGTAAGGAATATGTTCCTCCGGAATACAAGAATGCCGAGAATATGCTTGCGGCTTTGGAGGAATCAAAAGGGCGCGGTCTGGAAAAATTACTGGCGGCACTTGCTATTGAACAACTGGGAGCTACCGCTGCCAGAATAATTGCCGGTCATTTTAAAACACTGGACCGGTTATATAAGGCCAGTGTTACCGAGATTTCCGGACTCAGTGCCGGTGAAACTTTTTCGTATCGGACTTTGGGACAGAAGTCGGCAAAACTGCTGCATCAGATTTTGAAAACACCGTCTGCAGCTGAAAGACTGCGTAAATCCGGGCAGACGCTGGCAAGAAAGTTGGAACATCTTGGGATATCCGGATTCGGTGAGAAGAAACGGGACGCTGTAGTCCGGGCGTTTGATGGAAATCCGGAAAAACTGCTGGCTGCAACAGAAGCTGAGATCGCCGGTGTTGAGCTTGGAACTTCAGATGTAAAACGTACACTTGGTGATGTTGTTGCTAAGTCTCTTGTTGGTTTTCTCCATAATGAACGTAATCATGAGATCCTTGAGAAGCTGCGGCAGTTAGGAGTGAATACCGGAAGTACTATAGATATGGAAAAAAGTGTTGCTGGAGTTGCAGGGAAAAGTTTTGTCCTGACCGGTACACTGCCGAATATGGGGCGAAGTGAGGCAAAGGCGCTGATAGAGAGTGCCGGTGGTAAAATAGCTTCTGCAGTCTCCAGAAGTACCGATTATCTGGTAGCGGGTGAAAAGGCCGGATCGAAGTTGAGTAAAGCTCAGAACCTGAATATAACTATTCTTAGTGAAGCTGATTTGCTTGTATTATGCAAACAAGAAAACGGTCAGTAAAAGTTACATGAGTCTGGCGGTAATATCTTTTTTAAAATGTGTGTTGGTAATTTATATAATCTGGTAGTATTAAAAAGTATTTTGCATGAATGATTTAATATGATTTTGGGTATGCGGGAGTTATAAGTTGGCTTGATTCTTCTGGGTTGAAGTATTGCGGTGATTAAGAGGAGATTACCTATAGTAGCAAGTCTCTGAATAAGCAGCGATATGGGGATTGGGGTGATAGCGCAAATGGTTTTCAACAAAATAAATACTGTTGCAGGAAATGTCGGCGGTTGTTTAATATACCTGCTGTTATTTTTTGCGTTTAACAGTGTTTATGCTAGCGATACTGTTAATTCTGTAACAACCGCTGATCGGGATAAGAATATTCTGGTTATAGATTCTATAAATTATGGAGAAGATATAACTGAAGGTAATATTGGTCAGCTGCTTGAAGAATTAAAATTTTACCATAAAGGGCTGAGCTTCTCAGGGTTTCATATTGATTCTGTTGCTGAAGATAAAGTTGCTCAACAGCAGGAAAGACTGAAGGCCTTTCTGCAGCGTTTTTCAAATATATATTTTGACGCGATAATTGTAAAGGGCGATAATGCTCTGCAGGCCGTTTACAGTCTGCCTAAAGATATTTTTTCCGGTGCGCCTCTGGTTTATTATGATGTCAGTGAAATCAAAAGCGGCGCTTATATTAATTCTACCGGTATTCTTACTGAAAATCTTATTCCGGAAAATATAGCGTTTATGAAAGAGTTCTTTCCGGATATTGAACATGTTGCAGTAATAACCGATAATTCATTTCATGGACGTTTACATCATAATAAAATAAAAGAAATTTTAAACAACGATGTCAGAGTTTCTGCTATTTATATAAATGGCAGTACATTGACTGAGCAAAAAATAATCGAGTTCATTTCTACCCTTCCGCCGCGAACAGGAATTTTTATTGATTCCTATACTCTCGGCATTAACGGCAGATATTCAGAAAATTTTTTAAAAACAATTTTGAACAATTCAAAATTTCCGGTATTTTCAGATAAAGCAAAAATTATAAAAGCTGGTGCATTGGGCGGTGTTGTGCAGGATCTGCATGATGTAACACAGGTGATTGCCAAATTGATAGTTCCTGATATTCTTCTTTATCCTGAGCATGTGCAGACAATTAAGGTTGAACTTTCCAGTAATAAATTCCTGGTGAATTGGCGGACATTACAGCGCTATGACGGGCGTTATCAAAGTAATGGTCGAAAAATAACTTATTTTGGTAAATCTGATAATATAATTGAAAGGAATAATACTTCAAATTCAGGGTTGGATATTGTTTTTAAATCCAAACCTCCCCTCATATGGCAGAATTCGCATGGGAATATTCAGGGAGCGTTTGCAGATATCTGGAGACTATGGGCACAGCAGAGTGGTATACAGATAAACTTTACGCCAAATAGTGAAAGTCTAGCAAATTATCAGCATAGTGGACGTTTTATCAGAGTAGCGGCGGGTGAAAGCATAATTTTGCCGCAAAATAATTATAATAAATTTGAGCAGTTTACTCCTTTGATGCAGACCAATGCTTCAATATTTCAGAGAAGCGAAATTGCTTTGAAAAAGAATTGGAATGAATACCGCAACAGCCGTATAGCAATTGAAAGTAATGATTCATTTAAAAAATTTATTACGGCAAAGATTCCGGGTGTAACTCTGGTGTTGTACGCAGATAGTGAGGCTCTTTTTGCTGATATTGGAACCGGTAAATTCGATGCTTTTTTTATGGAAGATATAGTTGCTGAGACGCTGCTGCGTGAAAGAGGATATGAGCAGCAATTAATGAAAAACACATTTTGTACCAGTAGAGTATCTATAACGCCGGTGCTCCTGGATAATAGAGAAGCGGTGCTTGATTCTGGAATTATTCAGCGTATTAATCAGGGCTTTAAACGCATTTCTTTTGCTGCTGAGTCCGGGATTATCAACAGTTATAATAAAACGGAGGCACCGCTGTATCCGGTGTTTTCTGCAGAAGAGAAACAATGGCTTGCTAAAAATAAAATTATAAGAATCGGTTGTGTTGGAGAAACGCGTACTTTGCAAAGTCAGGAGGGAGATACCGTTGTTGGTATTATTCCTGATATTTTGCGGATAATTTTTAATAAGATCGGGATTGAGTATAAATTCGTTCCTTTGACAGTAAACAGTTCTGAATTTGATACTCTGGTTGCCGGGGATATTGATATTTTGAGTTATTCTGACAGTCAGGATAATTTTGGAATGCTCTATAGTGCTCCGTATCTCAGACAGCCGGTAGTCCTTATAACCCGCAGTCAGCGGTATATGCTTGGTGATGGTAAAAGTATTATAGTTGTTCCCAGTAATTATTCGCGTTATTATTACTTTTTAAAACGTAAATATAAGGATCAGGTGGTGCTGCTGGTCTCTTCTCCCGGGGCCGCAATTTCTATGGTGTCGGATAAAATTGCAGACATTGCGGTTATAAGCAGTATTGACGCCCAGAATTTCAGTTCAGAGATACGTTATGCCAATATGGAAAAATCTCTGCTTCGCAGTATGCTGATAGATTTTAATCTGACCCTTATCGATAATTCACAGAATCACATATTACTGGATATAATCAATAAAGGGATAATTACTGTTTCTGAAAAATCTGTTGATAATGTAATTCAACGTTATCGTACTGTGCCTGAGCATGTCCCTTCATTGTATAACCTTATTGTGCTTGTAGGTCCCTGGGTATTACTGTTTGGTGTAATTTTACTCGCGCTGTGGGGGTACATTACCAAGAAGGCTTTGATACGGCTGCACTATTCTGAAAGCAGTTTGAGAACAGAGAAAGCCTGGCTTGATGCTATGATGCATTCGTTGGGTGAGGGGGTTATTGCAACAGATATTCAAGGAAGAGTAGTTCAGATAAATTATGTCGCCGAGTGCCTGTTAAATTGTTCTGAAGCAAAAGCAATTGGTCGAAGTACGGGGAATCTTTATAAGCTGTATAATACACTCAATAAAAAACTCGAGACGGATCCGGTGCATAAGGTGCTTGAGAAGAAGGCAGTTGTTGAATTTCAGCATAATACTTTGCTGATTAATCAGGCGCAGGAGGAGATACCGGTAATAGCAACTTTTGCGCCTATAGTTGATAAAGCTGAAGATAATCTTCTCGGTGTTGTTCTGGTATTTAAAGATATCAGCGCGGAGTATATTTATCGCCGACAGTTGAATCAGGCTAAAACAATACTCAGTAATGCCATAAAGCTTGCAGGGGTTGCATATTTTGCCTATGACCTGGAACATAATAAGGTAATTGTTAATGATGGCAGACAGGAGACATATTTATATGTTGAAGATAATTTCAGTTTAAAGCATTTATTTGATAATATAGTCGTAGAAGATTTTAATGAAGTGCAGCGTTTATGGTATAGCCTGTTGCGGGGTGAAATAGCGGATTTTCATTTTAGTTACCGGTCAAAAGTTAATGAACTTATAAAATATAATAAGATTGACTTGCGTTCGGAGGTTGACCCGGACGGCAAGCTGATCAGAGCTTTTGGAGTTAAGCTTGATGTTACCGATATCGTTTTGGCTGAGAACGTCTATCGTGAGCGGCTTGAACAGGCTTATGATATGGCGCGACTGGTTTACTATGAATATAATCCTATAAATAATATTATTACCGGTAATAGTAAACTGTTTACTCTTTTTATGCTTGATGCCAATGATTCAGAGTTTATAACAATCGATGATATTCTTACTTTTGTGCTTAAAGAAGATAGAATGAGTATAAAAGAAGCATTGAGTCAGATTAATGAGAAAAAATTACAGCGTTTTGAACACGAATTACGTATTGAAAGAAAAAGTTTTAGAAGAATAGTAAAAATCTTTTTAACTAATAAGTTTTCAGATAAAGGGGAATGGGTAGCAAGTACAGGATGTGTTCTTGATATTACCGAGCTTAATTATGTTCAGAAGGAGCTTGAAACCAGTGAGGAGCAGAAACGACTGATACTTGGAAGTATTAAAGAAGCAGTGGTTTATCTGAATAGGGATTTGAGTATTCTCTGGGCAAATGAATCAACATATAAAGTTTTTGACTGTGCGGAAATACTGCCGCTTTCAGAGCAGCATAATTATATCGTATACGGCACAAGTAAGCCGTCTATGCTCAGTAACACCGTCGGTGTGATGCGCGGTATTTCAGAAGAGCTAATTGAATCACTGAATTATAATAATCGTGAGCTTCTGGTATCGCTAAATCCTATACATAATGAATCCGGGAGTGTCACTCATATTGTTAAGACTTTCTCTGATATTTCTGAATTCAAGGAAATTCAGGAAAACCTTAAAGAGGCGTACAGGCGGGAAGAAACAGCCAATCGGGCAAAGAGTATCTTCCTTTCAACTATTACACATGAGATCAGGACGCCGTTAAATGCAATTATAGGCTTTAGCGGTCTGCTTCAATATGAAAAGCTGGATAATAAGTCTGCATCATATGCCAACTCCATTCACACGGCAGCGACGGGATTGCTCAGTCTTATTAATAATGTTCTTGATCTATCGCGGATTGAGGCAAATAAGCTTTCACTCAGTCTGCAGCCGGTTAATTTATATGATTTACTTGAAGAGATCAATATTATCTTTGAGGTCAGGGCGCAGACCAAAGGCTTGA
Organism: Planctomycetota bacterium; assembly: GCA_963677015.1. Classification (GTDB taxonomy): domain Bacteria; phylum Planctomycetota; class SZUA-567; order SZUA-567; family SZUA-567. The sequence continues at coordinate 97,085 of OY781533.1, forward strand.
AACTGCTGCTTACTATGCAGGATAGTATCCCGCTTTTAATTCTTGATAAGGATCGTCTGCGTCAGGTGCTTATTAATATAATAGGGAATGCGGTAAAATTTACCAATAGTGGAAGTGTAACTGTCAGCAGCGAGTTTATTAAGAATATTCAGGGGGCTGCAGGCGAGCTTATTATTACTGTGAGTGATACGGGTATTGGAATACCGGCTGAAGATCAGTCGCGTATGTTTGAATCATTTGAACAGCATGAAAATAGCAGCAGCAGGCGCTATGAGGGAACAGGTTTGGGGCTTAGTATTTCAAAACGGCTTGTGGAACTTATGAACGGTAAAATTCTCCTGACAAGTGAAGTCGGTCGTGGCAGTGAATTTAAGATTGTTCTTTCAAATATTGAATATACGGTTGATAATATTACCGATGAAGCAAAACGTGAAAGGCATATTCAGTGTTATAATCAACAGAATGTCTTGCTGATAAGTGATAATCAGAGTGATATAACACTAATTGATGATATGCTGAGTAAAATGAATTTAAATATTGAGACAACTGCTCTGGATACTAGAGCTTCTGAATTATTAGTACAAACGAAATTTTCTCTTATTATTGCCGGTGTATTCAGCAGTGTTCGTCAGGATGTTAGCCAGCGCCGGGAGCTGTTGACTAAAGCCGGTGAATTGAAAATTCCGGTCTTGGCTCTGACTGGATATTCTGAACCGGATGATTATTTTGATACATCCGAATACGACCGGGTAATAATCAAACCGATAACATTTGAAATGTTTTCTGATATCATGGGGTGTTATTTTGAGAGCATGGGGTGTATTTTGATTCCTGACAGCTCGCAGAATCAGGGTAGTCAATTCGACATTACGAAGTTGAATCCGTCTATTGTGCGGGAAATATTACAAAGATTTTCAGCTGATTTCGATTCTATGCTGCATGGTGTTGTTATTACTGAAGCGCAGAAGACAGCCCGTGAATTTGTGGTATTTGCAGAAAATACCGGTGATCAGGCCATAATAAATATTGCAAAAAATTTTGAGCAATATGTTGCTACTTATAAGCTTCCTGATATTATTTATGTTGTCAGGGAATTTTTAACTTATAAGGAATAAGCTGATGAAACGTCCGTTATTTGATATTATCAAAGGTGATAATAAATTTAAAATTTTGATTGTGGATGATAAAACGGACAACATTGAGGTGGCTGCGTCCGCACTGGCTCCTGAGGGCTTTACGCTTCTTTTTGCTCAATCTGGGGCGGATTGTCTGCGTATTGCGGAAAAAGAACAACCTGATCTGATACTGCTTGATATCATGATGCCTGAGATGGATGGTGTCGAAACCTGCAGAATACTCAAGGAAAATCCGGCAACAGCGCATATCGCAGTGATATTTCTGACCGCAAAAATAGATGATGAAACTTTGAGTAACAGTTTTGCCGCCGGCGGTGATGATTATATTTCCAAGCCTTTTTCATCTACATCATTACTTGCCAGAGTCTATAATCAGTTGCGAATAATCTATAAACGTGAAGCATTGATTCAGGCTCAGGAACGGTTGGCAAATGCGGAGAAAGATCAGTTGCTGGGGTTGCTTGCTGGCGGTATAGCACATGACTTTAATAATCAGCTCAATGGGATAATGGGGTTTTCAGATCTTATAAAGGATAGAACAACCGATGATAAAATCATCCGTCTGGCGGATCTTATAACTGAATGTGGCGAAAGATGCGCTACTCTCACCAATAATTTATTGGCGTTTGCCGGTAAGGGCAAATACCAGATGACGCAGATAAATATTTCAAGTCTGCTTAAGAATACTGTCGGCAATGTTTTGTCCAAGTATCCGCATGTTCAACTTGTAATGAATAATGTTGCGACGTCGACAACTATTGTTGGAGATAATACACAGATAAGCAGTGTCTTTGAAGCGGTTATAATCAATGCTCTTGAGGCAATGAGTAAAGACTCCGGCGGCATATTGACAATTGATATCTCTGATTGGGACATGGTTGTACCGAAGGTGGCTCATGTTGTAAAGCATCCGGGGGATTCTAATTTTCTGGAAATTAAAGTATCTGATACCGGGATAGGTATTTCTGAAGAGGATATTGTTCATGTCTTTGAGCCGTTCTTTACAACCAAGGATTTGAGTTCGGGTGGCGGTATGAGTCTGGCTGCAGCCAACGGTATCGTTGATAATCATGGTGGTGCGATTTATATTCAGAGTATTGAGGGAAAAGGAACGGCTGTAATTATTCTTCTTCCTGTGGATAATAATATTCAGGATTCTGTAGTGGAATCAAAAGATAAAACTTTTGAAGACAATTCTGAGCAGGATTGTGTTCTGGTGATTGATGATAATAAAATGAGTCGTATTCTGCTTGAGGATATTATTACAAATCAATCATATAAAGTATTTACCGCCAGTAATGGTGCGGATGGTCTGGATATTTTCAAGCAGTTTAAGAATAAGATTAAAACGGTATTTCTTGATTATATTATGCCTCAGATGTCTGGTGAAGAGGTTTTGCGGCATTTGCTGGAACTGGATGATAAGGCCAGAGTGTATATGATATCAGGCTATAAGTCTGAGCAGGATGTTAAAGAGCTTATGGATATCGGAGCGAAAGGTTTTATTAAAAAACCCTTTAAATGCCAGGAGATTCTGGAAATAATCTGATTTAATGAAGCTTTTGCCGGAAAAATCAGCCGTTTATATTATCTTAATATTATTGTTTTTATTCATATTGAGCTATTTTATTTAATAATTTATATTTTTATGGTTACCAAATCGCTATTTTTTTAACGTCGGGATTTGGAATAATTGAAAGAAAGCGGGTTAAAATACATCTTTTTACAGTTTGGCGGTAATGACAGCATTCCAGGTGATTCCGGGTGCTTTTTTTTTGTCGCTCTAAAATGGAACGGAACTTGTAATGTCAGGTCTGTCGCTACTTTTGTCAATGTTAAAGGATGATTATGATTACCAGCGTTGTTGATGGCGAAGATCGCCAGACCTATTATACCAATTCATCAAATATCGGTTCCGCGAGTGGTTGTGTCTTTCTTGATGCCTTTACAAAATCTCTGGAGGAGGATAATTCGGATGCAGTTACTGTCGGCAGCGCCCGAAGTGTGATTGCTCTCAATGCCTATACAAGTAGTGGCGAAGCGGTAGCCTTTACGATAGACAGTAGTGATTATATTAATGACTCTGCTGATCCGCGGGCGGATAAATATTTTGACGACGCTGAGAATGTTCTGAATGCCTTGAAGAGCGAGTATGCTAAAATCAAGGATATGGGGTTTACCGATGTTGAAATAAGTGATACTGAATTTGCTGAAATTTCACAGGTTTTTGCGCGGGTTTCAGCGTTTTCACATTATAATGATCAGGATTATTACGGGGAGAATAACCTGGGGCGTTATGAGCTTTCAACCGGTATGGTTGTGGATATGGTGCATCAGGAGTTTGTGGTTTCAAGTGATTATTCTGAGCAGAATGGCGGCGTTATTCCAGCCAACTGGACCGATACCAATCCGATATCGTCTCTTCCCGGTTTTGAGGATTTCAGCAGTGGCGGATTTGATAAAGTTATCGCTTTGCCGGATGGTTCTGACATTGATGACCCCTCAGATGGTGATGCGGCAGATGATGCAACCGGCGATACGGATGATACCGATGATACTTCCGGTACTGATGATACTGGTTCAACCGATGGCAGTGATGATGCAGATAATGATGATAGTGATGGAATTGATTCCAAGTACCACATTGAGGACGACGCGGTTATTAAAGCATTATTCAAGCTTCTTACTGAGAATACCGAGACCGTCGGTTACGGATCGGCGGCTGAGACGGACTTCAAAGATCTGGTAATTGATTTTAATCAGGAATTGGGAACCAAGGATACTATTGCTGACGCAAAAGAATATTTTGATTCGGCATTGCCGTATATTGCGGAACTGGCAAATCTTCTGGAGGAACCGGAGACAGCGATAAAGATTTTCAAGTCGGTGAATGTGATCTTTGATGCGGAATTTACCAATGATAATTATAGTGTGGTTGATTCGGGTAATGACAGTATTAATACTGAATTATATAATATGCGCGGACAGATAGATTATTATCTGAAAAAGATGGAAGCATTGAAGGATGAGATGGATGCGTATAACGAAGAGCATCCGCTTGATGCCGGCAGTACAGAGTCCGATCCGGTTTGGGATGCTAAGATAGAGCGTATGCATAGCCTTATTGATGCTTTTTTCGGTGATTATGGTCCGGTGGGTGCGGAGAGTTTTATTGAGAGTAAACTTGAAGAGCCTGCTGATGACGGGGATGATAGCAGTGATGTTTCTGGACCGGAAGAAGGGCTGGTAGGCGATATTTATGCGGTTATAACTAAATATCCTAATGGTATTCCGCTTGATTCTGATGGTCAGGCAGGTGTGCTGACTGCGGTAAATGACTTTAGAAATACGGTATATGAATTAATGAGTTCCGGTTATAGCGGTTCGGATCTTAAAGAAGAATTTGATGTGGCTTTGCCTTATCTTAATAAAGCGTTTACGCTTATTAATGATACTGAAGCAGTTGAGGATTATCTGAATATTGTTTATGAAACTTTTGCGAAGGCATTTCTTGAGGATAATGGCAGTATTCCTGAGAGCTATGACGAGGATTTTGCTAATGAAATTTCTCAGCAGCGCGGTAAGATGAAGCAGGCGATCACCAGTATGGAATATTATAATTCACGGATTGATGAAGCGATGGCATCTGGTCAGCCGGATTCGGTAATCAGCGGTTATACGGCAAAAATTGATGAGGCTCTGGATAATTTTATAGCAGCTACCGGGGTGGAGAGCTATCAAACCGCTTTAAACAGATATTTGCAGGAGCAGAGTGATACTGCGGAATAATCGGATTTTATGCTGTTATAAATAGAATACAAGCGCTATAATAGGGTATTATAAATTATAATAATTGAACCTTTTAATTAAGGTTCAATTATTTTATTGTGCGAATTTGACAGATAGTGCGTCTGGTTGGAATTGCGGGTGTGAATGTCGGATCTGGTATTCGGCTTAGTTACTGAATTTTCAGGTCGTCTAAAGGAGATTAGGAATTATGAAAAGCAAGGTAAGATGGGGTATAATTGCTCCGGGGTATATTGCACACAAGTTTGCGACTGGGCTGCGGGCGGTGGAAAAGGGTGAGGTTTATGCTGTTTGTTCCCGCAAACTCGAGAATGCGCGGAGTTTCATTGCGGAATTCGGAGGAGAAAAAGTTTACGATTCAGAGGATGCCTTTGTGCAGGATCCGGAGATTGATGTGGTGTATATTGCTAATCCACATCCTTTTCATGTGAGTTCGGCATTGAAGTGTCTGAATGCCGGTAAGGCTGTGCTCTGTGAAAAACCGATGACGGTTTGTGCTGCTGATACTGCGGTGCTGATAGAGGCTGCACAGAAAAATAACGTGTTTCTGATGGAAGCGATGTGGACCAGATTTTTGCCGGTTATGTATAAAGTGCGCGAATTGCTGGCAAGCGGTATTATCGGTGAGGTACGTCTGGTAAGTGCCGACTTCGGCTTTAATCCGGGAAGTTATGATCCTGAGTCCCGGCTGCTGGCGCCTGAGCTAGCTGGCGGAGCGCTATTGGATGTAGGTATTTATCCCCTGGCGTTCTGTTCAATGGTTCTGGGAAAGCCGTCACGGGTACAGAGTGCGGCATATCTCGGTAAGACCGGTGTAGATGAGCAGTTTTCAGCGGTATTGGAGTATGGTAACGGGGTTATGGCTAATATTATGGGAGCGGTGCAGACTCAGACCAGTCAGAATGCCTGGATTTACGGTACCGAGGGATCAATAAAGATTTCAAGTCCCTGGTGGTGTGGCACGGAGCTTAGTTTATTCAGGGTGGATAAGACGGCTGATACTGATCCGGTCAACTTTGGCGCAGAAGAGCGGCTAGTATTCCCTTACGAGTCTAATGGGTATAATTGTGAAGCTGCGGCGGTAAGTGATCTTATTCTTGCCGGTAAAAAGGAGTGTGAGATTATGCCGCTGGCAGAGTCTCTGGAACTTGCTGAGACTATGGATATTGCCAGAAAGCAATGGGGTTTGAAATATCCGTTTGAATAGATTAGAAAATTTTTATTAGGGTTGCGTATAGAGTATGACGTTCGCAGCTTGTCTTTAGTCAATAAGCTTTACACGGTGCCGTACTGTGTAAAGCTTATTATTTGGACGGTTATTCAGTCAGGTTATTTGAGCATATTTTGGGTATTTTGAGCCTTTGCGTAATACTTAACTATACTTCAATTTTGGCCGTAAAGGTTAAAGTTTTATTTGACAAGTGTAAAAAAATGTGATAAAATACAGTAAAGTAGGAATATGAAGAGTTCCGTATTTTCTGCTTGTGTACTGCATTTGTAAATACCGGATGATTGCGGTCTTTTTTTGATATTTACTACTGGATAGGTGCAGTAAAGATTGTATATTAGTTGCGCAGTTCTACGGACAGGACTGTAATTACTATGGAGGGTTTTATCATGTTGAGTGGAATAAGTTCAGGTACTACAAGTAGTATCATCAATAATCTTAACAAATCCCGTGAAAAAGCCAGCAGTGCTATGACTAGCATTTCTTCAGGAGTGAAGATAAATACCGCCAGTGATGATCCGGCGGGTGTTGTTATTTCATCCCAGTTGTATAGTCAGCTTGTCGGTATGAGCCGGGCTTATCAGAATACTCAGGAAGCATATAATATGTTTTCTATCGCTGAAGGTGGCCTAAGCGGCATTTCTTCAGCATTATCGGAGATGAAGAGCCTTACCGTGGCTGCCGGTAATACCGGGGTCAGCGGGGAAGATCAGATAAGCGCTCTGCAGTCACAGATGAACGGGCTGCTGTCTACTGTGAATAATATCGCTTCGACCACAAACTATAGCAGTAAGAGTCTGCTCAATGGAACAGAGTCTCTGCCTGCGGATGCTCTGACTGAATCAGGTGACGTGGCGAATATACTTGATCTGGATGCCAGTGATATAGAGTTGTACACTGGTACGGGGCAGGATAGTGTAAGTATCAGTTTTAGCGGTGATGCTGCAGATCAGGCGGAGAAAGCGACGGTTGAAACCAGTTTTGGCGGCGGCAGCACAACGTTGACTGCGGATCAGGAATTTACCGTTACCGGCAGTGCCGGCAGTGTTGATTTTAGTTTTGCTGCCGGAACCTCGATTGAGGATATGGTCAGTGAGATCAATGCCAGCAGTGATGAGACTGGAGTCGAGGCTTATGCTATTGACGGTTCTTCCGAGGTGCGGCTGACTTCTACGGATTATGGCAGCAGCCAGAGTGTAACTGTGGAGCAGACAACAGGCGATGCTTTTGCTGCGGCTGGAAGCAGCGTTACTGATTTCGGTCAGGATCTTACGGTTACTGTAGATGGTGAAGAGGTTACCGGTGAGGGTCTTTCTGTTGCGGTAGACACTGAGAATATCTCCGGGACTCTGGTATTCAACGCACCGGAAGACGGAGCAGCTGAGACAGGTGTTGCTCAGAGCGGGTATAGTCAGGATACGCTGACCGATGCTGCAGAATCACGTCAGGTAACTGTCGAGGATGCCGGCGGCGGGGTTCAGCTTCAACTGGGCGAGGGGGCTGGAGACAGTGATTCTTCGCTCAATCTTCCCGATGCCAGTCTGAGTAATCTGGGTAGAGTTACTATCGATGGTGAGGAGTATTCGCTGCAGGATCTTTTCTCCGGCGGTAGCGCTTCTCTTGCAGAGAATCCTGATATTGCGCAGCAGGTAGTGGAGCAGGCGATACAGGATGTCGCGTCCATGCGGGCGGATATAGGTGCATATCAGAGTAATACTCTTACAGCCAATTCCAATTATCTGGAGGTGGCGATGGAGAATATAACTGCGGCCAACAGTGCGATAACCGACACTGATATTGCCGAGAGTGTGACCGAGATGACCTCGGCGCAGATCCTTGAGCAGACCGGAATATTCGGTATTCAGCAGGTCAATGAGATGAATGCATTGACTTTATCACTTCTTCCTTAGTTCCTTTGATACTTTGTGTCAGAGCCACGGCATGCGGGGATTTTTCCCCGCATGTTTTTTTAAGCTGCTTAGATCTTTAACTGCTTATCAGTGGTAATTTTTATTGTGGTATGTGGTCTGTATTGCAACATAAAGCAGCGATACATGTAGTGTCAGTAAAAAAATTATTTCTTTTGGTGCAGTACAAGGATCAGACGGGAATAAGTTTTAAGGTAATGATCGATAACTGCGGGTTGTTCTGTTTCAGGAGTAATAATTGCTTCATCTGCAAGTGTAAGATTGGTACAGATACTCAGAGTGTGAGAAGCGGAGGTAAGTGCCGTCAGTTCTTTGATCCAGCTGCTGCTGGCGCTATTGCCGCCGAGAATGACAATGGTTTCATTTTCCGCTATACTTTGGGGATCGAATTTTGGTATGCCGGCGTGAGCGGAGATTATCTTTGCAGTGCTTGCTGTCAGTCCCAGACGTGCAAGAGCGACCTGAATAGAACTGATGCCGGGGATAACCTCGCAGTTCGCTATGCCGAATTTCCGGATTACACTTTCGGCTAGGCTATAATAAGCGGTATCACCGCTGACGAGCACGCCGACCTTTCCTTCTGCCTCCGTGATGGCTGTCAGAAGGTTGGCAGTGCCGGTGTAAGGTATCTTTTTACCGGTAAATTCTGGAAAGAGCTCGAAAAGACGGGACGCTCCGGCCAATACGTCCATTTCCAGAGCGCGTTTTCTGGCGAGCGGAATCAGATAATCAGGGCTTCCCGGCCCGCAGCCGATGATGCTTATTTTTTCTGTCATTTGCTGTTGTCTCCGGTAGAGGCCAGTATGTGGTTCTGCATATCAATCAGGGTTACAGTTATACTTGTAAGCTTGTATTTGTCAATTACCGCTTGCTTGATATTTGCGGCTAAGATGCCGGCCAGTCTGAATTTGTCCTGTTCGGGAAGTTCCTGAAATAATCCTTCTACGGTGGTGCTGTTACCGGTTATCGGTATATTGAGTTCTCTGGCAGTATGCTGCACCAGCGGCAGGGCTGATGGTGAATGTTTTGAATGAGTATTGAAATATCCGAGGCTGAATTTAACGAGTTTGCCGGGATGTGAAAGAATTTGAAGTCTGGTAATATTCTTCTTTACTGCATGGATAAGAGCGGTATCCCACTCATTACTGACCTCAATAATTTCGTTGTCGGCAGCGTTATAAAATGATTTTGCTGCCCGCATACCATAGTGCCCGGCTACGAGAATAAGCTTATTTACGCCTGCGGCGGCTGCAACATCGATGCTTATCCGGACTGTCTCCTGAATAGCTTCATGTGAGAAAGGGCGGACAATACCGGAGGTGCCGATGATCGAGATACCACCAACTATCCCGAGGCGGGGATTGAAGGTCTTTGCCGCCAGCTCTTTACCGTTTTCGACACTTAGGGTTATATCTATGCCGCGGCTGGTGAATTTTCTGGCGGTTTCAATTAACATTCGGCGTGGCACCGGGTTTATAGCCGGTTCACCTACCGGTATCTGCAGCCCGGGTCGGGTTATAGTTCCGACCCCGTCTCCGGCAAAGAAGCGGATATCATGCAGATTATTCAGACGCACACTGGCGGAGATCAGAGCGCCGGCGGTGATATCAGGGTCGTCCCCGGCGAACTTGCGTACTCCGGCAGTGGCGATATCATTGTCGGTAGTGCTGAAAATAATATCCATGGCGGCAGTGCTGCCGTCAGGAAGGATAAAATCAACCTGTTTCCGGTGTTGCTTATTAAGGAGCAGGTCAAGGGCGGCGGCTGTGGCGGCGGTCGCACAGCTGCCGGTTGTAAAGCCGGTTCTGAGGGGTCTGGTATCATCAATCATATATAGAGTATTATTATGATAACATCTTGCAGTGCAATAAAAAACAGGGATAATCCTCGGTTGACTTTTGTTTGTCGATAACTATTATTATTAAAGATTTTATTGTTTCGGGCAAAGACTGTTGTGCAGGGTATAACAGGACATTTATCGTTTGTATTTTTACCCTGGAGTTTTTAAAGCCATGTCGGTTATATTTCACGCTTTAACTTGAAATAATGAATTCTGCGGTTTTAAGCTGATAAATAAGATAAATTATATAAATACAGGAGATAACGAATGGCACTGAGTATTGGAATTGTGGGTTTGCCGAATATCGGCAAGTCTACTCTGTTTAACGCACTTACACGGGAGCAGAATGCGGAATCGGCAAATTATCCTTTCTGCACCATAGAGCCGAATAAGGCGATTGTGCCGGTACCTGATGAACGTATGGATAAGCTGGCGGCAATCGTTGATCCTCAGCGTATTCAGTCGGCTACAGTCGAATTTGTTGATATTGCCGGTTTGGTTCGCGGTGCCAGTAAAGGTGAAGGGCTGGGCAATCAGTTTTTGGGTAATATCCGTGAGACCAGCGCAGTTCTGCAGGTGGTGCGCTGTTTTGATGATGACGATGTTATCCATGTTGACGGTTCGGTGGATCCGATACGTGATATCGAGGTAATAGAGTTGGAGCTGATAATTGCCGATACTCAGCAGTTGGAGAAGAAGCTGGAAAATATTGCCAAGAAGGCACGGGCGGATAAGACAGCTAAGCCATTACTTGAGCTGGCCGAGAGACTTATGGCGCATCTGGAAGCAGGTAATCCGGCACATTCGTTTGATGAGAAGGATAAGGAAATAACTATTGCTTTCTTTAATGAAATGCGTTTTTTAAGTTCCAAGAAGGTAATTTACTGCTGTAATGTTGATGAGGCAGGAGTAATAGAGGATAATGAGTATGTCAGAGCGGTGCGCTCATATGCTGAGCAGCGCGGTTGTGATGTGGTAAAGATCTGTGCCAAGATGGAGGAAGAGCTCGGGGCTCTGGAAGAGGAAGAATGTGATGAGTATCTCAAGGAATATGGTATCAGTGAGAGCGGTCTGAACAAGGTTATTCATACCAGTTATCATACTCTGGGGCTTATCAGCTATTTTACCGCCGGGGTTAAAGAGGTTCGCGCCTGGACAATCGAGCGGGGCTGGAAGGCACCGAAGGCGGCATCGGTTATTCATACAGATTTTGAAAAGGGTTTTATCCGGGCGGAGGTTATCGCCTATGATGATTATATCGCCAATAATGGTGAGGCCGGGGCAAAGGCTGCCGGTGTGATGCGGGTTGAAGGCAAGGATTATGTAGTCAATGACGGTGATGTCATGCATTTCCGTTTCAATGTCTGATGAAATCCATGATTTTATGACAGTTGCAATCTCTTCTCCACTTGGTTATGAGTGGAGATTGTCTTTACGGGTCTGAACAGTATTATTATTTATCTTTCTCCGGCGCGTGATTAACTATGTCGGTCTGATATATATGTAAAGGTTGTATTTTTATTTACAGGAATAAGGAGGGTAAAAAATGTCTTTTTATGATTATTCAGCTCTCAGTATCAGTGGTAAAGAGATAAATATGAGTGAGTACCGTGGCAAGGTAGTGCTTGTTGTCAATACTGCCAGTAAATGCGGTTTCACCCCGCAGTATGAAGGGTTACAGAAACTTTATACTGAGTATAAGGATAAGGGGCTGGAGATTCTCGGGTTTCCCTGTAATCAGTTTGGCGGGCAGGAACCGGGAGAGAATGAGGCTATCGCTGATTTCTGCAAGATAAATTATGGTGTAAGTTTTACCATGTTTGCTAAAATCAAGGTTAACGGCAAGGAGGCGCATCCTTTGTATCAGTTTCTGAAAGAGGAGCAAAAAGGGTTGCTCGGAAACAGGATTAAATGGAACTTTACAAAATTTCTTGTTGATAGAGAGGGCAATGTTGTCGGTAGATTTGCGTCGCAGGTCAAGCCGGAGAAACTTGAGGAAGAGATTGAAAAATTATTGTAGCAGCCGGCAGTTAATGTGATTCATAATGTCGTAATAATTTTTTGCTGTAGCGGGATGGCGGGTTGATTCTCTCTGTCCCTTAGTTAGTTGTAGTATTTTTTTTGAGGTTTAGAGAATAGAGTTATGCCGATTAATCCATCAAAGCCTTTTGATCTGACTTATGAAGGGACACCGACATATTCTGATATCCGTCTTGATCAGTTTGTCAAGGCGATGGTTCCGTCGATGTCGCGTACTAAGATTCAGAAGTATATCAAGAATAAAAAGATTACGGTGAATAGTGAACCCAGACGTGCCAGCTGGATAGTACGGCTCGGGGATGAGGTTGTACTGCACTGTAAGGAACCGGAAGGGGCGGTGGAAGTTGCAAAGAATATTCCTCTTGATATAATTTATGAGGATGAAGATATTGTTGCTGTAAATAAGCAGCCGAATCTGGTAGTGCATCCGGTGGCTCTGCACCGGCATGATACGCTGCTCAATGCCATGTACTGGCGTTATAAGGATGTTATTCCTGATGATGAGGAAATAAGTCTTGGTAACCGCCTTGATCAGTATACCAGCGGGGTAATACTGGTGGCAAAGAATACGCATGCTAAGCGCATACTGCAGGATCAGTTTGAAAACCGGAAAACCCGTAAGGTGTATAACGCTATCTGTTCCGGGATTGTGGCTCCTGATGAAGGGGAGATAAATCATCCTCTGGGGCGGGGTGAGGGAATGCACCGCACTTACATTGTTATCAGGCATGATGAATTGGGGAAGCCGTCAAATACTTTTTTCAAAGTGCTGCAGCGGTTTGAACCTCAGAAAGAAGATAACGGATTTACTCTGGTGCGTTTGGAACCCCATACCGGCAGGCAGCATCAGTTGCGGGTGCATATGGCGAGTCTGGGTAATCCGCTCATCTGTGATGATCGTTATGGCTCGGCTGAAGAGGTGAAAATTACCGGCAGAGCCGGGGCGCAGGCGGTGATGTCACGTTATGCGTTGCATGCCTGTGAGCTTACCTTTACCCATCCCAATGGCAGGGAAATGACTTTGCAGGCTCCTATCGCCGGTGATATGAAGGAGTTTATAGAAGTGCTTAATCAGCGGTGAATTAAAATGGGTACCAGCTTTAACTTGAATTTAAATTGAAAAATGTGTATTATTTATATTCTGCTGAGGTGATTTTTGTAGGTCTGGGATGCCAAGGGTAAATTATGACTGCCGGTAAGAATAGTATGGAGGTGGCGCAGGCGCTGGCGGCTTTTTTGAAAAAAGAGCTGGCTCTATACCGTGAAGTGTATGAACTTTCTCTGAAGCAGCGGGAGATAATCGGGCAGAATGATAGTGAAAAACTGTTAAGTGTTATTGATGAAAAGCAGATGCGTATCCTTAAAATAAATGCTATTGAGAAAGAGGCGGGGCCGTATAAAAAAATACGTGAGCGTGATTTGGAAACCTGGAGTCAGGATGTCAGGGCGGTAGTCGATCCATATATTTTACAATTGCGTGAAGTCCTGGGAAATATCGTGGCGGTTGAGGAAGATAGCCGGAAGGCGGCTGAGGAACTGAAGCAGTCCAGCTCGGCACAGGTGGTCAAGATTCAGAAGGGCAAGGCTATGCTGAGTGCCTATGGTAAAAGTGTCAAGGTTCCTAAAAATATTCAGATCCCGCGTTTTAAAGATAAAAAAGGTTAGGTTGGGTTTCAGGCTTCAGCCACTTGATATATATTGCTATTGTTCTGGAGCGGATAGACATATTTTATGACTGATAAAACCGATACACCAACAACTATGCAGGGCGGGGGCAGTCTTGATCCTGCCGAACTGATCAAAATAATAACTGCTTATGATGAGGCTACACAGGGTCTGCAGAAGACCCATGAAAGTCTGAAAAAGCAGGTCGCACATCTAACAGGTGAGTTGAGTCTGAAAAACCAGGAACTTACCTCCTCTCTTGAAGAAGTTAATGCACTCAAGAATTATCTGGCTAATATTCTGGAATCTATTACCGATGGTGTAATTGCGATCAATCCAGATCGTGAAGTAATGGCTTTTAATCAGTCTGCCGCTGAAATTGTCCGGGCAATTGCCAGTGATAATATGGGTAGACCGATTAGGGAGGTGCTCAGTGAGTCTTCACAGGAGTTGGGGCGAATTCTGGAAAAATCGCTATCTGAGCAGAAATGTTTTACTAATATTGAGGTGACTGTTAATACCGATCAGCGCCATATTCTTTCAGTTTCTGCCAGTCCTATACGTAACAGTCGGGGTGAAATTCTCGGGGCAGTGCAGTCTTTCAGGGATCTTACCGACATAAAGAAGCTTGAGGATATTGTTACCAGACAGAATCGACTGGCTGCTCTGGGTGAAATGGCGGCAGGTGTTGCCCATGAGATTCGTAATCCTCTAGGTGGCATTGAGCTTTATGCATCTACGCTGAAGAAAAGATTTGATCCTGATTCCAAAGAATCAACGATAGCCGAAAAGATTATTGCCGCCTCCAATGCACTCAACAGAATAGTAACCGATATGCTGACTTTTACCCGCGGCCGGGCTCCAAGCAAGAAGTTTACCACCTTTGAGCGGGTATGCCATGTAGCTCTGGATATGGCAGCGCGGGAGATTGATAAGAAGTCAATCAGGATTACGCAGCGGCATGCGCTATGTAAACAAAAATTTAATATTGATTCTGATCAGGTAGCGCAGGCTTTTTTGAATGTTATTCTCAATGCCGTGCAATTTATGCCTGAAGGGGAGGAATTGATTATTGCTAGTTATCTGCAGGTTGATTCGAAACAGAAGAAGGTTATTATCGAATTTGAAGACGGAGGAACGGGTATTGAACCGTCAAAGATTGATCGCCTTTTCGATCCATTTTACACAAGTCGTAAGGATGGTACCGGACTTGGTCTGGCAATAGTTCATAAGATTGTAGAGGATCACGGGGGCACAATAATTGCCGAAAACAGACCACCGCGTGGTGCCTGCTTCTGCTTTACTTTTCCAATGAGTGAAATAGATATAGAAAGTTGATATTTTATTAGTATCTGCTACTGCAGTTTATCTTTTCCCAGCAGTATATTGATTTCCTGCCAGTCTTCCCGGGTCATATGATGTGTTTCTGAGCGGTATTCTACGGTAGTAGCTCTGTCGGTAATAACAGTTGCTGATGCCGGGTAGAAAATCAGAGTTAGCAGGCAGATAAATACCGCTATAGCGGCAATGCGCAGTAATCTCAGATTACGCTTGAAGCGCTGACGCATAACACCATTATAGTAGCTTTCCTCAAGGAAACGGGTACGTTCAGCTATTCCATAGTGATGCCAGCTGGCTTCTGAGCGCATGTTGCCGTATGCCAGTCCAATTCTTTCCAGACCACGCCAGAGCGGGCGGAAGTCTTTGAGCAGTTCGGCTGAAAAGAGATCCGCTTCTCTTTCAAACCTTCTGCTGAACCAGGCAAAAACAAAGCGGATGTAGATAAAAAATAATCCTACCAGCCCTATGATAATATATATTCTATTCTGCAGGAACATGCCGATAAGCGGCTCACAGACACTGAGTGCGGTTATACTCATCAGCAGATAGAAGAGGATATGCCTTTTTTTCAGGTGACCTATTTCGTGGGCAATGACACCGAGTATTTCATCCTCATTCAAGCGGTTTATGAGTCCGTGACTGATAAACAGATATTGAAATGGCGGCAGAAATCCGACCATAGCGGCATTGGGTATTGATTTTCCGCCAAGATTCCAGAGGTATATACCTCTGATTTTAACCCCGGCTTTGGCGGTCAGTGCTGTGATCTGATCTTTGAGTTCCTTATCATCAAGTAAGGTGCAGCCCCAGAATTTGCGGAGAAAAAATGGGAATATCCAGGCAAGCAGCAGGAATAGTATGGTGCTGATAATCTCCAGCTCGCCTCCGCTGATCAGGCTTTGTTCGGAATCAAGATATTCATTGAGGATTATTCCCGGAAGCCAAAGACCGAGGATAAAAAAGGTATAGCGGAATTTGTGGATCAGGTAGGACCATAGAGTCCAGCTGCCGGGATTGGTTCGCCGGTGCAGGTAGAACCAAGGCAGCCAGCTACATACGGCAATAAAAATATATATCAGCATGCCGGTAACATTCTGCAGCAGGTAATTTCCTGAAAGTTTTGGGGTGGCGAAGCTGAAGATGTTGTAGACAGCATAATAATGCAGTAGAAAAATGGTGGTGATACAGCCTAAGGCTTTATTTGCAGAGTTACATATACTGATAACCAATCTGCTGCGTTTGGTATATAGTTTCTCGCGTTTTAAGAGAATAATGGTCTCCAGACCAGCTATAAGCAGGCAGAAAATTCCAGTTGCTAAAATACTCAGCAGTGAATATGCTAGACTCAGTTTAGTTGCCGATTGACTGGATATACTTGCCAGATAGAGGATTATTGCAATTGTTTCAAGTGGAAGTAGCAACCTGTTTTTCCTTTTTTTCGTTGTTCAGGGGCAGGGTAAAAAAGAATTCTGTACCGACGCCAAGCTTACTGTTGAGCCCGATATTTCCCTGATGTCCCTGTTCAACAATCATTTTGCATATTGGCATACCTAGTCCTGTACCACGTGAATGATGGGATAGAGACTCTATCTGTTCAAAACGGGAAAACACCTTGTTGAGATCTTCCGGTGCAATTCCAATTCCAGTGTCGGCTACAGTTATCTGCACATATTTATTGCCGTCATCAAAGGTTTTGGTCTCGGTCTTAATGGTTATTTTCCCGCCTTTTGGTGTAAACTTAATGGCATTGGAAAGTATGTTCAGCAGTACCTGGGTAATACGGTCAACATCACAATATACCGCAATTGTAGGGTTGGAGTTTTTAAAGTTGATAGTTACCTCGGCATTTTGCGCCGATACTTTGCTGTAGGTTATAGAGGATTCAATAATATCTTCAAGATTACAGATAATATAGTGATATTCCATTTTACCTGATTCCATCTTGGTGAGATCCAGAACATCATTGATCAGCCTGGTAAGTCGTTCGCCTTCATTATAGATAACCTCTAGATATTCTTTACGCTCATATTCTTCGGTAATCATTCCATCAATCATAAGTGCTTCGGTATAGGCAAGTATTGAGGTCAGCGGGGTACGCAACTCATGGCTTACAAGTGAGAGGAAATCATTTTTCATCATATCGACCTCGCGCATTTTTGATAGCTCCATTGTGGCGCTGAGATCCCGGCAAAGTATAACATAGCCATTGGAATGTCCATTGCCGCTTATACGCATGGCACTGGCGGTGATGCCGATAGTAACCGTATTGTCCAGCAGCATCATGGAGAGTTCCGACTCTTCACTATTCATGGCGGCAATTGCACCTTCAATAACTTTGACAAATTCATTATTAAGTGCTTCATGATAATTTTTGCCGATAACTTTGCTGCGGTCAAGTTTGAACATCATTTCCAGTGTGCCGTTTACCAGTATGATTCGGCCAAAGTCATCTATGGAAAGAATGCCATGACCGACGCTTTCAACAATATCAGTGAGTTGCGAGCGGCTGTTTTCCAGTTTGTTACGTAAATAATAGGATTCGATTCTCGTTGCTACTATCTGTGCCAGCAGCATTAGAAGCGTTGAAAGTCCTTGTGTAAAATTATCCACGTCAAAATCAATCCAGAGTACGACGACTCCGATAGCGGTAGCGTTTCCTATCAGCGGCAGGTATAATATGTCATGTTCGGCGTTGCTTTCAGAGCGTTCAATAACGGTTATTTCACGGTTTTCAACAACCCAGTTGAGCATGTCCGGATCGGCGTTTATGCCATCCGGCGAAAAGTTACTCTTCAGATTGAGCCTGCCGCCTTCATAGAGATAAGCCTGAAAATAAATGAATGGCAGTACGGCATCGAGATTTATTTCCAGTTCATCAAGGATTTCATCGAGACTTAGTATATGTGAGGAATCCTGTAAATTTTTTTCAAAATTTACAAAAATATTCAGAAAATTTTCACATTCATTATTGAATGTTTGCCCCATTTATTATCTCCTATTCTGCTTTATTTGCAGCAGACAGGTTTAACTATGAATAAGATCCAGAAAATCCTGAGCGCGCTTTAACTCGACAATGACCTCTCCGATAATTTTATCCAATTTACTGACATTCAGCTGATACTTGGTGATAATCTTTTTATCAAAGGGGCTGACCAGATCAAATGATTCAAAATTGATACCGAGTGATTTAGAAATAATACTGCCGATGTGTACTGCTGCAACGGCTTCATGGTCATTCTTAGCCAGCGTAGGCGTAGTGTAATACCTGATACAGGCACGGAGCATTTTAGGGAGTTCCCATTTTTCAGTTGCCCATTCACCAGCCTGCATGTGGGTGAAGCCAAGCTCCTCTTTTTCCAGTTCGATAATATTATTATTATCAGGTGAACGCTTTTCCAGAACTTTTGCATACTCTTTCGGGAATACCTGATCAAGAATAAGTGTTCCAATGGAATGTATCAGACCAGCAACAAAGACATCATCCGGTGATATCTTGGGTTCAATGTATTTTATTGTTGCCTGCGAGGCGATTGCAGTTGTAAGTGAATAAGTCCAGAACTGCGGGATATTCAGCAGCTTTTTTTCTTTGCCCTTGGTCATATCAAATAATGACGCTGCCAGCACAATGTTCTTAACTTTATTAAAACCGATAATTACAACCGCATGCTGGATAGTCTTTATTTTTCCAGGGAACCCATAGAATGCGGAATTTACCAGTTTTAGAACTTTGGTGGTAAGTGCCTGATCTTTATGGATTATCTCGCTGACATTATTGGCGCTGGTCATCGGGTTATTGGCTACACGCAGTATTTCACTGGCAACACTGGGAAGTGTCGGAATATCTGGAGTGTTTTCTATACGCTCTCGTGCCACAATTGAATTCATAACCATTTTTAGTAAGATCCCGGAATAATCCCGTTGCCGTTATTATTATTATTAACAAGATACTTTAGTAAAACTGTCATATATGTTTTGTAGAATTCGTCCTGCTCAACACTTTGAAACCTGTTTTTTACTTTCAGAGCCATCTCAGAGATAAGAGCTGTATTGATATTTGAATCTTCTTCGCTTTGAGGTGTACGTTCAAATTTTAGTTCAAACATCTGCTCTGAATTTTCATCTATTTCAATAAAAATTGATTTTATATTCCAGAGTGGGAGTCGGCGTATGGCTATGGGGGTGAGTCTGGATCCCGAATGAATAAGTATTCTTCCTTCGTTGTCCATAATATCCCGTGCAGTCACCATTCCGGGCTGGGCTTCATTTATTGAAATTTCGTTTGCCGCCATTGGCTACTCCTGTCACATCAGAACATTTCATAATACAATAAGATGTTAATTGATATTGCTGATTTAGTCAAGGAATAATGCAGAAGATAAGGAATACAGGTAGTAAAAAAATCGGGCTATTCGCCCCAATTGAGCTTTTGACGTAGTGTATTATAGCGATTTTCACGGCTGCAAGTAACAATTTTTGCCGGAAAATTAGAACATTTTACCTTTACTGTATCTCCGGGAGTAATAAGAAGTGATTTGATTCCGTCACAGCTTATAGTTGATTTGCCTGATATGCATAGAGTCTCATGCCGACTGAGAACAAGTGGTCTGTTGGTAAGCTGATGGGCACATACCGGAACGAGAATCATGCTTTTAAGTGTCGGGTTTAATATTGGTCCTCCGGCTGATAATGCATATCCGGTTGATCCGGTTGCTGTTGCCACTACAAGTCCATCACCTGAAATAGTTGTAAGATGCATGTCATCGACGTCTATGTTCAGTGTACATATGCGTCCGCAGGAAGCGGAGAAAAATGATACTTCATTGAGGGCAAATTCGCTGAATATAAGTTTTTCAGCGCGAAAAACCTCAATTTTCAGACGTATTCTTTCAGAAATATTTATATGTCCATGCAGATACTTCTCCAGCATTTTTTCGAGATCCTGCGGATTAACTTCGGCCAGGAAACCGAGTCTGCCGAGATTGACTGTGATGATCGGGATCTGGTCGGTACCGAAGCGCCGTATGGCATTCAGTACCGTGCCGTCACCACCAAAAGTAATGGCAAAATCAGCAGAAAATTTGCTCAACTCCTCATCAAAGGAGGGGATCTCAGCTATTATTTCGCATTTATCCTTCAGATATTGGCGCGCTCTTTCTGCCTGCAGGCAGGAACCTTTTTTGTCAGGATTGGTTATAAGCAATACCTTCTGCATAATTCAGCCTCTTTGTAGAGTTATAAAAATTTACCGGCAGTTACTTTATTATACACCACGGATTATACTTTTCAATTCATCAATAATATTTGCTGAGGCGACAATTATATCCCATCTTCCGTCTTCGTTTTCAATGGCATCAATTACAGCCCCTGCTTCCTGTGCTATGATTGCAGCAGCGGCAATATCCCAGGTGTGAATAGCGTTCTCATAAAAGCTGTTGAATCTGCCGCAGGCGACATTGGATATGTCATAGGCGGCTGCACCCATGAGACGGATTTTTCTTGCCCGTTCGCCAATTATGCGACTATTTTTAAACATCTTATCAAAGCTGTCCTGTGTGTGACCAAAACCGGTAGTAAGAATACATTCTGCGAGGTCGCTCTCAGTTGAAACACTGATTTTTTTATCGTTTAAAAAAGCTCCTTTGCCGGCTTCCGCGTAGATAAGCTCATTGGTAATGGACGCATAAACCGCACCGCATACCGGTTCACCAATTTCAAAGAAGTTTTTAGCCAGACCTTTGCGCTCTTTATTAACTTTGATGCAGGCGACACTGGTGCAGAAATATGGTATGCCGTAATAGAAGTTTACAGTACCGTCAAGAGGGTCTATAATCCAGAGATAATCGCTGTTGTTATCGATCATTCCGCGCTCTTCTGCCAGAATGGAGTGATCCGGGTAGTTGGAGCGGATTACCTCGATAATAGCTTTTTCAGAGAGTTTGTCGACCTCTAATTTGAGATCATATTTTAATTTGGCGTCTACGTTGAGAGTTTTGCCGTAATTCTGCATATGGATTTCACCGGCTGCAAGAGCCGCTGCTTTAGCTGTCTTTAACATGTCGCTTCCTTTACTGAATAAGTCAAAAAATCAAGTTATGTGCTGTTTGTGTGTTATTTATTTTTCGGGCTGAGTGTGGCTAAAATAGCCGGGAAGAAGAGAACACTGCTCAACAGAACTGTAAAGAGCGCAATAACCGATAAAACACCGAGTTGGGCAATACTATCCAGTCCCTGCATTTTAGCCCAGTAAAGACTGCCGAAACCTACCATACTGGTAAGAGCGGTAATTGCCAGAGCTCTGCCGGTATCAACAATCATAGGGGTTATTTTACGGTCATCTTCGAAGTACCGGTTGACGAGATGAATACCATTGTCAACACCTACACCGATGATGATAGGAATGGTAAGAACGTTTACGAAATTAAGATCTATAAGATGTTCAAATCCAAGCAGGCTGCAGATTATATTTACAGTGCCCATAAAGCCGAATAAATATAATAACCCGAGACTGACAGGCAGGAAACAGTAAAGGGTGCGTCCGATATAGCGGTGAATAACCGCGCCAATAATAAAGAGCAGACTCAGTATGGAAATTAGAATCCAGAAATATGACTCGACACCGGGATAAGCGCTCAGAAGCTCTTTCTTGCACAGCATCATCAGCAGTAGCGGTATGGTGCAGATAACGGCCTGCCAGAGACGTGGATGATAAAACAGATTTACTACTCCGAAGCAGATAGCAACAATCCAGATTGAGATGATAAGAAAATCTTCTTTAACTATTTTTGCCAGAATTGATGTCGCGACAGACGCGCCGGTAAGCGTTGCCTGGAAATCTGTCAGATTGGATTTGGCTTCGAACTGTTCTGGAGCCAGGCCAAGGACATCCGCCACCTGCTGCAGCCAGGAATCGGTAATTACCGGTTCTCCGGTCTTTGTGCCAGCGGGTACAGGCGGGAAGATGGCTGCTTTAACCGCGTAGCCGCCTTCATAGATGGTAATTGATTTTACGCGTTGACTGGGGTGTTGTCCCGGGGGATTGAGACCGAGTACTTCATCCTTAGTCAGTACCGCTCCGACGGGGTATCTCTCGGCGTTGTCCTCATACTGGGTTGCGGCCTTGGCTAGTGTGACAGGATAATGCTGCGGCATATCGCCATCATAAACATAATATGTTTTCTGGCGTTTGGCGACATAGGAATTAATTAGTCGTGAGATTTTGGTGCCGGCAAAATCAGCGGGCAGAATGATATGTTTGTCTTGTATCATTTTATAATGCTGATTGAGCAGGTTGAAATTAAAGTCAAAGTAGTCTTCGTCCATGCCTTCCTGTTGTAAAGCTGCTGAGAAGTTATTTATGGCGGCAGGAAAATCTATTTTGGCGATTTCCTGCAGGCGCTCTCTTTGTGTGGATGGCGACGGAAGGTAACGGGTAACGCTTTCATAACCTCGGATCAGACCTTTGTCTTCAAGCGTCTGGAATTTTTCCTCATATTTTGACATCTTTTCAAGAGCGTCTTCTTCGCTGTCGCCAATCACCATAAAGGTCAGTTTGTTCGGGTTTCTGCTGGCAAAGGCCGCTGCAATTTCACCATTTATTTCAAAAGCCCGATCTTTAGGGCGGAGTGCAGCCATGCTGGCGTTAAAACGGATACTCTGGGGTACTAGAATTGCAGCGATTGACAATACGCTCAGTACAATGCACGCGATAAATACTTTCTTTCGTTTTTTCTCGACTATACGGGCAATATACGGCAGAAAGAAAGCGCTTGGCCGGAACAGGCGTTTACTGTCCTGTCTGATTCGGCTGCGCTGGGTAATAAGTGCGGGCATGACAAACATCATTGCCGGAGCGGAAAGGAAGATTCCAATGCCGCCGAGAGCGCCGAATTCCGAGAGCTGAGTGAAGCGGGTTACATTGAGTGAGAAGAAGGCGAGGCAGGTAGTCATCATGCCGATTATAATGCCCCAGCCGGTATGGCAAATCGCAACTTTGAACGATTCCTCCAGACTTACGCCTTTGGTGCGTTCTTCTATATATCTGTTATATATGTGGACTGCGTAATCTATACCCAGACCGATCAAAACCGCGGCAAAGGCACAGGAAACGATATTGAGCTGTCCGAAAAGTATCCAGCCGATACCTGCTGTCCAGCAGATTATCATAATAAGCGGAATACCAATATAGAGCAATACGCCGTAGCGCCTGAAGCAGTAGCCGAAGAAAGCGAGTACACAAATACCACTGATTATCAGCGTACCGATCATCACACCATTGATTTTCTGTCCATAGGTACGGGCGATCTGGTATCCACCTCCAAATTCAAGATAGAACGCTTTCATTGCAGCTGGTGGTAGGCCATTAGCTGAATTGTAGGTTTTGAGTTTCCCTTTGAAGGCATCTTCAAGCAGCTTTCTGCCGACAAAGAGCATTGCTGAGCGTTCAGTTATACTTCTGGGGTAATTATAGCTTTCAAGACGGTTTATTTCAGCTTCTGCTTCCTTCAGGTAGTTGTTTTTTTCCGGGGTGTTCCAGTCTGAATAAGCGTCAGGATTGCGTAAAGCGGCAGTAAGACCGGCCAGCGCATTTTTTAGCTGCATTTCTTTTTTATCTCTGGTCAGGTTATTATTATTGTCCTGAGCCAGAAGTCTGATACTTTCTCTGGAATTTGGAGTGATCATTTTAAAAAGAGCGGTGTATTGCGGAAGATCTTTTGATTCTGCCGCTGCAATAAATGATTTGAAGAAATTCTGCCAGTTGTCGGAATCTTCGGGTCTGAATGCCGAGGTGCCGATAATGATATCAAAGGTTGTATTCTCTATTTCCCGCATCATTCTGGAGGCGAAGGGGATACTTTGGGCTGCGTATAGCGGTTCAATTACCAGCAGCAGCATTTTCTGGTCAGGGCTGAGAATGTACCCCTGTTTATTATCAAACTTTTTATTTAAGAGTGCTTCTGAATTATTTTCTTCATCTTTATTTAAACTATAGAGATTTTCAAAGCTTTCTTTGAATACAGTGCCTAGACCGAGGGCGTTGATCAGGATCTGCTGCTGCAGCTCCTCTGATGAACTGTTCTGCACTAACTTTCTGGCGGTTGACTCGACGGATTTATATATATTATCTTTTTGCAGCTTCTGTCTTATTGCCTGAATATCTTTTTTAGGCAGGAGCAGCATCCCATGCTTTGGCAGTTCAACGTAAAGCAGCTGATTCTTTTCTTCTTCGGTAAGCAGTCTGGAGAATGAAGAACGGATATCGGGGTTGTTCCGTAATCGGGCAGATATTTTATCTGCAAGTTCACCGGCTATTGTCAGTGCGTTGGCGTTTTCAGTATTTAGCCTGAAGACAATAAGCGCTTCATCAGCAGTGCCGAAATCTGTTATAGCCCGGGTAAAGGCTCGTGATGCCGGTATATCCTGAGGCAGCATGCGGGATATGTTGAATGCCGAGGTATAACCTGTACGCAGGATAGGAACAAAAGCAAGAAGGGTAAGAATAAATGCTGTAATGATTACAGTTTTTGGGTAATTACACGCTACATGAGCGATCCATTCAAGGATGCGCTCACGAATTAGTTTGTGATCTCTTTCCATTAGTATTAACTATTCTTTTTCTTTATCAGTATCGTCATTTATATTTATAATTTTATAATTACATTTTGGACAGTAGCCGCCAAATTTTATTGAGTTCTTTTTATCATACCAGTAATCAAAGATTTCTCCGCATTGCGGGCAGTATAATCCATATTGCCTGGCAAGTGTGCGGCGTGATTTACGTGAAAGCAGCATTACCAGTAATGCTAAAATCAGACCTATTCCCTGCAGCAGATAGTGATCAAGGGATATTTTTAAGATATACCCGGCAATGATTTCAGGCATAAAGAAAGTGGTGGCTGCAAGTATGCCGATGAAAAAGAACCTTATCTGCCAGCTTGAGGAATAAGCTTTTTCTCTGGCGGTATAGTCTTCCTGAGAAAGCGGGTATTGGGTAATGGCCGGGAATTTTTTATTGAACAAATTCTCTCCTTAACGGACTAATTTTATTTATTGGTTTGCTTGAATTTCACTGTCACTTTCGACTTCAACCTGTGACAGACTGCGCTGCTGAACCGTATCCATATCCAGATCGTCAATTACCCAGAATTCTTCAAGTTCATTTGCTGTCGCATTTGATCTGTAGCGACGCAGATTGATTTTAACAGAACGCTGTTTGTCCGGCCAGTCGAGTATAAACTGCATAGGAAAGTATCGACCAGTGCCTATTTCTTTGCCGGCAAGAGTTTTTTCTCCGGTCATTTCCTGCTCAAATCTTGAGTAGGTCTCGACGAAGAAAAGTTTGCCATTTCTGTTAAAGTGCTCAACCTTATGTAGTACGCGTCTTCTGCCGTCAACATATAGACGCACGTACTGCTGTCCGCGCTTATGCATTTCTTCAAGTATGAGATTTTCATTCATCAGACCGGCATCGCTTTTACCGATTACGCGCCAGCGCTTATTGAGCAGATCACGATTTGCGTGCAGAATTCGGTTGATAATGGCTTTAGGAGAGAAGTTGATCCCGCCGCTACTGAGGTTTGAAACATCGCCGGTGTAAAGCATGTTATGCAGGGGTACATAAAATGCGACTCTTTCTCCCTGCATCAGCATGTCAAAGGCTACAATTTCATCAGCAAGTTTGGTCGCTTTTATTCGCAGGCTGCTGGGATCCTCAGCTATCATCTCTATTTTGGTGCTGAGTGAAAATTTGCTGGGACGGTCGACGATCTTCATCTCACCGCCTGCTATGATATTATTGACATCAATGCGGTTCTCGATTGTCTGGTTGATCAGATCTGTAGCAGCTATACTGACAGTGTCACTTGTTGTGCTACAGCCAGCCAGAAAGAAGCATGCGCTCAGTGTCAGAGCAAGAAACAAATATTTTTTAAGCATATTATAATGTCCATAGATGAATATTAAAAATTACAGCCCGATTGATTCTTATATATTAAGATAACAATGTATTATATATTATCAGAAAAATATTGCTCTACAATAGATTTTTATGTTTATATGAAAAACCCCTACCTTTTTTCAGGTAAGGGTTTTGCAGTAAACCGCAATAGATCAGAGATGAATTGTTTTCAGCTTACGGGAATTTTACACATGAATGAATATGGTTCTTCACTCATGAATTTCTCGCGATCAATCTTCATTTTAGATAGGCGGCGTTCATGGATGCGACGGATCTCTTCCATCTGGCGCTGTTCACGAATTTCGCCCAGACGTTTCTCATCAATTTCTTCCATCATATCCCAGAAGTCTTCACCTACTGCAAGCTGATCCCAATTGACCCATCTGTCTCTGGAGTCCATAGCAATAATTCTCCATTAAACAAAAACCTGTAATAATGCAAAAAATCCCAGCTACTGAACCCAATAAGTTTTCAGTAGTAAGATTAATTCACATTAAAACAAAAAAAAATAACAAACACAATACTCTTTGTATTTGTTGTCTAAAAAAAATAATTAACTCAAATATAACTGTAATAATATGCCATAAATCATGCGTAAGTGTTAGTAAAAAATTAGATTTTTATAAATATTTTTTTATTTGTTTAGTTAAAGCTTTTTATAGCAGTGATTTATGGGGTTACTTTTTTTTGTAAATAGTAGGTTGAATATATTTGTAACTGTGATTTAAACCGCTTAAACCCTCGGAATGTCCAATGAACAGATAACCGCCCGGTTTTAGAAAATGATAAAACTTATTGATTAAGTCCTGTTGGGTTTCCTTGGTAAAGTAGATCATTACGTTTCGGCAGAAAATAAAATCAAAACTGCCTTTAAAAGGAAAATCCTGAATGAGATTTAAATATTTAAACCGAACCAGACTCTTTAAATTGTTTTTGGCTTTATAACTTTCTCTTTTTGCCGAATACAGAAAATACTTTGATAAAAGAGGGTTGGGTATACCTTCTATCTGCTTTTTCGTGTAAATTCCAGTAGCCCCGTTGTTTAAAACATTAGTGTCAATGTCAGTGGCTAGCAGTTTTACATCCCAGTGCTCTATATCTACAATAGACTCGAAGAGTGTTATTGCAATAGTATAGACTTCAGCTCCTGAACTGCAGCCGGCACTCCAGCCCCGCAGCTTCAGGTCTTTGTTATAGGCCGCTTTTGCAGTGATTTCAGGCAGCATTACCCGCTGCATGAAATCAAAGTGCGATGATTCACGAAAAAAAGAGGTAAGGTTGGTTGAGATCGCATTCATCAATTCGCTCAGAGCGTCCCCGGTGTCATCACTGGTTAAGTGATCATAATATTCTTGAAAACCTGAGAAATTATGCTGCCTTATCAGTTTACCCAATCTGGTGTTTACCAGTTCGAATTTACTTTTTGTCAAGTGTATGCCGCAATTCTCCATTACGTAATCGGAAATCTTTTTGAATAAGCTGGTGGTCAAGTCGGTTTTTGACATATAAATAAACCTTATTTTATTCGATTATTCATTAAATTGCTGGATTATACAGGCAATTTATGTTATTATGTGCTGATTACTGTCCTTTTGGCATAAATTATAATTTAGTTTGTATTTTTTGCAACAGAATAAAATAGGTCTGAAATATTAATTTATTCTTATTGCTGATGGCCGTGTGTCTGTTGGCCAGGGATCAGTACTAGTGTTTTTAATTCATTATATAATATAAGATTAGGAAGGTAAAAGTTAAGCATATGTGGCGATTCTGGATGGTTGTGGTGCTTACTATCTTTGCTGATCTGGGCAGTAAAAAATATATATTTTCAAAGCTGTTGGAAACCCCTGCGCAGAAAGTTGAACTTATCTCCGGCTGGTTGTCATTTACCCTGCATCTTAACAAAGGTGCTGTCTGGGGTATAGGTGGTGGTAAACCTGTGCTGATTATAGCTGTTACAGCGATTATTATTCCTATTGTAGTATATTTGGCGTATACTTCACAGAAAAGCGGTAAATCATTTTTGCCTCTTCTGGGGTTTGGTATGCTGCTTGGCGGGGCTCTGGGTAATCTTTATGACCGGGTTTTTACCAGCATGCAGCTGCGCGGTTATTCTCAGAGTTATTACGGGGTGCGCGATTTTGTTGATTTTAGAATTCCGGGAGTATATAATTGGCCGGTATTCAATATTGCGGATGTCGCTATTGTGCTGGGTGTGATTATATTTATTCTCTGGAGCCTGAGCAGTGGTGGGAAGAATAGCTCTAAAGATTAGATTTAGTATTTGCTGTAATTTAAAATTTGTGTTATAAAAATATTGTATATATAATTATAATGAGTTTGTGTATTTAGTGCGTTTGGATTTTTTTGGTTGGTAAACAAAACTCTAAGGAGAATGTTATGAATTGGGATTTCGAATACTTTATACCAACTAGAATTATTTTTGGTGCCGGTAAGCTTGCAAAGCTTGCAACCGAAAAACTGCCGGGAAAGAAAGCTTTTATTGTTATTAGTTCCGGCAAATCAATGAAGGCAAACGGTTACCTTGATAAAGTAATTGGTTATCTTAAGGATAATGGTGTGGATTCGGTAGTTTTCGATAAAATACTGCCTAATCCTATACTTGATCATGTTATGGAAGGTGCCAAGCTTTTAAAAGATAACGGGTGTGATTTTATTGTCGGTTTGGGTGGTGGAAGCTCTATTGACAGTGCCAAGAGTATTGCTTTGATGGCAACAAATCCTGGTGATTACTGGGATTATATCGGGACTGGAAGTGGTAAAGGCAAGGAGCTTGTAAATAAGGCATTACCGCTGATAGCTATTCCTACTACTGCCGGAACCGGAACTGAATCTGACCCCTGGACGGTGATAACCAATACTCAGACCAATGAGAAGACTGGTTTTGGAGTAATTCCAGATACCTTCCCGGTAATGTCAATCGTTGATCCTGAATTGATGCTCAGTGTTCCTCCACGTCTGACCGCTTTTCAGGGTATTGATGCTTTCTGCCATTCAATTGAAGGCTATATCGCCAAGGTAGGTCAACCGGCGAGTGATATTTTCGCACTCTCAAGTGTTAAGCTAATAGCTGAAAATCTTCCGGCGGTCGTGAAAGACGGTTCATGTATTAAAGGCAGGTCTGCAATTGCCTGGGCCAGTACTCAGGCGGGTATGGTTGAATCTACTTCCAGCTGTACCTCTGAGCATTCAATTGAGCATGCTCTAAGTGCTTATCATCCTGAGCTGCCACATGGAGCCGGTCTTACCTGTCTGCTGGTACCGTATCATACCGTTATGATTGAAAAGTGGCCTGATCAGCGTTATGTGGATATGGCAAAAGCTATGGGATACCCTGCAGAGAAACCTGAAGATTTTGTCTCTGCGCTCAAGAAGCTGATCGCTGACTGTGGTCTGGCTGAACTTTCGCTTGCGGATTACGGAATTGATAAATCCGAAGCGGATAAAATTGCAGAAAATGCTTATTATGCAATGGGACCGCTCTTTGATGTAGATCCTGGCAAGCTTGAAAAAGACGATGTGATTAGAATTGTTCAGATGTGTTTTGAATAATAGAGGTATTTTGAGTATACTTGCAGTCTGCATAGAGATCTCTATGCAGACTGTTTTTTTTAGGTTGATAAAGTTGAGTATGGTTATGAATATTAATGATAGACTTAAGACAAGTGTAGGTGGATTGGAATTTACCAATCCTATCTTTCCGGCATCTGGAACTTATGGCAGCGGTAAGGAGTATAGTGACTTCATAGATATTGGTAAATTGGGTGCGGTTGTGACCAAGAGCGTTACTCCGCGTGCAACCATTGGTAATCCGCCACCGCGTGTGGTTGAGACTCCGTCTGGCATGCTCAATGCTATCGGTCTGCAGAATGGCGGGGTTGATGAATTCAAGCAAAATCTTCTGCCTCCGCTTTTAGAAGCAAATCAGCATATAGTTGTGAATGTTGCAGGTAAAAGTGAAGATGATTATATGTATGTGGTCGAGGCATTGGCTGCCGCGCCGGTATCGGCGCTCGAGATCAATATTTCCTGTCCTAATGTCAAAGAGGGCGGCATGGCTTTTGGAGTGTGTGGCAGAAGTTCTGCAGCGCTGGTATCCCGGCTTAAAACAGTTACTGATTTGCCGCTTTGGATAAAGTTATCACCAAATGTAACTGATATTGCGGCAATAGCGGTTGAGATAGCTGCCGCTGGGGCGGATGCACTGGTTGTGAGCAATACTTATCTTGGTATGGCCATTGATATTGAGAAGCGCCGCCCGATTCTGGCAAATGTTACCGGTGGACTTTCCGGGCCTGCGATACATCCATTGGCCTTACGCTGTGTCTTTCAGGTCGCGCGTGCTGTGAGTTGTCCGGTTATTGCCTGTGGTGGAATTGCCGGTATTCGTGAGGTTGTGGCATTTCTTCTTGCCGGTGCCTGTGCGTGTGAAGTTGGAATGATGAATTTTCCTGAACCTGGCATTACTGTAAGGCTGATCGAGGAATTGGGTCTTTGGCTCGAAGAGCATGATACTACAGTTGCCGAGATAATTGGTGGTCTTGAGATTTAAGAACAATGTTATTTTGGGTTAAGTTTTAGGGTAGGCAGTAATAACGGAGCAGGCCGGGTAGTATTATATAATATTCGTTATCACAATATATTATGTGATTTGTGATCTATGGTTATACAGACTTGGGATTATTTTTTAATATTTTTAGCTTTAGCTCTTGATTAATATATTTAATTACATAAAATCTTCTACTCAAGACGGTGGCGTAGCCAAGTGGTAAGGCAATGGTTTGCAAAACCATCATGCATCGGTTCAAATCCGATCGCCACCTCCAGATTTAAGCACCTGTATTCATTTTGAATACAGGTGCTTTTTTTATTGAGTTTATATAACAGAGTGTTATTTTCAAGTTATTCTGATTATAGTACAATAAAAAAGACGCAGAAACTTGAGTTCTGCGTCTTTGAGGTAATTTTTATTCAGTTTAGCGATTTGCTTTGCGCATCTTTTTAAGTTGGCGCATAGCTCCCGGATAATCATGGAACTGATCATCAACTTTGATTAGTGGCAGTGAGTCATGGTAGGTGTGTGCTGCCATAGCTTCAACCGAACCATCCTCTCTCCAGCCTTCATGGTGTTCTATATGATAAGAAAGATTGTGCTCCTGATAGTCAAATCCCATCATTTTAATCTTCTTTTTTGCTGCTTCACATATACCACACCCAGGCTTTGAATAAACTTTAATTACCATTGTCGGCTTCCCCCTTTAAAATGGTTATCTACAAAATCTTTATATTTGCTTCTGCGCAATTACAACACGGAAAAGCACAGAAGATTCTAATAAATTTTATCAACTTTAATCGTAAATATACGAGCATAGTTGAATTTAGTAATATTAATAATAAAAATAAATAATAATTCTGAAATCGTTTCAGGTTTGAAGTTTGCTTCAACTAATTCCGTTTATACAGGAAATGATGTTTAAAATCAAGAAAAAAAATAACAAAATATAGTAATAAAAATATTATTGACACTATATATAGTGTCTGTTTGGTATGTCTCAATTGTTTCGATCAATCGTAAATCCTTGAATGGTAGAGGGTAACTACAAGGTGCACAAAATGTGAAATAGCATATCTGGTAAGAAAATAATTTACGAAAAAAATTGATTATACATTTTATTTTTTTGGGTAATATCTGAGAGTATATTATGGTGTAAAAAAACAGTATGTCATTCTGTGTTTATTCCTGAAATCTGTAACATAATACCGAATAAACGGTTGGCGTATGGAAGTGTTGTATAGTGTAATATTATGATATCTAAAAATTAATTTTATGCTGATTAGCTGAATATATTAAGTAAATAATAGATTTACTATAATACTTTAGTCCATATGCGGTCATTATAATCAAATTCCACATGAAGATTAATATCAAAGGCGTCACTCATGTTTTTGCTGTTGATGACCTCGTGTTTTTTCCCTTGATGTATTATTCTGCCGTTTTTGATTATCAGTGCGTGAGAGGTGAGGGCTGGTATCTCCTCTGTATGGTGAGTTACGTAAAGAAGGTTCATGATCGGCATTTTTTCAATAGATTCCAGCAGGTCTTCCCGACTGTTGATATCAAGCCCGGCGCATACCTCATCAAGTATAAGTATATCGGGATTGCTTATGAGAGATCTGGCCAGTCTGACTTTCTGTTTTTCTCCTTGAGAGAGTTTGCAGAATTGGCGTTTGGCAATATGGCTGCAGTTGAGTGATGTCAGCAGGTCATGAGCGATATCGATATCAATATTTGAAGGTTGCTGGTATAATTCGTAAGTGGAATATATTCCAGTGATTACAAGATTGAGGGCGGTTTCGGTCGGTGGGAGCCATTTGTCGATGCTTGCTCCTACCCACCCGATGCGTTTTTTCAGTTTTGGCAGGTCACAGAACCCCAGCTGCTGACCGAAGAGCCAGACCGAGCCGGTAGTGGGCCAGAGATCACCATATACCGCCCGCAAAAGGCTGGTCTTTCCTGAACCGTTGCAGCCGATAAGAGCCCAGTGTTCATGAGGTTTAACTTCCCAGTCTATTCCTTTGATAATATGGTTGTCATTTCTGGTTATATGTATATCGCTGGTTTTTATAATTGAAGCGTTCATCGTTGCCTGTATCTGTACTGTGTAAAAAAAAAAAATTCTGCTGCCGGAAAAAATGCAACATGTAATTAATTAATAATATAATATATATGTTATTTATCAAGTGTGTTGAGTTAAAACTATATTTTAAGGTAAGCAGGATGAATATTAATTATATAGCGCGTCAGCCTATTCTTGATCTGAAGCTGAACACCTGGGGTTATGAGCTTTTGTTTAGAGCCGGAGCGGAGAATTCATTTTTAAACAGTGAGAACCGTTATGATGGTGATACCGCGACTATGTCGGTTATTAATAATGCGTTATTGGATAATATTCATAATCTGTCACTGGGGGTAATGAGTCTTATAAATTTTACCCGGGGACTTATACTCGATGAGTATGCGCTGCTCCTCAATAGATCCAATACAATAATCGAGATTCTTGAAAATGTGGTTCCGGACACGGAGGTTGTTTATGCTTGTAAAAAGCTCAAGGATAAAGGGTATATTTTAGCTTTGGATGATTTCTTTTTCCGGGAGGAGTATCATGAATTACTGATACTTGCGGATATTGTGAAAATAGATTTTATCGCGGCAAAACGAGAGGAAATAGTTGAACTTGTAGCCAGGTTGAAACCATATAATGTAAAACTGCTGGCGGAAAAAATAGAAAACTACGATGACTTTGAGTTTGCCAAAGATTTGGGGTGTATTCTGTTTCAGGGGTATTTCTTTAGTAAACCGGTTATGGTCCGAAGGGATCATATTCAGGAATCAAAGCTTGCAAAGCTGCATCTGCTGGGTGAAGTCAATTCCAAGATGTTTGATATTGATAAGATTGAAGAGATAATAAAAAGTGATCCCGTGTTGACACTACGGCTGTTACGTTATCTTAATTCAGCGTTTTTTGGTCTCAGAAATGAGGTTAAGAATATACATCATGCAATTGTTATGCTTGGCCCTAAAAAACTTAGACGGTGGATTACAGTGGTAATTTCGGCGGATCTTAGCGAGGGGAAGCCTTTGGAGCTTTTGAAGGAAAGTCTGTTCAGAGCGAAGTTTTGTGAACTGCTTGGTGAAAATGCTACAGGGGTAGAGAGGGAGGAAGATTTTTTCCTGTTGGGTCTCTTATCGCATATTGATGCTTTTTTTGGACAGCCCAAGGATGTGTTGCTGGATAATTTACCAATATCAAAGCATATCAAAGGAGTGCTTGTTGGCCTTGATGAATGCAGTTTGCTGCATGATTCACTTGAAATTGCGCAGGCTCTGGGCTTAGGTATGTGGGATTATGTTGATAATATATCTCAGAAAAATAATATTGATGGAAGCCTGATAAAAAGCTCATACTTCAGTGCCGTGAATCACGCCAATGATTACATCGCAATGGTCCCAAAAGAATAAGATCCGGACAGTTATCTGTACCGGATCTGTAATGAATAATTATATTATTAAGAAGTGAGAATTTATTTCTGTGGTGCCGGTTTCTCCATACTTGCTTTCTGCATGGCAGCATTCTTCTTTTTGAAATCATCGAGAGAGCTGTAGTCTGTGATTGTCAGTTTGCCGTTACCGCCGTTGAATTCCAGCATGCCGTCAACGTAGACAACTTTTTCCGCGGATTCTTTTTGAATACGTTCCATACCGTTCTTTTCGCCTTCACTCATACCGGTGATTCCAAATTCTTCAACAATTTTCTTACCTGTCTCATCGAGATTTACCGGTATGCCTACCAGTTGCCCCTGAGGATTTTTGGGAGATTGTACTTTCGTTAGCAGGATTACATTGGTGGCGTCTTTAGCATTGATCAGTATTACACCGATTCCTTTAAGTGGTTTGTCAGCAGTTTTCTGAGTAGCGGCGGGGTTCTTCTGGGCTGCCTTTTCATCTGCTTTTACTGCTGTTGAGCTTAATACAGCAAGGGTAAGCAGGAGAAAAGCCTGAATAATTCTCTTAGTCTTCATATGATTTCCTTATATATTGTATTTAAAAATTAAGCGAAGCTGCTTATATCACTAACTATCATAGACTATAACTATTCCTTTGATAAAAATAATTATTTATAATAAAGAAATAGGGTCAACATCAATTACCAGTTTCAGATTACGTTTTTGTTTTTTATAAATTTCGGCTGCGGCGTCAAGCATTCGGGATATTTCCTTATGAGTCTTGGCTTTCAGCAGTATATGGTAGCGGTATTCCTCCTGCAGCCGTGACAGCGGGCAGGGACTGGGACCGAGTACAGCCAAAGGTGAAGGCGCGTTCTCCCGGTATTTTTGAGCCAGTTCAGCCAGATATGCTTTTATCTCTGCTTCATTGGTTGCTCGGCCAACGATCCTTGCGACGCGTCCATATGGAGGATAGGTTAGTTGGGATCTGAATTCCAGTTCTTTTTGTGAAAATCCTTCGAAATCCTGATCTATTGCATATTGAATGGCGTAATGTTCAGGTTGGAAGGCCTGAATTACCGCTACTCCCGGATTTTCTGCTCTTCCGGCCCGGCCGACAACCTGAGTCACCAGTTGAAATGTTCGTTCGGCGGCCCGGAAATCCGGCATGTCAATGGCACTGTCGGCAGCTAAAACTCCGACAAGAGTAACATTTGGGAAGTCGAATCCTTTGGTCACCATCTGGGTTCCGACTAAAATATCATATTCATTATTTGAAAAGGCCGCTAAGGCGCGGGCATGGGAATCCCGCCTGTTCATGGTATCGGAGTCCATACGCAGAACCCTGGCTTCCGGGGCGAGTTTTCCAAGTATATCCTCGATTCTTTCGGTACCGGTACCGCTGAAACGGAGATTTCTTGCGCCGCAGTTTGGACATTCTTCCGGTGGGCGGGTGGCGAAGTCGCAGTAGTGACAGCGCAGCAGATTGGAGCCTCGGTGATAGGTAAGTGATATTTCGCAGTTCGGGCATTTGAGAGTCTCGCCGCAGGAGAGACATTTTATATTGGTGTTAAAGCCCCGACGATTCAGAAAGAGAATGGCCTGTTTTTCATGCGCCAGACAGTTGAGCAGCTCTCTCTCCAGCCGGCGGGAGAACATAACTACCTTCTTTCTTTCGGTATACTCTTCTTTCATATCAACGGTCACTGTCATCGGAGGGTTGGCTACTCCCGGGCGTTCGGTGAGACGAAGCAGCTGATATTTTCCGGTGCTGGCATTGAGCCAGCTTTCCAGAGAGGGTGTGGCTGAACCGAGGATAATACTGGCATTTTCCTGCTTGGCGCGCATTACCGCCAGATCTCGTCCGTGATATCTTGGGTCATTCTCCTGTTTGAAGGTATGTTCATGCTCTTCATCAACAATAATCAGTCCGAGGTTCGGTAATGGAGCAAAAATTGCAGAACGGGCTCCGACTACAACCTTGACTTCGCCGCGTCTGAGTCTGCGCCAGGCTTCAGCTCTCTCTCCATCCGACATATGTGAGTGCATTGCCACTACATCACCAGCACGGTCTTTGAAACGTCCGAGTGTCTGTGGGGTCAGGCTTATTTCCGGTACCAGCACAAGTACGCTCTTGTTCTGCTCCAAGGCGTGGGACATACAGCGCAGATATACCTCGGTCTTGCCGCTGCCGGTGATACCGTAAAGTAGAAATGGGTTGAAAGCATCGCTGTCAAGAGCCTGATTTATCGCATTGATTGCCTGGCTCTGCTCAAGATTGAGCACAATCTCTTTCTGTTCGGGTTTGAGGCTTATACGGTCACGGTCGAATATTTTTTCACTGATAATAAGCAATCCGCGTTTTTCCAGACTGCGTAGAGTCTGGTGGCTCGCATTACTATAGCGGATAATCTGTGATGCCAGGATTTCAGCGGAAGTGTTTTTTTCGATCAGATATCTTAGTACCGCCTCCTGTTTTGCCGCATTTTTAGGAAGAAACGCCAGTTCAAGTTTGGTTTCGTCCGGACTTTTAGCCAGTTTGACATAGAGGGCGGTTTCGGCCTTATGCCCTCTGCGTACCGCGGAGGGTACCGCAGCGGCAAGCATCATGCCCCAGCTGCTGTAATAATAGTTTGCGGCCCAGCGTGTAAGTTCCAGCAGACTTTCCAGAACGATCTCTCCTTCAGGACCTGCTGAAATGATATCCCGGCATTTTTCCGGATCAATGGGACACTCTTCACTTACTGCTACACAGAAACCACGGATGCGTCTGGGGCCGAATGGCGCTATTACCCGGCTTCCGGGCTGAATTTTACCGAGTAGTTTATCCGGTATTGAGTAATGATAAATAGTTGTTAATGGTGCTTCAACTGCGATAGCGGCATACATAGGCATTTTCGGTATTTGAGTAGTAGTGTTGTCTTTAATTACAGATTACGGTGCTGGCAGTGTAATCCAACGCTGATTATACATAATAAATCCTCCGATAACAGGGAATCTTATTTTTCTCTGCTGCCTGCTATAGGGATTATATTTTTTTATAGGAAGCTCCGTCTATAAAAAAATGATTATCGTTATAGTTCCATTGCTGAAATGACCGATAAACTACCAGTGCAGCCTCGGAGTTTGATATGTGAGGCCGAGAAAAATGTTTATTACTGGAGAAGTGTTTTATATATAATATATTGCTCTGGAGTGAGTTATGAGAAAAATTGTAGTTGCTTTCGGGTATGTTCTGACTGTATTGTCGGTAAGTGTATTGAGCGGTTGTGGCTTACTGACTCTTGGTGGCGGCAATGGCAAGACGGATAATCAGAATGTCTATGCGCCGGTTGCCAATGGGGATATGCAGATGCAGCGGGATGCGGTGCCGGTTCAGGTCAAGGGTGAACAGGGTATGCATTATGACCCGCGTCAGTGGGTGGCCAATGTTTATAACCCTAATCAGATCGGTAATTTGCTGACAAATTCGGGGCAGACCGGTATGACCAGGCAGACCTTTACTGAATCCGGGGGTGACCTGCAGGTGAATGTTTCACCTGATGGTAAAGTAATGGCTTATTCCAGTACGCGTTTTTCCCGTACTCCGCAGATTTGTCTGCAGGGGGTGAGTGCCAAAGCCGTGCAGCTGATGACGCAGGATAATATGAGTGATATGATGCCGTCTTTCAGTCCTGATGGAAAATTTATTGTCTGGGCTAGTGACCGTTATGGTAACTGGGATATTCTGCTGCAGAAGTCTGATGCCAGACCGGATAGTAAACCTCGCCAGATAACCCGCTCAACCGATGATGATATTCACCCTTCCTGGAGTCCGGACAGCAGATTTATCGCTTTCTCACGCTTCAATTCAATGGACGGAAACTGGCAGATATGGGTGATTGATACCAAAAATGATACTATAAGCTATCTTACTGAAGGTCTCTTCCCACGGTTTAAGCCGATGATCGATAAGGCTGAAGATGGCAGACCGCTGTATACACTGGTGTATCAGCGTAATCGTAAACGTGATATTCCTCTTTATAGTATCTGGACCAATACTTTTACTGCGGAGGAGAATGGTTCGGTCGAATCAGTACGGGCACCAATGGAGATTATTGCCAATGATAAATGGGCGGCAATTACTCCGTGCTGGAGTCCAAATGGTGATTATATTGCTTTTGCTACAGTTGGTAAGAGTGCATTGGCGCAGTGGCAGGCACGTATGTATAAACCGGATGATATCTGGGTCGTACGTGTTGACGGAACAGATCTGACTCAGATCACCAGTCATAGTGCTCCTGACTGGAATCCATACTGGGCTATTGATGTCAATAATCCTGATGATCCTAATGGCAGAATATTCTTTACCAGTGATAGAACCGGTAACGCAAATATCTGGAGTGTAAAACCGATTATTGCCGGTATGGTGGCAATGAAATAAGAGCGCTACGGTTCATTATGGCAGTCTGGGAACTTATTTAGATTTATTGTCCGGTTATTGTACTGAATAGTGATTGTGCCGGAAATTTTACTGATTGAGGATAGTGGTGATGACTAGAGATTACCCGGGGCATAAAATTATTAGCATACTTCTGGCGCTCCTTGCGGCTCTCTGCCTTGGCGGGTGCGTAAATGGTATGTCTGAGAGTGCACGCAAGGCAGCACGGGCGGCTTACGGTGGAACTACTGATTCGTATGAGGAATTTACCGGGGATCCGATTGCAATTGCAACCACCAAGTCAGTTGCTTTTATTCCCTTTGATTATATCGGCAGGCTGGAAGGTTTTGATACGATGACCTTTACCACCCGTTTTGCCTCACAGATGTCGACTAGAGGCGAAGTTAAGGTTATATTCCCGCGTGAAGCCATGAAACTGGTTGAGATTGAAAACCGTAAGGTAAATCAACATAATCGACTGCTTTCTGAAATGGCGATGATGGGTGAGAATATGGATAACATGCCGCGTCAGGATCGTACCAAGGCCCGCAAGCTGAATCCGGTAATAGATCTGGATGATGCGGTAAAGATAGGCCGAATGCTGCATGTGGATGCGGTTGTAACCGGAACTGTCAGTGAATGGGATCCTTATATGCGTCCGCGGATGTGTGTGAGTGTTAAAATTATCGCAACCGGTAATTCAGATACAGCGGCACAGGCATTGGCTCAGATGGCTCAGTGGGGTGTACCGCGTCAGGCATCTACAGCCCGGGGTGTGGTCTGGTATATGCAGCAGAACTTTGATACCCGTGATGCGGATATTGGTCGTAATATATGGTCATACGGTCTGCTCAAACATACCGAGTACAGCGCTTCTGATATTGATTCGTATTTGCGGTCTATTTCACAATATTATGATTATGTTGGTTCGGTTCTGGCGAAAGCTATTCTGAATACCCGTTCAGATGCTATTGCTGAAGCTGAAAAACGGGCTCTTGAGGAGGCTAAAAAAGTTAAAATGGCTCAGGCTGGAGTGCGTAATAAGCTGCGGGCATTGACCGATCCGTACTATGAGGTTCCGGATGCGCAGGCGGTTATGAATCAGACTTTAGCGGATACCCGTGATATGGGCTGGAGACCGGATGTCTATAATTTACAGCATCAGGATAAAAAACGCTTGATTAATACCTATGTAGATCCTAAACTTGTAAATGAGCAGGTTGCTGAAATACAATAATTTATGATCTGGAAAAATAGGTTGCCGTAAAAGTGAAAATTTCAAGAAAAAATTATATTCTTTATACCGCTCTGCTTGTCTGGGCGGTATTTTCTATTTGTATGGCGCTATATAATTATGGGAATTTTGACCGCAGTGTTTATCCCCTATATTTTAATGTAGGTAATGCGTGGAATGCCGGTAGCGATATTTATAGCGGAGACTGCGCAAATTATTCATATTGGCCGGGTTTTGCGCTTATCTTTGCAGTGCTGGCAAAGCTACCGTATAATATGGGGTCTGTAGTATGGACTCTACTCAATCTTGGCGCTATTTTTTACGGTATGTATCTGCTGGGGCGAAGTATTTTTTCTTCTTCGGCGAATCGTTGCGGTCTGTTTTTGCTGCTGGGGCTGCCGCTTATATTTGAAGGAATTTTTAATCAGCAGAGTAATGCTCTGGTTGCCGGAATTTCACTGATCGGGATGTGTCTGATTTACCGGGAAAAATTTATGCTGGGTTCGCTGCTGTTGTTGTTTTCCGGTATTAGCAAAATTGCGCCGCTAAGCTTTGCTCTTCTCTTTCTGGTCATGTATCCACGGCAGTTATGGTGGCGGTATCTGCTGGGATTATTTGCCTTATTCTCTGTCCCGGCGTTTATCGCGGATCCGGGGTACTTTCTGGAGTTGCATCGGAGCTGGTTTTCTTTTCTTACAGAGCAGAGTTTTGAGCGCTGGGAATATCGGGATTTCTTTCTGCTTTATGAGTTGGTTACTAAAGGTAAAATCTCGACCAATACGATGGCAGACTTTCCTTTGTGGTATCATGGTGTGCAGGTTCTTGGGGCGGGTCTTCTTTGTCTTGTATGTATCTGGCTGCGTTATTGGCGCCGCTATAACAGAGAGAGTATTCTTGCCGCGGTGGCGATGGCCGGTTCGGTATGGTGGCTTCTGCTGGGTCCGTCTACAGAGATTGCAACCTGTGTGGCAGGGGTGGCGATTGCCGGACTTGGAGTTATGCTGGCCTGGGATTCACGTAGCGGCAGATGGTTGCAATTGCTTGCATATATTTGTGTAGTGCTGGGTTCCAGCGGTGATTATGAGTGGAATATGGAGCAGTTGACTACCTCTGACTGGATATATGGCATGCTGCCGTTTGGGGCGCTTTTGATGTATGTCTGGTATTGTCTGTTTATGCCAAAGGCATTGGCATTGACAATAGGCACGAAAGCAGTAAGATAATATTATAATGTTAGTTGAAATTTTATAACTGCTTGTTTAAGTGAGAGATAATGGACGAAATAGAGAAAATAAAGGAAGAGCTGTACAATTCAATTTATGAGAATGAGATGGCGCTTTTTGAGGATAGATTACGTAAAGATCCGGATTTTGGCATCAATGAATTAAGAAACTATCTGGAGTACCAGTATAATTTTCAGGATGAAGGCTGGTGCAACCGTGGAGATGTGCAGCATATAGAGGGGCAGGCCAAGGTGGCGGCTTTGGAGGTACTACTGCATAATCTTGAGAAGGAAGAAAATAATAACTAATCTAGTTGGGAAATGTTTATAGATGTTGGTTTGATATTTGATTCGATATTTACTTGAGGAGTGAGGGATGAGTAAGAAAATTTTTCTGCCTGAGAGTGAGATGATTACTCAATGGTACAATGTAGCAGGAGACATACCCGGCGGTCTGCAGCCGCCACTTGATCCACAGACTGGAAAACCATGCTCGCCGGAGATGTTGGCGCCGATTTTTCCTGATCCGATTCTGGAGCAGGAGATGTCAACCCAGACTTGGATTGATATTCCTGATGAGGTAAACGATATTTTACGCATATGGCGTCCATCTCCACTTGTCCGTGCTGAACGTCTGGAGCAGGCAATCGGTACAACCGCTCGTATTTACTTTAAAAATGAGAGTGTTTCACCTGCAGGCAGTCATAAGCCGAATTCTGCAGTACCACAGGTGTATTATAATAAAATCGCAGGTACTAAGCGTATTACTACCGAGACTGGTGCCGGTCAGTGGGGCAGCTCACTTTCTATGGCATGTTCTTTCTTTGGTCTGGAATGTCTGGTCTATATGGTTCGTTGTTCATATGAACAGAAACCATTCCGCCGTAGCATGATGCAGGCCTGGAAGGGTAAGGTTATCCCCAGCCCGTCAGATACTACTGAGAGTGGCAGAGCTGTGCTGGCGGAATTTCCTGATACTCCGGGATCTTTAGGTATTGCAATCTCTGAAGCGGTTGAAGTTGCGGTGAAAGATCCTGACGCAAAATATGCTCTGGGTTCTGTACTCAACCATGTTCTACTGCATCAGACTGTTATTGGTCTGGAGACCAAGAAACAGCTTGAGCTTGGTGGTGAGACTCTGCCGGATGTTCTTGTAGGATGTTGTGGCGGTGGTTCAAACTTCGGTGGCTTCGCTGTGCCTTTCCTGCGTGATAAGCTTGACGGTAAGAAGGATATACGTCTGGTAGGTGTGGAACCTACAGCTTGTCCTACCCTTACTCGTGGTCATTATGCTTATGATTATGGTGATCTTGCCGGGCTTACTCCGCTGCTTAAAATGCATACGCTCGGCTCTAAGTTTGTTCCTCCTGGAATTCATGCCGGTGGTCTGCGTTATCATGGTATGGCTCCAATTGTTTCAGCTCTTCTGCGTGAAAATCTTATGGAATCTATGTCACTGCATCAGACAGAATGTTTTGAAGCGGCTACTATCTTTGCCCGTTCTGAAGGTATTATTCCTGCTCCTGAAAGTTCTCATGCTATTCGTGCGGCTATTATTGAAGCTAAGAAACCTGAGAATGCAGGTAAGGTGATTGTTTTCAATCTTTCAGGACACGGTCACTTTGATATGACCAGCTATGATAAGTATTACTCTGGTGAACTCAATGATTTTGAGCTTCCAGATTCTGAACTTGAAGCAGCTGTAAAAGATCTGCCAAAGGTTGATAACTAAAGTTATAAGTAATATTTAATAGTACGGCAGCGAGGACTTTCAGGTTCGCGCTGCCTTTTTTTGTAATAATCCATTCTGAGTGAAATGGCTGATTTAGCTAAATTATAAAATTATAAAAACAGACAGGGTCTCATGAAAGAAGCCCTGTCTGCCTGATAGCGGGAGTATATGGAAGTATTGATTAGTAAATGGATTCTTCGAAATAATAATCGCTGGCATTGTCCTTGGTGATAAGTTCAGCGGCAAGAATAACCTTTGAAGGGATCTTGTTCTGGTAGAAGCCATTCAGGCGCTCATTACGTAAACCATATACACAGAGGCTTACAGCTGTTGCTGCCATTGATGGTGGATAGGTTACAGTCGCTTTTACGAGTTTATCGTTGTCCATTATCTTCTTGATTACAAGTTTTGAACCGGCACCGCCCATGATAATCTTAATATCGTCACGGCCTGATTCTTCGTAGGCTTGAAGAACACCGACAAGAACATCGTCGTCCTGACAGAATACGGCGTCAATATTATCATATTTCTGCAGGTAGTTTTCCATGAGTTCCAAACCCTTCTGGGTAGACCAGTATGCAGGCTGGAAGTCAAGTATTTTGATGTCCGGGTATTTCGCCATTACATCCTTGAATGCGTCATTACGTTCCTTATCAATAACACAAGGAATGCCGCCCATGGCTACAATATTACCTTTGCCGCCTAGAGCTTTTGCCATCCATTCAGCACTTACCTTGCCCAGTCCGGGGTTATTACCGGCGATATAAACATCGGAAATATCCTTGGTTAGAGCCCGGTCAATAACTACGGTGTAGATTCCGGCTTTCTTTGCTTCTTCAACAACTGGAGTAAGAGGGGCTGAGTCATGAGGAAGAATAACCAGACCGTCGATTTCCTTGACCATCATATCTTCAACCGTGCTGACCTGTGAAGCAGGGTCGGCAGAGGTTGTCAGATAGAATTCGATATCCTTATCAACAGCTTTCCATTCGTCGATTGCTTTCTTCACCCACCAGACGATGCCGCCTGTCCAGCCATGGTCGGCTGTAGGAACGGATATGCCTATTTTTATTTTACCTTTGCGTACATGGCTTTCCGGAGTAGGTGTAGGGTTGGGGACTTCAAATGCACC
Source organism: Planctomycetota bacterium (assembly GCA_963677015.1). Lineage (GTDB taxonomy): Bacteria > Planctomycetota > SZUA-567 > SZUA-567 > SZUA-567. Next base: position 140,789 of record OY781533.1, read on the forward strand.
TGCCATACTGATTGAGAAAACTGCGAGTAATAATGTTAGAAGCAACTTCTTCATGATCTTCTCCTTGGGTTAAAGACATTTTGCCTGTTGTTTGTATCAGGCTATACCAAACAAACGTTAAACACATAACACATTGCCGCTTTTATTTATTTATAGCTGCTGTCATAATCGCTTTTATTCATTTTCATTATTTTTATACTGCAGCAGTACAGCAAGAATAATGACACCACCCTTAACCGCTCCCTGCAGATATGGTGATACTCCTACCATGTTCAGCATATTATTTATAATGCCGAGAATAATTGCTCCCATTACCGTTCCCCAGACAGTTCCTTTTCCCCCTGCCATGGAGGTGCCTCCGATTACTACCGCCGCAATTGCATCAAGTTCATAGGAGAGTCCGGCATTTGATGAACTGATGGAGTTCAGTCTGGAGGATAGCATAATTGCGGTGATACCTACCGTGAAACCGGTGATACAGTAGGTGATGAATTTTATGGTATTGACCTTGATCGCCGCATAGTGTGCAACCTGCTGATTTGAACCGACAGCGCAGACATAGCGGCCGAATTTGGTGTTGTTGAGTATAATACTCAGAATTGCAGCGAGTAAGATGAAAATGATTACCGGGTAGGGAACCGGACCTAAGCGTCCGGAACCGATTACTTTGAAATTTTCACTTATTGATCGATACTCGCCGGCATCGGCAATATAGAGTACGATTGACCTGAAGATTGTCATTGTACCCAGTGTCGCAATAAAAGGGGCAATACGGGCTTTGGTTATTATGATGCCGTTTATTGCACCGCCGGCTATTCCGAGTATCAGAGCTGCCGCAACTGCCAGTACCAGTGCACCCCAGCCGCCGCCGGCGGCATTGAAGGTAAGTACCGCCAGTCCTCCAACCAGTGCGGTGAGTGAACCGACTGAGAGGTCGATACCGTTACAGATTATTACAAAGGTCATGCCTAGAGCAATTGTTCCGGTGTATGATACCTGTCTGAGGATATTCAGGAGGTTTCGGGGTTTTATAAAATACTCGCTCATCATTGCTGAAATTATGAAAAGAATAATCAGAGCAAAGAAAGTCATGTATTTTGAAAGGTCAAATTTTCGTTCATTTTCCATGGTTTCATGATCCCTTTTTAAGCCCTGTAGCGTATAGCATTATTTCTTCTTCACTACAGTCATCTCGTGTCAGTTTCCCTTGAATTCTGCCTTCACGCATTACAAGTATGCGGTGGCAAAGGCCCAGTATTTCTTCGAGTTCTGAAGATATTACGATACAGGGCAGACCGTCACGTGCCAGGTTGTTGATGAATTTATATATTTCCATCTTGGCGTTGACATCTATTCCTCTGGTCGGTTCATCAAGGATAAGAATCTTCGGTTCAGTATCCATCCATTTACCAAGATAAACTTTCTGTTGATTGCCACCGCTGAGAAAACGTAATTGCGTCCTGATGGATGCGGCTTTTATCTGGAACATATCCTGATAGAATCTGGCACGCTGTTCTTCGGCGTTTTTATGAATAAAAAGTCTCTTGCTGTATTTTTTTAAGGATATCAGAGTTGTGTTCTGCGGCAGATCAAAATTCATGATTATACCTTTGCCTTGTCTGTCTTCTGACAAGTATGCTATGCCGGAATCTACGGCTTTGCGCGGGTTGCCAGCGGGTATTTCCTGATCTTCAAGAAATATCCTGCCGCTGCTTCTTGAGCGCAGTCCCATTATTGTCTCTGCAAGCTCGGTTCTGCCGGCACCCATAAGACCGGCGATACCTATAATTTCGCCTCGTCTGACCTCAAAATTTATATCTGCGAGTATGCCAGGAAGATTCAGATTTTCAACTCTGAATATGCATTCATCTTGAGGCGGGATAATTTTAGGGAATATCTGATTCAGGTCTCTGCCAACCATCATTCTGACCATATCATGTTCATTCTGATCTTTTACAGGGCCAAAATGAATCTGTTCACCATCTCTGAGAACAAGTATTTTGTTGCATATTTCCTTTACTTCAGCGAGCTTGTGGGAGATAAAAATCATGCATACACCTTTATCTCTCAGTTCGCGCATGAGTTTGAATAGGAGCTCTAACTCTTCTCCGGCCAGCACGGTGGTAGGTTCATCCAGAATCAGTAATCTGGAATTATGTACCAGTGCTTTGGCTATTTCAATCATCTGTTTCTGGGCGACACTTAAATCTCGTATGGGGGTATCTGGATTGAGTTCAGTATGGAGGGTTTTGAGTATTTCGCTGGAACGTTGCCGCATATGTTTTTTATTGAGTATGACTCCGTGACTTTCTTCATTGCCTAAAAAAATGTTTTCGAAAACTGTCAGAGTATCGATAAGATTAAATTCCTGGGGTATCATTGCGATGCCGTGTTTTTTAGCACTTAGCGGGCTGCTAAGTTTAATTGGTTCGCCGTCCAGCAGAATACTTCCGCTGGTCGGCTGGTAAATTCCGTTCAGAATTTTCATCAGTGTAGATTTACCTGCACCGTTCTCCCCGATTAAACCAAGGATATCTCCGGATTCCAGAGTGACATTGATATTATCAAGTACCCGAACCCCGGAAAACTCCTTGGTTATTGATCTGACCTCGAGTAGAGGTTCTGTCATTACTCTCTCCTTAAATTCTGTTGTACCGAGTTTCGTTAGAATCTTTGGTTGGATCAGTTCTCCATAGCGCCATCGAAGTCTACAGTAGAGGGAGCAAAGTTATATTTGCGTACAACACCCAGGGATTCGGTGGCGCCAAAGATTCTGTCCATACCGTTATCTTCCCACTCAACCGATAACGGACCGGTGTAATTCGCGGTATTCAGTTCCCGTATAATAGCATCAAAATCTATATCGCCATGTCCTAGTGATCTGAAATTCCAGCCGCGTCTGCCGTCGCCAAATGCCAGGTGTGATCCGAGAATTCCACTGCGTCCATCAAGAGTGACTGCTGCATCCTTCATATGAACGTGATAGACTTTTTCGGCGAAGTCGCGAACAAACAGGTGCGGGGTAATTCCCTGCCATATCAGATGACTGGGGTCAAAATTCAAGCCGAGTGTCTGGCGATATTCAAAGACTTCAAAGAGTTTCTGGGTAGTGTAATAATCGTAGGCTATTTCAGACGGGTGTACTTCCAGAGCAAAGAGAATTCCGAGACGGTCGAATTCATCGAAGATAGGTGTCCAGAGGCGTTTGATTTCGCTGTATCCTTCTTCGATCATTTCTTCGGTGGTTTGGGGGAAAGAATAAATATATTTCCAGATTGTTGAACCCATGAAGCCGGTGACTACTTTACAGCCCATTGCGGCGGCTGCATTGGCGGTAGCCAGCATTTCGTCTATTCCCCAGGCGCGTATTTCGTCAGGTTTTCCCTGATATTTGCCGGGGGCAAAACCGTCCAGTCTTGGATCGTTATAATCACCGACACACTGTCCTGCAAGATGGGCTCCGAGAGCGTGGCACTGCAGGTTATGCTTTGCCAGTAATTCTTTTTTTTCAGCTATATATGCGGAATCTTCAGCTCCTTTGTGGACATCCATATGATCACCCCAGCAGGCTATCTCCAGTCCATCATACCCTATGTCCTGCATCACGCTGCATACTTCACTAAAACTCAAGTCTGCCCACTGTCCAGTAAAAATTGTTACAGGTCTTGCCATTGTTGCCTCCTTCTCGACATATTATAATTATAACCGGCTGGCTTAAAAATTAACCCAGGCGGAATTCTGCTGTGAACTTTCAACACATTTTTCAATGAATCTTACGCCTTGAGCTCCGGCCAGCGGCGTTGGGAAATCAAGTTCGTTCTCAGTCGGAGTTTCACCGTTTTTGCAGGCTATTACTGCAGCAATAAAGGTGCTGTAGATATTGGCAAAAGCTTCAAGGTAGCCTTCAGGATGCCCTGACGGAATACGGATATATGATTCAGGGTGAGGGTAGAACTGATCTCTGCCGCGGGAGAGTATTTTTTTGGATTCGCCTTTTTTGGCTATTTCAAGATAATTTGGGTTTTCCTGACGCCAGGAGATTGATCCTTCTGTTCCATATATCCGGAAGCTCAGGTCATTATCATGTCCCCAGGCAATCTGCGAAGACCAGTATAGTCCTTTGGCGCCACCTTTGTAATTAAGCATTATGGTGGCATTATCATCGAGTTTTCTGCCTTCTACCATAATATCCAGTCTTGCTGCAAGTGATTCTATTTCAAGACCGGTTACATATGAAATCATGTTCTCAACATGGCTGCCAATGTCACCCACACAGCAGGAGATGCCCGCCTGAGCCGGATCGGTACGCCAGACAGCCTGCTTGTTATCCGGATTTGATTCGGCGAATTCTGCCAGCCAGTCCTGCGGGTACTCGGCATTGATGAATTTGAGTTCACCAATTTCTCCTTCGGCAATCATTTGCTTCGCCTGTTTGATAGTCGGGTAACCGGTATATGTATAGGTGACGCAGAAGAGCAGATTCTTACTTGCCGCCAGCTTTGAAAGCTCCATTGCTTCTTCATAATCTGTAGTAAGAGGTTTGTCGCAAACAACGTTTATGCCATTTTCAAGAAAGGTTTTGGCAATTTGAAAATGTGATTTATTAGGAGTTACAATAGAAACAAAGTCGATACCGTCTTCCCGGGCTGCTTCTGCCTGAGCCATTTGCTGGTAGTCTTTGTATAGTCTGTCTTTGGCTATGCAGAGGCCTTCTCCGGTTTTCAGGGTCTTTTCGTAAGACTGGGAAAAAGCACCGGCGACAATTTTCGCTTTATTATCAAGGCCTATTGCCTTACGGTGAACCTCGCCAATAAATGCTCCTACACCTCCGCCTACCATGCCGTAGCGGATAATATTTGAAACGTCATCTCCTTTTCCCGCTTTGATCATCATATCCTCCTTTATTTTTTATTTAGTATATGAGTTACGTTATGACTGTTTATAACTTAAATTTTTATGATTGGATATTTAATTATCTTTATAAATAAGAGTTAAAAGTATGTATGCTATATTCAGTCTATCACATAGTGTCGCTTAGGCAACCAATTGAATGAGTATTATCTTGAATCTGTGAATATAAAATGTGCTAGTGTAAATGCGAAAAAGCAGACATTTTTGCAAATTATTCAATAAAATGCGGGATTGTGATAAGTTATATTATCATTATTAACCGGTCGGTTATTGTAAGTATTTTGTAAATTAAATTATAAAATATATTTGTAGGGAAGGCGATAATTCTGCTTTCTGATATTAATGGCGGTATGTTTTTTAATGCAGTTTTGAAATGTGGTGTTAAAACATACTGAGGGTCTGAGGATTTTTTTATCCAATGGTGTGATTTGAGCATTTGCCGCACAGGTTGATTTGGTCTGAGATTTTTTTATATTGTCTGTATTTATCAGCGGGATTATCTGATATAATGTACTATAAAATATTGATCAGTTTCAAGTAAAGTTATTTAGGAAGTACTGTATTATGTTGTGGAATATTATTTCGGTTGCTGCGGGCGGAAGTCTTGGGGCGCTTTCAAGGTTCGGTATAGGCAAGGTTATTGAGGATAATGTCGGGCTGAGTGCGACCTGGTCGGTCGTTGCGGCAAATTTAATCGGCTGTTTTCTGTTTGGCATTCTCTTTGAAATTACCCTCAAGGATGGACTTGTGGGCAGTAATTATCGTCCTTTCCTCTTGAGTGGTTTTCTTGGTTCGCTTACGACGTTCTCTACTTTCACTCATCACAGCTTTACAATGATGCGGGCCGGTGACTGGCTTAGTGCCGGGGGAAATATACTTTTTCAGGTATCAGCAGGGCTGTTTCTTGTCTGGCTGGGCAGCAGAATTGTAGAAGGGGTGTGAGGCTGTGGGGCAACGGATTCTTATTACCAGACTTAGCGCTCTGGGTGATACTGTACTGACTTTACCCTTGCTTTTTACTATACGTAAAGCATTTCCGGACGCTTATATCGGCTGGGTTGTCGAAGAAAAATCAGCATCACTGCTCAAGGATATAAAGGATATTGATTGTCTGCATATTTTGCGGATGCAGGAAAAGAAATTAGCGGGATATTATCGGCTCGGCCGGGAAATAAGCCGGGAAAAATATGATTGTGTCTTGGATGCACAGGGACTGAGTAAATCCGCACTTATAGGCTTTTTTGCAGGGATAAAGCAAAGAATTGGTTTTACCAGAGCACCTCTGGAATCCCGTGAGATTGCACCTCTACTATATACCCGTAAGGTTTCTCCTCCGGCGCAGCTGACACATATAGCGCTGCGGACTCAGTATCTGGCGCAGGAGCTGGGTATAAATCCGCCTTATGCTATTGAGAAGAGACTCCCGTTGTCAGCTGGAGCTCTTGGTCGTATGGGGGAATGGTGGTCAGAGCAGCAGCTGGGTGAGCGGGTTCTGGTTTGTGGTGTCGGTACCAGCTGGGTAACGAAGATCTGGCCGGTAGAGCATATGAAGAGTATTATAGATCTGGCCCGTGACTGCGGGTATAAAGTTGTAGTGACCTGGGGGCCTGATGAAAAAGAGAAGCTTTTATCCTGGCGTGAAATTCTTGGAGAAGATGTTGTCTGGTCGCCTGAAACCAGATCTGTCTCTGAACTGGCGGCGCTGATAAGCATGGGAGCTTGTTATGCGGGTCCTGACAGTGCGCCGCTGCATATTGCCTGGATGCTGGGTAAACCGACTTTCAGCTGGTTTGGCCCGAGTTGTTCAAAACGCGGTGCTCCTCCGGGTGAACTGTCGGTTCATGTAGTTGCACATCCGCCTACGCGAAAGCGTGAGGGTGAGATGATGTGGGGACTGCAGCCAGAGACGGTTATTCCACATTTCAATGAGTGGCTTGGGAATGTAAATAAAAGTTATTTTTGATATTGGCTGTATTCTGTGTATTGTGTATTTGGTTGTGCTGATTCTTCCCATATTTTCTATTTTTCTGAATATTACGGTGTTTTGTAGTGTCTGCCGGTGTTGCACCGCTGCAATTAAAGTTCATAATGTGTTTTAATATCAGATTATCTGCTATCACTGAATACTGTTAGCGGATATTATGCTTTATATTTCATGCCGGTTATTTAGGGTTTGTAAAACTGTAGAATATGCCGGACTTGCAAGTTTGTTGATTTCATATTCGTTAAAAAGAGTGCTTGTAGAATTTGTTTTGACTTAAATCAAGGGACTTTTGTATTGATTTATGATAGTATACCTATAAAGATAGTGATTAGTTTATCATGATTTGGGAGGATATATTATGAAAATGATAATGTTCAATACTAAGAAGTATGACAAGGAGTCCTTTGATAAGGTATTGCAGGGGTCAAAGCACAGTATCAAGTATGTCGAGGCAAAGCTGACTATTGAAACCGTGCAGCTGGCCAGTGGCTATGAATGCGCCTGTATATTTGTCAATGATATCGCGGATGAGAAGGTAATAAAGGAACTGGCGGCGCAGGGAACCAAGTTTATTGCGTTGCGCTGTGCCGGTTTTAATAATGTTGATCTGCATGCGGCGAGAAAGTATGGTGTCTGTGTCGCCAGAGTACCTGAGTACTCGCCTTATGGGGTGGCGGAACATGCAATTGCGCTGATGATGGCTCTTAACCGTAAAATTCATCGGGCTCATAACCGGGTGCGGGAAGGTAATTTTGCTCTTACCGGTCTTCTGGGATTTGATATTCATGGTAAGACAGCCGGGGTGATCGGTACCGGTAAGATCGGTCGTATTGCAGCACGTATTCTTGGTAACGGCTTTGGCTGCAAGGTGTTGGCGTATGATAAATATCCTGATGAGCAGTTGCAGAAAAGTGGTGTAGAGTACGTCGAACTCGAGGAGCTTCTCGGGAAGAGTGATATTTTGACGCTGCATTGTCCGTTGAATCCCGAGACTCATTATATTATAAATGAAGAATCAATTGATCAGCTCAAACCGGGGGCGATGATTATCAATACCAGTAGAGGGGGACTGATAGATACTATTGCGGTAATTGAAGGTCTTAAAAGTGGCAAGGTCGGTTCGCTGGGTATTGACGTCTATGAGGAAGAGGGTGATCTGTTTTTTGAGGATCTTTCCGGAGATGTTATTCAGGATGATGTTTTCGCCAGGCTGCTGACATTTCCAAATGTGCTGATTACGGGGCATCAGGCGTATTATACCCGTGAGGCAATAGTTAATATTGCAGAGACAACAATCGGAAATATGACCGAGTATGAAGATAATAATACCTGTGCGAATGCAGTATTTTGTGATCGCATAAGAACTTCAGCATCCGGCAGAATAATACCGCAGGGTCCTGAAAATTGATATAATACAAACTATTTGGTATTTAAAGGGGTGAGCTGAATGGCTCACCCCTTTTCTTTTGGCAATGAGTATATAATTGATGTCAAATATATAATAATTGATTAATTGCAGTTTTTGAGTAATTGGATATATAGATGTAACTCTTTAAAATATAGTCCTTTATAATAATGTAATATTTGGCACACTTCTTGTTTTGTATGAAAGTATAAAAGTTAAGTTGATATATTGTGTCAGGAGAGCCTAATGAAGCAGATTAATGTACAGAGTATTTCGAGATTTCGCAGGAGTTCTATAAAGAAGCTGTCAGAAAGTGATATCGATTATGAATTGCCATTTATGCTCCTTATTGTTGTCTTTTCGGTTTTATTGCTGTTGGTGGTTACAGTGTAGATTTATTTAGTGTTTATAACATTTATAATGAGAGGATAAGAAAATGTGTAAAATTAATAATGAAATTATAGCGCGATTTAATAAGAGTGATATTGATGAAGCTCAGAGAGAGGTTATATTGCAGGAATATTATGAGGAAATGGAACGGAGCGAGGCTGGTTGCAGGATGATCGTAAATGCTGCAGATATCATGGTGGAAAATCCCGCAACCGATAGTACGACTCTGGGCAGAATAAAGCGGATGAGTAATATATTCTCTCAGGAGGAGCTTGATAACAAGATAGGATTGCTGATTGATGTTGTCTTCAGCGGGGGCGCAGCATCGGCATAAAATAATGGCGATTATGAATATTGCTTGACAGCGGTTTTATCAGAATTTAATTATGGGACGGGTGCGCTCAATATTCCAGGAACTGCTGCGATATTTTTTATTCAGTAATTCAGACGCAAGCTCGGTGAATTGCAGCGGCGGCTGGATAATTTTCCAGTTGCGCCGGGAAAATTCAGCATTTAGCAGCTTACTGAGGGTGAGCGGATTAATTTCCGGGATAAGATCCGCGAGTGTGATACAGAAATCACGGTGGGAGCGCCCGTGGCGGTAGTCAGGGACATCACTGGGGAAATTAAGGTATTTTTCCAGAAGCTCAGGTTCAAGGGTGACTAGTATTGACGCATGAACAACGAGTGCTGATTTTTTGCGCAGTTGAGCGCATCCGGCTATTTTTCGCGCTGAGCCGTTGCATGATACTGTTATATCGGAAATACCGGAGACATCTGCAGCTAATCCCTGATTTTGCAGTACGGCTACCAGGGGTTCGGTATATCTGGTGAATGATTCCCGGATAGTGAGTGTATCGGTATCAGCAGCGAGGGGAGCAATAACTTCAAAGCAGAGGACATCCGGGTTGAGGATTACAGCACCGCCTCCGGATTGTCTGCGGACGATTCGAACCTTATCGTGTTCGATAGCCTGCAGATTAAGTTCTCTTTCGGCCTTCTGCGATATGCCTAACGCGGCGGCTGAATGTGGCTCATGCCAAATCAGAACAGTTGGTTCGTCTACTCCTGAAATTGCCAGAGATTCGGTATAAGCCAGTGCTTCTTCAGTGGTTAGTGCTATCATGTTAGGCTCCAGGTTGATAAAGTTATAAGGAATTATTCTAGTTATATGTATTTAGTATTCAAAGAAAAAAATGAGCGATAATTATCATTGCTTGACATCGGTGTTATTTTGCCATAAAGTATAATAGGTTGAATAATCATTTGCTCTGATTATTCCTGGGAAGTATTTTCTTGCTTTCTTATAAACGATATGGAAGAATAGTGTGAAGAAGCGTAAAGCTGAATTATATGAGATTCTGGCAAATAATACGATAAGCGAGAATCATGAATATTCTCCTGACGAGAATGGTCCGAATAACCGGCAGTATAAAGGGTTTTCAAGAAGTCGAACCGGTAAGGAAATTGTTTTTTCTCTGGATGGTGCCTTTGTAATCTTTGTTATTGTTCTTCTACTTATCGGAACGGCATTTTATCTTGGTTATCAGAAGGGTGCCGGTGAGACTAAAGCTTCATTTGTTCGTGATGTTCATCCAGATGATACGTTGAGTGCGGGAAAACTCAAACTTGTCAATGAATATACTCCGCCTGGCGGAAGTATCGAGGTGCCTAAGGACAAGTATTCGTTAAAATTAATTTCATTGAAGCGTAGTGATGAAAATTATCGAAAGCTGGTGGAGCTTAAGAATAAGATACTTGGCAATGCGCTGGTTGCCAGCAGTAAGCTTCATATTTTTATCTTTGATCGGGGTGCTGGCGGGGTATATTCGCTGGCAATTGGTCTTTTTGATAAAACCGATGATGAGATGCTTATTACGATGAAAGAATATTTTAAAAATTTCTCATTTGATGGTAAAACACCTGCATTCAAAAACTATTCGACTGAGAGGGTGTCTGATCTTGGTGAGGCGAAGGTTGATAATTAATTGCTTTTGGTGTATACTGACATTATTGAAATGATTGTTTGAATAGTATTTATTATGAAAAAAATACCATATTGTGTGCCTGAAATAATTGAAGCGGTGCTCTGTACTGCCAAGAATGTCTCGGATGAGATATTTATTCATAAAAAGGTGCTGAATACTGTAATTGATAAAATTGCCAGCCTTGAAGAGCTGGGTGATTCGTCGTATGAGCTGATGAGAATATGTCTGCGGGCGGCTTATAAGGCTTTGGGTGCTAAAGATCCGTATGAGGAGCAGAAGGATTATTTTAATGACGAGGTTTTGCGTCTGCAAAGTTATTTTGATGAGTATTCGGAAGCTTTTTCGGATAAACTTGAGGCCAGAATCAATATTGCGGCAGCACTTAATTATAAAGGATTTTGTAATTGTCTGAATAATGGCCGAAGTATTGAAAAAAGAGTCAAGCGATTGCTGGAGTCCGAGCCGATAGCTAAAGAATCTATCGCTGAACTGCGCCGGGTAATTAAAAATGCAAAATCAATTATATATATAGCGGCTTCAGCCGGTGAAATTGCGGCTGATAAGGATCTGGTCCGGCTGCTGGCGGCTGATTATGAGGTTACTGTCGCTGTCGCACCACAACCGATATTATATAGAGCAACAATGGAGGACGCCGATAAATCGGGAATAAACAAGTATGCGGATCTGGTTGATCCTGGTGTGGATATGTATGGGATAAACCTGGAGAAAGCATCAAGCGAATTTCGTGATATTTTTAAAAAGAGTGATGTTGTCATTATCAAGGGTGGTGTAAATGCGAAGACTATCAGCAGTTGCGGCAGAGATTATTTTATAATAGGCTCCGGGTATGTGACTCAGGATGATGATGATGCGGAATTCTGTAGTGAATCAACAATAATCAGAAAATATCTCAAGTATATAGAACCTTGAGTTGACATAATGGTTTTTTTTCGTATAATTCGAAATACTATATGCTCCATATGTAAGTCGTATGGGAGTTTTTTTTGCTTTATTGCGAAAGCAACTGCTTGATATATAAGAGGTTGTCTTTCCAGTTAAACTAAGATTTTGATAAATTATATAGAGCGTGCAACTTTGCTGATTTATATTTCTCTAGCATTTTCTGGCTTGGTTTGAGAATTAAAAATTATTAAAGTTGCGGACTGATATGTCCAAGGAGAAAAAATGAGTATTCACAGTAGTCTAAAACTTGGTGCCGGTCTTGGTAAGCACCGCAATGTTCTAACTAGAGTTGAGCGTCTTTCTGCACTCAAGGCAGACGGCAGATGGGATAAGGAGAAGAGCGTTCTTGGAATTCCAAAGGTACGCTCAATCAAAGTATCTCTCAAGAAGAAGAAGAAAAAGACTGGCGACGAGTAATAGATACCGGCACGTTTGCGGTATTTGTTATCTGATTTGTAAGAGGATAGAGAATTTTCTCTATCCTCTGTTTTATAATTTTATATATGGATAAAACTTCTTCAAAAATTCGGTGATGTTGTTAAATCTTCTTGAAAAAATCATATTTTTGACGAAAATAAAGATAGAGAAAGTTTTATTTAATAGATGAGGGTAGAGCAAAATGTTACGTGAAATGCTTACTAATAAGGTTCACCGGGCTACAGTTACGGATGCAAACCTTAATTATGAGGGATCGCTGTCTTTATGTACTGAACTTATGAAGGCTTCTGGCATTCTCTCCGGGCAGAAGGTTGATGTCGTTAATGTTAATAACGGTGCAAGATTTCAGACATATATAATTGATGGTACCAAGGGGCAATGTTGCCTGAATGGTGCTGCTGCGCGTATGGGTGAGGTTGGTGATAAAGTAATTTTAATGGCATACAGTCTGCTCTCAGATGAAGAGGTCAGGCGGTATAAGCCTAAACGTGTTCTGGTGGATGAAAATAATAATATAGTGGCAATAAAAGATACTATTGTCTGAAGCTGTTGCTTATTATAAATCTTGCCGTCAGTCCTTTGGGCTGACGGTTTTTTTAATGTAATTATACTTATTTACCAGCAGCTGAAACAGCTTGTATTGCAACCTTATAGTTTTTCTGCTATCATTTCTAGTATGGTTAATTCTTTTTGAGAATTAGATAATAGTTGTGGTAAGCGGAATTTTTAGTGATACTGCTATATAAGATGGAATATTAAATTATGGCGCAGAAAAAGTGGTATACCTATAATGATTATCAGCATACCTTGGCCGGCGTGCTGGAGAAGACTCCACCGGTGGTGGTTGTCGAGGGTGAGGAAGATTATCTGCGGCAGTGTGCAATTGAAAAAATTAAAAAAAGTTTGCTTGGTATCTATCCTGAGGCGGCGGTTGTGGAATTTTACGGTCCTTCAGTACAGGGTGAAGGGCGCTTTGATTTTGCGGAGTTGCTGACTGAGCTCACCAGCGCCAGTCTTTTTGCTGCTGAAAAGATTGTTATCTTCAAAAATGCGCAGCGCACTCTGTTTGGCAGCGGGATGGTGGATTCAGGTGGTAGAAAAGGCCGGTCTCCATTGGAACAGCTCGCGGAATATATTGCAAATCCTGAAAACAGCAATTATCTGATATTTGAAACAGAGAAAATAAATCGTCAGCGGATAATTGGTAAGTCTCTGGCTAAGCAGATAATTATACCTTGTCCGGTACTAAGCCGGCAGGGGGATGTGATGTCCTGGATACGGGCTGAGGCCAGGAATCACAATAAGGATCTTGAAGGTTCGGCGGCAGAGGTGTTGTATAGAGCCCATGGTTCGGATCTTGGCGTATTGGCGAGTGAGATCGAAAAACTTACGCTGTATGCAAAAGATCAGCGGGCAATAACCGTTGCTGATGTTGAGATGTTTCTCTCCGGTACGGTTGAGTTCAGTATTTTTGAATTAACCAATGCTCTGGAACGGCGGGATCTGCCAAAGGCACTGAGGTTTGTTCGCCTTATCTGTGAGCAGGGAAGCAGGGATCAGAGTGGTAAGAGGCAGGATGGTTTCTCTTCGGCTCATCAATCGCTGGCGTTGATTTCCTCCATGCTGGAGAATCTGCTGTATGCCCGGGCATTGCTTTCACGCCAGTTTTCGGTGGCGGAGATTACCAGTGAACTCGGGCTGTACCCCAAGAGGGCAGCTAATATTATTGCTGCTGCGGAATGTTTTACACTTCAGGAACTGGAGTATGCTCTGGAGGTTATGGTGCGGGAGATGAAATCTTCTCATGACACTGGAGCTGACCCCAAGCTCTCGCTTGAGCGGATTGCTGTCGCTATTTGTCAAAAGCGTCCGCACTATGCGCGTTTAGAAGATCAGTAGGCTATATCTCTGAATAAATACTAGATTAATTCAGCAAGTACTGCATCTGCTATCGGTATGGCCTGATCTGTAAGGTGGAGATGGCTGTTATCAGGAGACCACGCGAGCAGGCCTTCTTTACTTAGCATACTGATCTCATTCTTCAGTAACTCTTCGATACGGTAGCCGGTATGTTTGTAATATGACCGGCAGTCGATCCCTTCTGTCATTCGCAGCCAGATGGCGGCACACTCTCTGGCTCTGGCGATAGGCGGAATCTCATCGACAAAAGCTATTGCCGATCCGGTTTTATTTATACTTTCAATATATTTGTTCACATACTCATGATTGCCGAAACGGGTGCTGTCTTCATATGAGTGGGCGCCGGCACCGAGTCCGATATAATTGCCGCCTTCCCAGTAGTGTATGTTATGCCGGCATTCATAGCCATTGGCGGCATAGTTGCTTATCTCATAGCGCATTAATCCTGTCTCTTCCAGAATGTCTCTGGTCATATTGAAGAGTTCCAGTTCGTGTTCTTCCTTAGCTCTGCGAATATCACCATTTTTCAGCATTCTCTCAAGCTCGGTGCCATTTGGATAGCTCAAGCTGTAACAGGAAATATGCGGAATACGCAGTTTTAAGACTTTTTCCAGGTCACTCTGCCATTCGCCTACGCTCTGTGATGGCCAGGCGAAGATAAGATCGGCGGATATATTTTCAAAACCCGCTTCATTGAGCTGAGCTATAGCGAAACGGGATTGTTTGGAGGTGTGAAAGCGGCCGAGAATCTTTAGGGCTCGATCCTCAAACGATTGTATACCGATGGACATCCGGTTAACGCCGCTGTTTTTAAGCAGCAGCAGCTTGGCCATATTGATAGTTCCCGGGTTGGCCTCAACGGTAAATTCTTTGAGGTTGGAGAGATCAAGCAGACCAATCAGATCCATAAGTTCTTCCAGCAGATTCAGCGACAGGGCTGTAGGTGTACCTCCTCCGATGAAGATCGTTTCCGGCTTCATATCAAAAGCCCGGCGGGCAAACTCTACCCCTAGAGCATCCATATAGTTTTCTGCCAGTTCCTGATTATAGACCGTGCTCGCAAAATCACAGTAATAGCAGCGTTGTATACAGAAGGGTATATGTATGTATAGATGATTATTGGCCATAATATAATTGTGTCCTGTATAAAGAAGTATGATAAACCTGCTTTATCAACTACAGGTGAATTATAAATCTATGGTATATTTTCGTCAAGCAAGTAATATTTATTATCATATATTAGATATTTTGTTAATATTAATCATATGATAACTGCGTATTTGCACGTAAGATAGCGCTAATAATGAGTTGATAATGTTACAAATTTGCTTATAATTAGTTTTCTTAATTGTCAGAAATAACCGTATGAAAGGATTAGGATGAACTCGGAGTATCTAAAACATAAGGAAGAAAGACAGGCATTGGGCATACCGCCTTTGCCACTTACCGCTAAGCAGGTTTCGGAACTTTGTGAAGTGCTAACAGCTGAGGATGCCGCTGCTAAGGAGGCGCTGCTGGAGTTATTGGAAAACCGGGTTGCTCCAGGTGTTGACCCTGCAGCGAAAGTCAAGGCGGATTTTCTTGCTCAAGTTGCTGAAGGGAAGAAGAGCTGCAGTGTTATAACTCCGGAAAAAGCTATTTCTATTCTTTCCACTATGATGGGCGGCTATAATGTTAATTATCTGGTTGCTTTTCTGGATAACCCGTCACTTGCCGAGGCGGCAGCGGCAGCACTTAAAAATATTATTCTGATTTTTGATAATTTTGCAGAAGTCAAGAAGAAGATGGATGCGGGTAATACTGCAGCTAGAAGTGTTATAGAGAGTTGGGCTGAAGCGGAGTGGTTCACCTCCAAGCCGGAACTTCCAAAACTTATGCAGAAAAAGATTTTCAGGGTTGATGGTGAGATAAATACCGATGATTTTTCACCTGCAGGGCAGTCTCCTACCAGACCTGATATTCCGCTGCATGCGCTATCAATGGGCGAGACCAGATTTCCTGGCGGTATTGAGGTGATTGCCGGTTATAGAAGTGAGGGCTATGAAGTAGCTTTTGTCGGTAATACCGTTGGTACCGGAAGTTCGCGTAAATCAGCGACTAATTCTCTGATCTGGGCGATTGGTGAGGATATTCCGTTTGTGCCTAATAAGCGGCGCGGGGGAGTGGTTATCGGTGAAGCTATAGCACCGATATTTTTCAATACCTTTGAGGATTCAGGCGGTCTGCCATTACGCTGTGATGTCTCAAAACTCGAGAATGGTGCGGTTATTACTATTGATACCGTCAAAGGTGAGATCCGGTCTGAAGCCGGTGCGGTGCTGAGTAGCTTCAAGCTTACGCCCAAGACTATCACCGATGAATATCGTGCCGGAGGTAGAGTACCGCTGATTATCGGTAGAAAGCTTACTGCTACGGCACGTGAAGCTTTGGGTCTGGCTGAGAGTGAGGTGTTTATCAAATCGGATACGGTTACTCTTGCAGAGGGTAAGGGGTATACTCTGGCTCAGAAGATGGTCGGTAAGGCTTGCGGTAAGGCTGGAGTGGTACCGGGCGAGACCTGTGAGCCGGAGATGACTACTGTCGGCAGTCAGGATACAACCGGACCGATGACCAGAGATGAAATGACGGAGCTGGCATGTCTGAGCTTTCAGGCTCCCCTGACTATGCAGAGTTTCTGTCATACTGCGGCTTATCCGAAAGACCGGGATCTGCAGATGCATAAAACACTGCCTGATTTCATTTCCAGCCGCGGCGGAGTAGCTTTGAAACCAGGTGACGGTATTATTCACAGTTGGTTAAACCGCCTGCTGCTGCCGGATACAGTGGGTACCGGTGGTGACAGTCATACCCGTTTCCCGCTGGGAATATCCTTTCCTGCAGGATCGGGGCTGGTTGCCTTTGCCGCGGCTCTGGGGTGTATGCCGCTTGATATGCCCGAATCGGTACTGGTAAAACTTAAGGGTAGCTTTAATGAAGGAATAACCCTGCGTGATGTGGTTAATTATATTCCGATCGCTGCTATTGAAAAAGGAATGCAGTCCAAGTTCGGAGAAGGATCGGAGAATGTCTTTAACAGCAGAATTCTTGAGCTTGAAGGTATGACCAGAGAATTGACTGCGGAGCAGGCTTTTGAGCTTTCATGTGCTTCGGCAGAGCGTAGTGCTGCAGCGTGTACTGTTGAATTGGGACTTGAAAAAGCGGTTGAGTATGTAAATAGTAATGTGCAGCTGATGAAGAGCATGGTTCGGGACGGCTATCAGGATAGTGCTGCACTCAAGCAGCGTATCGAGGAAGCTGAAACCTGGCTGGCTGATCCGGTATTGCTGCGGCGTGATGAGAATGCGGATTTTGCCGCAACCTTTGAACTTGATATTGCTGATATCGTGGAGCCGGCATTGGCATTACCGAATAATCCGGATAATGTAGGCTGGCTGTCCGCGCATTCCGGAAAAGCTGTTGATGAGGTGTTTATCGGCTCATGCATGACCAATATTGGGCATTTTCGTGCTGCTGCCCGCATATTGCAGGGGAAAAAGATTGGGGTGAAGAGGCTCTGGCTGACACCGCCTACCAGGATGGATCTGGCGCAGCTTGAGAAGGAAGGAATCGTTGATATCCTTAGGGAGACTGGAGCTAGAGTTGAGATTCCGGGTTGCAGCCTCTGTATGGGTAATCAGGCGCGGGTAGATGATAATGCCACTGTATTCTCGACCAGTACCCGTAACTTTAATAATCGTATGGGTGCAGGGGCGCAGGTATTTCTCGGCAGTGCTGAGCTGGCGGCTGTGGTCGCGCTCAAGGGAGAATTGCCCCAGCCTCAGGAGTATCTTGATATTTATAAAGAGGTGCTCGCTCCCTTCAAGTCTGAGATTTATAATTATCTGGATTTTAGTAAGATGGACGAATATAAGTAGCGTGTTTTGTTGCCTTAGCGGCAGGTGCGGTAGAATATAAGATAAGGTTGCGGCAGTTCATCTGCCGCAACCTTATTTGTGTAATGTGTTCCGGGTAATTTCAGGATAGTGTTTCCAGACTTGCCAGTATATCTTCTTCCGGTTCGGCGTACTCTTCCAGAGGGGTTATGTCATCGGTCCATACTTCATCAAGCATGCGTTGTGTTCCGAGATCATTACGCAGTCCAAGTTCTTTAGCAACAGATATAATGATATCCGGTTTGATCTTTGTCAGACCGGTGGTGGAGGCGGTAATCAGAGCCAGTTCACATATTCGGTTAATATTGCCTGCCAGACCGCCGCTTGCTTCGTAAACCATTTCCGCCGCTTTTTTTGTGAAAACCCCGCGATTACAGCCCGAAGACTTTATGCGGGCAAGGATGTAGGTGGCTGTCTCGACATCATTATATGGAATCATATTGATTTTCATGCCTACTTTTGCATCAAATGAACTGGCGGCACTGAGTTTTCCGTAAACTCCCTTTTGCCCGGCAAGAATAATTGACATTACCGGCAGACCATTATTCTCGATGTTATAAAGCATGCGGATATCATTGAGTAGAGCGTTATCTGAAATGCAGTGAGCATCATCAACGATAAGCAGTATCTTACCGCCATTGCTGCCTAGATATTCAATGCGTTTTTCAAGCGATTCAAATACGGTATATCCATCCAGAACCTCGCCCTTCAGGCGGTGCAGGATATTCAGAAATACTTCATCTCTCGGACCTGAGGGATTGGATAAATATATTGTTGCCCAGCCGGAATTAGCAAAATCATGCCTGCAGACATGAATAAGTTCGGTCTTGCCGACTCCGGCTACACCGCTGATACAGACTGCACCCAGTCCCATTGCAATTGCATAACGCATTCTGGTAAGAACCAGCATGGCGCTTTCAACCGGAACGAAGAATTCCTGATTATGACTGTTATCAAAGGGGCGTTTGGTCATTGCCCAGTTATTCAAATACATTTTGTTTCTCCATGCTGCTGCTTATTCCATGGCGTTGAGTATAACACCGAGAAATCTGCCGTTGAGTTCTTTTGTTTCACGTTCAAAGGTTTTAATATGCACCGGATCAGGTTTTTGAGCTGTTATCAGAATTACTCCGGTACTGAGACCGATTGCCTTATCAGTAAGAATATTAAAACCTTTGGGAGCGGCATCAATGATTATCAGGTCAAATGATGCTTTCAGGCGCTGCCAGAACTCAGCGATATCTGTTTTAACTGCGGCTGAACGTGTAGAAAGAACATATAAATTATCACTCTCTATATATCCGAGTGCATCTTCCAGTGACTGCGGTTCATTGATAGCTCTGGCTTTTTCGTCTTTATGATTATCATATTCACTTCCGGAGAAGCCGTTATAAAATTCAAGTAGCAGAATCTTATTATCCTTGTTTTCTTCGGCCCAGAGTCTGGCTATATTTGTTGCGGTGAAAGTTACACCCTGCCCAGGTTCCAGAGATGAAAAGGTGATTACATCCGGTTCGAAGCGTTTGAGTTCGGAGAATAGCGCCTGGTATTCCCGGTGATATTTTGGTTTTCCGTTTGACTCTATAGTTGAGACGAGATCAAAATCAACCGCTATACGCGGTTCAATCTTTACCGGTATCAGATCGGTAAAGTCGGTGCGGGGATGGGCAATATTGAGCATCTCGGCGCTTTTGTCAATAAGTGAGGCGAATGCCTGATCTATCTCTGATAAATTCATGGTGTAACCTTTGATTATTACTCTCTTTATTTTTAACTGCGGGTAATCTTTGATCCGCCAATTCTGCCAATTTTACCAAGTACCGGAAATTCTGGAGTTGCTTCAACCTCTTCAAGTTTAAAGGAACTCTTCTTGCAGCTGTACATAATTAAAAATGCGCCGATAACTCCAATAAAACCTGCAAGAGAATAGATCAGGTAAAGTGGCGGACCGGATACTTTTTCAATATTTCCGGAAATTATGTAACCGATAATTGGTGATATACTGGCGATAGCCGGTGAATTTTTATATGTTGCTATCTCCTGTTCAATGTGTTCTTTTCTGCCAGCATTTTTATCTTTTTGTGAATCTTTAACTAAAACCTGAAGATCATTCAGCCGTGAACCTGCCTTTGCTGCGACGGTTTCCAGCTGAGAATTCAACGCGGCAATTTCTGCACGGGTAGTGATAATTTTACTGTTGAATTCTGCCAGTTTCGGGTTGGTGATTTCTTTAATATCTTCGACTACATGCGGGGACCGGGTAAGAGCATTTATCTGTGCCTGCAGTTCGTCTATTTCTTCCGACATCCTGATAGCTGCCGGGTGTTTGGTTGTGGCCCGTTGGAGCAGGCGCATTCTTGATGCTTCAATCTCTGCCTTACGGTCTTTCAGAGCAATGAGTTCCGGTGTGTCTTCATATTGCACTACACGTTTTTCAGTTATCTGAGTGACCTGATTCTGGGGGTTGCTGATCCAGTTTGAGAGTACCAGCATTCTTGATGCAGCACTTTTCAGGTTGATGTTTATCTCTTCGATGGCCGCGAAATAACCGACAAGTTCATTGAGGATACTCCGGTAGCGGGGGTTGTCTTCGAACATGACCTCCCAACCGGCTGGACGCATGCTCCGGTTTTTCAGACTGGATTTAAGTTCATCAATAATAGTAAAGTATTCTTTGGTCTCTTCCTGATTGGCGGTTAATGATTTTAATTTACTCTCTAACTGCTGCAGACCTTTATTGAACTCTTCTTTATCGGCGTTAAATTTGTTTTCGATGTCTGAGTTGACCGCTTCTTTGATCTGATCTTTAAGCAGCAGCAGGCTCGCCGCGGTTTTGGTCTTTCTGTCGCGAATACTGGAGACAATAAGGCGTTCTTTGGCAACGCTTTCTATGGTTATATCCGGTATTTCACTATTTTGAATAACTGTTTCCACCTGTGAAAGTACTTTTCTTTGGCTGCCGGTGTTATAGCAGATTTCGAGTGTTCCTTTATAGGTTTTCGGTAGATAGTTTACCAGGGCAATTCCGGCTCCAAGGGCAAGAATTATCCAGAGTCCGGCGAGAATACGCCGTAAAACTGAGGCACCGTGCTTTTCTTCAAATGATATATTTGGCATTATTATTCCTCTACCTTATTATCATCTTAGAGCAGCAGACCGCATATTGCTGCGACTTTACCCATAAGACTCAGGTCTTCCCATTGCTTTCTGTTATTCGGATCAGTTGTATTGTTCTGATTATTCTTATTAATGTTGCTATTGGTGTTTATATTGTTGGTGCTGATGTAGATATTGCCACTGTTTGACGGTTTCTTTGCATATTCCGGCGGCTGGAGCATGAGTTTGTAGTTATCTTTTATAAGAATTTTCTGGATATATGTTTCAAGCTCGGGATCATCACGGTCAGGTACAATGATAATCTGACCCGGTTTGACGATTGGGTTATTCTTATTAAGACCACCGAAGAGCGACTCTGCAACATTGTATTTGTTGGCTATCGGATGGGTGCGGTGCGGTGTTATCAGCACGACTTCACCGAGCCAGCCTTTATCTACATGTTCAAAACTGTCTCTAGCCTGAGCATTCGCCTCGGAATTTATGGTTCTGGCCTGTGCCAACAGGCTGGAATCTGCTCTGAATACCGCTTCACTCAAATGTATCGGCTGTTTACCGATTGGGAATCTTCCCTGATTCTTAACTCCGCCAAAGACATAATAGTAACCACCTCTGGCCTCAAGTGTTGTTACTCGTACAACCGGTGATTTACGTATATATGGCCGTATAGTCCGTACTATGTTATTTGCAATCTGGTTGGTATCCAGACCTTTTGCCTGAACAAAATCTTCGGTGCCGGGTATCTGAATATCTCCGTCTTCGCTTACTGTCACTTCGCCACTGAATTCCGGACTTTCTTTGACAACAATTTTAAGTTTGTCGCCGGCAAGATGGCGATAGTTATCTTCTGATTCTTCCTTACCGTATAAGCCGCCGTATACTTTTTGTTCAACAGGCATCGGCAGGCGCGGATTCATTCCGGCAACCTGCAGTGGTCTGTCTGCGACCAGATCCGGGTTTACTCCTTGTCTTATCGGATCATGAATTCCCTGCCAGCGTGATGCGGCCGGCATTTTTTCGGTGATTTCCTGCATTGCCGGAAGTACTGGAGGGGTTCCTACCCCGACATCAGCCATGGCAAAAGCCGGATATCCCATGGATTTTGGCGCTTTGGGCTTTATTTTATAGACAGCGGGAGCGGATAAACCGTTGGCACCGTACGCAACGGGACCTTCATTGGTGGTATGCACCTTTGTCTGGCATCCTACTGTCAGCAGTATTATCAGTATAGAAATGCTGCCTGCAACACGGCTTAATTTCATTGGTTATAGTCTCCGCTAAAGTTGATCGATACAGATAGCTAAAATTTTATCGGCAATTGTTGAATATCTAATCCACTAAAAACCGTAAAATTCATCTGGAACTCAATATATATGTGAATACAATTGCTTTTTATGGCGGTTTTAGGATATGGGCCGGTCTTTTTATTCTGTAGGATGTAAAGGAAGAAATTGTTTAAAATAGTTGCTGATAAGAATCAACCTCTTGTCAATCAATACTTTGGAAAATATGCGGAAATTATTGAACTAGCTGCGGAAGAGATTACAAATGCTGCATTACTAAGCTCCGGGGCTGATGCATTAATCTGTCGGTCTACCGTTAAAATAAATGAGGATTTGCTTAAAAACACCGGAATAAAGTTTGTTGGAACCTGTACTATTGGTTATGATCATGTGGATTTTGATTATTTGAAAGCTAATAATATTGGTTTTTCATCAGCTCCAGGCTGTAATGCCAATAGTGTCGGAGAGTATATCGTCGCGGCACTGTTAAAGCATGCGCTGGCAAAAGGGTATACGCTTGGCGGTAAGACTCTGGGCATAATCGGAGTTGGTAATGTTGGAAAGGTCGTTGCTGTTAAGGCGGAAGCACTCGGCCTGAAACTTCTGCTAAATGATCCGCCGCGAGCTCGGCTTGAGGGGGAGTCCGGATTTTGCGGGTTGGATAAGTTATTGTCTGAAAGTGATTTTATATCTGTTCATGTGCCTTTAATCAGGTCCGGGATTGATAAGACTCTGGGGCTGGCTGATGAAGAGTTTTTCAGTAAAGTCAAACGCGGAGCGGTATTTATTAATGCTGCCAGAGGCAAGGTCGCCAGAACTTCCGCTATTATTGAAGCTTATAGAGCGGGTATTCTGGAGGATTATATTCTTGATGTCTATGAAAATGAACCGGAAGTTTTACCCGCAGTTTTAGAGAATGCGTTTATTGCAACGCCGCATATAGCTGGATATTCGTATGATGGAAAAACCAATGGAACAAGTGCGGTCTTTAAATCTTTTAGCAGGCATTTTGCATTAGATGTTGCTATTGATAATACAGATATAAATAATGATTATCAGGGTGAGATTGTGATCCCTGATGTTTGTAAAGGGCTTGAGGCGATTGATTATGCTGTTGAAAGCTGTTATGCTGTTTTTGAAGATTCACGTTTGCTCAAGGCTGCTCCGGGTAATTTTCGTGAACTGCGTAAGAATTATCCGAAGCGTTATGAGTTTTCACACTATTCGGTCAGTGGTTGCGGGCGGGAAGATTTAGAGATCTTGTATGGACTGGGGTTCGGCAGGGGTGATGGCAGATAAAAGGGTATATTTAGCTTTTATATTAATATTATTGACAGCTTTTGTTTCGTCATCAGCTGTTGCAGATACTGATTCAGACTATGCTCTTGCTCAACGCTACTGGAAGAATGGTGATTACGAAAAAGCCGCCGAGGCGTTTAAAAAGGTACGGGACTCAGCAACTGAAAATGTGGTAAAAGCGGCACTGGCCTATTCTCTGGCGCAGCAGGCTGCTGGTAGAGACGAAGAGGCTGAAGATGGCTTCCGATTTTTTATTAACAGTTATCCTCAATCGGAATTTATAAATACAGCTATGTTCAGGATGATAAATATTCTGATAAGTCAGGGTGAGTATGCTGAGGCTGCGGTGTATCTGCATCGATTAAAAATTCCAAGTTCTGATATTGCTTTAAGGCAGATTCGTGATTCTTTGAGTATTGTATGTTATCTCGGGCTGCAGCAATATAATAATGTGGCCTATGCTATAAATAATTATATTACGGAATATCCCGATTCCATGGATTCTGAGAAGTATGAATTATGGCTTTCATGGTATAAGCAGGAACAGAATGACAGCTCGGCAGCAGCTGATTTTCAGCGGCTTGCTCTGGGAGCGGAAAAGTCGAAGATAGCACTTGCTGCTAAAGAGTATCTGGTCCCTCTGCTTATAAAAAATAACCGGATTGATGATGCAGTAAAATATATGTCGGAGCTTATCGCTGAAGGCAAGCAATATAGAGATATAGAATTACTCTGGCTTGCCAGTTATCTGGTGGATATGCGGGAGTTGGCGCAGGCAGGGAGTATTCTGCATCTTATAGTGGAAAAACCGGAAAGTTCGATGATTCAGGCGGTCGCTCTCAATGATCTGGCACGCATACAGACCTCGGAACGAAACTTTCATGATGCCCTTAGTAATTTTCCACTGGTTGAAAAGGCTTTGATGAATGCAGATTCAAGTGTTGGTCAGATAGAGTTACTGACTAAAACGATGCGCTATGCTAATGCTCTGACCCTGCGCAAGATTGGTCGTGCCGCCAGAGCCAGAGTTATTCTTGATAGTTTGCACCCGACAGTCTATGAGCCATTATATTACCAGATAGTTTATGAGCAGGGGCTGGTAGCCATGAGTATTGGTGATTATAAGAGTGCTGCTGAGAAGCTGATGCAGGTCGGTATACTTTCAACCGATCCGGATCTGGCTGGAAAAGCTCTGCTGCGCTGTGTTGAGGCCTGTCAGTCTATGAATAATCAGAAATTATTGCGTATTTGTCTGGAGGAGCTGGTAGGGAAAAATGAAGGAAGCTATGGCAGACTTTATCCTAATAGTCCATATACTACGCAGGCATATGATATCATGAATTCGCAGAAAAAGTGAATAGGAAAAATTGTGTATACTGTAAACTTTATTATCTCAGGTTCTAATTTATGCGGATAATTACCGGATTTTTATTGCTGGTATTTTTCCTTTCATCTTTCTGCTCCGGTGCAGATGATGATGTTATGGATTTATTGAATAAGCATGTCAGCTATGATTTTTCCGGAGTTCCTTTTGATCAGGTATTGCAGCAGGTTTCGGCTACTAGCGGTATTAATATTGTTCCGTTGCATTCACTTACTTCTTCAGTCAGTTATAAGAGTCCGGTTTATCTGACGGTAAAGGATATGCCCCTGGAACAGTTTATTGACTGGCTTGCTGGAGTTGCCAGAGCGCGTTATCGAATATTTCATGATGGCAGAGTATATCTTTCGCAGAATTATGAGTGGGTAGAGATAAATAAGTTTGGCATGCTGTTCATTGATTTGAAGGATATTGTGAATGGTTCTCAGGAACTTGAAAGTTTCGATGGCGGAATTTCCGAGCTTACAAAGATTATAACTCTTTTCGATGATAATTATTATATTCGCACAGAGCAGCAGGCTGATATGATAAAATTAATTGCTCATGTTCCCAAGGAACTCAAGGATGTTTTCGTCCAGTTAATTGATGAGTATAAAAGTAATGGTAAAGCTCTGAATAAATATCAGGCAGTTACAGATCGGAATCTAAAGCAGCTTGAAAAAAAGCTGATGGTTGTAAAAGAGATTAATTATCCATATGCACCGTTGAATCTGCAGATAAAACGCCTTGAAAATGATTATTCTGTAAATATAGGTTGTAGCAATCTGATTTTCAGTTCACAGAAACAGCTGCCGCAGATTTCATTAAAACTAGGAAAAGTAAGTCTTAAAGAGGCGATAGAATGTATAATTGAAAAGACTGACTTTAAAGGAGCGGAGCTTTCTGTCCCTAATGGTATATGGCTGACAAGGTATATTTCCGGATGGACTCAGGCAGTATCAAGGCGTTTTTTATGGTCTGATAATATAGTGATAAGATCTTATGCTTTAGATAAACTGGGGCTGCTGATTCCTGGAAACATACTGGCCGCACAGATTCTTGATAAAGTGGCTCAGCGAGCCTGGTTTGATCCGCTTGCCGGGGTTATTTATAATGACAGAAAGAGGAGTCTGATCGTTATTGCTGATATACAAATTCAAAATAGAGTTTTACTGGCGTTGCAGGAGCTGGCGGAACGTCTGCAGGCGGATTAATCTGCCTGTATTTGACAGGTTTCAGTTTATACTGTAACTCTGACTGATTATAGAGTGCCTTGTTATAATATTTCAGAAATCTTTTTAAGAATATTTTTGATTTCAATATTTATAAGTGGGAGTATCTTTTGCACCACATAGCAGTCATTTGACGCTTCTGCTTTTATACAGGAGTTGTAAAGCTTGCAGGCGCCGATTATACTTGCCATGTTTTTTAATGTGCGAATATTCTGAAAAGTTCCGACAGTATTACCACTTAGAGATTCAAACTCTATTCCCTGAATAATAAAGTTTACTTCGTTTTTGAAAATTTCAAGCATTTCATGAAAGTTTTCCTCACAACCTGAATTGTGTATTCCGAGGCTATCATCAATTGTCTTTGCGGTTGCTTCATCGACATCATTAATATCTTTAATTGTTTCTTCCGGTATTGAGTTGTCTGTAATTGTCTCTGCTTCACTCCCGTGATTAACGGCTACTTCGGTCTGTAGATTTTGTCCGGGGAGCTTATTGGAGCTTTCAGAAATTTGATCTTTATTATTCAGGTATTTATTGAGTTCGAAGATTACTTTCTGTAGATTTTTTTCAATATCCGGATGGATATCTATTATTTCTGCTGCTTCAGTTGCATGCTCGGCAGTGTATGCCAGTTTATTAAGATTTTTTGCTCCGATAATTCCTGCCATGCTTTTTAGAGTATGGCAGTAGCGTGTTGCATCGCTGAAACGGCCTTTTTCTGCAGCATTGATAATATCTGTGCTGACTTTTGGCGCATCATCACAGAAAAGGCTTATCATAGTCTTATAAGTTTGTTCGCCACCAGAATGTTTTATACCGGTAGTAATGTCTATAATATGATCATCAGCGGAAATTTTTTCTATAAAAGATTTATGCTTTTGGGCTGTGGATTTTTCTGACTTCTGTAGACTCTGCGGTAAGAAATTTATGAGAGCCTCTTTAAAATCATTCAGCGATACTGGTTTTGCCAGAAAACTGTCCATACCTGCATTATAGCATGCTTGTTTATCTTCATCAAAGATATTTGCTGTAACTGCAATTATTGGCGTATGTGGCAGTTGCTGTTCTTTCTCTATTTCACGTATACGGGTAGTCGCAGATATGCCGCTCATTTCCGGCATCTGCAGATCCATCAGTATCAGGTCATATTTATTTACAGTAAACATATCAACCGCAATTAAGCCGTTGGCCGCTATATCGGCGGTAGTCTCAAACTTTTCCAGGAATTTAAGGCAAAGTTTTTGGTTCATCTCATTATCTTCACAGAGAAGTATTTTCGCCTGAGGATAGGTTATATTATCATTGATATTAATTTTTAGATTGGTTTTGATGTTTGAGGCATATTTTTCATTTACACCATTTGTAATTTTACGCAGTGGCAATATTATAGTAAATATTGTGGACTCTCCCAGAGTGCTGTCAACCGAAATGCTGCCGCGCATTAGCTCTATGAGGCTTTTACAAATGCTCAGTCCCAGACCTGTACCGCCAAATTTACGGGTGGTTGATTGGTCTGCCTGAGTAAATTTGTCAAAGATATTTTCTAAAGCTTCTGGAGCTATGCCTATACCTGTATCTGCAACTTTGATTTCCAGAGTTAGCAGTTCTTTGTTGTTGCTGAGAATTTCGATCTGAAAATTAATATTACCGCTGGTTGTGAATTTTGCGGCGTTGCCGGCAATATTGAGCAGTACCTGAGTTATTCTTAATTCATCACCAAGCAGCGTATCCGGGATTTCAGGGGATATTTCACAGTCTATGGTCACGTTGTTTTTTTCTGCTTGTGGTCGGATCATTTCAATTATATGGGAAATGGTTTTTCTAATGTTGAAAGGGCCGTTTACAATTTCAAGATTTCCTGATTCGATCTTTGAATGATCAAGGATATCGTTTATTATCAGGAGCAGTGCTTCTCCACTGTGCCTTATCGCGGCAATATACTCATCCTGCTGTGCTGAAAGTTCGGTATCTTCCAGCAGGCAGACCATACCGAGGACACTGTTCATAGGGGTACGGATCTCATGGGAGACGTTGGCCAGAAAATCTGCCTTGGCTGAGCTGGCTTCTTCCGCCTTTATACGCAGTCTTTCAGATTCATCCAGCAGATTCTGTAATTCCAAAGAAAGTTTTTCTGATGCTTTACGGGCTTCGATCGATGATTGCTCCAGCAGTATACGATTGGTTATATCAATACTTATTCCGTAAATTACAATATTGCTATTATTGTCTTTCTGTCTTATGGCATAGGTTTTTAACCATATCTCTGAACAGGAGAAATTATGTTTGCTTTGCGGCAGTGGTACTTTGTGTTCTATTGAAAATTCTGAATCTTTTTCATTTGCATCCAGAGAGTTGATGAACTTGAAAAAGTTTTTGATGCCAGGTGAAGGTAATTCATTGAATAGCTTGATAAAAAATTCTTCATTTAAAGATTTGTCTGCTGGGATCCCAAGAAGGGTTTTAGCGTGTTTTGAGCACTTGAATTTATGGGTTAACGGTGAATAAATCCAGCTCATTGCCCGGCCAACTTTCAGAGAAATATCATAGTGTTCAAGATTGGTTTCAATTATATGCTGGTAGTTGAAGAGTTTTGTCTGTCTGATATAGGAAATGATAATGATTACTGTGGTGATAAGTTCGAATAATAAGCTAAGCAGAATGATTGGAGTCCGGTTGGCAAGGTTTGCGGAACCGGCGAATTCGGTGGTTGAGTGCTGAGTGGTAATTTTCCAGTTAATCCCTTTATCAGTGAGTGGCGGGCGTAGCGTTGTGAATTCGAAATACGTTCCATCTTTGGATTTTGTGTTTCCAAATTCATTGGAGCTGATTACTTTCCAGGCATCAGGGTATATTGTGCTGAAATTATCGGGTCTGTTAAAGGCAAAATTCATCCAGTTTTCATTACCGCCAACCAGCCAGTCACCAGTTTCGCTGAGTATGGATATATGTGGTGAAAGATCAAAATTGATCCCGAGATTTATTAGGATGATTCCTTGGAGTTTATTATCCTGTGAATATATACTTCTGCCGATATGCAGTGATGGCCGGAAGGGAAAGGCTATAGTGTTGTTTTTACGTTCAAGATCAATTTTTGAGTAGTAAATTGTATTGGGGGGCAATTGTAAACATTCTTTAAAATAATATTTTTGAGATATGTCTTTAAGTTCAGTATCCGGTATTATTCTTTCGCTGTGTTTCGCGTTGATTACTTTGATTTTCTCCATTCCAGCTTTATCAACGATTTCAATGGAGTAATACATTTTATTAATTTGCAGTAATTGTTCTATGAACTGTGCTAATTCTGATTTTGCAGCTGAAGTCGCTGCTTTTTCCGGTTGGGCAGAGAGCATAGGAATAAAATTATTCATATAATTGCTATTGTTGATGAGTGTAAGGTTATTTTCTGCTATATTCAGTATACTGTTGCAGTAATTGCCGGCAGAGAGTATTTCTTTGGTAGCAATTTGTTTAATTAATGCGATTTCTTTGTTTAATAGAGATTTATAAGTATTGTAAAAAAAGAATAGGCCGCCTGTACTGACTATCAGCCAGACAAGAAGGTAAAACAATTTGTTTTGGCGTGGCATGCCACCTGTCTTATAATTGGAAGGCATATTATTATTTTTTCACTAGGGAAAAATATCAGTAAGTTATCAGTATACATGTTTATAACAGAAGATATTATTTTACTTTGTAAATAAATAGAACACAATAAAAAAAAATTCCGGGGTATTATTCTTATCAGTAATTTACTTAATTAAAGTTTCAGCTTTTTATTATAGTATGGAAATATTATTGTCTTTGTTTGCCTATCAGTGGATTTGTATTGTAATAAATTTACAAATGATGTATATTTATGGTGTTATAATTATTTGATAGCTTGGGTATTTTGTGTTATTTTTTTGCCGTGGGATAATAATTAATGGATTCAGAAATAATATTGACTGCTAAAGGCGATCTTATCAGTTCTGAAGTAGAAGCCTATAAGGAAGAAATACTAGAAACACTGGCCGGCAATCCTCAAAGGCTGATTCTAGATATGGGAAAAGTCAAAGTGATTGATTCCAGCGGTATCGGTATGCTGATCGCAGCAAAAAATTCAGCCAGTAAGTCTAAATGTGAATTGGTATTG
This sequence comes from Planctomycetota bacterium, assembly GCA_963677015.1. GTDB lineage: Bacteria > Planctomycetota > SZUA-567 > SZUA-567 > SZUA-567. Next base: position 171,140 of record OY781533.1, read on the forward strand.
AAAGATTTGAATGCTGATATTCTAAAGATGTTTAAGATTATGCGGTTGACCGAACATTTTGTTTTTATTGGCTAATATTTAGTAAGTAGTGGATAAGAGATTGTTATGTTGAGCCGGGATGATAAAATCCTAGAACGGTTTTTAACGGAATCCAGATTGCATTTGGCAAGTGTGGAGAATGATCTGCTGGAGTTGGAGCAGCAGGGTGATAATATTGATTATGAGTTGGTTAATTGTGTTTTCCGCGCTATCCATGCAGTAAAAGGTGGTGCGTTTTTTTTTGGGTTGGAAAATCTTGGCGATCTTTCACATCATCTTGAGGTTGTGCTCGACCGTATTCGCAGAGGGGAGCTTACTCTTACCGCGGACATTATAAGTTTAATGCTCTCCGGGGCGGAGCAGCTCAATCTCATGCTTGATAATGTTGATAATATAGATGCCTTTGATGTTTCAGATATAGATAGAAGTATCGAGGAATTGCTTTTTGTTACTTTTTCGGAAGAAGAAAAAGTTGAGAGTAATTCATTTGTTGATATTAAATTTCCCAGCGGGAAGAAAATATTCACTGTAAATAAGTATGATTTTCTGCGGGCAGCAGAAACGGAAAAAGGCGGTGGTAATGTTTATCTGCTGACTTATGATCTTATACAGGATTTAGAGCAGAAAGATAAGACACCATGGGAGGTTATATCCGAACTGCTGCAGATTTGCGTATTTATTGACAGCAAGGTTGATATTGAGTCTATTGGGACTCTTGAATCTGATCTGCCGACATCAATTCCATTTTATGTTTTAATTTCAACGGTTATTGAGCAACACCTGCTCTGTGATTTTATCAGTATTGATTCGCGAAATGTGTTTCATGTACGTAAAGATGGTATAATTGAAAATATTCATCAGGAAAATGGAACAGAGCTAGTAGAGTCTATAATGGATTATTTTCTCCCTGATTTATCCTCGCAGAGTGAAACCGTGGGGGCACGGGGTTATGAACTGAGTGATAGCAGCTTTGAGCTTCTGAAAAAGCATACAGCTATCCTTAATAAACTTGGCCGAATGCTTAAAACCAGTTGTAATTGTGCTAGTCGTGATATGATTATTCAACTTAATGCTGAGATCAATGGATTAATTGGCGAATTGAGCAGAGTGGAAGAAGTTAATAAATCAACCGGTACCAGCCGGGAACAGGAAAAAAATAATAAAGACGACATTATTGAACGCTTGTCACTTATTGTTTTCAAGAATGGTGTATCGTTTCTGGCATTGCCTCTTCTGCTCGTCGACAGGTTGGAAAAAATTAGTGCCGATAAGTTGCAGAGTGTGGTGAATGGGGTTCTTTCTTATAAAGAAAAAGATATAGAGTTGATCTTATCTTCTCAACTATGTGCTGCTGCTGCGCTTATTGAAAGTGATGAATATATTGTAGCTGTTATACGCGGTCCGTCTCGAGATTTTGGCGTGGTCTTCAATAGTATATTTACGATTAGTAATGCCAGTTCTGTAATTTATCCAGCTGATAAAGAGCATAAAAATATTATTGGGACGGTGGTTTTGTCCGACTGCAGAATATGGCTGCTTGATTTACATAGTTTTATTCTGTCTTATGCTGCGGAGCGTGCAGTTGATATGACCTCAATAAATGCAGATGTCAAATGTGTTCTTTTGCTTGATAATTCAGAATTCTTCCTGAAGTATATCAGGAAGGTTCTGCAGCAATACGGGTTGATTGTTTATATTGCAAAAAATAAAGAAGAGGTGTATGAAACTCTCGAAGAGTATGGGGATGACATTGGTTTGATTCTGTGTGGCTTGAATTTTCCTGAGAAGAATATACTCAACTTTGTACAGGGTTTGAAGGACAAAAAGCCTTATTCTGAAATTAGAATTATTGGACTGACAACTCTTGTGGGTGAAGAGAAGAAATTTGCACGCCTTGATAAGAGCAGGCTTATTGGTGAATATATTCCTAAGCTGGACTTTTGCACTATAATAAGTGAATGTTATACTGCTGTTTCTGAAATTTGAAATTTATCTTTGTTATATTAAATTAGTGTGGGGTGTGATTGCCGGAGCAGTAAAACAGGGTTTGTTTAATGGGAGAGCAGTTGCGTTATAAAATTCTTATTGTTGATGATTCGAGATTGAATCGTATCCTGTTGAAAAAACTTTTAGTTGAGGCTGGATATGAGGTTCTGGAAGCAGGGGACGGGCGTCAGGGACGGGAGTTGGCTTCTAGTGAACAGCCGCATTTAATTCTGCTGGATATACAGATGCCGGTGGAAGACGGGTTTGAGGCGCTTGGCAAGTTGAAGGTCGATTCACATACGGCTCAGATTCCAGTAATTTTTCTTTCCGGTCTTTCCGATGTCTCATCAAAGGTCTTGGGGCTGGAGAGCGGGGCGGTTGATTTTATAACCAAGCCGTTTGACCCTGATGAGGTAAAAGCCCGGGTTAAGGTACACATCAAGCTCAATATGGGTATTAAAGCTGTAATTGAGAACCAGCGGGAAAAGATAAAGCAGATTGAAAACGCTCAGCAGCAGATGCTGATAACACCTGAAGAAATGCCGGAAGCTAAGTTTGTAGCCAGATATCAGCCATTTGATGATGCCGGAGGAGATTTTTATGCTGTGGTCGCGCTGGCGGAACATCTGCATGGTTATTTTCTTGGTGATGTGTCCGGGCATGACCTTTCGACAAGTTATATAACCGCGGCTCTGAATGCGTTGCTCAAGCAGAATTGTACTGCACTGAATACTCCGTCTGAAGCGATGTCAATGATAAACCGTGTGCTCTGTCAAACATTGGCGCCACATAAATTTCTGGCTGCAAGTTATCTGCAGATAAACAGGGCGACCAAGAGGGCAAGCTTTATCAATATGGGTAATACTCCGGTCGTGTATATTAACAATAAAGGGGAGAGTCATATTTTTGTGTCTAAGGGAGCGGTTCTGGGAATGTTTGAAGAGGTGTTGTTTTCAGAGTATGAGTTCCCTATAGAGGAAGGTGACAGGTTTGTGCTGTTTTCCGATGGCATATTAGAGTGTGCCGGTACGGTGTGGTCGGCCAATATGGATCCGCTGTTGGAGGTGGGAGAGAGAATAACCGGTATTTCCTTAGATGCTTTGCCTGAAACATTCTATAATTATTTTATAACTGATACGACAAAGATTGCTGATGATATTGCTATACTGGCTTTGGAGGTATAGAATGCTGTATGTTATGGAGATAGCCAGACAAAAGTTGCGCATAGTCTTTTCTTCGGTATTGGAGAATATACCGGAAGTTATTGAAGACGCGGTGGAATTTTTGAATGGGAAGGGTTATAAATATGAATCGTTCAGTTTGAAACTGGCGATTGCAGAAGGACTTACAAATGCTGTGAAGCATGGTAACGGCTTCAATCCCCGTTTAAATGCAGTTTTTACTCTTGATATTGCGTCTGGCAATCTGGTTATGACCTTTGAGGATTAGGGGGATGGTTTTGACTGGCAGAATGCTCTGAAGAAGGAAATGCCCGGTGAGCGGCAGGTTTCAGGGCGTGGGATAGTTTTGCTGCAGGCGTATGGCTATATGGTAAAGTATAATCATGCGGGAAATAAACTTTGTTTGATTAAAACTTCCTGATGTCAGATCATAAAGTTGCATTAAAGAAAGAATTGTGGGCTTTTTTACGGTTTTTTCGGTAAATTACTGGAAAAAAATCTGGTAATTTGTATAATTTTTAATGTATTGTTGGGTGATTTTGGGAAGTTGCGGGGCGATTCTTTCGGGGAAAAGGATTAATATGAATAGTGTTTTTAAAATTTTGATGATCATTGTAGGGTGTGTAGTGGCATATTTTCTCATGTCTCTGGCAACAAACTCCCAGAAAATGGTTCAGGGGATATCGTCGCAAGGTAAGGATTTAAAAGCTGTCACTGATCTTAATCAGAAGATACAGGGACTTGAGCAGCGTTTGACGGTGCTGGATGGATCTCTCAAAGCCAGTGATAGTAAAATTGCGGAAAACTCACAGGCAATAACTAAAATAGAAACAGTTGATGAGAAGATTTCTGCTGTTAATCTCAGTATCAGCGAGCTTAAACAGAAGAGTACTGTCACTGATAGTGGTAAGTACGCATCATCAAAGGTTGAGTTCGATGTTGAGCATCTGAATAGTCTTATTCAGGAGCTGAAAGCGGAGAACCAGAGCATTAAATCTGATCTTAAAGACAAAGATGCGCTGATTACTGATTTGGAGTCACAGATTAAGCAGAATGATGTTTTGCTGCAGACGCTTACCAGCTCCGGTTCAAAAGATATGGGCAAGAAACTCGAGCTTCTGCTGGCAAGTGCTTCTGAAATGGGGGCTGATGCTTATAGAAATATGGAAAAGCAGGTTGCCGGACTTCTGGTCAAAGTTGACGGTATGAAAGAGGTTCTAGGTGCTTATAAGGAAGCAAGCATTGATAAGATTCAGAGTCTTAATAATGATTTGAGAACGCAGCTCTCCAGTCTTGATAAAATGTTTGAGGATAATAAGGCGTATTCACAGAAGATGCTTGTGAGTGTACAGAAAGAAGTTTCCAGACTCGAGGCAGATCTGGATGCGGTTGTAAAAGATATGGAGCAGTTGAAACAGAGTACGGCTGATAATGTTGCGGCTGCCAGAAGTTGGGTGGACGGGCGTATTGAGGATGTAGCCAAGCAGTATGATGAGAAGGCCGCGCCGCAGATTAATATTACAGTATCGAAACTTACCGAGAAGATGTCGGTGGAGATTGAGAGTGTGAAGAAAGAGTTTGAACAGCTTGAAAAGCGTGTTTCTTCATTGATATCTGAGAAAAATACTCAACCTGAAAAGGAGGAAGCTGTAGGGATTGTCGTTACTAAATCTTTTGAAAAGTCATTGGTTATGATAAATACTCCTAAGGGTACATATATTTTCAATCCATATGCAGATTTCACTGGGGTCGTCCGGGTTCGTGATGCCGATGGAAATGAGCAGATGGTGCTGGTTCCTTATACGGGTGAATATAAACGAATAGGTGATAATATTATTGATACCGGTCCGTTTGCCAGAAGCTGTGCCTTAGGGATAAACTGTAATATTGATGTTCGTGGAAGTTCGAATGTGCCAGTTATGAAATAGAAGCAGGTAGTTGACCGATTAGCTTAAAATTTTTGATAAAAACTGCTCACTTTTTGTGTGCAGTTTTTTTATCAGACGAAGGTGAGCTATTCAGTTTTGCAGGTATGATATGACCGTCTGTAGAAAAAAGTTGATTTGATAATGGAAGGTATTGGCATATAATAAGATTTACCAGTCCAAGGAATTTAAGCAAATAAGCAGGCGCTGGTTTCGATAGTAGCATATCAGTGGGAGTAATGCTGGCGGTTTTTTTATGGCATAATAATAACCAGATATGTTTAGAAGATATTCAATATTCAGGAGAAAATGATGAGTAATAATATACTGTGGTATTATCAGTTTAATAATGATAGAGCGGGTCCGGTAACTGAGGAGGAGATGGTGGAATTGATTGCCAGAGGCACTGTACAGCGTGGAACTCTGGTATGGCGTGAGGGAATGTCTGACTGGCAGCAGGCATATTTGACAGAGCTTAACAGTCTGTTTACTCCGTCAATGTCTGCAGATGGGGAGAATTCCGGACAGTTGGATGGTATTAGAGAATATCTTATTTCAAAGGTTAATTTTCCGCAAAAGCTGCGGGCATGGTTTTTAATTTTCTGTATTGCTCAGTGCTTATCGGTATTCCTTGCGGCTCTTGGCCCCTTAACTTTGCTTTCTGCTGTTGTTTCTACATTTTTCGGGCTGCTTATAATGTATCATGTCTGGAGAGTTATCCCGGAAGATAAACGGATGTTTTCACCTTTTATGACGGTTATTCTGATGATAATTCCTTTACTAAATCTGGTATGGGTATTTTACTGTTATTATTCTGCTGCTAAGAAAATAAACGTGGAGCTTGCTGCAAGAGGTGAGGAATATCGGGTAAACGAGTACCTTGCATTGGCTTATGGAATTATTGTAGTTGCTCTTTCCGGCTTTTTTGTGGTAACTGTACTTTCCGGGGCAGTTCTGGCTACTCTAAATCTTACCTTGGTGGTGGCCACTGTATTTATTCAAATCTATATGATGCGGTCATTCGTGATTTCTCTGGTCAAACTTATTTGAAGCTCATTACAATATTACTAAAATTAGCTCTTATTGTACAATATTTATAAAATTAATGATGTATAATCCAGATATCACTTTACATTGCGTTTAAATGTTTTAGACACTTATTTTACTGTCTTTATGTTTTAAGTGATATTTTGAGAGAGAGAGAATGACGGCAATACCGGTATGTTTTGTGACAGGCTTCTTAGGATCAGGTAAGACCACCTTTATTCAAAGGCTGGTTGAACAGTACCACAGTAAGAAGATTGTTTATCTTGTTAATGAGTTTTCTCCCAAGGATATTGATGGTGAGAGGCTAAACCTTCCCGCAGATGAACTGGTAAAAATACCTGGGGGCAGTATCTTCTGTAAGTGCCTGACAGGTCAGTTTCTCAAGGTTCTGCGTCAGATTAGCGAGATGGCAGTTGATGGTGTGGTTATTGAAGCTAGCGGTATTGCCAATCCTCGTGTTGCCGGGGACATGTTTAAAGAGACCAAGCTTGACGAAGTCTTTGCTATTCGTTCAATTGTTGCGATAGTAGATCCCCGATCATTTCAGAAGTTATGTCGAACCCTTCCAAATATAAAAGAGCAGATTGCGGCTGCGACTCAGATAATCATCAATAAAATAGATAAGTTTTCGGCTGAGAAGATTGATGAAACAGTTTCTTCTGTTTGTAAATTTAATTCTACTGCTTCTATTTTAAAGACTGAGTTTTGTAAAGTTGATATCGATGTTTTCGCTGATTTTGGTGTCGTTGGCAGTGGTGGCGATTATGCAAAATGTAAAGATCCGAATTTCTGTCAGGTCACAATAAATGTAGCTGATATGGAGAGTTTTGGCGAGTTAAAGCGTAAGCTTAGTCTACTGGGTGATGACCTTTACCGGGTGAAGGGTTGTGTCTCAGGAGCTGATAATAATCTTATTGCGATCGATTATGATGGTGGAGACTGGTCGCAGCGGATAGATGGGGTTAGCAGGGCTGAAGAATCCGGAAGTCTAGTGGTGATTGCGTCCGGGTATAGAGAGAGCACTCTGCAGGGTATAAGAGAGAGATTTGGCTGACTGCAGGGAGTAATTGAGCAGTCCTAGAGAGAACGAGAGAAGAGAAAGAGAGAGTAAAATGGCAGAATTATCAGAGTTGACAGATGCAGTGGCTAGCGGTAAAAGAAAGATTGTAAAGAATATCGTGCCGGAATTTATTGATGGTGGTGTTGCACCTGAGAAGATTCTAGACGCTATGCTGGTGGCTATGAATGAAATTGGAGCTAAGTTTAAAAAGAATGAAATTTTTGTACCTGAAGTTCTTATTGCCGCCCGTGCAATGAATACCGGCATGGAACTTCTGGAGCCGGTTCTTGTCGCTTCCGGTCTGCAGCCGGAGCATAAAGTAGTGATCGGAACGGTTAAAGGTGACCTTCATGATATTGGTAAGAATCTTGTCGGTATGATGCTCAAGGGGGCAAATTTTGAAGTTGTTGATCTCGGAAGTGATGTTTCACCAGAGGTCTTCCTGGAAAAGGCTAAAGAGATAGGCGCATCGGCAATTGCACTATCTGCGCTTTTAACTACAACTATGCCTGCAATGTCTGAGACGGTAAAGGTATTTAAAGAAGCCGGTCTGGAGAACGTAAAGGTTATGGTTGGTGGTGCGCCGGTAACTCAGGCTTTCTGTGATGAAATTGGCGCTGATGGCTATGCTCCTGACGCTGCCAGTGCAGTAGACTGTATCAAAAGTCTTATTGCCTGATCGTAATATAGATTTTTAGATTTAAAAGATTATCCGGGAGCCGCTTTAATGCGGTTTCCGGGTTTTTTATGTTCAGCAGATTAAAGGTGAATTATTAAAAATGTCGACTTTATCTAAGGCTTGCCGGGTTATCGGTTATAAATGCTGTTTGAAAAACAGTAACAATAAAGCCGGGTGCAGTTATATTGGCTGCCCCCGGTCTTATTGAATTTTGCTGTAGTGTATTATTCAGGTATAATAACTTTATCAAGATTTGGTTCCGGAGCGGGAAATTCACAATGAAGTTTATTAAGATGTGAGCGTATTATTCTGGCTATAATGATGTTTCTCCACCATTTTTTATCGCCAGGGATGACATACCAAGGCGCATGCTCGGTTGAGCAGTTGTTAATTGCCAGTTCATAGGTCTTCATATACTGATCCCAGAATTTACGCTCGGCGATATCGGATGAAGTGAATTTCCAGTTTTTCTCTGCTTTGTCCAGTCTGTCCTGAATACGTTTCTTCTGTTCATCCTTGGAGATATGCAGAAATAGTTTGATCACATGGGTATTGCTGTCATGCAGCAGATATTCAAAGTTATTAATATGGGTGTAGCGCCTTTCAATTACCTCTTTAGGGGCAAGTTTATGTACACGCTGGATGAGGACATCTTCGTAATGTGAACGGTTGAAGATAGTAATCATGCCATGCTTTGGAGTGCAGGTGTGTATACGCCAGAGAAAATCATGTGATATCTCTTTGGGATTTGGCTGCTTGAATGAATGTACCCGTACACCCTGAGGATTAAGCGGACCGAATACTTTTCTAATAGTTCCGTCTTTACCTCCGGTATCCATCGCCTGAATAACGACAAGAATTGACTTTTTCCCTTCAGCATATAAACGGTTCTGCAGCAACTTTAAATCATCATGGATTTCGGCAAGAAAAGTGTCGCCGTCAGATCGTTTCATATCGGGCTTCTCAAGGGTTGGGGTTTTGCTGAGGTCTACTTTGTCTTTTGGTGTGATTCGGTAATTTTTGATAAATTTTTCATCGGTATCATTGTGCATAGCCTTACTCCATCCGTTAATAAAATAACAATGTCTCTGTTATTCGCAGTTTCATTGCCGGTAAAATAATGTGACCGGTATCCCCGGAATATGGTTGTTTTCCGTCTCCGCCGGATTTATAGCAATCCGGTTAATACATTTTTAATGTGTAGTATGTAATAACCGGATAATTATTGGCTGTGATGGCTGTCTGCAGTTTTATCTTGGTTTGAATACTACTGGTTATCAGTCATCAGAATTGTCGGCTCTTTCCTTATCGTTTATTTTTTGATAGTGTTGCTGACGCTTTGCGACAGCTTCTTCTGTAAAGACATTAGGGAAAGCCAGATTCAGTACCTCTGTAACCTCTTCAACCGGGTAGAATTTGATACCGTTCATTACTTCTTTAGGCAGATCATGGAGATCCTTCATATTCGGTTGTGGCAATACCACCTCTTTTATTCCTGCCAAATGTGCACCTATCATTTTTTCCTTGATGCCGCCAACCGGCAGAACCTTGCCCCGTAAAGTTATTTCACCGGTCATTGCCAGGCGTGACTTTACCCGCTTGTTCAGCAGCATGCTTACAAGCGATGTTACCAGCGTGACGCCTGCGGAAGGTCCGTCTTTAGGTGTGGCTCCTTCCGGGAAGTGAATGTGGATATCCGAATTTTCATAGAATTCCGGATTAAGTCCAAGCTCAGCGGCGTGGGTTCTGGTCCAGGATAGAGCTGCGGCTGCTGATTCCTTGATAACATCTCCAAGACTGCCGGTAAGCTGCATCTGTTTGCCACCGGGCATTGAGGTTGATTCAATGAAAAGTACATCGCCGCCGACCGATGTCCAGACCAGACCGACTGCGACACCTGCGGCGTTGGAGCGTTTAATAAGTTCATTGGTGAAATCTTGAGGTCCGAGAAGTTTCTCTACCAATTTAACATTTACGTTGAATGGTCCCTTCTGACCTTTGGCGATATCCACTGCAATCTTACGGACAACAGTGGCGAGCTCGCGTTCGAGCGAACGCAGACCGGCTTCTCTGGTATAACCGCGCATAATAAAATCTATAGCACTTTTATTGAATTTAATCTGTGAGGCTTTCAGTCCGTGATCCTTAAGAACCCTTGGGATCAGATAACGTTTGGCAATCTCATGCTTTTCCAGACTGGAGTAACCGGGTAGAGAAATAATCTCCATACGGTCATAAAGTGCGTCAGGGATTGTATCTACGGTATTGGCTGTCGCAATAAAGACAACCTTTGAAAGATCAAAATTAACATCAAGATAATGATCGGAGAATTCATTGTTCTGTTCCGGATCGAGTGCCTCAAGGAGTGCTGAAGACGGATCACCACGCATGTCACTGACCAGTTTGTCAATCTCGTCAAGCATGAATACAGGATTTCTGGATTCTGCACGGCGCAGTCCCTGGATTATACGTCCTGGAAGAGCCCCTATATAGGTACGTCTATGACCGCGTATCTCCGCTTCATCCCGGACACCGCCGAGTGAGTGGCGTACAAATTTGCGATTCATGGCTTTGGCGATACTCTTGCCAAGAGAGGTTTTGCCGACTCCCGGAGGGCCTACAAGGCATAGAATAGGGCTCTTGCCTTCAGGGTTGATCTTCTTTACTGCCAGATACTCAATTATGCGCTCTTTAACTTTCTTCAGATTGTAGTGATCGGCATCCAGTATTTCCTGTGCCCGTTTTATATTGATTTCGTCCTTGGTCTCTTTATTCCAGGGGAGTGACACCATCCAGTCGAGATAGGTCATGGATACGGTGTATTCCGCACTTCCTGACTGCATCTTCTCAAGACGGCTTAATTCGCGTTTTGCTTCCTGCATGGCGTGCTCGGGCAGTCCTGCTTCTTCGAGTTTTTTGGCCATTTCTTCCAGTTCATAGCTGCCTTCATCATCACCAAGTTCGTTGCGTATGGCTTTGAGCTGCTCTCTAAGGAAGTATTCCCGCTGTCCTTCGCCGATTCGTTCTTTAACACTCTGCTGAATTCTGTTGCCCAGTTCGACAATCTGCATATTCTTGCCGAGCATGACAGTGAGAGCTTCCATACGTTTCATGACGTTCATCTCATCCAGTATTTCAAGGCGCTGGTCATGGGTAATATCTATATTACTCGCGACAAGATCGCTGAAGCGTCCCGGATGGTCGATATTATGGGCTGTGACTTTGATGTCTTCCGGAAATTGCAGAATATCTGTAAGACGGTTAAATTCTTTACGCAGGCTGCTGAAAAGAGCTTTTGACTGAATATTATTTGGAACCTTCTCCTCCAGAATCTGAATTTTAGCTGTTGCATGCGGTTCGATCTGGGTGTATTCAGTAATTTCCGCTCTGCTGAGTCCCTGAATAAGCAGACGCATCTCGCCTTCAGGAAGTTTGAACATCTTCAGAACCGCTGCAACGCAGCCAATGCTGTGAATAGCATCGGTATCGCTGCTGTCTTCCATCGGTCTTTCCAGTGGGGCTATAATCAGCAGTTTGTCTCCGATGAGAGAATCATCTATCATCTTCATATCCCGTTCATGGGATATGGATAGCGGTGCGATCATATCAGGATATAATACAATGTCGCTGGCCGCGAGTACCGGCAGTTTTCCTGGAATTTTCATCTCATCATTGCCGCTACCTATAACATTGTTATTTATATCTATTACTACATCCTCGCTTATGCGGGCATCCTGGGTAGGGCGCTTACTCTTGGAGGTGGTTTTTTTCTTGGTAGTTTTCTTTTTGGTGGTCTTCTTTTTCGCCATTATTTTCTTTCTATAGGTTATCTTCTATGCTAAAAGTAAGAGTTGATAAATTTTCAGTCGATATCGATGGTAATGGGATCTTCCACCGGCGCATTTAATTTGGGTAATACAACTTCAAGTACGCCATTGCAGATATTTGCCTTCCCGAGATCGACCGGACAGGGCAGATCAATAATACGCTCGAATTGTCCGTGTCTTATTTCAAGCTGTCTGTAACATTTTATAAGTTTTGGCTTTTCATATTTTCTGGTACCGCGGACAATGAGCCTTGCATTGTCCAGTGTCAGTTCTATATCCGCTGCATCTACTCCCGGAAGGTTTATAATCGCAATTATTTCCAGTTTGGTTTCGAAAATATCTGCTTCCGGTATCCAGGTGTCATGAGAAATAGTGGGTTTTTTATTCAGCGCCGTTGCTGATTTGTAGTATTTACAATAATATGCCATGGTTATACCTCATATTACATTGATTAATATATTATATTGAACATGGTTGCGGTAAAATTTGCAAGCATTTTTTGTTATTATGTCCTATTTTATAATTAGGAGTTATAAGCTGTTAGCGGGCGGGATTTTTGTTAATTTGTTAAAATACAAAGAACGGAATTAGGAATTATCGTTGGAATTGGTGATATAAAATAAACTGGGTTATCTACAGCAGTTATTTGTGAGCGAGCTGAAGCAGTTTATCAAATCGTGGATCACCTTTAAGATTGCTCAAATCCGGGTCTTCAACCATATGTACATGATCACGGTATCCGAGGCAGATTGCTTCTTCAAGTGTGCGCAGGGCATTGTCGGTATCATTGACCAGTGCATAGCTGCAGGCGAGATTATAGGTTATAAGTGCATCTGATGCTTTGATCTCACGCAGGCGCTTGTCGTAAAGCAGGCCATCATGATAATATCCCAGTGCTGTGAGTGAATTTGCGGCACTCTGCAGGGCTTCGAACTGATAGGGGCGCTTGTCTAATACTGCAAGTGAAAACTCTGCAATAAAGGTGTAGTGTTCGCGTTCCCTGTCATTCAGACTGTCAAAACGTTGGCTGTCACAAGGTCCCATTGCTGTTATTTTTTCCTTAATACGTTTTGTTACTTATCTTATTAATAGCCCCTTGTTACAGGGGCTATCAATAATAATATTAATCAGAGACTGGATACCTGTCTGACTTCATCCTCGGTTACATCTTCCCAGTCACGTCGTTTGAGAAATGCAGCGACATACGCTTCATCCTGGAATTTGTCCCAGAGCAGAGATATCATTTTTTCCCGTGCCATCTCTTCGGTGTATCTGTCACCCGCAACTTTGGTAATGCGATTCAGAGTTTCTTCTTTATTTTCATGTTCGCCCAATGAAGCAAGAACGGCTTCTTCAGCGCGTTCTTTCCAATCTTCATTTGCTACCAGTCCAAATCCTTCATCTATCTCAAGATCTTCTGCTTCTTCCTGATCCTGAACACTGTTAGAGGAGGGAGTTGACTTTGCTGCAGGAGACGACGGTACCGCAGGTGAAGCAGTCTGCGCACTCACTACCGCCGCCCTAGGCAGTTCCGATTCCTCGTCATCCTCTGCACGTTCCTGCTTAAGATCTTCAGGATCTGCCGGAGAGCCATGAACGAAGGAACCGTCTTCGCCAAAAAGATCGAGTGCTTCGATAAAATTTGCCGCTTCCTTGGTGTTACGAAGATTGAACTGAGCTGTGGCTTTGAGACCTCCATTACGAATCTGATCTATACGCGCATTTATTTTGCGCAGATTGTTGAATGGAAGACGGGCACACTCACCGTAGCTGAAGGTAACGACTACCTCGTATACCCCGCCGCGTCTGTCACTGACTTGAATCGTGCTCATATAATAGCCTCCTGCTAAATTATAAGTTTAAAAACGATTGGTTTATATAGTATAAAATATTATACATTAATAAATGGTTCTTTAAAGACCAAATCGTATTAATTTGCAAAATTTTTAATGGATTTACGCAGGAAACAGTATTATCTGCCATGATTGTCTGACTTAAAATTATAGCATTATTTTACTGGAAAAGGATTTATTCTTTTGTTTTATCAGCAATTGATAAGTATCGATATTGACTTATACCTTAATTATTAAGGTTTTTGTTTAGCGGCCAATTATGGGGTACTGATTTCTGGTAAAAATTAATGCATAATTTTATGATAATTTGACACTTTACTCTAAGTGTGGTATAATACTAATGGATGAAAATTGATCGGGAGAAATACAATGGGATGGCCTCCATGGCCCCCTGTGATGCAGCCACGCGGGGCAATAGACAGTATTATTAAGGTAACAATGCCTGGAGAAGGTATGATCTCCAAGCTCGGTGATGTTGTTGAAGAGGTTGATCCTACGCGAAATCTTAACCGGGTTCTCGGTAAAGATGCGGTTGTTACCGGCGGTGGGAAAGCGTGGACGAAATCTCAGGAGAATAGTACTAACAATATTGCCAAAGAAGTTCCGGGGCTTCCGGATAATCTTTATGCCTGAGAACTAATTAATATTTTATAGTAAATATATACGGGGCAGCTGTATGCTGTCCCGTATATATATTTATCAGTATATTAAATAATGCTTTTTGAAGTTAACGAACCCATCGCTCCATAATATTTTTTACTACGCCGCGCTGGCGTAATGCTTCAAAAGCAGCCTGCCAGGCATCAGCCACTTCTTTGGGTGTTTCTTTGGAAATACCAATATAATAATAGGCTTTCGGTGAGATCTGAATTATCGGCTTCATGTTTATCGCTGAGTAACCGGCATCGCGGGCTACGTATGGAGCGGTCACGCTTGAAAAAGCAGCCGCATGTTCAGGGTTATTCATGATGTCATGAATAACTTCGGATGGTGTGCTGAAAGGAATAAGATTACTGAATCCAAGTTGTGAAAGTTTTGTGCCGGCATAGGCACCGCCTACACATGAGATAGCCGGCAGCATTTTCGCATCGGCGAGGTCTCGAACCATTATCGGTGCGTCACGGCGGGCATAAAGCCAGGCTGAGTCTGCTGCGTAAGGTCCAATCCAGTAAAAATCATTCTCACGCTCGGGGGTACGTTTTAAGGTGCAGATAGCAGCGTAAGGTGTTGTCTTGGCAAGGAAAAAGATGCTGTTCCATTCTGAAAGCTGGATGGGAGCAGGTGTCATTCCAAGCTCATTCTGAATAGCAGAGATAAGTTCGGCTACGGCACCCTGAATATAGGTTGAGTTGTCAACAGAGAAGGTAAATGGCGGGAATTCTTCAGCATAAATACTGATTCCGTGTTTCTGGGTGCCGCTGACAACACGGCCTTTTTGTGTAAGAACGATACTTTCGCTTGCCGGGCGCTCAACAATATTAGTCTTGATCGTTGGCACAGCTTTGCCGTTGATTATAAGGGGTTCGACAAATGTTGTCTGATCAGGAATTATGATCTCATTAGGAAATACCGGTTCGGCAGGGATGATCGGCATTCTGCCTTCAGGTAGATATTTTTTGTATAAAGCCGCCAGAGTTCCGTCACGTCTCATATCCAGCAGAACCTGCTGCATATAAAGGGGGATTCTGGGATTTGTCGCTTTATTTAGAGCATAATATAACGTTCTCTTCATAAAGAGTTTGATCGGGGTAGGCCAGGAATTTTTTTTGACGTTCATGCGCTTCATAAAATCTTTCACAGACGCATCCGGGAAAATTCCTATACTTGTACTGCCGGTAAGCAGAGAATTCAGTGCCTGCTCTGTAGTATCGAAATAACGCAGGTTGGTGCAGCCGGAGTCTTTGAGTGTCTGGTTTACGGCAAAGCCTTTTACTGTGGCGATACTCTTGGCATTGCGGATATCGTCTAGAGTATTGATGGTTATGTTGCTGCCACGTGGCTTGTAGATATAGTAATCCAGGCTGGCAATAGGACCAACCCAGAAGAAACTGTTCCGGCGGTCTGCAGTCATAACAGTTGGGAATATTGCGCTTCCGGGATCATGAAGTGTCTTTTCGTAAACAATATCCCAGTCTCCGAAAGTAATAGGAATATCAACATTGGCCCGGCGCATCATCTCTTCGACAGCTTTGTAGGCGATTCCTGTTCCTGAAGGTCCGGCGGTCATGCTTACCGGAGGTGTGGGGCTGGTGTAAATTCTGGTGATTTTTGCCGCCTGTGCGGCTGGGATGGCTGCCGCCAGTATTGCCAGAAT
The DNA here is from genome assembly GCA_963677015.1 of Planctomycetota bacterium. Taxonomy (GTDB): domain Bacteria; phylum Planctomycetota; class SZUA-567; order SZUA-567; family SZUA-567. The sequence continues at coordinate 187,051 of OY781533.1, forward strand.
CAATGTGAATAAAAAGTTTTTGGTGATTTTCACTTTTTTACTCCTTTGTTATGTTTGAGAGCGGATGGTGCTGTCTGTAAAAGAAATCTTCAGCAGTAAAAAATACAAAAATGTTACTTAAATAAAGTAGTGTATTCGTTTTTTTTTTGCAAGTTTAAAATTTGTAAATGAGAATATAATCGTCGACGGCAGAAAATTGCCGTCGACGATAGCTGGGAAAAGAGATGATTTTGTGTTTTTTTACGTTATTTTATCCAGCGTCCGAGGATATCCTGAAGTTTTCCGGTTTCTTTAATATTTGAGAAAGCTTCCTGCCATAATTGTGCAATTGCTTCAGGAGTATTTCTGGATATTCCAATATAGTAGTTTGTTTTTTGAGATACCTGAATTAGTGGTTTCACATTGATTGGGGAATAGCCTGCATCACGAATCATATATGGTGCGGAGACACTTGAAAATGCACCGGCAACTTCTGGATTGTCTAACATTGAGTTTACTACCTCATCCGGATTACTGAAGGCTTTGAGGTTGGTGAACTCTTTATTTACCAGGGTGTTATACGCAAATGCCTTGTCAATACAGAAAATAGTCGGGATTTTTTGGGCGGCAGCAATATTGTCGATTTTTTCAGAGAAATCACGACGGGCATATAGCCAGGCTGAGTCTGCGGCATATGGTCCGATCCAGTAGAAATCATTCTCTCTTTCCGGGATACGTTTGAGTGTGCATATTACTGAATAGGGTGTAGTTCGGGCTTTTTCGTAGATTTTATTCCAGTCATTCATAATGATTTCAGGCGGATTTTGTTTGAATTTATTATAAATGTTGGTAATGAGGTCTACAGTCGCGCCCTGAATAAAGGTTGATCCTTTAGTGGTAAAGGTCAGTGGCGGAAACTGTTCGGCATAGATAGTCATTTTTTTCAATGCGTTATTGATTTCATTTGGGTTTACAGCTGTTCCAGTGTAGACTTTTTCCGTTGAGGCAAATTGTATAATCTGATTACCGGCAGCATTTGGTTCCGCGGTTATTTCCGGCATGGCAGATAAATCTATATGGTGGTTTTTATAGATTCTGGTAAGGGTTCCGTCCTGTCTGATATCATACAGCGCTTTCTGCATTGCGGTTATGGTTGCAGCGGGAACATGTTTGTTGACGGCGAAATAAAGCTTTTCTTTACTGTAAAGAATAATAGGAGTAATGTCTGGTCTGCCGTTGACATCAGGTCTGCTTGACTGACCGAGTTCTCGATGTTTTTTGGTTATGTCATTATAAGATTCATAGCCTGTACCGTATACAATCTGTACGCCATCACGACCGCTGATAAGAGAACCTAGTGTGCTGTTGTCTATAGGACTGTTGTGAATTGTTTTTATTGAATAGCCTGATTCCCGGTTAAAGGTGTCAATAATGAATTCCGGAAAGATACAGATATCGCATTTTCCGAGTATTACCGCGATTATTGCTTCTTTAGGTGTGTTGTAATAAATAAGGTTTTTGCAACCCTGTGCTTTAAGAGTTTCATTCAGTGCATAATTTTTTAAGGTGGCTATTTTACTTATGTTTTGAATTTCATTGATGTCGGTTATTTTTTTTGTTCTGGTGCTTGACTGATAGATATAATATGTAGAGGTGCAGAATGGTCCGACCCAATTGAAGTCATTCTGGCGCTGTGGTGTAAGATTTGTAGGGAATATGCAGCCTGCAGGATCTTTCAGAGTCGCTTCGTAGCTTTGGATCCAGGTTCCAAAGGAGATGCTGCCGCTACTGCCGATGCGCCGATTTATTTCTTGCGCCAGATCACAGGCCAGGCCGGAACCTTTGTTGCCGCGTTTTATGCTCAGTGGTGGATATTTTAGTGTATAATAATGTATTGGTTGCTGGCAGAATGCCGTCTGCGCCGGTATAAGTAATAGTAGTAATCCATAGATTAATGTCATTATGATGCGTTTTTGCATGTTTCTCCCCTGTTGGCGCTGCCGGTTCTTGTGAAAATATTACTTTTAAGCGTTATACTCCGTTCAATTGCTACAATTGTGAAGAATCTTTTAATAATTACAGATTTTCCGGTAATAGTTTATATATTTTTATTTCAAATAAAATTGACTAGGATCTATTGTAATTACCTGTGTGTTTAGTATAATAAATAATCCGTTGTTCCCGGACGAATAGTTTGGGGCGGTTTTTTATTCACTTTTTTTATGTAAATGATTTGCTTTATTTCGGACATCACTGTCACCGGGGCAGGGATTGGGAAATAGGGGAAATCATCGGAAAGCAGGTTATTATGGTAAGACCCGGACGTTATGGACTGGTCAATGGTGTTATTTCTGACGAAGAGCTAGAGCAGAAGGTTGCAGCTGCTATGGGCGGCATGAGTATTGACAGCCTCTCTGAAGCTGTTGCTGAACAGGAGCTCAAGGAAGGCGAGATAATTACCGGTGTAGTCCGCAGAATTGATTCTGAAGATGTTGTAGTTGATATTAACTATAAATCAGAAGGCTTTATCCCGCTGGTTGAATTTGATGCTGGTGATGAGCCAAAGATTGGTGATGAAATTGAAGTATTCCTTGAAGAGATTGATGAATTTGATGGTGAGGTAATCCTCAGCAAGCGCAAGGCTGATCGTATCCGCGGTTGGGAGAAGATCATGGAAGAGCACGAAGTCGGCGATGTTATCGTTGGTAAGGCTGTGCGCAAGATCAAGGGTGGTCTGCTTGTTGACATTGGAGTGCCTGTATTCCTGCCAGCTTCACAGGTTGATATTCGTCGTATCGGTGATGTCGGTGATTATATCGGTCGTGATCTTGAATGTAAGATTATTAAGATCGACCGCGAACGTCGTAACATCGTTCTGTCACGTCGTAAACTTCTTGAAGAGGATAGAGAATCCAAGAAGTCAGATGTACTCAAGACTCTGGTCAAGGGTGAAGCCCGCAAGGGTGTGGTCAAGAATATCACCGATTTCGGTGCGTTTGTTGATCTTGGCGGCATAGATGGTCTGCTGCATATTACTGATATGAGCTGGGGTCGTGTATCTCATCCATCTGAGGTGGTATCAATTGATCAGGAAATTGAAGTTAAGATTCTTGATTTTGATCTGGAACGCGAGCGTATTTCTCTCGGTCTGAAGCAGCTTAGCGATAATCCTTGGGAAGCTATTGCTGAGAAGTACCCAATCAATTCACGCGCTAGAGGTCCTGTAGTTAATATCATGCCTTACGGTGCGTTTGTTAAGCTTGAAGACGGTATCGAAGGTCTGGTACATATCAGCGAGATGAGCTGGACCAAGCAGGTAAGCCATCCTTCAGAAATGGTCTCTGTCGGTGATGAAGTGGATGTTATTATCCTTGATATCAATAAGGATAAGCAGGAGCTTTCTCTTGGTATGAAGCAGAGCGAGGAAAACCCATGGGAGAAGGTTGAAGCCAATTATCCTGCAGGCAGCTATGTACAGGGTAAGGTTAGAAACCTGACAAACTATGGTGCGTTCATCGAGCTTGAAGAAGGTATCGACGGTCTGCTGCATATCAATGATATGAGCTGGACTAAGAAGATCAACCATCCATCAGCTATGCTCAGCAAGGGCGATGAAGTAAGAGCTGTTGTGCTCAATGTCGATCAGGAACGTAAGCGTGTTGCTCTTGGTCTCAAGCAGCTTGACGATGATCCATGGATCAGCGTAATTCCAGAGAAGTACCATGCAGGTGATATTATTGAAGGTGTTGTAACCAAGCTTGCGAACTTCGGTGCTTTTGTTGAGATTGGTGATGATCTTGAAGGTCTGCTCCATATTTCTGAGCTTTCTGATCAGAAGGTTGAGAAGCCTGAGGATATCGTTCAGGTTGGTCAGCGTGTTACTGTGATGGTTATCAACGTAGATACTGAAGATCGTAAGATTGGTCTGTCTCTGCGTGCGACCCATGATGTTGATGAAGCATATGTGCAGAAGCAGCAGGAAGAAGAAGCCGCTGCCGCTGAAGCAGGTGGTGATTCTGAGTAGTACTCTGCTGGAATGCAGTTAAATAGTATAATTTTAAGCTGCCGCATAATATTATGCGGCAGCTTTTTTTATACTTCTGAAGCCGGACTGTATATTTATAGCCGCCGTAAATTATGAATTAGATAAATTGCATTTTGGCTTTAATAATTACTTGTGTAAGAGGTCGAGCGCATGTTGTAATTAGATATTATGTTTCACTTGATGTAACAAGGGAATGAGTTTCTTGCGTTATTGGTCAATTTATATTTAGAATATTTATTAATACTGCTTTCATAAGGTAAAAACACTTGCACCGGGCGTTGATGTCGTTAAAATATACTTTTATTGTATAAGATCACGTTGACTCCAGTCGTTGGTGTTTTTCAAGAGAGTCCGCAGTCTTATTAGGGTCGATTATACATACAGCACATCAGGAAAAAATACAATGGCTACACCTAAAGCGTTAGTAATCAGAACAGCAGGAACGAATTGTGATCAGGAGACGGTATTTGCTCTGGAGCATGCTGGAGCGGCAACAGAGTTACTACATATTAATCATCTTGCTAAAAGTAAGGATCCATTTGCCGGCGTTAATATTGTCGCGATACCTGGTGGCTTTACTTATGGTGACGATGTCGCCAGCGGTAAGGTGCTGGCGGTAGAGCTTACGCATGTTTTAGGTGATAAGATGAATGAGTTTGTGGCTAAGGGCGGACTGGTAATAGGTATCTGTAATGGTTTTCAGGTATTGGTAAAGACCGGGTTGCTGCCTGACGCCAGGTTCTCCTCAGCACTTGAGCGTAAAGCTACACTGACGTTTAATGATTCTCATAAATTTGAATGCCGGTGGGTTCGGTTGAAGGCGGCTGATAATACCAAGTGCGTTTTTGCCGAGCCGGGCGAGGAGCTGGAAGTGCCTGTAGCCCATGGTGAAGGAAAGTTTGTGTGCCGCACACCTGAAGTGCTGGAAGAGCTGAAAGCGAATGGTCAGATTGTGTATCGCTACGCCACTGCTGATGGCAGTGAGCCGGTGTATCCGCAGGATCCTAACGGTTCTGATGATCATATTGCCGGTATCTGTGACGCAACAGGAAGGGTCTTCGGACTTATGCCGCATCCTGAGAGGCATGTATTCAGTTATCAGCATCCACGGGCGCAGCGAGAAGAGCGCAGCGGTGAGGGAGAGGGTATCAGACTTTTCCAGCGTGCTGTCAAGTATTGTCGTGAGTGCTGAGATTTCTGTTTTCTGGAAAACTGGTTTTATAAATTAATAAATCTGTAAAGGATCTTTATAAATGGCTGGAATCGATATATTGCCTTTTGAAAAACCTCTTCATGATCTGCGTACCCGTATCGACGAGTTGCTGGAGAGTGACGGGCAGTCCGAAGAGATGCAGAATCATGCCCGGATGATGCAGGAGCAGGCAGATGAGATGGAGAGGAAGCTCTATGCCAATCTTTCTCCTTGGAATGTGGTTCAGATAGCCAGGCATCAGAATAGACCAACTGCCAGAGATTATATTGAAATGGTCTTTGATGATTTTCAGGAGTTGCATGGCGACAGGGCATATCGTGACGATCTGGCAATAGTAACAGGTCTGGGCTACCTTGGTGACCAGCGGGTGATGCTCGTCGGGCAGCATCGGGGCAGGAATGTTGAAGAACGGCATCAGAGTCATGCCGGTTGTTCGCATCCTGAAGGCTATCGGAAATCTTTGCAGAAAATGAAATTGGCAGAACGCTTTAATATTCCTATTATCTGTCTTGTTGATACTAAAGGGGCATATCCCGGAATTGGCGCTGAAGAGCGCGGTCAGGGTATCGCGCTGGCTGAGAATATTCGTGATATGAGTCTGCTTCGGGTTCCTGTCGTTTGCTGTATTATCGGTGAAGGAGGTTCCGGCGGAGCTTTGGCGGTGGCAGTAGGTAATAGAATTTTGATGATGCAGCATGCATATTATTCTGTAATCTCTCCTGAAGGCTGTGCTTCTATTCTCTGGCGTGACGGTGAGCGTAAAATTGATGCGGCGAATGTGCTCAAGCTTACCAGTCAGGATCTGTATACACGGGGTTTTATTGATGAAATTATTGAGGAGCCTCTGGGCGGGGCGCACCGCAATCACCAGTTGGCAGCAGATAATCTCCGCAGTGCGCTATTAAAGCAGCTGGCTGAAATATCCAGTATGAGCCCGGATGAACTGGCTCAGGACAGATACAATAAGTTTAGAGCTTTCGGTGAATTCCTGGTTGAGGATGATCCTACTTCAATTTTGGGCAGGCCGGTGAATAAAGAGGTGGCATCACAGGATAATATCGCTGAAACCGACGTAGACGCTGAAGAGGCTGAAATTGTGGAATCAGGGGTTGATGTCACTGAGGATGTAACAGAAAAAGGTGAAGAGGAATAATAGTATGGAGCACTTTGGGGATAGACTGTTAAAAGCGTCAAAGGCGAAAAAGAGTGTTACGGTGGTGGGTATTGATCCGGCTTTTGATAAATTTCCTCCGGCACTTCAGGAGATGGTTGATGATCCGGTAAATCGTCAGGAAGCTTTAGAGATATTCGGTAAAGGTATTGTTGATGCGGTGAAGAATTTTGTGCCGGCGGTCAAACCGAATATTGCTTTTTATGAGGCTCATGGTGTTCCTGGAATAATGGCTTATATTACTATCTGTGCCTATGCTCATAGTGCCGGGCTGATAGTGCTTGGTGATATTAAACGAGGCGATATCGGAAGTACTGCCGCTGCCTATGCAGATGGTATGATGCGCCCTGCGGCTAAATCAGGTCGTCTGGCTAATCCATTTCAAATAGGTCCGCATGATGCGGTGACACTCAATCCATATTTGGGTTATGATAATATCGGACCTTTTTTTGATATGGCCAGTGAGAATGGTCAGGGTTTATATATTCTGGTTAAGACCTCTAACCCTACAAGTTCTGAGCTGCAGGATCTTGAACTTAAATCCGGCGGCACAGTTGCTCAGGCGGCTGCGCGTCTGGTAAATACCTGGGCTGAGAGATTGCTTGGTGATAGCGGCTTATCTTCTATAGGAGCGGTTGTAGGGGCAACTCATCCTGAGGAGCTTGGAGGGTATCGTGAAATAATGCCGAATGTTCCGTTTCTTATTCCCGGTTATGGAGCTCAGGGAGGCACTGCTGCCGGTATTATGGGTGGCTTTCGTGCTGATGGTTCCGGTGCACTGGTGAATGCCAGCAGATCGGTGATTTATGCCTGGATGAAAGAGAATAAGCCGGATGATTGGCAGGGTGCCGCGGAACGGGCGGTTATTGCCATGAATGCTGATATTAATACGGCGCTTAAAGATGCTGGGAAAAGTGGTATTTTATCTTAGACTTTTTGTTGGATTTTAATAAAGAAAACCTGCTGACATTCAGCAGGTTTTCTTTATTAAAAAGTTTAAGGAGCAATACGGCTTAGTCGGTCTATTTCTGCTTTAGCTTTATCACTGTATTCTGCGTTGTCTCCTGCAATTTTAAGGTATTCTTCGAAATAGTTAATAGCTTTTCTGGCGTCTGCCGGTGACGGGAGGGCGTTCGGACTTTTGCCGAGTGGCGGTGTGCTGTAGTATAGACCGAGATTATAATTAGGTGCGGCAAGACGGTTTCCGGTACTTGATGGAAGTATACTGGCTTTTTCAAACATTCCCAGTGCTTTTTCCTGATATTCCTTGTAGTTAGGGCTTTGCATGTAAAATGGCATACTGTAGATAAGTCCAAGCAGGTTGTAGGCGTCCGCCGAGCGGCTGTTAATAAAGGTGACAACCTCCGTAAGCAGATCAATAGCTTCGGTATATTTACCGCAGTCTTTAAGAATTTCCGCTTTTAAAATACGTAAAGACTCGCTTTTGGGATCAATTTTAATGCCGGTATCAAGTGAGTCTAGTGCGGGAGCAAATTCTTTCTCTGGGATTTTATAAAGAGGATCCTGTTCCTGAGCGGCTTTGATAGTCTGGTTGGCGTATTTATCGGTTATTTGCCAGTAAACTGATGAGGCGTAACCATAAATGGCTTCTACCATACGGTTTTTGAAATAGAGCAGCCCTGATGAGGAGCGGTTGGCAGGATCGCCGGTATAGAATTTCCGTGGGGGTGAGATTTTTTCCATCCGTTCTTTCCAAAGAGTACTGCTTTCAGTATCAGCTGTTTTAGCCAGTTTGTAAGCTTGCTGAAATTCGCGTTCAGCGGTGGAATACTGTTTCTGGGTAAAAAGGTCAGCTCCTTTATTCATATGAGCGACAATTGGTGTATCTCTCTCCTTGATCCATTCTTCTATATTCTTACTGAAGGAGCTGTAGTAATAGCCGATGCCGAGTATGCAGGCAATGGTAATAAGAAGTATAATAAGCTTGGAACTTTTGGTCCTCTTTTTGATCTTACTCATTGGTCAGTGTCCTTTCAGTAATAAGTACCACTCAACTAAAACTCTAGTTTATCAGATTGTTTTGTAAATCCCGGAGTCTGCTTTCGGCGAGACTTTTCCACATCTGAGTATTATTGACTTCATCGCGGATTTGTTGTGATACATTATTGGCGCTGGATTCTGTAATCTGATCGGTCTGGGTTATAACCATCAGGAACATTCTTTTGGCATCTTCGGGACGGCCGAGTCTGATCATTGTCTCGCCCATATTATAGAGAATACGCGGTCCGTCATAGATGCTTAGACGGTCGCGGGAACGCCTGTAAACCTGCAGAGCCTTTTCATAGGCATCAATAGCCTGTGATCTTTGTGGTGGCGTGCTCTGATCGTATTTACGCCCTAAACTTGACCAGCTTTCAGCCAGCAGAAAGAATGAGTTTCGCCTTATTTCCTCGAGATATCTGGCGTTGACTATTGGCCCGGCATTTACTCCAAGTACCGAACGGTTGCTGAGTAGCAGTTTGTCCGCTTCAAGTTCAAACATGGTGTTGGGGTATAGTTCCTGACTGGTTACATCTTCGAGTCTCAGGCGTACTTCGTCCTCATTGCTATTCACATCATCCTGAGCCAAAATACGTAGTGCTAGAGCCAGATAATACTCGTTTTGCATCCTTTCGCGCATTACATCATAGTAGTCTTCAGGTTCTTCATTGAGTGAAATACCAACCGGGTCACTTTCGGAATACTTCAGTTTATATCTCTCCAGACCTTCCCGTAGTATGTCAGCGGCATTCTGATATAAGCCTTTCCATTCTATGGGGTGGGGTTCTCTGTTCTCGGCATCCGCTTTATTGAGTTCCGCGTCCCGTGCTTTCTCCGCAATATCAAACCAGACCTTTCCCAGTCCAAATGTCGCCCAGCGCCAGGGACGTGAGGTTGGCGATATGCCTTCTTTACGCCGCACCTCGTTGAAAACCTGAAGTGCGGTATCCGGGAAGATGTTTCCGTCACTATTTTCTTTAGCATACGGTTCATCAGGGTTGCCAATAACATTGACTATGGTGTTGTCTTTAATAATTGTTTCTGCATCAAGGTATACGGCTCCAAGATAATACAGACTGTTACGTCCGTCAGGTGTACGGCGGTTTGAGTTATCACGGTATACCCGCAGTGCGTCATCGAAGCGTTTAAGATACCAGTAACAGCGTCCAAGAAGGTTGCTTGCCCAGCCAATTTGATCGGAGCTGGGATAGTTTGCCACAAATATTGAGAGGGCTTCACTGGCTTTGCCGTATTTGCTTGCCGCGTAATAATTTCTTCCTGCTTCAATGAGTGCTTTCTGCTCAAGTGAAAGATAGTCTCCGCTCTTGCCTATAAGCATATATTTATCGGCAGTGGTGGCGGTAAGTTCTTTTGCCAGTTCCATATTTCTGAAAGGTTCAGCACCTGCCAGCTGTGCTCTCTGGCGATATATTGCGGCGTTTTCCATCATAATATCGCCTATATATTCCGGGGTGTATTCTTTAATAAGAAATTCATTGATCTTTGTTGCATGTTCAAGATCCCGCCTCGGTATTGACGCTAAAATTCGTATTTCATTTGCATCTGGTGAATAATTAATATTTCTTAATTCATCTAACGTGGAATTCGCCTGTTTGGTGTATTCTTCGGAGAGCGTCAGTAGACTTTGTATTACCCGGTTTTTGGTCAGCAGTACACTATTTTCAAAGGGTGCAAAATCTTTTGAAGAAGGGAATGGATCGATAATAGTACCGGGGTCAGTAGGAAGGATATAGGTACGGTAGCTTGCATCCAGAAGCATTCGATTGAGCCACTGTCTATTCTGTAGTGTCAACAGGGTAATATTTTCATCGAGCAAAGCATAGGTGGTGGACGTGGGTTCTATGTCGCTGAAGAATTTTTTATCATAGAATTCTTCACTGCTGAGAATTTCATTCATTCGGCGGATGAAAATCGGTTTGTATCTTTCCGCGAATTTTCCGGTAGTTGCGACTGTAGAGATAATATCCTGCATATTTTTGGGCAGGAGTCCCCAGATGCGTTTCCCCGGATTCGGAGTGTCTTCAAGGGTCTCCTTGTAGATTTTTTCACAGATTCCTTCCCATGACTTGATATCGTTGACCGTTAGCAGTGAAGACTCAATCTTTTCCGGACCGCCGATAAACCGTACATAAGCCCGGTCAAGGTCGCCTTCCATGAGATATGATATTGCTATTCCTAATTTACTGGCTACCTCAATTTCCGGACTCCAGAAATAGGTGCGGGTATGAACCAGAAGTTTGCGGGCATCGGCATAATTGCCGTTTATCATATGGATTCGGGCAAGCATGATATTCGCTGGTCCGTCGTATTCCTGAAGTCTTCCTCCCTGTGAGCCATTGAAATACATGGTTGCTTTCCATAATAAACTTCGCTTTTCGCTCTCCGGGGTCAGGCGCTCTTTGCTCAAAAGAGTAAGAGCTCCGCCTAAAGCGTGCTCGGTAAAGAAGGTAATGGGAGTGGCGCTGCTTATCGCGTTCTGTGATATTGTCCGCCCTAGAGCCAGTGGGGTGTAAAGCGTCTGAGGAGGGAGCATATTTCCGTTTGAAAAGTCCTGCAGCAGGTATTTTAGTTCATCTGAAAATTTCTCTGAGATATTCCAGATGGAATTTTCTGATGTCGGTATGGTCAGTGCCATGTTGTAATAGGCTCTGCCGCCGGTAAAATATGCCCGGCGCAGGATGTCGCTTGGCGGACTTGCCGCAACAACTTTGGAGAAGATATCCGCGGCTTCGCTGTACAGCCTTCTGGCTTCTTCTATGTTATTCTTGTCATCTTCTACCTTGGCCTTGGAAAAGTAGATGTCACCCAGACGCATAAGCGCCTGAAAATATTCTTCGCTGCGTTTAGCGTGCAGAAGATAAATGCGGTAGTTTTTCTCGGCATTCTGCGTTTCATTCCGTTTTTCGTTGAGTTCAGCGAGGAAAAAATAAAGCAGGGTTCTGTCTTCAGGCAGAAGTTCATATTTGTGTGGCGGGAGACTTTCGACCGTCTTCCAGATCTCATTCGCTGCGAATGATTCTGACTGGAAATCTTTGATAAGACTGTCAAGTTCTGATTCAGCCAGGTAGTATTGCCCGGCATATATAGCAGATCTTGCCAGCATATAGCGCAGATATTGATTGCGCAGCAGCTTTCTGGCTGCCAGTACCTTTTCATCGAATGGTTCATTATCGTTAAAGTACTGGGTATCATAGATTTTCTGCTGTCTTTCGTCCCAGTGCTTGGTCTCCCATTCGATAGCCTGAGCAAATGCCCATACGGCCTGTTGGAAGGTATTGGTTTTGTTCTGAGTTATACGGTCATTTGTTCCGTACAGAAACAGGCTTACTCCGTAAAGCATAAACGGGTTGGTCAGCTCCGGAGCTCTATTCATCTGATCCCGGTAGCTGGTGTGGGTGAATACATACTCAAAATCGGTCTTTGCTTTCTGTATTGATTCTTGAATATGGTTTTCACTGTTATCCAGTAAAGGGTTGCTGGCTTCATTCAGAGCGGCAACACTACGATCATAATAGAAGATGAGGGTTTTAGGCTTTTCTTTGGCTTTTTTAGGTATTAAGTTATACGCAAAGACGCTGAGCATCAAAGCCAGTCCCAGAAAAAGGAATGGATGGAGCTTCCATAAAAGCGGGAGTATATCCACTTTTTTGCGCTCTTTCGGCGGCGCTGGCTGTTCGCTGCTGTTATTGTCTGAGCTGGTTATGTCTTCTTCATCTGGCATTATTGTTTATATACTTTATATCGGGTTTATTGTAAATTATTGACCGATTATATTGTACCGGTATGAGTTATCGTATTCAAGATTTTTACATGGAGGTGTTTACTCAGTTTCGAGTAAATTTAATGCTGCCTGCATATCTTCCGGGAGCGGGGCGCTGAAACTCATACGTTCACCGGTAGCAGGGTGATTCAGCACTAGTTTGGCTGCATGCAGAGCCTGACGTGAAATAATAATATCGGCTGATTTTTTTTTGCCTCTAAGTTCTCCTGCGCTGATTTCTGCTTCTCTGCCATAATCACGGTCGCATAGTACCGGCGAACCGAGAGATTTCATGTGCAGACGTATCTGATGGGTTCTTCCGGTTTTAATATCACATTCTACGAGTGCGAAATTACCGAAATTTTTGAGCGTCTGGTAATAAGTCAGTGAATATTTTCCTCCGGCGGTATAAAGTGCCATTCGTTTGTAATCCAGTTGGTTGCGGGCGATATAACCCTCAACCTTGCCCTCTGGTGGCGACGGCACTCCGCTGGTAAGGGTCAGGTAGGTCTTCTCCGTGTTGCGTGAAGCGAACTGTTCAACCAGGTCACGGTGAGCCGCATCTGTTTTGGCACAGACAATGCAGCCGGTGGTATCCCGGTCAAGCCGGTGAACAATTCCCGGGCGGAATTCATCACTGCCGATGGCTGAAAGTTCCTGGCAGTGATAGAGTAGAGCATTGACCAGAGTGCCGGTTTCATGACCTGGGGCTGGATGTACAACCAGGTCGGCCGGTTTGTTGATAACAATTATCGACTTGTCTTCGTAAAGAACCTGCAGCGGTATGTTTTCCGCTTCCGCTGACATTTCGATCAATACCGGGAGCTTTACGTGGATTTTATCGCCGGCTTTAAGTTTATAAGCGGGTTTGGTATTCCGGGAGTTTACGGTGATAAAATCATCATCATCGAGAATCTTTTTTAGAAAGCTGCGTGTCTGTTCTTTTATATTTTGTGCTAGAAATTTATCAATTCTGTTCCCGGCATTTTTCGGTTCTACTATAAAATCCAGTGTTTTATCTGTGGTGTCGGTATAACGCATTACCTGCTGATCTTTCTAAATAATATTATTTTAGAGCCGCTAACAGCGGCTTGCATATATCTTAATACATTCCCGGTGGTCTGGCAATAATTTCACTTAGTACTATTGCCTGACGTAATGTCGTACGGTTGCGAAGAAGTCTGGCTATATTATGGTTATTTTTTATTTTGGCTTCAAGGTCTTTCTTTTCTTTTAAGAGCTGTTCCTCTTGTTTACGGGTTTTTTCCGCTTCCAGTTTTTTTCTTGCGGCTTCTCTGCGCGCGCTTTCTTCTTCCTGCCGCTGCCGGTTGGCTGTTTCTTCCGCTTCACGTTTCTTTTTTTCAGCGTTGGCAGCGCTGCGTTGTTTTATTTCTTCATATTCATCTTCGTCTGCAAAAATCAGATCATCAAGATCATAGGTCCGGGGATTTTCCGCTGCTTTAGCCGCCTTCCTCCTTCTTTTGATTTCCGGGTCGGTATTAATATCTTTCATTACCTCTTTAAATAATGAATTAAGAATACTACCGGCGTTATTTTTAGTGCTGTGAGCAGACCGGGATTTCCCAGAAGAGAAAATCCCTTTGTCTTCAAGCAGGTCGCGCAGATCATAGTTGTGCTTATTTTTCATTGCTCTCATGTCCTATCGAATCACGCATGGTGGTATCGGCCTTGATATTCTGCATTTTGTAGTAATCCATAATTCCCAGATTTCCGCTTCTGAAAGCTTCGGCCATTGCCAGTGGAATTTCGGCTTCTGCTTTGACAACCAGAGCCCGCATTTCAGCAATTCTGGCTTCCTGCTCAGCCTGTTCAGCTCTTGCTTCGGCGGCACGTTTCTCGGCATCTGCCTGTGATACCTGTTTTCTGGCGTTTGCCCGTTCAATATCCAGCTTCGCCCCGACGTTATCACCTACATCAATATCGGCAATATCAATTGAGAGTATTTCAAAAGCAGTCCCTGCATCCAGTCCTTTGGCAAGTACTGCTTTGGAGATAAGATCGGGGTTTTCCAGAACTGAGGTGTAATTTTTGGAGGAACCGATAGCCGAGACAATACCTTCGCCTACTCGGGCGATTATGGTATCATCGGTTGCGCCACCGACAAGCCTTTCAATACAGGTTCTTACAGTTACTCTGGCTCTGGCTTTGAGCTGTATGCCGTCCTGTGCTACTGCGTCAAGAGTCGTTTTGCCGGTGGTGGCTCGAGGGCAGTCTATAACTCGTGGGTCAACCGAGGTGTTGACCGCCTCTACAATGTCACGCCCAGCAAGGTCAATTGAGCATGCCTGATCAAAGGAAAGCTCAATATGGGCTTTAGCCGCAGCAACCATAGCACGTACCACAGAGTTTACATTACCACCTGCCAGCAGGTGCGCTCCCAGCGCTTCCTCATTTATTTCAAGCCCCGCCTGTTCTGCAATTACCAGTGCTTCAACCAGTACCGGGACGTTACCACGGGCCAGATAGTGGCTCTCGAGAAATTCCCGGTCCAGTGGAACCCCGGCTTTATGAGACATTATAAGCGAGTTTACGATAACTCCGGGGTTTACTTTCCGCAGTGTCATGGCAAACAGTGAGAACAGACCGACATGGACTCCGCTGGAGCTGGCCTGAATATATAGTCTGCCGTAAATAAGCAGCATAAATGCCAGAATAATTCCGATACCGAGAATAACTAATAAAACTATTGCGGGTAAAATCTCTTCCATGTTGTCTCCAATCAAGTAAAGTCTGAAATTATAGTTATTTGTGCAGATCTACAAGTATTCTGTTCATATCAACCGCTATGATTTCTACAGTTGTGCCTTTATCAATAAAATCACCGGGGGTTACTACATCAAGAAGGCGGCCGTCGCTGAGTTTTATTTTTCCTGAAGGGCGTAACGGCGTATATGCTACTGCTGTCATTCCAAGTAGTTCGTTGTGGGCTTTTTCTGTGAGTTCAGCGGCTGTTTTATCGGTTTCTATGCCTTTTTTACGGGCGGCTCTGCCGGTTGGCAGATTTTTTTCTAAAAACATGAATTTAAAGAATTTTGATTTGCCTCCCCGCTCCATAAGTATCAGCAGCAGAATACAGCTTACGACCAGTACACTTCCAGTGATAAGGGCTGCGAACATCATTTCTCCTCCAGAATTGATCTCCATATATGTGGTATCGAAGGATGGTACAAGTGAAAAAAGCAGTCCGCCAAGTAGACATATTAGCCCGAGAACGCCGGCGATACCAAAACCCGGGATAAGTACAATCTCAACAATCAGCAGAATGATACCGATTATAAAGATACCTATTTCAAGAATGCTTGCCCGCTGATGCATGAATAGTATAGTAAAAAAAGAGGCAAAACCGATCAATCCAAGTGCGCCTGGGAGACCGAATCCGGGAATACTCATCTCGGTGAAACTGCCGGCAATTCCAACGATAAGACAGAAGACAAGGAGCATTATAAGCCCTCGGCTCATCTCCCATTCCTTGAAGTTCAGAAGCTTGAGCGGATTTAATTCTCCCTCATTGATGTTGACATTTATTATTTTATCAGGGTTTATGGAGAGTAGCTCGAATAATTCATTTTCCGATCCGATTACGGCGGTGGCAATTCCGTATTCTGCAGCGGTCTGTGCTTCCACAGATAGGAGTTTTCCTTCTGTAACCACGATTTGCGGCGGTTTACTGAATTTTCTTTTGTCTATTCCTTCCGCCATATTTTTACGTAAAAGTTCGTAAGCCGGTTTTTTCAGGAATTCTCTATTGCCATCATTGAAGTTAACCTCGTAAATTTCGAAGCTGCGGGACACCATCGCCTCCAGTAAAACTTTGGGATAACCGTTATGGCGGGCGTTTGCGGCCATTATCGCACGAATATCGGCTTCGGCTTTTTCGGCTGTTCTATCATCCAGATTTTGACTTGAAAGCATTTGCATCGGCTGGATATCACCGATTCTGCTCCCGCTGAGCATATATATTTTCTCGCAGGCGGTGGCAACCATAGCGCCGCCGCTGACTGCTTTATGTGTTACCAGAGCTATGGTGGGAGCAGGGGAGTTTATAAGGGCATTACATATGTGATCACAGCTATCGACGACACCGCCGGGAGAATTGATTTTAAGAATGATGCGCTCTGCGTTGGCTGCGAGTTTGATAGTACGTATAATCTCTTCTTCCTGTCCGCCAAGTTTCTCTGGAGCGATTACTCCGGTAATTGGAATGAGTACGGTTTTACCACTCCATTCTTCAGGGTTTACCTGTAAACTTGCATCATTAGTTTGCTGTTGCTGATCTTTTGCTGATTCCGCAGAATTTCCCGGGGGCAGCCTCAGAAAAATAAGGAGAAACGGCAGTATAAGCTGTAATGCATGATTTTTCTTCATAATCTACCTTTGTATTATACCTATTTCATTATAACAGATATTGATATTTTGACTAGTGATTTTAGTATTCTCGGGTATAAAAAAACAGGTACTGTAAAACAGTACCTGCGACCCGGAAAAAAAGTAAGATATTTGTGTGCGTTTGGATTTTTTATTGGTTGGATATTGCGTTGACAATAAAAAAATACCTTCATTTTAATCCGGGTCAAAAAATATTTGATCAGAAAGAGTGCTGACTGTCTGCTTAGCTTTCGTAGCGAAGTTTTATTGCCTGCAGCTGTTCAACTATATTTATTCCTTGCGGACATTTTGTTTCACATATGCCGCATTGAATGCAGTTCGAAGCCCGCTGTTTCTCGGTAAGCCAACTGGTAATCCAGAATTTCGCTTTGTCGAAATCGCCGAAAATAGCATCATGATTCAGTGCCCAGAAGTTTTCGGGGATATTTACTCCCTGCGGGCAGGGCATACAGTAGTTACACTTGGTGCAGTTAACCTGCATTCTGCTTTTATAAATATTTTTAACCTGATCAATAATTTTATGTTCAAGATCTGTAAGTGAGCCAGCGGTGCTGGAAGCGGCGGTGCGGATATTTTCCGCTGTCTGTTCCATTGTTGTCATACCGCTGAGGACAACACCTATTTCTTTCATGTCCCAGAGATATTTCAAAGCCCATTCTGCCGGGGTGCGTTTGACGGGATTACTGTCAAAAAGAGTCTGTATATCATCCGGAAGTTCAGAGCGGGAAAGCATACCTCCGCGCAGCGGCTCCATAATGATAACTCCGAGTCCCTTGTCGTGAGCATATTTTAAACCTTTAAGGCCGGCCTGATAGTTTTCATCAAGGTAATTTAGCTGTATCTGGCAGAAATCCCAGGGGAAATCATCGACTATCTCTTTGAAAAGCTCGAGCTCATCATGAAAAGAGAAGCCGATATATTTTATTTTTCCGGATTCGCGGGCTTTTTCGAGAAACTCCCGATACCGCAGCTTGCTGATGTTCGGCCAGGTCTTATAACTAAGTGCATGGAGGAGATAAAAATCTATATGCTCTACTTCAAGTTTTTTAAGCTGTTCAGCAAGGAGTCGATCCATATCTTCGTCTTTTTCGACCTCCCATACCGGGAGTTTGGTAGCGAGGAATACCTTTTCCCGATATCCGTCTTTAAGTACTTGAGCGCAGAATCTTTCGCTGTTACCGCCATGGTAGGGATAAGCAGTATCCAGATAATTTACACCGTTGTCAAAAGCATAGCGGACTATTCTTGTCGCTTCAGCAAAATCAATGTTTGCAGGATCTTTGTCGATGAGGGGGAGACGCATGGCTCCAAATCCAAGAATACTCAGTTCTGTCCCGGTATTGCCAAATTTGCGGTATTCCATAATTTCTCCAATCTTATTTATCCTATTATATCTTTATAGGCTTTCTGCAGCTGATATACTGCAGTTACTATTTCCGGTTGAGTCAGGTGCGAAAAACTCATTAGCAGTCTATTCTCCAGTGGGTTATTATCCTGAAGTGAAAACTTATTTGAAAGTTCAACATTTAGACCGTGTTTTTTAAACAGTTCCAGATCTCTGGATTTAAGTTTATGATCCTTGAAGCGTACAGCGATATGCAGACCGGAATGATCACCGTTAATTTTTATGTTATCTATAAAAGTTTTATTAAGGCTTTCAGTCATGGTTTTAACCTTGGCTTTATATATCTTTGTCATGCGGTAGATGTGCTTTTCATAATCTCCGTTTCTAATGAGCTCATTCATTATTCCCTGATTGATTGTGCTCGGGGGATTGCCGAGCAGACTGGTGGTGCGGCTGATAATAGGTATCAGTTCTTTAGGAATAACTATATAGCCCATTCTAAGTGAGGGACAGATAGTTTTGCTGAAGGTTCCGAGATGCAGCACTTTTTCAGGGTTGAGCTGAAAGAGGGAATTGACCGGAGCTCCACGATATCTGAATTCACTGTCACAATCATCTTCAATTATAAAGCTTCCATTCCTGCAGGCGAAATCTATAAGTTCGTAACGGCGCTCTATAGTGAGGGTGCCACCCAGAGGAAACTGATGCGCCGCGGAGGTATAGAGTATTGCTCTTTTTCTGGCTTTTAGTTTTGAGGTGATAATACCTGTATCATCTATTGCTAGTGGAATTATTTTATACCCCAGAGTTTTAAAAATCTCCGGGACGAATTGCACTCCGGGGGATTCCGTGAGAGTAGATTTAAACTCATTCTGCAGACTAAGGGCAATAATACGTACCGCATCTTTGGTGCCGCCGCAGATTATAATCTGTTCCTCATCACAGCGTATTCCTTTATGGGTGTTGAGATATTTCTGCAGTGCCTGTCTTAGTGGTGAATAGCCATTGGGATCACCGTAACCCAGGATCTCGGTATCTGCAGTGTGTATTACCTTTCTTGTCGCTTGTATCCAGGACTGCTTGGGAAAATTATACAGCTCCGGGATACAGCTTATAAGGCTGATGCCGGTATTTTCTTTTACAGGTTTGCGAGGTTTATTTCCTAGCTGTTTTTTCAGGTAGCAGCGTTTGCTGCAGAGGGCAAAGGTACCGCTGCCTTTACGGGTTGTGATGAAGAGTTCGGCCGCCAGCTGTTCGTAAACTTCGATAACGGTATTTCTGGCAATTTTAAGATTCTTTGCCAACTCCCGTGATGATGGCATTTTTTCACCATGCGCAATCTCTTTATTCAGAATCATGTAGGTGAGTCTGTCGTAAAGTTGTTTCTTGATTGAGATGCTGCTTTGGCGGTCTATATCTATAAACATCATTTCCCCTTATTACAGTGACAGATTATAGGAGAAAAAGTGGGTCTGTACAGACCCACTTTTTTAGATATTTTTAAGAACCACTTTATTTGCGTCTGCTCTTCTTTTTCGTGGTACGCTTTCGCCTTGGTTTGCGCCCGTAGCTGCGGCTTTCTTTTTGTGTGAAATTTATCGGAGCTTTGAGTTCCAGCAGCCGGTCACGGAGGGCTGCCGCATCTTCAAAACGCATTTCATCCGCTGCTTTTATCATCTCTTCTTCAAGCAGCTTTATTTCAGCTTCTCTGTCTGAGCTGTCTGCTGACTCATCCAGAGCCGGTATGTAGACATCTTCTTTGCTGCCGAAAAATTCTTCCAGACCGGTTTCAATTGCGCGCTTAACTGTCTGGGGAGTAATGTTGTGCTTCTGATTATAGGCTAGCTGAGTATGGCGTCTGCGCTCGGTTTCGTCGATTGTTTTCTGCATTGACGGAGTAATGGTGTCGGCATAGAAAATAACTCTGCCGTCGGCGTTTCTGGCACAGCGGCCAATAGTCTGAATAAGACTCGTCGTTGAGCGTAGAAATCCTTCTTTGTCGGCATCCACTACAATTACCAGAGAGACTTCCGGAAGATCAAGTCCTTCACGCAGCAGGTTTACCCCGATCAGTGCATCGAACTTGCCTTCACGAAGGTCTTTGAGAATTTCTACTCTTTCCAGTGTGTCAATATCAGAATGCAGGTATTCGGTTTTAAGTCCGTGTTCCCGGCAGAACTGATCAAGATCTTCAGAGAGTTTCTTGGTGAGTGTTGTTATCAGTACCCGTTCTTTTTTCTCGGCTCTGATCTTAATCTCATTGATTATATCAGCTATCTGCCCTGTTGTCGGACGGACTTCAACCGGTGGATCAACAAGTCCTGTAGGACGTACGATAAGCTCGACAATATCTTTGCTGGAGTGTTCGAATTCATAATCTCCGGGAGTTGCCGAGACGTATATGGTAGTCGGCTGCTGGTCAACAAATTCTTCAAACCGCATAGGGCGGTTTTCAAGTGCTGAGGGCAGACGGAAGCCATGGTCAACCAGTACCTGCTTGCGGGCTCGGTCACCATTAAACATGCCGCGGATCTGTGGCAGGGTCACATGAGATTCATCAATAATCAGCAGCCAGTCTTTTTGCGGGAAGTAGTCGAAGAGACATGCAGGTCGTTCTCCGG
Source organism: Planctomycetota bacterium (assembly GCA_963677015.1). Taxonomy (GTDB): domain Bacteria; phylum Planctomycetota; class SZUA-567; order SZUA-567; family SZUA-567. The sequence continues at coordinate 207,614 of OY781533.1, forward strand.
GTTTACGGCGGTCGAAATGCCATGAATAGTTTTCGATGCCCTGACAATAGCCGATCTCTTCAATCATCTCCAGATCGTACTTTGTTCTGCTCTCCAGACGCTGGGCCTCGAGCAGTTTGTTCTGCCCCTGAAGAACCTTTAGTCTGTCGTCAAGTTCGGTTTCAATACTGCGGATTGCGGCTTCTTTACCATCATCATTGAGAACGAAATGTGTAGCCGGAAAAATAGCCATCTGATTGAATTTAGAGAGGACTTCTCCGGTAAGCGGATGTATTTCCAGTATGGCATCTACTTCATCACCAAAAAATTCGATTCGGAAGGCTGTCTGTTTATACGCAGGCCAGATCTCGATTGCATCACCGCGCATCCGGAATACCCCACGTTCAAAACTATGGTCATTGCGTACATAATTCATCTTTACCAACTGGAGGATCATGCCGCGTCTATCAATTTCAGTGCCGACCTGAAACGGCAGGATTACCTTAAAGTATTCCTCAGGCGCTCCCAGTCCATAAATACAGCTTACCGAGGCAACAACGATAACATCTTCCCGTGTGAGAAGTGCTGAGGTCGCAGAGAGCCGGAGACGGTCGAGATTTTCATTTACCGCCGCATCTTTGTCTATATATACATCTGTTGAGGGGATATAGGCTTCCGGCTGGTAATAGTCATAGTAGGAGACAAAATATTCTACAGCATTATCTGGAAAAAACTGGCGAAATTCGGAAAAGAGCTGGGCGGTCAGGGTTTTATTATGTGAGAGTATCAGTGTGGGTTTTTTAACTTTCTCGATGACATTAGCCATAACAAAGGTTTTACCTGAACCGGTAACACCGAGCAGAGTTTGTTCTTTGCTATTGTTGCTGATGCCATTTAAGAGTCCAGCGATTGCTTTTGGCTGATCTCCGGCTGGTTTATATTCAGAATTTAATTTGAATTCCGGCATAATATGTCCTGCAGTATGGGTGATTAATATTACAAATGATTATAAGCGATATTGAATTTATTTCCAGTTGCATCTGGTTGTAAAAGTAAATAAAAAAAGGTACTCCGCTGTATGCGGAGTACCTGAGAATAATACTGACAGATAAAAGAATTTAGCTGTTCAATTTTTTCTTGGCCTTTATCAGTCTTCTCTTATTTGCCCAGTGTGCGAATTCGATAAGAATCGGACTGGCAATAAAGATAGAAGAGTAAGTACCGACAAAGATACCGATGAAGAGGGCGAATGAGAAGCCTCTGATAACTTCACCACCAAAGATAAGCAGTGCAAGCACTACCAGAATGGTGGTCAGACTGGTTACTATCGTACGGGACAGTGTCTGGTTCAGTGATACATCGATAGTCGCGTCAAATTCCTGAGTGGAAGTACCGAGGTTTTCTCTGATACGGTCGAAAACAACGATGGTATCATTTAGTGAGTAACCTACAAGAGTAAGCAGCGCTGCCACAACAGTAAGACTTATCTGACCGTTTAGAATTCCCAGACTGTCAGCAACTGCCAGAGCACCGACTGTGAAGAGTACGTCGTGCGCCAGAGCAATTACCGCGCCGGCACCGAAGGAGATCTTGAACTGGAAGCGCAGCCAGATATAGATGAAGATAGCCACCATTGAGAAGATAAGCGCCAGAATAGCCTGTCTGATCATTTCTGAAGCTACAGAACCGCCAATGAAGTTGAAGCGGGGGAAAGGCTCGGTAAAGCTGAGCATACCCTGATCACGAAGTTTCTGTACCTGTTCTCTGACCATACTATTGAGAGTAACATCATCAATGGTAGTGCCGTCAAGCTCAACTGTTGGCAGACCGGCGTAGACAGTAACTGATTTATTGTCATCACCAGGTACCACCTCGACATTCTGCAGGCTTGAATAATCTTCAAGTGTCTTTTTAAGCTTTGCAGGTTCAATGTCAGAGCGGGTTGAAAGATCAATCTGGAAGACAGCGATTCCATCTGTTGATTTTTCCTTTATCCGGTTTTCACCGACAAGCAGACCGTTTTTGACTAGAGGGAAGTCTTTTTCGATCATGGATTTTAGCTCTTCAGAGGTCTTGAGAGCCATATTCTTTTCTGAGGTATCACCAGGTGACTGAACACTTGAAGTTCGGAGGATATATTCATTGAATTTTCCTCCATTGTCCTGTCCATAGGTCTGCATGGTCAGATCAGGGAATTCTTTGGTTATTGGAGCAAGCTTGTCGCGGAATTCAGCAGCACTCATAGGTTCTTTGAGTTCGATCTGAGCAAATAGACCACCGGTGAAGTCCTGTGACAGGTTTTTCTTGCCTCTGCCGATAACGACAACCATACCGATGATAATACAGATCAGACTGATTAGCATGGCCGGGCGACGCAGTTTACTGAAACTGATAGATGGACGCTTGAAGAACTGCATCATCTTTAGTTCTTTGATCCAGCCGAATTCAAGCATGGCTTCAAAGCACCAGCGGGTAAGAACAAGTGAGGTGAATACAGAACAGATGATACCTATAATCAGAGTGATCGCAAAACCTTTGACCGCCTCTGTACCGAACTGGTGCAGGATAAGCGCGGTTATAAAGGTGGTTACGTTCGCATCGACGATAGTTACAAATGCTCGTTCATAACCGAGCTGGATTGAACGGGCCAGGGTATTGCCTTTGATTCGCTCTTCACGGATTCTTTCGAAGATAAGTACGTTTGCATCCACCGCCATACCGATAGTCAGAATAAGACCGGCAATACCAGGCAGGGTAAGTGTAGCGTCAAGACCTGAAAGCAGAGCAACGATCAGCAGCATATTGATAAACAGAATTATATCTGTAACCACACCTGCAACCTGATAGTAGACAAGCATGAAAAGAAGAACCAGCGCCATACCGATAATCATTGCTGTAACGCCGGATCTGATAGAGTCTTCACCAAGGCTAGGACCGACAGTATTTTCAAACTCGACCTCTACCTGAGTCTTTAAAGAACCGCTTTTTAGAACAACTTCCAGATTTTTTGCTTCATCAGCGGTAAAGTTGCCGGTGATAGTACCCTGATTGGCAATTGCACTTTGAATTGTCGGTGCACTCTTTAATTTACCGTCAAGTACGATCGCCAGTCTGCGTCCTATATTATTTCCTGTAAGCTGATTGAATATAAGACCGCCGGTAGGGCTTAAGCGGAAGGCAATTTCATAGCTTCCGGGGTGTTGAGTACTCTGATTTGCTGAAGCGGTAGTAATATAGTCACCGGTAAGATGTGCTTCCTGAATAACAACCAGACCTTCACCGTTATCGGCGTGAAGCCAGTCATAAAGCGGGTCGCCATACATGTCGGTATTATATTTGTCACCGATTTTAATCTCATCTTTATTGAGGAAACGTCCGAGACGACGGGAGAAGTTTTTCTTGTCCTCTTTACCGCCCAGTCGTGACATCTGAGTTACAAGTGCATTATCACTGCCGGCACCCTGTGCCGGTACAACCAGCCTGAACTGCAACTGTCCCATCTTCTTGAGCAGGTTGATTATTCGCTGCGCTGAGGTGGAACTCATTCCAGGCATCTGGATAAGCAGCTTATCATTTCCCTGCACGTTTACGCTGATTTCTTCAAGACCGGAGGTGTTCAGACGGCTTCTGATAACCTCTGAAGCATTATCAAAGTTCTGCTTTACCAGTGATTTTTCGTCTTCTACTTTTTTGGTCAGTTCATCTATCTTGCTCTTTTCCGCAGCCGGATCATTCTTCAGAGCTGTAAGTTCATCCTGAAGTTTGTTGAGTTTGGTGTAGTCAGGAAGCAGGCGCAGACGAACTTCGGTACCACCGACAAGATCAAGACCGAATTTGAGAGGAAGTTTGTTGTACCAAGGCTGAATCATGCCGCGCAGCTGTGCTTCTTCAACAACTTCTTCAGGGGTTTTGTCTTTTTTAGCCTCCAGAGACGCTATCTTCTTTTTAAGCATATCCGGAGTGTTTTCCATGCGGGTTGTCCAGGCGCTGACAAAAGATTTTGCGGTCTTCTGCATGTTCTCCTGAGGGAACTTCATTGCGGCAATTTTGTCGAGAAGAGGTTTTACATACTCAGGGTTGTTCTTGTCCAGTGAGACATTGAGTTCTCCCAGAGAGGTTACAACCTTTTCCAGTTCCGGGTCTACCCCGTCACTGCCGGCATAACTGGCCAGAGCTTCCCGCTCCTGTCTGATACGGCTGTCAAGCGGAGTCTCTTTGTAGTCCGGTGTCTTGCATAACTGCAACAGTACTACAAGTGTGATTACGGCGAGTACTGCAAGTTTTGCATAGATTGTCTTATTCTTGATTGCTGTGATAATGCAGATCACAACTGCAACAGCAACAAGTACATATTGCCAAAAGTTAAGATCCAAAAAAATATCCATGAATGTTCCCCAAAAAATCAAAATTTCTATAATAAATAGACTAAAATTAAATCTTCAAAGCGTAGCAGAAATGCTGAAAATAAATGCAGGTATTATAAAATACTGAATATATAACAGCAGAGTGTTTTTAAAGCTACAGAAAAAAGTTATTTCTCTTCTATTTTTTCTGCAACTCCTTCGGTGTCTTCGCTGCCGCCTTTACCTTCGTTGATGCTCATAACGGCACTTCTGTCAAAGGTTAGAGTGAAATCACTCTTTTTATCCGGCTTAATAGTGAAGGTGGTGTCTGTGAGTTTGACGATTTCACCGTGTATACGTCCGATAGTGACGACTTTGTCACCTTTCTTAATGTTACTGAGCTTTTCCTTGGCCGCTTTCTGTTTTTTCTTATTCTTACGCATTGAATAGATAAGCCAGATCCATACTGCACCAAGAGCAACAAGCATCAAAGGACTATCGAAGAAGCTGGCATTCTTTTTGGCTGCTCCTTTTGCCGGCTGGGTTGTGCCTGCCGTGGTTGTAGTCGTGGTTGCCGCGCTATCTCCGTCTGCTGCATACGCTTTCATAATAAATTGCCTTTCATTTTCTAAAAAATTATATTTTTAAAATAATAATAATTACAAACAGTGGAAAACAAGATTCTGAACTCCGGGTCGGTGTATCGGTAATAAATGCCAAGAAGTCCAGTGTTTATCGTGCATTATATTTATAGTAATAATAGATTATAAAGCAACCCCTAATACATATATAGGAATTTTTTTTCTTGGTTTTATTCTTATTTCAGGTTTGTTTTTAATTGTTTTATCATTAAGGGTATAATTTATGTTCTGTGGTTGTTTTCATTGATAATAGAAGTTGTATAATGTGTATAACTCCTTATCCCGCAATCTGTTATTGGTATGGATTTGTTCTGGACTGTATGCCTTCGGGTCTTAGTAGATGTTTAAAATATGATTGTAAACGGTATAACAGATTGACTTGTAAGAGGTTATTGTTGTAGATGATGGTTTTGAGCCGGGTTGTTTATATTTTATTATCGTATTATTGCGGTTATGCGTATAATAAGAAAATACCTGATAATAAGGAGAGTAAAATGAAATATGATGCAGATAATATTTTCGCAAAGATAATTAAAGGTGATATCCCTGCGAATAAAGTTTATGAAGATGACGATATTCTGGCTTTCAGGGATATAAACCCACAGGCGCCAGTGCATATTTTGCTTATCCCTAAACAGTCGCAGATCAGTATGTTAGGTGATTGTAGTGATAATGATATTGAGGTCCTGGGTAAACTTAATGTGGCTGCAGCGAAGGTGGCTAAGCAGGAAAATCTGGATTCTTTCCGGGTGATTGTAAATTCAGGGTCAGGAGCAGGTCAGACTGTTTTTCATCTGCATATGCATCTTCTGGGAGGTCGGGAGTTTGGCGAGAGTATAATCTGAAGGCGATAAGTTATGAGTATTAAAGAAGTATTTGATAATGTGGCTCTGGAGTATGACCGTGACCGTAAGGTATTGATACCATGCTTTGATGATTTTTACGGCATGGCTGTAAGGCTGGTTCAGGAGGCTGCAATGGTAAAGCCCAGAATACTGGATCTTGGTATTGGAACCGGATTGCTTTCGGCACTTATTCTTGAAGAATATCCGGCAGCTGAGATAACCGGAATTGACCTCTCAGCCCGGATGCTGGCTGAAGCGGAAAAACGTTTTAGCGGTAAGGTAAAGCTTGTTGAGAGTAATTATCTTAATGAGGACTTTGGTGCCGGGTATGATGTTATTGTTTCTTCGCTCTCTATCCACCATCTTTCAGGTGCTGAAAAAGCTGTGTTGTTCAAAAAGATTTACGGGGCATTGAAAGTAAATGGGATTTTTATCAATGCCGATCAGGTGGCGGGTCAGAGTGTGCGGCAGGAGAAGCTTTACCGGGACATCTGGTATGAACAGATGCGTAGTCTGGGGTTGAGTGATGAGCTGCTGGCGGCATCAGAAGAGCGGATGCGAGAGGATAAAATGTCAACACTTTCAGCGCAGCTTGAGTGGCTCGACCTGGCCGGTTTCAGTGACGTTAACTGCTGGTACAAGAGTGGGTTGTTTACGGTGTATGCCGGGTTTAAATCGTGATTAAATCAGATATTTACAGGAATTGGTGATATTTTAGGCCTCTGCTTCGGCGGCAGAGGCTGCTTTAACGTTATTTGTTTTTTGTCTCATTAAAGACGGCCTTGCGTCTGAGAATATGGTGATAGTGCTGGGCGAAACGGTGTGATTCATCACGGACATGCATCAGTAGCCGCAGACCTTCGTTGCGTCTGGTCAGGCGTACCGGTTCTCCATATCCTTCACGGTAGATAAGTTCTTCTTTTTTAGCCAGCGATATCAGTGCTGCCGGTTTTATTCCTAGGCGTTTGAGCGCTTCTGAGGCTGAATGCAGCTGTCCTTTTCCGCCGTCAATAAGAATGATATCCGGCATTTCTCGACCTTCACGGGCTATTCTGCCGTAACGTCTGGTGACCACTTCGTTCATGCATTCAAAGTCGTTCTGACCGTCTACAGTCTTGATTCTGAAACGCCTGTAGCCATCCTTGAATGGTTGCCCATCGACAAATTTGACCAGTGAGCCGACAGTCTCTCCGCCTTGCAGATTGGCTATGTCAATTCCTTCAATTGTTTTAGGGGTAAAGTCCAGTTTTAACGCTTCCTGCAGACGGTTCAGCCCTTTTTCAATTTCAATTACCGGAGCCATAGGTGCCAGTGAATCATCGAGTTCCGGGTATTGGTTGAGATTTTCCAGGGCACTTATAAGATCACGCAGTGCGGCTGCTTCTTCATACTGATATTCAGCGGAAGCTTTTGCCATATCTTTGCGGAGGTCTTCAATAAGGTCTTTTTTCTGCCCTGAAAGAAAGCGGATAAGTCCGGATATGCGCTTGCGGTATTCGTTCTTGCTGACTTCGCCTCTGCAGACTCCGCTGCAGCGGCCAATGTGGTAATTCAGACAGCCGCGCTGGTGAAAAGCTTTTTTGTCACCAGCGTTCATCCTGCGCTTACAGGCTCGAAACTTGAATATTCGCTGTAATTGTGAGATACAGGCTTTGAGATCACCGGCGGCAACGAAAGGACCGAAATATCTTGATTTAGGGTGGTTCTTTTTGCGGGTTACCAGTACTTGCGGGAAATCCTCATCGACGGTTATTTCAATAAAGGGATAGAGCTCATTGTGTTTGAGCATTATATTGTATTTGGGTTGAAGATCCTTGATAAGCCGGCTTTCAAGCAGGAGCGCTTCCAGCTCTGTTTCGGTTACGACATACTCGAAATCAACGATATTCTCAACCAGCGCAACCGTTTTTACTGTGTGGTCATTTTTCTGGAAATAAGAGAGTACGCGTCTGGGAAGATTCTTGGCTTTGCCGACATAGATCTCGGTTCCGGAGATGTCTTTCATAATGTAGACTCCCGGTTGTTGCGGCAGATTTTTGGCTTTTTCGATCAGTTCATTATTAGTCATAAATAAATATTATAAGGGTTATTCCCCGGAGGAACAACCCTTACATCTGGTAAATTTTTTGAATAACGAGTTTATCGTTATATTGTATTATTGTTGATCAATCGTACCATTTTCGGCGGCGATCCAGAAATCTACATAGCTTTGCCGGAAGAGCCTGATATGAATATACACCAGATAGAGTACGAGTGCATTGATTATGATAAACTGAACAATGTAGCGGGTAGTGAGGGTAATCTGAGTCAGGGTGATTACTCCGAATTCTGCCAGCAGGAAGAAGATGAATATGATGAAGAATTTTTTCATGGTGACTTCGGTAGTAAGATAGGCAGCAAGGAAGATGCCGCCCAGAGTTACTCCTGGGAGTGCGGAATACCAGATACCCCATGGTAGTACATCGGGGTGAATTATATAATGCAGTCCGGTACCAAAAAGTGAAATGCCGGTCATCAGTGCAATACTGGTAACTATCGCAATTGCCGGCTGTACTCTGAAAACCAGTGTAAGCAGGAAGTAGAATACGGTGTCAATGCCGAAGCCAAGCCAGCCTGCGAAAACGCCTCCGATGTAGGCGGCGATAATCAGCAGTATCACATTTCTGCGATTTAGCGGGATTGAGGTTTTAGGATAGCGGTGTTTCTTGATCACCGAATAGAAAATAGCACTTACTAAAATGAATGAGATTATATTGAAGACATTCTTCAGAATTGCAGGGTTGGTAAGAGGAAAATAAACAGTAGAGCAGAAGGCTCCGGCGGCGCCGAAAATCAGGCAGATAGGCAGAACCTTCCAGAGGAATAGTCTGCGATCCTCGATAAACCAGCGTATTGCCCCAATACCCATACCGTAACTTTGGATCATCATGGTATACAGTACTGCTTCCAGTGGTGAAATTTTAAGAAAGGTAAGAATGGGGAAGTAGACAATCCCTGCTGCAACCGGAGTAGTATTGGCAACGGTTGCCGCCAGCACACCCAGTATCGGCATAAAAAAGTATTTTTGCGATAGGTCTGGCCAGAATCTTGGTGTCAGCAGTGCCCAGAGTATCGCTACTGATATAAGAATAATATAAAGAACAAGTTTATTATGCTTGGATTTTTCTTTTTCTAGATACAGATTTTCGTTCATGTTTCTCCCTGGCTATTCAAGTTTGGATTTTATTGGTTTCACCGATGGAAAATTTCAGTCATTGGAGATAATTTTGAGTAGTTCCCGCAGCGCTTTGGTTTCAATCTGGCGTACCCGTTCTCTGGTTATGGATTTATTGAGAACTTTGTCTCCGATATCTTCCAGAGTCATGGTGTCGTTGACGCCAATACCGTAGCGGTGTTTTATTATAAGTGCCGAACGTTCATCTATGCAATCAAGCAGCAGCAACAGCTTTTTTTCATCTTCATCACTGTAGGCACCTGAACTTTTTGAATCATTTCTTGCCACAGCAGCCACCGCTATTACATCTTCCATGCCATTACTGTCATCATCGCCGAAACGCTGACCGGTAAATGATGAAGATGAGCTGGCTCCGATAGCTTTAAGGATTATGTCAATTTTGTCTTCTGGAATATCCAGAATTGCAGCGACTTCACTGGGATCGGGAGGGCGCTGGTAGCGTTGACTGAGTTCGTTTGATGTTTGCCTCCATCTATTGACAAGTTCAACCATATAGGCCGGAACTCTGACATTTTTTACTTTTGCTGCTAAAGCTCTGCGAATAGACTGCTTGATCCACCACGAAGCATAGGTGGAGAAGCGTTTATTCTCTTCGGCTTTGAACCGGTCAACCGCTTTCATCAATCCGAAGTTGCCTTCAGCGATAAGATCGAGCAGCGGCAGGCCGCGATTGGTGAATTTTTTGGCGATGGATACGACGAGTCTCAGGTTACTTCTGATCAGATCTTCACGTGCCCATTTGTCTCCGCCGGAGATTTTGCGGGCAAGATCTTTTTCTTCTTCTCCACTAAGGAGCTTAAACTCACTTATTTCTTTAAGATAAATTGCAATGTCGCTATCAGCCATAGATCAAACCTATAAGAAAATATGTTATGAGTCATTTTCAAAATATAATAAAATAGTATAGCGTATTTTCTGAAAAATGGAACTACTTTTATTTAGCAAGAGGATTTTTATTATGTCGGTTGGTGGTAAATATTTGGGCATATAAGGGATTTTCAGCAATGAAATTTGATCCGGCGCGGGTAGTAATTTTAATATTTATGGTTTATATTTTTTGTAGGGGGATAATTATTTTGCGGTTATGCTCATTTTTTGCATTTAATGAGAAATAATGACGGTTGTATTGTTATCGTATGGTAAAATCGGAAAATATCTGAAATAAATCGAATTAATTCTGTATTTTTATTATATTAATATATATCATCGTTGGATATACGTGGAAGGGATTATCAGTGTTTTGTGATATAGTATACTGTGCAGAACAATCTTTTATAAAATCTTATAGAGCTGTTACCGGCTCCTGATTTCTATGTGAATATAATTCAAGGGAGAAAAATGAAAAGAGTATATACAAAGTTTCTTGTGCTCCTGCTGGCGGCGGTTGTTTTTGGCAGTGGGCTATATGCGGATGAGAAAGTTGATGAATCCAGAATAGATGCGATATTGGTTACTCTTCCAGAAGGAACTGAAGAGCCGCTCTGGGATAGTGCGCGGGATCTTGCCGCTCTTGGAGCTGATTATAAGGATTCTATGAATAAACGTCTGGATGGTGCTTCTGTAAATGCTGGCATAGCCATATCTTATGCGTTGATGAATCTTGGATATCAGCGTGAGGCGGTATTGAAACTTGAGAATATTATTCGTGATGAGCAGGTTGCGCTTTCACGGCGTGCTGATGCCTGTGATGTTTTGGGGCGTGAAGGCGGCGGTTATGCCAAAGCCCGTCTTCGCAGCATTTTAAAAGACGATAAACTGAATGAGATGGTGAAGATTCAGGTAGCTGAGAGCCTATGGAATCTGAGTTATGCGCCATCGGCGCTTGATGCTTTGCTGGATATTGCTAAAAACTCATCTGATAAGGTCGCTGCCGAGGAAGCTGTGCTTACCCTAGGCAGAATAGGTCGTTATGATGAAGCGCGTCCTATGCTGGAAGAACTGGCTCAGGATCCGGGTAATAACGGTCAGGAGGCGGCTCTGCTGCTCAAACTTGATAATGAGTATACTCAGGATGTAGATAGTGATGATTTTGTTAAGGATCTGATTGGTGAGGTGGTTGAGCAGGTACGGACCAGATATGCTTTCGATACAACTGATCCCAATGAAGCTGATCAGTTAAAAGCTGAAAATCTGGCTTCTACTGCTGCTAAAAAGCTGGTGCGCAGTATAGACGATTTCAATGATTATCTTGACGAGGAGGATTATCAGGAAATGCTTAACAGCATGCATGGTGATTATGGCGGTATTGGCGCCTATGTCGGTATGCGTGACGGTTATTTCACCATTCTTTCACCAATGTGGGGTAAGCCTGCATATGAGGCCGGTCTGAAGGCTATGGATGTGATAATCGAGATTGATGGTGAAGATATAACCAAAATGGAGTTGAGCAATATAATCAAGAAGCTCAAAGGTAAACCGGGATCTCTGGTCAAGGTCAAGGTAGTGCGGTCCGGCTGGAATGCTCCAGAGGAAATGGTGGTAAAACGGGATATGATCTCTCTGCCGATGATTTACTCTGAGATGCTGCCGGGTAAAATCGGTTATATTCTTCTTACTGGATTTCAGGATGATCCGGAGCGTCGAATTTCCACAAGTTCAGAGCTTCACAAAGCGTTGGTGTCTCTGCTGGAGCAAGGTATGGATGGTCTGATTCTTGATCTGCGTAATAATCCAGGAGGGCTGTTGTCGGAAGCGGTTATGGTCTGTGAGGAGTTTCTGGAGCGTAATAAGCTTATCGTGTTCAGTAAGGGTAAGATTACCAAGCAGCGTAATTATGAATCCAGAATTCTTGGTGATCCGACCTATACCGGTCCGATGGTTGTGCTGGTGAACGGCGGTTCTGCTTCAGCGAGTGAGATTGTATCCGGGGCGCTGCGTGATCACAAGCGCGCAACACTCGTCGGTACTAAAACTTATGGTAAGGGTTCGGTGCAGATGCTGCTTCCGGTACGTACTACCAGAGGTAACACCAGACTTAAACTGACTATCGCCAAGTATTATCTTCCTAATGGTGAGTGTATCCACGGTCGTGATAAGGGTATTAAACCGCATATAGAGCAGGAAGAGAAAGAGTTTACTCCGGCTGAGAGAGATCTGCGTATAAAGCAGCTTGAGAACAGGGATATAGCTGTCTGGCTGGAGAAGCGTTTTGATGAGAATAAGGATGCGTTTATCAAGGCGATGGAATTTGATAATAATGATACAGCCGCTTATCCGTATTTTGATGAACTCTATGATATACTGGTAAAAGCATACCCTGATATTGCCTTGAATAAGGAGATTGTCCGCAGGGAACTGCGTAATGCTTTGTTTAATTTTGTCCGTGAAAGCAGAGGAATAAATAATATGCCGGCAGATATTGAAGCCAGTGAGGCTTTGCAGCGGGCTATTGTGGTTATGGGTAAAAAACTTGGAGGTTTGCCTGATGTTCAGGTGTATAATTCTTTCAAGGATAAATGGCAGGAAGCTGATAAACTTGACGCTAAAGATAAGACAGCGGAACTGCCTGCAGTAAAATAAGTATTGAATTGTCTTGTTTTAAACGGCCGCCTGATATTGGCGGCCGTTTAATATTTACAGCAAATTTAAGATTATTCTTTGAATTGTCGGGTATATTGATACTATAGAGGTAAAATCATAGATGAATCAGGTCTTTTTTATAGTTTTCATGGAGTGAAATAATGAGCAGTTTGATGATTGGTATCTCCGGTGTGCGGGGAATTGTGGGTTCGGATCTTACACCTGAGCTTTGTGTGAGGCTGGGAGAAGCTTTTGGAACATATGTGGATGGTGGTACGGTCGTTGTCGGGCGGGATACCAGGCCTTCAGGTGATATGGTCAAGCATGCTGTGTTTTCAGGATTGCTCTCTGCCGGTTGTCAGATTATAGATATTGGTATTGTCGGTACACCTACTGCGGCAATGATGATTCGCGACCTTGGAGCTGATGGCGGGATTGTTATCTCTGCCAGTCACAATACTATAGAATGGAATGCCCTAAAGTTTTTCAGGCAGGATGGAGTTTATCTCAACGCTGCTGAAGGCAGGGCACTTCTGGATATTTATTATGGCGGACATGCAACCAAGGTGGGCTGGAGGCATATCAAAGCGGTTAAATTTGATGAAACTGCTAATGATAGGCATCTGAAAAAAGTACTTGGTCTTATTGATGTTGAGGCTATGCGAAAGCGTAAATTCAAGGTCGCTCTGGACTGCTGTAATGGCGCCGGGTGTGAGTTGGCCTTGGCTTTTCTGCGTGAAATCGGCGCTGAAGTAGAGGAACTGTATTGTGAGCCTCATGGTAATTTCTCCCGTAATCCTGAACCGACCGCAGCTAATCTTACCGAGGTATGCAAGGTCGTTGCTGATAATAACTGTGATATCGGCTTTGCTCAGGACGCGGATGCTGATAGAATAGCGTTTGTGGATGAAAACGGAAAATATATCGGTGAAGAGTACAGTCTCTGTCTGGCTGCTGATTATATTCTGCGTACCAATCCCGGACCGGTTGTAACCAATCTTTCTACTACCAGAATGATAGAGGATGTCGCTGCTAAATATGGCTGTGAGGTGGTGCGGACCCCTGTGGGTGAGGTGAATGTGGCGGAGAAAATGATTGAGATAAATGCTCCGGCCGGTGGTGAAGGCAATGGCGGAGTGATTGATCCCCGCATTACCTATGGACGTGAAGCTCTCACCGGTATGGCGCTTATATTACAGTACATGATTGAGACCGGGAATACTCTGAGTGAGCTGGTTGCACAGATTCCAACTTATGATTTTGTAAAAACCAAGGTTGCATGTTCAAAGCGAGTTCTGGCGCCGGTGCTTGAGCGTTTGGCAGGTGAAGATGCAGAGCGTGTGGATACTCGCGACGGGGTTAAGCTGGATTTTGAGAATGGCTGGGTGCATGTTCGCGCGTCAAATACCGAACCTATTGTCCGTATTTATAGTGAGGCCAAAACGCTGGCGCAGGCAGAGCAGTTGAATATGAAATATAAGAAGCTGGTTGAAGAGACCGTAGAAGAGGCTTTGGCACGTAAAGCGGCATTAAGTTAGTGTTTTTGCATTGAATTTCGAATAAAATAAGGGGTTATGGCTGTTATCAGACCATAACCCCTTTAATTTTAAATTATCCTGCCCTTAATGTGGCTGGATAGACCACGGGCAGGATGCCACCGAGTTGCGATCGGGAGTCCCTCGGTATAACTCTTATATACGTTTTAGTGGTGTGGTTTACTTGCAGTAAAAAATGATTTTTTATGAGATATTTCGCAAAATTATATATTTTAACCGGATGATGCCGTGTATGAGAGATTCAAGAATCTGTTATATAAGGATTTATATTGGTGGTGATACTGTTTTTAATAACTTTATGCTTGGTAATTTTAGAGTATTGCTTCAGGATATTGTTTCAGGTAAATAATAGTATTGTAATTGATTTCGTGGTTGCTGCGGTTTATCACATAAATTTTTCGCTGTATGAATAATCTATAGAAATTTCGGTGGTTGAGTTACAGTAACTGCTGTCTGCGGTGTACTGTTTTGCGTAAAAGTTCGCTTTTGGGGTATAATTTATGAATTAATTTTTAAGCATAATATATATTATGCCTTTTATTGTAATGACTTAAATGTAATTTGCTATATATTGGGAAAATAAAATCATTGATATTTATCAATTAAATCGTTTCGCATCTATTGACATTGAGTGATAAATACATTACAATAATTAGAAATATATGTGTTGAAACACAAGAATAGCTTAATATCATTATTTATTGAGAGTGGCTTATGCAGAGAATCAATGAAAAGATATTGGTAACACACGTGTTGCGTTCGCAATGCTCCGCATGGCGTTCGTGTATGTACGTGTCTTTCTGTTCTCTCTTTGTTGTTCTCTTTCTTTATTCTTTTTCCGCTTTTGCGGCTTCATCTCAACACACTTCTACAGTTTTTCGTCTTCTAAATAATTCAACTCAAAATAATCAAATTTTTTCTTCTAAATACTCCAATCTGATTAATTCTGAATCTGAAGCTAATGATGAGGCTTCGTGCGAAACAGAGGAAGAGTCTGAATTTGAATTCAGATGTGAGTATATCTTTGCAGGTGACCTGGCTGACGATCTTGTCGGCAATAATTCCTGTGTATGTCATTTCCAGACGCATAATCAAAAGTGCGGAAATCAATTTGTACTTCTACGCAAAAGTGTGATACTTCAGGTATAAAACTTTGTATTTTTGCCTGCGCAATGCTGATGTAATTGTTTGTTGTGATATCTTTCCACTGATTTCGGTATTGTATTGTAAATGAGTTATGCTCATTGCGGGTTATAGTGTATATAAATTGATATTTAAGTGCATAACAGGGATTTCCTGTTTGTATATGAAGGTTTTTTTATAATAAAGAGGTGAAAAAATGAGTGATCAAACAGCAGAATTGATGACTGTTGAGGATGTCGCTGCGTATCTGCGGGTAGCTGAGAGAACTATTTATGACTGGGCGCAGAAGGGTGATATACCTTGTGGTAAACTTGGGGCATCATGGAGATTCAGACGCAGTGATATTGATAACTGGCTGGAGACCAAGTTTGTTGACAAGAAGATAAAGAAGGAATCCGAGCCGGTTCTGCCTCAGGATGTGTTGTGCGAGGATATGATCAAGATTTATTCTGAAAAGATTGGAAAGGTTGAGCTGCTTACTGATATGGTAGAGCTGATAAGTCAATCCAAAAATGTTCAGGATAAAAAAGAGCTACTCGATGGTATTTTCAAGCGGGAAGAGCTTATGAGTACCGGTATCGGTCTGGGAATTGCTGTACCGCATGTGCGTATTGATTCAGTGAAAGATCTGGTTATGGCTGTGGGTATAACCACTCAGCCGGTAGATGACTATGATACGATTGATGCGAAGCCCGTGCAGGTGA
Source organism: Planctomycetota bacterium (assembly GCA_963677015.1). Taxonomy (GTDB): domain Bacteria; phylum Planctomycetota; class SZUA-567; order SZUA-567; family SZUA-567. The sequence goes on from OY781533.1 coordinate 223,579, forward strand.
TCTTTATGATAGCGGCAAATACAGATCAGCATGCGCAGCATCTGAAGCTTCTCTCGCAGATAGCAGCTAAATTTAAAGATGAAGATCTTCGTAAAAAATTAGTACAGGCCAAGACTCCAGCGGACGTTGCCGGTATTCTGCTTTAAAGAGCGGATATCTGTGATGAAAGTGGAGTTTTTTTTGTTAGATTGAATAGGAGATAATAAAATGTCAGATATCTCATTAGGATACCTCTTTATTATCGGCCTCGCAGTCTTTGGCGGTATGCTTGGAGCCTGGGCTTTTCAGAAGATAAAAGTCCCACAGGTTCTTGGATATATTGTAATTGGTCTGCTGGTTGGTGAGAGTGGCGCGGAGATTATCACTACCGATGCGATAAGAACGCTTACGCCTTTAAATACGTTCGCACTCGGAATTATTGGTTTTCTGGTTGGTGGTGAACTTGATATAAATGAATTTAAGAAATATGGAAAACAGTTCGCCGCTATTCTGCTCGGTGAGGGTGTTACTGCTTTTGTACTTGTCGGGGCGGCATCAATTTTCTTTCTGCTCTCAATGGGGGCAACATTTTCGGCTGCATTGGCGGCAGGTATAGTATTTGGTGCTATCGCTTCAGCAACCGACCCGGCTTCAACAGTTGATGTTCTGTGGGAGTATCGTTCCAAAGGTATTCTCACTACTTCAATAACCGCTATTGTTGCTCTGGATGATGCGCTGGCGATGACTCTTTATGGTCTTGGTACCGGTGCAGCGCAGATGATTTCAGGTGGTGAGGCCTCAATTGCACATCAGGCACTTGATGTCTGTATTGAAATTTTCGGAGCTTTACTGGTAGGTCTTCTTGGAGCTTTGCTCTTGAATTTTCTGCTGAAATGGTTTCATCAGTCTGAGAAGAGTATGGGCTTTACTCTTGGGCTGCTTATCCTAGTTATTGCTATTGCTGATATGCTGGGTATGGATGTGATAATGGCTGCAATGATGATGGGTTTTGTCGCTGCTAATCTGTGTCCGGTACGAACCAAGAAAGGCTTTGAGCTTCTCAGAGGTTTCTCAGCTCCGATTTATGTCATATTCTTTGTCTTTGTCGGGGCGCGTCTGGGTCTTGGAAGTATGCCGGTCTGGCTCTGGGCAATTGTCGGAATCTATGTAGTCGGCAGAAGTCTGGGTAAATTCTCAGGTGCCTGGCTGGGGGCAAAGATCTCCAAGAGTGAAAGGGTAGTCTCTAAATATCTGGGACTGGGTCTTTTCTGTCAGGGCGGTGTAGCAATCGGTCTGTCAATTATGGCTGGCAGTAAACTTGATAATGTTATGCTGCTCGGCGATCTGTCTCTTGGCGATGCTATTATCTATGCTGTTACTGCGACAACGCTTATTGTGCAGGTTATCGGTCCTCCAATGGTTAAGTATACCGCTTTCGCTTCAAAAGAGGCTGGAAGAAATATAACTGAAGAAGATGTTGTAGCACAGATGGATGTCGAGGCGGTGATGGAAAGCGGTATCAATCCGCTCGTCGAGAGTATGCGCCTGGAAGATGCTATTTCACGTTTCTCTGAAGACGATTTTCTGGTTTATCCGGTAGTTGACCGCAATGGTCTGATATGCGGCATGGTCTCACTCGCCTCTATGAAGGAGGTTATTGCTGATCATGAAGCCTGGACCTGGCTGGTAGTGCAGGACGTTATGGAGAGTTGTGATATGACTATCAGTCCTAGTGTCAAGGTTAATGATCTTCTGGTGAAACTGGACGATATGAATCTTGATCAGGTGCCGGTTGTGGAGAGTAAAGATAAGCTGTTGCCGGTCGGTATGGTTCGTCGGGCTCATATCCGCAAGCGTGTTGCTGAAGAGCTGCTTCGCAGACAGGGTGCGGTATAAATAAAATATTATATATAATGTATTAGGGTTTGTTGTGCTTATTATAGATATAGTTTTGGGAGAAGGTTATGGATAATGAGCTGTTATTAGGAAGGAAGAAGGTCAAAGATGTTCAGCATTTGTTAGTTAAGGATCCGACTCTTGTAAGAGAGGATGATGACCTGGATAGTGTCTGTGCCAGCATTGTTTCGGATCTGCGTACACGCCATGTATATGTTGTTGATGAAAACAAAAAGTTTCTGGGCGCTATCCGTATGAATAAAATGGTCGAATATCTCTTCCCTTATACAGCGCTTGTAGAGCAGGGGAGTAATATCCTCAAAGGAAAATCTACAAGTCCAGATGCCAGATATGCAGCTGATGTAATGGGTGAGACAAATCTCTATGTAAAAGAGTCTAATAGTCTGTCTGAAGTGGCTAGAATCTTTATGCGTGAGCGCATAAATGAACTGCCGGTAGTTGATGATGACATGATTATAACTGGACAGATTAATTTTTATGAAATAATAATGGGTTATCTCGATGATAAGAAAGGTGATAATCAGTGAATATTACTAAATACCTGACCAAGGAGTCAGTTCTGATCCTGGATTCTGTCAAGGATAAATGGGAACTCCTGGATATTATGCTGGAAGTGGCATATAAATCCAAGGCTCTGGCTGGGAAACCAGATGAAAAACGTCGCGAACTGCGTGGAGCACTGCTTACACGTGAGCGGCAGATGCCAACTGTTATGGGTGGGGGATTTGCATTTCCCCATGCCCGTGTTGCCGGGTTGAGTATGCCGGCAATTGTAATTGTCGTAATTAAGGAGGCGGTTGATTTTGAGGCAGACAGTGGAGAAAAGGTTAACTTCGCCTGTATGGCGGTTACTCCTCTTGAGAATCCGACAATAGCACTAAAAGTGATGTCGCAGATATGCAAATATTTTGCGGGCGAACGGGCTCGTAAGGCGGTTGTCAGTGCTGAAAATGCTGAAGATCTCTTTAATACGATAGAAAATGCGGATATTGAGCTTGATATAACAATAACTGCGAAAGATATTATGCATGAACCTATTTATCACATAACTCCGGCTATGAGTCTGCGTGAGGTGACTCGGGCGATGTCTGAGAATCGCCTTATCGCAGTAGCGGTAGTTGATAAGGACAAAAAGATCTGTGGTCATATTACCTGTGAACGTCTATTTCACTTTGGTCTGCCGGATTTCTTTACTCAGCTTAAGAGTGTATCATTCATTAGTGAGTTCGATCCATTTGAGAAGTATTTCTTTGAAGAAGCGCATTCTTCTGCCAGTACTGTAATGACTCAGGATTATTGTGCGGTAGAGTCGGATGCGACCCTTTTGGAGATTGTTTTTGCGCTGACAACTATGAAACAGCCAAAAGTATATGTGGTGGAGAATGGAATTCTTCTGGGTGTAATCGATCAGGGAGACGTTCTGGATCAGATTATTAACTTCTAGTTCTAGCGATAGAATATTAAAATAAGGAAAAAAAATGGGTTTTATAGATTGGCTTAGCGATCCAATGGTCCTGACAATATTAATATTTGCAGTGACTTATGTGTTTATCGCTACTGAAAAAATCGATAAATGTGCTGCAGCAATTCTTGGCAGTTCGGTGGTTATAATTCTTGGACTGGCTCCATATACCATGCATTTAGATCCGGAGACCGGGCATGAAGTGCCGGGGCTGCTGAATATGATCGACCTGAATGTTATCTTTCTTCTGACAGGTATGATGGTCATTGTTAATATCCTCTCTAAGACCGGTTTATTTGAGTGGATTGCGATTGTGCTGGCGCAGAAGGCCAAAGGTCGCGGTATGGTGATTCTGATCAATTTTCTCGTTGCTACGGCTTTTCTTTCAGCGATGCTGGATAATGTGACCACCATAATTCTGATTGCACCGATTACAATTCTGGTTACGCAGATTCTGGAAGTTCCAACTGTACCGGTACTTATTCTTGAAGCAGTATTCTCCAATCTTGGCGGTACTGCAACACTTGTGGGTGACCCCCCAAATATCGTGATCGGGTCTAAAGCTGGTTTGAGCTTTATGGATTTCATTACAAATCTTACACCTCCAGTGCTTATTATCGTTGGTATTTCACTGGTGATTATTATTCCGTTATTCAAAAAGCGTATGCATGTTCCTGAAATCATCCGTGAACGTGTAATGAAAGCGCACCCTGAGAAAGCTATAATTGATCCGAAGGTGTTGCGCCGGGCACTGCCTGTATTCTGTCTGGTTATCATCGGTTTCTTTGTCGGCCATATGTTCCATGTTGAACCGGGTATTATTGCTCTTGGCGGCGCACTGCTTATGGCTGTTGTGTGCGGTATTGATGTTCATCAGGTTCTTGAGCATGTTGAATGGGGAACTATTTTCTTCTTTATCGGTCTGTTTATGCTTATCGGTGCGTTGGAGCATAACGGTGTTTTCGAGCTGTTAGGCGCAACTGTTATTGAGCTGACACACGGTAATCTGCTTCTGACTACAATGGCCGTTCTCTGGTTCTGTGCGATCTTCTCTGCTATCGTTGATAATATACCGCTGGTTATAGCAATGATGCCGCTGCTTCAGATAATTATTCCGGATTATGTGGCAAGTACCGGGCTGTCGCAGGAGCAGGTTTCACATCCTCTCTATTGGGCTCTGGCTCTCGGTGCATGTCTTGGTGGTAATGGCTCGCTTATTGGCGCTTCTGCAAACGTTGTGGTATCGCAGATCGCTCATAAAAACAGATATAAGTTGTCATTTATGGATTTTACCAAGTATGGTTTGCCTCTTATGCTGCTTAGTCTGGTGATATCTACAGTTTATCTGTATTTACGTTATTTTTAGTTTGAATGAATAGCTAATAGTGGGTGGATTTTTACGCCCACTATTATTGTTTAGAAATGAAACACCGTTTCAATTTTGATTTTAGCTAATGAACATACAGTTTGTTTTGTTAAAAGAATATCGATTAAAACAAAAAAAATTAATTAGTAATATGTGCTGTAAATAAAAGGCTTGAGTTGTTGTTGATAAGAAAAATAGAATTCTTTTACAGAGTTTTTTTCTTGACTAAATTTAGCTAAAGAGTAACAATAAAAAGAAGTTGTTTGAACAGGAGTATCTTTGAAGCTTTATCGAGGCCGTTTATGAATGAAAAAAAAGATGGCTATAGAGAAAGCGAATTGCCAACTCTTTTGCGTTCTATGGCTAGTCTGAGTTTTGCAGTAGTGGCTTGTATAGGCGGTTTTTCAGGGTTGGGTTTTCTTCTGGATAAGTATTTTCACATCGGAGCTACCGGGATAATTGTCTGTACTTTTGCCGGAGCAGCAGTTGCGATGTACTGGGCTTATCTGCGGGTTTCTTTTTTGCTTGAAAAGCTGTATCGAAATCATAAAGCTCAAGAAGCAGAAGATGAAAATGAGATTATAAGCGGGGAAAATAATAACATCGGTAATGAGGGTATCGAGACTGATGTTTCTGTGGAAGATGAATTGCCGCAATAAGCACCTTTTTTGTTAGGTATTCAGTTTGTGGCAGTGAATAAAGACAGTAAAAACAATTCTTCTCTCACTATGAGAGTAAGGCGAGATAAATGGATAATTTTGTCAAATATCAGAGAATTGTCATGCTTGCGGCTATAGTTGTTGCGGTGGTGGCGTCAGTAATTCTACTGATTATTTTTCCAGATAAATGGCAGTTGGCTACGGGATTGATTTTTGGTGTTGTTGGTGGATTGATAGTATTGAGAATAAAGGTGCTGGCGATATACCGTTTTTCGCAGCATCCGGAAAATCCGCCGATTAAGACCGGATTCCAGACAAACGTTCTGATGATTGCTTTTTTAGCTGCAGCTATTCTGGTAAACAAGTATATCGGTAAAAGTTTTGATATTTTGAATGTCTGGACGACTCTGGCGGGTTTGGTATTGCCTAATGCCGTGCTTATGGCCGACGGATTCTTTCGTCCGCCGCTGAAGGATGTCTCTGATACGGAGGAATAGGGTGAGAAACAAAGTCTACACAATACTCTGCATAGGATTGGTTGTATTTGGAGCAGAAGCCCTCGCGGGTGATCCGTTGAGCCCTCCTCTGCCTCTGGAATTGTGGGGATTGAAATTTAAACAGGCGACGGTTGTTTTTTCAGCTTTGGCCGCTTTGATTGTTTTTGTCGCCTGCTTTATCTGGAGTCGCGGTCTTTCCAAAGAGAATCCTGGTAAAGCGCAGATGCTTCTGGAGAAGATTATCCATGCTTTTGATGATCTGGTAGAGAGTGGCTTCGGCACGAAGAAAAGAGGCCGGATCTATCTTGCCGCACTGGCGACACTCTTTCTCTTCATCTGGACTTCCAATATGATGGGGCTTATCCCGACTCCTTCTTTCTATATCGGCGGAGAGGATTTTACTGACTATAACAGTAATGGTCTTTATGATCCGGGTGAGCCATATATTGATACTAATGGTAATGGCGCTCATGACAGCGGATTTTATATCCCTGAGCCTGAAGAGCCTACCTCCAATGTAAGTACAACTCTGTCTTTGGCGCTGCTGTTTGTGCTGCTTGTCGGACATGGTTCCGCAATTAAGTATAATGGCGTAAAAGGTTATGTGCTTGATTATTTCTCTCCCGGCGGTGTTATCGGTATTGCCATGTTCCCGCTGAATCTTGTCGGTAAAGTTGCTGAGGTTGTCTCTATATCATTCCGTCTTTTCGGTAATATTTTCGGTGGTGCTGTGATTATCTCGGTTGTGTCCGGGCTGGTTTATTATGTCATATTGCCGCCATTCCTCTATGGATATTTCAGTGTGTTTGTCGGTACTGTTCAGGCTTTTGTTTATACTATGCTCGCTCTTACTTATATTTCTTCCGGAGCTGCGGAAGATCCAGAGGAGGAACTGGAAGCTTTTAATGCTCAAGCCTGATTGTAGGAAGAAATACTGTTAGTGAAGATCTCTGCTGTCATTGCGATTAATTAGACGTGGCGGGGTTGGAATAAATTATTTTGTTGATTCTGGTTTAATCAGTGTAAGGTTTGAAAATGACTGAAATGAATGTTGCAAATATGGCTGCGTACTTTGGTTCCGCAATAGCAATGGGTTTTGGTGCTATTGGTTCCGGCTGGGGTATCGGTTATGTGGGAGTGGGTGCTGCGAGGGGAATAGCGAAGCAGCCTTCACAAAATTCGTCATTATTTCGCGGAATGCTTATAGGGCAGGCTGTTGCCAGTAACCCTTCAATCTTTGCGCTGGTTATTGCGTTGATACTATATAATATCGGCGGTGCGAAATTACTCACCGGTACAAGTTATGCTCAGGCGGCGGCTTATTTGGCTGCCGGTATAAGTATTGGTCTGGGATCACTCGGTTCTGGAGCTGGAAATGGGCTGCTCGGTTCTGATGCAGTGGAGTCTATGGCCAGATGCCCCAAGGAGTCCGGAAAGGTTACGATCATGATGATCGTTGGACAGGCCATGGGACAGACACCGGTGCTTTTCTCACTTGTTGTCAGCTTTCTGCTCATATATGGCGGCGGTGAGGAATATGCAACCTTTGGCCTTTCGGATCAGGTAAGACATGCCTGCCGTTTGCTGGGAACTGGAATTTGTATGGGTGCAGGTGCGATGGGACCGGGGCTCGGCAGCAGTTTTGTCGGGGGTAAATTCTGTGAAGGTCTGGCAAAAAATCCCGGATTTGCTCAGAAACTTACCAATGCTTATTTTGTCGGGGTAGGGGTAGCACAGTCACCGGCGGTATTTGCGTTTGTAACCAGTTTGCTGCTTTTCACTGCATAAAGCGTAATATGAATCAAGTTTGTTGAGGTTTTAGAGCCAAAGAAATAAAAGTTTGCAGCAGTTGAATTTCGATGGTTGAAGTTAATATTGTAATTGTAACAGGAAGTGGCAGGTTGCCACGGAATTGTTTATCTGCTGGTGAGCGTTATTGCGTGAGCATGCAGATAAAAAAATTTATCCTTTGTTTGTATTTATCATTAGGAGATGTGTATTATGGCTGAAATCGATAGCGATGCCATCATCAAAGGCGCAGCACTTTTAGGAGCGGGGATATGTATGGGATTTGGAGCTATTGGTCCAGGTGTAGGTGAAGGTTTTGCCGCAGGAAAAGCCTGTGAAGGAATCTCCCGTCGTCCAGAGGAATACAGTACTCTGTTCCGTACTATGCTTGTTGGTCAGGCTGTATCAGAATCAACAGGTATTTATTCGTTGGTTATTGCACTGCTTCTATATAGTGTTGGCAGCTGATACGGCGACTCGTTGATATATATCCGGCGGGTACTGCACAGGCTGTCACAAACAGTTATTGTTTGTGTTATTCCATGTGACTTTACTGTCTTTGAAATGCAGTGTTAGTTCATGTATTGGCGGTTCTCCCGGATATGTTCGTATGTATTATGACCTGAATGTCATGTATAACGCTTTGTGATTTAGGGTAATGAATTTCCATATGTATGTGAAATTATGCTCTGTCGCAAGTTATTTTGGTTGCTGAAATTTGTGAAAGCAAAAAAATGAAGAAGCTTATTTTTATCATTCTGGTACTGGTAGTCTTTGTTGCCTATTGTTTCGGTTCGGCAGAGAACTTTGGCTTTATCGATCTTCCGCAGTACGTCGACAAAAATATTGATGTGCTGGGTGGGATGAGTATCCAGGAGTGGGACTCAAACAAAGAAGCTAGAGATGAACGTCTTAATGAGCTGGTAAAAGCTGAATACCAGCCTGATAAGGACGGTTTCCATTTTGGTGCTGATCACAGTTATGCGCCTACTCATACTCTGGTTGCTGCTGATTATCTTGATATTGTCAAGGAGAAGCCTAGTCTGGCTCAGGAACTTTCTGTACGTGATCCTGAACATGTTATTGAGCTTGCCGGAATGAGCTATCAGGTTCGTGATAATGTTATCGCAGGTAATGGAAAGACAATTGCTGAATCTGGAGAGTTATTAAGCAAGCCGGTTCTTGATAAGCTGCTTGAGAATGGAATTCACCGAATCAAGGTTGTCGGAAATGGCGGAGTGGTTTCTATTGAAACCGGTACAATGCTGATAGTGCCGCTTATTTTCCTGGCGTTGCTTGCCGCTTTGAAATTAATAATGTTTGATCCGCTGGTAAAGATTATGGATGAGCGGTCAGAAGAGATTGATGACGGACTCGAGCAGATAAGTAAAAACAAGGTCGACGCGGAAAAACTCGCCCGTGAAAGTAAGGATATGTTTGATCACGTTCGTCGTGAATATGCATTGACGCTCAGTAAGACCAAGCATGAAATAGCTTTGGATTCCGAATCGGTAATTCGTGAAGCCAGTGATGAAGCGGTTAAAATTCGTGAAGAGGCACAGGCGGAACTTCATGAAAAGCTGGTTGAGGTGGAGAATACACTGAGGGGTATGGTTAGTGAATTGGCTCAGGATATCGTGACCCAGGTGACAAAGGGAGATAGAGCATGAGTGAAGGAAAGAAGTCCGGAATAAATATGCTGCCTTTCAAGATTTACGGGGCAATTTATCTGGTGCTTATGATCTGTTATATTGTTGGTCTGATTGGTTGTGATACAACAATTTCAACCAAAGAATGGCTGCAGAAATCATTTCCGTCCGGTGGTGATACTGTCGCGCAACTGCTCAAGGACGTTAACGCTGAGGAAGCGGAATTTCGGGCGAAAACTGAATATTCTTTTGATACTCTTGAGGGAGTACAGGTAGATATAAAACCCGGCGATAGATTAACTTTACCTGTCGCTGCTGAGTTGGCTAGAGCGATAAAAAGTGATGAGAAAAAGGGTTTGTCCGCTGCTGATGAAAAAGATGAAAAGAGCATGATTTTCCCTTATGCTGAGCTGAAGGTTTATAAAAAAGGTTGGTTCTGGAATATTGACTGGGTTTATTTCTTTACCGTAATTAATATTCTTGGTCTTTTTATAGGTTTGTATTTTGGTCTTCGGGCTCCTGTCGGAAAGATGCTGGGGGATTCTGCGGCTGATACGGCTGAAGCACTTGCAACAGCCAGAGCGGCAAAGAAGGAAGCGATCGCCTTAAAATCAAAGTATGAAAAGCTTGTGGATGAGGTAGAGGCTGAGAAGAAGCGTCTGCTTGAGAATCTTGAACTTGAAAAAGAGAATGAACGCTTGCGTCAGAAAGAATTTGCTGAGCAAGAGGCTAAGGCGATCCTTAAGAATGTTAAGGGCAGTATTAATGCAGATATTGAAATCGCTGCTGCCAGACTCAAGCAGGAGATTGCTGAACATGCGGTGAAGGAAGCGCGTAAAATACTTCGCAGTGAGGTGAATGAAGCAAATCATAAGGCCGCAGTAGCTGATTTTATCGCTCAGCTTGATGATGTTGAACTATAATTATTAACTGATTGTTTGATGTTTTTCAGTGTTTGAAAATTATGGGTTTGATTCTTAATTATGCATCAGGGTTTTGTTGAATATGCATAAAATTTGAGTATATATGAAGAAATAACTCGTAGGAGTTGGTAGATGATTGAGAATGTTATTGCTCGACGGTATGCGCAGGCTCTTGCTGAGGTGGCGGTTGAGAAGAACGAAATTGAGAAGACCGATGCCGATGTAATTGTCTTGGCTGATATACTCAATCCAGAGGGAGGGGATGTCTCTGTTCCTGAGCTTTTGGATTATCTGGGCAGTCCGGTTGTTCCGCTTGAGCAGAAGATCAAGATGACAGATGTCCTGTGTGAAAAACTGAATATTGGCGAGTTGGTTTCTGAATTTCTAAATGTTCTTATCCGTAAGCGGCGGGTACCGCTGATGACACGTATCGCTAAAGAGTATATCCGTATTTCTTCAGCGATTGAGCAGATTATAACAGCTGAGGTTGAATCCGCTTATGAATTAACTGATGAGGAAGAGAATAAAATCTCGGCGGTTTTGGAGAAGAAGGCGGGGCTGAAGGTAAGGCTTCACACCAGGGTTAATCCTAATTTGCTCTCCGGAGTCAAGGTTAAGATCGGTGATACTATGCTTGACGGTTCTGTAAAAGGCAGGATGGATAGAATTGAGGCCACTCTGCTTTAAAAACAGCAGAGCTGTATTGTTATCGGTTAATGCAATAAATCAGGAAATTTTTTGAATAGTTTGGTAATAGAAACAGAATATACTAAGTTTCTCAATTGAATGAGAGGGTGTAAAAATGCGTGTACAGATCAAACCCGAGGAGATCAGTGCTTTGATCAAAGAGGAGATATCCTCATTTGGTCGTGAAGTTGATCGTGCAGAGGTTGGTGAGGTATTGCAGGTGGGTGATGGTATCGCTCGTGTGCATGGCTTGGAAAATGCCTGTGCCGGTGAGTTGCTTGAATTTCCGACCGGTGTTAAGGGAATTGCTCTAAATATCGAAGAAGATAATATCGGTGTGGTTCTACTCGGTTCTGATATCGGTATACGTGAAGGTGACACAGTTAAACGTACAGGAAGTATTTCTGAGGTTCCTGTGGGTGAAGCACTTCTCGGACGTGTGGTTGATGCTCTCGGACAGCCGGTTGACGGTAAAGGTGCGATTGAGAGTGATGAAAGACGTCATGTTGAAAGAATTGCTCCAGGTATTGTTGAACGTCAGCCTGTTGAAGAGCCGCTACAGACCGGTATTAAGTGTATCGACTCTATGACACCTATCGGACGCGGACAGCGTGAATTGATCATCGGTGACCGCCAGACAGGTAAGACAGCTATTGCTCTTGATGCTATTCTTAACCAGAATCACGGTTGGGACGGGACTGTGGATAATATAGATGTGATCTGTATTTATGTTGCAATCGGTCAGAAACGTTCAACTGTGACCCGTATTATTGATACCCTGCAGAAGGAAGGCGCTCTCGGCTACACTATCGTTGTGGCTGCGACTGCATCCGATCCTGCTTCGCAGCAGTATCTTTCTCCATATACCGGTGTTACTCTCGGTGAGTATTTTATGGAAAAAGGAAAGCATGTTCTGGTTGTTTATGATGACCTGTCAAAGCATGCATGGGCGTACCGTGAAATTTCATTGCAGTTGCGTCGTCCTCCAGGACGTGAAGCGTACCCAGGTGACGTGTTCTATCTGCATTCACGTCTTCTTGAGCGTGCGGTTAAGATGGCAAATAAATATGTTATTGTCGGCAGCAGTGTTGATGAATCAACATTGACTGAGGAAAATGCTGAAGGTATGGTTTATGTTGGTGTCCCAGGGTTTGAGGAGGCCAGTGAAGCGGTAAAATCACTTTCAGGTAAAAAGCTTGCTAAAATACCTTCAAGTGGCGGTTCGCTGACAGCTTTACCAATTATTGAAACTCAGGCTGGTGACGTCTCTGCATATATCCCAACCAATGTGATTTCAATTACTGACGGTCAGATATTCCTTGAAAGTTCGCTCTTTTTCTCTGGTGTTCGGCCGGCGATGAATGTGGGTATTTCCGTGTCACGTGTAGGTGGAGCCGCTCAGATAAAAGCAATGAAGAAGGTTTCAGGAAGTTTGAAGCTTGATCTTGCTCAGTATCGTGAGCTCGAAGCGTTTGCACAGTTTGGTTCGGATCTTGATTTGGTAACTCAGAGGCAGTTGGCTCGTGGTGAAAGACTAGTAGAGATGCTCAAGCAGCAGCAGTATCGTCCGCTGCCTGTATGGGAGCAGGTTGTCGCTATCTTCAGTGGTATTGAAGGCGCGCTTGATTCGCTTGAGGTCGCATCTATCGGCCGCTTTGAGGGTGAACTGCTGGAGTATCTGCGTAATGAGAAATCACAGATTCTTGATGATATCAAGACTACCGGACAATTGAGTGACCAGAATAAGGATGCGCTTACAGCTGCTATTGAAGAATTTAAGGGAAAGTTTGTTGAGTAAGCAGATTCCTGTATAAGCAGTTAATTCTCGGTAGTGAAACATTATATTTTATATTTTGGTTTTAAATAAATTGGGGTATTTCTATGGCACAGGCTAGGCAGGTTTTGACTCGTATTAATTCGGTCAAAAACACACAAAAAATTACTCGTGCTATGAAGATGGTTGCGGCAGCTAAGCTCAATCGGGCGCAGGGTAAGATGGAGAGTGTCAGACCCTATTCCCAGGGAATTGCTGCAATATTTTCCGGGATAGCAAGTAATCTTTTCGGAGATGAACATCCTCTCTTGAAACCGCGTGAACGCCGGCGGGTACTGTCAATTGTTATTGGCGGTGATCGTGGTTTGTGCGGTGGTTTTAATAATAATATTGTCAGAGAAGCAATTAAATTCAGTACTGAGAATTCTGATGTAGATCATGTTTTCTTTGCGATAGGTAAGCGGGCTATCTGGGGTTTGAATAAAGATAAAAAGAATGTGTTGAAGAGCTGGTATGATGTCTTTGATAAACTTTCGTTTATTCTTTCCGGTGATATTGCCAGACGTCTGATGGCTCTTTATTTGAGTAAAGATGAAGGTGAGAGGATTGATGAGGTTAATATAATTTATAACCGCTTTGTCTCTCGTATGTCACAGGTTCCTACTGTAGAACGGGTGATGCCGCTCAATCTTGAAGAGATAGCTGCGGAAGCTGAGGCGGTAGAGAAGAAGGAAGGTTATATTCGTCCGGTATATACGATCGAACCAAACCCGGCAGAGGCTCTCACTTCACTGGTAACACATTATATCTCTACAGAGATTTATCATGCTATTATTGAGAGCTATGCTGCAGAGCTTGCTGCACGTATGGCGGCGATGGACAGTGCGACTAATTCTGCAGATGAAATGATTGATTCGCTGACTTTGTTATATAACCGAGCTCGTCAGGCAGGTATTACTTCTGAGCTCATTGATATTGTAGGTGGTGCTAATGCACTTGAATAATCAGTATTCGCCGGAGTGCGAGTAATACTGTTTTTATTAAATGACGAGTATGAAGAATGTTTAACCGAAATATTCGGAGATGAAAAATGATACAGCAAGACAAAACGTTTGGAAAAATTAAATCAATCGCTGGGCCTGTTGTTGATGTGGAATTTGATGTCGATAATCTACCTGATATCTATACCGCACTGACAGTCGATATTGCCGATGGTAAAAAGCTTACCATGGAGGTTGCTCAGCATCTTGGTGAACGCAGTGTGCGTACGGTTGCGATGAGCAGTACCGATGGTCTGATGCGTGGAATGGATGTAGTCAATACCGGTAATATGATTATGGCACCTGTAGGCGAGAAAGCTCTGGGCCGTATCATGAATGTTACCGGAGAGCCGGTTGATGGACTAGGTCCTATCAACGCGGATAAGGCGTATCCGATTCACCGTGAGGCTCCTACCTTTGATGAGCAGTCAACCTCAACAGAACTCCTTGAGACAGGTATCAAGGTTATTGACCTGGTTCAGCCTATTCCAAAGGGTGGCAAGGTTGGTTTGTTCGGTGGTGCCGGTGTGGGTAAGACGGTTGTGATGAAGGAGCTAATTCGTTCTATTGCTATGGAGCACGGTGGTAGATCAGTTATGGCCGGTGTGGGTGAACGTACCCGTGAGGGTAATGATCTCTGGCTTGAGCTTATGGAATCAAACGTTTTGGATAAAACTGCGCTGATTTACGGTCAGATGAATGAACCTCCTGGGGCTCGTCTGCGTGTTGCGCTGACCGCTCTGGCGGTGGCGGAATACTTCCGTGATGAAGAGGGTATGGATGTACTGCTCTTTATTGATAATATTTTCCGTTTTGTACAGGCAGGTTCTGAAGTGTCAGCGTTGCTTGGACGTATGCCGTCTGCTGTAGGTTATCAGCCAACTCTGGCAACAGAGATGGGGGCGCTGCAGGAGCGTATTACTTCAACCAAAAAGGGATCAATTACATCCATTCAGGCGATTTATGTGCCGGCTGATGACTATACTGACCCTGCACCTGCGACCTGTTTTGCACATATTGATGCTACGACCGCACTTTCACGTCAGATTGCGGCTTTGGGTATTTATCCGGCTGTGGATCCGCTAGAATCCAGCTCTACAATTCTTGATCCGCGTATTGTCGGTGAGAGGCATTACAGTGTGGCTACAGATGTTAAGAAAATTCTTCAGAAGTACAAGGAATTGCAGGATATTATTGCTATTCTCGGTATGGATGAACTATCTGATGAAGATAAAATAACCGTAGCCAGAGCACGTAAGGTACAGCGCTTCCTGAGTCAGCCTTTCTTTGTTGCTGAACAGTTTACCGGCATGGAAGGACGTTATGTGCCTATCACCGAGACTGTTGAAGGTTTTGCGCAGATCCTATCAGGTGAGTGTGATGATTTGCCTGAACAGGCATTCCTGTACTGTGGTAATATTGAAGAAGTGCGCGAAAAGGCCAAGAAGCTTGCTGAGTAGTTTCTATTCAGGCCGGAGGAATTTTCGAATACTGGTTCTATTATGCGTTTATGTTGTAATTCAGTGTAATTTGTTACTACTGGTATTTGCGGATTTGCTGTTTAACTTCTGATTCTTATAACAATATGAGGTGATTATTGTGGTTGATGATAAAGTGCAGAGTGATGAAGAGGTTGTGTCTTTCAAGTGCAGAATAATCACACCTTTGAAGTCGGTTTTTGAAGGTGAGGTTGTTGACTTGATCGCTAATGGTGTGAGTGGAGAATTTGAAATACAGCCACGTCATGAGCCTTTTCTCTCGCCTCTTAAGGTTGGGATGATGACTCTGGTTGAGTTGAAAGACGATGAAAAGAAGGATGTCAGTCTGGCTGTTCATGGAGGTTTTCTTGACATGAATGGTGAAGAACTTACTGTGTATGCCAGTTCTGCTGAACTTGCAGATGATATTGATCTTGACCGTGCTCAGGAAGCGAAGAAAAGAGCGGAGAAGCTGCTTGAGTCTGTCAGTGTAAGTAAGGGTGATAATCTTCCTGTCGATGTTGATCGGGCGCAATTATCTTTGATGCGTGCGGTGTTGCGAATTCAACTTGCTGAAAGCGTCAAAAATTTATAAAAGTTTTGTTTTCTGCTTTTCAAGGGTATTGCCGTAATTGGCAATACCCTTTTTTATTTGAGTAGTAATAAGTAATAACAGTATTTGCATATGGCAGAATATTTGGGTTAAAACTATAACTCTATATAATATAAATTATTGATATCGTAAGTTTACATCAGACTAGAAATATGTTTGTGTAAAATGATTTATGCAGCTGGAGCGACCTTTATTTTTGATTTTGCAGCTCTATTGCTATAATTAATGGTGTTGTGAATATGTTTCAGCGATATTTGAGGGTTTACTATATTATTGATAATATCAGTTATGATCTATGCTATTTAGAGAGGAGTTTGAAATGTTTGCTGCCAGAATGAGTAAATTTGTAATGTGGGGCTGCATTATTGTTGGAGTGATTCTTGTTTCTTTTGCTTTAAATGGAGTTGTACTGGGAGCGGAGGAAAAGGAGCTGACAGATTCTATAAGCTATGAATGGACCATGTATGGTAAAGGCGAGAAGAAACTTAGTAACCATATTATTTATTTGCGTGAGAAGAAAGACAGTGACGGCGTGGTATTGGTGTCATCAAAGTCTTACTCTAAAAGAGTAGTGCTGAGCTTTGAAATTATGCCGCTGAATCCTCTAACTGTTGTTAATGTCATGATGTCAGCAAATAACAGTGAAGATGGAGAGTCGTTGAATATTCCTTATAATTACAGCGGTGATAGAAAATTCTGGGTTTTTAGTGTAAAGAGTTACTATTTTTCTTTCGGTAACAGTTCGGATAATCAACATCCGCAGCTGCTAAAACTACCAGGAAATGATTTGCTGGCTGAGGTTGCTGAAAATCTGCTGGTACCAGGCGTTTTTAATACAGTAGAGGTCGGGCGCAGGTTGAGCCGGTTCTGGTTGAGTATAAACGGGAGGGAGATATTTCGCGTGACTGACCGTGATAAACTTGATGCTGGTCATATAGCTATTAGAATTCATGGCAATTTTGCTGAACGGGGTGCATGTCTGTTGCGGAATTTTAAGATTAATGAACGGTAATAAAAAAAGCCCTTGCAGGGAAACAAGGGCTCAGCGGTTTTTGTAATGGAGAAACAGGATTTCCCACATCACTGGTGTTTGTTAGAACTTTACTTAATGACCATATTTAGATAATTCATTAGAAACGAGATTGGCGTAAGCTACATCTATCATAGCAGAAAACTTTGTAAACGAACCTTTGGGAACCAGAATTGATTTATCACCAATGTTCACAGCGACATTACCGCACTCACAACAAACGACACTACCGATAGAACTTGAGGCTATAACCTCGGAATTGCAATGCATTTTTGATTCCTCCTATATATATATTAATGACAATAATAATTATTGATAATTACAGGTACATCTGAGTGTTGGCAGGAAGCAGCTGTGTGTTTTATCATGTTTATATATATTCTCCGGTGTGTGCTTTTGTTAAGTAAAAATAATAACAGCATATAATTTATAGATCTTGATTAGTTTTGGGTAATTAATTTAGTGTTATCTAATTTATATAGTTAGTTTAGTCTAATTTTAATAAAAGTCAAGTTTATTATAAAAATTATTTATCAAAATTTTGTGATAATTAAAATGAGAGATACATAACATTCAGTATATTAGTATGTTATGGTTATAATGGAGAGTATATTTTTTCCGGTTATTTTGTGTGAAATTAAGAATTTATAATAAAACAGATGCAGAAAAGGTTGTATTTCTGCATCTGTAAAAAATATTTTACGGTTTAAAATATACAGAAATCCTTAAAATCTTCGTTTAACAGCCAATTTAAAAATGCAGAATCTGATTTGTCAACTGCGAAGAAAGCGAAACCGAAGAGTGGATAAGAGGTAAAGTCTATACGGCGTATTTCCTTGATATCACTGAAATGTTCTGCGAGAGCGTTATAATTAAAATCTTTGGCGGTTTTAACATGCTGGCTGGATATTACAGACATACCGTAAATTTTACCGTCATCTTCTGCACATAGCTGTTGCCAGTCAGGTTTTTGTTTTGTAGCGAAATAGGTATAGGGGTTGATTCCGTAAGCCCAGTAACAGAGATCGGTACAGCACCAGCCGGCAAAGCGGAGCGGATTCACTTCAATTGGCAGGATTTCACCGGAGGCTGTTACCCGAACTTCGGCGTGAAGGGCAAACCCCGGAAGATCGGTAATAGACTGCAGTTTATGCAAAAAGTCGGTGAATGGTTCAAGCCACTCTTTGATTATTGTGGTTGAGCAGGTATATAGTCGGTCGCTCATATCGGCATTATCACGGAAGATGTGTTCGAAAATATTGATAATTACCGGTTCGGAGTTGTCATCAAAATATGCGTCAATAGCGAATTCGCGCCCTTCAATAACACTTTCAATAAGAAATTTAGAACTGTCTAAAACTGATTTTGGAAATACTCCGGCAATACTGTCCATTTCATCAACAATTTCGGTTTGTACTCTGGTCAGTTCCTGCTGGCTATTTACCCGGTATACACCGGCGCTAAGAAAACCAACGGCGGGCTTGATAATAAAAGGAGACCCGAAATCCGAGAATTTAAAGTTCAGAAGATCATTCAAACTCATGGTTAGAAAAGAAACTCCTGGGAAGATATCTTTATATCTCTGACGGAACAGTGATTTGTTTTTAAAGAGTTCTATGCATTTACGGAGGCGATGATTTGCAGGGAGTATTTTATTCAGTAGTACCAGTGCGTTCTCGGTATTTGAATAAATCCAGCGTCCGTCATCGTTGGCTAATTTCTCTGCAGCGTCATTTTCAGTGAGAAAAGCCGGCTGATTGTTGAATGAATAATCGGCCAGGAAGTCATTCTGGAGAATGTTGTCTCCATTATCACTGTTAATAAAATCTTTGACTAGATCAGAAATATATGGCTCTGTAAAAATAAACATAGATTATCCTTTAAAAAAATAATTGATAGAATAATTATAATTAAATAATTGCAGAGAGCAATAATTATGGCTTGGGTAATTGTATGAATTCAGTAACCTGTTATCACTCGGCTGTAAAATGCGGGATTTTTAATTTATACTTTATGGTACAGGTGTGTATTGTGCTGGGAATTTTGTAAGTTTTTAATAGAGGGATTATCTGTTTGTCAGGGTTATAAGGTTTTTATAAAGTTATGATGTGGGAGTAAAGTGATACCAGAGAAAACGGGGTTCCCTCTGGTATCGATTTGTTGCCATTATTTGGTTCTGGTCTTTGTTTGTGAGGCTTCAGCTGCTTATTTAGTCGTTTGAAATGCAGCTATCGGCAACAAAAGTTGAAGTGTCGGAGTAAATATCAAGGTTGTTTATTGCCTGTGACATCTGTGTTATACCTTGTTCTTCGGTATTTAGATAAAATTCCATGCTGTAGGTGCTGAGCTTTATTGTAAGGCGGTAAATTTCCTGAGCAGCAGGTATGGTGTCCAGCGAAATGGATGCAATATTTGCAATAGGAATATAAGTGAAAGTATATGAGTAAGTTGAGTCTTTACCTTTTCTAACCTGAGTGCTGCGGTCAATAATAATAAGTTCTGAGGAGTTGATCAGAAAAACGGTACTGGCGTAACATTTTATTGTAGAAATTCGGGAGTAAATTTTTTTCCAGAAGCTGTTCTTGAGAGGAATTATAAAGTTTGGCTGGTACGCAATAAATCTGTTATCCGGTTCCTGAGTTTTCATTTCTCTGAGCAGATTATAATATAGGATATCAATATCCGCGGTCCTGAAGTTGATTTCCGGAAGTGGCAGTTTCAGCTTATCACGATATTGTAGGCTGCGGAGTATAGTGAGAAATCTGGTGATTATCTCATGGGATACGGTATTGTACTTTATTGTGATCTCATCATCTGTGGTATAAAATATTACTCTTCCTGAGAGCAGAGTTTCGGTAACTGTAATGTATTTTATGTCGTTTAATTCGATCCAGCGTTCGATAACAGAATTGTTATCACGCTGTAAAATCAGAAGTCTGCCAGGGAAGATCCCGACAACCATATCATAAAGATGCATATCAGGGTTGGCTCTGCGCCGTTCAATACCGCGTGGAATTTTAAAGAGCAGGCGCGCTGTTGCTGTAAGTTCGTTATATGAAGCAAAAAGAGGGGGAAGTTTGTGTCGGTCTTTGATTTCAAGGATCCAGGGGCCGAATGAATCAAATTCAAAGGTTTGTTTAATCATGGTGTCGGTCTCCGCTGAGATCTAGATAACCCATAAGAATAGTCAGTCCTTCTTCAACTTTATTAAAATCACTTTCAGGCATTGCGGCAAAGATTTCCTGATATTTCACTGCGTCTGAAGCATCCTTCATTTCCAGAACTTTCAGTGCGGTAGTGGTTACCGATACGGTATAGCGTCGGGGGTCACTTTGTGAGTAGGTTTTGGCGAGCAGATCCTGCTCGACAAGTGAGCTTATTATTGTTGTCAGGCTGCCTTTAGGCATATCAAGTATTCTGCTTAGCTCTGCAGGGGAAATGCTTTCAAGTATTTTCACTCCATTTATGACTTTTATCTGATTGCCATTAAGATTATATCCGGCTTCCCGGTAACGGTGTACTATATGGTTAAGGTTTTTTATAAAGCATGGCATGGCACGGTTTATAAGTTTGCAAACCTGTTTGCCACGTTTGATATTTGACATTGGCGGCTCCGATATAATGAGTAAGAATTCTTACTCATTATATCATTTGAATTCTCTTAGTCAAATTAATAGTCAGAATTATTATTCTTTCTGTTTTAAACACAGATTGGGGTTAAGACCTAACTGTCGTAAATACTCAATAAGTTATTGTCTTCTAAAGTCTGTGGGTGAAGAAATTGGATAGATGTTAGTAAAATGCGGTTAATTCTGGGATATACTAGTAAAGTAGATAGGCTGTATTATAAGGGTAGTAGTTTTATTGATTTAATGAATGTTCTATTCTGTGTATTTATGCTTTGCTATTAGTAAGAATATTGACTAAAATAAGTAAATTACAACTATTTTGCTTTTCAAAACAAAAGGAAGATAAAATGGAAGAACCTGAAATTAAACTTGAATCCGCGCCGGTTAAAAAAGAACCGAAGAAATCTTCATGGATTAAAATATTACTGATAGTCGTTGGATTGCTGGTTGTTCTTATTGGCGGGGGAGTATTTTATATTCATAGTGTTTATAATGCAGATGCTCTTAAAACTATATGCGAAAAAGAAGTATCAGAAGCTCTGGGTGGAGAGTGCTCTATCGGGAGTCTTGACTGGTCACTTCTGGGAAGTGCAGAGTTGGAGAATGTCTCTATAACACTGAACTCAAATGCAGTAAATAAGTCCCAGATAATCAAAATAAATCGTCTGCAGATTGATATTGATATTTTGAAATCTCTTATAAGTTTTCAACCGGTGGCGGCGTTGTTGATTGACGGGGGTAATATAAATATTGAAAGAGTCCTGACTGCGAAGAGTAATAAGCAGATTCCAGTAACGAAGGCAGGAGCTGCTGCAGATTTAAATCTTAATTCTGCAAAGGTGGTAAGTTCGGAGCCTTTTTCAACAAATGTGAAGAAGGTAATTGCTTCTTTTGTGGAGCTTCCATGGAAAGAATGGGTCGCTGGTTTTGATTGGAAAATTGCGGATGCAGATCTTCGCATAAACGATCTGGCAGTAAATGTTCATGATAATAGTAAACAGCTTAAGGATATGAATTTCACTGTTAATTTTGCAGCACATCTGCAAAAAAGCGGTGTTAATATGGAATTAAATATTAATGAAAAAACTCCTAATGTAAGCGATGGCGGGGTAATACTTAAAGGTAATGTTGTATTTGACTGGGAAGCAGCTGAGAGACGTAAAGATAAACCGTTGGCTTTTATTGGAGCCACAGACTTTAATTTTCAGCTGAATAAACTGGATATAGGTTATATAGGTAAATATTATATTCAATCACCTGAGCAGTCATTGCGCCTGGGTAAGCCGCTCTCCGGAGTTGTGAGTATAAAGGCAGAGAGTCCTGCTGCGGTTAATTTCGTGGTTGATCTTTCATCTCCTGAAATATTAGAACTTTATAATAATGGTAAAGTTATATCTGGAGGTGGTGCTGGCTTGAGCTTTAAACTTAAAGCGCAGGCTGATATCAGCGGAGAGTGGTCAAACATAAAAGATGGTGCGATTGATATAGTTTGCAGTAATTCGGAGACTAAAGCGCCAATGGTTACTCTGAATACACAGTTATTCGGATCTTTTGGTGATGAGATTGTTGTCAGCATTCAGAGTAATACCGATACAGGTGAGCTGACCCGTAGTGCTATAGGCAGGTTTGCAGAGATGCAGAATCTTATGCGGGGGGACTTGATTTTCGGAAGTGAATTTACCTGGAAGCGGGATGCGGATTGGAAGTATGCTGTTAATTTACGGTCACAGAATTTTGTTGTCCGAAATGATTCGGTCTCGGTACCGGCACCGTTGACTCTGTTGGTTGATGGTAATATAAAGCCGGAATCGGCATTTATTCCACAGCAGCTGACTCTCAGAGCAAAGTTTACTGCGCCGGGTGTGGCGGTCAATACTTTGGGTTCGGATGGTCTCTCCGTGCCGCTTGATAATAACAGTTTCGCGCTTCAGGGCAAAGCTCAGGCAAATATCAATATGCCGGAGGTATTCAAAGCATTTGCTGCGCCACTCAACAAACTGGGGTTGAAGAGTATAGATGAAGTATTGGCTGCGCAGTTGCAGGTTGACGATAATAACGCGGTGAATGTCATAGCGTCATTGACCAATACCCGTAAACAGTACGAGCCTTGTGAGATTCGTCTTGTGTATACTCCACAGGCAGATAATAAGTTTGATGGTAAATTTGATCTGACTGCTGAAAAGAAAGCGGTACAAATAAAGGCAAATGTCTCAGGGGTGACAGATTCCGGTGGTAAAACTGATTTAACCTTTACCAAGCAGTTTGCTTTGCGGGTTGGAGCCGGTATGAATCTTCTGCGTCGTATTGAGAACCTGATTCCTGGATTGAAGGTGGCGCAGTATCCGGTGTCCGGTGTAATGCGGGGGAGCTCCAAAGGGCGGGCTGTTATTGCCGGTGATAAGATATCATTGGCCGCAAGCAATGCAATTCTTATAGAGAATATGACGTTTACGACCGATTCGGGAAGAAAATTTGTTGATAAAAAATCCAGTATTAACTGTAGCTTTAGTATGACAGATCTTCTTGGTGAACGGGTGTTAAATCTGAATGCCTTAAATGTAACCGGGGATACGGCCAATGTCGAAGTCAAGGTGGATAGGCTTGGTTTAAAGGAGTTGAGTTCTGATCCTCTTGTTGGTCTTAATCATATGAAAGGCCTTAAAGCAACAGTAAAATTGGGTGAGAAAACATTCAGTAATTTATATGCGGTTCTGGGTGATTCGGTTCCACCGGCACTTAAGACTGGTAAAAGCCTGCAACTTGAAATTAATTCTCGTGATGATGGAAGTATAGATCTTAAAAAATTGAATGTTAACAGTACAGGTCTGGTTGCTGCTGTTACTGATCTGGCGGTTAACCCCGGTAAGATCATTGCTGCACTGCAGGCTGATGATATAAAGTCTTTGACCGGCGGTTTGTCACCGTTTAAAATTTCGGTAAAAGCAAACAGTAATTTCTGGCGGGGGATGAAAATAGGCGAGGGACTCAATTTCAGCGGAAATGCAGAGTTGGCAGCGGCATTTGATCCTGTAAAAGATCGCTTGACTATGAGCAGACTTATCTTGGCAGCCGATACCGGTAATCAGTCATTTCTCAGCAGGATGAGCGCTGCAGTTATTGTTGATAATATTAGTAAGATAATTGCTACACCTACTTTGCCGTTAATTCTGGAGTCACTTCCACAAGGTGTTAATATTCCAGTTGTTACTGTTTCAGTGCCGCGTTTGACAGAATATATAAGAAGTACTGGAGGAAGTGTAAACCTCAAGGGAAGAGAACTGGAACTGAGTAAGGTTAGACTGGTAAAGAGTAAGGAGAAGAATACGCTCCAGCTTGTTGGTAATATTTCTTCATCAGGTCTTGAAATAGATAAGATGCTCAGTTACAAGGGTAATACTACTTTTAATAATCTTATCAAGATTGACGGCAGTGATTTCGCTCTTACCGGGGAATTTAATTTTAATGCGGCTCAGTTGTACTTTAAAGCTGCTCCATATGTTTATAGAAAAAATCAAAATGAAAAGACCCGCCTCTATTATAAATTATCAGGTAATCAGGCGGGTAGGTTGAGTGTTGCCAGAGCCGGAATAACCGGTGGCCCATTGCAGTTTGATGTGCAGAATTTGAGTTTTGCAAAACTTGCTGCTGATAAATTCAAGCTGAGCCTGCCGGTTTTCAAAGTTATGTCTCCAGTATCACTTACTGTTAAAAATGTGGTTATGGATCCTGATAAAAATATTGTAACTGCAAATATTAATACACCGGGTATCGACCTTAAGACCTTGAATTCAAGTCTTGATACCGGTTTGCCTTCAACATTGAGTGGTAAGATTGGAGCAATAAATGTTGCATTTGCTGATAAATACAGTACTGTTTTCTCCGGTAAAAATCAGCGGCTTGCCCCCGGCAGTAAACTGTCTGTTGAGCCTTCTTCTGTAACTTTGACCTCGACCAAGCAGCCATCGGTTAGTATGACTGTAGATGTTGGCAGAATATCAGGTGGTACCGGAGATGGGAAAATTACAGTTGGAAGTATGGCGATAACTTCTCCTACAGATTTTTCCGATGCTACCCCGCTCAAGGTCGGTTCTATTGAATCTATACTGGATCTCAATGAATTAGCTCAAGGGCGAAAGATAATTACCGAGTCGATAGTGAGCAGCTTCAATGCAATTTATGAGATTAAGCTCAAAGAGAATAATATTTCGGCTTTACAGCGCAATATGGATATTCTGTTACCGGCTCCAACGGCTGAACAGCAGAACTCTGAAGCTACGTCGCAGCAGACTGCAACAGTAACTGATACTGCTGGTAGCAGCAAAAGCAGCGATTCAAACAATAGTGTAGTTATAAAAGATCTTTACCTGAATAACGGAGTGGTTGCTATAAAGTCCAAGCTTATTAATACCAGTGTTAAAATACCGCAGACGCATGTGGAAAATATTGGTGGTTCAAATCCTCGAGTTGCCTTTACTACTATTCTCAATGTATTGTTTAGAAGTATCGGTGGTGCGGCTGTTTCTATTCTTGATAATACAGCGGGAACGGCCGTGAAGTCGGTAACAAATATTCTTGGGAATGCTCTTACAAATAATGATAAGTCAGGTAATGAGTCAAACAGTAATGAAAGCAGTGGTGATTCGGTAAAGAATTTACTGAATAATGTTTTTGATAGTGATAACAGCAATTCGACGGGTGATAATTCTAGTAAGAGCAGTAACCCGTTGGGAGGATTGTTCAAATAATAATTATTATCTGTAAGGTTTAATAATAGGGCTGATATTGATATCAGCCCTATTATATTTGATTAGTAGTAATTTGTTTAAAAAAGCAGGTAGAACATTTATGCTGTTCAATCTTTTATTATCAGGGTCGCGAATCTAGCGTGTAGGTTCTGCGTTCATATACAGTGCAGCTGCAGCCATTTTCAATGGCAGCTTTTTTGGCAATTTTTTTCAAGTTT
The DNA here is from genome assembly GCA_963677015.1 of Planctomycetota bacterium. Taxonomy (GTDB): domain Bacteria; phylum Planctomycetota; class SZUA-567; order SZUA-567; family SZUA-567. The sequence continues at coordinate 249,033 of OY781533.1, forward strand.
GCAGCGGCTTTGGCTATTTCGGCAATATGTGGCTTATACTCAAAATTATTATGGCATATAACCGAAAGATTGAGTGTGGTGATTGGTACAAGTTGTAGCATCCCTTCACGGTTTTTGGCTTCATATACTCCGTTTTTGATGTGTTCTTTTTTGAAATATGGTTTTATCTGTTCATCAAAATCACTGCATATTTTATTAAGCTCAACTTCTTTAAGTGTATCCGTGGTTACAATAATATAGTCATCACCCCCTATATGACCAACAAAAGTATTGGAAGAAATGCAGCATTGATGCTGCTGGAGTATTTGGGCGACAAGTTTTATTACTTCATCTCCTTCATTGAAACCATAAGTATCATTATATTCCTTGAAATTGCTTAGGTCAGCATATATTATATAGTATATATCTTTTCCCAGGGCATCGGTGATACAGTGATTGATTCTCTTGTTCCCGGGAAGTCCTGTCAGTGGATTGGCGTTTTTCGCCATTTCTATCTCCAGCTGGCTGGAACGTAAAAGCAGGCTTTTTATCTCAATGCATCCGAGATAAGAACCAGTGGAATCAACGAGAATAACTGGATCATAAATATGTTCGTCTTCTCTGTGCATTGCTGATGAGGCAATTTCGGGAATAGACTTGCTGTCACTTACAACCAGGAAATCTGTTTTGGCAATATTCATTGCCGGTCGTTTCTGGTGCAGTGAATAGCCGAAGGCGCCGCTGGTTGCCAGCATAAATTCAGTGCGGGTTATCAGTCCTACTGGAGTTGTGCCTTCAAGAAGAATAATATAGAAGCATTTATGATTATTAGCGAACATTGAATATACCTGCTCGCATTTTGTATTTTTGTCATGCAGTATAGGAGGATTATTTATGAGGTTGAATATTCCTGTCTTTTCTGTACTCATGATTTAGGTTCCTGAAGGATGTGTCGATAAACGTAATATACTTATTGTGCGCTCTATATCAAGGTGATTATGTTATATTTCACTATGATTTTAATAATCTTTATATTATTTATTAGTTTATTTGTTCATTGTTAGTTGGTGGTTAATTTTACATTTTGCGCATATGGGGATGTGTTAATCATGTTTTGCGTTAATTCTCTGACATTAAAATGGGGTTTGTAAATGGATGCATTTGCTGTAACAGTTGACCATGAGGAAATGATAGTTTCCATGAAAGCAGGGCTAAAGCTGCCTGGTACGATAACTAGCAAGAAGGAATTATCTGAATTGCTCAGAGAAAATAATGTATTTAAAGGTGTTGATAAAGATGAGATTAACCGGGCTTTTGAAGAATTACCGGGATTAAAGGAAGAAAAGATTTTTATTGTGGCACAAGGGAAGCCGCCGGTAAATGGCATTGACGGCAGGCTGGAGTTTCATGTTAATGTCTCCGGTAAGGCAGAATACAGTGCAGGGGATAATGTAGATGGTCAGAGGGTAGATTATAAGAATGCGGTTTCTGTAGAGTCGGTTGTAGCCGGGACTCGACTCTTAACGGTTGTTCCGCCGACCTTGGGTGTTGATGGTTATAATCTTTCCGGGAAGCCTTTAGCTGCAAAGAATGGTAGAGAGATCAATGTTGTTTTAAGTGAAGGTACTGAATTTAACGCTGACCGGACGGAAGTAATTGCAACCAGTCAGGGTCGACCGGTTTTTTCTCATGGTATTTTTTCAGTAAGATCGGTATATGATGTATCTGGAGATGTCTGCTATGAAACCGGTAATATTAAATTTAACGGTCATGTTCATATTTTTGGCGGTGTTCAGGATGAATTCAGTGTAGAAGCTGATAGTGTGGAGATAAATGGCATAGTCGGTAGTGCTGATATCAAGTGTAAAGGGGATATGATCGTTAGTGGCGGTATCAATGGTCGGGGAAAGTCAAATATAATCTGTGGTGGTAATGCCGAGATAAAATATATTAACTCTGCAAAAATTGAGGTAAAAGGAAATTTGACGGTTCAGAAGGAAATGGTCAATTCTGAAGTTAAATGTAATGGCAGAATAGTATCCAAGAAGATTATTGGTGGTGAATCCTATGCGTTAAAGGGTGTCGAAGTTGTGCAGGCGGGTTCTGAAGTGGGAACACCAACAGTTATTGTTTCCGGGCATAATTATGAGATTGAGCGTATTGAGAATGCCATGGAAGTACTTAGCGCCCAGATTGACGCTGCAATCAAGCCGATAAAGAACAATCTCGGTGAAAGAGAGTTTTTCAAAAAGCTGGATACAGCTAAAAAAGATTCTGTAGTAAAGTCTTATGCCTATTTTAAGCGCCTGAAAAGTGCCTATGAAAGACTTATTAAAGGGCGTGAAGCTATAATGAAAAATGACGAATTTACGCCGGTAAAAGAGGTGGTGATACTCAAAAGAATGTATCAGGATGTGTTTATTAAAACCAGATTGTGTTCAAAAAACTTTATGGTAGAGGTTGGCGGTCCGATAAAGCTGATTGAGGATATTAATAATTCAAGTATTAAAAAGATATCTTATACCCAGTCTGCTGAGGAGGAGATAATGAGTAAAGAAGTGGATTGAAGCTGGGGGAATATAATGGCGGAAGATAGCAAAATTTATACTATTGAGCAGCTTAATGAACTAGATGATAAAATTAATTATATGATCTTTGGTCAGGGATTCGCTGTTTGTGTTGTTGATTCAAAGCCGACTCAGAGACGGACGCTGGTTAATATGCTGAAAAAAATCGGGGTTGAGAATATAGCTGAAGCGGACAGTTATGAAAAGACTCTTACGGCAATTAAAAAGTTTCCTGATGATAAACTGCTGATTATAGCGGAGTTGCAGCTTACCGGGAAAGTGAATGGATTTCGTGTTATTACCGATATTATGTCCCGGAATAAAGGTATGTGTGGTATAATACTTACTGATGCCGCTAATCCTAAGTTAGAGCAGATAACAAAGGTAACCAGAGCGATTGAATACAAGGTTCGACCGATAATGGAGGCTGATCTGAAAGAGTTAATAATCGAATTTGGTTTTCGTATTGAAAAACCATAGTGCGGGTGATTTATAATTATAAGCATATTTATGGTTGCGGATTTTTATATATGGTATATACTATATGTTGTTGGAAATAGTATTTAGATTTATCCAATACGTGTATAGGAGGGTACTATGTCTAAAATATGTGATATCTGCAAAAAAGCTCCGGCGACAGTTCATCTTACTAATATCAATAATAATGTTAAAACTGAAATGCATATGTGTGAGAGCTGTGCTGAGAAGAATGGGGTGCATATTCATAAATCATTCTCATTTGAAAAGGTTTTTACTGAAGAAAAACCAACTTCATTGAAATCTATCGATTTTGTCCTGAATTCATCATCTTCACAGAGTGAGGATAAGAAAAAGAAAACTGATATAGCCTGTGATAAGTGCGGTATGAAGTGGAAGGATTTCAGGAAGGGCGGGCGTTTTGGCTGTGCCAATGATTATGAAGTATTCAAAAATGGCCTGATACCGCTGCTCGATGAGATCCATGCTTCAACCAGTCATCATGTTGGTAAGAGACCTGATCAGAATAAGGAAGATGCTCGTTATAGCCTGCTTGTGGAATTGAAACGGAAATTGCGTGATGCGGTGGCTCGTGAGGATTATGAACTGGCGGCAAATTTGCGTGATCAGATAGAGAATTGCAGTAAAAATTCTCGTTAATGGGTTAGGAATCAAGTTTATTTTTTAAGCCATCTGCTGGTGCAGATGGCTTTTTTATGCTTGTTATTTTATGGTGCTTTTAAGAGTATAATATTCTGAAGCACTCAGGAAACATGTATGAATATTATCTTATTGTTTTTAGCAAAATAAAATACTGAGTTAGCTTTAGAGGCTTAGAAATTCTCTGGCGTTATTATTGAATAGGTTAAATATTTCCCGTTCCAGTTCCTGTGACGTAATCCGCCAGCCTGTACGGTATAGATTGGAATATTTTTCCTGTAATACTTCGGCTATAATCCAGCGTGAATGCGCCCAGCTGCTCAATAATTGCTCGTAGACATATGCCTTGCTGGTATGAGCAATAAAACTTGTGCCGAGTTGTTGAAGGTGTTGGCCGATGATTGTTCTGAAAGCTTCCTGTGAGGTCAGGGCAGAGCTGTCAGTAAGTGGCATAAGGTTTCTGTTGCCGGCAGCCAGTCTGGTATAGGAATTATAGTTTTCAGGGTTTTTATCGGTTATGATTATTTTCAATTCGGGAAATTTCAGGGTCAGGCCACGGATGTATGAGCAGTTATCGAAATGCAGCGGCTGGTTTATTTTGAGAGTGTTCAGAGCAGGTGGTTTACTCTCTGCCGAGAACGCTATTGATAGGGGCTTTTTTTCGGCAAGTAATACCGGTATTATGCATTTATGCATTAATTTTTGAAGATTACTGCTTTTGCCGGCGAGGCTGAGATTCGCTGGCAGTTCCAGATGGAGATAGGTTGCGGCAGTATCTTTTATCAGTTCTGCGAGGAAATTAATAATTTGCGGGTAGACATTCTTGTCAAGTGTTCGCTTTACTTGAATGCCATAATTAATAAGTTTCTGGTAGCAGTTTTTCCAGTTGATGGCTATTTCGGTAAGATCTAAAGCTGCAAAGAATCCGGCAGGTGATTTATTGTTGCTGAAGTGTTTTGCAATTTCATTTTCAAAAGGGTCATAACAGCAGATTATGCTTTCAATATTTGCGCGTTTGAGAATTGTATTTATATGCTCTTCTTTTTTGATATTTTTAAAATGATTGCGGAAAACTCCAAGATTTCTGGATTTTGGATCAAGTCCGAGCAGTCCTAAAGCTGTAAGTACTGACCGAGTACTCTCACTAATAGGGGTGTTGGCCAGAAATAAACGGTGCCAGATAACTTCTGCCTGCAGGCGTACTGGTAAAGCGGTATATTCCTTTTTAGTGAGCAGTTTGGTCGGGTCACTCAGGCTTTGCGGGTAATAACGGAAAAGCTCATCAGTAAGATCCTGGCTTGTAAGCAATTCGTCTATGCCGGTTCGTAGCAGTTCCTGATTAAAATCCGGAGCATATAGTCTTGTTTGAATATCAATTACAGGAGTTTCGTGAACAAGATTCCAGATTTTTTCTTTTACTTCATTCAGTGTTGCGATACTGTAGCTCATCTTGATTATCCTCTGTACTGGTCTTTTACGGGAAAGCAGTGCAATCAATATGTGCCGAATATAGAGTAAAAAGTTTAATGTAATTTTTTGGGAACCATACCGGCAACACGCCTTATTGTTGGAACATACATAGCTTTTACGGTTTCCATACCTTTATAAAGCTCGAGTGAATCTTTATCTATAACGGCAAGTGCACCATATTCATAGGCTTTTTTGGAGATATCTGATGAATCCTTAGCTATGGTACTGCAGATTACCACAGGTTTGGGCAGATATTGTGAAAGCTTGCGGAGAAATTTTAATCCATCCATTTTAGGCATTATAATATCAAGGCTTACAACATCAGGATCAGAACTGATGATCATATCCCGCGCCTCATAAGCGTCCCCTGCTTCACCGCACACCTCAAGTCCATTACTGCTTTCAACGGCAGCGCGTAAAATTTTACGCACCAGCGGAGAATCATCAACAATCAGAACCCGAGTGTTCCTTGTTGCAATGTCTTTTCTTTTTTGTTCAAGACGCCTGGCTTCATCTGTCTTGATAATGACTTTGGTCTTTACTTTTCCTGTTTCAGTATCGAAATAGATTCTTCGGCCGCTTTTGCCGCCGACCTCTTCATCGACTACTTTTATGCGGTTGGCTTTAAGAAACTCCCGAGCCATCATAATATTACGGGCACCAATATCACTACCGGTGCCGTTGGAAAGATGGCTGACAACTGCAGCACCGCCGTAAATGCCAGCCTGATAATTTCTTACATCAGGGTCTACCTTCTTCATCAGCCAGAGAATAGTCTGTAGCGAGGTATCGCCGTATCGGCCTTTATCCGTATCACCTGATGGCGATCTGTCCAGAAGAAAATGGTTCATGCCGCCGCAGGGCAGGGTACGGTGTTTCAGTGTGACTGAAACACAACTGCCCAGTAAGGTTGCAATCTCACATTTAGTGCGGGAAACATGATACTCTCCGGGTAATAAAAATACCTTTTTAGCGTTTTCATTTTCTCTGGTAGACATGATCGAGACCTTAATTAAATAGTTTATCGAAGGGCTGACCGATTACATTCGGTCAGCCGGATGTTACTTAATTATTCTTCATGTAAAACTTTTCGTTTGCCAGTTCTGTTGTTATGTACGCAGATAATCTGGCACCGACTTTGATAGCTGCCGGCATTGGGAATTCCGGTTGATACTGTGAATTACCCCGGTAATAGGTTGAAAGCAGAGCCGCAGAGACAGGTTTGACATTCTGTGCTGAGATGCTGTCATTATCACGTTTATAAACAACATAGATACTGTAGCCGGAGTTGGTTGCATCTTCTATCGGACCGAAAGTCTCGCCTTCGGCAGTCAGACTGAGTTCTGAGAGCTTACCACCACGTTCGTCATAGAGTGAGGCAAAGGTGGCTTCATTGGTCTTAACTTCTTTACCATCGATTTCCTTCTGCTGTTCTTTAAGAGCGGTGGCAGATTTTTCGGCTGCTTCCTTGGCCAGATTATCGGCTCTGTTGGCAATCATAGCTTCTTTGATGGAAGCTAGCAGTTCAGCACTATCCTTGTCAGAAAGTTTACGTGGGGAACCGCCTTTATAATCTATAAGCCTTACTTTGCTGAGTGTCTTATCCTTTGAAGTGAAAGGAAGATCCATGCCGAATTGACTGTAGCCCTTGAAATTCTTGGAGTACTCATCCATTATTTTCTTGGTTTCATCATTGTTCTTATTCAGTTTGTCCAGCTCTTTGGCATATTGAAGTCTATTATCGAGGCTGGTCAGGAAATACTGGATGCCGCTACCGGTGAATGTATTGTCATTGGCGATCTCAAAAGCAGTCAGCAGTTCTTTACCGGTAGTACCGACAGTCAGTCCGCGTTCTTTCAGGCGGGCGTCATTACCTATATCTTCAAGTGAAACCCGGTCATAGTTCTTATCGATATCCTCTGCATCAATGTTCTGTGCCAGACGGTTGAGGAAGCGGTTATACTCGTTGCCGAAGGTGTCCTGAGCAGTCTGAATACGGAAGTAGTAGAGATAATCCTGTGTAACCTTGTCTTTGACATCGGCCAGTGCCGGAGTTTTTCCGTCATCGTCTTTGTATCTGTCAATATTATCTTTGAAGTAGTTTTCAATCTGTTCATCGGTTACTTGTGGTTCGAGTGAATCAACGATCAGTGGAATAGAGATGTATTCAAATTTCCATTTCGCATCGGTCCAGAGGAAAGGATACTTTCTGCGGTATTGAGTCTTCTGATATTCGGCGATGAATTTCTCGGCACGGTTTTTCAGCTCTTCTTCTGAAAGGTTATTAAACTCTTCCTGTGAGACCTTGGTGAAATCAGCAACGGGGAAATTCAGTTCTCCATAGGTGATACTGGTCTTGTGCATGGTGTTGGTTATATCTGCAAATGACTCAGGGAAGAAGATGGTGTTATCGAGAATGTTCAAGAATTTCTTGACCAGCAGCCAGTCTCTGACTCCTTTTTTATATTCATAAACACTCTTCAAGCTTGAGGTCTTCTTCAGAACATTGCTGACAATATCTTCAAGTTCTTTTGCGCTTTCACCTTTATATCCGAACTGGCCTTTGATGTAAGTGGCGACTTCGTCATCTGTAACAATGATGCCGTTTTTCAAAGCTTTATCCCGGAGTGCAAGAATAATGAACATGGCGTTTGATTCCTGAAGCCATGGGCGCTGGCCATCTACGGTGAAGTAGACCGGCTGACCAGAATTTACAGCTTGAATGCGACGATAGAAATCGGAAAAATCCTGATAAGAGTAGATCTTATTGTCTATTTCACCGACTTTACTGCGGTCAGGGTTGTAATCAAATACCTGAGAATAACCAAAGATCATAAATGAAGGGATGACGATAATTGCTACGATCCAGTAAATCAATTTCTGTTTATCCCTGAACTTCTGTAACGCCACTTGAGCCACCTTTCTAATTATAAAAGCTATAAATCTTTATGTTTAGCTGAAAATATACAAACAAATAATGATTATAGTATTATATTCTATGATTGTTTTTACTGCAACTAGTTTTAAAGAATAATTGTTTTACGCTAATAACTGTGGCGGAGTTGGACTTTTTTGAACAGGCGGGTGTTATTATGCTGTAATCATACCGGGATTTAGGGTTGACTTTTGCAGGATATATGGCAAAATATTTTTAATTAATACCGTTTGAAATTGCGGTATTTTTTATTTTATAATATGTATAACAGATTGAGAGAATAATGCCGAATGCTATTGAATTTGCTGTAAAGAACAGATCTGGAAAAGCCAGAAGGGGTATACTTAAAACTCCTCATGGCGTGGTGAATTCGCCATTTTTTATGACTGTGGGAACTCTTGCGGCAGTTAAAGGTCTGACTCCGCAGATGCTGCGGGAGTGCGGTTGTGAAATTGTGCTTTCCAATACATACCATCTTTCATTGCGTCCCGGAGATCAGCTGGTACGTGATTTTGGCGGTTTGAGTAAGTTTATGGGGTGGAATGGACCGACCCTTACCGATAGTGGTGGATTTCAGGTGTATTCATTGGCGAAGATTAATAATATAACTGATGAAGGGGTTACTTTTTTCAGCCATATTGACGGTTCAAAAGTTTTTATTTCTCCTGAACGTTCGGTAGAGATTCAGCAGAATCTGGGCGCGGATATGTTTATGGCTTTTGACGAATGTCCGGCCGGTGAGAGTTCGCATGAAGTGGTGGCGGAGAGCATTGAGAGAACTTACCGCTGGGCTCAACGTTCGAAAGCGGCCTGGAGCAATCGGGAGCAGCAGGCGCTCTTTGGTATTGTTCAGGGAGGAATTTATGAGGATCTGAGAAAAAGGAGTGCGGAGCAGATTGTTTCGCTAGATCTTCCCGGAAATGCTATCGGTGGCGTGAGTGTCGGCGAGGATCCTGCTGACATTGACCGGATCGTTGAATATACGGCGGTTCTGCTGCCTGAGAATAAACCCCGGTATCTTATGGGGGTAGGAAGGCCGCAGGATATTATCCGTGCTATCGGGCATGGTGTTGATATGTTTGATTGTGTAATGCCTACCCGTCATGCCCGCCATGCCGAGGTCTTTACCCGCAGAGGGAAGCTCAAGATCAGAAATCTCAAGTATCGCGATGATCACCGCCCGATCGAGGAGACTTGCGACTGTTATGTATGTCGGAATTTTTCTCGTGGTTATTTGCGGCATCTTTTTATAGCCAGAGAGATGCTCGGGCCAATTTATGCTGCGATTCATAATATTCGGTTTTATATCCGGATGCTGGAGGAGGCGCGTCTGGCTATTGAAGAAGACCGGTATGGGGAATTTGCCGCTAAATTTCTGGCTGATATTGAAAGCGGTAATCCGTAATCAGTTCTCTGAATTTCCGATGCTGTGGGATATGCGGAACCTAAAAAAGCGGGATTTATTTTTTAATCGTAAAATAGCCTTCCGGCAGCATATGCTTTGCCGGAAGGCTTAAATATCTGATTTAACCGTTTTGAATTATTAAAAAGCTATAACTGGTGTAATTACTCGCCTTTATATACTTTGTTAAGCTCTTCTGCGGTTATTGAACCATGTCGAAATACTTCTATCTCGCCTTTATCGGAAATGCCTGCTACAGTTGACCCCTGGCCTATCTCTGATTTTCCGTCATCAATTATAAGAGCAAGTTCGCTTTTAAGCTTTTCGCTTATTTCTGTAACAGAATTGGCCGGGGTTTCGGTTGCGAAATTAGCGCTGGTGGCAATAAGAGCACATTTCAACTCAAGCATTAAGACGCGCAGCCATTTGTTGTTTGGTATACGCAGGCCACTGGTTCCGCCATTATGATCGGGCAGTATAAGTGTAAGTGGCCCGGGCCAGAAGGTATTCATCAACGCCTGAGCGCCTGAATCGGTGCATTGTGCGTACTTCTCAGCGTAGGCAACTGTCGGAATAAGTATCTGGAACGGCTTTTCCTGTTCACGGCCTTTAATTTTGCGGAGCAGTTCTATTCCGCTGTCACTACCGTGCAGTACGCCAAGACCGTATACTGTTTCGGTCGGGAACGCTATGACCTTTCCGTCAAGAAGTGCGTCACAGGCGGGTTTTAGTGATCTGTAGTCTGCTCTGAGTATATCAACCATTGGAGTCTTCCTTATATTCTTTTTAGAGCTTTCTTTCCGATATCATTTCTGAAATGAGCTCCATCAAAATGAATTTTCTTCACTGCTGCGTAGGCATTTTCAATAGCCTGAGGAATATCTGTACCAAGTGCAGTTACGCCTAGTACCCGTCCTCCGGCAGTAACAACTTTATTACTTTTTTCTTTGGTTCCGGCATGGAATACTACGGCTTTATCCGCGGCTTCAGAGACATTTTCCAATCCGGTTATTTCGATATCTTTCTTGTATTTTCCAGGATAGCCGCCGCTGGCCATTACTACGCATACCGCGGCTTCGTCTTTCCACTCAATATCCATATCTTTGAGTTTGCCGTCACATACGGCTTCAAGCAGATCCAGTATGTCGGTATCGAGCCGCATCATTATCGGTTGGGTTTCAGGGTCACCGAAGCGGACATTATATTCAAGTACTTTAGGTCCTGACTTGGTGATCATAAGACCTGCGTACAGCACACCTTTGAATCTTTTGCCGCAGTTGTTCATAGCGTGTACTGTCGGTACAAGTACGCTTTCAATAATTTCATCAAGAAGATCTTCGGTCATCAGTGGTGCCGGTGAATAAGCTCCCATACCACCTGTATTTGGACCTTTGTCATCATCGAAGACCGCCTTATGATCCTGAGATGATGCGAGTGGAGCTATAGTCTTACCGTCGGTCAGGGCGAGAACCGAGAGTTCTTCACCTATGAGGCACTCTTCAATCACTACCCGGTTACCTGCTTCTCCAAATTCCTCGTCGACCATGCAGCGTTTGATCGCGTCACGGGCTTCATTGATATTGGAGCAGACAATAGCACCTTTACCGGCGGCGAGTCCGTCAGCCTTTACTACTATAGGGCCATCTTCCCGACTGTCCAGATAATTCATTGCTGCTTCGTACTGTTCAAACATGGCATAATCTGCTGTCGGGATACCGTTGTGGCGCATTAGGTCTTTGGAGAAGACCTTGCTTCTTTCCAGTTCCGCTGCAGATTTGGTCGGGCCGAAAGCCTTGATCCCAGCGTCATGCAGTGCATCAACAATTCCTTCAACAAGTACTGCTTCCGGTCCGGGAATTACCAGATCGATGGCGTTCTGCTTTGCCCAGCGAACGATGGCAGCAATATTATTAAGATTAAGATCGATGCATTCTCCCAGGTCTTTACAACCGGCGTTACCGGGAGCAATATACAGCTTCTTCAGTCTTTTGGATTGTTTTACTTTCCAGGCTAGAGCGTGCTCTCTGCCGCCATTGCCAACAATCAGTACATTCATGTTCTAATTACCTTTCGTTATATCTTAAATTTCAACATTGTTATTCAAATTAAAGAAAGCTTTGAGTCTGCAGATTATTTCCGGTCCCTTGTCTTCAATTATATAGTGTCCGCCATCCGGATAATATTCATATTCTGCATTTGGGAAGCGCTGTCTCCAGCCGTTAAAGAAACTGTCATTGAAGCACCAGTCTCTGCCACCCCAGAGAATAAGAATATCTTTGTCTCTGAATTTTTTAAGATTCTTTTCTATTTCTTTCAGCTGTTTATAACTTTCCGCTCCCGCTTTTAATGGTATATCCTGAACAAAACGGAGAGTTCCAATACGGTTATGCCAGCTATTGTAGGGTAACAGGTAACCTTCTTTAACTTCCCGCGATAACTTTTTTTCCACCGCCATAATTGTTGCTCCGGCAGCAAATGCATTGAGTCCGCGTATTGCCAGAGCTCCGAATCCGGGAATCCGGCAGATATTGATTCTGAACGGAATTTCAGTAGAGAGAAATGCGCCGGTATTGAGAATAACGAGTTTTCCGAGTCTCTGCAGATTTTTTATAGCCCAACCGGAACCGATTGCACCGCCCCAGTCATGGACTATGAGATTTACCGTTTCGGTGCCATCTGTAATCTCGGTAAGCAGCTCCTGCAGGTTTTCAATATGTTTATGCAGAGTGTAATTATAGTGCTGGGGCTTGTCGCTGAAGCCCATACCGATATGATCTGGGACTATAACTCTAAAATTACTGCTGAATTCAGGTATGAGTTTACGGTAATAAAAGCTCCAGCTGGGGTTGCCATGGAGCATCAGCAGAATCTCTTTCTTGTGATTATCCGCAGCGCTACCGCTACACTCATCAATATAATGAATTTTCTCTCCGGTTTTTAACCGGTAGTAATGCGATTCAAATGGATATAGTTCTTTGAATTCAGAGCTGTCTCTATGCATTAAAATTAATTCCTGATAGTTTTTTGGCTGAGTTTACGGTATTGAGCAGTAGATAAGCATTGGTTACCGGTCCTGAACCACCTTTGGGGCTGGTTATATGCCCGGCTACTTCTTTACATGCTTCAAAATCCACATCACCAACATACTGCATGGCTGTCCGGCCTTTACTGTTCTTTACCGGTTCGCCATTTTCATCCAGAGCGGCAGGGATATGGTTTACCCCGACATCGACGATAATAGCCCCTTCTTTTATCATATCAGCTTTTACCAGCGGACTGAGGTCGACCGGCTCGGGTTTTTCTCCCTCTCCGGCCTTGAAGGCTTTCAGCGCACGGCTGTAACGGTTCCAGATTACTGAAGCTGCACCTGTAGCTGCAATGATCACATCTGCTTCCCGGCACAGAGCAGCCACATCCGAGCGGCTGTGCCCTATCATGACTGAAGCATTGAGATTGAGCAGCAGCAGGGCTGCGGGTTTTCCGACGATCGCACTTCGCCCCAGTACCAGTGCTTTGGCACCATTCATATTCGGGCGTAATCTTCTGACCAGTTCGACTGCTCCTACAGCAGTGCAGGGAGCGGGATCTGAATGACCGCGGGTAAGTAGAGCTCCGAGGTTCTGCGGATGAACTCCTTCCGCGTCCTTTACCGGATCAATCGCCGCCGCTAGTTTGAGATGTTCGCAGCCGGCCGGGAGGGGCAGATGCAGTAGTATTGCCGATATGGCGGGATCATTATTGAGGCGGTTGATTTCATTGAGGATATCTGTTTCGGTAGCGTTCTTGCCGAGTTCAATGAGAGAGTATTCAATCCCGTTCTGAGCGCAGTGCTCCCCCTGAGCTTTGGCATACCAGCCGCTGCCCGCATCCTCATTGGCTCTGATTGCCGCAAGATGCGGTTTTATACCGGCAGCACCAAGTTTTTCAATATCGTCTTGAATGCCTTCCAGCAGTTCTTTGGCTACAGCATTGCCATCAATTAGTTCAGCAACCATCAATAATCCTTTCGCTGTCTCTACTATGTAACGTAAAAATACATTTTATCTAGATTTTATAGGAAATACCATTTAAAGACAAGGGGATTACACTGTTAAAGAGGCATTTAACTGTAAAAAGCACACACTTTTATATAAGTGTGTGCCAGAGTAAGAATATTTTTACTTGAGAAGACGCGGCGGTGGAATCGTCGGTGTCATACGGCGCAGCTGGATTCCGAAGTGCTGGTTGACAATTACGACTTCTCCTTCAGCGAACTTTGTGTTTTCCGCGCAGACATCCAGAAATTCACCTGCGTATTTTTTGAATTCGATAATTGATCCCGGAGCAAGTTCTTTTACATTTTCCACCCGCATTCTGGTAGTCGCCAGCACAACAATAACCGGGACCGGTATCTTTATTGCAAGTTCCGCATTTCTATTCCGTATTCTGCGGGGTTTGGCTGAGCCGGTAGTACTTACTATGTCTCCCACCTGATCATTATCTATAAGATTGTCACGGGTTTCGATTGTTGCCTGCTCTTCCATACCGGTACAGGGCAGACTCATAAATACCCGTATATTCACCGGAGATAGACCTTCTATGGTCAGAGTACCTTTGGAGCAGAGCATATCTTCGGTACCAAATCTGGTATTGAGATCGGTTGCCTGAGGATTTATAACCTCGCTGCTGCTGACGGTGAAGTTTATTTTTCCGCCTGCTTTTTCATCACCACGCAGTGCCTGTGCTCCCTGCTGGGCAAGCGTGCTGACAAGTTCACCGTAAGCGTCCATTGCTTCATCATCGAACTCGGTATTTTCAAGGTCGGGTTCCGTGCCCATGGCCAGAGCCAGAAAGAAGGCTATTGCTCCTTTTGCACCGGACTTGGGAATTAAGAGGTATATTTTTCCTTCACGGTCACCACTCCAGGCAATTTCGGTTACGACCTGTTCTTCTTCCTCTTCTTCAAGCGCTTCGGCAGGTGTGATGAAATTGCAGTCATCAATACTGGAAAGAACACCTTTTCCGATAAAAGTTGATACTCCTTCAAAACCGCTGGAAGTAAAGACTCTGGTTATATGTTCACCTGTCTGTAGAATTTCCTGGGGAATTCTGCTGAATTCTCCAGATTCTCCAAGCAGTTCATTTAGGTCATCTAACTCACTCATCAAATATACTTTCCTCGGTTACGGAGTATCGGCTATGCTGGCCTTTTTCTGCACTTTATAGGCTTTGTAATTATTATAAATACCGGAGGTTCCACGATATTTAGGTTTCCCGTCAATTGTCATCAATAAGGAATCATTGACCTTCTTGCGGGTAGTGATTACATCTCCAGGTTTCAGATTCAGAAACTGGTGCATATTCATATGTGTCTGGGCAAGATAGGTTATTATCTCTATCTTTGCTTTATTTACGCCTTCTTCAAGTTTCTTCTTGTCCGCTTCCGCATCTGTTGAGCGTCTGGTGGTAAACCAGGTCTGGATGGTTGAAAAGTTACCCATTACCGGCTCAACTACCGGGAAAGGCACACAGATATTGAGCATTCCTGAACTTTCAGCCATCTTTACTTCAAAGCAGACCAGAATTACCACTTCGTTAGGCGGTACGATCTGCATCAGCTGCGGATTTGCCTCTTTGGCTGTTACTTCGAAATCTATATGCAGTATAGGCTGCCATGCTTCCTGAAGGAATCTCAGGGTTTCATTGGTCATATAACCGATCAGGCGCCATTCAATCTCACTCATCTCACGTTCCGGAAGATGTGCTTCGGTATTACCTCCACCCAGCAGTTTATCCAGAATAGGATAGACGATAGAGGGGTTTATCTCCAATACCATCTGACCGTCCAGCGGCTCACAGGAGAGAAGGTTGAAGCAGGTCGGATTCGGCAGGCTCATAATAAATTCCTGATAGGTGAGCTGCTCCACCGAGGCTAACTTCACGTCTACAATTGTTCGCAGATAACTTGAAAGGCTTGCGCCGAGTTTACGGGCAAGTACCTCATGGAGCATCTCCATGGAACGGATCTGGTCGGTACTTACACGTTCAGGTCGTTTGAAATCATAGATAGCGATTTCAGGGGCGTTTTCATTGAAACCGGCATCGGGATTTCCCGAATTTCCCCCGCCGCCAGAGTTGCTCTCTCCGGTGGAAAAACTCATGAGATCATCGCCAAAGTCGGATCCACTGTCATCGACCGACGCTAGAAGTGCATCCACCTCGTCTTGTGATAGTACATCAGGCATATTTATTCACTTTACTTTATAAATACTCTCAAGGTTCAGAGAACATATTCTCCGTCCTCACCCTTGAGCAGTTCTTCACGTATCGCTTCCTCAATAGCCGCAGGATCGCCTCTCTTTAATTCATCGGCTTTAATCCTGTAAGCTTTAAGTTCATCATACATCTTTTCAACCCTGTTTTCTGCTTCGGCGACCTTTTTATCCATATCATCGGTCGCTCTCTTTGCCGGCAGGCAGAGAAAGATAAACATTGATACGATAATGGCAACAAGCAGTAACGCCGCCGCGCCGCCATCCCAGAAAGGGTTGTATTCATCTTCATAATCAGTCATCATGAGTTCTTATCGGCAATTGGCAGTGGTAAACTTTAGCCAGAAAAGTCTGGGGAAATAATTTGCTTAGTCGTTGTTATACTGTCTGTTAACTGTCAAATGGTAAATAATTGAAAAAATATAGTTGTTTTTATAAGGGGATTTATAAATTAAACGGGATAATTTATTGCTGCTTTACTGATATTGCCTTTACATTTTATTCAGGAAATGTGTTGTGAAAGAGTTGGTTATGTGAAGAGAAGGTTGTAATTAAAAGTTGCCAGTTTATTTAAAGGCGGAATTTTATCGGTAAAATTCCGCCTGCGGCTGAAAGTGCTCTTTGTATTAAAAAACTGTAATTCAGGATTATAATTTTTTGGATTTGAGGCATCTTTCCGGGGTGTTAAGTTCAATCAGGTTGGCTCCACTGTGTCTTTCCGGTGAGCTGGCAAGAATCAGTACGAGATCGGTTTTTGTGACCAGTCCCAGGTTTATTAACTGCGACATTGATTGGGTTACCAGGAGGTCCGTGTTCTGGCTGCGCTCGGTATAGAACGGTATGATGCCGTAACTTAGAGCCAGTTCCCGGACTACCCGTTTATCATGGGTTCTGGCGCATACCGGAACTTTGCTGCGGTAGGAGGCTACATAACGTGCCGAGTAGCCGGTTACGGTATCGGTCAGTATTGCTTTCGCGCCAAGATCCAGCGCGCTGTTTACCGCCGTCTTTGCCAGATAATTACTGACGCTGTGATCCTGCTGACTGCTTATGAATTCATGGTCATGCAGATCCTTATTGCTTGCTTCGATGGTGCAGGCGATATTATACATAGCTTCTACAGCTTCCAGCGGATATTTGCCGTAAGCGGTTTCGCCACTGAGCATTAGTGCGTCTGTGCCATCAATAACGGCATTGGCAATGTCACTTACTTCGGCTCTGGTAGGCCGCGGGTTGTCGATCATTGAATGCAGCATCTGAGTTGCGGTGATTACCGGCCGGGCTCGGGTGATACAGCGGCCGATAATATCTTTCTGAATGAGCGGAACCTCTGCTGCGGGTATTTCAATGCCAAGATCTCCTCGCGCGATCATGATACCATATACACAATCCAGTATTTCATCAATATTGTCAATTCCTTCCCGGTTTTCAATCTTTGCAATAATTTTTACCGGACTGTCGTAGGTGTCGAGTATGCTCTGTACCGCCATTACGTCATCACGGTTTCTGACAAAAGAGTGGGCTATAAAATCAATATCATGCTTTACTGCAAATTCAATATATTCGCGGTCCTTGGAGGTGAGTGAAGGCAGAGAAAGATGTACACCTGGTACATTTAGGCTCTTGCGGTTACCGATAATGCCGCCGTCTACCGCTTCACAGATAAGATTATCCTTGTATTTTTCGATTACCCGGAGTTTTGTGGCTCCATCATCGATGAGTATCTCTTTGCCGGTACTTAGCTCATCAATTAGATTTGGAAAGCTGACAGAAAATCCTTCAGGACAATCAGGGGTACGGTTCAGGCTGATTGTTTCGCCTTTCTGAAGTACAATATCCTCTGAAATACCTGAGGTACGAATTTCAGGACCTTTGGTATCAAGGAGCAGGGCTATCTCGTCCGAGACCGCTCTGACATTGTTTACAACCTTGAGTGTATCTTCAGGGGTCTGATGTGCGGTGTTGAGTCTTACTACATTCATGCCGGCATGGTAGAGTGAACCGATAAATTCCGGGTCACAATTGCGGTCTGAGATAGTTGCGATAATTTTTGTCTGTTTTCGCTGCATAAAAGTGTAAAGCCTTTCTTTGTTTCAAATTATGATACGTTAATTCGGATTATATTCTTTCTTAACATGACAAAACCCTACTGCAAGCAGTGGGGCCGGTAGAGACACTTATTGATTAATTTCTGTTACAAAAAATACTGTAGCTTATTTTAGCGGGGAGTGATTATACAATAAAATCACGTAAGAAGCAAACAAATCATATGTTTATAAGTGTTTGGCTGAAAGGTATGGTTCCGGGTTATTTGCAGCTTCCCTGAACCAGAACATTGAAGAGCATTTCCGATGCACATTTGGAAACTCCATAACGCCGGCTGACCGGGGCTTTGTCGATTATGCAGTTATTGACCAGTTCTTCCAGCGCATCGTGGCGTATATGATTTTTGATGATTTCCAGAACATCGTAGCCTTCAATTTCCAGCATGCGGGCGTGGAGAAGTACTGCCTGCGGGTTGAACAGATTTATGGTAATAGCGATTGCTTTGGCAATATTTTTACAGATATTATCTACTACGCGGATAATTGTGGGATTGGAATCATTGATATATCTGATAATATCTTCAAAAAGAAGTTTTTCGTTCATTTCTCTGCAGGCTTCGTTTATGAGGGCAGTATCGGAGGCTAGAACTTCAAAACATCCGCGCTTGCCACAGGCACAGAGGGGTCCGTTATCAACAATCGATACATGACCAAGTTCACCGGCAAAACCATTGCTGCCGTTGATGAGAGAGTTACTGCTGAGAATTCCGAGACCAAAACCTTCGCTCAGGTCGATAGCGACCAGATCGCTGAGCTGGCTGAAACGGGGGTCGGTGCATTGAGCCAGACATAACGCCCGCTCTTCCTGAATGGTTTTTGGGTAAAATTTAGTATCCTGACAGATATCAAGTACCGGTTTTTTTCCGTTTAGATACTTGAGGTTGGGAGATAACTCAACATAGTGATCGTCTTCCCTGATCATTCCCGGAACACTCAGTCCCAGCGCTATAGTTGCATTTTTTGAAAAGTTCTTTGAGACCTTGCCGGTGCATTCTTTTATTCTGTTTATGAGTTCGGTATAGTTTCCGGGGGTTTTGAATTCCTGCTCGTCATTGAAAATAGTTTTGCCGTCAGGTGAGCAGGCGGCGATGCGGGTAGTGGAGATTCCTATAAGAACAATAATAATACCGATCTGCTTGTGGTTCAGCCGGTAATGTTTACTGGGGCGTCCTTTGCCGGCGGCTTCTTCGCTTGCCACTTCGGTTATGATTCCATCCTTGGTAAGGCTGCTCATAAGTTTGGCCATAGTAGTAGCGCTAAGTCCGAGAATACTGGTGATCTCCGCGCGGGAAAGGCTGTCATGATTCCATAAAGCCTGTAACACCTCAGAGATATTAACCTTGCGGACTGTGGCAGGGGTGGCGGATTTGGTTGTGCGACGTTTAATCATTGGATGCCCTGGCTATTCGTTTTGGTGTACTGATATTTCAGTACTAAATAATTTATACTATTTTGTTTGAAATTATTAATTATTAATATGTGAATAATTATTACAGTCAATTAAATTTTGAAAAATTTAAAAAATATATTGTCAGAAAAATAATTGTGTAATAAACTACAGCTAAAAATAATAACCGTTTTCTATATGCTTCAATATTTTTTACAAATTATTAAAAAACAGTTGTTCTTTACCTGATTTACAGTTGTTTTTATTTATTATTTGAATCCGATTCTTTCGTTATTTACAACATAATCGGTAATTTATTGATTTAAATTAATTTTTACACTCTATAATATATAACCTAAGTTGAAAAAATGCAAGTATTATTTAAATAAAGTTTAAATAATACTTGCATAAGGTGGATTAAGTGGTATTGTAGAGGTGTAAATAATAAAAGTGTATTATTCAAAATATCATGTTGGGTTTAGGCGGTTGTAATTTCATTCAATACTAATTTACGGTTAACGTGTCCGCCATTTTAATTGTTAAAATAAATAATAAATACAGTGATTGCAGGATTCATTCTGTAGGCTGTTGTTTTGATTCGTTATTTGTTAGGTTGTGGTTTGTAGGGCTTTGCCCATGGGTTATTTATTTTGTTTTTAAGGAGACATCATGTTGAAGATTCGTATTTCTGCTATTCTTATTGCTTTAGTAATGCTTATTACAGTATCTGCTTCTGCAAAAGAGAAGGTGTTTGTAATGGTTCCTAAAGGGGTTCACCCTTACTATGAACCATGCTATGCAGGTTTTGAAGCTGCCGGTAAAAAATTTGGTGTAAAGACTGAATATGTTGCGCCTCAGGATTTCCAGCTGCCGCTGCAGGTAAAGGTTATTGAGAATCTTATTGTTCGTAAAGTTGATGGTATTGCTATTTCTGCTCTTGATAATGAAGGTCTGGTAAATGTAATCAAGCAGGCAATGGATGCCGGTATTAAGATTGTATGTTTTGATGCTGATGCTCCATCAAGTGCCCGTCTTAGCTATATCGGTACTGTAAATAAGACTGCCGGTGAAGTAGGAGCTGAGCAGATGGTCAAGTATGCAGGTGATAAGGGTCAGATCGCTGTTCTTCAGGGTGGTCTTGGTGCAAGTAACCTGAATGCACGTTTTGACGGTTTCAAATCAAAACTCGCTGAGATTGCTCCTGATCTTAAAATTGTAACCAGAGAAGATAATGAAGGTAAATTCGAACTGGCTACCAACAAGAGTGAAGCAATTATGGGTGCATATCCAGAGTTGAGCGGTATTTTCAGTGTATCTGCTGAAGGTGCTCCAGGTGCCGCTATCGCCGTTGAAGATGCTGGCAAAGAAGGCAAGATTATTCTTGGTGGATTTGATGATCTTCCTGATACTATCGAAGCTATCAAAGCCGGTACAGTTCAGTTCTGCCTTGCGCAGATGACTTATAAGATGGGTTGGTTATCAGTAACCGAGCTGCTTAAAGCTTGTGATGGTAAAGAAATCCCAGAAACAATTGATACCGGTATGATGGTAATTACCAAGGATAATGCTGATTCATATATGAAGCAGATGCAGGAAGAAACTCAGAAGCTGCAGTAATTTTGTAATGCTTAATACGGAGTTATTGAGTATCAGTAAGTATTAAATTTTGGAGCTATGTTTAGGCCTGATGGTCTGGTTCTAAATATAGCTCTTTTTTTAATAAACTCTATAGTGTGGTTGGTT
This sequence comes from Planctomycetota bacterium, assembly GCA_963677015.1. Classification (GTDB taxonomy): domain Bacteria; phylum Planctomycetota; class SZUA-567; order SZUA-567; family SZUA-567. The sequence continues at coordinate 270,009 of OY781533.1, forward strand.
ATAGTTATCCTTTACGGGATATAATCTTAAATTGAAAATTAATAAATTAATAATTTATTTATATAAAATAAATAGTGTGCTTAGGGATTTGCCTTCTGAATGTGAGTAGGAAGGTTATGTGAAAGGTTGCTGATATGGTGGAAAAAACTGATTTGAAGGGTGATGGACTGCTGAGCCGCATGGTTAAAGCTCCGGAATTTGGTATCTTTATTGCGCTGGTGGGTATAATAATTATTATTACCGCCGTGGCGCCATCGTTCTTCACATTTGACAATTTCTTTATTGTTTCACGGCAGATTGCCTTTACGGCAATAGTTGCGCTTGGGGTTATCTTTGTTATCATTACCAGTGGTATTGACTTGTCCATTGGTTCAATGATGGGTTTTGCCGGTATTGTCGGCGGTTTGTGTCTGGCTACGGGAATGCCGCCGGTTCTGGCGTTCTTCCTTGGTCTGCTTGCTGGTGGGTTCTGCGGGCTTATAAATGGTGTGATTGTTGCTTATCTGAATGTTACGCCTTTTATTGTTACTCTCGGTATGATGAGTATGGCCGGAGGTGGAATTTATATTCTTACCAATGGTAATTCTGTACGCTCCATTCCAAAGTCTTATATTAAATTTTTCAGTCAGAGTGTAGTTGATGTAGATCTTGGATTTATGGATCTGGGACGGCTGCGGATATCCATAGTTGTGGCGATCTGCCTGCTTATTGCGGTCGTCGTGCACTTGATTCTGAAATATTCTGTTTTTGGCAGAAGAATCTATGCACTGGGTGGTAATGAGGAAGCGACAAGACTATCCGGTATCAATGTAAATATTGTCAAGCTGCTCTGTTATGTGCTTTCATGTACTCTGGCAAGTGTCTCAGGCATGCTCTATATTGCCAGATTCCGTTCTGCCCAGCCAACTACCGGACTCGGTGCGGAGATGGATGCCATCGCGGCCTGTGTTATTGGTGGAACCTCACTTTTAGGTGGTAGCGGTTCGGTTCTGGGTGTGTTGATTGGTGCGAGTATTATGGGTGTTATCAAGAACGGTCTGGTATTGATGCAGGTATCTTCTTATTGGCAGAAGTCTGTTATCGGTCTGATTATTGTGTTGGCGGCAATTGTGGATGTTATACGTAACAGAAAGAGAGGCTAGCATGTCAGAGACTCTTTTAGAACTGAAGGATATAACCAAAGAGTTTCCTGGTGTAAAAGCTCTTGATAATGTATCGCTTGATGTCCGACCCGGCGAGGTGGTGGGAATTATTGGAGAGAATGGTGCGGGTAAGTCAACTCTTATGAAGGTGTTGACCGGCGTGTACAAACCAACTGCCGGGACGATTCTTTATAAAGGCAAGCCGGTATCATTTGAGAATACGTCTCAGGCCTATGCAATGGGAATCAATATTGTCTTTCAGGAGTTTAATCTTTGTGGTAACCTGACGGTTATGGAAAATCTGTTTCTCGGTAATGAAATAACCAGTGCCGGTATTGTTGATTACCGTGAGATGGAACGTCGCGCTACAAGTATGTTTGAAAATCTTGGATTTAATATTAATCCGCATTCTGTAGTAAATAATCTGGGTGCAGCTCAGCAGCAGATGATTGAGATCGCCAAAGCGCTGTCACATGAGACGAAGGTGCTTATTCTGGATGAACCTACTGCGGTATTGACCGATAAGGAAATTGATAAACTGCTGAGTTTTGTTGACAGGCTGCGCAGTGAAGGGATGTCTATTCTTTTCATTACTCATAAGCTCAATGAGATCAAAGCTATTACCGATAGAGTCTTCTGTCTGCGCGACGGGCAGAATTCCGGTAAGGCTGATACCAAGGATATTGATGAAGATGATATGGTATCAATGATGGTTGGAAGAAATGCCGAAGATATCTATGGTAAGAAGATTTATCGTAAAATATCCGATGAGGTGGTGCTGGAGGTAAAGGATTTTTCAGGACCTCCGTTTGTCAAAGATATTAATTTCAAGCTTAAGCGTGGTGAAATACTCGGTGTTGCCGGTCTGATTGCTTCCGGACGTACCGAACTGGCAATGCTGATAAGTGGAGCGGTGCAGAAAACTTCCGGTGATATGTTTATCGAAGGGAAGAAAATATCAATAAAAAGCCCGGCCGATGCTGTGAAAAACCGTATCGCCTACGTCTCTGAAGACCGAAAAAAACTCGGGCTTATTTTGCCTATGACTGTGCGTGAGAATACTACTATGGCTATTCATGACAGAGTCAGCTCCAGAAGGTTTATAAGTCGGAAACGCGAGAATGAGATCAGTGACCGCTATATACAGCGTTTCAGTACCAAAGTGTACTCGCGTGAACAGGTCATGGGTACTCTCAGCGGTGGTAATCAGCAGAAGGTCTGTCTGGGCAAGTGGCTGGCTATTGATCCTAAAATTCTGATTCTTGATGAACCGACACGTGGTATTGATGTTGGAGCAAAAGCTGAGATTCACCGTATTATTGAGGAACTAGCTGAGAAGGAAGGGATGTCGATCATTGTTATTTCTTCCGAGCTTCCGGAAATTCTTCGTCTTTCTGACCGGGTACTGGTAATGCACGAAGGGAGAATTACTGCGGATATTCCAGGTAAAGAAGCGAATGAAGAGGTGATTATGAAAGCTGCTTTATCATAATGTATTCGTGATTATTGTTAAAACATTTTTGTGAGGCAGGGACATCTGTATTGGTGTCCCTGCCTTTTTTGCGCTGGTACGGGATTAATGATTCAGCATTTTAACTGATCATATGTATGAAAAATGTCGTTGTCGTGGCAATTAACGAAAATATTAATAATTAGAAGTATCTTTATGCTGAAAAATGTTATTGTCCAGAAAAATTTTTGTCTTCATTGGTAAATGTTATAGCAGGATTCTGGCTGCAATTATCTCGAATTTCTCATTTGGAAGATGTTGTTATTCGGTCTTTTATAATTAATTTAGCGCAAATGCTGATTTTAATTTTTTTCTGGTTGTAAAAAAATAGTTATCAATAATAATAAATAATTACCTAAAGGTTTTATGTGTTGTTTGTATGGAGTGTTGTTCTCTGGCATGAATAATACCAGTGATAATTTGAGTTGCATGTTTCGTTTGATTATGGTGAGTGAGGTGTATGTCATGAAGGGTAAAAGGCTTAAATTTAGGGCAAAAATGTTGATTTGCCTTATTTCAGCAGTGGTTATAATTTCAGGAGGGGTACAGTATTTTATTAATACCAAGGTGTCTGATGAAATTCTTAAAATTTCAATGAGTGAACTTACTGCTAAGATATCTGGAATAAAAAACAATATTGAGTCGCAGTTGAATATGGATAAGCTCGTTGTGAAGGTTCTTGCCGCCAATCCCGATGTTATTTCTGCTGTCAGTGAAGGTAAAAAAGATGTGGTGGCGGACTGTAGTAATATGCTGGTTAACATTGTAAAAGAGAATGAAAAATTTGAAGTGATAATTGCTGTTGATAAGCAGGGTGTTATTATTTCTTCGAATATGCCCAATACTATTGGCCTGAATATCAGTGATCGTGAGTATTTTAAAGAATCGGTGCAGGGTAAGCTGCTGCTGTCAGAGGTGATCAAGAACAGAGCTAGTGGAAATGTTATTTTTGGTGTATCCGGCCCGATAAAGAATGGCGATGATATTATCGGTGTCGTGTATATCGGTAATAAAATGGATTATCTGTATAATGAGCTTATTGCTCCGGTTAAAGCGGGTGAAACCGGTTATGCTTTTGTCAGCAACAAGCAGGGGCTGATAATTGCTCATCCTGATAAAAGCCTGATAATGAATCAGGAGTTTACTGATTCATCAGATGTTGTTAAGTCAATTACAAAAAATGGCCCGGGACAGTTGCGCTACTGGTGGGAACCAATTGATTCTTATAAAATTACCGAAATTCTTGAGGTTGGCGGCAGATGGTATCTCTGTCTCACCGTACCGGAAAAAGAGCTGCTGGCATCTGTAAGATACATCAACTGGCTCTCAGTGGTTGGTGCTGTGATTCTTATCATAGGTATTAGTATTGTGGTTTCTTTTTTGATAGGGGCGGTTTCAAAGGTTCTGCATCGGTTGAACAATCTTATTCTCAATCTTTCGGAGGGTAGGGTCGGTAGTGTTACGGATCAAAAGTCTGAACTTGCCGGAGCGTTAAAGCGGGGTGATGAATTTTCGGAAATTGCAGTTGCGGTAATGCAGATACAGAGTTATTTTCTTGATATGTCGAAGATTGCCGGCAGTCTTGCCCGTAAAGATCTGGCGGTTACAGTAAATGCACGTGGTGCTGATGATGTTCTCGGTAACTCTATGCAGGAGATGATTGTTAATTTTAATAAAGCTTTACTCCAGGTGAAGCAGTCTGTTACCAGAGTCAACAGCGGTTCTGAGGAGATAAATTCAGCGAGTCAGGATCTTTCTTCCGGAGCAACTGAGCAGGCAGCAGCTATTGAAGAGATTACTGCTTCGGTAATGAAGATGGACGAGCAGACCAAGGTAAATGCCGATAATGCTCAGATTGCAAACAATTATACGGTGAATGCCAATAATGCGGCAATTGATGGTCAGAAGAATATGCAGGAATTAAGTGGTGCCATGGAGGTGATGTCACAGCGTGCATCCGAAGTTCAGAAAATTATCAAGACGATTGATGACATCGCTTTTCAGACCAATCTGCTTGCTTTGAATGCGGCTGTGGAAGCGGCAAGAGCAGGGCAGCATGGAAAAGGTTTTGCCGTTGTCGCTGAAGAGGTGCGTAATCTGGCTGCCCGCAGTGCTAAAGCTGCCGGCGAGACAGCGGTATTGATTGAAAACGTTGTGAAAGAAATTAATAATGGTAATCAGGTAACCGAGGTTACTGCCGAGTCATTGAATAATATCGCTGAAGGTATAAGTAAAACTACCGATATTATTGCGGAGATTACTGCCGCTGCAGCAGAACAGTCTGAAGGAATGAAGCAGATATCCAATGGTTTGAAACAGATTGAGCAGGTAACGCAGTCCAATACTGCCAGTTCAGAACAGACTGCCAGTGCAAGTGAGCAAATGTCGGATCTGTCACGTGAACTCAACGAACTTGTAAGTGAGTTTAACCTTGGGGACAATGATAACAGTGGGCGTAAAGTAAAACGTCTGACTACCGGTACCGGTAAAGCCAAGTCCGTCCGCAGTAAGAAAAAGAGGCTGGCTTCTCCGGATTCACAGAAAGCGGATGTGGTTAAACCAAGTGATGTTATAAAACTTGATGATTCAGAGTTCGGAAAGTTTTAATATTGAAATGAAGGTTGTATACAGGTATTATTATGATCAGGTGCATACGGTGCCTGATCATAATTTATTTACTTGGCAATGGAGACGTTATAATAATGGATATGATGGTTGCTATGGGACTTGTGAAGGTTCTCAAGGGTAACGAGGATTTATATGCAAAGGTGGACAAGGTCTTTGCTAACGGGGAAGTTGATGAAGATGTCGGACGTGAGCTGGTGGCTGCGGCTGCTGAGTCCGGTATTCAACTGGATCTTGATACTCTTCTGGATGAGCTTGACGATCTGTTACGTAACGGTCTAAATGGGATTAGCGTCAAGGACATGGGCGGATTAGCCGGAATTATGCAGATGGCTGATAATTTCATGTAGTCTGATGGCGCTCGGCAGCTTTAAAATGTTATTCTGAAAACGGATTTTTAATAACGGCGCATAATAACAGTTTCGCCTATCTCTTTAAAGCCTATACGACGGTACAGTTTCAGAGCCGGAGTATTGTCCTGATAGACATGTAACTCAATTTCTTCGACACCTTCTTCAGTAAGGGTATTACAGAGAAGCTTGAGGTTTGCTGTGGCATAGCCCATGCCTTGAAATTCCGGTGGGGTATAGACCCCGAAAAGTGAGTAGCATTCTCTGCCCTGATAATCGCTTATCCCGTCCATGCGGGAATAAATACAGCGACTTAGAATTCTGCCGTTTTTATCCAGTAGTTCATGGTCGAAAAGCTCCCATTCTCTAAAGGCGTGATCAAGCCAGGTGGAGCAGCCTTTTCTACTTCCGGTGTAGATATATTGTGGGAGAATATTGAAGGGTTTATCCATTGTAAGATCTTTTTTCATAGTGTATGATCTGCGGCCCGGGTAAAAATAGTAATTGCTCAGCAGCCATTTAGCGCCATGATTATTCTCATTTATTCCGGCTCTTTCGGAACCGTCAATTATTGTCGCATAGAATGATGAATAAGGCCAGGCTCCGGCGGCATCGATAAATTTTATATTTTGCAATTCAAGATTCTGAATGGCTCTACTGAGCAGTTTGTCCCCAACTCCCTGCAGACGATATTCGGGAAGAACGCATAGAGCGCAGATAACGCCGGCTCTATCATATCCCGGCTCATTCACCAGATCATAATGTATGAATCCCTGAGGTGTATCTCCATACATGGCAAGTAGAACCCGCTCTGGAGCAAACCGCTGCGATGAATTATAATGATTTTTAAGCTGTTCTGGGGTTATAGGAAAAAAGCCATACTCTTCAGTCATGGATTTATTCCAGATATCGGTAATTGCCTGTATTAGTGAATCATTATATGGTTTAAAGGTAATTGACATTTAATGCGGCCTTTTTTCATGGTTGAGGAGTTACTTTAAAAAAAAATATTCTTATAACTCAGATCTACTGCAGGAGATACCGTTGAATCAGTTATTTAAATACTGAAAAAATGGTTATTACTGTATAGCCAGAAATAATAGTTGGATATAGCCGATGACTGAGTTATTCAAGGTTTTCGGTATTATCAGGCATTACACTATTACTTATTATTTATAACGGTAAAAAACGGGATAAAGATAAGCTATTTTCAGTAGTAGCAGATAAGTTATTATAAATTGTTATCATAAATATGTAGCCGCTTAACCTTGAAATGTTGATTAATTACTATATTATATAAGTATTAAAGGGTTATAGCAATTTTTTTATAGTAATAAGAATTATGGGAATAAATATGACAAAATCATTGATTCTTGCACTGGAATCATCCTGTGATGAAACAGCAGGAGCATTGCTAAAAGACGGTAAAGAGGTCATCGGGCAGTTTGTGGCCAGTCAGATAGATTTACATAGACAGTTTGGTGGAGTAGTCCCCGAGGTAGCTTGCAGGGCTCATATGGAGTGTATTCTTCCCGGAGTTCAGAAGCTGCTCGCTGATGCGCAGGTAAAGCCTGAAGATATATCGGCGATTGCGGTTACAAACAGACCAGGTATGGTTGGGGCGCTGCTTATCGGGGTAACTGCGGCAAAAAGTCTGGCCTATGCGTGGAAGAAACCCTTGATAGGAGTTAATCATATTCAGGGGCATATTGCCGCAGCGAAATTTGCTGAACCTGATCTTACCTATCCTTTTGTGGCGCTGGTGGTATCCGGCGGGCATACAAATGTCTACTATATTCCTGAGTGCGGTGTCTATCAGCAGATAAGCTCTACCCTTGATGATGCTGCGGGTGAAGCTTTTGATAAAGCGGCAAAACTTCTGGATCTTGGTTTTCCCGGAGGTCCGGTTATCGATAAGGCGGCGCGAGGAGGTAATAAGGATGCTTATCCCTGGCGCGATGCCTGTCTGCCACGGAATAATCCGTATGATTTTTCTTTTTCCGGTCTTAAAACTGCTGTCTTGTATGCAGCCAGAGGGCAGAGAGCAGGCAGGAAGGGACCGCTGCTTTTAACTCAAGAGCAGGTGAAGGATGCTGCCGCGAGTTTTCAGAATGCTGTAGTGCGGGCACTGGTTAAAAGAACTTTAAAGGTTGCACAGGAGAAAGGGGTGAAGTGGGTCGCTGTTGGCGGCGGAGTATCAGCAAATTCTTCACTGCGCTCTGAGATGACCGCCGCGGCTGAGAAGATAGGGTGTCGTGTCGCTGTACCGCCGATGAATCTCTGTACCGATAATGCGGTTATGATTGCTGTGCGTGCGGAAGAGTTATACCGGGCAGGTGAGTTTGCTGATATGGAACTTGATGCTGTAGCACGGGTAAAAGTTGAGGGATAAAAATGGATGTGGATGATGCTCCTTTTGATTTTGGTTCAATGCGTGAGGATATGTTGCGGCAGGATATTATTTCCCGCGGCATTACAGCAGAAAATGTGCTTGAAGCCATCGGTAGTGTGCCACGTGAACTTTTTGTCAAACCTGTAGACTGGGATGATGCCTATGCTGATATGCCACTGCAGATTGATTGTGAGCAGACGATTTCACAGCCATATATTGTGGCGCTGATGAGCCAGCTGCTTGAGGTCTCTGCCGGGATGAGTGTGCTTGAAATTGGTACTGGCAGCGGCTATCAGGCTGCGGTTCTCAGTGCTTTGGGAGCAAAGGTGTACTCGGTTGAACGGCACGAATTACTTTCACGGGCCGCCAGAGACGCTTTGAAACGGGCAGGGTTGTTGAAAAATGTTACGATGAAAATAGCTGACGGCAGTATTGGCTGGCAGGAGAAAGCTCCATTTGACAGGATTATTCTAACTTGCTGCGCCCCTGAAATTCCAGAGGTTCTTTTACAGCAGCTTTCGGTTGATAATGGGGTGCTGGTGTCTCCTGTTGAGAAGGATGGAATGCAGGTGCTGCAGAAAGTTATAAAACGAATGGATGGAATTTCGATTATTGATGAGGCACCGGTTGTTTTTGTTCCTTTAAAAGGCGAATTTGGCTATAATTAATTATTGTTGCAGCAGTCCTGATTCTTCTATAAGTTTTATGGTTTCATTTATTTCGGTGCAGAACATCTCAATTTCTTTCTCAAGGTTGGTTTTTCCGGCTTTAAACTTCAGATCAAGATCTACCGCTATCTCTTTCAATCTTGGAGCACCTATATTTCCTGAAATACTTTTAAAGGTATGCGCGATGCGGTGTGCATCCTCGATTCTTCCGTTCTGAAAGCATTGTTTTATCTCTTCGGCACTGGATGCATAATCATTAATAAACATTGTAAGCACGTCATAGTATAATTCTTTATCATTGTCGAGGAGTTCGATTGCAGCTTCAGAATCTATAATGCGTTCACTCTCGATATTAATAGTGTTATCCATCAACTCTAGTTTTGGTTCATCTGCAACCCCCCATTCTTTTGCGTTACCGTCAGTTTCTTCACTGTTGCTGAACACTACGCCTTTACTGTTTAGATGGGAGTTTAAAACGTTATAGAGAATTTTTGGTTCAATCGGTTTGGTTACATAGTCATTCATGCCTGCTTTGAGACTTTTTTCTTTATCACCGGAGATTGCATGAGCGGTCATGGCTATAACAGGTGTTGTGAGGTCAAACCGCCGTATAGCTTTAGTTGCACTTATGCCATCCATTATAGGCATCTGTACGTCCATAAGTATAGCATCATATTTATCACTGCGGCACATTCCGACACCTTCCAGTCCGTTGTAGGCTACTGCCGTTGTCGCATGGGTCTTTTTGAGTAAGGCCAGCGCAATTTCCTGATTTAAATTGTTATCTTCAACGATAAGAATTTTTTTGCCGGAAAAATCCGGGGTAGAATTGTGTTTGTGAACGGAGTGTGAGAGGCTGTTATTTTCAGCATGGACACATTTTATTATAGCGTTCAGAAGATCATGTGGAAGGATAGGCTTATGGATTATGCCGTGAATTCCTGATTCCTTCATTTCCTCTACTGTCAACTCAGACGAATGAGACAATGTCATTATAATTTTAGGTTCGGGGGAGAATTTTCGTCCCAGTATCGCTTTGGCTGTTTCCAGTCCATTTACCCCGGGCATGTCCCAGTTCAGTAGAATAATATCAAAATTATTTCCTACTTCATAATTTTTATCGAGTGCTACCAGAGCATTGCTGCCGTTGGTGGCGCTTTGGGTTATCATGTCAAATGTTGCAATCTGTTTTGATATTATTTCAATAAATTTGGCATTGTCATCAATGACAAAGATTTTAAGATGTTTTATATCGTCCGGAATAAAATAGGAACTATTCTCCTCTTCTTCGGCTATATTAAAATCAAGTTCAAACGAGAAGGAACTGCCGAAACCGATAGTACTTTCAACTTTTATGTCACCACCCATAAGGTTGAGTAACTGTTTGGAAATTGCCAGTCCCAGCCCGGTACCGCCATGTTTTCTGGTGATAGACGCATCCGCCTGATTAAATGATTTAAAGATGTTCGCCTGCTGTTCCGAGGTCATGCCAATCCCGCTGTCACTGACGGTGAATTTTAATCTGACTGTTTCTAAGGTATGTGAGAGTGTCTCTATTTTAAGGATCACTTCACCTTTGTTGGTGAATTTTATTGCATTGCTTAGAAGATTGGTAATAACCTGATTTACTCTGAGGGGGTCACCGAAAATAGTTTTGGGAATTGTTGTGTCAATATCAAGTATCAGCTCAAAGCGGGTGTTCTCCATTGCCAGACTTACATTGCTGATTACATTTTCAGCTATCTCTTTAACGTCGAATGGAATATCCTCTATGGATAGTTTTCCTGCTTCAACTTTTGAAAAATCAAGAATGTCATTTATTAGCCCGAGCAGTGATTTTGAGGCCTTTGAGGCTTTGCTGACATAATTAAACTGATCCGTGTCAAGTTGGGTGTCCAGTGCCAGATCAATCATGCCTATAATTATATTCAGCGGGGTACGTATTTCATGTGACATGTTGGCAAGAAAATCACTTTTTGATTTATTTGCCGCCTCTGCCTGATCCATAGCTTCAACCAGTTTTAGTTCAAACTCTTTGGTTTTGGTTATATCCTGAATGATTCCGAGAATACGTGTCAGAGTATTTGAGGAGTCCATAATATAACTGAGTTTTCGGCGGACGAACTTTATCCTTCCATCCGGCATCAAAAGGCGGAATTCATCATTATAACTTAGAGAATCAGGAATCGATTTTCCGGAAAATATATCCTGAGATATTGCTCTGTCTTCAGGATGAATAGCCTTGAGTGTCGCTGCAAGTGTATTATTGGTGTCGGGGTCAATTTCAAAGATCCGGTAATACTCATCAGAGCCCTGTATGGTGTTCTTGCTGGAGTCCCATGAGAAGTGCGATACATGGGCGAGGCGTTGCGATTCAGCGAGATCTTCCTGAATGCGTATTCGCTCCCTGATATCGAAGGCTGAAGCGGTAATGTGAGCGATGGAACTGATATACTCACCTTCTTCCGGATACCACTCACGCGGCTGGTCCTGCATTTCACAGGCAATCATCCCTTTGAATTCACGATTGACTATAAGTGGAGCCCAGATATAAGCTCGGATTTTATACGGACTGAATATAGAAGAGGAATATTCACTGGTATTGTCGTCGATACTGGTATCGTTTGAAAGCATATAGTTGGCGTCATTCTTTTCATTAGCTAAAAGGCTTAATGAGGATGAGAATTTGATCTTTCTGCTGGTAGAAGAGCGATCTCTGTTTTTCAGAGGCTCGTATCCGGTGAGATAATCTGTAGCGTTGTCATAAAGCCAGAAACAGACATTGTCTATCTTTAAAGTGTTTTTAATGCTGCTTGCTATTTCCAGAAATCCTTCATTGAGATTTCCCGAGTAGATCTCTTTATTCAGGGTTAACCGGTGAATACTCAGGTTTTGTCTGGAAATACGGATATCTTTATTATTGCGGTCGGTAATATCGCGGTAGAGGCCTATAAGTTTTTTTCTGTTGGTGTGTTCGTCGATAATACAATATGTATCGACCTCCATCCAGCGGAGTTCATTATCAGAGCGCAGAAATTGTATTTTGACGTGTTTTACGGCATTGTCTTCTACCATTTCAGACATTATCTGCTGGACGTCTTCAACGTTCTCGGGTGGAATAAAGGTTTTGCAAAAATCTGCGAAGCTTAGGGGATCCAGTCCTCCTTCTGAATTTTCGGGCATTCCAATAATATTCAGAGAATTTTCATCAAAGTAAAACATGTTGTCGTTAACATCATACTCGAATATACCGAAGTTCATTGTTTCTAGAGCAAGAGTCAGCTTGTTGGATTTGATTTTTAGCTGTTTCTGTTGTTTGGTGACTGAAGAAGCAAGAGTATAACTTTTTATTCCCTCGTTGCTTATTTGAAAGGCAAATTTGAGAAGCAGCTGTACCAGATTGTCTACTTTACCTTTTGGAATTACCGGCAGATGGTTGAGGCAGGAGGTAAGAATACTCTTATCGATATTTCGGTCTTCAGCTATCTCATCTATTTCGTTTTCAGTAATAGGGCTTGAGAGAAAGCCGCGGGCACCGAGAAAGCCGATAATTTCATCGTTGATTATTATCGGGGCGGTAATAGTGCTTGAACCACACCAGCAGGTGCTTTGCAGCAGACTGCGGGTTGCCTTGACCTTTTTTATATTGTCTTTTTCAAAGTTTATACAGTCTTCGGCGTAGTCTTTCCGGGTGCGGTGGTGCAGTATGCAGTTATATTCGTGGGAATCAGGTATAATTCTATTACCCTGATTATCATAGATATAGGTGGATATGCCGAACATTTTAGAGAATTCAGTAATGGTCTGGCAGCACTTTGGGATGTCTATTATCTCTGCAATGTTAATTGTCATATTATACCTGTATTAATTATATAACCTTTATTCTTAATAAGAGGTTATAAAAGTTATCTAATAAATGGGCATTAGAATTAATATTATCACGGGGAAAAATTCTGTCAAGTATATTCAGTTTATATGGGGTAATAAAATTTAATTCCGGTAATAATAGTTGTGAAAGCTGAATAGAAACTCTTAAATCCGGTGAAAATTCGAGTATGATTATAGTATCCGTTATGGCATTTGAGAGAAATGCCGTTTAAGGTTTGAGAGAGAGAAAGTAGGTGAGAGATGAAACAGGAAAAGAAGCGGGTACATATGATTGCCTGCGGGGTGCTCAGCGTCGATATTGAAGCAATTCAGGATGAGCTGGGTATTGATATGTCGGTGGAGTATCTGCCGGGAGGGCTGCATGAAACACCGCTGAAACTTAAAGAACGTCTGCAGGAAAGAATAGACGCCGCCAGCAGGGATGAAGTGGCTGACATGATTGCTCTGGGGTACGGGATATGCGGTAAGGGGAGTATCGGGATAAAGGCGCGTAATATTCCGCTGGCTATTGCCAAAGTTCATGACTGTATAGCGCTGTTTCTGGGTTCTGACAGGGAATACCGTCGGCAGTTTGCGGCCTGTCCGGGGACATATTATATATCTGCCGGCTGGGTAAATGAGAAGGTGACGCCGCAGGATCTCTGCAAGACCTGCCAGCTTTCACCTGAAGAAAGGGTGGACTTCTCGACACTGATCGATATTTACGGGCAGGAGAATGCCGAGGATATCAAGGATTTTTACAGCAGCTGGCAGCGGAATTACAGCAGAGCCGCTTTTATTGATACCGGTGTAAGCCGGAAGAATGAGCGCTATGTCAAGATTGCTACACGGATGGCGGAGGATTTCGGCTGGAGGTATGAGAGAATAGAGGGTACACATCATCTGCTCAAATCCCTGCTCTGTACGCGCAGTACCAGTGATGAGATTCTGATAGTGCCGCCGAATTATATGACAGTATGGGATGCGGTGAATAATACTCTCGGGGTCTCAACGGTCTGGGGCAGCGGGGTCGATATTGAAAAGACGGCGGTGTACTATGACTGTGGTGAGGAGATTACAGAAGAGAATTATATTGAGCGCATAAACATGCAGCCTGCCGGCGCGAAGTTTGGGCTGGGTATTGACGCCGGTGGAACCTTTACCGATGTGGTGCTCTATGATTTTCTGGAGGAGAAGGTTCTTAAAAAGGCGAAAGCTCCTACTACCAAGTGGGATTTTACCATCGGTATAAATGAGGCAATTTCCCAGCTGGAGCTTGAGCGGCCGGAGGCGATAGAACTGGTAACGCTTTCGACTACTCTGGCGACAAATTCGATAGTTGAGGGGAAAGGGCAGAAGGTTGGTCTACTGATAATGCCGCCATACGGGATATATCAGGAAGGCGATATCGATTTTGAACCGGTGGCGGTGATACCGGGGCGACTGGATATCAATGGCCGGGAGGTGGAGCCGGTCGATGCGGTGCAGGTGCGGGAAATAGCGGCGAAAATGATGGCCAGCAATGGAGTAGAGGCTTTTGCCGTTACCGGATTTGCCAGTATCAACAATAACGAGCATGAGCTGGAGGTCAAGCGGATACTCAAAGAGGCGTTCGACTGCAGTGTCACCTGCGGGCATGAGATCTCCGCGAAACTTAATTACCGGGTGCGTTCGGTTACTTCGGCGTTGAACGCGAGTATTATACCGTGTCTGGAAAAACTGCTGGGTGAGCTGCAGGAGTCACTGGCGGCACAGAAGATAAGTGCCAGACAGATGGTAGTACGGAGTGACGGTTCGCTGATGAGTGTCAATGTGGCGCTGCAGCGTCCGATTGAGACTATTCTTTCCGGCCCGGCGGCGAGTGCGCGCGGGGCGGGATTTCTAGCTGGTGTGGCTGATGGGCTGGTCATTGACATCGGGGGAACTACTACCGATACGGCGCTGCTGCGAGACGGGCGGGTGCAGAGTAATATTGACGGCGCGTCTGTAGGCGGCTACCGTACGCATATTACGACACTTGATCTGCGGGCGGCGGGTCTGGGCGGTGACAGTAATATTCACCGGGTGCGTTCAGGAATTGTGATCGGACCGCAGCGGGTGCTGCCGGTGTCACGGGCGGCGCTTGAGGACGCCGGGGTGCGGGCATGTATTGAGTGGGCGGCGGCGCAAAAGGACCGGTTTGTCAGTGAGAGCTTTGGTCTGGAGATACTGCTCTGCAGCGGCAAGGAACTGGAAGCGGGCGGCGGCTGGAGTGAGCGGGAACGGGAGATAGTGCGGATACTCGCTGCTGGTGCCAAGTGTCAGGATCAGCTGGCGCGTGAGCTCGGGTGTCTGAGTGCGAAGTATCTGCCGCTGGAGCGGCTGGAAGCGGCGGCGGTTATCAAGCGTTGCGGTCTGACACCGACGGATCTCTTGCATGTACTGGGGAAGGTGGATTTTGCGGATCGGGAGGCGGCTGAGGCACTGTGCGGGATATTTGCGGGGATTGCAGGGGTTTCGGAGACGGCATTTGCCGAGGATACGCTGCTGGAGGTACGGAAGCTGCTGGCGCTGGAGATGATCAAGCGTGAACTGGCGGGGCAGGCGGAGGTCGAGGAACTGGAAGAGTCACCGCTGGCGCGGGTGCTGCTGGATAATCTCTATACTGAGGGGAATAGCAGTTACCGGGTAGGGTTTACGCTGAAGCATCCGGTGATCGGTATCGGGGCACCGACGGCGGAGCTGCTGGTGCCGGCGCATAAATGGCTGGATACGGACTGTATCATACCGGAGCATGCGGAGGTGGCGAATGCGGTCGGGGCGATTATCAGTCCGGTGCATATCGAGCGTGAGGTGCGGATTGAGCCCGGTGCCACAGGTGAGTTTATGGTGCAGGGGGTCGCGGGAGCACAGAGTTTCAGTGAGTTTGAAGAGGCGCATGAAGTGGCGCTACGGGAACTGCAGGCGCTGGTGACGGCGGCGGCACGGGAGGCCGGTGCCGGTGGTGAGCTGGTCAAGATCGGCTGGCATGACCGGATATCGGATATGTATGATGACGGGGCGATATTTATTGCCCGGGTTTATACCGGCGAGACTACGGGGATGCCGAGTGTCGAGTGACGGAGTGAGTAAGGAAGATGTGACTTTTTTCAGCTCTGATATTGCAGTTTTTCCGGGTTTGAATTATAATTGCAGATAAATTGAGGGTTACATTTTAACTGACGGATAATTATGAGGAGAATATAATGGATAAGGGTAAGTTGATACTGCTTTATTCCGGTGGGCTTGATACCAGTGTGATCTGTAAATGGCTTGCGGACAAAGGGTATGAGATTATCTGCTATGCGGCTGATGTCGGGCAGAGAGAGGACTGGGACGCGGTAAAGAAGAAGGCTATGGCCTCAGGTGCGAGCAAGATAATCGTCTCTGATCTGCGTGAGAAGTTTGTTGAGGATTTTGTCTATCCGGCGGTCCAGTTCAATGCGAAGTATGAGGGCAGATATTATCTGGGAACTTCACTTGCCCGTCCATGTATCGCTGAGGAGCTGGTACGGGTAGCGAAGGAAGAGGGTGCAACCACCTTCGCGCACGGCGCAACCGGTAAGGGTAATGATCAGGTGCGGTTTGAGCTGACAGTGGCGGCGCTGGCTCCGGATATGAAGGTTATCGCACCTTGGAGAACTGCGGAGTTTATGGAGGAATTCAAGGGTCGTACCGAGCTGCTGGACTATGCGGCAAAGCATAATATACCGGTAAAGGCGAGCAAATCAAAGCCCTGGAGTTCGGATGAGAACTCACTGCATATCTCGTTTGAAGCCGGGGTGCTGGAGGATCCGGCATACTGTCCTGACAAGGATATGTTCGAGTTGTCGGTGGATCCGAAGGATGCACCGGACGAGGCGGAGATTATCGAGATGGAGTTTGTTGAGGGTATTCCGGTGGCGCTCAACGGCAAGAAGCTGGGACCGAAGGATATGCTGGACGAGTGCAACAAGCTCGGCGGTAAGCATGGTATCGGCAGGGTGGATATGGTTGAGAGCCGGTTTGTCGGGATGAAGAGCCGTGGCGTGTATGAGACTCCGGGCGGGGCGATCATGTATGAGGCGCACCGGGATCTGGAGGGTATCAGCATGGACCGTGATCTCATGCAGCTGCGTGACAGCCTGATGCCGCAGTTTGCGAAGCTGATCTATAACGGGTTCTGGTTCTGCCGGGAGATGGACGCGCTGATGGCGTTCATGGAGGAGAGTCAGAAATTTGTAACCGGTAAGGTCAAGCTCGAGCTGTATAAGGGTAATGTGACGGTTATCGGCAGAGAGTGTCCGGCATCGCTCTATGATGAGGCGGTGGCGAGCATGGAGGATGACGGCGGGGCGTATGACCAGTCTGACGCGACCGGATTTATCAGACTGCAGGGTCTGCCGCTGCGGGCGCATGCCAGAAGACTGTAGAATTAAAATCTTGCGTTAGCAGGATAGTGGTATTTGATAAAGCTCACCGCGGGTTGCGGTGGGCTTTTTTTTTTGCGGGGTGCGGGGTGTTTGGGAGCGGTTTGAGCGGGAGGGAGAAGGTAGCGGGAAAATTTTTTGTCGGACTGGATGAAGAAGGGCGGCTGTAGCGGCGGGTGCCGCTACAGAGGGTTGGGCGAAGGTGTGAACAGAATCAGAAAGTATGGTAATTTGTTATTAGTATCTTAGTTGTTGGCGGAGTTGTTCGGGTAGTTATCCCAGGTGTCTTTGCCGAAGGTCTGGTGCATGATCTCGGTGAACCAGGGTTCGCTACGGACGGGGTCGAGATCGGTGTCGGTCTTGAGGTGTTGGATACCGAGTTTCTGTAATTCGCCGGAGTTGGAGGCTTGCTGGAGATGGGTGCGGCAGAGGTCGAGGGCGTTTTGGGGTCTGAGGTATGCCTCAGCGTCGGAGTTGAGCCAGAGGGAGTAGATGTAGGCTTTGTTATAATCCTGAGGGTTCTGAAGGTTGAAGTCTTCAGCTTTAGTCAAGCAGGATAGGGCTTCGGCGTAATTTTCTATTTTTGCTAGGGTAATACCTTTGCGATAGTACATTTTATAGGAATATGGCCAGAGTTGAATAGCTTTGTTATATTCTATAATAGCTTCCTCGTATTTTCCCATAGCATCCAAGGAGTTTCCTTTTTCGAAGTATGGGCTTGAGTACTCGGGTTCGAGTTGAATAGCTTTGTCGTATGCTTTGATCGCATCCGCGTACTTACCCATAGTATATAAAGTAAGTCCTTTGTTGCAGTATGCGATTACGTAGCTCGGATTGATTTGAATCGCTTTATTTAATGCTGTAAGAGCGTTTTTATATTTTTCAATATTATATAGCGCATTTCCTTTACTACAATATGCATCTGAATCATTCGGATTGATCTGAATAACTTTGTCGAATGCTTTGACCGCATCCTCATACTTCCCCATAATAAGTAGAGTAGTTCCCTTGTCTTTGTACATTTGAGGGTCATTTGGATTTGATTCAATAGCTTTATCGTATGCCTTGACTGCATCCTCTTTATTACCAAAAACTTCTAAGATAACCCCTTTGCGGTAGTATGCTTTCCAGTTGTGTGGATTGATTTGAACAGCTTTGTCGTATGCCTTAATAGCGTCATCATTATTACCAAGATCAGCTAGAGCATTCCCTTTGTAGTAGTATATATCCGAATTGTTTGGATTGATTTGAATAAACTTGTCATATGACATTATAGCTTCCTTATATTCTTTTACATCATATAAGGCAATTCCTTTGTTTATATATGCTATTGGGTTGTTGGGGTTTATACTAATAGCTTTGTTGTATGCGTTAATTGCATCTTTTCGTTTTCTAATTTTTATTAGAGCGTTTCCTTTGTTACTGTATGCTTCGGAGTAATTTGGGTTTATTTCAATGGCTTTATCATATTCTTTAATGGATTCTTCAGGGTTTCCTGTTTTTTCTAGGGTGACTCCTTTGTTGTTGTGTGGTTCGGGATAATTAGGATTTATTTGAATCGCTTTATCATATGCTTTAACAGCTTCAGTAAATTTTCTCAAATCGGCTAAGGCATTTCCTTTGTTGCTGTATGCTTCAGAGTAATTTGGGTTTATTTCAATAGCTTTATCATATTCTTTAATGGATTCTTCAGGGTTTCCTGTTTTTTCTAGGGTGGCTCCTTTGTTGTTGTGTGCTTCGGGATAATTAGGATTTATTTGAATCGCTTTATCGTATGCTTTAATAGCTTCAGTATATTTTCCTAAACCGGCTAAGGCATTTCCTTTGTTATTATATGCTTCTGCGTAATTCGGGTTTATTTGAATAGTTTTATCATATGTTTTGATAGCCTTTTTTAGCTCACCCATTTTATATAGGGTAACTCCTTTGTTATTGTATGTATTTAAATTACTTGGATCAATTTGAATAGCATGGTTATATTCTTTGATCGCCTCTTTAAGTTTTCCTATTTTAACAAGTGTATTTCCTTTGTAGAAGAATACTTCTGAGGAATTTGGATCAATTTTAATAGCTATATCAAATAATTTGATGGCCTCTTTCTGTTTGCCCATTTCGTTTAGAGTAATTCCTTTATTTTTATAGGCTTCTGAGCTATTCGGATTGATTTTAATAGCATTGTCGTATGCTTCTATTGCGTCTTTATAGTTACCTGAATCGTATAGATTATTTCCTTTTGTGAGGTATGTATCGAAGTTTTTCTGATTGATTTTTAAGTTATTAGTGTCGGTGGATGAGCCTTTCTCGTTTGCCATGGTTGTACCGGTAAAGTGGTTTATTATGGTTAAAATGATTAATGTCAGTACGAATTTCAAGTTTAAAGAAAAGAGAATTCCGGTATACTGTGGCCACTTGTTGTGAGTATTGTGCCCTGTGGTGCAGATGGAGCTTGAGCTGAAGAGTTCAATGTAGGATGAGGTGTTTTTGGGAGTATAACGGATCTTTAATTTGTAAAGTACCAATGATGATTGGGAATTCGTTTCTGCGTCCTTTATGTTCATAATTATTTTCCTGCTGACAGTAAATGGTAGTAATTGTGGTTTAAAGAGTTTATGATATGTATTTCTGGAGAATATTTCCAGTGTAAATAATTGGATGGTAGGAGGCAGGGGTGGTAAAAAGAAACCAGACCGGCGGTGTGGGCTGCGGGTCTGGTTTACGTGTTGTCGGTTAGGATTACGTGTGTTGCTATTATTATTGATGTAAACTTGGTGTTGTTTTATTGACCGGGATTATGGTGCGTGGTAGCCCCGGTGTGGTGCTCCTCATAATTTACGGTTCTGCTGAGTTGTTGGATAGAGCAGAACGGAATATATATCATGAGGAGCGGTGGGTGTTAAACGGTTGACCGCACCTTGCAGCCGTGACATAATGAGGCCTGTCCTAGCTGCAGTCGTTTAACACTCGGTAACTAGCGGTCGACACGGGCTGAGCCGCCGCCGACAAGTTTTTCCACTTCGGTAAGGCGCGCCATGGTGGTGTCGCCCGGAGTGGTCATTGCCAGCGCGCCGTGGGCGCAGCCGTAGTTGATAATATCTGCCGGAGCTTTATTCTCCAGGAAGCCATAGATAAGCCCTGAGGCGAATGAGTCGCCGCCGCCGACACGGTCATAGATCTCCAGTGCCGGGAACTGTCTGGCTTCGTAAAATTCGCCGCCGGTGTAGAGGATGGCGCCCCAGTCATTGACGGTAGCGGTCTTCACCCCGCGGAGGGTGGTGGCTACAGCCTGGAAATTCGGATAAGCGGCTACAGCGGTCTGGATCATCTTTTTGAAGTTATTGGTGTCGAGCTTGGAGCAGTTGTGGTCGAGACCTTCGACCTCGAAACCGAGAGCCATGGTGAAGTCTTCTTCGTTACCGATCATGACATCGACATATTTGGCGATCTCGCGGTTTACTTCCTTGGCTTTCTCCGGTCCGCCGTGCTTCTTCCAGAGGGAGGCGCGGTAGTTGAGGTCGTAGCTGGTAATGGTGCCGTATTTTTTGGCGGCTTTGAGCGCTTCAATAGTTACTTCTGGCGTTTCAGCGCCGAGAGCGGCGAAGATACCGCCGCAGTGGAACCAGCGGGCACCCTCTTTACCGAAGATCTCGTCCCAGTCGATATCACCGGGTTTGAGCTGGCTGATGGCGGTATGACCACGGTCGGAGACGCTGACCGCGCCACGGACACCGAAGCCCTTCTCGACAAAATTAAGACCGTTACGGGCATCGATCCCGAGACCGTCGAAGCTGCGCCAGAGCAGGTGTGAGATATCGACTCCACCCTGAAGCATCAGATCCTCGACCAGACGGCCGACACCGTTATCAACGAGTGCGGTAACCACAGCGGTGCGCTTGCCGAAGCAGCGGCGCAGGCCACGGGCAACATTGTATTCACCGCCACCTTCCCAGACCTTGAATTCTCTGGTGGTGTGTACGCGGGTGTCGCCCGGATCGAGTCGCAGCATTACTTCCCCAAGGGATACCTCGTCCCACTTGCAGGAATCTGCACTCCTGATTTCAATTGCGGCCATCTTTTCCTCCTGAAACATTGTATGTAAGTATATAAAATATTAAGTTCCGAATAATGAAACGTGATTTCAAAATCACTGATATGCTTTATTATGTATTATGGAATGGAGTTTGTCAAATAGTAAATTAGAAAAATATTTGTAAAGCTATAGATTAGCGTGAGTATTGGTAAATAGTCCTTTACATATTATATAAATTGTTAATAATACGGTGATAAATGTATTTTTAAAAACTGTGTGAGGGGCGGCTGGAGAGTAATGTCGAATTCAAAATCAAAACGTTATCAGATAGAGCTGGGGAAGTTTGAGAAGCTCAAGCAGAACGGTAACGACAAGTATAGAACGCTGGTGATCGGGCACAGAAATCCTGACACCGACAGTGTGGCGGCGGCGGCGAGTTATGCGTGGCTGAAGAACAGCCTGGGGCAGGAGAATGTGTTTGCGGGCTGTGCGGGGATTCCGCAGAAACGGACAGAGTTTCTGTTTCAGCGTTTCGGGGTGAAGCTGCCGAAGGTTTATGCGGATATCAGTCCGCGGGTGGCGGATGTGATTCACCCGTATGCCGAGCCGATTGAGGTCGGGCAGACACTGTTGCGGGCAACGAAACTGCTCAGTCAGCGGCGTGAGGAGCGGATGCCGATAATCGACGCGGCGCGGAAGTATGTCGGGATGATCAGTCTCTTTGACCTGGCTGACAGAATGTTTCAAACCCGTGAGGATGATGATCCGGAAGGGATTCTCGGGCGTACGGTAAATACCAGTATTCGTCTGGCGGCGCAGGCGCTGGACGCGAATATTCTTACCGCCGGGGATAAGGAGGAGATGATAATTCTCCAGCTCTATGTCGGAGCGATGAATATGTATCATCTGCGCACGCGGCTGTTGGAGGGGAAGAATAATAATGCGGCGCTGATTGTCGGTGACCGAGGTGAGATTCACAGTCTTGGTATTGAGCTGGGCGTGAAGCTGATGGTGATAACCGGCGGCTGCAATATTGATAAGGAGTTTGTCGATGCGGCGCAGCAGAAGGGGATAGCCATTCTGCAGACACCGCATGATTCGGCGACTACGGTGCGGCGGCTGAAGTTCAGTTCGCCGGTAGAGCTGTCAATCGATAAGAATGCCGATGTCTTTGCGCCCACCGATAAGATCAAGAGTATCCGGCACAGTGTGCTCTCGGCAAATCATGACGGATTTCCGGTAGTGGGGCAGAATGGTGATTTTCTGGGCATGATCTATAAGCGGGATCTGCAGAATAATCCGCCGCTGCGGCTGGTAATGGTCGATCATAATGAGATGGATCAGGCTATTGAAGGGGCCGAAGAGGTGCCGATTGTCGAGATAGTTGATCACCACCGGCTCGGGATGAATCCTACCGACGAACCGATACGCGTGATCAATGATGTTATCGGCAGTACCTGTACGCTGGTTGCCGAGCAGTACCGGCAGGCGATGGTTGAACCGACTCCGGAGATGGCGGGGATTATGCTCGGGGGTATAATCACCGATACGCTGATGCTCCGTTCTCCGACGGCGACTGAGAGGGATGGCCGGATGATCGAGTGGCTTTCAGGTATCTGCGACTGTAATCCGGAAAAGCTGGAGCAGGAGATTCTGAATTCCGGTTCGCCGCTGGCGAATCTGACCCCGGATGAACTGGTGAATGCGGATCTGAAGATCTATGAAGAGCATGGTTATCGCTTCGGTATCGGGCAGATTGAAGAGTCGGGATTTGAGAGTCTGAATAAATATCTGGCGGCACTTGAGGAAGCATTGGAGCGTAACCGCATGAGTAAGCAGCTGGACTTTATCGGGCTGATGATAACCAATGTTGTCAGATCGACTTCGGTGATGCTGATAAGCGGGTCTGAGGATGTGGTGGCGGGTGTTGATTTTGAGAGCATCTCTGCCGGTCTCTACGATCTGCCGGGGATAGTCAGCAGGAAAAAACAGTTGCTGCCGATTATTCTGAAGATTCTTGAAGAGCTGGAGTAGGCGGCCGAGCGGTTGAGAGCGGATGAATATTATTGAGTTTTTCTTTGGTATTTGGCTGCTTTGCGGTAGAATAAAGGCAGGGAGTGCTTTGAAACTGCTGTTTGAATGCTGAACCTATTTGATTTTAAACGGTTATAAATAGTGGTTTTGTCCTAGTTAGAGTATTGTTGTTGAAGGAGGAGCTTGTGTCAAACGTACAGTCGATCCAGCGGGCTTTTGATATTTTGGAGGTGCTGGCTACCGAGAGGGATGGTATGGGAGTAACCCAGCTCGGTGAAAAGCTTGATCTGCACAAGAGTACGGTTCACCGGTTGCTTAATACCATGATGTCTCTGGGGTATATTGATAAAAAGCCTATTACCGGGGTCTACTGTCTCGGGATGAAGTTTGTGGAGCTGGCGAGTCTGTATCTGGGCAGTGTTGAACTCAAGGCCGAGGCTAACTATTATATCCGGGAGTATATAGACCGGATCGGGCTGCCGATTCAGATGGCGATTCTCTCCGATGGGGAAGCCTTGTATATCGAGAAGGTTGAGCAGGCGAATTCCATACGGATCTATGCCGAGATCGGCAGAAGGGTGCCGGTACACTGTTCAAGTGTGGGGCGGGCGCTGGTCTTTGATCATACCGATGAAGAGATTGCGGAGCTCTATAAAGATAAGGAGATGAAGAAATTTACTCCCGAGACCATGACCAATATTGATGATCTTATCAAGGAAGTGCAGATTTCCCGTGAGCGCGGCTGGTCATTTAACAAGGGTGAGTTTGAGGATGATGTCAAGTCGGTGGCGGCTCCTATCTATGATTACCGCGGGGTTATTATTGCGGCTATCGGTTCTCCATATCGGGAAAATCCGGCCAATCCGCGCAATCCGGCGGAGATCGCTGAGCTGATCTGCGAGCTGGCGAAGACTATTTCCAAGCGGATGGGATATAATTATAAGTAGGGCTTTCCGGATAATCTTTGGGGTTAATTTGCTGGTATACAGCCAATACTTTGCCGGTATTGGCTGTTTTTACAGTGGATTTCTGCTGACGGTTTATAAATTAAGGGTATAATCTGATTTACAGGTTGCCAATGGGAGTGCAGTTTTTATAATTAGTATGTTTGTTCATTGCATGTTGAGTATTTATTTTTAACTTGAAGAGATAAGAGACGCAAGATGATTTTAGAGACTAAGAATCTGGTAAAGACTTTTCCCGGGGTTAAAGCGTTGCACAGGGTTAATTTTCAGCTTGAAAAGGGTGAGATACATGCTCTGGTCGGAGCTCACGGCTCTGGTAAATCAACTTTGGCGAAGCTGCTTGCCGGTGTCTATTCCAAGGATAGCGGAAGTATTGTATATGAGGGTAAGAGTTTTGATCCGGAATCTGTACGTGAAGCCGAGCAGTGCGGTATAAGTGCGGTGCTGCAGGAGGTGAATATGATGTTCAACCTCACGGTTGCGGAGAATATGTTTCTGGAGCGTCAGCCGAAGAATATGGGCTTTATCAAGTGGAAAGAGATAAATAAGCGGACTATCGAGATTCTAAAGCGTTATAATGTCGAGATTGATGTTACTCAGGAGATCGGCATGTTCTCAGTAGCAGTGAATCAGGTGGTGATTATTGCCAGAGCTCTGGAGCTTGATGCGAAGATTTATATTCTTGATGAACCGACATCCAGTCTGAGTGATGAAGAGTCGGAGTATATCTTCAAGGAGCTGCGCCGAATACGCGATGAGGGTGGATCA
The DNA here is from genome assembly GCA_963677015.1 of Planctomycetota bacterium. Lineage (GTDB taxonomy): Bacteria > Planctomycetota > SZUA-567 > SZUA-567 > SZUA-567. The sequence continues at coordinate 294,784 of OY781533.1, forward strand.
ATAATCTTTATTACGCATTTTCTGGATCAGGTATTTGAATATTGTGACCGGGTTACGGTCTTTAAAGAGGGTAAGGATGTTGGAACCTGGAAGGTTGGTGATATCAGCCGGGAGGAGCTTGAAGAGAAGATCGGTGAGACCGAGTTTCCACCGGTTTATGACGATTTTGAGGTAGTTGAGAATTCAGAAGAGCGTGAAGAGTCACTGCGTGGCTATAAAATTGACTTTGATGGAACCGAGGCAGAGGTCGCGGGGCTGCTCAAGTCCGGTAAAACAGAGCTTGAGGATATTGAGTTTGCTGTTATCAAGGATGCAGACAAGAGAGAGGTTATCCGCGAGAGCTGTCCGGTAATAAATGAACCGGAGTTCTCTCTGGAGAGATATCCTGATTTTAAGGTGGCGAAGGATACAGGAAGTTCGGGGCAGACGGTTGCCGATGTTTTCCTCCAGGCGCTTGAGGTCAAGCGGGGTTGGCTGACTCTTCTGGAGGGAGAGCAGACAAATGGTTATATAGCCGCATATGCTAAACTGTTTGCTATAGATGATACCGGTGAGCAGGTGGATAAACTGAGTTTGCAGCTGCAGGGAAAGGTTCTGCTGGCCCGGATGCTTGCGGCAAATCCTGCATATATTGCGGTTGTCAGGCCGGAAGGAATGGTAAGTCTTTCCGATTTGCACAGTGATCAGAAATTTGTTGTTCTTCTGGGTGCGGATTCAGTTAAGATATTAGTAGTACCGGAACGGGTGCGGCGCCTGCTGGCTGAAGGAGAGTCTATCGAATTGAAGTTTTAATATATAATTTTCTGTTTTACAGCTGGTTATAAATTTACGGTAGCCTAATAAACGGCATAATTTCAATTTTTTACGGGTGACGGTGGAGCTTTGCTTTTCCGTCACCCGTTTTTTTATGAGCAGCTTTTCGCTAACTTTTGTTTCATAATAAATGTTTTCAAGGATTTGTAACGTTTTAAGGATTCTGGAGCGGTTTTAGCATTGGAAGTATGTGGTCTAGAAAAAATATAAAAAAATTGTTCTGTACTATAGTGTGAAACAGTGTTTTAAGTATAATGAAGCTGTTGTTTGTGTCTTTAATTCTATTTGGAAGGAAATTAAGAGGAGAAATAGAAATGAAAGCTAGTTTGTTCACAGGAAATAAGAATTTTGAATATACCGAGGTGGATGAGGTTCCTCCCGGTGTAGGTGAGGTGCAGGTAAAGGTCGAATATTGCGGTATTTGTGGTACGGATCTGCATATTTATCAGGGAGCTATGGCGCAGCGACTCTCTCTGCCGCAGGCGATCGGACATGAAATATCCGGTACGGTTGCCAGGCTTGGTGAGGGCGTAAGCGGTCTGCAGGTTGGTGATAAGGTTACCGTGCGGCCGCTGGATCCATGTGGTAAATGTCCGGCATGTAAGGCAGGGCATAGCCATATCTGTCATAATCTCAAGTTTATGGGAATTGATACTATCGGTGGTTTTCAGGAATACTGGACAGTACCGGCGTTTACGATTCACAAGCTTCCTGATACTATCGATCTCAAGACCGCTGCTCTTATTGAACCGCTTGCTGTGGCTTGTCATGATGTCAGGCGTTCGCGGTTGCAGGCCGGTGAAGACGTTCTGGTTGTAGGCGGTGGACCGATCGGAATTCTTGTCGCGTTGGTTGCCAAGCAGTCTGGAGCCAGGGTAATAATTTCCGAGGTAAGTGAATACCGGCTGGGAATAGCCAGAAAACTTGGGTTTGAAACGGTTAATCCACTGAGTGATGATGTTGTGCAATATGTGCAGGACGCGACAGAGGGAAAAGGAGTTGAGGTTGTCTTTGAGGTCTCAGGGGTGCAGGCTGGGGTTGATGTAACCTCCGAGATTACGGCAACGCGCGGTAGAATAGTGGTAGTGGCGATTCATGGCCAGAAGCGTGAGGTAGATCTTTTCCGTTATTTCTGGCGTGAAATTGAAATGATCGGTGTGCGTGTCTATGAACCGGAAGACTTTGATAAGGCTATAGAGCTGATCGCCGGAGCGGAGATTGATCTTAGTGATATTATCACCGAGGTGAAGAATCTTGATGAGATCACCGAGATATTTGAAAATACTCTGAGTAACCCTCAGGCTATGAAGAGTGTTGTAAAATGCAGTTAAAAAAATTCCTGATTATATTGGGAATATATATTTAATAAGTTGAAGGAGGACAGAAATGGCAGTATTGGATATGTTCAGTCTGGTGGGTAAGACTGCACTGGTAACAGGGTGTAAACGTGGTATTGGTATGGGTATGGCTATTGGTCTGGCTGAAGCTGGAGCGGATATTATTGGTGTCTCTGCAACCCTGGAAGAGAGCGGCAGCAAAATTGAAAAAGCGGTGACGGCGCTGGGGCGTAAGTTTACCGGGTATGCCTGTGATTTCGGTGACAGAGAGGCGTTATATGAGTTTATCGCCAGGGTTAAGGATAGCGGAGTTGTACCGGATATTCTGGTTAACAATGCCGGAACTATTCTGCGTAAACCGGCAGCTGAACATCCTGACGAGTATTGGGATAAGATTATTGAGATTAATCTGAGTTCTCAATTTGTGCTTTCACGTGAATTCGGTAAGGATATGGTTGCCCGCGGCAGTGGTAAGATAATTTTTACTGCTTCGCTTCTTACTTTTCAGGGTGGGATTAATGTGCCGGGATATTCTGCCAGTAAGGGAGGTATCGGTCAGTTGACTATGGCTCTGGCAAATGAATGGGCTGGTAAGGGGGTGCAGGTGAATGCTATTGCTCCGGGATATATCGCAACCGACAATACTCAGGCTTTGCAGGATGATCCTGAGCGGAGCCAGTCTATTCTCGGGCGTATTCCTGCTGGACGCTGGGGCACTCCTGAAGATTTTAAAGGGCCGATTGTGTTTCTTTCTTCGGCTGCTTCAGACTATATGAGTGGTCATGTAATGCTGGTTGATGGCGGCTGGATGGGACGTTAAAGTTGAAATTTATATGTCCACTGGTAAAAGGACGTGTTAAAATGGAGTGAATCGTAAGATTCACTCCATTTTTTTGCTCTTAAGCTGTTTATGAAAGTAGTAGATTAGAAGCTTGAACTATATCGATCTGGGAGTAGTCGGATATTGCTTCCGGTGTACTCAGAAGTAAGTCCGATATTTCTCTGAGAGAGTATCCCATAGCTTCATCAATATTTGGTTCCTCAAGATTACTGGTGGCACTGGTAAGTTCACTGCTGATATCATTGAGCAGATTATTACGCTGCATTTCAGTGGTTACCTGAAGTTCTGCAATCTCTCCCTGAGCTTTGGAAATAATTGAATCCGCTTTATCTGAGTTAAGTACTGACTCATCAGTTAGCGCTGCCAGAGAGCTGGTTTCATCAATTTGACCAAGACCTGTAAGGCTTAAATCAACATTCAGAGAATATGATTCCATGAATTTACCAATATAATCCATGAGTTCAGAACCTGTGTGATCAATACCTTCAAGATAACTGCTGGTAATCTGCTGTAAATCTTCAGAAGTTTGAGAACTTTCTTCCGGGGCGGTTTCCACAGCAGCGGTTTCTGCTGTCTCTGCCTCTGTTGAAGTTACTTCCCGGCTTGCTGTAATCTCTTTTCCAAGTTCCCAGAGATCACTGGAGATGCTTTCCAGCGATGTCTGAACAGTGTCAAGTCTGCTTACTTCCTCCTGAAGGGAGGTTATATTGTTGAGACCGGTGCCTGATTCTGCAGCCTTATTTAAAGCGTTGGAACTGACTTCGGTACTGTCAGTAACTGGGCTTTCGGTTGAGCCGCTTTTTTCCTGGGGCAGAGATATACCGCTTGAGAGTTTGTTCAAAATCTGTCGTGTACTTCCTTTGCCGTTTATATTACCGCTTACATTTGAGTTGAGAGCATTTTTTGCTATATTCACAGTCATGATATTACTCCTTTAAAGTGTGAACTAAAAATGCTTAATAGTAATATCTCCCATACTCCGATTAAGCTGTAAAGCTAGTACCACTACTTATATTGTAAAACTGTGCCTGATATGATAGCGCTGCATTGGCCGCAGCGGCCTGATTGCTCAGGGAGGTCAGTAATGCCGACTCTTCGGCATCGTTGACCTTTATCAGATCATTATATGACTGTGACCAGGCTGTACTTGAGGTCGACATGATAGTGTTGGCGCTCTCAAATAGTTTTTGGTAACCTGATATAGAAGCATTATTCTTACCTACGGTTGTGATAGCCGTCTGCAGTGCAGTGGCACTGTCAGCAGTGATATCACCACCGGTATCCAGGCTGAGACCGGTTAGAGTACAGTCGGAAAAAGCAATAGATACGGAACTGGCTGTTCCGGAGAATGCACTTTCCGTCTGGGTCGAACCACCGTCTAAAACAGCTGTATCTTTGTAAGAAGCACCTCCGGCCAATTCATCAATACTCAAAGAAAGGGCTTTGTATTCTTCAGCGAGTACGGCTTTGGCATCGGTATCGGTTTCCGCGGTGTACTCGTCAAAAATTGAGGCCATTTCGGTCAGATTTGATACAATAGCGTCCTGGGCTGACAAAACACCGTCAAATTGTCCGAGGGTGTAGTTGTTGGCATCAATACTTTTTGAATTGGCATTGATGTCTGATTCCAGTCCTTGCGCCTGTAAAACTGTGCCCGGTGCATCTGAGATGTGATTGAACTTCAGACCTGAATTGATTCTGGCAATAGAATCATTGGCAAGTCTGTTGATACTTGAGATAGTATTCAATGACTGGGTCATGCTTCCTGATAGACCAGCGTTGACATTTAAAATACCCATAGTATTTCCTCCTTGTTGGGGATATCATAATTTGTGTTAAGTGATATCCCTGATTCTTCCGTGAAAGGTGGTATCCATTTCCACCTAAAACTCTCTATTCATCATGAACAGAGTCTTCGCTGGTTGGTTTTGAGATTCCCGATCTCTTTGGCGACCAGCATTATTTCCGGTTGTTTAGGCTCTATCCGGCAGAGTGTTATTTACTTCATTCAATCTCCTTTCTGTTAAAACCGCTATAATTATGACTGGCTCTGCAAAAGTCGTGTTCGGTGCAGAGTTCTGCTGCCTGCAACCAGAAGCAGATGCAGATACATCTGTGAGGTGAAATCTGCGGTAATCTTGTCTGCTTCCAGAGCTTCCAAGTTTGTCTCTTCTATATTCTGTTCAAATACTTTTTTACTTGGGAACTGTATAATTTTTCCTGTACGGTTCTTGTAGGTTTTTATCCTGCTTTTGACGTTGGGAGTGCGCAGCAAGGAATTAATAGTTTCAACTGCGGTATTTCCTGCATCTATTATCATGATATAATCTCCTGAATATTATCGTTATCTATTTATAAAGAGTGACTTTAGGCGCTCGGCAGTAGAGCCAGCATGGCTTTTGCCGCTGAATTTCCTACTGATAATGCAGAGATGTTCGCCTCCTGCAGGATCTGTAACTTAGTTATACGGGTGGTGGCATACGCTTCATCCACATCGGCAATTGTCGATTTCTGCTCGGCCAGTGAAACAAGCTGGTTCTGAAGGTTTTCTGTCTGGGTTTCAAGGTTGTTGGCCATAAAAGATCCAAGATCAGCCCATTCGGTCTTTACTTGCGAAATTACCGAATCCAGATATTCCAGAGCCTTGTTTGGATCATCGAGGATATAGAATTCCGAGGTGCTGTCTGCTATTCGCTCGAGCCCTAAGCCTGAAGCTGAAATATCACGAAAGCCGTAATTGATCGAATCAAGTCTGCTGGTGCCGTCAGAAATCTGAAAATGTACTCCTCCTTCAGGCTGAAAACTATAGCGCTGATCTTCAAGAGCCGTGCCGTTGACAAGGTCACTCCCGACTTTATCGGCACTGAAGTTCAGCTTTGCCTGAAAGTCTGTATTTGAAATATAAGTCTGTATGCCGGAATTTTCTTCGTAGTCTTTGCCGGTGGCGGTGAAATTGAGTCCATCGGTAAATATCTGATCGGTACCGGTATTGCTGTAGACAAGAGCCTGTGAAGCGCCTTTTTCAATGGTTGAGAATGACAGCTCGCCGTCACTTATTTCAGCTTTGACGCCGATTGCGGCAAAGGCGGTATTGATAGCACTGAGACTGCCGCTTATAGTGTCGCCGCCGGCGAGAGCATAGCTGGCGCTGCCGGTAGCTGTAGCGAGAGTGATTGTGGCGTCAGTTGCAATACTGTCGGTAAAAGCTCCGCTTACTTCGGCACTTTCTGAACCGTCGTTGGAGTAATTTCCTTTTAAATCATATTTTTTCCCATTGATTAGAACTGTACCGGTTTCTCCTGAGTCGGTTGCCGAACCTAGGCCATTGAGAATATCGGTACCGCTCACATGACTGTAGCTGATGTCGGCGTCGGCACCGTATTCTTTGGTGAGAAAGAAGAGCTGAGTGCCGTCGTTGCTCATCTCTGCATACACACCGATATCGGCTAGTTCTTCGTTCATCTGTGAAATTGCGCTCGCTTTTGCCGTGCTGTCTACAGGGTTTACAGCATTGATCTGAATGCGCCTGGTTCGTGAACCGCAGGTGATATCGAAAACAGAATCTGCATCTCCGAGTCCGGAATCAGGCAGATTAAAGGTGCCGGATATTACTCCTTGTTCAGTGGCATTATCCTTATCAAAACTCATGGAAAAATAGGTGTTATTGAGCATACTGCGGATATATGAGTTATCTGTGCTGAGTATACTTTCTGCCGGATCCAGATCAAATTCCGCATCTCCGGCAAGAACATTTTTGTCACCGATTGTTATGGAATTGGACAGAACATTCACTGCGCTTATGCCGGCAGAGACATAACCGAGAACGGTTTCTTTGACAATATCGCTGGAATTTGTAGTGGCATCATAGACCTTGCTGCGCATGTCCATCAAGGTGTTGAGAATTTCGCTCTGGGCTGAGTCTGCACCTGAAAGGAAGCCTATTGAAAGCTGGTTATTGCTGATTGCGGATTCAACGCCGTAAATTTTTGCCTGCAGTCTGGTTAATTCTGTACTTCCAGAAGGGTTTTCGGCTGCTGAAGTGAATTTGTATCCGGTACTCAATTGATTGAGCGTGGCATTGAGTTCATCACTTATTTGATTGATAGTGTTAAGACGCTGTGTATTCTGGGCAGTGAGCCTGGAGCTCAGCCCATATGTAGGGGTATAACTACTCATTTTACTTCCTCCGTGAAGAATTTCCGATCTTTTATCCCTGCTGTCCCCAGCAAAGAGGCGTTTTATCATCCATGATGGCCGGTTAAAGCCTACGTACGCCAGACGTTAAAATTTGTTTAAGTTGGGACTCCTTTATTCCTGTTAAATAATCAGTTATAAGAAAATACTATAAAATATTGATAAATATGTATTAAATATCATATTTTCAATTAAAGATTTAAGGTCGGCAGCCGATATAAAAAATACCGAGGGATTCCCGATCTCGAACTCGGTGGCATCCCGTCCTTGCGGCCCATCCAACCGCTTTACAAGGACGGGATAATTTTTTTCCGCATAGCAATTACTCAAAATGCAAAATAATAATTATAATCTATTAATAAACAGGCTTATTGCCTTTTGTTTCTGGTGGAGACAACTGGGAGCGCCTATTCTCCGTTTACGTTGTCTCCGTAATCGAACTGTATTTGCCTTAAAATAACGGTTCGTTACTGGTATAGATATTCCCTGCCTATAAAGAATATCTACAGTGATCGTTGCTCTGCCGGTAATGGCAGTGTTATACTGAATACCAGATTGCGTACTGAGCACGTGAAAAAGCTGATCTGTTAAAGCAGATTCTTATTCTTGCGTGCTGCCGAACGATAATCCGACAAAACGGCGTACCGGTATACAATACAACATAATATGGAATATGGAAATGTCTAGAATGGCTGATTGCTTTTAAGATTGCTGCAGAACTGTGTCCCCACAGGTGCAAAAATCAAAAAGTATCAGAAACGGAAAGGGTTTTGAGAGTTCCCGATCTCAAGCTCCGTGACATCCTTGTCAGTTCCAGCTTCCGTGCTGCAGTTGAACATCATGTTCAACGAGAAACTTAATCTCTATACTCTAAGTTTATAGTAGAATTATTCGAAAAGCAAATTTATTTTAGCAATTTTTTTTCGTATAAGTGAGAAAAACAGGATATAGAGGTGCTTGTGTGTGTTGTAACTCCTTTTATCGAAAAGAGATGACGTGTATTTTGAAACTTTAGAAAAAAATGAAAAATCTTGCATTAAAAATAATAAAAATCTTTCTGAAATGAATTTATTTTATTCGGAAATTATATTACGGGATATTCTTCGTTTTATAATTTTATTAAATTTTGAAGAAAGAATTGTGTATGTACAGAGTGGGGTTGGGCTCGGATCAGCATCGTTATCAGCGTGGTACCGGTATTGTCCTCGGAGGTGTTAAAATACCGGCAGAGTATGCTGTGGTAGCGCATTCAGATGGTGATGTTCTGCTTCATGCTTTAACAGATGCATTGCTGGGTGCGGTAGCGGCTGGAGATATAGGTGAGTTGTTTGCTGATTCGGCGGCGGAAAACTTTGGTCGTGATTCCCGTGATTTTGTTACTGCCGCAGAGAGAATTGTCAGAGATCGAGGCTTTGAAATAATTAATATTGACTCTACAATTCAGGCTGAGCGCCCAAGACTTTCTGGATATAAATCGGCTATTGCAGCTTCAATTGCAGAGATTCTTGGTTTGGAAAATAGCGCGGTAAGTGTAAAAGCAAAGACGGCTGAAGGTATGGATGCTCTGGGGCGTTGTGAGGGTATTCGTGCTGATGCGGTTGTGCTAATAAAAAGGATTGTAGAGAATGTCTGATAATAATGAAATCCCATTTGTAACTGAATTTCTGGCATTTTTACGTATTGAATGTGGACTTGCTGATAATACAATAATAGCTTATAGGCGTGATTTGCGTAATATGGCGAATTATTTTGATTCTGCGGGTATTGCAAATATAGGTGAAGTTGAAGGGTGTGATATCGTTAACTATGCTGCGGATATGGCCAGACAAGACTACGCTCCTACAAGCAGGGCAAGAGCGATGGTTGCCTGTCGTATGTTTTTTAGATATCTGGTTACGGAAAGAATAATAACTGTTAATCCTACTGATTTTGTCGATCAGCCAAAATTATTTAAATATCTGCCGCAGGAACTTTCCCCTGTCGAGGTACAGAGATTGCTCGGAGCGGAGCAGGGTGAGGGTGCGCTTGCTGATAGAAACAGAGCGATAATGGAGTTGTTTTATGCTACAGGCGCTCGTGTTTCTGAAGTCTGTGATATTCGGCTGGTTGATCTGGATCTGCGTGAAAGATTTGTCCGATTGCAGGGGAAGGGCGGAAAAGAGCGTATGACTCCGATATCGCATACCGCGGTACGGGTTATAGGTGATTATCTTTCTGGGGGGCGTGACAAGCTGGATCGCTGTAATTCACCGTATTTATTTTTGTCCAGAACTGGAAGAAAGCTTGATAGGATTAATATTTTTCTGCTGGTAAAGCGGTTGGCTAAAAAAGCCGGTATTTCCAAAAATGTTTATCCACATTTATTGCGGCATAGTTTTGCTACGCATATGCTTGAAGGCGGCGCGAACCTGCGTGCAGTACAAATGCTGCTGGGGCATGCTGATCTTGCAACTACTGAGATTTATACCCATGTTCATGATCAGCGGAAGTTTAATATTTATCATCAGTTTCATCCGCGAGGATAATTTAAGTATTTTATTTGATGTAAAAGGCGATTTGCCAATTATACTGTTTTCGTCGAGATATAGTTGTAAAAGCTTATAATAGAATTTGCTGATAGATGTGGTTGTAGGTTATGTGTGGGCTTGGTTGCATTTGCAGCTAAGGCTAATTAATTAATGTGACTAAAATAAAAGCTCCAGGCCGTTTCCGTCCCGGAGCTGTCAAAAGTTATACATAAAATTTCTCATAATAGTACTGTAAACGAAGGTGCTATTATTTTTTTTCCCTCCTTAATATGCACCCAAGGTGTAGCGTAAAACTACCTCAGCTTGTTAGTGTCGACTTTTGCAGAGCTTTATGCGCTTTACGTGCAGGTACTCATAACAGGATAACTGTGTACCCCGAGCTCCCAAAAACTGTTCTGTCGTCAAAGAGCGCTAACAGCTGAGGCAAAACATTCTGGTGGAACACTTTCAATCATCTGCTATACTCCTCCTATATAAATGCCTGCGTTCTATTGCAACAAATAGAAAATGCTAAACAGCAAATTCTGAACACAGACGGGAATATGTTGCTACTAAGTTTAAATATATGGTTTAATTTATAAATATATATATTTATAGATTAGACCTCAGTTTCAAAATAATGTACTTCTAATAATGTCTCTATTGAGACTTATGGAATTCTTAGATTGTTTATAAAGATCTGGTAAAAACTACATTTGCAATCTCCTAAAAACAAAAAACTTGTAGTGTTCTTGATGCCGTATAGCCAGAATTGGTTTTTGCAGTATCTGTAATACTTTTCGTATCAGTGTCTTAAAGATTTTAGTATCTATGACGTTTATTGTTGTACTGTCGTTAAAGCATAAGTGACTAACGGCTTTTACTGTTTTGGTGGGTTCTCACTTGCCATTGTTGCCTCCTGTGAAATTAATAGGATTTTTTCAGTAAATAATCCTATTTTGTTTCTTGTTACAAATATAGATTATCACGTTTTGAGCGTTATGCAAATTATTTTTTTAAAAAAATTTTAAATTATAATTTGACTTATTGTAATGCGGTTTTTTGTCCTACTTGTTAATGTCTTATGTGCTTGTTAATCCTTCAGTAATTTCTTTGATTTTTTTAAGATCAATAAATTACCGGCTGTTTGGGAAGAAATAGAGCTATTATTGATAATAAACGGCTGGTTTATTGTAGGAGTTGAGTGTTTTATTTTTGATGAGATGAGAAGTTAGTAAAATTTTAATTATTATTACAACCGACGAAGAGGTGGTAAATTTTCATGGTTGTGTTTGTTGCGAGGTATTATGTTTTTTTGCTATTTTGTGATATTTGGGAGGATTTGGGTGGCATATTTGTAGTGTATTGGTGGTGAGTTAAGCTCTTTAATTAGTACAAATTTACGAAGAAGTAATGAGCTCACCTGAAAAAAATCTGAATATAGTATACTACAGTTATTTTGGGAATTGGATATTGGTTTAAAGCTGATGTTTTAAATTTATGATATACCTCTAAAAAAATAGTAAAAAATAAAATCCTGGATTCCACACATAAATCCAGGATTCACAAACAAACTTGATTTTTTTCACACAATTTATCCTCAAAAGGACACAACAACATCACTTCTTACTAATGATTATGAGCTAATTATGAATCATAAAGAAAAGCATAAAAGAAGCATATTATAACTATACAATATCATACAATTTCTCTTAAGCAAATTTTAAGATTGAAAAAAAAGCATTTGATATTAAATTACCAGGTTGTTTTTTTACGTGGCAAAATCACATTATGGTATAAAAAAAGTTAAATCCTTTGTTTTCAATATGTTGTATCTTTATAAAAGGCGACTTTTGGCCGGTGTGTGAAACTGTGTAAAAGTAAAAAATTATTGTTATGCGCAGTTAGCGACACAGAAAGAATTCGATCATTTCGCCGGTTGGGGCTGTTACAAAGGCAATGCGCAGATCCAGTTCAGAAGTAAGGCTGCCTTCGCCGGGTATTTTTACATCTTTTGGAGCAACTCTTTCGGTCGCACCGGCAGCCAGTGCCAGTTGAAAGTCCGCGTCAACATTATTGCTCGCCAGAGCGAAATGTTCGACAGCTCCGTGAGTTTTTTCTTCTCCATCAGCAAAGATTTCAATAAAACTATCTCCGGCTGCGAATAACGCCATTCTTTCTTTTCCTTCTCCTGCTGCGAAGCATTGTTTGAGTCCAAGTCCTTCCCCGTAGAATTTTACAGCTTTGTCAAAATCAGCGGTTCTCATGGCGGCGTGATGAATACCTGTTATCATTGTATTTTCCTTTTATAGTGTGGGTGAGTAAATTACAACGTGTTTAACTATAAATTAATTTTCTTTCTTGGCAAGTATAATTATTATTTTGAACATTTGGGAGCTATTTTTAAAGTAAATGTAACAAAAATGAAAGCTATTTGTTGTTTATTGGAAGAAAAATGAAAATAATGAAGAAATTATTTGCTAAATCAAAGTTGTGGTGTAATATAGTTAAGAAGTTGTAAATTGTGTTTTATTTATCAATAAATTGAGGAAATATTATGCGTTATGTCATTGGTGTTGATATTGGTACTACCAGTCTGTGTGCATTAGTAGCAGAAGCTGACAGCTACGATGTTATTGAGGTAAAAAGCTGTAAGAATGATACCTTGATTGCCAGTGATAATCCTGCCTGCTTTGAGCAGGATGCGGTGAAGATTATACAAAAAGTTATAGGTTTGCTGGGTGAGCTGGTTGCAGAAACCAAGATTGATAAATCTCTTATCAGCAGTATTGCCATTACTGGGCAGATGCACGGTGTTGTTCTTTTAGATGACAGACTTGACCCGGTAACTCCGTTTTACACCTGGCGTGATAGAAGGGCTGAAGATTGCGGCTGGCTGGATACTTTATCCTCTCAGCTTCCTGAAACGTATAGTATGCGTACAGGTTGTAAACTTTCTGCAGGATTTGGCGGGTTGAGTCTTTCATGGCTGCTCAATACTGCCGCCGATAAGGAAAAATACGCTGGCTGTAAGGCTGTTAGTATAATGGATTATCTTGCGCTGAAGTTTACCGGAAGGTTCTGTACCGATTATTCCAATGCTGCCGGTTGGGGAATTTTTGATATTGTTGATAATGTCTGGTATGCGGATATGCTCAAGGTAATGGGTATTCCTCAGGAAATGCTGCCGGAGATTGTCTGTAGCGGTGAGGTTCTCGGAACACTTAAAAGTGATATTGCTGAGAAGATCAGGTTGTCAGATGAGGTAAAGGTGTATGTTCCGATCGGTGATAACCAGGCAAGTTATTACGGTGCGGGTAAGGGCAAAAAAGGGGTCACGGTGGTAAATGTCGGAACCAGCGGACAGATTACTGTACCGAGCGATTCAATATGCCTGGATAACGGCCTTGAGACCAGACCATTACCCAATGCCGGTTATATCCTTGTGGGCGCGATATTGTGTGGTGGCTGGGCCTATGATTATCTGGCTTCTTTCTTTATCGATGTCATTAATAAAGTTGGTGGAATTGATGTAGACAAGGATCAGGTGTTCGACCGCATGAAGAGTCTACTGCAAGAAACATATGCGTCTAAAGGGGCCGGTATTGCTGTTGATACGCGCTTTTCCGGTACCCGAAGCGGTATTGGTGAGCAGACCGGAAGTATCTCCGGTATTGACGAGGGTAACTTAAAAGCGGGTAATCTGATTTATGGCTTCTTGTATGGTATTATTCTCGAGCTTGCAGATATGCTGCCGCCGGAGTACCTCGAAGGTGATAATATTAAAGAACTGGTGGCTACTGGAAATGCCATACGTCTGAATCCGGCAATGCTGGATATAATAACCGACATCTTCTCAAAAAGCTGTGTGCTGTCACAGGTCAAGGAAGAGGCTGCAGCAGGAGCCGCTTTTGTGGCTATTAATAACGGCTGTTAATCATATTCTATTTCGGACTATTCTTTTTCTTGCTTTAAAAATTTTCAGCCGTAATATTTAATTCATGCAAAGTATCTTGTTATGTTACTGTTGTTTATTGAATTTGTACTAAGGGTTGGAAATGAAGGCAAGTGTTATTCTGGCGCATCCTTATCCGTTAAGCTTTAATCATGCAATTTATGAGCGGGTAATTGCGGTTTTTGCAGATCTTAAAATAGAATGTTACAGCCATGACCTGTATGCCGAGGGATTTGATCCGGTGCTTACCGGACAGGAGCTGGGTTCGGATATTTCTGCTGATCCGCTGGTCAAAAGGTATGCCGCAGAACTTCTGGAGTCAAAATATCTGGTTTTTATTCATCCCAACTGGTGGGGGCAGCCGCCGGCAATTCTCAAGGGTTATATCGATCGAATAATCCGCCCACCATATGCCTATGATTTTCCTGCTGACAGTAGCGGAGGTGGATTGCCGCTGACAAAGTTAGAAGGGAAATACGGTATAGTATTCAATACTTCAAATACTGAAGCACTCCGGGAAAATGAGTATTTTGGTGATCCGTTGAAACTGATATGGAAGCAGTGTGTCTTTGGTTTCTGCGGAATTACGGATTACTACCGTAAAATGTTTCGTATTATTGCTGACAGCAGTGAGCAAGAACGTAAAAACTGGCTGCAGGAGGTTGAAACTGCGCTTATAAAGATTGTTAAGTAGATATTGAATTATATTGTTCTGCCGGTATGAATTATTTTTTCGGTAACTTTGGGTCAATATGGTACGCTGTATTTATTCTGGCTGCTAGTTATACTGCGCCCTAATTTGTGGTAATATGCTGCAGTGGTATTTTCATTTCTGTGTGTTTTATAGCTATCATATTTTCGTCGTGATAGACTTATCTAAAGTTTTTCTCATAATCCTTGTCTTATTGCAGACTCACATTTTCTTTTAGCGTCAGATGTCGCCTGAGATTCGTCTGTCTACACTTGATAGTAAGCTAATAACTAAAAATATTATTAATAGGCTTAGTGTATAGCCTGTGAAGGTCTTCTTATTGAATATTATAAAAGTTAGAATTAACTTGAATCATTTGCTATATCTGCGGTATCATACAGAAAGTTATACTGTTTTTGACCTGAAGTGCGTAGTATTAATTATACAACGGGTTAATATTTTTGAAAAAATAATTGACAAAGAGGTAATTTTGATAATACTATACCGGGGTAGGGTATAAGAAATGAAGGTTTATTTATGGAAAATGCAGATACTAAAAGTCGTGAGAAAGTCTTGAAGAGAATTCAGCGTATGGAAGGGCAGCTGCGCGGGATCCGTAAAATGGTTGAGGAAGAACGCAGTTGCACAGAGATACTTACGCAGCTGCTGGCAGTATCCGGTGCTATGAAGGGAACGATATCGCAGGTTATAAAGAGTAATCTTTGTGAATGCATGGAGCGGGTGAAAGAGAATGGGGCGATAAATCCTGAAGCTGTTGAAGAGTTGGTCAAGACTTTGTCAAAGGCACTATAACGTAACGTAGCGTTTAAAAATTATTTTTGCTGTTATGTTATTATAGTATTTTGCCGCCGGATAAGTTTTATTGAGGGAAAATTATGAGTAGACGCAGAATAATCTGGGCTCTGATTTCGGTAGGTGTTTTCCTTTTGTTTGCTGCCGCCGGTTATATTATGTCGCTTCGGCAGCAGGGAGAACCTGAGCCGGTTGTAACAATTCAAATGACCTGGCCCCAGGCTGCTGAAAAGCTGGGAGTTTCCCCTAAGAATCTTGCAGTGGAGCTGGGAGTAAAGGATAAACCGCAGAAAAATAAAACATTGGCTGAATATGGAGTCAGTGAAGAACAGCTGACAAAAACCTCAGCGCATATTCTTTCACACAAGCCTGCTGTTTTCAAGCAGTTTATAATGCTGGGTATCTGTGTTTTTGCCGGGTTATTTCTTATTATCTGGGGTAAAAGCGAGAATGGCAAAGGAGTACATTACCGGCGTTTACCCTATTATCTGGCTCTGGTGATTACAATTGTCGCAAGCTTCTGGCTGGGAAAATCGCCCAGTCCGATGGAGGGTATTGTTAAAATGTTCAAGGCACATGCCGGATTGTATCCGGATGTTGCCGCCAAGACTATTGCTCCTGCGTTAATGATTGTTTTCGTTGTTATTCTGTTTAATAAACTAATATGTGGCTGGGCTTGCCCATTTGGTGCTTTGCAGGAGTTGTCCATGTCTTTGGGTGAACGCCTGGGTCTGCGTAAGTTGCGAGTTCCTTTTGTGTTGAGCAATATTATACGCGGTATAATTTTTGTTGCCTTTATTCTTGTTCTTTTCGGGGTTGTCGGAAATCTGCAGGGAGTGACAATATATCATTATATTAATCCTTTCAATCTTTTTGACTGGAAATTTGAGTATATTGGAGTTGCATTATGTGTTGTAATTTCGCTTCTAGCCGGTTTGGTTGTATATAGGCCATTCTGTCATTTTGTTTGTCCGATGGGGTTTGTTTCCTGGATTTTTGAACAGGTAAGTATTAATCGCGTGCGGATAGATAAAAATTTGTGTATTGACTGTGGCGCCTGTGCAAAAGCTTGTCCGGCAAATGCCGGCAAGGCAATTCTTGAAAATAAAAAAGTTAAACCTGATTGTTTCAGCTGTATGCGTTGCCTTTCAAGTTGTCCGGTTGGGGCAATACGCTACGGCTTGAAAAATAGAAAAAAATAAAAGGAGAATTATGAGAGTATTTCAGTGGTTATTAGCTCTGGTTTTTATATTTGTACTGGCTTTAGGGTGGAAATATACTGCAATTGGCCTGCTGGTTGTCCCTATGATCGGATTTGGAATGGTCTTTGCCATCTTTAACGGCAGATGGTTTTGTGGTAATCTTTGCCCCAGAGGGCAGTTTATAGATAAGATATTCAGCAGAGTAACCTCAACCCGTGATATTCCGCGAGTTTTTCTAATGCCGGTATTTCGCTGGAGTTTTCTCGTTATATTCATGGGGAAGATGGGTTATTCGTTGTTTACGGCCTATCAGGAGGGTATAACATTGGCTGCCGTTGCTAATGCTTTCTGGTGGAGTATGCTCGGCTCGTCATTGATTGCTTTGATAGGCGGCATGGTCTATAATAGCCGTTTCTGGTGCGCTGTATGTCCGGTAGGAACAATTGGAAAACATATAAAAGGGGTGGCTCCGGTAAGTTATACTGTCAGTGAGGATTGCCGAAATTGCGGGGCTTGCAGTAAAGCCTGTTCTTTCGGGCATAATCCAGCGGAATTTCGTGGCGGTAAACTGGATAACAGTGATTGTATCAAGTGTGGTAAATGTATTGATGCCTGTAAGTTTGGAGCAATAAAAAAGTAGTATAATTATTTATTATAATATTTTTAATCCGGGGCAGAAAATCTGCCCCGGATTAATTTTTTAGCGTCTACTTTTCATGATAGTATCATAGGCTTTGTTAATTTTTGTCATCTGTTCGGTAGCGAATTTCATAAATTCATCGGGCAGGCCTTTGCTCTGAAGCTTATCTGGATGAAATGCCGCGCATTTATCACGATATTTGCGTTTTATATCACTGTCACTGTCATTGCTATTACACTCGAGCAGATCATATGCCTCCTGAAGCTCACTGCTGGTGCTGCCGGTACCGGAGGAGTATTGCTGCCTGCTGTTATTCTCTGAGTAACCGTAAGAACCGGAAGTGTTGAGGTGAAGGATATTCTTTGCTTCTTCGATAATTGATTGCTCTTCAGGTGAATAATGTCCGTCTTTTTTGGATAATTCAATCAGAGTGCCGACAAGCATCATGCAGAGCTCGCGGTCATAATTTACAATCTGACCAAATTGCCTGATATAGTCAGACGCAGGGGTATTGTTATCCTTTGCTTCAAGAAAAACTTTTTTGGCAATATCTTTGGTCTGAGGATCGAGACGGAAATGATTGTTCATCAGTTCTTCAACGTATTCTATCTCTTCTTTACTGATAACTCCATCGGCTTTGGCGAGTTTCGCCAGACAGGAGAAGAAGCATACAAAGAAAGCCACCTGATTTTTTTCAGTGTTATTTACTATCCCTGCTGAGCCGGATATACTCCCTCCAAGTATGGCACCTATCATTGCTCCGATTGGTCCGCCCAGGAGAAGACCGATACCGCCACCGATAAGTGCACCTTTTATTCCCATGATTTACCGCCTTTCTTTTATTTTTTTTGTTTTGTTTTTCGGGTAGTGCTGATCATCTGCACATTTGCGATTGTTGCTTTTCCAAGTCTCCAGAGTAGAAAACCGTTTAGTCCGGCTTCTGCTGTTTTGGAGAAAATTGTTTTTAAAGAACTCGTGAGTGAACCTGCGAGCAGTTCTCCGCTCCATTCCTGATAGGAATCACTCAGGCTTTCAATGCCGTTTTCAGCTACATCTCCGAGCATGCCGCTGAGGTAGGCCTGAATTATAGCCCGTGAAAGCATGAGCGCACTCTGTCCAAAGGCAGGGCGGAGATTATAGATTGTCAGAATATCTCTGATCATTGCCAGTGAGCCGTAGAGAACAATTACCTGATCGATGAGCCCGACCGGTGATGCGGCAGTTCCAAGTGCGACTTTTCCGGCATAGCGTTTGATTCTTTCTCTGGCGGCAGTGTCAAGTATCTGCTGAAAACGTAAGGTAAATGTTTGCAGCCATTCCTGAGATGAAACAGGATGAGCGGAAGAAAGAAGGTCATCTCTGGCTTTTGTAAGTTCTGTCAATGCTTCAGAGGTTATTCCGGCGTTAGAGAGAGTAGGATAATCGGCTAGTGGGTATTCATCCAGATATAATTTGAGTTCACTTCTTGCCTGTTCTGAGCGGGAGTTTGCCAGTTCACGCAGTTCACTGCGTTCTTCAAGAATACGTAGAGCTTTTATATTGATCTGTGGTGATCGTCTCAGAGCAAAAAACAGCAGTATCAGCCGGCCGATAACTCCGGCAATCAGGAGAGTGAAAATAATTCCTGCTCCGCCGATAATATATTGCCATAAAATTGGAAGTGTCACTATTTCTTTGTATATTGTGATTCCATGTGAGAGAGCGAATAGACCGGCGATACCGGCTACAAGAAGGAGAATAAGCTTTGCTCCCCGGTAGAACGCATGAGGGATTTTAAACTGTGACGCTGTAAGTTCGGCAAATTTTTTCTGGAAGCGTTCTTCCAGAATTTCCGAATCTGCATCGCTGATCAGACTCTGCTCGGCAGCGGAGAGTATCCTTATGTTTTCTGAAAGCGGAAGCGGATCCGGTGTGCCAAGTCCGGAATCTCCCGGACGGAGTCTTTGCTCTGCCGTTTCAGGTGTGGTTTCTTTTCTTTCTTGCGCTCGGTTGAAATCATTTGCGGTGCCAGAAAAAAAAGGTCTTGCCGTCGGATCGCCTAGTGGAATATCAGGTTCATTATTCATGCTTCACCTCCTCCGGTAATAAAATTGAATATTCGGTCCAACCCTGAATGATTTGGAGGGATCTGCATATTTCTTGGGGCGTTGGGCAGAATACTGTAAAACGGGTAATCGTTATAGTCCCAGCTCTCAGGCCAGAGATCGGGGAGTTTGGGGACAGGATATTCAACCCATTCTTTAGCGGGGTTATTCAGATAAAGTCTGCCGATAAGGTGATGAGGCTTGTCCGACTTTCTGGTGGAGTAGCAGGCGCTGCAGGTAAACCAGGAGAATTGTATATCCGGTAAGGTTCGTCGGGCGCGCTGGGTCATAAGTTTAAGCAGTCCGCGTAACTTTCCATTTTCTATGTCCGTGCTATCTACCATATCCATTTTGGTCGCTACAAAAGCCACCCGCTGTAATTTCCCGGTAAAAATACCAATAAGCTGCTGTAGAATTCTGCTCAGTACGGAATCTGGGCGTATCGATTCAAAGAGATCCAGAAGAATTTGGCGGTTGTCATTGTAACGGTCGACACCGCCTGCAAGCAGTGAAGGGATATCAATGAGTATTACCAGAGTGTCTGCACTGAGAATCTCTTTAAAAAGCGGTAGCGCGATTTTATTGCGGTATTCAGTGTATGCTTTGCGCAGCGCAGTTAGCATTTCGGGGTTCTTTTCCAGAATATTTGCTGGAACCGGGGCGAATTCTGAAGTTGAATCAAGTCCGCAGTTACGGGTTGCCGCTATTTCATCGACTGTAGTATTTCTGGCAACTTTCCCGCTGGTATCGAGTAAAAAGGTTGACGGTGTTACTAGTGGTTTGTAGTCACTGATAAGGTGCGCCATGAGTATTTTATAGGCTGAAAGAATTATTGGCAGTTCCGGTTTATCGGTGCTGGATATTGATTGGATATATTCTTTAAGGTGGACTTTATATTCATGGTGCTCCTGAAAGTGTTCAAGGATATGCTCTGACCAGTCGGAGTAATTTTTATATGCAGCTATTGCGCCGTCAGCTATTCTTTCACCCGGAAAATCAAAGAATTCCAGACTCTGGCTGCAGAAGCGATTTAGTGAAAATGAGTGTTCCCAATCTGAACGTGAATATTCGCAGATATATTTTGCACTGGCTACAGTTTTTTCAGGCCATAGCCCACGTGAAAGACACTCGCGATAATTGTCGAATTTGAATTTTTTCCATTTATTCGAATTTATTGGGAGTTCACGGAAATTATGAATTTTCAGAGAAGATCCGGGGTTAAAATCAGCACTGTCAAACTCTGCAAGTTGGGCAATGAGAGAACTGAGAAAAACGGTTTTTCCGCCTCCTGCTATTCCTGTGACCGCAATCTTTTCTCTTGAATCGAACATTAACGGTTATCCTTGCCGTTTATTATAGAATTTATGGTTAAATATGCTTGATTATATGATTTGCAGCCACTTTAGTCAAGCAAGGCGAAGATGATAAGTTCAGGGTTTTAAATCTATGCAGGGTTAAATAATGAGATGCTAAAATTCTGTTTAAAAAAAAAAATAATAGAATGATTTTATTGGAGTAAAAAAAACCAGATGTGCTAATATGAATATTGTGTTTAGTTGATTGTTTTATGGTACCGTGAAATTATTACCGTCCGTCTATGCTGGAATATACTATTCTCTATTTATTAGTAGAGTCATAGAGCTGTATGAAGGAGCAATTATGAAGATTAAATCTAAAATTATTTTGTTGCCGGTAGTTGCGGTTTTGGGTACAGCTGTTTTATTTGCGATCATATTACATATAAATAGCGTGGTTATTTTTGATATTGTACTGCCAAAGTTTGCTGAAGAGGTCATCAGCAGTGAAAAAAATATTGTAAAAGTTCTGGTTCAGACGGAGGCTCATGTTGTAAATAATATCGTTGAGATGCTTAAAGGAAAAAGCGAGGAGGAGATTCGGGCGGCTCTGATTGCTCATACCGATAGTATTACCTTTTTTGATGATAAAAGCGGCTACTTCTTTATTTATGATTATGAAGGGAACAGAATAAATTTGCCGGGAGTAAAAGGAGAAGCTAAAACATCCGGCAACTATATTCACCTTAAAGATACAAATGGTTATGAGCTCATACGGGGCTTGAGTGAAGCGGCTCAGCGTGGCGGTGATTTTGTAGAGTACTGGTTTCCTAAAAAAGGCGGCACAGAATCATTTCCCAAGATAAGTTATTCGATGCCGATAAAGGGAACAAATTATTTTGTCGGGGCGGGTGTGTATTATAATGATGTAAAAGGTTATATCGCGTCTATGGAGAAAATTATTATCGGTGAAGCTGGAAACATGAGCAGCTATATCTATATTGCGGCGATAATATATGTCCTTATATTGGCGGTTCTGGTCTTCTTTATAGTCAGAGGAATTATACACGGTCTTAACGGGGTGAAGAGTAAGCTGCTGCAGATTGTTGAAACCGGTGATACAACGGATAATGTCGCTGAAGATCTGCTTTTACGCAAAGATGAGATAGGTGAGCTTGCATATGCCGGGCGTCAGATTATTTCTGATTTCGATAAGGTAGCTACCGTATCGAAAGGTCTGGCTGAACGGGACTGGTGTCAGGAGGTTGAAGTTAAATCTGATAAGGATGTAATGAATATATCATTGAAAGATATGATTGCAGAGGTAAACAGTACTTTGAAAGAAATATTTATTAATGTGCAGGAACTTGATGCCGGAGCCCAGCAGGTAAGTATGGCCAGTCAGGCGCTTTCAGATGGTGCTTCCTCACAGGCGGCGGCAATTCAGCAGATTTCATCCTCACTAGCAGATATGAATGTCAGAACCAATCAGAATGCACAGAATGCAACTGAAGCCAGTAAGCTGGCTCAGTCCGCTAACACTGCAGCACTCAGTGGACAACAGCAGATGCAGAGTCTTGCGACGGCTATTGGTGGTATAACTCAGAGGGCTGAGGAAACAAAGAAGGTTGTGAAAACAATCGATGATATTGCTTTTCAGACCAATCTTCTGGCTCTCAATGCTGCGGTGGAAGCCGCCAGGGCAGGAGTGCATGGTAAAGGTTTTGCTGTCGTGGCGGAAGAGGTTCGTAATCTTGCTGCCAGATCAGCAAAAGCCGCGGGAGAGACTGCGGAGCTGATTGATAATGTGGTATCTGAAGTAAAGAGCGGTAATGATATGGCTGAGACTACAGCTTCCGCTTTGAACAGTATTACGGAACAGATTCAACAGGCAACAGATCTGGTCGGTGACATCGCTCAGGCGTCGATCGGTCAGGCTGAAGGTGTGTCGCAGGTAAATCAGGGTCTTGAACAGATTGACTCTGTTACCCAGCAGAATACTGCAAGTGCTGAGGAAACAGCCTCAGCAAGTGCTCATATGAGTGAACTGGCATCACGTCTTAATGCGGTTATAAGCAGATTTAAACTGCAGGATTTGTCTGAGATCAAAAAAGGGTCTGGAAGAAAGAAACAGCTTAAGGGTTCAGCAAACAAAAAAGTACCAGCACCTGCAGCTTCTGCAGCAGCAGTGATAACTCCACGTGAGCAGATAAAGCTTGATGATGATGAGTTCGGTAAATTCTGATGCGTGTTTAATGTTAACATCTATGGATTTAACTTGTTTAGTTATTTGTGTCTTTTCGGTATCTTTAATAATTAATCTTGACTTTTTGTATAAAAAAAGTCAAGATGATTATTTGATTGTCAGGATATGAAATAATGGATATTATTCAGGGGGGAATTATATGAAGATAAAATGGAAAGTTATTTCTCTACCGGTTATCGCTGTAATTGGTACTACTGTCATATTGGTTTTGGTTACGTTGATCAATAGCAATGTAAGAGAGACGGTAGTGCTTCCCAGTGTAGTTAAGGAAATTGTTGATTCCGAAAAATCAAAGGTTAAGTCACTGGTTATTCTGGAAGTAGGAGAGCTTAACAGTCAGATAGCCGGTATCACGGATAAAAATGAAATTATAAATGCTATAATTGCACAGACTGATCGTTCGGATTATACTCAGGACGGTTCTGGATATTTCTTTGTCTATGATATGAAAGGAAATCGTATTAACAGTCCGGGAACAAAGGGTGAGGCGAAGACAAGCGGTAATTTTTATGATTATCAGGATAGTAAAGGTAAGTATCTTTTTCGTGAGCTTATTGCTGCTGTCAAGAAAGGTGGCGGGTTTGTTGAATACTGGTTTCCTAAAAAAGGGAAAACCGAACCTGCTCCGAAGATAAGCTATGTTATGCCGATCAAAGGGACCGATTATTTTGTTGGTACAGGTTTATATATTGATGACGCAATGCATCATGCATATGAGATAAAGAACGATATCGCTGAAAAGGTCAATTCGTATAGAGTCTATTTTTATATAATCGGTCTTATTTATATAATTGCACTGGGTATTATTGCCTATATTATTATCAAGGGCATTATAAGTGGTCTCAATGGTGTGGTAACGGCACTAGTGACAATTGTTGATAAAGGTGATACCACGGTAACTATCGATGAACAACTGTTACAGCGTAAGGATGAGATAAGGGCGCTTGCTGAAGTCAGTAAAAATCTGGTTCATGATTACAGCAAGATCGCGGAGGTTGCCAAGAAACTTGCCGCTAAAAACTGGCGACAGAAAATTGAGATCAAATCTGAAATGGACGATATGAATAAATCTCTGGAGAATATGATCGAAGAGATGAATTCGATATTATCACTCTTTGTCAGTAAGATTCTTGAAGTTCGCGAAGGTATCGGTCAGGTTCGAATAGCAAGCCACGCGTTATCTGACGGTTCAGCTTCTCAGGCTTCTTCATTAGAGCAGGTCAGTGCCTCTCTGGTCGAGATGGGAAAGCGTATCAACGATAATGCCAAGAATGCCGAGGAGGCTAAAAGTCTGTCCAAAGCTGCGACTGAAGCAGCTATTAGCGGACAGGGACGGATGCAGGATTTGACTCAGGCAATAAGCGATATAACCAGCAGAGCTGAAGAGACCAAGAAAGTCGTGAAAACAATTGATGATATCGCTTTTCAGACCAATCTTCTAGCGTTGAATGCGGCTGTGGAAGCGGCAAGAGCAGGGGTTCATGGTAAGGGATTTGCGGTAGTTGCCGAGGAGGTGCGAAATCTTGCGGCACGTTCAGCCAAGGCTGCCGGCGAGACAGCTGAACTTATTGATAATGTTGTTTCCGATGTCCGTACCGGTAATGATATGACTCTGACAACGGCCGATGCACTCAATAGTATTGTTGAAATGATAAGTAAAGCTTCTGATCTGGTTGTTGAAATATCCAGTGCTTCAAATGAGCAGGCACAGGGAATTGCACAGATCAATCAGGGACTGAATCAGATAGATTCTGTTACCCAGCAGAACACAGCCAGTGCCGAGGAGACCGCTGCCGCCAGTGAACACATGACCGAGCTTATTCAATCTATAAATAGTGATATTGAAAAGTTTGAACTGATATCAGATGCTGATATGCCGCAGAAAAAATCTGAAAAGAAGAATAAAGGTTCACGTCCTACTAAGCAGTTGCAGAAAATATCTCCTGAAGTGAATGCATCAGTAGTGATGCCGTCAGAACAGATCAAACTTGATGATGATGATTTCGGTAAGTTCTAATTTATAATGGTGCTCTGGTTGTTTATTTAATATAGCAGGAGTGGATTAGCTAACGTCCGCTCCTGTTTTTATTTTTTTAGTATTGGAATATTCTCGGGTTACTTATTAGATAGATTTAAAATGATAGCGGCATACAGATATTTTCTGTTTGCCGCTAGCGTAAAACTTATTATAGAATTTGTGCTATTTGTAAACTTCCTGTGCCGGGTCAATATAATTATTCATGTCGCGTTTGACTATTTCATTCGGAACATTGGATTTTTGATCACTGCTGTCTACATCACCGCCAACCTTTGAATCACAGCCAATAAGACTGCAAAGCGCAATGGTCAGGACGCTGCTGAGTATTAGTACACGTTTCATTATTATCTCCTTGTGGGTAAAGTTTCATTGTGACTCTGGTTAGTTATCAAGAAATAATATTAGTGCAATTTTTGAAACAAGTCAAATAAATAAAACTGAAAACAAGTTATTGCAGCTCTGTTTTAAGCTGTTCAAGATCAATATTCTGAGATTTCAACAGGCGAATTATTGCTGCCGCCTGGCCATATTCGATCATTGGACGGGTAACCGGTAGGCTGAGATACGCCTTAGCATGAGCTTTAATATGGGCGACGTTGGCTCTGTCTTCTTCGTGAGTCTCACCATTTGGGTCATATTTATAACCGCCATCTGCAGCTTTGACTTCATCATTATTCTCAACAGCAAGCAGTTTTACCTGAATATTGCATCCTACATATTTATATCTGGTATTTTCCAGTCTGAAACGGAAGTGTCTGAGGTTGAACCACACAGCTGTATAATACTCACGAACCAGAGGTTTCTGGGGTTTGTACCTTTCAGGGAGATGATAGTTTTTATAGAGATATGGTATTGCGAAAACGACTCCTCTGAAGAATTCATCGGCGGCAAATAGTTTTTTTGAAATTGAGTAGCCGCCATTTTTCCCTGACCATGAACCATAATATATCGCTTTAGTACCGGCAATTACCGAAATACCAAAGAGTGAGTCATTCTCCAACGCACCGATCATATAGGCAAATTCTTTGGCTTTAATCGGATTTGGAAGCTCAAGGTGATCATTGATGATAAAAGTATTACCGCTTTTTCTATATTTAATGCTGCTGATGAGTCCAATACCGTCGGCGGTTCCTTCAAGGGTTATCCCTTTAGGCACTGAACTGTAGGGTATATCCAGAGATAAACCTGGACGTATCATAATTAATAAAAATAATATAAGAGCTGGTATATGCTTCATTTTCTGCCTTTCCAGATATTTAATCATCTGTGCTACATTCAAATATTTCTTCAAGTTCCTTTTTTGCCTCATTAATAGCTGTTTCTGTCACTTCCGGTACTTTAACCTGCAATTCTGTTTTTTCTCTGGTATCGTAGATAATAAGGCTTTCTCCATCCGGTGATTTCTCTATTTCTTCAAGACGCAGCAGGCGTTTTCTGATTAAAATAAGAGCAAGCAGATAGGTGAAAAGCCGATTATTATTCTCCTTGTGCTGCAGGCTGCAGAAAAAGGTATAAAAGGCTTCGGTATCAATTTTAAGCCGGTTCTTTCTATCGTTGTTTTTCTCTTCAAGATGGGTCTTCCAGTAGGAAAAAAACGCGGTTTTGTCGATTTCATCCCAAACTTGTGGAGAATAGTCGTAGCGGGTAAAGCCTTCATCCTCTTCTTTGAGGGCTGAGAAAAATACTTCACCGGGTTCAAATATTTTCCCGCTTGCGGCGCATACTCGCTGACTTTTATTGACTTTCCATTCCGACATTACTTTTTAGACCTTTATTGTTGCTAGGATATTTATTTTAGTTTGCTTTGAAGAATCTGTTGCCTGTGCCGCCTTCTCCAATTTTAATTTTTATGCTGCGCATGCATTTCGGACAGTGACCGACGTAATGCGTTCCGGCTTTGTTCTGGTAAATTCTGGCATAAACGTGGCAGCATTCAAACATTATTCCGAGGTATGGTTTTCCTTTATTTTCCATCATTATTCCTCAATACAAAAAATGACTTCCTTATTTATATGGGTTAGCAAGTAAGTATTCAATGGCTTTAATCTTTATTTCAATGTGCTTTCTTGATTCCATATTTAAATTATTGAGAGCCTGTTTATCTGAGACTCTGCTCAGTAGCTCTTCAATTGAGCTGTAGAAGTTGTAATGCTCAGCTATAGCGGATATTATAAGAAATTTTTTGTAGATTCTAATATCTAGCAGAGATTCTGGGCCGGTTATATTGCTTTGAGACTGATTCAAAAGCTTTGTTGCTTCGGTCTCTCCGTCCTGTGCTGCCAGAATAAGTTCGGCTTTTTTATAGATGTATGAGAAGGTAAGCTTAAGCTCCTGTATATCTTTGAGTTCATGTGGTTCGTCAAGTAAGATAATAGAGTTTTCGGCGTTTTCGCGGGTATTGAAAATACCTTTAAAATGAGCCGGCGATATTTTTAAAATTCTCTGTGCTTCCCGGTAATACAGGAATCCTTTGGTAAATCCTATGACTTTACCTTTAATAATGGTATTGTCGTTAAGCAGCATATAGGAGTTACCGTGAAGTTCATCACCGTGTGTAAAGGCGGGGTGTTGAAGAAGTACCAGCAGTAATAGGATAATAGCTGAAAATCTGTGCATTAGAATCCTCCGCCCGGAGTAAGATTAAGCAGTGCCTGCAACAGCTCAATCAATGTTGTCTTAGGAACAATCAATTGTGAATTTATGCTGGTTCGGTCTGAATTGACCGTAAAATTCAGCGGTGGGGCTACGGCTGGTTTGGCATTAAAAAAACGTGAGAAATCGTGCCATGCGATAGGCAGACGGTTTGGTGGTGAGGGTGTAGGCCAGAGGCTTTCTGCCTGCATCGCTACCTGAATATAGCGTAAAGGATTTAAGCTTATATTGAGAATAGTATTTGGCTGGTTGTTGGCTGTTGCAGCAGTTATAAGCGGTGATTTATTGCTGTCTGGAGCGTTTGCATTGCTGCTTTTTACGCAATTGTTCAAAGTCTGCAGGCAGAAATCACGTGTCTCTTCATACTGGGTATCATTTATCGTTGCCAGTGGCGAGACAGTAATGAGTTTATTGCCGTTAAAAGTTGATAATATGTATTGTTTACTCAGAAATGCGTCGGGAAGAGTGAAATAATTACTTCGCATCAGGAAGATACTTTCGGTTATTTCATCCCCAGTAGCGGTCATTCCGGCAGGTTTTTGCTGTATTTCCAGTTTGAGACCTTTTTCTGCTAAAAATTCTGAATAATCGCCGGTAGTGAATATGGCGGCACATTCTTTAAAGAATTCTTTGATGCTGTCAGGGTTATCCAGAGTAATCACTGATACCGCTGTTGGTCCGAAACGTGTCG
Source organism: Planctomycetota bacterium (assembly GCA_963677015.1). Lineage (GTDB taxonomy): Bacteria > Planctomycetota > SZUA-567 > SZUA-567 > SZUA-567. The sequence goes on from OY781533.1 coordinate 322,803, forward strand.
TATTGCTGGTTGGTGGTATGATACCCTGCTGCACAACACGCGGGTTGGCTTTCTGAAAAAGGGTAAGGATGTTTTCAGCCTTTTTAGCAGCGTTTTTATTTATATTCTTTTTATCGAGCGATTTGCTGAGATTACCCAGTCCTTCGATAAGCTGAATATATTCTTCCGGCCAGATATTGGTGTTGCTGAGAATGATTGAATCTGGAGGCAGCAATGATTTAATTGGATTGTCCCGGGATTCATATGCTGAAAGTGCGTAATGAAGACTTCCTCCGTACTGAATGAGAAATTTAGTGTTGAAACGCACATTTTCACCTGTAAGATAGGCTTTTATATCTATTACCGCTATTTCATTGATCAGACTTTTTATTGTGTCTTCGAGATAATTCAGAATAAGGTTGAGTATATTATCTTCTTTGGCAGTCGTTCCGGCAAGATCGCGGAGTAAATCGTAATGAACCATATTAAGGAAGTTGGATAATACTCTGGAGTTAGCCTGAAAATAGCGGTTAAGATGAATTGTCATGGTATAATCTGCATCACTGTCGGGAATTATGCCTGATTTTCCGATTTTCTCGTCATTGTAGAGGTCTAAAGCCTTAGAGACGGCATCAAAATTTTTACTGATTATGGCAAGGTTATTTGTGCCGTAAGCCAGATAATAAACCTCTGAATCAAGTCCATCGGTACGTCTATAACGGGTTATATTGTCCTCTGAGAGTTCCTGCCGGATATTTCCGGTTCCGAGCAGGGATCCTACATATTTTTCCGGGCTTTTTACATGAAATATATAGACCCAGTCATTACTCTTTTCTGTTGGCTGACTGAAATATAATGCTTCCGACCAGCTTTGAGCATCAATATCTCCTATATTGGCAACAAGAATTTGAGATGCCAGGAGAGCTAGAATTGGATTGGTTGTCGGTGTCTGAGGGTTTATAGAGGCCAGTATTTTCTGGGTTTCTGTATCTGCAGCCGCCAGATTGTTGTAACGGGAAATGGCGAGAAGATTGCGGTCATTGTTGAATATATCTTCAATCGCTTCAGCTCTGGCTTTTACCGTAGTCAGGAATAATAATGGTATTATGATTAATAGCATTATTTTCAGATAAGATGAAATTTTATAATTTCCTGACAGGTGTGGCATTATACTTTATTTCCTTCCAGATTATAAAGATAGTCCTCGGTCTGGTTGGCAACTATGACTCCGTAATTAGCAGCTCCCAGCCAGCCACTCATGATTATGGCGCAGCTTCCGGTATGGAATACTCCAGGAACCGCTTTAGGCAGACCTTCACTGACTTTTAGCCCTTCAAATTTGGTCCCGAATGAGGCGCCGCCTGAGTGCAGGGTGTATCTGGCGAAGGTGCGCGGGGTTGCGGCTTCGAGATAATCTACTTTTTCACTTACTCCAGGAATATAATTTTCAAGAAATTCCAGTGTTTCCCGGCAGAGTTCGTCTTTAGCCGCTTTGTATTCATTCTCATCCAGATCTTTCCAGTCGTCATATCTGGCATTCATTGATGCGACTATAGTGTATGCCGGGGCAGAGTCAGGACGGGTCTTGGGATAGTAGAGAGAGAATGTCCGGCTCGTTACTTCGCGTGAACACTGTTTTTCAGGATCGAATTCAGGATAGGTAGATGTAAATATCAGGTCGCCGATATCCGGTATGGTTTCTCCGGATTTTATACCGATATAGACCTGAGTTGATGAGTTGGATATACGCATTTGCTGTGTGTCAGCTGTGAATTCAGCGGGTAAACTTGTGTCGGCAAGGAGTTCGGTTACAGTCTTTTTAAGGCTGGCATTACTTATCACCGCCCGGGATCTGAATACTGAACCGTCGGCAACAACTCCTGCAGCTTTACCGTCTTCCATGATTATTTTTTCCACCCGGCTCTGCAGTCGTATATCGACTCCATTCTTCTCAAGCTCGGTCCGGAGCATTTTAATGAATAGATCTGTTCCGCCTTCAAAGGTGTATACACCTTTATTCATAAAGTTTGAAAAGACGATGCCATAAGTTATCGCCGGTTCATCAAGGGTTGAGCCGTTGGCATAGGTTATCGGCTCCATCAGAAAACGGACAATATCTTTTCTGCCGGGAAAGAACTGTTCAAAAAGTTCCCGTGTTGTCATTTCCTGATCATCATAAAAATTCATCTTAGCCAGAGTGGTAAAGAAATCATTGACTGTGGTTTCAGGTATATGGAAGAAATTTATCAGTTTATCTTTAAAATCTTCTGTATCGAAAGTTGTTTCAAGATGGAATTGAGGGTTGTCGAAGACAATGCGTTTTAACTGTACTATTTTTGCAGCAATCTCCTTGCTCCAGTATTTTCTGCAGGTTTTGACCATCCCGTAAGGAAAACCATGGAGAGAGACATCGAAGATGTGTCCTTGCCTCTTGAAATAAGCGGCGAGACCTCCAAGCATAAAATGCTGCTCTAAAAGCAGTACTTTGCGTCCGAAACGTGCCAGACGGTTAGCGGCGGTCATCCCTCCGAGTCCTGAACCGATAATTATAACATCATATTCCGTTTTTATTGTTCTTCTCCTATTTGCGCTCAAAATTTATTATATTATATATAACTGCCGGTTGTCTGTCTATTATGAAAATAGTATCCGGGGTGATGCCGGATTATTTTTTTGTCTCTCTAAGTTCCTTTAGCGCGGCGCTGAAGCCGGAGGGAAGCTCGGCAGTCAGCAGTAATTCTGTTGAATTTTCAGGGTGCGGAATTTGAAGTTCCCGGGCATGCAGTGCCTGAAATGAGATACTGTGAAGCTTTCTGCCCTCGGGATTGTATTCGTGATCGCACATTACCGGAAGATTCAGATATTTCAGGTGCGCACGGATTTGATGCGAGCGTCCGGTGACCGGTTGGGCTTCCAGCAGGCTCCAGTCAGCCGCTTTTTCAATAACTTTAAAATGAGTTATAGCCTCTTTGCTTCCCTGTTGTTCTTCAGTTGGCGGTACCCAGCGGAGTTCTCTGTTATCAGGCCTTACTGCCAGCGGCTGGTCAACGGTCAATTCCCGCCACTCTGGAGTACCGTCGGTGATTACCAGATATGTCTTATGGGCGCGGTTATTCCGGAAGCTGGCGGTTAAATTTTTATACGCCTTCTGCGTTTTGGAATAGATTATCACACCCGTTGTGTAGCGGTCAAGCCGGTGTGCGGGAGATATCATCTTATCCGGATATTCAGTATTCTGAAGGTGATGCAGAATGCCGTTCTGAAGTGTTTCGCCGGTTAGATGTCCGCTGGAGGGGTGAACTACTCTTCCGGCTGGTTTGTTCACTGCGATCATGCAGTCATCTTCGTAAATAATATCCAGATTCATTGCTGTCGGCTGCATATATGGCGGCCAGGCTGCCGGGAAGGTGATATTAATTATGCTTCCGGCTTTGAGATCAACTATGGTTTCAAGATCAATTTTATTGCCGTCAATCAATACCTGACCTTCACTGATAATTGCCCGGGCCCGGTTGTCATGAATAAAAAGTCTGGAGGCCAAATATCCGGTAAGGGTACGCTTGCCGCGGTTGCGCTTGACTTCAAAACTGACAATCTGTCCGGGTAAATATCTTGCTCTTGCCATTACTTTGCCAGGGTTACTCCTCGGGTGCCGCGAGGATATTATCGATAAGCCTGAGATCATTATCGAGCTTTATGGCTCCGGCTATAAGTACCAGATCTTCAATCTCTTCAACATCATCGAGGGTCTCCGGTGAGACGATATCGAGATAATCCACTTCGATGTTGCCGTTCTCAATAATACTCTCCACCATGCGGTTGATAATAGTGGAGGCGTTTGTTTCTCCGTCAGTTATCATTTTTTCGCCTAATTTAAGGGCGTTATAAAGAGATAGCGCCTGCTCAGTCTGACCGGGCTGGATGCGTTTATTCCGGCTGCTCAGAGCCAGACCGCTCTCTTCTCTGACAATAGGACAGATCTTCATTTTTACCGGAATATTCAGATCAATAATCATGCGCTGAATAATCAGTGCCTGTTGTGCGTCTTTCTGTCCGAAGTAGGCGTATTCGGCTCTGGTGATATTGAAGAGTTTGGTTACTACTGTGCAGACACCGATAAAATGGCCGCGCCCGCGGGAAAGCCCGCAAAGGTGGTTTGCCAGTTTGTCGACCATCACGACAGTATCGCGCTTGCTGGAATACATCTCATCGGCTTTCGGGGCGAAAATAATGTCGGCTCCGGCAGCGACTGCTTTTTCAACATCGTCCTCGAAGGTTTTAGGATAGTTTTCCAGATCGCTTTCATTATCAAACTGGGTGGGGTTGAGGAAGATACTGACGGTTACTACGTCACATTCCTCTTTCGCTGCTTCTATAAGTGACAGATGACCGTCATGGAGGGCTCCCATAGTCGGAACGAGACCATGGATCATTGAAGAACGCAGGATATTAAGGCCTTCAGCCTGCATTTCTGCTATAGTGTTGATTATTTTCATCTGCAGTATCCTTGTTGGTAAAATAATAAGTTACTGTGATTATAGAGCTTGATATTATTTTGGCAAGGAGCTTTATCAGTAAAAGCTTTCCGTATTGACCTGAAAGATTTTTACCGGTAACTACCGGATAATTTCCTGATAATATACAGGCATATTTCTGACTGAAAAGATATTAATATGAGCGGGATACATGCTTGGCCAGGGCTGTCAGATCAAGATTTCCCGAATTACGCAGATAACGGGCGAATGCGGCGAATTCACCTATTTTGGCGGCTTTGGTTATTTGTGGAATATCGATATATGCCCGGGAATTACTCTTGATCTGATCAAGATTATCCAGATCGGCAGCGGATAGCAGCTCCATATTCTCACCCGGCAGGTATCCTCCGTCGACAGCTGCTCCCGGACCAACCGGAACAAGCAGATTGACCATTCGCATACGCTGCAGATAATATACATTATCTACAAGTGAAAACTCATAATCTTTGAATTTATTTATTGAAACTGCCGGAATATCCCGGTGTTCGGTAGTTTTAGGAATATAATTGTCCGGCAGGGTTATGCCTTCGAGATTTTTGGTCCAGCCAAATATGACTGAGACCAGAATCTTATCTGCGGCAACCAGTGCTCTGGCGGTATCGCCTTCGGGATGAAGAGCACCGTAAACAAGTACCTTCTGATTGACAATTGACACTCCCAGTCTGTCATCCTTGGAAAGGGCGATCAATACTGCCGCAATCTCGGTGCGGGGTATGGGACAGGGATAGTAGGTATTGTGATTGAGAATGAATGTATTGTCTGCTACATTATATTTAATGGATTCTATTTTCTGAAAGCCGGTTGCAGAACCTTCCAGAATGACTCCTTTGGGAAGAGAGCCGTAAGTTGACATTATTTCACTGCTGGTCTTATGCCATGGATTCTGACCGATAAGCGTAATGGTAAGAAGAATGACAATAGAGATAATTATGTTCTTAAGTTGCAAGGTTATGCTCCTGTTGAAAGAAAATAATACAGATTATCAGCTTAAATTATATGATTTGCACTTTTAAAAGTAAAGTTGAAATTTATAGTGTATACCTAATATTCGAGGATAAACGGGATCTTTTTAATAATTTAAAGTGCTGTTTTGCGGGGGTTTGATTTTTTGTCGCCGGGGGGTATAATTTTGGGTATATTTGTGAGTTTTAAAATTGAAAGGTAATTTTTAGGTTAATAAATGGATTACACAAGTATCGCCGGGGCGGCTGTAAATGGTGGCTGCAGTAAAGATGAGGCTCTCTGGGCAGTGGCTAATCTCTCAGAGGACGAACTTGCGAAATTGGCCACATCGTTGCGTCAGAATAAATTCGGGAATAAAATTGCACTCTGTATCATTATGAATGCCAGATGTGGGCGCTGTCCTGAGGACTGTACTTATTGTTCACAGAGTGCTCATAATAATTCCGAGGTAGAGGTTTTCGGGTTGAAGAACGGAGATGAAATAGCTGCCGCAGCTTCTATGGCTGCGGAATCAGGTGCGGATAATTTCGGTATTGTTACCAGCGGCGTGACTGTGGCTGGAGAAGCCCTTGATGATGTCTGCGGGAGTATTCAGAGGATTAATTCAGTTGCCGGGTCTATACCGGTGTGTGCCTCTTTCGGGCGTATGAAAATGGAACAGCTGCTCAAGCTGAAGGATGCTGGGATGCGGCGTTATCATCATAATCTGGAGACTTCAGAACGGTTTTATTCTGAAGTATGTACAACTCATGACTGGATTGAACGGGTTGAAACAGTGAAGAATGCACTCAAAGCCGGGCTTGATGTCTGCAGTGGCGGCTTGTTCGGTCTGGGAGAGAGCTGGGAAGACCGTGCGGATCTGGCGCTGACACTCAAGGAACTGGGTGTTGACAGTGTACCGCTGAATTTTCTGCATTCTCATCCCGGGACTCCGCTGGCTGCTCAGGAACCGTTAACTGCCGGAGAAGCTCTGCGCATAATAGCGCTCTACCGACTTATGCTGCCACGGGTGACAATTAGAGTCTGTGGCGGCAGACCGAAGATACTGGGAGCTCGCATGCACGAGATGTTCCGGTTTGGTGCGAATGCTTTTATGACCGGTGATTACCTGACAACTTCTGGTATTACCCCGGAAAGTGATCGTAAAATGATAGAAGAGGAAGGGCTGGTTGTTGAGCAGTAAAGCGAATCCGTTTATCAGCGACAGTAAAGATAGTAATTATATCCGGGAGGTCGTCAAGATCTGTCTGGAGGGGCGTGTTTCTCTGGTTGTGGCCATCTTTCTGTCGGTGACAGTCTTCAATCTGCTGGATCTGATTATCCCTAAAGCTCTGCAGCTGCTGGTTGCTTCGCTGGAAGGAAACAGGCTGGCTATTTTCGGTTTCAGTCTGGAGGAAATAATTACACCGGGAAACAGGATCTACTTCTTTTCCTTTATTATTCCGCTTATGGCTCTGCTGAAATGGGTTTTCGGCTATGTTAAAGGGGTGTTGCAGGCCAAGCTGGGGCAGGGGGCGCTCTTTGTACTGCGTAATAAAATTTATGAACATGTGCAGGCGTTATCCTTCAGTTACCATGATCAGGCTCATAGCGGCCGCTTTATTGCCAATATTATTGAAGATGTAAATGCGGTCTCTGATTTCTTTGCCCGGCCGTTCTTTCTGGCATTTATGAGTGTTACCGGGTTTATCTGCATCTATATTTACATATTCAGTCTTTCCTGGCTGGCGGGGCTGGTGTCATTGCTGATTATCTTGTTTTCGACCTCGTCTTTGCTGCTCTTTATTCGTTACGGCTATCCCATATATCTCAAAGCGCGTAAGAGTCTTGAATTTATGGTCGGCATATTTTCTGAAAATATGGAGGGGCATCTATTAATACGATCCTTTGGCAGACAGAAGGAGGAGAGAGATAAATTCTTTGTCGCCGCCAAGAGCTATCATGACGCGATGGTGCAGTCACGGATTCTCTGGAGTCTGCTTAATCAGTCTTTTCTCTGGGGCGTGATGCTCGGGGTGCCGGCGGTTCTGGCGGTAGGGATACACCTTTACCGGAATCAGCCTGGGTTTGGGGCTGACAGTATTATGGCTCTTTTTGTGTTGCAGAATGCATTGATGCTTAGGATGCGGGTATTATCAAGAATTATCGATGGCTGGTCTAAATTCACGGTTTCAGCAAACAGGCTGGGCGGACTTTTCAATACGCGGTTGTTTTTACCGGATGTGGGTAATGTTAAGAGTCTGGTTGATGTGCAGAGTATAAGTGAGAGCAGCGCCAGCTGCTGTCTGGAAGTTCCGGCAGGAGAGATGTCGGTAACCGGCGTTTCATTTGGCTATACCGGAAGTTCTTCGGCATTGAGTGATATTAATATTACTATTGGTGAAGGTGAGACGGTTGCGCTTGTAGGAGAGACCGGCTCCGGCAAGAGTACTCTGGCGATGCTGTTATGTCGGTTTTATGATCCGGTGCAGGGTTGTATTACTATTGGAGGAGTGGATATACGTAATATTCCGCTGCGGAAATTACGGCGGGAGTTTGCACTGGTTTTTCAGGATACTTTTCTATTTTCGGCGACGGTTCGAGAGAATATAGCTTATGGTAATTCCGGAGCTAATAATGATGATGTCGTTGCGGCTGCAGTTCTGGCAAAGGCGCATGATTTTATTCTAAAACTGCCCGAAGGTTATGATACGGTTATCGGTGAGCGCGGCATGACACTCTCCGGTGGACAACGGCAGCGGTTGGCGATAGCCCGGGCGGTATTGCGGCATCCGCGTTTTCTGATTCTTGATGATGCGACCAGTTCGCTCGATATTCAGACGGAGTATGAGATTCAGCAGAGTCTGGATAATCTTCCTCATGATATTACCAAGATTATTATCGCACACCGTTACAGCAGTATTGAGAACGCCGATAAAGTATTTGTGCTTTCCGACGGGAAGATAGTGGAGATGGGAGCAGCCGGTGAACTGCGGCGCAAAGACAGCATTATGAACCGTATACTGCTGCTGGAGAAGGAGCAGAGTAATGGCAAGGAATAATCCTAAAAATCTGACTTCCGAGCAGATTGCTTCGGATGAGGACCGGCCGGAGCTTTCTGCACGTGATCTGTTGCGGTGTTTTGGGTATCTCGGGCGTTATAAATATTTGGTTGTTGCCGGTATTGTACTCTGCTGTATCTGTGTCTGGGCGGAGATGGCACTTATACGAGAGTCTGGAAATCTGGTAGATAGTATAGCCGGTATGGGCGGGAGCGTCTGGGAGCTTACTCTGCCGTTTCTGTTTTACGGCGCGCTGAGCCGAGCGTGCGGGGGATTGCAGTGGATAATGACCACTTACGCTACAAACCGTGCGACTCTGGCACTCCGTAAGGCGTTTTTTGAAAAGTTGCAACAGCTTTCAAAGTCTTTCTATGATACTCACAAGGTCGGGTGGCTTGTTACCAGAAATTCTTCGGATCTTGCCCGTATCGGTGACTTTCTTACATATCCGCTGATGATGAGTGCAATATTTGTAACTACCTTTGCTTTCGCTATTGTACAGATAGCCAGAATTAATCTGCTGATGCTGTTGCCGCTGGTGATAATTTCACCGCTTTTTGTGGTTTTGGCTATATATTACCGCAAACATATGCGCCGGGCAAACAGGCGGGCCAGCAAACAGAACAGCAGGATCGTTGCCAATATTACCGAGACGGTAAGGGGTATACGGGTCGTTCATGCTTTTTCACGTGAACAGGAAAATTTTACAAAATTTGAAGAGTTGAATAATGAGAACCGGGAACTTAATATCAAGGTGGCTAGACTGCAGGGATTATTTATGCCGTCGCTGGATTTTCTCGGCATGCTCAATATGACTCTGGTTATAGCCTTTTCTTTCTGGCTTATCGGTCGTGCAGGAGAGAGCGGTACTGCGGCTATCACTCCGGGTGATATCGCCCAGTATGTGCTTTATATGAATGCGGTACTGCATCCTCTGCGTCTGGTAACTGAGATCTACAGTCTGACTTTCTCTGCTTCTGCTGCGGCGGAGAGAGTGTTTGAAATTATGGATATGGAACCGGAGATCAAAGAGCCGGAGGTACCGCTTGTACCAGAGTCATTACGGGGTGAGATTGAGCTTCGGGATCTTTCATTCCGCTATCTTGAGGAGCAGGAGTTTATTCTTAACCGAATAAATCTGCATATACCGGCCCGGCAGACGGTGGCTATTGTCGGGGAGACCGGGGCAGGAAAGACGACTCTGGCTTCACTTATTGCCAGACTGTATGATCCGGTTTCAGGGGGTGTGTATATTGACGGCTATGATCTGCGCAGTCTCAGCAGTGTTGCGCTGCACCGCAAGATGGGGTTTGTGCCGCAACAGGGGTATCTGTTTACCGGAACGGTGATGGATAATCTGAAATTTGCCGCTCCGGAAATGAGTGATAAGGAAGTGATTGCTGTAGCCACAAATTTGGGAACGCATAAATCCATAGCGGCTCTGCCGCAGGGTTATGCAACTATGGTTCTGGAAGGCGGGGACGGATTGTCCCTCGGTCAGCGTCAGATCATTGCAATTACCCGGGCGGTACTCTCTGAGCCGACAATTCTCATAATGGATGAACCTACTTCAGCTCTTGATATTTATCATGAGCGGCTTATTCAGGCCGCACTTGAAATAATTTGTCAGGATAGAACCACTATTGTTATTGCTCATCGTCTCTCAACGGTTGAGCGGGCAGAGAAGATTCTGGTGCTGGCAGGAAGTACTATAGCAGAGTCGGGCACACATCAGGAGCTACTGACAATGCGAGGAATATATTATAAGATGTATAAACGTGCTGCTGAGGGTTATCTGGGTAAGGTTTGATTCAGAAAAAGTGATTTATGAGTAAATGCTATATAGTGGCGGCTGTGAAGCCGCCACTATATTTTGTATGTTTTAAAAAATAAAAATAACCAAATATTAATTTGTTTTATGATATTTTAAAGTGTAAGATAAAGATATCATCTTTGTGTGTATGTAGTTATAGTTTTATATCGTTGTTTTGCGAGGTGTTTTTTTATGATGTGCTGAGGTTCAGTTGTTTCTTGAGCGTAGGAACTCCATAAAAAAATGTGCTATTTATTTTTACTTAAGCTATAATAAACTGAAAATAACAGCCTTGTGCGGTGGGTTATTATGCTTGAAAAAAAAATGAGATTTTTGCGGCAAAAGGCGCAGGAGTATGAGAGGCTCCAATGGAAATTATACTTACGTTTTAAATTGATTTAATTACATGAAAAAAATCAAATTTTTTTGAACTTATTAACCCTCTGCAAAAACACGTTTTATGGAATAATGGCATTTTCAGAAGGGAGGGTGCTGGGGGAATGTGCTTGACTTGCCTATATGTTGTGGGTATATTTTAAGGCATCACTAGTTGTAGTGGTGTGTGTCTATAACAGTAAAGCTGAAAAGATATTATAACTACGGTTATAATTGGAGGCTATTTTGCAGGCTCATATTTTGAGCCGTTTATTTTGCTGAGAGTGTTACGGTATTAGTTGAAAGTACTTGATAATATTGGAGTTCTATGCGCTGTCCATTTTGTAAGAGTGATAATGATCGGGTTATTGATACAAGGCCGAGTGAAGATGGCGGCGTAATACGTAGAAGACGGGAATGTCTGGAGTGTAAAAAGAGATATACCACTCATGAGAAACTTGAGCATAGTCCGCTGAAAATTATTAAGAAAGATAATTCTCGGGAACCGTTTGAAAAGGAAAAAATTACTGCTGGTATTACCCGTGCTCTGCGTAAGCGGCCGGTTGGACCGGAGGAGATAGATAATATTGTTGATTCGATTGAGCGGGAGGTTATTGAGTCCAATGAACGGGAGGTTGAATCGACAAAGATCGGCGAAATAATTATGAGGCATCTGCGGGAGAGGGACAAGGTTGCGTATGTCAGGTTTGCTTCGGTTTATCGGGCATATGAGGATGTGGGCGAATTTATTGACGAAATAAAGAGAATGGAAGAATGGGGGAAAGAAGATGAGTAAGATAGAGTATATTATGAAGCGGGATGGGAGAGTTGTCCCCTTCAATAAGCAGAAGATCGCTCAGGCAATCTTTCAGGCGGCGAAGGCTGTAGGCGGTGAGGATAAACAGCTTGCAGATGAACTGGCATCGGTAGTGGTTATGCTGCTTGAGAAGAGCTACGGTGGCGAGAATCATCCGACTATTGAGCAGATTCAGGATATGGTTGAGAAGACCCTGATTGAGACCGGGCATGCCAAGACTGCAAAAGCTTTTATACTTTATCGTGATCGACGCTCAGAACAGCGCGCGCAGACCAAGGTGCGTAAAGAGGTAGCCGGAAATTCTAACAGTACCGATATCCATCTTCTTGTTGATCCCGGAGCAAAGGCTGAATATTTTCAGTGGGATAAGAGCAGAATCTCTCAGGCGCTTGTTCTGGAAGCGGGTATTGAGCAGGGTGAAGCGGATGAAATCGCCAGTATTGTTGAGAAGAGAGTACTGCGTTCCGGAATCAAGCATATTTCTAGTTCGCTTATCCGTGAGCTTGCCGACAATGAACTTTTTGAGCGCGGACATCAGGCAAGCCTTATCAAGCAGAATATTCTGGGTATGCCAAAATACGATGTAGAGCAGCTTATTCTGTCAAAGAGTAATGAAAATTCCAATATTGCCTCCAATAATCCTGAAGCGATCAATCTTGCTATTGCTGAAACCGCATTGAAGCAATATGCACTGCAGGAGGTTTTCACTGAAGATGTGGCGGATGCACATCGTGATGGCCTGGTGCATTTACATGACCTTGGTTATCCTACCCGTGTATATTGTTCTTCACATTCACTCGAATACATCAAGAAGTTTGGTCTGAACCTTGAAAACCTGGATACTTCTTCTGCTCCTGCCAAGCATGCGCGGACTCTTACCGGGCACCTGAATACATTTCTGGCAAGTATGCAGGCGTATTATGCCGGCGCGCTTGGAGTGGCATATGTCAATATAATGTATGCTCCTTATGTCGAGCATATGGATGATGCTCAGATGAAGCAGGAGGCGCAGCATCTTATCTTTTCTTCTTCGCAGAACGCTTTCTCCCGTGGCGGGCAGACGCTCTTCCTTGACTTTAATATTCATACCGGTATTCCTAGCTATCTCAAAAATATTCAGGCGATCGGTCCTAGCGGTAAGCCAACCGGCAGAACCTATGGCGATTATGCCGAGACTGCCAGCCGATTTACTAAAGCGATGCTCAAAGTCTGGGATGAAGGTGATCAGCACGGTAATATATTCGCCTTCCCAAAATGTGATTTTCATGTCAATCATGAGACATTTGAAGATCCTGCGCAGTATGAGGTATATGAGTATGCCTGTGAGATTGCCGCGAAAAATGGTACTCCTTACTTTATCTTTGACCGTGATGAGGTTACGCTTTCTGCATGCTGTCGCCTGCGTACTGTTATTGAAGATAATTATATGATAACACATCCTGAGAGTATGCGTTTCTGCGGTTTCCAGAATGTGACTATCAATCTGCCTCAGTGTGCTTACCGTGCCGGTAAGGATAACATGGAGAAATTCCTGGTTGAGGTGGAAAACGCTCTGAAGATCTGTATCAAGGCGCATAAGCAGAAAAAGCGCTTTGCCAAGCAGTTGATGAGTGGTCCGTCTATGCCGCTCTGGCAGGTTGGTAAGACTGCCGCTGACGGCAGACCGTATATTGATCTGGATCAGGCTACATATATTGTCGGTATTATAGGTCTTAACGAGGCTTTGGATTATATCTGCGGTAAGGAACTGCATGAGGATGACGAAGCGCTGCGCCTGGGACTGAAAGTAGTATCTCATCTGTATTTCCTTGTTAAAGAGGCTGGTAAAAAGCTTGGTCTGAAAATTACCATTGAAGAGAGTCCGGCTGAAAGTGCTTCACGACGTCTGGCAAAGATTGATCTCAAGAAGTATCCTGAGGCGGCTGAATATGTTCGCGGTTCGCTTGAGGATGATGAGGTGTACTATACAAACTCAATTCATCTGCGGCCTGATGCCGATGTTGATATTGTTGAGCGTATCCGTAAACAGGCCCGTTTCCACGGTCTTATTGAGTCTGGTGCCATTATTCATGCTTTTGTTGGTGAAAACCGTCCATCTGCGGGTGCTATAGCCAGTCTGGTACGCAAGACCTTTGATAATACTCAGGCGGCGCAGCTGACAATATCACCAGAATTTACTACCTGTAAGGTATGTAATTATATCTCATTCGGTGTTCATGACCGGTGCAAGAATTGTGGTGCGGAGAACCTTGATCTGCGTAGAGAGGTATCTGACAGCAGTAATTGCTGCTCATGGAATCGTGAGTCATTTATGGAGTTTGAGAAATTACATGCTGCAGTGGCACAGCCAATAACAGTTGAATAACCTTTTACAGGCATATTCGAAGCTATATAGTGCGGGATGTGAAGTTGGTGGGGAAAGGGATTGCTTAAGTGTTAAGTAATTTTGAGCTGACTGAAGATACGTTTTGATTATGTCTGTCTTTATTTTGGCTTACCTCTTACAGGGTAAGCCAAAATAAATAATCAGAGATTTTAGCTGGATTTTGTTACGGGTTTTTACGGGGGTGAAAACTGATGCTGGATATTAGAGGGTTTATTAAAAATAGTTTTAATGAGTGGGAAGGCCGGGTTGCGGCGGTAATTTTCACGGCTGGCTGTAACTGGCGCTGCCCGTATTGTCATGGTGTAGGGCTGGTAAAATCACCACAGGATTTTCCTCAGATAAGTACGGACGAAATCTTTGATTATCTGGGTAATAATCGCGGCTGGGTTGATGATATTGCCATAACCGGTGGCGAACCTACGCTACAGGCCGGACTGATCGATTTTATTAGGGACTTGAAGGAATTTGGTGTCGGAGTAAAGCTCGAGAGTAATGGAACCAATCCTCAGGTTATCGCTGAACTCCTGCGGGAAGAGCTTCTTGACTGTCTCTGCTTTGATTATAAGGTCCCGCTGGATAGTGAAAGTCTGCTGGCGTTGACCGGAGTAAGTGCTGAGCAGAGCGGTTTGGAGCGGGTGAAAGAGAGTTACAGGCTGTCGCGGCAGGCTGATGGAATTGAGAAGGAATTTCATACTACACTGTGTCCTAGCTTTATTTCTCCAGATATTATCAGCAGAATGGGTAGTGAGCTGGAGTGTCCGGATGCGCTCTGGGTATTACAGCAGTATGAGAATGATGTTGAGATGATTAATTTTGAAGTGGCGGGAGAACGCAAGTTCAGCCAGCAGGAGCTGGACGAACTGGAGATAGTGGCAAAAAGCAAACACAGCAAAATTTTATTGCGGCGTGGAAAATAGGTCGAACAGTAGAAACACAGTCTTTGTATGAAGTTTTATTCCTGTTTTGGAACGGATGGGGCTTATTATGAAGGAAGCGGCGTTTTATACAAGTTTACCCGGTGGTACGGTCGGTTGTCAGCTCTGTCCGCAGCGCTGTCAGATAAATCTTGGAAAATGCGGTATCTGCAAGGCACGCGAGAATGTTGAAGGTGTTTTATATTCAAGAACCTATGGGCAGATAAGTTCTCTGGCTGTTGATCCTATAGAGAAAAAGCCGCTTTATCATTTTCATCCCGGGAGCAGGGTCTTTTCCTTAGGGAGTTTCGGCTGCAATTTTTTCTGTCTGTTCTGTCAGAACTGGCAGATATCGCAACAGGAAGTGCAGACAAGCTATTATAGTCCGGAGGCTATTGTGGGACAGGCTCTGGCTGAGCGGGCTCCGGCAATCGCATATACCTATAATGAGCCGCTGATTAATTATGAATTTGTAAAAGAGACATCGCAAGCGGCACATAAGGCCGGATTGAAGAATGTTCTTGTAAGTAATGGCTATATCAATCCGGAACCGTTATCTGGGATTATAGATTATATTGATGCGGTAAATCTTGATATAAAAGCTGGGAATTCTTCATTTTACGGCGCTATGTGTGGTGGTAGTATTGAGCCGGTTCTGGCAACGGCTGAAGCATTTGCTGCTGCCGGGGTGCATCTGGAAACAACAACGCTTATTATCCCCGGTGAGAATGATGCTACCGAAGATCTTCTCTGGCTGGCTGGCTGGATTGCGGAGAACTGCGGCAGGCAGACTCCGGTTCATCTTTCAGCGTATGTGCCGCGATATAAGCTTGATGTTAGAGCAACCAGTGCTACCGATCTGTTCCGGGTCTGGGATATTTTCCGCAGAGAACTGGATTATGTGTATTGCGGTAATATGCAGCTCGGAGCCAAGTATAGCAATACTTACTGTTCTGGTTGTGGCAATGAACTGGTTAGCCGCGAGGGATATAGTGTTGAATGTAGTGGAATTCTGCAGGAGACGGACTGTTGCAGTAAATGCGGGGCAGAGCTTCCGTTTGTAATGTAATTGAAAGTTTATAGTAAGATAAATTAGTGTTTATATATAGATCAATGGGGTGGTGAATAATGTATCTCAGTCGTGTTGAACTGGCAGGTTTTAAATCTTTTGCCGATAAAACGGTGTTTGATCTTGATAATGGAATAACTGCGATTCTCGGACCTAATGGCTGTGGTAAGTCTAATGTTGTCGATGCGATAAAGTGGGTGCTGGGTGAGTCAAGTGCTAAGAATTTGCGCGGTTCGCAGATGCTGGATGTTATCTTTGCCGGCAGTGAAGGGAGAAAACCTCTGGGTATGGCGGAGGTGACTCTGTATTTCAATAATGATGACGGTGCTTTGCCTATAGACTATAATGAGGTGAGTGTTACCAGAAAACTCTTCCGTTCTGGAGAGAGTGAATATCTTATAAATAAACAGCAATGCCGTAAACGTGATATCAGGGATCTCTTTCTGGATACCGGTGTTGGTATGTCGGCATACTCATTTATTGAACAGGGAAGAGTAGAGGCGCTGTTGCAGGCAAAACCGGCAGAACGACGGCTGGTAATCGAGGAAGCGGCCGGGATCAGTAAATATAAACTGCGGCGTAAAGAGTCTCTAGCACGTCTGGACCGAACAAATCAGTATCTATTCCGGGTTAATGATATTGTTGAAGAGATAGAGAAGAATGTTCGTCGGGTATCACGGCAGGCAGCAAGTGCCCGCAGATGGCAGAAACTTACTGCAGAGCTGCAGGAGGTGAAACGCCTGTATTATACCCGCATCTTTAAAGATGAATTGGACAAGCTTGATAAACTGGCCGGTGAAAAATCTGAGATAGAAGAGCTCTATACACGGGAAAGTACCTTGGAAGCACAGACGGCTCAGGCAATAACCGCTTTAACTGATGAAGAGTTCGTTCTTAATAAGAAGGTAGAGGAGAGTGAACGGGATTTTCGGCAGGTACAGGAAGAGCTTGCTGAAATTCAGGTTGAACTTGCCAAGAGTCAGCAGCGCGGTGAAAGTCTGCAGCATGAATCGGATAGTGCACAACAGCGGGTTGAGCATCTGCAGTCTGTGCTTGAGAGTACGGTCAATGATCGTAGCGAGATGGAGAATGAACTTGCTGCGGTGGTGCAAAAACTTGAAGAGCATAATTTGCAGTTTAACTCTCAGGATGAGAGCAAGGCCGGATTACAGCGCCGTTTTGCAGAGCTTGAGCAGACAATAGCTGATTTACGGCGTGAACTTTTGAAATTGGGAGACCGCCAGAGTGATCTGCGTTCACAGGAGGTACGGGCACAGAGTCGTGAAGAAGGGCTCAAGGAACGTCTGGAAAATCTTCTGCAGAAGCAGGGGCAGAGTTCCGGTGCGCGTGAAGGGATGCAGCAGGAGGTGGAGCGGCTGCGTTGTGAGCT
Source organism: Planctomycetota bacterium (assembly GCA_963677015.1). Taxonomy (GTDB): domain Bacteria; phylum Planctomycetota; class SZUA-567; order SZUA-567; family SZUA-567. Next base: position 340,085 of record OY781533.1, read on the forward strand.
TGAACTTGTCGGTGTCAGAGGTTCTGAGCTTAGTACTGATATTGAAGCTGGAAAAACCAGTGAACGTTCTCTGAGTGAGCAGGTTCAAAGCAGTGAGCGGGAAATCTCCAGAATGACTGCAGAACTTTCGGCCAAGGAGAGTCGCCGGAATACACTTCAGGATCTTGAAAATGAATTTGACGGTGCTTTTGGTGGAGTGAGGGCGGTGCTGAAGGCGCAGCAGGCAGGTCAGAATGAATGTCGTGAAGTTGAAGGTATGGTGGCAGACCTTATAACTGTATCACCCGAATACGCTACAGCGATTGAGACCGTACTCGGTGGTCAGGCGCAGGATGTTGTTGTCCGCAGCGGGCGGGGTGCACAGGATTGTATTGAGTATTTAAAACGTAACCGTGCCGGTAGAGCTACTTTTCTGCCACTCGATAGAATTAGAGCCCGTAATCCTCTAAAAGAGAGTCTGCTTCGCGAGCGTGGTGTTGTCGGCGAAGCTTTTGATCTGGTCGATTTCAAGGATATGTACCAGCCGGCTATGGAGTATCTGCTGAATGGGGTCCTGATAGCGGAAAATCTTGATTATGCCCGTGAACTTTCACGCGGTAGTGCCAGAGGTGTGCGTATTGTTACACTTGAGGGTGAAGTTATAAGTCCGCATGGGGCGATGACCGGTGGTGACGGTAAACAGAAGCGCGGTGGGCTTATTGCCCGTAAAGCGGAGAAAGATGCGCTGGTAAGTGAGATCTCTGAAATCCGGGAGAATATTTCTGCGCTTAATGCTAAGAGCCAGAAGTTTGCGGCTGAGATTGTCGGAATTCGTGAAAACTATAACGGACTGGAAACAGAGCTGGGAGAATTGCTGCGTTCCGGACAGCAGCTTGAACGTGAACTCTCGGTTAAAGAGAGCGAATACAAGCGTCTTGAGAGTGATTTTGCCAGTTTTGAAGAGGATAAGGCGGAGATTGAAGCCAGTCTTGCCGGAATTACTGTCGACCTTGCTGGTTTTAAAGATGAGCAGGATCAGCTCGGTACTGAGAATACCAGGCTTGAAAGTGAACTTACCGCCGCTATCGCAGCGCAGCAGCAGACACGCCGCGAAATGGATTCTGCCGGGGAAAGTCTGGCGCAGGTGCGGGAACAGCGGGCAACTCTGCAGTCTCGGGCGGAAGAGTTGAAACGTCTTTTGGCGACAGCGGCGGAGGTTAGAGCTGAGCGTGAAAATGAACTGGAGCGTTGTCAGGCGCTGGTACGTAATTCTGTTTCTGAAATTGAGAATCTCAGGTCGCAGATAACCGAGTTTAAATCAGAAGAGGAAAAACTTCTGTATAACCGGGATAACTGCAAACGCGGTGATCTTGCGGATAGAGAGAAGCTTGCGGCTATACGTGAAGAGATTGAAGAGCTGCGCAGTACCGAAAGAGCAAGTCAGAAACGGGTTGCGGAAGCGGTGCAGGCTCTAAATGAATTTAAGATCAGGGAGAATGAGATCAGCCTGCGTATGGAGAATATCAGTGATAAAGCCCGTAGAGAATTGCAGGTGGAAAATCTGCGGGAACTGGTGGCTGAGTTTATTGCTGCTAATACTCCGAATTATTCTGCTGTTACCGGTGAGGAGATTGTCGAGGATGATGATGTTGAAAAACTTTGCACCAGCGATGGTACTCCGTTTGAACTTCTTACCAATAATCAGATGTCTGAATATATTGATAATCTGGTAAGCAGTATTGAAAAAATCGGTCCGGTCAATATGTGTGCTATTGAAGAACTGGCAGAGCTGGAGGCGAGAGCGGAATTTCTCAAATCTGAGCAGAGTGATATTGAGGATGCGGCAAGTAATCTGCAGCAGACTATTGAACGTCTAAATAATGAATGTTACAAACGCTTTGAAGATACCTTCCAGGCGGTTAAAGAGAATTTTCAGGAGATGTTCCAGTATCTGTTCGGTGGCGGATTTGCTGATCTTATTTTGGAGGAGGTGGCAGAGGGAGAAGATAAGCTTGATGCCGGTATTGATATTATTGCCAGACCTCCCGGTAAGGAACCGAAAAGTATCTCACTTCTCTCAGGTGGAGAAAAGGCATTGTGCGCAGTGGGACTGCTTTTTGCAATCTTCCGGAGTAAGCCGAGTCCGTTCTGTATTCTTGATGAGGTTGACGGCCCGCTTGACGAATCCAATATCGACCGCTTTATGAGTGCTGTTAAGAAATTTACCTCCGAGACCCAGTTTATTCTGATCTCACATTCAAAGCGTACGATGAGTAAGACAGATACAATCTATGGTGTAACTCAGCAGCAGCCTGGAGTAAGTACCAAGTTCAGTCTGCGTTTCCGTGATGCGTCACAGCGGGTACTCGGTCTTGAAGGTGGCGATGTCTCGGCGGATGAGTTTGCGGAAGAGATGCAGTTGGCGTAAAGTTGATTTGTTGATAGACTTATCGTGGGCCCATTGCTTTACGGATATACAATGATAATGGAGGTTGCTACAGGTGCCGGAGTTACCAGAGGTAGAGACAGTCAGACGTGCCCTTGAGCCGGTTTTGTGCGGTAGAGTCATTCAGGGTATCAGGGTTCTTACAAATACTTTGCGGTCACCGCTTGATGCTGCGGAATTGAACTGCGGCGTCGCAGGAAGAAAGATACTAGCTCTAAAACGTAGAGCAAAGTATCTTTTTTTTGTACTTTCAGATAATAAGTATATTTTGTCTCATCTGGGTATGACCGGGCATTATCGAATTGAAAACAGCGAATTTACACCGCTGATCCATGATAGGGTTGTGCTGGATCTGGATGATGGAGAATCATTGGTGTATAATGATATTCGAAAATTCGGTGAATTCAAGCTGGCTGAGCTCTCGGCAGGCAAGGATTTTCCAGATAAATTTGATAGTTATGCGCCGGAACCGCTCGGCGATGACTTTACCGCGGACTACCTGTATTCTGCTTTTTCCAGAATAAACGCTCCGGTAAAGGTAGCTATTATGCGGCAGGAGCTGGTAGTCGGAGTAGGGAACATTTATGCCAGTGAGTCACTCTTTGCTGCCGGTATATCACCTCTGCGCCCGGCGAAATCTCTGTCCAAAGCGGAGTGTAAACGTCTTGTTAAAGAGATAAAGCAGGTGCTCTGCAAGTCGCTGGAGGCGGGAGGCACAACTATAAGTGACTTTAAGCGACCAGACGGCAGTGAAGGGAAGTTTGTGCTCAGTCTCAAGGTATATGGTAAAGCCGGGCAGATGTGTCCGCGACGCGGCTGTCAGGGAATAATTACCAAACTGGTTCAGACAGGAAGGTCTACATTTTATTGTAGTGAGTGCCAGAAATAAATTGCACTATCTCCGGCACTCTGTTTTTTGTGTGCGTGTAATTTGTTTTTAATTATCTTCACTGGCGTGATAATTGTGGCGTATAATCTCACCGGTAAGTGAGTAGATTACATCTTCACAGATATTTGTTGCCAGATCTCCGACTCTTTCGACATTACGCACGATGCCGAATGCTGAGATAAAATCCTCGACATTTTCCGGATTAAGCTTTATTGCTTCAATTAGTTTGGCACTTATTTCGCTCTTTTTCTTATCAAGATGATCATCTCTAACACAGACTTCTCTGGCTAGTTCGATATCCGAATTTATAAGTGTCGTCAGCGCGTCATGAACCATTTCAGTAGCCTGGGATCCCATTTCATACAGTTCTTTGGTGTAGCAGTTGTCGGAATTGAAACCTAGCCTGTTGGCTTTCTTGGCAATATTTATCGCCAGATCTCCTATACGTTCAAGATCATTATTCATCTTTAGAATGCAGATTATATAGCGTAGATCTGCAGCTACCGGCTGATGCAGTGCCAGTACTTTCAGACATTCTTCCTCTACCTCAACTTCGAGTGCATCGATGCTTTCATCCGCCTGACGGATTTCATATAGACGCTCAACATTATTCTGATTGAGCAGTGATACCGCTTTATGGAGATTTTCTTCAACTATTCCCGCTAGGCGGAGTGCGAGTTTGCGTAGTTTGTCGATCTCTTTAATTAAATGAATACTCATATTTTATTTCCTTATTGGCAGTAAAATTAATAATGTTGATATTAACCGAAACGGCCTGTAATATAGTCTTCGGTCTGCTTCATGCTGGGGTTGGTAAAGATATGTTCGGTGCGGTCAAACTCTACGAGATTCCCTTCATAGAAGAAAGCTGTTTTGTCCGAGACCCGCGATGCCTGCTGCATGTTATGTGTTACGATGATAATGGTATAATCACCTCTCAGTTCATCGATCAGATCTTCAATACGGGCGGTTGCTTTGGGGTCTAGTGCGGATGTAGGTTCATCCATAAGCAGTATCTCCGGTTTTACAGCCAGAGCTCTGGCCAGGCAGATACGCTGCTGTTGACCACCAGATAATCCAAGTGCATTCTGGTTCAAGCGGTCTTTTACTTCATCCCAGATGGCTGCACTGCGCAGGCTTGATTCTACAATGTCAGAAAGCTTTGACTTTGATTTTATGCCCTGCAGACGCGGGCCATAGGCTATATTATCAAAGATGCTTTTGGGGAAGGGGTTGGGGCGCTGGAAGACCATTCCTATTCTCTGGCGCAGTGAGACAACATTGATCTGAGGATCGAATATATTATGACCGTCAAATATAAGCTCTCCGGTAGTATGGCATACCGGTATCAGATCATTCATGCGGTTGATGCAGCGCAGAAAGGTACTCTTACCACAGCCACTTGGACCGATAATAGCAGTTACTTCCTTCTCAGGAATTTCAATGTTGATTTTTTTAACTGCTTCAAAACTGCCATAGTATATTGAAAAATCCTTGGTGGTTATATGTGCCGGCGCATTGTGATCTTTGTGATTCTTGCTGGCAAGGCTTTCATTATACATGCTCCCTGGGTCTGACGAATTTGCTTTGTCATCTCTTTTTACAGATGATTCCTGGCTGTTCATAGTTGCGTCCATTGTTGCTCCTTTATATTATTGTTTATTTTAATATTGAAAATAATCATTATTATGCTGTTAGCCGCGAAGGTTCTTACTTACCCGCGCACGCAGATATATAGCACTCAGGTTCAATATAAGCACAATTGCCACAAGAGTGAATACCATACCATACTGTACGTAACGGATCTGGTCTACCTCCTGATGCTCGGTACACAGGTTATAGATATTCCACGGCAGCGCCGGTGTCGGTTGAGAAAAAATATCGCCGAATTTAATCGCTTTACCGACACTCACCGCTGCGGTGAAGATTATAGGAGCGGTCTCACCGGCGGCACGTCCCATACTGATTACAATTCCGGTAAGAATTCCAGGCAGCGCTGAAGGTATAATAATTTTGCTGATACATTCCCATTTAGTCGCACCAAGTCCGACTGAACCCTCCCGGTATGAGTTAGGAACTGAACGGATAGCTTCTTCGGTTGCTCTGATAATTGTCGGCAGTACCAGCAGTGCCAGAGTCGCACAACCGGCGGCGATGGAAGGAGAATCTGATATTCTGAACCATGAACCTTCTGTAAGAAAGCACGCAAGACCAAAGAGACCGAAAACAACACTTGGAACTCCGGCTAGTGTGCCGATGCAGGAGCGGATGAATGAGATCAGCTTTGTGTCTCCGGCGTATTCAACAAGATATATTGCAGCGATAATGCCGGCGGGTATTGCCAGCAGCATTGAGCCGAAGGTCAGATAGATCGTACCGAGTACTTCCGGCCAGACACCACCAAAGAAATGGGCATCAAAACTGCTGTCGGTAAGAAAACCATAATAGAAGGTCCAGCCTGGATCCATCATTTTTCTGAGGTAGTCGGTAGTGAGGTAATCATTAAAGGCGGTCTCAAGTTTGGTTCCAGCATAGAGATTTTTTCGGGGTTTGGCTACTTCAACTCCCATGCCGCTGGAATAATCCCATTCTTTGATGGTTGTAATATTCTGCATGATCTCTGTGGCTTTATCCCAACGGGTGGCACCGAATTTATCACGCATCATAACCGGTGTCTTGGAACCGGGTTTGGGACCTAGAAGTTTTTTTACCGAAGCCTTGAATTCGTCATAATCGCTGTCCAGGGCGTAACCGCGTTCCGGATTATTATCAATAAGATCCTTGAGTTCGGTTTCAAAATCAGCCATAACTGTGTAGAGTTTATTGCGGGCATTATTTGTTGCCAGTGTTTCACGGTCAAGATTGGATTTGCTGCCACGGTCAAAAAGGCTCATCAAGACCTTTCTATGTTCGATTGTGGCATTAAAGATATAGGCGTTGGCTCCTTTGATTATGATCGGACCCAGCAGTGCGATAAGTGAGAGTACCATAAGCAGCACTGCAAAAATAGAAAAACTTGTAAATGAATGATTGATAATATTTCTTGATTTTATATTCATGATTTATCTCTCCCCTCTGAGCTTTTCCCGGTTACGTTTCATTACCCACTCGCTCAGCATATTGCAGATGAAACTGAATAACAGTAGACAGGCTGCGAGCAGGAACAGAACACTGTAATGGTCGGTGCCGCGAGCTGTTTCACCCATTTCACCGGCAATAGTTGCTGTAAGTGTACGTACCGGTGAAAAGAAGTTATAGAAAGGTTCAGGAATTTTAGCCGCATTACCGGCGGCCATCCATACGACCATCGTCTCGCCTAATGCCCGCATGATTCCCAGAATAACACCGGCACAAATTCCACTGGATGCCGCCGGCAGGATAACCTTTATAATTGTTTCAGCTCTGGTCGCACCCAGACCGTATGAGCCTTCTCTGAGCTCTTTACCTGCGGCCTGCAGCGCGTCTTCAGCAACGCTTACAATGGTAGGTAGAGCCATAATACCGAGTATTATCGATACATTGAAGGCATTTGTACCACTGCTGATGGTAACAGCGCCAACGTAGCGTCCGAGGAAGTAGAGTATAACGACCAGACAGACGAGGATAATTCCTGAAATAAGGTATTCCTGTTTTTCGCAGCCTAATTTTGACGAAGTGGATATACCAAGAATAACGGATAGAATAACACTAAGGGGCAAGCCGATAAACCAGACTCCTACTTCCAGAAGACTACCGCCATGGTTCTGTAAAATAGGTGCGAAAACAACCAGAGCGAAGAAACCGTATGCAACAGACGGAATGGAGGCCAGAAGCTCAATAATAGGCTTGAAAATCTGCCGCCATGAAAACGGGAGTATGTCACTTAGTGCAACGGCAGCGGAGACTCCAAGAGGGATAGCAACAATACAGGCACCGATTGTAACCATTAATGACCCGTAGAATATACTTAGAGCACCATAAGCTGGCGGATGTCCGGTAGGATACCAGGAGGAGCTGCTGAACACGGTACTGAAACCATGGTCGTGAATAAATAGTACCGCATCTCTGATAATAAAGTAAAATATAAATAAAACTGCAAATACAGAGAGCGATGCAACAAGAAAGAGCAGGTACTCTCCGGCTTTGGCAGCTAAATTTTTTAGCAGGTTTTCATTCTTGCTATAGAGCAAGTTTGGTTTAGCCTCTGTTTTCGAATTCATCATTTTGCCTTTGGAAAGTTATATTAACGAATAAATATTTTAATGTAAGATTAGTTGTTGTACTTTTTGCTTTGGTGGAACTTTGGGGCACAGCCGTAGCTGTGCCCCAAAGAAAACTCTAGTGTGCAATTTCTATAACTTCTTATTCATATGAAGTTAGTGGCACGAAACCGATACGTTCGATAATGCTCTGACCATCGTCGCTCAGGTACATTGTAACGAATTTATGAACGTTTGAACCTGGTTTTGGATAACCGTTGGTGAACATGAATAGTGCGCGTGCAATTGGGTATACGCCTGAAGAAATAGTCTTCTTGCTGGCAGGGATATTGTTGACAGTAAGAGCCTTAACAGTCTTATCAACAAAACCTAGACCAACATAACCGATAGCACCTTTTGTGCTCTGAACGCGGGCGCGCATCTGTCCGTTTGAACCGACGTATTCTGCTTTGCTGGTGATCTTCTTCTTGTTCATTACAAGACCTTCAAAGGTTTCGTAGGTACCACTTGAAGAGTCACGGCTGATGATGATTATTGGCATATCTGGACCACCGAGTTCTTTCCAGTTGGTAATCTCACCCATGTAGATCTTGCGGGCCTGTTCAACTGTGATATTCTTCAGTGAGTTTACTGGGTTGACAATCATAGCGATACCGTCCATTGCAATTGCAGTGGCAGTTGGCATAGCACCGTTGGCTACAGCTGCTTTGAATTCTTTTCCTTTCATGAAACGGCTCATGTCAGCAACCTGACACTGTCCGTCGATAAGAGCCTGAGCTCCGTTACCACTTCCTGATTCATTAACAGTGATGTTCAGAGTCTTGTCCTTATTCATGAGGTATTCAGCGAAAGCTTTGGCGATAGGACCTACGGTACTTGATCCTTCTACGACAATCTTTTCTTCAGCATTTGCAGCAACGCCGAAAATGAGTGCACACACCATAGCTAAAAGTACTTTTGTAATCTTCATCAGTATTATTCCTTTTTTGAAAAATTCACTAATTGATCATCACCGCGATGATTTTCTTTTATGCTTATGAAATATAACTATTATTGTTAGTGAATTATTAGTGACAGGTTAATAGCTTATTTTTCCAGTTTTTATGGCTTTAAAGCCTTAGATTGTTATGGAAAAAAAATAAAAATAATGTAAAATAATTTTGAGCAGATTAAAATTCTGAAGTTGTGAAATTCATTTTAACCGGGTTTTTGCCACGAGGATTTTTGGGAGCGGCAGATGTTGGATTCTTCTTATAAGTTTCTGCTGATATGTATGTTGTGTATGTCTGATATACCTCTGGTGTATGCAGATAGTGTTGTCGCAGGCTCTTCAGTAGGGGATTATTCATTGCCTCTGGCTATTGTTCTTGGTATTCTGCTGATTACGGTTTTGCTGATTCAGAAAAAACGTATAAAAAATTATGAAAATAAAGTTAATGTTACTCATGATGTCATTGAGCAGACTCTGAGCAGAACTAAAAGGGATATGGAGCGGGTACGTCAGGCCTGTGAACTGGTATCACTTATTTATTTTGAATATGATCTGCAGCGGCAGGTGTTTATTGGCGATAGTCGTTTTTTTAAGTTCTTTGCCGGCAGTGTGAAACCAAGTTTGACTCTGGAGGAAATTATAACCCATCTGCATCCGGATGATCGAAAATTTTATGATTATTTTTCAAATATTACCCGGGATGTTGATCTGGGGGATAGTGTTAAATTTTCCGGCAGAGTATATGATGCTGCTGGAAACCTGTGTTATGTGCAGATATACGTGAAATCGGTATGGGATAAAGAAGGAAAACTCAGTTTACGCCGTGGTAGTATACTAGATATAACCGAGCAGAAAAAGCGTGAAATAGAGCTTTCAAAGATGAATAAGCAACTGGAATTTGTCCAGCGTATGGCAAAAATTTATAGCTGGGAAATTACAGTGAGTGAGCCGGATTATATACGCTTCAATAAGGATTTTTATAATATCCTGGGTGATAGATACCGTAATGTTGAAAAGGTTCAGACCGCTGTTTTGCGTGATGTTTTTGCGGATGAGGATTATAATACGGTTGTTAATGGTCTCAACAGCTGTTTTCTCTCTAATGACAGTTTTGATATTACTCTGCCGATGTATCCGAAAGCTGGTTCGGATATTATGTATGTGCATATTGTAGCATTTTCAAATTTTGATCACGAGTATGCCGAAGAAGGTGTCATCTCCGGTATTATTCAGGATGTTACAGATCTTAAGAATGCTGAACATAGAGCCGGTCATGCTGAAAAAATGAAGGCTTTGGGCAGACTGGCCAGTAGTATAGCGCATGATTTTAATAATCAGTTATCCGGTATTCTCGGTTTTGCAGAGCTTATTAAAATGGAAGATGTTTCCGAGGTTGTTCTGGAATATATAAATATGATAATTGACCGGGGGGACAAATCTGCGGAGCTTATAAAGAAATTATTGGATTTTTCCCGTAATCAGAAGGAGGAAGCTGAGTTAATTGATGTTGATGAATTGATTCAGGATACGATAGATTTTTTCATGCATCTTTCAGGGAAAACTATCAATATACAGAAAAATATAGTCAGTTCGGGATTGGGGGTTCTTGGAAATTATAATGAATTACAGAATGCACTGCTCAATCTATGTCTTAATGCCCGTGATGCTATAGGCAGTAATTCCGGAAATATTACTTTATCCGTTGATAAGGAGCTTGTGTCATCCGATATGGCTAAGGATCTTAAGGTCAATATTGGAAAGTTTGTCGTCATTAAAGTTACAGATGATGGACATGGAATGACCGCTGAGGTTCTTGAAAAGGTTCTGGAGCCGTTCTTTACGACAAAACCTGATGGTAAAGGAACCGGACTGGGGCTGTCAACTGTCCATGGTGCGATAGCTGCAATTGCCGGTGGAATGAAGATTATCAGTGAGGTTGGCAAGGGAACCGAGGTAATTCTTTATATTCCGGCAGCATCGGATACGGCAATATTCGGTAAGATAAAGAAGTCAAAGCTGCCTAGGATAAAGCATGGAGCAGGGCACGTTCTTATTATTGATGATGATAAATCGCTGGTCAAATTATTGACAATGCAGTTGGAAAAAGCCGGGTATGAAATTACCGGTATCAATGATCCTGTTGCTGCGGTTAAACAGTATGCTAATGATTATGCCAAATTTGATATTGTTATCTTGGACATGATTATGCCGAATATGAATGGAGCGGAGGTATTCAAAGAATTGTTGTCTGTAAATCCGGATGTAAAAACTATATTGATGTCCGGTTATTCCGATGATGAGCTTTTCAGTGAAGCGAAAGCCAATGGTATCAAACATTTTCTAACTAAACCTGTAACTTTGACTGCTCTGACGAAAAAAGTGTCTGAGGTGTTGAATGCAGAAGAGCAGGAGTCTGAATAATGAGATTTAATGTTTTAATAGTAGATGATGATATTATCAGTCTGCAGCTTCTCAATAAGATTCTGGAGATTGAGTATGATGTTGAAATCGCCGATAATGGGCATTCTGCTCTGGAAAAGGCCTTTGAAAATGTACCCGATATTATTCTTCTTGATGTTAAAATGCCGGGAATAAGTGGTTATGAGGTTTGTGAAGAGCTGAAAAAGAATCCGAAAACTGCTGAAGTTCCGGTTATCTTTATCTCCGGGATGAGTGGTCTGGATGATGAAAAACGCGGGTTTGAGGTAGGGGCGGTGGATTATATCGTAAAACCGCTGAAAGCTCCGGTTGTTTATCACCGGGTAAAGAATCATATATCACTCGCTAAACAGCAGCATATATGCAGCATTGAAGTTGTGCGTAAAACCAGACAGCTGCAGGAAGCTACCATTGAGCAGATCATGGCGTTGATGCGGGCAGCGAGATTCAAAGAGCATGAGACGGCGAACCATACCATTCGTACCGGTCTTCTTGCCTGGATGATTGCGATGGATATGGGTATGGGAAAATCCTGGTCGCAGAAGGTCTTTATTGCTGCTCCTATGCATGATATAGGTAAGATTGGTGTGCCTGATGAAATACTGCTGTCGTCGCTTAATCTGCGCCGTGATAAGCCGGAATGGTGGGAGCTGATGATGAAACATACAATCTTTGGCCAGGAGATAATAGGTGAGAATCTGCATTCTGATATAATGCAGCTTGCCTCAAATATCGCCCTTTGTCATCATGAAAAAATGGATGGGTCAGGATACCCGCATGGACTGATAGGTAAGAATATACCTTTTGAAGCCAGACTTGTTTCAATTGTTGATATGATTGATGCAATGATGGATACTTCCAGACCTTATCGTAACGGGGCTATACCTGATGATAAAATTAAAGAGATCTTGAGTAAGGAGAAGGGAATTCTGCTCGATAGCGATATTATTGAGTCGGTCTTTAAAAATTGGGCGATAATTAAAGGCTTGCATACCTTGTTCTCCGGCGAAGAGGTGTTGTTGCAGGATTATGTCTTTTTAAATGAGGATGAGATGGTTCTGCAGATGGAGCATACATTCAATGAACTGCCGGATGTTGAGCATAAAGTACATTTTATCTGATGTATGCAAGTTGTGTAATTTGTAATTTATATAAAATTTAAAGGAATAAAAAAGGTTGCATTAATTATACCTCTGTATTATTCTAATGGAAGGTTTGTTGCGCGCTGTCAGTATCAGGTGGCTGTCTTAGGGTGTCAAATATTTTGAAAGGTTAAATTATGTCTTCCGGAACCAATATATTGCTTGAAAGTGGTACTAACGAGGTTGAAATGCTTGAGTTTATATTAGGCGGTCAATCTTTTGGTATCAATGTTTCAAAGGTGACGTCAATAATTCAGTTCGAAGATGAGCTGCTTACCGCGATTCCTGATATGCCGCCGTCGATAATGGGGGCATTTATGTTCAGAGGTGAGACGATCTCACTTATAAATCTGGCAGAGGCTTTGCACCGTAAACCGGATGCTGAAAATGATAGGCCGCTTGTTATTGCTACTGAATTCAATAACTTTCAGTGCGGGCTTTATGTAAACGGGGTTGAGCGTATTCACCGCGTATCCTGGGAAGCATTTGTGCCGATTGAGAATTCATTTTCATCGGAAACTATGCAGGGTTCTATATTGGGTACTATTCATATCAATCAGAAGGATGTTCTTATTATTGATATTGAAAGTATAGCGACTCAGCTTTTTGAAGGCTTGTCAATGGAGAGTAATTATCAGCATGATTCCGCGGAAATAGGCCAGAATAAGCATAGAAATGATATTCATGTTATTCTTGCGGAAGATTCTGCCTTCATCAGAAAACATATTCTCGGTGTTTTGAATGAAGCCGGTTACACTAATGTTACGACCTTTGATAATGGTTTGAGTGCTGATGAATATATCATAGGACTTAAAAAGGAGAATAAACGCCCGGATGCGGTGGTGAGTGATATTGAAATGCCGAAGATGGATGGTCTTACCCTCTGCAGAAAGATTAAGACGGATTATAATATGGGTGATTTGCCGGTAGTAATGTTCTCAAGTCTGATAAATGATCAGATGCGCCATAAATGCGAGAGTGTCGGGGCAAACGCCAGTATAACCAAGCCTCAGATTGCCGGCCTGGTAAAACTTCTGGATGAATTCTGTAATGTGCAGCATTATGATGATTTGGAAGTCGCTGAATAGCTCCTGTCATTAATATTATAATTTTGTTTTGTTATTAGATTTATAAAAGCAGTGTGGATTTAACCACACTGCTTTTATATGTGTGTGCGTGGTGTGTTGCTTTTATTATGGAGCATATTCCGCTGCAAGTTCTGTGGCCAGTTCCACCCATTTCCAGAGCCTTTGCGGTTCATAGCGGACGGTTGAGATATCTTTCATGATAAGTTCTACCGGTAGTCCTCTGGCTTTATCAAGGAATTCACATAGTTCTGTCCTGGCCTGCTGAATATTGAAGTGTTCGGTAGCAAGTATCGCCGGATTTGGTTTGCGGCTGATAACATAGTCAGTTCCTGTCTGGCGGATCATATTATCGATATCACACCAGGGGCTGCAGGAGATTTTGCGCAGGTTGGGGATTTTTTTGATGATATCAATTTTTTTATCAAGAGGTTCACAGCAGCCATAATAGGTGTATTTCCAGCGTTTTAACCAGCGCAGATCGTGCCGCACCGCAAATTCCCAATGCATGTCGGGTGATATCTCACTGAAAATCTGCGCGTTTGAACAGCCCCACATATTATGCGGTCTGACGTGTGTCGCGTCGTAATCTTCACCGGGCATATCCTTTGTATAACCATAGCCGCCGGAGCCGATTCTGGTGTTATTGCTGTCTAGTGAGAGCAGATTCTGCTCTTCGAGCTGATCCAGTTCATACATCCAGGCATCGGTCATTCTGCTTACCGCAGCATTCACCATTTCTGGGCGCTGAATCATGTCTATCATCGCTTCTTCCACGCCCCACCAGCGGATAAGAAAGTCCCATGGGGTGTACCAGATATGCTTCTGACCGATAATTTTGACCGGCATTATATCTTTATACAGCTCCTGCATAAGTGCATAGTGAATCTCTGTAGCTTCCTGATTATGAATTATACGGGGCATTTTGATCTTATCAAGATCTTCCGGTTCTTCGATCTGAATCTTGAAGTGGCGTGAATAAATTTCGTTTTCACTGTCGGTAGTTACGATGTCCACATCTTCTACGATACCGAAATCTGTGGAAAAAACCGCTTTATCACAAGGTATGTAGTCGTCCAGAACCATGTCGCCCTGGAAATGTTCCCACTGATATATGGTTCGACGCAGGTAGGTCTCATGCTTGCGAGCCCACGGGTGCGTGGTCTGCAGGGTAAGCTCGTCATTGATGTTCATTTCATGCCAGGGTATCTCATTAACCCAGATCAGCGGGCGCACCGGCTCCAGATCATTCAGTTTGCGCCAGTCTTCAGCACGTGTTTTATTAACCGGTTCTGCGGAATATCTGCTGAGTTTTTCGGCAAGTGACCGCAGAATCTGCTTTTCTTTTTCTGTTAAAAGTATTTCTTCAGCAACCGGCATGACCGGTATTACGCTTGGATCATGTAACATTTCTCTCTCTCTCCTCGATGTAATAACTTTTCTTAAACCGCTTGCAACAGGGTCATATTCATAATACCGCACCGTTGAAATTAGTCAAATATTTATTTAAATTTATTGATAATTTAAATAAAAAATATTGTTTAATATGTGTTAAATTAATTTAAGTTGTTGTTAATAGGGGAGATAAATGCTTTTAATTTAATGCGGTTTGTGAGAGAGTTTAACTATTATTCATGGTTTTATGCAGGAGCGGCATGGATGTTTAGTGATAGGTTATCTTAAATAATATTGAATTGATGAATGTAGTGGCAGTTTGATATTCTGGTTTACAGGCAGTTGGGGTATAAGTTTTAAAAAGTAGTCATTTTTAGTGTGATATTTATATATTATGCGTTAGAGCTTTTCCTGGCGCAGGACCCTCTTTCAATAAGTATTTCACGGGTTTTGATGGAGCTGTAGCTTTTTTCCGGATCGTCAAAACGGTTGAACAGTATATTGCAGCAGATACTGGAGCTTAGTTCAATGTCTGTACACATGGTTGTGATCTGAGGATTTACAGGATTGTCATAGTCGACACTGTCACCGTGGGCGATAATGGATATATCCTGAGGTATCTTGTAGCCTTCGGTAGTGAGAATATGATGAAGAACTGCTGAAATAGTATCATCAAGGCACAGAAAAGCTGTGGGTGCTGCGAGATCGTTCATTACTTTTAGTATAGACTTACGAAACTGCTTGATATCGGATTGGGTGTAATGGATGATGTGGTTCTGGCTCAGTGTGAGTTCCCATTCATTAAGAGCTTTTTTGTAACCGACAAAGCGGTTGCTCTGCAGAAACGGGAGATTATTCCGTTCGGTATAGATATATGCTATCTTTGTATGGCCAAGCTTGAGCAGATAGGTGGTAGCTTCATACGCTCCCTGAAAATCATCGTGTCCAACATAAAAGAAGCCGTCTGGGCGCTGTTCGTTGAAGGTTAGAACTACGGGTATGCCCTGAGCTTCCAGCTCAATGAGTACCGATTCTTCAGCGTAGATAAAGGATACTACTCCGGAGACACCTGAGCGCATAATCATTTTCAGGACATCGTCCTTACTGTGACGGTCTGAAATAGGGAGTAGAATAAAGGTGCTGTCTCTGAATTGCACCTCTTTGGAGAGTGACTCAATCATTATTCTGAGAAAATTCCAGACGTGAGAATTTGCAGAGGTGATGTCTACAATCAAGCCGATATTATGTTCCACTTTCTGGTAGCGCTGTTTATTCTTTTCCAGTATCTGATAGTTGAGACGTTTTGCAACATCAACAATCATTTTCCTGGTATTTTCCGGAATTTTAGGTGAGTTGGCAAGAGCCATAGAGACTGTAGCAATAGATACGTCTGCAGCCATTGCAATGTCTTTCTGGGTTATTTTCTTTTTAACTTTATTTTTTATATCCATTATTATCAAGCTTGTTTTATACGGCTAGTCCATAAATCCGGTACTACCTCTGTCCATTAATTTCAGTTCCACTTTGAGTGAGGGGATCTGATTATCCTCTTTGCTGATCAGACCAATAATCATGTTTACAGCCAACTGCGCCATCTGTTCGAAGTTTATGCTCATTGTGGTTATGAGCGGGGTAAAAGGTACGTCATAATCTATAACATCTCCGGGTGCGATTATAGAGATGTCACGTGGAAAGTTAATTCCCATTCTCTTTAAACTTGGGATAAAGTGCATGGCGATGTAGTCGTCTATCGCAAACAGAGCGGTAGGTCTGGTTTTCTTTGAAAATAATTTTTCAATGCTGCCTTCAATGTCATTAGCATCATGAATATTAATGCGTAGACGGTAGTTCTCGTTGGGAATAAGGTTGTTTTCTATTAGTGCTTTCTCAAAGCCAATATATCTGTCCTGCATAATTGACCTGATCGGGTTTTCTTTGTATTCAACAAATCCTATCTCACGGTGTCCGCGGTCAATCAAGTGTCTTGTCGCTATGTAGGCACCGTGGAAATCATCAACACAGATTGAATGTATTGAGCCCTGATAATCACTGTTCATTATCAGAGTGACAGGAAATTTCAGTTTTTCAAGTTTGTTGAAGAGTCTGGGATTTCCGTAGTGTATCGAGAGTACTGCTTTGGAGCCGCTGGTTATGACCTTATCGATTATCCGTTCATCAGAATCGTCTTCGGTAATTGGTATCAGAATGAGAGTGTAGTCTTCCTGTGCCAGCAGTGACTCAAGTTCACGTACAATACGCTGCTCCATATACCACAGGTAGGCCCACTTTTTGTCGGTTAGCAGCAGCAGGGAAATACAATTTTTCTTATTATGTCTGCCGGCTATGGGTGAGGGTTTCTGCTTGTACCCCATATCCTGGGCTATCTGGTGTATTTTGCGGGTTACCTCAACAGATACACGCCCTTTACCGGAGAAAGCCATTGACGCTGTTGCGATCGACACATTGGCCGCTTTAGCAATATCACTTAGGGTGATTCTTTTATTTGACATGTCTGCTGGTAACCTTTCCGGGCTGCCTATCTATCGGTAGTGCCTGTCTGCGCTATATTCAAAGAGTATAGCTTTTTCCTGATAATAATAAAGAACTGCTTAAAAAAAACTCCTTTTGAAAGGTAGTTTTACCGGTAAAAACCTGAGAATTGAATCATTTTTGAATCGATATATTGGTTAAAATTTATCACAAGTATCTTTTTTCTCTGCTTTATTAATAGTTAATATGATAAATTAAGCAAATAATTATTAAATTAAGCATAATCTATGATTTTATTTTAATCAAGTTTAATCTTACAAAATTTTTAAAATTGTGGGGTTTTTTGTAAAAAAGCGAGAAAACAGCAGTCTAATTAGGTGTGAATTTGCTTTATTAAACAAAAATATTGTTCTTTTGTTATAAAAATATGAAAAAAACTTGGTTAAAAATTTGACTAGTAAGGGGGGTGTGGTACTATTTAATTAAGCATGCAGCAGGGTTAATTTTAACAATTAATGCTTAAAATTAATCAAATGCGTCCTTTCACACCGTAAATGCGAATGTTGTGTTGTTGTGTTATTGCTCTGAAGTTGAGCTGTTATATCAATAAAATCTTATACCGATTTATTATAATTATTGTTGTTCATGCTAATGAGAGAGAGAATCAATGAAAAGATTTGGACAGGTAATAAAGGTAGATCTAAGCAAGATTCAAACCTATATCGAGTGTCATGCCAATCCCTGGAAAGAGATCAATGCGATGATCAAGGAGTGTAATATCCAGAATTACTCCATTTTCCTGAAAGATGACTATCTCTTCGCCTATTTTGAATATGTTGGGGATGATTTTGAAGCAGATATGGCCAAGATGGCTGCCGATCCCAAGACTCAGGAGTGGTGGGATGTGGTCAAGCCGGCTCAAATTCCGCTTGAAACCCGTAAAGAGGGTGAGTGGTGGGCGGACATGCAGGAAGTATATCATCTCGACTGAAAAATGTAATCATTTTTTTATATGGTATTGTTGAAAATTTATGGAATTGTGCTTTGCGGAAACAGAGGCCTTCACCTGCTGTGCGGGGAGACTGTATCTGCTGTGAGCGGTTTATGAAAGTGAAATTATGACTTTACAACGAAGTGAAAATTGCCTTAAAAAGCTTGATAGGGTGAGAAAAGCGCTTAATCATGAAGAAGGGGATCAGGTTCCGATCTCCGATTTTTTCTGGACAGATTTTCTGGAGAATTGGAAAAAATATTATAATCTTCCGGATGATGCCGATATTTACCGTTACTATGATCTGGACTGGAGAGTGACAACTCCAAATATGGATCCGCATATCAGAAGTTTTGAATATCTGCAGAAGAGCCCTGAGAAAACAGTGGTTCGTACAGGCTTTGAAGCAGAGATTATGGTCAGTGAGACGGTTACTATGCCGGCTTATACCACTTTTTATACCGATACAGTTGAAAAGATGGAGGCTTTTGAATTTGATGACCCTTGTGATCCCCGGCGTTATTTGAGTGCCGGTGATAATCAGATTGTGGGAATCGGCGACAGAATTGTGCCTAATTCTCCGGCGTGGCTCGATACTGTAAAGGATAATTATGAAGATTTTCCGGTATTCGGCTCTATCTGTGAAGCGATGGAAGAGGGCTGGAGAATAATCGGTACAGAGAATATAATGATGTGGATGATTTTGTATCCTGAAGAGTTGGAAAGATTTCTGACCCGAGTAGGTGAGTTTGTGTGTAAAATATGTGAAGAGCAGATTCGCATAGCCGATGGGCTTCTTTCAGGAATGCTTATCTGGGGTGATGTGGCATATGTGAATGCGATGCTGTTCTCCCCTGATCACTGGCGGAAGTTCTTCAAGCCGACACTTGCCGCTCTTATTGATATCTGTCATAAACATGATCTGCCGGTTATTTACCATAGTTGTGGTAATGCTACACCGATATATGATGATCTGGTTGATATCGGGCTTGACGGTTATAATCCGGTTGAAGCCAAGGCGGGACTGGATGTTGTCGAGCTCAAGAAAGATTATAAAAACAGATTGGCATTTGTGGGCAATATGGATGTAATGGAGTGGTCAAAGCTTGATAAGCCTGAGCTCAAGAAGTATATTTTGCGCAAGCTTAATGCCGCAAAAGGCGGTGGGCTGATTTTCCAGTCTGACCATAGTGTTCCTGATTCTGTAAGTCCTGAGAATTATGATTACGCGGTCAAGGTTGTACGTGAGTATGGTAAATATCCTCTGTCACTGGGTGAGCAGGATATTGTATATTAGTATATAAGCAGTACGAGAGAGAGTTGTGTTTTTAAATCCTAGTTGCTAGGAAAGAAAAGGTGTGTAAATAATGAGTAAGGAACGTATATCGCTCAGAATGAAGCGGGTAACCAAGGCGTTTCCAGGTACTCTGGCAGTGGATGGTGTTGATTTTGATGTGCGTCAGGGTGAGGTGCATGCACTGCTCGGTGAGAACGGAGCAGGTAAATCAACACTTATGAAGATGCTGGCTGGTTCATTTGCTGATTATACCGGTGAGATTCAGATTAACGGGGAGAGCGTGACTCTACGCACCCCGTCTGAGGCAATTAATAACGGTATTGGAATGATTTATCAGGAATTGTCCCTGGCCAGGCCGATTACTATTGCCGAGAATGTGCTGGTAGGAAGGTTGCCTAAAAAGAATTTCCTGATGCTTGATAAGCAGAAGATGCGTGAGGAGACATTAAAAATACTGGAGTCTGTAGGGCTGGAGCTGGATCCGTTTACTTTTGTTGAAGATATTTCACCGCATGAAGCGCAGCTGGTTGAGATTGCAAAAGTCATGAGTCATAATCCTTCTATACTGGTTATGGATGAGCCTACATCTTCGTTGTCTCGTCAGGAGGTTGAAAAGCTTTTTCATATTATCGATGATTTAAAAGCCCAAGGGCTTGCAATAGTCTATATTTCACACCATCTTCCAGAAATATTCCGAGTTGCTGACCGTTTCACTGTAATGCGTGACGGAAAGAAGATAGCAACCGGTGATATAAGTGATGTGACAGCGTCTGACATCGTTAATATGATGGTGGGAAAATCCATGACCGAGTTCTATAAGAAGAGAGCTAATGACGTTAAGTCTGAGAAGGCTCTAATCGTTGAGCATATAACCCGGGAAGGTTTCTTTCATGATCTCTCTTTTCATGCGTATAAGGGGGAGATTTTAGGGATTGTCGGTCTGGCGGGAGCGGGTCGGAGTGAGATGGCCAGAAGTATGGTCGGGATTGATCCGATGGATTCCGGCAGGATTGAGATTAACGGTAAAGTTCTCAAGTCGGGATCATACAGCCGGGCTATAAAATCCGGTATGGTTTATCTTTCCGAGGACCGTAAAAATGACGGGTTATTTCTGCGTCTGAGTGTCAAGGAGAATGTCCTGGCGGCAAAGGTGACTGACTTCTGTAATTGCGGGGTGTATTCAAAACGTCATGAGGGTAAAACGGTTCGGAGTATGATTGAAAAGCTCTATATCCAGCCGCCTAATCCCAATGTCGGAGTAGGTAATCTCAGTGGTGGTAATCAGCAGAAGGTACTGCTTGGTAAGTGGCTTGCCTGTACACCTGATATTATAATTCTTGATGAGCCTTCTCGCGGTGTTGATGTCGGAGCCAAGTCGATAATTCATGATGTGATTATCGAGCTTGCCGATATGGGCAAGACAGTGATTTTGCTGACCAGTGATCTGCCTGAGATGGTCGGACTGGCTGACAGGGTAATGGTTCTCAAGGAAGGGCACATGATCGGTTCGATGGAGAAGGAGCAGTTGACCGAGGAATCGATATTACTAGCTGCCAACGGTGAAGGGATATAGAGAATGAATGAATTAAATGATGCAAATATTTTAAAGCCGGGGGAGAGTCAGCGTTTTCATAAGCAGGAACGTAATGCTTTCCTGCGGCTATATGAAATTTTCGGGATATATTTTGTTGCGGTTATTCTGCTGTTTGTCGGAGTATTTGTTAATGTTAACTTTTTTACAGCGGATAATTTTCTGAATGTGTTGCGCAATATCGCGCTACTGGGAATTGCTTCCTGCGGGATGGCCTTCGTTGTTTATATTGGTAAATGGTGTGATCTGTCGCTTCCTTCATATATGGCTCTCAGCGGTACAGTGGCTATTGCCTGCCTGCCGCTCGGGTTTGTGCCGGCACTAATCTGCGGTGTGCTTGTTGGTATGGCGATTGGAGCAATGAACGGGCTGGTCGTCGGCTGGCTCAACGCGAATCCGATTCTCTGGACTCTGGCGGTTGTTTATTTTATGGAAGGCTTTATGCGGTTTACCTGGAGTAATAACCAGATTTATCCGGATCAGGTTTTAGAGAGCCGCGGGCTTGATACTACTGCAGCAGATCATTTTCTGGCAATTTTTCAGACCGATGTCTTTTCAATACCGCTGATTGTAGTGGTAATGATTCTGATGTTTGTCCTCTGTCATTTTGTACTCACCAGAACCAAGTTCGGCTTGTTCGCTAAATATGTGGGTTCTTCACTGGAGACGGCTAAATCTTCAGGGGTGAACGTCAAACTGATTGTGCTCTATTCTTTTCTGGCTACAGCCTTCTGCGGCAGTATCGCCGGTATTTTCATAACCAGTCTGAACAAGCTCGGTGTGTTTTATCTGGGGCAGGGTTACGATTTTAAATCAGTGACAGCGGTGGTTATCGGTGGTATGATGCAGTCGGGTGGCCGCGGTAGTATGATCGGAGTATTCGGTGGTGTGCTGGTGATCGGGTTACTCTCCAATATCATGAATTTTATTGGTATAAATACCTTCCAGCAGGATATTATTACAGGTTCAATCTTTATTCTGGTAGTAGGATTCCATCAGTACCAGTTGAGAAGTCAGGGGAAGGATTATGCATAAAAAAAATACAAGTTTCTTGCAGCTTCTGGATAAGAACAGAGCTTTGGCAATGCTGATTATTGCGGTTTTATTCTTCTGGATTCATCCGGGAGCCAGAAATTTCATGACCGTGTATAATATGACTACAATCCTCAAAGGTGCCAGTTTAAGCGGAATATGTGCTGTTGGTTTTACGCTGATCTTTATTCTTGGGCAGATTGATCTCTCAATAGGTTCAGTTCTGATGCTTTCAGGAATGCTCACTATCGGTTTGCAGCCGGCTTTAGGCTGGACGTTATCCTCAATTGTCGGTATTCTTTCCGGAGTTGCTGTTGGTCTGGTTAACGGTCTATTGGTATCGAAAGTTAAGATTAATTCTTTTATTGTTACTCTGGGTACAATGATCATAGTTCGTGGTCTGATGCATCTGTACTGTGATGGCGGGGCGAAATCCGTTGATGATTTTGCGATTGCCGACTGGTTGGAGATGCAGGTGCTGGGTGTGTTCACTCCGATGACTCTGATAACAATCGGTATTGTGGCACTCTTTGCCTTTATTCTGATGCTTACCAGATATGGCCGGGGCTTCTTTATGGTTGGTGGTAATGCTGAGACCGCCTGGCTCGCAGGGTTGAAGCGTGATAAGTATATTATCGTCGGATTTATTATCTGTGACGGTCTTGCCGCTGTGGGAGGTTCGGTGTTCTCCATGTCGCTGGCTTCCTCAACTGCAAATGCGATTCTGGGAACCAAGACGCTGATGCAGGTGATCGCGGCAATTATCATCGGCGGTACGCTTATGACCGGTGGTAAGGGAAGTATTATTAAGAGTTTTATTGCTGTACTCTTTCTGGTTACGGTCAATAACGGTTTCGGCTGCTTCGGGTTCGGCTTTGAAGTGCAGATCTTCGTTAATGGTCTGATTCTGGCTCTAGTAGTCCTTTACGAGGCATATACACTATACAAGCGTGAACTGCTGCGTGGTCAGCGTCCGTATCTGCTTGAGGAACTGGAGCGAAGTAACAGTTAACAGACGGTCGGGTTTTAAGTAAGTTGTTGTTCAGGTGATAATTATTGGAACGTAATTATTATACTGTTTTGTGTGACTTAAATTGTTTAGTTTGTTGGAGAGAAAAATGAAGAAGATTTTAGTAGTACTGAGTCTTGCTGTGTGTCTGGTCTCATGTGCATTCGGCAATCTCGCTAATGCGGAAGATAATCTTACAAAATCTATCAAGGTAGATGTTACCCAATTAAAAGGTACTGATGGACAGCCGCTGATTATTAAGGGGGATCCTAAAGATATTCCGGATCGTCCTGAGGATCCGAAAGCTCTGCCTGAAGATAACAAAGGGCACTGGTGGGATCAGGAATATGCCGGCTGGACTACTCAGAAGAAGAATATGCCTTCAAATGACAATGCTACAGGTGCTATCGGTAAGACTGTCGTGATGATCCGTGCGGGAGATCACCCATACTGGACCGCGTTCATGAATGGTTTCAACGCTATCGCCAAGGAGTACAACCTCAAGGTCAAAGAGTTCAGTTCAAACTGGAACCAGGACCTGCAGGCTCAGCAGGTGGATCAGGCTATCAACGACCGCCCTGATATCATTATTCTCGCTCCGGTTGACGCTACCGCCTGTACCCCGCTTTTCCGTAAGATAAATCGTGCCGGTATTCCATTGATTGCCTGCAACACAATCCCATGTGATTCAGCTATGCAGTACTGTGTAGCTTGGACCGGTCCTGATGACTGGGGGCAGATGCGTATGCTGGCGCACTCTTTTGCAGATCAGATGGATGGAAAGGGTGGATATGCAATTGTGCGTCATATGCCTGGATCATCACCATTCTTCGCCAGAACTTTTGGTCCTATTACCGAACTTAAAGATTATGCTCCAAATATGAAGCTGCTCGATATGGATACTGCAAATCTTGAGACCGAGGGTACCATGCAGCTGGTTTCAGCATGGCTGACAAAGTATGGCAAGGATCTGAAGGGTCTCTTCCTCAGTGGTGACGGCTTTACTGTAACCGGAACTCTGGAGGCCTTGAAGTCTGCAGGAAGAGATGATATTGTTATCGTTGCTGCCGGTAACAGCAAGACCGGTATGGATTCAGTAAAAGCCGGAGAGGTTTATGGTATTACTTATCAGAGTGCTGAAGGTGATGGGGCTCTGGCATGTTATACAGCCTGCCGTTTCCTCAATGGTGAGAAGCTTGATCCGGTAAACTATATTCCTAAGCATGTTATCACTGAAATTGATGTGGATGAGTTTATGCCTGCACAGTGGTAAATGATTGCCGGGTAATAATTAATTTGCAAATAAAGCAGAACTGTATTGTCAGTTCTGCTTTATTGATAATAACTGTAAAAAGTTATGCAAATTTACAGGGTTTAAGCCGTTTGGGTGTTAGGCGGTCCCGCAGCTTACCTGTTCAGTATCAGCGTAAGCGTTTCGTTTTAACCTGTGATTATTCTTTGGGGTTTTTCATGATTGTAAAGCCGTGATCCTGGCAGAGGACATCGCGTTTTACAGCCTCAATATCATTTTCCATCATATCTTTGACCAGCTCTTCAAAGGAGGTCTCAGGTACCCAGCCGAGTTTTTCTTTGGCTTTAGTCGGGTCTCCGAGCAGAGTCTCAACCTCGCAGGGGCGGAAGTAGATGGGGTCGACTTCGACAATGCATTTTCCGGTCTCGCTGTCATAGCCTTTTTCATCAATTCCACTACCTTCCCAGCGGATGTTTATCCCTACTTCTTTGCAGGCGCACTCTACAAAGTAACGGACTGAGTATTGTCTGCCGGTAGCGATAACATAGTCATCAGGTTCATTCTGTTGCAGCATAAGCCACATCATTTTTACATAATCTTTGGCATGCCCCCAGTCTCGCAGTGCATCCATGTTGCCAAGGTAGAGTTTGTCCTGCAGGCCATATTTGATGCGTGAGATGGCGCGGGTAATCTTTCTGGTAACGAAGGTTTCGCCGCGGCGGGGTGATTCGTGGTTGAAAAGTATGCCGTTACAGGCATAAATTCCGTATGATTCGCGGTAATTAACCGTGATCCAGTAACCGTAGAGCTTGGCAACGCCATATGGTGAGCGCGGGTAGAACGGGGTCGTCTCTTTCTGCGGGGTCTCCTGTACTTTGCCGAAGAGCTCCGAGGTGGAAGCCTGATAGACTCTGGTTTTCTGTTCCAGACCGAGAATTCTTATTGCTTCCAGCAGTCTCATAGTGCCTCCGGCATCAACATCCAGAGTATACTCTGGGGAATCGAAGGAAACTTTTACATGGCTCTGGGCGCCAAGATTATAGATTTCATCCGGCTGTATTTCCTGAATAATCCTAATAAGGTTGGTGGAATCCGAGAGATCACCGTAATGCAGGAAAAATCGGGCGTTATCTTCATGAAAATCCTGGTAGATGCCGTTTATCCGCTCGGTATTGAAGGATGAGGCGCGGCGTTTTATGCCATGAACTATATAGCCTTTTTCAAGAAGAAATTCCGCCAGATATGAACCATCCTGTCCGGTTATACCGGTGATTAATGCAACCTTATTATTGTTATTCATCTGTTTGTTGACCTTTAACTTTATGATTATAGGTATGTTCTGTAGAATGTACAATTTTATGTAAACATATATATAAAAGAGTATCTTTATTTGTGTGCTTAAAGTCAAGTTTGAATGGTAAAAAATGCTGTTTCAGCAAATTTTTGCTGCAAAAAAACAGTTACCGCTGAATAGTGGTATTCAGGGTGACTGGGGTTAGAAGTGAAAAAGACGATTTGCAGTCGGTGTGAAATAATAGAAATATGCTGATAAATATAGCTAAAATTAATGGTGGAAGATGCTTGACAGGGCAGGGGCTATATTTATAATTTGAGGATTGAGTATGCACAGCCCAGGCACGGTGCTTGGGAGCGGTTTACTTTTGTTTTATGACTATTAAATAGCAGAAAATAGCGAAAGAGAGTTACACGAATGAAAGCTGACGTTACAGAAGT
This sequence comes from Planctomycetota bacterium, assembly GCA_963677015.1. Taxonomy (GTDB): domain Bacteria; phylum Planctomycetota; class SZUA-567; order SZUA-567; family SZUA-567. Next base: position 366,046 of record OY781533.1, read on the forward strand.
GGCAACATGCCGTTATAAAGTTGAGATTAAAGTTGATGCTGATGAGGTAAAGAAAGAGTATGACCAGATGCTGGATACTCTACGTTCAAGAGTTGCCATAAAGGGTTTCAGACGCGGACATACACCGGATCGTGTTATCATGCGCCGTTACGGTGAAGATATTGCCAAGGATGTAACTCAGAAACTCTTTCAGGAGTCATTCACTCAGGCGCTCAAGGATAATGAACTTTCTCCTCTGGGTGAGCCTGATCTTGACTATGATAGCCTTGAAGCTGTCTCTGGTAAAGATTTCGCTTTTGAAACCGAGATTGATGTCAGACCTAAATTTGATCTGCCTGAATACAAGGGAATAAAGCTGGTACAGGAGATTGAGGCGGTTAAAGATGAGGACGTAGAAGAAAATCTTGAGAATATGCGTAAGGGTTTTGCAGAATTCAAAGAGACTGATGAAGCGTTCAAGAAGGGTTATGCTCTTACAGCTGATCTGAAGATGTCTGAGGGTGAAACTCAGATTATGGCACGTGATGATTTCCGTATTCCACCTGAAGCTGTATACCTGATGGGCGTTGAGATCAAGGATCTGCAGGAGCAGCTGGATGGACTGAAGGTCGGCGAAGAGAAGCTTTTCAATGTCGATGTTCCTGAGTCATTCTATCAGAAGGATGCTGCCGGCAAAAATGTTGACATCAAGGTTGTTGTCAAGAAAATTGAGGAATCTATTCTTCCTGAACTGAGTGATGAGCTTGCTAAAAAGGTCGGAATGGAAAGCCTTGATAAAGTACGTGAGCGTATTCGTGAGGGTATGGAGTCTGAGAAGAAACAGGCAGCTGATACCGAGACTGCCAAGAAACTGATTGAAGACCTTCTGGCCAAGGTTGAGATGGAGCTTCCTGCAGATTATATTAATAAACAGGTTGAGTCCAGAACCAATGCTGCCCGTGAAGCTGTAAAAACTGCTGATGAAGCTGGTAAGGAAGAGGCTGAGAAGAAGCTGGAAGAGGCAGAAAGCGGAGCTCGTGAAGAGGTAGTGAAGAATGTGAAACGCAGTGTTCTGCTCGATACTATCGCTGATAAAGAAGAGATTGAGGTCAAGGAAGCGGATGTAATGCAGTATATTGACGCTATGGCCCGTCAGTATGGTATGCCTCCAGAGCAGATGCTGAAAATGATTCAGCAGCAGAATTCAATGTACTATATCGTTCAGGATGTACGTGACGGTAAAGTTATTGAATTCGTAATGAAGAATGCTGAAATCGAAGAAAAAAAGATTTAGCCGCAAATCATATACCGGGTTGGTAGGATTTTTCTGAGTATGTAAATGCATATGCAGAAAATAATGATCTGAGAATGTCCTGAAAGCAGGCTGTAAGCTTTATACGGGATTTTCCGGCTGGTTTGGGGTATTGATAATATAACCGTGTCCGTTGTTCCGGGTGAGAATTATTCCCGGCAGCGGCAGGAAAATTAACGACAGGAGCGTTGCATCATGACTGATGATAATGAAATCTATGGTTTCGACTATGTGCCGACTGTTCTGGAAAAAACAGGAAGGGGTGAGCGTAGTTATGACCTTCTTTCAAGGCTGCTGAAGGATCGTATTATTTTTGTCAGCGGTACGATCAATGAGTATCGCGCAAATCTTATTATAGCCGAACTTCTCTTTCTTGAACTTGAGAACAGGGAATCAGATATACATATTTATATCAATTCTCCAGGCGGAAGTGTTACTGCCGGTCTCGCAATTTATGACACCATCCAGCATCTGCAGCCGGATGTCTGTACTTATTCTATTGGTCAGACCGCGAGTATGGGGACTATTCTGCTCGCAGCCGGTACTCACGGTAAACGGTTCAGTCTGCCTAATAGCCGGATAATGATTCACCAGCCCTGGGGCGGTGCTTCCGGTACTGCAGAGGATATAAATATTCGCGCTAAAGAGATTAACAGACTGAAGAAGAGTCTTTATGATATTCTCGTGAAGCATACCGGTAAGACCCTTGAAGAGGTTACTGCTGACTGTGACCGTGATTATTTCATGGATGCGCAGGCGGCTAAAGATTATGGTCTGATCGATGAAGTGCTTACCCCTGAGGATAAATCAGGAACCGAAGAAGAGTAATCTGCTAAAACTGACAGTAAGCAGGTGCAGATACTGTGAAATGATTCGGTAAGTACTTTTTAAGATATGTTCTAAAAAGAGAAAGATAAATAATGGCAAAAACAGGCAGCAAACGTAGAAAGGATCAGTCGTGCACATTCTGTGGCAGGACGCAGGATATGGTCAAGAGGCTGATTGCCGGTCAGGATGGAGTATGCATCTGTAATGACTGTGTTCAGCTTTGTGCGAGTATCCTGGAGCAGGAGGATCTGCGGGAACCTGCAACTTATGCCGAAGACCTTTTATTTGAAGATTCGGAAATCCCTTCCCCGCGTGATATCAAGCGGGCTATGGATGAGTATGTCATTGGGCAGAATTTCGCCAAACGCGTTCTTTCTGTTGCGGTACATAATCATTATAAGCGGCTTTCACAGCAGAATATGCGTTCGGAAGACGGCATTGAAATCGAGAAGTCAAATGTATTGATGATCGGTCCGTCAGGCTGCGGTAAGACTCTGATGGCGAAGATTCTCGCTAAAACCGCCGATGTTCCGTTTGCTATTGCTGATGCTACTACTCTTACAGAGGCCGGCTATGTCGGTGAAGATGTTGAGAATATTCTTTTGCGGCTTATTCAGGCTGCAGATGGAGATATCGCACGTGCTGAACGGGGTATAATCTTTATTGATGAAATCGATAAAATCGGCAAGAAAACTCAGAACGTGTCGATTACCCGTGATGTTTCCGGTGAAGGTGTTCAGCAGGCACTGTTGAAGATGCTGGAAGGGACAACCTGTAATGTTCCTCCTCAGGGTGGCAGAAAGCATCCTGAGCAGAAATATCTTCAGATAAATACTCAGAATATTCTGTTTATCTGTGGCGGTTCATTTCAGGGTCTGGATGAGGTGATCTCACGACGTATAGGACATAAGTCGATTGGATTCCATCGTGAAGCGGGTAAGTCCGGTAATCAGGAACTTGGTGATCTGCTGGAGCAGGTCGATACCGATGATCTTTTGGAGTTTGGTATTATTCCGGAACTTCTGGGTCGTATACCGGTTTTGGCTCCTATCCGTCCTCTGGATGAAGAATCACTGATCAAGGTGCTGACCGAGCCTAAGAATGCGCTGGTTCGTCAATATGTGAAATTCTTCTCATTTGAAGACGCTGAGCTTGAATTTAGCGACGAGGCTTTGCATATGATTGCAAAAGAGGCAATCAAGAAAGAAACAGGGGCCAGAGCTTTGCGGGGTATAATGGAGGATCATCTGATTGATCTGATGTTTGATCTGCCGGATCTGCCTAAACCGGGTCGCTATGTTATAGATAAGGATTATCTTCAGAATGGCTGGAACTGTATCGAAGTAGATGAAACACTGCCGGCTGAGCCTAAAGAGAAGAAGAAATCACGTAAAGAGCTTGAACGTGAGAATGATGAAGAGAGATTTGAGGAACTTGGTCTCGATATTTTCTAACTTCATTATTTTGAGATATATTTATGCCATCCTGCGCAGTTGTGCAGGGTGGTTTTTTTACCGGTTTATTTTGAGTGGGCTTTATCCTTGACCTTTCCGGTACTTTATTACTATAATTAGACTTTATTTGTATTTATATAGCTTTTTGCAGGAGATAATAAATGTATGTAGTAACTGGAGCGGCAGGTTTTATCGGCAGTAATATTGTTAAAGAACTCAATAACCGCGGTATTGAAGATATAATCGCGGTGGACGATCTAACTGAAGGTGATAAATTCAGAAATCTTGCGGATACTGTAATCGCAGATTATCTGGATATAACTGAATTTGCTGAAATATGCACCGGAATGAAAAATTTGGGTGACATTACTGCTATCATTCATAATGGCGCTTGTGCCAATACTATGGAGTATAACGGTAAATATATGTTTGAGAGGAATTTCACGTATTCTAAAAATGTGTTTGAGTATGCTACGACCTTTGCTTTGCCTTTAGTTTATGCCAGCAGTGCTTCAGTATACGGTACCGGCAGGGTCTCAATCGAAGAGCGGGAGTATGAGCGTCCTATAAATGTTTATGCCTATTCAAAGCTTTCTTTTGATCAGTACTTCCGTGCCAATATGCACCGTGCGCGCAATACTGTAGTCGGGCTGCGTTATTTCAATGTGTATGGTCCGCGAGAGGCTGAAAAAGGACGTATGGCATCTATGGTATATCAGATTGCCAAGCAGCTCAAGGAAAACAATAAGGTGAAGCTGTTTGAAGGTACTGACGGATTTGAGGATGGTGGACAGATGCGCGATTTTGTCTCGGTTCTTGATGTGGCGAAAGTTAATCTTTTCTTTGCCGGCAGTTCTAATGTACATGGGGTTTTCAATGTAGGTACCGGTAAAGCCCGTTCATTCAATGATGTCGCCAGAAAGTTTATTGAACTGCAGGGTAGCGGCAGCATAGAGTATGTTCCGTTCCCTGATACTCTTATCGGCAAGTATCAGAGCTTTACTGAAGCTGATCTTACTAAACTTCGGGCTGCTGGGTATACCGAGGACTTTATGAGTCTGGAAGAGGGAATTGATTTCAGTCGCAGTTACTGGGGGATATAGGAGCTTGTATGTCTAATCAGCTGATTGGTATTGTAATTGGCGGAACTATACCAGCGGTTTTTCAGTTTTTTCAGAAGTTTGGCAGCAAAGAAGGGGTAACTCCAGGTGCGTTTTGAGTGGTTATAGGTGTAACAATTGCGTTAGTCGGCGTAGTAATAACGTTGGTGACGCCTAGTGGCGGGTTCAGTGTACGAGGTAGCGTATTTACTTTTCTAAGCGGTGTCTTTTGGTCTCTATCGCTTGCTGGTATATTCTATATCTTTTTCTTTATAATGTACCTATAAACAAGCTCAATCTGGTATTTAATGCCAATACGCTTACAACAGTTTTTCTTAGCTTCTTTTTGCTTGGAGAATGGAGTGAGGTGAATCTATTAAAAGTTGTTGTTGGTGCAATATTAGTGGTAGCTGGAGCTGTAGTTGTGTCACAAGCATAAGACAATCAGAGTATTTCATATAAGCTGTGGATTTTTGTTCCTCAGCTTTTTTTTATTTAGAATTAAAGAAAATGTGTGTTGAGCCGATAATAGTTAAAAAAGTTTCAGTCATGGATGTCTGAATAAGATTCTTCAGGAAGATGGAATTCTACGGATAATTTTATGACTGGAAATGTTAATGCCTGCCTAATGCATATCATTCCAACGAGTCATATTTGAAAAAATAGCAGCAGAATTTTCAGATGCAGACGTCATATGTAGTAATTATCCGGTAAAATATAATGGGAATATTGTATATTTCCGACTGAGTTATTGAGTTATTAAAGATAGTTATGGTGAATGATCCTCTCCTGCTTAATTGTGCAGCAGTTTGGATATTTATTTGAATGGTTTGAAGCGTATATGGAGGATTTAAGTTATGATTGAAAATATTACAGATACTTCCGGTATTAATTTTGGAGTGCAAGGGGGCGGTAGTGTTGAAGATACTGATATATCATTCAAGGCCATTTTTGAGACTACTTTGGAGACAGAGGAACCGGAAAACTGGGATCCCGAGAATACCGGTCAGTTTATAACTATGGGCGAAGTAAATAAGGCGATAAAACAGGATTTCAGTAATTTTCAGAAACTTGTTGACGGCGTTCTTGAGGATGCCGGGATAAGTTCGTACCCTGAGTTTTCAGTCAGAATGGACACTGAAAATAATCTGTATATTGATGGTGATCGTAGAGATAAAGCGCTGATTGAGAATTTGCTTAACAGTGATTCTGAAATATGTAAAACCTTCAGTAGCCTGCAGGAGAATGTCTTATTGGAGGCTAAAATGGAAAAGTTAATGGACTTTATAGAAGTTTATAGCGGTAATGAGTTGAGTATTGCTGAAACCCGGCAGCAGCTGTCAAGTGATTATAGTGATGAAGATGAAGATTTTGCTATAACAGTTACAGATGACTTTGGATATAAACCCAGTTTATCTGTTGGCGGTAAGGAGTTTGAATTATCGGTGTTTTCTGAAATAGAAGAAGCGATTGCTGCTGGTATTGATTATACTGTCGATTATCCGCAAGAATTGGAGTTTACATATTCATTATAACCATGTGTCTGCTTTGTGATGGTCATAATTATATATATAGTTTTTTTAAAAAAAGATTAATGTAATGCGTGGCAGGTAAACAGTTATTAATTGAGAAAGCTAACCAAGATGTAATTAACTGCTATTATGAATGTTATAACGGATTATGAGACATCTCTTTATTATTGGAAATGGGAATTTGCTAGTGTAGTCGTGTTCTTCCTGGATCGGGGTTTTAAAAAATACGAATTAAATTGACTAAAAACTGACAGTATAGTAAAGAGCGAGTATTGGTGTCCGATAATAATTGTGTTGTAACGGATAATTAATCACTACGAGCGGGAGGTGGTTATGGTTAGTGTAAAAAGCGGTAGGTTTGCAACCGGCAAAACTCAGCGGTTGTATTACAGTAAAAATATTGTAGATAAATTTTCAAGGTATTTCTATACCTTTGTAAGCAAGTTCCCCTCTGTCTCCGGCAGCGGTGATCATCCGGTGCATAAAGAGGTGTATATGTATGCTATTGCTTACGAGCAAGATAGCTTCGGCTGTATGCTTGATTACGCTTTGCAGAGAGAAGGAATTGGAAAAGATCCTTCATTTGATATCATGGCAACTAGGACGGGAACCCTCCGCCTTGCAACAAATCATCCTAGACGGAATGTGATTGAGAGTATCCTGAATGAGGATAGGTCGCTGTTTGACACTTATCGGCGTATAGAGGATTATTATACCCGTATTGCCTTAATTGCCGGCAGCTCTGGAAAACTCAATCGTGAATTCTTGATAAAGGTATCGAATGAAGGATATCGTATCAGGGTCAAGTAGCATCCTGAAATAGTTTGGTCTGGTTTTATGAGGACTCTGAATTTTTCAGAGTCCTTTTTTTGTCGTTGCAGGTTGTGTGGCGGTTGCAGCTGTTCTCTGACGATATAACTTTTTGCTGCCTGCGACCGAATTTTGCAATTGAGAAAAATTATATTATTTATAAGTAATATTAATTATAAATAATATACTGGTACTTGCCGATAATTCAGGTAGATGCTAAAACCTGCAGAATTATAGTAAAAAGGAGGTTATTATGATTTCTCAAAATTGCAAACATTTGAAAGAGTTCGTCGGTATTGAGCGTGAGGTGATTCTTCGACATATTCAAGATCACAAATGGTACAGAAAAATCGGGGACTATAATGAAGGTGTCGCTGATTTTATTGATTGTTACGGCTGGCTGATGCGGGATATGTATTGTACGGCGATCTGTGAGTATCGGGATGAGTGCAAGATTAGTCAGGAGTTGCAGAAAGGTGCAGCAACTGAAAAAATTGATGTGGCATCGTGAACTAATTGCAGAAATATTATAAAAATGTTTGAGAATATCAGCGTAAATGCCGAAGTAGAATATATGTGGTTATGAAGACGCACCATGGTTTATTATGGTGCTGAGCTCCTTTTGATTAATTTTGTTAGGTAGGTGATAATGAAGGTAAAGACAACACGCTTTGGGGAAATCGAAGTGCCTGATGAAACCTTGATTACTTTTCCAGAAGGTGTAATTGGATTTAAGGAAGCAAGAGGTTTTGTTATTTTTGATTGCGGTGATCAGGGGCTGTTTAAATGGTTGCAGTCTACAGATATACCTGAACTCGCCTTTGTTATTTGCGAATCTCATCTCATTGTACCTAATTATCAGGTGATTATCGGTCAGAAAGAACGTGATCTGTTGCAGCTGGAAAATGTTGAGGACGCAGCAGTATGTCTGATACTGGTTATTCCTGAAGATCCGCAAGAGACAACTGGTAATCTTCTCGGACCGATTGTAATGAATGCTAAAACAAGACTGGGTATGCAGATGGTATTGGTGAACCCTCAATACAGCACTCGTTACAAGATCTTCAAAGCAACTGAAGAGGGAAGTAACGAGGGGGGTGAAAATGCTGGTACTGAGTAGAAAACGCGATGAAACAATAATGATCGGTGATAATATTGAGATCAGTATTGTTGATATTAAGGGTGATACGGTTCGTGTTGGTATAAATGCTCCAAAATCCATATCAGTACACCGTAAAGAGATTTTTGAAGCTATCAAAGAAGAGAATATCGCTACTACCAAGAGTCAGAGTGTACCGAAAATGGAATCTATCGGTGGACTTGCTGATCTGTTGAAAAAGAAGAAAAAATAACACAGCAGGATGCTGTTTGAATATTAATGGTGTTTGTTTGGCTGGAGAAGATTATGAGTTGCAGTATGCTGGTTAAGAAGGAACAGTGCTGGTATATTATACCGGATTCCATGAACAGAGATGAACTTATGCTTTCCATACTTGGCAAAGAGGTCCCTGAAGGATATGTTGAAGGTATGGAATTGAAAGATATTCTCCGTTTAAACGGTTGGCAGATAGAGGAATATAGAGATCTGGCCGGTGTTGCATAACTGATTGTGTAAAAAAAAAATTCTGGTATAATAAGAATGTGGAAATATTAGAATCCACATTCTTTTTTTTTGAAATTTAAACAATGAGGTCGGTTGTAATGCGTGAGATACAGGATAAGTATTTTCGGAAAGCTAAGCGTGAAGGACGGCTTGCACGGAGTTTTTATAAACTGGAGGAGATTGATAAACGGGCTAAGATCATCAAGCCCGGTAACAGAGTTATTGATCTGGGAGCCTGTCCGGGATCCTGGCTGGAGTATATATTGGAAAAAGTCGGAAATTCCGGTAAGGTATGCGCAGTTGATCTCAATGTTATAAATAAGAAGTTCAAAGGTCTGGTCGAGTTCAAGAAGATGGATATCAGGGAGGTAACTCCGGAGATGTTCGGAGTGAATAATTTTGATGTGGTGCTTTCGGATATGGCGCCGAAGACCAGCGGTATAAAACTGGTGGATCAGGCTCGTTCGCTGGAACTCTGTGAGGTCGCAGCGGAATTTGCCTTTACTACTCTTGTTAAAGGCGGTAATTTTGTCTGTAAAATTTTTGAGAGCCCTGAAGTGCAGCATTTCAGAGAGAGCTTGCGCGATAAATTTGAGGCTACCAGAATGATAAAACCCGACGCCTGTAGAGATGAAAGTCGGGAGACGTATATTGTCTGTACCGGATTTGGTAATGAACCTGAAGCCAGGAGAGAAAGACCGGATCACGAATATCGTAAGACCAAAGGAAAGAGAACCAGGCAGTATTGAGTACAGTTATGGATATTATAAAAATTGAAGAGATCCTTTCGCCGCTGCTCAAGAATTCCGATGCTCAGCAGAATCGTGAGCGGGGTTATACGTACTATCATGGCAAGCGGGTGGCTGAACTGGCGCTAAAGATATACTCCGCCGCTAAGACTGAGGTTCAGCAATTGGAGCTGGATCGTCTGTATATTGCAGCGCTTATGCATGATATCGGTAAAGGCAAGCGGCATCACGCTATGGTCGGTTCGAAAATGGCCGGTAAAATTCTCGGCCGGGCATTAAAGAAAAAGGACATTGAAGAGATTCAGCGCCTTATTCGTGAGCATAATCTGCGGGAAAAGCCAAATATATGTGATCTGGACTCAAAAGCTCTTCAGGATGCGGATGTGCTGGATCATTTTGGCGCGCAGGGAATATGGCTGAGTGTTTTCTATACCGCCAGAGGGAATGGTGATCAGGGGAGTTTTCTTAAATATTATTATAGTAAAGGGCATAAAGAGTATGTTCGTACCAAGTATTACGGCTTGAATTTTGATCTTTCCCGTAAAATGTTTGAGGAGCGTTATGCGTTTCAGAAGCAGTTTGTAAAAATAATAAGTGATATGTGATTATCGGCTAGCATCGTTGGGCTATTATTGCAACCTTTTCATCAAAGCTGCGGGTGAGCAGAAGTGTGTAATGTTTGCTGCCGCGCAGTTTCAGTTTTTTCTGCAGTGTCGGTATATCCACTCCTATACCGCGTTTGAGTATATTTAGACTCCCGCAATCAAGTTTTTTCAGTTGCTGCTTCAGCTCTTTCTCTTTGAATTTAAAGCTGGTTACTATCTGAAAACATTTGGCAAATGGTGTTTCCACTGCGCTGTCAGCGGTAAGGTAGCAGATGGAATCAGAGATTTTGTCGGCGCCAAGCTGGCTGCCCAGCAGTTCGACCAGACCTGCCCGGATAACCGCGCTGTCGGGCTCATATATATAATTTTTCAGTGCTGTAACAGGCAGCTGCGGGTTGGTGCCGTAAAGGATATGTTCTCCCGGCAGGAGAGTTGCCTGACGGGATATCTCGCGTTTGAGGCCACCGAACCAGAGTATACATTCGCGCAATTCTCCATTGTAGGAGATAAATTCCGCTTCAGCTTCCGCTGGTATATCTGCATGGTCGATTCCGGGGGCGCATTTTATGCCGGCTGTAGGGCAGCTGTTATGAATGAGCTGTAAGATCTCGGACAATTTCGGAGACCAGCTTTCCGGGTGGAACAGGCGTTCTCCGTTCTGTGTGCGTCTTGCCGGATCGATAAAGAAGGCTTCGATTCCCATATCCGTTAACGGTACGGTCGTTATATCCTGCTCAAGAGTCTTGAAATTATTCTCATTCCGGTAAACACCGATATTATGTCGGGCAAATACAAGTCTGGCCGGATTCAGGTCGATACCGGTAACTTTCAGTTTTTTGCTGAATGAGATACTGTCTCCGCCAATACCGCAACAGAGATCGGCGATACTGTTGATGCCGGCAGTTGTAAAGCGTGTAGTTCTATAGTTGGAGATTTCTTCGGCTGATGCCTGCTCCAGCCCGGAGCGGGTAAAGAGCATCTCGGCGGCCGCTTTGAATTTCTTTTCGGCCTTTTTTCGCAGGTGCAGCATAGAGCTTACTGCGGCAGCGAAGTCGGGTGTTGTTCTGCTGCGTAGAAAAGCTGCTAGTTTGAAGGTTCCGGCGTCGGTTTCGGCAGCTTCCGCCAATAGCTGCAGTCCCTGAGAACTGGCAAGGAATTCCGCGGTTTCGATATTCATTTTTTACTATGATTCCCAATATTATAATTACTCATATGACCTTAAATTAATCTATTATTCCCTTGCTATTATATTATATTAGTATACCATTAGAAAGACAAAGTATATATAGTGTTATATTATTTAATTGTATCGTGTAATAAAGAGTTACCCAATAATAAGGATATGTTTTGAGCGATAAAGCGACGGAAGAAATCTACTGTAATGATGAGTTATATGCGCTGATTATCCGTAAGGATTTTTCCGGTAAAGGCCTGACTTTTTTTACTCCGGATGAGTTTTCGCAGCAACTGGCATATATGAATCATCCTTCCGGGCATGTGATTCAACCCCATGTCCATAATGAGGTAAAGCGAGAGGTGCGGTATACTCAGGAGGTTCTGTTTATAAGAAAAGGAGTGCTCAAAGTTGTGTTCTTTACAGAGCTTAAGGAACGTTTTGATGAGCGTCTGCTTTATGCGGGGGATGTTCTTTTGCTGGTCAAGGGTGGTCATGGCTTTGAGATAATCGAAGAATGTGAGATGTTTGAGGTAAAGCAGGGGCCATATGCCGGTGAAAATGATAAGGAAAAATTCAAGTTTTAAGTAGCTTGCTGTAGAAGGATTATATAGTAAATGATACCTGTAAATGAACCATTGCTTGATGGTAATGAGAAAGAATATCTCAATGAGTGTATAAATACCGGCTGGATATCTTCTGAAGGACCGTTTGTAAGCAGATTTGAAGAGGAATTCGCGGCATATTGCGACCGGGCATATGGAATAGCGGTATGTAATGGTACTGCGTCTTTGGAGGTGGCATTGTATGGCGCAGGGGTTCGAGCCGGTCAAAAGATAATAATGCCGAGTTTTACCATTGCTTCTTGTGCCATTGCGGCGATACGAATCGGAGCTATACCTCTTCTGGTCGACTGTCGGCCTGATAACTGGTGTATGGATGTAGCGCAGGCGGTAAAGCTTATTGAGAAGGAGCAGGATGATGTCATCGCTATAATGCCGGTGCATATTTATGGGCATCCCGTAGAGATGGATCCGCTTTTGAAAGCTGCAGATAAGTATAAGCTCAAGATTATCGAGGACGCCGCGGAGGTTCATGGCGCTGAGTACTGTTCGGAGTATCTGCGAAATGGACACTCCGGACCGGTATGGAAACGCTGCGGTTCGTTCGGACTGGTTTCCAGTTTTTCGTTTTATCCAAATAAAATTATTACTTCCGGTGAGGGAGGAATGGTTCTTACTGATGATCATGAAGTTTATGAGCGGGCGAAATCATACCGGAATCTCTGTTTTGGCAGTGTTGAGCGTTTCAGACATGAGAATATAGGGTACAATTTCCGTATGTCTAATTTGCAGGCTGCTGTTGGCGTGGCGCAGCTGGAGCGTATTGAGGCGCATATTGAGAAAAAGATTCAGATCGCTCAGTGGTATACTGAACGTCTTGCCGGTACCCCCGGTATCAGATTGCAGCCGGTAGAATCCTGGGCCAAGCCGGTATATTGGATGATGGCAATCGAGCTGGATAAGTCACTGGGATTGAAGGCTGTTGATTTAATGACTGCACTCAAGGAGAAGAAGATCGGCACCAGACCGTTCTTTATGGGACTGCATGCCCAGCCGGCATTTAAATACCTGGTTGAAACGGCAGATGGCGGTTGTCCTAATGCGGATCATGCGTATGAGTATGGCTTATATCTTCCTTCCGGTCTGGCACTTAAAGAGGCAGAGGTAGATACTGTCTGCCGTGAAGTCAGAGACTATCTTGCAAGGGTAAGTTAATATGACCGATCCCAAAGTGTCATTTATACTGGCGACATTCAATGAACGTGAGACCATCGTTGCGCTTGTAAACAGGGTACTCGGTGTGCTTGGTCAGGATCTGGAACTGATTATAGTTGATGACAGCTCTCCAGATGGTACGGCACAGCTCGTTCGGGATCTTGGTGATCCGCGGGTGAAGGTGGTTGAGCGTAAACGTGGGCGTGGCCTTGCTTCTGCATATATGCGGGGAATTATTGAGAGTCGCGGAGATGTTATCTGCTGGATGGATGCTGATGGCTGCATGCCGGTGGAGATGGTCCCTGAAATGATAGACAGACTTGCTGAATTTGATGCGGTTATCGGTTCCAGATTTGTTGCTAACGGTAAAGATGACCGGGATTTTACTCGTATCTTTACCAGTAAGCTGATTATCGGTTTCGCCCGTACTGTGCTCGGTTGTAAGACACGTGATATTGATAGCGGCTTTATGGTTATGAAGCGTGAGTGCCTTGATGGCGCTTTATTTTCACCAACCGGTTATGGAGAGTATTTTATCGAGCTGGTAGCTAATCTCGAGCGTAAAAATTATAAAATTCTTGAGATCGGATATGAGTTTCGGGATCGTGGTGAAGATGAGGGGCAGAGTAAATCTTTCAGCAGCTGGCTGCGTTTTCTTTTTTTAGGCTGCAAATATGGTCTGCGTGTTTTGCGTTGCCGTATCTGGCCGCTCGATTGAGTCTGAGCTGCTTTTCACGGATGACCGGTTAGTAATAAGTTAATTCTACCGGTATTCAGAGCTTTGGGTTGCAAGCTTTGTCTCTTTAATTTATACTGAATTTTAATAATATTTCGGCTGGTGAAGCAAATACAACTATGAAAGGAATAGCTGTAAATGAGTGGAGATGTAACTGCTGAGGATAAATGTCTGGAGCGGGCAAAGATTATCGCCCGTATCTGTTATGAGAAGCGTCTGGAGGATATACGGCTTATAGATTTGCGTACCAGATGCCCGTATGCTGATTATTTCGTGATTGGTACAGGTAAAAGTGCGCCACAGATAAGAGGTGTGCTCAAGGATATTCAGAAGGAGATGAGTAAGCTGAAATATAAGCTTATAAATGAGGCCGGGCGCGGTGGCGATGAGTGGGCTTTAATCGATTACGGTGATGTTGTTGCGCACATCTTCAGTAGTGAGGCTCGCGAGTATTATCAGCTGGAGGAATTATGGGCGGATGCGCCTGATATTGATTTTCTCGCCGGTTATAAAGTGAAATAACAAATTTGTTTATCCAGATTTTTGGGGCAGAGGATTTTTTTCCTCGCCCTTTTTTTATTATCTGAATTTCAGTATGGTGTTTTTAGCTGGCGCTCGGGTTATTATTTAAGTTGGTCTGCCTGTATGGTCGATATAAAGGCTGAATAGTATCTACAGCTTATAAAGGAAATAGTGAATATGTCGGCGTTGGATAGACTTGCCAGAGTACTCTGTATACTCGCGTGCGTGCTTGCGGTACTGGTACTGCTTACCGGCTGTGCCCAGAGTAAGTCGGTTAAACAAAATAAGATGTTAGAGGATAGGGCTAAAGAACTGGAAACAGAGAATACCGCCCTTAAAAATGAGAAAAAAGCGACTCAACAGCGTCAGCAGCAGGCTTTACAGCGTCAGGCGGCTGCTAAATCTAAACAGGCGGTACGTCTGATGGTCAAGGGTAAGCCTATTGATGTTCCGGCACCGGAGCTGGAAAATATTAATCGTTATGCGGCTGCTCTGGAGGAAAACCTTTTGCGTCGTTATAATAATACGCCGGGATTTGCAGGCAAGGTGGCTAAGGTGAGATTGCTGGCTGATCATGAACCGGAATTTTCAATGGATCATAAGAAGATCCGCATGGAATGGTCTCAGGTTGTTTTTGATCAGTGGGGCAAGAGAATTCCTGAACTGGAGGAAGAATATTATATTGTGGTATTCGGTGATGGCAAACCTCTGATGCAGCGAACCCGTCCGTCTATCTCTGTAGGTCTAAATAACGAGAGCGGTTATTCTGAATTTGCGCCGGTAAGAGGCGGTACTCTTTCGACGCTGGAATATAATGCTGATCCGACAATGTTTGATAAGCCTACAAGCAGCAGTTACGGGCTCCTTGATGATAATCTGAACAGTAAAGATGTAAATAACGTGCCATATCATCAGTTGGATATAGATCCGCTCCAGCCGCATAACGCACCTCGTGAAGAACCGCGGGAACTGCCGGTTATACAACCGGCTCCTGAAGATTTGCAGGCGGTTGTGGTGCTGACAAAATAGCATTTTAATATTACGTTAAAGGCAGCCTGTATCGGCTGCCTTTTTTTAGGAATATTAAATTAATTAAAACCGGTGAAAAGCTAGCCGCGTTTCGCTTTTCTATTACGTCTGCTGCCTCTGCTGCTCTTCTTTTTATGGGCAGGTTCCACATGTATCAGGGTATTGGTGATTTCCGGTATTTCCTGAATAACACGGTCATGAAAAAGTCGGGTTAGTTCGTGTGAAGCAAATACTGTCATGTTCGGATCAACGTCCATGTGCATATCGACCAGAATCTCGCCACCGAGTTTCCGGCAGCGGACTGAGTGCACATTGTTGATGCCGGTAATGCTTTTTGACATTTCTCTGATTCGGGTATTGAGTGCCGGGTTTGGTGTTGCTTCCATTATTTCAAATATAGACGGTTTGGCCAGACGCCAGGTCGCGTGCAGCAGGAGTATGGTCACTGTTATTGCTGCTATCTGGTCATAATAATGAAATGCGGGGTAGATCATTTCGCCGATAATGGCGATGGCTACGGGCATCGAACTCAGTGCATCACTGCGGTGGTGCCAGGCGTTAGTCGTCAGAGCTGCGGATTTGTTTTCCTTGCCTTTTTTGAAGGTCCAGCGGAAAAGCAGTTCTTTGGCAACTATTGAGATGATTGCGATGTAGAAGACGTTCCATTCCGGACGGCTGGAAGGAGTTCCGGATATTATGGAGAATATTGCACGCCAGCCGATACCGCTGCCGACGAATCCCAGTACTCCGGCTATGAAAAGATTGATCAGGGTTTCATAGCGACCGTGTCCGTAGGGGTGGTTCTTATCCGGAGGGGCACTCCAGAAGCGGACACCGATCCAGATAGCGGCATCGGTAGCCAGATCGCTCAGACTGTGTATGCCGTCGGCAACCAGCGACATTGAGGATGAACTGAGGCCTACAAAGATTTTGATAATAGTGAGAAATAAATTGACCAAGGCACCTACTACGGTTACCCGGCGTATCTGGGTGAGCTGATCTTGCATAGGCATTCTCCGGATTAGTGGATTTAACGCCCCAGTTTAAGCCTTAAACCTGACTGATCATCAAGTACTGGATGCGAGGATATTTTCGAGACAGTTGTTTCAATGTCGTATTCGACACGCCGCCATTCTACATAGCCGTTACGCAGCACTGCGTAACAGGATCTGCAGTCATAATCTCGCGGCTGGCCGACACTGCCGACATTGATGATTGCCTTTTTTTCAGTGAGATTATAGCACATTTCTGTTAAATCTTCAATCATAATAAAAGAATCACTGTTATCTTCGATTATCCCGGGGAAGTGAGTGTGCCCGACAAAAGCATAAGTTCCGGTCATTGCCGCAAAGATACTGTCAAGTTTGAATGGATCCATTTCGGGATCGGAAGGAAGTACGTACTCGGTTATCGGCTGTCTGGGAGAGCCGTGCATAAATTCATATTTACCAAGTTCGTAGAGTGGTACCAGAGAATTGAGAAAACGCCAGCGCCTGAGCACATTTTCATCAGGTTCGGCGTAGGATTTCGGATTCATTATACTACGGACATAGTCTACCGCATTTTTTGCTATATAATTGAATCCTTCGGCGGAATTTAATACAGCATAATCGTGATTGCCGCAGATATTGATGGTTGCGTGAATCTGTAAAATATCAACACATGCCTCGGGGTCTGCGCCGTAACCGACACAGTCCCCAAGGTTTATAATGGTCTCGATATCCTGTGAACGGATATCATTGAGTACCGCAGTCAATGCTTCAAGATTGCCGTGAACATCTGAAATTATCGCAATTGGTTTTGCTTCACTCATGTATATAAATATCCTACTGTCTGTTGCCTGATATCAGTTAATTTAATAGCAGTTTTCAAGTGATTTTCAGATGATACGGGTTTATCTTTTTTTGAGCAAGACTAAACAGCAACAACTTCGGTAATCTCAGGAATAGCTTCTCTGATGCGTACTTCTACACCTTGTTTGAGGGTTATTGCCGCATGTGGACAACCGCTGCAAGCTCCCTGCAGACGTACTTTGACTACAGTGCCGTCAAGTCCGATAAACTCAATATCTCCGCCATCTGCCTGTAATGCAGGGCGTAGCTCTTCTATAACTGCTCTTACTTTTTCTTCCATTTTTTGGGCTCCTTATTTCAAAAAAAATCAAGTAAAACTTAATAATCTGTAAATTTTAACTCTTTTTTAAACCTCTGCTTCTATTGTATCAGTCTCTTTTAGCGGATTTCTTGTTGTTAACGGATTTACAAATCTGCAAAAAGTTGTCGCTTCACAATATAACATGTTATTACATGCAGCTATATCCTTCTTGCGAGAGGTAATTTCTTTTAGAACATCTACCTCAATATTTTTTTCTGTGCAGTACATTTTTTCCTGAACAATCATTTGGTATTCCCCCCTGTATCTAACATCTGATTCCGAATATATGCAAATTATTCGATTATAATTGAATAATTATACAGAATCACTATATCCTAACAATACTTATTTTGTAATGTTATAACTATATCGGTAATAAAGAATAACAATTAATCTCTTATTTTCCGCGCAGTGACCGCGGGTGATATAGATAGGAATTCTTAAAAATATCCTCGGCTTTAGGGAGTTTTTCCGCAACTGCTTCCGAATCGGCCATTATGAGCGACTCAATATCGTCCAGGCCATATTCTGCTTTGCCTTTGGGGAATAATCCGATTATCAGGTGGTTGTGCTTGATGCCGTCCTGTACCCGTCCCCATAGATGCTGCCCGTTTTTTAACTGAATTATAACGCTTGGGTTTATTATTCCGTCTGTATCGGGGCTGTCACCTTCAGGAGTATAGGTGATAACCGGAAGTTTGTAGGCTTTGATTTCAGGTGGAATCAGAGCAGCTGTACTGTCCTTTTGTTTCTGGATGTAAACCGCTGTCAGCAGCAGCAGAACGGCTATGGTTATTATCCCGCCGGAAAAGTAATGCCAGAAAGGGAATTCCCGCTTGATAGTAGGTGCTTGGGCCATATAGTGCTTATAGGGCGTGTTGGAGCGCGCTCTGGCGCTGTCGTTTTCCGGCTGTCTGCTGGACTCCGGACGGTGAGCTGGACCAGGGCTGGTGGTAAGCTGGGTCAGTAATGGGTGCTGGCAGACATTTAGCAGGTCTGCGGCTAATTCAGCAATACTCTGGTAGCGTTTCTTTGGATCCGTAAGCAGCATCTTCTCTACAACCTTTGATAATTCTTTGGGCGTTTTGGGCTCTACTTTACGCAGTGGCGGTGGTGTGAAGTTGCAGTGAGCCCGTATTGTCTGCATAGAGCTGTCTCTGGTGAAAGGATTACTGCCGCAGATCATTTCATATAGTACGACCCCAAGTGAATAAATATCCGACTGATATCCGGCTTCGATGCCTTCAATCTGCTCGGGAGAGATATAATCCGGCGTGCCGAGAATAGAGCCGGCTGAGGTTAGTCCGGAATCTTCAGCGTATTTTGACAAACCGAAATCTACCAGTACCGCCCGGCCATCGGTGTTTTCAATCATAATATTTGCCGGTTTGATATCACGGTGGATGATGCCGCTGTTATGGACTTTGCGCAGTCCGGCCATAATTTCAATGGTTATACGCAGTGCTTCCTGTTGGGTCAGTTCATAGTTCGGGTCGTCAATGAGGCTGCTCAGGGTTTTGCCCTCGATATATTCCATGGCAAAATAGTGAATGCTGCCTTCAATTCCTACATCATAAACATGCATCAGGTTGGGGTGATTAAGTGATGCAAGAGTGCGTGCTTCGCGTTCGAAACGCTCGATATTCTCTATGTTATAGTCATACTGGGAATTCAGGATTTTAATCGCAACAATACGGCCCAGCTGGGTATCCCGGGCTTTATAGACAGAACCCATGCCGCCGCCGCCAAGCTGATTCTGGAGTTTGAATTTTCCTATTTTTGACCCGGGGACAATGCTCATAAGGTTATTCTCGGAAACAAAATATTAGATAACGGATAGTATATTATTCAGGTTGTATTATATCAGAAATTGTTCTAATTTGTACCGGTATTTACGATAAAAATCGCATAAAACTAAAACTTACTGACAGTTTTTAAAAAAAATTTTACTACAACTTAAACCGGATTTTATCAATATTTACTTGACCTTTTGCCGACTTCATCTATTATAAAATCTTATAAACGTATGCGAGTAAGTATCTTGCCGATTGTGGTTGTTGGGAATTTTCGGTGTGGTGCAGCCGGATGTGTTATTCGCTGCTTGGGAAAAGATTTGATTTTGTTTTAAGTAATGATAAGGGGGTAGTACCTGTGACAAAGAATGATATGGTTCTACGGATTGCAAAAGAAATGGATATGCGTCAGACGGACATCAAGCGCATTGTGCAGATGACTCTGGACGGTATCGTTGATGTGCTTGAAAGTGAAAGCAGGCTGGAGTTGAGGAATTTTGGCGTATTCGAAGTACGTACCAGAAAACCACGTAAGGCAAGAAATCCACGAACCGGGGATGAGGTTATGGTGCCTGAACGGAAGGTTGTTACTTTCAAACCTGGTAAAATGATGGAAGAACGTGTTCAGGGAACCGAGTCAGCCGAGTAGGTTTTTATTCTTTTGCTGATTTTATTAAGTGCTGCTCCAGTTGAGTTGTTTGCAGGCCGGGTACTATGTACCCGGCTTAATTTTGTGTTATTCTTGACATTACGGTGGAAATTGATATATAATAAACAGATATTCTGAACTTACAGGGATTATTTTAATGCAAAACTGGCTTATTATATCATTTTTTATGCTGTCGCTTTTTATTATCGGCTGCAATAGTAATGAAAAAAAGAAGGCGGAGCTTATTGCCGAGGCATATGATAAATATCATCCTACCTATGGTTATCGTAATGAACTTCCGGATAAAAAGCTGGAGATGAATGCTGAGGGTGAGAGTCTGTGGCAAAGGCCTCCAGAACGGGTTACGGTCTATAAAACTCCGGACGGACCTGAGACCGGCAGTCATCCGCGGGCTCCGGTTGATCAGAATTATCTGGGGTATAAAGCGGGCGATGATCAGTTGATTTACGATGATACGCATACTACAGATAATCTTACAACCAGGCAGCCGGTTCGTGAGCTTCCGGATTATTTGCGGGGGGACTATGGTTCAACGACTCATTGATAGGGGTTAATATTTACCTGTCAGTATAATGACAAAATTATTTAAAAGAATTATCAGGTTATAGAAAGTAATTTATGACAAAAAAGATTAAACTTGTCGGGGCTACCGGTTATGGAGGTCTGGGACTCATTGAGCTTGTACGCAGACATCCGGAATTTGAAATAAGCTGTGTTATTGCGACTCAGGATGTTGGTAAGAAGATTTCTGACGTCTGGACTTATCTTGACGGCTATTGTGATCTGCCTATTGTTGCGCCCGACAGTAAGGAAGCGGCGGAAGCGGAGGCTGATGTGGTTGTCTTCTCTACACCTGACGGGGTCGGACAGGCAGGTGCTGGAGTGGAGCTTGCCAAAGGACGTAAAGTCTTGGATTACTCCGGAGATTTCCGCTTCAACTCTACTGAACTTTATCATGAGTACGCCAGCAGAATAAATAAAAATCCTGAGCATAAGTCTCCGGAGCTATTGGTGGAGAGTGTGTATGGTCTTACCGAACTGCACCGCGGTGAAATTGCTGGGGCACGTCTGGTAGGTAATCCCGGCTGCTTTGCTGTGAGCTGCATTCTCGGCTTGTCTGCGGCGGTGAAAAATAATCTTATTGAGACCCGGGGTATTTCCTGTGACTGTAAAAGCGGTATCTCCGGGGCAGGCAAGAAGCCGTCCGCGGGATTTCATTATCCGGAGCGTTATGATAATATGAATGCATATAGACTAACCGGGCATCAGCATGTTATGGAGGTGGAGCGAGAACTGTCAGATCTTGGTGGAGAGGGGATAAATATTACCTTTACGCCACAGGTGGTGCCGATGTCCAGAGGAATAATGTCGACTGTATATGGGCTTCTAAAACCGGGAGTAACCCAGCAGCAGGTCTTGGAGGCATATCAGGAAATGTTTGCGGTTGAACCGTTTGTGCTGGTAAGGGATTTTGCATATCCCGGCTCTACCGGAGCGGTTCGCGGCAGTAACCGTTGCCTGCTGAGCGTTGCCTGTGATGAACGGACAGGTGTTTTCAGGGTAATAAGCCATATTGATAATCTCATGAAGGGGCAGGCGGGGAGTGCAGTGCAGAATCTCAATGTTATGTTTGGTTTTGCAGAGACCACAGGACTTGACAATCCTGGCGCACATCCTTAAGAATGCGGCCAGGTTATTCTGGAATTTATCTGGTAAATTTCTCGAATTTTTTGGATTCGGGTGTTCTCCTAGAAAGTGACCATTATGTGTGGAATAGTTGGATATATCGGTAATGGACAGGCGGTTGAGGCGGTGGTGAAGGGCTTGAAGAGCCTGGAATACCGTGGTTATGATTCGGCTGGTTGTGCCTGGAGAAGCGGCGGGAAGATTGAGGTAGTAAAAACCAGAGGACGTGTAGCGGATCTTGAAGCGGCTTTACCTGCGGGAATCAGCAGTGATGAAGCTATCGGGCATACCCGCTGGGCGACGCATGGAGCGCCTCTGGACTGTAACGCGCATCCGCATTTTTCTCCGGATAAACGTATTGTGCTGGTTCATAACGGAATAATAGATAATTATGTTGAACTTCGCCGTGAACTGATAGCCGCAGGGGCATCGGAGACAGATTTTCTTTCCGATACCGACTCAGAAATTATTGCACACCTTATCGCTTCGGTTTATGCTGGTGATCTGCTGGCTGCTGTCGAGAAGATTTTACCGCGTCTTGACGGCGCTTACGCAATGGCGGTGCTGGCAGCGGATGAGCCGGGCAAAATTGTGGCGGTTAGAAAGGGAAGTCCGCTCGCTGTAGGTCTGGCTGATTCTGCTGTTATTCTCGGCTCTGATGCGGTGCCAATTCTACCCCATACCAATAAGGTTATTTTCCTCGATGATAATCAGGTCGCGGTCTGCACCCATGAAGGGCTGACGCTGCGTCAGGATGGCCATGAGATAGAACCCGATGTGACGACGATAAGCTGGAGTCCGGAAGCGGCACAGAAGGGCGGCTATAAGCATTTTATGCTCAAGGAAATTTTTGAGCAGCCACAGATATTGACCAATCTTGTACGCCAGAAAATCGAAGTTCCCAAAACGGTTGATGGCGAGCCGATTTTTCATCTGGAGGATCTTGGTGTTCCTGATGAGTATTTTAAGGGTGTGAGCAGAATTGTTCTAGTGGCGCAGGGGACGGCTTATCATGCCGGAATGATCGGGCGCAATTTGATTGAACGTACCGCTCGGATACCGAGTTATGCTGAATATGCGGCTGATTTTTACTATCGTAATCCTATTCTTGATCCTTCGGTACTGGTTATTGCCATTACTCAGTCGGGTGAGACTATGGATACGCTGCATGCAGTGAGAAGTGCCAGAGAGAATAACTGTAAGGTAATAAGTATTGTCAATACCGTCGGTTCTACAATTGCCCGTGAATCTGACGGTGTGTTTTATATGCACTGTGGTCCGGAGATAGGGGTGGCGAGTACCAAGGCTTTTACTTCTATGATTGCCAGTCTGTATATTCTGGCACTGAAAATGGCGCAGGTGCGGGGAAGTATTGATTCGTATGATCTGTCCAGAAGAACCAAGGATCTGATGCAGGTCGGGCCGCGGGTGGAAGCGGTCCTGGCTACTGCAAATTATATAAAACTGATTGCTATGAAATACAAGGACGCCAGTAATTTTCTCTTTTTGGGGCGTGGTACCAGCTGGCCGCTGGCTATGGAGGGTGCGCTCAAATTAAAAGAGGTCAGTTATATTCATGCTGAGGGGTATGACGCTGCTGAGATGAAGCATGGGCCGATTGCACTGATTGATGAAAATATGCCGTGTCTCTTTATTGCGCTTAAAGGGCGCAGGTATGATAAGGTCATAAGTAATATTCAGGAGGTTAAGGCACGGGGCGGGAAGGTTATTGCCATTGCCAGTCATGATGATAATACAATTAGCGAAATGGTTGATGATGTGATTTATGTCCGCGCTGAAAGCGGGGTTATGAATAGTATTGTCTGTTCTTTGCCGTTGCAGATTATGGCTTATTATATTGCCGATGCACGGGGCTGTGATGTCGATAAACCAAAGAATCTGGCCAAGAGTGTGACTGTTGAATAAGACGGTATTCAAGTTGATTGAGGATGTTATCTGAATTGTGCAGCTCTTTCGAGCTGTACAATTTTTTTATGATTTTGTTGTGGTGAAGAGATTATTATGTCGATAGCAGTAGTAGAAATATTTAATGCGGTTTATTTCACTATGGAGATTTATAATGTCTGATTTTGAAGAATTAAAGAACAGTGAGTTGTGGATCAAGGGAAGAGAACTTGGTGCCAGCATTGTGCGTTTTGATACAGTATTGTGTGAAAGTGATCAGGGGCTGTATGAGCAGACTCAGGATATGCTGAAGTATGTTATTGCCGCTCATATTGAAAGCAGTACACAGGAGAAGCTGAATCTCTATCATAATGCTGCAGCGGAGTGCCGGACAATAATAGATGTGTTGAATAACTGGGCTAAAGATAACTATAACAGTTTTGATATTGTGGCACCGATTATTTTTAAGCTCAACGATTATATTGATATTGTTTGTATTGAAGCAAAGAATCTTCAGCGTAAATCAGCATAACGACGTTATTTTTAAGCTGCTTTTTTCGGGGCATTCCGGTTTGCGGGGTGCCCTGATTATTTTATTAGCGGAAATTCAAACAAAAATAAATATTCTCTAAAGTTGTTTTTCAACTTTAACCGATAAAGTAGTAATAAATTATTATCGGTCATCAGGGTCCGGGAGGCCAGAAGGAGAAATTATGGAATTGACTCAGCATTTGTATTTGAAAATAGGTTCCAATGTCAGAGGTCCTGTTTCAGCGAATGTACTGCATAGAATGTTTAAGGAGAAGGAGATTGACAGTTCGGCTATGTTCTCTTTTGATGGGAATAAATGGGCGTCAATAACCAAACTGTTCTCTTCAAAAGCTGCTAAAAAAGCTCATGAAAGTTCGAATGATACCGGTGAGCAGGGAGATGATCCTCTAAAGGTGAATACCTCGTCAAATGTCGGTACCTGTATTCCAGAGCTTTTGAAACGGGTAAATAGAGCTTCAGTCATTTTAAACAAGAGCTTTTCTTTTATGACCTACCTTGTTTTCGCCGCTTGCAGTATAGTGTTTTCCATGGGGATTTGTCTTGCATTACGATTTATGCTGCCAGCATTCAGCCCGCTATTGCACATTGCTATGGGGGTCGTGCCGGCTATACTTATGGCTGGGGTTGCGGCGCATTTTTTCGGTAATTTTTATATTAAGACTTTAACCAAGCTTTCTCTTAAGGAGAAATATTCTCTGGCTATTCATGTTCCCTGGGAGAACGCCCCTGAGGAATGGGGGCAGCCACTGGCAAAATGGCTGTATCTTAATGACTGGTTAATCGATAGTAATACTGGGGATATGCTTCCGTATGTGAGGGCTTTTGTTACAGGAGTGACACCAAATACTGTAGATGATGAGGTAGATCTTTGGAAAAATATTCTACAGGGCAGCAAGAAAAGTTTTGATCCTTCTGTCGGGCGTTCTGTCAGAGAATTGGCGTGTTTACAGCGCCTTCCAGCCTGGACCGCAGAGATTACTCCCGGAATGAATCTGCATGAATTGGAAAAATCATTAGGGAGTGCCGGCAGAAAATGGGCTTTAAGCCTGCTCAAGAGGGCCGCGGCTCGAAGAAAAGATCTGCAGGAAGCTGCTCAAAGCGGTGATCTTGATCAGGTTATCTTTGAATTTTTCTGTTCAAAACTTGCTGATGGTCGGGAGTGTCTGCTGGTAATTATCAGTAATCATGGCGGTAGTGACCGCAAAGAAAGAAAACTTGCTGCTGCTAATAAAGAGCGTGCTGCATAAAATTATCACAGGTAATTTCAGTCAAAACCGGTCTTACAAGACTCTGCCTTTTTTTAAAAAAAAGGCAGGGTTCTTGAATTATACAGATTCATTATGTAAGATAGACTGGTTGGGTCATAGTGTAAAGGTGTAGGTATGCTGAATTCAGATAACAAGCGAGAGTTTATCGCCTTTCCAGATGGATTTGTCTGGGGATGCGCGACCAGTCCTACACAGGTTGAGGGTGATACTGTCAACGAATGGGATGATTTTATTGCCAAAGACGGAAGTCGGGCAGATGATGCGAGTAAGCACTGGCAGAGATATAAGTATGATTTTAATTGCCTGGCTTCAATGAATCTTAATGCTTATCGAATGGGCTTTGACTGGGCTCGACTCCAGCCCGGGCCGAAAGAACCGCTTGAGCGGGATATAAAACTACGCTATATGGAGATGCTGGCTGAACTCCGGAGTCTGGGAATTGAGCCGTATCTTACTCTGTTTCATCATGCCTGTCCAAAATGGTTTCGTGATCTTGGGGGCTGGTTGAATCCTGAAAGTCCGGATCTCTTTGCTGACTTTGTCCGACGTGTGGTAATCCTTACTGACAGCGAAGTCAAATTCTGGATTCCTATAAATGAACCGAGCTGTTATGCTTTTCTGGCTTATATCGCCGGAGTCTTCCCGCCAAGAAAAAAAGGGCGTTTGTCCAGTTATGCCCAGGCGTTGAAAAATATGCGTAAGGGGCATGCGCTGGCGTATCAGGAGATAAAGCATTTTGATCCTGAAGCCCAGGTCGGCGCCAGTTGTCTGTCCAAACAGGTGCTCCCGTTCAGGCGCTGGCATTTTATTGACAGTATCAGTTCTTCGATTGTTAAACGGGTCTTTGGAATCAGGAATCTCGAGGGGTTTGTGGATTTTGAAGGTGAACGTGTCGCTGACTTTATCGGAGTAAATTTTCACGGAAAGATCAGAACCAGAGGTTTCTCTGCATTGTCACCGATTTTTGTAAAGAAACCGCTGCTGAAGAAGCACAATATTGACTGTGATGATATGTGGGAACAGGACTCTTCCTGGATTCCGGAGTGTCTGGAGCAGATATCAGCTGAATATAAAATACCCTTGTATGTTACCGGTCACGGTGTGGCGACACAGGATGAGGGCTTGCGTGTCCGGCAGATAAAGGCGCATCTGCTGCAGTGTAATAAAGCGATAGCAAATGGTGTTGATCTTAGAGGGTATTTTTACTGGTCATTGCTGGATAATTTTGAGTGGGGTGAAGGCTTGTCCCGGCATTTTGGATTGGTATCGGTGGCTTTTGACGATCCTATCCGTAGAAGAGATATCAGACGCAGTGGCTGTGTTTTCGGTGAGATTGCCAGAAAAAATGGTTTTGAGATATAATCTTTAAATATGACCGATAAGTTCTGCGGGCTTTTTTGAGATTGGTGCACCGGGAATCAGGTTCTCGCATGACGCAGCATAGAAGAATAAATGTACGGCGGTGCTGCTATTTTTTTCAGGAGCAGATTGATTGTTTATATATCATCAATCTGTCCCTTCAAGGTAATATTTCCGCATTTCGGGCAGCAGAAAGCTTTTACTTGTATTGCTGAATCTTTCCAGACGGAGAATTTGCTTTTTTTAGGCTTGAATACAAGCTCTCCAAGCGCTGATAGATTTCCCTGTATCAGCTCTGAATGTCCACACACCTGACAACTGTCAGGATCATCTGAGAAATTGGATTTACTGGCTACGCGTTCAACAACCTTATCAAGATCTTCTTCTTTAAACCGCGTACTTTTGCCAACTTTGTAGTATGTTATCTTACCGCTTCGCATCCAGCGGAACATGGTCTGTTCACTTATCTCAAGATATTTGCATGCCTCGGAGATTGTCAGCCACTTTACTGCTGGTGTAACTTCATCCTGATTTGAATCTGGCATGAATGATCCTTCATTGGTAAAATTATCTGTATATTGCAAAATTTGAGGTTTAACTATTATATTCACTCATAGTAATAGTATAATTTCAGAATTAAAATTATCAAGAAAAATTCTTAAGAGGGATAATATAACGCTAACAAATAAGGAAAATGACTCTATGTTCATGTAATTTTTAGTAGAAAAAAGCGTAAAATAACAATTATACAGTTGTTGAAAAAAAATTATCTTGGTAGAATTAATATTATCACTAATTGTAGTGACGTGAAATTGAGTTATGAAAGAAAGTTATTTTATGAGTAAGAAGTTTTTGGGAATAGGTTCTCCAATAGTTGATCTTCTGGCAAAAGTTGAAGACGATTTTATTGATAGTATTCCGGGTGAAAAGGGTGGAATGGAGTTGGTTTCTGCTGCTCAAATGATTTCAATAATAGATATGCTGGATGACGATCCCGTTAAAGCGTGTGGTGGCTCGGCGGCGAATACTACCTTTGCTGCAGCCAGGCTGGGAATTGATGCGAGTTTTCTCGGGCAGCTTGGTAAAGACGCAGATGGTGAGTTTTATACAAAATCATTTGTGGCGCACGGCGGTGATGATTCGCGGTTTAAATATATATCCAGTGTGCATACCGCCAGATGTCTGAGTCTGGTTACACCGGATTCAGAACGGACTATGCGTACAGATCTTGGGGCTGCGGCTCTATTGGATCCTGAGTCTATTACTCTTGAAGATTTTGCCGGTATAGATTTTGTGCACGTTGAAGGTTATCTGCTTTTTAATCCTGATTTGGCATTAAAAGTTTTGCAGACAGCAAAAGAGGCCGGTTGTGCCGTGAGTCTTGATCTTGGTGCTTTTGAAGTAGTGCGCAGTGGAAGAGACCGGCTGGACGATCTGCTCCGTAATTATGTGGATTATGTCTTTGCGAATGAAGATGAGTCGAAGGCTTTTACAGGTAGTGATGATCCATTGGCCGGACTGGAACCACTGGGAGAGTTGTGTAAGGTTGCTGTAGTCAAACTTGGTGCTGCAGGAGTCTGGGCTGTTGAAAAGGGTCTGGAACCGATATTTGTTCCGGCTTATAAAGCGGATAAAGTGGTGGATACTACGGGAACCGGTGATTACTGGGCTGCAGGGTTTATCTGGGGGGTACTCGAAGGTAAATCGCTTGCAGATGCGGTTAGAGCCGGGGCGCTTTTAGGGTGTGAAGCAGTTCAGCAGTTGGGCGCTGATCTTGAGGACGCAGCCTGGGAGAGAATTTACAAAGCGCTGGATTTATGAATTTACCGGTAGGGCTCCAAATTGAAATTTGACGTTATTAATATTGTAATTAAGTAATATTATGTGGTATGTTTATGCTGCAGGCAGTTGTAGCTTGATGTTCGTTTTCAGTGTTGGTTTGTGGTGGAAAACTCATGGATAAGATCGAAGAATATAAAAATTTTGAGAATATTTTTTCAAAATATGCCTCGGAGATTGAGATCTTCATTCCCAATAAAAATGAGCGCATAGGCAGACAGCAGCTTCTGTCTATGGTCAAACGTTTTTCGTTTCTTAACAGTGAGGCGGAGAAGATAGAGTTTAATTTTATTGTTGAGACTACAAGCCTTATTATCGAGTTTCTGGCCAAGGATGAAAATATCGGTGAAAAGTTTCATGAGCTTGGTCATATAATTATTGAAACTCTCAAACTAAGTGTGGCTCTTACTGTAAGTATGCTTGAAGGTGAGCCCGTACCTGCAGATTATGAAGATATGCTTCTTGATGCTCTAAAGAGCATATTGATCCAACATACTGAGGGCGGCAATATTAATTATAACTGCAAGCAGTGGGTTCTGGTTGTTGATGACGAGAGTATAATTCGTACTTATATTGAAGATATTCTCTTCAACGAAGGTTATCTGGTGCTCGGTGCTTCCAACGGGCTTGAGGCCAAGACGGTAGTGAGTACAGGTTTCTTTGATATTGTTTTCACCGATATTAATATGCCGTTTTTCAGTGGGCTCGAACTTCTTGAGTATATACGTGAGAGCAGTATAAGTGTTGATGTTATTGTTGTTACCGGTTATGCATCGGTTAAATCCGCTTCTCTGGCAATTCATCATGGGGCCTATGACTATATAACCAAACCTTTTAATGGGCCGGAAGATATTCTGAATTCTGCTGAACGGGCAATGCAGCATCGTATATTGATCAAGAGCAATGAAACTCTGGTCAAGGAGATGCGTGAGAGTAATCTCAAACTTTCACGTTATGCAACAGGATTGGAAGATGCCTTAAACAGTCTTGAAGAAAAGAATAATGCGTTGATAAAAGCTGAAAGAATGGCAACTCTGGGTGTACTGGTTGCCGGGTTGGCGCATGAAATTAATAATCCTACCACCTTTATACGCGGTAATATTCAGACACTCAAAAAATTCTGGGATATTATCTCTTCCCGTCTTGTTTATGATAGTTCTGATCCTGAAAAGGGTAAGCTTGATTATATTATGAAAGAGACGCCGATACTCCTTGATGATATGATGATCGGGACGGATCGTATTGCAAAAATCACCGGTGGTCTGCGGGTCTTCGCGCGTGTTGACGGCGCTTCGGATAAGATGGATAAATGTGAGGTGGTAGATATTGTTGATGGTGCGATATCTGTGGTCAGTAACCGCCTTAAAAATGGTGTTGTGCTGGATAAGAAAATTGATAAGGTGCCTCAGGTGATTGTCTCACTGCAGCAGATGATACAGGTTTTGGTAAATCTGCTGATCAATGCACTGGATGCTATTGATAATCAGAGTGTCAAGCTGATTACGGTCAGGGTTTATGAGCGGGACGATGAAGTATGTATTGAGGTCATGGATAATGGTGATGGAATTCCCAAGCATATTCAGGATAAAATATTCGATCCGTTCTTTACTACCAAGTCGGTTGATAAGGGAACTGGTTTGGGGTTGAGTCTTTCTGAAGGAATCGTCTCGGTGCATGGCGGAGAGTTACGACTGGTTAATACCGGCCCCGATGGGACAGCTTTTGAAGTCCGTTTGCCGAAAACCTTTAAAAAGGAAGAATCAAAAGGAACACCGAAAGTTCTTTTCTTTATTGAACCGAGTTCGGTTTACCGTTCTTTTGAAACCGGTATTCGTGCTGCGAAGTGTTGTGACCTTGTTGCTGTGGAGCCGGCGGCTAGTGATGCGGGAATTATTGCTAGTGTGAGTTCTGAAGAGCCGAGAGTTGTTATTATTGATATGAAGCTGGGATGTCGGAACAATGGAAAACTGGTTAAAAGTATTAAGTCCGAAGTTGACAGAGATATTCGCATAATAGGTGTCGGTGATGGCAGAGTTGAGAATGTTGTTGAAGATGAACTGCAGCATATGGGATTTGACAGAGTGATTTTGTTGCCATGTAATTTGAGAAAAGTGTTGGTTACACTTGAAGAATTGTTATAATTCTTTACGTGGTTTCTTGTTATGGTGGTGTTATAGTAGGATTGACTCTTAATTGTTGTTTAGGAGAATGGAATGGATATTGAGGGTGGCAACCTTGCAAACTCAAAGGTAAAAATCCTGATTGTCGATGATGAGGTGGATATTACAACGACTCTTAAACGTTATTTTGTGTTTGAGGGATATGATGTTGATGTGACCAACGACCCGTACTCAGCTCTTAAAATGATTCATGATGATAATTATCTTCTGGTAATATCCGATATCTCTATGCCGGGAATGGATGGTATCGATCTGCTGCGGCGTATAAAAGAATATAATGGGATGATTCAGGTAGTTATGATTACCGGTTATGTCACGCTGGATAATATTCTTAATTGTCTGAGGCTTGGAGCAGATGATTGTTTTCTCAAACCGATACGTGATCTGGATGAGTTGAAGAATGCAGTTAATGAATGTACTGCTAAGTTGAATAAATGGCGTAGGTTGATGTCAGACATTGCCCATAATAAATCAGGTTATGAAGTCTAATGAGTGAAGATAGTGAAATAGATAAAGACTTATTTTATGAGTTTATTGCTGAGAGTAGTGATTCTCTTCTCTCGCTTGATGAACTTTTTGTCCGGATTGAAAAGAATCCGGATGATCTTGGTGTTGTTGATCAGATTTTCCGTCCTGTTCATTCGATCAAAGGTAATTCGTCTTTCTTTGGTCTGATAAATGTCAAAAAGTTTTCGCATTCATTTGAAAGTCTGCTTCAGGAAATACGCTCCGGTAAAAGGCATGTATCGGAAGATATAATCGACGTCTTTCTTGAAGGTGGTGACTGTCTGCGGGATATGATTGACAGAGCCAGCCCGGATGTAGACAGTTCAACAATGACTGAAAAAGAGTCCAGCGTGCTGGCTCGTATTGAAGCTCTAATCAATAATAACACTGATGATGACTCGGTGATTATTCTTGAAGCAAAGAAAAAGCTTGCGGCAGTATGTGAATTACCCGCCAGTGAGCCGCTGAGGGCACAGCTTCAAGAGATTGATGAACTGCTTGCAAAATTGACGCAATCCTCGGTTGCGGTAGCAAATACTGCTGGCGGCGGGGTTTATCTTCTGGGTGATGAAGTCGTTACCGAACAGATAGAGTATATTGCAGATTTTATAAAAAATGTAGAAGAAAATTCTAAAGACAGTGAGAAATCCGAGAAGTTTCTTGACTCAATCAATGTCCTGGAAAAAGTTGCCAATGCAGTTGATTCCACTTCTATAATTTCACACCTTAATTCTCTGAAGAGTGATTATGTCACTATTTCTGAAGCCGGTATAGGTTTTGATGAGATAATGACCTCGTTGCTGGAGGAGCGCTTTGAAGGGGCAATGAAGTCTATCAAAGTTACTCAGGGTAAGGATGAGAAATCCGGGGAACCTTCGTCTGCGCCGGAAGCTGCGCCTGAACAGGCAGTAGCTGCTAAATCTGGGGATAACGAATCCAAGCCTTCTGAGAAGAAGGAAAGTGCGGCTGAAGGAGCTGCTGCACCGAAAGCGCAACCGAAAGTTAAAGATTCGACCGGTAAGACTATCCGTGTTGAAGAGGAAAAAGTTGATAATTTCATGTCTTTTGTGGGTGAACTGATTATCGCCAGCGAGGTCTTCGCTTATCTGCAGCAGAAGCTTGAAGCTTATCCAACTGTCCGTTCAATATCACAGGAATTCAAGAATGCCAATATTTCATTCAATGAATTATCGAATAATCTTCAAAAGAGTCTGATGTCGGTGCGTAGGCTGCCGTTGAAATCTGTGATGCAGCGTTTGCCGCGTATTGTACGTGAAGTGGCTGCAGATACCGGCAAAAAGATTAATCTGCAGATAATTGGTGAGGAAACCAGTGTTGATAAATCGCTTATAGAGGGGCTTGAAGATCCGCTGGTACATATGGTCAGAAATTCGGTTGATCATGGTGTGGAGTTGCCTGAAGAGCGTGAAAAGATCGGAAAGAATCCTGAGGGAAGTGTTATTATAACCGCTTCATCCACGGAAGAGGTATTTACTATCTCTATTAAAGACGATGGCGCCGGTATTGATCTGGAAAAAGTTAAACAAAAGGCAGTTGAGAAGGGGCTGATTTCAGAGGAAAAGGCCAGAATCATGACAGATGGTGAGGCTGGTAGGTTGATTTTTGGAGCCGGTGTTTCCACTGCGAAAAAGGTTACTGAAATTTCCGGACGTGGTGTCGGGATGGATGTGGTGCGTACCAATATTGAAAAGCTTGGCGGTGAGATTATTGTTGATACCGAACTGGGGTTAGGCAGTGAGTTTACTATAGTTCTGCCAATGACAGTAACGCTGATGGTGGTGGATGGTCTTGTAGCCAAGGTCGGTGACGGCAGCTTTATAATACCTATTACCGATGTACGTGAGGCCGTGAGACCGGCAAAAGATAATATGGTATTGGTTACCGGTAAAGGTGAGATGCTCAATGTTCGCGGTGAACTTTATAAGCTTATCAGGTTATATGAGATCCTTGGTATTGATGCTCAATGTAAAGATAGTAATTCTTCTACTATTATTCTGGTAGAGTTTCAGGATGAGGTTTGTGGCATAATGGTTGATGATGTTGTCGGGCAGCAGTCTGTGGTTTTGAAGGATCTGGGAAAGAAGTTTGAGCGGCTTGATGTCATCAAGGGTGGAGCTGTAATGGGTGACGGGAGCATAGGATTGGTACTTGATATTGAAGGTGTCTTTTTACACTCCAAGGTTTGAGCAAATCCTTTTTGAGGATGTTCGGCAGCTGTGAAATTAAGTTTTTATTGTATTATTACCTTTTGCTTGCGGGCAAAAGGTTTTTTATTTATGGATATTTAATCATAAGTTTTTTATAAGAGCTGTGTTTGTTATGTAAATACGCAAACCGCAGTTAATTCATTATCAGATTATTATAGGGTTTAGAAGGTTGTAATTTTGCGTAAATATGTAATTAAATATCATTATTTTGTAAATTTTATGTTGAGTTGTTATTACGATACAACTTTTAGTGAAAATGTAACCCATTGTTTATAAATATGTTGTGTTTTTGCTGTTGTTTTAGAGGTTTTTTGAGGGGTTTCGTTAAACTTCGATAATAATTATATTACTCATACTTAATATAAACCTAACAATACGGTTTATACTTTCACACTGTCGGATGGTATTTTATGCATTTGTTAGGAGATGACTATGGGTAGAAGAGAATGCCTGGCGATAGGTGCGTCGATGGGTGGCCCTAAAGTTTTGAAAGAGATATTGCCTGAAATATGCCGGAATAATATATGCCCTATTTTTATTGCGCAACATATTGAGCTGAGAGCTACGGAGTGTTTCAGGGCTTCACTGCAAAGTTATGTTGGTGATTATTCAATTAAAATAGGAGAATCACTGGATAATGTTCAGCAGCGTACTGTCTATCTTTATCCTGGATTTGGCCATATGAGGGTTATGAAAAATAGCGGTAGTATAATGCTTAATATTTTTGAGAATGGTATGATGAAAAATGCAGTAGATGCTCTTTTCAGTTCGGTTGCTTCTGTTTATGGTGCTGATTGTACTGCTGTTGTTCTTACCGGTATGGGTATTGACGGGCTTTCAGGTTCATATGAGATAAAGCAGGCTGGCGGTGAAGTAATTGTTCAGGACAGGCAGAGTTCTCTGGTTTGGTCTATGCCCAGTGCTGTTGCGGGCAGAGGTCTGGCTGACAGAATTTTGTCTGTAGGAAATATTGCGAAGCATGTTTCGTTAGGTTGATAGTGAAAGGCGGTATATGGAGATTGTCTTTATCGATGAAGGTGAGTCCAATAGGGCAATAATGGCAAAAAGTCTTTATGATCATATTGTTGAAGGTAAAAAAAAGAAAAAGAAGAATTTACCAAAATCAAGTGTTGCCACAGTCGGAAAGAATAAGAGTCTGCATATGAAAGGGATGAAGGCTTTGCGTGAATTCGGACTTACTGTCAGCCCCTGTTCCAGAAAAGATGTGAAGAATTTGAGTGACATGAAAATTTCTGAAAAAACAAGACTTATAGTGTTGGGCCATGATAATGATAAAAAAATTATTAAAAAAAATTCTGGCAAAGCAAAGGTGGAATTCTGGGCAATAGATAATCCTGTGAATGACTGTCAGAGTGAGGTTAAATTACGTTTTTTCAGACGTGTCCGTGATCAGTTATGGGTCAATTTAGAGAATCTGGTGGCTGAGATAATAAAATAAGGAGCTGTGATGACTCTGGCAAAGAAGACAGTTGTTACTTACCTATTGATAGCGATTGTTCCGATGGCGGTAGTGGGCGGATTTATTTGGGAGCTGACAAATAATAGTTTTAATGAACTTGGTGCGTATGCCAAGAATGGTTTGAAACATGCTGCTATTGAAAAAGTTGATTCTATCAGGAAGATGAAGCAGGAGCAGATAACAAGTTTCTTTGATTCTCGCAAGAGTGATATTAATGTTATCTCCAATGAAGTGGCGTCACTTATGGAATTACCGGTGATGAAGAATAATGGTGATCCTATGAGTAAAAGGCAGCTGCGTATTGAAATGTCATTTTATTCCGGGATGCTGGAGAACTTTTGTCGGGAGTATGGCTATGCAAACCTGTATCTTTTTGCCCCGAGCGGTTATTGCTTTTATGCTGTAGACAAGAATGGTATTGTAAAGAATAAGCTTCTTGAAGAAGAATATAAAGAGACTCCGCTCGCTGAGGCCTTGCGCCGGTCACAAAAGGATAAAGGTTTTGCCTTTACTGATTATGAGCTTTTTGCGGCGGACGGTAAGGAATCATACCCATATGCCTTTATGGTAATGCCAATAGTTGTTAAGAAAGATATTATTATGTATCTCGGGTTGCAGCTTGGAACCGATCTGGTAAATTCAATGATGGCCAAAGGCGGAAGTGTTGAGAACCGGGTGGAATCATACCTTGTTGGGCTCGACGGTTATATGCGTTCAGATACGCTGCTCAGTCCTGATGAGTATGGTGTGGCTAATTCCTTTTTGAATGATGCAAAGATTGGAGGTATCACCGAAAAATTAACTCAGGGGCAGAGTGGTGCCGGGATTGGTACAAATTATTTGGGAGATAAGGTTATCAGTTCGTATGCGGTGATGGATATTTTCGGTAATAAGTGGGCGGTAATCTGTGATGAGAACTATGAGCATGCTATGTCTGCCAGCAGTAAGATGGATAATTATATAGCTTCAGCCGGCAGCAGTGTAAAAAAGTCATCTATATTTATAGCGCTGGTTATTTCACTGATTGTGGTAATACTTGCTTTTCTGCTTAGCCGGGTTGTAACTAAACCAATTATTTTTGCCGGGAATATGATTGATGTGCTGGCCGAGAGAGTTTACAGTCTTTCCAATATCTTCAGTAGTAAGCTTGCTCTAGGGAATTGGGATGTGGAAATATCAGATATCAAGATTCCTGAATCTCAGCTGGAGTTATTACGGCGCAGCAGTAATAGAAAAGATGAATTTGGTGCGATGAGCCGTTCCCAGCTGAAAATTGTTGAAGCAATTCACGAGAATATTGATGCGGTAAATAAAATTATTGAGAATGTCACTATTGCGCTTCTGCAGGTCAGAGCAACCAGCAATCAGGTAGCGATAGGCGCTGGGCAGCTTAGTGATTCGAGTGCGATTCTTTCTGATGGCGCTACCGATCAGGCCAGGAGTATGGCGCAGGTTTCGGAGTCTATCTCCAATATAAGTAAACATAATCTGCAGCGGGTGAAACAGACAGAGGAAGGTCTGGAGATCGTAAAGCACTCAAATGAGAAGATAACACTTGGCAATGAACGTATAAGTGAAATGATGAGCGCAATCAATTCTATTGAAGAGAGTTCAAAAGAGATACGTATCGTAACCAAGATAATAGAGGATATTGCTTTTCAGACAAATCTGCTGGCAATTAATGCGGCGGTTGAAGCGGCACGGGCTGGTCAGCATGGTAAAGGATTTGCAGTAGTTGCTGAAGAGGTCCGTACGCTGGCGACCAGAAGCGCCGAGGCTGCGCAGCAGACGGTTGGACTGATAGCAAATTCAGAGAAGTCGGTAAAATCAGGGGTTGGCATCGCTGAAGAGGTGGTCAGTACCTTCAGCGGTATTGCCGCAGATATTGGTAATATAAGTGAAATAATTGATAATATTTATGTGAAGACCAATTCGGAAAATGAATCTCTGAATGAATCATCAGAGGCGCTGAGCGCAATAAATGTGGTTACTCAGACGAATACAGCCGGGGCTGAGGAGACCGCTTCCGCAGCGGCTGAGATGCAGGTTACTGTGGATATGCTCAATGAAATTTTGAGTGAGTTTACCTTGAAAGAGGACATAGACTGTGAGAGTAATATTAATATTCTGACAGCTGGAAATAGAGCCAAGTCTGAACTCCAAGCATTTGCCGAGGCGGAGTATGATGAAGACATGTTTGCTGCAGAAGATTATGAAGAAGATGACATCCCGCAGCTTACGGTATCCGGTATACCTCAGGAGACTGCCTGAAAATAATATTAGGGTTATTTAAGGCTGTTCACAAACGGCTGCTGAGTTTGTTGTATGTGTTTTTGTAAAAATAATAAGGTGACGGTACGACACCGTCACCTTATTATTTTTACAATATTAAACTGTAGAACAGAGTAGCGGAATCAGATGGCCCGCAGTGCCGGTCCGGCAGGGGTGTCCATAACTTCAAAACCCATGGCGGTTATTTTGTCGCGAGCCGCATCAGCTCCAGCGTAATCCTTCTCACTTTTCAGCCGACTCCGTTCGGCAAGCAGTGTCAGTACCTCTGACGGTACTTCAAATTCTCCGCTGCCTTCAAGATGCTGTAGCAGGCGCAATCCCAGAACTTTATCCATTTCAACTATAGTGCGTGCTGCATCATTTTTATCAATTTTATTATCTTTCATTAGAGTCCAGAGTGTCGCTATTGCCTTTGGACTGTCCAGATCATTAAAAATATGCTCTTTAAATGTAGTGATATATTCCTGATTGATCTGGCCTTTGGCAATATCCTTGTCTGCAAGAAAATCACGAATTCTGCTCAAAGCGGTTGCGGCAGCGTCAAGCGCTTCCCAGGTGAATTTGAGCGGTCCGCGGTAGTGTGCGGTCAGAATGAGATAGCGGAAGGCCATAGGGTCGTAGCCCTTCTGCAGAATTGTATCCAGCAACAGAGTACCGCCGGCTGATTTTGACATTTTCTCACTCTCACCAAAACTGAGCCAGCCAGCATGAATCCAGAAATTTGCAAAAGGCTTACCGGTGACTGATTCTGACTGAATTATTTCATTTGTATGATGCACCGGAATATGATCTATGCCGCCGGTGTGTATATCAAAGCTCTCACCCAGATATTTCATGGACATGGCACTGCATTCTAGATGCCATCCGGGAAAGCCGACACCCCAGGGTGAATCCCATTCCATCTGGCGTTTGGCATCTTTGGGAGAAAACTTCCATAGTGAAAAGTCATATCCGGAACGCTTATCACCGGTACCGACGCGGGAGTATTCATCCGATGCTTTTATTCGCATATTGCTCAGGTCTGTTATTGGGGTGAACTTGGTTGTGTCAAAATATATTCCGTCTTCATTGCGGTAAGTCAGCCCTTTTTCTTCCATCTTTTTAATCATCTCGATCTGCTCAGTAATATGATCGGTGGCACGGCAGACAATATCAGGAGGCAGAATATTCAGACCGGCACAGTCTTCGAAGAATTTTGCTTTGAAAACTTCGGTCATTGCCCAGGCGTCTTTCCCTTCTACCTTCGCTGCTCTTTCGATCTTGTCTTCGCCGGCATCGGCATCATCTGTAAGATGTCCGACGTCTGTAACATTCATTGCATGCTGAATTCGGTAGCCGGCAAATTGGAGAGAGCGTTTGAGAAGATCTGAGAAGGTGTAGGTTCTAAGATTTCCGATATGCTGAAAAGAGTATACTGTAGGTCCGCAACTGTACATACGCACTTTATTTCCTTCAAGCGGTTTGAATGGTTCTACACTCTTTGTAATACTGTTATAAAGCTTCACGGTTACGATCTCCTTAAATTGTTGATGGCAATTCATACTTGTTAATTATGCAGTATGTCGATTGCATTATATTGACTAAAATATATAAATAATTTATTCATGAACAGGTAATAATAATACTTATTAATACTATGTTTTTGCTTGTGATAATTTTAATATAAGTTATTATTAGTAAGTTGTCCTTTATTCAGTTTTTTATCCAGTTATGCTTGCAACGCAGTGATACGTAAATCGTTACTTCAACCTGTAATAGCGTATAATAGCGTTTATAAAAGTATACATTATTTGGTAAATTAGGTAAAGAAGATGTACAAAAATTCTACAATTCTTATTATTGATGATTTAAGCTCAAGTGTGAAGATGATTGAGAATTTTTTGAGTGAATATCGCGTATTGTCAGCGACTTCCGGTGATGAGGGATTGGAGCTTGCGAAAAAGTATCAGCCTGATCTGATACTTCTTGATGTTATAATGCCTGGAATGACCGGCTTTGAGGTCTGTGAAGAGCTTAAACGTAATGGTGAACTCCGTGATATACCGGTAATTTTTCTGACAACCTGTAATCGACGTGAGGATATTGACAGGAGTTTTGATTTAGGGGCTTTTGACTATATAACCAAACCGATAAGCGGGAAAGCATTGCGCGCTAAAATTCATGCTGTTTTTTCAATTCTTGATAAGATTCGCAATAAGCGGATATATGATAATACCCGCAAAAATGAGGCTAACGAAATTTTTGTTAAAGGCATGTCTCATAATTTTAACAATATGTTCGGCGGTATAATTGGTATGGCACAGCTTCTTGAAAAATTGGAAACCAGTGAAGCCAAGGTCGCCCGGTATGCAAAAATGATCAGAACTACTGCCGAGAATGGAGCAAAACTGGTAGCGCAGTTGCTGGAGTTCTCTCAGAGCAGCGATTTTTCTTTTGAGAGGATTGATATCAAGGATGTCCTGGATTCAGTCTGCAGGTATGCGCTGAATGAAATTAATAGTGCGTTTATTTTTAAATACAAGTTTGCAGCTGAGAATTCATTTATTGTCGGCGACCCGGATAAACTTTTCATGGTATTTAAAAATCTGCTTCTCAATGCTAATGATGCGATTGATAATGATTTTGAAATAGTTGTAGGTACGGAGAATGTGACGCTGAAAGAGAACCAGTCAAGTAAATACGGTATTGAACCCGGGGACTATCTTAAAGTGTATATTTCTGACCATGGCTGTGGCATCGGTAGTGATATAATAGGTAAAATCTTTGAACCGTTCTTCTCTACGTCTGATCTCAGTGAAGCCAAAGGACTGGGTTTGGCTGAAGCTAGAGGTATTATAAATGGTCATCGCGGTGCGATTGATTGTTTGAATAAATCATCGGGCGGAGCGGAGTTTTATATTTTACTGCCATTGAGTAAAAAACTGGTATCACCGGTAATCGGTGAGGAGTTTGTTGATAATATCAGTTCTGAAGGTAAGATCCTTTTGGTTGATGATGAGGAAATAAGCCTTCTTTTTGCTCAGGAAATGCTTCGAAAATCAGGATACTCTGTTGAGACTGCGGTAAATGGTGAGGAAGCATTGGCTCTGTATAGAGTTGATGGAGCAAATATTGATCTGGTCCTTTCAGATATTATTATGCCGCGTATGAATGGTATAGAGCTTGCATCTGAACTGCGGAAATTAAATTCAAATGTTCGCATTATATTAATGACCGGTCATTCTCTTGATCTTGAAGAAAAAGATATAGATTTTATTAAAGGCATAATTAAGAAGCCATTTAGAGGAGCGGAGATTATTAATCTTATAAATAGTGTTCTTGCTGCTGAATGATTTTTTATGTTTTTTCAGTATGTTGTATTCAAATACTATCTGTTTTGCTGCTAGCGGAGTCAATTTGTCATTGCAAATATTCATGTTTTGTTGAAGGAATGATAAATTTTATCAGCGGCAGTCTGTCTCTAACAGGCAAGATCGTGTAGTCATTTTGCTGTATAATATATTTTTATAAGAACACTGTTGGTCTCAGGACTTACAGTGTTTTTTATTGTTTTACCTGTTGTTAATAGTTTTTTTACAGGGTTTTTGCTAATCTGAAGAAAAAATATGGCTGTTTTCTGATGAAAATACGATATATATATGGTGCGTTTTGATTCTGGCGACAGCTATAATTTCTATATGTTCCGGTTATGGCGGCTTGATTTGGAGGCATTGTTTATTATAATCTTATAGATTGGAATTGTTCTTGGAGGATAAAACCTGTAATGTGGAATAAAATAAATAAGAGTAACCTATCATTGCTCGCGCTTTTTCTGATTTTCCTGCTGCCTGGGTGTTCAACTGCGGTTGGCCCGAGGTACTGGTGGGATGACCAGACCAAGAAGGAGCTGCCGGATGATTATATGCTTCCTGAGTCACCACCTGAATATCCGGTGCCTGATGATCCGGCTCCTTTTGTTCCAAAGGATTTGCCGGAGGATGAGGTACAGCAGGCAACTATGGAGGAGAAGGCACAGATTGAACTGGGTATACCTCGTAGTGGTGTTCCTGATCCGTTGACCAATCGAGTCGTAGTGCCGGCGGAAAAGTATGTTGATTATAACCTTCCTGAAGATCAGAATGAAGAAGAGCTTGATGCTGTAGCAGAGGGTGTCGCTGAAAGTGAAGAAAGCTTCTCTGAGGCTGAAGCTGATGCACAGGCTGAAGATGAGTTTGCAGTCGAGGCTGAGTCTGTTGATGACTCAAAAGAGGCGAAAAATTTCATAGATGAGATGAACGAGGACTATAATTATAATTTTGATGAGCCTGCAGATGAGGCTAATTATAATTATAAGGATGACCCGACACCGGCGGATTCCACTTATGAAAAAGAAGAGGTTATTACCGATACTGCTGATAAGCTTGACCAAATTGAAGGTGAGGAAGAACCGCCGCTATTTGAACCTGGAGTTGCTCCGTAGTTGAATAGCTGATTATAATTTTAGTTAATGTATGCCAGTTACAGCTGTATGCTGTAACTGGTTTTTTTTATGGTAATTGTTATAAATTGTGTATTTCACGAGAAAAAAAGTAGTGATAAAAAGATGCTGTAAATACGAGTATATTATTGAATTGTAATGATTATTTTTGACTTGTAAGGCGCAGGATTATGCTATTGTTTTTTGTAATGTTCTTTAATGAAAATAATCGTAAAAAAAGAGGTGCAAATTGCTCTGAAAAGAGTATTATGCCGGAATAGAGCCCGGTATTTTCGGGAAATTTTAAACATACTGGAAAGAGAGTATTATGAATGGCCTTATAGTTGTTGATGAAGTATCTGAATTATGTAATGAGGGCAGCTGGAATATAATATCGTTTGATACTTATCTGCGGGAGCACCCAAAGAAGAATCAGGGGAAATTGTGGGTAATAAATATCTGTGACACTGAGCAGTATCTTAGCCGGGGTTATTACTGTTCGCTGCTTGCTGAAGCGCGTAATCATGTTGTTATACCGAGCGTTAAGACTATTAATGAGATGCGTGGAGGGATCAAGATTCTGTTGTCGGCTAATCTCTGTTCGAGTCGCGAAATGAACTGGATACAGAAGCAGAAAGAGATAGATAATATTTATATTCTCTGTGGTGAGTGCACGGAACCGGCGCTTGATAGAATGTCGCGGCAAATATTCAAGCAATACCCGACACCGGTCATAAGAATGAGTCTGGATAAAAAGTCAATGGTTTTGAGTTTGGAGCGCCTGTCGTTAAAGGATCTGGATCTTGAGCTTCAGCAAATATTTATTGAGAAATTGACAAACTATCATTTCCCAATCTGGAAGGGTGCGTCTAATAGTAAAAAATATCGCTGGGAAATGGCTATTCTGGTAAACCACGAGGAAAAACTGCCTCCAAGTGATAAAAGAGCGGTTGAATATTTTGTTAAGGCGGCTTCGAAATATGGCATTAGGGCAGATGTAGTTGAGAACAATGATCTACTCAATCTCAAACAGTATGATGCGTTGTTTATTCGTGAATCAACAGCAATTGATCACTATACCTATCAACTGGCTACAGAAGCTGAAAGACTTGGTCTGTTTGTGATTGATGATTCGACCTCGATTTTGAGATGTTGTAATAAGATATTTTTGCATGATGCATTTACTTATAATAATGTTCCTACTTTGAAAACCAGAATTGTAAGTAAATTCAGTGAGTCATATATTGAGGAGATTGAAGGTGATTTCGAATATCCGTTTGTGATTAAAAAACCTGAAAGCTCTTTTTCTCAGGGAGTGTATAAAGTCGAGAATCGGGGGCAGCTTGAAGAGAGGCTGGAGCTGGTGTTTGCTGAATCTTCGCTGGCGCTTATTCAGGAGTTTATGTATACCGAGTATGACTGGCGAATTGGGGTGCTCAACGGGCGGGCCATCTATGCCTGCCGGTATTATATGGCGCGTAATCACTGGCAGATTTATAATCACGGCCGTAAACGTAATTCTGCGGGTGACTTTGACTGTCTGCCGACATTTGAAGTACCGAAATATGTCCTCAATGCGAGTCTGCAGGCCTGTAAGGTTATAGGTAAGGGTCTGTACGGGGTCGATGTAAAGGTAAAGAATAATCACGCGTATGTAATTGAGGTTAATGATAACCCGAATATTGATTCAGGAATTGAGGATAAATATTTAGGGCAGGAACTTTATATGCTGGTTATGGCGGAGTTTTTCAACCGTCTTGAGTCACGGGGAAAGTAGATGCCGTTTTCTTCTGTACGTAAAGCTCAG
This sequence comes from Planctomycetota bacterium, assembly GCA_963677015.1. Taxonomy (GTDB): domain Bacteria; phylum Planctomycetota; class SZUA-567; order SZUA-567; family SZUA-567. The sequence goes on from OY781533.1 coordinate 409,433, forward strand.
CTAATGGATATCCCTCAGCTTTTGCAGATTGAGGAGATTTGTTTTATCAGTGACAGGATAAACCGGCGGCAGTTTCGCTATCTGTTAAACCGGGCAAAGGCGGTTGTACAGGTTATTGAGTCCGGTGACGGGGCTAATATTGCCGGATATGGTGTCTGCTTTATTCCTGGGAGACGTAAGACCGCCAGATTGTATTCATTGGCTGTCTTGCCTGAATTTCGTGGAAACGGCTTTGCCGGCAGATTGTTGACTGCACTTCTGGGGCAGTTACGGGATAGGGGGTTTCATTTCTGTAATCTGGAGGTTAGAAAAGCGGATAATATTGTCCAGAATTTATATATCAAGCATGGATTTAAAGCGGTAGCTGAAATTACAGGGTATTATGAGGATGGAGCCGACGCTATACGCATGCGTAAAGAGTTGTAATTATATGCAGCGGTATTAATTGTTTTCAGGTTTAGCTGATAAATAGTGGTAGCTGATTATAAGATGTGTTTTGGCAGAAATATAAATGAAGGCGGAGATTTTAAAATGGTCGGGGAGACAGGATTTGAACCTGCGGCCTGCTGCTCCCAAAGCAGCCGCGCTAGCCAAGCTGCGCCACTCCCCGAATCAGTATTTTATTATAATCTAGCTAAATTCAACATTTATTCAAGGGGTAATATAATTTAATTTTATTTTGCCGTCTGCTGCCGGTCATTCAGGGATTTTTTTAGCTGTTATGTATAATAAATACATTTTGGTGTGTTTATATAACTCTTTATTTTTTGAGTTGTTGCGGGTTGAATGATGGTTTTGCTGAAAATATAGAGGTTATGGATTGAGTATTTAGTTTATATGTTTTGAATCAGAATGTATTGTGATAGTGAATAAGTATTTTGATAGAACAGTTAGGCATATGTTATTGTTTTTTTATATTTTTATTTGGAATATTTTTTTCTGGAAGAAAAAAATAAATTAAAGTATACTTAGATTAATGCAACTGAATTTTGTTATGTTTGTTTAGTTGTATAATTGTATACATTTTCTCTTAGATTATTTTTTGTATGAAATGTATCAATTGAAGTACTGTGCGGATCTGACGTTGGTCTCTTGCGGCCGGATCATAGTGTGTGACAAAGAGAATGGTATTTTGTTTGTAAGGAGGTTGCTGTGGCTACTGGTACAGTAAAATGGTTTAGCAATCAGAAGGGGTATGGTTTTATTACACCTGACGATGGCGGGGATGATTTGTTTGTGCATTTTTCAAATATTATCGCTGAGGGGTATAAATCTCTCAAAGATGATCAGAAGGTGATGTTCGTGCCGGGGATGGGGAAAAAAGGCCCAGAAGCTACCGAAGTGAAGGTTGCTGAATAAAAAATCATCGACATTTTACGTTGCAGGCCGGTTCAGTTGAACCGGCCTTTAAATTTGGTTTTATAATATTTAAGTTATTGTATTTTTCAGCCGGTATAGCTGGGCTGAATTTCAACGCTGATTAACGCTCTTTGCGCAGTTCATTATAAAACATATTGCTACTGGCGCCACCGAAAGAAATTCCCAGTGCTACAGCTTCAGATATTTCCGCATTGCTGGCTCCAAATTTGCGCGCGGCTGCAGTATTTATTTTGATGCATTCGCCGCATTTGTGTGAAACCGATAGCGCAAGCGCTATCAGCTTTTTGTCCTTTTCAGGAATGGATCCGGCTTTATTGACAGCACCCATGTAGCTGCTGAATTCAATGGTGTTTGCCGGTGCCGGCAGTTCATTGGATTGATCGGCTTTGTTATCTGCAGCAGCTGAGCAGCAGCATGACTCTTCTGCGGGGGCAGGTTCCGGAGTACAGCAGCAGTCCGACGTCGTCTGTGGTCTTTGTTCTACTTCAGCCGGCTTCGGGTTTGCAGTTGAGCAGCAGCAGCTTGCCGCGGCCGCTTGGGGTTTGGCGGCAGGATTCTGTTTTTTGCCGGTAATACTTCGTGAGCCGAAAAGCTCAACTTTTCCGGCAGTTGAGTCATCTGCTACTTCACCGATACAGATGGCATTTATTCCGTTATCTTTTAGGTAACCGGTGTAGCGCTCACGCTCTTCAGGTGCAATGGCTATGAGTAAGCCGCCGCTGGTCTCCGGGGAGTAGAGTATATTCTGCTCCGCTTCGGTCAGTTCTCCATAATCAATAAAATCTTCTGAAGCTTCACGGTTGCGTTCAACAGCACCGGGGAAGGCATCCAGTCTGGCCAGTCGTTCAACCGCCGAGAATAGCGGAACCTTGTTGAAGTTCAGGGTTATTTTTTTGTTGCTGCCACGAGCCATCTCGACCAGATGCCCCAGCAGGCTGAAACCGGTGACATCTGTCGCTGCGTGTACGGAAAAATCAGGCATTGCTTCGCCGGCAATACGGTTCAGGGTGGTCATGGCGCCGATTACTTCCGTGACTTCGTCTTCTGCTGTCTGGTTTATCTGTTGCCCAAACAGGACTATACCGCCGCCTATTGGTTTGGTCAGCAGCAGCAGATCTCCGGTCTTCGCTCCGGTGTTGGCTATTATTCTTTCCGGATCGATACTGCCGAGTACCGCATAACCGCATTTTATCTCACTATCGTTGATGCTATGTCCGCCAATAGCTCTGACTCCGGCTTCGGCTAGTTTATCAGCTCCTCCCTGCAGCATCGCTTTCATTGCAGTTTCCGGGAGGCTGTAAATAGGAAAGCCGATAATTGAGAGTGCTGTCTCGGCACTGCCGCCCATGGCGTAGACATCGCTGAGACTATTGGCTGCGGCTATCATGCCGAAGGTATAAGGATCATCCACTGAAGGCGCAAAGACATCAACGGTCATGACACTGGCGTTTTTGTTGCCTGCCAGTGCTATTACTCCGGCATCATCACTGCTTTCGGTGCCGATAATAACTCGTGGGTCACTGTAACCCTGCAGACCGGAAATGACAGATTCAAGATATTTTTTGGGAACCTTTGATGCGCAACCGACAGCTCGTACATGTTTGGTGAGTTTTATCTCACCACTGGCAATTTCTTCACGTTCGCCGGCACATTCGCAGATGTTTTTTTCTTTGAAAAGCGGGCAGGGGCAGGGTTTGTTCGGGTCGCAGACACAATGCCCGAGTTTGATTGAGCGTGACATTATTCGCTGGCGTTTTTCAAGAGCGGCGCTATCCATATTGAACTCCTCTTTATTTATTAAGAATAAAATATTGCAGAGCCAGATCGTAGGATAGTGAACCGAAGCCGCAGATCACACCTTTGCAGGCTGGTGATATCATTGATTTGTGTCTGAACTCCTCACGGGTATGAACGTTGCTCAGGTGTACTTCGATTGCCGGCAGGCAGACCCCTTTGATCGCATCATGGAGTGCGATGCTGGTGTGAGTATACGCGGCGGCATTGATGATTACTCCCGAATGACCGTCGCGCTGGGCGTGATGGATGGCATCAATCAGTTCTCCTTCAGAATTTGACTGGAAGAAGCTCAGCTCTATACCTGCGGCTGTGGCGGTAAGTCTCAGGCGTTTATTTATATCGTCAAGAGTTTCGGAACCGTAAATTTCCGGTTCTCTGGTGCCCAGGAGATTCAAGTTAGGCCCATTTAAAACTGAGAGTTTCATTATCTGCTCCTTTTAGGGGTATAACAGGTTGATAAATGTCAATATTATACAGTTGCAGACAGGGTTTGCCAGTAATTTTTTAAGAACAGGCCTGCTGTCGGCGATCATATGCCAACAACAGGTCTGCATGGTAGAGGATCTTTTAAATGTCTTTAAAGAGTTACTCCTGATTTGAAAATTGCTATATCACGGAAGTTATTAATTTCGCTTCTGGTCTGGCGCTGCCCTGAAGCGGTCTGAATAATCTGAGTGAGCAGATCTGCGCCGGCTTGCAGCATACCGGTACCTTCCAGTACTACTCCGGCATTGAAATCTATCCAGTTCTGCTTATGCCGGAAAAGTTCGCTATTGGTTGCAACTTTGAGGCAGGGAACAGCTGAACCCAGCGGGGTGCCACGACCGGTGGTAAAGAGAATGATATGTACGCCGGCAGCAGCGAGGTTGGTTACTGCTACGATATCATTTCCCGGTCCGTTCAGCAGGCTAAGGCCGTTTTTGCTTATTCGTTCACCGTAGTCGAGTACATCCACGATCGGTGCCCGACCGCCTTTCTGTACACAACCGAGTGATTTCTCTTCGAGGGTGGTAATACCGCCTTTGCGGTTCCCGGGAGATGGGTTTTCAGAAACCGGTTCACCGTGGGCAATAAAATAATCCCGGAAGTCATTGATCATTTTTACCGCTTTATTACAGATGTCGCGGTCTTTACAACGGGGCAGGAATTCAGCTTCGGCACCGAATATCTCGGGTATTTCCGTAAGGGCGACGGAGCCTCCAGCGTTGACTATCAGTTCTGATACTACGCCTATCAGCGGATTAGCGCTAAGGCCGGAGAAGGCGTCGGAACCACCGCACTTCAGGCCTACACGCAGCAGGCTCAGCGGCAGTTCTTCCCGTCTGGCTTCAGCGGCAGTTGCGGCAAGTTCTGCAATGATATCAGCTGCCGCAGTGTACTCGTCCTCAACCTCCTGCGCAATGAGAAAACGTACACGCTGTGAATCATAATCACCAAGCAGCTCTTTAAAATCACTGACCTGATTGTTTTCACAGCCAAGTCCCAGTACCAGAACTCCGGCGGCATTCGGATGCCTGACCAGACCGGCGAGTATGCTGCGGGTGCGCTCGTGATCGCCTCCGAGCTGTGAACAGCCATAGGGGTGCTCAAAAGCGTAACAGCCGTCAATACCATCTGGGAGAGTACCGTCGGTATTTCTGGCGATGTTACGGGCGGTAGCGTTTACACAACCGACTGTCGGGATAATCCATATTTCATTGCGGATACCTATTTCTCCGTTACTGCGGCGGTAGCCTTTGAAAACAGCGTCGTTAAAGCTGTTGTTGTCGCTGATATCCGGATGTGTGAGCTCCGGGCTGTGGGCAAAACTTCCGGAGAGTGCGGTCTTGGCATTATGTTCATGAACCCAGTCGCCCGCTGTAATGACAGCTTTTGACTGACCGATGCGGAAACCATATTTAATGATATCTGCTCCGCAGGCTATATCCGTGAGTGCAAATTTGTGTCCAGCTGGTATATCGGCTGTGAGCCGGTATTCATGCTGCTGTACGGTGACAGTATCACCTTGTTTCAGAGCATTAATTGCAACTGCAACATTGTCAGAGGGGTGTACCTGTAAGACATTGGTAGCGTTACTCATTTGTTGAACTCCCTAATGCAGGCGCGCACGCCTTTACTGCGAATTTCCTCAAGATAATCGGTGACTTCACTGTGCAGTGTCGGTATCTGAGTCAGATCCTCACTCCAGAAGGAACGTTTGCTGAGGATTATTCTGGTTACTTCCTCCAGGTCTTTGTTTTTATAGGCTTCTTCAAAGAATGAGGTTACTTTTTCACTGTCATTTATCAGGTATTCCTTACCGTCAACAGTACCGACAAATTCTCCTGAATCTTTACGTTTGCCGTTATAAAAAGCAATAAGAGCGGCGAGTGAGAAGGCCATGCGTTTAGGAGTCAGCCCTTCTTTCATAATGTAGGCAAGCAGTGACGGAAGCACTCTGACCTTCCACTTGGCAACTGAATTCAATGAGATGGTAAGGAGTTCATGGCGTATAAACGGATTTGAAAAACGTTCAAGAATAGCTTCAGCGTAAGGAACCTTAGATTCTGCCGGCAGATCGAGTATGGGTACAATCTCCTTGAGCAGCATGTCTTTGAGAAAGGCTGAAAAATCGGGATCAGCCAGCATCTCTCCTACTGTCTGCAGTCCCGCCAGATGCGCGCCAAGTACATTACCGGTATGGGCTCCGTTGAGAACCGCTACTTTGCGGGTCCGATATGGCTGCATGTCATTGGTGAAGACAACATTGAGTCCGGCTTCAATAAACGGCAGACGCTTCTGAATAGTTTTGTCGGCACCTTCTACTACCAGCAGGTGAAATATTTCTCCAGTATCAACAAGATTATCTTTGTAACCCAGTTCCGCGGTTATTTCTTCAATATCATCTCGAGGATATCCGGGAACAATACGGTCTACGAGTGTACTGAGGAAGGTGTTTGCTTCTTCAATCCAAGTGGTAAATGCTGGATCAAGTTTCCATTCTTCGGCGTGCTCCAGAATGCATTCTTTGAGGCGGCTGCCGTTGTAATTAATAAGTTCGCACGGCATAATGATCATGCCTTTGTCCTCAGCTCCCTTGAAATGTGAGAAGCGTTTGTAAAGCCAGCTGGTAAGTTTTGCCGGGAAGGAATCAGGGCAGGAGTATGGTGTAAAAGCACCTTCCTTATATTCTATACCGGCTTCAGTGGTGTTTGAAATTATAAGTTCCAGATCGGGATTTTCCGCGGTCTTGAGATAGTCATCCCAAGCGCTGTAAGGATTGATGGCACGTGAAATAGAGGTGATTATTTTTTTCTTTTCAATTGTATGGCCGTTTTCAATGCCTCTGAGGTAGAGTGTGTAGAGTCCATCCTGTTCATTGAGCATCTCTATCAGACCGTTCGGCAGTGGCTGTACGACGACAACCCGACCGTTGAAAAGCCCCTTCGCGTTCATTTCATCTATCATCCAGTCCGCAAAGGCCCGGAGAAAGTTTCCTTCTCCGAATTGAAGTACTTTTTCCGGGAGGTTCTGGTATGAACGGTTAAAATCTATCTGCGGCTCATCAGAAGTGATGAGCTCATTGCTGAGTGCTTTCATTATTTCTCTCCTTGGTGAAAAATATGACTTTTAGGTGTTTTAATTTAAATATCAATGCTGTCGCAAATTTTAAGGAAAAGACTGATTCTCTCATCACTTATTGAATCATCAATTCCAACGCAGGAGACAGAGAGTTGTTTCTGCTCGTTGTATCCGTCCCGTACAAGGTTATTTACCAGTGCTTCCAATTCCCGTTCACTAGAATTCTGCAGGGCGACCGGGCTGACTCTGAGATTCAGGAAGGTGGCCGGGAAGACTTCGCGGATCTTTGTTACCTCTGAACCAGCTCCTACTTCAAGAAAGTCTATATTCGGGACCTTGCTGTAACCGTTGATCACATGTTCCATAGTTGCGCCGCAGTGGTGAATGCCGTAACTTTTAAATTCTTTTGCCAGTTCAATATCGTACTGCAATAGAAATTCTTCATAGAGAGCGTTAGGAATCATCTCACAGGAGCAGTTCGAGGTCAGGTAGGTTTCAGGATGTGACCGGCCGATTATGGCGGTGACTCCTTCGGATATGCTGCTGCTGAATTCTTTGAGACGTTTACCTGTATCCTTGAGACAGTCGGTGATAGCGCGTAATAATAAATGCAGTGATTCCGGATCGTCATAGTAGGCTAGCATAAGATCCTGACCTAATATATCCATGGCGATATTCTGTACCCCCATAAGGTTGATATATGATTCGACCGTTCCGTATTCCTGTTTGAGAAATGCCAGTTGTTTTTCTACCTTCTGCCAGACCTTTGAATTTCCCAGACCGGTATATACCGGGTTATCTGCAATATCTTCGAGTTCATAATTCAGCGGAACTACCACCGGTGAATTATCCGGGGCGTACTGGATGGTACAGCCGAGTATCTCAGAATGCAGGTAGCCCGCAGCCAGCAGATTGGTTCCGAGTAGAGGTCGGGGTTCAGGATTTTCTTCACCCAGGCCAAAAGAGCCGAAGCGGGTGAAGAGGGTCTTGCGCATTGTAATATCGTAATCAATGCGGGTGCGCGGATCATCAAAGAATGATTTACTGAAATCGATCCCTGCATTTTTATGCCACCATTTTGGGTGAAAGGTTATATCATAATTGATTTTCATTATCTTGATCTCATAAAGTTATTGTAATTAGGGCATAATCCAGTTTGGAATGCTCATTACAACCGCTGGGAAATAGGTTATCAGAACGAGTACTCCCAACATTACCGCGTAGAAAGGCAGCATGGTCTTGGATAAACGTTCTATCTTTACTCCGGATATAGCGCTGCCGATAAAAAGTGTACTGCCGACAGGAGGAGTTATAAGACCTATACCCAGATTCAGGATCATTACTACTCCGAAATGAACCGGGTCAATACCGACATGTATGGCGACTGGAAGCAGAATAGGAGTTGCGATCAGAATGATAGACGCCATATCCATAATCATGCCTAAAATCAGCATCATGATGTTGAGCAGGACCAGAATCATTATCTTGCTCTGAGTTACTGCCAGGATAAAGTTCGCTACAATTTCAGGAACTTTGAGAAAGGTCAGGATCCAGCCGAAAGCGGCAGAGGTTGAAATCAGAATAAGTACGATGGAGAGTGTTTTTATTGATCTTCCCAGAATATTCCAGAATTCAGAGATTGGAATTTCACGGTAGACGAAAAAGGTTATAATGAAGGAATAGACAACCGCTATCGCTGCAGACTCGGTGGCGGTAAATACACCGCCGATAACTCCGACTACTACAATGATAACAGTAAAGAGCCCGAGGAAAGAATCAAGAAACGCCTTGAAAACATTTTTCCAGCTGAAACTGTCACCCTTGGGGTATTCTTTTTTAACCGATACATAAAAGCTGTAGATCATCAGAGCCACGCCCAGCACTATACCGGGTATCATGCCGGCAAGAAAGAGTTTGCCGATAGAGACACTGCCGGCAACCATGGCAAAGATAACCATGTTGTGGCTTGGCGGTATTAGAATTCCCTGAACCGAGCTGGCCATGGTAACGTTGGTGGCGAACTCCGGGTCATAGCCCTGCTTTTTCATCATTGGAATGAGGATTGAACCGATAGAGGCGGTATCCGCTGCGGATGAACCTGAGATACCCCCGAAGAACATTGAGGCCATGATATTAACCATCGCCAGGCCGCCTCTTATCCAGCCGACAAGGGCATTGGACAGGTGAATAAGACGGTTTGATATTCCTCCTGCTCCCATTATTTCACCGGCGAGTATAAAGAAGGGCACAGCCATAAGTGTAAATTTATTGATGCCGCCTACCATGTTCTGTACTATCTGCATTACCGGCAGACCAATGTATAAAATTGTAATCAGTGATGATATCCCGATTGCAAAGGCAATTGGGAAGCGCAGGCAGATCATTATCAGGAATGACCCGATAAGAAGTGTTGCCGCTATTGCTTCTGGACTCATTATAATCTCTCCCTCGCTGCTTGTTTTCCGGATAACCGGTTATTTTCTTCGTCAATTTCCGCTTTACTCTTGGTTCTCGCTATCAGACCGAGAGCCTCAAGAAATTTTTCTGATACCATCAGTATTATTGCAACTCCGGAAACTGGTACCGCCAGATAGAGCCAGGTTGTCTTGATCTGGAGTCCAGTCATTTTACTCAGTCTCATAATGTAGGCGAACTTTATGCCTTCTACTACCATGAAGAGTGCAAAAATACAGATTACAATCAGAGCGATAATCTTCAGTACGCTTACCCATTTTTTAGGTACTAAAAATTCAATTATTGTCATTTTCATGTGTGAGTCGTCACGTATGGCCAGAGCCGCGCTTATAAGCGCCATATACGTAATACTCATAAGTACTATTTCCTCACCCCATACCGGCTGTGAGTGGAGTATAAAACGTCCGAACACCAGATAAGCTGTTACTACAACGGTCACGATGAAGAGTAATTTGCAAAGGGTTAGAAAGAAAAGGTATACATAGTCATAAAATTTTTTCATTGTATTTCTCGTTATTGTGTCTATTTGTCTGTTACTTAATGATGGGTGCCAAAGAAGTGACACCCATCGTGTTTTTTGTGTAAGTTTATAAGTGGTGAGTTTTGTTATTTTGCTTTGATGGCAGCAAGTTCATCCTTGAGGCCTTCTGTGTACTTGGCTATAACCGGTGCAGTAGCATCCTGCCAAGGTTTTGCATCTTTGACTTCGATTACAGTGGCAACCTTCTTGATGTTGGCGATAGTCTCTTTGTCAATCTTGGCAGCATTCTCTTTGCAGAAAGCCTGGGTGTCCATGCCGGCTTCGGTTATAACCTTCTGCTGAGCTGGTGAAAGGCGGTTCCAGACGGCATCAGACATGAGTACGATACCTGGGCTGTAGGTGTGACCATCAAGAATGTAGTATGGAGCAACTTCATAGAATTTGTTATTGTAGTAACCGGCGTATGGCTGTTCCGCGCCGTCAACTACGCCTGTCTGGAGTGAGCTGTAAAGTTCGGCCCAGTCGATTGGAGTTGGTTCAATGCCGAGGGCTTTAACGGTTTCACTCATGATTTCGGTCTTTGGAACGCGCATCTTGAGACCTTTAAAGCTGGTGATGTCTTTGACAGGTTTGGTGGTGAAGAAGTGTCTTGCGCCTTCTTCAGTATAGTAAAGGCCGCGTAAGCCGGTGCCCTTTTCTACAGGTTCTTTGAGGAATGAGGTGCCGATATCGCTCTCCAGTACATTCCAGAGGTGCTCGCGGTCACGGAAGGTATAAGGCATGCCGAAGAGGTTGAGCTTTTCGCAGCCGTAGTCTATAAGAGCGTTGGTGTTGCCGCGGAAAATATCACAGGAGCCGCCACCGATTTGCATAGCCTGCAGGCATTCTTTTTCACTACCAAGCATTCCAGATGTATAAACTTTGATGGTCATCTTGCCGCCGCTGAGTTCCTTGACCTTGTCAGCGAAATGGTGCGCGACAATACCCATTGGATGGGCATCAGGGTTTAGTTCTGCATAGGAAAGGGTGATCTCACCAATGTCATCTTCGGCCTGTACCGGAGTATTGGAAAGCGTTACTGTCATAAGTAGTGCCAGCACTGCTAGTAAAAAAGTTTTCATTTCTCTGTTCTCCTGTAAATGAAGCAAAAATTATGTAAGCTCTTACATTTTGAGCAAAAAATTTTTAATTTGTTTACTTTTGATTTGCATTTTATATGTGGAAATCCGCGAAATACTACTGAGTTTAGTATAATTCATGAATTTTCTTAGTCAAATTAATTTTTGTAAGCTCTTACATTTTTTTGTTATTTTTTTCTCGCTTTACTACTTTGATGTGCTATTATTAATGATATAATAATTCATGAATAAATTTTGTTTCGGGCTATGTATCGGAAAAATAAGGGGTTTAGCTGATTGTGCTGTCTCGCATGCGAATAATTTTTCGCATGACTGGATTGGTATATATCGCTTTCGGGTTGAGTTTTAAGCTACGTTCATAAAGAGTGATTGATGAATATTTATGATATTGCAAATAAAGCCGGTGTCTCGATTGCTACGGTTTCGAGGATTTTAAATAATAAGGGTAATGTCCGTAAGGCAACTGAGCAGAAGGTGCTGGCGGTTATGGAGGAATTGGGATATACTCCCAATGTCTTCGCCCGAGCTTTGGGGTTGAATTCAATCAAAGCGGTCGGGGTTCTATGCTCGGATGTCTCTGATATCTTTTATGCGAAAGCGGTATCAGTTATCGAGAGTGAACTGCGTGAGCAGGGATATGATGCGACCTTGTATTGTACCGGGCATAATATTGAAGATAAGAAATGGGCTTTGAGCTCGCTTCTGGCTAAAAAGGTAGATGCGATAATTCTGGTAGGTTCTGTCTTTCAGGACCGTAAAGATAATTCGCATATTAAAGAGGCTGCCAAGAATGTGCCGGTAGTGATAATAAATGGTGAGTTCGAATTTGATAATACCTACTCGATTTATTGTGCTGAGGCGAAGGCGGTTGAGGATGTCGTTGATCTGCTGGTAGAACGCGGTCGGAAGAGTTTTCTGTATATGTATGATATTGATTCTTTCAGCGGGGATAAAAAGCGTAATGGCTTTCTCGCTGGCCTGAAAAAGAATGGGGTTAAGTTTAATAAGAAACGAATTCTGAAATGTGAGCGCAATTTTGAAAGTTATAAAACTGCGGTGTTCAAAGCTCTGGATAGCGGAATTAAGTTTGATGCGATTGTCTGTTCGGAAGATATGCTCGCTGTTGGCGCGATAAAAGCGCTGGCTGAGCGAAAACTGTCTGTTCCAGATGAGGTAGCTGTTGTAGGGTGTAATAATTCAATTCTGGCAGAATCAGCAACACCGACAATAACCTCCATAGATAATAAGGTTGAGGCTCTTTGTGTTGATACGGTTCGTACGCTTCTTGATGTCTTTGACGGGAAGGATGTCAGCCATATAAAAAAGATTTATGCAAACATTGTAGGGCGTGAGTCATTTATTATCTGATAAAAGAACGCTGATCTTTTGCTCAGCGTTCTTTTATTGTGTCATATACAAAATATTCTTTAAAACTATAATATATCAGCTCTGAATCTGGTTAGAACCCGAAGTAGCTCGAAGCGTTGTTATAGGAAATATCCTGAACCATTTTACCGACAAGAGCATAATCTTCGGGGATCATTCCTGACTCCATATCCTTACCCAGAATATTACAGAGAATTCTGCGGAAGTAATCGTGACGGGTATAACTGAGGAAAGAGCGTGAGTCTGTGAGCATGCCTACAAATCGTGAAAGCAGACCAAGCTGTGAGAGTGATTCTATCTGTCTGGTCATGCCGTCCATCTGATCCAAAAACCACCAGCCGCTGCCGAACTGCATCTTTCCTGGTACACTACCGTCCTGGAAGTTGCCGAGCATGGTTGCCAGAAGTTCGTTATCACGCGGATTTAAATTGTACAGTATGGTCTTGGCCAGTGACTTTTCGCTGTCGAGCCGGTTAAGCAGTTTTGCCAGCGGCGCGGCAATCGGTTCATCACCTATGGAGTCAAAGCCGGTATCCGGACCGAGGAGTTCCAGGAATCTGGTGTTATTGTTACGCTGTGCTCCGAAATGGAACTGCTGCGTCCAGTTCTTTTCATGATCCATCTTTCCAAAATAGTAAAGCATTGCGGATTTGAACTGTAACTGTTCTGTGAGTGATATTTCTCTGCCGGCACGTAAACTATTGAATATAGAATTAATTTCTGTGTCGGTATAGTCTTCTGCGTAAGCGGTATTGATACCGTGGTCTGACAGTCTGCAGCCAACACTGTGGAAGAAGTCGTGGCGTTTTTTCAAGGCGTCGAGATAAGCAGTGAAATCTGATATCGCAGTTTCAGAAGCTGCTTCCAAGCCATCTATCCAGGAGTTAAAGGATTCAACATTCTCTACTGCCATGCCTTTATCCGGTCTCCAGGTAGGAAGAACTTTGATGTTAAAAGTGTTGTCTTCTCTGAGTGCCAGATGTGAAGCAAGGTCGTCGCAGGGGTCGTCGGTGGTGCAGACAAGCTCCACCTTGCTCATTTTCATCAGTCCTCGGGCGCTAAAGTCCGGCTCCTGCATACGTGAGACACCAGTTTCCCAGATTTCATCGGCGGTAGCAGCTGAAAGAAGTGTATCGCAATTGAAGTAGCGTTTCAATTCAAGATGCGTCCAGTGATAGAGCGGATTACGTAAAGTTGCCGGTACGGTTTCGGCCCATTTATCAAATTTTTCACGGTCAGTTGCGTCACCGGTGCAGAATTTTTCTGAAATGCCATTACTACGCATCGCCCGCCATTTATAATGATCGCCATAAAGCCATACCTGTGTCAGATTTTCCCATTTGAAATCGGTCTCTATCTGCTTGGGAATAAGATGGCAGTGGTAGTCGATAATAGGCATGTCTTTGGCATAATCATGATATAGCCGTTCAGCTGCAGCACAACTGAGGCAGAAATTCTCATTGATAAAGGGCATGATCTTCTCCTATAGTGAATATTATTAAAATATATGTCAACGTTGTCATAATACAGTATACATCCTGCTTAGTCAAATAATTTATTCTTATTTTGAAATTATACTGGTACTGTAGGTTGGTCTGGTATACTATTGTATATGTTTACTGCTAGATATCTTATGATATGTCAACGTGGTCATGTTTTAATAGTTACAGTGGGCAGAATATAAGTGCGGGAGGTATGATGGCAACATTGAAGGATATTGCAAAAATTACCGGGGTATCCATAAAAACTGTAAGCAGAGCGGTTAATAATAGCGGTTATGTGCGTAAAGAACTGCGGGAAAAAATTTTAGCGGAAGCGGAGCGCATTGGTTATGTGTCCAATCGGGCGGCGAAGAATCTCCGTTCCAGTGTTTCTGATGAAGTATATGTTATAAGCTGGGATATGGATGAACTTTTTGTCAGGAAGTTTACGGCGTTTGAAGAGGAAATGCGTAAAGCCGGGTATCAGGTGATACTTGTGAGTATGCATGAAAAGGATAGAGATTATAAGGACAAAATACTTCGTCAGATACTTATTGAAAAGCCGGTAGGGGTCTTATTGCTGACCGGGCGGTTTTATAATATTGATGAAACTCTGGATAAATTTAAGCAGGCCGGTATTAATTACCTGCAGCTTGATACTTCGCAGAAAAGTAGCGATGGTATTTATATTGACAGAGCAGCCGGGGTTTATGATGCGGTAAAGATTCTGGCTCAGAGGACTGAGGGTAGAATTGGTTATCTCGGTATTTCGCATCAGGAGCATGACTGGACACGGCTGGAAGGATTTCGTCGGGCGATCGAGGAAGTTGGGCGTGAGTCAGTAGAGCTATTTCCGCCAAATATCGCTTCAATATTTGCTGCCGGAGTTGAGTCGGCCGCGATGATTATTGAGCATAAGCTCGGGGCACTCCAGGTTTATTCCGATCTGCTGGCGATGGGAGTGTTGTATGGCTTGCAGAAACTTGGTGTGAGAGTACCTGAGGATATTCTGCTTGTCGGTTTTGATGATCGTGATTTTTCGGCTTATGCGAGTCCGCCACTGAGTACCATCCGTCAGCCGAATCTTGAAGCAGGTGTGCTTGCTGCCAAGGTAATGCTGAATATTATACACGGTACACGTGAAACAGATTCTTCACTGGTAATTCCAACGACTTTTATTGAACGGGAATCTACAATGATTTAAGGCTGCTTGGAAATCATATGGTGTTACCGATTATGCGGGTGATATGCTGTATATCATCCGCATTTCTTTGTTTTAAGACATTCTGCTTATGCCGGGAAAATTTGTTTGTATCGTATTATATAATTAGTGTGCCAAACATATTCAAGCAGGTTTACAGGTAGAATAATTGCATGCCCGCTAAATAAAAATAACCTTGAAACTGCCTAATAATAGCCTAAAATTGTTCTATTATATGATGTTATCATTATGATTATCTGTCTAGGTTATAAGTGGAGATTTACGGTTTAATAATGGCAAGAATCGAGCTGTCCAGTCAGGGACATACCCATGAGTACAATATTGCGGAAGAGCTGATAATCGGCAGGGATGAGGACTGCGATATCAAATTGCCTTCGATAAAAGCTTCAAGAAAACATTGCCGGATATTTAAAGCGACCGGAGGGTATTTTCTTGAAGATCTCGGTTCGGCAAATGGTACGGTTCTCAATGGTGTGATGGTTGGGCGTAAACTTCTCAAGCATAACGATGAAATTGAAGCCGGACGTGTCAGGCTGCGCTTTATCGATAAAACAGAGGATCCACTGATCGGTAAAAGGCTTGGGCGTTATCAGATAGTTGAAAAAATAGGGCTTGGTACCGAAGGTATAGTGTATCATGGAAGACAGGTGGCACTGAATGAGGATGTGGCGGTAAAACTCTTTCATAATGATCAGATTCTTCTCAAGGGCGGGATCCGAAAGGTAGAGAAGATTTTTGCGAAGGCTCTGGAATTTGAGCATCCGAATATTGTAAAGATTACGGATTTTGCCGAGGATGGTGGTCGTGTCTTTTGTGCTATGGAACTGATTAAAGGCGAGAACCTGCTTTCACGCTGTATACGTAAACAGCGTTTGAAGGTGGATGAGGTGGTAGAGTATGGACTGAGTCTCTGTGACGCTCTTAATGCTTTGCATAGTCGGGGTCTGGGTCATGGTGATGTCAAGCCACATAATATTGTGGTTACAGAAGATGGAGCAGTAAAGTTTATTGATTTAGGCTGGGTCTCTCTTGCTTCAGATTCTCAGATGCCTGATACTGAATCTTCTGAAGATGAGACTGAAGAATCAGTCGTGGCCACAGACAAGGTCTTTACGACACCGCAGTATGTGGCGCCTGAGCTGATACGTCATGAACCGTATACCGCGCTCTCTGATATTTATGCTTTATCTGTGACTTTCTATCAGCTTCTTACCGGCAGGCTGCCGTATAATTCAGATCATATTGAAGAACTTTTGCATCAGCATCTACAGGGAGAGGTTAGAAATCCCCGTGAGTTAAATTCCAGAATACCGCCTGAACTCGCAGAACTGATTGTCAGAGGGATGAGTACCGATGTCAGTCAGAGAATAAATACGGCAACAGAGTATTATCAGAAGCTTGAGGAAATAGCCCATAAGTTGAGCAGTGCCCGGGAGAAAAAACGTGAAGCCGCTTTGCAGCGTCTGCGAACGCAGCGTTTCGGCTATATGCGTTTCGGACTGATTTATAAATTGCTGATTTTACTGGTAGTGTTGTTATTAGGAGGATCTTACGGCTTCAGAGTTTATAAAGAGTATAAGCACAAGCTGTATCAGCAGGAAGAGACCGAATTACAGACTGGTCGCGAACTTTATGAACAGGGAGAGTATAAAGAGGCTGAAGACATTTTAGAGCACTTGATAGCGGAGGGCAGTAACGCAACCGCGGTTGCTGAAGCCGATAAGCTGCTTGAACTGTTAGAACTTCCGGATTCGGTAAAAGAACTGCAGGTTTTGAAGAAGGATTTAGAGCAGGGAAAAATTACCAGAAAGGATGCTGTTTCTAAAATTCGAGCCAGACTGAGAAAAAAAAATCTGGCTGAGGTCGAGCAGCAAGAGTACATTGCTTATTTGAAATCTATCGGCGGTGATGCGGATATTCGTTATAGCTGGCAGAAAAATCTGGATGGGTTGATATCAGAAAAGAAGTTGACTGCCGCCTATAAAGAGCTTTACAGGTTGGATAGAGCTGAATTTGATAAATTTGAAAATACTGAATATGACGCTTATACCAGACTTTTACAGACAGAGCTGTCCAAGCAGATAGAAACCGAGTATCAGCGTTCAGCGGTATTGCTGAAATCCAGACGTTTGAATGAGGCTTCTGTCTTGCTTAGCAGTATTGTAAATAAATATCCTGCAGAGCTGGGGTGGCAGGAAAGGATACTGGAATTTTTTGCCAAGAGTAACGAGGCGGTATCAACTGAAATTAACGAGACAGTGAATCTTGTCCTGAAGGATGCTGCGCAGCTTAATTACTCAGGAATGCGCGAGAGTATCTTCAGACTGAATGATTATATGACCCTTCAGATTTCACCGGTCAAGGCTGGATATCTCGAACAGATGTCAGAGTTTTTAGATGCTTTTCAGCGGGTTTTCTTGCGCCGGGTTGAAGCGTTGTCGGGCGATACGGGAAAACCGGAATCGCTGGAGGTTGTCATTGATGGTGCGAACAGACAGGTTCCGGTCACTGTTGTCGGGGAACAGCTGATTGCTAATCTGGATTCCGGGAAGGTTTCTATCGGTATTAATGATATTCGCCCCGGTTCAATAGAAAAATTATTACCGGTTTTTGAGTTGTCGGTTCAGGAGTCTTTGGGAGCAGGTCTGTATTTATATGCCCATGGGGCTGTGGCTACCGGAAAAGGGTATATTACATATGCACTTGATAACTCGGATGAGAAATCAAGTGAGATAGTGCGGTGGTATTCTCTATTGCTTGCAGGTCGTATTGAGGTTCCGGTTATGTCTTCCGGGAAGTCTGAGGAAATTGTTACGGCCAGCAGTGTGCGGCTTGGCGGCAGCAGTATCATTGTTCCGGCGGTTTCAGGTACTTACCGTTTTGTCGCTGCAGGGCATGGAGATTTGGTTATTTCGGTCGGTGCTGAACGTATTGAGGTTTATTTTGAGAAGAACGGTATAAAGGATCTTTTAGGAGGAGTACCGGTTATTCCTGATGAAAAGGGAGTTCTGGAGCTTAAAGGTTATTGGGATAAGCTATTGTTGAGTCAGAATGAAATAGTACTTGGCGATTTTAACCGTTCTGGAATCGGCAACATTGTTATTGCTCCGATTTTGCCTGCAGCCGGTAAATTTCATATGTATAAAGATATCAGGATTAAAATTTCACCGGAGAGTACAGTGAAAACCCAAGAAGAGACTTTGGGTTGAAGCCGCTGCATATTATTCAAAATAAAACCGGCGAATCATGTAATTGATTCGCCGGAATTTATTTGATTTATTGCTTTTTACTCAAATTACTTTGGCATAATATCTTTCAGATGTGAGATATACACCTTAATAATTTCAGGATTTTGACCTAGAGGCTGAGTAACGGTTGATTCAAGATCGATGATTGATCTCCAGCTGTCGGGTTCATTGCCCATTACATCATTTGTAATATGGTCGCCGGCAACAATCATGAATGGAATGAATTTTACCTTTTTAAGACCGCTGTCTTTGATAGCCTGAAATGCTGCGTCTGTGCCTATCGGACCTTCAACGGTTGCCAGCTGTACATTCTTGTAATGTGACTTAATGTAATCATTGAACTTGATCAGCTGGGTATTGAAGGATTTGTGGTGGTCGTTACCGTGACCGCAGATAATTGTGTACTCATCACTGCCGCCAAAATCCCGGGAGAGTATCTCTGCAACTTTGGCGATATCTGTATCTGATCCCAGTAGCGGTGCTCCGAATTTTGCGGCTATACCAAAAGTATTACCACCGGTAAGATCGGTATATTCACCACCTGGAACAACATGCAGGGATTGAACATATACTTTTTTTACGCCTTTATCAGCGAGTTCTTTGAAGAGCTGGTCTGGATTCTGGATAGGTTCTTTACGGGTGAATAGAGTTGTCTGCCCTTCTTTTGCCAGCTTATCAATAATAAATTGTGCGGTAAACGCCCAGCGAATATCATACTCAGGGAAAGCTTTGGTAAATGCTTTGTCTATCTCGTCAAAGCTTCGCTGTGCTTCTGGAATGCTGGTGCCGAAGGCAATAAGAGCGATTACAGGTTTGCTCTCAGCAGCCTGAGAGCTGCTGGCTAAAGGCGTTACGGTACATAATGAAAGTAAACAGGCAAGACTTAAAATATAACGGGTAAAACTCATTTCTATCTCCTTAGCTAAAAAAATAACTGGTCACATGACCGGATTTTTTACCAAAGAGACTCGTCAAGGGAATGAATAATAGATTTGACTCTGTGAAAACGTGATAGCGCTGCCGATTTAACACAAATCCATTAGTATTCATCAACTCAGACAGGAGTCTCTGAATACTTTACAGGCCGTCTTCTGACTTGTGGTTAAACTCTGTTGATCAAAACCTTCCCATTTATAAAATAAACAGTGGTTGCATACCAGTTTATGGTAATTTATGATCACAGATAGCCACTCACAGCAGCTTGTCTTCTGTGGCGGTTTTTCACCGCTCTTCCGAGGTTTATCGTTAATAATATAAACTTAAACCTGCAAAGCATTATATTGGCATTATAGAGAATATGGTTATTACAGTCAACAACTTGTTTGCTAATGTGTAAAAGTCTTTACTTTTTTGAGGAAATAACCTTGCTGTTAAGCTGGTCGAGGATTTTTTTCCGTTCCGGGGTGTTTTCCAGAAGAATAGCCTCCTGAACATAGTGTACGGCTTCAGTATTTTTTCCCAGCAGTTCGAGTGACAGCGCACAGATAGTAAGAGCTTCCGGGCTCTTTCTTTTACTGAGTTTTACGGCTTCTTCGGCTACTTCCAGTGATTTTTCAGGGATTGGATCGAGTCTTTTCTGCGGATCAGGGGCCAGCTCATATCCCGGATCAAGGTAGAAGCCGGCGATCTGCAGCCGCAGTTCCAGACTGTTTGGCAAATGCTTTAATGCTTCATCCAGCGCATTGGCGCCATCATACCAGTAATTTTCCTGTCGGTAAAGTAATTTGGCCCGGTTGACCAGAGGCAGGTACCAGTCCGGCTGCAGGGTGATTGCCTGGCTGAAGAGATCGCCCGCCTGAGAGAAATTGCCGATAGTTATGAGCTGTTCGGCAAGTTTATTGTAGCGTATTGCCAGTTCACTGCCGTCTCCCGGATCTGCTAAAGTGCGGGCTGCTTCAAGAAAAACCCAGGCATGGTTGCTGTAACTGGCGGGCTTTTCAAGCATCTTATCAACATTACTCAGCAGCAGCTGGAGTATGCCGCGGGATTTAATTTCTGACGGATAATAGGTTTTAAGATATTCCAGTGTATGGTCATTTTGCAGGGTAATGATTTGCTTAACCGCGATATCAGGGGATATTCTGAAGGTAATTAATGCTTCTTCTACACGTGAAAGCAGACCATAAACTGTAGTGTATTTCAGATCGTGATCTCTTATTCGCAGTTGAATATTCTCTTTTTCAGCGGTGTTATCCGTATTATTTGCCAGATTATGCTCAAGAATTATGATATTATCCCCAGCGGGTATATCGGTTATCGCATAACGTCTGCTTCGGCCAGTGTCTATTAGAAAATCGGTGAATTCTTTGGCATTGATAAAAAGTCGATCATTATTGTTATCAAGATATATTATAATGTGTTTGGGCTCGTTGAGCTGAAAAAACTCTTTTATATAGCATTTCCCGCTTTGTCCGGCGATATTCTGGCTGATATTAAGGTATCCTGAGCTATCCTTTAATGGTTTAATTATCTGCCAGTTGTATTTGCCACCGGTGGCAGTGGTCAGAAGTTCAGAGATTTCTGTTTTGAAATCGGCCGGGAAACAGGCACTAATGCTGATATTTTCCGGCATTATATCTTTGAGTGCATTACGGTAAGCCTGGTTGAATGATTCTTTAAAATGGCTAATCGCCTGTGTGGGATTGCTTGAAGCCAGGGCAATTCCTTCAAGATAGTCTGTTTCACCGAGTTCAAGGTAACGGCTGCGGCTCTGTAATATACTGTCGGTCAGACTGTTGCATTCATAGATGATTTTTTGGGGGTTATCACTCAGGGTGTTGCTGAAACCGCTATAGGCTTGAATTAAAGTTGCGCGGTCGGTGCGCTCCTTGAGTATCTTTTTATAGAGCACTCTGGCGGCCTCGCGGTCTTTGGATTCAGCAGCCAGGCTGTCTGCCAGACGCAGGCTGCTTTTTATCATCTCCTGATTCATCCCCAGAACCGAGATTTGCATGGCCTTCAGCTTAAAGCTGCCATTTCCCGCACCGATACCGATGTATGAATCGGCTATACCGATTGAATCGGTGGCGGAATTTCCTCTGATGACCTCTTTGTTGTCGACCTGCACTACGATAACATTATCCTGAATATCACGATATATTGAAATATTATGTGCTTGTTTTGGTGATAGTGTGAATGAACCTATTTCCGCCAGAACGGTGTCTCCCTTTATAATTCTTATGCCCGGGCTGCCTTCTACTCCGAGCTCGATAATGCGGGTGGTATCCTTTTGGTAAAAATTTTTGTCAAGATCGAGATATATCCGGATTCGACCATTATTCAGCTCGGGTTCAAGTATTTTGAAGTTTACGTGAAAGACCTGCGGCAGATTTACCGGGGCGCCGAAAGCTATGCCTGTAAGGTCTTTTTTGCTGCTTATAACTAAATCTTCCGAGTCGGGGGAGCAGAGCCGGGGATTATACCAGCCGATTTTATTTTTCTGTGCTTCAGATAGTTTGGCGGTGATTCGTGCGTCTTTATCAAATGTAATACTGTATTCACCACGCCAGTCACGTTTCAGCATAGCGCCGAGCAGGTTTTTATCTTTTTTAATCTGTTCCTGTTTGGCTTGTGATTCTTGCAGCTGCTGGGTTGTTCCCTTGGCGTAATTCAGTAGTAGAATTGTGAAGATACTGATAAGTATCAGGCTGCTGAACATAATGCTGATAGCTGGACGCTGCATAAATTTTCTTTGCAGCTTATAAATCAGTGATGATGGTCTGGCTTTTATTATGTCACCATGCAGAAAGGCATTGCAGTCTTCTTCAAGTTCCGCCGCACTCTGATAGCGGCGATTGGGTTCTTTTTCCAGACATTTCATTATAATGGTATCTAGATCTTTGCTGAGTCTGGGTATAAGCTTTTTAGGTGAAGGCGGATAGAAATTTATTATCTGCTTTAAAAGTTCGAATTGAGTAAGTCCATGAAAAGGTGGACGACCGGTAATCAGTTCGTAAAATAGAGCTCCCAGAGAATATATATCGCTGAGAGTACCTATTTCTTCAAGCCTTCCTGAAGCCTGCTCCGGAGCAATATACGGGAGGGTCCCCATTATCGCTCCACTCTTGGTCATGCGGTCTTCATTTTCTTTGCTGGTGAGATTAATCGCCAGACCAAAGTCTGTCAGCATTGGATTTCCATCATGATCAATGATTACGTTTCCGGGTTTTATATCCCGATGCACTACACCCTGTGAGTGGGCATAGGCAATGGATTGTGCGATGGTACGCATCAATTCGCAGGCTTTATAGGGTGGAAGAGGTCCGGTTTCAAGGATACGGTCGAGTGGTGTACCATCGATAAAATCCATGGTAAAGAAATGGAGTCCGCGATAGACATCGAAATTATGGATTGTAACAATATTCGGGTGGCGTAGAATTGCTGCCGCTTTTGCTTCCTGAATAAAGCGTTTAATATCTTCATTACTCGCATCATTGGCAGATTTAATTACTTTCAGAGCGACAACACGTTTGAGAGTCTTATGCTTTGCTTTATAAACAACGCCCATACCGCCGCGCGCGACTTCACTGAGAATAATGTAGTCTCCAAATCGTGATGTCCTGCCGGCACGAATACTTTTTTTCAAGTCATCTGAGATATTGTTTATTTCTTCCTCAGTATTGTCAGTTTGACTGGATGCTGAGTTTTTGGTGGAATCAAATTTTTCGCCACAGGCAATGCAGAATATTTCTCCATTGAGGGTTCCTGTATTAAATCTATGCCGGCAGTGCGGGCATTCGGTCAGGCGAGATGTGTTATCTGGTTCAGAATTAGAGGTATAAACCGTTGATTCAGCTACCAAATGGGTTATCTCCTTGTTTGAGAATTTTTCTGCTGTTCTATATATAACTGCAGTTGGTTTCTGAAGAATCTCAGAGTCTCTTCAGGATCCGGTTTGGTGGTGATTTTGTCCTGTTGGAATGGTTCACCATCATTCCAGGTGATCTTATTTTTTGATACCCTGCTTTTGAGCCATTCATAATATGCTTCTTCGTATTTACGGTCACCCAGATAGTTTTCAATTATTGAACGGACTTTCTGGAACGGTATATTTTTTCCACCCTTTATCGCTTCAAGAAGAATTATATGCCAGCCCTTATCACTTTTAGTTATTATTATATCGCCTCGGGCATTTAATTCATGAATTGCCTGAATCATCTCTTTGGGAAAGAACAGGCTGCCGTCGCGGCGTTTGAAATCAAAGTCCTGAGGAAAGAAATTGCCGGGAGTCCCGGTTACGATAAGGCCTGATTCCTGTGCAAAACGGTCCCGGCTGAATTCTTTTGCCATTTCCGGGAACATTTTCAGACGTTTTTCTACAGGGTACTGCCGCAGGTTGTTATAGAGCATGAAGGCTTGCTTTTTACTCAGACTTTCATTGCTTTTATCACTGCTGAGGAATATTTCACGAATACGGACTTTACGCTGCTCGGTAAAGATTGTTTTGCGGTTTTTAACATAAAAGAGTTTTACTTCGCGGGGAGAGGCATCCATCCCGGATTTAGTGGAGTAGACTATATTACGTCTGATGATATTTGAACGCGCAAACCTTTCTGCCAGCGGCGTATTCTTCAGCTTGCCGACATTCATTGTTTTCAGTTCATGCTCGACCTGACTTGAGGTTATATCAAAATCATTTCTTGACTCATCATCATTCATAATATCGGTATATGCATCTTCTGTGAGATAGATTATTATTAGCTCTTTTAATGCATTGGCACTGAGGGCTTCGATCTCCGCTTCATTGATATTAGTCTCATCGCGGTTAGGATAGTTCATTTTGAAGAGAATTTCACCCATTGTATCAAGCTGTGATCTGGTAACTTTTCTGCCGTTTACATTGAGCAGGATCGCATGATTTAGTATCTGCTGATCTGCAGAGTAGAGAGGTCCTGTTAAAGATATGATTATGGTGAATAGAAGAAATTTCATTAAATTCGCTGAATACTTCATTTAAAAAATCCTCATTTTGCTGATGCCGCATAACTGTAAAATATTGTAGAAATGAATTATAACGAGCCTTTGCTGGACGGGATGCCATCTTCGCGTTCATCATTGCTGAGAGCCTCTCTAAGCGCCCGGCCGCTGCCTTTAAATATTGCTTCCAGACAGTGGTGAGGATCGGATCCTGCCAGAAGATCGACATGCATGTTGATGCCGGCATTAACACAGAGGGCGCGCATAAATTCTCTGCCGAGACAGGTGTCGAAATCACCGCATTTCTCTGCCGGTATTACAGCCCGGTATTCAAGAAGAGGGCGTCCGGAAATATCAAGAACAATCCGGCAGAGCGCTTCTTCCATCGGTAGCAGCATGGAGCCGTAACGTTTAATTCCTTTTTTATCCCCTATTGCCTCCTCAAGGCACTTTCCCAGACAGATACCGATATCTTCAACCGTGTGATGTGCATCGACATCGGTGTCACCGGTGGCTTTTACTGTCAGATCAAATAGAGCATGTCGGGCGAAGAGGGTAAGCATATGGTCGAAGAAGCCAACGCCTGTTAAGATATCGGTTTTGCCTTTGCCATCAATATTAAGTTCCATGACAATAGATGTTTCCGCGGTTTGGCGGCTGACTGAGGCGGTTCGCATTTTGGACTCCTGATATAATAATATTAAAGAATAGATACACTTATTGTATAAAAAAAAGAAGGGCTTTCAACTCCTAATAGAGCCAGCCCTTCTGTATTTTCTTTATTGTCGTATCTATTTAAAGCTAGTTTTTAGTTTTTTTACTTTGTAGCTGAGTTCGGGCAAACCTAGCGTAGTCAGCAAAGTTAAGCAGTGTTGGATTATCTTTGCTAGCAACATCATCAATCACACTTGTATATGTCGCTATCGCATCGCTATCCTTCCCGAGTTTTTCCTGGGTTATTCCTTTATATAGCAGTGCTTCGTGAGTCAGATATTTTTCTTTGGAATTTATGACTTCCTGATACTCTTTAATAGCACCGTCATAGTCACCCAGATTAAAAAGTACTGTTCCATAATCAAGTTTTACCTGATTGATGAACGGGTTCTTGGGGTCGGTCTTGATAAAGTCTTCGGCGGCTTTTTTCGCCATTTCCAGCTTTTCTTTGTCATAGGTGATACCTGAATCTCCTATAACCAGCATATCGCCATATTGTGCCGCAGTTGTACCGGGGATTTCAGCAGTCGCTTTGGAAACTTCGGTTGAAATACTCTCCAGTTCGGTCTGGGCGGTGAAGGTTGCCTGCAGGATTTTATTCCATGAGTCAATTTTTGCTGCTTCTTTACGCTCACTGAAAATGGAAATAGCTACGGCTATGGCTATTACTATTATCAGAGCTATAGAGACCTTTTTTAATTTTGCCGCTACTTTGTGAGCAAAGGTATCCTCCGAAGCTGTGGTATGTTTTTCCTGATTATTTGTAACTTCTTCTGCCATAGTTGTTATCCTTTATCATTATTGACTGTTATTAATTATAATATCTCCCCAGAGAATTTTATTGATTATAATAATTAAACCGGGTACTGCAATATTTTTATTTCAGTACCCGCTAAATATTATAATATTTTACATGTCAAGAACACCACCGCAGTCGGCACTGGTTGCGTGCGCAGAGTAACGTGCCAGCCAGCCGCGTTTGACCTTTGGGGTGAATTCGCCAAGTTTCTGCATGCGCTTTTCGATTTCTTCAGCGCTTACTTTAAGGTTCATGCTCCGTTTTTTAGTATCGATATCGATAATGTCACCATTTTTTATAATTGCAATTTCACCGCCTGAAGCCGCTTCAGGGGATACATGGCCAATGCATAGTCCACGAGTTCCGCCGCTGAAACGCCCATCAGTGATAAGAGCTGCTTTGATGTTGGCACCACTTAGAGCCGCGGTTGGTGAGAGCATTTCCTGCATACCCGGACCACCCTTAGGACCTTCATAGCGGATAACTACAACGTCACCGTCTTTTACCTTGCCGGCGAGGATGCCGTCAAGAGCGTCTTCCTGTGATTCAAAGATTACAGCCGGACCGCTGAAGACCTTCATGTCTTCAGTTACTCCCGCTGTCTTTACAACTGCGCCCTGTCTGGCGATGTTGCCGAAGAGTACTGTGAGGCCTCCATCTTTGCTGAAAGGCTCTTCTTTGGTACGAATAACATTGCCATCCGGTTTTGGCGCTCCTTTAAGGTTATCAGCCAGGGTGCCGGTTATGGTCTGACATTCAAGCTTTAAAGGCGTAATGTCCGCGATCTCCTTCATTATACAGGGTATGCCGCCGCTGAGGTGTACATCCTCCATGTGGACTTCCGGACGGGATGGGGAAACTTTACAGATGCATGGTACCTTTTTTGAGATGGTGTTAATGCGTTTCAGGTCATACTTGATACCGGCGGAACTGGCAAGTGAGAGGGTATGCAGAATTGTATTGGTACTGCCGCCCATTGCCATATCAACGATGAAGGCGTTGTCAATAGAATCCCGTGAGATTATATCGAGTGGCCTGATATTGTTGTCAATGCAGTTCTTGAGTGCTTTGGCAGCATCTTTAAACAGCTGGATACGTGCAGGATTCAGTTTGGTCTTTGTCTTTTTCTTGTCGGCCCAGACCTCGGCGGTGATAGTGCCGTTACCTTTTAGCGCCAGTCCGATTACTTCTCCAAGGCAATTCATTGAGTTGGCTGTAAACATGCCGGAGCAGGAACCGCAGCTGGGGCAGGCGCGCATAGCCAGACGTTCAAGAGCGGTATCTGACATCTTTCCGACTGAATTTTTACCGATACCCTCAAAGATGGTGATCAGGTCTTCGCCATTCTTTCCGGCAAGCATTGGGCCGCCTGAGACATAAACAGCCGGTATGTTTATACGTGCCATGGCATTATACATTCCAGGTACAATCTTATCGCAGTTTCCGATACCAATCCAGCCGTCACAAGGATGAGCTGAGAGTATAGTCTCTATCTGATCGGTTATAAGTTCGCGTGAAGCCAGAGAATACTTCATACCGAAGTGTCCCATGGCAATACCATCACAGACCGCGCCGCCGATATTGGCTTTCCATACATTATAACCAAGGCGTTTAAGTTCCTTTTCAAGGTAGTCTTCCATCTCTCTGAGATGAGCGTGTCCGGGTATCTGGTTGGTGTAGGAATTAATAATAGTTACATATTGTTTTTGAGATTCTTTGAGATTTTTTATGATGCCGGCGGCTTTCAGCAGACCTGATGCGCCGAGAAGTTTTTTATTTCCGGCAAAAATTCGACTGCCGTTTTCCTGAATATTTTTTATACCGTCATTAATGTAAATACTTTTTTTGCGGGTGCTGTTTTTAGCTTTGGGTGCTGTTTTCTTACTGGCAGCAGCCTGTTTGGTTTTACACTTTTTGGCTGTCTTTTTTTTGGCCATGATAAAATCCTTTCTGTGTGCGCTTATAATTATATCCGTAAATTTATGGAATAGTAAAAGTGAATAATGTTATTTTTATCTCTATGATTATAGGGATAAAGTAAAAAAAAGCTATAAAGTTTTGCTCAAGCTATTTCAATATTTTCGCTTCATTATTTTGGATACGGCGTGTTATAAAAGTGCGTGTTTAATGTATTGAATTTTAATGTTTGAGACTTGATATAAAGTACTCTGAGTGTTCTTTGTCTCTCTGATTAAATGAGTGTACCGTGGTGTTATTATGGCTGTAGAGGCTTAGCGGGTGAAAAAAAATATTAAAAACGGTGTTTTTTTACAGCTTTTTAGTTGCTATTTACTATTAATACAGGTAGATTAAAGCTTAAATACTAAATGGTTTATTGCTTCTAAAAATATTATACCTTTTTATTTCACAAAAAAAGCGGGAGAAAATTATGGCTAAGAAAGTGGCAAAGAAGACAGCTAAGAAGGCTGCTAAGAAAGTGGCAAAGAAAACAACTAAAAAAGCTGCCAAGAAGGTAGCTAAGAAAGTGGCAAAGAAGACAACTAAAAAAGTTGCTACTACCGTCGCAAGAGATAAGACCAAGCCTCTTACAAAGACACAGCTCATCGCTACTATAGCCGAAATGACTGAACTTGAAAAGAAACAGGTCTCTTCTGTAATTGATAGTCTGCCTGTAATTCTTGAAGCTGAACTGAAGAAACCGGGTAGCTTCCAGTTGCCGGGAATTCTCAAGATTGAGAAAAAGAAGGTTCCTGCTCAGAAGGCTGTAAAGAACTGGACCAATCCATTCACTGGTGAGGTTGGCACAAAACCAGCTAAACCAGCTCATAACAAGATCAAGGTTCGCGCTCTAAAGCGTCTGAAAGATATGGCGTAAATTTAAAGATTTAAAATTAAAATTTTTTTAGCTTCTCCGGAATATCCGGGGAAGCTTTTTTTGTTAATTAAATTGCACTGTCTTTAGCAGTTTGAGTGGAGTCTTCGGAGGAAGTTGTCGATATTATTAGAGTATTTGTTAATTTAAAATTCAACTGATAATTATAACTTTATATTGGAGAATAATATATGAAAAGAGTCAAGCTGCTGATAACAGTTGATGCAGGCTGTGAAGATATTCAATTGCCTGAGTATCAGAGTCTTAGTGCCAGCGGGATGGATGTCAGGGCGGCGGTTGAGACGGAAGTTGTCCTTAAGCCCGGAGAGATAAAGCTTATACCGACAGGTCTGCGCATGGCTATAGCTCCCGGTTATGAGATTCAGGTGCGTCCGCGTTCGGGACTGGCTCTAAAGCATGGAATTACCGTCACTAATTCACCAGGAACAATAGATGCCGATTACCGCGGCCCGGTTGGAATAATACTCGCTAATACTTCTCAAGAGAATTTTGAGATCAAAAGAGGGGATAGAATAGCTCAATTGGTCTTGCAGGAGGTATTGCAGGCTGATATAGAAGTGGTTTCCGAACTACCTGAATCACAGCGTGGAGCCGGCGGTTTCGGCAGTACGGGGAAAGAATAAAGATGGATACTTCCGGTCTTAGTTATGCGTGGGCGGTTATCCTTGGTTTCATTCAGGGGATGACAGAATTTCTGCCGGTATCTAGCAGTGCGCATCTGGCGCTGGCTGAACATCTGGGACATGGTGTAGTAGAAAACTTCGCTTATGATATTTTGCTGCATCTGGCAACGGTACTGGCTGTTATAGGGGCGTTTTATAAAGATATTATAGATATCCTTAAGAGTTCTCGGCGCTGGGTCGTTTGCGGTTATATAATTGCAGGTTCTATTCCTGCGGGAATAATAGGCATTACCTTCAAGGATAATATTGAAGGACTGGCTCAGAGGCCTTTGGTAATCTGCTGTTGCCTTATGCTGACTGCGTCACTTCTGATGCTGGCGCAGCGGGCGGCAAAAAGCAGTATTCTTCTGAAGGAAACGGGATTTTTAAGGTCATTATTAATAGGTTGTTTTCAGGTACTTGGGATGTTTCCGGGAGTCAGCAGAAGCGGCTCGACAATAGCGGGTGGAATACTGCTTAAGCTTGAACGTGAGGCTGCGGTTAAATTCAGCTTCTTTCTGATGGTTCCGGCAGTACTTGGGGCTAATCTTTTGAATTTTGTCAAAGACCCGCAGCAGTTGCTGGATTTGCCGCTTGGTCCTGCTCTTACCGGTTGTATCGTAGCTTTACTGAGTGGTTTGTTTGCCGCCAGAATAATGCTTAAGATTGTAAAAAACAAAAAGCTGGAGTGGTTCGCACTTTACTGCGCGCTTGTTGGTGTTGCAGGGTTGATATATTTTGGTTTTATAGCTGGATAGAATTGAATTTTTGCAGCATCCGGTATGCCGGATGACTGGTTATGGATAACAGGTGTAGAAAGAAGGTATAGTTATTATGGCAAAGGGTAAGAAAGCAAAGAAAGAGACTCCACGTCAGGCTCAGGGAAGAACTGCCTATGCGGCATTCTTTACAGGACTGTTTTTGTGCGGTGCCAGCATCTTTATGGTACTCTCCTTTTTGACAGCTGATATTACCCTTGATCCAATTAATGGTGGTAATTATTGCAGCACCGGACTGATTGGATCCTGGCTGGCTTATGGCAGCATTCTCAGTTTTGGTAAGATTGCGTCGTTTTTTCTGGCTTTGCTGGTATTTTTCTGGGGTTCGCTGGTAATGAAGAAGGGACGTTTCTTTGGTACCTGGGTCAATGTGCTTGGCGGAGTTCTGATGTTGTTTGCCGTATCACTGTTCAGCGGTCTTATGGGCAGTGGTGATTTTTATTCAGGAGGGTTACTTTCAGAGATAGTATTACCTTATGCCAATCTCTATGGCGGTGGACTTGGTGTCTTTATGATGAGCACTGTTATCTTTGTTACCGGTATGGTGCTGGCCTGTGGTACCCGGGTCTTTTCTGCCGCTGAGTGGCTTGGGGAGAGTCTGGTACATATGTTTATATCAACATTACGTACGTCAGTAAAGGTTTGCAAGGGAGGGAAAGAGGTCTTTTCTCCAAAACTTAAACGTGCAATGCTGACAGCGGGTGCTGGAGTGGCGGCTCCGGTACGGGGGGCTAGAAAAGCAGCGAAGGAGAGAATGAATCAGCGTGCCGAAAGAGTGGAGTCTGAAATTCTTACCCCTGAAACCGAAGATTCAGAAGAGGATTCAGGTTTTGATATTGAAGCGGCGGTAGTAGATGATGCCAAGGTTGAGAGTGAACCAAGAAGTATGAAGGAGCGGGTGATTATTAATCGTGAAATTTCCGTTTCAGAAGCTGCTGCCGATTCGTCAATGGATCCCGTGGTTGATATTATTGCAGATGGTGATGTCTCTGCTCCTTCTGCAGTCGACTTTAGAGCCGAGTCAGATGAGGCATCTGCGGAATTTTCCCCAGAAGAGGAAATCTCTTCTGATAACTACGGCATGGATATTGCTGACAGGGACACTGCTGATTATGACGAGGAGTTTGAGCCGCAGGAAGAGAGTGAAGAGCTTTTGAATGCAGCAGATGATGAGGTAGGTACTGACAACCCATACGCCAGACTGGCCGAGCAGGAAGCACTTAAAAAAGCCAGAGTTGAAGCTGAGCAGCGTAAGCAGGCGGAGCGCGAGGCCGCGGCTTCTGCTGAAAAAGCACATCCGTATGAACTTCCTCCTCTGGATCTTCTTGATCCGGTACCGGAGCATAAGGGTGGAAATCCGGCGGCTTTAGCCAAGAGGGCAAAAATTCTGGAGAATCTTCTTACAGATTTTAAGATTCAGGGGCAGGTTGTACATATTGAACGTGGTCCGAGAATTACTCAGTTTGAGGTGAGTCTTGCCCCCGGGATCAAGCTTAGCCGGGTCTGTGGTCTGCAGGATAACATTGCTATGGTTCTTAAAGCACCCAGCATCCGGATTATAGCGCCGATTCCGGGTAAGGATACCATTGGTATTGAAATACCCAATATTGATCAGGAACTGGTGACATTGCGTGAGGTGGTTGAAGCGGTAAATATCCAGAAGAGAAAGCAGGCTCTGCCGCTCTGTCTGGCCAAGGATGTATCCGGCAAACCGATTGTTGCGGATCTGGCGAAGATGCCGCATCTGCTGATAGCCGGTGCTACCGGCAGTGGTAAATCTGTCTGTATAAATTCTATTATTATGTCATTTCTTACCTGTCTGCGTTATGATGAATGCAAGCTTATTATGGTGGACCCTAAGGTGGTAGAGCTTTCACGCTTCCGGGATATACCGCATCTGATGAGTCCGGTTATTACCGATATGCAGAAAGCGGTAGGGGTACTTGAGTGGGCATGTCAGGAGATGGATCAGCGTTATGAAAAGCTGAGTATGGTAAGTGTGAATAATCTTGCCAAATTCAATGCGCTTTCAGAAGCGGAGATGGAACGGCGGGTAAGCACGGTATATGGTGAAGAAGAGCTTGAACACTTCCCTCGTAAACTTCCGTATATTGTTATTATTATTGATGAGCTTGCAGATCTGATGATGGTGGCGAAGAAGGATGTTGAAAATCATATTGCCCGTCTGGCGGCAAAGAGCCGAGCAGTGGGTATTCATCTTATACTGGCGACTCAGAGGCCGTCTACCGATGTTATAACCGGTCTTATTAAAGCGAATATGCCGGCGAGAATCGCTTTTCAGGTGGCTAGTAAGATTGATAGCCGGATTATTCTTGACCAGATGGGAGCGGAGTCGTTGCTCGGTCAGGGTGATATGCTGTATCTGCCACCGGGAGTAAGTAAGGTGATGCGTTCACAGGGTGTGTTTGTGAGTGATGAGGAGTTGTTTAGAGTAGTAGGTCATTGTAAAGAGCAGAAGAATCCGGAATATCATACTGCGCTTGAAGGTCCGGTAATTGGCGGTAATGCGGGTGAGACGGATATTACGGATTATGATGAGTATTTTCTTGAGGCGGCAGAGCGTATAATCGAGTCACAGCGGGGTTCGGTATCACTGCTGCAGCGGAAGTTGGGGATTGGTTACGGCAGGGCGAGCAGAATAGTCGATCAGTTGGCGGAAGCGGGTATTCTCGGTCCGTTCCGCGAAGGCAAGGCGCGTGAGATTCTGATTGATATGGATGAATTCTATGCCCGTTATTTCGGTGGCGGGTCTAATCTGGGTCAGGGCAAGTACCGACAGGAGCAGGAGGGAAGTATTGCCGGTCTGCGTGAGGATGAGCGGGCGCCGTTTTAAAGTAAAAAAATAATTTTTTAGATGTTAACAGCGGGGCAGTTGATAACTGCCCCGCTGTTATTTGTAATAAAAATTTCGGGAAAAGATCAATATTCAGTTAAAGAAATGAGAAGATAGCATGATGCTTTCAGTGTGTGAACACCAGATATTATTGTAAAGCAAAGTATCTGGCTGGTCTTGGGCTATCCGGCCGTTTGTACGATGGACAGTGTGAAAAAGGCTGAAAACTGCGTGGTATAATACGGATTTTGGCCGTATACTCAAGGGCCTGGTGGTTTCTTGCAAAAAAAATAGTGGTTATTAAAAATATCGCTTAAGGTTTTTTTACAGCGACCGATAACAATGATGGAGAAACGTACAGGATAACATTATGATACGGCAATGAACCGCTATCTCTCTATGCTCCTGACGTTATAAAACTGAATATACAATTTATTTTTCGCTCCTGTAAGCGGATTTCTGCAGATGCCCTGTTGCATTGCGGTGTGGCGTATTAACTTTTTTTTACGCTTTAGCTGCTGATTGTGCACCGGCATTCGGTATGGACTATTTTCCTTTAAAGAGGATTATTATTTTATACAGTTGTTTCTTTTGAGTAGGAATAAATTCAGAGCGGGTAATTCATTCAATATGATACTCGTACATACTCAGAAAGGAGGTGTAGGAGAGAAATAAAGAATTTATGATTTATTGTGTGGTAAAGAATATTGGGTTTATATTTTTTACAGCATTATTTTGGTAGTATAATTTTACGGTATTTTGAATCACGCCGGCTTGTTGCAAAAGTGATTCTTTGAAAGTCAAGGATGGCTTTCAGTTTAAATTATGATTTCAAGGAGGAAATCACTATGCCTATGATCGTTGCAAACAATCTTAATGCACTCAGTGCGCAGAATACTCTAAATGCAAATAATGCAAAAATGAGTACTTCTCTTACCCGACTCTCTACTGGTTATAAGATTAACAGTGGTAAAGATGACCCTTCAGGTCTGGTTATCTCTGAACAGTTGAGAGCGCAGAATGTTGGTCTGGAACGTGCGGTACAGAATACACAGGAAGCAAATAATGTTCTTGGTATTGCTGAAGGTGCGCTCAATGAGATGAATAACATTCTAAAGAAGATGCGTCAGCTTGCTGTACACTCTGCCAATAATGGTGTTACCTCACCTGAGCAGGTGGCCGCCGACCAGGCTGAAGTTGACTCATCAATTCAGACACTTGACCGTATTGCACGTACGACCAAGTTCTCTGACCAGTTCTTACTCAACGGTAATAAGGAACTGCAGTATGACAGTTCTGTAATGGTTACCGACAGTATGGATATGAAACTGGTAAATGAAAACCTTTCAGATATCCGTCAGATCTTCAAGCGTGACGACTTCAAGATGAATATTAATTTCTCCGGTGTCGGCACTAACTCTTTAAGTGAGGATGTTGATAACGGTAATGAAGCGCAGAAGGCTTACTTTGAAATTTCAAAGAATGAATCAGCTGCAACCCAGGTAGTAACCGGTAATGCTGATTCTACCAAGAATTATACTCTTACAGATGATCAGGCTTTCACCCTCAGTGGTAATCAGGGCAGCCGTTATCTGAGCTTTGCCAAGGGTACTCATCTTGGTGAAATGGTTACTTCAATCAATTCCGTAAAGGATTCTACAGGTGTTGAAGCAACATTGGTTTATGATTCAAATGCGACTGTGACCGATCTTGCTGCAGGTAATACTCAGGACATCGGTACAGCAGCTCACACCTCAACTCAGGCTGATGTCTTCAACCGGACCGAGCTGGGTGAAATTACTACTACTGGTGTCGCCAGTGTATCTACAGATTCAAATGTCAGTGACCTGGTAATGGGTAAGAACATCGACGGTTACGGACGTGCTTATCTCAAGATGATCGATGATGATACCTTTGAAATCTATAAAGATTCTGCTATGACCATGAAGGTCGCTGAGGGTGATGTTGATTCCAGCGGTGATACTCAGGTTATGGCGGTTAATAATTCTGATTTCAATGGTCTTGATCTTACCTTCTCATCCGGACTCTCTGCCGGTATGACCGCAACCCTTCAGCTTGGTGTCTTCCAGGAATCAGGAACTGTCGGTTCTGAGACTGTAAGTTTCGATGATCTTGCTTTAGCTTCATCAACAGCCGGTTCAACAACTAATACTCATTTTGTAGAATCAGGTTCTTACCTGAGTGGTATCAAGTTGGGTGAAAATACCGATGAAACCGGTAAGCTGTATGTCAAGGCTGATCTCAAGGACGGTACTGATAATGGTGAAGGAAAATTGTCACAGATATTCATCTATAAAGATGCGAGAATGCGTGATGAAGATCTGGTTGCTATCTCTGATAAAGTAGATTTAACAACTGACAGTGCTAACGGCAATTCTATCCGTGTTTATGCTTCAGATGCCGGATCCAATGGAACTACATCCGGGCTGTACGGTACTTTTAACTTCAATATGAGTACTGCAACTCAGGATCTTTCATTCGAGACCACTATAACTTCTGAAAATCTTGCACTGCGTATTTCAGCCGATGATTATGGTTCAAATCAGTTTGTCAAGGTGGATCAGCATGAAGGTGCAATCTTCAGCAGGTACAGCGAGAATGATGGAGCGGTACTGATAGATGCCGGACTTGACGGTGAGGACTGGACCGAGTATGGACGAGATGCTACTATCTCGCTCAATGGTCAGGAACTCAAACTTGAAGGTACTGAAGGCACAATAACCAACCTTGATACAACTGCCAAGATCGTTTTCAATGAAGGCTCACTCGGTGCTACTACTATTGCAGCTGTAGGTTATGATGAGGGTGCCTGGGCATCAAGAGCCGGAGAGATGTACAATGATGAGGACAACTATGCGATACATGCTCTTCACAGTACAACTGAGACTCTGGGTGACTGGGAAGGCGGCATGCAGTTCCAGCTTGGTGAGGGATCCGGTGATCAGGAGAGAACCGTACTTTCACTCAAGAACATGACTGCTACCGAACTTGGTCGTGTAAGCTTCACCGATTCATTCGAGACCGATCTGCAGTCTGAGAAAACTCTGTCAATCAACGATATGCTTTCAGGCGGCTGGGCAAGTCTGGCTCAGGATCCGGTAAAGGCTCTGGAAATCATCGACCAGGCAATTGAGGATGTATCCGGTCTGCGCGCTAATATCGGTGCATTCCAGTCCAATATGCTGGAGACCAATGCGAACAGCCTTAATGTTGCTATTGAGAATATCACCAAGACCGAGTCATACATTCGTGATGCTGATATGGCTTCTGAGTCAACAGAGTTCTCTAAGAACCAGATTATGGTTCAGGCCGGTACTTCAATGCTGGCACAGGCTAACCAGCTTAGTCAGAATGCTCTATCACTGATTGGGTAGTAAGTAGTAATTAAACCGGAAGATAACCGCTCATTTGGAATTCTTCCGGTAATTGTTCTTTCACAAGGCGGTTGATTGTGCGGTCATCATGATCCTCTGCCGGTATGAATGGCAATTTTGAAGTATTTACGTATATAATGTTTGTACCAATAATAAATTCGACCCGTGGAGGGAACGATACAAGAGGGAGGGTGATCACATCGCTGGTCATCCTCTTTTTGTGATATTGCCAGATTATAAGTGCGGGTAAGATTATAATTTAATAGTCTATTGATTTTAATTTTATTTTGGGTATTCTATGATTTGTGACCATTAGTCAATACTGTACTAAATGTCATAAATTATAGGAGATACAAATGAAAAATAAGGTGGATTTGCTGGCAGGGTCGATATCGGAGTCTCTGGTAAAGCTTTTAATTCCACAGCTTTGCGGCTTTTTTGCAGTAACGGCATTTAACTTTGCTGACAGCTGGTTTGTTTCGCAGTTGGATAAATCACTACCTGAAGACGCCGAGAGTCTGTTTCTTTCGTCAATATCAATGACTTTTCCGGTAGTCTTTGCGATAGGTTCTATTGCTATAGGGATGGGCATCGCTGTTACTACTTTAATCTCAAGGGCATACGGAGCGGGGAATCATGATCTGGCGCGGCGTATAACCCGTGATTCGGTGATCCTTGTAGTCCTGTTTGCGGCGGTGGTGACTATTATTGGTCTGTTTACTGTAGATCCTCTTTTCCGCTTTATGGGAGCACGTGTGGAGCAGCTGCCGCTGCTGCGTGATTATATGTATATCTGGTACGGCGGGTGTATCTTTATGCTGATACCTATGACCTGTAATAATGCAATGCGCGGGTATGGTAATACGTTCTGGCCCGGAATGATAATGATTATCGGGTCGGTTGTAAATATCATCTTGGATCCTGTCTTGATCTTCGGTCTGGGATTCATACCCGCGATGGGAGTAAAAGGCGCGGCAATTGCCACTGTTATTGCTCGAGTTCTGACTGCAGTGGTTTCTTTGTGGCTGGTCTTAAAATGGCATTTAATAGCTAAAACGATGCCGCGTCTGGAGGAGATGCTGCATGAATGGAAGGAACTGCTCTTTTATGCTCTGCCCGGTATCGTTGGGAAAATTTCACTTCCGATAGGAATATTCGGTATTACTACCATTGCGGCAAGTCTTGGTAAGAATGCGGTTGCAGCGCTCAGTGCCGGCTCGAGGGTTGAGCAGTTGATAATGGTGATGGCTTTGGGGCTGTCGATGGTATTGATGATATTCGTGTCCCAGAATCTTGCTGCGGGGAAAAAAGACAGAGCCCGTAAAGCTTTGAATACCGGGTATAAGTGGATCATAACTTACTCTGTTTTTGGCCTTGTGGTCTTGGTTGTTTGCGCCAGATATATAGCGGTATGGTTCAATAATATAAATGGTGTGCAGGATATGACGGTATTATATATGACGATAATCCCGATATGTTATCCTTTGACTTCATTGTATATGATTGCTCAGCAGTCATTCTTTGCGATTAGAAAACCGCTTTTATCAGGACTTATGGATCTGATAAAGTTCTTTATCGTTATGGTGCCTTCTGCTTGGCTGGGAGCACATTATTATGGGTTTGCCGGAATGATTGTTGCCCTGGCTGTTTCAGGAACCGCTTCTTCAATATTGGCAGTGAGTGTTTTTGAATATTGCTTTCGGCGGGTGGAACGCCAGTAACAACGAGCCGGAGTTTGAAAGATTATAGAAGGAAAGAGAGACCTGAAGTATTTCAGGTCTCTCTTTTTCACTCTCTGATTATGAGTAAAAATGTCAGGGCAAAAGGAAGGAACTTCTTATTGCCAGAAATCGTGGTGCCGATTCCAGAGTCGTTCTTTTTTGCGCCCCATTTCGTAACAGGAACGCTTGCGCCCGGTCATACTCCGCTGATAACCGCGGTTGAGATATTTTCTGATTTTATGCTTATCCTTAACCGGGATAATAACCCAGTCGAAGTCATCATTCTGGATACGTGTAAGCAGAACCCACATCTCCGGCTGGTTATCAATGATATGGTCTTCTGAATCATAGACTTCTTCAACCCAGACCAGTTTGCCGTTGATTATCTCATAATGACCATCACGATCTCGGTCCCGGCGTCTGGGATGATTATCGTCATCTGAAGTTTGTATTCTAATCAGGCCATCGAACAGATTGATTTCTTTTGCCTGTACTTGCGGTATAAATATACCAAATAATAATAAAATTATCAGGTACCGTAATTTAATTTTAAACATATTAACTCCTTCGTATATTGAATAGGTTATAAATCTGCCATAAATATAATTTTAAACTATTATTGTAAAAAGGTCAAATAATAGATGATAATTAATGAAAAAATGCAGTATGAGTAAAAAAAATGAACAAATGGTGTTACCATGATTTCAAGAACAATAATTGATTAGGAAATATAATTGACAGATTTTGAAAACCTTTTATAATCAAATATTAACAACATCGGCAAAAGTTGTATATTATTTTTACTCTGAATCGGGCATGTTTAAAAATATTAAAAAAAGTGTGAATCTGGAAAATGGCAGCTACACATAAAGCAATCGGAATTAATCCCAAAAAGAAACTGCCAAAAGCAAATAATCATTCGACTAGAGAGCTTTTTCGTAAGGAGAGGCTTTTTGGACAGTTATTACTCAAATCTAAAAAAATCACTCCGGGGAAACTCAAAGATGCGCTTAGCTATCAGAAAGAAATACTCAAGAGGGGGAAAGCCCGTAAAATAGGTGAAATCCTTATTGAGGCCGGTTATATTTCTCAGGATGATGTAATTGTTGTTTTAAAGAAGCAGTCAGCAATTGACCTTATGCGTGGACGTAAATTCAAGCGTTTATCTAAGAAGGCAACTTCTAAATCTAAAACTCTGAAAAATCTTGTCAGAAAATATAAGAAGGGAGAGATTGTCTTTCGGGAGGGTGATGCGTCCGGGAATGACTTGTATGTTATTCAGTCGGGTGAGATCGGAGTATATAAGAATTCTATTCATCTGGGGAAACTGTTTGGGCGGGGGGCATTTTTGGGAACAACCAGTTGCCTGCTCAAAGTTCCGAGAATTGCGACTGCGGTTGCAATGACCGATTCAGTTCTTCTGAAAATTGAAGAAAAAGATGTTAAGAGTTTTTTTGCTAAGAATCCGCAGATGGCATTGAAATTGTCTTCGGTTCTGGCGCAGAGAGTATCTCAGTTGACGCAGAAATATGTTGAGGTTATCAGTGAGAGAAATGATTATGCCGAGAAGCTTCATGATCCGTTGTTGATCGACAGCGCTGAAAATGATTCGATAGAGAGTGATGCTGGCGTGGCAGGAGTGTTTGATGAGCCCCTGGTCAATGATAATCAGCTTCTTGCCGATAACCGTAAGATCGATATCACGCAGCTGCAGCTTGAGCAGGATAAGACTGATATCCCTGAGGATATAGTAAAATCTGAGGTTGATGAAATAGCGCTTATCTCGGTGGAAGAGGAAAAGATAAGCGTAACCGGTGACACTGGGAATAGTGATACTATTGCGGCTGAAAAGGAAAAACCTGATACGGTTGTGGAGGGACTTTATGTTCCGGCGGGGTCAGATAGTGCTGAGGCTAAAGTTGCTGGAGGGGTGCAGGATGTCACTGATACTGGAAAGAGTGGTGAGGTGGATCAATGTGCACGTTGTGAGCCTGGCGCTGATCCTGATTTTTCCGGAGAGTACTTTGTGCCGATACCGGAAAAGAAGGAACCTGAACTGGATGAAAATGGTATTGCTGTTGCGGTAGACCCATATGAAGCTGTGCTGATAACACCGAATCAGGAACTGGAACTTCCGGAAGGTTCAGTTCAAGATATCGTTGCTGCGGAACGACCCTTGATAATTCATGCAGCGGTTCGGGAGCTGCTGGAGCAGCGGTTGGAGCTGTATATAAAGCTTGAAGAGATTAATGCGCAGCGTGATGAACTTGAAGCTGCGGACAAAACTTCGGATAAAGCTAAAAATGAACTTTCTTCGTTACGGCGGGAACAAAGTAAAACTCCTCCGTATGAACAGTTAAAAATGAAGCGTGATAAACTTGCTGAAATGGTAAAAGCTCAGGAATCTGATGGGGCGGATTCTGAAAAACCTGTGCTGGCACCGGATGTTGTGACTGCTTATAAACTTTCGGTGGCTCAGAAGGATGTTCTCTTAAAATGGTATGAAGGGATGGATGATATAATTGCAGTCTGTGCCAAAGGTGCTGTAGGTCAGCTGATGTATAAGGTTCTGGCGCGGGTTGGGGTCTATCCTAATGCAGTATTTGGCTGGGCTGCCTATGTTATGGCAATGAATGAATACTTTGAAGAGCTGAAAGATACACAGAGACAGTTGAAAGACAGGCTCAAGGATATTCAGGATGAGCAGGATACTAAAAAGAGCGGCGGTATATTTAATCTCTTTAAAAAGAAATCAGATGTCGATGATGAAGAGCAGGAGGCATTGGAGCTTGAGCGCGAGGAGCTGGAGGGTGAGGATAATCTTTGCAGGATAAAATCATCTGCGATAACAAAAGAGATCGCAGCAATTGAGAGCTTGATGGTAGATGCTTTTTGGGCAGTGTATGGGGCTCTGGGTCTCAAACTTGCAAAGGGTGTAGATAAGAAATGTGAGTGTTACATCCGCTGTTATTTGCGTTGGGGTGCTTTGGGTTATGCACAGGATTTTATTCAGCCGAAAATTATTGTGCAAATGCTTACAGAGTGCGCGCAGGGGGCTAAGATTGAAAAGTTCGGCATGGATTCAAATTATATTCTCTATGCTGATGAGGTGATAGAATTGACTGCGCGTAAACTTTTGCTGCCGAGTCCTAATGAGGATCTGGAAATGAATGCCAGAAAT
Organism: Planctomycetota bacterium; assembly: GCA_963677015.1. Classification (GTDB taxonomy): domain Bacteria; phylum Planctomycetota; class SZUA-567; order SZUA-567; family SZUA-567. The sequence continues at coordinate 450,478 of OY781533.1, forward strand.
TCTCCGGAGTGGAAGGTTGACCGGGCGCACCGAAAGATTGTCGGGGGGCAGTTTTACCTGAATATACTCGCTGATCTGCAAAAGATCCTTGAAGGGATAGTTGCTGAGAATGTTACGGCCAGAGAAGAGAAGGAAAAAGAGCTGGAAGCTGTAGCTGAGGATGATCCTGACCGGAAGAAAAAGGTCAAAGTTTTAAAACGGGCGGCTCAGAACTTTAAAATCAATGCAGTAAAGACTGAAAAACTGGTGGAAAAAGTCAAGAATGAAATGGCTGCAAAGATTCAGTTGGATATTGACAGCGGTAAGGAGACACTTGAGGAACTGCAGATGGAAGCGCAGCCGGAAGATCTGGCGCGTCATGAAATAGGTTGCATACGGCGTTTCAGCAGGCTGGTAGCCAAGTTGCAGGAGCCGTTTTTGCCCTTTAGCCTCAGGGATAGATTTGATCCGGAGCTGAAGACAACCAATACCAGAGAGGATATGGCTGCAGTATTAAAGGATGTTGAAACCAAGGATCCGCAGATTTTCAGAGAAAACATGCTCTCAAGTATGAAGCGGAATAACCGGGTGCAGATCAGAACCTCGCCGTTTATTCATATTCTTCCGGCAAGCGGTATAATGGGATTTGTTGTTGCACCGCGTTTGGATGCATTCAGCGGTAAAATTCTATTGCCCGGATATTTCGAGCGCTCAGGAATGCGGGAGGCGATTGCTATTGAAAGTTTTTCAGATTTTCGTTACGATACCAGTAAGGAACAGGCTGGTAATGATGTAATGAATAGTGATACTCTAGTTGCGGCTTATGCTGAAGTGCGATGGATCCTGCGGAAGAAGGATAAGGACGTAAGACAGAAAGCCGGAATATTTACCGATGAGAATGAACGTACCAATTGGAGAAGGCATTATGCTATGTATATGAACTCGGCATTTGATGGTGGAAAACAGTTATTTTTCAAGTGCCCTGATTTGTATGAACTGGTTATCAATAAGTTTATCGAACTTCCAGAGGGAGTGGAGGTTTTGTCGCGAGGTTAAATAATGGATGAAAAATTACTGGCTGTTCTCGGGTGTCCATTTGATAAAGCAGAATTGAAATTTATTGGTGGTCGGCTTGTGTGTACTGAGTGCAAACGGGTCTTCCAGATTAAAGATGGTATTCCCCAGATGCTGCTTGCTGATTATAGCAATATTGAAAATATAAATAAGCCATAAGATACTAATTATTTTTACGTTATAATTAGGTTTAATTTTCCCGCTACAGTTATCGTGTGTGCCTGTAGCGGGTAGTGTAATTTTATTGGTTAATCGGTATTTTCTTTATGCTGTAAAGCTTACTGAATTTCTGAAAGTTTGACCGGTCTGCCTTCATCAAGTGATTTTTGGGCTGCAAGTCCCATAAGAACTGAGACCAGACCATCATTTCCAATCACTTTGGTCTCGGTATCTTCAACTACCGCTTTGACGAACTCTTCAATTTCTTTGCGGTAAGAATCAGCATATCTGTCAAAGCAGGAGTATAGCGGGGTGGTGCTGGCTGTTGAGCCTATGGTTGTGATTTTTATGTTGTCCGGGAAATCGTTTTCGGCGGTGATAACCCCTTTGTTCCCAAAAATTTCGATTCGCTGATCATAACCATATACAGCTTCACGTGAATTGTCGATGACGCCGAGTGAGCCGTTTTTGAATTTAATAGTTACTATTGCGGTGTCAATATCTCCAGCTTTGCCTATTTCTTCATCGACCAGTACTGAACCATAGGCGAAGATCTCTTCCGCTTCACTGCTGGAGAGGAATCTGATCATGTCAAAATCGTGTATCATCATATCAAGAAAAATCCCGCCTGAGACCTTAACATATTCAACCGGTGGCGGTGCACAGTCACGTGAGGTGATTTTGATGATATGAATATCACCGATATCACCATTTTGAGCGGCATCTCGCGCTTTACTGAAGTTATGATCGAAGCGTCGGTTGAATCCGACCTGAAATTTTACTCCGGCCTTTTTGACCTCTTCAAGCGCAAGCTTGATTTTAGCTGTGTTGAAATCTATCGGTTTTTCACAGAAAATATGTTTCCCGGCGCGTGCGCTCTCGATGATAATGTCAGCATGAGTATCGGTTGATGAGCAGATAAGTACAGCTTCAACCTCCGGATTGGCCAGCACTTCTTTATAGTCATTGGTGACCTTGTTTATTCCTACTTCTGCGGCCCATTCCTGTGCCTGTTCCAGATTTACATCCGAGAGCATAATAATGTCTGCTCCTGAAATGCTGCTGATTATGACCTGTCCATGAATCTTGCCGATTCTACCGGCTCCTATCAGTCCTAAATTCATTTTGTCCCCTTTTATAATAATTATAAAGTGATATGTTTATTATAACAGATTATTAATGGTTGTTTAGAAATAATTGGAGTTTTTTGAGTTTTGATGATTTGAGCTGTTATCTATAAGCTATATAATTACGGCTGATTATTTTATGTCTGAAAATTATGCCTGAATATCCAGAAGATGCTGTCCGCTGCTATGGGTGGATTCCGGTTGAGCTTCTTTTTCCAGTTTCGGTTCCATAAGTTTTATACCGATACTGCTGCTGAAACCGAGATTTTCCAGATTGCTGTGGAGGGATTTCTGTTCGCTCTGCAGAATAGCGACTGTGTCACGGTTCGATGTTATAAGATTCAGGTTTATGGTATTATCATAAAACTGGATATCACCAATAATATTACCGAGGACAGACATATTTAAATCGAGGATAACCCGCTGTTGCCAGTTACCTTTACTGCTCCGGCGTTTGTTGTAGAACATGGAAAGTTTGCCTTCTTCCTCCTGGCCATCCTGATTATTGAAGTTGAATGGGACACTTGTTGTAAAGCTGGCGGGATCGTTTCGGCTGCCGGCAAGATTCTCTGCTTTCTGGGCTACAAGAGCTCTGCCGAGTTCACGTAATTCAGTGTTGGCTTCACGCAGGTGGCGCAGTGAAGGGTGCTTGTTAATTTCATCTTTCTCTATTTCCTGCATGGCGCTTGCCAGGGTTCGCAGGGTATCTTTATCAATAGTCTTGATCATTTCTCTGGTCAGGGCTTTGGCATGTTCCGGTGTCTCCGACGTTAAAATCTGTTCAATAATATTTTTTACTTCTTTGAGGTCGGATTTCTGTAATGTTGTGTTATCAATATCTACCGGCTCCCAGAATTCTGGAAGGTTCCCTATTCCCGGGTGCGCAATATGTTCCTGCAGTAGAGGGATATCCTTGATTATATTATTAATATTCAGAGTCAAATCTTTACCACTGAGTTCAGGGAAATCTTTTTTAATAATATCTGCAAGTTTTGAAAGATTCTCTTCTTCAGTATGAGTGTTTGGGATGTCTGTGGCTGCAGTCTTTATTTTTGCGCTTATGTCTTCTGTTTCTTCAGGCAGGTTGCCGAGTTTGGTGAGAATGCTGTCCAGTGCAGTGGATAGTCTGCTGAGAACCGGATCATGATCGAGAATCTGCTGTGTTGCATTCTGTATAAGCTGTTCGATTGTTCCCAGTCGTTCGCGGGCCGAAGTTGAAACAAATTCTGCCAGTGAGCTGCTGAGTTCCTGGGAGGTGTTGCCGATACTGCTATCTGCCGCAGGAGAATTAATACCGAGAGCATCTATGAGAACCGGGATCCCTCTGAGAGTGTCCGTAGCTTTATTAAGTGTGTTTAGCAGAGTCTGTTGTGAGGTTTGCTGGGGTGATTCGCTGTTCTCAGTCAGCTGGTGTAAGCTCTGTACAGCATTGCCAAGTGATGAATTAATTTTGGTGATGCCGGTTTTCATCACTCCGTCTTCAGTATAAAGTTTGCTCAAACCGGCAGCCAGAGGTGGGGATAATGGAGCGTCCATCGCCAGCAATTTGGCTCCGGAATTGAGAAAATTGCTGCGTTCAGCACCGCTTTTGCCGGCAGAGAGTGCCAGTAATGCTTGTATATTATCACGGTTGACCGGAAGTGAATTATCAAGCAGGGCCCGGGCGGCATCTCTTGTGGCTGAACTCGGGGTCATGCCGCCGCGTTTAATCAGCGCATCGAGTTTGATCGGATCGTTCTGCGGCAGGGTTAATTTTTCAGTGTTATTTGTATATACGGTTGCTGGCGGATTGGATATGATATCTTCCTTTATCACTCCCTGCAACATACTTTGCAGTCCTAGTTTTACTGGAATATTTAATGTTTCTGACATGCTTGCAGGTAAAGATTGTGTAATATTCGTTACGCTCTCTTCAGGAATTTGCTGTATTGCGGATTCTCCTTTACTGTTGATATACACAAGAGCGAGTTCACCGGCAGGGGTCTGCTGCAGCGAAATATTATTACTGCTGAATAATTCTGTCTGGAGCGGGTATTCAGAACTTACAGGCAGGCTGAGCTGCAGCTGATATGGTTCGCCAGTATTCTGAGTATCCAAAGCCGCTGCTGCCAGAGCCTGAGATGTAAGGGATGAATCGGTCAGAATCAGGGGGAGGGTTATTCCCTGCAGTTTCATTGTCGAAAGTGATTCACTGCTATTTGTATTTATATTTGTACTGCCGGCAAAAACTTTTTCTGCAATTGCCATCAGCATATTGCGTATGCGCCCGCTCTGAGGTTGGGCAGAATTGTTTTGTTCTGTGACGGTGGTGTTCTCATTTTCAATGGCTTTGAAGATAATATCTTTTATTGAGGTGTTAGCAGTTTTATCTTCTTTTTCAGTTTCGGTTGATTCTGAAGCCTCGGTAATGAGTTCGGCATCAATTGCTTTGCCGCTGGGTAGAATGACTTTAACAGCGGTTATTTCTCCACTATTACGGTCTCGGGAAATGACGAGCTGTATTTCAGTATTGTTTTGGGTGGTGCTTTTACTGTTTAGGGATTCAGTATTACCAGTGGTGTTCAGAATTTTTTCAGAGTTTTCGTCGGTCTGAGAGACTTCATCTGCAGTTTGGGTCTCGTTAGAATTGATTAAGGCCAGATCTGCTGTCGTTACATTAAGATTTATATTTTTACTCAATAGTGCAGAATCGTTATTATTTACGGTGGCTGCAGCAGTGGTTTTATCATCAGTTTGTGATAAAAGTTTTAGTTCTACCCTGCCGTTACTGCTAGAACGGACTTCAAGATCAACCCGCTGATTTTCCGAGAATTTATTTTCACTTTCTACATATAATGTGTCATTACCGCCAAGATTCAGCAAATAACGACCGTTGCCGAGATCTTTGGAAATCCGGGCACTTATTCTGGCACCGATACGGGTAGTGCTGCTACCGGAACGCTGGTTGACAGAATTAGTATTCTGGTTTTTATTGATACCGGTGTCGGCAGAAAAGAGATTCATGATACTCCCGGGGGTAATGTTCTTTTTAATTATAATAAAAAAGCTGGAAAATAAATGAAAAAGTGATTATAAAATTATTGCAGTATATTATCAATTATCGACTTAACCGTGATTAATGTCAAATTTATTCTTTAGCTCCGGTAATAATAGAATAATCTGTTTTCACTTATATTAACGGGGGGTCGTTGCTTGACTTGACTGGGAATAGATATATAATTAAAAATGACTTTATATTTTGAAAGTCGGATAAATTAATAGTGACTCTTTGCCTGTATATCTGGGAGTAATAATGGCTTTAGGGAATGACAATAGAATAAATTTGCGACCATATATCCTGCTTTTCTGCTTTTTCTGGGGGCTGGTGCTGGGATTTTCAGCATATCTGTATATGAAAACAGCTGCGCAACGCCTTGAGATTATAGAAGTTCAAGAAGAAAAAGAGAATGAGCGGAAAAAGGATGAAATTGCCCAGGAGAAGAGTAAAATTGAGCAGATTGATCCTTTCAAGAAGGCTGAAGATGTTGAAAAACCGCCGGAAGTATCTACCGTTTTAGCTAAGCCCGAGGTAAAGCTGATTGATGAAAAGATAATTACCCCTGATTTCAGGCAGCCGCCTATTATTCCGAGTCCTAAAATTGAGGACCTTCCGGGGCTTACTGGTGCTACAGTACGTCTTCCGGTGAAACCTGAGCCTCCTGCGGCTGATAGCGCGGTAAAACCGGCGCAGGAACAGACGATAAAACAGAATGTTGTCAGAAAGAAGAATCCTTTCGCTGATGAAACTTCGATGTTTGATAATGTTGCACCACCTGAATTAGATGATTGATAAGGACTATTATGAAAAAATGTGCTGTGCTCTCAGTAGGGCAGGAAATACTGTTTGGTCATACACTTGATACCAATGCTTCGTTTTTCTGTAATGAACTGCGGCTGCTCGGTATTGAAGTGGAAGAGATGCGAACAGTAAATGATGAATTCTCCGATATCGTCAAGGCTATTAATGAGCTTGCAGATGTTGCTGATTTTATATTGATATCCGGCGGGCTCGGCCCCACTCCGGATGATCTTACCCGTCAGGCTATTGCGGAAGCTGCTGGAGTGGAACTGGTTCTAAAACAGGAACTGCTCGAGCAGATTCAGAGTTATTTTGCTACTATTAATAGAACGATGGGTGAAAGTAATAAAGTTCAGGCGATGCTTCCCGAGACCGCTACCGCTTTACCTAATAACTGTGGAACAGCTCCTGGTGTGCGCTGTGCTGTCGGTTCGGCGGTTGTTTTTGCTATGCCTGGTGTGCCGAGTGAGATGAAGGCGATGTTTGCCGAATCTGTCAAGCCGGAGCTGATGGCTGTAAGTGGTAATACCGAGTATTATCTGAAGCGGCTTCATCTTTCCGGAATGGGAGAATCCTATGTGGGTGATTATCTGAAGGATTTACAGAAAGCATATCCTGATCTGGAAATCGGTACTACAGTTGATCATTATATTGTTACGGTGCGGGTAAGCGGTGTTGACCGTGTGAAAGCTGAGGCCGCTGCGGCTCTGGTGCGGGAGGCTTTTAAAGGTTTTGTCTTTGGTGAGGATGGCGTTACTCTTGAGGAGGCAACTGTCGGGTTTCTGAGATCAGCGGGGCAGACGCTGGCGCTGGCGGAGAGCTGTACCGGCGGTATTATTGCTTCTGAGATTGTAGGTGTCAGCGGTGCGTCCAAGGTTCTGCTGGAAGGTGTTGTCTGTTACAGTAATGAATCCAAAATCAGGACACTTGGGGTGGATCCGGCAATAATCGCAGAGTACGGCGCGGTGAGTGCCCGTTGTGCCAAGGCTATGGCTGAAGGGATACGGAATAAAACCGGAGCTGATTATGGGTTGTCAGTTACCGGGATAGCCGGCCCGGACGGAGGCAGTGAGCAGAAACCTGTTGGAACGGTATTCTTTGCAGTGGCGACTCCGGATAAGACCTATGTCTTCAAGCATATGTTCCCGCAGAGTGTCAGAAATACGCTGCGCCTTTTTGCCAGTCATTACACTATGAATATTATGCGGATGATTATTGCAGGAATAGATTGTAACAAAGAGGAGATTGCTCTTGAGTAAAGGCTCCGTATACGGGATCATTTCTGATATACATGCAAATGAAGAGGCGCTAAGAGCCGTTCTGGCTTTTGGGCGTGATAAAGGTGTGGATGAGTTTGTCTGTTTGGGAGATGTTATCGGATATGGAGCGGCGGTTAATGAGTGTGTTGAGCTGGTAAGAGAGAATTGCAGTGTTGTGGTGCAGGGCAATCACGATGCGGAGCTGATGCCTCCCAGGAATAATCGGATGGTGCAGGAAGCAGTCACCGCTCTGGAGTATGCCGCAGGGAAACTGAGTGAAGATAACCGGAACTGGGTGCTCGGGCTTACCCATCCGGCCGATGTGCCGGCCGGTCGATTTCTGGCGGTTCATGGTTCGCTTGAACATCGGGATAATTATATCTTTACTCATAAAGATGTAGCTACTAATTTCCAGCTTTTAAAAGATCTTTTCCCGGAGGATAAAGTCATGTTCTTCGGGCATTCGCATTTGCCTATGGTCTTGGGCGAGAATAAGGCTGTTACTCAAGTGAAGTCTGACACCAGTTTTACTCTGGGAGCAGATATGAAGTATCTGGTCAATCCGGGTAGTGTCGGGCAGCCGCGAGATCGTGAACCGCGAGCCAGTTTCGCTATATATTATCCTGATGAGAACCTTCTGAATATTCATCGGGTCGCCTACGATATACATAAGGAACAGGAGAGAATACGGGCAGCCGGATTGCCGGAGAGAAATGCGATCAGAATAGAATATGGAGCCTGAATATAAAATATTTATAGTGAAATTTAACCATAAAATTGTAAGGAATAGTTATGAGTAAGATTACGACCGAGGATGTTGAGAAGATAGCACTACTGTCCAGGCTGAAACTCAGTGCGGATGAGGTAGAGATGTTTAGAGGGCAGCTTGGGAATATAATTGAGTATATCGAGATGCTCAGTGAGGTTGATATTGAGGGTGTCGAGCCATTTATCAACGCTGCGAGTGAGGGGAATGTCTTCAGAAATGATATTCGGCGGGAGGAATCAGAGAATATTACTACCGAGCAGGCCACTCAGAACGCACCACTTAAAGGTGACGGGTTCTTTAAGGTTCCTGCTACTATTGCTTCTAACTAGCCGCCGCGGTCAGGGTCTACAGAAAAAAGGATGGAAAATTGAAGGTTTACGAACTGAGTGCTGTTGCGATAAGGGAGAAGGTCGCGGCAGGTGAGATCAAGGCAAGAGCGATTGTGGATGAGCTTCTTGCGCGTATAGATGAATTTGATGGTGAGATAGGTGCTTTTGTAAGTGTTGATCATGCTGCGGTCAGAGCCAGAGCGGATATTATTGATGCGCAGGTAGCTGCCGGTAATACTGCCGGCAGACTGCTGGGTGTTCCTGTAGCGATTAAGGACAATATCTGTGTCGAGGATGTTACCACTACCTGCTCCAGCAGGATGCTGGAGACTTTTCGGCCGCCATATTCCGCACATGTTATAAAGAAATTATTGGCGGAAGGGGCAATTATTATCGGTAAGACGAATCTTGATGAGTTTGCGATGGGCAGTTCGACTGAAAACTCCGCTTTGCAGCAGACAAGAAATCCCTGGAATAAAGAGTATGTTCCCGGTGGTTCTTCCGGCGGTTCTGCCGCGGCTGTTGCTGCAGGTTTTGCACCGCTGGCGCTGGGTAGTGATACCGGAGGATCGATAAGACAGCCGGCATCCTACTGCGGTGTAGTCGGTATGAAGCCTACCTACGGTGCTGTCAGCAGATATGGTCTGGTGGCATTCGGTTCCAGTCTTGACCAGATAGGTCCTTTTGCCAGAACAGTAGAAGACGCGGCATTGCTGCTTGATGTTATCTCAGGTGCTGATGATCATGATTCAACATCCGCTACAGATAAACTGCCGCTCAGTCTTGAGTATACTGCAGATATGAACGGCCTCTGTATTGGACTCCCTTCAGAATATTTTAACACCGAGGGGCTTTCCGCCGAGGTAAAGGATGCGGTTCTGGCTGCAGTTGACAGACTGAAAGAGGCGGGAGCGGAGGTAAAAGAGGTTCATCTGCCTATGGTTAAGTATGCTGTAGGTACTTACTATATAATTGCAACAGCTGAGGCCAGTTCGAATCTTGCCCGTTTTGACGGGGTGCATTATGGGCACAGATGTGAAAAGCCTGAAGATATAATTGATCTTTTCTCCCGCAGTCGTGAAGAGGGGTTTGGTGATGAGGTAAAACGTCGAATCATGCTTGGTAATTATGTGCTTTCGGCGGGTTATTATGATGCCTACTATAACCGGGCACTCAAAGTGCGAAGAAGAATAGCCGATGATTTTGCGAAGGCTTTTGCGGAAGTGGATATTATTGCGGCACCGGCAGCGCCGACAACCGCTTTTAAGATAGGTGAGAAAGCCAGTGATCCTCTGGCAATGTATCTTTCAGATATTTATACGATAAGTGCCAATTTGGCGGGAATACCTGGACTTTGTGTTCCTTGCGGTCAGGATAGCCAGGGCTTGCCGGTGGGGCTGCAGCTGCTGAGCAGTAATTTTAAGGATGATCTTCTGTTCAAGGCTTCCTATGCTGTCAATAGCGGTAATGTCGGGATTGCTTTTTAATAAAGGCTGAGGTTATCCGGGAATAGAGCTATGCCACACAGATATGCATTGATTAAATGGATCGGTTTTAAACGGGTTGTTAAACGACTGGCGCGTTCTCACAGTTCGTCACATGATCTGGCAATGGGGGCGGCAATCGGTTTCTTCATTGGTATGCTGCCTATAATGGGTATTCAGATGGTTGTGGCAGCGGCAGTAGCCGCTGTTTTCCGTGTCAGTAAACTGGCTGCAATCCTTCCGGTCTGGATTTCCAATCCGGTGACATTTATTCCGCTTTATGGATTTAATTACTGGCTTGGTCATGTGTTGACAGGGTGGGGGCCGAATCATGAACAGTATCGGACCGTTATCCATAAGGTCAAGCTGCTGATGGAAAATTCCGGATTTTTTGAAGGAATTATTGAAAGCACCAAGCTTTTTGGCAGTATGGGACGGGAGGCTGTTTACAGTCTTTGTATCGGTTCAGTTATTGTTGGGCTGGTTGCGGCGTTTATAAGTTATCCGCTATGTTTGCGGCTGATACGTTTGTTGAGAAAACGCCGTGAGGCTAAACGTAGTGCTCGACATGAGCGTGTATCACAGATTATCCGTAATAGTGAGCGCTTAAATCTGAATGATAAAAAAAATTAATCTACAATGAGTGCAGTATTTTAATTGCGGTGAAACTTTAGAGCGGGTGTAAGAAAACAAGTTTTAGTTTATAATTATTTTGACCGCTATGTTGTAACGTTATAATAACCTCTTTTGCATATTTTCAGATACTGCATCTTCTTAATGCCTGATATTTATAGAGAACACAGCTGCTCTGAGGTAATGCGGAGCAGCTGTGTTCGTTAAGTTATAACTTAATGGTATTTTTTTACTTGTCGTTGAAGGTGATATTAGTGAAGGTAGGGCTTTCTTTGTCACCTATGTCGCGACCGATTGGATGGAAAAATATTTCAAGGTGTGAAGAGGCGGGCTCAAATATGGTTATCTGCTGGGTTGAAGGGCGGTAGATAAAACCATCAGTGGCTTTTCCCGGGCCAAAGCCGGCTAATTTCTTCAGATCATCAATGCTGTGTTTTGAACCGTTACTTTTAAGCAGGCGCTGCTGAGTCGCCCAGCGCTTGACATTCCCGACATATAACGCATTATCCCCTGTCTGCAGATTTTGCTGAGTAGCGGTACTGCGGGCGGCATCAACTCCCATGGTGTTATCAAGGCTGCTCTTGAGCATGAAGCAGTTTACGGCACCGATAGTGTCAGCAATTTTCCAGGGTAAGTAGAGATTGGCATTATCGGATATTTTGCGCATGTTGCTTGGGGCATACGTGAGATTATCTTCAAAGACTCCGAATTCATTATTATCAGCCATAAAAACCAGAAATCCGAAGGCATATTGTTTCGCGGTTTTTTTAAGTGCGGCTGCAAGCTGCTCCGGTGTTTTGCAATCCTCTGCATATTTTCTCAGATCTGATGGATATGAACGTTTATCAATATCTGAATACTCATGGCCGATATCTGAATCTAGAAGGGCAAAGAAGAGGCTTGATGTTTGTGGTCCATCTGCGTTTTCTGAATAATACTGATTGATTCCGGTAAGTGCGGTTACCAACCCGACATAACTGATCATTGTCAAATAATGCTTTTCACCTAGTTTGTATCTGATGACAGCCTGAATAGAGGAGAGTTGAAATTCTTTCCCGTCATCCCAGTCGACATTTCTGGCTAGAATCAAATTACCTGAGGCGGATGCTGCGGGCATTACTCCGACAGCACTGCAGTTGGTGGCTCTGAAAGTATCTGCAAGTAAATTGAGCATTCTGAACTCGTCGGGCGAGAGTAGATTGTCTCCCATTATATTCTTGTTCGTGCTGCAGAGTGTATCAGTAATGCCATTGATTTCATCTTGTACTTCAGCTGGGACATTTTTCCAGATATGTCGCATTCTTTCAAGCATTTTGTTGTAGTTTTTGTCGTCATTCAGGAAGTTTTGGAAATAGCTGTCAATGAGGTACTCATAGTTGCTTATTGCCGCTTTAATCTGTTTGCCGTAAGCTTTTCCCATTAATCTGCGGTTTCCGTCAACGGCTGTCAGATCGATATTTACTTTGTAATATCCTTTCTGCTGCATAATATTTACTGCGGGTCCGGCTCCTGCGGCACTGCAGGTTTCAATATTTGTAAAAACTAGTGTGATAATTGCCACTAAGTAAACTATGAGTTTTAACATAATGTATCCCTTTTCAAAATTTCAAAGTATATTATTTTACAGAATGTTACTGATTCTCCTAAATGCGGGTTATGCTTTATTTAGTATAAAATTTTTTTATTTTTATACAATCAATATTAAAGAGAATAATATAAAGTTTTTTTGCGCATAACCTTAAAATTATTAGGGGTTTTTAAGGGAAGTTATGTTGAAAAGGAACTGATTGGGAAATAGAGATACATGTTGGATTATGAATATATAATGAGTTGTAATTTATGAAATGATTTATAATAGTTTGAAATCTATGTTTGTATGGCGTATCAGGAAGATGATAGCGTTTTTGTGTAGTGAGATGACGTTTATAATCAAATGGGGTGTGTTATATCAGGTGTTTTTTAGTATTTTGTGCCAAAGCAGTGATATATGCAGGAGAACCCCGGGTAAATCGTTATTTACCGGAGTTATCCTAAGGTCTGAATACTAGTCATTTTTGGGGAAATGATAAATATTCTGACTGTTTAAAATTGAATATTACTGCAGACAGGAGTGGTAAAATGGGGGAATTACTACGCTAAGCTGTCTGGAATTATATTCTATTATCTAGCTGCTGTTATGCTGAATTATACGGAATGGGGGAATCGGTTGTTCAGTTTTAAGCAGTGTTGATACAGTGTCTTGTTTCTTTACGCGGTTTTTTTTATTTCACAGCCATAATTTTCAAGCTGGCAGTAGAGATTTTCCGCTTTTGCTTCTAATTGTTCAAGATTGATGGTCTTAGACAGTGAGCGTGCATTACGGGCACAGGTTATAAGATGAGTCAACTGATCAATAAGGCGTAGTGCTCTAACAGAAAAATCGGCGTATTGTTCCTGTTTTTCTGAGATTGCATATGAATCCATTCTTTTGAAACCATTCTGGCAGAAATCTGAAACCTGCTTTGCATGGGTATATAAAGCGTCGCGTAAAAAGGTTATTCGAGCTGAGTCACTTGAATTTTTGCCATCCTTGTCATTAACATTAATATCCATATTGTCGCTTCTCCTGTCACCGGCCTGGAACTGTAAGAACGTGGAGGGAACTTTTCAGTCCAGTTAATTTATTGTAATTGTCTGAAAGTTATCAAATTGTGTGCCAGTATAGGACTATTAATGGTGCTTTGGGTATAACCTGTTATGTGTTAAGTGATTATAGATGTAATGAAATATTTGTTATTTTGGCGTAGGCAATTTTGCGATTAAAACATGAGATTTGCTGGGTAATAAGGGAGTTATTTTCCGGCGGGTTTTTCTGGTTGTTTGTAATTTGGTGAGGCTGCGGTATAAGCTTAATCTTACCAGGCTGCGACTTGGTTAACTGCTATTATGTATTTATGATTAATCTTTTACCGGTGATAGTGCTTGACGTTATCAGACCGGGTTGTATGATAATGCAATTAGGGGTAATAATGCTCTATTATTACTTTGATTCAGTATTGAGTCGCTGCAGATCGGATAGAAATTCAGGATAAGAGACAGCGGCACATGCTTCCTTGGTAATTTTGCTTGAGGCTCCGGTAAGCAGATGCGCCAGACGCAGCGTCATTGCCATCCGGTGGTCACCCCGTGAATCTACCTCTTTATCGGGAATTTTCAGTTCGGTACAACCGTTAATGATTAGAGTATCGGTGTCATTAGCGGTATCGATGGTGATATCAGCTCCGTAAGTGCCGAGTTCTTCCTGAATTGCTGCCAGTCTATCGGTTTCTTTGATTCGAAGTTCCGAAAGTCCTGAGAATGCGGATTTTCCTGAAGCCAGTGTAGCGGCAAGAGCCAGTATAGGGATTTCATCTACCAGCAGTGGAACTTCAACCGGAGTAATATCAGCAGCCTTGAGTCGGCCGTTATATTTGACCTGAATGTCGCCCCACGGTTCGGGCATATCGCCTTGTTCGGTAATTGTTATATCAGCACCCATACGCTTGAGTATTTCAAGAAAATGGGTACGGGTAGGGTTGAGCAGAATACCTTTAGCTGTAACATCACTGCCCGGTATTAATGCGGCCGCAGTCAGGAAGAAAGCGGCTGATGAAGGGTCGCCGGGTACATAGAATTTCTCGGGTAGTGCCAGACTGCTGGGCAGAATGCTGATAGTCTGTTGCGTACATGAAATATCTGCTCCGAATGACTTCAGCATCAGCTCTGTATGGTTGCGCGAAGGGACAGGTTCAAATATTCTGGTTATGCCTTCAGCGTTGAGACCGGCCAGAAGCAGAGCGCTTTTTAGCTGTGCGCTGGCAACCGGCAGCGTGTAGTCAATACCTTTAAGGGTAGCGGTGCAGATTGTGACCGGAGGTTTATCCGAGGTGGTGGTTATTTCTGCCCCCATGCTGCGCAGCGGACTGGCTATACGTTCCATTGGACGCCGGTTGAGGTATTCATCCCCGCTTAGAATGAAGTTTCCATTCTTTAACCCGGCAAGTATTCCCATCAGAAATCTTATGGTAGTTCCTGAGTTTCCACAGTCAATCGAGGTTATTCCGTGAGATTTTATATTTCCGTCCAGACCTGTCAGTGTAATTACACTCGGATCTTCAGACTTTAAAACACAACCACCAAGTTTTTCAAAAGAGGCAAGGCTTGAAAGGCAGTCTTCACCTATGGAAAAATTGCTTACTTCACATTTGCCATGTGCCAATATTGCAAAAAGGGCTATTCTGTGGCTGATTGATTTATCACCCATAGGGCTGAAATTACCATTTAACGGCACGCTGTTATTCCTTTATGTCTTACAGTTTCGCGTTGTTTGTACAGTAGTGTCGATGTCTGTTAATTGTTAGAATAATACTTTGATTTCTTACATTGTCAGTGCAGAAATTAAAAGTATCGGTTAGAGGTAGTCTTCTCCGCGCAGAGCACAGAAGTCTCCGCACATTGAACATACATCGTCATCGTTAGGCATTACCTCGGCGCGTGATTCTCGGGCTTTCTTTGGATCAATCGAGAGTTCATACATTTTATTCCAGTCCTGAGCTTTTCTGGCTCTGCTCATCTCGTTGTCCCAGTCCATGGCGCCCGGAATGCCATTTGCGATATCAGCCGCATGCGCTGCTATTCTTGAAGCGATAACTCCTTCATGGACATCCTGAGGACTTGGCAGGCGGAGGTGCTCGGCCGGTGTAACGTAGCAGAGGAAGTTTGCTCCTGAGGTAGCTGCCAGAGTTCCGCCGATAGCACAACCTATATGGTCATATCCCGGTGCAACATCTGTAACCAGCGGGCCTAAAACATAGAATGGAGCTCCGCCGCAGGCTTTCTTTTCCAGCTGCATCTGGCTCTGAATCTGATGGTATGGAACATGTCCCGGACCTTCAATGATGACCTGTACGCCGGCACTGCGAGCGCGTTCTGCCAGCTCTCCAAGAGTATAGAGTTCTTCGATCTGCGCTCTGTCTCCGGCATCAGCCAGAGCTCCGGGGCGTAGGGCATCGCCGAGTGAGAGGGTGCAGTCCTTCTCTTTGCAGATATCAATAACCTCATCAAAGTGTGCATAAAGTGGATTTTCCGCATTATTTGCAACCATCCATCTTGCTATAAGTGAACCGCCACGGCTGACAACGCCGCAGATTCGAGGCTTATTTTTCAGAAAATCAACAGCATGTCTGGTAATGCCGCAGTGAACAGTTATAAAGTCCACGCCGTCATTTACATGCAGTCTTACCGCTTCCAGCATATCTGCAGCGGTCATATCACGGAAGACTTCATTACGGCTTATTGCCATATGACCGGCTTCATACATGGGGACTGAACCGAGTGAGATAGGGCAATTATCACGAACCTGTTTTCTGATTTCGCGCAGATTTCCTCCGGTCGAGAGATCCATGACTGCATCGGCTTTGGCGTCAATGGCGGCCTGCATCTTTGCCATTTCCTCTTCGACTTCTATTCTATCCGGCGAAGTGCCGAAATTAGCGTTAACCTTGATTTTCAGACCGTCTCCCACAGCACATGGATTGATCAGATCGTGACCGTCCGCCCAAGGAATAACGATAGTACCATTTGCTATACCACTTCGGATAAATTCGATATCAACATTTTCCGCTTTTGCGGCAGCTTCCATACGTTTATCTGTCTTACCTGCTTTTGCCAGTTCAATCAGTGTCATAATTTACCTTTTGTTTCCTATATTTACAAATTGTAGAGATTAAAATTTCCAATCACAAAATACCCGGTTGTTTTCCTGACAGTAATTATCCCAGATTGCCGGGTAGCTGAGCATAATATTAGCTGTTATATCCAGATTCAGTCGCTGCAGAAGTTCTTCTATTTCCGCATCTGAATGTCCTTCAATTTCAATAAAGGTGCCGAGGACAGGGGTCTTGTCCAGAACGACCGTCATCCCGTCAATTAAAAATGTGTGCCGCTTTTTTTCGTAGTACCAGTGAACACTGTAACCAAGGCTTTCCAGGATAAAGCGCAGATTCGCAGCGTTTTCGACCTTTGTCTCGGTTTCATGCTTGCTCTTGAATTTTCCGGTTTCAGCCGGGGTTTTATGGGTTAACAGGCCGCTTTTTTCGTTATTATGAATTCTCAGCCTGAGTAATGCGCGTTTTCCCTGCAGTTCTTCATCTTTATCGAAAACCCAGTTTTTCTCATAAACCTCGCCTTTATCTTCAGCATCAAGCGCTCTAAGTCTGTTTGCTACTGCCGATGGCTCTTCAAGATGCAGTTTGCACTCTATTTCAAGGTTCATGGTCTGCTCCGAAATTATTTTATTAATTTTGAAATCGCCTTGAACTCATCTCCTTTGGCTTCAATCAGCAGTTCGAAGAGGGCACTTTCAAGGTTGCTTATTATTATACCTGCACGTGCTAAACGGGTGATAGTGTATTCTTTGTTCAGCGGATTTCTACTGCTTATGCCATCAGCCAGGAGATGTATCTGAGAGCCGGTGGCTGCAAGATCAAGCGCGGTCTGGGTAACACAGATATGTGACTCAATACCGCAAATAACAATCTGCGAGGCCATGCTGGATTTTATGGCTTTATTCAAGGCTTCACTCTGCAGGCAGGAGAAGGTGGTCTTTTCAATTATCTGGGTGTTTTCCGGCATGCCGTCGCTTATTTGCGGGACAGTGTGACCCAATCCCTTTGGATATTGTTCGCTGATAATAAGCGGTATATCCAGAATTTCGGCGGCTTGCGCTAGAATACTTGCTGTACGGAGAACTTTATCACTCTCAGCAACTGCAGGGAGCAGGCGTTCCTGAATGTCTATTATGAGAAAAAGGGTGTCTTTTTTTCTTAAAATTGCTTCATGCTGCATTGTTATATCTGCCTTATATATCATAGTAAGATTATGGTAATAAAATTATAACCGCTTACGTCATGTCTATTATCAGTTGGCAATAACCTGCTGTAATTGCTGTATCTTGCGGTAACTTCAATTACAACTAAAGTATATGCAATCAGTGCTAAAGCGCAACAACTTCCATAAAATTATGAATCAAAAAAAATCAATTTTTATCGAATATTTTCTGGATTTGTTTCTCAACTTTTACCGATAAAAGATTATGAAGTTGCTCTATGAGCGGTTTGTTTATTGCCAAATAGGAGGAAGTTATGGCTAATCTTAGAAAAATAGGAGGTTTTGCTGCTTTACTGGTTATGGCGGGGGTACTGACCTCTGTAAGTTTCTGGGAGCATGAACAGGCTGGTAAATCCATGGAAAATATTGAGATATGGTCTACCAGAGAGAGTGCGATTGATTCGGTGCCAACAGGCGGAAGCGGTATATATGCGATGCAGGGGGCTGAAAGCGATTCTGATATGGATTATAACAGTATTATTCCGATTGAGCCGCGGATTAATAAGACTATTACCGAAAATTTTGATAACAGTGTGCAGCAGCTTGATCTGGCGATGCAGGAGAGTGCGGAGATTATGAAGTCTCTCAATACAAATTCCGCTGCATATCTTGATAATGGTCAGCTGCTTCCTCAGGATCAGGCTCAGATGAATATTGATGAATTTGAGATGCAGAGTCTTGAGGATGAAACGGCAGGGAATATCAGCAGTAATATTAATAATCAGGTTATTGCCGATGTCGATATCTCTTATCCGGCTGCCAGAGCCGGACGCAGCAGACATTCTGGAGAAATAAGTTCTGCAACTATGAAGGTTGTAGATGTGCTGCTGAAGTATGGTATGGATGACCGGGCGGTAAGTGTTATCGAGAGGGATCTTAATATTGGGTATTAGATTTTAAAATTTTATAATAAAATTTTACATATTGTCGATTAGAGCAGCTTTGAGAAAGGCTGCTCTAATTTTTATGTATTTTTAAGTTTATAAAGAGTTTAGTGAAAAATTTTAAATTTTGAGTTATGATTGGATTGCGTTTTAGAGATAATTATAGAACTTTTATGTTGGCGTAAAATATTAGAATATTGTAAAATGCTTATAATAATTTCATGAGAACATGTTGGATATGTCAGTGGATTGCAGTAAGAGGAGTTATCAGATTTAAATTGCGTGCACAAATTAGTTTTTTTAAAGGATGAAAAACTTCTGATTTAGATACTTAATCATATAGTTTTGAGGTTGAAAATAACAGCGTGGGCTTTACGGATGAATCGGGGAAAAAAGGGACACAGACTGTTGTAGAGGGTGAGAAATTGCCCATCTACCGGAGGAGTAATTCTGTTCGTTCCCGTCTTGACAGCAGAGGCCGGATAAAATATGGTGATTACTGTATCCTCAATACTATTAACCGCGGCCCTGATGAAGAGCATAAACGCAAGGGTATGGGGCTAAGTTTAAAGTTTGTGCTGCCGGTAATACTGGTGTTTATTGTTGTTGTCGGGCTGTTTACGTATTTTATCGCCAGAACTTCGGTGGCGGCGATTGTGAATGAGATTTTAAAGAGCGGTCTGGCTGAGTCTACGGTGTTGTCCAATGTCGGTTCGATGATTATTGAAAAATCTGATCGAACTTTCTATCTGAAGGGCCCTAAAGGAAATTATGAACCCTGGCCGGTGGATTTGGGATTGATTTCCAAAGAAAACTTTTTGAAAAATATTACTGAATACCCTGAATCCGAGCTTCCGCCGACTGTTTCACCAGGATTCAGAAGGAATAGAGAAACTCTCTATGCCGCCAGAACCGGAGGGTTGCTCAAAGATATTATTACTTACCGTTCACTCGACGGTACTGTGCGGGATTCACAGACGGTGGCTGCATATATTGTCGTTACCAAGGATAAAGTTATTAAACGCTATACCCGTGATATTGATACGGGGTTCGCGGTTGAGCGTCCGAAAATGCTGCTCTTGGCCCGTTCTGAATCTGATATGGAGATTGATGATGGGAATGAAGGTATTCTGCCGATTAAACCCAGTGACTGGGTCAACAGTTATGCCGATATTTCGGAATGTACTATTGGTGGCAGAAAGGTGGTTTTTGGGACAAAAGAGACGCCATGTATCGTTTATGGAGCGGTAGTGCGTTTTGATGGTTTGAGTACAGAGTCAAAGACTGAAAAAGGTAAGCAGATATTGGCGCTGGTCTTTAATACTCCGATATTTGATAGTAATAATTTTGAGGTTGGGCGGGCTATTATCGCGGTACGGGCTTCGCAGATTGTAGATAGATATAATAAAATTTATACGGTTTTTGCGCTTGAAGCACTGGTAGTGATAGCACTCTCGATTATAATAAGTTTTATTGTAAGTATACGGGTGACCAGGCCAATAAAACTTTTGCTTGCAGATATGCGTATTGTCGCTTCGGGTGATCTTACGCATGAGACCCGTAGTTATGCGCATGACGAGATTGGGATGATCGCCAGTGAGTTTAATCGTCTTACTCGGGTGCTGAAAATGGCATCTGAGAATGAGAAAAAGGCGCTGAAACTTGAGAGTGAGCTGAATATGGCCGGTGAAATTCAGTTCAAACTGTTGCCGACTAAATTACTGGAGATATCCGGTATTGATATATTTGCGGCGTATCAACCGGCAAAAGAGGTTGGAGGGGATTATTATGATCTCTTTCAGATTGATGATACTCATTTTGGAATGGTCGTTGCCGATGTCTCTGGTAAGGGTGTTCCGGCGAGTATGGTAATGGCTACAACCAGAACTATACTCCGTTTTGTTGCCAGGAATAATATTTCAACGGTCGATACGCTTGTTGAGACTAATTCAATGGTGGCGGCAGATATTAAGCGTGGAATGTTTGTTACTGCTTTGTATCTGGTATTTGATAGTGAAACGCAGAGTCTGGAGTGCGCCTCAGCCGGGCATAATCCGCTGGTACTGCACCGGCAGAACGGTGAAATTGAGCTGATTAATCCCAAGGGTATAGCCATTGGTTTTGATAAAGGTCCGATTTTTAACAACTCTCTGCAGAAGAGTACAATCAAGCTCCAGAGAGGAGATAGGGTTGTTCTGTATACAGATGGTATTGTTGAAGCAATGAATGAGGAGCGTCAGCATTATACCGATGAGCGGTTTTATGATTTCATCCGGGAGAACAGCGAACTGGACAGCCATGGATTTGTGCATAAGCTGCTGGAAGATGTTGAAGAGCATCAGGGACGTATGGTTCAGCATGATGATATTACCGTACTGACCTTTAAAGCGTTATAGAAGGGAAAAATTACACTATGGGTAATATACGTTACGAAAAAGAGATGACCTGCAAGTGTGACACTAAAAATCTCGCTGAGATCAGAAAAATGATCCGAAATGCCGCTACCGAATTTTTCGGTGACAGTATGATTGTGGGAAAGGTTACCCTCGCAGTTGATGAGGCTGTAGCCAATGTAATGGAGCATGCTTATACCGGAATGACAGAAGTTGGTTATGTCCATGTTCTGGTACGGGTTGAGGATCTTGATTTTATTGTCAAGGTAATTGATGAAGGCAAAAAATTCGATACAACCTCGATGACATCTATTGATATTCGAGAGGCGGTTAAAAATGGTCAGAAAAATGGTTATGGGATATATCTGATCCGGCAGGTTATGGATGAAATTCATTATAATTATGTGAAGAATATAAAGAATGAATTGTGCATGATTAAGAAAATTGAGAGCGCTACGGCAGAAGAAGCTGAGGAGGTAGATTGATGGCGGAGCTAGAATTGGATATTGTCAGCAAAGATAACGGGATTGCCGTAATCCGGCTTGAAGGTTTTCTTGATGCGCATACTTTTGAAAAGCTTGACAATGTCCTGCAGGATCTTCTTGAGGAGAAGGTGGTCAATATAGCGGTTAACCTGAGTGATGTTGAGTATATTTCTTCCGCTGGTGCCGGTGTGTTTATTGGAGCGATGGCTCAGGCTCAGGAAGTAGATGGTAATATTATACTTGTTAACCCTACTGAGAATGTGCATGAAGTCTTTGACCTGCTCGGTGTTTCGCAGATTTTTACTATTCTTGATACTGATGAAGCCGCTGTAATGGCTCTTAGTAAGTAAAGCGCTCGCGGTCTGTTTTTATTAAAAATAACGCTTCCTGTTTTTCAGGGAGCGTTATTTTATATTACTGCTTATAGGAAAAGCGGTTAATAGTATAGAGATAAAAAATGACAGACTACTCCTGGGGGAGAGTAGTCTGACTCGGGAGGGGACGTTTTACCCGGTGCATTGCACACCAGCCAAAACGTCGGGTACTACATACAAGATTATTTATAATACTTTATCTGCAGTTTATGCAGTTACATCCAGTGGAGACACTTCCTGCTGCTCTTCAGCTTCGTCAGTGACATCCTGTGCTTCGGTATACTGAGGAATCTGATAACCTCTGTTAAAGTATTTATTATAGAGATCTTCCAGAGCATCTCCGGTCTCTTCAGCACTGTAGTAGGTAGTTGTTGAAGAGTAGTTCATTTCAAATACACTGCTGTAGGCTGAAAAATCAAATACTGGATCTTCAACCTCATCGCCTTCTTCGCCGTCTTTTGAACCGGTGGTTACAAAGTTATCCAGTCCGTCGAATACCAGTGAATGGGTTTCGTCAACTTCGTCAGCAGTTTCATCAGGCAGATCTCCGAGGATACCCAGTGCCTGATCAAAGCCTTTTTGTATAGCGGCTCCGATTACATCGGCAAAACTCTGTCTTGATTCTTCGGTGTTTCCACCTTCTTTATACTGTTCGCTGTTGCCGAAAAATCCTAGAGCAAAATCGAGAATTCTGTCTGCTGTAGCTTCCGGTGAGAAGTATTCTTCAAGATCAGAGAACGGATCGGTTGAGTCTGTACTGTCACTGGCTCCGGTAATGCCGGATAGGAAGTCAAATGGATTAAAGCTGCTGTCATCATCACTGCTGTTTACACTGCCTATTCCCATGAAGGAGAATGAACCCTTGAGACTGAAGCTGGTCTCCTGCATGGTCATGCCGTTTTCATCAGCAACTGCTATCATGGAACTGTAGCTGATTTCAAAGCTGGCAGTGTAAGAAACATAAGCGCTGCTGGCGCCGGATTCTGAGAGGTTACCGAGTCCAACTCCTTCAAGGAGAGCCTGGTTTAGTTTTTCTTTAAACTCTTCGAAAATGCTGGCTAGGCTGGTGGCTTCGTCTGCCTCTTCCTCTTCGGTTTCGGTAGTGACAACCCCTGATTCAGCTGCTTCTTCATCTTCTTCGGTAGCGTCGGTTTCAGCTGCTGCTGCTGCGTCAATTGCTTCCTGAGAAATAGAGGCGCTGTCTTCAGAGTCTGCTGTATCACCCTGTTCACTCTTAACAAGGTCTGACTTTCGGGCTAGAAAATCGGCAAGCTTCTGCAGTTGCTTGTCTTCACTAAAATCATAATCCTCGTCATCACCGGCACGTTTCTCCGCTTTTTTCCAGACACTCTCAGGTAGTGAGTCGATGTCTTCATCTGTCATCCCTTTGTCCTTTAGGACGTTGGCGAATGCTTCACGTGCTGAAACCTGCTGAGAATCGTCTTCCTCAGTAGCTGTTGTACCTGTACTGGCTGAATCATCGGCAGCTGTAGAATTGGAGCTGGATGTTTTCCAGTAGCTGTTCATAAAATTGACATTTGAAAAGATGCTGCTCTGGTTAATTCCGCTGAACATAGTATTCCCTCCCATGGAAACTAGAATTCAATAGTTAAAATAAACAAAAACAATATTACTTCTTTTCAACTTTTTTAAAGTAACCCCAATTACTGTAGAAAAGTTTATTGTACTGCTAATCAGAATTATGACCGGTGGTCAATATCCTGCCCCATGCGAGTATTTACGGCAATAAATTATAAGACATTAGGAAAATAATAATTTTTTAAAAAAAAAGATTTTTTGCAAGTAAACGTGGGGTTTGGGAGTTATGATGATTCCGGCGGGTAGACCTGTATAATAATTCAATATACGCCGGCAGAAATAAGCGTATGCTGGAAGTTCAGTGAAAATTGTCACTGGTGGTTATAAATTGGTCAAGATGGTTTTGAGTTATATATTGATGAAATTAATTACCTTTTACCGACTGCACTGGACTTTGATCTCGGTGTGTTTATAATGATTTATAATTATGGGCAATATCAAAGTTGTATTTTCTGATATTATTAATTACAATACTGCCTGAAAAGTAGCGTGCTGCTGTGGTGTTGCAGAAATATTTCAGGTCTTTTAACATATCGTTGGTATAAAATAAATTACATGCAGGATTTAAAAGAAATAAAACAGGAACTGAGGTCATGTTTTGGAGCCGATGCGGCTAGAATGCTGCATCAGTTTTCACGGAAGCGGCGGCACAAAAGCGGTTTTGATTTTTCAGGTAAGATAAAAAAATCGCGGGAACTTCTGGACTGGCGCCGGGATAATGTGCCGGAAATCGTATATCCTGATGATCTGCCGATAGTCGAGGCCAGAGATAAGATCAAAGCGGCGGTTGCGAGTAATCAGGTGGTGATAATTGCCGGAGAGACGGGTTCTGGTAAAACTACGCAATTACCTAAAATCTGCTTGGAGCTTGGACGCGGAATTAGTGGTTATATTGGTTGTACTCAGCCCAGACGGGTGGCGGCAGTCAGTATCAGCAGCCGGGTAGCCGAGGAACTCGGAAGCAGGCAGGGTGAAGCGGTAGGTTATCAGGTGCGCTTTGATGAGAAGGTCAGCCATAAATCATATGTGAAGTTTATGACCGATGGTATTCTGCTGGCCGAGACCAGAGTTGACCCGGATCTTCTGGCATATGATACGCTGATTATTGATGAAGCGCATGAGCGTTCGCTCAATATTGATTTTATCCTTGGTTATCTCAAGCGGCTGTTGCCGCGTCGTCCTGATTTGAAGGTGATTGTCAGTTCTGCGACCCTTGAGGTCGAGCGTTTTGTCGAGTATTTCTCAGGTGCTGAGTCCATTATTGTTGAAGGCAGAACCTATCCTGTGGATGTTATTTACCAGCCGATAGAGAATGAGAATGCGCTATTGTCGGTACAGGTGGGCCGAGCCTATGAGTCGCTGATCTCGGAATTCGGCAATGGTGATGCGCTGGTCTTTATGAGTGGTGAACAGGAGATCAGGGAGACGGTAAATCATCTTGAACGTCGGCGGCTTGTTGGTGTTGAAGTGCTGCCGCTGTATGGCCGTCTGACTCCGGCAGAGCAGCAGCGGGTCTTCGCTCCCGGGGCGCAGCGTCGTATTATAGTCGCGACCAATGTCGCTGAGACCTCGGTGACTGTACCGCGGATACGCTATGTTATTGATGCCGGACAGGCTCGTATTAAACGATTTAACAGTAGAACCGGGGTGGAGTCACTCCAGGTGGAGTCGATTTCCAAAGCTTCGGCAGCGCAGCGCTGCGGTCGTTGCGGGCGTATTGGCCCGGGTATCTGCGTGCGCTTATACAGTGAGGATGATTTTGAATCCCGGGAGGAGTATACTGATCCTGAGATTAAACGTTCTTCACTTGCGGGGGTTATTCTGCAGATGAACCTGCTGCGGCTTGGTAAAGTTGAGGATTTTCCTTTTATTCAGCCGCCGCCGGGGAATCTGGTGCGCGCCGGGTACAGTGAGCTTGAGGAGATCGGGGCGATATCTGAGGCTGGTGAGATCACCGCTGAAGGCAAGCGCATAGCCCGTCTGCCGATTGAACCTCGGTTTGGCAAGATGCTGCTGACAGCGTTGGAGTATGGATGTCTGGATAAGATGCTGACGATTGTTTCCGGATTGTCTGTGCAGGACCCGAGGTTGCGCCCTGTTGATAAACAGGAGGATGCGGATCGGGCGCACGGAAGGTATCGTGACCGCTTTTCAGATTTCCTTTCCTGGCTTCATCTTTGGCGGGTTCTACAGCAGGAGCGGGAAAAAGCCGGCAGTAATAATAAGTTCAATCGTTTCTGTAGGGATAATTTTTTAAGCTATCTCAGGTTGCGGGAATGGTTCAATACCAGAGCTCAGCTGGAGCAGGAACTGAGTAAGTATGGACATTCCAGGAGTGAGCCGCGCTATATTGAAAAGAAGAAGCTCGGAGTGAACGATATTCCTGAAGAGAACTTGCACCGGGCTCTGCTTTCAGGGCTTCTCAGTCATTGCGGCAAGTATCATGATGAGGATAAGGAATACCGCGGAGCCAAGGAGACCAGATATCTGATCTGGCCTGGTTCTGGACTCTCCGGAGAAAAACCGGAGTGGATAGTTGCTGCCGAGATAGTAGAGACCAGTAAAAAATTTGCTCGAACTGTAGCGAAAATAAAACCTGAGTGGCTGGAGGATGCGGCACTGCATCTGCTGAAAAGGAGTTATTCCGAACCGTTCTTTGATGAGAAGAGCGGCTGTGTCCGAGCCTTTATGAATGCGACGCTCTATGGTCTGCCGGTAGTAGAAAAGCGGCGGGTGCATTACGGGAGTATTGACCCGGAGAAATCGCGGGAGATATTTATTCGTGATGGCCTTGTTGGTATGAAGCTGCGCAGTCGGGTCCGGTTTTATAAGGCTAATGTCAGGCTTATAAATAGTGTTCAGGAAGAGCAGGATCGTATTCGCAGTAAAGAGTTGCTTGTTGACGCTAACGCGCTGTACGACTTTTATGATAAGCGTCTGCCTAAAAATATTTATACTGAGAAGAATCTGCAGAAGTATGCCAGACGTGAAGAAGAGCGGGGCCGTAAAGCGCTATTTATGTGTGAGCAGGATATTCTTCTTGAGAATAGATCCGGGTTGAGTAAGGATCTGTTTCCTGATAAATTCAAGGTTGGGGATTTTGAATTTCCACTTACTTATAAATTTGATCCGTCTGCGGCTGATGACGGGGTAAGCTGTACGATCCCCTTAGGGGTGCTGCCAAACTTGAACCCGGAGGAGTTTGAGTGGCTGGTGCCTGGACTTTGGGGTGAGAAGATCGCCGGTATGCTGCGCAGTCTGCCTCGGAGCTTGCGCCGGGAATTCAATCCGATACCTGACAGTGTTGAGCTTTTGCGGGGTAAGTTTCTGCGTCGGGGATCCGGCTTTACTACTACATTATGTGATCGCATTCGTGCGGAGTATGGGGTGAAACTGGAGCCGGAGGATTTCAGACCTGAGGAGCTGACGGCATTTTTGCGGATGAATTTTATAATTATTGATTCAAGCTCCAAGGTTGTAGTCAGCGGCAGGGATCTTCCGGCTATTCAGCAGGAGTGTGCCGGTAAAAGCCGGAGTAATTTTGAAGCGGCATCGAAGGACAGGTATGAGAAAAAGTCGGTCTGTTCCTGGGATTTTGAACTTTTCAGTCCGCTGCGTCTGGCTGGAGGAGCTGTAGGTTATCTGGGGCTTAAGGATAATGTCAAGACGGTTTCACTCGAGGTTTTCTCAGCGGTGGAGCCGGCGCTACGCACTTCGCGCCGGGGAATAGCCAGACTGGCACTGAATATTCTGAATGTGCAGTGCCGGAGAATTATCAAGAGTCTGCCGGTAACCGAGCGCGGCTATATCTATTATGCGGCGATTGGCGGTGGTAAAGAACGGTTGCAGCAGGATATTCTTCTTGCGGCTGTACTTTATCTGCTGGGTCGTGAGAAAAAATTGCCGGATAATAAGGCTGAATTTGAGTCTTTCTGTGAAACCCTGCGCAGTAAGCTTTATGAGGTTTCGTATAATCTCGGGGGTGCGGTGCAGGAGGCGTTACTGGCGGTGGTTGACTTTATGCGTGAGATTGAGGCGTTGAAGCCCAGCGGCATGAAGCGGGAGGCTCTGGAAGAGATCTACGCTCAGGTATCGCGCATGGTGTATAATGGTTTTGTCCGGGATGCCGGGGTAGAATATACGCCAGCTATAACCAGATATATAGCAGGTCTGCAGCTAAGAGTCAAGAAGCTTGAAGGAGCAGTACAGAAGGACCGTAAGCGGGCCCAGGAGATCAATCCGCTCTGGCAGCGCTGTCTGGAAGCGTTCTCAAAAATTCAGCAGGCCGGAGGTTATTCAGAATCATTGATTGAGTATCGCTGGATGCTTGAGGAGTATGCGGTATCACTCTTTGCGCAGGAGGTGGGTACAGCGTGTAAGATTTCGTTAAAACGTCTTGATGAGATTTGGAGGCTGGTGCTGCAGGATCTTGGGCAACTTTAGGATTGAGCGGAAAACGCCACTGGATAAATGATTATCGATTTACTCTTGTGATGAAAGTATAAAGGATTACAATAATTAGTGGATCTTTAGTAATCTTTTTAGAAAGGCGCTGAAATGCCTAATAATTTTGCCAGATATCTGGTTGATCTTGATTTGGGAAGTGTGCCGGAATTATGGGCTCCGGTACTGGTGATAGGCAGTGGTATTGCGGGAATGTCGGCGGCACTGGCTGCGGCGGAGACTCGCAGGGTAGTGTTGATCGCCAAAGAGGATTTCAATGAGACGGCGACTAACTATGCGCAGGGAGGTATCGCGGCGGTGCTTTCGGCCGATGACAGCTTTGAAAGTCATGTGAAGGATACACTGATAGCCGGACAGGGACTGTGTGAGCAGGATGCGGTGGAACTGCTGGTCAGAGATGGTGCTGTCCGCTGTCGCGAGCTTATAGAGCAGGGGATGGATTTTGATAAAGAGAATGGCAAGATTCATTTTACTATGGAAGGAGCGCACAGTGCGCGCCGTATTATGCACTGTGATGGAGACGCGACCGGAAGGGGAATTCAGGCTTTTCTCTCCCGCAGAGTTCGGGAGAATAAAAATATTCAGGTTTATGAGAATCATTTTGTCGTAGACCTGCTGCATGAGAACGGGGTCTGTCATGGAGCTTTGATTCAGGATAGCAGTTACGGCAGGATGCTCAGTATCAAGTCGCATGCGACGATTCTGGCTTCAGGAGGTGGCGGGCAGGTGTTCCGGGAGACAACCAATCCGGCATGCGCTACCGGCGATGGTGTGGCTCTGGCTTTTCGGGCGGGTGCGGTTCTCAGGGATATGGAGTTTGTGCAGTTTCATCCGACAACATTGTATCTGGCCGGTGCACCGCGTTTTCTGATCAGTGAATCAGTTCGTGGTGAAGGCGCGTATCTGGTCGATCAGCAGGGTGAGCGTTTCATGCATAAGTATGATGAAAGAGCCGAACTGGCGCCGCGCGATATTGTGAGTCAGTCTATATTCAAGGAACTTCATAGCCGTGACCGTGAGGTAGAGGTGTATCTGGATCTGCGCCATCTCGGTGCGGAGAAGATTAACAACCGCTTCCCTAATATCGGTCGTATCTGTTCGATGTATGGGATTGATATTATTCATGAACCGATACCGGTACGTCCGGCGGTGCATTATTTTATGGGCGGAGTAAAGACCAATCTTGAGGCAGAGACTACGGTTGAGCGTCTTTTGGCTGCGGGTGAGGTCGCTTCTACCGGGGTGCAGGGGGCAAACAGACTGGCCTCTAATTCGCTGCTTGAGGGACTTGTATTCGGGCATATCGCCGGTAAGAAGGCGGTTACTTATCCTGAACTGCAGTATTCGCCACTTAGAATTGAAAGAGGCATTGAGTCGTCACGTTTGGCGCCTCTTAATTTGTCGGATATGCTGCAGTCTTTAAAAGCTCTTACCTGGAGGCAGCTGGGAGTGTTCCGGGATGAGAAGAAACTGAGTGATGCCCGTAAAACCATCAGTTTCTGGGGACGGTATGTCTTCAGTGAGCAGTTTCAGGCTCGCGGAGGTTTTGAGGTGCAGAATATGCTGACTGTGGCGCGGCTTATAGCTGAGTCGGCACTTATGCGCAAGGAGAGCCGCGGGGCACACCAGCGGACCGATTATCCGCAGGAGGATAGTACCGGAGTTCATACTGAAATATCAATAGATATGTTGGAGAAGAGAGTTGCCGCAGGAATCTGAGATTTGTAATATAGCCTGTCAGCTTGAAGAGATGGCGCAGATGTACCCCTCCAAGCGGGCGGTAGTATTTCCTTTTTCCCGGGATAAGCGGGGTAATGTCGCATACACACATCTGACATTTACCGAGCTTTCACGTCTTAGTTCGGAGTATGCGGCTGGCTTTTATGAATATGGGATCCGGCGTGGTGTCAGGACACTGGTTATGCTGCGACCAAGTCTGGATTTTTTTGCGGTAGTCTTTGCTCTATTTAAAGTTGGAGCGGTGCCGGTGCTGATTGATCCGGGCATGGGTATTGACCGGCTGCTGCATTGTATTAAGTCGGTGCGCCCGGAAGCTATGATCGGTATTGAGCTGGCGCATCTGATGCGGGTGGTTAAGCGGAAATATTTCAGGTCGGTAAAATTTCCGGTTACAGAAGGACGCTGCTGGCTCTGGGGCGGCAGGACGCTGGCTGACATGCGGCAGACAGGGAGTAGCTTCGCTGTAGCTGATACTGCTGCCGATGAGCTGGCGGCAATACTCTTTACGACCGGCAGTACCGGGCCGGCAAAAGGGGTTGAGTATGAACATGGTATGTTCGTTGAGCAGTGCCGGATAATACGTGATACCTATAAGATAGGGGCAGAGGACATTGATTTGCCGACATTTCCGCTTTTTGCCCTTTTTTCTGTGGGACTTGGAATGACGGCGGTGATTCCGGATATGGATCCTACCGCACCGGCAAAGGTTGATCCTGTAAAAATTGTCGAGGCGATTAATAAGCAGGGATGTACCTTTTCTTTCGGCTCTCCCGCGCTCTGGGGGCGTGTAAGCAGGTATTGTGCGGATAAAGCAATAAAGCTTCAGAGTCTGCGCAAAATTCTGATGGCCGGGGCACCGGTGCCACCGGAGACACACGAAAGATTATTACGTTATATACTTCCTGAAGGGGCTGAAACTCATACTCCTTATGGTGCGACTGAGAGTTTGCCTGCATGTGATATGCGTGGAAGTGAGGTGTTGTCTGTAACGGCAAACGAGACCCGCAGCGGTAAAGGTTTCTGTGTCGGACGTCCGGTAGCAGGGGTTTGTGTCAGGATTATCAGGTTGAGTGATGAGGTTATTTCAGAGTGGGATGAGAGCCTGGTTTTGCCGGTAGGCGAGGTTGGTGAAATCACCGTTAGAGGTAAAAATGTCACCAAGCGTTATTATGAGCGTGAGGAGATGACCGCACTGGCAAAGATCCGTGAAGGAGAAGAGGTTGTGCACCGTATCGGTGATCTCGGTTACTTTGATACTCAAGGGCGGCTCTGGTTCTGTGGGCGGAAGGCGCATCGGGTTGAGACTGCGCAGGGGCGGATGTATACCGTCTGCTGTGAGGCTATTTTCAATCGCCATTCCAAAGTGTTCCGCAGTGCGCTTGTTGGTGTTGGAGACTACGGTAAACAGCGCCCGGTAATAATTATTGAGACGGTAAAGGGTTTATCTGATTCCGAGAAACAGGGTCTGAAAGCTGAGCTGTTGGCTGTAAGCAAATCGGATGAGGTGACAAAAGAAATAAGTGATATTCTGTTTTACGAGGATTTTCCGGTTGACATACGGCATAACGCCAAGATAAATCGTGAAAAACTGACTCTGTGGGCAGCGCAGCAGCTAGGGTTTCATAATTAGCATGCTAACTTGTGGTTGCGTTTTGTTGCCGCAGCAGTGATGTGAAATTGTGTTTGGAGTTTTAGAGGGTAATATCTAGCTGATATGGCGGAAATTTATTGTTTGGTGGTGCCGGTTGTCGTGTAAAACCATTAGGATTGGGTGCAGCGTGTTTCAGTGCCTGTGGCGGCTGCCGCTGAACCACAAAATTGGTTAATACTGGATTTTTTTAATAATAATAATAATGTTCTGCAGTCTGTAATAGAGATAAATTTGAGATTTAACTTGACTTGCAGGTAAATATCTTTAATTTTATAGGATAATTTGCTGTCCTCCCTTGTAATTGAGGGTGGAATTTGTATACTTTGATAAATAATAGTGATATTGTGTTATTGAGGATTTGTTACATAGTTAATTAATTCTTTTTAGGTATAAATAGATCATCAGTTAATGTTAATTTAAGGAGTTATTGATATGGCAGTACCACGTCACAAGATGAGCAAGATGAAGAAACGTCAGAGACGCTCTCATCATGCTATGAGCGCAGCCGGCAGCACTGAATGTCCACGTTGTAGCTCAGCTAAGCTACCACACAGAGTATGTGACACCTGCGGTTATTACAAAGGTGTTAAAAAGCTGGAAGTAGAAGCATTCTAAAGTAGTTTACACCGCACTAACGCAACTGTGTATAGTGCGGTTTTTAATAGGTATATAATCAACTTTAATTGTAAATATCTGTGATATAATAAGTAATATTGTTCTGTATCCTTTAGGGGGTTCTATATTTAGCGGAATATGATAGTAAGGATATTTTATGCGTCTGGCTATTGATGCAATGGGAAGTGATAACGGCTGTACTCCTATTGTGCATGGGGTGGTTGATTGGATAAAAGATAACCCCGGAGTGACTGTAGTCCTGGTGGGAGATCGTGAAACGCTTTTGGCTGAATTGGCAAAATTCGGTCTTGATGAAACACATGAGCAGCTGGAAATTTTTCACTGCTCGGAAGTTGTCGGTATGGGGGATAAGTTTGACAAAGTCAAGCTTATGAAGGATAGCTCCATCAGCAAAGCGGTTGAGCTGCTGAAGGCTGGTGATGCTGATGCTGTAGTTTCAATGGGTAACACTACAGCGACCGTTGGAGCGGCAACCCTTGGGCTGCGTCATGTCAAAGGAGTGCGTCGAAGCGGTATTGCGGTTACTATACCCAGTGGTGATTCTTTCTGCATGGTATGTGATATGGGGGCCAGCGTTAACTGTAAACCCAAGCATCTTGCAGATTATGGTATAATGGCTTCCATCTATTCGAGTGAAGTTCTGGGTGTGAAGAATCCCAGAGTCGGGATCCTGAATGTCGGAGAAGAGCGGGGAAAAGGTAATACACTGGTGAATGAGGCTTTTGCTCTGCTTGAACAGGCTCCGGTAAATTTTATCGGTAATGTCGAGGGCTGTGACATGTGGAATGGTTCCTGTGATGTTATTGTCTGTGACGGATTTGTCGGCAATGCTATGCTTAAGTGCGCGGAAGGTGTTGTGCGTGCAACCGGCGGTTGGATCAAATGGGCGATAGGCAGTTCCGGAATTATAAGAAAGCTGGGGGCTTATTTTGCTATGCCGGCTTTGAAGAAAGCTTTTGCCAAGGGTGAGTCGAGTTCCTACGGGGGGATGCCGCTTTTAGGGGTTAATGGTATCTGTCTCATCGGGCACGGGTCGACAAAACCTTTGGGTGTTTATAACGCATTGAAGAATGCGAAACAGTGTGTGGCTGTTGATTTGACAAGGCTGATAGCTGAGAAAACAGCTATTCTGCATCAGAAAATTAATGATGAAGCATAAGTAAGATATAGGAGTAATAAATGGAGTTGCCACGTTTGAGACAGGTCAAGATTGCCGGTACCGGTTCTTATCTTCCTGAAAAGAGACTGACCAATGCTGATCTTGAAAAAATGGTTGATACAAACGATGAATGGATTGTGCAAAGGACAGGAATGCGGGAGCGTCGCGTCGCTGCAGATGATCAGGCGACAAGCGACCTCTGTATTATCGCTGCAAACCGGGCTATTGAAGATGCCGGTATGGTTGCTGATGATATTGATATGATTATTGTTGCAACCGTTACTCCTGATACAATATTCCCTTCGACGGCGTGTCGGGTACAGCATGGTATCGGTGCCAGACAGGTTCCGGCTTTTGATCTTGCAGCTGCCTGCAGCGGTTTTATTTATGGAATTTCTATGGCGCGTACGCAGATTGCCAGCGGGGTGATCAATAATGCGCTGGTTATCGGCGCGGAGGTTTTGACCCGTTTTACAGATTATACTGACCGTGGAACCTGTATCCTCTTTGGTGACGGAGCAGGTGCGGCTGTGTTGACATCGGCTGCTGATGATTCAATCAGCAAAATTATAGATACGCATATGGCGTCAAATGGTGCTGAAGCTGATATGCTGATACTTCCGGGTGGGGGCAGCCTTAATCCTCCAAGTCCTGAAATGCTTGAGAAGCGCCTTAATTATATGGTTATTCACGGTAGAGCAGTTTTCAAACAGGCGGTGTCAAATATTGTACGTCTGGTGTTTGAATCACTTGAGCGTTGTGGCTATGACCGTGAGGATATCGATATGATTATTCCGCACCAGATGAATGCCAGAATTATTGAGAGTGCGGCAAAAAGACTTGATATCCCGATGGAAAAAATCTTTATGAATCTGGATAAGTATGGTAATACCAGCGCAGCGACAATTCCGATTGCTCTTGATGAAGCTAATAAGCAGGGAGTTATTAAACGCGGAGATCTGCTGAGTCTTGTGACCTTTGGTGGCGGTTTGACCTGGGCGAGTGCACTGGTGAAGTGGTAGTTTGCAGTAGACGTGGTGATTAGGTAAGCATACTTTATTGATGTGGGACTGGTTAAGTTAAGCGGTGAAAACTGTGAATAGGGGATTGGTATGAATATTAGTGGTTTCTTTCTATTTCCTGGTCAAGGTGCACAGGTTATAGGTATGGCTCAGGACTGTTTTGAGGCCGGAGGATATGCAAAGAGCTTATTTGAAGAGGCTGATGATATTCTTGGCTTCAGTCTTTCTGAACTGGTCTTTTCCGGGGATGAAGCAGAACTGGCTAAAACAGAAAACTGTCAGCCTGCGCTTCTGGTTTCATCACTTGCCTTATTTGAAACATTGCGGGAACGTTGTAATGTTGAGATTACCGGAGCCGCCGGTCTGTCACTGGGTGAGTATACCGCGCTTGTCTCGCTTGGAGCCATAGATTTTGCCGATGCTTTGGTGCTTGTCCGTAAACGCGGTGAGCTTATGGAGGCTGCCGGAGCCGGGAAAGAGAGCGGCATGGCGTCAATTATCGGTCTGGAGGATATTCTGGTTGAGCGGGCATGTGAGGATGCGGCAGAGTGCGGCATTGTTGTCCCTGCTAATTATAACTGTCCTGGCCAGCTGGTTGTCTCAGGTGAGAAGGTGGCGGTTGAAAAAGCAATGGAACTGGCAAAGGAAGCCGGTGCTAAACGCGCCCTGCCTCTTAATGTGAGTGCGGCATTTCATTCACCTATAATGGAATCTGCCAGAGAAGGGCTTGCCAAGGCTCTGGAGGATGTCTCTATTCGCGAATTTGAAGGTACGTTTATTAATAATGCGGATGCTAAGGTTTATACAAATCCTGAAGAGATTAAGGAATCACTTGCGCGGCAGCTTGTTTCGCCGGTACGCTGGACTCAGAGTATGCAGCTTGCTTCAAAACTGGGTAATAAGATGTATTACGAATGTGGCCCGGGACGAGTTTGTCAGGGATTGATGAAGCGTATTGACCGGGGCTGCGATGTTACAAGCGTTAATTCACTCAAGGTTATTGAAGCTTTGCAGGAGCAGTAGTCAGGCTGAATGTTTATGACGGGATTTAAAGCAGGTTGTTTTATTGTTTTATAACCGGTTGTGTGTTGCTGATTGTGTGAATATGTGTTAATGAATAATGAAGAATGGAAAATAAAATGAGTAAGAATGCTATTGTAACCGGCGGAGCCAGAGGTATTGGTGAAGCTATTTGTAAGAAATTAGCCGCTAGCGGTCAGAATATTATAATCTGGGATGTGATGGAAGAGGCGGCGCAGGAAACGGCTGGAAAGCTTGCTGCTGAATTCGGCATCAAGTCTGTTGGTAAGGCTGTTGATGTAACCAGCAGTGAAGCGGTGGCTGCTGCTGTTGAGTCAACCAAGGAAGAATTCGGCACCATCGATACTCTGGTGAACAATGCAGGGGTTACAAGAGACACACTAATGATGCGCATGAAGGAAGAGGACTGGGATTTCGTGCTTAATATTAATCTTAAAGGCGTATTTCTATGTTCTCAGGCGGTAACTAGAGTTATGGCCAAGCAGCGCAGCGGCAGTATTGTGAATATTGCTTCTGTTGTTGGTCTTATGGGTAATGTCGGACAGGCTAATTACTCTGCTTCCAAAGGTGGCGTTATTGCTCTTACCAAGACTACAGCCAAAGAGTTTGCAGGACGTCATGTCCGCTGTAATGCGGTTGCACCGGGGTATATTCAGACTGCAATGACTGATAAACTTTCTGACAAAGCACGGGATATGATGTTGGGATTTATTCCGCTTAAAGAGTTCGGTCAGCCTGAGGATGTTGCCAAAGCTGTCAATTTCCTCTGTAGTGATGAAGCTTCATATATCACAGGGCAGGTTCTGCAGGTTGACGGTGGTATGGTGATGTAAAAGAAGCAGGTTTGTTAAACTGTAGCTGCGGCTTTTTTTGTTGAAAAAAGTTGTCCAAAAGATTGTAGGTTATACTGGACATGTTCTGGAATTTATGTATAATTCCGCATGATTATTGTATTTTATAGTGTTAAACCTGTTTTTATATTTAATAAGGAAGAAAAATGGATAGAAAAGAAATTGAAGGTAAAGTAATTGATATTATTTGTGATCAACTTCAGGCTGACCGTGACTCAGTTACACTTGAGACTTCTTTTGTAGATGATCTAAATGCAGATAGCCTTGATATCGCAGAA
The DNA here is from genome assembly GCA_963677015.1 of Planctomycetota bacterium. Classification (GTDB taxonomy): domain Bacteria; phylum Planctomycetota; class SZUA-567; order SZUA-567; family SZUA-567. The sequence continues at coordinate 486,612 of OY781533.1, forward strand.
CTTACAATGGAATTTGAAGATGAATTTGATATTGATGTTCCTGAGGATGGAGAACCTCCTGTAACTGTTGGCGATATTGTAGAATTTATTGCAAAAGAATTGGCATAATTCGGATTCAATATCAGAATTGCTGATTTCACGTGCGGATTTGTGCAAATTCGGTGCATGCGCTTTGATATGCGCATGCCCGTAATTTAATATATTATTACCGATATGGGTTTTTTAGCAGAGATGTTTCGACGTCGAGGTGTCTGTCTGCTGTTTACAAAAATTCTTTCAAATCAGTTTTTGAGAATAAAGATTGCGAACATGAGTAAAACTATTGAACTTAGAAGAGTGGTAATTACCGGTGTTGGTCTGGTTACTCCGGTTGGTGTGGGCACTCAGCAAAGCTGGGACTCTATCCTAAAAGGTGTAAGTGGAGCGGCTACCTTTGATGACAGTATTGATCATGCGGGGTTTAGTGTGCATTTTGGATGTCAGGTCAAGGATTTTGATATCGCAAATTATATGAATCCCCGTGAAGCGAAACGTGTAGATAAGTTTGTGCACTTCACTGTGGCTTCAGCGCAAATGGCGAAAGAAGATGCCGCGCTGGACCTTGAAAAGACCAATCTGGAACGCTGCGGTTCGGTATTTGCCAGCGGTATCGGCGGTATTCTCTCGGTTGAAGAGCAGCTCAGAAAGTATCTTGAAAACTATGGTGACGGTGAGGGAGATAAACCTCGTAAGGCCGCTAAGCGTATATCTCCGTTCAGCGTGCCGCTTTTGATGGTAAATGCCGGTTGCGGACAGGTTGCGATTGAATTTGGTTTTAAAGGAGTTAATTATGCTCCGGTGACTGCCTGTGCTTCAGGGTCACATGCAATTGGTCTGGCATTCAGACACATCCAGGTCGGTGATGCTGATGTGATGATTACCGGCGGCAGTGAGGCGGGAATTGGTATTATGGGGCTTGGAGGCTTTTCCAGTATGAAGGCTTTGTCAACCCGTAACGACGATCCAGCTCGAGCTTGTCGGCCATTTGATAAGGATCGTGATGGCTTTGTGATGGGTGAAGGAGCCGGCAGTCTGGTTCTTGAAGAACTGGAACATGCAAAGGCACGAGGTGCTAAGATTTACGCAGAGGTTATCGGTTATGGGTTTACCGATGATGCTTCTCATATAACTGCACCGAGCGATAAGGGCGAAGGTATTGCCAGAGCAATGAATATAGCAATGGCTCATGGTGATGTAAAACCTGAAGAAATTGATTATATCAATGCGCATGGCACTTCTACACCTTTGAATGATAAGTCTGAGAGTGCCGGTATCAAACTGGCTCTAGGCGAGGAGAATGCGCGTAAGGTATCAGTAAGTTCTACTAAAAGCTGTACCGGTCATATGCTGGGTGCTGCCGGTGGTGTTGAGCTTGGCTTCTGTGCTCTGGCTATACGGGATAGTATTGTTCCGCCGACAATTAATTACGAGACACCTGATCCTGATTGCGATTTGGATGTTACGCCAAATGCGCCTAAAAAACGTGACATCAGATACGCAATGTCAAATTCTCTTGGTTTTGGCGGTCATAATGCCTCACTGCTTATTGGGCGGTATGAGGAATAACTCTAAAATAAATAGATCTTGATTTTGGTTGTGTATTTTTAACAGCGCAGGTGCAGATTATTCTGCACCTGCGCTGTTATTATAGTATATTATAATTATGAATGCAGTCAAAACAGCTTGTAGTACTGTTATAGAATATATTTGATAATTATGTACTGTTATTTGTTGTATGAAATAAGAGTAATTTGAGACATGATATGGATGATTTTGCAAAATATTCATTTATAACCGAAAAAAAGCAAAAAGTACTAAAGTTTGATTTACAAGCGGATAAACAGGTTGTATAATGGTAATAGGTAGTAATGTAAATAATATTTACTGCTTTTGATAATGATCGGGAAATACGGGTAGCCAATGGATACGTTACTCAATGAGGGCATAAACAGCAATTCGGTGCTGGAGAATGCTAAAAGTGCCCAGAAATATTATAATGATGTTTACTCTACTCTGGATGTCTCTTTGCTGCATCCAGCGCGTGATCTCACTGTCGGTGTTGAAGTTCAGATAGGCGATAAAGATTACGATGAGACGCAGTCCAAGACCTCGGTTGTCTCGGGTATTGCCAGTAATATAAATATTGCCAATGTTGCCCAGGCACGGGTAGCACCGGATCTGAGTGACCTGCGCCAGGGTCAGGAATTTAATAATCATCTCCAGGCGGCAGGTAGTGGAATAGCTGAAATACGGGATAATCTTGACCTGCTGGCGACTCAAATACAGCCTGATGAAAATTACGCTGAAAACGAGGTTGTGCAGGAGGCGGTGACAAGAATTCGCGAGATTGTTGAGAGTTCGACCTATGCCGGAAAGCCGGTATTTGTAAGTCTGGAAGATAATACAGCGCTGTCAGCTATTGATATTGCTGATGTCGGCGAGCTTACAGAAAAAAAATATGCCGAGATTCAGGGCACGATAATTGCCAATGCCGAAAGAGTGGCACTGGACAATAACAATGTCGCCATGACTAAAGGCAGTGAAACATTTATTCTCACTCAGAGCAACAGCAATAAGGTATTTTCATTTCCTGAGTCTACTCCGTTAGATGAAATAAACAATGTTATTGCTGATTTTTCTGAAGATTCATCTATCCATCCACTGATTTATTTTGATGCTTCCGGCACCGGTGAGCCGGAGGTGGTAACCGGTGAGGGGCAGGGTCCTGTCAAATTTGCCGGTTCATTGAGTATTGCTTCTCTTGATGGAGAACTTTTCTCTGTGCCTCTTCAGAGTTATGCTCAGGAGAGTGCTACCGGTTACAGTACCCGTGATGGCCGGGTGGTTGAAACGGATAGTTCCTCAATGAGTATGGAGGATGATCTGGGGGAGAACAGGGTGGCGGGAACTATCAATCTGGCGGAGGATAATGTAGTTGCCGGGGTTGATATTGACAATATGCGCTCTAGTAATCATACACTGAGTCGTTCTGAGAGGTTTAATCAGCGGCTTGCTGAGGATAGAAAAGCTGGTGACGGGTTTGCGGTTACGCCATTGAATCCTGGAGAGTCTTCAGGAGTATTGACTGCAGGAGGTACAGCTGAGAGTGATTCAACTCAGAGTGATTATGACGCCCGAATCGCTGATGAGATTCAGGATGTCCCAGATGAAATACAGGATGAAAACTTCGCGGATGATGCGGAGAACAGTTTATCGCCTGCGTTTGCCGCTGCGGTAACTGCTTCTGATGATACTGGCCTCCGGACAGTATTTGGGACAGCTGACAGTTCAAATGAGGAGCAGACCACGGTTATGGAAAGAATCGTTCCAAGGCGTGGAGACGAGAACGCAGAAGATTTTTTGACTATTTCGGATGACGAATTAGCTTCTGGTGTTATTACTGAGCCTGCTGCTGTGCAGGATAATAATAATAATGAATCTTTAACAGCTGATTTGTCGGCAGGTACGAATACTCTAAGCTATGAAATACAGGTAAAATCTTCTACTGCTAATTCAAGCGAAAACGATAATACAGGTGTGCAGGATATTGCTGCTGCCGGTACTGACGGCACAGACAGTCGGGGTGCAACTTCTACTCAAATCCAAGCTTCTGCAGTTTCCGCTCAGAAGCAGAGTACTACTGAAGATTCTGCAGTCAGCACTGCTGACAGCACGACAAATACTGCTGACACGGCAACGACAGAAGCTGAAACAGCTGCTGTTGAAACTGAGAATTCTGAAATCGAGAGTAACGCTGAAGATGAAATTGATTACGGCAAAGCCAGATTTATTGGAACCAATCCGGTTAAAGAACTGGAAAATATTGAGGGAACCGTTGCTGAAACGCTTCTCTTCACTTTACGTGGAAATCGCGGTGAGCTTGATTATGTTGTCTCAGCCGGAGTCTCAGTAGATGTTCTGTCACTGGCAATTAATACCACTACGAATTTCACCGGTGTCACTGCAAATACGGCCAACGGCAGAATAAGTCTTGTCGGTGCCAGCTCTTTGCTGGAGTCATTACGTCTTTCAGCGATAAGTGCGGCATCGGCTTATGCAGCGAGCAGCAATAATGAGAATGGAAATTCTGCGTCAGATTTTGCAGATTCATCTGAGCAGGATGTCTTGGATCTGCTAATTTCTACTGAAGAGGATACTGAAACCGAGTCCGATGCCGGTGAAGTAACGAATAAATCACTGTTCAGCAGTAGGGTTAATATGGCTGATTTAGGCTTTACCCAGAGTGAAAATGGTACGTTTACTCTTGAAGATTTTGCTGCTGCCTCCACCCCAGAGGAGCTTTCCTCAGAGCCTCAGCTGGCAAGGCAGGTTATTGCCAACAGCTACCGGTATATTGATACGGTTCAGAATAATCTTGACTCAATAAATAGCCTTAATATCCGTAATACCTATGATGCGTTGCAGCGTGTCAGCACCAATATTCTTGATAATTCCGTTGAAGATGTGCAGACCGCTTCTGATGCGGAAACAGTTTTGAATAATATTGCTGTTGGAATCAATAATATTGTAAGTATTAATGGCGGCAGAGGTCTTAGTGATAATACGGTTGTATCTTTTAATCTGTTGAGTAATATCGATTTTGGCAGTACAGTTAATCAACCGGGAGCAGAGGTCACAGTTACTGGTAGTGAAAATAACATGTTCGGTACGCTCGCTGATTATCAATATACCGCAACGGTTAATGAAACGACCGGGGGGCAGAACGCTAATAGTGATTATGCAGCGTTAAATGCTTATGCATACTCCGTTGCTGCGGTGCAGAGCGATAATATGCAGGTGCGCGGAATTGAGGAAGAAGATTCACTTGTGCGTTTTGACGATATGCTTGCTCAGGCACAGGAATCCATTACTGAAATTCAGCGTATTAATGAGGAAGGACTTCAGCGACGTGAGGATAGCCGGGAAAATATTCGCAGAGCTGAAGAACGTTATTTTACAGCTATAGAGAATGCTAAAGACACTATACGTGAATATGGCAGAAAATATGAAAGCGAGGATTACGAACGTAATACGGTACGTGAAGAGGCCTCTGAGCGGGTAGGTGCGGTTCAGGAGCGTATAAATTCGGTTTCGGAGACTGATTATACTGCACTTAGTGAGACTTTGCAGAATCTTGGAAATGTTGAAACTGCGGTGGTTGAAAATCAGGCTGTCAGTGATACCGGAAATGTTTACAGTAGTTCTGCAGCCGATATTAATACAGAACCTGTTAATGTTGCCTGGGACGCGGATAGCATGAGTAAAGATGTCACAGCGGATAATTCACTTATTGAGACGGCTCCGGTTATGGATTCATTGACAACTCGTGAGCCGGTAGCGGTAACAGCATCAACTGCCGGTGGAAGCTCTCCGGTTATGGCGGATGAAAAGCAAGCCCCTGAGAATGTGATAAAGCTCTTTGAAGATAAGATTGGTACTGTTATGGTACATGATCAGGGGTATACTATCAAAGATTTGGAGGGAAGCATGGCTGAAATGCTGGAAACTGAGCCGGTCACAACTGCTTCGATACTTGATACGGCGCTGCAGGACATTGAAAATATCCGGCAGGAGGTTGCGGATCTGCAGGCGCAGGAGCTGGAAGATACAGGAGAATATCTGCTGGCGGCGCTTGAAACCTATGGCTCTGATCAGAATGCTGCAAATCCACTGGTTATATCTGCAATGGCTCGGGCATAGTTATATTCATCCGGTTATAGTTTTTATATTATGCTGTTATCATCTTTTGCCATGCGGTAGCCGCAAAAGCATTTTAAGATTGATTAATCAGGCAGGAGGGTAATCTCCTGCCTGATTTTTAATGTTGCCAAGTATTAGTGGAAATTGTATGAATTTCAGGTCAGTGTTTGTTAAGAATATTCTTCGGCTGTTTCCTCGTGTTCTGTAATCTCATCTCTGGTGTCTGGAAGCAGTTTGAAAATGCTTACTACGTTTTTAAGAGTATCTGAAAATTTTGAAATATTTTTTGCAACGTCTGCCGTCTGTCGGGCATTTGCAGTGTTCTGTTCGGTTATCTGATTTATCTGGTCAATTTTTGTGCTGATCTGGGTTATTTTAGCAGCCTGGTCATTTGACGCATGCGCAACCTTGCCGATGAGATCGGTTGATCTGGATATTTCCACATTGATGCTTTTCAGGGCTTCTGCGGTATCTGCGGCAATTTCAGCGCCATTGCTGACATTATTATTGGAGTTGGCGATAAGATTTTTGGTCTCCGCTGCAGCTTTAGCACTTCTGGCCGCGAGATTTCGCACCTCTTCAGCAACAACGGCAAATCCCTTGCCGTATTGCCCGGCACGTGCAGCTTCAACAGCTGCATTGAGTGCCAGAAGATTGGTCTGGAATGCAATGTCATCGATAGTTTTGATAATTTTGGTTATTTCTTCGGATGAATGTTGAATGTCGTTCATGGCGCTAGTAAGTGAGGCCATATGTTTGGAACCAATATCAGCTGTTTGCTGGGCGTTACTGATCAGAGAATTAGCCTCTTGTGAGTTATTGGCATTTTGTACGGTCTGGGTGCTCACTTCGGTTATAAAAGCAGTTATTTCATTGAGTGAGTTCTCACTGTCTATAGCTCCTTCTGTCAGTGAATTACTGGCGCTGGCAAGTTCGATAGAAATATCGTTTATATCTTCGGTAGTTGAAGATACCTGCTGTAGAGTATTATGTACCTGCTGAATCATACTTTCAAGAGAGATTGATAATGAATCCTGTGAAGAACGCGGAGTAATTTTATGAGTCCAGTCTCCGTGTGAAAGCGCTTCTGCCGAAGTTACAATTTCACGTTGTGAGTTGATTATTGCCTGAATTGCATGGGCTAGAGAACCGATTTCATCTTTACGTGATAAGAATTTCTGTTTGGTATCAGTTGAAACATCGCCTTTTTCCGCTACTACCAGCAGACTGTTAACACCTTCATGTAGAGGGTAACTGATTGATCTGATAATTTGCACGGTCAGAAAAATTGAGAGAACGGAGAGAACAGCTATTATCCCGATAAGCATATTACGCTTGGTTTTAAGGCTTGTATTAAATCCGGTGCTTATTTTGCTGATTTCGGTTACAGCGGTTTCTGATTCTTCACTTGCGACCTTCGCGGTTTGCAGCATTTGTGATATTTTGTCCAGAAGTTCAACCTGAGTTTTGAGTTGTGCTGTAGAAGAGTCCATATTTGCCACAGAGTTATCTAGTGCTATCAGAGCTTCCCGTTTCATAATTTCCTGAATATCACTGAGTTCATTGGCTACTTCTTCCAAGGTTTCTGAGAGGTCATCATCATCAATTTCATCAAGTTTTTCCTCGATGAGATTTGAAATGTCGGTCAGGGTCTGTGAGTTTTTCTGGATCTTCTTTTCAAGAATTTTCATCTGAGTATTGGTTGTTTCTACATTTGATGATAAAATACCACTTTTTTCAAGCAGGATTATAAGATCCGAATTGATGTTATTAATATTATCTGCAACATAATGTGATTTCTGACGACTTATTTCTGATTTATTCTCTATCTTTGCGGCATTTTTCTCAATAGAGGAGAAAATGTATAATGTTTGCAGAAGTATTCCAATAAGGAATACAATATTAAGAATACTATTTGAAAAAAGTTTTTTGCCGATCGTCATAATTATTTCTCCGGTTATTTTGCGGCTTCTTTTTCATATAGAAGCACAGCTTTATTCATTTCTTTCAATAGAGGAAGGTTTAAATCAGCAAGCTGCTGAATTCTTTCTCTAGGAATGTTACTGCCGCTTTCTGTTTCTGCAATATTTAGGACTGGAGTGAATTTGGTCCAGAGCTGTTCTACTGCCGCAAGCTGATCAAGTATCGCAGGCTGAGTGGTTTCAGGCAGATCCAGGGTTTTGTCACCGTTACGCAGGCCCTTGAGTGTACGGTCGAATAGTGATGCGGTCTCCTGCATATTCAGTTGATTAGTATCCGGTTTATAACCGTATGCGATCAGCAGAAATTCTTTACTCATCTTTTGAGAGAGCATGCGCTGTTTGCCCGCAAGGTTTATCGCTGCTGCAAGTCCGGGGTTGGTTTGCAGTGTGGATTTTGTAGCCTGCTTTTCATAGAGCTTGACGCAGCGGTTCATCTCGTTGAGGATAATGGGGTTATTCTCGGCTATAAACTCGATATCTCCCGGGGTCACTTTTTTACTTTTTATTATATCTTTTATTCTGGCGTAGAACGGCTGCCAGTATTTGTTGATTTTATCGAGTTGTCTTAAAATGCGTTTGGAGCTTGTCGGAGGAAGTCCGAGTTCTTCTGAGCCATTGCGTAATCCCAGCAGCGTCTTTTCAAAAAGGTTTGAAGTTGTCTCAAGATTTTCCAGATTCTTATCATGGTCAATGTCAAGAGCAATCAGTAATACCTCTTTGCTCATTTTTTGAGTGAGCATTCGCTGGCGACCGGAGAGGTTGAGAATGGTTCCGAATTGATCTGCGGATATTTCTGTTTCTGCAGCAACAACAAGATCAGATAAGAGTAGTGAGAATATCAGTGTGGCCATTATCATCAGGGTACGCATAATTTTCTCCTTGAAGAAAAATAAAATTGCTCTTAGAGGTGGTAATGCTACGTTATAAGATTTATTAACTTTATTTTGTATATAACCGTTTTGTTAAAATCTACTTGCCAGAAAATATTCAAAACGGTCTGGATGGTAATAATGTTGCTGATACTTTATAATTAATAATGAACCGTAAAATAGAGTTTATTGTTACAACATAATATTAATTATATCATGCTTGATAAATGTGTAAACTTTTTTCAAAAGTTGTCAGGAATATATTTTTGTCAGATGTTTTTGGTATTTTCTTATAATAAAGTGGAGACGAATAATATCTTGAATACAGTTATTATTAATTAAAGTCATCAGGAGCTGCTATGACATTCGTGGTGTTTTGTTTCTGAGAGTGGATAATTGGATGGAATTATAAACACCGGCAATGAAAACATTCGCTGCCGGTGTTTATATGATAATGGTTATGTGTAAGTCGATTAAACTGGACGCCCTTCTTCAAAATCATGTAACCAGTGATAATCATCACGATAGGTCTCCATGATCTCATCTTTCTGAAACCACAGAGCAATCTCACGCTTCGCACTTTCGGCGGAATCGCTGCCGTGAATAAGGTTGAATCTTTTACTCATGCCCAGATCACCACGAATGGTTCCGGCCGGTGATTCTGCGCAGTTGGTTTTTCCGATAAGCTCCCGGCAGACTTCCGGAGCGTTGCTGCCTTCTATGACCATGGGTACAACCGGGCCGGAGGTAATATAATTGAGTAGGTTTTCAAAGAATGGTTTGTCTTTATGCTCGGCGTAATGTTGTTCTGCTAGTTCTCGATTGACCCGGATCATTTTCATTGCCAGAATTGAAAGTCCTTTTTTTTCCAGTCTGTTTATAATCTCTCCGATATAACCGCGGGCAACACAGTCGGGCTTGAGAATTAAAAGAGTTGTCTGCATAGTTTCTCCTTGGTGGGTTGTAAATTTACTGTTGTATAAAGTTTTTAAATAAGATTATAATTTCATTATCTGAAATAGGATATTTAAAATCATCTCTGAGAATTGCTGCAAAATCACTGAGATCAGTTATAAGGTATTTTTCAGATTTTTGCGAGCAAATTCTGTAATACGCATTATTGCGCAGTGAGATAATGTATTCGGGGAATATTTTTGCGAGCACCAGATTTCTTACAAATGTCGCCTGTGGGTGTTTGGATGAATAAAAATGACTCAGCTCGAAGTCCGGTTCGTAATACTGCTGTTTGCGGAAACGGTATATAATGTAAGGCGGTTCTGAATCTTTTAGCAGTTCAAGATTATATGTGCCTGCTGATACTTCGCGCACTCTGTAAGCTTGTCCGGTTGTTGACTTATGTATACTTCCGTCGAGAGGCAGGGGTAAATTTGGTGTAAGATAGCCATTGCCGACATCAAGCAGGTATTCCGTTGAATCATAGCGGAGTATTGTTATGCGGTGAGTGAGCGGGGTTATTTCGGTACTATTATGTAGTATTCGTGCCAGTAGAGCCGTTACGTCAAGTTGCAGCTCCTGCAGTGCCAGAAAGAGTAGTTTGTTATGCTCAAAGCAGTAACCGCCTTTACCTGAAATAACTATTTTTTCTATCAGTGAATGTAAATCCAGCGGGAGGGGACTATGCAGAAGAACCGGTATACTGCTGAAGGGAAAGGTGGCTGGATGTCTGCATACAATATTTTTGACGCATTCGAAATCCGGCTGTGGTTTATTGATCTGCAATGCCTGGAAGTATTTAGTCAGTTTGTTCATTGCCGGTACTCCTGTTGTGCGTGAAGAGCAGGGCTATTTCCTGCAAAAGTCTGTTTACACCGGTGTTGCCGGTGCAGGATATCTGTAGCGGCTGCGGCAGGTTGTATTTTTTAAATGCCGTGGCTATCCGGTTTTTTTGTTCACAGTCACATTTGTTGATAACCGGTAATATCCTGGCATTATTACAGTTTTTAACGGCGTCGAGTGCCTGCAGGTCTTCAGATGCGAATTCGCGTGAGCCATCAAACAGCAGTAGAATAACATCAGCGGTAGTTAAAAGTTTCTCTGCTCTGTTTATGGCTTCAGTCTCTGATATCCCGGCATCACTGCGGAAGCCTGCTGTATCAATAATGTGTGTGTAATATCCGGAAATATCAATATAGTCCCGTACGGCATCACGGGTGGTTCCGGCTACAGTACTTACCAGAACCCTTTCGAAACCGCAGAGTAGATTGAGTAGAGAGCTTTTGCCGACATTGGGCGCACCGGCAAGAACAACTATTCTCGGCTGCATGATATCAACAATCTCTTCCAGGTTGGCCTCTTCAGCATTATCAAGCTTCTGTAGTGTCTGCAGGCATTTGTATGCCTGAATATCGGTGCGGGTATGGGGGAGAAGTGACTGAATATAGCTTCGGGTATTGTTCTCCATATTAACCAGAGGGTTGGTCTTTGATTCGGTAAACCCTAGAGAGCGGTAATAATCGAGTAGAGCCAGGGCTGAAGCACTGCCACCGTGACCGGTGATAATACGTATTTCCGGGCTGTAGGCAGCGATTACAATTTCATCTATGACTGAAGCTGTTTTGCTGTCGATTACTACATCATATATGAGTTCCCCCGTATGCAGCGGTTGGCTGCGTGTTGTCAGCCTGGGGAGAGTATTGTCAATAAGCTGCATATCGGTAGCGGTTCCGGTGATAATAAGTGCGGAGATACCTCCTCTGCCGAGGTTTGTTGCCAGATGAATTGTTCGCTGCATAGTGCTCTCTTTGTCTGTATGCCGGTAATAAATTTACTCCTGTATTTTAACTGGGAAAACGGAAAAGATCAAGTATAGAGCTGTATTATGGGTTAGAAAGCTAGCAGGCGAATTATCTTGCAATGTTAATTTTATTCTGTTAAAATTCGAAGATAGATATATAATCAAAGATTTACTTGTGTTGTGTAGCTGGTATTTGCAGAGTTGACAGGTATAGAAAGTGCATAAATAGTCATGTATATTACAATGATAAGTTCGGAAATGAGTCCGGCGGCAAAGGTTGGCGGATTAGCGGATGTTGTTAGCGCCCTTTCACGGGAGATGACTGGTCGTGGACATAAGGTTGAGGTCGTGCTTCCGATGTATTCCTGTATGCGCTATGATCAGATAGAGGACCTGCACTGTGTTTATGAGGAGTTATGGGTGCCGCATTATGATCAGTGGCGTCCGGAGAAGGTCTTTGAAGGCAGAGTGAATGGGGTCTATACTTACTTTATAACCTGCTCTGAGTATACCCAGCGTGAAGCTATCTATGGTTTTGATAATGATATGGACCTTTTTGCCTATTTCTCGCGCGCCGCACTTGAGTTTATGTTCAAGACCGGTAGAAAGCCGGATATTATTCACTGTCATGACTGGGGATCCGGTCTTGTTCCTGTAGTGTATTATGAGATATATAATGGTCTGGGGTGGAATAACTCCCGGGTGGTCTTTACAATTCATAATAATGAATGTCAGGGGCAGTGCTGGTATGGCGGGCAGCTGCTGGATATGATCGGTATTGATTATGCGGCGGTCGCCAACCCGAGCAAGCTTCAGGATCCCAACCGTCCTGATTGTATAAATATGATGAAGGGAGCGTTTGTTTATTCTAATTTCATCACTACTGTGTCTCCAACCTTTGCCGGTGAACTCAAGACCAGGGAGTTCGGACGCGGACTTGATCCGATTCTCAATAAATTTTCGGAGAAATTCGGCGGGGTTATTAATGGTATAGATTATAATGCCTGGAATCCGGCTACCGACAGAGCGCTACGTGCTAACTACTCTGCAACTGATATTGATAAAAAGTATGAGAATAAATCGGCACTGCGGGAGTGGCTGCATCTGAGTGATGAGTGGAAGCCGATCGTTGCCTGTGTAACCAGACTTACGGCGCAGAAAGGGGTGCATCTGCTCAAACATGCTATTAACTATACTCTTGCCAAACACGGGCAGTTTGTGCTTCTTGGTGATTCGCCTGATCCGAAGATCAATGAAGAATTCTGGGCGTTGAAGAATAAGCTTGAAGATAATAAGGATGTGCATATGTGGCTGGGATATCATGAAGATCTTTCACATATGATATATGCCGGAAGTGATATATTTGTGATTCCGTCAATGTTTGAGCCATGTGGTCTGACACAGATGATCTCGCTGCGCTATGGTACGGTGCCGGTGGTACGTAAAACCGGCGGTCTGGCTGATACTGTCTTTGATGTTGATCATTCTGGAAAGGGACTGGCTAATTCCAATGGTTATGTTTTTGAAGGAATCCGTGAGCATGATCTGGAATATGGGCTCAGCCGGGCAATAGACTGCTGGTTCAATCATCCTGATACTTTCCGTAAACTGGCTGTTAACGGTATGCATTATGATTACTCCTGGACCGGTCCTGGAAATGATTATGAAAATATTTATAACTTCATTAAGGTTTGATACTATTTTTAACCGATATTATAGAGAAAGAACGAGATATTTTATTTCGTATTGAGGATATTATGAAGGCCGAAGGAAAAACAAAACTTATAAATGCGCATGGCTTTCATGTAAGACCAAGCACCACCTTTGCTTCATTGGCTGGGAAGTTTAAGTCAAACATTGAAGTCTCGGCTGATGGGGGGGCTCCGGTCGATGGAAAAGCGATAATAATGCTCATGACACTAGGTGCGAGTATGGGGGCGGAAATAACCGTAACTGCCAGTGGTGAAGATGCTGAAGAGGCGGTAGCGGCACTGGTGGCACATATTGATGACAGCTTTGGAGGTATTCCGTGAAGCGTGAAGATGCTGGCAATGCTCTGATTTTTCGTGAAATTCAAGGAGATATGGAGCGTCTTGTTGTCGGTAATCTGCTTGAGTCTTCTTTTGCGCCGATGAAGGATCGAGAGGCTGCGGAGCGTTTTATAAAAGTTCTTCCTGATGTGGCAAAGCTCTGGGTGCTTGATATTGAAGGGTCCATTTCAGGTACGCTGAGTGCTAATCCTGTGCCGAATAAGGATGGTGTCTGGATGTTAAATAATTTTTCAGTGGCTCCGTATTGGCGTAAAGGTGGTCTGGGGCGCTTTATGCTGGAAAATTGTTTTGAATATCTGCGTCAGCAGGGGTGTCGGATAGTTGTGGTGCTGCTTCATCCCGAACTTGCCGCCGCGGAACAGCTTTTTCTGAAAGAACTTGAGTTCACCGCGATACGTGAAGAGGGTAGTAAAGGGGTTTACCTGGCTTCTTTAAAATTCTAGATCACATAAAGACTGAGGTGTGAAATCATAATAAAGTATTGGCAGGCGTATGGGCCTGTTTTTTTTATTATCATTGGTAATAAATAATAGTTATAAGTGTTTTTAATAATAAAACAGAGAGTGTTGTGCTCTCTGTTTTATTATTAAAATTTATATTGAATGACAAAACGTTTACTGATCAGCAGCTACTACAACTTTTGCCGGGCGCAGAACGAAGTCATTTATCATATAACCTGACTGGAACACTTCGACTACTGAGTTAGGTTCGGCGCCTGGCATAGGTATCATCGTCATGGCTTCATGATATACCGGATTGAAAGGTTTGCCCTGAGCATCAATTTCTACTACTCCGGCTTTTGAGAGTGACTTCCACATGTTCTCTCTGACCAGTTTCGCCCCATCATGAATAATTTCATAGGAGTCATTTTTTTCGCCTTCACTGATTGCGCGGTCCAGATCATCAAACGCCGGCAGGAATTCTTTGAGAAAATCCGCCAGAGCTTCGCGTTTCCATTGAGCTTTTTCCCGGGTGATGCGTTTACGGAAATTATCAAATTCAGCGGCTGTCTTTAGAGCCAGCGCTTTGTAATCCGGTTCATTGCTGGCAGCTGTCTCAGTTGGCTCTACTTCTATTTCTACTGCGACCTTGTCTGTCTCATCTTTAATTTCGGTGTCAACCTCCGGAGTTAGAGCTCCTTCTTCAGCAATTTTCTTGGACTCCGCGTAAGCGTTTGCTGCTGCTTTGGCGTGAGCATTTTTGGGCTTTTTAACTTCATCTTCAATATTTATGGCTGCAGGATCACCGGTGCCTTCGTCTTGCGGTGCGGGATCGTTGACTATTTCTTCATTATCTGTCATGGTTCTGTTTCTCTCTTTCTTCATCAGTAATGACGATGAAAATATATGTTAAATTTAAATGTTGTTTTCAGCTTCCTGCTTTACTGGAGTTCAGGAGCCGGTGTAATGGTCCGTTGGTTTATTCATCTGAGAAGTAGTTCTTAATGGATTCCATTACACTCTTTCGCCTGGATGAGACATTTGTGTCGTCCAGTTCGGCGAGTTCCCGGTACAGTTCCTCCTGCTTGCGGCTGAGTTTTTTAGGTATTTCTACAATGATTTGTACAATTTCATCACCATCACCGTAGCCGCGCATGCTTGGGAAGCCCTGTCCGCGCAAGCGGTATATCTGTCCGCTCTGTGTACCTTTATTAATTTTTACCTTGGCTTTGCCTTTGAGTGTAGGGACCTCAATCTCAGCGCCGAGTGCCGCCTGCGCTACAGTGATTGGAATTTCACAGACGATATCATTGCCGTTACGGTGGAAGAATTCGTCCTCGGCAACGAAGATGTAACAGAACAGGTCACCTCTTGGACCGCCATTGGTGCTTGGCTCTCCTTCATCCGGGATGCGTAGTCTGGTTCCATCCTCTACACCTGCCGGGATGTTGACCTTGATTCTGACGGTTTTGGGCTTTACGCCGGTACCGGAGCAGCTCTTGCAGGGATTATCTATTACCTGACCTTCACCATGACATTTTGGGCAGGTTGTCTGTACGGAAAAGAAGCCTTGTGTCTGATGGATCTGTCCGCTGCCGCCGCAGGTCGGGCAGCGTTTGGGAGTTGCTCCTTCGGCTGCACCGGAACCTTTACAGGTGTCACATAGTTCATTACGGTTGAGTTCTATCGTTTTGCTGCAACCGAAAGCTGATTCCTTGAAGGTAATATTGACGCGGCATTTCAGTGAATTTCCCGGACGAACTCTTCTGCCGCCACCCCCGCCGCCCATGCCGCCGAAGATGCCGTCAAATACTGAGCCGCCACCGCCGCCGAAAATATCGGAGAAGTGTGAGAAAATATCCTCGAAATTTGAGAATTCCGCTCCACCGCTACCGGCTCCGCCGGATACACCCTGGTGACCGAAACGGTCATAGCGGGCGCGCTTGTCATTGTCATGGAGTACTTCATAGGCTTCTGCGGCCTCTTTGAACTTCTCCTCCGCCTCCTTGTCACCGGGATTCTTATCCGGATGATACTTCATAGCAAGTTTGCGGTATTTACGCTTGATTTCGTCCTGAGTAGCATCTTTGGCTACTCCCAGGACTTCGTAATAATCTCTCTTTGCCATTGTTGTCTACCTTATATAATCTGATTGAAAATAATAATCATTTACTTATCTGCTCAATGTTTCGGGTCATCAGTCGATATCCAGCTCAGTTAGCGATTTGCCATCTACGCTTTCTACTTTTACTTCTGAGGTCTCAAACCAGCCGAGTTCTCCAGCGCTGTTTATACAGCAGACCATATCGAAGTATTTAGGACCGCCTACTCTATTGCCAAGAAAGAAAGCGGGTTTTTCAATATGTACTCCGAAACCGGTGCCGGCCAGAGCAAATTTCTTTCCTGATTTTAGATGCTTAACTATGGTGACCACTTTAGTATCCTTTTTTGTCTGGCAGGAGGAGTTAATTCTCAACTGCCGCTATTGTATATTATTTGTTATTATAGGTAAATATCCCTTAAAAAGAAGTGTTTTATTATTTCGCTATAACGACAGGTGCGGTGAGTGCCATTGCTGGCATTCCCGCACCGTTACCTTCTTTATATTCTCTGTCTGCAGCGGGCAGGACAGTGGATGGGACTATTTGCCGCTGATTATTTCGGCAATGCTCTTGAGCATGGAGCTTGGATCTTTTACCCGTTCTCCTGCTGCTACTAGAGCCGCATCATAAATAACCTTTATATATAGTTTCAGCGCGTCTTTGGCATTGTCATTCTTCAGATCTTCTCTGATCTTGACAATTGCCGGGTGATCAGGGTTTATCTCCAGAATGGCTTCACGTTTCATAACGTCTGCCCCCATTTCACGCATCATCTTTTCCATCTGGGCACCATACTGGCCTTCAAGTCCGACGACACAGGCAGGACTCTCCTTCAGACGGTTGGAGATCTTTACTTCTTTAATCTCTTCACCGAGAGTCTCTTTGATGAAACCGATAATATCCTTGTTCTCTTTTTCCTTGAGTTCCTTTTCGGCTTCAGTCTCTTTTTCCACCTCAAGCTCACCGCGGTCGATTGCTTTTAGACCTTTTTCTTTGTATGTGCCCATGGCCTGGACGACTATCTCATCAACCGGGTCTGTAAGGACAAGCACCTCGTATCCTTTGGCTTTGAACTGCTCCATGTATGGAGAATTTTCAACCATTTCCCGGCTTTCCGCTATCATATAAAATATTTCCTGCTGGTCTTCCGGCATTGCTTCAACATACTGTTCAAGAGTTATGTAGTCACTGGCGTCATCCTCGTCCTTTTCGGTGCGGGTGGATTTGCAGAGGATGAGGTCGGCGATCTTTTCTTTATTCTGAAAATCTGTTGACAGGCCGGATTTAAGGATAACTCCGAACTCTTCCCAGAATTTAACATAATTTTCGTAGTCGTTCTTGAGCATATCAGCCAGAGTGGAGAAGATCTTGGAGGTTATCGCTTTGCGGATACCGGCAAGCTGGCGGTCTTCCTGGAGCATCTCGCGGGATACATTCAGCGGCAGATCGGAACTGTCAACAACACCGCGGACAAACTCAAGATAGTTCGGCAGGAGTTTCTCACATTCTTCAGTGATGAAGACGCGGTTGACGTAGAGCTGGATTCCTTTACGTGAATTCTGCATGAAGAAGTCAAATGGTTTGCGTTTTGGAATAAAGAGCAGGGCTTTGAATTCCTGAGTGCCTTCAGCAGAATAGTGAATAGTTTTGAGCGGTCCTTCAAAGTCATGGGAGATAAGTTTGTAGAACTCTTCGTATTCCTCTTCGGTGATCTCGTTTTTAGAACGAACCCAGATAGCCTGCTGGGAGTTGAGGATATCCTCTTTGGCTTCGATTTCGGTCTTTTTCTCGTCATTCTCGCCCTCTACCTCTTTCTCTTCGTTGTAGCAGAGAATGATTGGGTATTCAACGAAGTCGGAGAACTTCTTGACTACGGTTTTGATCCGGAAGATTTCCAGATATTCGTCTGCATCTTCACGGAGGTGCAGGATTATGTCGGTACCGCGACTCTCTTTGTCTATTTCTTCGATAGTGAATGATTCTTCACCGGTGGAGGTCCATTTTACCCCTTTTTCCTCTTTGGCGGCGCGGGTTATTACTTCCACTTTGTCCGCAACCATAAATGAACTGTAGAAACCGACACCAAACTGACCGATCAGGTCGACGGTCTTATCCTCTTTCGCCTGTTTTATTTTTTCAATGAAAGCTTTGGTACCGGAGCGGGCTATCGTTCCGAGATTGTCGATAAGACCTTCTTTGGTAAGTCCGCAGCCGTTATCTGAGATAGTGATGGTGCGGTTGTCCTTGTCGGGAATGATTTTAATCTTCCAGTCGGTGTCACCTTCGGTTAGGGCAGTGTCTGTAAGTGAGTCGAAACGGATCTTGGCTATTGCGTCAGATGCATTACTTAGCAGTTCACGCAGGAAAATTTCCTTATGTGAATATAATGAATGAATAATTATGTCCATTACCTGTTTGAGTTCTGCTTTAAATTCCATTTTTTCTTCAGCCACTTTTTTTCTCCTTCAAATAATGTGTTGGAAATTTATTAGTAAAATATTAAATTAATCTCATATTTTTCGGTTATACCTTAACACTGCATCAGATGTTTGTAGCAAAAGTCATACCAAATAGTAGTCAGTGTGTGCTTGTTTGTTGTAACGGGTTGTTTTGTAACGAGTTGTGTGGTGCTGGGTGAGAATATGATGTTTTGGTATTGTCAAATAGACAGGTTGCTCTCAGAAGGGTGACTCTGTGAATTTGACAATAACTGTTAAAGAATGGCGTTATTGCTGAGGAATTTGAGAGAATAAAGAAATAATGTTTGAGATTAGCAGGTATTTATGCTTGTTTAATTTTATAAACTGCGCTAAAATATAGGTGTAAATGAGAAAGATGTTAACCGGTGGTTAGTAAATACAGATATTGTTATGTCAGGAGGTTTGGCAATGAATATACAAAATGTTGATAATAAAAGGGCGCATAAGCGGGCTCATTCTTTTATTTCGGCTACTATTCATAAGCTGGACGCCGTTGAGAGTGATAATATCGAGGCGCTGGTGTTAAATCTTTCTGCCGGCGGCCTTATGCTGCTGACAAATTTTCCTCTTTCCAAGCAGGATGTCTTCGGTATAAGTATCGGCATAGAAGGTGAACGCATGATATATGTTGATGTCAAGGTCTGCTGGAAGCTGGGGGATATGGTCGGGGTTATGTTTATTGATCTCGCTGATGCCGATAAGGAACTGCTGGAGACGGTTGTTGAGAGCGGCAAGCAGATAGGGGAATTCTGAAAAATTTATGTTTCCTGTAATAGTTGATAAAAATAAGGATAAAAAGAAATAAAGTCCTTGTTATTGAAGATGTTTTGGTTAATATTTACAGACTAAGTTAATAGTATGTGCTTGGTGTTATGCCAAGCATTTTATAATTATAATGCCATTAAATGCTGGTTGCAGCTTTTAGGCAGAAAATTAAATTTGTAAACAACGGTTCCGAATTGCGCAGAAGGGTGGTATGATGGCAGAAGGCCTACGCGCGTGTGTTCTTGCAGCTGGTAAGGGCACCCGCATGGGCGGCAGCCGACCCAAAGTTCTCTTTGAAGCTGGTGGCAAGCCACTGATTCATTGGGTTCTTTCAGCGCTCTCGGCAGCCTCGGTTGGCGGCATTGTCGCTGTAGTTGGCTTCAAAAAAGATGAAGTCATCCGAGAGTTGCCGACTGGAGTTTGCTGGGTTGAGCAGTCGCCTCAACTCGGAACCGGTCACGCAGTAATGTGTGCCCGGTTTTTGTTTGAAGATAATGAGTTTGCTCCGGAGCTGGCTGGTTCTCCGATTATTGTGGCGTGTGGAGATATGCCGCTGTTGAGTAAGGAAAGTTTTGAAGCAATAGCAGGGTTACGGGCGGATGAAGACGCCGCTTGCGCTGTGCTGACAGTGGAGATCCCGCAAGGGAGCGGCTTCGGGAGGATTATCCGTAACGCTTCAGGTGAGGTTGAGCGGATTGTTGAAGCAAAAGATGCGAGTGCCGAAGAGTTGTCGGTACTTGAAGGAAATACCGGCGTTTTCTGCTTCCGTGATGATGCGCTCTGGGAGGCACTGGAAAGTATTGGGAATAATAATGCGCAGGGCGAGTATTATCTGACAGATGTGATCGCTATTCTTCTTGAAAAGGGAGAAAAAGTAGTCGCTCTGAAGTGTCGTGATAATATTGAGGCGCTCGGTGTGAATACTCCTGACGATCTGCAGATTGTGGAAAAAGCTCTGGCGCAGCGTAATCAGTGATATTTATTTAACCGCTTGCTGCGGGTGTTGCCGCGGGTGGTTTGTTTTTGGAATATAAAATAGATAACGAGAGCTGTTATGAAGATTTTTTACGGAACAAGTCATCGTGAATTAGGGCGGGAGATTTGCCGGACTCTGGGAATTTCTGCAGGTCTGTGTGATGTCGGCCCTTTTGCTGATGGTGAGACTCAGGTGCGTATCCTTGAGGATGTCAGAGGTCTGGATTGTTTTGTCGTTCAGCCTACATGTATGCCGGTGAATGAGAATTTGATGGAGTTGCTGGTAATGGTTGATGCTTTGCGTCGTGCTTCGGCGCGGCGGATTACTGCGGTGGTGCCGTATTATGGCTATGCGCGTCAGGACCGTAAGCATGAAGGCCGGGTGCCGATTACTGCGAAGCTGGTTGCAAATCTCTTTACAACCGCCGGTGTTGACAGAATGCTCTGTATGGATCTGCATGCGCAGCAGATTCAGGGATTCTTTGACATTCCGCTCGATCATCTGACCACCAAGCCGGTGATTGTGAAGTATCTGCGCAAAAAAGAATTTGATGATGTCGTTGTTGTCGCGCCTGATGTTGGTAGTGTGAAGATGGCGGATGGTTATGCAAAAGCTCTGGGCGGACAGCTGGCTATTATTGAAAAACGCCGGAAAAATGATGTTGAGATTCAGCATGGTCATGTTATTGGTGCTATTAACGGCAAGCAGGCGATTATTGTGGATGATATGATTTCGACAGCTGGCAGTATGGCCAGTGCGATAGCTATTGCCAAGAAAGAAGGCGCTAAAAGTGTAACGGTGGCGGCAGCTCATGGTTTATTTGTCGGTCCGGCATGGACAAGGCTTCAGGAAGCAGGTGCGGATGAGATTATTACGACTAATACTATTCCGCAGAATTGCGAGTGTGCACGTAAGTATGTCGGTAAGTTTACTGTTTTATCGGTGGCAAAACCGCTGGCCGAGGCTATTGTGCGGATACATCAGAATAAATCTATAAGCAGTCTGTTTTAGAATTAAGAGTGAATTTAATAAGTAATAGATTCTAGTTAGTACAATTACTTTTGTTTAAATATAATAAGGAGAATTATAGTGGCAGTACTCAAGGTACAGAAGCGTGAAGGCACAGGAAAGTATGTTGCATTTGATTTGCGTAAAGAAGGTATGATTCCTGCCGTACTCTATGGTAAAGGGTTTGAGAATATCAATCTTACTGTAGACCAAAAGGAATTACAGGAGCTTGTTAAGAGTGGTGAAAGACTGCTCGAGCTCGATATTGATGGCAAGAAGCAGCGTGCTGTACTCAAGGCCGCGCAGCATGAGAATATCGGTGATAAGCTGATTCATGCAGATTTTCGTATGGTTAATGAAGACACTGAGCTGCACGTTGAAGTTGAGATCGCTCTGACCGGTATTGCTGCCGGTATTGATCTTGGCGGTGTGGTTGAGCAGGATCTGCATACCGTACAGGTTGCTTGTAAGCCTGGTGATCTGCCTGAAGTTGTTACTGTTGATGTTTCACCACTTAATATTGGTGATGTCCTTTATGTCAAGGATCTTCCGGCTATTTCCGGCGTTGTGTATCAGACACTGGAAGATGTTGCGGTAGTAAGCTGCCACGGTGTAAGCGAAGCTGAAGAAGAAGAGGAAGCAGGCGAAGAGGAAGCAACAGAAGAGTAAGTTATACTTGTCAATACACTGTTTTTATGTGGAGTAATTGATGAAGTATATTGTTGGACTGGGTAACCCTACTGCAGAGTATGAATTTACCCGACATAATATAGGTTTTATGATTGCAGAGTGTGCAGTACGAATTGCAGCCAGACGCGTTGGCCAAGTTAATACTGTTCAGGCGGATGAACCGAGTGTCTCGTTTTTGACAAAGATTTTTAAGTATCTGTCTTCTGTGAAAAATGACGAGTCAAATGTCTGGAAGCCTTTTAAAAACATGCTTTCGGTTCGGGCGTTGCCGGATCTGTATATTATAAAGCCGCAGACCTATATGAATCTTTCCGGTGAAATTTTTGCACATCTGCAGAAAACGGATCCTGAAAATATTCTGGTTGTCGTTGATGATATATATCTGCCATTAGGGCGATTTCGCTTCAGAGGGCAGGGAAGCAGCGGCGGGCATAATGGTCTGAAGTCGATTGAAAAAATGCTGCAGAGTTCTGCTTATAACCGGCTGAAGGTAGGCGTGGGAGCAGGGACTTCAAGTGAGAAAAATTCTGGTACAGATGCGGGTTGTAATCTCGCTGATTATGTACTTGGAAATTTCGAGCAGTCAGAAAAAGAGCTGTTGCATAAAGTTGTAACTACAGCGGCAGAGAGTGTTTTTGACTGGTATTTTGAGGGTGTCGGTTATGTTCAGCAAAAATATAATGGAATTGATTTGAAATTTTAAAATTGAAATTTGAGCATGAGTGCAGAATTATTATCCTGCTCAATATAAATTATGGAGGATCACAGGTGGCACAGAAATTGTATGAAGCAATGTTTGTCGTTGATAGTAATAAGGCACGTGAGGATTATGCTCACATGGAAGAGGTTTGCCATTCAACAATAACCAGACATGGCGGTGAAATTGTGAAGAGTATCAAATGGGATGACCGTAAAATGACTTTTGAGATGAATAAGTGCAAGCGCGGTACATATATTCTTGTTCATTTCAATGCTGAAAGTACTTCTATCGCTAAAATGGATAGACAGATTCAGCTCAATGATCAGATCTTGCGTTGTCTTATTACTGTTGATGAAGATGGTATTGAGACTGATACTGGCGCCGCTAGTCATGAAAAGGCTGCAGAAGAGTAAAAATTAGCAGTTTGAGTTGATTGTAATCGATAATTCGCATATCAGAAATAATTACTATGCTCACAGGAGGTAATAATGGCTGGTTCTTTTAATAAAGTAATTTTGATGGGTAACCTTACCCGTGATCCTGAACTCAGGTATACACCGCAAGGTACCGCGGTTACAGATATTGGGCTGGCTATCAATGATACACGCTCAAAATCTGAGCAGCAGCGTACAACCTTTGTGGATGTCACTTTCTGGGACAGGTCGGCAGAGGTAGTGTGTGAGTATTTGCGTAAAGGCAGTTCCATCCTGGTGGAGGGACGTTTGCAGACAGATAGCTGGGATGATAGAGATACCGGTAAAAAGGTCTATAAACTAAAGGTCATAGCGCAGAATTTCCAGTTTACCGGTGGTAAAGCCGATAATCCTGGAGCTCAGGGATCAGCGCAGTCTTCTGGAAATTATGGCGGCGGTCAGAGTGGTGGCGGCTCAGCTTATTCCCGTCCTGGCGGTAATCAGTATAAGCAGCAGGGGCAGGGAAATTATAATGATTTTGATGCTGGTGATTTCGGTGGAGCACCGGATGATGATATCCCATTCTAGAGTTATCGTTTTTAGTCAGTATAAACTATTTTTTAAAATATAAATATAATTGGAGAATTTGAAATGGCAAGAGATGAAAATCAGCCACAGGATCGTTTTGGTGGCAAGAATGCAACCCGTATTGATTATAAGGATATCAATACTCTGCAGAAGTATGTAAGCTCACAGGGCAAGATTTTTGATGCTGCCCGTACCGGCACCAGTTCCAAGCATCAGCGCAGTTTGGCCAAGGCTATCAAAAGAGCACGTTTTTTGGGATTAATGAAGTTTAATGGATAATTACCTGTAGCACTTTCATTATTGACTTGATACCTGCGGGTATCGGTGTTGAGTAGGCATTCATTATTAACAAGGAAAGGAAAAAGCGATGAAGCTTTTACTAAAAGAAAGTATAAAAAATCTTGGACACGCTGGAGAAGTTGTCAGCGTTAAAGATGGCTATGGGCGTAATTTTCTAGTACCTTATGGCAAAGCTATCGAAATTACTGAAGAGAATCTTCAGGCTATTGAATTTGAGAAGAAGAAACTCCAGGCACTTGAGGGCGAGAGAGTCCTGTCTCTTAAGGAGATTGCTGAACGTATCAACGGTGTTGATATTACTGTAACCGAAAAGGTCAGTGAGGGAGAAAATCTCTATGGTGCTGTACAGGCTAAGACTATTGTCGCAGCACTTAAAGATCAGGGTATTGAAATTGAGATTGATACTGTTAACTTCAAGGAACCTGTAAAGACTCTTGGTGTTCACCGCGTTCCAATCAAGCTGCATACCGAGGTTGTAGCTGAACTCAAGCTCTGGGTTGTTGACGAGAACGGTAATGGAGCTGCAAAGGCCGAAGAGGTTGAAGAAGAGGCTGCGGTTGAGAGTACCGAAGAATAGATTGATTTCCACTAATCTGGATTATGTTAATAGACAGGGTGTCCGACTCTGTCTATTATTTTTTTCGCAGCCTGAGGATATGGGTTAAGTTGTATTGACTTTTTTTCGGCAATGAATTAGTATTATTTAAAATGTTATTTGATATTTTGCAGTTGTGAAAATTCGGGATTATTATGATTGATGACGATTTTGAGGAAGTAGAGGATATTGCCGCCGGCAGACAGTTGCCGCATGACTTGGATGCTGAGCAGGGAGTTCTTGGCGGTCTATTGCTGGCTCCTGAAAGATTTGAGCTTATTGAGGGTAATGTTGAACCAGAAGATTTCTTTAATAAGGGTTACGGAACAATATTCGCGGCGGTAACCGAGCTTAACCGGCAGGGAAAGCCGATTGATGTCCTGCTCTTGCGTGATTTGCTGCAAAGCCGGCAGGAATTGGGGGTTGTTGGCGGTGCCGCGGGTCTTGCGTCTCTTACTGATTCGGTGCCCACCGGGGCGAACGTTGAATATTATGCCAATATTGTGCGGGAAAAATCCCAGCAGCGTAAGCTGATAACAGCGGCGACAAATATTGTTGAACTGGCCAGCAGCGGAGGAATGCAGGCTAGCGATCTCATTGATGAGGCGGAGCGTTCAATATTTGAAGTTGCTGAACGCAGCTCGGGTAATGATGCTGAAGGTATGGGGACAATAATAAAGAAAGCCTGGGCCCGTATCGAAGCATATATGAGTTCTAAGGAAACTGTTCATGGGGTTACTACCAATTTTTATGAGCTTGACCAGCTCCTGACCGGTCTGCATGGCGGTGAATTGATTATTGTTGCTGGTAGACCAAGTATGGGTAAGAGTACTTTTGCGCTCAATATAGCCCGTAAGGTTGCAGTAGAAAATAATCAGGGAGTGGCAATCTTCTCGCTGGAAATGACTTCAGAGAATCTGGCTACCAATATACTTTCCGCGCATGCCCGTATTGATGCTCAGAAGATGCGTAAAGGTGAGATGAGTAATGAAGAACTGGCGCATATTGGCCGCAGCCTTGATTCTTTGGCGCAGGCTCCTATTTTTATCGATGATTCGTCGGTACTGAGTGTTTCTGAACTGCGGGGAAAGTGCCGTCGTCTGAAAAAGAAGCATAATATTGCTCTGGTTGTAATCGACTATCTGCAGCTGCTCAGCGGTTCACTTAAATCTCAACAGCGAAGTCGTGAACAGGAAGTGGCTGAAATATCGCGCGGACTAAAATCACTTGCAAAAGAACTTGATGTGCCGGTGATAGCATTGTCACAGCTGAGCAGAAAGGCTGAGGGCAGATCGGATTCGCGGCCGATGATGTCGGATCTGCGTGAATCAGGTGCGATCGAGCAGGATGCGGATGTTATCGCGCTGCTGCACCGTCCGGATTATTATAACCCGGAGGAAATGCCCGGACAGGCAGAGGTGATCATTGCCAAGCAGCGTAATGGGCCGACCGATACGGTCAATCTTGCTTTCATTAAAAACAAACTTATGTTTGAACCTTTGAGTATGCGTCCTGAAGAAGGATTCAACAGAGGATAATCGCTGTATTTTAAGCTTGTTGCCAATATTGGCGGCGGTCTTTATTGTGAGAAAAAATCTGCTTTTACAGGAAGTTGAAAATATCTTGAGAAACCTTCATGCCTTTAAGAATAAAAAAGCAAAAGAATAAGTTTTTATATTTGACTGTTTTTTTAAAATGAATTAATATAAATCATGAATTGATTATCAGCGGTGTATATATAACTTAATACTTAAGTTTGATCATCGGTCTTTTTTAAAGGTGTAATTTGTCTGATAATTTTTGTAAATTTTCTTTGTGTCCTGATTTACTGATAAAGTGTGATATTATTATTGTTCACATAGGGGAAAGCTAATGAGTAGTGATGTTTCAGCTATAACTCAATCTCATACTCGTGCAGGAAAGTATCTGACTTTTTTTCTTGCAGATGAAGAGTATGGTATCGAAATAATGAGGGTAAGAGAAATTTTTGGTATGCTGCCAATTACAATTGTTCCGCAGACTCCGGAATTTGTAAAAGGGGTTATAAATCTTCGGGGTAAGGTTATTCCTGTTATTGATCTCAGATTAAAATTCAGAATGGATCGCCGCGATTATGATAAGGAAACCTGCATAATTGTTGTTGAGGTCGATGAAGTGCATATGGGAATTGTTGTCGACACTGTCCAGGAGGTTCTTGATATTGCCAATGAGGATATCGAGGATTCGCCGCATTTTGGGACCAGTGTTGATACTGAGTTCATTTTGGGTATGGGTAATAAAGATAATCGGGTGACGATTCTGCTTGATGTGGGTAAGGTGATATCAAGCGAAGATCTGGTACTGGCCAGCGCCCTGGGTGGTGATGAATAGATTAAAATTCGGGACAGAAGTATAGCGTAAGTAATTATTTTGATACAGAGAACTTGTATACTCGTTTTTATAGAGGAGTAGGAGATGAAATTAGGCACGAAAATTTTCATGGGATTTAGTGTGATTTTAATTATTATGATTGCACTAGGTGTTGTTATTATGTTTCAGATGAATTCGATTGAGAAGCAATCGACGATTCTTGCTAAAGAGTATGTGCCTGAGTTTGCAAAAGTCTCTGCTCTCAATCAAGAAGTTCTCAATATGCGTATGAATATTCTGGCGGCTACAATATCGAAGGACGATACTTATATCAACGCTGGACGTAATTATTTCAAAAACGTGAGTTCTCAGCTGGCTGATTTTAAAAATTTCGTTGATGGCTCAGACCATCTGATAAAGGGCCAGGCTCAGGCTTCTGAAATGATTAATAAGCTTAATAGCTACAATGAACGTGCTGAGGCGATGTATGCGCAGATCGACACGATGAAGGCGCAGTTTTTGAATCTGGTTAAACTTGGCGGAACCTTTGTCGGGAATGGTGATAAACTGGTTGAGCAGCAGCGTAAGTTGGTTGATCAGCTCAGTAAGCCTGAAGATATGCTGCAGAGAAATCGCCTTGAAGAGAGAATTTTCAAAAGCTTCGCGGTTATTCAGGGTGGATTGCTCATAAGATTAAAAACAGTATCGGCAATGTATAATAATGATGTTGAATTGCTCAAAGCGGTCTATGATAACGAGTTCCCCAAGTTAAATGATCTTTTTGTTGAGATGGGCAAGCTTCATCCATCAGGTGAAGAGAAGATCGAATTTGATAAATTGTCTGAGTTGGCAGTGCAATACCGCGAAACTGTAGGCAGGTATATTTCGAGCTGGAATCAAATGAACGTGATTCGTGATGAAGCCGGCAAGATTGGAGTTGAATTTGTCGATGCTTCAAATACTGTTTCTGATGCGGCTCGTGGACAGAGTATGAAGATTGCCTCTGACACAAATGCTTCGGTAAACAGTGCTATACTGGTTCTTATCATTGGTCTGGTCATCGCTGTTGCGATTGGAATAATCCTTGCCGTTATGATTACCAGAGGTATCACTGGTCCAATTAATAATATTATTTCAAGTCTTGATGAAGCCGGAACCCAGGTGGCGGCTGCTTCAAATCAGATATCATCTGCCAGTCAGAGTCTGGCTGAGGGTGCTACTGAACAGGCGGCATCACTTGAAGAAAGTTCTTCAGCACTTGAAGAGATGGCGTCAATGACACGTCAGAATGCTGATAATGCCAGCAACGCCAATCAGATGATGGTTAAAACTCAGGAGCAGGTTACTAACGGTGCTGATGCCGTAACCAATATGTCAACTGCAATGACAGAAATTAATGATTCGTCCGAGCAGACATCAAGGATTATCGGAACAATTGAGGAGATAGCTTTCCAGACAAATCTGCTGGCGCTGAATGCAGCGGTTGAAGCGGCTCGTGCTGGAGATGCCGGTAAGGGCTTTGCCGTTGTTGCTGATGAAGTTAGAAACCTTGCCCAGCGTTCTGCGCAGGCAGCCCGTGATACGGCTGAGCTGATTGAAAGTACTGTAGCCCGGGTGAAGAATGGTTCTTCAATAGTCCAGGAACTGCAGACAAGTTTTGGTGAGGTTGAATCTTCAGTTAAGCATTTCGGTGGTCTTATTAACGAGATCAGTGCTGCAAGTAACGAACAGGCTCAAGGGGTGGATCAGGTAAATACTGCGGTTGCACAGATGGATAAGGTTACCCAGACAAATGCTGCTAACGCGGAAGAGTCTGCTTCTGCCGCTGAGGAATTGAGTGCTCAGGCTTCACAGTTAAGCTCACTGGTTGGTGAACTCAGCATGATTGTCACCGGTTCAAGTAATCATGGAAGTGTTATTACAACAACCCGTAGCCATGCCAGAACTATGCCTAAGCTTTCAGCTCCTAAGTCTTATTCATCCGGTGGTTCATCACTTACTAAACCATCTTCAAGCTCTAGTTTGGTAAAACCTCATGAGGTAATTCCACTTGATGATGATGATGATTTTGAAGATTTTTAATAAGTACATTTAGCTTATAATGCATTAAAAGCCACCATAATAATGGTGGCTTTTATTTAGTTATTGATAAATAATCGGTTGTATTTATTTGGGATTTAACCGTTGTTTACTGAATATATCATATCTAGCGCTCTTCTAGTGGCGCAGACATCGTGTACACGGAATATATGGGCTCCCTGCAGGTATGACATTACAGCTAGCGCAATACTTGCTTCCATGCGTTCAGATACAGCAAGATCCAGTGCCTTGCCAATCATCGACTTTCTGCTCACTCCGATAAGTACAGGCAGACCTGTGTCAACAAATTTATCAATGTTTCGCATTAACAGGTAGTTGTCTTCCTGTCTTTTCCCAAACCCAAAACCCGGGTCAATAATGATTTTTTCTTTTTCAATACCGCGTGAAACAGCTTTATCGTACTGGCTATTTAAAAATTCCAGGACTTCAGTAAGAGTATCCTGATAAACCGGAGCTTTCTGCATGTGTTTAGGTGTGCCCTGCATGTGCATGATGACAACTTCGGCTTTATGCTTGGCAACGACATCAATCATTGCCGGATCTCCTGTAAGTCCTGTAATATCATTGATTATATCGGCGCCTGCAGTTAGTGCGGCATCAGCAACTGCAGCTTTGTTGGTATCAATACTGATTTTTATTGCACTTTCATTTCGTAATTTTTCAATTACTGGCAAAATTCGGGCAATTTCCAGTTCTGTGGAGATATATTCTGCTCCGGGTCTGGTGCTTTCGCCTCCGATATCGATAATATCGACACCGTTTTCTATCATTTTCAAGGCTTTAGTCAGCTGGAATTCTGTGTCGGTATATTTATCACTGCCGTCAGAAAAAGAGTCTGGAGTTATATTGAGGATGCCCATTATGACAGGTCGCAGGTTATTTAGCATGATTTGACTATTCTATTTTTTCTAGGTAATAAGAGTATTAAATTTATTGTAATTAAAAAAAAAGTTTATATTATTGAATGATAGGTAATTAATCTCAAGTATATCTCTAAATAATCAAAAAAGAAAGAGTTTAGTATTATGGATAAACGAAAAAGTAAGATGCAGATAGTGTACGACTTTTTTAAGAGTGAGATTGAAAGTGGTTCGTATCTTCCCGGAGAACTTTTTCCTTCCGAGGCGCACATTGCCAGTCAGTTCAATGTTTCCAGACCAACAATTGCCAAAGCGAAGAATTTATTGCGTGAGCAGGGGTTTATTGCAAAAAAGAAGGGATATGGAACTATTGTCGCAAGTAATAAGCAACTTAATAAACGTCAGGAATTTAAATTTGGTGTTCTTATACCGTCAATTGGAGCTACCGGTATTTTTGAACCGATATGGGGTATGATTGCTGATAGATCAAGTGCAAATGGATTTAAGCTGGTGGTTAATGAAGAGAATTTTTCACTCATGTGGGGCAGAGGTGGTGGAAATTCGGAGCATAGCGGAAAAAATGCAGAGCTGCTGGCGCGAAAATATGCTGATGAGGGTGTGGACGGAATATTCTTTGCTCCTTTGGAATTGACCGAAGATGCGGATGAAATAAATCAGAAAGTTGTTGAAATCTGTAAAGATGCGGAAATTCCTGTAGTGCTGCTGGATAATGATCTGGTTGATTATCCACAGGCAGGAGACTGGGATCTTGTATGTCTTGATCATGTTGAGGCTGGGTATACCGTTGCTAAACACTTGATTGATACAGGTTGTAAGAAAATTATCTTTCTTACCGCCGAATACGTTGCACGGACTATTTATAAGCGTATTGTCGGAGCCAGAATGGCTGTTGAGCAGAGCGGGCTGCCTGCGGAGGCACTTGAGATTATTACTATCCGCTGGTCCAAAGATGATGATGTCATTAAGAAACTCAAAAATATTCCAGATGCAGACAGTCTGATCTGCTTTAATGATACTCCCGCTGCGACCCTTATTCCTAAGCTTCTGGCTGATGGTTATCATATACCGGCAGATTTTAAGATAATTGGTTTTGATGATTCGAGTTATGCGGAACTTTTGAAGATACCGTTAAGTTCTTACCGGCAACCATGTGAAGCTATTGCTGAGAATGCGGTTAAAATGTTACTGACACGTATTGAAAATCCTGATTTACCGCCACGTATACTGAGTATACGAGGAGAGCTTGTCCCTCGAGAATCCACAGTGGTGACTAATTTATAGTATTTGTCAGTACAAGCGTTAGATTATCAGGTTTTGTTATAATTATTCGAATATAAAGAATAAGCTGCGGCAATAATTTGCTGCAGCTTTGTTGAAATATGGTTTGTTTGGGTATTACAGATGAGGGGTAATATTTTTCTCTGTCGCCATTGCTGTATTTACGTCTTTAGGAAGAATTAACTTCTGATCAATTTTGAGCATTGGGTTACCTCGTCTGTCTTTTTTCAGATTATTAAGTTTGGTGATATATGCCACCATTTCCGGATTGCTTCTGCGGTATACCCGCCATAAAACCTGACTTAAACCTTCACCGCGTCGTACCTGGGCCTGCTTGCCTTCAAATAGTTCAATATTAGGTTCAGCAGACTCTGTTGAAGCAAATTCTGTCTGATACGCTTCCAGTCCGGTAACGTTGTTGTACTGAGCATCATTTTCATATCCAGCGTCAGCGTTTAAAGTATCATCACTCATTATTTGCTCTTTATATGCTACTATATTAAGCTTTGATTCGTCGATATTACCGGTGGCTGCCGCCTGAATAACGTTATTTTGCTGTCCTGAAGCCTGTTTTTGCAGCAGGTTGGAAAGCTGGACCTTCCAGCCCTCTTTTGCTGTATTATATTCATTACTGATAAGCTCTATCTGCTGCTGCATATCGGACATTTTCTCTTCCAGCTTAAGATTCTGTGCTTCAGCTGAGGCGAGCTGCATCGAATATTCACTTTTGATATTGGTTTTTTCAGTTTCAATATTATTCCAGCTGAGAATCGGCATCAGTACCAGCATCAGACACGCAGCTGCTGCAAGGGTTGTCGCATAGGAAAATCTGCGTGAACGTCTGGCAGCAAGTTCATCAAGTGTCTGAACTTTATTGTATTCTTCACTGGCAAGTTCTACCAGATCCTCTTTATCCTTTTGCAGGTTTGGCACGGTCTCGGTTCTGTAAACATTGTTTTCAAATTCGAGTTTCTTGATTTTGGTACGAACCTTTTCCAGACGGTTGATTCTTCGTTTCTGTCTGGCATCAGCTTTTTCCAGTTCTTCATTCCGGTTTTGCAGTATACGGAGTTCTCCAAGGGATTTATCAAGTGCTTTATCCAGAGTATTTATTGTCTCATTCTGAAGCTGATATTCTGATATCTGAGAACTTCTTGCACTAGTGAGAGCTGCAATCTGGGTGCGAAGATTATTTATTTCCCGATTAAGCTGCTGTATTGTTGCATCTGTTCTTCTTAGCTCATTAGTATGCTGGTCTTTAATATCTCTGGCAGCGGAGATTTCTGCAGCATTCTGTCTGAGCAGGTTGTCATATGCAGTATTAAGCTCGCTTAAAGTCTGATCTTTGGACATAATTTCAGTGCTCTGGCTCTGACTGCGGGTGTTTGCTATACTCAGCTGATTATGCAGCATTTCAATCTCTTCTCCGAAAGTGAGAAGCATGTGTTCGGTGCGGGCAGATTCTTCCTGCATATTGCAGATTTTTGACTCCGCCTGCGCCAGAAGGTCACTTTCACGTGCGAGCTGTTCAATATAACTTGAATGGATAGTCTGCAGCTGTTCCATCTCTCTACCCTGTACGACAAGGGTATCATTTCTGGCATTAAGCTCCTGAGCCAGCTGTTTTTTATCCTGCTGGACCTGGATTATATCTTTTTCAACCGATTGCGCCCAGTCCCTTAATTCAGTAATTTCTGTCGCGGTCTTATGAACATTTTCTGACCATTCGGCTTCAGCCGGACGGGAACTGTCCAGATCTAGAATCAGATCTTCGGCAGCTGTTTCTGCGCTCCTAATTTCCGAGCTTCTGCCTATGCTGTCAAAATCGAAGCAGGTGAATTCCTCTTCGGTTGTTTCTTCAGCTGCAGTCTCTACCGCGATAGCTTCAACCTCGGTAATCTCCTGATCAGGCTCATATTCTGCAACTTCCACCTCATCAATATACCAATTTTCAGGAATATCGACATCTACAGTGTCTGCTTGGTCATAGTATTGGGTTAACTCATCTTCATGCTCTATTTCACCAAAGAAGGCGACGGACCTGGCCACGGCATATTCTCTTTCTTCTTCAGAAAGGGCATATTCAGGAATAAACGGGATTATTGTCGGATCATCATCATCCGCTCCACCTTCGATTACTTCAAGCTGCGGCGGTATATATTCGGAATTTATCTCTGGTTCCGTTTCGACTTCAGCAGTATCTGAAATTCCTGCGCGTTCATAGGCTGAAACAATGAGTTCTTCGGATTCAAGGACATCTTCAGGGCTGTTATCAGTCTCGGAAGATTCGTCAGCAGCGATTATTTCAGGGGTATTTTCGGTATTATTTTCAGATACAAGTGCATTTAGAAGAGCTTCGGCAAACTCTTTATCCTCTTCTTCTTTTGCTAAAAGCTCTATCAGCTCGTCGCTGAAGCCCTGCAGTCTGTATTGTGCCAAAGTTTCTTTTGCAGATTTCATCTTACTTCTCCAGTAATAGGTAATTAATCATAGATTATCAGGGTAGTATCCTGCCTTTAATACTTTATCGGTCTCTTAACATTTTCAACTACAGTCGAAATTGGATAAAATTGTGTTTTATGGTATTTTTATTTGAATATAATGTAATCATTGACAGCCTGATTCGTGTTATTAATTGGATATTTCAGACTGTTCAGGCTATGAGTTTAATGAAAGAGGTGATAATGAAGGGAATAATTCTTGCCGGCGGCTCAGGATCCAGGCTTCACCCTATAACAATGGCAATAAGTAAGCAGCTGCTGCCTATCTATGATAAGCCTATGATCTATTATCCGCTGAGTACCTTACTGCTTGCAGGTATAAGAGAAATTCTGCTCATCAGTACGCCCCATGATTTGCCGATGTTTGAGCGGCTTCTGGGCGATGGCAGCCGCTTTGGTATAAATCTTCAATACGCTGAACAGCCAAGTCCCGACGGTCTGGCTCAGGCTTTTATTATCGGTAAGGATTTTGTCGGCAGTGATACCTGTTGTCTGGTTCTGGGGGATAATATTTTCTACGGTCATGGGTTTACCGACCTGCTTCAGAATTCTGCCGCTTTGACTGCGGGAGCGGTGGTCTTCGGTTATCCGGTTATTGATCCGCAACGCTATGGTGTCGTTGAGTTCGCTGAGGACGGAAGAGCTATATCAATCGAAGAAAAACCTGAAAAACCGAAGAGTAAATATGCAATCCCCGGGATTTATTTTTATGATAATAAGGTCCTGGAGTATGCGGCGGCTCTTAAACCAAGTGCTAGGGGAGAGTTGGAAATTACCGATCTTAACCGGATTTATCTTGAAGCCGGAAAGCTTTCGGTACAGCGTTTTGGCCGTGGCGTGGCCTGGTTGGATACCGGTACCAATGAGAGTCTTATGGAAGCAGGGGAGTTTGTTCGAGCTATCGAGAAGCGTCAGGGGCTTAAGGTCGCCTGTATTGAGGAGATCGCCTATGAGAACGGCTGGCTGAGTCCTGAAAAGCTGTCTGAGTCCGCGGCAATTCATGGTAAAAGTACATACGGAGAGTATCTGCGCCGGCTGGCTCACAGTATTGTCTGAGTGAAAATTGGGAGAAGTGATGAAAAAAGTGTCGACAGCACTGGAGGGTGCTTTTATTATTGAACCGGATGTTTTCGGTGATGAACGTGGTTTTTTCATGGAGACCTATTCTTTAAAGAAATTTACCGATATTGGTATAACTACGGAATTTGTTCAGGATAATCACAGCAAATCAAAAGCCGGTGTATTGCGGGGACTTCACTATCAGCTCGGTCGGGAACAGGCAAAACTGGTACGGGTAATTGCGGGGGCTGTGTACGATGTGGCGGTAGATATCCGTAGCGGCAGTCCGACATTCGGGAAGTGGATCGGGGTGGAACTGACCGCTGATAATAAGCGGCAGCTGTATATTCCCGAGGGTATGGCTCACGGCTTTTATACGCTGACTGAGGGGGTCGAATTTATCTATAAATGCTCTGATTTTTATGCTCCCGAGACGGAGAGGGTGATTTTCTGGAATGACCCGGATATCGCTATTGACTGGAAAATTAAGCCGGGATGTTCACCGTTACTCTCTGCCAAAGACGGCGAGGGGAGTATGCTGCGGGATATGTCTGATGCAGATCTTCCTGTCTATCATGGTTGAACGGTTCTGCTATCTTTGATCAATAAAAATAAAGGTGACAGGGTATTCCTGTCACCTTTAATATTTAGTATCAGTTTGAACGTATCAGGTCCAAAAGCTCTTCCGCGCTTATGCGTCCTCCTATATCGCTGCCGGAGAGGAGGTCTTTGGCTAGTGAACGCTTGTGTTTATGCAGTTCTATAATCTTTTCCTCAATAGTACCGCTGGTAACCAGACGGTAGATTGTAACCGGTCGGGTCTGGCCGATTCTGTGTGCTCTGTCTGAAGCCTGATCCTCTACCGCCGGGTTCCACCATGGATCCATGTGAATAACGAAATCAGCGGCAGTAAGGTTGAGACCCTGTCCTCCGGCTTTGAGGCTTATCAGGAAGAAATCGCCATTGCCTTCCTGGAAATCCTCAACCAGTTGTTCGCGTTTACGGGCCGGGGTTGATCCGTCCAGATATTGATAGTTGTAGCCTTTTTCATCAAGATAATTTTTAATTATCTGCAGATGGTCGACAAACTGGCTGAAGACCAGCGCTTTATGGCGGTTTTCCAGCAGCTCCTCAGCAATTTCAGCGAATTCTTTGAGTTTTGAACTCTCAATATCTGAGTCTTCTCTTACCAGGCGCGGATTACAGCAGGCCCGGCGCAATCTCATAATCTCAGCAAGAATCTGGATGCCGTCACCGCGTCTGCCATTCGATTCACGCGCCTGTTCGATATCCTCCAGCGCTTTGCTGCGTAGTGCCTCATAGAATGCGGCTTCTTCTGCTGTCATTTCGATCATTTTGGTAATTTCGGTTCGTGATGGTAATTCGTCGAGTACCTGACTCTTGTCACGCCGCAGAATGAATGGCTGGATAAGTTTTTTCAGTCTTTCTTTGGCTTCATGATCGTTGTCTTTTTCAATAGGTACTGCAAAGCGGAGATTGAAACGTTTATGGCCGCCAAGAAGTCCGGGATTGATGAAATTGAAGATGTTCCAGAGTTCTCCCAGGTGATTTTCAAGAGGAGTGCCGGTAGTAACCATTTTGAAATCACTATTCAGTGCCATAGCCGCTTTGGAACGCTTGGTTGCGGCGTTTTTGATTGCCTGCGCTTCGTCGAGTACAATGGTATGCCACTTTTTACCAGTCACCAGATCTGACTCCTGCTGCAGCATGGCATAACTGCAGATTATAAGATCAAATTTACCTGCTTCTTCAATCATCTGTTCCCTATCTGCTGTTCCGAACAGCTGAGGGCGCAGTGTGGGAGCGAATTTGGCGGTTTCGTTCATCCAGTTGAAGCATACGGAGGTCGGGGCTACGACCAGTGCCGGTCCGGATTTTGCCCGCGAGATAAGCACGGCCAGAGTTTGTACAGTCTTGCCTAGACCCATATCATCAGCAAGGCAGGCACCGACCTTCCATTCAGCCAGGGTAGAGAGCCATTGAAATCCATCCAGCTGGTAGTCGCGAAGCTCTGTCTGCAGGGTTGAAGGAATCTCATAATTCTGCGGGTTCTGGAGTTTGCCGATGTGCTTCTTCCATTCTATATCCGCCTGAAATTCGCCTGCTTCTTCAGTAAGATCGGTAAGTGCCAGAGCTGCAAGTGAGTTGACAACTATTTCTCCGTTTTTTACTTCGGTATATGATGCTATTTCCTCTATACGTTTACGGAAGTTCTCGGTAAGAGCCAGATATTTATCCTCTGCCAGCTGTATGAATCTTCCCTTGGAGTGTCTTGAGAGTTCCAGCAGGCGTTTCATGTCGATAACCAAATCATCGTCAACCTTTACCTTGCCGCTGAGTGCAAACCAGTCATTTTTCTTCTCTATTTTGAGTCCTAACGAGTTGGCGCTTGACTGCCCACGGATGCTTATCTGACCACCCTGCGGCCATTCTATAACCGCACGCTCGGAGATCTCATGAAGTTCTACCAGCAGTTCCAGACAGTCGATGGCGTCTCCTATATCCCAGATGCCGTCTTCTTTTTCTATACCGCTAAGAGTTGGGCAGAGGCTGAGTATTTCTTCCACCTCTTCCAGCTCTTTGGTCAGATTACGGGTGGTAATCTTTCTGATACCGCCAAAATCGGCTACTATAGTCTGGGCTCCGACACCGGGACGGTAGTAACCGCCTTCATCGCCGAACGGGCGGTAGAGAATCTCCAGACGTAAACCTGAACCGACAGGCATAAGGTGTATTCGCGGCCGTTTATCGGCAAGTACCGTCTCTGACTGATTGTTGGTTACCTTCAGATCGGTCTGCACTGTGACGATACTGCTCAGTTCTTCTACGGCTTTGCGGGCATCCTCAAATCCTTCTTCGGGAATAACCAGACCGTGTTTGCCGATAACGTGAGCCAGCTTCTGGTGTGCCGGACTGATTTTAGTGACCTGGATACGGGTGAAGGCGTTGCGGCTGAGCGCAATAGTCATATCGTCGGTTATTTCGGGTTCAAGTTTTATGTGTATCTTGTCACCAGTTTTCAGTGCAATAAGCTCTGGTTCCGCTGCGGTTATTTCCAGTCTGATATTTTTTGAACCCTCAAGAAATACCAGCGGATGTGCGACCAGAGCCGGTAGGGCGCGGTCATAATCCAGCTCATATGTCGGTTTCGCACCTCGGCCGGTTGAATAGTGTACCGGAGCGATCGCAGCACATATTTCGCAGTCCTGATCACTCATGTAGGGAAATGAATCTTTCTCTTCGAAAAGCTTCTGCAGTGCAATTCTCCGGCCTTTACTCCATAGACCCGAGGCATTGAGTTTCTGCTCCAGCGGGTATAACTCGCATATACCGGTACTGTCATCAAAGGTCATACTCCAGGCCAGCCGTGCTTCTCCGGCATTTCCGTTTACGGTTGTAAGTTCGGCAGGAAGTTTGAGTAGAGCCGATAATGGACGCTGCCATGGTTGTTTGGGTTTAAATAGCTCGATAAGCGGGTATGATTTGGTGGTTTTTCGTATATTTGCCAGCTTTGCGGCCCAGACCAGTTTCTGATCTTCTATTCGGGCCAGAATTTCTGCAGCTTCGGCAGCAAACCAGAAGTAACCGTTTTCACGGGCTTTTTCAAAAAATTCTGCTATCTCTACGCCATACTCTTTGAAATCAAGCATTCCTTCCCAATAGAGTATGAGCCAGATGATGATGCGTACCAAGGGATTGGAGTCCTCCGGTAATGCCGGAGTCTCGATATCCAGACAGTTTTCCTGACGCATACAGAACCATTGCAGGGCGATGATTGCGCCCGCCAGCG
The DNA here is from genome assembly GCA_963677015.1 of Planctomycetota bacterium. GTDB lineage: Bacteria > Planctomycetota > SZUA-567 > SZUA-567 > SZUA-567. Next base: position 525,044 of record OY781533.1, read on the forward strand.
GGGTGTCATTGCGATTGTCAGTTATGCGTGAGCAGAGATAGTAGGCTTCGGAAATATTGTTTTCACGTATCAGCGAGAGGCAGATAAAGATACAGAGCAGTGCCGGTGGCGTCCCATCCCAGATCCTCAGGGTTTTGGCGAAAAGATCGTTTGCTTTGTCAAACTTTCCGGAGATGAATTCCACCCAGCCCTGTAGGACAATTTTTTCATTTCCGCCGATATTTTTAAGTAATTTTTTGGCTGCTGCCAGGCGACCATGATAGATAAGCTGAGGGAATAGATAGACCGATGGTGCCGGCGAGTCTGATTTTGCCGCGGCAAAGTCTTTCAGTGTGTTGAATGCTTCTGAAGCATCATCCAGATTTTTTACCGCATCGGAGAGTATGGCTACGCAGGACTCCATGAGAAGACGTGGCGGCAGGGTGATCATGAATTGACGGTCAAATGGTTCACAGATAATTACCAGCGGATGTTGTCGGGCTACCTCCGCGGGGAAAAGGCGTGTTGTCTGTTCAAGCATCTCGTAAAATGATTTGGAATTCCGCTGATAAAAGCTGAGTCGAAGCCTTGCTATCGCCTGCTCATAAGTTCGGATCTCTCGTTCGCTCCAGCCGGTATTGCGCCAGAGAATATTTCGTACGGATGAAACAAGGGTGTGCAGTGTACCCGCCTGTAATGTTGCTCTGACAATCGGTTCGCGGATAAGTGGCACCGCGCGGATTCCGGAGACGGAATTCTCTGCTAATTCAAATTGTATAAGTTCTTCTATAATTTTGGCTACATCGTTCGAACTGCGCCCGCACTGAGCCGCACATCTGGCTATGTCCTGCATTGGTGTTGGTTCATATATTACGGCCAGCAGTTGAATCATCCATGATTGGGCCGGCAGCAGTCTTCGATAAATTGCCAATAACGATTTGCGCTTTTTCTCAACATCTTTTGGTGGCTTTGACATTATTTTTCCTGTTTACTACGTGTGTCGCAATTTTTAAGCAAACCTATATGATAATGAATAAGCAGGGGACAGTCACTAAAAAAATTGGATTAAATTTGTTTTTGTCCTGATTATAGTGGTGCTAACAGGTATTATTAATCGAATAAATACAGATAAAAATTATGTGAAGATTATTATTTGGCATGCTGTTATACGGGTGAATTATAATGATTACTTTTTGTATTTGATACTGTGATCTGGATAATAACCGGAACACGTCTCGGGTTTTTTGTAACAGCTTTGTATTTAGACTGTTATAATAGCTGTTCTGCATGCTGGATATTAAGATTATCAGAGAATGTTTAATAGTTTGACTTCAAAGATTACAACCGCATTCGGTCCGATACGTCCCCCTGAACCTTTATCTCCCCAACCCAGCTCTGGAGGTATGAAGAACCGGTACTTACTCCCGACTCCCATCATCATAAGACCTTCCTGATAACCATCAATAACTTCATTCAAGCTGAATTCCAGTGGTATGCCTTCCTTATAGCTGTCATCCAGGACCTTTCCGCCAATAAGCCAGGCGCGCTGATCTACCCGTACCCGGTCATTTGCGAAGGGTTTGGGGCCGTCTGTTGCTTCAATTATTATATACTGCAGACCGCTGTCAGTGACTTTTACACCTTCTTTTTTACGGTTTTTATCCAGAAAGCTGCTACTTTTACTCCGGTTCTGGCCTTTGCTTCCGCCGGTATGATGTTTTTTACTCTGTCTTCCCATTCGGTATCCTTGTCTTTTTAATAGTTCTTATGTAATTATATGAACTTATGCTGTTTATGCAATTGTCTTATTTTTTAGACATCTGCAGTGAACTTACGGACGTTATGTCGAGTGACGGGAATAAAAATGCAGAAGAATCCAGGGGGGAGGATTCTTCTGCATTAACTGATAGATTGCAACAATTTATTAGTTTAGAAGGTCGTTACGATCTTCATAAGTTGTGTGGAGGGCTTCGTGTGCTTCATGTGAGCCGGCTTTACCACCCAAGTATTCTTTATAGATTTCCTGAACCATGTAGTTGTCGCTGGAGTTATGAAGCTGCAGACGACGGTCGGCATTGTAGATACCCTTCAGACGCTTCTCTTTGTTGCAGAGAGTAGATTTATCAAGGATAGGCTGACCACCACCGGCGATACAACCGCCAGGGCAGGCCATGATCTCGATGAAGTGGTAGTCCTTTTCACCGCTCTTGACCATTTCACAGACCTTGCGGGCATTTGCCAGACCGTGAGCAACTGCAACCTTCACCTTGAGATCACCGAGTGAGTATTCGGCTTCCTTGATGCCTTCAAAGCCGCGAACCTCTTTAAATTCGATTCTGTGCATCTTCTGGCCGCGGATAACCTCTGCCGCGTAGCGTAGAGCCGCTTCCATTACACCACCGGTTGCACCGAAGATTACACCCGCACCGGTATAGAAGCCGAGAGGCATATCGAGTGAGCTTGGTTCAAGTTCGTTGAACTGGATACCGCTGGCATCGATCATTCTGCCGAGTTCCTGGGTAGTGAGAACATTGGTGATGTCCTGCATACCGTTGGTCTTGAACTTATCAAGCTTGGCCTCAAACTTCTTGGCGGTACATGGCATGATAGATACAACAGCCAGATTCTCAGGGGCAATATTCAGCTTGCTTGGAAGTACTTTGTGTGCTGTAGAACCGAACATCTGCTGTGGAGACTTGCAGGAAGAGAGGTTAGGCAGCATATCAGGGAAGTAGGTCTCAGCAAATTTTACCCATCCCGGGCAGCAGCTGGTGAACATTGGCAGAGTGCCGCCATTACCGACACGCTCCAGCAGTTCATTTGCTTCTTCAACAATTGTCATATCAGCAGCAAAGGTCACATCGTAAACCTGATCAAAGCCGAGCATTCTCAGAGCTGTAACGATTCTGCCGGTAACATCTGTTCCAGGCTCAATTCCGAAGTATTCACCAAGTCCGACACGAACAGCCGGTGCGAAGGCAGCAACTACATATTTGTTAGGATCGGCGAGGAGACTCCAGACGTCATCTCTTTCCTGAGCAGGTACCAGAGCTCCGGTTGGGCAGACAGCTGCGCACTGACCGCAGTTTACACATTCAACCTTACCGAGATCTTTGTTGAATGCCGGAGATACGCAGGCTTTGGATCCACGGTGTGCAAAATCTATCGCGCCAATTCCCTGTACTTCATCACAGACACGTACACAGTCACCACAGAGTACGCACTTGTTAGGGTCTCTTACCAGTGATGGACTTGAATGGTCGATAGGCTTCATATCTTTTTCTTGAAGCTTTTTGAAACGTACTTCTTCAACACCAAGCTGACGAGCCAGATCCTGTAGAGTACAGTTATTACTTCTGCTGCAGCTTGGGCATTCGCGGTTATGATTAGCCAGCAGAAGCTCAAGATTGATCTTACGCATCTGGCGAATTTCTGCGGTGTTGGTCTTGATTATCATGTCTGCTTCAGGTTTGGTAGAACATGAAGCCATGATACCACGACCGGTAACTTCAACAAGACATAGTCTGCAGGCACCATAGACACTCAAATCTGAGTGATAGCAGAATGTAGGAAGGTCGATACCTACTTTACGAATAATTTCAAGCAGGTTGCGCTCACCCTCTATTTCGACGATGATACCATCGACTGTCAGTGTTTTTTTATCTTCTTTACTCATATTTCTTTCCTGTATGTTTTTAAGGGGTTACCCATTAAGTAAGTGAACTAAACTCCAACAATTGCGTCAAATTTACATGCAGTAACACAAGCACCACACTTGATGCATTTTTCTGGATCAATAGTGTGAACTTCCTTTACCTTGCCGCTTATAGCGCCAACCGGGCACTTACGGGCACAGGCGGTACAGCCTTTACATTTTTCGGCAACGATTTCTGGCTCAGCGAGGTCTTTACACTGACCGGCTGGACATCTCTTGTCAATAACGTGAGCGAGATATTCGTCTTTGAAGTATTTCAGTGTAGAAAGAACTGGATTTGGAGCAGTCTTACCCAGACCACAGAGTGAAGCTTTCTGTACAGATCTAGCAAGCTGTTCAAGAACTTCAAGTGTCTCTTCAGTAGCGTTTCCTGAAGTAATGTCTTCGAGCATCGCCAGCATCTGCTTGGTTCCTTCACGGCATGGAACACATTTACCGCAGGATTCATTCTGGGTGAACTGCATGAAGAACTTAGCCACCTGTACCATACATGTTGATTTGTTCATAACAACCAGACCGCCTGAACCAACCATTGCGCCAACGTCCTTGAGTGAATCAAAGTCGAGCGGAAGGTCAAGCATTCCTTCTGTCAGACAGCCGCCTGAAGGACCGCCGATCTGCACTGACTTGAAGCATTCGCCGGTAAGGTTGCCTTCGTCATCAGTAACACCACCACCGATATTCATAACGATTTCACGGAGCGTTGTTCCGAAAGGAACCTCGATAAGACCGGTGTTGGCAACGTGACCGGTAAGAGCGAAGGTCTTGGTGCCAGGAGATTTTTCTGTTCCGATTGATTTATATGCTGCGGCACCGTCACGGATTATTCTGCCGATTGAAGATAGTGTTTCTACGTTATTAATAACTGTTGGTTTGCCCCAGAGACCGCTTACAGCCGGGAATGGCGGCTTTGGTCTTGGCATACCGCGCTGACCTTCGATAGAGGCGATCAGAGCAGTCTCTTCACCACAGACAAACGCACCAGCACCTTCCATAACATGAAGTTTGAAGCTGAATTTTGTGCCGAAAATATTGTCGCCGAGAATGCCGGCTTTTTCTGCATCAGCAACCGCTTTGTTCATACGTTCAACCGCTAGAGGATATTCAGCACGTACATATACGTAACCTTCGTCTGCTTCGATAGCTTTGGCACAGATCATCATACCTTCGATTACACTGTGAGGATTGCCTTCGAGAACTGAACGGTCCATGAACGCTCCCGGGTCACCTTCATCACCGTTACAGATTACGTATTTTTTGTCACTCTTGTTAGGAAGAGTAAATTTCCATTTAAGACCGGTTGGGAAACCACCACCACCTCGTCCACGCAGGCCGCTGTCCAGAACTTCCTGACATACACCTTCCGGTGTCATTTCCTTAACGGCTTTCTCAGCACCCTGATAGCCGCCTGAATAAATGTATTCAGTGATATCATCCGGTTCCAGTCTGCAGTCCTTAAGAACGGTACGTCTCTGCAGGTTATAGAAAGGAATTTCCTTGTCACCTTTGCATGCTTCGCCGGTTTCAGGCTTCTTGTACAGTAGACGCTCTATAACTTCATGATTTTTAAAGGTTTTTTCAACGATTTCTGCAACATCATCTGGTTTAACACTAACATAGAGGATGTCATCTGGTTCGATGTGAAGCAGAGGTCCCTGCTGACAGAATCCCTGACAGCCACTCTTTGAAACATAGTTTGTATTATCACCACAGTCATGTTTGTCAAGATCGATAGTGACATTCAGACCAGCATTCTTCAGCTCTTCAACCAGAGCATCTCTTACTTTAAGTGAACCATTTGCAACACAGCCGGTACCAGCACAGATAACAACGCGCTTAGCGATGTTTTTTCTGCGTTCTTCGTATTCCTTGGCGGTCTTGCCTAGATCTATTGTCGCCATTCTTACTTCCTTTCTCTTTTTATTTACCTTCAGCTTTTAAAAGTTCATCGACGATCTGCATTGCCTGATCCGCTTTGACCTGACCATAAACATCTTCGTTCATCAGCATTACAGGAGCAAGTCCACATGCGCCGAGGCATGAAACTGTCTCTACTGTAAAGAGCTGATCAGCACTGGTCTTGTTTTCAGCATTAACGCCGAGTTTCTTGTAAAGGGCATCGATAATCTTGGTTGAACCTTTTACATGACAAGCGGTACCATCACAAACTTTAAATACATACTTTCCTTTTGGCTCAAGAGCAAAGTGAGCGTAGAAGGTTGCAACACCATAGACCTTTGCAGCCGGAATTTCAAGTTTCTTTGCTACATAAGCAATTGTTTCTTCTGGCAGGTAGCGGTAGTGCTCCTGAATCTGCTGCAAGATTGGGATTAGTTTTGACTCTTTGTTGCCATTGTTATTGAGAATCTCATCGACTGGAGTCAAATCAAGTGCCTCTGCTGTCATATTCCTCTCCTGTTTTAATAAATAAAAATACAAACTAGACGATATATAAATAAATTTTAATTAATACACATATGATAATAATAACACAAAACCAGTAAAATTTAATCAATATAAATTTATCTATACACTATTGGTGCTATTTTGTCAACTAAAATCCGCGAATTTTAATGGTTTTTACGCAATTTTGATCAAATTTAGTTTCTTTCCGAAAATAGTTGAGATATATCGTGAAATTGTTAGCGAAATCTAATTATCTTAGCACCTCCTTATTTAGGGAAAAATTTACTTAATTTATTGATGCTCGGTTTCAAGGTCTTTCAGTGGTATTAAAGTTGACATATCAGAAAATATGTTGTAAGGTATAATATTGATTCTTTGCTTATATTAATAAGGATAGAGTATAGGAGTCTACGGGTTGATTTCAAAGGAAATGTTCGATGGCTAAGACATTAACAATATGTATGGGAAGTTCATGCTTCTGCCGGGGAAATGAAGAGAACCTCAAAATTATTGAGGAATATATTCAGGAGCGTGATATTGCGGCGGAAGTGAAGCTTGTGGGTACGCGCTGTGAGCAGCAGTGTGACAGAGGTCCGGTGATTCATATCGAAGACAAGCTTTTTGAGAAGGTTGATCCGGTCCGTCTGCTGGAGATTCTCAACAGGGAGTTGTAGTATTTTAAACCGGCAGACCGGTATCTGCCGAAGCGGTGTGAGTCTGGTGTTAGAGAGTGGTGAGCTGCTCTCTTGATTTTCAGGAGATGACTATGAATCAGAAATATCCTGTATATACTGAGGATACTGAGTGTCAGGATTGCTATAAATGTTTGCGGCATTGTCCGGCAAAGGCGATTAAGGTTGAGAATGGTAAGGCAACGGTTATGCCTGAGCGTTGTATTGCCTGCGGCGTCTGTGTCGGTGTCTGTCCTAATAAGGCCAAACATATCAGAGATGATCTGCGGCGGGCGGGAAGTCTTTTTACCGCCGGCGCGACGGTGATCGCCGCTCTGGCTCCATCATGGACCAGCGAGTTTCCCCGTTGCACCAATGAACAGATAATCAAGGCTCTTAAACAGCTCGGGTTCAGCATGGTCAGTGAGACCGCTCTTGGCGCTCAGATGATTTCACAGCAGATTGTGGATGAGCTGAAACAGACCAAGAAGAAACTGGTTATTTCCTCTGCCTGTCCGGCTGCCGATGCTTTTATCAGTAAATATCTTCCTGAATTCACAGATTGTATTACCGATGTAGTATCACCGGTGCTTGCGCATTGTGAGCTTTTGAAAAAAATATATGGCAGTGAGGTTAAAATAGTCTTTTTCAGTCCGTGTATTGCCAAGAAGAATGAAGCGGATGCCAGAAGTGATCTTTTGAACTGTTCATTAACTTATAAGGATTTGCGTGAGTGGTTTGAGAAGAAGGATATTGATCCGGCAAGCCTCCTCCCTGACGGTGATGAGAAATTTGTTCCTGAAAAGGCTGAGGACGGCACTATCTATCCGATAGAGGGTGGAATGCTGGAGACTATAAAATTGCGCGGCGGCGGGGATATGCATTATGTTACAATTTCCGGGATACCGGATATTGAACAGGCGTTGACGGGTCTGAATGTCAATGACCTGGATAAACCGGTATTTTTAGAGGTTCTGGCCTGCAAGGGAGGGTGTGTGAATGGGCCTTGTATGAGTCAGAACCGTCCGGGACTTCTGAATATTGTGGCCAATCTTAATAAAGCTGATATGCCGGAAAAACCTTCGACTACGGGGTCAGGAATTGGTGTGCAGGGAGCCTATCTCAATGAATACATCGACAAGCAGGAGTGTTCCGAGGAGGCTTTACAGCAGGCTTTGCATAGAGTCGGTAAGTTCAGTGAAGATGATGAGCTTAATTGTGGCGGGTGTGGTTATGATACCTGCAAGGAGTTTTCCAAGGCGCTGCTGGAAGGCCGAGCCGAGCCGGTAATGTGCCTCTCGTATCTGCGTAATATGGCTCAGAAGAAAGCTAATGCCATGATCAGATGTATGCCATCAGCGGTGGTGATTGTTGATAATGAAATGAAAATTATCGAAAGTAATAAGCATTTTGCCAGACTTGTCGGCGGGGATGCTCTGGATATCTGGAACGCTTCAGAAGGTATGGCCGGTGCGAGACTGGATAAGCTTATACCTTTTGCGCATCTTTTTAAGGAGAATCTCGAGAACGGCAGGGATATTCATAAGACTTCGCTCAAGGCCTGGGATAAAATTCTTGATGTCAGTATTTTCTCAATTGAGGAAGGCAGGGTCGCTGGTGCTGTAATATCTGATGTTACCAGCCCGGGAATGCGCCGGGAGCAGATTGCGCGCAGAGCACGGATGGTTATCAAGAAGAATCTGGAAACGGTGCAGTCTATTGCCGCCAATCTTGGTGAGAATATGGCTGAGACCGAGATTCTGCTGCGTTCTCTGGCCAAGGATTATGCCGGAGAAGAAGGTATTGATATCGAAGAGGAGGTTGATGGTGACCAGTAGTCTGAACAGTGATTTCTTTGTTGATATAGAGTGCGCGCAGACAAAGAAATATACCGAGGATGCCTATGGTGACTGCTTTTTATGTCAGAAGCTCAATGATGAGTGCCGGACTATTGCGGTGCTTTCAGATGGGCTCGGCAGTGGTATCAAGGCCAATATTCTTTCGAATATGACAGCGCATATGGCGCTGAAATTTATTGCCAGTGATACTGATATGACCGGAGCAATCAAGATCATGATGGAGGCGCTGCCGGTATGTAAGATACGGAAGGTGAGTTATGCCACGTTTACGATTGTTGATTACCGGGAAGGAGATGTAGCGCGGGTTATTGAAATGGATAATCCAAAGATAATTCATTTGCGGGGAGATAAAGCGCTGGATTTTGCCCGGAGAAAGCTTGTCAGTTCGCAGGGTAATATCAGGCGTATATATATGAGTGAGATTGATATTCGCCCTGGTGACCGCCTGATATTCGCGTCCGATGGAGTTACGCAGGCGGGACTCGGGACACCATTTTTTCCTTTGGGCTGGCGGGAAGATGGGTTGGTCAATCATGTGCAGTCGGTGGTGGCTAATCATCCGGAAATTAGCGCCACGGCGCTGGCGAATAATGTGATGAATGCCGCGATTGGTCTGGAAAAGGATAAGCAGCCTTATGATGATATCAGTTGTGCGGTAATGTATTTCAGAACGCCGCGTAAGACTATTGTGGTAAGTGGTCCGCCCTACGATAAAGAGAATGATGCGCGCTATGCCCGGAGAATTGCGGACTTTGACGGCAGGAAGGTTATCTGTGGCGGAACTACTTCGAATATTGTGTCGCGTGAGCTGGAGCGGGAGGTCGTAACCGATCTGCATAGCGGAGGGAATGGTATTCCGCCGCTATCAAAGATGGATGGTGTTGACCTGATAACAGAAGGAATTATAACCTTGACCTTTGTCGCTCAGTTTCTTGAATCTGGTGATGTTCCTGATGATCAGAAGAACCCTGCGGCCTTGCTGAGTCATATGCTGCTTGATAGTGATGTAATTAATTTTATCATTGGTACGAAGATCAATGAAGCTCATCAGGATCCTTTATTGCCGCATGATCTTGAGTTACGTCGGAGTATAATTAAACGTATCGCGGTGGCTCTGGAAGGAAAATATCTAAAAAAGGTGGATATTGACTATATATAATAATATAATATATAAGTGTTTGAGCTGTTTGATTCCTGCTGGCTTGTGTGTGGCGTTTAAGAGCTTTTCGCTCTGGGTTCTGCCCTTTTTCTGTGATATTAGTATAAGCTGTTTCATTCGCGGTTTTCAATAATTATTCCATTTCATTTTATTAGTTACCTAATTTTTGTGTTTGTTGAAATTTTACGTTCTGGTTTTAAATATATATTTTAAGGGTTTTACAAGCTTTTGCGTGTGTGACAAAAACGTAATACGTGAAAATAATATTTAATATAATTAGCTTAATTTCAATTAATAGTTTAAGCTTACTATAGGTTATATTTCAGTATAACAATATGTTGTGTTCTTATGTTGTTGTTATTGAATATTTCTGGAAGGTGTCTATTCGCTGTTAAATAAATAAAAAAGTATCTATATCCTGTGAAAAAGATAAAAATGTAGCTATTTCGGTTGGGCAGTATGTTCAGTTTGTGAGGTTATTTTTTCTGAGTTTTTCAGGTCTTTTTGGGAAGGGAGAATTATGGGATTCTTTTTATTGTGCGTGGCGTTGCTGATACTTGGTTATGTCATTTATGGTAAGGTTGTTGAGAAAATTTTTGCTATTGATGTCAATCGTACTACACCTGCCTTTGAGTTTGAGGATGATATTGATTATATCCCCATGCCAACCTGGAAGGTATTTATGGTGCAACTGCTGGATATAGCAGGAGCCGGCCCTATTTTCGGTCCTATTTTGGGTGCTCTTTACGGACCTCAGGCATTGATCTGGATTGTTGTCGGGAGTATTTTTGCCGGCGGGGTTCATGATTTCTTCAGTGGCATGCTCTCTGTACGCAGCAGCGGTAAGAGTATCCCGGAGGTAGTGGGAGATGCTCTTGGCATGCCGGCGCGGCATGTCATGCGTCTGTTCTCGATAATACTTCTAGTGCTGGTCGGTGTGGTCTTTGTTCTGGCTCCGGCTAAGTTGTTGAATCAACTCTTTAGCCAGCGACTTGGTTTTGACTGGGGTGTAGAACTCTTTGTCTTTTTAATTTTCTTCTATTACTTTATCGCAACAATTCTGCCGATTGATAAGATTATCGGGCGGTTTTATCCTATTTTTGGGGCACTGCTGCTCTTTATGACCTTTGCTGTCGGCTTTGCAATGCTTTTTGGCGGGGTTAATATGCTGCCAAATCTGGATTTTTCCGTTAATACCAATCCTAATATGAATTATGATGGGGCCCAGATGCCTATCTGGCCGCTGCTCTTTGTGACCATTTCCTGCAGCGCACTCAGTGGTTTTCATTCAACGCAGAGTCCGTTGATGGCGCGTTGTATCAAAAATGAAAAACGCGGCCGTCTGGTATTTTACGGGGCAATGATTGCTGAAGGTATTATCGGGCTTATCTGGTGTACCGCCGGGCTTAGCTTTTATGAGAGCACTGCGGCTTTGAATACAGCTCTGGCGGGAAGCCCCTCAGCAGTTGTCAACGATGTGTCATTCGGGCTGCTCGGTACTCTTGGCGGCGTTCTGGCGGTTCTTGGGGTTATAATTCTGCCTATTACCAGCGGTGATACTGCATTTAGAAGTACCAGACTTATTCTTGCTGAGATATTTAAAATCAGTCAGAAACCTGTTGCCAAACGTCTGCTGCTGGCGGTTCCGCTATTTGTAGTAGCTTACATAATTACCAAGCTGCCTTTTGGAATAATCTGGAAGTATTTCGGCTGGAGCAACCAGACCCTTTCCTGCCTGGTGTTGTGGAGCGCGGCTATCTGGCTGGCACATAACGGCAAATTTCATTGGATTGCAACTATCCCTGCTACCTTTATGACCGCTGTTGTTATTACTTTTATATCTTATATGAAGATTGGATTTCAGGTTCCATATAATATTTCAGTGACAATTGGAATCGTGGTGGCGGCGGTAGCATTTATCGCTTTTATGGTGCGCGTACGCGTCAAGAGTGAGAGTGCGGAAGGGCTTAGCAGCTGAGGACGGACGTTTTATTCTAGTAAGGTAAAAACCGGTTATAATATTTTAAGCTGTTTACTATGGTTCTCATTAAGAAGAAAGAGGAGCCGTACCGGCTAAATTAATTGAAAGGCTCCGGCAGGAAAACCTGCCGGAGCCTGATTTTTATTATTCAGTACCGTTAAGCAATTAAAATAGTTTTAGAATTGCGGCATACTTCCTTTATCTGCATCGAATAACTGCTGGACACCTGCAGCCATTAACGCGTAACCGCCAAGTTTGACCAGTTTTCCGAAATCCTTGCTGAAGAGGGTACTGTCAATCGGGAATGGGCCGTAATTGATATCAACGTACTCGTTTTCAGCGGTTATGTACAATGTTTCCCATGCATCGAATACATGTCTGTTTATTACATTATTCGATGGAAGCAGATAGAGCGGGAAGGCTTCGGCTATATAGCGTAGAAATGCGGGCGGATTACTGTTGGGGTCAGGAAAGACAGAAGCAGGGAGTTCGCCATTATTTTTATTACGTATTTCCTCAGATTTTTCGGTAGAGTAGACCAGACCGCCGATAGTTGTACCAAGCGCTACGGTATTATTTATGACATCGCTTATTCCGTCGATACTCATGAAGGTTGTTCGCACCGGTGTCCCGCTGATACCGGTCTCGGCTGCAACCTTTGCCATCTCTTTGTCGAAGCTTTGTTTTCGTGTTGATTTGGCGTAATTCTTGTCTGATTTGCTGACGGCAAAGCTGTGTTCAATTGCTGCTGGATTGAGCGCGAAGATAAGTTTATTCTCAATAAAGGTGTAGCACACAGTCAGAGAGCCGGCAAGACTGATGCCTTTAATGGTGCCGTAATCTGTTTTGATTTCTAGTTTGTCTGCTGCCTGATCCTGCAGTCTGGCTACAAGTTGATCCAGACCTTTGTTCAAGGATTCTTCAAGTTTGGCTTTATTCTTCACATTTATAATAGTGGTATAACCGGAAAATCCGAAGAGTTGAAGACCGGGTAAATCGCTGCTGTCCTGTACATAGGAGGTCATTTCTTTGTCAAGATTTGCCAGTATGTCGGTAAGCGGGTTTATGCCGGTTTCGTTTTCGAAATCACTCATAACTTCGTTAATCTTGCCGGTTATTTCGTCCTGAACTTCCTGACGCTGTTGGTCGGTAAGACCCTTTAGTTTTACATTGTTATCAGTTACAGTTTTAATGATATACTGGTAGAGCCTGTTCAGGTCAACACCTGCAGTAACCATGCTGCTGGAATCGTCTGGAACAAAGGTGAGGTGTTGCGGATCCGGTTCGCTGAATATCTCCGCTGAATCATCGGCAAAGCCGGATTTCATATAGAGGCGCTGAACAAAGGCCGGAGCTTCGATTCGAACTCCGTAGGCAACAGTATTGAAAGTATCTTTATTTATGGCGCTGATGTCGGCATTCGGTGCAAAAGAATTTATTGTGCTTATTACGACATTGTATAGTTCGGGATTGACAAAAGAGGTAATAAGTCTGTTTTTACCTAATTGTGAGGAAGCCCGGAGGTATCCTGAGGAATTTTCGAGGCTGTTGCCGGCTGCTTTTCCGGCTGAATCAAGAATATTCATATCCGGGCTGAATGCTGCATATAGCCGCTGTCCGGTGATTCTGACACTGACAAAGAAATTCATTTTGTCCGGATCGATTGGAAAGCTGAACTTGAACTCTGCTGCATCCGGACCTGCCGGATTCATTGGAGCTGTGAGCTTTACCGGATCAATATCCGCTGGAAATTCTGTGATCAGCACGGCGTAGGGGAGATTATCTTTGGTATATACGCCGAGTGCGACATGATTACCCAGAGCGCTAAGGATATCATCAGGTTTTATGCCCTGTGTCAGCATGGTTGCGAAGGTCATCACTTCGGTAAGCTTTTTCCTTGTATGTGCCAGAAAGTTCTGTGTCTGAGGTTCTGCAAGCATTTTGGCGAAAGCAGTTTCAGAAAAATTGCTGTTTGTTGAGTCAGTGTTGTTGAACTCAAAAAATAAGGCGGTATTGTTCGGGTACAGTGTGGCAAAAGATTCGTCTGCAAATACGGATGGCAATGTTATTATTATTGTCATTAGTATTAATTGTAGGCATTTTTTCATATTTATCTCCAGGAAAAAGAAACAGGTGATACCGCTAATTTATTATACTGATTTTAATGGATTGCGAATTTTTGTCAATTGTCAGCAGTCGGTTGGAGTTATTTTATTTGTCAGGAAATTATTTCAGTTAAATGAGAGGATGATTATTACCTTTAAAAGACAGAGAAAATAGAGGTGAGGTTTTTTAAAAAAGGGAGTTGCAGAGCCTTGACATATTTAATTAACCTACGAGAATTGTGATATTTAGTGAACTCCAGGATGATATAAATGGCAAAAAGACAGAAAAAGGTTACCTCGAAAAAGAAGAGCAAGGTGACAGTAAATAAACCGCTTACCGCTGAAGATAAAAATGTTCGGCAGATTGAGATAAATCTCAAGAATCAACAGTTGAATGCAATACAGGAGATTTCTGTTGTTGGTGCTAATGAACATAATTTGAAGAATGTTTCGATAAATATTCCGCATAACACTCTATGTGTTGTCACCGGTCTTTCCGGATCCGGTAAATCATCGCTGGCTTTCGATACTATCTTTGTCGAGGGTCAACGACGGTATATGGAATCACTGTCGGCTTATGCCCGGCAGTTTTTGCAGATGATGCAGAAACCGGATGTCGAGCATATTTCAGGGTTGCCGCCGACAATCGCTATTGAACAGCGCAAGGGGCAATCCAACCCCCGTTCAACCGTTGCTACAGTTACAGAAATATATGATTATCTGCGGCTGCTCTTTGCCCGAGCCGGAGAGCCGTTCTGTTATCAGTGTGGCAAACCTATTGCCCGGCAGACTATTCAGCAGATTGTTGATAATATACTGGAGATGGGGGCTGGCAAGCGTTGTATTCTCTACTCGCCAATTGTGCGCGGGCGCAAGGGTGAACATCGCAATGAACTGCAGATGCTGGCGCGTGAAGGCTATGTAAGGGCGCGTATTGATGATGAGATGGTAGAAGTTCGCGAGCTTGAGGCAATAAAGGATAAGAACAAGAAACATAATCTTGATGCGGTTATCGACCGTTTGGCACTTTCTGCCGAGAATAAAGGGCGGGTTACAGAGGCGGTGGAGCAGGCTTTGCTGCTTAGTGACGGTCTGGTGATCGCCAGTATTGAGGTTGAGAAGGGTAAGTTTGAAGATACACTCTATAGTGAGCGGTATGGTTGTGTAGACTGTAATATTTCCTATCCGGAGCTTGAACCGAGAATGTTTTCTTTCAATTCTCCATATGGAGCCTGCTCTGAGTGTGACGGTCTGGGAACCAAGATGGAGCTTGATCCGGAGCTTATTGTTCCGGATGACAGTAAATCCATAAATGACGGCGCGGTTCAGGCCTGGCGTACCGGCGGGAGGCGCATGAGTATACATTATCATTACCTTCTGGAAGAGTATAGCTATAAATACCGGGTCGATCTGGATACGCCGTTCTGTGATCTGACCCAGCGTCAGAGGAATATTCTTATCAACGGTGATCCGGCCAATGGCTGGGAAGGGGTGATCCCGAATCTTGACCGGAGATTTCATAATACCGACAGCGAGTATGTAAAGAATAAGATTCATGAGTATATGTCGGTACTGCCATGTCCGGCATGTAATGGGGCGCGTCTGCGTAAAGAATCGTTATCGGTGAAGATTGCCGGTAAAAGTATTTATGACATTGCCTGTATGACGGTGGTTGAGGCCGGACATTTTATGGAAGGGCTTGAGCTTGGACGCGAAGCCGGCAAGATTGCGGCACCGATTCGCAAGGAGGTGATAAAGCGGTTGCAGTTTATGTCCGATGTCGGTCTGGATTACCTGACGTTAAATCGTATCGCGGGTACTCTCTCCGGCGGTGAGGCTCAGCGTATACGTCTGGCGAGTCAGGTCGGACAAGGACTGGTAGGTGTCTGTTATGTGCTGGATGAACCGACAATCGGTCTGCATCAGCGTGATAATGATCGTCTTCTGGCTACACTCCAGAAAATGCGGGATATCGGCAATACTGTAATTGTTGTTGAACATGATGAGGATGTTATCAGAGCTGCGGATTATCTTATCGATGTCGGTCCTGGAGCCGGGGTTAATGGCGGTACGATAACCGCATGTGGTACGGTAGAGGAAGTGAAGAATAATCCTGCGAGTGAGACCGGGCGGTACCTCAGCGGCAAGGAGTCCATTCCGGTTCCGCAGCAGCGGCGTAAAGCTGATGTGAAAAAGAACTGTATAAAGCTCAGTGGCGCCAGCTCAAATAATCTGCAGAATGTTGAAGCTGTTTTCCCACTTGGAACTTTTGTCTGTGTGACCGGTGTCTCAGGTTCCGGCAAGAGTACTCTGATAAATCATACCTTTACCAAGGCTATGAAACGTGAACTTTATGGCAGCAAGGAGAAGCCGGGGCATTATAAGAAGCTGACGGGTGTTGATAAGATTGATAAAATTATTAATATTGACCAGTCTCCAATTGGAAAAACACCGCGTTCCAATCCTGCGACTTATACCAATGTCTTTGGTGAGATCAGAAAGCTCTTCTCGCTGACTGCGGAAGCAAAGATTCGCGGTTATCAGCCGGGACGGTTTTCATTCAATGTCAAGGGCGGTCGCTGCGAGCACTGTCAGGGAGCCGGGGTGATGAAGATTGAGATGCATTTTCTGCCGGATGTGTTTGTTGAATGTGAGCACTGTCAGGGGAAACGTTATAATCGTGAGACTCTGGAAATACGCTATAAAGGCAAGAATATCTATGAAGTTCTCAATATGACCATTGCGGAGGCGTATGAATTTTTTGAACCGGTACCGAGTATTCGTAATACTTTGCAGACTCTGATGGATGTTGGTCTGGATTATGTCGCTCTGGGGCAGAGCAGTACTACACTCTCAGGCGGTGAGGCTCAGCGTATGAAGCTTTCTTCGGAACTTGCCAAACGTGCAACCGGTAAGACGCTGTATATCCTCGATGAGCCTACTACCGGTCTGCATTTTTCCGATATCAAAAAGCTTATTGCGGTGCTCAACCGCCTGGTTGATCTGGGTAACACGGTTGTGGTTATCGAGCATAATCTGGATGTAATAAAATCGGCTGACTGGCTGATTGATATCGGGCCTGAGGGCGGTGATAAAGGAGGAACTATAATTGCCTGCGGTACTCCTGAGCAACTGGCGGCAGAAAAGCGCAGTTATACGGGTAAATATCTGCAGTCGTACCTGAGTTAAGCATTCTTTAATTCCGGGCTTACTATTTGTCGCATTACTGCGGCGTTAACAGTAATAAATATCAATCTTTATTGAATTATTGTGTTTGACTTTTTTTGTAGATACGGATAATATATACTCAATGCAGTTTTAAAGCTTATTTGTTGGCTTTTACTTATTTTGGGGAATATTATTTAAGGAGATAGATATGAAGAAAGTTCTTCTCGGTCTTGTATTGGCTGGTGCGGCTGTTTTGGGTGGTTGTTCTGCGTGTGGTCCTTGTGTTACTGAAGAGCCTTGCAACAAATGTATTCTTGACTCTCAGCAGATCTGCAGTGAGTGTGATGATTACATGCTTCCAATCCCTAATGTTACCGAGCTCTAATAACTACCGGGTTTGATAAAGTTGTATTGCCTTCCTTTGCACTCTCGCAAGGAGGGCATTTTTATTCTGATGAAGACAGGGGGGCATAATGGCACAGGCAAAGGAAATCAGAAGAGAAGCGGTCGCTGAAGGAAGATTTCTCAAGTATGAGCGGATTATCTGGCAGGATAAGAATGGGGATGAGAAGGTCTGGGAGACACTGGAACGGCGTCATGACGGCTCGGAAGCAGTAATGATTATTCCTTGGATCGCTGCTACCGGTGATCTGGTTCTGATCCGGCAGTTCAGACCGCCTGCCAAGGGGTATATTTATGAATTTCCAGCCGGTCTTATTGATGCGGGAGAAACTCCGCCTGAGGCTGCTTTACGTGAACTCAGAGAAGAAACCGGGTATACCGGAGAGGTGATTTCTGTTGTGGATCCAACCTTCAATACTCCGGGAATGTCTGGTGAAACCGTGTATTGTGTCTTTATGGAGCTCCCTGAGGGGCAGAACCCGCAGCTGGATCTGCAGGACAGTGAAGACATAGAGGTCGTGCTGGTTGCCAGAAGCGGGATTGAGGATTTTGTCTGTAGAGAGCTGGAAGCAGGGAGCAAATTTGATACCAAGGCCTTTATGTATTTAACCGGTATAATTACTGAGGAAAAGCTAAAATCGTCCGGAGCCGGGGTGGTTAAAAATTTACCCTGGGTTAAATCTTGATTAGAATGCTGTTTTGATGGTTTTGGCATATTGTTAAAATTGCCGTGGTGGCAATAAAATAACAGTTTAACGTGGAAAAAGTAGGGTTAATCTGTTGACTTGCCGGCGGTTGATGGTTATAATTCCTCAAAATACTGGTATATAGTACTGGCATCGTGCTAACGCACTGATGCCGATTTTGTTAATATCTTTGTATAAATAAGTTAGAGTATTTTTTCACATATAGATAGTTATTACTTTTTTTACTAAGGAGTTACAAATGGCAAGAAGCCACCCACTGGATAAAATGCGCAATATTGGTATTATGGCCCATATTGATGCGGGTAAAACCACAACAACCGAACGTATTCTGTATTATACCGGTAAGTCTCACAAAATCGGTGAGGTGCATGACGGTGCTGCAACCATGGACTGGATGGAGCAGGAGCAGGAGCGTGGTATTACTATTACTTCTGCTGCGACTACTTGTGAATGGCGTGCTCATCAGATCAACATTATCGATACTCCGGGGCACGTTGACTTTACAGTTGAGGTAGAGCGTTCACTGCGTATTCTTGATGGTGCGATCGGTCTTTTCTGTGCAGTTGGTGGTGTTGAGCCACAGTCTGAGACTGTTTGGCGTCAGGCAGAGAAGTATGATGTACCAAGAATCGGTTTTATCAATAAAATGGACCGTCTGGGTGCAGATTTTTACCGCGTTGTTGAGGCTATTGAACGTGAACTTGGTGCCAATGCGGTTCCATTTGTGCTGCCAATCGGTGCTGAAAGCGGTTTTAAAGGTATTATAGATCTTATCTCTAACCACGCTATTATGTATGATAATGACGATGGAATGAAGTACGAAACAACAGACATCCCTGAAGAATTCAAGGAAGAAGCTGAAAAATGGCGCAGAAACCTGATTGAGAAAGTTTCAGAATGTGATGAAGCTTTACTTGAAAAATTCTGTTCAGATGAAGAGATCCTTCCTGAAGAGATTCATGCTGCCGCCCGTACTGCTACTTTCAATCACTTGATCTGTCCTGTCTTCTGCGGCAGTGCCTTTAAGAATAAGGGTGTGCAGAGACTTCTGGATGCGGTTATTCAGTATCTGCCAAGTCCGATAGATCTGCCTCCTGTATCCGGTAAAAGCATGGACGGTGATACAGAAGAAACACGTGTACCTAAGGACAGTGGCCGTATGTCTGCGCTGGCATTTAAAATCATGGCTGATAAGCATATTGGTAAGCTGTGTTTTGTACGTGTATACTCTGGTACATTGAGTGCCGGTAGTTATGTATATAATTCAACTCAGGATAAGAGACAGCGAGTCGGTCGTATTGTAAAGATGCATGCAAACAGACAGGAGCAGGTTGATCATCTTTATTCTGGTGAAATCGGTGGTGTTGTTGGTCTTTCCGATACAATTACCGGTGATACTCTCTGTGATGAAGAGAATCCACTGATTCTTGAAGCTATTGAGTTCCCAGCACCGGTTCTGTCTATTGCTGTTACTCCACAGGAAAGAGCTGACCGTGATAAACTGGGTAAAGCTCTGTCTAAACTGGCAGAAGAGGATCCAACCTTCGTTGTCAGCAGCGACCCTGAGACAGATGATACTATTATCGCCGGTATGGGTGAGCTTCACCTTGAAATTATTGTTGACCGTATGCGTCGTGAGTTCAATGTTAATGTTGAAGTTGGCGCGCCACAGGTTGCCTACCGTGAAACTGCTACCGCAACTGTTGAGCATAGAATGCGTTATGCAAAGCAGTCTGGTGGTCGTGGTCAGTTTGCTGAAGGTGTTATCATACTTGAGCCGCTCGAACCGGGTTCAGGTTTCGAATTTAAGAATGAGATTGTTGGTGGTGCTATTCCTAAGGAATACATCCCTGCTTTTGAAAAGGGTATTATTGAAGCTATGCAGCAGGGTGCCTGGGCCGGATATCCGGTTGTTGATGTTCGTGTGCGCCTGGTTGATGGTAAATACCATGATGTTGACTCAAGTGAACAGGCATTTAAAATCTGTGGCAGCATGGCATTCAAGGAAGCTATGATGAAAGCCAACCCACAGCTGCTTGAGCCTATGATGAGTGTTGCAGTAACTACACCTGAAGAATTTGCCGGAACAATTACCGGTAATATCTGTTCTAAGCGTGGCCGTGTTAGTGGTATGGATGTTCAGGGTAACGCTCAGGTTATCAAGGGCTTTGTGCCGCTTGCAAATATGTTCGGTTACGCGACTGATCTGCGAAATGCTTCATCTGGCCGTGCTTCATTCACTATGCAGTTTGAGCATTATGAAGCGGTTCCATTCAGTATTGCTGAAGAGGTTATCGAAGCCAAGAAGAAACGTCAGGGTAAATAGAGCGCCAACGGTTTATTCTGTTTAAAAAAATTGACCCGGTAAAGTTCTGAATGAGCTTTACCGGGTCTTTTTTGGGTACTTCCTTGCTGTTTAGGGTAAAATCAACAGTATTTTACAGAGTAATTAATTGAGAGCTTTTAGCGGTTATTTTCTTTCATTCAGCAAGTAGTCGCTGAATATCAGAATGAAAATAACGATAAAGCATCCGGGAATAATGTAGAATGGTGTGCTCAGATTTCCACTGATGTTTGCTGTGTAGCCCAGCAGCCAGGTGAAGAAGCCGCATCCCGGTATTCCGGCACATGAGAGTAGAATATACATCATAGTTGAGTCTTTGTCAGGTAGACGATCTACCGCGTAGGTCTGGATACTTGGCCAGAATGGGGCAGAGGCAATGCCTGAAAGCAGTAGAAGTATAAAAAACAGTATGAGACTGTCTACTGCCTGAAAAAGCAGAGTGGTAATTATCCCGAGTATTGCGGCATAAAGAATTAATTGGCGGAGGTGGTGCTGTTTGAAGAGATAACCGCCCCCCATTCGTCCGATTATCATCCCAGCAGCGAAAATACCTGTTCCTGTACCGCCAACCCAAGCTGCTGCAGTGAATGTAAGCTGAATATAACTGGCGCTCCAGAAGGTAAGGCAGTATTCACCACCGCCGGCTACGAACATGGCACCGAAGAATACCCAGAAGCGTCTGCAGCGAATTATTGCTATAATCTGTGAGCTGATGTGTTTCCAATGTTGTGGTTCCGGATGTTCCGGATACTTGCTGCCGGTTTTCTGCGGTAGAAGCAGAATAAGTGCGGGAATAATGGTAATTACACCGCAGGCAAGTATTAGAAAGCGCCAGCTTACACCGCTACTCAGGAGAATGCCGGATATAATTACGGTACATAAAACTCCTATAGACCAGAATGAGTGCGTAACATTTACATATCTTCCGGCTTCCTGCTGGTGCAGATCGTTTACAAAAGGGGTGATCAGGGCTTCGATTACTCCTTCTCCAAGACCTGCGATGCCTATGGCTACAAAGACGAAACTGTAGGCAGGGGCGTATGAGCAGATGAGCATGCCGATACCAACCAGTATGGCTGCTATGCCAAGAGTTCGCCTTTTGCCGTATTTACCGGCAATGAAGCCGGAAAGAATCATGGTCAGCAGTATGCCCGCAGACCGTGAAAGCTCAAGAGCTCCGCCAGCGGCAAAACCTCCACTTTCAAGATCAAACCCGAGTTCTCGTGCTAGTGATACAAGTGCGACCGGGATAACCACTGAGACCGAAGCGTATGAAAATAACGCTGAAAATGCAGCGTAATCGTATCTTCCAAAGATCATTTTACGTGAATTTGACATTCCTTCTCCTGTTGAGCTTAAATTTTCCGCGGAAGAAATTTAGATTATATATTGATTATATATTAGGTTGTTGCTACAAATAGTATATACTTTACCGGTGTAAATAAGTATAATGGTAATATACTCTATTGACGGATAAAAAACCATGGCTGATAGTATCAAAAACATATCCCCGAATATCATACTTCCTGAAGGCTCTTCAGAGCATTTATTGAGGCTGGATATACCTGCGGCCGATATTCTAAACCGCAGTGGAATTATGCATGCCGGTATTTCACGGGTAAAATGTGGTTATAAGGCGTCACGATATAATGTATGCAAGCATTTTGCTGTATTTGTGGTTGCCGGGAAACTGCAGTATTTAGATAGCTATGACCGTCTTTGTTTGGCGGAAGCGGGGCAGCGGGTACTGATGCCGATATCGTATCAGCAGCATTACTGGGCGGATGAAAATCTGGAGTTCTGCTGGCTGCATCTGCATTCGGTAGGAGTGTGGAAAAAGCTGGATACAGCCGTTATAAATGGTAAGGAGAGTAGATGGTGGCGTGAGCTGTATGCGGCGATGCAGGGATATTATAATGAAGGCTGTTCTGGATATACCGATTCTTCTGAGGTCGCAGGGCTTTATGCAGGTCTTATTTGCAAGTATCTGGAGCGTGAGATAGTCGGAGCTGAGGTTGAAATTAAGACCAGAGATCAGGAATTGGAGCTGGAGCTCATGTTAAGCCGGGTATCGGCTGAACTCGCACGTCGCTGGACAGTAGCAGAGCTGGCTGAGCTGATATATGTCTCACCGGCGCAGTTGCACCGTATGGTAAAGAGTGTTTACCGGGCATCTCCGATGCAGCTGGTGCGGGAGTTGCGGCTTGACAAGGCGCGGGAACTGCTCTGCAATACGGAACAGTCTCTTGAAAGTATTGCTGTTGAGATTGGATATGAGAATGCTTTTTCACTGTCTAAAGCTTTCAAAAAACATTTCAATGTTACTCCTGCTGATTTGAGGCGTTGCAGTGGCTTGGATTATTAACTGCATAAGAAGTTGAATATCTGATTGTTAGTTTTTGTTAACTGAGGTGTGCGTTGTGAATGTAATATAGCTTATGGCGCTGGGGTATTGTCAGATAAAATGGTATCAGTGGTTTACATATTGTATTTTTAACAAGTATGCTGATTTTAAGGGTAGAGCCAGAAGAGCAGAATACTGGAGTTTCACATTAATACATACTATTATTAATGTTTCATTGTCTTTCTTAATCGCTTTAAGTGGCGATCTTGCATCTACTGTATTTTGTATTATGCTATTGCTATTCGGTCTAGTAACTTTTATGCCGGGGTTGGCGGTTGGCACCCGCCGGCTGCATGATATAGGGTTGTCTGGATTATGGCTTCTGCTTGACTGGCTGCCGCTTCTACATCTTGTGCTTTTTGTTTTTCTGGTGAAGGACAGTGTACAGGAAGATAATCGTTTTGGTCCCAGCCCTAAGTATGGAATTGAGTAGATAGCAGCAGCTGTGTCTATACTATAGATGAAAGCGCTAAATATTTGATATCGCGAGGAATAAATATGCAATTCGGTTGTGATGATGCTGTAACTATGTACTGAATATGGCGGGGCGTATGATGAGTGATCACGTGTATCTGTTAATTTGTCTTCCGCTTGAGTTTGGTGTGGTGTAACCTATGGGTGATCTAATGGTGAAAGTCCTTCAGTGATATGCCTTTAAGCTGTAAGTTTAAATATAGGTGTGCCAATATATATATTTGAACTAAGGGAATATTATGCAAGTATAGCAGGTATTAGTAATGCTGTGTTATAAAAGTATATTGAGTTAAAAATATTATACAAGCAGTTTGATATCACGGCTGCACAATTTAGATGGTGTGGTGTGGAATTATTAACTGTACATAGTTGAGATTTATGTTATAAGGTATTTAGGGATTAATGTTTGATTTATAATTTCTAAAGTGTGAGTTATTGGTTGTAGTTATTTGGTAGGAAAAGAAGGAGTAATAGTAAATGAATTTATATCAGTGGTTTAAATATTGTATTACTAATAAGTATGCGGATTTTGATGGTAGAGCCAGGCGTGAGGAATATTGGAGTTTTGCTTTGGTGAATGTTATTATTTATGGTGTTTTGCAACTTTTGGCACATATAAGCAATGGGCTTGGTGGGATGGTATTTAATGTTCTTATTCTGGTATATTGCTTGGCTGTATTAATACCAGGCATTGCTGTGGCGGTACGGCGTTTACATGATGCCGGATATTCAGGGTATTGGGTTTTGTTGGGGTTTGTGCCTGTTATTGGTCTGGTACTTATATATTTTCTGGTAAAAGACAGTGAAAGAGGAAACAACCGCTTTGGTCCGAGTTCGAAGTATCCGGAGGAAGAAAATTTTGAATGAGTTTTTCGCTCGTTTGAAATAATAGGATATTGATTTTGATACTGGACTGATAACTTTACCATAAATGCAGAGAGGTGTCCTGCTCTAAGCTGTACGCTGTGTGAATTGTTGTTTATCATTTGAATCGAGATTTTTATCTTGTAAGGAGTTTACATTCGGTAATATTAGTCTGAATCTTGATTTATGCTTATGAGCTGCGGTTACGCAGCTCTTTTTATTTTTAGGTGTTAAATATTTTCTAGGCATAAAAGTGTCCTGTAATTTTTTAAATTTGTCAATCTGGCTGTAATGTATTTCTTTATTGTAAGGTTAATATAAAGTAAATTTTTTTAAATTTCAATAAATAGCTATAATTGTTTTTTCCGTTGTGGGTTGATAAACATTAAGCGTCAGCGGGAAGAGCTTCTTTAGCACTATATTTTATGTTATATATATGGAAATAATAGTTTTGTTGTTGTTGTTTATTTGCTTGTTGATAATTTAACTTATTAATTTGTAGCGAGTAATATGGTTGAATGAATTTTTGTCTTTAATTCAAATTTATAAAATTGGTTGTGTGCCTGAACGTAAATAGACTTATTTTATTAAGCTTATAAAATGATATGCTACCAGTTTGTTCGCTATATGTTCATTATTATATAAAAAACGGCTTGATATTTTTAATCGTCTGTTGTTAATATAGTAAACTATTATTGTAAGATTAAATGACTTATTTGTAACTATGTTTAGACTTAAATCTGCATTATCATCAAGACTGAAATATAATGAAATATGCTGTTTTTTTGTTGGATTTGCAGTTTTGTGTTATTTGAGGAGAGAAGATGTTCAAGCTGCGGTTGAGGTTTAAAGGCAAGGTGTTACTGCCGATTATTATTGTGGTTGTTATTGTTACGGGGTTGGTGCAATATGTCTCGTATAGAGTGTCCAGTTCTATAGTTTTAGAAAATGCCAAGAATGAGATTGCTGTAAATGTAAAAAAAGTTAAAGATCTTGTTGATCAGCAGATAAAATCAAATGAACAGTTTGTGGCGCAGTTATCCTATAATCCTGAAGTGGTCAATGCGTTTATGAGTAAGAGCGCAGAGAGTATGAAGAACTCCAGTGATTTTCTGGCGTTAACGATGAAGCGTTCAGAACAGATAGAAGGGTATGCACTTATTGATAAAAGCGGAAAAGTATTTCTGGCAAATGATGATAAACTTATCGGACTTGATCTTTCCGGCAGAGAATATTTTAAAGAAGCGCTTGCGGGTAAGTCTTATGTGTCGAAAGTGATAAGAAGTAAAGCGACCAATAATGCCGTGTTTTCGCTGAGTACACCGGTGCGTAAGGGAGAAGACGTTGTCGGAGTGCTGGTAGTCGTTGATAAAATGAAATATATTGATGACAACATTGTTGCAGATGCAAAGATAGGTGAAAATGGCAGGGCATTTATCTTTGACAATGCTGGGGTGCTCCTGAGTTATCCTAAAGATCCGTCAAAGGTTTTGGATAAGGAGTTTTCCAAAAATAATGCAGTGGGTAAAGAAATAGCCACCCGGTCTCCTACCGTTGAACGGTATTGGTGGGCTCCGTCAAGCAGTTATCGGTATATGGGAGTTGATAAAACAGATAATGGCTGGAATGTAGGGATGAGTGTTTCAGAAGCAAATTTTCTGGTAAAGATGGAGAAGGTATTGATTCTGTCTTTGGGCGGAACATTGTTTCTGGTGGTTATAATATGTGTGGTAGTGCTGTTTGTCGTGGGGCCAGTCGCTAAAATTATGGCGGCAGTAAACGGCAGTATCGGGAATTTATCCCGTGGTAATAATAGTGACATAGAAGTCTTTAATAAAATTCTTAATCGTGCGGTAAAACGGCAGGATGAACTCTCCGAGATAGCTGAATCACTCTTTGGTATGAAGCATTATCTGGCTGATATGGCCGGCACTGCTTCAAAGATTGCAGCTAAGGATCTGAGTGCAGGCACAGAGTGTCGGGGTGAGGATGATATGCTCGGTAACGCATTTCAAAATATGCTGCGTGAATTTAACAAAGCTTTTTCTCAGGTGCATAATACTGTAGAACAGGTTAATAAAGGGGCAGCACAGCTGAGTTCGGCGAGTCAGTCTCTATCCAGCGGTGCTGCAGGTCAGGCGGCCTCAATTGAGGAAATAGGTGCTGCTGTCTCTGAGCTTGGAACTCAGACAAAGTATAATGCTGATAATGCAACCGAAGCAAATGAGATCTCGATTGCGGCGAATAACTCCGCTATGGATGGGCGTAAGCAGATGGAGCAGCTGTCATCGGCAATGGAGCGTATCTCAGGCAGAGCAAAAGAAACTCAGAACGTTATTAAGACCATTGATGATATCGCTTTTCAGACAAACCTTCTTGCACTCAATGCTGCGGTTGAGGCGGCACGAGCAGGACAGCATGGCAAGGGGTTTGCGGTGGTTGCAGAGGAGGTACGTAATCTGGCTGCGCGGAGTGCGAAAGCGGCCGGTGAAACAGCAGAACTTATTGAGAATATGGTGAATGAGATTTTTGAGGGAAATAAAATGGCGGGGGTTACAGCCGAATCTCTCAATGGTATTGCCGAGGGAATTGAGAAATCAGCGACAATCATATCAGAGATAGCGAAAGCATCAAATGAACAGGCGGCGAGTGTTTCACAGATCGATATCTCGCTCAAGCAGATAGAGAGCATTACTCAGTCTAATACGGCAAATGCTGAAGAAACGGCAAATTCCAGTGAGGAAATGATGACTATATCAGCTGAGCTTACACAGCTTGTCAGTGAATTTAAACTTTCAGAACAGGAGCAGAAGAGACCGGTAAAAAATGCCAAAAGACGTATCGGCGGGAAAAAGCAGAATATTGTAAGGTCTATGGCAAATGCCGCAATCGTTCACCCTGAAGACAGCATTGTGCTTGATGATTCAGAGTTTGGTAAGTTTTAATGTGAGTGATAATTAAAATTTCAACTCAAAATTTATGTTAAAAGTTGTTGTCTTGATCAACAGGTCCCGGAAATGAGAATGTTCATTTCCGGGACCTTTACTTGACATTAGCTGCCATTACCGTATAGTATAGCAGTATGTCAAATAAGTTTACAGGTGGTATCATCTTATGTGGTTGAAGGTTATGCCTTTCAGAAAAAGTATGCTGGCGCTGCTGGCTCTGGTGATAATTGCATTTGCGCCATTGTTACAGCAGTTGCATTTGTCGACGTGCCACTGTAATCTCTGCCAGTGTGTTGCGCATAACATTAATTTGGCTGAATATAATCGGAAAATGGGGTTTTGTTTAAAGAACCTTCCGCAGCGCGCTCCTGTAAAAGCTCCGGCACAACATGACAGTGATGAATGTCCGATTTGTAAAATGTATGCCAGCATCTCCAGCGGCTTTAATATTCCATATTTAAGCGGTGAGCTTTTCACTGAAATAGTTTTGCTTGAGAGAATGGAACATATTGGCATAATCATAAACTCCGGTGCACATATTGAGCATTCTTCCAGAGCTCCGCCTTCCTGCTGAATTTTAATTATTACAACTGAGTTTTATTTTGTGTGACGACCTTTATAGCGGTTGGAATTTTGCTATGGGGTTGATAAATTATCTGTTGGGCTAGTAATTAATATCATAGTTTTCAGCAATATTAAGGATAAATAGAGTTTACTGATTCCTGTAGTAATTATGGAGCAACACTGATGTGCCGATGTTACAGGCTTAAACGGCAATTGTATGCTTATTATCAGTATCGCTTGTTGTGAATAATCTTTTTGCTGCTGTTTGCTTATGAAAAATCAGGATAATGAGAAAATTATGAGTATAGCAAGTATTGATATAAAAGAGAGTCCCGGTGTTTTGCAGTGGCTGCAGAGATTGGGAAAAATCGGGAGTATGCTGTTTATAATTGGAGCATATCTGCTATTGTTTGTTTTTCACAAAAGTGAAGAGGTAAAAACATTATCGGTAGTGTTTTTCAGCATAATGTTTGAAGCGATACCATTTATGCTGGTTGGGTCGCTTATTGGCGGTATTATTGAGAGTTTTGTCAGTAGGGAGAAATTATTAAAAGTTGTCCCTAAAGGACGCATTTTGCCGATAATGCTGGCGGCTGCACTTGGACTAGTGTTGCCTGTATGTGAATGTGCTATAGTTCCTGTTGTGCACCGTCTGTGTCGTAAAGGCCTGCCGCCTGAGGCGGCCATAGCATATCTCTTAGGAGGTCCTGCTGTCAATCCGGTAGTGGCATTCTCTACAGCACTGGCGTATAAATTTGACTGGTATATGGTAGCATTACGTTTGCTCCTCGGGTATTTTCTGGCGGTTGTAATTGCTCTGGTGGTACAGTATCT
Organism: Planctomycetota bacterium; assembly: GCA_963677015.1. Taxonomy (GTDB): domain Bacteria; phylum Planctomycetota; class SZUA-567; order SZUA-567; family SZUA-567. The sequence goes on from OY781533.1 coordinate 553,628, forward strand.
GCTCTCTGGAAAAAAGATTTTAATTTCTGGTACTGATAACAGTCATGAGCATTCGCATTCTTGCGGGTGCTGTTCGCATGGACATGATCATGGTCATAGTCATGCGCATTCACACTCAAAAGCTAAGGTCAGTAAAAGCGGTGAGTTTATAGGTAAACTGAAATCATGTGTTAATCATGCGTCGGAAGATTTTCTCGGGGCGGGGCATTATCTGGTAATCGGGGCATTTATTGCCGCATTGGCTCAGACTTTTATTGATCGTTCATTCTTTACTTCTTTCTCGGCTGTTCCGTTTCTTCCGGTAGTTATGATGATGCTACTGGCTATTCTGCTTAATCTCTGTTCTGAGACTGATGCCTTTATTATAGCATCGATGCGGGGATTACTTCCAGTAAGCGCGCAGCTGGCATTTATGCTTACTGGGCCTATTTTTGATCTCAAACTGTTATTGATGTATCAGCGCATATTCAGCAAGCGTACTATATTCTATCTGTCAATTACAATTTTACTCGCTGTGTTTGCGGTGTGCGCTGTTATTGAAGTTTTGGGAGGGGGAGTATGAACAGTCTAAAAAAGCTTTATAATGAGATAAACTGGAAAATACTGGTATATACTTTCTGGTTTACGGTTATGGGAAAGGTTGTTCTTACCGGGGAGTATATTGCATTTTTACGGCCGGGATTTGTATTTGTGGCTGTTCTTGCGGTTATTTCCCTGTTGATATTTATCTTTGCCGCCTGCTCGGAAGATACCCAAGAGGTTCATTCACGTAAAAATAGTCTTTTTCGTACTATGATTTTAATTATGCCGCTGTTATATTATCTGAATGCGCAGGGAGAAATTCTCGGCGCTCAGGCTTTCTCAAAACGCAGTACCGGTATGCCGGTAATTAGCGGGTCGGTTGAGAAATCTGCAAATTCCCGAATAACTCTGGAGGCGGACTCAGATACGTCTGAACCGCTGGATATAAACGGTGACGCTATTTTTCAGATTCCGGATGAGCTGGTTCCTGATCCGTCAGATCTCACTATAATTGATCTTTATGATATGCCGGAAAAATTTCTTGGTAAAAAGATAACCGTAAGTGGTATGCTGCATAAGGATGATCCTGAACTAAAAAATCAGGATGGAGCAGTGATTCCGCTGATATATCGTTTTGTAATAACCTGCTGTGCCGCAGATGCTTTACCGGCGGCGATTCTGGTTAATCGTGATAATATGGTTGATTTTCAGGAGGGTGAATGGGTTGAGGTCAGTGGCCGTTTTGAGACGATAAAAAAGGGAGATGATAATATTCCGGTAATAAATGATCCGGAGGTAAAAAAGATTCCGGCTCCGCAAGAGCCGTATTTATATTGATCAGTACAATGAGGATATTATTCAGTACTGATCAATAGCTTTTTATAATAATATGTATGTAACGTTACTCCAATCTGAACATTGAAAGCATTTTCAGCAGTTCCTGTGATTCATTTTTCAGGGTATCAGCGAGTGTTGCCGCCTGTTCGGCGCTCGAAGTGTTCTGCTGAATTGCGGTATCAATCTGTTCAACTTCAGAGCTTATTGCTGAAACATTCTGTGCCTGTTCGTTGCTGGATAGGGATATATTCTCAATAAGTTCTGATGATTTAATGATTTCATGGACAATATTTTTCAGTGACTCCGCACTCTGCTCTGCCAGTGCGGCTCCATTTTTTACATTGTTGTCTGAGGAGGAGATAAGATCTGAAATTTCCTTCGCTGCTTTTGCACTGCGTGAGGCTAAATTACGAACCTCTTCGGCAACAACAGAGAAACCTTTTCCATGCTGACCTGCTCTGGCCGCTTCAACTGCAGCATTAAGCGCCAGCAGGTTGGTTTGAAAAGCAATGTCATCAATGACCTTGGTTATTTTGCTTATCTCCTGACTGGAAGCGGTAATCTGGCTCATGGCTTCAACCATATCATTCATCTGATTACTGCCGATATTCGCTGTTTCGCGGGCATTGTCTGTGATTTTTCTGGCATTATGTGCGTCATCAGCGTTTTTGGCTGTCTGCTGGTTGAGTATTGTTATTGCCGAAGATATATTCTCAAGTGATGCCGCACTCTCAGTGGATACAATATTTACAGAATGGCTGGCATCGGAGATATCTCCAGTATTGCTATTTACCTGTTTGGCTGCAGTGTTTACAGAGTTTAAAGTATTGCTGACATTGTCGATCATCTCTGAAATTGCTTTGCCGATGCGATCATGTTTTGAACGGGCATTATATTTAAAACTCCAGTCTCCTTCAGCCATTTTTATAATTAATTCGGTTATGTCGGTATTTACCTTGATGATATTTCTGCATGCATCTGCCATCTCTCCCAGTTCGTCGGTTGATTGATAGCAAACATCTACATCGGTCTCTCCTTGAGCCAGAGTTCTCAGTGCTTGTGATACTTCTTTAACACCATTGGCAATCTTGCCGACGGTAAACCAGACAATGATGCATATGATCGCCACAATGCAGACAATACCTATTACTATCGCAGTTATAGTTTGGTTAATGTCCCCACCGGCGGTAGTTGCTGCAAGCTGTATGCGATTGTCAAGTTTGGTTGTGTCAATGAGCATGCAGAGTATACCTATTTTGACTCCAGCAAAATCAGTAACCGGTATCAGAGTAATGTTGTTCAGTCCGCTGTTAATATTTATCAGGCTGTCTGTACATCGGCTGAGGTACTCCGGTGTTATAATGTTAAGAATTTTTTCCATATCAGTTGCTGCACAGGTGATATATTCAGAACCGACAGGGGGATATTTTTCTGGGATATTCATTCTTTTGGCAATTTTGAGAAGATCTGATTTCATAAATACGGCAAATTCTTCATCTTTCTCATTTTTTAGCAGATTCAGTAGTGGAGCGTAACTGAAGTAATTCTCAACACTGCCGAGAGTTTTTCCTTGAGAGTTTTTTATCGGACAGATACCGCGAATTACAAAACCACCTCTGCCGACTTCAATACCGGTAATATTTTTACTGTCTCTAATAGCTTCCACAACGGTTTTTCGGAAAGATGAAAGATCATCTGTAATATCTAATTTTTGTTTGTTTCTCTCAGCCTGCCAGCCATCACGCCAGGTGCGAGCCAGGCTGCGAGCTGGAGCTATATGAAAATGGATATGCGGCTTACCGAAAATCGTGTTGGTTGAGTATCCTTCCTGGAATTTTTTAAACTCGTCTTTGAGCAGTTTACGGGCTTCGCGACATTTGGGATCATTTTCGTCGGTTGTAGAACCAGAGGCTGCTATATTGTAGGCATTAATTACCCAGTCAGGGGTGGTGAAAAGCGCTGCCTGTTCGAGGGCTCTGCCTTCCATGGAGTCGAGTAATGCCTGGTATTCTGAGTATTTATTTTGAATGCGTTCTTTCAGCAGTAATTCATGGGTGGCTTTTAAATCTTCAATGTGCTGATTTGACAGTATCGTCAAGATATAATAGACTCCAATTGAACCGGCTATACCTGCTATGGTTAGTGCAGCAAATATCGGTAATAGCAGGCGGTATCTGAGATTCAGTTTTAGTGGCATTGTCTTGCCTTCCATAGTTGTATAGTAATATATATTAGTAATATGCGGCTTGTGTTATTAATAATTCTTTTTATACGAACAACAGGAGTATACCGGGAAGCTTACTGAAAACTTCGCCTATATCAGTCAGTATAGTTCTGAAGAAATTTTCTGTCAAATAAAATAGACGAATAAATTTAAAATATAGAGGATGGCGATTATTGTTATATGCTGATAATGCTATCCGTAATATCCGACTATTATTTTATGAATGGTGAGTCGTTAAAAAAATATTGAGTACATGCCCATACCGTTGTTACTGGGATTTTAGGTTGATTTTTGGGCATTTGTGAGAGTTGAATGTCGTGTGGTGTAATATGCTAAAAATATTTATAATTAAAGAGCAGACTCCTGTCTGAAGAGAGTCTGCTCAGTCTTTAATTACGCTATAAGGCGGGTAGCGTATTGTTATAGTATGGCTGTACTTCAGAAGCGCAGATCTCTCTCTCCATTACGTATACGGGCGAGATAATCATCGGCTTTCTGCTGTCTTTTGGTGTCAGGTATGGTGAGTATCTGCTGGTTTATCATCTCCTGCCCCATCGTCTTGAGTTCAGCATCTGCATAATCACTAATGTATTCTTCGAAGGTGAGCAGAGCATTTGGCAGACAGAAATTTCCGATCTGTCCGGATTTAGCCAGTGGCATGAACCGGTCACCGGTTCTGCCTTCACGGTAGCAGGCTGTGCAGTAGCTGGGGATATATCCATCCTTGACCAGACTTTTTATGACTTCAATTGGTTTACGGTGATCGGCGAGATCAAACTGTGGTTTTTCCTCCAGACCTGCCTCTTCACAGCGTTGGCGCTCGGCATAACCGCCAATCCCGACGCAAGAGCCGGCACTCATCTGCGATACTCCTATTTCAAGCAGTTCACGGCGGAATTCCGGGCTTTCACGGGTTGAAAGAATCAGACCGGTATATGGAACTGCCAGACGGATGATAGCAACCAGTTTTTTGAAATCTGCATCATTAACCAGATGCGGGAAGGTTTTCTGGTCGACTCCTTCGGCAGGGAGCAGGCGGGGGAAGGAGATAGTGTGTGGACCTACGCCGTGAACCGCCTCCATATGTTCGGCATGCATCAGCAGGGCAACGGTTTCATAGCGGTGATCATAGAGACCGTAGAGTGGCCCTATCCCGACATCATCTATTCCGCCTTCTGCCATCGCTCTGTCCATTGCTTCGGTGTGCCATTCATAATTCTGTTTCGGACCGGAATGAACGGAGATATAGGTCGGCTTATGGTAGGTTTCCTGAAACAGGATATAGGTGCCGATTCCGGCATCTTTTAGTTTACGGTAATTCTCGCCGGTAGTAGCAGCGATATCCACATTTACACGTCTGATAGCACCATTGGCCAGTTTTTCATCGTAAATGGTCTTGATACATTCAAGGATGTATTCTATAGGACAGTTCTCGTCATCTTCCCCGGCTTCCAGCAGCAGCCGCTTATGTCCCAGTGCTTCGAGTGCCTGAACCTCTTTACGCAGTTCTTCCTGTGACAACTGATGGCGCTGGATCTTATTTGAGTGTTTGTAACCGCAGTAGCGGCAATTATTGACACAGTAACTTGAAAGGTACAAAGGAGCGAAGAGGACTATACGTTTCCCGTAGATGGTCTCTTTAACCTCTTTAGCGATAGTGTACAGTTCTTCAAGCAGCTCTTCATCTTTGAGTTCGAGCAGAACCGCTGCTTCACGGTGGGTAAGCCCTTTGAATTTGCGGGCTTTACCGAGTATTTCACGGACATGTACTTTATCTGCCGCTGATTTTTTACCTTCACTCAGGGACTCAAGGACTTCACCGTCATCGATATATTCATTACTGTCTGCTGATTTTACGTTGTACATATTCTCTTCCTTTATAATTATATTGCCTTAATGTTAAGTTGTTGCTGGTTCTGTTTGGTCTGATTTTTTATTTGGTATCGTTATAATGATTTTTTGAGTATACGGCTTTGGCACTGATATTCGGTATCATGCCGAGTTTACCCGTGAGGGCGTTTATGGCATCGGCTGGGGCATCCATAACAATACTGATGATAGATAGACCGCGTTTGTGATGTGGTATTCCCATTCGCCCGATAATAAAGCTGCTGTATTCGTGGAGCACTTTATTGAGCTGTTCAACAACAGTTGTGTCTTCAATTATAATACTCAGTGCGGCTATGCGGGTTTCCATTACCAACCTTTCATAAAAAAATCCCTGTACCGATAAAAGGTACAGGGATATATATAATACAGTATAACCCGGCATCGTGAGCCGGGAGGAGTATTATTACATTCTCTATGCCTTCTTAATCGGGACGTACCCTTTTGAATCAGAACATTTAAGTAGTAATATTGTTTTTTAAGTAATGATCATATTAATGAATCAATGCTTATATTAAAAAGTATAGTTGAAAGTTCACCGACTACAAGATGATTTTGAAAATATTAATTTTGTGAATGTAGTACAGACTTTTATTTATATGTATGAATCAGGAAAAAAATAAGGCTGCAGAAGCGGGTTCTGCAGCCTGTGTGTGGTAATTCAGTTGGTGGTATAACCTGCTTCGGTTACGGCTTTCTTAACCTCTTCGATGTTCTCCTGCCCATCAGCAAAGTTTACCGTCAGTTCTTTTTTGTCAAGGTCAACCGCGGCACCTGTGACACCGGCTACTGCCCCGGCAGCTTTTTCTACAGCCATCTTACAGTGGTTACAGCTCATTCCTTCTACAGTAATTGTTGTTGTCATAGTCTTCTCCTTTAGTGGTGATTCAGCTTTAATGTCCGTTTGTGATATTGTATTTGCTTGAGGGTATTCCTGAAGCTTGAAGTTTTTCAGTCTGAGTGAATTGGTAACTACCGAGACTGAACTGAAGGCCATTGCGGCACCGGCGATAATCGGATTGAGTAGACCTGACGCCGCAACCGGAATGCCGATTGAATTATAAAAGAAGGCCCAGAATAGATTCTGTCTGATCTTGGCCATGGTGCGGCGGGAGAGCTGAATAGCTGCCGCTATCTCACGCAGATCTCCGCGCATCAGGGTAATATCCGCTGATTCCATAGCAATATCAGAACCTTCGCCCATGGCGATGCCGGTATCAGCGCTTGCCAGTGCCGGAGCGTCATTGACTCCGTCGCCCACCATTGCTACAACATGTCCGGCTTTCTGGAGACGTTTTACTTCTTCAGCCTTGCCTTCGGGGAGTATCTCCGCAATTACGTTGTTTATTCCGGCATTTGCGGCAATAGCATTGGCGGTACGTTTATTGTCGCCGGTAAGCATGTAGACTTCAAGCCCCATAGCCTGCAGCGTTGCAATACCGCTTCTGGAGGTATCCTTTATACTGTCGGCGATGGCAAGTAAGGCCAAGGCCTGGGTGGTGTCGGCAAGAATTACTACGGTATTGCCTGCCTCCTCGAGTTCGGTCTTTTTATTTAAAAGGATCGCGGTATCAATATTGTTCTCTTTCAGATAGCTTTCGGTCCCGATAAGATAGGTTTTATTGGCAATCTTTGCGCTAATGCCTTTGCCAGCAACTGAGGTGAAGTCTTCGATCTTCTGCAGTTCACAGTTCTGCTGCTTGGCCGCGTTTACTATAGCCCGAGCCAGAGGATGCTCTGAGCTGTTCTCCAGACTCGCGGCAAGTGTTAGAATTTCGGTGTCGCTTATAGCCGGAGTTATATTATTCAGTGTTTCGATCTTCTGCAGTTCAGGGCGTCCCATAGTAATGGTTCCAGTCTTATCCAGCACGACAGCGGTGATCTTTCCGGCCTGTTGCAGAACTTCGCCATTTTTTATAAGAATTCCGCGTTCGGCTCCGATACCGGTTCCTACCATAATAGCTGTAGGTGTAGCCAGTCCCAGTGAGCAGGGGCAGGCAATGACCAGCACTGCGACTGCGGCGATTATGGCGGCAGAGAATGAGCCTGCAACCAGCCACCAGAGGCAGAAAGTAAGCAGGGCTATTCCCAGTACTACCGGTATAAATATGGCTGCAACCCGGTCGGCAAGTTTTTGAATCGGTGCTTTGGAGCCCTGAGCTTCTTCGACAACTTTGATTATTCTTGACAGTACGGAGTCGCTGCCGACATGTTCAGCGCAAAATTTTACTGAGCCGTAACTATTGATAGTACCGCTGACAAGTTTATCGCCCTGAGCTTTTTCAACCGGCATGCTCTCGCCAGTAATGGTGCTCTCGTCAACTGCGGTGTTTCCCTCAGTAATGACACCGTCCACCGGAATTCTATCTCCCGGCTTTATATGTATAATATCACCAACGGCAACATCATCTATGGGAATTTCACAGAGTTCACCGTTACGCTCAACGCTGGCGGTCTTGGGCTGCAATCCCATAAGTCGTTTAATGGCTTCAGAGGTTTTGCCTCTGGCATTGGCTTCGAGGTATTTGCCTAGTAGAACCAGAGTGATAATTATTGCGGAAGCTTCAAAGTACAGTCCTGAGCTTTTTATTCCCAGGTGTTCAGCGATAAACCCGTTGAAAATACTGAAAATATAGGCTGCAGAGGTTCCAAGAGCGACCAGCACATCCATACCGGGGCTGAGGGCTTTAAGGTTTTTCCAGGCGCCGCGGAAGAAACGCCAGCCGATCCAGAACTGAACCGGAGTTGCCAATATAAATTGAAGGTAGGGATTATGCAGGAACATAAGGAACTTCAGATGCAGCAGCCCTGCAAACATTGCCAGAAGCAGCGGTGCACTAAGTATGACCGCAACTGTCAGTCGTAGTTTTAATTCTTTGAGCTCACGTGCTTTCTGCTGTGATTGTTCATCATCAAGGGTATTGCCGGCGACACTGGCGCTGTATCCGGCATCACTGACACTGCGGATAATATTTTCGATCTCCGCCTGTTCGGGATTGAGGCTGACGGTAGCTTTTTCAGTGGCTAAGTTTACACTTGCCATATCTACTCCGTCAACCTTTTTAATGGCTTTTTCCACGTGTGCAACACAAGCGGCGCAGGTCATACCCTGAATGTTTAATTGTACAATATCCATTGCTGCTCCATTCTATAATTAATTGAATGCCGGATCTCTTTATAGGCATTCGTGTAAACAATATATTTTGTTTTACATTATATTATATCGTATTTTATGAGAATATCCTGTAAAAAGAATTCTGAGCTCATAAAAAATTAATCAAGTATAACTATGTTTTAGTGGTTTAACTATAGGTGCGGTTTTTTGTAAGTTACTATTTTAGTGGCATTTGCAGTTGTGAATTTGTATGTAATAATTAGCACTTGAATATTGTAATTATTGTTTAATTTTTTTTAAAAATTTTGTTGGGGAGTAAGAGCTGAGGCAGTGTATTAGCAGAAGCAACAGTATTTCTGTGTGCAGTATTCATCGTATATTTTAGGTTTTAAGTACAAATTTGATTTGTTGTATCTTGTCTGCCAGAGATATGGCGGTGCTTAAAAACAATTTATTGCCGGTTGGGGTTATCTATTTTTAGAGACTGTAGTTTATCTTGAGTAACTATACGGTAATGGTTATTGTTAACTGCTAAATATATCATGTGATGTGGTGTAAGGGCAATATGATTTTAGTTTACTTGTTATTCGTGAATTAAGCAGTCGGTACAATCAGGGAAGGTGATTGTTTTTTTAATTAAGACTTAAAATAATCAAAGTGAAGTATAAAAAATAAGTATTACTGCCGCTTCTTTTTGGTGAAAAGCAGCTTTAGTATTTTAGGTATACGGATAAGTGAAAAAAGAAGTTCATATATTTTGTGTGTTCTGGAAGTAGCGTGTACAATGTGTAGCGTGTCGTGTTCGAAATCTGGACACTGTGTTCGGAAAGTGTACAGACACTGGTGTACACTCATGAGATATTTAGATCTGTGTTTTGTCCATAAAATAAAATAATGCATCAAAATTATAACAATAACCACTTGATAACATGATAGTTGTGTATTTTTTGGGGAGTGTTTTATAAAACTGCAAATTTAAAATAATATATCTGGTATGGGTTTTGTTTATAGTGAGAATGTGCTTAAACAAAATGTTGCTTAAAATTTAGGCAGTTAGTTTTATCTGTCTTATGCAGTTACATTTAATATTGTGTGTGTAGTCTCTTCAAGTATTGATGAATACAAAAAATAATAATTTTAATAGTAATTTAGTGTAGAGTAAAAATTACTCTATTTGTTTGTTTGTATATTTCTATTTTTTGAAAGGTATGCGTGATGAAGAATTTAGTATTAGCATTTGCTCTTTTCTTTGTATGTTTTTTCGTAACCAGCGATTTTGCCAAAGCTGCTGATGCTCCTAAAGTGGGTATCACTATTCAGTCACTTGAAAACAGCTACTGGGCTGGTGTTTTTGGTGAAGTTCAGAAACTGATGAAGGACAAAGGCTGGGATTATACTGTTCTTGGTTGTAAGGATAATTCAGCAACACAGATTCAGCAGATTGAAAATTTCATTACTAATGATGTTGATCTGATCATGGTACACCCATCTGATCCAAATGCTCTTGAAGATTACCTCGCTTCTGCCCGTGAAGCTGGAATTAAGGTAATGTGCTGGGATGATAAGATGAAGAACACCGATGTAAACTGGGTTCTTGACAACACTAAGCTTGGCTATGCTATTGGTTTTGCTGCTGCTAAGTTTATCAATCAGCACTACTCAAAGGATAACGTTGCTGAAGTTGCTGTTATGAACTATCCTCAGACTCCTATCCTTCTTGAAAGAGAACAGGGTATTCTCTCAGCTCTTAAGGATAATGCAGCTGGTAAGTACAAGGTTGTTGCTCAGCAGCCTGCTATTGATGCAGCTACCGCTCTTTCTAACATGGAGTCAATCCTTCAGGCACACCCAAATGTTAAGATCGTATGTTCAATCGGTGCTGGTGGTGATATCGGAGCCAACGAAGCTTTCATGACCAAGTACAATGGTAAGATTCCTGAAGATGTTGGTATTTTCTCTGCAGATGCTACTGAACAGCAGCTTGAAGCTATCGTTAACGGTGAAGCTTCTAGAGCAAGTGTTGGTTTTGAAGGTTCTAACAAGAAGACTGCGGCAGCTTGTGTTGACATCTACGCTAAGCTTCTAAACGGTGATAAGTTCGCTGATAAAGATCAGTATCGTGTACTGCAGGTTATGAATGCTGATAATGCACCTGAATATCTTGCTGATTTCAAATAGTCAGAGAAGAGGTAAGAACACAGGGATGGTTGTATAACCGACCCAAGGCAGAGAGTAGTATTTCATCCAGTGTTTTGCAAACTCTTTGCCGGTTGTTCTGAAGCGGTTTTATTAACGGTCTGTGCGGGCAGCATATTTTTGATTCATCTTGGGCAAGAATGGAATTATTAGTTTTTGCTGTCTGCATAGACGCTTTAAGGTGTTGTTTAATCCAGCTTATTTTTTCTTAACAGCAAAAATAACATGAAGTGTGAATTATAAAAAAGCCTCTGAAAATTTAAAAGTAGCCGTTGCTACTCATTAAACCTTGCGGCTATTTTCAATTTAATGGAGAAAATAATGGGTGAAGATTATGTCTTGCAGTTAAAAGAGATAAAAAAAGAATATCCTGGTGTAACTGCATTGAAAAATGTTTCTCTTAATATCAAAGAAGGTGAAATTCTCGGACTGATAGGTGAGAATGGCGCCGGTAAATCAACTTTGATTAAGACGTGTTCCGGTGCGGTTATTCCTACCTCTGGTAAGATTATCATTAACGGTAAAGAGTTTACCGAGATGACACCGCAGTTGGCTCGTGAGAATGGTATTGCGATTATATATCAGGAATTTAATAACGTGAGTCAGCTTTCAGCAGCAGAAAATCTGTTTCTTGGTAATCCTATACGCAAGGGCATTGTTGTTGATAAGAAAGCTATGGAAAGAGAAGCTGCAAAAGCTTTTAAACAATTGAATATAAAGATAAATCCTAAGGCGATGGTCGGTGATCTGACTGTGGGATATCAGCAGATGATTGAAATTGCCAAGGCGATACAGCAGGATGCTAAAGTTTTAATTATGGATGAGCCATCTGCACCGCTGACAAGTGCGGAGGTTGAAAGTCTGTATGAAGTATGTGAGCTTATGAAGTCCAGAGGCGTTGCAATAATATATATCTCACATAGATTAGAGGAAGTGATGAAGCTGACCAATCGTATTGTTGTATTACGTGATGGTGAGTACATTACAACTCTTACTACATCTGAAACCAGTATAGATGAGATGGTGAAGCTTATGGTGGGACGTGAGCTTAAAGATGTTTATCCAAAGAGAAAGCCTTTCGATGAAAGTAATGAAGTGGTCTTTGAGGCAAAAGGTGTGACCGGAAATGGTGATACCGATGTGAATATGAAGATTAAGAAAGGTGAAGTTCTGGGATTGGGCGGTCTTGTCGGTGCAGGAAGAACGGAATTTGCTCAGATGATATTTGGTGCAGTCCCAAAGACAAGCGGACAGTTTATTTTCAATGGTAAGGAGATTAACCCAAGATCACCACGTGAGGCTATTGATTTAGGAATTGCCCTTGTTGCTGAAGATAGAAAAAGACATGGTGCACTGCTTGAAATTTCTATTAAGAATAATGTGAGCATGCCCATTTATAAGCGAATTTCCACATTGTCGGTTATAGACAGTAAAAAGGAGAAGAAAATATCTGAAAGATACCGGAAGGATCTTTTGATAAAAACTCCTTCAATCCAGCAGAAAGTTAAGAATTTGAGTGGTGGTAACCAGCAGAAGGTGATCCTTGGTAAGTGGCTGGCGGCAAATTCACAGCTTATTATATTGGATGAGCCGACAAGAGGTATTGATGTAGGTGCGAAATTTGAAATTTATAAATTAATAAATACTCTTGTTGATTTGGGTAAAACAGTACTGCTTATTTCATCGGAGATGGAAGAACTTATTGGCATGTCTGATAGAATAATGGTTTTTGCAGGTGGTCGTGTCAACGGGGAACTCAAACGTGATGATTTCGATCAGAATTTAATTATGAGAATGGCTGCGGATGTTGAAGACTTAGGAGGCGTTACAGATGAAGCAGAATATGTGGGTTAATGTCATTAAAAGACATGCAATTTGGTTGGTTTTACTTGTTTTGATTATCGTTTTTGCACTACTAAATCATAATTTCCTGTCCGTAAGAAATCTCTTTATGGTGTTGCGTCAGGTATCAATGTATGGTATTGCGTCCATCGGTATGACTTTTGTAATTTTGATCGCCGGTATTGACTTGTCCATAGGATCGATTATTACGATTGTTAATGTGGTCTGTGCATACCTTATGGTGAAAGCCGGATTTGGAATGGTATCGGCGGTTGCAATTTCGTTGTTGCTGTCACTGGTTATCGGTCTGATTAACAGTGTTCTTATTGCTACTGTGGGAATCCCGTCAATTATTGCAACCTTCGCAACTCAGACAATTGTTGCCGGTGCTGCTTATCTTATCTGTGGTGGTGTGCCTATCTTTGGATTTGATCCACGATTCAAGGTTATTGGACGAGGACATTTAGGTGTGGTTCCTGTGCCGGTTATTATAATGATATGCTGCTTTATAATTGGTGCGTTCATTCTGAATAAAACTTATTTCGGACGTTATTTCTATGCGGTAGGTGGTAATGAAGAGGCATCAAAGCTTTCAGGTATTCAGGTTGGAAAAATTAAATATCTGATCTTTGCATTATCAGGATTGTTTGCAGGTCTTGCCGGTATTGTAATGCTTTCACGAACAAATTCTGCTCAGCCTACAGCTGGTATCGGTTATGAGTTTGATGCGATTACCTGTGTTGTTCTGGGTGGTGTCTCAATCACCGGTGGTTATGGTAAGATTTCTGGTGTGATCGCTGGTGTGGTTATTATAGGTGTACTTACCAACGGTATGGTGCTTTTGAATATCAGTAACTATACACAGATGATTGTAAAAGGACTTGTACTGATTGTTGCAGTTGGTTTCGATACATTGCAGAAGAAGAGAATTGGTGTTTAATCCTGAAGTTATCTGGATATGAGTTTAAAGTATAAAAGTAAGAAATTGGAGAATAATAATGGGTATTATCGAAAAAATGCGTCTGGACGGTAAGGCTGCATTTGTAACCGGGGGTGCAAGAGGTATTGGCAGAATGATCTCATATGCGTTGGCTGAAGCCGGATGTGATGTGGCGATAGTTGATGTGGATATTGCACAGGCTGAAATAACTGCTAAAGAGATAATGGATAAAGAAGGTATCAAGACTATTGCTATTAAAGCGGATGTGACCAAGCAGGAAGATGTTGACATGATGCTAAAGACTATTGTCGATACTTTCGGCAAGCTTGACGCGGCTTTCTGCAATGCCGGAATCTGTCTCAATGTGCCATGTGAAGAGATGACACTTGAGGAATGGAAAAAAGTTATTGATATTAATCTTACCGGTGTCTTCCTGACTTCACAGGCTGCTGCTAAGCAGATGCTCAAACAGGGCTATGGTTCAATTATCAATACCGCATCTATGTCAGGATCAATTGTTAATGTTCCTCAGCCACAGTGCTCATATAACGCTTCAAAAGCAGGTGTAATGCAGCTTACCAAGTCAATGGCTGTAGAACTGGCTACCAGAAATGTACGTGTAAACAGCATTAGTCCTGGATATATCGGTACCGAGCTTATTATGAATTCTGAAAAACTCAAGCCGCTTATTGCCAAGTGGGAGGCAATGAGTCCACTTGAACGTCTGGGTAAGCCAGAGGAATTACAGGGAATTGCGGTTTACCTTGCCGGCGATACCAGTTCATTTACAACCGGTTCGGACTTTATAATTGATGGCGCATTTACCTGCATTTAGTTATTAGTAACGATTAAAATTCTTCCAGCAGAGTAATAATGCATCATCCTCTAGGCTAATTTCAGCGTATTAGTCTAGAGGATTTTTTTTAGATCCTTTGGTTTTACAAGAATATCCTTTATTGCTGATATATTTATATATCGGGCAGTGATTTGGGGCAAAGCAGATAATATAAAATTCCAAACAACAACAAGACGCATGGAGCCGGATAATTTCGACTTATCTGGCTCTTAATAACAGTGAAATATGTCACGGTATTATTGGCGTCATTGGAAGTTTGTCCCTAATATGATTTTGGGTATTTCAAAAAATCCAAGGATTGTCCGAGTCTTTTTAAGTGATTAAGCGGTGTTGTAGAGTATTGATAAACAAGCCATTAGGAAAGGTGTTATTATGATTGGAGCAAGGTTTTACGGGAAACATGATATAAGGATTGAGGATTTTGAGATAGAAGAATTGGCTCCAGATGAAGTCATGGTTGAAGTAAAGTACTGTGGCATATGTGGTACCGATGTTCATGTTTACAGCGGTGGTGGCGGTTCTTCTGAAATAAATGTGCCGGTGGTGCCGGGGCATGAATTCAGTGGTACCGTATGCGGTCTAGGTAAGGATGTTTCTGGATTTGCCATTGGTGACCGGGTTGTGGTTGATCCGAATGATATGTGCGGCTATTGCGAATTCTGTCAGTCCGGACGCAGTGCATTCTGTAATAATCATGTGGCTATCTGTCAGACGGTTGACGGGGGATTTGCAGAGAAGGTGAAGATCAGACAGAAGCAGGTTTATCATATTGGTGAACTCTCTTTTGAAGAGGCTGCTATGATTGAACCGCTCTCCTGTTGTATGAATACTTTTGAAGTATTCAATCTGCGTGTGGGTGATATTTATCTTGTAATCGGTGCCGGTCCTATTGGTCTTATGACTATGCAGCTGGCAAAACTTGCGGGGGCTAGTTTCATAGCAGTTGCGGAGATTCAGCCTGAAAACCAGGAAAAGGCCAAAAAGCTGGGAGCGGATCTGGTCTTTAATCCACTTGAAGATAATCTTCCTGAATTACTCAAAAAAGCTGGCGTAACCAATATTGATAAGATTGTCGAGTGTGTCGGTTCTACCAAGACTCAGAGCTACGCGTTACAGGTGGCTGGTAAAGGGTGTGAGGTAATGTTCTTCGGCCTTACAAATCCTGATGCTGAGCTGGTTCTCAAACCGTTTGAACTTTTCAGAAAGCAGATAAGTGTTTTCAGCTCGTTTATCAATCCTTATACATTCAAGCCGGCTGTTGATATTGCGGTTAATCATAAGGTTGATCTTATGGAAATAATGGACAGGATTATCCCTTTGAAAGATCTTACGGCGGTTCTTGCCGATCCTTCATTACGGTGTAAGGGCAAGGTGCTTGTAGACACTCATGTATATTAATTGAATACCTGATTATTTTATATTTAAGCAGTGCTGAATAGATGTGATTCAGCGCTGCTTTTTTTATTGTATCTAAAGATTATTAATAGATAAAACAAATCGGTAATTTTTATTGAATATCTAATAACAGAAGCTCTCAGGTTATTAATAGTGTATTCATTTACCAGCATCTTAATCAGAGTTGAGTGGAAAACGGTAAAATCTCCAGATATCTTTTTTTTCAGGGTTATTTTCAAACGATTTTAGGAGGTAAAGATCAATATTTAATGAGCGGATTTTTTGTAACATGTAGTAGATGATATGTTTGTGGAATATTATTATCTGTGGCCTGAGTATAGTTATCATGTCCTAGTAATTAGTGTTAAATATAATATATCGGGTTTTTGAATGAAGTTTGGAAGTGCTTTAACATAAAAATAATAATTTTTAACTGGTGTAATCTTTAGTATTAAACCGACAATTTAGAAGAGGTTTTTTGCAGCCTTCAGGTTGATTGAGGGGTTTTGTTGTGCAGATTATGCCCTCAGTATACTTTCAGTACCTGGATACTGAAAATAATATAATGGAATTTAGTTATTACGTAAACTAATTTTGGGATAGAGAAGCTAAATAGTATGGCAAATAATAAATTATTCAGAGATGAAGCGAGTAAGGCTGCTGAATCTCCAGACAGACTTGATGAATCCCTAAAGGTTATCAGTAATTTCGGGTGGCTGGCACTTGTTGCTGGTTTTATTATATTTGTGTTCGCCTTCGTATGGGGAATATTCGGAGCAATAGAAGAGAAGGTTCAGGGATTGGGGCTGCTTACCAGTAATGATGCGGTTCCAGGTGTTTATCCGTTTGCTGAAGGTGTTGTTGAGAAGTATATGGTCAAGGTTGGTGATAAGGTCAAGAAAGGGCAGGTGCTTGCAACAATAAGTCTGCCGGGATATGAATCTATCCTTAAACAGGATCAGTTGACTCTTGATAATCTGGTAAATAATAATCAGATAATGACCGGAATTGAAGAGGCTGACCTGAATATAACCCTTGCCGCAATTGAATTCAACCGAATCAAGATGGAAGCAACTATTGAGGATACTGAGAAGCAGCTGAAGATTTATCAGCAGCAGGCAGATTCCGCCAAGAAACTTTTTGATGACGGTGTTATGTCAGAGGATGCGTATCAGGATGCCTTGTCAACAGCGGTTGATTATGCCAAGACTCTCAAGCAGCTGCAGGTTCAGCTGGATCAGCTATCTACTCAAACGGCAAATACCAAGACAACTTTTGCGAATAATGTTCAGCAGCGTAAGCTGCAGATTGAAAATCAGAAAGCTGTGATTAAAAAAGATCGTGATGATATGGAGGCATATTCCAAGCTGATTGCGGGATTTGACGGAACGGTTACTGAGATATCGACTATGGAGAATGAGATGGTTTCACCCAGTCAGCCGGTAATTCTCATTGAAAAGGGGCAGGGGCAGGTCAAGCCGTTAGAGGCGATAGTCTTTGTATCCTCGATTGAAGCTAAAAAAATTCAGGTAGGTGATCTTGCTGAAGTCTCTCCAACTATTATCCGGCGCTCTGAACATGGAGCAATACTCGGGAAGGTTACTTATATATCACCATACCCGGTGACAGATCAGCGTATTAATTCATTGTTCAGTAATCAGGTATTTATCAGTGAGGTGACTTCGCAGGGGTCACCACTTGAGGTACATATAGAGCTCACTCCGGATAAGTCATCAAAAAATGGTTATAAATGGACTTCAGGAACGGGGCCGGATATTCCTATCAGCAACGGTACCCTTACCAACGGCATGGTGGTGGTGGAGACACGACAGCCAATATCTTACATAATGCCATTCTTCCGAAAACTATTTTTAGGTGAGGACAGTGAAGGAATTTACTATGATTAAGTTTCTGCTGTCAATTCTCGGGTTTCGTCCACTGAATACCGATACAATTATACAGGTTGAGGGAACTGAATGCGGTGCGGTTTCACTTGCAATTGTTCTTGCGTATTATAAGCGGTACGTGCCTATTGAAGAATTACGGGTGAACTGTGGTGTCGGTCGCGATGGAGCAAATCTTTTCCGCATGGTAAAAGCCGCGGAGCATTATAACTTAAAGACAGATTCCAAGAAGGTCACTCTGGAGGATATGCATAAGGTGAGAACACCGGCCATCCTCTTCTGGGGCTTCAATCATTTCGTGGTATTCGAAGGTGTCGTTAATAACAAGTATTATATTAATGATCCGGCGGGAGGACCACGACATATGACCAGAGAGGAATTCAGCAGGAAGTATACTGGAATAGTACTTGAGCTGACTCCTACATCTGAGTTCGCGTCTGGAGGAAAGAAGGCCAGCACCTTGCGCTGGCTTATAAGCCGGATGAGTAATTCGCGCAGGGCGTTTCTGGGAGTGCTTTTGTTCTCAATTCTGCTGGTAATGCCGGGATTGCTGAATACCGGATTAACCAAAGCTTTTTATGATGATATACTGGTGGACATGCGGTATTGGCTCCATCCGTTTCTGACGATAATGGCTCTGGGAATCCTCTTCATGCTGATTTTCAGCTGGTTCAAGAAGTATTATATTCTGCGGATGCATTATAAATTATCCATAACCTCATCACTTGAATTTCTCTGTCATTGTCTGCGCCTTCCTTTTCAGTATTTTGGTCAGCGTTTCCCCGGTGATATATCCAGTCGTGTGGATCTCAACAGCAAGGTCGCTAATCTTATAGCGAATAACTTCGCCAGTAATTTTCTTAATCTCTTTCTGGTTGTCATATATGGTGCGGTAATGTTCTGCTATGATACTTCCATGGCTCTGGTAGGAGTTGGCGCAGTTGTGGCCAATATCGGTTCACTGATGCTGGTTAGAAGATTTCAGGTTGATCTGAATAAGAATTCCGCACAGCAGATAGCGAAATTGATGGGTGTGGGCAGTGGGGGACTACAGATTATTGAGACGTTTAAAGCTACCGGGCGTGAGTCCTCATTCTTCAGCACTTTCGCGGACTCGCAGGTAAAGGTTATAAATTGTACGCAGAGGCTTGGCTATGCGAATAATTTTGTTAAAAACATACCTACATTCGTTTCATCATGTTCTAGTGCCGTATTGATTCTGGTGGGAGGACTCAATGTTATGGATGGTGCGATAACAATGGGTGATCTGCTGGCTTTCCAGCTGCTGATGTCGCTCTTTATCTCACCGGTTGGGGCTTTGGCCAGATTGCTGAACAGCCTGCAGCTGATCGAAGGTGATACTATGCGACTCAACGATGTTTTGCAGAACCGGCTGGATCCACTGCTGGAAAATGTTGACCTTTTAGCTGACAGATCCGGTATTGTACCGGCTACGGTAAAGGACAAAAGTCGTGAGAGTGAACAGAATGTGGAAAATGTTGATAAGGAGCAGAAACCGGTATTCAGCAGAATTACTAAATCACTGGAATTCCGTAATGTCACTTTTGGTTACTGTCCGTTGAATCAGCCGCTGATTGAAGATTTTTCAATGAAGATTGAGGTCGGGCAGACAGTTGCTCTGGTCGGGGGCAGCGGCTCCGGGAAAACGACAATAATTCGCCTCGCGGCAGGGCTTATTCAACCGCAGTCGGGTGAAATACTTTATGACGGCATTCCAATACAGAAAATTCCGCATAGTGTTTTAGCGACATCAATGTCTTTGGTGACACAAAAAGCCAGCCTTTTCGCCGGGACTATACGTGATAATATTACTATGTGGAATGACAGTGTGCCGAATAATAATATTATTACCGCACTCAGAGATGCACAGATTTTTGATGCGGTTTTGTCACGTCCGGGAGGACTGAATGCTGATGCCGGGCAGAGTGGATGTAATTTTAGCGGTGGTGAAGCTCAGCGTATAGAGATAGCGCGGGCTTTAGCAACAAATCCTTCGGTATTGATATTTGATGAAGCGACAAATGCTCTGGATTCAGTTAGTGAGAAAGAGATTTACCGGAGTGTTAAAAAACGCGAATGTCTGTGTATGATTTCTGCGCATCGTCTTAGTGCAATACGTGATAGCGACGAGATAATAGTTTTTAATGAGGGTATTGTCGTAGAGCGCGGTAAACATGAAGAGCTTATGGCTAATAAACGGTTTTATACTAATCTGATAAGTACTGGGGAGTAAGGGAAAGAGACTATGCCTCTACCGGAAATGTTAATTGGGAAGATAAAAAGTATTCCCGCTGCTGCATTTGTGAAATTTGACGGAACCGTATTGCCGGTTTCTGAAGATACGGTATGGCTTGTGTATACTGGGAGTGTTACCGTAAAACTTAAGGAAGCCTCTGGTGGGAGTAAAGAAAGCAGTGTCGACCTGGCGGTTCTTAACCGTGGTGCGGTGATACCCGGTATAGCGGATTTTTCTTCTTCAGCGGTGCTAGAATTTGAAGCTGAACAGGATGCAACTATTCTAGGTATCAAGACTGCGGATTTTATAAACTTTTTAGAGAGTAACAGTCAGCCGGAATTACTCGTTGAAATATTCTGTGAGTTTGTAAGTTATCTTAGTGAAGAATTGAATTCATACTTTAGAGCTGATACCGAGGTTAATGATTCGGATATTAATATTCTGCAATCTGGCGGGGTGCTGGTCAGCAATAATTATTGTGTGTATCGGCTGGAAGAGGGAAAGGCGGATTACTTTTCTTCGGGATTTTCAGATTCTCCGGTTGGAACATTGTTCTTTGTAACGCCTTACAGCTGGATTTATTCGCCGGTAAAAACCCGTCTTGAACGACAAGTTTCAGCAGACTTTAAGCAGTTGCAGGATGGTGTGAAAATATTTCTTGAGCAGTTGCTTGAAATTGGAAGTGATTTATATTTTACAGAACATGGTCTGTCACGGCGGCTGCAGATTATGCGGGAAAACAAGAACGCCGATGATGCGCGCAGGATAAAGACAGATCTGACAAGTATACTGTCCAGAGATGATTTTGTCTTTCGCAGCAAGGTGCATTTTCCATTACAGGCGGCGATGGAGATTATCGGCAAGCATATAAAGGTAAAATTTGTCAAGCCCAATGTCAAGAAAGATTCGCTGCACAGTAATCCGATTATTGAGTGGGCTCTGGCCTCAAATGTGCAGTATCGTAAGGTAACTCTGGAGGATGGCTGGTGGCGTGAGGACAGTGGGGTAATGCTGGGATTCAAGCGCTGCAGAAGCAGTGAGTATGAACAGGATATTGTTACATCATCACAGCCTCTGGTTCTTTTGCCCCAGACAAACGGTAATTATATTGCAATAGATCCTGCGGAAGGTAGAAGGTTCGTCGTTACTGAAAAAGAGGCTGAGGATATACATGTTCTTGCTTATTACTTCTTCAAGTCATTTCCGCAACGTGAAGTAGACGTCGGCGATCTGTTGCGCTGGATTGTGCGTGGGCAGGGGTATACTCTACTAGCGATTTTGGTCTGCTCCATTATTATTGGTATTGTGGGAGTAATACCGGCAATGGTAATGAGTTACCTCTTTAATGAGGTGTTGCCGTTTGCAATGAAGTCTGAACTGGTGCAGTTTACAATTCTTCTGGTGGTGGTGTCTGTGACGGTACTGACATTTAATGTTATTCAGTCATTCTGCACGCAACGACTCGAAGGTATGGCAGACCTGAGTCTTGAGGCGGCTATCTGGGATAGAATTGTCCGGCAGAAACCCAATTTCTTTAGAAAGTTTTCTACAGGTGATCTTGTTAACAGGGCTAACGGGATAAATTCTCTACGGTCGATAATTACAGGTTCAACCTTGAGTGCGCTATTTGCTGTGTTTATGAGTATTCCCAGTATGGTGTATCTGTTTATTCTGAATCTGCGTCTGGCGCTGGTAGCAATAGTACTTATTATAATATTTACTGTTATAAGGCTGATATTCGGCTATGTCGCTTATACGTTTCAGCGGCGGGTGCCGAAGTATAATGGTTTGCTCCAGGATTATGTGTTGCAGCTGATAATTTCCATAGAAAAGATACGGAGTACATTTTCTTCGGCTTCAATGCTCAAAGGCTGGTCACATTTATTTACCGAGAAATCAAAATTAGCATATTCTGCATCTTTCTTCAGCCAGATTGCCGGAACGGCAGCGACAATTCTGCCGCAGGTGGCAACATTCTTCATTTACGGAATGGGTATTTACTGGATGGATGCAAAATCTGATGCCACTTCGATGAATACCGGTACTTTTGTCAGTTTTCTTTCAGCATTTATGGTGGTTAATTCTTCACTGTCACGGACTGCGGGGGCATTATTGCAGTTGTTGAGTGCTCAGCCGTTTCTGAAACGTCTTGAGCCGATACTGAAAAGTATTCCTGCTGACTGGAGGGAAGGAACGGCGATTGATCATATCAAAGGCAGGATTGATGTGTCGCATGTGAGTTTTCATTATCCGGGAAGTGACCGGATGATTCTGGATGATGTTTCATTCACGGTGGAACCGGGAGAATTTGTGGCTCTGGTAGGTAAGAGCGGTACAGGAAAAAGCACATTGCTCAGGCTGCTGCTGGCCTTTGAAGATATGCAGTCAGGAGCGATACTTTATGATAATTATGATATAAGTGAGGTCGATATCGGGCAGTTGCGCCGGCAGTTCGGGGTTGTTCTGCAGCGAGACGGATTGATGCTTGCCGATATCTTTACCAATATCTCAAGTGGAAACTCAAACTGTACTCTGGGTAAAGCCTGGAACGCAGCGGAAATGGCTGGGATAGCCGAGGACATAAAATCAATGCCAATGCAGATGCATACACTGGTCTCTGACGGCGGCAGCACTATTTCGGGAGGGCAGGCACAGCGGATTATGCTGGCAAGAGCTCTGGCTAATGATCCGCGGATTTTATTTTTGGATGAGGCGACAAATGCTCTGGATAACAAGGTTCAGGACAGTGTGAGCCGTAATCTGGATAAGCTGGGTATAACCAGAGTGGTAATAGCGCATAGACTCAGCACAATAATCAATGCGGATAAAATAATCGTACTTGATAAAGGTAAAATTGTGCAGATTGGAAAATATCAGGAATTAGCGGCTAAGCCCGGACTGTTTAAAGAGCTTATTGAACGTCAGCAGGCAAGCGCATAACTACAGGTGTCAACAATGCATAAGAAAAGATTAATAATAATCCAGTGTCTGGTAATATTAACTATCTGCATCATGCTGTGCAGTTGTGCCGAGCTTGATGTTGACGAGTTTGCGGTGAGTATTAATGATGATGGAAATGTGGAAAATCTTGATCCTGATGAAATCAGTGAGCCGGTGAAGGATATGTTTGTTGCTCCTGAAACCTCTATTGTTCCTCCGATATCGATAGATGATATAAAGAAGAATATGGATGATATTAAACTGTTGGAGGAGGTCAGTCAGGTTGAGGAGGTTGACTCAAGTCTGGCGGGTGATGTATCTCAGGTCAGCGGAGTCACGGAGAACGGGAAGATCAAGTTTACGATATCATCAGCTATTTCTACTGCCTTGAAGAACAATCATGATATTGCCGCGGAATCACTTCAGCCGGCAATTACAAGAACAAATGAAGATGTTGAGCGGGCTGCGTTTGATCCAAGTATATCGGCTAATATTCAGAAGCAATTTATGGATCAGGACTATACATATAACAATACCGCAGGAACCGAGACCGAGGATCTGGGGCAGGATACGACACAGGTTGAGGTGGCGCTGCAGCAGTACCTCCCAACCGGTACTACACTGGAACTGGGCTATGAGATGGTGTATGATTCTGACGCGACCAGATATGCTGCACGAGGTAATTCTGAGTTGCAGAAATCATATGACCAGACTCAGGGGATGGAGTTTTCAGTTACTCAGAAACTGCTGCGAGGTTTTGGGCTGGATGCTAATCTGGCAAAGTTGCGTCAGGCAAGAATCAATAGTGATATTTCCTACTGGGAATTCTATGGTTATGTGGAGAATTTTGTCGCAGAGGTCGAGGTCGCTGTCTGGGATTATATCTATGCGATAGAATCTGCGCGTATTCTCAGAGATTCTCTGAAGCTAACAGAGCAGGACTATCAGGATACTCTTAAAATGATAGAGTATGGAAAACTGGCTGTAAGCAATAAATATGCACCGCTATCGCGGATCGCACAGACCCGTCAGCAACTGGTCAGTGCTATGAATAGCGTCGTTCAGGCAAGAGTCAGTCTGTTGCAGCTGCTAAGTCCTAACGATCCGGATTACTGGTCTCAGGATATTGATATGTCTTTTGATCTGTTGCCAGATAATGATAGTATCGGTCCCTGTCCGGAGCATATTCAGCTTGCCCTGAAGCGAAGACCGGATATTCATGAAGCATTACTGGAGATTAAGGCTGATGAGCTACAGGTTGTTTATACCAAAAACGGCTTGTTACCGGAGCTTGACTTCTTTGCAAGTGCTGGCTGGTCACATTATAGTCAGGTCTTCAAGAATTTTGAAGCCAGCAGTAACAGCAATTCGGCGGCTAAGTATGCTTTCGGATTGAAATTTCAGTATAACTTTGGTTCCAGAGCTGAGAGAGCGGAGCATCGAAGTGCCCAATTAACACATGCTCAGGCCAAGCAGGCGCTGCTAAATCAGCGGACTTTGGCGGTAAAGGATGTAACAGCGGCATATGCCGATTTGCGCAGTGCGTTAGGTAATATCAAGAATTACAGTCTTACCAGAATAGCGATGACCAAAAATTATGAAGCCGAGAAGAAATTATTGCGCGGGGGCAATGCAACGACTTATCAGGTGGCGCAGGCGCTTGATGACATGCAGTCGAGTCAGCTTGATGAACTTAATGCGGTTGTTGAATTTCGTAAAGCACTGGTACAGATGTTCTTGAGTGATTCTTCAATTTTACAGCGGCGTGGTATTAATCTGCATGCACCAGTTAATAGTAGAAATTAACTTAATATTATGACAATTATTTGGATTTTTCTGTGAGTTTACCGGTGTGTTGTAATACACCGGTATTTTAAATTTTATAACCAGTTGTATTATGAATTTGTATTATTTGATATTTGACCTTGTTCAATTACAGGGTGGTGGTATAAGAAATAATTGTGCTGCTATGATGTTAGATTTGTATAAGTAATTACTTTTGGAATTGACAAATATGTAGGATGATTGTAAGATAACGGAGTTAAAAAAAAAAATCTATCGGGAGTTATTTTATACTATAAGAAGTTTTTTATGGTGTATAATAGTTAGAAGCAGTAGGTCAATCGGTTAGTTTTTTTCACGATTGATATAGTGAGTTGCAATATATCTTTTAGTTGGAACTGTCGGTTAATTCAGATAGGCCTGCAGCATGGTTGTTTTTATTTAATATGTTGTTGTGTAATAAGATGCATTGTCTGGTCGGGCTGGCTGGATAATGATTTAAAATTTAAAATATCATAAGGAGAAGATGATGAGCCAGTGGACAAAAGAAGAGATTGAAAGTCTGCGCGTTGAAATTTCTAAGAAAGCGGCAACAGATGCAGAATTTCGTAAGGAAATTCTATCCAACCCCAAAAAGACTATTGAGAGTATTTGCGGTAAAAAAATACCAGAAGAGTTCTCTATTGATGTTATTGAGAATAAGCCCGGTGTTGTAAAGACTTTTGTCCTGCCAAACCTGATCTCTGATTCTCTGAGCAAGGAAGAAATGCTTGCAATTGCCGGTGGAAGAAGTTCTACTGGAACTGCAACCACTCAGACCGCGGTTCAGACTACCACTGAGGTTACAACTGAAGAGACAACCAGTGAAACAACTGCTGAGGGTGAACTTGAAGTTGTTGTTGGTGGTGTGGTTGTACTTGTATAATTACGCAAGAAAAAACCTTTGCCATATAATGTTATATGGTGATTTGATATGATTAATAATAGTCCGCCGGCTGCGTGAATAACCATGTGGTCTGCGGACTGTGTATTTGTGTTTGACGGTAATGTCAACTAGCAGGGTCGGTTATTGATGTTTGAGAAATTTTTTACGTACTTTCAAGAATTTGACAGGCGATTTCAGAAATATATTGATGATTCAGGCGGTAGATATCAGCGGATTTTATATACACCTCCAGAAGAGGTAAATACTGCGTATCACCGGGATGTTGCCAATACTAAACGATTTTTAGAATATTATGTTAGTTGTAATGAATATCGTCAACGTTGTATGAACGGTGAGGCGCAACAACTGGCCGATGAGTTCGGTATTGATGTTGATGCTGAGGCGATACGCCTGTTGTGGGATAATAGTCTTTCTTCACGGCGCGGTGCTTACTGGCTTTACCGTACACCGGAGGTTGCCAGATATCAGTGTTTTCTTCAGGAAAAAATTCTGCATCGTACCTGTGTTCAGGAGGAGGAGGCCGTACCGGCAAATAATGTAATGCGTCTCTGGCGTGAGAGGCAGATAAAGCGCCTGCTGGTCGAGATGGGACCATCCAAGGCTGAAGCGGTTATTCATACTCCATTCAATATTGAGCTAAGTGACGGCTGTTCGGTTGGCTGCTGGTTTTGCGGGGTGAATGCTGGTGAAAAGGGAGATGATTTTAGCTATACACCTGAGAATGCCGGTTACTGGCGGGAGCTGTTGCGTACAGTAAAAGAGGTTGTCGGCCCGGGAGCTGTAACTGGAACCTGCTATTATGCGACGGAACCGATGGATAACCCTAATTATGAAGATTTTTGTAAGGATTATGCGGAAATACTGGGTCACTTCCCTCAGACTACTACCGCTGCTTCAACCCGAGACATTGAACGTACTAGAAAATTATTGACATTATCACGGAAATACGGAACCAGTGTAAATCGTTTTTCAGTCCTCAGTCTGCCGATGTTTGAAAAGATCATGAGTTCTTTTACACCGCTGGAATTATTGTATGTTGAGCTATTGATGCAGAATGTGGAATCAATCTCACCATTTGCCCTTGCAGGCAGAGCCGTTAAGAACAAGCATGTTCTTGATAAAACTAATGAGAAGGTCAATAGTACATTTAATGAGGAATCTTCGATTGCCTGTGCGACTGGATTTCGGTTAAATATCGTTAAACGGACAGTTAAACTTGTTACTCCTAAGCCGGCGAAAGATGATTATCCTGATGGTGAACTGGTGTATGAAACGGCAACATTCAGCGATATCGATTCATTGCGGGAAAATATGCTGCGTATGATAGAAACATATCTGCCTGTACGTTTGCTGCCACGTGATCCGGTGGCTTTTTCTCCCTTTGCTAAGATAACGCTTGAAGGGAAGAAAATACATATTTCTACTGGCGCAACAGTACAGATAATTGATTCACCGGTTTTCCTGCCTTGTTATGACTATGTAAGAGCAGGGAATATGAGCGCTATTGAAATTGCTGAGAAAGTTAGTTCTGAGACTGATTATACTGAAGATGATGTATTGGAAGTATTGAATGAATTCTTTGAATCTGGTATATTGAACGAAGATCCTGAATTTTTCAAGAACAAAACTTATAGTTTGATTTGAGTATAGTTTAAAGTGAACAGCAGGGAGCCAGACGTTGTCAGACAGAAGGTTGATACCAATAAAAAAGGATAACGCGGCGGTTTATGAAGAATTATGTCCAGAGCATTGCCTGCAGATGTATCGGCGGTTTTCCGCCAGTAAGTGGTTTTCAGGATTTGGTATTCTTCTAGATGATAAACCGGTTGGGATGATTTTTGGTCTAGGTAATGAAACGCGGTCTTTTTGGTTGAAATCATTGGAAGTCTTGCCGGAAGTGATGTTTTCAGGCTCTGCGCAATTATTACTTGAAGCACTTGCCGAGCAGCTTAAACAACAAGGGTATAAAGAAATATTAGGTTATTTTACGCGTTATGCTGATTCGTCCGCGTTATGGCTGGAGAAGGAATTGTCGGCATTCGGGTTTTCTTTGCCTCAAATATACAAAAAGGTTTACAAGTTGCCCTCAGCGGGGTTGCAGAAGACAGGACTGTTGCGGCTGGAACTTCCTGAATGGTCTAAGGTGGTGCCGTTTGCTGAACTTGACCGGGTATACTGGGAGAAGCTGCGATCCGGGAAAATACTATTTACCGAGGATCTTTCGCCGTTTGTACATGAGTATGATCCACAGACCAGTATTTTCCTGCTTAGAGATGATGCGGTGGTGGGATGGAATATCACACGTCGCATAAGTTCTCAGGTGGTATATTTCATGACGCTTTTTATCTGTGAGGAGTACAGGGTAAGTCCATTGGGAATACAGTTACTCGCTGAATCACTGCGTCTATATCTGGCTGATCAGAATAATCAATATGGTATCTTTGGCGCCAGACCTGATAACAAGGAACTTTTTCGGTTTATTGAAAAGCGTTTCGGGAGACATTGTACTGATATAGCTGTTGATTATGAGACAATATATTGTCTGTAAGTATACTTCCGGTCTCGCTGTATTCCGGAGTTAAGAATGATAGATAGTTGTAATATGAAGTGTTATTTTATCGAGGAACATCATCAGGCCTTTGCAGTCTGGTCAGAGTATTTTAAGGAAAGCGGTTCTGCTTCCGGACTTCTGCATGTCGATGCTCATCCTGATTTGACCCCGCCTGTAACCAGATCTGTCTTGAACCGTCAGCAGATAAACCTCTTGCCAATGGATTTGCGCCGAAAGTTTGTTGAAGAGCAGTTGCATATTGGTGATTTTGTTGTTGCCGGAGTGGTGTGCGGCTTTTTTCCGCTAGTATTCTGGCTTAGGCCGGACTTTGTCGGCGGTTTAGGATGCTGGTGTGAAACTGTTGAATACCGGAGTCTTGATGAGGCGGAGCAAGATTTTGCAATCAAGTGTGTTTCACGAAAACAGCTTTCGGCAGGTTCAAAAAATCCCCGTGAATATCAGTATTCGGATAATAAATTTGATTATTATAATTTTCAGTATTCCTCCTCACCTCTGTTCCCGGAGAATATAATTCTGGATATAGAATTGGACTATTTCTCGTGTCGCCGACGTCCGGCGGTTTCCAGCAGGGTTGAGGTAACCGAGCAGGAATTTATAGCTTACAATAAAACCCCTTTTCATTATTTGAAGTTACACCATAATACCTGTTCCTGTGAGGAGGGTGGCAGGTATTATATTGTTTTTAACCCTTGGCAAGGTTCTGAGTTTATTCAAGGGGGGAATAATATGGAGTCCGTGCGGCGGAGGGTTGATGAATTTATCTTATATTTGAGCAGGCTTAAGGTCAAGCCATCGTTGGTTACAGTATGCAGGGCGGTAAAGAGTGGTTTTACGCCTGAAGCCTATTCTGAATATATGGAGTCTCTTCTAAGAGTTGAGTTGGACAGGCTTTTTGTCTGTGATTTTATTGATTTTTAGCAATTAGGATTTTTTATGAATCAGGATGCGCAGAACGGAGTAGATGTCTGCTTTATATCTATGCCATTTACAGCTGTATTCAGTCCCTCCATTGGTATTGCGTTACTGCAGGGAGCGTTACGCCGTGAAGGGTACAGTACTACTGCTTATTACCCAAGTTTAGATATTATAAAATCAGGTATTGTCAGTGATAGTGAAAACGCTAATTTAATACGCAGTCAGTATTCGGAGTGGTTATTTGCTGAAGCTGCGTTCAGGGAAGCAAGAGCAGACAGTATGCTTTATTTGCTGGAATCCTGCCGTCAGACCAGACAGGATCCGACCGTTATTATCCCGCGTTTACAGGAGATAAAACAAAAAATACCTGAGTTTATTGAACATGCTGCGGACATTGTAATTGCCAGGAAACCACGGGTGGTTGCTGCTACTTCAATGTTTTTTCAGCATATAGCGTCACTGGCTGTATTGCGGCGGATAAAAGAAAAGTGCCCCGATATTATTACTCTCATCGGCGGGGCAAATTGTGATATGCCTATGGGAATGGGCAATCACCGATATTTTAACTGGCTGGATTACGTCCTTGTCGGTGAGGCGGATAATGTTATTGTTCCTTTGACTGAACTGGCGTTGAAGTATGGGACTAAAATGCCGCTGGAACTGATCCCACCTGGAGTGCTAGCTCCGGTACATAGACAAGCGGGTTATCCGGATGTCAGTTGGCGTTCGGTTCCTGATGATCTGGATAGTCTTCCGGTTCCGGATTATACCGATTATTTTGCGGAATTACAGCGTTGTGGTTTTGAAGGTGATGATAAGGTTATTTTGCTGGCAGAAGGGTCGCGCGGTTGCTGGTGGGCTGCAAATAAAATGGGCTGCAAATTTTGTTCACTAAATACCGCTCAGCATACGTATCGGATAAAATCTTCCGAAAAAGTAATGGAAGAACTCGGTGAATTTAATGAGAAATATACTTTTCATGGGATTGAATTCACCGATAATGCATTGCCGGTAAAATATTTTAGTTCGTTATTGCCAAAGCTTGCCGAAAAGAAAAATAAGAAACCGATTTTTTATGAAATCCGGGCTAATGGAATTACTCGGGGAAAAGCCGAATTATTACATAGAGCTGGAATTAAATCGATGCAGATTGGAGTGGAAGCATTAAATGAGCAATTATTGAAAATAATGAACAAGGGAACAGAACTCTGGGAGAATATTCAGGCGCTTAAGTTCTGTGCCTGTGAAAATATTATTATATTCTGGAACTTACTTTTCAGCGTTACCGGAGAAAAAACGGAGTATTATTATGAAACTATTGAACTATCAAAAAAGTTGCTGCATATAAATGCACCTACAGGTTTTGTGGTTATGCAGTATCACAGGTACAGCCCGTTTTTTAACGAGAAAAATGATCTGGTACCTCATTGGCGGTACGCTTATCTTTATCCGTTGCCGCCGGATGGTATTGCTGAGATTGCATATTGCTATCTGGAGAAAAGTGATATTACTATCTTTGATACTCTGGGTACAAATGATCTTCTAGAAACGGAGTATTACGATTCATTGAAGGATATAGTCGCTTTCTGGAAATACTGCACTAAAAGAAATGGTGAGGTTGTGTTGATCGGGAATGATACTGGAGAGAAAATTACGGTTATAGATACTCGGCCGAAAATGATTAAAGGGGCTTTCAAAAAAGCTGTGGATACCGCAGTAAAGAAGGAGTATACGTTTAGTGGAATTGAACGTGAACTGCTAATTGCCTGTGATCTGGCTCCGTTGGCGGAAGATGTGTATAAAAAATGGCCGGAACTAGGCAGGAAGATTATAGCTGACTTTATTGCGAAGGATCTGGTTGTAGATACGGGAGGCAGAATAGTTGGGTTAACCATGATCAATCCTCAGAGTTTGCAGGCGCATGCATATAAGACTTTATTCAGTTGATATTATTATGTCGTCTTGTTTTTAAGGTGTCAGTTATATTTTATAAATGGTTTTAAGGTGTTTTGCTGGTAAATTAGTATAGGGTTAATCAATGAATGATGTTGATTTCTGTTTTATATGGATGCCGTTTTCAACAATATATACTCCGTCATTGGGAATAGCAATATTACAGTCCGCTTTGCGTAATGGCGGGGTGAGCACCTATGCGTATTATGCGAATCTTGAATTATCTTCCATGGAAATAATGAATAACAAAGAGCTTGAGTTGTTTATAAACAGTCACTGCGGAGAATGGTTATTTTCTGAGGCTGCTTTCGGGTCTTTTGTTGATAATCAGATGCCGTATTTACTCCGTATATGCTATGATTTTAAATTGAATCCTGTTACAGCGATACCGCGTCTGAAAGAGATCAGAGCACGGATGCCGGAATATATTGAGCATGTTGTGGAGAAAATTCTAGAGCTTAATCCAAAGATTGTAAGCCCAAGTTCGATATTTTTTCAGCATATAGGTTCACTGGCGGTTCTGCGACGGATAAAGGAGTTGCGGCCGGATATAGTTACAGTTATGGGCGGTTCTAATTGTGAATTGCCGATGGGTATGGCAACGCATAAATTCTTTCCCTGGGTTGATTATGTGGTTGTGGGGGAAGCTGATAATACAATACTGCCATTTGCAGAGCTTGCTTTAGAATATAAAGATGCGATACCGCTTGAGCTGTTGCCTGCGGGGGTGCTGGCGCCACAGCACCGGGAGACAGAATATCCTGGTGTCTCATGGCGCTCGATAACTGAAGATATGAATGATGTTCCGGAACCTGATTATACCGATTATTACCGGGAAATTGCAAAGTATGGATTGGAAATCAGAGATAAGGTGGCGCTATTGGCGGAAAGCTCGCGGGGCTGCTGGTGGGCGGCTAATAACCATGGCTGTAATTTCTGTTCACTCTTATCGGCGCAGGATCGTTATAGGGTAAAGAAATCGGAATTGGTGCTCAAGCAGCTTG
Source organism: Planctomycetota bacterium (assembly GCA_963677015.1). Classification (GTDB taxonomy): domain Bacteria; phylum Planctomycetota; class SZUA-567; order SZUA-567; family SZUA-567. Next base: position 585,715 of record OY781533.1, read on the forward strand.
AAGAGCTGAATTCCAGTTATAAGCCGCGAAGTATAGAATTTACCGATAGAGTAATACCAGAGCAGCATTATCATGATTTTTTGCCGGTGCTGGCTGCTAAGGGCGGGCCGTATCCGTTATTTTATGAGGCGCGGGTCAATGGGTTTACCCGGAAGCGGGCAGAGCTGCTGCGCAGAGCCGGGGTAAAAAAACTTCAGCTCGGTATTGAAAGCCTTAGTGACAGAATGCTCGGGCTGATGAATAAAGGCGCAAGACTCTGGGAGAATATTCAGGCATTGAAGTTTACTATCTGTGAGGGGATTGAGCCTTTCTGGAATATGCTGTATTGTATCCCGGGTGAAACAGCAGCAGATTATCTAGAAGCGTTCCGGCTTCTGCAGCGAATAGTGCATTTTACGCCTGCTACAGGTTTTATCAAATTGCAATACAGAAGAAGAAGTACCTTTACCGACGAACATGATGCTCTTGTCTGTCATCAGCGTTATCGGTATCTTTATCCGATTCCGGAAAATGAGATAGAGGATATTGCTTATGTCTTTGAACCGAGTGACGGAATTGATGTTCTTCAATGCTTTGAGACAATACCATCTGATAACATTAAAGAGTTTATTCTTATGAGTAAGGGCATAAGATTATGGAATAATAGCCGCCGGCTGCAGAAACGGGTCTGTCTTTTTGCATTCGGTGTTGGTGATAAATTACATGTGATTGATACCCGCCCTGAATTTGTTGAGAATACGGCTGGCGAATATGATATTAATGAACAGTCCGTTGAGTATTCTTTTACCGGCAAAGAAAAGGAACTCCTGATCTTTTGTGATCAGGCTCCTCTGGTGTCTGACGTTTTGAGTAAATGGCCGGAAGCCGGACAGGAGATGCTGGACGGCTTTGTAAATAAATCACTGGTAATTATTTCTGCTGGCCGAGCTGTTGGCATAGCGATGTTTGATCCGTATGGAGAATCGTACGAGGGTGTTAGAAATGAATTAGCGTCTCAGCAATAAGAGTTTTTTAAAGCTTATCTGGTATTCCTCTAATGGTGTAATCGTATGTTGAACTGTCTGTTTCAAGTGGGAAAAATGAAGTGCCACTGATTTGGTAAAAGGGATATTGAATTAATAATGCTAATTATCAATGCGTTTACCTTGGCGGAGTTTTTCGCGTATTCTGTTGGTCTGTTCATCTGCTATTAACAGGCTGTTCAGCAGCTCTTTTTCTTCTGTGCTTGTTGTAATTATGGAGGCTATTGCGCCGTCACGGATTGTGATACGTTTATCAGCCAGAAGAGCAAGTACGGGATCATGGGTAGCGAGTATGACGATCTTATTCTGGTTGAGCAGTAGATCCAACGCTTTACGCCGGTCTACCCCGGCATTTTCAATTTCATCGATAAGTACAACCGGTGAATCACAGATAAGGGCGGTATCTGCAATCATAAGAGCGCGTGACTGACCTCCGCTGAGTCCAGTCAACGGGGTGTCGGAAGCAAATTTTTCTCCAGCGAGATTGTTGGCTGTCTGCAGGACTTTCTGAGTAATTTCTTCTGGATTCGCCTTTAGTCTGCTTCTGGCATGGAGCAGAATAAAATCAGCTGCTGGGATATCCATAACAAAGTTCATATTCTGCGTGAGCTGAGCGACGATTTTACGTTCAATCGAAAATCGCAGCTCGGTATCCGGCTGCCTGCCGTCGAGTAGTATTTTTCTTCGACTGGGGGTATCTTTCTGAGCCAGACATTCCAGATCACTTAAAAGCTGACTTTTACCGGCTCCAGTAGCACCAACAAGGCAGATGATTTCTCCGCAGCTTATGTCAATTTGAATATTCTCCGGGGTTCCGTCTTTGCTGTTACCTCCGACAATGGTTATAGTATTTACTAAAGTATCTGCCGTGGTACTGCAGATATGAGTTCTGAAATCTTCAATAGCATTGATAATGATAGCTTTATTGATACCGCGGTCGATAAGTTCGGAGTCATTAAGTTCGTTTATATTTTCACGCAGACTCTTTGATGGCAGAGGCCACTCATCCAATATCGCCTGCAGCATTTGCCAGAGGTCTTTTTCATGAATTTCAACCTCCTGCATGCTCATGCTAAAAAAGTCTGGGGTTGTGCTCTGCTTATTCATTCTTTTCCTCATTATCGGAAAAATCAATATATTTGACCATGCCGATCTGTTTGTCCTGTCCTACCGTTGTCTCTCCCAGACAGTAGCTGCAGAGTGCTGCCGGCATTGTAAAGCGCAGCTGACAACCGGTAAGGTCGGTGGTTTCTCCGGCTTCAAGGCAGAGATTGGTAAGCAGCAGTACACCCTGGCCGGTAAGTGCGTTTACCGGTATTATTTTTGCCTTGCGGTTTACCTGGCGAACTCTGAAAGCGAATACTTCTCGTTCGGCCTGAGAAACAATATCTCCTTTGGTAATGACAACAACATCTGCTCCTCTGAGCATTGGGCCGATCTTATAAGGGGTGTTGAGTCCGGAAAGATTGTCGATAACACACACGGCCATAATCTTTTTCAAGTGCGGGCTGCAGCGGTTGCAGAGTCCGGCGCTCTCTAAAAAGAGGAAATCGAAGCCTTTGCGCTGTCCCCAGTCATGAGCCTGTTCGACATTGCTGATATAAAAGTGATCAGGGCATAAGCCGCCTGACAGTCCAGTCTTGACCGGAATGCTATAGTTGTTGAAGATCTGCTCATCAGAACTTGTCAGACAGTCAAATTTGACAACACCGCTTGATAAATTGTTAAATCTGAGTGACTCGATTATTCGTAGAATCAGGGTTGTCTTGCCGCTTGAGGGCGGTCCTGATATTGTTATTAATTTCATTTAAGGTTATTTAGTTCTCTATATTATATGAAAATGGTGATTACAGATTTTCCTTAACTTTTGGAATAAAGAATTTTTCAATCTCCTGTTTTATCATGCCGCTGTCTTCTGAGCGTAAAAAGTCCCAGCCTATCCAGAAAAAGTTATTCTTTTCTGGTCTGAAGCTTGAAGCGGCTTCAGAAACAGGAGGGAAATAGGCATTATCCTGAATGCGCCCGAAACGTTCGCCGCTGAAGTAATCAATAAGTGGTTTCATTATCGGTAAACTTCGTTCTTTGGCGACCATAAATACCGGGCTGATAATTGCTCCTTCGGTTGGCCAGATTATTTCACAATCGGGGTTCCCGGATATCGTCTTGGCAAAGAAATATGGTATTATGTAAATAGCAGCTCTTTTGCTGCTCTTCTGTGATAGCTCTTTTACCATCTGTGACGGGTGGAGTCCATTTTTTACCTGAGCGGCCAGTTTTTCCAGACCTGTAAAGCCATATTCTTTATATAGGGGGAGTAGAACTCCATTACAGAAAAAATCTCCATCACCGCGTATTGTTATTTCATTAAGGTAATCGCCGTTTATTAATTCATTCCAGGAACGAGGGGCGGATTTACCATTGAGTTTTGAATGGTCGGCGACAATAACCAGAGGGTTGGCGGTAAGCATCATATATTTATTTTCAGGATCAAAGTAACCGCAGTCGGTAAATGCTGTGCTTGCTGTAGTTGCTGTAGTTGCAGGGTAATTTTCAGGCGCTGCAAAAATTCCCTGATCAACGAAGCGGTGCATGAAATCATGATGAAAGAGGCAGTTGAAATCTGAAACAAGCAGCATCTCCGGCATTTCTTCGGGGTCTTTTATGCGGGAAAGGTGCGGGTAGTATGAGAGTTCGTGATTGACATTGCCCTGTATTAAACAATCTAGTTTGGCGTATTCATCCTTGAAGTTGCGGGCAAATTCCTTTATGCCTGCATGGTATGATCTTTTCAGCCCGCATGGTAAAAGCGCCAAGACACTTCCTGCCCTGGCACCATAATGAATAACCTCGTCGGTTGGAATATCCCGTAATTCCTCGAGTCCGGCATCAATATTCGAAAGTGCCGGTAAAACGCACTCTGTAACAAATCCTTCGGCATCGATACCTTTTCGACGTAAAACCGTTTCAAGATGCAAAAAACGGCCAATACCGGCTTTGGCTTCGTCAGTACAGAAGGCCCTCAGTCCACGCGAGCTGAACTCATGTTCCAGATCAGGCCATTTAGCGAGAAGTTCGGTAATGCTTGTTGCAAGTAAGTTTTCCGCTGTTACTTCATTTATATCGGTCATTGTATAATCTCCTGTAGCTGACGCACGTAGTACTTTTGCCTGTAGTTTTATACATTTTCGTATTATATGATAAGCACTGGGGTAAAATTGTCAAGCTGAAGCGTAACTTATACTCAATATTGCAATATAAATTAACATTATGTTTTAAGTGATATGGTTGTTAGGATCTTTTTTCCAAGATTTTCGTGGTGTTAGTATTAGAGCGCGATAATAATTTTTTGAAACTGTAATTGTTTGTTTTATATGGTATGAAAAAGCTAAAAATAATGAGGTGTGTAGAATAATTGTTAGCGGATCTTGCCGGAGTAGATGGCAGATCATAAATCTCGGGATTGTCTGGAAACTGGTGAATTGATTTGCCCCTTCAGAATATATTTGAAGGGGCAGGCGGTAGGGGGGAATCTACTCCAGCCAGGATGGTTTTACTTCTACAGGATAGCCATCATTTTCGGTATATTGAGTCAGGCTGTTCTGTTTGGCCTGAATGCATATAAAGCGAATGCTTGTGTCAGCGCCAGCTTTGAAACAGCGGGCAGCATCAGGATCTATTCTGATAACATTTCCCTGTGTGACAGGAAGTTCTTCGCCATCAATATATACCAGTCCCTGTCCTTCCAGTATAATGTAAATTTCTTCATTCTGTTTATGTGCATGAACAAAAGGTACTGAAACTCCAGCAGGTAATTCGTTAATAGAAATTTCACAACCGGTCAGTGACAGTTTGTCGTGGAGTACTTCACGACCGGTATTTTGGATATCGCCTAGTGATTCCAGCTTATAGTTCTTTCCTGTTTTTTCCATTTTTGATCTCCTTATAAATTAAAGTGTAAGTAATATGGGATTATTTAGAAATATAGTTAGTGGGCGAACTATATTTCTAAATAATTATTCAAAATTAGTTAAAATTTTGTTTAAAATACCAGCGGCATATTCTCGATCCTTTACAGGTATGCCGGTATAAACAGTTTTTATCAGTAATGCAGAAATTTCTTCGAAATCATTTTTAACGTTTAAGCCTTTCTCAGTAAGTCCTATGTGAAATGAGCGGCCGTCGTTCGGAGAGGTTTCCTTATAAATATAACCGTAACGTTCGAGTGTTTTTACAATACCGGTTACGGTAGATTTAGATCTGCCGGATTCATTTACCAGTGACATAATAGGTACTGATCCGTTCTGCTTGAAGAGGAAAGAAAAAACAATCCCATGCGCCGGCAGAACCCCTTCAATGCCGCGGGAATTTAGTTCGCTGGTGATAAACAAGTTTGCCGCTTCACGAATCTTTGAAATCTGGTTGATAATATCTTTGGTATTTTTTTTATTCATACTTATTATTTTAGTTCGTGTGCGAACTAAAGTCAATAGCAAAATATTTTAATTCAATAATTATTATAAATACTGGTATGCTTCAGGTTAATAAGCGGGGGTAGAACAGTTGTCTGTAATTAATATCAGTAAATAAAATATTAATGCTCAGTATTTATTTGACGTGTCGAATTCTGAATATTTTTACTGTGAGCTGCCGGAACCGCTATGCTTGATATTTGCTTAAATGATTTATGGGTAATATGTTTTTATTAAATAAGTTAATGAGCTTGTTCTCGTTTCAGAGGTTATTATATTTTGTTTTCCGGCAGGTAATATTTTAAAAAGTATAGTGCGATTATGCTGGAGCAATTTTATAAAAAATATTACAATAAAGTGTGTTTGGATTGTGTTAGTGAAAAATTTTTAAAACAATATTTAGAGGTTGTCAAATTGTCACGGCAAGCTTGAAGGAGTTGTATTATGAAAAATATTTCAATTAAGTACAAACTTTGGTTGGCTTTTGGCTTGGTAATTATACTCTCGGCAATTATGGGCGTTATATCGATTAATGCTTCGTATAATTCTATTTTTACTGCAAACAAAATTAAAAAATCAGAACATAAAATGCTTGAGATAGATGGGGTTATGAAGAATGTTCTTAATGCACAGAAAGCTCATAAAGAGTGGGTGGCTAATATTGAGGATGTTATCATTAATAATAAGGCATCATTCAATGTGGCGCTGGATGGTCATCTATGCGGATTTGGCAAATGGATATATACAAAGAATAAAAATGGATTGACTGGTTTGGAAGTTGTACGTGAGATCAGTCCTGAGTCAGCTGCAAAACTTGAAACTGTACTTCAACCGCATCTGCAATTACATTTGACCGCTAAGGAGATGGCTGATACCTGGAAGCAGAGACACCTGGGATTAAGGAACCTTTTGAAAGACAGACTAGATGATCACCGGAAGTGGGCGGCAAAGGTTTCAAATGCGATTATCGAGAATAAAAATCCTGATGTACAGACAGACCCTACCAAGTGTAACTTTGGAAAATTTCTTGAGAGTTCAGAGAATAAGAGATTTGAAGATGAGTGGCCGGAATACAGTAAGATTATAAATAATATCCGAAAAAATCATGATGCTTTGCATGAAAGTGTTGAGGAAATAAATGCGGTTGACTTAGCCTCTGCTGGTGGCAGGGAAAAGCGTATAGAAATATTTTCTCAGAAAACGCTCAAGAGTCTTGAGCTGGTTGCGAAAGGAATAAATAGCGCTATACAATTGGAGCAGGCAATAATAGACAGGCAGAATAAGAGTATTGAGCTGATGACGCAAAATGCTCTGCCGCTGGTGGCTGAGGTTAGCAAGACCCTTGATGAGGTTGAAAGGGAGGTAACTGAAATATTCAATCAACAGGTAACGAGTAATGCTGTTGCGCTCGCAAATCAGGATGTGACCCTGAAGAATACAGTTTTGGTTGTAGCCGTCGCGTTTGCGGTTCTGGTGCTGTTGTCGGTCGTAGTCGCTGTTTTAATGGTAAGGTCTATAACCATGCCGGTTATTTTGGCCAGCAATAATATGATAGAACTTTCCGAAGGTGTTTCAAAGATAAGTTCACACCTCAAGGATAAAATGTCCAAGGGAGATTGGACTGAATATGTGGATATTGAACTGGATCAGGATCGGCTTAATTTGGCAAAGGAAAAATATTCTGGAAGATTCGATGAGATAGGAACGATGTGCGCTATTCAGTGTAGCATGATTGACGCTGTTTTCTCCGCCCGGGATGCGACTAATATTGTAATAAAGCAGGTTAATCATGCATTGAAGGAGGTTGCGGCAATAGTTACTCAGATCGCTACAGCCAGTTCTCAGGTTTCAGCTGCAGCGGAATCGTTGTCTGAGGGAGCTGCTGATTCAGCTTCGTCACTGGAAGAGATTACTTCAACAATGGCGCTTATGGGAGATAAGACTTCAACCAATGCGGAGAATGCTACCGAAGTGAACAGTATTGTGACGCAGACGGCTGAAACGGCAGAGATTGGACAGAATAAGATGAAGCTCATGACTGAGTCCATGGAGGAGATAAGTCAGAATTCTCTTGAGACGCAGAAAGTGATAAAAACTATTGATGACATAGCTTTTCAGACAAATTTACTTGCACTTAATGCTGCTGTTGAAGCTGCAAGAGCCGGAGAGCACGGCAAGGGTTTTGCTGTAGTTGCTGAAGAGGTTCGTAATCTGGCTGCCAGGAGTGCGACGGCTGCAGCCGAGACAGAAGCAATGATTCTGAATAATAATCAGAAGATTATACAGGGTGTCAGTACAGCAACGGAGACAGCAGGATCTCTTGATCTTATAGCGGATAGTGTTATTAAAACCAGAACGCTCATTAATGAGATAGCGCTAGCTTCTAGTGAGCAGGCTCAGGGTATATCGCAGATAAATATAGGTTTGGGGCAGGTAGATGCGGTGACTCAGACCAATACCGCCTGTGCTGAAGAGTCTGCAGCGTCTGCTGAAGAATTGAATTCACAGGCATTATCATTGAAAGAACTGGTGGCTAAATTTAAGTTGATGTGTGATATGGATAAAATAATGACATATTCAGAAAATATTGTATAATACTGATGAGAATTATATTGTGCGATTGTGATTATTATGATAGTTTGGTTTTTTGCTGTTTATTGTGAATTGCCACTGCCGGCAAGATAATATAATAAGTATGTCGTTTAAGCTAAATAATTGCTGAACTGATTCAGGGTATACATACAGTGAGTAAAAATGAGTATAAGAAAATATTATATTTTAACTGGTGTTATTTTTATCAGTGTACTTTTGGCTATCTTAGCTACTTTACTTTATGCTGTTTTTATTCAGCAGCAGCTTAATGCTGGTATTATGAAACGCCAGAATGCTTTAGATAATAGTATGGAGTTGTTTCACAGTTCTGAAGAACTAACACGATTTGCACGGCTATATGTAATAACTGGTAATCCTATCTTTAAGGATATGTATTATGAAGTGTTGGATATCCGAAATGGAAAGGTTGCCAGACCAGTTGATTATTCACCTGCATACTGGTATCTGCATGATGATAGCTTTTCCTCACCAAATCTGGAAAGAACGGATAATTTTAGACCTCTGAATAGTCAGATAATAAACAGTGCGGCTTCACAAGAGGAGAAGGATCTCCTGATTCTTTCACAGAAAAATTCCGATCAGCTGGTTTTAATGGAAGAGGAGGCATTCGCCATGATGTCTGGATTAAGCAGACAGAGTGAATCTGGCGATGTTTTTACATATTTACCGAAACAAGCTCAGGCTATAAAACTATTATTTAGTAAAGAGTATAATTTTGAAAAACAACGGATAATGAAACCAATTCAGAAATTTATTAAATTACAGCGTGAACGTGTGGATAGTGATGTTATTTTTTTAGAAACAAAATTGTTGTGTATATTAATAGTGGCAATATGTGGAGTGGTCTTTTGGGTCGGTTTGACTGTATTTTGGATAAAAAAGTCGATTATAATGATTCATAATCCTTTGAATAGGATGCATCTGCAGATTAATTCTCTTATTGATGGTGATTATAGTTCGCGTTGTGATAATTTACCGAATAATGAAATTGGGTTTTTAGGTGAGCATTTTAATGAAATGGCTGATCAGCTTGAAGCGGATATACAGAAACATCGTGAGGCAGAATTGATTTTGCGTAAAAGTGAGGATAATATTCGTTCACTTGTGGATTCATCTGCAGAGGCGGTCTTTGGTCTAGATATGGAGGGCAAGTGTACTTTTGCAAATGCTGTATGTGTCAAATTGCTGGGATATGACTGCGCAGAAGACTTTATCGGTAAAAATATTCATGATCTCATACACCATACCTCTGTAAGTGGAAAGCATATTGATTTTAATGAGTGTAAAATTAATAAAGCGTTTAAACATAACAGGAAAATACATGTTGCTGATGATGTATTTTTCAGAAAGAACGGCACTTATTTTGAAGTGGAATACTGGTCATATCCGTTGATAACTGAATCAGAAATAACAGGGGCGGTAGTGACGTTTATTGATATAACCAAAAGCAAAAAGGTGCAGAATCATATTAAAGATGAGATTTATCATTTAAAAACAATTCTTCAGGTTTCCCGAGTCGGAACGTGGGAATATCATATCGAGACAGGAGTAGTAAAGGTCAACAATGAGTTTAGAGAGATACTTGAGTATACTTTGGCAGAAATGGATTCGATAAGAATAGAAGATTTTTATTCGCTGATACATAATGAGGATATTGAAAAAGTTAAGATAATATTGAATGAGAATTATTATCGGGCTTCTCATGATTTTCATCAGGAATTCCGTATCAGGAATAAAAATGCAGAGTGGGTATGGGTTCTTGGGTGCGGGACACTGGTTTGTAATTGGAAAAATAAAAAAATGCATGTGATAACAGGAACAATAACCGATATCACATTGAGAAAAAATGAAGAGGAAAGAGTGCGTTATCTGGCAGATCATGATGCTTTGACAGATTTACCCAACCGGAGGTATATTCAAGAGAAGTTTGTGTTATTGGAGTCACTCGCTCAACGGCATAAGAGCAAAATGGCTATATTCTTTATTGATCTTTATAAGTTTAAACCGGTTAATGATAAGTATGGGCATGATTTTGGCGATGAAGTGTTAAGGGTTGTTGGGGCAAGATTAAAAAATATTATGCGCAAATCAGATATAGTGGCCAGGCTGGGTGGAGATGAGTTTATTGTTCTAAGCAACGATTTAAAAGATATTAATAATCTTGCGGTATTGAAGGGTAAGTTGGTGAATGTCATTTCTGAAGTAATTATTTTTAAAGGTGCAGAAATACGGGTAGGAGCAAGTATTGGAACTGCTGTCTATCCTGACAATGGTCAAAGCTTTGAAGTACTGGTTGATTATGCTGATAATTCGATGTATATAGACAAGCAGTCACATGGTAGTAGATAATCTGTTAATGGTGAAGTTTATAATTATACAAATTTTAAATTATATTCAATCATTATAGCATAATTGAAGGGTATTTTAATCTCGATTTTATATTCTAACCGGTAAGCTATATGTGATGTAATCTAATTTAACAGTTTTATGTGAATTTAGCGGTGTAATGTTTTAATTGTAAATTTTAATTTATAAGTTGTCGGTGAGTTGTTTTCACTGGTTTTATAGATGTTTTCCTGCCTTATGAATACTTAGCAAATATTTTATTAAATTTTGTTGGTTAAAATAATGTTACTATTAGGGTTCACCCTAATAGTAACGGCTGTAATATTATGTATAATTATCTGTGGGTTATAATATTACCGGCAAATGTGTGTTTGTTCTCATTGTTTGTTTATGTGAGTTTTATATTTGCTATCGCACTCAAACAAAAAATATAGCGTTATATAGGTCTATTATAGATTGATAATAGTTGATTCGTAAATTCAATATGTAGCGGAGGGCATCATATGGATTTTAAGCGAAGAGTGATTAGCGAATTAAAATTAATTGAAAGTGTGGCTAAAAGCGTTGTGCAGGATTACCCTGAATTTGACTATATTGTTGTCAAAGCAGTGATTTCTATATGTTTAGCACGGGAAATGGTTCTGCAATTTGATCAGACATCCGGTGATATGTTTAAGAGAAGAAATAATGTATTATACGGTTTTAAAGATCTGATCACTACCGCAATAAATAACAGGTTATATGATAAAGATAGTTTTGATCTTATACAGATACTTGAAGGGCTGGTACCAGAAATGGATGCTGACGAGGTTAAACAGCGGGTTTGCCGCATTGTTGAAAAGTTATCGAAGAAAGAATTACCGGTAATTAATAGTGACGTTAAATAATTCTTGTTTACTAAAGCTATTGCCGGTTATAATATAATTATTACATATTATAGGACAAAAATATTGGTTATGCGGATTGGTTGTTGTAGCTGTTTACTTTTTTAACATCATATATAATAGCGTGTTATATGGATGTTTATTTTTTAGGGTTTAAAAAAGCTTTGTAACTTACGTGAACTTGGTGGTTTATTACTAATCATAATTATCTCTATATAATTTCTGGAAAAACTATTATTTTACTTTACTAATATCTTACAGCAAGGTAGTATTAATTTAGAGAGTAGAAATATTATCTCATATAATATTTAATTATTATGAACGGCTTGACCGTTAAAAATAATATAGTTTGTTTGTGTCTGAAAAATTTAATTTAACGTATCCGAATGTGCTCAAGCTGATACTATCTATATAACGTAGTAAAATAATGTCATATATTATAGGTAATTAATTCAAAATAGATGATATCAAGTATTTATTATAGTAGAATTTGTTGCTTAGATAAGATATTATTTAATAATTTTATGATGTGTGTGTAGTAATTACTGCGTTATGATAGAATATTCTAAAATTAATCCTTAACTATTGCTAATTGAGATAAAAATTATGGTTAATATATAATGATACGTATACTTATTGCACATGATAATACTATTTTGTGTCAGTTAATGCAAGATTATCTAAAGCGTAATAGTAATTATGATATTGTTGGAATAGTTGATGATGTGTTTTCGTTAAAAAAATTTATTAGCGATAATGAAGTGGATATAATTATGCTGGATTATTCACTTCCTGTAGGCGGTGGAACAGATTTTATTATCTGGATGAAAAAAAAATTTCCGGCAATTAAGATTATAGCCTTTAGTGTATATAATGATGAATACATCGCTTATGCGGCACTTTTGGCTGGAGCTTGCGGATTCATTGCCAAGAATAATGACATTACTTTACTTTCCAAGATTATCAATGCGGTAGATAATGGCGAAGTCGGAGTGTGTTATGGGGTTGAACCTAATAGTATTCATAAGTTCAAAAAATTGACAGATAGAGAGAAAGAGGTTTTAATCCTTCTGTCATCGGGGTATACAAACCGTATGATTTCTGATTCGTTGTTAATAACTATAAAAACCGTTGAAGCGCATCGGGCTAAAATTAAAGCTAAAACTGGAATTAATACTACTACGGGATTGATTAAGTTTGCTATTCAGGAAGGACTTATCTCTACTGAAATTTAGGTGCTGGCGCTGTAGTTTTTCAGGTTATTTATGTGTGCCTTGTGTTAATAGTTTATAATTAAATCCGCTGAGATTCAATCCATCCCTTTGTTTACCGGTAATTCCTGTTAATTGTTAATTAATTGCTATGAGCTTTTCATTCATAGGATTAACTATACGTCGTCATTCTAATGCTAATAATATAAATCCCCTCTTGTAAATGATATTATTACCTGATCGTCATGCCTTTATTGTCTAACTTAAATTATGATTTCCGGATTAACCGCTGCTATTGATATTAATGATACATTGCTCATAAAAAGTGGACAATTATCAAACTAACGGTATAATTTATTATGGCCTGTCTGTGATTAAATCAGATCGCAGAAAGCCGGTGTAGCATAATAATGGTTAAATTATAATGTTGGCGCCTGTACGTAATATTAATATAGGCGGGTGGTTATCTGTAAATTTAATCTTTATTGCGGTTGTTTAGTGATATTGTACATTTACTTTTAATGTCGTGGTTATGCAGGGGAAATTATACATGTTTTGGATAGGTCTGGATGTAGGAACTACTGGTTGCAAGGCTGGGGTATTCTCTGATACCGGTGAATTGGTATCTCTTTATTATAGAGAATATCCTTTACAGATTGATGGCTCTGGTAAGGCAGAACTTGATTCCCGGTTGGTTTTACAAGAGGTGCATAGGGTAATAAAGCAAGCGGCGTCGGAGGTAGGTGGCAAGGTTGGTGGAATGTGTATATCGAGTCAGGGAGAAGCGATTACTCCAGTGGATAAGAAGGGTAATATCCTCTGCAATGGGATGGTTTCATCTGATTCCCGCCCATATGAAGAATGTCGGGATTGGAACAGATTCTTTCCAAAAGACAGGTTGTATAAAATAACCGGGCATACAGCTCAGCCAATGTTCAGTTTATTTAAAATACTCTGGATTCGTAATCATTATGCTGATATATGGTCGGAAGTTTATGGTTTGCATTGTTATGAAGATTTAATTCATCTTAGCCTTGGGATTGAGCCGGCGATGAGTTACCCGATGGCAGGGCGGACAGTTATGTTTGATATCCACAAGCATGAATGGAGCGATGAAATACTTACAGCCGCCGGCATCTCTAAGGAATTACTGCCCCGTACATTACAGAGTGGCAGTATAGTAGGTGAAATACCTGCTGATATCGCGGCTGGACTTGGGCTTAATCCCGGGGTTAAAGTTATTGCCGGCGGGCATGATCAGACTATTGGCGCTCTCGGAGCCGGTGTTCATAAACCGGGTTATGCAATGTATGCAACTGGAACTGTTGAATGTGTGTGTTCCGCTTTTTCCGATCTGCATTTAACCGAGGAGTTGATGCAGAATAATCTTAATTCTTATGATTTTTCGTTGCCGGGTATGTCTACTTGTATAGGTTTCAGCCTTACCGGCGGGAATATCCTGCAGTGGTATAAAGACAATCTTGGGCGTGAAGAGGTATCCGAGGCGGAGCGTTTGGGTATAAATCCTTATGAGAATATCCTGCAGAGTATGCCCGAAAAGCCATCTTCGTTACTGGTTATTCCATATTTCACAGCGACTGGTACTCCATATTTTGATGTTAATACACCTGGCGTAATATATGGCCTCAGAATGAGCACGGGCAAAGAGGATATAGTGCGAGGGTTGCTTGAAGGTGTGGCGATGGAGATGCGTCTGAATATAGCGTTGATGCGAGAATCAGGGATAACTTTTGATAAGCTGATAATGACTGGGGGCGGGGCAAGAAATGACCGCTGGAATCAACTCAAAGCCGATGTACTCGGGTTGCCGCTTATTAAAAGCCCCTATACTGAAACTGGGTGTTATGGAGCTTCATTATTAGCTCGGATGGGCGTAACTGGTGAGAGTATAGAAGATCTGAGTACGGTAAAATTTGGGATGGAGTATATACCTAATAATGAATATACCCAGGAGTATGACGGTAAATTTGAAAAATATAAGCGGATGTATTCTGTTATTAAGAATTTATAACTTGTAAGATCTGATAGAAGGGCTTTGTGTGGTGTGGTGAATATTTTGTATTGATATAATTATTAACCGGAAGGGATTATAGATGCATAGTTTTAAGAAATGGATGTTTGGTTTTTTTGTAGTTATGCCGGTAATAGTCAGTTCGTCATTTGCTGCGGAAGAGAGCATTTCTGCTGTAATAAACAGGGTGTATCAGATAGTTAAAGAGAATGATACCGGTAAGGTGGCCGATTATATTCCGGCGCTGAAGAAAGCTGATCCAAATAACTATGGTGTTGTGATAGCAACGGTCAAGGGAGATATTTATAAAAAGGGAGATACTGGAGTAGAATTTGCTATAGAATCAATCAGTAAGGTTTTTACCCTTGCACTGGCGTTGAAAGATTCAGGAAAAGAAATAATACTAAATAAAGTTGGGGCGTATCAGACGGGATTGCCATTTAATTCGATTATTGCGCCGGATATTAGAGATATATCGCTGCAGAACCCTCTGGTAAATGCTGGTGCGATTATGACTACCAGTTATATTGATGGGGTCGACAGTGCCGATAAATGGCAAAGAACTCTTGATTATATTTCTTTATTTGCTGGAAGACAACTTGCGGTTATGGCAGATGTCTGCGATTCTGAAATGGCAACAAATCAGCATAACCGGGCACTGGCCTGGCAGGCAAGCAGTAATGGTTTTCTGCAGGGGGATCCGAATGATGCAGTGGTTCGTTATACCAGAGCGTGCTCAATTGGTATAACTTGCGAGGATCTGGCTAAGATGGGAGTGATATTGGCAAATTCTGGTGTGGATCCATTTTCCGGAGAAAAAGTTATTTCGTCTGCTGACGTGGAATTTATTCTTTCAATGATGATGATAAGTGGGTTATATGATTCCAGTGGTCCATGGTTACTGAAAGTGGGGATTCCGGGAAAGAGTGGGGTCGGTGGAGGGATTCTTGCGGTTGTTCCGGGACAATTTGCACTCGCTGTATTTTCACCTCCTTTGGATAAGTTCGGTAATTCGGTAAGAGGTGTTGAAACTGCTGAGAGGCTTTCAGGTGAGTTGGGTTTTCATTTATTAAGGTGTCATATAAAATGATTTTATCTTGTCTGCTAATGATTTGACTTTTTATTAAGTGTTTTATATCTACCGGGCAGTTTAAGATATTAATTTATCAGATGTGTTAAAATATTTGGGATGAGCTGCTCTATGGGTGGCTCATCTTGTTTTATGTAATTAAGAATTGGTATAGCGGTTGGTCTTAGAATTGCTGAAATACTTATATTTTTCAGAAAGATAAGTATTTCAGCACTTATCTTATAATCTGGAATTGCTAGAGTTGCTGATCATAACTGATACTAAAGGTAGTATATTTTTCAGATTTTTGGGTAGTATTGATATCGCTTGAACTCCTGTTATTCGTGGGTGATAATATTAAAATCTTCAAATTTTCATGGAAGGCTCTTGAAAATCTACGGTAATGAACCATTATATGTTTATTAATGTAGTTTTGCTTTAATTGAAAGATCAAGGAGAAGTTTTATATGCCAGTAAATGAAAATATTTCAACTAACGTTTATAAGCCGCGGCAGATTAATCGGATTTCTGAAGATAATCTAATCAGTAAAGTAAATACTCCGATTATTAAATCATTTCTTTTGAGTATTCTTGCCGGGGTTTTTATTTCATTTGCAGGGGCATTTTATACAATTTCGCTATGTGGTTCGAATCTTGGTTTTGGGGTTACTAAAATAATTGGAGGTATGTCCTTTAGCGTCGGGCTTGTTTTGGTACTAATTGCCGGTTCGGAGCTTTTTACTGGTAATACTCTTTTGCTGGTTCCACTGTTTAATCGTAAAATCACAATTTTACAATTGCTGAAAAATTGGATGATAGTATATCTGGGTAATTTTGCTGGTTCATTATTAATGGTTTTACTGATAACTCAGGCACATATTCTTGAGCAAGACCATGGGCAAGTCGGTAATATTGCGGAAAAAATTGCTTTAAGTAAAGTTTCTCTCGGCTTTACTACTGCGCTGATAAAGGGAATAATGTGTAATTTTTTAGTATGTCTGGCTATCTGGATGAGTTATGCCGGGAAGTCGGTGAGTGATAAAATTCTCGCAATAGTATTTCCAATAACATGTTTTGTTGCTCTGGGATTTGAGCACTCTGTTGCCAATATGTATCTTATCCCTGTCGCAATGTTTAACGGCGCAGATATTTCAATCTTTGATTTTCTACATAATATGATTCCGGTTACTATTGGGAATATTATCGGTGGCGGCTGTCTAGTTGGATTAGTGTATAATGTTATTTATAAAGAGAAATAATAGATGTATGCTCTTAAATACTATTATTAAAAGGATCCGATTATCAGGCAAAATTATCAAGTAAGTTCGCTGATTGGCATATAAATAATATGTATAAACTTTGCTAGAATATAATTTGCAATAGAATTCTCCTTCAAGAAAAATATTGCAGCCGCGCGTGTTTCTGCGTTGTCTGTATTATTGTGCTTGGGTTTTACTGATTAACTTGTAACATATCGTTGTGGTACAAAGTACTGAATTCTTATTAATTATGGAACTTTATACCAGAAGTTTACCCTGTTTCTTATTTTAGTCAAATTAATTATTTAGAAAAAATATTAAAAATCATGAGTTCCGGTGTAGTTAGCAGGTCTCAGCAAATAAACATTCTGATGTATTTTGTTATTTTACAGATAATTACATGTTGCCGGCAGGTGAAGAGGTACGGGGGATATAGATGCTTTTCAGGTCATAAAATCGCGGTGGAGTCTCCGGGGATTTTTGCCGGGTCAGTAAAAAGTTTATTACGGTGGAGATTATTTCATCGGTATTTTCTCTGACTGTGGTAAGGTTGTATGAGGGCCATGAGGCTTGAGGAATGTCATCATAGCCGGTGATTGCAATATCCTCCGGTACTTTGAGCTTTAGAGTGTGGCGTATTGCATCCATGGCTCCCAGAGCCATGGAGTCGTTGGCACACATAATAGTATCAATATGCGGGGTACGGCGGCATAAAAGAAGGCTCTTCATATATCCGGAGTCGTAGCTGTAGTCTCCCTGCTCGGAATCTATAAATGATAATTTATTTTTATGTAAAATTTGGCTTATGGTTTTTTTTCTCTGTGTTGAGACCCCTGTGCCGCCAATCCAGGTAAAGTTTTTCCGGCCGCAAAGTAGAAGGTTATCGACAAGTGGTTTTAGCCCGTTATGGTCGTCAATTATAATATGATCGGCACTGATCTTGTTGCCCGCTTTAAAGTTTGTATTGACTATTATGAGTGATGATGTCATGAAGGTCTTGCTGAGTAAAGATGCGTCAAGTAGGTCATTGAAGACTATAATCCCCGCAGTTTTCCATGCCGCAATAGATTTTACCCGTTCATACTGACTGGTAGAGGAGAGGCGGTGGATAAGTGGAAAATAGCCATTATTCTGTAATTGTGTCGAAAGCTTGTCAAGCATAAGAAATTCCCATTCATTCAAATTTCTTTCATCAAAAATAATGGCAATCAGCTTGTTCTTCCCTTTGTTTAAACCGCTGGCGAGAGCGTCAGGATAATAGCCTAATTCGTTTGCTATGCGTAGAATGTGTTCTCTGGTTTTGCTGTTTATATTCCGGTTTGCAAAGGCTCTGGATATTGTAGCGGGAGATACTCCTGCTGCTTTAGCAACATCTATCGAGTTGATCTGTTTTTTATGGGGCGGGGTTTTATCTGGCATGTGAAGTCCTATAGCGAGATCTGTTCGGGGTGTCATAGCATGAATACTATGGTTCTGTTTTTAAACAATTTCAAAATATTATAATTGAAAACTAATATTATGCAATGTTAATAACAGGGTTTCGGTAAAAAAAGGATTAATACTGCAAACGTTTGCAGTATTTTTGTTAATGGGCTGTTTCTCGTTAATGGTGCTAAGTGGTGAATATTATCCAGTTTATGAGAATAGTGTTATGTTGCTGGATACATGAAGAAATATTTTTTATGTGAAATTTGTATTTTTTAACTTGTTTTGCACAAAATCATGTTGTATAGTTCTAACATATCGTTGTGGTGTCAAGTTTGTCGCAGTAAGCATATTTTCATATTGAAGACATACCTTATTAATTATTGAGCAAGCCGGAGTGAATGTTTGATCTGTCTGGATCAGGCTGATTACTCCTGATTACTGTACACGTTTGCAGTAATGCTATCTATTGTGTTTTGCAGTCACTGATATGGTGGTAATAGGTTTCTTGATAATTGTTATCCCGTACATAAGTAAATACAGCTGCAGTAACCATTAAAAACTTAGAGTTTGAGAAATGCTGCCTAACTCATATGGGTAGGCCGGGGTGGCTGTTACGTAAATTATTCATGAGACAGCTTCAGTTAACTGATAATGTCATGCTATTGTTATACTCTTTAATTCGGAGGATTGTTATTAATGAAAAATATAGAATTGACTACTTCACAAGCATTGTTTCGTTTTCTTGATAATCAATATATAAATTATGATGGAGAAGAGATTAAGTTTATTGAGGGTATTTCCGGTATTTTCGGACACGGATGTGTGCTGGGGATGGGGGAAGCTCTGGAGAGTATGTCTGAAAGTTTTAAGTTTTACCGCGTAAGTAATGAACAGGGAGCAGGGCATATTGCGACAGGATTTGCCAAGCAGTCAAACCGTAAGAGAATGTTGTGTGCGACCAGTTCTGTCGGCCCGGGTGCTATGAATATGGTTACGGCAGCAGCTACTGCAACGGCAAACAGAATACCGGCATTATTTCTTCCTGGTGATATCTTTGCGTCAAGGCAACCGGATCCGGTGTTGCAGCAGGTTGAGCAGGAGCATGATCATTCGATATCAAGTAATGATGCCTTTCGCGCGGTAAGCAAGTACTGGGACAGGATTGTTCGTCCGGAGCAGTTGATGTCTGCTGCAATAAACGCTATGAGAGTACTGACCGATCCGGCGCTTACCGGTGCTGTGACTTTAGCAATGCCGCAGGATACTGCTGCAGAGGTATATGCTTATCCGGAAACATTCTTTGCAAAACGTGTCCATTATATCCAAAGACGTCCTGTTGCACCTGGTCTTGCTGAAATAGTGGCACAGAAAATAGCAGGTAAAAAAAGGCCGTTGATTATTGTTGGCGGTGGTGTCAGGTATTCTGAGGCCTGGGAAGAAGTTGAGAATTTTGCTGCAAAATTCAATATCCCATTTTCTGAGACTCAGGCGGGCAAGGGTATTGTTGACTGGGACCATGAGTATAACCTTGGCGGAATAGGTACTACCGGAACACTGGCATCCAACCGTATAGCCAGAGAAACCGATTGTCTGCTGGCAATAGGAACACGGTTGAACGATTTCCATACCGCTTCAAAATGGGCTTTCCAGAATCCTGAACTTACTGTTATCGGGATAAACGTCAATCCTATGGATGCATATAAGTTAGATAGTATTCCGGTTCTAGCAGACGCAAAACTGGCGCTGCAGGAACTATATTCATGTTTGGAAAAAATCGGGTATAAGGCGGAGTACAGTGACGAGATTAAAAGTATTAAGGATGAATGGAATCTTGAGGTTGACAGGCTTTGTGAAGCTGAGTCAGTAGAACCGGGTAAAATGACTCAGACCAAGGTTATAGGAATGATGAATAACGGTGGAATAGCTGATAATGCGATTATTGTATGTGCTTCCGGTAGTCTGCCGTCGGATCTGGAACGT
The DNA here is from genome assembly GCA_963677015.1 of Planctomycetota bacterium. GTDB lineage: Bacteria > Planctomycetota > SZUA-567 > SZUA-567 > SZUA-567. The sequence continues at coordinate 606,028 of OY781533.1, forward strand.
ATCTGGCGTACCCGCAGCAGACACACATATCATCTTGAGTATGCCTACTCGTGTATGGGGTATGAAATTCCGGGAGCTATAGGTGCCAAGCTGGCCGAGCCGGATCGTGACGTCTGGGTGCTGATGGGGGACGGCACGTATCTTATGTATCATCAGGAGATTGTCACGGCTATTCAGGAGGGAATAAAGATCAATATTGTTGTTGTTGACAATGGCGGCTGGCAATGTATTGATAACCTGCAAACGAGTCAGGGTATACCCCGTTTCGGCTGTGAGCTTCGGTATCGGAATGAAGAGACCAGACGTCTTGACGGTGAGTATGTACCTATTGATTTTGCGATGAATGCTAAAAGTTATGGTTGTGACAGCTGGAGGGTTACCTGCGAAGAGGAGTTTACCGAGGCTCTGCAGCAGGCGGCACAGAGTAAAAAAATAACGGTTATAGACGTTAAGTCTGTGGTAAAGAGTATGACCGACGGTTATGAGACCTGGTGGCGGGCAGGAACTCCGGAGCTTTCCAAGACGCAGGCAGTTATGGATGCTTCCGCTGTGATGCAAAAGTATCTGAAGGATGCGAAACAGTATTGATTGGTTATATGTTTTTTGTGGATATTGATTGACATTTTAAGGACAAAGTGAAATAAACAATGAATAGCAATAAAGTAAAACTTGGTATCGCTCCTATTAATTGGACAAACGATGATATGCCGGAACTCGGAGCAGAGTGTTCATTTGAGCAGTGTATACAGGAAATGGTAGAAGCAGGGTATAGCGGGTGTGAAGTGGGAACTAAGTATCCGGCCGATCGGGTGTTGTTGAAGGAAGCTCTGGACAGAGTTGGACTGACTATCTGTAATCAGTGGTTGAGTACTTTTTTTCTATCAAAACCAGTTGAGTATAATATTCGTATGCTGCGTGAACAATGTGATTTTTTACGCTATATGGGAGCTGGAATTATCGGGGTGTCGGAGCAGACCGGCAGTATTCAGGGGAAAATAAACGTCCCGCTCTTTTCAGGGGAGAAACCGGTTATCAGGTATGATACGGATTGGAAGAAGCTTTGTGCGGGATTGAATGAGGCTGGAAAGGTTGCGGCAGAAGATTATGGAATAAAACTCTGCTTTCATCATCATCTTGGGACTGTGGTTGAAAGTTGTCAGGAGGTCAATCGCCTGCTGGAAGGTACTGACGCTTCTTATGTTTCGCTTCTGTATGATACCGGACATTTTTATGCGGCCAAGGAAGATCCATATACCGCAATTGACAGGTATTGCAGCAGAGTAGGGCATGTGCATCTGAAAGACGTTAGGCAATCGGTTCTTAACACGGTTAATGATGAAAAATTAAGTTTTCTCGATGGTGTGAAGTGTGGTCTATTTACTGTTCCTGGTGACGGTTCTATTGAATTTGAACCAATTTTTGAAAGGCTTGAAGAATCAGAGTATACTGGCTGGATGGTGGTTGAAGCGGAGCAGGATCCGGCCAAGGCCAATCCTTTGAAGTATGCGAAGATGGGGCACGAGTATATATGCTCAGCAGTTAATTTCTAGTTGTTGCGTTTACTGGTAGATTTCATCCTGTTTGAAGTAATTATCAATAGCCAGAATGTTTCCGCCAATAATGCTGGATTTGCTGTTTAGTGATGAGAACGTGAGCTTTAGGTCTTTTGAAACTTTTGTAAGTGATAATGTCTGAAATTTACTGTAAATCTCAGCTAAAAAGCGATCGCCGAAAATGCTGTATGAGCCAGAGAGTATCAGATAATTTGGGGCTGTAACCATAAATATATTGTTGATTGCCAGTGCGAACCAAAAGGTAATCTTGTCGATGAGTTCGACTGCAGTCTTATCGTCGTTTTTATATAGTTTCGCCAGTTTGCGTAGAGTTATAGATGTATTATAAGAGTTGCCGGCTTGCTGCAGAAGGTTATTTATGGAAACAAGTGATTCAAAACAGCCCCGGCCGCCGCATTTGCAGTGAAGATGCGAATCGGGGCATAATATCATGTGACCCAGTTCTCCAGCTATAAAGTTATTACCGTAAGATATTTTACTATTGTTGTAGATTGCGCCACCGACACCATCTTCAGTGCATTCAAGGTAGACGATATTTTTATTGTCGTTGATCGTTTGAAACTTTTTTTCCGCTAGCAGTGAAAAGCGGTGATGGTTGTCAAAAATAACCGGCAAGGTGTAATTAAGCTCGTTTTTGAAGTTTGTAATTATGTTCTTGGTATTAATCCAGTATGGAAAATCATATGCGAGTTGTTTTTCATCATCGAAGTTCTCAATGATACCTTCGAAAACAAGAATTATACTGTAACAGATTTTATGTTCTTTATATATGGAATTCAATTCACCATTGCAGATATTGGCAATCCAGGATGCAATTGAATCACTGTTGTGCTGTTTGTCATACTTAATCACCTTTTTATCAGATATTATGTTTGCAATATTCTGCTTATAATAATATACGCCGGTTTTACGGATGTAAAATGTCAGACTATAGCCTAAATCGGTATTTTGCTGATAGCGATCCGGCCGTTTACCGCCAATGGCTGATGATTTTCCTTTGCCGAGAGGGATAATAAAGTTCTTCTCTTTCAGTAGCTTGAAAATTTTGATTGTCGTTGTTTTGCTTATGCCGGTCTTCTCAGCTATATCAGTGATGGTTGCTGGCTGATTATTGAGCAGAATAGACATAATCTTTTTGCAGTTATAGAGTTTGAGCAGAGCAGGTTTTCCTATTGCGGCATTCATTTTGCTTCCCTTGTCCTGACTTTAGTTATCAATTTTAAAGATATATTGTAAGATAAAACTGAAAAATATCAAAGTAAAAACCGGAAGCATTTATAAATAAAGTTTATAAACTATATTTATAAAAAGTATTTATATACTTATTTGACTAAAGAACATCCAGTGGTACTATAATTAGTGTGTTGTGTTATGTGTTAATTGCAGGTGATGCAATTATGACTTGTTGTGTATTGTGTATTTATTTTTGTTAAGAAAGGCAGATTATGAAAAAGATGATGCTGTTCGTTGCTATGTTGTTGGCATTCGGGTGTTTGTTGGAGGTAAAGGCTGATGACAAACTGAATATAGGATTCGTCGTAAAAGGTAGTGATGAACATTGGATCGCTGTTACTAAGGGTGCAAAGGTTGCTGCAGAAGAATTCGGGGTTAATCTTGATATAAACGGTCCTGCTAAAGAAACACTGGTGGAAGAGCATACCAATATGATTGAGAATAATATTACAATGGGCGTGGATGCATTGTGTGTTGCTCCAATTCAGCCGGCAGCACAGGTACGTGTACTCAAGCGCGCAATTGATGCGGGTATACCGGTTTTGCTGATTGATACAGATGCGGATCTGGAAGGAAAAACCACTTTTCTCGGTACCGGTAATTATGCGGCGGCAGAACTGGCTGGTAAGTATATTGCGGAAAAGCTGGGGAATAAAGGTAATGCTGTGATTATCCGAGGCGCTCTGGGAGATAAGACTCATGACGACCGTACTGCCGGTGCGAAAGACTACCTCGAGTCTCATGGCATTAAAGTGCTTGATGTGCAGCCTGCAGACAGTGACGGAGAGAAAGCAACAAATGTAATGGAAAACTTCATGCAGAATTTCAGCAATATTAATGCTGTATTTGTTACTGCTGATCAGATGGCGCTAGGTGCATTGAAAGCAATTGAACAGGCAGGAAAAGTTAATGATATTATGCTTATCGGCTTTGATGGTTCCCCAGGAGCAAGAGCAAAGATCAACCAGGGCGTTATGGAAGGTTCTGTGGCTCAGAATCCATATATGATGGGATATCTTGGTGTTGAAAATGCGATTAAAGCGGCAAATAAAGAGAAGGTCGAACCTCGTATTGATACAGGTGCCAAGCTTATTACTAAGTTAACCGTTGAAGAATAAGTGTATTGATATATGTTATGAATCTGTGGTTGCAGCAAAGAAAGCAGTATCTGAGTTTAAAATTTTGCTGCAGCCATTCTCTAGCATATTATGACAATTTGTTTTGTTGCTTATAGAGAGTATATAATATGTCTAATGAAGTTATGAAATTAAATCATATAACCAAGGTGTTTCCGGGAGTTTTGGCGTTGGATGATGTCTCTTTAACTTTGAAACCGGGAGAGGTTCACGGGCTTTTAGGTGAAAACGGAGCGGGTAAGTCAACATTGATAAAGTGCATGACAGGGCTATATACACCGGATGAGGGTAGTATTGAAATACAGGGTGACGAAGTTATTTTAAAAAGCCTGAGTATGGCAAAGGAAATGGGCATTAGCTGCATATATCAGGAACTTAATATTGTAAGTGAACTGTCAATAACCGATAATATCTTCCTCGGGCAATATATAAAAGGCGCTGGTCACCTTCTTGATTATAAAACGATGGACAGGCAGAGCCGTGACATTATGCAGAGACTTGGTCAGGATTTAAATCCAAAGACACTTTTAAATAAGTTGGGTATCGGTCAGCAGCAGATGATAGAGATAGGACGGGCAATTTTAAAAGATGTAAAAATACTGATTATGGATGAACCGACGTCAAGTCTTAGTGAACGCGAAGTAAAAGAATTAATGAAGGTTGTTCGTATTTTGAAAGACAAAGGAGTGGCAATACTGTTTGTATCGCACAAACTTGAGGAAGTTTTTGAAATATGTGATGTGGTTACAATATTAAGAGATGGCAAACTTATAAAAACGGCTCCTGTAAGTGAGATGACGCATGCTTCACTTATAGAGTCTATGGTAGGAAGATCGGTAATTGATTTATTTCCTAAGAAACCGGCAGAAATTAAAGAAGAATATATTCGTGTAGAGAATTTTATACGCTATGGTGTGTTTGAAGACATTTCATTCAGTGTACATAGTGGTGAAGTCCTGGGATTTTCTGGTCTTGTTGGTGCCGGTAGAACTGAACTTTTCCGCTGTGTCTTTGGCATTGATGAAGTCGATTCAGGAAAAATATTTATTCATAATAAGGAAGTAAAAATCACTAATCCTCGACAAGCAATTTCCAACAAAATTGCTTTTGTTACTGAAGACAGAAAAGGTGAGGGGTTGGTTCTGAATGAGTCGGTATATAAAAATCTGACAATGAGCTGCATGAAGAAAATGTCTGATAGAATGATTCTTAATAACCGCAAAATGAAGAGAGCTTCAGAGCGTAATATCAGATCATTACGTATTAAAACCCCTGATGACTCAACTCCTGTAGGATCTCTTTCTGGTGGTAATCAGCAGAAAGTGGTTATCGGTAAGTGGCTGAATACAGAGGCTGATATATATATACTCGATGAACCTACCAGAGGCATTGATGTGGGTGCAAAAGTCGAGGTGTATAACTTAATCAATGATCTGGTAAAGCAAGGGAAAGCGGTAATTCTAATTTCCTCAGAATTGCCGGAAATACTGGGTATGTGTGATAGAACTATTGTTATGAGGACTGGGAAAATTACAGGGAATATCAAATGTGATTCTCCAAAGTTTAATGAAAATGATATTATGGCTGCTGCCTGGGGCAGTGAAATAGCATAATGGGAGGTGTTATAGATGTTTAGTAAACTAATGAATTTATCGTTTAAAGAGATAGTGTTTAAACTGGCTCCGTTATTGTCATTAATAGTTTTGTGTGTGCTCCTTTCCTTTGTTTCAAAAAATTTCATCAGATACAATAACTTGATGAATATATTGAGACAGTCTGCAACTACAGCTCTTATTGCGCTCGGAATGCTGGTGGTTATTCTTACTGCAGGTATAGATCTTTCCGTTGGACCGATTATGGCGCTTTCCATTTGTACCATGGGTATTATTATGAGGTCATATGGAGTTACAAACTCATTTGTTCTGGTTATGGTGTGCTTACTGGTTGGGACATTTATGGGATTAATTAATGGCTTGCTCTTGACCAAGCTGAATTTACCGCATCCATTTATTTCAACAATTGCAACTAGAAATATAGCTAGAGGTATCGCACTTATTATTACGGCTGCGGCTCCTATTGTCAATTTTCCAAAAGGTGTGGAAATTGCTGGCGCAGGAGAAATAAGCGGTTTTCCGTTACCCTTTATAATTGTACTTATATTTTATTTAATTACACATGTTTTTCTGAACAGAACTACATTAGGGCGAGAGATATACTCTATCGGAGGAAATAAAGAGGCTGCGCTGCTTTCCGGAATAAATGTTAAGGCTGTGTTGACTTTTGTGTACTGTTTCTCCGGATTTATGTGTGGTTGTGCGGGAATAATCTTTGTCGGACGTGTTGGCGGCGCTTTGCCATTGGCAGGTACAACCGCAGATATTGATTCTATTGCTGCGGTAATTATCGGTGGTGCGTCTTTTGCCGGCGGTAAGGGAACAGTTGCCGGAACCATGATTGGTGTGCTTTTAATTGCAGTAATACGTAATGGGTTGATTTTGCTCAAGGCATCTTCAGATATGCAGTATGTTGTTATCGGTGCGATAATTATTATTGCTGTATTTTCTGATGTGGTCCGCGGCAGAGTAGAAGCGAAAGCAAGAAGATTTGCAAAACATAAATCTATGCATAGTGCTGTTGCAACAGCTAAATAGATTTTTATACGAATAGACAATAAGGAGTGAAAATGAAACTTGGTTTAATTGGAGCCGGCAGAATTGGTAAGATTCATGGTCAGGTTATTATAAGCAGTATTCCGGGAGTTGAGATTGCAATGGTTTCAGATGTTTATCTGGAGGGGGCTAAAAAGTGGGCAGAGCAGAATGGTATTAGTGCAGTTACTGATGATTATAATGAGATTCTGGCAAATCCGGAGATTGAGGCGGTTTTAATCTGTTCTTCCACCGATACCCATGCAGATATAATTATTGCCAGTGCCAAAGCAGGGAAGCATATCTTCTGTGAGAAACCTATCGACTTTAACGTGGCAAAGATAAAGTTAGCTTTAGAGGAAGTTAAGAAGGCTGGGGTAAAATTCCAGGTTGGATTCAATAGAAGATTTGATCATAATTTCAGTAGAGTTAGGGCTGCTGTCAACGATGGCAGTATTGGTGATGTTCATGTTGTAAAAGTAACTTCACGTGACTGCTCACCTCCACCTGTTGAATATGTCAAGGTTTCCGGGGGAATCTTCCTGGATATGATGATACATGATTTTGATATGGTGCGGTTTTTGTCTGGAAGCGAGCCGGAGGAAGTATTTGCATATGGTTCAGTGCTTGTTGATGAAGGTATTGGTGCGGCCGGAGATGTTGATACGGCAATAGTCAGTATCAAGTTTAAGAATGGCGCTTTAGGAGTTATTGATAATTCCCGGGAAGCGGTCTATGGTTATGATCAGCGAGTTGAGGTTTTTGGCAATAAAGGTGTTGTTACAGCGGATAATGATTTCCCGACTAATATTAATATCATGACAAAGGATGCCGCTTCAGGTGTTACTCCGCTTTATTCTTGTTTTGATCGTTATGCAGAATCGTATAAAATTGAAATTGAAGAGTTTATAAAGGCTGTTGCCAATGATCTGGAAACCCCGGTGGTTGGTAATGATGGCTTGGCCTCAGTACTTATTGGACTTGCGGCTCAGAAGTCGCTTGATGAGAGTCGTCCGGTAAAGATCTCGGAAATATGCTAAGGAGAAACTAATGATTAAATCACTTTGTCTGTGGTCTTTTTTCTCTGAGTATGATTTTTATGACAGATTTGAAAAAGCGAAAGAAGCTGGATTTTCACATGTTGAATTCTCAGATTGGGATGGGAAGGATATTGGTAAAATAAAATCTATGCTCGATAAGTATGAACTAACATTAACTGGTTTTTCCGGTGATAAGGATTTGTCAATAATTGATATAGAGCATACAGAAAAATATATTGAGTATGTTGAAAAATCAATTGAGACGGCTCATTATTTAGGATGTGATAATTTGATTATACATTCTAATGGCCTTAGCGAGAATGGTGTTGTTCTTAATGACTATGCTGAAAAGTCATATGGTGAGAAAATGGCGGTTATGGCTGGAACTCTTGTCCGCTTGGCACCAATTGCCGAAGATGCGGGGGTAACTCTGAATTTGGAGGCATTGAATGTAGAGGTTGATCATCCAGGGTGTTTTCTGTCATCTACAAGGGATGCTGTAGCTGCCGTTACTCCGGCAATGAGTAACAATGTTAAAATAACGTATGATATTTATCATATGCAGCTTAGTGAGGGTAAGTTGATTAATACTCTGAATGAATGCATTGAGCATATTGGTTATATTCATATTGCTGATGTACCTGGAAGAGCGGAACCGGGTACTGGTGAGATTAATTTCGATATGATTTGGAAGACTCTTCGGAAATTGAATTATAAGGGAACAATCGGATTTGAATTAATTCCTTCTGCCAGTAATGAGGTTGAGATTGCCAGTAATTTGCTGACTCTCTTTTAACAGATTTGCTGGGTTGGCTTAGAAGTATTATATTTCTTTGTATGTCTTAGCACTCTTTGAAGTAAAAGCTGCAGAATTGCGGTATTAAAAGCTAGTAAATAAGCCAGCAATATTTTTGCTGGCTTATTAATTTACTGATTCTGATGTTGTTTGCAGGAATTCTTTTGAGTGCTGCTGCTGGCATGGCTCTAACTTACTAATTGAGCTCTAGGAAGCTGTTGGCTTGAAGTGTAAATGCAGTAAATATAATACCTTGCTATTGTGACATATTATTATCTTGTTTGGTTTTAATAGTTAAAATGATTATTCTTGCTATTTTATATGAAGTGAGATGGTTTGAGTTAAGCTGATTTTAATTAATTGTTATAAACTTTTGGCAAAATCATACTTTTTGTTATATAAATAGTCTATTTGTGGGTATAATTCACAAAATATAATTAATAGTTTTAATCTTAGTTTCGTATGGTATGTTATAAAGTTGGTGAAATTATGGAAAATATCGAAGATGAATGGGACTTTTTAAAACGCTTGACTAAAATGCTTGCCGAGCAGTTTGGTTATGATTGTGAAGTTGTTCTTCATGATTTAACTAAAGATTATGACCATACTATTGTTGCTATTGAAAATGGTCACATTACCGGGAGGCGAGTTGGAGATTGCGGCAGTAATCTGGGGCTGGAGGTGTTGCGCAATCCGTCAGTCAACGGGGATGACTATAATTATGTTACGCAGCTGCATAATGGTAAGTTGGTAAAGTCTTCAACAACTTTTCTGCGGGATTCTTCGGGAAAGGTTATCGGATCTCTCTGTATTAATTATAATATAACCGGTGTTGGTGAGATGATTGACAAGTTGCGAAATTTATCAGGGATTAACCCTTCAGCTACTGTTTCTAAATCTTCAAATAAAGAGATATTTGCCGGCAATATTAAAGAATTGCTAGAGAATATTCTGGCTGACGTTGTTAAGAATATCGGGAAAAATCCTGAAGAAATGAATCGTAATGAGAAAAAATGCGTTATTGAAACTCTTGATAATAAAGGTGTATTTCTAATATCGAAGTCCAGCGAACGTGTCTGTGAATTTCTCGGTATATCCAAGTTTACTCTATACAATTATCTCGATCAGGTCAGGGAAAATACAGTTGATGAAGATTAACCCTGTATTTCCGGCTTGATACAGGGATTCCTTGTCCTAAATCATATCAAATTAAATTATAAATATTCAATATTTATCAAGTCTCTAGTTGCAGTTGAGCATAAATCAAATAATAAATAATATTTTCATTAAAATCAAAAAAAAAGTTTGACTATAGTCGGTGTGTAGAGTAATATTCAAATAAATTTGTTGATTTTAAAGCTTCATGCAAATAATTATTCATAATTGTTGTTGGTATGTTTCGCAATTGTAGAAAATGTTTGCACGGGTGAAGAGAGTACCTGAAAAAAAGTATGAAATATTATATGTGAGCGGTTGGTAGTCGTCTATGATAGGCATGATATTTATTATAAATTATGGAGAAAACTATGAAATTATTCTTGAAGGTAATGATTGCTGTAGTACTGTCTGCTTTTGCGGCAACTCAGAGTTATGCTGGTGCTAAAATATTTAGAGTTTCTGCGGGTCTTCCTGAGACTCATAATGAGGTTATAGGTCTGCGTCTGATGGAGAAGTATGTCGAGGAAAAGACTAACGGCAGATATGATGTCCAGATTTTTCCTAATAATCAGCTTGGAGATGATAAAGAAGCTATTGAGCAGATGCAGCAGGGGATTATTCAGATGTGTCCAAGTGGTACTTCCGCGCTCTCAAATTTCGACAAGAGTTTTAATCTTTTGTCCTCACCGTATCTTTTAAAAAATGCTGATGATATTAAAAGACTGCTTACCGGTAACTTTGGTAATAAACTGCTTGATACCCTTAAAAAGTCACAATTGCTGGGATTTGGCTTTGGTACTATCGGTTTTACCAATATTTCTAATAGTGTCAGACCGATTGTAAAGGCCAGTGACATTGAAGGAATAAAGCTACGTTGTGTGCAGAATGCTTTTCTACTTGATTTTTTCAATGAGGTCGGGGCTAATCCAGTACCAATGTCGTTCAGTGAGTTGTTCTCAGCAATGCAGCAAGGGGTTGTTGATGGCCAGTTTAATCCTCTTACAACAATACTAAGCAATAACTTTCAGGAGGTTCAGCCTTATATTTCATTGACTAAGGACATTGCTTCACTCGTATGCTTTGTCGTAAGCAAGCAGTATTTCGATAACCTGCCGCCTGAGGATCAGAAAATATTCGAAGAAGGTATCGCTCTTGCCAGAAATTATATGAATGACAATTGGAATACCGGGGAAAAGGAAGCTTATGAAAAATTGCTGGCTACCGGAAAAGTGCAGATTAATGATGTAGATGATTCGGTAAAAGCTGAGCTCTTTAAAAAGGGATTTAAGGTAATTGAGGAATATGGGAATAAGAGTGATCCTGAATTGTTCAAAGTGCTGAAGCAGGAAATGGGTATGTAATATCTTTGTTCTTGGTCAGGTGGCTGCCTTTATGAAATTATTCTGAAGGTGATGTCAGTGACCATTCTGATGTCGATGGAAAATTTCAATTGTTTGGGGTAGTTCCGTTTTTGCGACATCTTATGTTAAGGGGAGTAATATGTTACTTAAACGGTTGGATGAAAAGATCAGTGTATTATTGCTGGTTATTTTGAGTGTTATAACCTTCCTCCAGGTGTTGTTTCGTTTTGTGTTCAATCTGCCGCTTGACTGGTCTGAAGAGTTTTCACGGTTTACATATATTATTATGGTTTATCTTTCAGCATCTTTGGCTGCGAAGGATAACTCCATGATTAAAATTGAGGTTTTGGAATTGTTGATCGGTGAAAAGGCTCGAATGGTTCGGGATAGGTTTGTTGATCTCATTTGTGCGGCATTCTCATTCTACATTGCATATCAGACAATTTTCATGATTCAGAATGCTTATTTTGTAGATCAGATATCTCCGGCTCTGGAAATACCAATGAGCGTAATGTATGCGTTGGAATTGATTATGTTTGTGCTGCTTGGTGTCCGTTACATACAACGGTTCATTAATGCGTTGGGTAGAAAGTGCCTGGAGGAAGATAAGTAATATGACGGCTTTAATTATTTTAATGTTTTTTCTGGGTATGGCGCTGTTGGGTATCCCTATCGCTTATTCGCTGGGTATTGCCGCACTGTTCTTTGCATATCTGATTGATATCCCAACGTCTGTTATTTCTCAGGTGACCTTTACCGGATTAAACAATTTTTCTTATATTGCGGTCCCTTTGTTTATTCTTGTAGGTAATCTGATGGAAACAGGCGGGCTTTCAAGGCGACTGGTTGCTTTTTCAGCAAGTATTTTGCTCAAATTACCGGGTAGCCTTGGCTCAATAATGGTGTTGTCATGTTCGTTTTTTGGCGCTATAAGTGGGTCTGCAAGTGCAACTACTGCGGCTATCGGCGGAATGATGATTCCTGAAATGAATAAGAAGGGGTACAGCTCCGGATATTCCGGAGCGCTTGGAGCTATCGCCGGTACTTTGGGGGCGATCATACCACCATCAGTAGTGATGATCATTTATGCGGTAGTCGCCGAGGTCTCGGTTTCTGATATGTTTATCGCCGGATTTTTACCTGGTATCTTTGTAGCGCTGGGGCTGATTCTGACGAATACTGTTTATGCGCTGGTGACTGGTGTTGATGTGGCGCATCCTGATTTAAAGATGTCATTCTCAAGTATTAAAAAGACGTTCTGGGATGCTAAATGGGCGCTGTTGTCACCAATTATAATACTTGGAGGTATCTATTCTGGTGTCTTTACGGCTACGGAAGCGGCTGTGGTTGCAGTTGTTTATTCGTTTATTGTCGGCTTCTTTATTCATAAAGAATTGACCTGGAGTGACATAAAAGACATTCTCCTTAAAACCTGTAAGACTGTAGGTGCGGTGATATTCATTGTTCCGTTTGCTACCGCACTTGCAAGATTACTCACTATAAGTCAGACTCCTCTTACTATCGGTAACTGGGTATTGAGTATTACACATGACCCAAGTTTAATACTTTTATTTGTGGTACTACTGGTCTTTATTACCGGGATGTTCCTCGACGCAACTCCGATAATATTAATCTATACGCCGTTGTTTTTGCCGATATTAAAGCAGATGCATGTCTCGCCGATACATTTTGGAATTATTATTACTCTGGGAGCTATGATAGGAGCGGTCACGCCGCCTGTTGGGGTAAACCTGTTTATCGGGCAGGGAATAGCCAAGGCTAACTCGTTATCTACTATGAAATATGCCTGTATGTTTATTGCTATTTTTATGGTGATATATGTCTGGATAGCTTTGAGCCCATGGGTGTCACATCTGTTGTTGAATCTGCTGAAATAAGGAGGTTTATGATGAAAACAAAAGAAGAGTATAAGTATATTTTAAAAAACGGCCGGGTTATCGACCCTAAAAATGGTCTTGATGAGGTATGTGATGTTGCCATCGCCAAAGACGGCAGGATTGCGGAAGTGGCGGTTGAACTTCATACCGCTGACGCTGAAAGAGTGCTTGATGTGAGTGGTCTTATGGTTACTCCTGGTCTGATTGATGCTCATACACATGTATATCATACCAGCGGGATGGCAAAGGCCTGGGCTGGGGATTACAGTATACAGCCGGATATGCACAGTTTTAAAAGTGGCGTGACAACTATGGTGGATACCGGAACTGCAGGTTGCTTTAACTTCGGTCACTTTAAAGAGACGGTAATAAACCGGGTTAAGACTAGAGTTTTGGCTCTTTTGAATATAGCTGACTATGGGATGAGTTCACTCATGGTGGAACAGTTTCCTGAGTCGAATGACGCTACTGCGTTTGATGAATGTTATAAGGCGAATAGTGATACAATCATAGGTATAAAGGTAGCACATTATATGCATCCGGATTGGCGTGATATTGAATATGCTAAATTGGTGCAACAAAAGGCTGAAGTGCCTATTATGGTTGATTTTGGTGTTTTTAAAAAGGAACGTCCTTTTCAGGATTTGCTGGAAAATTATCTTGAGTGTGGTGATATTGCAACACATTGCTTCAGGGGACCGGTGCCGGTGGTTGATGAAAATGAACAAATATACCCATACCTATGGCAGGCGCGTAAAAGAGGCATAAAGTTTGACTTGGGACATGGTGCAGGAAGTTTTATCTTTAGAAATGCTGTGCCGGCGATTAAGCAGGGCTTTTATCCGGATACAATATCAACGGATCTGCATATTTTGAGTATGAATACCGCAATTGATCTACAGAGTACATTATCGAAAATTTTGTCATGTGGTGATATTTCATATTTTGATTTGTTCAGAAGCTGTACGAGTAATCCGGCTAAAGTGTATCATCGTGATGATCTTGGTAACTTGGATATCGGGGCGGAGGCTGATGTCGCTGTCTGGTCTGTCCGCCATGGGGATTTCTGTTTTGCTGATACTGCAAATGCAGCAAATTCAGGAAGCCAGCGGCTTGAGTGTGAAATGACGTTTCGGGCGGGCGAATTGGTTTGGGATTTGAATGCGAGAGCGGCATTGCCTTATAAAGAGCTGCCGGCAGACTATGGGTATGATAAAAATAAAGAGGTCTGTGTGTTGCCGCGTTAGGAATTTTGAAATTAATATCATGAAAGGCGGTTTATGTCAATCTATGATGACTTGGAGGTGACCAGGTTAATTAATGCAGCTGGAACCTATACTATGGTGGGTGGTTCCAGAATGAGTGCGGAAACTCTGGCGGCAATGACTGACGCAGCAAACAGTCATGTGGAAATTTCCAAATTACAAGAGGCTGTGCAAAACAAGATTGCCACGCTTACAAATAATGAAAGCAGCGCTATCTGTAATGGAGCGGATTCCGGGCTGTATCTATGCGCGGTAAGTGCAATCGGAAAGAAATATAATAAGAAAACTCGGTATCTGACTACCGGTGAAATTGTTAAATCTGAAATATTGGGTCTGGCATCTCAGCATATACCATATGACTATGTTGTAAAACAACTGGGTGCGAAGCAGGTATGGGCAGGGTATCCTAACATTCCGGACAGTATGACTGCTGAAGATCTGGCAAGCAGGATTACTCCTGATACGGCGGCGATTTTCTATTTTATCTCTTCGCCATTCGGCATGGATACTCCCGGATCGTTGTCACTGGAAGAAACAATAGCTGTTGGCAAAAAACATAATTTGCCGGTTATTGTTGATGCGGCTGCACAACTTCCGCCGCGAGAAAATCTCTGGAAGTTTACTCAAATGGGTGCGGATGTTGCAATTTTCAGTGGCGGGAAGTATTTACGGGGTCCGCAGTCCAGTGGTTTGATTGTGGGGAAAAGCGCTTTTATGAATATAGTTCATGAGACGAATTTTCCAAACTACGGCTTTGGCAGAATGTTGAAAACAGGGCGTGAAGAGATTGTCGGGCTATACTCAGCTCTTGAGCAGTATATGCAGCTTGATCCTGAAGTTGAAAACAGGAGGGCGGAAGATATGATCAGGAAAATTATTGCTGAATTTAGTTCAAGCAAGGTTTATGCTATGAAGCGAATATTCCCTAATGAAGCTGCGCAGCCAATGCCATATATACGGGTGATGCTGAAAAATCAATACAGTTTGAGTGAGTTTGCAGCTAAGATGCGCAGCGGCAGCTCGGCTGTATTTGTAAAACCAGAGGGCAAGTACTGTTATTTAAACCCGATGACAATATTTGATGATGAAGTGGACGTATTAATTACAAAGCTTCATGAGGTGGAAGCGGAATATTAAAAATTATTATTAATTTGTGAATTTATCCTACGTATCATTGATAAAATAGAAGGAGAAAATGTGTCTGTAAAACGAGTTCCAGAAGGTGCTGTGCAGCATGTAACAGCAGGTCCTTATTCGCCGGTATTAGAAGTGGAAGCAGATAAACTTGTGCTTATTTCAGGACAGGCTCCAATTAATATGGACGGAGAGGTTGTTGGTGACAGTATTGAAGAGCAAACCAAATTCACTATGGAAAATTGTATAAAACAGCTGTCATATGCTGGCTGTACCATTGATGACGTGTTCAAAACAAATGTATATTTGACTGATCTGAAGCTTTGGCCGCGGTTTAATGATATCTATAAGACTTATTTCAAGCAGCCTTTACCGTGTCGTACAGCGGTGCAGACTGGTTTGCTTGAGACCTTTATGGTTGAAATTGAGATGTGGGCAGGTAAGAAAAATTAAGCATAAGGTTGTATTATTAAGAAGTGATTTATTTTATTATTTTGACTTTGGTATTTTGAGCTTGTTTATATTTGGAAGCAGGTGAGCATTTACATTGCTGAATAGGTTATTGTTTCTAAAAGAAGTTTAATTTAAATACAGGTTTTGAATATATATGATATATAGCCAGCGAGTTAATTCGCTGGCTGTTTTTTATTATAAGAGTTGACGACATTATGATATGTGTTTGCAATAGTTGTTGATTAATTGTGAGGTTTGTATATTCGGAATAAATTAAGAATTATAAATAGTAGGATTTTTAAATGATAAATTTTGGTAGTTACAGAGGTGAACAATGGTAACGTTGTAGCTAGCTCTACAGGTGAGCTTTTTGGTAATATGTAGCAGGAAATCGCTAGACCGGCTGATATTATAAGTGAAATAGCTGAAGCTTCACATCAGCAGGCCCAGAGTGTGATTCAGATTAATAGCGGTTTAGAGCAGATAGAAAATGTTACTATGCAGAATACTGTAAATGCTGAAGAAACAGCAGCAATAACCGGGCAAATGCAATGTAATGTGAATGAACTTAAAATAATGGTCTATAATTTTAAGCTCAGGCCGGCAGAATTAATTAGCAGCGGTATATTTTGAGTTATGTAATAAGTAATAGTATTGTAATCTTAAAGTTGTATAATACTGAATATTCGTTGAAGGCAATACTATCGTCACTGCTAGTATGAATAATGTCAAGTGGTTTAATAAAACAGGAATAAAAAGCTGTAGGCTGTACCTGATAAGTTGAAGAGGGAGCGGAGCTTGGGTGATTAGTTGTTTTCTCTGCCAGTTGAATAGATTTTCTTAAGCTGCAGGAATCAGATAGAAAGTAATAGATATGTCATATCCACTATACAATGAGTCTGAATATAAAAACAAGCAATGGGTTGAAACTAACGTTTTAAATAATGGTGACTTTGTTTTTTATGGTACGCTTTACAATGAGCTCCCTCGTATCTCCTCTGCAATATTTTGGGGAGAAATTCGCAAGATTGCCGAACAATATTTGTTTACAAAAACAAATCGCACGGCAATTTTTCATGAGCGTATTAATGACCAACTTGACGGTCTTGTAAAAAAAGAAATTGCTCAAGGTTATCCGCCTCCTTTTTGCCATAAAGGATGCTGTAATTGCTGTTATGAACCGGTTCTCTGTACTGACGAAGAGGCTAATGATATTACCGCATTCTGCAATGAAAATAATATACCGATTGACTATGATAAAGTTGAGCGGCAGCTGAAATTTATTGCTGTAGATGATGATCTTAACTTTACTGGGGAGACAAACTGGAATAATCAGCATGAGGATGATCAGTCATGTGTGTTTCTGGATCAACAGGATAATTCGTGCCGGATATGGAGTGTACGACCATTTGTTTGTCGCGTTCACTTAGCAGAAAAAACAGATAAGTATTGCCGTCCGCATAACGGGATACCAAATCAGAATGCAAAAGCTATTAATTATCTGGAGTGGAGTTATATTTTAACTACTATCTTTACTATTCATAAAGATTCAATCAGTAAAACAATGGGTAGACTATTACTTAACTGTTAGATGTTAATTTATTGTCTATTAGTTTTATTGAAGAAGTGCTTGTCAATGTGGTACAGGAGATCGGCAGATCTGCAGATATTGCAAGTAAATTATTTGAAGCTTCGTATCAGCAGTCTTAGATTGTGATTTAGATTAATAATTGTTTGAATCAATAATATAATTTTGCTATGCAGAATATTGCGAATGCCAGAGAAGGAGCAGCGATAGACGGTTATTTGCAATATAATATGAGTTAACTTGAAGTAATGGTCAACAATTTTATGCTCGTGTTGGTAGATTAATTCAGCAACGGTATACTGTGAGTTATGTGATACTTCATAATAATATATATTAAAATATATGATATAGTTATTTTCTTTAATGGTATATTTATAATAGATACTAGTGGGAGGAAAGTTATGTGCTCTGGTAAAATAGGCCCCCAAATTCGTATGCTATATCCGGAAATGTCGAAGACGGAACAGAAACTGGTTGATTATATATTTTCTTTGACAGCTGAACAGATTTTGCGACTTAAGTTGAAAGATATTGCATGTGATAATTCTATATCACCTCCAGCAATAGTTAAATTTGCTAAACGTATCGGACTCTCAGGATTTAAAGAGTTGAAGGCGGTTCTGTCTGAATATGTTAAACAGCAGCCGTTTGATGAAATGGTAAATATTAGAGTAAATGATGACACTGCTGCAATAATGCAAAAGGTATTCAATATTTCAAAGCATTCTCTCGATGAAACCTATGAAATTCTGGATTTTCGCGCTCTGGAGGATGCGGCGTATTATCTTTTGAATGCGAAATCACGTTATTTTTTCGGGCTGGGGGCTTCGGCATTGATTGCAGGGGATGCATATCACAAATTTCAGCGAATTGGTCTCAAGTCTGAATATACTAATGATGCGAATGTTATGATCATTCAGGCGGCATTGATGGATAGAAACGATATTATATTGGTGGTTTCGCATTCAGGAAGCAGTAGTTCACTAATTCAGGCGGTCTCTGTTGCGAAGAGTAGAGGAGCAAAGATAATATGTGTCACGGGGTATTGTTTTTCAAAACTTGCAAAATTAAGCAATATAACCTTGTGCTCTACTGCTACGAGTTCGTCGAAATTTATTTCTGATGAAACGGCATCTCGTATCGCCAAGCTGAATATTATCGATGGTTTATTTGTTGTGGTTGCGAATCAGAATGAAGAGGTGTTTGCGGCTAATTTGAAAGTATCGGATAATTTGGCTGATAAAATTTGTCGTGAATAGGTTAACAGTCTATAAGTAAGGTGCTTTTTTACAGATATGTGTTAAGTATAATACTGAAATTGAAAATTACTTATATTTTTTCTGGTATAGATGTCAATATGAACAAGCAGGTATCCTCAGTCTATGGTTGCGAGCTTTGTATCATGTCGCAATTTCAGTTCTTTCTTAGCTCGAAAAAATAATGTTAGATAATCTTAGTGATATAGTAAATGGTTTATGCTAGTGTGAAATTATAGGCTATTATATAGCGGAATGGTAATATCATTTGTATTGGCGATGATCCCCCAACAAATACCCTAAATGTTGTTAAATGTTAAGCTTTTTTCTGACATCGCATGAAAGTAGTAAAAGTTATAACATGCTGATTTTTTTAGTGAATTTTGGGCAAGGAATCATATGGTGCGTTAACTGCTGCTATATCAATATATTGAGAAATGCTTCATAATAAATATGCCCCCAATTATACCCCCACTAAACATTGCTTATAGATAATTATTTTTAAGTAGCATTTAAATGAATTATCTCTTAGTCACTTCAGATTTAATGAAGTGGCTGAACACGGCTGATGATGACAGCGAGTTGGGTGGATGTGTCGATGGGATGAAGGTTGATGTTATGGGGAACTGCGTGTGTTTTAAGTTGGGTTAATATTTGTTTGAGAGGTTTATTCTGGCAAGTCCTGCGTGCCTGTGCCACTTGGTTCTTGCCAGAATAGAGATAATATTTTATATTATTAAGTTGTATTGCTAATGTGAGCAGATCAATTCCACAAACAATTTTACCCAACGTTATGTGGAACTGCTGGATTATTGTTGGCAAAGTTCTGAAGTATAACTAATGGTTCATATCTACTGGTATTAACTATTTTAATCCCTTTAGCCGCTGTATGTTCTGAAACAAAGAATTCATCACCGGAAATATCGCCATAACGCAGTACACCTGGTGCTTCACATTCATATACACCAAATGTTCCATGTCCCTGTATTACCAATGCGCAATAGCAAGCCTCATCTTTCAGCGTAATACTCATGCCTGGCATAACAGTAACTTCTTTAGCTGCGATCCAGTCATTATTATACGCTATCCATTTTTCCAATAATCCATCTTGAGTCTTTGGTAATCGTACAGGAAGGCGAAAATAAGTTTCTTTATAATCCGGGCGAGTGCTTTCTTCCCAGTCTATTTGTTCGAATAATGCGTCAACATCACCTTTTTCTTCGCTTGACTGGCAATCAGTCAACATATTTTTGGGATTAACCTCACCCATTGTTACGTTTTCCATTATTGTGTTTACATCACTATTCCATTGCGGTTCATAAGTTACTACAGAAGCTGGAGCATGTATTACGCCAGCAGGAGTGTACCAGCCTGTTCCCAGTTGAACACGATAAGCACGAGATAATTCAGTTATACGGGTATCATTTTTTTCATAATTTTTGATACATTCCTTCACTTGCTCTTTAGTTACAGAAGGATCAAACCCGAAATAGGTTAGAGGAAAACGTCCTAGGTATGAGTTATATTGAATTGGAAAATAGTATGCTTCTGGTTTACCATGACGCCCAATTTTTTTAGCTCTTTCTTCGGTAAGGTGCAGATGATGGAATAACGGTTTGTTATAATCATACAGTTTGGCAAAAGTAGGCCAAGTACTATATTTCTTTTGTAAATTTTCTCCAATAAGTTTTGCGCCAAGTTCTTCAACTGCATCTGCAAAAAGAAATTTCTCACCTGTCTTGGCATCGGCAAGAACAAAACTCATCCCTTCAGTAGGACCGGTTTCCGGTCCGTTAAGAGCTACTGTTACAGATCCTAGCCAGCGTTCACAAATTCCACCGCGCTCCATTCCAAAAGCAAAATAATCATCTGGGTGTAGTCTTAGACGGTGTCCAGGTTCATTAAAACCACGAGGAACCCAACTGGGTATCAATTGTAACACTCCTTCTCCAGTGGCGAAAACCTCTTTAAATTGTTTCTTAGACATAAAAGTGAACCTCCTTTGTATTGATTCATGATTAATTAAAATATAGAGTAACAGTTATCTAATATAAGGTTTAATTCTGAATTCGTACTTTCTACAAAAATTCGACATTATCCTCTTTTGTAGCCGTAATTACCCATTTTTTGAGTGAAAGAGAGAGTAAGAATCAGCAGACGGCAGATTTAAACCATCATTATGAATAAATTACTTTAGAGGCTATTCTATAGTGTATAATATTGCACTTTGTCCGCATCATTGAATAAATCAATTTTTTGACATATAACTTGTTTCATACTTTCGAGTGCATTTACATATAATTCAAATGGCTCCCGAATCTTCGGATCATCAGAGAGAGTTTTACGCAACCGTTGATAAAATGCATCTTTAATATCTGATGATATGTTTATTTTATTTACACCGAATTTTATGCTTTTGGAAATTTCAGCATCCGGATTCGCTGAACCTCCATGGAGCACAATTGGTACACTGATCTTCTTTTTAATCTCACTCAGTAAATCAAGCTTCAATTCTGGTTTAAATTCTTTTGGATAAATACCATGAGCAGTACCAATGGCGATTGCCAGACAATCAATACCAGTTTCTTTGACAAATTTAACTGCATCGTCCGGATTAGTATAAACTATAACATTACTGCCACCTTCTTTATCATTGCCGGTAGTACCAATCGTGCCCAATTCCCCTTCAACAGAAATTCCAAGCGGGTGGGCAATCTCCACAACTTTTTTGGTTATTTTCACATTATCTTCAAATGAAAGTAATGATCCATCCATCATTACCGACGTAAACCCAGTACGTATTGCATGATAAATATCATTCGGTGTTGAACCATGATCCAGATGAATGCAAACAGGTATTCGTGTATTTTTAGCTATATCTACACAGCTTTTCATAAAACTGTCACCTTGAAAATTCAGTTCCAGTGGATGCAGAGCTAGTATTACGGGGGCTTTTTTCTCTTCACAGCATTCAATAACCGCTTTTAGCATCTGTCCAGTGCCAATATTAAATGCTGGTACTGCAAAATTATGCTCATTAGCAACTGATAAAATCTCTTTTATGTTTATTAACAATGTATTTCCTCCTATTTGAAATATTTTAACCATCATTAAAAATATTATTTGTATTAATAATGACTATAAGTAAACAATGATTTCTTTTCGTTCATATTTAAGTTGTGTTTATATTAAAGAGAAGCTGTAAATTTTTAAGTTATATCTATTCTGTTTTTATAAGAGAAATTAAAAATCCAGCAACAAAAGTATCACCAAGGCCAATTGTATACTTCGGATGTTCCATATATTTTGAAGGTACTATATGCACACACTTATCTGTATCTATTTCAGAAAGTTGCTTAGCAAATGAAATTCCAACCTCGCTTAGTGGAAGCTCTAATGTATCTTCACACTCCAGATAAGAGCCATATCGTCCCGTTTTAGCCCGTGTCCCAGACATTAGATTTCCCAAGGTCAGTCCTTTTTCAATATTAATCCCTTTAATTCCACTTCCATAATACATTGAGTAGTCTTTTGTATGCATAACGATGCCTTTTACCGGATATTTAGCGAGCATTACTGCTAACCCTGCAAGTACAGAACTTAAACTATTTTTATCAATAGAATGTCCATATCTTCGGGTTTGCTCAATTAATTCTTCTTCGTTCATTCCCAGAATGTCAATATAACGAGCAAGCCCTGTAAACAACAATTCTTTAACTTCTGGGTTTAAATAATGTGCATCTTCTAGATATATAATACAATTAGGATTATTTTTCTTTAGCCGGGAATAATGTGCGGCAAGATCGTCCAATTTGTTTTTTATGATGTTTGTATCAACAATTGCATTAAACCCTGAAATACTGTATGCGTATAGGCTTTTTGCATTTATTTCGCAGTAATTCAAAAAATCTATCTCAATAGGCATATATTTATGAATTTGATCATAATCAATAATTAAACGATTGGACACAGGTGTCTCATACTCAACTCCATTAATTAATATCTTTTCACCTTTTGGGTATTGAAATATAATGTGGCGTACTGGTAATTCACTGGTTACACCTTCAATAATCGGCGTAACACCATCTTTAGTAATTATTTTCAGTCCCTTGCCATCCATTAGTCTGATTACTTCTTTTGACATATCAGTAATATGAACTATTGAATTAAACCCAACTGCAGCTAATGCCACTGCACTTTGGGCACCGGTTCCACCTAAAGCAAATTCAGTTTCAAATCGTTTTTCAATATCCATACAGACATCAAAATTACTTAGATTTACTTCACCACCTAATCCATGGATCATATAATAGCTTACAATCCGAACCAATGCTTCCATTGAGTCAATACTATCATTATCCTGTAAAAATGGTGTCTGTTTCAGATAGATGTCAATAAGTTCCGCAAAAATCTTTGTATCCCATTTAACAACAACATCAAGATCGCTTGTATATCCAATTGCTATTTTTCCGGCATTACCCTTATAGTTTGTAATGTCTGACGGAATTTGTTGATAATATTCTGAATATTTGTCTTTGTAATCCACTGGAGCTCCATTGTTAGTTACATATGAATTGCTAAGCTTAGTGCTCTGTAATGAAAATACTAACAGAGCACCAGCTTGCGATGACGATTTTGGTAGTCAAAATTATTTCACATTATTCTACTGTTAACCAGAATTTTTACTTTTGTTATACTAAAGCCACAACCATGTGAAATAATTTTTCATGAAATAATAATTAGGACCTTTATTTTGACTATAGCACGTAATAAATCCTTTGTCAAATTTTATTTTTAATAATTTTGCATTTATATGAAATTTTATTTTTCTAATTATATTTATCGTTCACGTCAGATTTTTTATAGTCATACTGTGTGTAATATATTGATATTTAAGGTTTTAGTGGCGATTGTTTTCGCTGCTAAATTTTAAAATTATAGAACTAAAAGCACAGTGGTATGTATAATAGATCAGGAGGTATTAGTAATTAATCCGCTTTTACGGAATAAAATTTTTTTTCTTGACTAAGAGAAATTATACGGTAAGCTAATTTTAACATGGTTTAAATCTTGCATAAAACTTCATAAAACGGTTGTTGTCCTTTTGCTATGATTGGATTTGCCTGTTAGAATTTTACGAAAATTAATTTTCAAAAATAGCTACACGATAAAGATTACCATAATATTTCGGTGCGATATTATAGCTAGCAACACCTATACTAGCAGCACATATAAATACTGGTAAAACATGCTCAGTCCCTACAAAACTTATACTTTATAAAAAATCTCTTTGGTTTTCCGTAAATCCAAATCGGTTTTCTAAAAATAAATAATAATCAAATAATCATTATGCTATCCCGAACTCATTACGAGAGCAGCGACACTATTCGTGATAGTCTTTCGGGAAAATCACTAATTATCTATTAGCTGGAGGAGGATCATTCCGTTATTGTGTCCTTCGCTGAAGATATGTTTTCATCCGTTTTAAAGGATACTCAAATGTTTAAATATGTACTTGAAATGAAAAATATAACTAAAAAATTTCCTGGAACCATGGCTTTGGATAATGTTGATCTGCAAATATTGCCGGGAGAAGTCCATGCACTTGTCGGAGAAAATGGAGCGGGAAAATCAACTTTAATGAAAATTGCCACAGGAATATATCAACCCACCAGCGGCGAAATTCTCTTTGAAGGGAACAAACTTACTTCATTGACTCCTGTAAAAGCTCTTGAAACTGGGATCAGTATGATAGCTCAGGAGTTAAATCCAATTAGGGAAATGACAGTCGCGGAGAATATTTTTCTACACAGAGAACCAATGAAATACCGTATTTTAACCGATGTCACTAAACAGGAAGAAATGACTCGTGAGCTTCTTGCTAAATTCAAAATGAGTTTCAATCCTTCTCTTCCAATGAAGTCTCTTACTATTGCTCAACAGCAAATGATCGAAATAGTAAAAGCTGTTTCCTATAATTCACAGGTTGTCATTATGGACGAACCTACGTCTTCATTGGATTCTGGAGAGACCAGAGAATTATTCAATACGATAAACAACCTAAAAAACAATGGTATAAGCATAATATATATATCTCACCGTTTAGAGGAAATAAATGAAATATGCGATAGGTTGACTGTTTTTCGTGATGGCAAATATATTGATACAAGAGAGGTAAAAAAAACCTCACGTGACGAAATTATTAAGATGATGGTCGGAAGATCTATTAAAAAGAAAAATTATACAAAAAATACAATTATAGGAAAAGAAATACTAGCGGTTCATAACTTTACTCGTAAAGGATTTTTTAAAAATATTTCATTCAATGTCCATGAAGGAGAAGTTTTGGGTTTCTCTGGTCTTGTGGGAGCAGGAAGAAGTGAAACAATGAAATCACTTTTCGGTCTTGACCCTTATGATTCTGGTAAGGTGATGATGTATGGAAAAGAGATTCGAATCAGTAATACCAGAGATGCTATTTCACGTGGAATAGCGATGGTTACAGAAGATCGTAGAGAATATGGACTGGTACTGTGTCGAAGCATTTTGGAAAATACAAGCCTTTCAAGCTTGCGTATGAGTCAGCGCAGTATTGTCAATCGCAAACGGGAGCGGAAAGAAGTAAATCGAAGAGTTGCCGAACTCTCTGTTAAAACTCCGCATCTTGGAATAAATGTTGAAAATCTAAGTGGAGGAAATCAACAAAAAGTGATACTAGCCAAATGGCTTATGGCTTCGCCAAAATTATTAATCCTTGATGAACCTACGCGTGGTATCGATATAGGAGCAAAAGAAGATATCTATAATTTAATTGTAAAATTTAGGGAAAATGGCATGGCAATTATTCTTATTTCTTCAGAATTGCCTGAGATTATGTCACTAAGTAATAGAATTATTGTGTTACATGAAGGAGAAATGACAGGTGAGTTTACTTGTGAAGAAATTGCAGCAGGAAATGTAACGCAGGAAGATGTTCTAAATAAGTCTTTTGGAGATAAATAATGGTCATAAACAAAGTAGAAAAAATTGTAAAAAATAACAAATTGTCCTCATCGCGTCTTTTGGGAATATTAATCATTCTCTTTATTATGATTCTTTTCCTGCTTGTTATAAGCCCAACATTTCGCACTATGCAAAATACTATTAATGTTCTGAATCAGATTAGTATAAACGGTATTATTGCTATGGGAATGACATTTGTAATTATATCGGAAGGCATTGATATTTCGGTGGGATCAGTAATTGCTCTTGCTTCTGTTGTTGTTGGTGCGACTCTAAACAATGGAGGTGGGGTATACATGGCGGTTGTAATGGGAGTTTTAGCTTGTGGTCTGGTTGGCCTGTTCAATGGCTTTTTTATATCTCGCTATAGAATGTTTCCTTTTGTTGTTACAATTGCTAGCCAGTTAATAGTTAGAGGCGTTGCATATGTCATTAGTAACGGAAGATCATATACCTTAAGAAATGATGCCTTCAAACTGATAGGTCAGGGACGGTTGTTTGACAAAATTCCTTATTCAATTTTGGTATTTATTACAGTTACGATCATTTGTTATTTCATGTTGAGCCGTATGCGTTTTGGCAGGTATCTGTATGCGACCGGTGGTAATGAATACGCTGCCATCGCTTCTGGGGTGAATGTAAACAGAATTAAACTAGTTACTTATACTATCATGGGATTATGCGTAGGAGTTGCGGGGGTATTACTTACTTCAAGGGTAAATGCGGGGCAGCCAGCCATGGGAGTAGGATATGAAACAGATGCCATTGCTGCTTCGGTTATTGGTGGCGTAAGTTTTACCGGTGGCGTCGGATCAATTCAGGGTACGGTTATTGGCGTACTTATAATCGGTTTGATTAACAATGGGATGAATCTACTAGGTGTATCTTCATTTTATCAACAGATAGTAAAAGGTTTTATTATTCTTTTGACAGTAATAATGGATATGAAATTGAAACAAAAACAAAATTAAGCTGTATACGTGTGTAGTTGTTTAATCGTTATTTTGATTTTATTGGAATTAGGAGGTTTTTATGAAAAAATCACTTTACTCAGTTATTTTCATGGCTGTTGTTTTTTCCTTTCTGTTCTGTATAACACTAAGAGCAAGTGAGGAAGGTATCGAAATTGGGGTATTGCAGAAAAGCCGCTCAGATCAATTTAATATTATTCTCAATGATGCTCAGAGCGTAACACTGGATGCATTGAAGGAGAGTGGTAAAATCAGTGATTATTATCAATTTGATGCAGAAGAAGATATTCAGAAGCAACTCAATCAGGCTGATGATCTTATTGCTATGAAAGTTGATGTTATTGTCTTGAGTTCTACCGATGCAAACGGCTGTGCTCCTATTGTTACAAAATGTAAAGAAGCCAAAATACCTCTGGTTATAGTCAACGCACTGACATCGAATGCTGATGAAGCAACAGCGACAGTATTTTCTAATGATGTTAATGCCGGAGAGATCATGGGTAATTATATTATTGAGCGACTTGGCGGAAAAGGTAAGGCCAAAGGTAAAGTATTACAATTGGAAGGATATATAGGAAATACAGCTCAGATGGGGCGAGATGAGGGCTTTAAGAATGCTGTTAGCAAAGAAAATGGTATTACTGTTTTGGAATCCTTAAGTGCAAGATGGCAGAGAGATGAAGCGATGCGGATAACCGAAGACTGGCTGCAAAAATATCCAGAAATCAGTGCCATTGCTGCAGAAAATGACAATATGGCGATGGGGGCACTGAATGCGGTTATAAATGCCGGGCGTAAAGATGATATTATAATTATTGGTGTAGATGCTATCGAAGACGCTCTTCTTAGTGTGGAAGATTCTGAACTGGACGCGACTATTTTCCAGAACGGAAAAGCTCAGGGAAAGAACAGTATACTTGTTGCTTTAGCAATTGCTTCAGGAGAAACGTATGCAAAAAAGACTGAAATTCCTTTTGAACTTGTAACCAAGAAAAATGTTTCAGATTTTTTAAATAAATAATTATTCATCCGGCTGAATAAAGATGTCTGATTGTTCAGCCGGCATCTTTTTATACAAACGAATTCAGGCAGATACGTTTTACTTGTTCCTAATAGTCATACTAATTGAGTTGATTTTCTTGATTGTATCATATTACATTAAATAGAAAAAATATAATTATATGTTATCATTTATGAACTATGGCGTATAGGTAAATATCATCAGAGAACAACGATTCTTAAAATTCATAATACAACATTCATAAGTGCTCTATATCCATTTTATGATGCCCTTGTCTTTGGCGCGATTTTCTAGAAAGAACATAAACAATATAGCTTATTCATTTTCTGATAATTAATATTGTACTATTTTTATTCCTGTAAAAGATGAGTATCTTTTACAGGAATAAAGTATTCACTGAGAATCGTAACTTATAAATTTTAATTACTTATGTTAAAATTTAAATGACTTGTCAGAAATGAAGCAATTAACGAAAAACGAATAATTATAGTCTTTATGCTAATAACCATATTAAATTACGTTTTCTCGAATTGAATAGGAGACGTGATAGGCTAGTCTATATTAGAAGTTTGAATTACTATCTGAATATATTTGCGGTTGTAATGGATTTACTTTCCCGTAAAATAATAGTTAATTTATATGTAATATCGTTAAAAAAATATTAATGAGATGTATTTGGTATAAAAGTTTTATCCATTCGATATGCATGGCAAGAAGTAGCCATTTAAAAATTTATTTTGACAGAGTCAGCCGTTTTATAGAGTTGGTTATCTTTTATAAATTGATTCTTTTCATTTACCGAATATAATAAACATCGCCTAGGAGAGAAAATGAAGTTTGAAAATTCAGTACTTGATAATATTAGTCAAAATTATAAAAAAATTTTTGCGGCTGAGAAAAAAATTGCAGACTATATATTAAATAACCCTGAGCATACGGTTACCACTAATGTTTCTATGCTTGCAAAGTTAAGTGGTACCAGTGATGCTACTGTTATCCGTTTGTGCAAACATTTAGGATACAAAGGGTTTTATCAGATGAAGCTTCAACTTGCTCATGATCTTGGTAAAAGACAGATTATCAGCAATGATATCCAACAAAAAAATCCCAAAAACATACAAGACTTATTCTGTGAAATTTCTAGTAATTTAATACAAGCCAAAGCAAATATAGACAATGACAGCGCTATGAAATGCATAGAATTAATTTGTGACTGTAATACCGCGCATATAGTTGCAGCAGGTAATTCTATTCCCACATCAGTAGATTTTGCATTTAGACTGGGAAGAATCGGGATTCGCGCCAGTAGTGCGTATATTGTCGAACAGCATCTGAATATGATTAACCTTGGAACGGAAAATGATATTGTCATTGGAATTTCTCACTCTGGAAGTTCTAAACAGGTTTTACAAGCGTTTGAACTGGCAAAAAAGCACAATATGAAGTGTATTGCAATTACCGATTTATTGCATACAACGCTTGCAAATAATGCAGATTATGCTATAGCAACGGGTATTGAGTCCCTCAACACCGATGTTTTTGGCACTATATCACATATATATATTGTTGCCGTGTTAGACAGCCTAATTTGTTTAGTTGCTAATGCAAAAAATGATTCTTTAAGAAATAATGAAGAAATAGATGATGTTGAATTTTTTCTTTCAGAAAGCAAGGAATAATATATCAATTAATAATTGATACAAATTAGTTTTCGGCGGGAATCGAACCCGCGGGTGAGATATTATAACTTTAGGTAATACAAGTATATTCTGCGAGTCTCAAAACTGTCAAGTGGATAAAAACAGGTTAAATAATGATATTAATATTATAAATTATTCAAATAACACCTCACCTAAGGAAATAATTTTGGCGGCAATTTTTAAAATAATGAAACTAAACATAACTGATATTGAAAAAGCAAGAATAATAGAATGCTTATTATTGCCATAGGATATAAAAAACCTAATAATATAAATAAATATCATTTATACAGGGAGCACTGTCATCATTGAATTATCGGTTCGTTGACCTATGATTGCATTTTATGTTATCATAAGTTCTATTGTCTTAACATCATGGATTGATTTCCCATAATTCACATGGACGCTAAATCACTCAAGTAGACATATAATATATCACTGATCAAATATTTAAGAAAAAAAAATAATTTTTATCTTTCTTTCAGATTTCTATTTGTAGCTTCTAAAAGAGCATTAAAATTCTCTATAACCTTCTCCTTCGCTTCTTGAGGTGAAACATTCCAGATATTACTCAAAACGATACAAACACCCATTGCTTCCCAAGGCATGATAGGCTTACCATTAATAATCGCAAAAGGTCCATCTGATTCTGGCAATATTAATTTTGAGGGGATTCGCGAAACCAGGTCTCTGTTTTTTTTACTTTTTAACATAAGTGAATTAACACTGAAGTAACATCTCATTTCAATAGCTTTTTTCAATTCAGCAATGGATCCGGAAAACCAGTGCAGAATTGGAATACCGCAATCAGGATATTTTTTAATAATGGATAATATTTTTGAATTAGCTAATCTTGAATGAATACTAATGATCCGACCCCCAGCTTTTTCACACTCCCGTAGAGTGCAATCAAAAATTAGCTTTTGTTTATCAAATGTATTTGAATACCTCACAGATCCATCAATCCCAACTTCTCCAATAGAATCCGATTTGTAGATTAAACTCAATAAAATTTCTAATTCGTCGTACTTTTGATCGGCGATTTCAGGGTGTAACCCAAGAGCCACCTTTATGTTATCATATTCTTTAAAAATTTGTGATGTCGCTATCCATGCTCTTGGACTGGTTGTAACGGCGAGTGTGAAACGGTTTTCTTTGTTGACACGGTCAAGAATATCGAGTGCATTTGGGTATAAATCAAGGTGGGTATGTAGATCTATCATATAACACATTTCTCTAGTAAAAGTTTTTTAATTTCATTAAGTCCTCGATAAAAGACACCCTCGAAGTTATTTCGATTCTGGTGATCAGCAAAAGATAGGTGTCCAGAAATCAAACGTCGAATTCCAGATTGTTCGGCAACTAAACATGCATTGGCAGCGGCACCTACATCATCGGGATTTCCATGATTTATACGTTCTAATTGTTCTGAATAGTATCCCCCCCACGTTTTATCAACTTCTCCCCAGTGTTGGAATGCAGCCCTCCTAACTAAACACGGAACACATCTGCCACAGTGTTGCATCTTGTACACACGATATTTTCCACAACTCACCGATTGAAAAACTAATTCTTTTATTAACTGTTGATTCTTGCATTCAGCAAGGATTTCACCTTTTGTTTTGAATTGATAGGGCATTATGAGATTCATATTAATTCCGACTTTATTCCAAATACTCTGAATTCCTTTTAGGTAAACTGGATGAGTGGTCTTAGTACTGAAACTGCCCATTCGGCCTGAATTTAGCGGTATGTTTAGACTGATAAATCCATTTTCAGGAACGTAAATGTTCGCTGATGAGTTGGACTGTTCAATAGCAGAGGCAGCCAATGCTGCGAAAGCAAAGAAAATGATTGATCGTCCTCTTGTTGATCCTTCGGATTCATTATCAGGTCGATGAACATTATTATTCCATTGGAAGTGATGACTTTCTGGACAGATTCTCTCAGCATAGGTTCGTTGAGTATCAGCATCTCCTCTAACCACCTGAGAAACAAAAATTGGGCTGTGACCTTTGCTCACCAGATCAATCGCACCGACTAAACTATCTACACCACCGGATAATAAACAAACACAATCTTCACTAAAGTCAGAGGATTCAAAAAGGCTGAATTCTTTGACTGGTTGAACAGGAAGAGAAACACCTTTATCCTTGAAAGTGAGAAACCAAAAATCCCCTGTAAGAAATTTCAACGTTTTTTCAAGTTTCTGTTTTACGGTCTCCCAAATATTTGGATTACAGAGATGAACTGTTAAATCAATTTGTCGAGTCCATCCATCAGCACTGTCTTTCCTTTTCAATGAATTATCAGCGGCTGCGACTGACAAAGCTATTGTATTGAAATCCCAGATACTCTCTGAAGGATGCAGACCGGCTTCTTGAACGTCTAGTATTAAAGTTGAGCCAAAATAACCAACATTCTCTCTTCGAGGATTTGAGTATATAGAGAAATATTTTGTATCTTCTTTAAGATGCTCTGGAATAAGATGTTCCGGAGCGCAAATGATCTTTCTCATGCTTCCTCCTCGAACACTTCAAAAGTCATCTTTATTGCAGATTGAAGTAACGAGTTCATTTCTGCTTTTGTCGGGTTGGCTGTATTCATTCTTAGCTCCTGTATTTGGGCGGATATTTCAGACTTCAGATAATCCCGCATATCATTCATTCTGAACACGGCTTCTCTTGGGGAATACCTCTCACTTTCAAACAGTTGACCGATATCCAGATTGAGTCGATTGAATGCCTCGTTTGCCATGAACAGTTCCATTACAGTCCAAATGCAGTCGTTGTCCATGTTGAGTAAATCAACATCGGGATCGATCGTCAAAAGGTCTGACATCGCTTGAGCCATGGAATTCCGGCAAGACTCCTCTTCTAGGCTGCCACCTGTTGATATTACTTGATCTATGATTTTATTGGCAACCTCATATGCCGAAACATTCTTCGAGGTAAGTTGATTTATCCAGTCCCTGACTTTCGTGTCCGAACTGTCACGAATGCCTTGAAGGAAACTGAAAAGCCCAGCACCGGCAGACGTTGACGTTCGCATTCGACTGGCAACTTTGGATGCTCCTCCCATACCTTTTCGGGAGTAGCTTCCCAACGCTTTCTTTAGGGACCCTCGATTACCACTGCTTGCATATTCACCAAGGTGTCGTCGTGCATTGCCAAACCGCCTCGGAGGAGCCATCTCCATAGGTTGTGCAGCAGGTTCGGTTTGCTGCGGATTTTGCTCTGTCTGAGCAGGATCACTGGAAATTTTCTCCAATGGCGACCCGATTTCCGCCGCAACAGAATTGAGCCAAGGGGGATCAAATGGAACTCCGCCTCCGGGTCCTGAACTTGACGAAGAGGTTCCCATTATTTTTTCCTTTCGGCTGCTGTATTGATAGCTTTCTTTACAGGTCCAGGCGAGCTTGTATCCTGTTCCCAGCGAGCCAACAGCTCCTTTGCCCATGTCTCGTTGCGTAATTGAGGTATCAACGGTGCGGGTCTTTTTCCTGCGGGGATTTCATCAAGCATGGCAATGAAAGAAGTGGCTAATTCAGGAAATGCCTTGGGTAGATGTAACGCTTGAAATATAACGTTTAATTCCCATTGCTGGTTTCTGGCTCGCCGTTTCATTCGAGTTAGGATTTTTTCCGACTCAATCACTCCAATCTGCTTGATGTTGGTGATGAGCGGCTTCAAGACTCCTTTGGCTTCACAGAGAGCTGATAACAGCTCTCTACCATCAGGGGAAAGTTCATCAAAACTGGCAAAGGACATTGCCTTGTCCCGGCTTAAATAGAGCAGCGGTCGCAAATCGATTTCAGACAGCGGTGGGTTCAATTTTAACCAGTTTGAAATAAATGGATCTTTCCACGACTCGTTTGGAAATGTGAGTTCTTCAGCTTTGGCGACCTTTTCTTCAAGCTCCTGGAGAAATTTCGGTTTACCGTCCTCACTGTCGCCGACCTGTTTGGCAAGATAATCAAACGCAGCTGAAGGGGCACATCTTTCAAATAGCTGTAATTTAACCAGTTCTTCAAAGGAAACGCTCATTTCTTGAGCTTTTGCAACCGATTCCCGAATAATGAGGTTGTTAAGAAATCTTTTGATAAGTCTCGGATTGCCCGCGATGTGATCTGAAGTAGCCATGATATTTGCAAGCTGATCCGCCAGATCGATTTGAACGGCAAGTTTTGAAGCTGCATCGCCATAGGCGTCTTCGATTATCTTTTTTGTTAGGCCACCAGCCCACGATTTTTTGATGGCACTTACAATTGCATCGTGACCTTTCTCTTTCTCTTTCTGTGTGATTTTACCACGCCGTTGAGCAAGATCAGCCAAAAGCAAAATTAGATATCCCTTGACCTCATTGGTTCCCAGACGAGGGACCTGGAGTGGTATTTGGATCAGTTTATCAAAGTAACTTGTTACTAGTTCATCCTTGAGGTCGATATTGCCGAAGTGGGATCTCACCGCATTGCAGATCATTTGATTATCAGCTGCAATGATGAATGCCGTTTGAGGGATGAACAGTAGCAACCTCATAGCTTCAAGCGTAGAGATTGCTGTGTTGGGTAAACACCGATCGAGATCATCGACTAAAACGATTAGGGTCAGTTCAAGTTTTTCCAGTAACTCCTGAAATAATAACCTGAGGGCTGCAATTTCTTTTGGCACCGACTTTTCTTTTTTATTAATTAGGAGTTTCTTCAGATCAGGTGCTACCTGATCGTAAGATTCCTTGATCTTACTTAGATCTTCCTGACTCGGCATTTTGTCTTGAGCTAACAAGCCACTGATAGCACCGATAAAAGAACCTACAGGTCCAGCGACAGCCCCACCGGTAAAGATTCCAGCAGCAACCGGCGCCATGAATATCGCAGTTCTCAACCAGTTGATGCGCATGATAAATTCTTTGGCCTTGTCGACGCAAGTTTTACGGGACTCCGACTCCTCCATTATTTTGTCAGCTACTTTTTGGAGAAGTGCCATGCGAGCATCATCGTAGCCTTGATACAGCCAAGCATTGAAATTGATGAAGATGTAGTTATCCCCACCATCAAGGCCTTTGAGTGATTCACCGATCATCTGAACAAGAGAGGATTTGCCGACACCCCAGCTTCCTGAAACTCCAATAGAGACAGGCTGACCATTTCCGTCTTTGATCATTTGGGCTGCCGTATCCGCGACAACCTTGAAATTCAATAGGTCTTGAGTTGTTTCTAGATCATTCCACATGACTAATTTCCATTATAATTATATTACAACATTTAAAATAGTGATTTAAATGTCAGAACAATTAATTGTTTAAATTTTATGAACATAAATTTACTAATAAGCTTATATTTTCAACTTAACTTTGCGGTATTTATTAACAACAAACGGACATATATTTTAGCTAGTCTCCAATCTTTACCAGCACATACATCTAATGTTATAGCTGTAAATACATAACTTAACCATATTTATTAATATTTTTATTACAAATTGAATGTTAGGTAGATTTTAATGATATTTATTTTATAATATACTAATATTTTGTTTTCTAATGAGATTAGTAATAAATTAAAAACAGTTTATTTACGAGAAATTAAAGCATATATTAATGTAAACACCAACATTATAAATAAGAGCTTTCCTCCATATAAGTACCAAAATGATATCTTTGGTTTTGGGGGTAACTTAATATGGGCAATTTGCTCAAGTTTTTCTTTAGGAATTTCGAGATACTCTTCATCAGAATTAATATAACCAATATATTCTATGTTACTATTCCATACAGGAATAAATAAAATTTCATAAGATTGAAATTTAACCCCAATATCAACATAAACACTTTGATCGTAATTAAATTCTAGAGTATCTGGTAAATCAATTATTTTTTCAATACGATTAACATTGCCGGTTAAATATTTTCCGATTTTTGCTATTCCTTTGCTTGTACTTGATGCTTGACATGAAACTGAAAATAATAATAAAAAACCCAAAATATAAAAATATCTCATGATTACTCCATGGTTATAATAACTTGTAAAATAGAATTTTTATTTATCAAATGAAAATAAATTGTAAAGGCTATCTAACTGACTTTTAGGGACCGTTGTTTTCTTAACGTTTTGTAAATTAAAACTATCTTTTTGGGTATGTAATTCATTAAATGTTTTAGCTCCTGATTGCTTTAGGAGTTCGGCCATTTCATTATTATTGGTATTTATTGCTACATCAAGAGCAGTCTCATTGCAAAAAACTATATTCAGGTTTACGTCAGAATTTATGAGTCGAGTAAGTGCTGCTATAAAAACATCTTTTTGAGATGGATAGGTAGTCGCGCTTGAAATTATAGCTACTATAATTGGAAATTTTATTGTTGATAGGTCAGATTTATTAAATACGTAACATTCTTCATTAATATTTGCTTTATAATTAATTAAGGTATCCACCATTATTTGGGATTTAAGTGCTGCAGTGTATAATATTGGGATTGATATTTTTAATTCATTTCCATTAATATTTATATCTTCGCTTATTATTTCATTGGGATCCGCTCCATTTTTTAATAGAAAGATAACAGACATTAGATTATTACCCTCAATCGCATAGCAAAGTGGCGAATATCCTAAATCTGTATTATTTATTTGTGCTCCAGATTTAATAATTAAATTTAACAAATTTTCATTTAGTGCATAATCAGCTGCCTCTGCTAATATAAGGTTATATATAAATAGTTTTTGTTTTTGGGTAATATCTGTGGAGGTATTAATTTGTTTTAGCATGCTTGATAGTGTAAGAATATCTCCAGTTTTTATTGTTTCAATAATGATTTGGTCAAAGTTTTCAAAATCCTGCAGTTCATTGGCGCTAATGTCATTAGTTTGAATTAATAATGAGATAAATAAAAGCAAAATAATTATTTTAAATATTTTTTGCATAATTCGTCTTTCAAAATTATTTTTTTAAAAAGTTAATTCTTTTGTTTTAAATTTAATATGTAATATATATTAAATTTAGGCAATTCTCATATGGTTTATA
The DNA here is from genome assembly GCA_963677015.1 of Planctomycetota bacterium. Lineage (GTDB taxonomy): Bacteria > Planctomycetota > SZUA-567 > SZUA-567 > SZUA-567. Next base: position 642,284 of record OY781533.1, read on the forward strand.
TTATTCCTATTTATATGACAATAGATTATGTGTAATTAAGTGTATATGATAATAATACGTATTATTATTTTAGTAAAGAAAAGTATATCAATTTATATCGGATATTTATTACGGTGAATTTATATTTTAGTGAACGAAAAAGTAAATGTCATGGAGAACATAAATTTAGATGTGATTTTATTAACTATATGTAGTATATTTTATATGATTTACTAGAAAAGAGATAAAATGACATAAGTAAGTTGTCTTATATAATGGTCTAAAGAAATAGTAAAGTTGTTAAAGGTGGATAAATCCGATAAAATTAATCGATTCAGTATTTAGGGAGAATCCACTATGATAAAATTAAATATGGCAGAGTTTAAAGCCAAAGTTGATATTGAGGCTACAAAAGTCGGTAAGCCATATTTGAATTGGAGTCTAAGTATGACGTTCATCCAAATAAAATTCGTCAATAGAGGAAAGAGCTTCGGAATAATCTGCCTGATATTTTTGCTGGTAAGAAAAAGAAACAAGAGAAGCAATAGGAGCATAACGAATCAAAGTTATTTGAAGAAATTGGTCGTCTCAAGGTTGAGGTAGGTGGGCTCAAAAAAATCTGATGAACTTGAGATCCTCTGAACGCAAGGCACTAATAAATAAATGGACTGTGAATATTTCAATCAACAGGCAATGTTGATTACTCGGTATTTCCATATCTACTTATTATTATGATTCTGTAAAAGATTATGAAGAAGATAATCTACTGAAGCATAAGATAGATGATATCTCTCTCTCTCTCATCCTTTCTATGGTCAAGATGTATTTCAGATAACCTAAAAACTTATGGTAGTAATACAGGCAGAGACAAAGTCAGGCGTTTGATGAGAGAGATGGGGGATAGAAGCATTATCTCCCAAAAATCGAATAACCTAATAAAATAAAGGATCATAAGATTTATCTATATTTGCTGCATAATCTTTATATCTACAGATTTGATCATGTCTTGGCAGTGATATATCCTATATTCCGTTGAAGAACGGCAAGCTTACTTGGCAGTAGTTATGGATTGGTATAGCAGGTATATAACTTCATGGGAGCTATCAATGTCGCAGGGCAGCAGCTTTTGCAGTACTGCTTTGAAAACAGCTTTGAGCAAAGGCAAGACCGTAATATTCGACATCGATCAGTGCCGTTAGTATACGAGTAATGATTTTACTTGTATACTTAAAGATCATGCAATCTGGATCAGCATGTCTGATAATGGTAGAGCTTTTGATAATATAATGATTGAGCGTCTCCGGCGTACAGTCAAATATGAAGAAGTATACTTAAAAGAATATAGGTATTATTACGAAGCACTCAGTTGCATAGAGGAGTATATCAGCTATTACAACGAGGAACGTTGTCATTTCAGTATTGACAACTGTACTCTGAAGAAAGCATATTTAAATGGTAAAAAGAAGGCAGAATATGCAGCATAAAGAAGAAGTTTCAGTTAGAAATTCTGCTTCGGGCTGCACCTTACGTTCCATTTCTAACTGTCTGAAGTCCACCTTAAATTAATCTTATTTTTATCTGGAAAATTGAACCAAATTAAAATAAGAAGTTATATTTAACTGGAATTATAATAGTTATGAACCTATATATATAGAATAGATTAATAGTTAAAAATAACTTAATGTATAAATAGCGGAATTTTTGTAATTGTTTGTGTGTAAAGGTGTTGTGTGTTTTTGTTTTGTGTGTGATTATTGTTTGGTTAAAAATAACTGACTTCTATAGTATACCATCTATTAAATGAAAAGGGGGGGATTTGTAGAGGGTCTGTCGGTTATAAAAAATTGGATAAATGAAAGCTAGTTGTATAATGTTTTGTAGTGAGTTCATGATGGTAATAATAAGTTTGTTGTTATTGAAATTTGAATTAGAAGTTAACTGAGTTATTGATAATGGTTATACTATGGCCGAAATCATTGAATAGTAATAATAATTTTGATATTGCAATAGAGAATCAAATAAAGTGTTATAATAGCTTAAAATTGTGATTTATTAAGCGTCAGAGCGTATGAAAATAAATTTTAAGGTAATTTGTCCTGTATTATAAAATATGAGCTTAGAGCGCCATTATTTAAGTTTTGCTTTAAAAACAATTATAATTATATAATAAATGCTCCCAAACTGTTCTTGTGGTAAAATTCATTTTAAAAATTAATTTGGGAATTATTCATGTAGCTATTCTTCAACGGAAAGGTAGCTTTATAATTATTTTCTAGCATCTTTAGCAACAAATTTAGGGCCAATATTATTTAAAATATATTTATAAATATTATGTATAAATATTATGTATAAATAAGAAACGGGTATGTGGTATTTCTATAGGATTTTTTCAATTATATTTTTTAATCTTTTAGTAGAAAATTTTTAGGTGTAGGCATGTGAATTATGCTAAAAATTAAAAATTTTTATTAAGTGAAGTATCAAAATGGTAGATAAATAAGTAAATAAATCGCGATATATGCCTTCTTAGGTTATGGGGCGTGATATTTTGAGTAATTCTTTGTGATCACGTATGTTATGAATAATTTAAAGAGCTCATGAGTCAATAGATTCATGAGCTCTTTATGCTGTTTGCCCTATTAATTGGTATATTATAGTAGAAGATTAATAAAACGGGAAAATTTATTTGTATTTTTTATTGTAATATATGTAGCTTTATTATGTTGTTTAATACTGATTGTGAAGGGAAAGTGTATCAAATGTAAAAATTTTAATTGCTGATATTAATAAAAACTATTGAGTTGTTATGAGTAAGAAAATTATAGGTCATTAGTAATGCTGCAATGAGTGATGAATTTTAAAAGAGGCATTAAAAGTTGACTAATAGTAAATATTAAAAGGAGATTCGATAATGTCAAAACCAATTTATATTGAAAAATCATTAATAAAATCAAAAGCGTTTAATTCTTTGACCGGTAAATCCGCTCAAGTATTAATGATAATAATGACAAAGCGTGTTTTTAGAAGTATATCTGGAAAAAAATCAAGGTATAGTTTGGTTAATAATGGTGAAATTAATTTTACATATTCCGAAGCAAAAAAATTTTATGGCTTTTCAGATGGTGTATTTAAAAGGGCTATTAGTCAATTAATAGATACTGGATTTATAAAGGTTGAAAGTAATGGAGGGCTATATAAACAACCGAATAAGTTTAGATTGTTAGAAAATTGGAAAGACTTTGGAACACATAAGTTTAGATTACCAGAAAAAACTAAAAATCGCTACGAAGGTATAGGATTTCAAAAAGGTAATAAATACGGTAAAAATTGTAAAAAACGTGATAACAGCTAATGTAAAGTGAAAATTATCATAACAAAAAGTTTTGGTTCAAAAGCTTATAATGTAATTTTTTGTTGTTAATAAACCTTAAAAATTAAAATAGTTGAGAGGTCATAATAATTTATATTAAACGTAAAGTATATTTTAAAGGGATAAAGAAAAATGATAAAATCAATAGAACCTGTTTTATTAAGTTCAACAGAAGCATCAAAATTTTTAGGAATAGGTCGTAGCTTGTTTTATAATCTTATGAATGAAGAGAAATTGCCTACTCCTAAGAGACTCGGCTCTCGAGTTTTGTGGAGTAAGCAAGAACTTGTAGATTGGATTGCTGCTGATTGTCCAAGTCGTTATAAATGGGATGAAATAAAGAATAATATTTGATCGCTAATAATAAATGTTTTATAATTTATTGATAATAATAGTGATAGTTGATAAGGATATAAAATGAGTTTGAAAAAACAACCTAATGGAAAGTATTTATTAACAGTTTATTTGAAATCTGGTGGAAGAATGCGTCTTGTAGCTTACTCAGATAGACGAGCTAGCTTAAGACTTGAAGAAAATATTAAAGTTCTAGATGCATGCATTATGTCTGGTGAACGTCCTGATCGAGAGCTTTCTTTGTGGTTGGATGGTTTACCTGAACGCTTCAAACAAAAATTGGTAAAGTATAATTTGGTTTCTAAGTGTCAACTTGAAAAAAATAAATCGCTTGAAAAACATTTAGATGATTTTATTGCCTTTTTAATGCAGCAAGAAAGTAAAGGAGCATTGCAAACAAAACGAATTAAACTTATAAAAGCTCGATTAACAAGATTATTTAAGGAGTGTGATTTTGTATCGTTAGTAAATATTACTGTTGTAGCAGTTGATAATTGGATATCAATAAAATATAAAAATGGTGAATTAAGTGCAAAGACTCTTAATCATTATTTACAAAATCTTAAACAGTTTTGTAAATGGCTATTTGATCATAATCGGTTGCATGATAATCTTGTTTCTGTACTGCGGCCTATTAGGTTAAATTCAGCAAATACTCAACAGCGAAGAGCATTGTCAGAAAATGAGATTTCGCGACTTATGCAATCAACAGTAGAATCTGAAGAGATATATAGTGGGTTAAATGGTATAGAAAGATCTATGGTGTATCAATTGGCACTTACAACTGGACTTAGACATAACGAAATACGCACTCTTAATAGAGATGATTTCGATTTAGATGCCGGCATTGTTATTGTGCGTGATGTTAATGCAAAGAATGACAGAACTGATATTTTGCCGCTTCAAAGGAGTTTACAAGATAGATTATATAAGTATTTTATTGATTTTCCTGCGTTGCCGAAAGCGAAGGCCTTTGCTGGTATGGGGACTAAAGGTTTTGCCATGCTTAAGAAAGATCTTATTGTAGCTGGTATTGCGTATGAAAATGAGTATGGGAAAGCAGATTTTCATGCACTACGGCATACGTTTTGTTCAATGTTAGCAAAGAGTGGCGTATTGCCGCAGATTGCTCAGAGACTTATGCGGCATAGTGATATAAACTTGACTATGAAGGCCTATACTCATATTTTGATAGAGGATAAAAAGGAGGCTATAGCTGTATTGCCAGAGATAAATGTGTTTTCTGATACTTATGACTCGACTGCAACTGTTGGAGAAGAATTAATATTAAATGGTGTTGCTTGTAGAGGTGGCGAAAAACTGGCTAATTCAGCGGATCTTAATAATATTTCTACGGGTTTATATGGACAAGATGTTTCAGAAATAACTAAATGTGTTAATCATTTAGATGTCTATAAACCAAGCGTTAGCCATATAAATAGTAGCGTTAGTGATAATGGAAATATATGTAGTAATATTGATACAAATGGTGGAGGCGGCGGGAATCGAACCCGCGTCCTGCAATATCATCCGAAAGAACTTCTACGTGTGTAGTTGCTATATTGGATCTTAAGCAGTTTAGTCTAGCAACGATTTTGACTGCTCCAGTCTGGATTTAATCTTGGCCTAGCAGCGACTCAGACAGGTCTATACTATACCCAGCCGATAAATTGTCTCAGATCTACGCCATCGGCGTCACATAGCTCTGAGGGCGCGTTTAATTACGCTGCCATAGCATAGCTGTTATTATCAGCAATTATTTTTTTGGACGGCTTTTAACGAGGCCAACCGACCAACCTCGACACGCAATTCAATCTTCCTCTATTCAGTCGATACCATGTCGCCCCCATCTAGATTAAGATTCTTTTTTGTATATACTGACTATTAAACCAGTTTGTATTATACTGCATTTTTGCATACAATCAATATGTTTATTTTTGCGCTGGTGGGGGAATTTGCTGCCGCCCGCTTGTCCGGTGATTTTAAGTTGATATGGTATGTCGCTGAGGACTGTTGTAAATCTATAAAATAAGGAGATTATGGTGAATTTCTCGAGCATTTTTGAACGAAATTATACTATTGTCTGTAGATTAATTATGTGTTTTTTACTGGTCGGAGCTTTCTCTTTGAATAGGGTAAAGGCAGCAGATTCGGCAAATGCCGTAAATTCAAATATTGAGTTTGCTGTGCCACAGGGTTATCGCTTGGTTCCTGAGGCATTATGGGGTAAGGTTTTTGGTTCGTCTGAGAGTGTGCTGGCCTGTTTTCTGCCCGAATCTGATTATTCGCAGGTGATTTCCGGTAAGGCTAGTCCGGTAAGGAGTTACCGTGTTTCTTTATCGCCGTTTATGAAGGCGAAGAAGCCTTTTGGCAGTTCTGATTTTATGAGGCTTCGGCAGTTACTGCAATCAGGGTTTTTTATTGAGCAGAATGAGCGTTTGTTGCACAGCCGTTATGAAAAATCAACTACTGATGACGGGGTTGAAGTAATGTTTTCCAGTATCTACAATCAGCCAGAAAATGCAGTCGGATATTATAGTGTGGAGCCTGAGTTGGTACTGGATAATAATGTAAATAAGATTGTTCGGGTGGTATATGAGGTGTTGATTAAGGGTGTTCTTTATGAGGTGGAGCTTAGCGACCGGCGTGGTGATATTGAGCAGGCTTGTAATGAAGCAGGTGCATATATAAAGGTATTTGCCGGTGAAGAAGCGCATTCTGAAGCTGGTTCCTGGGGGAATTTAATAGCTGGCAAGCAGCTTTTTGTTTCTTCCGGTTTTCCTGGTCTGGCTGCGGCTGATTTTACTTTTGAGTATTCAGGAAATTGGGAGGTAATCTCAGATGACGCTTCTGAGAAGTCGCTGGTATCACTGCGGCCGCGCTCTGGTGAAGGTGAGTTTGACTCGGGGATTACGATCTCGGTTCTTCCGCTGCCGTTTACGGTTTCTGAACTTTCAGCCGAGGAAATTGTGGATATTGCTGAGATGAGTTTTAAAAATCTGAAGCAATCTGCCACCGAGTACGAAAGACAGGAATGTGAAATTAACGGTATGACTGCAGTTATTCAGCGTTTTTTACTTACAGATAGCGGGATGCAGGGAGTGGTAAATTGGCGCCGGGTCTGCAGTATCTTCAGCGGGCGCAGGGTGATAAATTTTACTGCTGATCTGTATTATGATAATAGTGCTGCACCAGCGGCTGTAGCGACGGAAGAGAAGATACTGCAGGCGCAGCAGGAGGGTATTATGAATACGCTGAAGCTAAAAAAATAAAACTTTCCCTGTTATTGCAGGCGGTTTTATGTATACTGCATATTCCAAGTTATAATAAATAATGTTTATAGTGTCTATGTTGTCTAGATGACGCTGATAAGCGCTACTCAAGCTATGCTCAGGCCTTTGCCATCCCAGCTTGAATTTCCAATTCGATTATTTTGTGGATTTTCAGGGTTAAAGGAGGTGCAGAGGTGTGGCTTAAATTTCTAATTATTTCATTGTATATTCTGGTTTCGCTGCTTCTTGGCTTTGTCGTTAAACGCAGACTTGAAGAGGAAGAGTATTATCTGGCAGGGCGCAGGCTCACGCCATTCTTCTTTACCGGAACTATGCTGGCAACCAATATGAGTGCGTTTACAATTTTTGGAACCAGTGGTACCGGCTATCGTGACGGTCTGGCTTTTTTTCCGGTGATGGGATTTGGAACCGGGTTTATGGCGTTATCATTTCTGGTACTCGGTGGGAGAATCTGGGAATTGGGGAAGAGGTATGGTCTGGTAACTCCGGCGGAGCTGGTGCGGATTATCTATCGCAGCCGCTTGCTGGCAGTTTTATTTGCTCTTGTACTTATCATCTTTACTCTGCCTTATGTTGCGCTGCAGCCATACGCTGGCGGTAAGGTTATCGGGTCTCTCTTTGACGTTCCGGATTATATTGGAGCAATACTGATCACGGTTATTATTGTACTGTATACCTTGCGGGGCGGCTTACGGGCGATTGTGGTTACCGATATTTTTCAGGGTATATTTATGCTGCTGCTGCTGCTGGTATCGCTGTATGTGGTTTCTGTACATTATGGCGGTCTGGGTACTGCACTGGAAAAGGTGGCGGCCGTATCTCCAGAGTTGCTGGCTAGAAGCGGAAGTGACGGTAAGTATTCAGCGCTGATGTATCTGGGGTATATTCTGCTCTGGTTCTTCTGTGATCCTATGTTCCCGCAGTTGTTTCAGCGCTTTTACGCGGCGGAATCGCCGCGGGTGATTAGAATCTGCAGTATCTTCTATCCGCTTTTCTGTGCTGTAATTTTTATTATTCCTGTTACGCTTGGAGTGCTTGGGCATATTGAATTTCCGGGACTTGGGCGGGTAGAAAGTGATAAAATTATGGCTCTTATCATGTCCCGGGTAGGTGGCGAGATATTCGGAACACTGGTACTGACTGCCGGGCTGGCGGCTCTGATGTCTACTCTGGATTCCCAGCTGCTGACGCTGAGCTCTATATTTTCAAGGGATATAATACCATTGATTCGGCTTCCAGAAATGGTGAAGAATAACACTATAAGCAGAAGCAGAATTTTAGTCGTATTAATCGCTCTTACCGGTTTGATTATTGCGCTGACCACTGACGCGACAATGCTGCGGCTGGGAATGACTGCTTTTACAGGATTGGCGGTTCTCTTTCCGACAGTTGCTTTTGGTCTATATATGCGGTGTCCAAAAAGTGGGAGTGCAGTAGTATCGATTGTTGTTGGGGAGATACTGGTGCTGCTCAATCATTATCAGCTGCTGCCGGGATCGGGGGCTTGCGGGGTGATACTGGTACTCGGCGGCAGTACCCTCAGTTATATTCTGATTCAATCTGTTCTTGGTGGTATTTCCTTGCCGGCCTGGGGAATGTTATGGCGGGGATCTATGATTATACTGCTGCTTGTGTTGGGGATCAGCTCGGCAGGTGTGGCGGGATCTTCTGAGATTCATTATCTTTATCCTGATTGGGTATGGTATTCTATTGGACTGGGACTGCTGCAGATGGCCGGGTGCTGGCTGGTGGTTGTTAAAGGCAGAGGTGTTAAAATTGATTGTAATGCCGGTACTGAAAAGTTATAATTTTGATTGCTGGTGAGAATGCTAAACAATATGTTTGATATGAGGATCGTCGTTTATGTCTGAGAATATAGAGTACCGACTGGTGAGCGGGGTTGTGGATTATGAGTCATGTCTGTCTATACGCCGGGTGGTTTTCGTTGAGGAGCAGAATTGCCCTGAGGCAGAGGAGTATGACGGGCTGGACCATGAGGCGCTGCATTACCTCGGATTTTATCGCGGCGTGGCGGCTGTTACTTCGCGCGTGCGGTATCTTGATATGCAGACGGCAAAGTTTGAGCGTCTTGCTGTGCTGAAAGAGCAGCGTGGGCTGGGACTGGGGCGGGGGATGCTTGAGTACGTTTTATCCTGTATTGCCGCCAGTGGTCGTCGGAGAGTTGTGATTCACGCGCAGAGTCATCTTTGCGGGTTTTACCGGGAGTTTGGCTTTATGGCTCAGGGAGAAGAATTTGTTGAGGCCGGGATTAAGCATTATTATATGCAGCTGGATATGGCGGAGTGAATTTTTTACGCTTGTTTTATTATACTAAAAATAATATAAGCAATGTTTCTGTAAAATTTTATTCGATCCCAGGTTGCATTTGGCGTTGCCTGTGTCGGAGCTGACGGTGGCTTATTGTCTGGTATTGATAATGATCTGGTGTCTGGACGGTGATTTCCAGTATTACCCGTCGTTTTAGGACATTTTCCGGCAAATTACCGGTGTTGCAATTTTAACCGTTATATTTCCAAGCTCCTATTTACAATGCCGGTTAGATCTTTATAATTGTTATAGTGTTAATAATCATAAAATACAGGAGAAGATATGTTTGCTGGAAGTAATGTTGCGATTGTTACGCCATTTACCCGAGATGGATCAGAGGTAGATTACGCGAAGCTGAAAGAGCTTATCGAATGGCATATTGAGTCTGGTACTGACGGCATCCTTCCTACTGGATGTACGGGTGAGGCTGCTACTCTCTCACACGAGGAGCAGAAAGCAGTCATTAAATTTTCGGTTGAAACCATTGCCGGAAGAGTAAAGGTCATACCCGGTACCGGAAGTAATAACACCAAAGAGGCTATGGAGTTGAGCTGTTATGCTAAAGAGGTTGGTGCAGATGGAGTTCTGGTGATCAGCCCTTATTATAATAAGCCGACCCCGGAAGGTCAGTTCCAGCATTATAAGGCTATCGCCGAAGTTGCTGATCTGCCTATAATGCTGTATAATGTCCCCGGACGTACCGGAATAAAGATGTCTGCGGACACTATAGCCAGAATTTATAACGAAATTGAAAATGTTGTCTGTATCAAGGAAGCATGCGGTTCTGTTGATCAGGTTACTGAAATACTTCAGCGCTGTGATATTGAAGTTCTTTCCGGCGACGATATGCTTACACTGCCTATGGCTGCAGTGGGAGGTAAAGGTGTGGTCAGTGTGATCGCCAATATCCTTCCGGCTGAGGTCAAGGCGCTCTGTGATGCCGTGCTTGCCGGTGATTTTGCGAAGGCGAAAGAGCTGCATTACAAATTGATAGAGATTGCTCGCACAATGTTTGTGGAGACCAATCCAATACCGGTTAAAACAGCCATGGACCTGATGGGTAAGATGGATTTTAGTGTTCGTATGCCGCTGACTAAAGCTCAGCCGGGTACCGTTGAATGTCTGAAGACAGTATTGAAGAAGTATAACTTGTTATAATATCCTTTATTTTTCACAGGTGCTGACACCGATGAATAATTTTGCCGTTATTAGCGATGTACATGCCAATGTTGCTGCGCTTGCCGCAGTGCTTGAAGATATTAAATTGATGTCACCGGGGCGTATTATCTGCCTCGGTGACATTGTTGGTTATGGGCCTGAACCGAAGAAGGCTCTGAGTCTGGTACGCAGAAACTGTGATATTGTGGTCAAGGGGAATCACGATCAGGCTGCTATTGAATATCCAGAGGGATTCAACAAGATAGCGCATGAAGCTATTGTCTGGACCAAGAAGAGCCTTAAAAGTCTCCGCCTTTTCTCGAGTGAGGTTCGTCTCAACTGGCGCTTTTTAAGCCAGCTTCCGGAGTTGTATTCTGAAGACGGTATGCTCTTTTTGCACGGGTCTCCACGCAATCCAATATGTGAATATATTGATGAGGATGACACTTTTGATATTTATCCTTCCGGGCGCGAGAAGCTTGATGATATTTTCTGTATGATTGATCATCTCTGCTTCTGTGGTCATACTCACATCCCCGGTATCTTTACCGAGGATTATCAGTTTATTCATCCTGAAGAACTTGAAAGTGATTTTATTGTCGCTCCTGATAAGAAATTTATTATCAATGTCGGTTCGGTAGGGCAGCCGCGGGATGCTTTCTGTGAGGCGAGCTATGTCTTATACCGGGACGGTAGAATAACCTATCGCCGTGTAGAATATGATGTCAGCGATACCTATAATAAAATAATATCCAATCCCAGTCTTTCAAATTTTCTAGCGGATCGCCTGAATCGTGGTGAGTAATCTTCTAACTTTTTCTTTCTCCATAGAATAGTTTATGAAATTTAAACTGTTTGCATCTGCTGTTTATTAATGAATAAATTTATGCGAGGTTATTATGAAAAAAATAATATATCTTTATCTGCCTGAACTGCTGGCAGAGTGGGAGATCGGTTATATACTTCAGGCAGTAGCGGCACAGAAGATGCTCAAAGCTGCTGCAGTTGGTTATACGGTAAAAACCTTCAGCTGCAGTAAAGAGCCGGTGAAGACTATTGGCGGGCTGAGTCTCAATGCTGACTGTATGTTAGCCGATATAAATGAGGCTGAGATGGCTGCTCTGCTGCTTCCCGGAGCGGAGAGCTGGGATGTTAAGAAGGACGCTGCTGTACTGGAATTGGCTTCACGTTCTCTGGATAATGGTATTCTGGTGGCAGCGATCTGTGGTGCTACTCTGGCTCTGGCGAATATGGGGCTTCTTGATAATTACCGGCATACCAGTAATTCACTGGAGTATCTGCAGATGTTCTCGGCAGCGTATAATGGAAGCGAAAATTATGTGACTCGTCCAGCATGCTCTGACAGTAATCTTATAACCGCTTCTTCAGCAGGCGGGCTGCTCTGGGCGCGGTATATTATAGAGTATCTGGGAATGTATACCCCTGAAATTATTGAATCCTGGTATAATTATTTTCTTACCGGTGACGGGCAGTATTATACTGAGTTATTGCGACTTAGCGGTTCTGTTTAAAAAATTACCAGCTATTTATACGGGTCTGTTTTTAAATTATAAATCCGGATTGTCTTTTGAAAAAGGTGGCAAGGGCATAACCTTGACACCTTTTTTTTTACGTGTATAATTATGAAATATTGTAACATTTTAGAAGGATTTACAGATTTTTTGCGATTATGGAGAAAGACATGACCGAAGAGAGCCAGGCACCTGAAGGTGTTAAATATTGTACATTTGATGATTTCTGCAAGGTTAAACTGAAGGTTGCAGAGGTAGTCGAAGCCGGTGATCACCCAAATGCAGATAAACTGCTTGTGCTGAAACTCAAGGTTGGTGACAGAAATAAACAGATTTGTGCCGGTATTAAAGCATATTATTCAGCTGAATCACTTGTCGGCAAGCGTATTATTATTGTAGATAATCTTGAACCACGTAAGCTCCGCGGTGAAATGAGTGAAGGAATGCTGCTCGCCACTCACGATAACGGAGGTGTGGATGGGGCTGAGCGTGTTGCTCTGCTAACCACTGATTTTCCAGATGTAGCCAGCGGGAGTGATGTTGGATAATGCCACCACTAAAATTAGCCCATGGCGGGCAACCACGCATAATGCTGCTGAGTCTCGGCTGTGTGAAAAATGAGGTCGATGCTGAAACTGCTCTGGGTGAACTTGTCGGAGAGGAGTTTACTCTGGCACTGTCGCCTGAAGAAGCGGATGTTGTGCTTATTAATACCTGTGCCTTTATTGAGTCGGCTCGGGTTGAAGCGCGTGAGACGATAGAAGAGATACTCTCCTTCAAGAAGGATGGCATGCCGAAAGTAGCGGTAATGGGCTGTTATGCTCAGCGCTATGGTGCTCAGTTGCGTCAGGATTATCCTGAGGTTGACGGGGTATTCGGTCTGGCGGCTTATGGGCGAATAGCGAAGCTATGTTACTCTATGCTCAAGGGTAAGAAGGTAGTAGAGGGTATGAGTAAGAACCGGCCGGTCGCTGAAGGACCGCGCCTGTTGAGTACTCCTATTTCTTATGCTTATTTGCGGATCTCTGACGGTTGCAGTAATCATTGTACATACTGTGCGATTCCGCTTATTCGCGGCAGACATCAGAGTCGTGATTTTCAGGCGGTTGTCGGCGAAGCTCAGGATCTTGATGATAATGGTATCAAAGAACTGGTGGTAATCGGTCAGGATATCACTATGTACGGTGAGGATCATTTTACCAAGGGATCGCTTGATTTTCTGCTTGATAACCTTGTAGGTAACACCCAGCATTGCCGTATACGTCTGATGTATGCGCATCCGGCACATCTGTATGAGGAGATCGTTCAGAAGATCGGTAGTGAAAAGCGTGTCTGTTCGTATCTTGATCTGCCGATTCAGCATATAAACAGCGAGATACTTGCTCGGATGAACCGGAGGTATGACCGGGCAAAGGTTGAGGAGATACTGGGCTGGTTTGCCGAGTATGCTCCGGACGCGCCGTTACGTACCAGTGTGATTGTAGGCTTTCCCGGAGAAACCGGAGAGCAGTTTAATGAGTTGCTTGAATTTGTCCGTGAAGGGCATTTCAAGTATCTGGGGGCATTCATGTATTCTCCTGAAGAGGATACCAAGGCTGCGCTCATGCCGGAACAGGTGGATGAAGAGACCAAGCAGCGTCGTTATGATCTGATTATGCAGGCGCAGCAGGATATTACTTTCAGCTGGCTTGATTCGCGTATTGGTTCGGAGACAGAGGTTATTGTTGATGAGATAACCGAAGAGGGCGGCTACATCTGTCGCAGTGAGTATGAAGCTCCTGAAGTTGACGGTATAATCTTTATCCCGGTAGATGATGCGGGCGGTAATACCTATAATATTGGTGATGCGGTCAATGTCACTATCTTTGAACGTTATGATTATGATCTGATAGCACGGGTAAAATAATCCGTGATTATTGGGTAGTTCAACTCTGTTTTTTATATGAAGTGTTATGTAATAAGTGAGTACCTTTGGTACTCACTTATTTTAATGATTAGCCGGTGATTTGATTGCGGAATATCTCAGTAGCTGATTAATATAAAACTCCGCCGTGTATAGATTATAGCGGAGTTTTTACATTGTATAATATTGTTAATCAGAAAAGAATCAGATTACCGGGATTGAACTTAGCTGCAGGCTGACCGGAAGACGGTCTTCCGGCGCATTCATCCGGGAGGTAATCTGTTCCCAGCTCTTAATGCCTTCGGTCGCTTCCTCATGTTCAACGCAGCAGGCTCCGACTGTCGTGGCGCAGAGCATTGCCTGCTGTGGGGTAAAGCCTTCGCTGATACCGGCAAGGAAGCCGGCAATAGTAGTATCACCAGCGCCCTTGGCACTGACTACGGTTGTCTTGCGGCAGGCGGCAATGGACTCGGCACCGGTCCAGGCATCGATATCTGAAATGAACTTGCTGCAGGCGGCGATTCTGTCTTTATCGCTGCTGCTCTTCATATACATGCCGTCACTTCCCATTTTGATGCCGACAATGGCAACACCCAGATCAATAAGGTAATCCGCCAGAGCGCTCAGTTCAGAGTCGGTCTTTGGTATATCACGTTTCAGGGTAATGCATAACTCATCAAGACTTGGCAGGAAGATATCCACATATGGAAGGGTTCTTTTGAAGATTTCAACCCAGTCTGCTTTGCCGCCTTCGGTTGAAGGGTCGGGCATACACATATCCATGGAGGTTGCAACACCGCGGGATTTTACGGTTTTATAGAGTTCTTCAAGTCCTTTTCCGTTATCGCGGATAAAGCTCAGCATCAGTGGGGGATAGCCAAAATGAAAGAGGCTGGCCTGAGATACGGAGTCGAAGTCAATGTCAGCAGGGTTGAAGCCCTGATTTGCGCCGGCGCAGTGAAGGAAGCAGCGGTCAAAACCCGGACTTTCAAGAACAATACTGTAGGAGGTGGCGCAGCTATCTTTTATGACGATTCCTTTTTTGAGGATCGGATCTATCTCTTCCAGGCTTTCAATGCAGAGTTTACCAAAGAGGTCGTTGCCGACAACACCGATAAGTTCAACATCTTTCTGCAGACGGTAAAGAGCAATACCGGTGTTGCCGACGACTCCTCCCATACAGAAGGTAGGGCTGCCAACCTCGATAAGATTGCCGGGGACAATCTGCTGCTGGAAGTCTTTGGTCTGGCTCATGTCCGGATGCATGTCAAAACAGAAATGACCTGCGGTGATAATTTTCTTCTTTGTACTCATTTTTGTTTCCTGTCGTTTTCAAATAGTTCGCATTTATTTCATACTTGTAATTCAACTGTTAATTATTTTATCACTTATAGAGGCTTAGTCAAATTAATTACTGAGATTACGCGTTGTTATTTTGAGTTTGAGTTGTCATTTTGCGAATAGATAAGTTTTTAAATTATAGGATGATAGGTTTGGGGGGCAGGTTTAAAAGCGTATTATGTGAATTTTGCGAAAGATCAACGCTTTCAATGAGTTGTTTACACCCTGGCTGTATTATCAGCATACAGCCAGGGGTAATCATGTGGTACTGGAGTGGGACTAGAGGGATAATATTTTAATTTTAGGTACTCAGTCGCAGACACTGCTTTTATACCAGATATTCATGCTCTCTATATTGCCGGCTATATTGGTATTGTTTTTCAGCCTGCCGCCGAACCTGTATCCGGCTTTGGCAAAGGTTATGTTCATACCAAAACTGCAGGCTCTGGCAATTGTAAAAAAGGTTTTTATGCCTTTTCTTCTGGTAGAGCTTTCCATGAGATCAAGCAGGCGGAAAGCATATCCTTGAGACCGGTGTGTTTTCAGGGTGGCAAAATCGGTCATTTCAGCAGCTGCATTCTTAATGTCCATTTCTGCGGATGCCAGAGCGACCAACCGTCCTTCAGACTCAATGCAATAATAGTCTATGTGTTCATGCATGGTCTGTCGAATATAATCTTCCTCAAAAATGGGGAAGGGATAAGATGTAAAAACATCTTGATATAGTCTGGTCATCTCTTTCGCATCGTCAGGTGTGCACTGTCTGATAGATGCTTCGATATCACTCGGTCGGCGATCACTGCCGGCACGGGTCAAAGCAGTATTAAGTATTTCCTGATATTCCGCATTATTACTTTCTGTGGCCCGCTGGGGCTTCAGGTAATATGTCGCAATGAACAGATTCTGGTTATCAGGATAATAATTGGGGATATAAGCTTCAATATAGTATCCAGAGTTTACAAATGCCTCGAGATCTGATCCTGTAATTTTGGCTATTATTTTGGAATAATCATATTGCCGGGCTTTATCCAGAAGATTTTGCGCCAGCTCTGAGGAGGTCGTATCACCGCGTGAAAGCAGGTAAATCCGGTCGCTGTTCTTGCCATGGTGAATAACCGTACCGGTGCCGAGTTCTAGAATTTCATCATACATAGTGTTCTTCAATCCTTGTTTCTGCAAATTACTGTGTTCGGGTTGAAATCAGCTGTTTAGTGAATGCTCGGCGTTATTCTGTACTGCCGGATGTTTCTTCTATGATCTGCTGTATACGACCAGTAGATTTTACAACTCCGTCCTCCATAATAATTCCATGTGATGCCGCCATACTTGCAAATGGCAGATCATGAGTAACGATAATAAAACAGGTGTCTTCCTGAAGTTCTTCAAGCCAGCCTGCGAACTCCTCGGTCGTCTGGGCATCAAGAGCACTGGTAGGCTCGTCGAGCAGCATGTACTTGGGCTGGAGCATAAGTGCTCTGGCAATTGCTACCCGCTGTGCCTGACCGCCACTGATTTGTGAGGGATATCTGTTGGCCAGTTCGCCTATTGAGAGTCGCTCAAGCATATCTTCCGCTTCTTTCTGGGTCTCTTCTTCACTCTTTTCAAGCACTTTCAGCGGAGCGAGTGTCAGATTCTGAGTAACAGTAAGATGCGGGAAGAGGTTTAGTTTCTGAAATACCACTCCAAGCTGTGAACGGAATTCTTTTCGCTCCATTTTGGCAATATTTTTACCATTTATTGAGATATTGCCTTTGTTTGGTTTTAAAAATCTGGCAATACAGTTGAGCAGGGTGGTCTTCCCTGAACCGCTTTGACCGAGAATCGCAAAGAAATGTTCCTGCGGTACCAGTATGCTGATATCTTTTAGTGCCGGAATTTTACTCCCGGGATAACGATAGCTTAAATTTTTAACTTCAATCATTGGACAAATCCTTTCGCACGTATTTTTTTCTCAAGTCTACCTGCAAGCTTCATCAGTGGGAAGGTGACAATAAAGAACATGACAGCAACAATAAAATAGTATTTTGTCGGTTCGAAGTTTACTGAAATAATGGCTTGAGCCTCACGAATAACCTCAGCAACAGATATAACCGCAACCAGAGCTGTATCTTTGGTAAGGGCGACTACCGAGTTCATAAGTGGCGGTATTGCGACTCTGAATGCCTGAGGCCAGACTATATAGCGGAATGTCTGATAACGGCTTAGTCCCAGCGCTTGTCCTGAACGCGTCTGTCCGCGGTCTACACTCATAAGTCCGGAGCGGATAACCTCGGCCATGTAGGACATTGAGTTTATGCCGAGAGTACCGATCGCGGCTATATATGGCGGTAATCCCAGTCCCATCCAGGCGAAAAGCAATTGGATAAGTACAGGTGTACCGCGTATAAAATCTACAATTGTCCGTACCGGCCAGTAAAGTAGTTTCCAGCCTCCGGAGTAGGTGTTGAGTACCAGTCCGCAGGGAACGGCAAAGATGAATCCGAGTATCAGAGATGCAAGTGCAATCGCTATTGTAGTGAGAAATCCTTTTATCAGTTTGGTAGCGATAACGCCGGTTGTCATCTCTGATTTTATGCCTGAGCTGTCACTGCTTGAAAGCCCGAAATATTTGTCATGTATTCTTTCCATCGTGCCGTCCTGGTGCATCTCGGCAAGAGCTTCATTGATCTGAGCGAGGAGTTTGGTATCCTGTTTTTTAACCGGAATTGCTATGTCCTCGGCATAGAGCATCGGTCCAACCGGAACAAAAGGTCTGCCCGCAGATTTTATCTGCCAGGCGCCGACAAGTTTGTCAGTGACAAAGCCGGTTATACGTTTATTCTCAAGTAACTCGAATATTTCAACACTGGATTTTAGTGTGACTACCTCAATACCCGGGAAATTGTCTTCGAGGAAACGCTGGTAGGTCTCTCCCAGTACAGCGGCGACTTTTTTCCCGTTACATTCCTTTATGCTGTATACCTTTGACGGGTTGTCACGATGAATAAATAGCTGCGCTCCCGACTGGTAGTAAGGGTTGGAGAAATTTACCGCTTTTTTTCGTTCCGGAGTTACCGCCATTGATCCGATGATTGCGTCATACTTGTCAGCGAGCAAACCTGCCAGAATGCCGTCCCATTCGGTAGTTATTATATTTACCGGTCGATCTAGCCGTTTGGCGATTTCTCTGGAGACATCAACGTCAAATCCTGCGAGATTTCCACTCTTATCATAAAAGCTGAATGGCGGATATTTTCCGGTGAGAGCTACTCGCAGTGGCTTGGCTTGATTCGCTACCTCCGCGGCGTAGCTTCTGCTGGCAGGAATGATGCAGGCTAAAATAGCCAATGCTGGAATCAGTATGTTTCTGAATAACTGCCTATTCATTACTACTTCTCCTTTCATGTCTGATATTGCCCTGTGGCACCAGGGAAATGGTCTGATCGTGATCGGCCAGAAGCTGTTCAATGCCGATGGATTTACGTTCGTCCGCATCTTCAAGTGCGAGTTCCAGATCACATTTGGCACAGTCACGGTTACAGAATGTAGGTTCGTATGAGTCCGGCTCTTTGTAGGTGGTTATAACCCCTTCATAGTTTCGCAGGACGACCTTATTTGTGGACCATGATATCAGATAATTCGGCATTACCGGTATCTTGCCGCCGCCGCCGGGGGCATCAATAACATAGGTCGGTACGCAGAAACCACTGGTGTGCCCGATAAGGCTTTCCAGAATCTCAATACCCTTGCCTACCGGGGTTCGGAAATGACTCAGACCTTCTGAGAGATCACACTGATACAGGTAGTAGGGGCGTACTCTGTTCGCTACTAGTTTATGAACCAGTGAGCGCATGATACGCGGGCAGTCGTTGACGCCAGAGAGCAGTACAGACTGATTGCCCAGCGGAATTCCTGCATCGGCAAGTTTGGCCAGAGCATGTTTGGAAGAGTTAGTCAGTTCGCGCGGGTGATTAAAATGGGTGTTTATCCAGAGTGGATGATATTTCTTTAGTACCCGTATCAGTCCGTCGGTGATTCGCTGTGGCAGTACTACCGGGGTGCGGGTGCCGATTCGTATAACCTCGACATGTTTAATACCCCTCAGTTCCGCAAGAATCCAGTCCAGATAGTCATCCGGGAGCAGAAATGGATCTCCACCGCTCAGCAGTACGTCACGTATTTGCGGATGTTCTTTGATGTATTCTATGCCTTTACTGATTTGAGCTTTTCCGGGAATCGTATCCTGATCTCCTACCTTGCGTTTTCTGGTGCAGTGACGGCAGTACATGGAGCAGCTGTTACTAACCAGCAGTAGTACCCGGTCAGGGTATCTGTGGGTAAGTCCCGGTACCGGGCAGTCTTTATCTTCATGCAGAGGGTCCTGCATATCCAGTGAAGTTATAGTCAGCTCTTCTATAGAGGGAAAGCTCTGTTTATAGATGGGGTCGTTTTCAAGATTATCGCAATCAATCAGCGAAAGATAATACGGGGTTACCGATAAGGGGAATTTTTTTACTACTTCATTAAAATTTCTACTTAATTCTTCCGGGAATTTTATTCCCAGAAGGTCTTCGGCTTTGTCCAGGCTGGTAATACTATGTTGCAGTTGCCAGCGCCAGTCAGACCAGTTTGATAAATTAGCTCCTTCAATTTCCTGTAAAATGTTTTCCTGGTTTTCAGTAAACACTTAAAGTTATCCTCCTTTATAAAATTCTGCGGATGGACTCGGTATAAGATTGGGAGAAGCGTCGACAGTTTCCAGATTCATCAAGGATACAACTTGCTCCAGCGATTTTATCAGCTGTTGCTGTTCTTTATCACTGAGTTTTGCCAGTGATTCGGTAAAGTTGTCCTGCAGTAGTGATGGTGCGGAACTGATGATTTCGATCCCTTTTAAGCTGGGGCAGAGGTTTACTTTACGTCTGTCCGAGCTTGAACGCTTTCGGCTTACAAAGCCTTTAGCTTCGAGTCTGTCAATAATACCAGTAAGAGTACTGGCACTTAAATTAACCTTATGGCTGAGATCAGACAAAGTCATATTATCGGTTGAGACAATCTCACGCAGACAGAGTAGTTGCGGTGCTGTGAGACCAAGTCTGGTATTCAGCTGTCGGGAATATATGTCTACTCCGCGGATAATACGCCGCAGGGAGCAGAGAATTCTTTCTTCAATTGTTTCCATGGGTTATATATTCTTAAATTATTGTTTGTATTGAAATATTTTGTGTACGAAATATTATAGCAGAAAGTAATTATTATGCAACTGAAAACTTAGCATATAGTGTAATGGTGGTTGTTTTTCATAATGACTATATGGTGTTATTTTATCATTTCAAAACGAGTGTAGTGTGCTGTAAGTTCTTTTTAAATAGGTGTTTGTGGTTTTAATAGGGTGCGGTCATCTTTGTAAGGGATATAAGGGGCTAAAATATTTGAGTGGTATCCGGATAAAGGGAGATAAGGGTTAAATTATTTAAGATAACCGAAGGTATTTGGTCTGAAAGTTAATTAAAATTGAGATAATTGATACTATAAATATTATTGCGTATGTGTGTAAATTTATGAAAGTTTGTAAAGTTAAGAACGCTATTGCTGGGTATTTTATTGACTTTTCTTTTGTGAAATAGCCTGGTATCGCTAAAATATATGGTATTGTAATGGCATGATTGTTTGTGCGATTGGTAAAATTATGATTTATTTGGAGTATTGATGAATAACAGGGCATATACCGGTAGAATAGGTCTGGAAGGGATATTGCTGGTGTTGGCACCGCTCCCGATATTGTTTGTCGTCTGTGAGGGTAATCCCTGGGGACTTAGAATTGAGACTCTTCTTGCTGGTGGTGCGTCATTATTGCTGCTGGCATCGTCGGTGACTCTGCTGCGCCGCCCGGGAATCGGAAAGCTTCTGGGGATTCTCGCTGTAATTTTAGGATATATTTCCACTCTGCACTTTGTCTTGGGCAGTCAGTCTGAGACCCTGGCGGTGACCGTTCTCTTTATTGCCGCGTTTTTTGCTTTTTTTGATTTTGCCCCTAAAATAACTAATAACCCGAGTACTGCTCCGAGCAGGTCCATAAGACGTTCTTTCTGGGGCAGTCTGGTGCTGATACCTTTTCTGCTGATAAATATGTTCCTGCAGACATTTGATATCAGGTATGCCCCCTGGCTGGTTGCAATATCGGTGCTTTTATCATTTGTGATGTATTTGCATTGCGCGCTGCTCTTCAAATCTCTGTGGCGGGTACTTATGTCTCTGGTACTGGTATTTTTTCTGAGCACCTCATTGCAGGCGGGTTTGTATAGCAGTAGTTATTTTCTCGGAGCCATAATGGTGGTTATGCAGCTGGTACTGCTGCCGCGCCAGAAAGAGAAATTTGAGCCGAGAGAACAGTGGTGGGAGGTTTTGCTGACCCATCCGGCGCGGGTACTGCTGACTACTTTTCTGATTCTATGTTTTTGCGGTACTTTGCTGCTCCTGATACCTGTCACTCATTTTGATGCGCAGATAAGTGCTGTCGATGCTGCATTTACTTCGGTGAGTGCGGTCTGTGTCACCGGGCTTATAGTCCTTGACACGCCGCTTGATTTTACCGTAGCCGGCCAGTCGGTGATTCTCCTGCTGATACAGCTTGGCGGTCTGGGTATAATGAGTATTACAACTGTGGCGTTACATGTTATGGGGCGGAGAATGAGCTTGAAACAGGAACGTCTCATGACCTCCATGACCGATACGCCGCATAAGGATCTTATAAAATCACTGGCAACAATACTGAAGTATACCTTCATTGTTGAGTTTATCGGGGCGGTTATTCTGACTTTGTTATTTTACCGCTATGGTGATACTGTCGGGTACGCTGTATATCGTGGCTTATTTACTTCGGTGTCTGCTTTTTGTAATGCCGGATTTGCATTGCAGAGTGACAGCCTCATTCCGTATCAGAGTCAGCCGCTAATCCTTCATACTGTCGGACTGCTGATAATTCTCGGAGGAATTGCACCGGCGGTAGCTCTTATTATTCCTAAATGGCTGGCAGGGAAGGTTATTCCCATACCGGCACGGATCGCACTTGTCACTACTGTGATAATGCTGGTGAGCGGTATGCTGGTAGTGCTGATTTTTGAATGGAATGGTTTTCTTGAGGGGTTATCAATCTTTGATAAGATTCAGAATGCCTGGTTCCAGTCGGTAACTCTCAGAACTGCCGGTTTCAATTCCGTTGACATCTCGCAGTGTGACAGTCCGACCTTTCTGGTTATGATTATTTATATGTTTATCGGCGGCAGTCCCGGCGGAACGGCCGGTGGTATAAAGACAACGACTGTAGGTATTCTGGCGATTACCTTCTGGGCGAATATTATGAATCGCCGGGATGTTATTGTTCAGAATCGGCGTATTGATCCGACTACGGTTTTCCGTGCTGTTACTATTGTTATTTCGGGTATTATTATCTGGCTGGCCGGACTTCTTATGCTTGAAGTAACGCAGCAGCTGCCGGCGCGTGAATTGGTTTTTGAAATAACTTCGGCAATAGCAACTGTCGGGCTAACTATAGGCGCGACACCTCATCTTGATGAGATAGGCAAGGTGATAATAATTATAGCGATGTTTGTTGGAAGAATCGGGCCTATGACGCTGTTTATGCTGCTCAGTGATGATAGCAGCAGCGGCAGTTCTCAATGTCTGGATGAAAAGATATCATTGACTTGATAAGGAGGAATAATAGATGGCGCAACAGATATTAATTGTCGGGTTGGGGCAGTTTGGCATGTCACTGGCCAAGACTCTGACCGAGAAAGGAGCTGAGGTACTTGCTGTTGATGTTGATAAGGGGCTTGTTGAAGAGGCTTCTGCTTTTGTTACTCAGTCTATGATAATAAACGCTACCGATGAAAATGAACTGGCAATGCTCGAACCCGGTAAACGTGATGCCGCTGTCTGTGCGATTGGTGACGATTCGCGGGAAGCTTCAATAATCTGTACCGCCCTTCTGCGGCAGATGGGAGCGCCGATGGTTATCTCGCGGGCCAGTGATAAGATGCATCAGCGAATTCTCGGGCTTGTCGGAGCGCACCAGGTGGTAAATCCTGAGCAGGAGTTTGGTAAGCGTTTTGCAAATAAGATTCTATACAGCAATGTGATTGTAGATACTAATCTTGGTGAAGATCTGCATCTTACTGAGATCAGCACTCAGCCGTCTATGGTTGGGAAAACACTGGTGGAGCTGGCACTGCCGAGTATTTATGGTGTTATGGTTGCGGGGATCAGAAGATCTGAGGACGGTCGGGTGGTACAGCCTTCTCCGCATGAGCCGTTACAGGCAGATGATAATCTTATTATTGTCTCGAATGAAGCGGCAATTGCCAATCTGGTAAAAGGGATATAGTTATGAAACTTCTTTATAGTGTGCGGATTGGTACTCTGGTACTGATATTTCTTAATCTGCTTATGGCGTTCGGATCAATTTGGGTCTTTCTGCGTATGGCGCCGGCTATTGACAGTATAATCAAAAAGAATACCAATACTCTGGTGTTGTGTGAAAAGATGCTTTCCAGTATAGCGCAGAGTTCTGAAATAGAGGGTAATAATGCTGAATTTGAAAAGACTTTTTCTGAAGCTTTAGAATTGGCCCGGCGTAATATCACAGAAGCAGGTGAACCGGAGGCGATTGCAGCGATTAGTGATAATTATAAGAAAGCTTTTGCCGGAGAGCGAGAAGCGATATCCCTGACTATTTCCGCAATCATTGAATTGAGTTCACTCAATAAAAAAGCGATGGTTCTTGAGGATAAAAAAGCCCGTAAACTGGGAAGCGGCGGTGCCTGGGGGGTTGTTTTTATGGCGACTATTGTTTTTACCGTTACACTGCTGCTGGTGCGGGGACTGCGGCGTACAATGGTATCACCGCTTGAAGAGATAAATGCTGTGGTTCAGGCTAATCTTAGAGGAGATACAATGCGCCGGTGTTTTGGTACCGGAATACCTAAAGATGTAAAAGTGTTGTATGATGGTATAAATGATATACTTGACGGTAGCAGTAAACGTAAGATTATGAAGTAAGCCATAAGCCTGAAAGTGTATATTTTAGTTATTATGTATGTTTAATAATTTGTGGATTTATGCTTAGTTATTTTATTTTATCTTCATTGGTGTTTATTATTAAGTGATTAATATCAGGGGCGATTTCGAGAGTTTATCCCGGAATCGCCTTTAGTATACGCGTAATAGCTGTTACAGCGGTTGTTTGTTTTTTGAAGTATAGGAATTTGTTTTGGGTAACTGCAGGGCATTAAAAATTATTAACGCCGTTAGATATTTTTCTTAAACAGGTAAATATTAGGATTTATAACTTTGAGCGAGTGTTTTTCTTCTGCTACCTGCCAGCAGAAGATTACTGAAACCTGCGTCGCAGAGCATTTTTTTGCAATTAGCTATATCCATACCCCGGTTGTTTGCAGTCTCTGTTTCTGTATCACGGGGATTAGCACCACATTCGGCATATACTACATTCGCTCCGCTGCTCAGCCCGATAAGATTGGGTTCATGCACGGCAATATTTTTAGTTTCTTTACACGCGATACTGGCTAAAGCGACTACTGCGGTTATTTGTCCGAGGCGTAAATTGGTTATTTGTCCGAACTCGGCCAGCGGAGAGTCAGGCAGGTAAATGCGCCGCATTGTCGCATGCTGGAAACAGCCGTATTCTATACCGATGAATAATTGCTCCACCAATTCCGCCGGACTATGTTCTGGGCCTATAGGCTCGCAGCAATAATACCAATCCAGTCCGGCTTCCTTTATTGCCTTAATACTCTTTATCCTATCTTCTGGGTCGAGCGCAGTATCAATACCTTCACGCAGGCGACAGACATGATAGGCGCCTGATATGCCGGCATTTTTCAGTTCGTTTGCCTGATCTTTGGTTATATCCCCGATATTTATGACTAAATTCGGGCAGTTTTCAAGGTTTGTCTTTAGCAGATTGATTGAGTTTAGCAGTCGGTCAAAGTTAAAGTTATGCATCGCCATAAGAAAGATGGCAAAGACGTCATTTCCGCTATTAAAGTTTATAGCCGAGTCTAATAGCGCTGAATCGGACATGTGCGAAGGGGAAAATTTTGTGTGTCCTTCGGCGAAGCTGCAGAATTTGCAGCCGCCTGGACAGGAATCAATTTCTATGCCTATCTGTCCGAGAATGATGGCTTCATTCTGAAAACGCTTGCGGCTGATGCTGTCGGCTACAGCACGTATCAGACCCGCTTCCAGGGATGTTTCAGGAAGATCAAGCATAAATATACATTCTTGAGAGTTTGGTGCTTTACCTTCAAGTGCATTATTTAAAATTCGTTCCAGCTCCGATGATGTGTTCATTATTATACTCCTTATTATCAATGTATCATATAAGGGTACTTTATAGTAGAACTTATTATTATGCAATGCCTGAGGAGTATATTGTTTGTATATTACCAAAAATACCGGTAATTGTTGCATTCTTTGAAATTGTAAAAAAAAAAAGCCTCCCAGCAAATGATGGCTAGAGAAGCATGCAATAGTTGTTTATTGTTTAAGAATGTTTAGAGTGAATATTTACTCTTAATGAAAATAAATATACGGATTAATATTTGGGCGGTATTCTTTTGTCGTTAGCATTGTGTTAAATTGATTATAATTAAAATAATAATTTTAAAGAGGTGTTTTTGAGTGAAAATAGCGGCTAATAATAAAGTGCTAGGATTTTGAATAGTATGTTTTATGAGAAAATGATTAAAAGTGCTTAATAAATAGAAATATGCTTGTTTTAACGGTAAATTGTTAATGGGAATATGTTGTAAATAAGATGTGAATAAAACATTATTATTTTGCTAATTTTATGGATTAAGGCTCTTTTGCGCTTGCTAAAAAAAGAAACTATGCTAGAGTATAGTTGCAAATTGCGGTGAAAGGATAGGGTCTTGGAAGATGATACAGTGAGGCAGGAGATTAGCAGACTGAAAACTAAGAATAGTCTGCTGCTGCAGTATAAGAAAAAATATGAGTTTATTGAGAATGTTTCCGGTGAAGCTGTAATAATTTTTGATTCGGAGTTTTCATGCCTGAACATAAATTATAGAGGTATAGAATTATTTGGTTACAGTTTTACCGAGGCGCTTGGTAAACAGGTTTGTGAATTTTTTACTGAAGAATACTGTAAAATAGAGAAAGAAGCGTCATGGGGACATAAGGAAAGTTCTTTTGAAGCGTTGATGCTCCGAAAGAATGGAGAGCAGTTCTGGGCGCTGGTTTACGGTAAGAGTATCAGTTATGACGGTATAGAGGTACGGGCTCTTGCCTGTCGTGATATAAGTAATAAAAAGAAGATGGAGAATGATATTCTGCTTCTTCGTGATGAGTATCAGGCAATTTTTAATAATACTCAGGTAGGAATACTTCTCACCTCTTCTGATAGGATTATCAGACGGGTTAATCAGAAATTTGTTGAAATAATGGGATATAAACATTCCAGCGAACTTATTGGCAAGAGTATTGAAGTATGTCATATCCGTTATAAAAGTTTTCTGGATTTTGGCTCGGCCTTTTATACCCAGTTGCTGGAAGGAAAGAAGGTAAAGACTGAATACCGTTTCAGAAATTCCGGTGGTGAGGCTGTCTGGATGAGTGTGAGCGGTTCGCTTATATCTAAAGATGAACATCCGACATTGGATAAAGGGGTTGTCTGGGTTTTTGAGGATATAAGTGATAAGAAGCTTGCCGATGAAAAGCTCAAAGCGGCGTACCATGAGATGGAGGTAATATTTAATAACTCACTGGTCGGGCTGCTTATGGTGCGGCCATTTCGTAAAATTTACAAGGCAAATCAGGTCCTGGCAAATATTATGGGGTTCGATTCGCCGGCTGAGCTTGAAGGAAAATCAACTCGTATACTTTTTGATTCGGAAAGTAATTTTATAAAATTTAAAGATAAGTTTTACCCTGCGCTGGTCCGTAAATCGCTGCATGCCGGAGATTTTCAGGTTTTTCGTGCTGATGGCAATGTGATTTGGGTCTCGGTATCCGGTAAAGTCCTGGATGATTGTGAACCGCCGAATCTTAATGTTGGGGTGATCTGGTCTATAATTGATATAACAAAGAGAAAAGAGGCAGAAGAAAAACTGCTGGAACTTTCCCGAACCGACAGTCTTACCGGTATTTATAATCGTCGTTATTTTTATGAACTGGCTGCATATGAACTTGAAGTTCATAAAAGGTATGGCAGGCCATTTGCCTATGCTATTATTGACATTGATCATTTTAAAATGATCAATGACACCTATGGACATACTATTGGGGATAAGGCTCTGAGCTTTTTTGCCGGAGTATTGCAAAAAAACATTCGCCGGACTGACATTGTCGGCAGGATAGGAGGCGAGGAGTTCGGTATATGTCTGCTTGAGGTTGATTTAAAACAGGCTTTGACAATTCTAAATAATATCCGTTCGCAATTATTAAAGGTTCTTCCTGATACGGCGGAAGGTATTCCTATGCTTACGATGAGTGTCGGTTGTGTGATTGTTTCAAAAAATGAGGATATGGAAGAGGCGGTGAAACGGGCTGATGACCTGCTCTATAAAGCAAAGGAGCAGGGGCGGGACCGGATATTGATTTCGTAATAATATTTTGAAGATTATTTTTTTTCTGTGTAAGGTTGACCGGAGTATAATTTTTTTTGTATCACGGGTAAAAAATTAAGTTTTATTATTTACTGTGGAGCATTATAATATTATTACTGTTATACAAGTTGGTTCGAAGGATATTGCTATGGCGCTGGTTAATCTTAATGATGTTGATATGTATTATGAGGAAAAGGGAGAGGGGTATCCGCTGATTCTCATTGCCGGTCTGATGAGTGATTCTCAGAGTTGGTTGCCGGCATGTAACTCTCTGGCGGAGTATTATAGAGTTATAATGCCTGATAACCGCGGGGCAGGTAGAACCGTACCGTCTGATATTGATAACAGTATTGAACTGATGGCGGGTGATATTATGGCTCTTGCCGATTATCTTGGCTTGGAAAAATTTGCTGTGCTAGGACATTCTATGGGAGGATTTGTTGCTCAGACTCTGGCGCTGCAGGCTCCGGATAGAATTGAACTGCTGATTCTGGAAGCGACAGGAACGGTAAATTCCGCAACGAATAATAGCTTATTTCAGTCCTGGCTTCAGCAGCGTAAGGATAATTATGATCTTTATGCCTGGTATTCAGAGATATTTGAATGGATCTTTTCACCGGTAGTTACTGATAACAGTGTAGTGCTGAAGTCTTTCCTTGATTATTCGGTTAATTATCCATACCCGCAGGGAGTGGAGGCATTAGCGAAGCAATTATGCGCGATAGAGAATTTTGATATGCGTAAAGATGCAGCTGGCATCTCTCAGCCTGTGCTGGTTATCGGAGGAGAACTTGACCGTCTATTTCCGGTTGTTGGCGTAGTCTCAGACTTTTCAGAAATTTCCCGGCATGAGATATCCATAATCTCGGGAGCGGCTCATGCGGTGCATGTGGAGAAGATGGAGGAGTTTGTGGAGGCGGTGTGTGCATTTCTTGATCGTGAATGACCGTTTCATTATAGAGCTTTTATCAAGAGTATTTTTTGTGGTACGATCCGTATTCTGATCGTAACACATTTTTAAATTCAGGTTTGTCTGAATTAATCCTGAACACTCCGGATAAAAGCTGTTAGTCAATAATTTTTAGGAAGATTCTCCCGGATATTAAAATGGGAGAGAAGCTCTTCGAGGTCTTTTGCCTGTGATGCCAACTCAACAGCGGTTGCCGAGGTCTCTTCGGCAGCAGCGGTGTTGCTTAGCACTACCTCGCGAAGAAGCTGCATCTCATTATTGACCGTTTCAATTTTGACACTCTGATCGCTGGACTCTGCTGAAAGTGTCTGTATAAGGTCGATAACCTGATTGATACTGGTATTTATTTTTTCAAGATCATCCCTTGTGTGTGACGCAATTCTTACTCCTAGCTCCACCTTATTTTTTGATTCAAGTACCAGAGAGCTGGTTTCAGATGCCGATTTGGCGGATCTGGCAGCCAGATTACGGACTTCATCCGCAACAACTGCGAACCCTTTTCCGTGTTGTCCCGCTCTTGCTGATTCAACAGCGGCATTCAGTGCCAGAAGGTTGGTTTGAAAAGCAAGATCATCGATAGTCTTTATAATTTTGGTTATGGCATCGGAGGATTCTTGTATATCATTCATTGCCGTCATCATCTCCTGCATGCCGCTGTTACCGAGTTTTGCCGCTTCAACGGCTTCTGAGGTGAATGATTCGGTTTGTGCTGCTATCTTTGCTGCACTGCGGGCATGGTTGTCCATATCTTCAAGCTGGTCACAGACGCTGTCAAGGTTGGCAATAGAGCTTTGGGTGTTATTTGAGAGGCTGGAGGAAGCCGAATTAATTTCACTGGCGGCATTACTGGTGTGCTCTGCCGCGGACTTGGTCTGTCCAAGAACTTCGTTCAGATTATCAAGCATGCCGGCCAGAGAGCGTCCCAGTATATCTTTGTCAGAGGCAATATGTATTGTCTGGTTGAGATCTCCATCGGCAATGCGTCTGGTCGCTTTAGCATTGCGTTCGAAATGGTCGAGCATACTGTCGAATGCTGCGGAGAGTTCTCCGGTCTCATCCGAAGATTTATGGTTCATTCGTAGTGTTATCTCACCCTGGGCGATTGCTTTGGCAATGGTTACTGCAAGAGTGATTGGCTTTATAATTCCTCTTACAATAAAAACAGCAATAACTGTACTTAGAATAAGAACTGCCAGACCGGTAAGAATTACCACCCACGTGAGTTTTTCAAGGGAGTTACTCACAACTCCGGTGATATCACTGAAGTCATGTTTGTCTGAAACAATTGCTATCAGCCAGTCGAAGGGTTCAAAGTAG
The DNA here is from genome assembly GCA_963677015.1 of Planctomycetota bacterium. Taxonomy (GTDB): domain Bacteria; phylum Planctomycetota; class SZUA-567; order SZUA-567; family SZUA-567. The sequence goes on from OY781533.1 coordinate 672,455, forward strand.
ATTGCAGAGGCGATAATTTCGTGCTTCATACCTGTTTGAGAATTTTCTGTAAATCCTGTTGCTGATATACTCTTCCCGTCTCCGGCGGCAGCTGTTTTTTCAAGCAGTTGACGTATAATATTATTCGTATTGGGATCATCAGGATTAAGAAGGTTTTTGCCGAGTTTGTCATCATCCTTATGGTAGATGATTTTGCCGCTGAATTCTCTGCTCTTATCACCATTAATGACAAAAGCGTATCCGTTATTAGGGAGTGAAAAACGGTTTATAGCATTTTTAAACTCAGTGGCAGTATCCTGTCTGATACCGACATAAAGCACGCCGATAATCTTGCCGGTGCTGTCCTTTATTGGTTTGTAGATAGTTATATACCATGCATTAACAACATATGCCCGGGCAAAATAGGTCTCTCCGGCTATAACTTTTGCGATCACTGAGTTTGGAGTGCCGTCTGTATTTTTTGCCGGGATATAAGTTCCTATTGCACGCGATCCATCGAGTTTTTTTATATTTGTGCAGACTCTCAACATGTCACCTGCTGAATTCATCCTCTGGAAAATAGTACAGGTTACTCCGAATTTATCGATAACATCGTCTACCAGAAAAGAGGGTTTATCAAAGTTGCTATTCTGACCGAGCCAAGTGTTGCCTATCAGCATTTCAGGGAGTTTGAGGGCGCTTTTATCCTTGGTGAATTGATTTACCGCCTGCCAGGAGATTGCTTTTTTGCCTTCTTTGAAGCTACCATTGAGCGCGGCGAAATCTTCAGCGTAATTCAAGCTGCCTTGAAGTATTTTCTGGAGCAGTCCCTGCTGGAGGGTACACATAGTATAAAAATCATTCGCTACATTAGATAACTGATTTTCAGTAATTTTATCGGTTTTTTGACTCAGACTGTTTATGACGTTATGTTTTGTTTTGGCTTCGGTAAGGAAAATGGAGGTACAAATAATTGCTATGGCACACGCCATACTTCCGATAGTTATTGCATAAATTTTGCCACCAATTTTCATATGATACACCTTTCACTATAACTACGATAAAATTTGCGGATAAAATCTGTTTAACAATACTAAGGTTGCAGGATTTTAAGCTATTGATGACGTGTCACTATAATGTTAGAGTATTGTTAGTAAAATTTTTTAAGCATTATTTCATTATACTATAGTGTGAATATTGTGCAAATTTATTTTTAGAGGTTTTCCTGAGTGTATTAACTAAATTCGATAAAATTGGTTTTGTGCTTGTGATTTCGTCTGGTATATTAGTTGGTGGCTATTTGAGTAAATTATTACTTGTATAGTTTTTGTGATATTACAATAGCTGTAAATATAGTGTATTATTAGAGAATATTTTCAGTAAAAGCTTGGCAATAAGCAGATAAAATTGTGATATTATCTGCTGGGATTATCAAAAAAATATTATAGCATATGTATTGAAACTATCTGAATAAATTTTTTAAATAAAAAAATATCGTTTGTTTCGTTAAATTATACCGTAATTTCGTCTAATTTTTTATTGGCCTGAATGCTGTAAGCACGTGCTTTTTGTGGCAATATTTCAGGAATGTAATCTGGCTTGCGACTGGGAGTGTAATTTACTGACCAGGCTTTGAATAGCACCCAAATCTTGTCACCAATGTTATATGTGAAATCGGAATTTGATTTTTTTGTAACCTCGGTGAGGAGGGTGAAACCGCTGGCTTTAACTTCGACCAGAGTTCTGTCATCCAGATCAAGAGTTCTGGTGATTACTGCCCGCAACTGGTTTTGAGCACTTATATACTCAACCGGAGCAGCTGAAAGAATTATGTCCTTAGGAGCAATCTGGCCCCGAACGAACTCTCCGGCAGTTATGGTTTCAATATAAGGCCCGAGAATCTCAGCTGGAGCTGAATCAATGGGTTGGGTTGGTATAACGGCTATTCTGGCGGTGCCGTTGGTCTTATTGCGGGCAAGAATTTTGCCGTTGAAGCTTGAGGTAGCTCCGGAATTCATAAGTCTGCGGGTGCATCCCGCATCAAAGAGCAGGTTGCTGCACTGTCCCTGATTGAGAAGTTTGCCATCTTCAATTATTAGCAGGTGGTCTGTAAGATGCAGCAGTTCCGGTAGATCATGGCTTATCATGAGAAGTGGAATTGCATATTCACTGTGTATTCTGCTGATAAATGGCAGTAGTTCAAGACGCATGCTGACATCAATCGCTGAAAAGGGTTCGTCGAGCAGGAGTAGCTCCGGGGCGGATAGCAGTGCTCTGCCGATAGCTACACGCTGACGTTCACCTCCTGAGAGGTTGGAAGGGCGTCGGTTCAGGAGATGCTTTATTTCCAGAGTCTTGACTACATGGTCGAAATCAAGCTGGCAATTTTTTGAGCGTCTGCTGCCGAAGAGCAGGTTTTTCTTTACATTCATATGTGGAAATAACCTGCCGTCCTGAAAGACCAGGCCGATGCCTCTTTTGTTTGGTTCTACAAATATTTTTTTCTCGGTGTCTGCGAATGTTCTGTCATTAAGTATGATGTGCCCTGAGTCAGGTTGCTTGAGACCGGAAATAAGATGCAGAAGGGTTGATTTGCCAGCACCGGACGCACCAAAAATACCAACTGTATCATTGGCTATCGTGGTATCGATGGTGAATTTGAAATCGCCTTGTTGAAGTTCTGATTTAATTTCAAGTCTCATTCTGAATCCCTGTAATTTCATACTAATCTTAGTTTTATAAATAGATGTCTTAGAGTTGTTATGAACGTAATCTGCGGCAGCGGACAGCGAGATACTCTGAAACTATAAAAGCACCGAGTGAAAGGATTACGGATAACCCGGCAAGGCGCATGGCCGCACCTTCACCTCCCGGAATGTTCATAAAGCTGTAAATTGCCAGCGGCAGAGTTCTTGTCTCACCTTCAATATTTCCAGCCAGAGTCATGGTCGCGCCGAACTCACCGAGACTTCTGGCAAAGGAAAGGATAAATCCGGAGAGTATTCCTGGTAATGCCAGTGGCAGGGTAATTACCAGGAAGGTTCTGAATCTGCTGGCTCCGAGTGTTCTTGCCGCGTCTTCAATGCCTTTGTCGGCGAGTTCAAAAGAAAGACGGATAGAACGCACAAATAATGGCAGCGATACTACGATTGAGGCGATAATAGCGGCATAGAAATTGAATGCAAGTCGAATATGAAACCACTGAAAAAGGTACTTACCTATAACTCCTCTTACACCTAAAGTCAGCAGCAGCAGGTAGCCGACGGTAACCGGCGGCATAACCAGCGGCAGATGAATCAGTGCGTCAAGGAGTGATTTGCCATAGAAATCCTTCCTTGCCAGAACCCAGCCGATAATAAGTGATATAGGAAATGAGCAGATAGCACACATCAGCGCTACCTTCAATGAAATTATTACCGCCTCCAGCTCACTCTCTGAAATTATATTTAAAATGTTCATTGTGCTGTTTATTATACCTCATTTTTTTACGGAGTGGAACTTATTTTTTTACCGGCACAAAGCCGTATTCCGTAAATATTTTACCTGCTTCTTCGGAAAAAAGAAAATCTATGAATTTACTTGCGTCTGCTTTGGCTCCATCGACCTCAGCGATAACATAGACTATTGGTTTGTGGGTTGAATCCGGGAATATTCCGGCAACCTCAACTTTGGAAGATTTTTTTGCATCCGAACCATAAACGATACCGTAATCAGCTTCACCTACTTCAACTACGCGCAAAGCGGAACGGACATCTTTAGACAGAATCAATTTTTCCTTAAGTCCTTGCCACCAGCCTAGAGCGGTAAGTGACTGTTGCGCGTATTTACCGGCCGGAACGTGTTCCGGGTTGCCAATAGAAAGTCTGCCTTCAAGCTTTTCAGGAAAATTATAGTCCTTACTGAAGGTAAAATCTTTCAGGGTTTTTCCGCCTTTAGGTATAATCATAACCAGAGTGTTGGTAAGGATATTGGTACGGGTACCTGCTTTTAACAGCCCTTTTTTCTCGGCATAATCAGCCCATTTTTTAGAGGCAGAAATATAGACATCCGCTGGGTTACCCTGTTCGATTTGTCTGGCTAGAACCCCTGAAGAGGCGAAAGAACTTTTTATGGTAATACCGGTTTTATCTTTGAATATCTTTGAAATATCCATTATTGGACCGGTAGTACTTGCTGCGGCGCAAATTGTCAGTTCCTTATCTGCAGCAAAACTTTCAATGCACCCGAAGGCAATAAATAATAAGATTAGCAGCCCAGAAAATGAAATACGTAGGTTAGTGATGCGCATATGTTTCTCCTTTCGTTGTACAGCCAGTAATTAGCAGAATATTAATTATTAAACATAAATATTCTTTAAGATGAATGTCGCAAGCAGTGTTCCAGTTTTGTAATACATATGATACAATCGATATGTTATTATGGATTTATGTGAATAACTGCTGATATGCCAGCAGGTAATGAATAATTAAATATATAGTGATACCCTTATTTTCAATATCCTTAAGGGATGTAATAAGTTAAATTGTTTTGTGAAAATTACAAAATTGTCATGAGTTACAGTAATGAATAACAAATTTGTTAGTTGTCTGCTTCTTTATATTGTGTAAGGCGAAAACAAAAATAAAATTCATGAATTAATGACAGATAATGCTAGGTGAAATATCAAATTAGTAATACATATAGTAATATGGTCGGTTATTAACTTATAATTGGAATGTTGTTTGCTTAATAATTATAAGAAGCAAACATTTCATTAAATCAGCCATTTTTGTAAGTTGAGTTTGATTTAAGGGAAGAGAAATAAATTTTAAAGTATAGTTATATTAATGTTAATCGTATTAGGGTATAAATGTTTTCTTACATTAGTTATGATACTGTATATATTATATAATATGGTATAGGCTTGTTGGTATCACTTTTCTGTTTGGAAAACTGTTTATAAGTATAATACTGGATAGGAGTAATTATGTATGTTGAGGAAGAATGCAGTGCAGATGAATTTCTGACCGAAGCAATAAAATATCATAAGACTGCCGTGAATGGTTGGAGAAAGCGCAGAGCCGTATTTAATGCGGATATATGTTATAATCTTTTGGGTATCTGTATAGAAAAGTATTTTATGTCGTTTCTGGTCTCTAATAATGATATAGCAGATAATCATACGTTTTCTGATCTTATTGATTCTTATCAAAGAATCAGGCCTTTCCCGGATGGTCTGGCATTGCGGCTTAAGAAGTTGGAGTTGTTGCAGAACCTTTGTCCGCTTGCTGATGCCTTTTCGGCTCAAGGTTTGAAGGACGAGGATATCGAAGAGATGATTGCGGTAACTGAGCTGGTCAGAGATGAGTTGGGTTATAGTAACAATATTTAATATGGAGTGGTGGTACATGTAAATGATGCCTGAAGGCGTCATTCATCAAAATAAATAAAATAAACGATAGTATTGAACCTGTGCCGATTTAGTGGTGCAGGTTCTTTTTTTGCCTTAAATTGAATTATTAACTATCTGATAACAAAATACCGGGAGCATAGAGCAGGGTAATGATAAGTGAAATATATATGTAATTATGGAATTTGAAACTAAAAAAAGAGTAATAGTTGCGTGTTATGAGCCTTTAATCGAGTATTTGATTGTTGAAATTGTAAGTAAAATATAAAGCAATAATTTGATACGGGATTTTGCTTATAATAACTAAATTGTAAGCTGACAAAAATTTCCGATAGCTGACAAAAATGTCGCATGTTTTTTTAACTGTATGTTACGCCGTATGTTATGGGTTAGAGAGTGTCGTTTGATACTGGCTAATGCTTGATGTTCGTCTGTTTTTGTAAAATTGCCAGGTGTTAAAGTTACAATTTTGGTAGATAGTTATGAAGGTAAAAAATTAAAATGAATTTTTAGCCAAAAAAAGTTTACGAAACTGTCTGTGATATCAAAATTGTAAGTTGACAAAAATTTCCTCTGACCGACAAAATTGTCTAATGATTATGTAAGTTCCTGTACTCAAAGATATTAACTATTGTTTGGTTCTGCCGCTTTTAATAATCGGGAAGTTTGATAGTGACTATAAACGTCACATGACTGTGTAGTGTGACAATTTTGTATGGGTGATAATAATAATTTATAGTTGTTGTTGTGCTGTATAAACAGGGGTTACGCGATTCTTTTATAAAAAAATATTCAAATAAAAAAAACTGGCACGGCAATGGCTAGTAGTAAAACTGTAACAACACAAGAATGAAAACATAATAAACAACAAGATAACAAACAACTTGATGAAACACAATTTAGTATTTGGTTTTTGGGAATGTGGTGAGATAGCAGGTTGAGTTTTGGTAATTCAGATTTTGGATTTTCTTAGCATATATTTCACCAAAGAGAAAGTGGTAATACCACAACAGGAGATTTAGAAATGAGAAAAGTTGCTATTTATGGTAAGGGTGGTATCGGTAAGTCAACAACTACTCAGAATACTGTTGCCGCTCTAGCGGAAATGGGAAAGAAAGTGATGGTTGTTGGGTGTGACCCAAAAGCTGATTCAACTCGACTACTGCTAGGTGGTCTGGCGCAGAAGACTGTGCTTGACACTCTGAGAGAAGAAGGAGAAGACGTAGATCTTGAGGATATCCGTAAGCCTGGTTTTGGTGGTACATGGAATGTTGAATCAGGTGGTCCAGAACCTGGTGTAGGCTGTGCCGGTCGTGGTATTATTACTTCAATCAATATGCTCGAACAGCTTGGTGCATATGATGAGAGTGAAGGCCTTGACTATGCTTTTTATGATGTGCTTGGTGACGTTGTATGTGGTGGTTTTGCGATGCCTATCCGTGATGGTAAGGCGCAGGAAATCTACATTGTCTGCTCAGGTGAAATGATGGCGATGTATGCTGCTAATAACATCTGTAAAGGTATTATGAAGTTTGCTGAATCCGGTGGTGTAAGACTTGGCGGTCTTATCTGTAACAGCCGTAAGGTTGATAATGAGAAGGAAATGATTGAGCAGCTGGCAAAAACGATTGGTACTCAGATGATTCACTTCGTTCCACGTGATAATGATGTACAGCGCGCTGAAATTAACCGTAAGACAGTTATCGACTGGAATGCGGAAGCTCCACAGGCTGATGAATATCGTGCACTTGCTAAGAATATTGACGGCAATGATATGTTTGTAGTGCCAAAGCCTCTTAAGATTGATGAACTGGAAAAACTGCTTATGGACTTTGGTCTGTTCGAACAGTAGAGATTGATTAGCCTTGCGGCGGTAAAATAAAATTTGCTCCGGTTTGAAGGGGGCTTTCCTTCAAAATCTCTCCGGAACTCAGAAAATATCAAACCAACATAAATAACAGTTATTTTGTCGCCGCTATGGCTGAGAGTGTTTTAGAAGATGTATTCTTTGCTATTTTGTTCCCGAACAATTGAGAATGACAGGTAGCGGTTGTATTGGTGTTCATTGGCGGCTGGTGCTGCCGAAAAGGCAAATATACTCGAACATTTGGCTATATTTGTATGTAAATTTTTTAAAAAGTTTGTTATCACAGGAGAAGATAATGTTGATGATACGTGCGGTTGTGAGACCTGAAAAAATTGATGAGGTTCTCGCTGCTCTTATGTATGCCGGTTTTCCTTCAGTAACCAAAATGGATGTATATGGTAGAGGTAAACAGCGTGGTGTTAAGGTTGGTGAAATCTCATACGATGAATTGCCTAAAGAGATGATCTTTACAGTTATTAATGATGAAGATAAAGATTTTGTTGTTGAAACAATCATGAAATCAGCTCGTACCGGCAGCAAGGGTGCGTTTGGTGATGGTAAGATATTCGTTTCTGTAGTTGACGAAGCTTATACCGTAAGTTCAGGATTAAAAGAACTCTAAATAATAATTAATGGGAGAGTTAGAAATGAAAGAGATTTTAGCGATTATTCGCATGAATAAAATGAACGCTACAAAGGAAGCCCTGGCTGCGGTTGATCTCCCTTCGTTTACTGCCAGAAAGGTCGTAGGTAGAGGTAAGGGACAGGTAGATTACCTCTTGCTTCAGGGTGCTGAGAATGGCGTTGAGGAAGCAATTAATCAGCTGGGTGGTCCAAAGCTGATACCAAAGAGAATGCTTACTATTGTTGTGCCTGATAAGATGGTTGATACTGCGGTTAAAACTATTATTAAGGTCAACCAGACTGGGCAGAAGGGTGACGGCAAAATTTTTGTTAAACCTGTTGAAGAGGCGATAAGAGTACGAACTGGAGATTCTGGAGATGCGGTTCTTGATGAGAATGGTAATTCATAATACCTTTCTCAGACAAGATGCTCTCTTGAGCTGTTAACAATGAGGAGTTTTCACAATGAGTGAGAATAAGATGTTAGATCCAAATGTAGTCAAAGAGGAAATACTCTCAAAGTATCCTCCAAAGGTCGCCAGGAAACGTGCAAAGCAATTTATAATTAATAAAGTTGATGAAGGCGATCAGGTGCCGGAAATATCAGCAAACGTACGTACAGTTCCTGGTATTATCACAATGAGAGGATGCTGCTACGCTGGATGTAAAGGTGTGGTTCTGGGGCCGACCCGTGATATTATCAATATTACACATGGTCCTATAGGATGTGGTTTTTATTCATGGCTTACACGTCGAAATCAGACAAAACCGGCGTCAGATGAGCATGATCAGTATATGACCTACTGTTTCTCAACCGATATGGAAGATAGTGAGATTATCTTTGGTGGTGAGAAAAAACTGGCTCAGGCAATTCAGGAGGCTTACGACAATTTTAAGCCAAAGAATATTTCCGTATTCTCAACCTGTCCGGTAGGTCTGATCGGTGATGATATTCATCAGGTATGTAAGCAGATGAAGGAAAAACTTGGAATAAATGTTTTTGGTTTCTCCTGCGAAGGTTATAAAGGTGTATCACAGTCTGCAGGACACCATATTGCTAATAACCAGCTGTTCAAGCATGTTATCGGTAATGATGAAACTGTTCCTGAGGGTAAGTATAAATTCAATCTTCTCGGTGAATATAATATTGGTGGTGATGCTTTTGTAATCGAAGAGCTGCTTAATAAGTGCGGTATTACTCTGGTTTCGACCTTCTCCGGTAACTCAACTATCGAGACAATGGAGCAGGCGCACCATGCTGACCTTAATGGTGTGATGTGTCACCGGTCAATCAACTATGTTGCTGATATGATTGAGAAGAAATTTGGTGTGCCTTGGATCAAGACAAACTTTATCGGTCCAGAAGCGACATCTAAGTCACTGCGTAAGATTGCCCAGTTCTTCGGTGATCAGGAGCTGATCGATCAGGTTGAGAAGGTTATTGAAGAAGAGATGGCGGATCTTGTTCCACTACGCGATGAGATCAAGGCTCGCTGTCAGGGTAAGACTGCAATGCTCTTTGTTGGTGGTAGCCGTGCGCACCATTATCAGGAACTCTTCAATAATATCGGTATGAGTACAATTGCTGCCGGTTATGAGTTTGCTCACCGTGATGATTATGAAGGACGTAAGGTTCTTCCATCAATCAAGGTAGATGCGGATAGTAGAAATATTGAAGAACTTGAAGTGACACCTGATCCAGAAAGATACAGCCCACGTAAATCACCAGAAGAACTTGAAAAGCTTGCGGCTGAAGGTGTTCCATTCAAGACTTATGAAGGTATGATGCCTGAGATGAAGAATGATACTTTGGTTATCGATGACCTTAATGAATACGAAACAGAACAGCTTCTTGATTACTATAAGCCAGATGTTTACTGTGCCGGTATCAAGGAAAAGTATGGTGTACAGAAGAAGGGAATACCTTGCAAACAGCTTCATAGTTATGATTACGGTGGTCCATATGCGGCGTTTAAAGGTGCAAAGAACTGGTATCAGGAGATTGACCGTCTGGTGAATGCAAATATCTGGCGCCATGTTAAAGCACCTTGGTCTAAGACTTCTGAACCAACGCTGGAAGCTTCATATAATGCCTAATTTGAGATGGTGGCATGTTGCCACCGGCAGCGCTGAAAATATTTTATAAGTATCCCCCTCAGCGCGGAAAACCAAAATTGCTGTAATTCCATGAGGTGCAGATTGCTGTGTCTTATCTGAGAATTCAAATCTAACTGTTAATAATTGCGATCACAGATAATTGTAATCTGTACCCGAATCAAAGGAGAAATATTATGCTTTTGCGACATACGACAAAAGAAATAAAAGAGCGTAAGGCATTGACTGTGAACCCAGCAAAAACCTGTCAGCCTGTCGGTGCCATGTATGCTGCACTGGGTGTGCACGGATGTATGCCTCACAGTCATGGCTCACAGGGGTGCTGTGCTTATCACCGTTCAGCTCTTACCCGTCACTACAAAGAACCGGTCATGGCGGCAACAAGTTCATTTACTGAAGGTAGTTCGGTTTTTGGTGGTCAGGCCAATCTGGTTCAGGCAATAAACAATATCTTTACCGTTTATGATCCTGAAGTAATTGCCATACATACAACCTGTCTTTCTGAAACTATCGGTGATGACCTCACTCAGATCAGTAAGAAGGCTCATGATGACGGCAAAGTTCCTGCCGGCAAGAAAATTATCTACTGTAACACCCCAAGTTATGTTGGTTCACATGTAACCGGTTTTTCCAACATGGTCAAAGGTATAGTTGACGGTCTGGCTGAACCTTCAGAGGATAAGCTGCGTACAGTCAACATTATCCCTGGCTGGGTAGAACCTTCAGATATGCGTGAGATCAAGAGACTCTGTAAGGCGATGGAAATTAAAACAATTATGTTCCCTGATACTTCAGATGTTCTTGATTCCCCAAATACCGGTAAGCATGAGTTCTATCCAAAGGGCGGTGCTACTATTGAGGAGATTGCTAAATCCGGAAGTTCTCAGGCGACTGTCGCTCTCGGTCCAACATGTTCAACTGCAGGAGCAAGAGCTCTTGACGCCAAGTGTAAAGTACCACCTTCAATTGTTGAACTTCCAATCGGTATAACTGCGACTGATAACTTTATCAATACTCTGCGTAAAGTTGCCGGTGTGGCTGTTCCTGAAGAGATCACCAATGAACGCGGACGCCTTGTTGATATTATTACCGATATGCATCAGTACTTCTACGGTAAGAGAGTAGCGCTTTATGGTGACCCTGATCAGCTCGTATCACTGGCACAGTTTGTGGTCGATCTTGATATGATCCCAGCTTATATCATAACCGGTACTCCTGGTGAGAAGAAGCTGCGTAAGCGTCTTGAAGCAGCTCTGGGTGATAAGTATGTAGCTGAAAATGTTTATATCGGTCAGCGTGCCGATCTCTACTTGATGCATCAGTTGATCAAGAATGATCCGGTAGATCTGATGATCGGTAATACTTACGGTAAGTACATTGCTCGTGATGAGGGTATTCCACTGTTGCGTCATGGTTTCCCAATCTACGACCGTATTGGTCACTCTTACTTCCCTTCTGTGGGTTATACCGGTGCGTTGAGACTGGTTGAGAAGATGTTGGACATCTTCCTCGCTAAGAAGGATGAAGAGTCTGTAGAAGAGAAGTTTGAACTGGTAATGTAGTAGAAAATAAGAAAGACTTGAGTAGTTCCTTTCGTTGTACAGCTCGCGGGCTGTTTTAAGGAGGAAGATAGATGGACGGAATTTTAGAAAAGCGTAAGAAGCAGATTTATCGTACAGACTCCAAGAGTTTTGACATGGAATGCGGTAAAAATTCATTGGCTGGGTCTGTAAGCCAGCGTGCATGTGTCTTTTGTGGTTCGCGAGTTGTACTCTATCCAATTACTGATGCTCTGCATCTGATTCATGGTCCGATCGGCTGTGCCAGTTATACCTGGGATATTCGTGGTGCAACTTCTACAGGCAGGCAGCTGCACAGAATGAGTTTCAGTACCGATCTGACAGAAAAAGAAGTGATTTACGGTGGTGAGAAAAAGTTGTATAAGTCACTTACTACACTTATTGAGAAGTATAAGCCGGAAGCAGCTTTTGTATATTCAACCTGTATTGTCGGAATTATCGGTGATGATATGGGAGCGGTATGCAGAAAGGTTGAGAAGGAGCAGGGTATACCGGTACTGCCGGTAATGTCTGAGGGCTTCAGAGGAACAAAGAAGGACGGATATAAGGCGGCTTGTGATGCGCTTGGTAAACTGGTGGGAACCGGTGATATCTCGAAGATAAGCAAGTACAGCATTAATATTCTCGGCGATTTTAACATCGCAAATGAAACAGAAATTATTCGTTCATACTATGAGCGCATGGGTATAGAAGTAGTTGCCACTATTACCGGTGACGGTAGAGTAGACGCTATACGCAAAGCTCATGGGGCGGCTCTGAATGTTGTTCAATGTTCCGGATCTATGACGCATCTGGCCAAAGATATGCAGGAAAAATACGGCATACCTTATATCAGGGTATCGTATGTGGGAATCGAGGATACGGCTGCAGCATTATATGATGTGGCGGATAAGCTTGATTCTGATGAAATTAAGGAAAAAACCAGGGAGCTGGTAGCGGAAGAGATTGCCAAAATATATCCGCAGCTCCTTGATATAAAGAAAGATCTTGAAGGCAAGAAGGCAGCCGTTTATACCGGTGGTGCATTCAAAGCTTTCTCTCTTGTCAGAAGTCTGCGTACGATAGGCATGAGAGCGGTTGTTGTCGGATCACAGACCGGTAATAATGAGGATTATGAACAGCTGCGTGAGCTTTGTGATCCCGGAACAATTCTTGTCGATGATACCAATCCGGTAGAGCTTTCACATTTTATGCGTGAGAAGGATATAGATATCTTTATCGGCGGCGTGAAGGAGCGTCCACTGGCCTTCAAACTCGGTGCCGGATTCTGTGATCATAATCATGAAAGAAAAATACCTCTTGGCGGCTTTATCGGTATGCTGGCTTTTGCAAAAGAGGTGCACGCATCGGTGATGAGTCCGGTATGGCAGTTTAAAAAGCGGATAAAGTCCGAGTAGTTTCGTAGATCAGTAGTTCGTGTGTGTTTAATATGTTGTCACCGTTAATGGTGCTTGATATAACGAAGCGGTAATGCTTCGATAGGAGATGGCGATGGAAGACTCCAAGAAAGAAAGAGATGTATCACGGAATGCCTGTAAGCTTTGTACCCCTTTTGGAGCTTGTCTGGCATATAAAGGTATAAAGGGTTCTATGTCTCTGCTCCATGGTTCGCAGGGGTGTGCAACTTATATCAGACGTTATATGATAAGTCATTACCGTGAGCCTATTGATATCGCTTCTTCAAACTTCACCGAAGATACTGCGATTTTCGGCGGCGGCAGAAATTTTGCTACTGCGGTTGATAATGTAATTAAACAGTATAATCCAGAGCTGGTAGGTATCGCGACAACATGCCTCTCTGAAACTATTGGCGATGATATAAAAATGCTGGTACATATGTACCGTAAAGAGAAGAATAAAGATGAGCTTCCGGCGATTGTGAATGTTTCAACACCGAGCTATAGCGGTACGCATGCTGATGGTTTTTATGCAACTACCAAGGCTATCGCAGGTCTTGCAGAGAAGACAGGTTTTGCAAGTTCAAGCATCAATGTCTTCCCTGGAATGATTTCACCGGCAGATTTGCGTTATCTTAAAGAGATACTTCGGGATTTTTCTGATAAGTATATCCTTTTCCCGGATTATTCTGATACTCTTGACGGCCCGTCCTGGGATGAATATCGACCTATTCCTGAAGGTGGAACAAGTATTGAAACCGTCAAGCATGCAGGTGACAGTGTAGGAAGTGTTGAACTGTATGCATGTGTAAGTGATAAAGACTCTGCAGGTGTCTATCTTGAAGAGACTCACGGTGTAAAGAACCATCGTCTGGGAATGCCTATTGGAATAAGAAAGACAGATAACTTTATCGATACACTTGAAAAATTATCAGGTAAGCCTGCTCCTGAGTGGTTGGCGGCAGAACGCGGCAGACTGGTTGATTCATATGTAGATGCACATAAATATATATTCGGCAAGAAGGCGGTTGTTTTCGGTGATGAAGATATTGTCTGCGGTCTTGTTTCACTTCTTGGTGAGATCGGGATTACAACCGTTGCTGTTGTATCAGGCGGCAAGAGCGGCAAGCTCAAAAGCGAAATTATGAATTGCGGCGATACCGGCAGTAAAGAAGCGATGATATTGGATAACTCTGATTTTGAAGATATGGCGGAGGCTATTGAAAAGCTCAAGCCGGATATGTTTATCGGTAACAGCAAAGGCTATATGCTTTCACGTAAGCTCAAAGTGCCGCTGATAAGAGTAGGATTCCCAATCCATGACCGCTTTGGCGGGGCTAGAGTGCAGCATATCGGTTATCGCGGTACTCAGGCGTTATTTGACCGAATTGTAAATGCTGTTATTGAAAAGAGGCAACATGATGGTGAGTGGGGTTACACGTATATGTAACGAAAGGGCTCTGGATTTTCCAGGGTGTGTGCCACACTTTTCTTGATAGAATTTTGTTCCTGTAGACTTCTGTACACCTTTAGCCGGAGATGCAGGTATAGTGTGAGGGCTGGAATAATGATTGATCACAGCAAACATCCGTGTTTTAATGACAAGGCAAGACATGAATATGGACGGGTACATCTCCCGGTTGCGCCCAAATGTAATATTAAATGTGGTTTCTGCAATCGAAAATATGATTGTGCCAATGAAACCCGACCAGGGGTGACAAGTTCTGTACTTACTCCGGATCAGGCTATGGTATGGCTGGATAAACTCGTAGAGATTCAGCCAAAGCTGAGTGTTGTCGGTATTGCCGGACCTGGTGATCCATTTGCCAATCCTGAAGCGACTATGCGCACTCTGCGTCTGGTACGTCAGAAATATCCTGATATGCTGCTCTGTGTGGCAACAAATGGACTGGGGGTGGCGCCATATGTTTCAGAACTTGCTGAGCTGGGAGTAAGCCATGTGACAATAACCATGTGTGCTCCTACTCCGGAAATCGGATCTGAAATTTATGAATGGATAAATGAAAACGGTACAATTTATAAAGGTGTTGATGGTGCAAGAATACTCCTGGAAAAACAGATCGTAGCTATTGAGAGTATTGCAAGTACTGGTGTTAATGTCAAAGTGAATATGATAGTTGTACCGGGTGTGAATGATCATGTTACCGATGAACTGGCAAAGAAGGTAAAAGCACTTGGTGCTACAATTCTTAATCTAATGCCTCTGTTCCCGGTTGAAGGTACGAAATTTGCAGATAAAGAGCAGCCACGTGCTGATTTTATGAAGAAAATCCGCGAGAGTGCCAGTAAGTATCTGCCACAGATGGCGCATTGCATGCGCTGCCGGGCTGACGCAGCAGGGCTACTCGGTGAAGCTGCAACAAAGGAGATAGTAATGAGTCTTGAGGAAGCGAAAAATACAAAGATTGAAGATAAGCCGTGTGTAGCTGTTGCCAGCCGTGAGGGAGCTTTGGTAAACAGTCACCTTGGTGAGGCACCATATCTCTGGATATTCAGAGAAAAAGAGGATAAGAGCGGTTATGAGCCATTTGAGCGCAGACAGTGTCCGCCAAAAGGTCTGGGTGAAAAGCGTTGGAGTGAGCTGGCGGGAGTAATATCTGATTGCAGGGCGCTGCTCTGTTCCGGTCTGGGTGATTCACCGAGAGCGACACTTACTAAATTTGGTATCGAATGTGTTCAGATGGAAGGGCTGGTTGAAGAGGGACTGGACAACATTTATAAGGGCAAGCCGATACGTTCTCCTAAAAGATTTACCGGCTGCGGTGATGGCTGTTCAGGTTGCGGTACCGGTTGTGCCTGATTTTGATTGAAATTTAACTGTACCGGTTTGTTTATAGCGGTGGTGTTTCTCTGGTTGTTACCGGTACAGAATTATTGCTTAAAGAATAGGAGTGTGTCATGGAAAAACCTGATTTTCACATTTTTGTATGTAATAGTTTCCGTGTTTCCGGGGAAGCACAGGGTGTTTGTAACAAACAGGGAGCAGCTGGGTTCTTACCATATCTGGAAGAGGAAATTCTGGAACGCGGTATGAATGCGCAGGTAACAGCTTGCGGGTGTCTTAAAGTATGTGATCGCGGTCCGGCTTTGGTTGTTTATCCGCAGAATTACTGGTATGGTAATATTGATTCGGAAGATAAATTGGATGAAATTCTGGATGCTCTTGAGGATGGTGAAGCCGCAGAGGATCTATTAATTTCATGATGAAATATTAAAGGGAGGATATCATGAAATACCTGATTGATACAACACTGCGTGACGGTGAACAAATGGCCGGTGTGAGCTTTTCTCATAAACAGAGAATAGCTATTGCCGGTATTATCGCACATTCAGGTATTGCTGAGATGGAGCTTGGTATCCCGGCAATGGGCAGTGCTGAAATCGAGAATATTAATGATATTGTCAGAGAACATGCGGGTAGTTGCAGGTTCTCTGTATGGTGTCGGGCATGTGAGAATGATATTAAAGCAGCAGCGTTATGCAATGTTGATGCGGTTCATCTCTCTTTGCCGGTTTCAAAACTTCATATGCAGATCATGGAGATGCCCAGTGAACTGGTACTCAGTAAGATTACCGGTTATGTCAGGCAGGCAAAGCAGTTTTTCCCTTATGTCAGTGTTGGGTTTCAGGATGTTGCACGTGCTGATGAAGATTTTATAATTCAGTGTATTTTCTGTGCCAAGGAAGCCGGGGCTGACCGAGTAAGACTGGCGGATACTGTAGGGCTGCTTGAGCCTTTTAAAACTTTTGAGATATTCTCCAGACTGGCAAGCAGAGTCTACGGAATTGATATTGGTTTCCATGGACATAATGACATGGGATTGGCAACAGCTAATACTATCGCTGCAATTCGTGGTGGTGCGACATGTGCGGATGTAACAGTCAATGGACTTGGTGAGAGAGCCGGTAATGCTTCTATTGATGAAGTAGCTGTCGGTTTGAGGAAACTTCACAGTATTGATTGTGGTATATCTCTGAAAAAACTGAAAAGGCTGTCCGAGGAAATTGAGGCGTACAGCGGTGTAAGGCTTCCGGTAAATAAACCTATTGTGGGTAAAAATGTTTTTACTCATGAATCAGGGGTGCATGTAAACGCAATGCTTTGTGATAAGCGTTCATATGAGCCGCTAGCTCCTGAGGAAGTTGGTAATAATCGTAATATTGTTATTGGTCGTCATAGCGGTTCGTCATCGGTAGTGCATTATTTTCGTCAGCGTGGCATTATGCTGACACGTGCCGAGGCTAAGGAAGTATTGAAGCAGGCGCAGCAGATGTCTGTTTCGGGGAATATGCCTTTGCAGAGCTGTTTGGATGTAATTGCCAGCAAGTAGTGTATTTACTGTTACGAGGTATAATTGTATTTATAAAAGGATGAGCTTCTTTGCTCATCCTTTTTGCTTTTAAAGAATTGCCTTAAAAGTTATAATAGTATTGTAGTCTTTTAAAAATACAGCCTTTTTCTGTGAAAGCTGTCAGTTAGCGGGAGAGTATTATTTATTATACTATTATGCCTAGTACCGTCTCATCTTTATTATTAATCGGTGATGCTGCCGGTTTGCAGCGTATATGCTTTTGTAAGCATTGTGATTATCGTGAATTAATTGAAGATGACTGGTATGAATCAGCGGATTTTTTTGCTACTGCTGTACGAGAGCTAGAAGAGTATTTTGCCGGGTATAGACGGGTGTTTACCGTGAAAATCGATCTTCATGGTACTGATTTTCAGCGTCTGGTATGGCAACAGCTGCAGCGTATACCGTATGGTGCTACACAGAGTTATAAGGATATTGCTACTGCTCTGGGTAATCCGGGTGCGGCGAGGGCTGTAGGGATGGCTAATCATCGAAATCCATTACCGATTATTATCCCTTGTCACCGGGTGATTGCAGCTGACGGGGCGCTGGGAGGTTTTGCATCCGGGGTGGAGCTTAAACGTAAATTGCTCATCCTAGAAGCAGAGTCTCTGGGAAAATATCCTGCAGGTAGGCTGTTCTAGTGGAGCAGGTGTTAGATAGCTGATTCTTCAAATTGTCGGTATATCTTCATTTTTTTCATTAATAATATCTTTTGAGAGCGGAAATAATCCTTCGATAAAGGTCATTATGGCAACAATGATAAAATACGCCGGTACCAGATAAAAGGCTGCTGTGAGGTTTCCGGTGAGTTCGGCGATATAGCCTACAAGGAAGGTGAAGAGAATTCTGCCCGGGGTGGCTGATAAAGTGATAAGTATCATGGTGGTTGTTTTGTCCAGATGTGTTAGACGTTCGGCACTATGGCTGATGAGACTAGGCCAGATGGGGGCTGTAGCGATACCGCTGAGAAATAATACTATAAAGAGCAGCCAGAGTTCTTTGATTTCAGGAAATCCCAGAGTGATAAAGAACCCGAAAAGAGCGGCTCCGATGATGGCTTGTTTCAGTCGGTGTTGCGGAATGAAAAGTCCTACCAGTATACGGCTTATTATCATACCGATAGCGAATATTCCGGTGCCTATGCCGCCCGCCCAGGCTGAACCGGAGAAATTGAGCTGGATATAGCTGGCACTCCAGAACATGAGAACTCCCTCGCCGCCGGCAAATATCAGCATGGTTAAGAATAGTATTATAAAGCGCCGGTCCAGAGCTACTTTCAGCATCTGCTGAAAGACTTGTTTCGGGTTGAGTTTATCATTTTGTTCCGGGTATTTATTATGAGGATTTTCAGGCAGAAGAAGGGTCAATGCACCTATAAGGGTGAGTAAACCGCTGCCGCAGACGATAATACGCCAGGAAACACCTATACTCAAAAGCCCTCCTGCAACAATAACTGTGAAGAGTGTTCCTAAAGCCCAGAATGAATTGAGGAAATTTATATATCTTCCTGATTCCGCAGGATGGAGACTACGGACAAAGGGAGGAGAGAGTGTTCCTGCGATACCGTTGGCTACTCCGGCAATAAGGAGTGAGAGAAATATTAGCAGGTAGTTGGGTGCAATTGAACTTAGAACGATTCCCAGGCACATGAGCAGCATCGCAACACCAAGGGTTCGGCGCTTGCCAAACCTGGCAGCAATAAAACTGCAGATAAAGGCAGAGAACGCAGCTGGAAGCCAACGGGCTATCTGCAGCCAGCTGCCCTCAGCAAAACTTCCTTCCCGCATAGAGAATCCCAGATCGTCTGACATCTGAACCAGAACCATTGGTATAATCTGTATGCAGACCGAATATGCAAAGAACAGGCTGAATGCGCCAAGATCATATCTGCCGATGGACAATTTACGGATATTTGCCATCCTTTTCTCCTTCATTCTTATTAATATCTTTACTGTATTATCCTGTTAGTTTTGTATATTGCAATATGGTAGACGGGATAGTATCGGGAAAATAATATGCGCATATATTCTTAATTCTTTGTAATAAATACTTTATGATAGAAGTTGAAAGTAATGTTATTTGTTTGAATAGAATTTTGACGATATAGTTCTGGGTTCTCTTTGAATATATGATTTGAAGTGAAGAGAACGGTTTTCATAGTATTGGGAAATATAGTTATTTATGAATTTGAAAATTTGGCATCTGCTGGCATTTGCCTCGGTAATAATTCTGGTTGTTGTACTTTTTCTTCCTAACAAAAGGGAGGAAGGGATACTGCTTGCGCGCTCCGGCAGGGTGGAGAAGGCGGCCAGGATTCTTGACCCTATAATCGCCGATAATCCCAGGGATATAAAGGTTATCGAAGAATTGGCTGCGGGTTATGAATCACGTAATAACCTTGGTGCGGCTGCCGGTCTTTATGCACAGTATTTTAAAAATGGAGGTGATGATCCTGATATTCGTCAGCGCCTCGTAGCGTTGTATGTTGCCAATTTTGAGTATCGTAAAGCGCTAGCTTTGCTGGCAGCCGATATGGAGCATAATCTGCCGCAACTAATAGATCTGTCAGTGAAGACCGGAGATTTGGCCGGTGCGGTTAAATACAGTCGTGAGCTGCTTGCCAGAACCGATGATAAGGCCGAACAGGTAAAGCTTCTTGAGAGTATCATGACCTATGAAAACTGGCAACTGAATATTAATGGTGTTGGCGGCGCTTTGGAGGAGTTGGCTCGAAAAGATGATACGCTTGAGAATAATTTTAAGGCTCTGGAGTTCTTTGCCTGGAAGCATAATAACACTAAGATGCGCTATTTTGCAGAGCGTGTCAGTGGTTTTAAAGGGCTTTCAATCGAGCAGCTGCGCGTACTACGGGCAACCTGGATAAGGTTGAAAGATGCTGCTAATGCACTTAAAACTGCAGAGGGAATTACCCGTAACAAGGATGCGGAATACTCCGACTGGTCTGATTATCTGACCTTGCTGGAATGGACCGGAGCGAATGAGACCTTACGCAGTACGGTTGCGGAACTGTTGAAAAAGTATCCTGATAATGTCGAGTTGTACCGGCGTGAACTTAATTTACTACCTGATACCGACAGGAGTATGGCAAGAGCAAAACTGGAACAGAGGTTATATGACCTTACAGGTGACAGCACTGCTCTTATTTCGGCTTTACAGATTTATACAGAAAATAAAGCGGTTAAAGAAGCGAAAAGCATTTATGATAGTTTACTGAAAGATAAGGATTTTCTGCGGGATGCGGAGAAAAATCCTGTCAAACAGCTGGTTCTGGCTGAAGCATATTGGGCCGCTGGAAATAAGGATAAGTCTCTCCAAACATTTTCTGAACTTTATGCTCTGTTGAGTAAGACATCTGATATCACTCAGGATGAGCTGGTACAGGCCGCTGTGTTTGCCAGAGAGCATGGACTGAAGGAAGAGGAGGCGAATATATATCTGCATATATTCAACCTTACTTCAGAGGTGCAATATTTGCGTGATGCCAGAGATATATTTGCGGAGTTGAAACTTGATGATCAGTTGATCGCATGTGATAAAAAATTGCTGAATATAGTGGCGCTGGAGCCGTTTGAACAGTTGCAACTAATACAGGCTTATGTACGCAAAGGTATGTCTGCTGAGGCTGGCGCAAGTGCTGAAAAACTATACAGACAGGTGCTTACAGCTAAGCTGTCAGGTTTGGATGATAATGCTTTCTGGAGTGCTCTGGATGCTGCGTCTTTACTTAAAAATACAGCAAAGAGGGCGAAAATTCTTGAGAGATTTTACCGTATAAATGCAGATCCTGAGCTGTTACGGGAGGCTGCTGAACTGCAGAAGTCTGCCGGAGATTATCAATTTGCACTCGCGGACTATCAGCTGCTGAGCAAAGACGGTAAGCTGAATGATTTTGATATATCAGAGATGCTGGGACTATACCGTCGGCTGGGACGTATGAATGAGGTTGAAAAGCTTGCGCTTGGGGTTATTAAAAAAGCATTGACGGCAACCGGTATCGACAAAGAACGTGATCAGTTTTATCTTATGCAGGAGATTTTGCCTGCTATCGGTCGTAATGACCTGCGCTTGAAACTGTTGCAGAAATATGCAGCTGCAGGAGATATTGAATCGGAAATTATGCTGGCAGAGGCGGACAGAGATAATAAGCAACTTGCTTCAGCGAGAAAAAAACTGGAGAAAGTTGTCACCGCAGAGGATAGCACAAAGGCGGAAAAATTCCGTGCGAAGATGTTACTTTCAGATATTATTGCACTCGAATTCTTTGCCGCCACTGGGAAAAAACGTATTGATATTGCTGTTGATAATTACCGGTTTATCGGCTCGCTGATATCTGAAATGCAGGAGGATCTGAGTGATCTTGCCGGTACTGATAAAGATCAGAGAAAAGAGGAGATTGACGGGTTACGCAGGACTTTGATTCAGTTCGCATTTGCCAAAAAAGACTATACCGCGGTAGATGAACTTATTGGAACTTTATATGAGCGTTCACCGGGAGTGTATCTTGAATTGGCGGCATTATTTTTAAATGCCGGCGAAAAGGATTCTGCGTTGCGCTATTTTGCCAAGATAAAAAATACTACTGGCTTTACAGTTGAGCAGTTTGCCGAATTGGGACGGCTTTACGCAGATTTTGGAGAATATGAAAAAGCACTTCAGTTCTATAACGTGGCTGATAAAAAGGCTAAGGGACTCGATAAAGACGTACGTCTGGGATTGGCTGCGGTTTATGGACGAATGGGTGATGCGCTCAAGCAGTATTCTATAGTTGATTTTTATACAACCTTTGGCAATTCTACTGCTGAAGACTGGTTGCGTGCTGCCGATGCCAGACAGGAGCATGATGATCTTGTAGGTGAGTATAATCTGCTGCTGAAAGGGGTAAAGAAGAAATCCGATTCAGCATTACTCCTGGCCCGACTGGTAAGCAGTATGGTTGAACTTGGCAGGACTAAGGATGCTGTTCACTATGCAAAAAAATTGCAGGGTCTAAAAGTGCATAAAGATGAGCGTGAACTCATTGGCGTCGGCTATGGTCTGCTGGCTGTAGGGCAGGTTCGTGAGGCAGGAAGATTATTTGCTGTTGCCTGCAATAACGCTGACGCCGGTCCGGAAGCTGAGCTTGCGCTTGCCCGCTATTTTGCGGCCTGTTTTCAATATCCGCAAGCACACCGGGTTTATCTGGATTATCTCAAGCATCACGGAAATGATGGGCGTGTCTGGTATGAGTTTGCTGTTTTGAAGAGTCAGGCCGGATTTATCGGTTCGAGGGAAGCTTTTATACATGCCCGGGATCTTCTGTCTAATGGTGAGCAGACAGCTGCCGAGCTGTCAGTGATTTCTTCGATAGATATTTATCTTAATCGTAGAGATCAGGCATTACGTCAGGCTGTGTCGGCGGTAAAGCTTCAACCGGGTAATGCACAGAATACGCTGGCACTGGCAGAGTTGTATAATTCTTCAAACTATCAGGAATATGGACGTCAGACAGCTTTAACCGTTAAACCTGATGAGTTTAACAGTACCAGGCGTGACGGAACTATTGCTGAGGCGGAATTACTTTCCAGAAGATTTAAAGAGGGGCTTGAGGAATTGAAGTCGGTATTGTCTATTCGCGAGGATGATAGCGCGGCCTGGCTGGCTAAAGGATATAATGAGTTTGAAATAGGACGGTGGCTGGAGGGAGCTCAGAATCTTTATCATGGATCCAAGTTTCTCGGCAGGGAATTTTACAAAAATATGAATTTGTCCAGACAGGGTTCAGCTGCTGTTGATCTGGATAATATTGAATTACCGGCACTGGAGGATTAATGCAGAGGATTATCGGGGTAATATTAGTACAGTTTTGCATATTCTTCATGTCTGGAGTTTATGCAGCGGATGAAGATGAATACCTTGTTATCAAACTTGATGATTTCTCTTCGGTCAGCAGTTCTGCAAATACGGCTTTTACTGAAACCGTGGCAGGTGGCAATATTCCGGTAACGGCTGACACCGAGGTGACAGTACGCCCGCGTCTGGCTACAGCGGGTACTCCGCTGCAGGTAGTAAAGAGTTTTGTGCCTTCTCTTTATCCTCAGCAAAGGGATGCCGGGCGCAGTATTAATGGTGTCAGTAGTACGTATGTCCCTGAAATACTTACTGGAGTGCGTAATTCTTTCAGCTCGGCAGAATACATTGATCGGATGTTTATGGAGTTGAGTTTGCCGGTAAGTGATAACTTTATTCTCGGTGGACGAATTTCCGGGGGAGTTTATGACCTTGTTAATAATGGAACTGAACCGGGGTTATCTGCCGGGTTACTGCAGGCAGGTATCGCCGGGTTGTATAAAATAAGCCCGGAATTGAGTGTTTATGCGGATTTTATTCTGGGAAGTACCAACACGGTTATAAGTCCGGGGATTAATGGGCGTATCTCGTATCAGAATCGCGGTGGAATTGGCATAAGTCTTACCGGAAGTCTTTGGGTGCCATGGGATGAGAATACCTATGCGGTATATAATAACGGGCGTAGTATTGGTGCTATGCTCAATATTTCATTACCGCTCAGTCATCGTCTGCAGCTTGATTTGAGTGCCGGCAGTTATGCGCGTTATACAGCTGATAATTCATTTGAGATGAGTACTTATGAGGGTACGGATCTGACAGCTGGTGCCCGTCTTAACTGGGATTTCATCAAGAAGGAGTATCGGCAGCTGCCGCTGGAATTTGCCAGTGGACAGTATCTTGGATATGAGACACAGAGTTCGCATGTAGGTTTGTTCGCCAGTGTTGATGGAGCCGAATATTTCGGCAGGAGTGATTCTTCTCTGGTGCCGGTGACGGTTGAAAGTCTTGATCAGCGGGTAGGCCTAAGCGCAACTTATGCTTTTACTTCGCGGCTTGCAGCGCTGGCTGAAATATATGTTGGATATGATCCGGCACGTGATATTGGTTTTGGAAAATTATATGGATTTTACAGTCGTCTGGTTTATATTCCGGCACCGCGGCTTAGAGTGTATGGTGAGTTTGCTCTTGATTCCGAGGCGGCAACCGGTATCGAAGAGGGCAGAACCTGGTATTACGGTGCAGGGGTAAATTATAAATTCTAGATCTTTTCAAGGGGTATAATATGCATAAATTATGGAATTTGAGTGTGGTTGTATTGATGATTTTAGGCGTTGCAGGTTTAGTAGTGGGGCTTGGAGGATGTACAACCTCCAGCACTGTTAACAGTAGCCCGGTGCAGTGTGATCTTGGTAAGGTGGCTATTGTTCCGTTTGAGAATTTGTCTTCAGAACCAAATGCCGGACTTATTATAATGAAAAATATGGATAGCGCTTTCCGTAAATATACTACTTTGGATATCATTGATACCAACTTGATGCGTCAGCGACTGGAAGCGGTTGAAGGGCAATATATTGCTCCAGCAAAAATCGGTGAAATGCTGGGGGTTGATTCGGTGATTACCGGCAGTGTGACCGAGTACCGGTATGTATACGGTGCCGGCGAGCAGCCGGTGGTGGCACTTACGATACAGATTGTATCGGTTAAGACCGGTGAAACTCTCTGGTCTGAACAGGTAAGCTCTACCGGTAACTTTTCCTGGATAAGGGAGAGTTCACTTGCGGAGGTAGCTGCACAGATTTCAATTTCGCTGGCTCGTGATTTCAAGCGGGTATACACTCCGGCTTTGGTAAAGTAAGGAATTGTATAATGGTCAGATTGCTGTATATCGATGAAAATCCGGAAATTTATGATGTTGTAAAAGAGGTAGTCCAGGTATATGGATACGAAGTGGATTGTATTTCAGATATAACGGGTGATCTTATTGCCGGTATCGATGATTATTCACTTATAATTATTGACTGGTATATTGGTTATGGTGCTGAAAAATTATATTCTGATCTACTCAGTAAGAGATATAAAGGTAAGATTATGATTACCTCTTCACGAAATATCGGGAATAACCAGCGTTTGCGCCTGGATCAGTTGAAGATTAAATTTTTGGGTAAGCCGTTCTCCGTTGTCGAATTGGCGGATGCAATTGAGAAAGCGATCAAATAGGGCTAATTTACGGAATAACAGTGGGGTAAATATATGAAGCTGACGAAATTTAAACCATACATTGAAATGTTCCTGCTGATTATTATCATCTATTTTATGGAGCATTGGCTGAAGTCTGATTCACCAATTTTGAAAATTCTCAGACCAGGTCCATATCTTGTTATTATTATTCTTGGAGCGGTAAAATACGGCAGTCCGGTAGGATTGATACTTGGTGTAATCTGTTCACTGGTGCATTTGAGCGAGATGAATCTCGGCGGCAACGACTCATTGCGGGATGCATTGATACTCAATGCGGAAAATCTTCTGCCTCTGGTCTTATATATCGGGTGTGGTCATTTTATCGGTGAATCGGTGCATTCACGTCTGAAGGTTAAAGAGTATTTTTCCGGTCTGGCTACGGAGAGAAAAAAACTGGCGGATACGCTGGCAGGTGAGAAAGCTGAACTTGAAAATCGCTACCGGGCACTGGAATCGAAGATTGCGGTAGACTCTCGTTCAAGCTCATCCTATATACGAGATCTTATCGAATTTGATAATATTGATTATGACAGAATCGGTGAGCGGACGGTGCTGCTTACTGCTAAATATCTGAATGCGCAGGGGGTGGCGTACTGGAGTAAGATTAATGGCAGTTGGAAGCGTACTGCCGTCTCCGTTGAGATCAAAGATTCTGAGACTGTACCGCCGCAGCTTCTGCTCAAAGCTGATGAAATACAGGGGATGGCGTGTGCCAGAGATTATCCGGAAATAGCATCTCTGGATAAGATTGATATGGCATTCTGTATCGCTTCAGTAAAAACTACTGAGGCGCATGCACTTACCTGTAATCGAATACCACTCAAAGAGTGGAATTCAAAATTTGAAAATATGGTGCGAAATATTTTGCGTGAGGCTATGGCCGCAAGCGATTTCTGGAATGTAAAATATCAACTTGACCAGACAACATCTATGGAAGAGCGTCTGCGGCTTGATAATATAAAGACATTTCGATCGAAGGTAAGGAGTCAATTGCTTACTCTCCAGCGCAGCAGCAGTATATCATCAATGGTATTTATCTGTGTTGAGCGAGTGATGTCTGATGATATACGGGTGCTTGGAGTTATCGCCAGCGCTTTTCGCAGTCTGCTGAGAATCAGTGATGTGCTGTCATTTATGCCGAATGAATCATATTTTGTGTTGTTTCTGCCGCAGACCGGGCTTGAAGGGGCACAGGTTGTGATGGATAAAATTAATTCGAATATTGACAGATTGGGACTGAAACCGCATCAGCGGCAGATCATCCTGCAATCTGCATATTATGAACTGAAGACTGCGGGAATGCTTGATTCTGCTTTTGAAACTTTCAGAAAGGACCTACTGGTTTGATTATTTTGGTGGTTGCTTTATTATGCTGTATAGGAACTGCTTTCTATGGATTTGATGCTCTGTATAACGGGGTATATTCCATGGCCTTTCTGGCACATCTCTGCGGAGCCTTGATTGCTCTGTTACTGATCAGATTTCGCATGCCGTTTCGCAGCGGCTTTACATTACCGCTGTTATTTTGTTTATTAATACCACTATTGGGTTCCACGGGAGCGGTAATTGTGGTTATTGCTATCAGTCGTAAGGGAAGAATGGGAATACTGGAAGAGTATTCACAGTATATAAATACTGAGGAATACCGGGAACTCTTCACCAGAGATGAAAATGAGTTTGTTCCTGATCCAGATAATCTGTATTCGCTGGCCGATATTTTGCATTCCAATCTCCCGGTATCTCGCAAGCGTGTTGCAATTGAAGCTCTGGCGCAAATGGAACAGCCGCAGACAGTGGCAATACTGCGTGAGGCGTTGCAGATGGATTCTGTTGAGGTGCGGTTTTTCGCTGCAAGTGTATTGAGTAAACTCGAAATGCGGCTCGAGATGCATCTGGAAGAGCTTCAGGAGGAGGATAGAGCTGGGAGACAGGTTTCAGTAATTTCTGAACTGGCACAGGCATGTTATGATTTTGTATTTTATGATATAGTAGACGGTGGCAGGCGGGACAGATATCTTGATCTTGCTTTGGGGTATGCGCTGGATGCATTTTCTCTGGAGCAGGATAGTACTTCTCTGTCTCTTGCCGGTAGAGTCTTTTTGCAGCAGAGAAAGTATCAGCAGGCAATTGCTATATTTAATCTCTACTGTCGTGCATACCCGGATGATTATCGGGGATTTCTCTGGCGGGCGGAAGCGTACCTTTCCAATCATGATTATGGTATGGTGCAGTATGATTTGGCGAGAGCACGGGAGCTTGCGGAAATACCGGATACACTTAAAGATGCAGCAGAATTCTGGAGCGGAGGGGTTCGTAATGGCAAAGCAGTTTGAGGATATATTCAATCAATTACAGTATGCCAGCCCGGTAAAGGCCAAGCAGATATTACGTGAGCTTGAGGTTTCTCCGGAACAGCTTATAACTTTCTGCAGGTATGCGCGTAAAGTAAGTACTGTCCGCGCTGAAGCTATTGCCAGAATGCTGGGAGGAATGAGTAATCCGGAATATATGCAGCTTTTAAAGGATTATGCGCTGAGTTCTGAAGAGTCTTTACGCGAAGCAGCATTTTCGGCTCTCAGTAAAGGAAATGACACTGCCAGGAAGGAGGTAATGCTGGAGCTGCTCAAATCCGACGTTTCAGAGATAAAGCAGCGTGCCTGCAGTCTTCTGGATATTGAAGGAGATCCTGAGGTTGAAGTAACCCTGTGTTTATTGCTGGCAGATTCTGATGTTGAAGTTGTTAAAACTGCTTTGAAAAAGCTTGAGTTGACGGTTAATTCGGATGTACTGAGAAGATGTGAGAAGCTTCTGAGCAGTCAGGATACCGAGGTGCGTATTCTTGCTCTTAAAATATTGAATAATGCTGATGACAAAACCTTTAATTATAAATTGGTTGCAGGTTGTCTGCAGCAGTATGGTGATGAACGCCTGCGGGTTGAGGCTTGTCGTATACTTGCACAGAAATGCCCTAAACGTGCCGGTGAATTATTTATTGAGATTTTTAATGATGTTTCAAATTCATTATTGCTGCGTCTACAGGCTATTAGAGCAATCGGGCAGGTTGGCGGCAGAATGGCCGCTAGGACTTTGTTTGGAATCGTAGTTGCTGAAGGGACGCCGGTTTCACTGGTAAGTGAAACGCGTAAAGTTCTTGGCAGTTTTAAAGGAGAACTTCTACTAGAACTTATTGAAAAGTATTATCCTGAATCAAATGTATTACAGCGGTTTGAAATGATACGGGTGCTGGGTATGTTTGTAGAGCCGCAGATAGAAGAGTATCTGAACAGGATTATTCATATAGAGACCAATCAGGTTGTTTTGGCTGCGGTTATCGAGCAGTTGGCGATGTATGATGATCTTGGTATCTGGGATTTTGTGCTCAGTAATGTAATAAAAACGGATAAAGTAACGGTTGCATATAATGCGGCGCAGTCTGCTGCTAAGTTGCTGATACCGGTGAAGCTCAAAGAATTTGCGGCTGTTTTGCAGACAGAACCTTCTTTGTTGATAGCTGAAGTTGTTCTGAAGCGTCTGGCTGTCTATGGCCGGGATCATGGACTTTGCGCAGATATTGCTGTTATGATACGGCCGTATTTGTCGAGTCCGAATCCTGTTGTGAGGATGTTTGCCGTTGAAGCTGCCGGGTATGTTGAGAATGCGGTTCTTGTTCCTGAAATGCTTGACTTGATCGGGGATTCAGGTGATAGTGAATTTATGCGTGAGCTTACGCAGAGTGTTTTTCGTGCCGTATCTGGGTCTTTGGAAATATTGATTGAGCTTGCCGGTATTGGACGTTTGAAAAATTTGTCTGCTCTGATTTCGCGGGTGGATAATAATGATATTCGTGGCGGATTTACGGCCTTTTTCTCTTATCTTGCGCGTAATGCGGAGAGTAAGATTCCGGGGGCAAGCCTTGTGCTGACTATAGCCGCCGGGAGATTTTACCGTGAGTTTGTGGCGGCTCTGGATGATGTAGGTGATAAAGAGTTGGCATTTCTTTTGTATACCTGGTCCAACCAGCCGGAAGGGATTCGAAAAAGATGCCCCTATAACTGGAGTGAGGCTTTAAATAACCCGCGTATTGCGGTACGTGTGGCGGCGTTGCGGGCGATGACCGATGATGATATTTCCGAATATATTTCCGATATTTCCGATATTGCATTTGTGGATTCAAAATCTGAGGTGCGTGAAGCAGCAGCCCGGGCGTTACGTCGGGTTCTTAATGTTCAAAATTAGAATAAATTTTGTGTGAATTATGGAGATAAAGCGTGCGTTGTGATGTTTGCCTGATACTCGAAGGTACTTATCCTTATGTTGCCGGAGGTGTGTCAACCTGGGTGGCGCAGATAATTGAGTATATGCCGGATATTAGTTTCGGCATAATATATCTGGCCGCAACCAGCAAGGATAAACTGACTTTAAAGTATGATTTGCCGGTAAATGTCACCGAAGTTCGGGAGGTGTATCTTTATGATTTTCCCAAACAGAAGAGCTTTGGTTATGACCATATTCTTTCGGATGCCGAGTGGAAAGAGGTTGAGGTTTTCCAGCGGGCTATCATCCGGGGGGAGCCGCTGAATGTCGTCGGGATTAGTAAGCTGGTACAGAAACCTCAGAGTATTGAAGCTTTTATGCAGGAGTTCGCCTATTCGCATAAATCCTGGGATGCTGCAATGAGCCTGTATAATGAATCATTTGATGCGCTGGGGTTGCTAGATTTTTTCTGGTCATACCGGATAATAAATCTGCCGCTGCTCAAGCTGCTGCGTACCAGAATAATACCGGCAAAGATTTATCATACAGCTTGTACCGGGTACGCTTCGGCCCTTGGTGCATTGTATAGCCGAATTACCGGTTCTCCGCTTTTAATCAGTGAGCATGGAATCTATACCCGAGAAAGACGTATTGATGTCTTCGATGCCGACTGGATATGCGGTGAGTCTTATGTGCCGCGATCACTTGATATGTCCAGAAAAAGCAATCATTTTAAAGAATGGTGGGTAAATCTTTTTATGTCATTGAGCAGGACTGCATACAATAACGCTCAACAGATATTCTCATTATTTCAGGCAAATAAGCGGGATCAGGTCGCAGATGGGGCTGAGGCAGAGAGAGTCAGAATAATACCGAATGGAATTGAGCTTTCGGATTTTCTGGCAATAACCCCCAGAGTTCGCGGTGAGGCTGATAAATTTGTTATTGGTTATGTTGGTCGTATCGCTCCTATCAAGGATGTTAAGACTCTGATAAAATCGCTTGATCACCTGAAAAGATTTCAGGTCAATTTTATAGCTTTGCTTATGGGGCCATATGATGAAGATGTACAGTACTATCAGGAATGCCGGGAATTGGTAGAACGCCTTGATTTGAGTGCGGAAGTGGAGTTTACCGGCAGAGTGAAGGTTACAGATAAACTTGGTGAGATTGATGTCGGTGTAATCTCAAGTATAAGTGAAGGTCTGCCTTTTGCTATTCTTGAGGCTGGTGGTGCGGGGGTTCCTTTTGTCGCTACCGATGTCGGAGCCTGCAGGGAGCTGATTGAAGGCGGCAGCGATGAGGACAGGGCACTGGGCAAAGGTGGGTATGTTGTTTCTGTATCCAGTCCCAAAGAATTGGCGCTGGCACTGAAGAAGGTGGCGGATTCAACCGAGGAGGCTGCGCGTATGGGTCAGATTCTGCGGGAGAGGGTAAGCAGGTACTACAATATTAATGAGGTTATGAATCAGTATCGTGATGAGTACCGCAAATGTTTTGAAAAAGAGTTACTGTACCCTAAGTGTCGAATCAGACCTCAGAGTGAAAACAGTGATTTACCGTAGCGGATAAGGAGCTTCTAGATGGCAGGTATTGGTTTCAGGTTGCAGAAAATACTCAAAGATGGCAGTTATATGTCGTTGGCTACGGCATATCTGTATGGAGCTATTATTTCTACCGGTCCCTGGCTTATTTCAATTGTGAGTATCGGTTTACTCTCGGCCGTATGTTCCTGGATTCTTCCGGATAAAGATAATATTTTATTCCGGACCATTCTGGTATACACTTATATGGGGACGCTGGTCTTTACCGGTCCATTTTATATGTCGACGACCCGTTATCTGGCAGATAAAATGTTCAGCAATGATTTTTCGGCTATTCTTCCGACTTTCAAGTATGTGTCACGGTTATCACTACTGGCGACGACAATGATTTCTGGTGTTTTTTATATTGTCGGCGGATTTTCACCGCCGATGTTTCTGGTCTGTATTATACTTTTTCAGAGTGTCTCTATGACCTGGATTGCCATGATATTTCTATCTGCAGCGCGGGATTATTTCTCGATAATACGTGCATTTGCCGGGGGTTATGCTTTAGGGATAATTCTAGGATTTTTCGGGGCTGTGTATTATGGTCTAGTCGGACTTTTATGGGGATTTGCAGCGGGTTTATTTATTCTTGCGGTACTTTTATATATACGAGTATATCAGGAGTTTCCTTCACGGGTTAAAGTTGACCGTGGAGTCGTCAGGTACTGGAAGACACTGCCATGGCTCACTCTCTGCGGCTTTGCCTATAATGCTTCATTGTGGGTAGATAAAGTATTGTATTGGCTCGCGGAAGGTAATAAAGCTGCACCTGGGCCGTTTTATGCCCCAGCAGATTATGATACTGCTTTTTTCTGGGCTTACATTACTATTGTGCCGGCACTTACCGTTTTTCTTATCAGGATAGAAACCAGTTTTTATAAAAATTATGCGGATTTCCTTGGTGCGGTCACTACCGGTGCCAGTTTCAGTGAGATAGAGAGTAGAAGAAAAGCGATATGTGATAATCTCTGGCTCTCGATTTCACGTCTTTTGAAAATTCAGGGAGGATTGACCGGAATACTGGTGATTATAGCTCCGGAATTATTAAAATTGTTCAAGATGCCTCCTGATATGGCGGTAATGCTGCGTTTTGCTTTTCTGGCCGCTTTTATCCAGGCTTTATTTCTGATTATGACTATCATAATTTTATATTTTGATCTTCGAAAGCTTGCCGGCGGTCTGGCGCTGCTCGCTCTGGTATTGAATACTGTGCTCTCCTGGTATTTTGCGTTTTATAACAGTATGTATAGCGGTATGGGAAGTCTGGCGGCATTTTTGATTGCTTTGTTAATAGGAATGTACTATTTTAACCGCCACATAAAGAATCTTATATTTGAAACCTTTATATCACAAGGGGTTGGGTCATGATTTTATTGGCCGTAGATCATAATTTGCCGGTTTTATTATGAAGATTCCATTTACATACTGTGAAACAGTGTTATAATAATATTAATAATTATTTAATAGATTGTCAGAGAAAGAATGTTGGTTGTTAGGGATTTTATCTTATGCTGTCCCTATGACTGCAGTAAAAAGGATGGGGAGATGAGTGAGATTAAAATTAGAACGGCAAAGGTGTCTGAAGCGGAATTAGTCTATGATTTTGTGAAGGAACTTGCTGCGTATGATCGTGCTTCAGACGAATTTGTGGCGACAGTTGATGATATCCGCAATGCTATGGCAGGTAAAATGCCGTATATTACAGTGCTTATAGCGTCGGTTGATGGTGTTGATGCCGGCTTTGCGACATATTATATGAATTACACAACATTTCTTGGCAAACCCAAGATGTTTGTCGAGGATATATTTGTTAATCCGGAATTCAGAAGATGCGGAGCCGGTAGAGAGTTGTTTGTAGAGCTCGCCCGAAAAGCTGATGCTGAAGGATGTGCCAAAATTGAGCTGCAGGTTCTCAACTGGAATGATAATGCGGTTGATTTTTACGAATCGCTGGGTGCGGATTTTGTTGCCAACTGGTTACCTTACGCGATTGATAAAGAATCATTTCAGGAACTGATCAAATAATCTGTCCGTGATCTTAAGATCTTTTTAGTGAATAGGTTATACTGATTATTTGCTGATAATAAGGTGTGTAACGTTAGATATGTCGGTAGCTGCTGCCAGGGAATTTAGCAGATTGTACTATATATTGCAGTGATTGTGTAAGTATATATTTTCAGTGCCGGCATCAGGGAATAATATTGAAAAGGAGTGGCAATATGGCGCTAAAGGCACTTACAGTAAGTGGGAGTCCACGCACCGGTGGAAATACGCAGATACTTTTGGAGCGGGTTGGTGATGTACTCAGGGAGGGCGGTGTTGAGACTGAATATATCAAAATTGGCGGCGAGGCATTGCGCGGTTGCACTGCCTGTTGCAAATGTAAAGAAACTAAAGATGGTTTCTGTGTTATCAACAATGACCTGGTAAATGAAGTTGCAGCTAAAATGTATGAAGCTGATATTATCGTTATTGGTGCTCCGGTTTATTTTGGTTCCATGCCGGCAGAAATGAGTGCGCTATTGGACCGTATCGGTTACGCTGCCAGACCGAATATGCTTTTGAGCCGAAAAATTGGGGCTCCTATTGCTGTAGCCAGAAAAGCCGGTCAGAATTTTACCTTTGCCCAGATGCTTTACTGGTATCTGCTGAATGATATGGTCGTTCCGGGATCAAAATACTGGAATGTTGCTACCGCGCGGGAAAAGGGTGAGGTACTGGAAGACAAAGAAGCTATCGGTGTTGTCGAACATCTTGCTCGTAATCTGCTCTGGCTCGGTGAGAAGCTGTTCTGATTTTTGGTATATCGCCCGGCAGTCATTTTTATTTTGCTTGTTCAGCTGAGAACGGCTTGTCAGCTTATAACTGAGGTGTCTTGCCTTCATAATAACAGTTTGAGTCTAAAAATAAGGAATACGCTGATGTATTCCTTATTTTATTGATGTTTACGGCTTAATTGTTAAATTTTGTGTTTGCTCTAGTCGATAATAGAGGGATAATACAGATGGTACAATTGCGGTTTTTGGCTAAAGTCTTTCTTAGAGGAAGGAGATTCCTGGATGAGCGAGAAGATGGATAAGGTACAGGATGAGTTACAGAAGATTTACCAGAGAACTCCTGATGTTCCCTGCGGTGAGTGTGGAAGATGCTGCATAAGTCCGCATATGTCATTTATTGAGGTCGTCGGATTGTTACGCAGGATGATTGAGGTTTTCAGTGAAGAGCAGTTACGTACAATAATCTCTTCCCGTCCGATAATTTCAGAATTTCATATGAGTAATATTGTCTGCCCTTTACTGGTGAATAATAAATGCTCGTGTTATGATAATCGCCCCTTATCCTGCAGGCTGGAAGGAATAGATGTTCTTGATAAGCTTACACATCGTGAAAGGATCTGTAATCACCAGTCCGGAGCGGTGGATGAGAATAATTTTGGTGGTCAGGAGATTGAAGAGGTTCTTGAAGAGGCAAATGTACTCAATATTCCTTATTGCGGGAATATGGAAGAGCCATATTATTTTGATTCCGTAAATCTGCACTGCTGGTTTGCCATTATGTTTGATCCAGATATAAAGCAGGAATTTTTCTTGGATATACGGCGGAAACTGCTTTTTGAAGTTGACTTGGAGTATCTCGCTGACAGTTATGTAAATCATACTCATTTGAATGATAAACTCAATCTTATAGATAATTTCTTTGTTCTTAATGATCAGCAGAAAGCGGAAGAAGCACTCGCCTGTATGGAGAAGGTAAATAATGATTTTCCGTATACCGGTGCCTATTATTATCCACAGGCAAATGTCTATATCAATTTTATGAAAGATCTGATAGCTATTGTTAAAGACGGGCAGGAATAGTTTTTTTATTGCATAGAGAGACTCGTCTCTGTTATGATACAACGGTCAGCCGGTTTCTCGGTATGGCCGTTTTTCTTTTAATATTATTTCGATAGGGTGAGGTATATATGCGGCTGTTATTTGATAAAGCGGATCTGGACATTTTGCGGGAGATAAGGCTGCTGGAGCGGGAGAGTGATAAAAGTTCGACCCTGCCGGCGGTGTCCTATTCTTCGCATGCGGAAGGAATTATCGAAATTGCCGCCGGCGTCGAAATGCGTATTGCGGCAGCTGTGTATTTCTTGCTCAATTCAGCTACAACCGATGAGTATCCGCGCAGACTGCGGACGCTTCAGCGACTTTACCATGACGTTGATACTCTGGATAAGGGGTTACGGCTGAACGCGGCCAGAGTACAGGTAGAAATTATGAAGTCTATCTTTGACTGTCAGGGTTCGGTTCGCCGCAGACTTGAGCTGATACGTGATTTCAGAGAGGTGCGTACCGGAAAACCTCGAATAGTACGCGGTCAGCTTCGGCATTATCAATTGCTGGAGGTTCCGGAGGATTTTTCTCAACTGTCATTTGATGACAGTGTTGAGAATTCAAGCCGACTTGGAAATAAGAATCCGTCACATCTGATCTTGGACGCCTGGATAAAGGGTATCCGTAAGCTTCAGGTGATATCAAGAAATTATATTGATGTTCAGGAAGCACATGAACTGTTGACTGCCGGGGAAATTTTAGGGGTTGAGATTGATATTGGGATAGAACTTCCGGTCTTTTATTGTGGCAGATTTATCAGCTTGGTTTGGACTCCGTTAGGAATGAACAGTCCCAGTGCTTTTGTTCGTCTTATCAAATCCAGCGCCCTTGAAGGTATATTGGAGGCGTCACGCAAAGTAGATATATATCATCAGGAACAGATATTCAGACTATTGCGGCTTTTCAGTGAGCGTGTTGAACGTGGGGAAATACAAGGAGTCCCCGTAGCTCATAGTCTTTTAACGGTTCAAAGATATAAGGAGTTTCTGGGAGAAAGCCGTCCTAATGAAGTAAATCTCAGCGAATTCATCTTCTCGTCAATTTCTGCCGGGAGTGATCTGATACCGGAAATTATTCTTATGCGTTATCTAAGGCCACTGCGTAATGAAATAAGTTTCGATGATGATGCAGCATTGCGCGACGGCAGTCTGGCGGCTGATGTTAAAAATCTGGTTAAACTTATTGTTTCGGTACCGGTGACCTCGCGGATTACGCTGCTTACCGGTAATCTGCGATCCTGGGAGGTTCCGGATATCTTATATCAGGGTAAGGGGCATATAGATGCGGTTGAGATCTTTAATTTGCGGGATTATACTTTGGCTAGAGAGGGGCTTATAAAGTATGGGCGGGCTGAGATTAACCGGTTTCGCAAGGCGGTTAATGATCGTGATATAAGCAGTATTAAATTATTGCTTGGGGCAGAAATTGAGCGGGTGCAGCGTAAAGACGTGGAAAATAAGGATTATGCGCTTGAAGCGCTGCAGAAGGTGAGGAGGAATATCGGAAAGCTGCTGGATCGGTATTCTGCGGTGCATATCGAACCTGCAATAGGCAGTGCTGCAGCGGGTAGAGGAAAAGTTTTTTACGGAATGGGACTGGTTGTGAGCGAGACCTTGGGGCGCAGAGCAGCTCGGGATCTTATTCATTCCAGCGCCCCGGAGCATCTGGCGCTGCCCCTTGGCTGTCAGGTTTTCAAGAGGGTTGAGTATCTTAGCGGCGGTAGCGGGATTATAAATTACTGGAGTCGGTTGCGGGCCTGGCGTCAGCGCCGGCGCAAGTGGGTTCGTCATACTGTAAGCGGATTGGCAGGTGAGGAGATTGACAGTAATGTATACACTCTTACAGGCCGGTTCGGAGAACAGGTGGGGCAGAGAACTCTCGGATTTCCTGGTTACTGGTGGGAGTATCTCAATACTGATATAAAGAATATTATCAAGATACTCCTCGGATTTATTCCGGCATTTCTGACATTTTACCTGACTGCTGATTGGGATGTGCTCAAGTATGGGGGCGGTTTTATCTGGATGGCGATAACCGGAGGCAGGAATGCTTTGCAGTCTCTGCTGGCTGCCGGCGGTTTTGATCGTAATCTGAATATAAGCTGGGGTTCACTCGTTGATAAGAAACGTATTGCCGAGAGTCTGATGTATACCGGACTTTCGGTGCCGCTTCTGGAATATCTGGTACGCGAGCTGCTGCTGCACCGGCTCATCGGTATAAATGCCGCCGGAAGCCCTCTGGTGGTATATGCGGTGATTTCAGGTGTCAATGGCTGTTATATTGCGCTGCATAATTATATCAGAGGATTTCCTCTGGCGGCGATTATTGGAAACCTGTTTCGCTCGGTGCTGGCGGTTCCGGTTTCGCTTGTTATCAGTGCGGCTCTGGTATGGGGACTCGGCATCTGGGGTGTTGCCGGGGCGGGGCTGATTATTTCTGCCTGGTCCGCAGTTATTTCCAAAGCGGCATCGGATATTGTTGCTTGCCTGATTGAGGGACTTGCTGATCGTGCGGCATTTCTCAAGTTACGCCGCAGAGAGATCAAAGAGCTTGAGATTAAATTTCTGCATCTTAGTGAGCGGTTTGAACTGCTTGATCCGAGCCGGAGTCTTGTTGAAATATTTGAAGATATGGCACGGATGGTTGATATCTGTAAAGAAAAGCAGAGCACTGCCATAGAAGAGCTTGTTTTGCTGGCACTTGATCTTCTGTATTTCTGGAACAATAAAACCAGAGCTAAAATGGTAATCAAAACTGGTATAAGCAGGGTAAGTTCTGAGGAACGCCAATTGCTGAAAGTTGCATTGAATATTTTGTCTGAAAATACTGTCTGTATGCAGGCGCTGTCAGATTTTGGAAATTCTTCTGGGGCGCACCGGGCTCAACAGTACTATCTGCAAAGATGGCAGGTGTTTGTGCGTGATTTTGTAACAGCTTTGAAAGTATGATGTTGCATTAATATGATAAATAAAAGTTACCTCGGGGTGAGAAAAAACATGAATGGTCTTGACTTTTGCAGGATAAAAGGTTATATTGATATCAGCTAACCATTATTAGTCAGATTTAGTCTGGATTACATAGTGCGGGAGCGGGTCAGAGTGATCCGCTCCGTTTATTTTTATTGTACCCCATGTATAAACTATTTAAAAATACGGTCTGGGGATTTTGAGTGGATTTTTAAAGATGAATAACGAAGAACTACTAAGACTTATCAATAGTATCCATATGGATAAGGGGATCGATCGCGAACTCCTTTTTGAAAGCCTTGAAGCGGCTCTGGTTTCAGCTGCAAGAAAGAAATATACAGATGTCGAAGAGCTCCGTATAAGAATCAATCGTGATAATGGCGATTTAATTCTGCTTGATGGTGATAGACCGTTACGTATTCTTGAGCCTAGCGAGTTTGGCAGAATTGCCGCTCAGACTGCAAAGCAGGTGATGATACAGCGTATACGTGAAGCTGAGAGTGAAGTGGTTTACGAGGACTTTCAGGGTAAGGAAGATACTATTGTCAATGGTACTATTTCCCGGGTTGAAAGGGGAACCGTCGTTCTTAATATTGGTAAGGCCGATGGGATTCTACCACGTCAGGAACAGATACCTTCTGAAAATTACCGTCCGGGAGAGCGTCTTCGCTGCTATGTTGTTCAGGTAAGAAAGAAAGGTAATAAAGTTCTTATCGTTCTTTCCAGAACTCATCCTACTCTGGTCAAGGAATTGTTTGAGATGGAAGTTCCTGAGATTTCTGAGCATATTGTCGAGATTAAAGGTCTGGTACGTGAACCGGGATACCGCACCAAGCTTGCGGTATATTCTTCCGACAGTAAGGTTGACGCTGTTGGTGCCTGTGTAGGTATTCGCGGTAACCGTATACGCAGTATTGTTGAAGAACTCAACGGTGAGAAGATAGATATTGTCCGCTGGCATGAAAATGAGGAACTCTTTATTCGTAATGCTCTGTCTCCGGCGGCGGCTGAATCAATAGATTTTGACCGCAGACGTAATCGGGCACGCGTGCTGGTGGAGAATGATCAGCTTTCGCTGGCTATCGGACGTAAGGGGCAGAATGTCAGACTTTCCAGCAAGCTTACCGGCTGGGATCTGGATATTATGACTATTGATCAGCACCGCGAATGGCGTGAACTGGGGCATGATGAGATCGCCAGTCTGCCGGGTGTGGGCGATCAGACTATCAATAATCTGCTCTTGACCGGCTTTGAGTCGTTCCAGGATATTGTAGAGCTTGGAGTTGATGAACTGATGAAGATCAAGGGAATCGCTGAAAAGAAGGCAGAGGAGATTTATCAGTTTGCCCTTGACGGTTACCAGAAGCGTATTGAACGCAACCAGAAAGCTGCTGCAGAAGCACGGCAGAAGCGTCAGCAGAAAAAATCAGCTCCGTCTATGCCTCTGCTTGAGCAGAAGGAAGCACCTGAAGTCGCAGCGGTTATAGAAAATGAGCAGCAGGATAGTGCTGAGAAGGAACCTGAGCAGTCTGCTGAGTAGTCTTTAGCTTCTCTATATATGCTTAAAGATTGCGGGTTTTTTCTTGCTTGGACTTGCTAAAAAAGGGGAATTGTGTAAAATTTTCCTTAAAGAGAATTTTTGATCCAGTTATTGTTTCCGAAGCTGGCTCTTATAAGGTTATTCAGGATTGTTTTGGGAGGTTCGATGGCTGAGGGTAGGCTAAGTTAATTTGTGGTTCTGCTTCTGCGGATTATCACTGATAGCAATATCACTAATCTTCAGAGAGCTGCAAATGGGCAGATGAAATAGCTGACGTTGTTCCTTGAAACATTGAGAGCTATTGAAGGTTTCTGCAGGGAATTTCAATAATTTGGGTTTTGAAACTTATTGGAAATTATAAATACTAGTTAGATTTCAGATTGGATTACTTGATGCGTTTTTATGAACTTGCTGCAAAAATAGGACTGGATAAGAAAGATTATCAGGTTTTGCTGGATTATGCTAACAACAATGGTTTCGCAATTAAAAATTCACTTGCTACCGTAGATGGTGAAACAGCTTCCTGGGTTGAGGATAATTCATCTGAGCTTCCAAGGTTGATACAAGAAGCCAATGAAAATGCTAAGACAACCAAGTCCCGCAAACGTCGTGTGCCGGTAAGAAGAAGAAATTCTAAACAGGCAGCAGCCAAGGAAAAATCAAAAAAGGCTGCTCCAGAGGCACCTAAAGCACCGGAAAAGACTGCTGAGCAGCAAACTAAACAAACTAAAGAGCAGCCTAAAGCACCAGCACCAAAGAAGAAGGAAGAACCTGTAAAGGTTAAGGATAATAAGGTTGAGAAGGTTGAGAAGGTTGAAACAGTAAAAGAGAGAAAAGTGGAAGCTACCGCTAAAAAAGCAGAAACTAAATCAACTGCGAAGAAGGATCCCACTCCTTCATTAGAGGTGAAAAAGACTGCGAACGGAAAGATTCAGAAAAATCCTGAATACAATAAGAATCAGGGTAAAAAAGCAAAGAAATCTCCTGCCAAAGATTCCAAGCAGAACAAACCCAGGGTTAGCAAGAACGCTAAAGCCGAGGTGATGTTTGATGAAACTGATGGCAATAAGGATGCACTCGCTGGACACAAGTTTAAGCGTGCAGATTTTAAAGGGCAGATGTCTCGTCCTGAACTTCCGGCTATTTTTGCTGCTATGGATTCTGAATATACCCGTAGTATACGCTCTACCGGATCGCGTAAGCGTCAGGGAAGCAGAGGGCGTGGTGCCGGGCAGTCCGGTGTCGGGCAGGGCATAAGCGGTGGTGGAAGAAGGGGTGGCAAAAAAGGCAAGAAGCAGCAGAAGAAGCCGCAGCCAGAGGTTCACCAGACACCACAGGTTTTTGCCGGTATGAGTATGCGTGATCTTTCCGCCGCTTTTGGTATAAAACTCAATCAGATTCTCGGTTTTATGATGAAGAACGGACAGCTTATGTCTGTGAATGATATTGTATCTGAGGATGATATTGTTCTGATCGCTGAAGAGTTCAAGGTCGAGTTTGAGTGGAAGGAAGACGATG
Organism: Planctomycetota bacterium; assembly: GCA_963677015.1. Classification (GTDB taxonomy): domain Bacteria; phylum Planctomycetota; class SZUA-567; order SZUA-567; family SZUA-567. The sequence continues at coordinate 713,615 of OY781533.1, forward strand.
ATCTTGAAGTACAGGTTGAAAAGGAGATTGAACTGGAAGAACATTCCGGTGATGACTCTGATATGCTGCCGCGTCCGCCGGTAGTAACCTTTATGGGACACGTTGACCATGGTAAGACCTCGCTTCTTGATAAAGTGCGTGATACCAGAGTTGCCGCGAGTGAGCATGGAGGTATTACTCAGCATATCGGTGCGTACTCTGTTGAGCAGAATGGTCAGAAAATAACCTTCCTTGATACCCCCGGTCATGAAGCTTTTACTCAGATGCGTGCTCGTGGAGCAAATCTTACCGATGTCGCTGTTCTTGTTGTTGCGGCCGATGACGGTGTGATGCCGCAGACCAAGGAAGCATTCAATCATGCACGCAATGCCGAGGTGCCTATTGTTGTTGCGATCAATAAATGTGATCTGCCAAATGCCAACCCTGAAAAGGTGAAGCAGGAACTTTCCAATCAGTTGGGGCTCCTTCCGGAAGAATGGGGTGGATCGGCCGGTATTATAGAGGTTTCAGCTCATACCGGTGAAGGTATTGAAGCACTTCTGGAACGTATTCTGCTTGAATCTGAGATGCTGGAGCTTACTGCAAATCCAAAGCGTAAGGCTGTAGGGTATGTTATTGAATCCGAGATGACTGAGAATAGAGGTGTTGTTGCGACTATTCTGATAAATGACGGTACTCTTAACCGCGGAGATGTTCTGCTGACTTCTAACGGCTACGGTAAGGTCAAACTGATGTATGACTGGACTGGGTCGACGTGTGAATCTGGTGGACCTTCACAGGCGGTATCAGTGGTCGGTCTTAATAATGTGCCGGAGGTTGGTGATAAGATATTTGTTATTGATGATCTGGTAAAGGCCCGAAAACTTGCAGAAGAGCGTGAGAAAAAGGCCAGAGCTGAGATGCTTTCACGCCGCAGACGTAAGCATGTTACACTTGAAAATCTTACAGCGTATCTTAAGGAAGGTAATAAACGAGAACTTAATGTTATTATTAAATCCGATGTTACCGGATCGCTGGAAGTTCTGGAGAAGACCCTTATTGATCTCTCTACCGATGAGGTAAGTATCAATATTATACATGCAGCGGTTGGTGGTATTTCAAATGCGGATGTTCTCTTCGCTGATGCCAGTGATGCTCTTATTGTCGGTTTCCATGTGGTTGCGGATTCAGCGGCTAAGACTGCTGCTGCTTCTCATAGTGTTCAGATCAAGGTATATCATGTGATTTACCGTTTGATAGAGGATATGAAGGCTGCGCTGGAAGGCTTGCTGCCACCTGAAGAGAAGGAAGTTATTATCGGTCAGGTTGAGATTCGTGAAGTTTTCCATTCCAGCAAGCTGGGTAATATCGCCGGATGTTTTGTTACTGACGGTATGATTAACAGAAATTGTCAGGTTCGTCTGATACGTGACAGTATTGTTATTTATGAGGGCAAAATTGATGGCCTGAAGCGTTTCAAAGATGATGCTAAAGAGGTTAGAAGCGGCTTTGAATGTGGTCTGAGAATAGTCGGATATGATGACATAAAGGTTGGTGACGTCATAGAGGCGTTTGAGGTGGAAGAGGTTGCCAGAAAGCTTGAAGACTGATTCTGACGTTCTGATTGTTTTTATATTTATAAATAAGAGTGTGTCTGTCAATTGGCAGACACACTCTTATTTTATTAGGGTTAATTTATCTGATTGTATCGTGAGTTAAGTTAAGGGTTGACTAGCTATGGTCGTGTTGTGTAAGTATTGAGAATTTGCCGGGTTGAAACATTCGCTTGGAAATGCTCAGGGGGAATGAATAAATATTTAAATTCCGGATTCGCGCATCAGTACCTGATATATGTGTTGAATCAGGTCTTTAATATATGACCGGGGTCTGCTCCAGTATACTGCTATACCCGGTTGGTCAAAACGCAGTGTTTGCGATAATTCTGAGGATTGCTCTAAACTGCTAAAGCTGCATTCTATAGTAAAGTACGGGTAAATCATTTTAAGCTGTTCGTTTTTGTCAGGGATGACATCAATAGGGCCGCCATTATGTGAGGCAAGTCCGGGGTGTTTCAGGAAGTCTTCACGATTCGGTCTTATATTTTGTATTATTGCTTTGTAGCGAATATTACGGTAGCTGGCGTAATCCGGTATGAATTCAACAACGTCACCCGGTTGCAGCGAAGAAGCTGCTCTTGACGGAGCATATAATGTAAGGGTCAGTGAGTTAAGATTATAGATGCGGCCAAGTTCTTCGCCTTTGTAAACAGCTACTCCGGAACGAAGGGTTTCTTTAAGGTCAGTAACTGTGCCGTTGATATCAGCGGTAATTCTACTCTGTTTCAGGGCTTCTTTTAATGAACGAAGTTTGGCTTTAGCCTGGAGATAAGTCTCTCTAATCTGTGGTGCCAGTCCTTTAAGTTCAGTTCTGGCTGCAACCTGTTTGAGCTGAATTGCCAGCTGGCTGATATTGAGTTCTGCCAGTTTAATCTCGGCTTGTAACTGATGTGAGTCAATTGCCAGAAGCTGTTCTCCGACAGTTACTTTATGGTTGCGGGCAATATTCATGCCTGATATGGTTCCTGAAGCCGGGCTATAGATTATCTGGGTTTCGGCTGCGGAGGTTATCGCCGGTATGCTGCTGTATCGGGGTAAGGGAATAGTGAGCCATATAAGCAGAATAACCAAAATAATAATGAATAATGCAAAACGGATACTGATTCGTTTTCCGCGTATCAGGCTGATATCTGTAGTTAACTCCCGGTAAAGGGGGCGAATAATGAAGGTGAATATCTCGATAGTGAAAAGTAATATACCTATAATTTTCGGAAAAGTATAATATACCACTACGGCTATTCCGGTGTAGAGAAAGAAGCGGTAGGTCCAAGTGCAAATGGAGTAGGCTAGCATAAATAATTTTCGTTTCAGACTGAGTTCCGGTTCCGGGCAGTCAAGCTGCATCCCCAGAAGTTTGCGTCGGTAGAACCAGCGGGTCATGTTGAAAGCTCGAAATTGCAGGTTGTCGATACCGGTCAGATCTGAAAATATATAATAACCGTCAAATCGCATAAGCGGGTTGAGATTAACCAGCAGGGTACTGATAAGAGTAAGTGATGAAAGAACGAAGGTAATGCTTGAGAGTGTGGGGTTGTTGCTTATTCCCCAGATGAAGAGAGAAATACCTGCTATTATCAGTTCGGTCAGAATACCTGCGGCACTGATGCGCAACCGTTGATGACGTGAATGCATGCGCCAGCTGTCGGTAACATCACAGTAGGGTATGGGCCAGAGTACAATAAAAGCCAGTCCCATTGTCGGTATGTGATTGCCGAAGTGTTTGGCGGTATAAGCATGGGAAAACTCATGAAAAATCTTGAGTAGTGCAATTGATATACCATAGCAGATAAATCCCTTAGGGTTCAGAAAGCTGGTAAAAGTATGGATATATTCATCAAAGCGCTGGCTTAGAAAGTATAATCCTATAAGTCCTATTATCAGGTAGAAAAACAGGAGAACCCGCGAGGATAGTACTCTGATAAAGCCCATGGTATTTTCCAGAAAATTATCAGGATGTATTAACGGTATTCGGAAATATAGATAGTGGTATACAATCCATTTAAAAAATCCGGTTTTTCGCTGTTGCTGCTCAGCGATTAGAAAAGAGCTGTTCTTGTGAAGAGTTTTTTCTGTCAGCCCATAGGCAATGAGTTCTTCAACAAATTGTAGTATTTCGGTCGCAGCTTCGCGTATTGTTGTCTCATGCTCCAGCCGTTCTAGCAGTTTGCTGGCAGGTTGGACTTTGTCGAGTCGTTTGACTATTTCAAATTGAATCCAGTCGAGTCGGGTGAAGGTCGCATGAATGGGATCATGGAGCATCCAGACAGGTTTACCTTGCTCTTCAGACGGTGCTACCGTGAGTTCCAGATCTGACCGCAACCGGGGAAGTAGTGACTTGGGGGTAAGGGATACATTGGAACTCATAATCAGATACCTATAAAATTACGAATTGCAGCCAGCGGTCTGCGTATCAGCCAGTAGCCGAGGGATACCTTGTTACCATAAATGACAGCTGTTCCCTGTACGCCCATACGTATGTCTGTTGCCTTCTGATCCAGTATTGCTTCTGCAAGAAATGACGGTACTCCGGTTGGTGAGGTAGTAGCGTGTTCTGCAAGGTAATTGAGGTGAGCCTGGCGCGAAGTCGCCGAATCGGTGTTTAGAATTATTTTAACACGGGCATTTTCCGGGAAATCAATTTTATCCGCCAGCGGTAAATAAATTTTTATCTTATTTTCTCCTGGGGTGATCAGCAGCATTATCCGTTCGCCGGTCATAACCGGTTTTCCTTCCCATTCATTTGGATCATTCATCATGACAACTCCGTTTGCAGGGGCTGCTATAAGGCTCTTATCAAGCTTGTAACGGGCTATTCGTAATCTGGTCTTATCCATTTTCAGCTGATTCTCCAGTGCCCGGAGTCTGCTTCTGGCATCCATGTCAGCAACTGCTTCGGCTTCGGTTCGTGACAGTTCTGACAGGGTAATCTTTACCTGCTGCTTTGCGGCGGTGAATTCTTCACTAAAGATATCGCGGTTTAATTTGATCAAGGTTTCATCCTGCTTTACTGAAGCACCGGGATGAACAAGTATCTCATCGACCACACCATCAATGGGTGTTGTTACTGATATCGGATTTAAAGGAACTATCTCACAGGGGGCAACAATACGTTCAGAAATTTTATAAGAGTATAAAGCAAGAATCAGTGCGGAAAATATTATCAGCAGTAGAAGACGCCGGCCATGCCGGTGTGAATTTCCAGAGGATTTACGCTTGTGCAGCTGTAAGAGATTACCAAAATTTTTCTGTAATGGAGCCGTTAATTTTAGATCTCCCGGTTGCCATTCCTTCTGGCGCCAGCGCTCAAGAACCAGAATTGGCAACTCATTATTTTTACTGTTTTGGGTCGTTGAAAGAGGCAGCCAGAGCAGTGAGGTTCCTCCGGATTTAGCAGTATACTCTTCCCAGAAATCAGGAACTGCAGAGAATGATGATTCATTTATAATCTGTGCCTCTTCGGGATTATTCAGATAGTTTTTCAATTTTCGCAGCCAACGGCAGATATTTGAGTGCGCCGAAGGCTGGCTGCTCCCGGAAATTCCGAGAATTTTTCGACTCTTTCGGTTGATCAATGCGGCTCGGTCATAATGAATATAGGTTACGGTATGATTTAGTATATGGAATATAAGGCTCTGTTCATCGCGGCATTGACCGGCTTCACTTAAGAGTGAGTTCAGAGCCGCCAGGGTTTTGATGGTCTGCTGCAGAATAAAAATTTTCTTCTGGAAGTTTTCCTGCTCTGTCGGCATGTTAGTATTGTTCCTCATTAACTGTATTATCTGCAGCGTGTCCTTGAGGAATAAACCAGCCGCTCATTCCGGCTCTAAGAAGATTTTTCTGATTGTCAATGTCTGCCGCTACTTCGAAAGTGTCGCTTGCTGCATCCAGTGTTGCAGAAATACGGCTGATGTGTGCTTTAAAGCTTTGGTGTAACAGGGGAATAGTAATAGAAATTTCCTGCCCTATTTTTGTTATGGGAAATTTAGAAACCGGGAGCAGGAAATGTGCCAGTAACGTATTGTCATCTATAATATGCATCAATGGTTCACCGGCTTTGGCGAGTTCAAACTGGTTTTTTTCTACACTGACTACTCTTCCGGAAAAGGGCGCCTTGATTGTGCACATGCGGAGGTTTCGTTTGGCCAGTATTGAATCTGCTCTGGCTATCGCTTCGTCCCGCTGGGCATTGGCCAGTTCAACCAGCGTTGCATCATTACGACTGCGCAGATCTTCTATAGCTTCAAGATTTGTCTGGCTGGCCTTCAGTTGTATTTCAGCTTTATTCTTTGCCGCTTCAGCAAGTTCCGCATCTAATTTGATTAGGATATCCCCCTTTTTGAAGGTTTCTCCCATAACCAGGGTAAGTGAGGTTATTCGTCCGTCAATTTCTGAAGAGATTGTTGCTTCGTCTTTGGCTATCAGAAAGACTCTGATTTTATTACCACTGATATCAGCATCGGCGAGTGAAATCGCTGAATCAGTTTCGATTGCGGTATCGTCTGCCAGTGAAGAGGGAAGAAAAAATGCGGTATACAGCAGGAGTAGAGTCAATAAAAGCATTCGTGCTTGAAATTGTATACTATTACTGGAGATAAAAGTATGTGGCATGAGTAACTCTCCTGTTTGCTCCGGTATAATTTTCAATCAGAAAATTGGCTGATTTCTGTATATTCTTAGTTCCGGACCGAGCAGTATAAATTAAAAATAACCTTTGGGATCAGGGCTGTACTGATTGAGAATTATCTGCTCAGTCTGTGAAATTCTGGCATCTGCTACTGTTGTATCGGTAAAAGATGAGGTCTCGGCAACTGCGGCAGGTGCAGTAGTATCAGTATAAGCAGGAGAATTGGAATAGACACTGTCGCTATTGCTTGTTTCCGCCGGGGGCAGCTGGATTGAGGCTGTTTGGGAAAATTCAGTTGCGGAATCTGAGTCAGCACCAATTGTATTTATAATTTTGGCTCTGGCAATCATGACTCTGCTGTATGCCTGCATGCTGGCAGCAAAGTCTCTCAAGGCATCCAGCTTTTTAGCTGTAATTTGACTTTGTTTGCCCTTACCCGCTTTAGCTGCACTCTCAGCATTGGCTATAATCTGCTCGCTGTCGCCGACAATATCCTGTAGTTTGCGGTAACGGCTGATTGCAAAATCATATTCTATCGCTGCTATACGCAGTTGGGTTATTATTGCTACTGCCATTGCCATGCGTTTTTTTCGTATGAAATCCACTCGTTTTAGTTCAGAACGGGTTTTAAATATTTTATTGGGAATATCCAGAAGATTCCACGAGACATTTATTCCGGCAGATAGCCATGAATTATAATAAAGATATTTGTTGTCGTCGGCAGAAGGGTTGACGAACATCTGCGGGCTTGGAAGCATACTCAGCATGGTGGCGCGTGCTTCATCCTGGGTGATCTTTTCCTGCAGGTCTTCCTGAAAGAGCTCTGGCCGTTGATTTAGAGCCAGTGTTTCCAGTTCGTCGAGGTTGAGCAGTGTCGGGAACGTTTCAGTAATACTGCAGTCAATGGTAAAGTCAGCGCCTATCGGCAGACCGATAAGCTGAGCCAGCCGGAGTTTGGCTGACTGGTATTTTTCCGTGTAGTCATCAAGTTTCAGTAGTTGCTGCTTGAGCGGATAGCGCCGCTCGATCGCAGCTGATTCGGATATTCTGCCTTTTGACTGACTTTCACTTATGGAACTGATTTCAGATTCCAGTTCTATTTTGAGTGATTTTCCGCGTTCTACTATAAGTTCTAAACCGACGCAACTCCAGTAGGCTTCGGCTATATCGTAAGAAAGCTTTTGTCTTATCCTCCGGATCTCATGGAGTGCATGCAGTGTACGCTTACCTTGTTGTCTGGCACGGAAATAGGATACCCCGAAGTCTAGAACGTTCCAGAGAAGGTTGACTCCACCGTAGGTGTGGGAGGTCATGTCGCTGTAGGAATAGGTCACATTCTGTGCTTCCTGACCGGTAAACAGGCCGACAGAGTTCGAAGCATTGTGGCTGTCGCGCAGACCGCTGTTGATTTGAGCTGTAAGATCCGGCAGCATTTTGGTTACTGCACCATTTTTAAGCTCACTCTGAATTGCCATTTCCTGCCGGGTAAGCCAGAGTTCAAGATTATACTGCATTCCTAATTCGATCGCTTTATCCAGGGTTAATCCGGAAACAAGTTCAGGCTTCAGGGCGTTGTAAGCTTCCAGATCCATCCGGGAATTTACCAGTCGGTCTTTTATTTCTTCGTCCGGTGTTGGTGTTATACAGCCGGTAAGAGTAAGGGCTGCGAGTAATATTAGCAATACCAATGAGTTGTGAAATGTGAATGTACCGGAATTTTTAAAAAATTTATAATAGGTACAGGAGGCATTTATCCCCATATTATTTATCCTGTAATCGCTTCTGCAGATTATGCTGATAAAGCTTTGTAAAACCTTGCCACATCAAGGAATTGTAGTGAAAAAACAATCAAATTAAGTATACATTGTTTTTGTGGTATTGTCTATATAAATTGAGAATTTTTTAGCGATTTTATAGTAGAGGTGAAACAGATTGGGCTATACTGCCACCTTAGTTTAAGAGTAAATTGAGATTATTGTCTTATTTGCGTATTAAAGCCAATATGTTTTGAATGTTTTAAATGTAATAATGTTTTTTTAACTAGGTTTATCAGTGTGGCGTTATATTGTATAACATCTTTGATTATAATGTGTTAATAGTGTTTTTCTTTCGTTATATGGTTGTTTTAGTTTTGTAATGTAGTGTTTATTGAGAATTTATAAGATATTTTTACCGGTGTCAGTATAGGGTGTTATATTAAAAAAATATTCATAAATGTAAAGTTATTTATGGTAAAGAGTGTTTTTTGAGGTTATAATAAAACAAGAAGTATCGTAAATTTATTATATTTAAATATCAGACAATATCATGGAGATAGATGACAGATGATTAGCAGGCTAATGCAGATGGAGGAGCGGATAGTGCTTGATGGCAGTGTGGCTGCGGTGGTTGCGGCTGCAGGTGCAGCTGATGCCGGTGCTTCTGCCGATGCTAAAAGTGATTCCGGGAATACCTCTGATTTGCTGGTTGATAATACAGACTCATCTGCAGGTGATAACAGTGATTCTGATCATAGCGGGGACAGCGATGTCAGTGATAATACCGATTCCGGTACGGATACTGGCGGGCAGACAGACTCAGTCGTAGCTGAGGTAATAGACGCAATTGCTGATTCCGGCTCTGATACAGCGACACTAAAGGCACTGATTGTAAATTCAGATATTGAGGATTTATCCGATCTGCTTGCGGCTGTGGATGACAGTGTTATTGTTGTTACCTTTGATGGTGATACTCCGGATATGCAGGCTATAATTGATCAGCTTACCGCTTTGGCTGATGGTGTTGATTATTCAAGTATCGGTATTATCACTCATGGTGCGGATGGAGTTATTGCTTTTTCTGATTCAGACCCTATAACCGCTGCGACTCTGGCAACGGATACAGAGCAGCAGGAATTTTTTGCTGAACTTGGTGCTCTGCTGACTGATGACGGGCGTATTGATCTGGTAAGCTGTGACTCTGGTGACGGTACTGCCGGCGATCAGCTTATTGCTGAAATTGCCGAGATCAGTGGCGCCGATGTAGCTGCCAGTACGGATGCTACCGGTAATGAGAGTGACGGCGGTGACTGGATCCTTGAGAAGGGTGATGTTGACCTGACACATGAGTATTTTGATGTCGGCGCTCTGGATAATTTTGATGGGGTGCTTACGTCGTTTACTTTTCATGATTTAAGTTTTGATTTGGCGGCAGATTACGCGGATGATTACGGAACGTTATATCTTAATTTTGATTATCTGACTAACTTTTATTATTGCCTTAGTGGTAAAGAAATAACCATACAATATTATGATGACGGGATACTGCATTCCGCCAATTTTGCTGCGGATGATCTGGCTTCCGCTAGTTTTACCGATGATGGTGTTACGATGTCATCCTGCGGAAATACATTTGTTCTTGATTTATCTGCTTATTCTGAAGATCTGGCTGTTCAGGGTTTTGAAATTATTCCTGGTGTTACCTATCAGGTGATTTTTTCCGATAATATTTTTACGCAGTATGACGATGGATGCAATGTCTATAATTCCGGACTTATACTTACATTTGTAGTTGCTGATACCTCTGAGCACCATGATAATGCATCATGGCACAGCAATATTGATCATTCTAATTCTGGAGGAAATTCCAGTTCTTCAGCAGACGGCGATTCTTTATCCGGGCTGGTCTCTGATATTATCAGTGGAATCGCGGACGGCAGTATTTCCGATGGTAGCGATGCAATTTCCGGTGATTGGGGTGATTCTTCAGATACAGGTACCGGTGATAGTGCCGAAGGTGATAGTACTGAGAGTGATAGTACTGAGAGTGATAGTGCTGAAGGTGACAGTACTGAGAGTGATAGTGCTGAAGGTGATAGTGCTGAAGGTGACAGTGCTGAAGGTGACAGTGCTGAAGGTGACAGTGCTGAAGGTGACAGTGCTGAAGGTTCTGCCGATAGCGGCAGTGGTGAGGGTGAAGCCGACGGTGGAGCTGATGCCGGGAATGACGGTTTTGCGCTCAGGAGTGACGGTGCGGCAAGTGATATGATGGTTACAAACCCATTCAGCGAGCATATTACCAGCTCTGATGTACAGATTCTCTTTGACCGTACGGTCGACGCTTTTGCGCAGTTAGGTCTGGACAATGCTGCGATTTATGAGTTGATTCAGGATGCTATGGGTGACACTATGACGACAGCATCGCTGGTAGCGAGTTGTCAGCAATGTCTGGATAATGCCAATCTTCTTATGGGTGAATTGCTGGCGGAGAGTGATCAGGATTTTGCGATATCAGGCAGTGGTGCGACGGCACAGGGTGAAAGTGTCGTGGAGATTGTTCAGGCGGCGATAGACCGGGTGGTTCAGGCGCGTGGAAATGCACTGATTGCTAATGATCTTCTTCGAATTATAGCTTTGAATATCGGTGATGCGTCGGAGAGACTTGCTGAGAATACCTTTGCAGCCGGAGTGATGCGGCTGGGAGCAAGTAATGAAGAGCTTACTTATTCATACGAGGTTCTCAATGCTATTTGTAACGTAGTAAAAGAGCATCAGGATAGTGGTGTGCCGCTTACAGTTGCGCAGCTTAACGGATTGCTGCCGGAGATTGAGGGACATGCACGGACTGTGGCTAAAGCAGTGGCTGAGGACGGTGATAGAGCGAGCAGGGATGTGCTGGCTTTTCTTACCAGAGAACTGCAGCAGCAGGGAGTGGACCAGAATAACCTGCAACAGCAGGTGAGTGCTGTCTTTGAACAGTGGCATGAAAGTATAGGTGTTTCGGCAGTAGAACCATTTGCTGTGAATATTGATTCTGATGTTGCGGTCAACTCGGTTGTGCCGGCAGGAGCAATGTGATGTAATAGCCAGTAGGGAAGAGCAGTTTCAGATATTATTTGTTGTCCCGGTATAGGTCTATTCCGGGACAATTTTTATAATAATGTGTGGGCCAGGAATGTTTTCGGTGTATTTTTAGATAAGACTGTCCGGGTTCTGTTGAATATTGTTTATAAAACATCTTGCTTATTAATGAAATTGTGGTATTAACGTAATATCGCAGTTTATTTCTTGACTGCCTGATAATAGTACCATCAGTAAATACTCGGGTATTATTTTCTATCGAATTGTGAATTGTTTTAGATATGAATTATTTCGGATATAATTTATTTTATAAATGAAAGTTGTATTGCAGGTGATGCTGTGGAGTATAAATTAATAATTCGTACTGCTGAGGGTGAAGAAGTTTTCGGCAGCATTTCTGATAATCAGTCGGCTGTTTTTGGCAGGGGGCGTGATGCGACATATACGATATCGGACGCACTGGTGTCGCGGGCTCATTGTATTATTCATGTCGACGCAGAAAGCAGAATATTCGTAGAGGATCTTGGCTCCAGCAATGGAACTGTAATGAACGGTGTGCCGGTAAGGGAGAAAACAGAGTATTTTCCGGGCGGCATAATAGATATTGGCAATTCCAGTGTTGAACTGGTGCCGCAAGGTGTTCTGTCTACTGACAGCAGCACCAATATTGATTTTGATACAGTTGGAATTCAGGTTGAGGGTGAGGAAGAGCTTGATACTGACAGTGTTAATTTTGCCAAGAAATTTGATGTTGATAAAGGTCCGGTCGACGATCTTGACGATCTGGAGATAGATCCTCATGATCTGGCATTACGGCTTAACTCAATCTGTAATCTCGCCAGTAAGCTTTTTGGGGCTAATCAGGAATCTGAGATAATCAATATTGCTGTAGACATAGTGCTGGATATCTCCAAATCCGAAAGATGTTCGGTTATTCTGTATCATGAAAGCAGCAGTCTGCTGGAGCCGGTGGCCAGTAAGTATCATAACTCTGAGAAGGCAGGAGAGACATTTAAGACCAGTAATACTGTCGTGCGGTATGTTATAAAAACCGGGGAATCGGTAATTACTGAAAATGCTGTTGATGATGATCGGTTTGGGGTATCACAGTCATTGGCATTGGGAAATATATCGAGTGTAATGTGTGTGCCGCTGGCAACTCATGATAAAATCCTTGGAGTTATTTATACTGATTCTTCCGGAGCGTATGGCGGGGATTTTGATAACAGTACCCTTGCTGTTATGGCGGCGGCGGCGCACCAGGTGGCGGTATCGATTGAGAGAGTTCGGCTGCATATCGGTCTTGAGAAGATGTTCTTTGGGTCGATGCTGGCGCTGGCGGCTTCGATCGAAGCCAAAGACAAGTATACCAAGGGACATTCGGAACGAGTTACTTGTTACTCACTGATGATTGCCGATGAACTTAAATTGTCGGAGGATGAGAGAACGGTGGTTGAACTGGCGGGATTGCTTCATGATGTTGGTAAAATAGGGGTGCCTGAAGCGGTGCTTTGCAGTAAATTCAAATTAACTGACGAGGAGTTTGAGCTTATAAAGAAGCATCCTGATGTAGGGGCTGATATTATTCTTAAAATGCCGGAACTTGGAAGCATGACTTCAATTCGCGAGGTGGCACGGGTTGTCAGGGCGCATCATGAAAAATTTGATGGTACCGGTTATCCCAAGGGGCTGGCCGGAAAACGTATCCCGATAGGTTCGCGGATACTGGCGATAGCGGATACCTTTGATGCACTTACCAGTAACCGTACATATAGAGCCGGGATGCCGGTAACGCGGGCTCTGGAAATTCTTCGGGAGTGTTCTGGAACTCAGGTGGATCCTGATGTTCTGGATGCTTTTCTGATGATTTATGAACGTGGTGAACTGGTACATCCGGAGAGGGTCAAAGCTCATGTCAGCTTTGATCATGAATTGTTGCGGGATAATACCGTTATTAACGGCTGACTTTAATCGACTTTTTTGTATAATATTTTTTGAGGTTGTAACTGAGCTTTGAAATTATAATAAACAGGTATAATGGTGATGAGTGAGATGGAGGATATGAATAAGGATCATTTTGAGGATATCGAGCTTGAGCTTGAGCGTACTCTGGATGCTGAAATTGCGGAAGACAGTACAATTTCAGCGACAATCAAAGCACCGCTAAAGCAGAATGCGGAGAATTATACAAAATTGACGCAGGTGATCAATTCGGATCAGTCTCAGACTATTACCATAAAACAGGATTCGTTCAGTTATCAGCAGCAAACTATCATAGCCGATACTCATAAATCTTCGGATAATGATGCCACATTGGTTTTTAAAGAGACAGCAGATAGTGATCCCGGGGAAATTGCGCAGCATTCTGCTGAAGCGCAGACTGTTCAGGATACTGAAGTCGGTGGAGAAAATACAGAGACTCTATCAGCTGATGAGTACAAGACCATTGTTGATATGTCTGCACACGACGCGCCTACCGTTGCTGCTGCGTCTATACCGTCAGGGGATATGGCTGAGACGCTGATTGATAAGGATTCCGCTGCAGAGGATACTGTTAAAACAGGAGCCAGTGGCAGTGCCTCGGTGCCGTTTAACTCTGCTTCGGGATCGGCTATAAGTTTCAGTGGCGGGAGTATCTCGGTCAATGTGCGCCACCGTAATGTGGCTTCAAGTGTTGGACTTAAGAATGTTTCAGGTGAGAATGATGCAGCATTGGTCGGTGATGAATTTTCTGATTTTGAGTTGATTGAAAAGCTGGGTGAAGGAGGCATGGGAGTTGTTTATTCAGCCCGGCAGAGTTCAATTGACAGAGCAATCGCACTGAAAATGATCAAGAGTGATATCGCCTCTGAAGAAGCCCGTTCAAAGTTTCTGGTGGAAGCGGTAGTGACCGGTGATCTGGATCATCCTAATATTGTTCCGGTTCATGATTTGGGTGTGGACTCTGCGGGTAATATCTTTTATGCGATGAAGCAGGTGACCGGATCCGAGTGGAGCAAGGTTATCAAGCAGAAGGGGCGGATGGAGAATATAGAGATTCTCCTGCGTGTCTGTGATGCAATCGCTTTTGCGCATTCACGTGGGGTAATTCACCGTGATCTGAAACCTGAAAATGTCATGCTTGGTCCATTTGGCGAGGTTCTGGTTATGGACTGGGGGCTGGCGCTGGCGGTAAATGATACGGCCAAAGCCGAAGCTATAAATCCCAATATCGGGATTGCCGGAACTCCGGCTTATCTTGCGCCTGAAATGGCTCGTGTCGGTTTGTGGCGACTGCTGGGATTTTGCAGTGATATATATCTGCTTGGGGCGATCCTTTTTGAGATTATTACCGGGAAAAGGCCACATCGGGGCAAGACGGTTCGGGAGTGTTTGAAAAATGCTGCCAAGAACATTATTGTTGAGGTCGAAGCGACAGGTGAGCTTGTGGATATTGCCTACAAAGCTATGTCGACTGATCCGCGTGACCGTTATCAGAGTGTTCAGGAATTTCAGCACGCTATCCGAGAGTATCTATCACATTCCGAGTCGGTAACTCTTGCTGATAAGGCTGAAAATGATCTTAAAAAAGCTGAGGCAACTGGAGATTATGATGATTATGCCAAAGCTTTATTCGGGTTCAGGCAGGCAGTAGAGCTCTGGCCGGATAATTCTGCAGCCATTAATGGTGAGATACAGGCAGGCGTTTTATATGCGTATGCGGCTCTGGGTCGTGGTGATCTTGATCTTGGGCTGTCACTGGTTACATCTGCTGAGGAATTTTCAGAGGTTCGCGAGAAGCTGCGGCAGGCAAAATCCGAACGGGAAAAACATCGCCGGCGTTTGAAGCTGCTTACCCGTGGTGTTGCGGTGCTGGGAGTAATTATCGTTTGTATCTCGGTAATTGCTGCGGTCTGGATTCAGAGTGAGCGATCAGAAGCCATCTCTCAGCGTGAGGAGGCAATACGCCAGGAAAAAATTGCAAAGGAACAGCGTGAAGAAGCTCTGCATCAGGAAAAAATAGCTGTTGCGCAACGGGAGGAAGCGCGGAAGCAGACTGTCATCGCCGAGCAGCAGCGTGAGGAAGCGCGAAAACAGACTGTAATTGCCGAGCAGCAGCGTGAAGAAGCCAAACGTCAAGAGAAGATTGCTACAGAGAAGAAGCTGTTGGCAGAGGCTGAGACTAAGCGTGCCAATGAGCAGAGCAGGATAGCTGAGCAACAGCGTACGATCGCTCTTAAACAGAAGGAACTGGCTGAGCAGGAGACGGTTCGGGCAAATGAGCAGACTTTGGTAGCGGAAAAAGCGCGTGCTGTTGCAGAAGAGCAGCGGGAAAAAGCCCGTAAAAGTGAAACGCGAGCTTTGGAGGCGGTTGATAAGATGGTGCGGGCGCAGACAGCACAGCAGCTCGAGAAAGCCCGTCGAGAAGCGGCTGAGTTGACAGCTAAAGAGACCAAGGAAGAACTGGCAGAACGGGATGAGCTGAAAGCTAATAACTGGTGGAGTTTTAATTCAGATGAGGCTCAGAAGCGGCAGCATGATGCTGCTGAAAAGTATAAGCTGCCAGTTGAGAAAAAGATAATCGTTGACGGAGTGGAGCTGAGTTTCAGACTTATTCCTCCGGGATTGTTCGGTATGGGCAGTAGATTGGATGAGCCGGGGCGCAGTAGTGAAGAATACCTGCATCGGGTCAGGATCAGCAGGCCATTTTATATGGAAATGACCGAACTGACGCAGGAGGCGTGGAACAAGCTTACCGGTGTAACTGAAAGTGCGGAAGGTGATTATCCGGCGTGGAATATAAGCTATGAGGATATAGACCGTGATCTGCTTCCTGTAATTAATGCAAAATTACCAGCGGGGTGGAAGGTAAGACTTCCGTCTGAGGCTGAATGGGAGTGGGCCGCCAGAGCTGGAACAAACACCCCTTATTATTCTGGAACAACAAGTGCGGCTCTTAAGAGTATCGGCTATACCGGAGTGGAACTTCTGACTTCGGCGAAAGCGGTTGCCAGACTGGAACCGAATGTCTGGGGTTTGTATGATGTACTGGGAAATGTTGCCGAGTGGTGTCGTGACACATATGTTCGTGACGGGTATATAAGTAAACAGAAGGTACAGATTGACCCTCTCAACAAAAGTGACGGGAAGTATTATGTTGTCAGAGGCGGTGCATGGAGTAATCTGCCGGAGCATTGCCGGGTTGCTTATCGCAGCTATGCCGGAGCTAAAAGCCGGTATAATTTTCTTGGAGTTCGTCTGGTATTGGTTCCGCCGGCAGAGTAATGGTAATAATTATATTTTAAGGGTGTGAGGAGAGCTCACGCCCTTGTTTTTTTTATTTTAATGATTAATATAAAATCAGTCATCAAAATATTGTTTTAAGCGCTTGTTGAGGATGATTTTGGCGGCTCGGCTTTCTCTGGATTTAAATTATTCAAATCTGTTACCTTAGATAAGTGAGGAGTAGGGATGAAAGAACTTAATATTGGACTTATCGGTTATAAATTTATGGGACGGGCACATAGTAATGCCTGGATCAATGCACCGATGTTTTTTGATATGGCGGCAAAACCGGTACTCAAAGTAGTATGCGGCAGAAATATTCAGCCTTTAGAGGAATTTGCCGCGCGTTGGGGCTGGGAAGAGGTTGAGACTGACTGGCGTAAGGTTATTGAGCGTGATGATATTGATGTGGTTGACATCTCGGTTCCGCAGCATCTGCATTTTGAGATTGCCAAAGCGGCGGTTCAGGCGGGGAAGCATGTTTTTCTGGAAAAACCCATGGCGCTGAATTCTGCTCAGGCAGAGGAGTTGTGCGAGCTGGTAAAGGGAACAGATCTGGTGCACTATCTCAATCACAATTACCGGCGCTGTCCAGCGGTGCGTCTGGCGAAAAAAATGATCGATGAGGGTAAAATAGGTCAGATTTATCATTGGCGCGGCGCATATTTGCAGGACTGGATTGTTGATCCTGAGTTCCCCCTAACCTGGCAGCTGCGTAAGGAGAGTGCCGGAATGGGGCCGCAGGCTGATCTTAATTCGCACAGCGTTGATCTGGCGCGTTACCTTGTTGGGGATATCAGCAGTGTGAGCTGTATGACTGCAAGCTTTATTAAAGAACGTCCGCTTCCTGAGGAAGAGTCGGATTCTTTACAGAAGAAAGGGGCGGTGACGGTTGAGGATGCGGCATTTATGCTGGTAAAGTTCGATAATGGAGCTCTGGGGTCTTTTGAGACGACCCGCTTTGCACCGGGGCGTAAAAATTATAATACTTTTGAAATTTATGGCAGCAGAGGAAGTCTTATTTTTGATTTGGAGCGGATGAATGAACTGCAATATTACAATCGTGACGATCCTGCAGGAGAGCAGGGATTCCGTACTATTCTGGTAACGGAACCGGAGCATGATTATATTGCTAACTGGTGGCCGGTAGGGCATATTATCGGGTACGAACATGAGTTTATTCATGCGGTGGTGGATTTTGTGGCTGCTGTAGTCAGTGGTGGTGAGATCAGGCCAAACTTTTATGACGGTCTCAAAGAGATGCGGGTGCTTGAGGCTGGAATTGAATCTGCAGAGTCAGGCAAGGAAGTTTCACTGGCATAGTATCAGGTTATAGCAGGTTTGAATTCAGTAAAGGTTTGCTCCCAGATTGATAGTGCTCTGGCAGTCGTCTTAGTTTCTGGTGTTGAATTTAAAACTTACTATTAAGGTCGTATTGTAAGCAGGAGATACCGGAAGTATTTTTTAAATTATGTTTTTATTTGTATTTTTGATGAGTAAGGGATTTCAATGAAAGTTTTATTTCCTATTGTGGTGGTAATTATTTCCGCTCTGGCATTATTTTTTCCTCAGTACTTCCTCTGGCCGGTGCCGATTATCGTACCGCTACTGGGTATTATTATGTTCGGAATGGGTATTACCCTTACTCCTGATGATTTTAAGACTGTTGTCAAAGCTCCAAAACTGGTGCTGGTAGGTCTGGTATCACAGTATCTGATTATGGCTGGTATTGCATATCTTATTGTCAAGATTTTAAATCTTCCTGCGGGGGTGGCTATCGGAGTTATTCTGGTTGGAACCTGTCCCGGAGGAACATCCAGCAATGTTATGACCTTTATTGCCAAGGGTGATCTGGCGTTATCAGTATCAATGACGGCTTGTTCTACAATTCTGGCGCCGATTCTTACCCCTATGTTGACTCTCATTCTCGCCGGAGAGAGTTTTCATGTTAACTATGTCGGAATGTTTTTGTCGATTGTCAAGATTGTGATTTTACCGGTGATTCTGGGAATGCTGGTAAATCATTTCTTTAGAAAGCAGTTGAGGTTTTTAATGAATTTTATGCCGGTTATCTCCATGATTGCAATAATAATTATTATTGCAGGGGTGGTGGCAATAAATTCAGGGCGTATTCTGGAAATTGCAGGTCTGACAATCGTAGCGGTTATTCTGCATAATGGTCTTGGACTGCTCGCTGGTTACTATATTGCTAAAAAATTCGGGTTTACCAAGCGGCAGCAGCGGACTATCTCACTTGAGGTCGGACTGCAGAATTCAGGGCTTGCCGCCTCATTGGCTAAAATTTATTTTGCGCCAACACCGGAAGCAATGGTGCCCGCCGCGTTTTTCAGTGTCTGGCATAATATTTCAGGGGCTCTGATAGCTACATATTGGAGTATGAAAGAAATTGACAAGGAGGATAAGGAATGATGAGATTCCGGCGGTTTAATTTACTTCTGTATCTTGTTCTTGTTCTTTCCGTTGTTGCCAATGCAGCGGAAGCTGGGAACAGGTCATTATTTCAGGTATCAACACTTCAGGCATTGCTGGCAGGGGAATATGACGGAACTGTGAGCCTGAAGGAGGTTCTGCAACGCGGAAATATGGGAATAGGAACCTTTGATAAGCTGGCTGGAGAAATGATTATTTATGATGGGGTGATTTATCAGGGGCGTATTGACGGTAAAGCGTATGTGAAAACGGAAGCGGTTACTACGCCATTTGTCAATGTTGCCAGATCTGATTGCAATAAGCCTCTTTCGACTTCTTTTGCCGGCGGTTATGAAGGATTGAAATCCTTGCTTAACCGCATATATCCGCAGGAGAATAAACCGGTTCTATTTTGTATTCGAGGTAAGTTCAGAAAACTTGCATATCGGAGTGTACCGGAGCAGCAGAAGCCGTATCCGTTACTTGTTGAGGTTGTAAAGCAACAGGCTGTTTTCAAAAAGGAATTCATTGAAGGGGTTCTTATCGGCTTTAGGTTTCCAGAGTATATGTCAGGTATAAATGTTAATGGCTTTCACTTGCATTTTCTTTCCAAAGATAAAAAGTATGGAGGGCATCTGTTTGCCGTGGATTCCGGTGAAATCATTATTGAAGCGACGTCATTGAATTCGTTTGAAGTCTTTCTTCCCGATAATATAGCGCAGGCACGGTTTGACAAGGTCGATGCGAAGAAAGACACTGAAGCAGTTGAAAAGCTCGAAAAGTAAATAGTTCTGGAATTATAGTTTGTTATAAGTATAGCGGAGATGGTCTGTTAGGCCATCTCCGCTGATTATTTATGTAAAAGAATCTGACATAAAAATTATGTCAGTATTGCGTAAAAAAACTTATAGTGTTAAAATATGAGTGTTTGTATGTTCTAGCTCTCTGGAAGGTTTTAATGATGGATAAAGTTGAAAATACATCGGGAGGTGATATTCTCGGTAGTATTGTTGCAGATTTCGGGCATGTTTATTATTCATTGCTGCTTGAAGCGGGATATGATCCTGAAGCGAAAGCAATTAAATCTCAGATTATCGGGGATATAAATTCTATAATTTCCATACCCAAAGGTAGTAGTGATTATTTTAATCACCGGCTGTGTGAATCGCTTGATTCCAGAGAAAAAGAACGTTTGCAGAATGCTCTTGATAAGGCTTTTACTACACTTTCAGAGTATGAGATAGAGTTGCGTACAATTAACAGGGATAATAAATCTGTATGGATTCTCAATAAAGGGTTGTTCAAGCGTGATCCTGGAACCAGACGAATTATTCAGTATGGCTTCATAACTACGATACCATTCAAAATGCTTAAACGGTATGAATTTGGCTCTGGTGACGATCGTTATCATTGTGTGGCCGGGCTGATGAATGATTATGTCTTCAGCGTCCGTTGTCAGAATGGAAAAGTAGTGGAGACTATTCATGGCGGTGCCTGTAAAGATGTTACCGGCTATACTGAGCAGGATTTTTTGGACGATGAAAATCTCTGGTTCAGTATGGTACATCCTCATGATAAGGATCTGATACTGACGCGGGCAAATAAAATGGCTCGCGGAGAAAAAGTGGATGAACTGATTCACCGGATAAAACATAAAAACGGACAGACCAGGTGGGTTAAGAGTGTTATTGTACCGCACCATGATGAGTTTGGTAATGTCTTTCTGTATGATGGAGTGATACGTGATATTACTGATCAGGTACATGAGCAGCAACATGTAGAGCAGGAATCATATATGAATGAACTGCTCCTTGATGCAACGCCTTATCCTATGATACTGATGCAGAATGATGGTATTGTACTGAAGGCCAACCGCGCCGGTTATGAACTCGGAGCGCAGAATGAGCAGTCATGCTCTACTATGTGGAAGAAAGAAATTGATGCGACCTGCGAGTTTCGTAAAATGCTGGAAAAATCAATGGACTCAGGGAGTATTGTTGTAGGCGATGTAACCTACATGAATAAAACATATGAAGTAACTATTGTACCTAATGAGCCGGATCTGCTGTTGGCTTGTCTGCATGATGTAACTGCAAACCGTGCCATGAGTGATAAACTTGAAGAAGATAAAACGATAATGCAGTCCATCTTTGAGAATACAATTGTCAGTATCATGCTTCTTGATTTGAATGGCAAGTTTGAGACCATAAATAATACCGCGTCAAAGGTTATTGACAGGTCACAGGTTGAAGTGCTGGGACTCTCTGTGTATGAGGTCTTCCCCCGTGAGGAGGCGAGATTGAGAATGGAGTATATTCAACAGGTAGCGCAGTCACGTTCTCCGTTGAAGATTGAAGAGAGTATCAACGGCTATGAACTGGTAACCGTAGTGATTCCGGTTATTGATAAAGAGTCTGACGTGACTAAAATTGCCATGTTCTCCAAGGATGTTACTCAGATGAAAAAAGCTGAGGCAAATCTTATTGAGACTTATCAGGTTCTTACCGCTATTATTGAAAACGCCCAGCTGGTTATAATAGGTCTTGATATTGAGCGCCGGGTAATACTCTGGAATGATCGTGCGGCGAAATTACTCGGTATCCCTTCAGAAAAAGCTTATAATCGAACTATTAGTGAATTGTATGACACTGCGGATACGGCTATGTTTGATGCTATTGACAAGGCCTACGCCGGTATACCGTCGGAGGTGACCCGTACCAGTGTGAAATTGCTCAACGGCGAAGAAATAGCAGTGCATGTGACTATTGTGCCGAAGATGGATGCTCTTGGTCAGGTAAACGGTATTATTGGTATGGCATCGCTCAATGAATAGAAACGTTATATCTGGTTACGGTATTATCGTGAAATAAATTTTCGCTCCGCTTTATTGGTTTTTGGTGAAGTGTGCGGCAGTTTTATTTATTGCCTCGGAGAGCTGTATGCGGGGCGTCCAGTCAAGAGCGGTTCTGGCTCCGGTGTTATTAAAGTAATGACTGGTGGCTAGCTGTAAGGCGAGGAACCTCGTCATTGGCGGTTCCCAGTTAGGTGCCAGATAATGTCCGAGTTTTTCCAGAATAAAACCGAGAGTATAAGCTCCTGAAAATGATAAATGGTTCTTTATCTCTGATACATTGCATGATCTCAGAAGTTTGTTAATAAAGTCCCAGCAGTTTACAGGATCATTTTCATTGATAAAGAATGCTTTTCCGCAGACAGCTTTCGAATTTTCGCACAGCTTTCGCATGGCGCAGATATGAGCATCAGCGGTATTTTCAACATAACTTACACTTAAAAGGTTTTTGCCAGTACCGACAATCCTTAATTTATTATTTCTGCCTTTATTGATAATACGCGGGGTTAGATTGGTATCTCCCGGGCCGAAGATCAGGTGTGGACGGAGTGCGCAGGTTCTGAGTCCGGCTCTGCCGTTATAGGATAAAACCATAAGTTCAGCTTCTGCTTTGGTCGCGGCATAGAAGGTAAGGTAATGACGCGGGTACGGCAGTTCTTCGTCACCGTTTATTATTTCGTGATTACCGTATACTACGCTTGGGGTGCTGGTGTAAATAAAGTTTTTTACGCCGCGTAGCCCGGCTGCCTGCAGGAGGTTGCGTGTGCCGATGACATTTGTCTGATAGTAGGAATTGAAACGTCCGCAGATACCGGTTTTTGATGCGACATGAAAAATGGTGTCGATACCGTCACAGGCGGTTATCAGCTTATCTTTGTTGGCTAGGTCCGTACTTATCACTTTTAGACCGCATTCTTCGAGTTCCGGGTAGTGGCCACGGGAGAGAATGGTTATCTGATTGTAACCAGATTCAAGCAGTTTGTCTACTATATGTCTGCCGAGAAAACCGGCACCGCCGGTGACAAGAATTTTCATAACCTGATGCTCCATGATAACATTTTTTGTATGCTGAGTTATATTTTAAGTATAATATTCTGATTAGTATATGTTTTTAATCTCTTTACCGTTACCATTATAAAATATATAAAAAAAAATACAATATGCACTTGCATATCATTGTTATTTTAATATACTCTAATTCTACAATTTAGCGAGTAATTGATGGAGCGATGTCGGAGTCCGGTTTATCGAGCTGGTTTTGAAAACCAGTGTGGTTCGCGCCACCGGGGGTTCGAATCCCTCTCGCTCCGCCAAATTAATGAAGAGGTATCAGATGCATTTATTGTGCGTTTGATACCTTTTTTTTGTGAATATATTGGGGTGTGTTTTATTGAAAGTATAAGATAATGTTATTCTGATCTTGGCAATTTTTTGATTGTTTGATAATATCGTTTTATGATAATGCGAAATATAGACAGGTAAACTTGACAGTTTACCTGTCTATGTGTATATTGAGGTAATGAATATTCAAAATAAAATTGCTAAAAATGAGAATGTTCCGGTCC
Source organism: Planctomycetota bacterium (assembly GCA_963677015.1). Taxonomy (GTDB): domain Bacteria; phylum Planctomycetota; class SZUA-567; order SZUA-567; family SZUA-567. Next base: position 736,783 of record OY781533.1, read on the forward strand.
TGGCGGGAGAGCTGAGAGCTTTGGTCGGAAAATTTAAAAGGCGTTTGCGGGAACAGTCGCATACCTGTGAGTTTACTCCTTCCCAGATATCGGTGATTCTGCGTTTGGAGCGCGAGGGTTCGGCAACGGTCTCTGATCTTGCCAGAGCTGAAGGGGTACGTCCACAGTCGATGCGGGCTACGATCAAAGTGCTTATATCACAGCACTGTATTCAGGTGGTTCCTGACCCAGATGACGGCAGGAAAAATATTATTTCGCTTACGTCGTCATGGCAGCAGCGGATAAAAAAAGGGCGTGAAGCCAGAGAAGACTGGCTGATACGTAATATTGAGAGAAATTATAACTCGTCAGAGCTTGAGGTTATCTGTCAGGCTGTGGATCTGCTCAAGCGTATTGTTGAGAATTAGAAATAATCATACTCGGCTGTTACATGATTTTTGTGGATATCCTGGCAGAAATGAATGGCTTGAGTTTTTATATCTAAGTGATGGCTGTATAGATGAATATCGGTGTAATTAGCATATTATTACCGATTATTATTTTTACGCAATGCAGGTATATATTAGATTGTACAAATGGCTAATCCCGGCAAAATCTGATTTGTTCAGGATCTGGGCTTTGGCATAAAGGTAGTTATATTGGATAAATTAGAACGTAAACAGCGGTTGATGCTTACAGCTCCGGTGGAAAGACTTGTGGTCAGACTTTCTATACCGTCAATTATTATAATGCTTATTACAGCTGCATATAATCTTGCTGATACCTATTTTGTCAGTGGTCTTGGAACCAGCGCAACGGCGGCGATAGGTGTGGTATTTTCGCTGATGGGGGTTATTCAGGCTATTGGTTTCTTCTTCGGTCATGGTTCCGGAAACTATATCTCTCGGAAACTGGGTGCAAAGGAATTTGCTGATGCGGAGGTAATGGCAAGTACCGGCTTCTTTTTTTCAATTATAGCAGGGAGCTTGCTCGGGGTGTTTGGATTGCTTTTTATGCATCCGTTACTGCTATTATTGGGAGCATCTGAGACAATGCTGCCATATGCGCGTGACTATACCTGTTTTATTCTGATTTCCGCGCTGTTTATGACCTCATCTCTAACTCTTAATAATCAGCTCAGGTTTGTCGGCAGTGCTAAATGGGCAATGTTTGGCATGGTGACAGGTGCGGTACTGAATATCGCTTTGGATCCTCTTTTTATCTATAAATTTGGCTTGGGGGCTTGGGGGGCCGGGCTAGCAACCTGTGTGAGTCAGATAATTGGTTTTATTATTCTGCTCTGGGCAACGCGCCGCGAAGGCAATATCGCGATTCATTTTCGTCATTTCAAGCCGTCTTTTCAGGCTTTAAGGGAGATGGCGCGCGGCGGGTCACCATCATTGTTGCGTCAAACCTGTAACTGTCTGGGAATTCTTTGTTTTAATCATGCTGCAGGGGCTTTCGGTGACAGTGCGGTTGCGGCTATATCTATTACTCAGCGGGTTACAATGTTTGCATATTCGGCGCTGTTAGGGTTTGGACAGGGGTTTCAGCCGGTATGCGGTTTTAACTATGGTGCCAAACGTTATGACAGAGTCGTACGGGCTTTCTGGTTCGGGGTGAAGATTGTTTCCTCATGTTTATTATTACTTGCACTTATCGGCGCTGTTTTTGCACCGTCTATTATTGCGCTGTTCAGAGCTGATGATCCCCGCGTTATCGCTATTGGAACCGCCGCATTGCGTTTTCAGTGTATTACGGTACCGTTTTGCGGTATGATCATGATGTTCAACATGATGCTGCAGACGATTGGTGCCACAGCAAAAGCAAGTCTTATAGCTGTCAGCCGTTCAGGGTTATTTCTTATTCCGGCAATCATACTTATGAAAGCGGTATTTGGCCTGGGAGGAATCGAGGCCGCTCAGGCGGTAACCGATATTCTTTCTATTGCTCTCGCCTTACCGCTTGGCTTTGGAACTCTAAGAAGTATGAAAAATTCCTCTATGATGTCTCCTGCTGCCTGATTTTCAAAGATTCACTTTTTTTGTACATAATCTCAATTATTTCAGCGATAAATAAATATTAATTTTATATGCCGCAGAAACTCTGCTTATATATAAGTATTATAATAATAAAAAGTTCCGAGCATAGGGGAAGAGTCATTTTAAACAAACAGTATTTTAAATTAATTTACCAATAAATTACATTAATTTACTATTTGCTGAAAGTCTTTTTTAGTGTATACTGAATAATATTAATTTTAAATATGGCTTATTCGGTATATTTGTCCCAGTTTCTTTTGCGGATTGGTTCTTTATTATATTAGTGCAGGAAGGTCGGTTGTGTTACGTTATATAACTTATTCAAGGATTATGTTTGCGGCTCTGGCTTTGGGGGTTATTACTGGATCTGCGTTGGCTTTGATGCCTCCTGAAGTCTATGTGAAAGCTATTGAAAGTTCTCCAATAAAGGTTATCGCTAAGGTAAAATCGGTGAAAGTCAGCGAGGAGAGTAAGTATTATATTGAGAAGAAGGTTGAGTTTGTGCTGGTAAAGTCATACGGACCGGTAACACCACCCAAGATTTTCTTTGGAAGCTGTAAAAGTTCTACTGATGAGACAATTGTCGGGGGAACTATTTATTATTATCCTAATGTCGGTGATGAGGTTTTTGTGACTCTTGACGGTGTCGGTGCCGGTGATGATTCAGGATATGTTACCAGTTATACTCCTATGACAGATGAATTGAAGAATATTCTGCAAAATATCGGTGTTTCCGGCCTTGAGTATGGTATTGGCAAGGTAAGTGTGAAGTTTTAGCTGTCTTTTTCTTCCAATGCTTTTATGTTTGTATTCTCACATTTCCTGAAGCATTTGGGGGATAAGTTAAAGCGTATTCATTGTGATATGAATACGCTTTAATCTTAGAAATTCTATTGTTTAAAATGATCTATGTATGCGTTTTAAAAGTTCTTCAGGGCTTCATCAAGCGCATTGTCTAGGGCTTTATCAAGCTTTTCAGAAGTAAGGTAAGTACCATCCTTGATTTGCTGACGAACCTCCATAATCTTGTCTAAACGCAATTGCTCAGCGCCTCTTACGGTCATTACATCTTTGGATATATTTACCGTGTCGGTTTCACGGAGTGAGGGGTTCTGCTGGAATTCGTAAAGCTTTCGTGCTTTACGTGCAGGAGTATTACCCATCATGCTGTTTATTGCTGAAATATTATTATCCATATTGTGCTCTCTCCTTATCCCGGTCGGTAACCGTATCTAAGATCATGCAGTTTATCTTATAACAGTATACACTTTAAGTGGTTATTTTGCAACTAATAAATCCGAACAAAGTTGATTTTATCTACACTATTTATCGGGTGTAAATCATCAAACCTTACAGGTAAATTCCTTTTTGTTCCAATTTTTTTCTTATTTTAGTGGTCATGGCAGAATGAATCTGGCATACTCTGCTCTCAGAGACATTCATTATCCGGCCAATTTCTTTTAGTGTGAGCTCTTCCTGATAGTACAAGACAACCATCAGCTGCTCTTTTTCATCCAGAAGATCGTAGATAAGCTCTATTATCTCTTCTGTTTCAATATTATAGCCCGGTTCATTGGTTTTTTTCTTGTTTGCCAGAACATCGGCAAAGGTATGATTATCATTTTCTGATGAATCGTTTATTCTAATCATTCTGGAAGCCTGTTCACCAATTTCTGCATCCCAGAATTCATTCATGGTGAGTCCGGCACGTTCTGCAATTGACTCCGAGCTTAATTCTCCTCCAGTACTGCGTATTTCCTGTTCAGCTTTGTTTATTCTGCTGACCCGGTCGCGGGTTACCCGGCCCAGAGTATCATGATTACGGAGTTCGTCAATAATTGAGCCGCGGATTCGGGTGAGGGCATAGGTGGTGAACTTTGCTTCGCGTGTTTCGTCGTAACGTTTGATCGCTGAAAGCAGCCCCATACAGCCGGCGGAATAGAGATCTTCTCTATCAACGTAGGAAGGAACATTGACCGACATTCGACCAACTGTAACTTTGACCATAGGAAGGTATGCTTCTACAAGCTCTTCATAGGCCTTTCTATCACCTTCTCTATAGAGTTTCCAGAGTTCGGCATTGTCATCGTCGGTCATTTGAAATCCTGCTATCTAAAATATAACAATAAAGATAGATCTGCTATATTTATTATAATAAATAAATCGAAAAATTTTGACTGTTATCAGCATTTGATCTTGTTTAAATAACAATTCGCTAGATTATATCGAAAAGATTCGGGTTCTTGTATAATTAAATTACTCTGAAAAGGTACTTTGATTTAAAAAAAGTACTATTTTCCGGTTATGGCTGATAAGTAACAACCTTTATACATAATATAAAGTATTATATCAAATCTTTATGAAAATACGAGAAAAAACTCTCAAGGAAGCCTTGAGAGTTTTTATATAACTAATTTGGGAAAAACTATCTAGCCAGACTGCCTTTGCGGTAGAATTTGACAGCAGTAAGTCCAAGTGCAGCAAGGATCATAAGTGCCCATTCTGCAGGTTCCGGAACTGCTCCGGTTGAACCTGAGCCTGTAGTCTCGAAGCTTAGAGTCCAGCCTTCAATTACAGTGGCATCGGTAGAATAATTATCGAATGCAAGAAGAGTCCAGGTTCCGTTGGCAGATATATCATCAAAGGCTGATAGCAGGTTTTCGTCTGCAAAATTATCAGGGTCACCGAAAAATCCTTCTGCGATCGGATCAACTACAGCATATTCTCCGGTACGAAGATAATAAGGCTGGATGTCATAATCAGAAAGCTGATATGAACCTTCTTCTAAATTTTTATTTTCGTTCTGTGCTTCATTGAAGCTGTTTGAAACCGCAATCTGGCTATCCGCTTCATCATCAAAGGTGATATCGACGGTTGGCACATAAGAATTTTCATTTGCGCCGCCGGCATTAGCTGCTAGAACTACAGCAGTATCATTAGGGCCGACCAATACAAGAACCATATCGACAAAAGCTTTTGAAGTTACACCGTCAAGGGTGACATTGAGGTCGGTGATAGTGCCGGTAGTTCCTGAAACGTCAATACTGCTGCTGACAACATCATCTGCAGTACCGCCGGTACTCCACCAGCCCTGGTGATTATATTCCGGTACATCTATTTCGCTGGTATTACTGAAAGTGTAGCTTTCTGCGTGAGCGGTGGTTATCACTGCAAATGCCAGAAATAATATTGCTAGAAATTTATTCATAATTTAACTCCATTTCCACTAATGAGAGTGAATGTTAATAATTATTTAGTAAAAATAACCTACACAGTATAGCATTGTTTGATGTGTTTTGTAAAGTTAATTTTTAATTTTCTTGCATAAAAGTAAAAAAAATATTATTTTTTTTAACTTGTTGTGTGCCAACTTGTTATTGGCTTTTGACTATGTCTATACTGGGAATAATCGCAATATTTTATATCATGTAGGGTATAACTGAAGGCTTGGGTTAAGGATTGATTTCTTGTTGTTGTAAATAAAATTTGCATATTTGTAAATAAATTTAAGTTACCTGTTTTGAATTAATGAAGACAACAAATTTTAGTATGTGAAAATCGCTATATCTGATTTTGAAGGTTCGACAATCACAGTCACAGTAATGGGGATGGAAGCTGTTCAGCAAACAGCAGTGTCGCTTTACTCGATCTGGAGAAAATGCGGACAGTAGCCCAATCTTTCTTCTTGCCACTGAGAATTTGGACGATGTTACTGAGCATCATTTCCGAGTAGTTGTTTTCATCTTTGCCTTTAGTGCTGAAATAATAGAGCAGATATTTTGTCTGAGTGTTTTTGCTCAGGGTCAGGAGTGTACCTTCGTGTTCGGGGGTGGTCGGTATGGCTGCTGGAGAGTTTGAAACAATATTCCAGCCGGCACCGCTCTGGCAGAATTCCGGTGGATGTATTTTATGGCGATTCCCGGCGGAGAAAGTTATCAGAAGTTCTACAGGGGGAAGTTTTTTGTCGGTAATTGAACTATAGCGTCTGTAAATGATATTGGATCGACCGAAATAAGCAATATCGCTTTGGGAAAGTGAAATATCAGTACCCACCCAGTTGTGCAAATAATATGGGAGGTTGTACTCTGAAATTTTCTTGTTGTTGCCGGATAATTGAGCTGATCCTGCCGGAAATATCAGGGCTATCGTAAGGGCAAGTATACTTGCGTAAAAAAAGAAAGAGTAAAGCGCAGGTCCGGCATTAACTTTAACTATATTCACCGGTTGGCAGTCTTCTGAAGATGTGCTTCGAGTCAAAGTATAATAGAGTATTTGCTGCAGGATGACGATGGCTATAAGCAGGATAAAGCGTTCGATCTCCGGATTTATGTTCATAGCGGGGGTAAGGTCACGCAGTCTCAGGATTACACGGGGAAATCCGAGAATCGGCAACAGGAGCAGAGGTAGGGTTAGAAGAGCCTGGCGCAGCGGGAATAACTGGATGATGAGTCCGGCAAAAATAATTATCAGTCCAATCCCTCCAAGGGTAATGATACCTAGAATATGAGAAGTGATACCACACAAAAGCCCTGAAACAAGACATATTCCGGTCGCGATATCTGCAGCCGGGAGTGGACTCGGTCTTTTTTCAGCTGGTTGTTTTTGCTTGTGTAATTGCAGGAGAATTAAGATCGCCGGAATAATATAGAAGATAAAACCAAGATGGTTTGAGCTGTTCCAGGCACTACCAAACCAGTCCATAAACTGATCACAAATAAACGGCAGATAAAGGAAGATTAGAAGCAGTATTGTCAGTATTAGCCGGTAGCGGGCGGAAAGACCGGAACGGGAGTTTTTATTTTCAGTTGTTATTGCTTTTCTGCTCATTCTGATGCAGATATGGCAGAGCAGGGTGAAGGCGACAATAAAGGTTATAATGCCAATCGTATTGTGAAGGAGACCTTCCGGGACTGCGGAACCCCGCTGAATTCCCAGTAATACCAGAATAGTGACCCGTACTCCGTTTGCAAAAACAGCGATAACGGCCGAGAGCAGAATGGTCTCTGCCCTTTGTATCTGTTTAAGATTTCTCCAGCTGAGACTTAGAAAAATTCCGCTTCCCAGCATTACCTTGAGAATGGTTGAACCGCTGCAGGCCGCTATGACTTCAAATCTCAACTCATTACGCAGTATAACATTGCCCTGACGTTCAACAGCTATATTAAGAAGTGTCAGAATCTTCTCGGCAATAATTGATGAGATCAGACGCAGGTCGTTGGAAATAAAATCATCAATATACAAACTGTATACTACCCAGAACAGACTGGCTACTATAACCGCTCTGAGCAGTGAATCCTGTTTGTTACCTCTTTTACCGCTAGTATTATTCTGCATAATCCGGTTTTACTGTTCCTTATGGCTGTGGTTCCGCTGTTTCAGGTTTATTTTCCGGTGCATTATTATTTTGATTTCGACTCGCTTTTTCCGTACTGAATTCTGTTGGTTTCTGCTGGTTTTTTTCTGCGGTCAGATTGGCACGGGCGGTTGTCAGCATCTCGCTAAGGCCGGTGTTATTTCTGAAAGCATCAGGATAACTCTGCTGTAGTTTTACTGTATTCTCCCAATCACCGAAAAAGTTGAAGACCATTGCGGCAGTATTTACAGCTTTGGAATCTCCGTTCAGTACCTGTGGTAGGTTCTGTGCTGCCTGCAGCAGGAGTTCCTTAATTTTACCATCAACCTTCTGTCCTGATTTCACGGCTGCGTTTGCGTAGTTATTGAGAATTATAGAGTTCTTCGGCTGCTTTTTGAATGCTTCAAGATAAGCAACTGCAGATATATCCCAGCGCTGCATCTTATCGGCGAGAATGCCGAAAGAGAAGAGTTCATTAATTTTCAGTTTGCCGCTTTGTAATTCTTCGGTAACTTTATTGTCCTGATGCATCAGCAGTTCCGCTTCAAGCTTAAGGACTGTTGCTGCATCCTGATCCTGTATGGTATTTAAAAGTTTCACTGCTTCCCGGCGTAGATCGTCAGCATTACGGTCGGCTGCGAAGTCAGCGAGAGAAGTGTCTTTCTGCTCCTCCGCCGAACTGTTGAGTTCGCTCATCGCTCTGCTGAAGACGATATCGGAAGTGAGATTTACCACTTCCTCATCCAGTTTATCCGCACTCTTGGAACTTTCAGGTTGTTCTGCTTTTTTGAATTCTTTTTCCAGTATCTTATCACGATCAAGCTGTTTGCTCAGTTCGATAAGCGCAATCGCCCGCTGCATGGTGATAAATGGATCATTCCGGACTATTTGCAGTGCTTTTTCTGAGGCCTGAGCCGCTTTTATGAATTCCCTTCCGGTTACATATGAGCTGGTAAGTACCTCCATTGCCATGATATTTCTGGGATCCAGACTGAGTACTTTAATGGCCAGGTTAGCTGCGTCTCTGGCTTTTCCATTTGCCAGCAGCAGCTGGGCCATAATCGTCGTTGCCCGGATATTATCCGGATTGCGGTCGACAATTTGCTCCACCGTTTTCAGCGCTTCCTTATTTTTACCCATGCCATTCAATATCAGTGCAAGATTAATGCCGACATCTGCATTATCTGGATTATCCTTTAGAATAGCCTCCAGTTCTGCCTGTGCCTGCTGGAGTTTACCGCTGCCGGCCAGTACTTTAGCATAAAGGGTTCGATCCTGCGGTGGAATGGTTTTAAGTTTCTCTAACAGCTGGAGCGCTTCTTTATTTTTAGACATAGCGCTAAGAATTCGTGCTTTGAGTACGGTCTTGTCTGTAGAGTCGTTTTTTACACTTTCCAGACTTTTTAAAGCTTTTTCTGGCTGATTTGAGCGCAGTTCAATATATGAGCGTCGCAGCAGAGCCTGATTTTTAAGAATGTCTGCTGCCGTGGATACAAGCAATCTCTGTAATTCTTCTTCAGCACCTCGGCTGTCACCTTGTTGCAGGCGTAGGTCTGAAAGTAAGAGATATAGTTCTGGATTACGGGGGGCATGTTTTTCCAGAGTATTTACCACTAGTGTGGTTGTTGATCTGTCATTGAGCTGTAGCGCCAGACGGCCAAGGCTTAGCAGTAAGTCTCTGGTGATGTAACCACGCTTGAGCAGATTTATCATAATACTTTCACTTCTCTGGGGTTCGCCGCTGGCTAGAAGAGCCTTACTGCGCATAAACTGTACCATTGGGCTGCGGGCAAGGATAATACTGTCAGAACTGAGTCTGTCGAATATCACCAGCGCCTCCTGATAATCACCGCTGCGCGTCAGGTTATCTGCTGAAGTCAGTTCAACAACGGGGTTATTCCGCAGTAACTCAGAAGCTATCATGAAGTCTTTATTTTTGGTGGAGTCGATGTCCGGCTGCTTTATACTGCTAAGCAGATACTTTCCGAAGTAGCGTTCACCTTCCAGCCAGCGTTTTGATCCGGCAGCCAGTTCCTGAAGCCGGTTTATATCGGTGGTACTCCGTTCGGAAGCGGCAATAAGCAGCAGAATGATACGTGCCTGATGTGTGGTACGGTTATAGTCGGGAAGTTTGAGGCTGTCAGGGAACTCTGCAATAAGCAGTTCGGCATTTTTGAGAAAAGACTGAGGTGTTGCAGGTTTTTCCGGAGAGGAATTTTCGTTATTATGGTAACTGCTGCAGAATTTATTGATCGCTGTTGTTATCTCTTCGAGAAAACGCTGCCGGCTGAACCGGTCAAAGCCGCTGCTGTTTTTTTTGATAAGTTCTTTGAACTGCAAGGATGTATATTTCAAAAGTTCACTGGTGATACTGCTATGATTATTGCTTAGATCTTTTGCCATTATTTCAGCAGAAGAGATGTCTGTTATTGCGAACATTTCGGGAAGTTCTATTGAGTTAAGAATATCTTTGCTATCACTGTTTTTCCCGTAAAAGTAGAGATTCTGTCCATAACGTTCGGTAACTTCGGTTGTATCAAGTCCCTGCTGCTGCGCTTGCCTGAAGAGATTCTGTGCTTTTGTCATATCATCCAGAGCAAAGTAAAGTTCAGACAGTATAATATAACAGGCGGCATTCATGGTGCCGGCTTTATTTATTTTTTCTAGAATTTTCAAGGCTTCTTCAGGCTGTTTGAGTCTGAGCAGTGTCTGTGCGTAAAATTCGGCATATATTCCCTGCGGATATTTATTAACCAGTTCTTTTAGAAGTTTTGCGGCTTCAGGAAGCTGCTCCCGTTGATACTTTAGCAGGGCGGTAAGTTCCAGTTTCGCCTGTTCGTCGGTCAGCTGACCGGCCATATTTTCGAATTGTATCATTTTCTCTTTTTTGGGCAGAGACGAGGTTGCTATCATATTGAGGAATACCAGGGGTTCTTTTTTTCCGGTATCCCAGGCTTTATTAAAATAGGTGTATGCCAGTTCATTTTTTCCCAGTTTTTTAGCTGCGATTCCTGTCCAGAGATTGAATTCTGAGTTTTCAGGATTTTGTTCACAGGCTTCGGTGAGAAGCTTGAGTGCATTTACATCATCATTGTCTTTCAAGGCTTTTCGACCGCGCCAGAATAGTTCCTCGTTGTGTATTCGCTGATTTTGGCTCTGTTCTTTATAAAAAAATATGCCTCCGGCACCGACTATTATCAGTGCAGCTAATATAAGAATAATCTTTTTCATGGAGAATTCCTTATTATTGATGTGGTTAATGAATAAAAATCAACCGGATTATACTGTAAAATTTTGAGATGTAAATTTTTTTTTAAGTTAAATGTATTTTGTAATAAAACTGTTTATTAGCGGTACACTCCGATAATTGCAGGTTGGAAGCTGTCTTTGCAGGTATATTTATGATTTGATTTTTGTTTTGGCGTATTAAGTCTTATCTGGATGTTTATCTGTGCTTGCAATCTGTGTTTGGGAGTATATTATTAAGTATGTGAAAAATAATGATCACTGAATTATACGAGTTTTGTAACACATACTGTAAGGATATACGGGTAATGGATGATAAAGAGAGTCAGAAGTATCCGACAATTTTGCGCTCGACCATGGTTATGGCGATTATTACTGCTGTGAGCAGAGTATTGGGTATGCTGCGGGATGTCGGTCTGGTATTATTTTTCGGGTCAACGGCCTGGGTTTTAGATGCATTTTACTTTGCGTTTACTATTCCTAATCTTTTTCGCAAACTGCTTGGTGAAGGGGCTCTTTCCGCGGCATTTCTGCCGGAGTTTGTGCATTCCCGGGAGCAGGATACGGATTCGGCTGAGTTTGCCAGTTCGGTTCTGACGTTATTATTGCTGGTTACCGCGTCAATTGCGGTGGTTGGGAGCCTTGTCTGTTATTTTGTTTCCGGAAGTTCAGCCTTAGATGTCAAGGTGCAGACAGTCTTGATTCTGCTTTCAATAATGCTGCCATTTGTTGTCTTTATCTGTGTCTCGGCATTGTTGGGGGCGATTCTGCAGAGTTTGAGGGCATTTGCTGTTCCGGCGGCGATGTCGATAATCCTTAATCTTATGATAATGGCCGGTCTGGGATATATATCTTACTGTTATTGGCCAGGGCAGCTGGATGCGGGGTTTATTCAGAAGCTTGAAGCTGTACCGGCAGAAATGATCCGTAATGGTGTCTTTGTGGAGAGTATGCATTATGTCGCTTATGCGGTCTTGCTGGCAGGAATTCTGCAGTTGGCGGTGCAGTATCCGTTAATAAGAGCCAAGGGGGTGAGGCTCGGGTTTAATTTTGATTTTAAAAATCCCCGTCTTATAAAGATTCTTAAAAATATGGCTCCGACCGCTCTGGGGCTGGGAATTGTACAGTTTAATGTGCTTATTGATAATCTTATTGCCTATTGGCTGTCCCTTGATACTGTAAATGGTGTAAGCCCTTATGAGGGGGCGACATCTTATCTGTTTCTCGGCAACCGCCTGATGCAGCTTCCGCTTGGAGTATTTGCTATTGCTGTGGCAACCGCTTCATTTCCGGCGCTATCCTCAATGGCTGCAAAAGAGCAGGGCAGGGAGTTTATCCAGACCCTTTTCTCATCGCTGAAAATGCTGCTCTTTGTTATGATACCGGCAGCAGTAGGTATGATTACGATAGCTCCTGATATTGTCAGACTTCTTTATCAGACACCGGATCTGGAGTTTAATGATCTGGCGGTTTACCGGACTTCTGCTGTGCTGGTCTGTCTCTGTGGCGGATTGGTCTTTTTCAGTATGCAGCAATTGCTGGTGCGGGCGTTTTATTCGATGAAAGATTATACTACACCGGTTAAGATTGCTATTGCAATGGCAGGATTAAATCTGATGTTGAACCTTATTTTGATTCATGCGCCGGATTTATATCAAAAGTATTACGGTATCAGTACACCTGGAACCTCCGCTGCTTCCGGTCTCGGCGCTACACGAGTGCTTGGTGAAGCCGGGCTGGCGCTGGCAACGAGCATAACAGCTATCATAAATGTGGTTCTGCTCTGGAATGGACTCAAGAAAAAAGTAGGAGGAATTGAAAAAGGAACGGTCTGGAATGAAAGGTCTGGTAATTTCTTTTCTACTTTTTCAAAGAGTATTGTGGCATCAGGCTGTATGGCGTTTATTGTCGTTAAAGTTGGTGAGAGTATGCCTTATGGTCCTGAGTTCTTTTTCAGGCTGGAGAAGGTATTTATCCCAGTGTTGGCGGCATTATTCTTTTATCCGATGATAAGTGCGATATTTGTTCCTAAAGAATATGAAGCCTTTATGCTGCGGATTAAGGCCAGGGTTAAGAAAAAAGAAAGCGCTGAATGATTTCAGCGCTTTCTTTTTAATGGGGACATATAGGATTCTTAGAGCTCTAATTGGTGGTATACCTTTATGTGATCCAGCGTGTTGTCGTAAGACGGGCTGGAAAGGAATACTCTATGTGTTGTGTTTGTTGTTGTGTTTGTTTGTGTGTGTGTGTGTGTTGTGTTTGTTTGTTTTGTGTAAGAGTTCCCTTCAAATCCTATATGTATAAGTCCTATATAAATCCATTTGTCTGTTACAAGTTTATTTTTAATATTCGATAAATTAATATCTTTTATGTTTGCTATTCTATATGAGAATTGCGCTTTGTCAAGTAGATATTTTTATATTTATTTAAAAAATGTATTAATTATTTGTTGTGTTTTATTTAACGTATTTGTGCGTAGGTGTTTATTGGTTTTTAAAGTGTTTTGTAAGTAGCTATAAAAAAATATTTATTAAGAATTAATGTTCTGTTTTATAGTATTTTTCATGTAAGATTTGTGTTTGGTTATTATTTATGTTAATTTGCTGATTATGCGAGTATTATTACTGATATGTAATTTGAGCATAAGAGTAAAAATGTTAAGTTTCTTGGTTTTTTAGTAATATTAAAAAAACAGAGTTGTGGCACGCCACAACTCTGTAAAAATATCGTAGAAAAACTTTCTGACAGGATAATATCCTGCAAAGTTTTAACGTTTTGAGAACTGGAAGCTCTTTCTTGCACCTGGCTTACCTGGTTTCTTACGTTCGACCATACGTGGGTCACGTGAAAGGAAGCCATGGTTTCTGAGCAGTGATTCTTTTTCTGGCTCAGCTTTCAGGAGTGCTCGACCAAGACCCATCATGATAGCGCCAGCCTGACCGGTAGTACCGCCACCACGAACATTGACAAAAATATCATAATCTTTTTCAACATCGAGGTGCTTCAGTGGACCGATGATAGCTGCCATCTGACGTGGAGTGGTAAAGTAATCGTCACTCTTTTTGCCATTAACAGTAAATTCACCACTACCCTTGCAGATTCTGACTCGTGCAATAGAAGCTTTACGTCTGCCGGTACCCCAAATATATTCTTTTGTATCTGCCATTGTTATTTTCTCCTTGCGTCAAAGTTGAGTGGCTTTGGATTCTGTGCTGCATGTGGATGCTCTGAGCCCTGATAAATTTTGAGCTTCTTGAGCATCTGTCTGCCCATCTTGGTCTTAGGGAGCATTCGACGAACTGCATTGCGAAGAATGCGGTCTGGATGCTCTTTCTGCATCTCGCTCATTTTTACTTCGGTAAGACCACCGATCCAGCCAGTGTGGTATCTGAATACTTTGTCACGCATCTTGTTTCCTGTGAGAATCATGCTTTCACAGTTGGTAACAATAACATAATCACCGGTATCAATATAAGGTGTGTAGATTGCTTTGTTCTTGCCCATTAGAATTGTTGCAATTTCTGCAGCTAGACGACCGACAACCTGATCGGTTCCGTCTGCAATAAACCAGTCTGGTTTGAATGTTGCTGGCGTTGCAAAAGTTGTTTGTCTCATCATTTTAATCAACTCTTCTCTTTTGTTTTTAATAATCTGCTAAAAAATTTTGACTAATTGTATCTTTTTTATATATGTAAAAAATATCATCGGGGACAAGCCGATGACTTAGAATATATTAATTTACTAAATTGTTGCGAATTGTCAATATGTTTGTGAGATTTTTATTGTTAATGCTTTATATTTTCAATAAAAGTTGACTGTCCTGGAGTCATTTAAGTTTGAATTCTTATATCTTATTGCAATAAAAGAATATTCTTTGTAATTTTGCAGGCGGTTATTTGATAATACAGGATATATAATTATGAACCCTGTGCTGATTATATGTATGTAGTTATAAATAATTAATTATATTGATTTAATTACCTTTAATCTTATAATTGTATAGTCAAAATTAACAAATAATGCTGTTTAATTTTTATTATTTTTAATATATGAAAGGTGTACTAATAATGAGTAAGTTAAATGCTCCTCATGTTTTTACTTCGGAATCAGTCAGTGAAGGTCATCCAGATAAGGTTTGCGATCAGATTTCAGATGCTATACTTGATGCCTGCTTAGCCGAAGACCGCACCAGCCGTGTGGCCTGTGAAACTGCCTGTACCACTAATTTTGTACTCAATGCCGGCGAAATTACCTGTAAAGGCTGGGATAATATAGATCCTGAAGCAATCGCGCGTCAGGTATGTAATGAGATTGGCTATAATCGTGAAGAGTTGGAATTCTGCGATAAGACCTTTGTCTATGAATGCAGAATACACCCTCAGTCTCCTGATATCTCGCAGGGAGTAACTGCCGGTGAAGGGCTTTATGCTGAGCAGGGTGCCGGCGACCAGGGAATGATGTTCGGGTATGCGACAAATGCGACTCCAGAGCTTATGCCTGCTCCGATACTGTATAGTCATAAATTACTGGATGTTCTGCAGAAGCTCCGCAAGGATGGAGTTTATCCTTACCTCAGACCGGATAGCAAGTCTCAGGTATCTGTAATGCATGAAGATGGTAAGCCAAAGGCTATTACCAGTGTGGTTATTTCACATCAGACAGATGATATCAGTCTTGATGCAATAAGAAAAGATATGATTGAGGTTATTAAAGAGACTTTGGATCCTACTGGATTACTGACTCCGGATACCGAGTATTTTGTTAATCCAACCGGAAAATTTGTGATTGGCGGACCGCACGGTGATGCTGGTCTGACCGGTAGAAAAATTATAGTTGACACTTATGGTGGTGTGGGTTCACATGGTGGTGGTGCTTTCTCAGGTAAGGATCCTACAAAAGTAGACCGTTCCGCTGCTTATTTTGCGCGTTATGTAGCCAAAAATCTTGTTGCGGCCGGAGTGGCTGATAAATGTGAGATTCAGGTGGCTTATGCAATCGGTGTCGCCAAGCCTTTATCTATTAATGTGTCGTTCTACGGTACAGGAAATAAGGAAGAGGAAGATGTTCAGAAGATTCTTCAGAGCGGTGAGATCTTTGATTTCCGTCCTGCTGTAATTGAAGATGTTCTTACTCTGCGTGATCCTGCGGGTTGGAGTTATCGTGATACTGCAGCATATGGTCATTTTGGACGTGATATCTTCCCTTGGGAGAAACTTGATAAGGTTGAGGCTGTAAAATCTGCACTTGGTCTTTAATAAATATAGTTTTTCAATTAATAAACGGGGCGCTTATTTAAGCGCTCCGTTTATTAATATATTATTCTGTTAATTTATTATGCCGTTGTAAGCGGGTTCAGCACTAACTGCAAAGCGCTGGCTGATATAAAATTCAGTATATCACAGTAAATTTTAGTAATTAAGTTCAGGTGGTTGCTGGAATCAGACGGCTGAGATGATAGGTTGTCAGAAAGTCTTTATCGAAAGTATGCGGATTTTAAAAATAAGTGAAACTGTGCAGTGATTTTCAAAACTGACGACCGGGGTGTTATTTAAAACGGAGGACATCTTCGACAGCTTTAATCAGTTCTTCTTCCCGGAAAGGTTTGCAAAGTACGGATGCGGGTTTTGTCATTTCCGGTTCTTCAAGATCATAATCATCATAACATCCGGTCATAATAATTATTGGCGGAACATCTTTGAGTTTGTGGGTGTGACGCAGGAATTCAGTGCCGGACATCACCGGCATACGCAAGTCAAGAATAATCAGCGATATATCTTTGCACATGCCCTGGCATTCTTTGAGCATTTCAAGTGCTTCCATACCATTTCCGGTAGGTATTATATCATAATTATTTGCCAGTAGAAGAAAGCTCACCGAATCCCGGGTTGCACGCTCATCCTCTACAACCATTATTTTTTCTTTCATTAGTTAAAAAACTCCATTTCATTTCAGGTGCTTTTAATCAGTGTATATCATAATAATTATAACTTTTTTATTATTATCAGACAAGATATTATTTCGGTCGGTGTTGAAAATTATATTGCGCTCTGTGATTTAGGATCGTTATGAGCGATTAATGGAGTATCTTTCTTGCGTGAAGTTCATGATTGTCTATAATAATTAGATGTGAACTATAGTTGTGACTTCAGTATTTAAGTTGCTGAATATTTGTTTATTCTTTCATAAAAGGAAAAACCATGAGTAAAATCAGTTTGAAAATATTTTTTCTTCTCGTCGTTTCTTTATTGGCTGTAACTTCAGGTTATGCTGCAGGGGAATCAGAAACGATTGCGTCATATGGTTTCGGTTATGATACCGGTAAAAAGATTATGGAAACTCCGAATCTGGTCGGTACCGCTAAGTTTATCGACGGTTATTCAGATTTTGTCGCGGGTAAGCAGCCTGTTTATTCACAGGAAGATCTTGCTACTGCCGGTAAAGAGGTAAATAATCTTATTTCAAAGAAGGTCGGAGATAATAAGGATGCTGATGTTCAGAAAATGATATCTGAGTTGGAGATACCTGAAAAGATCAAGGATACTCTCTCTTATGGATCAGGTTATATGTATGGAGTGCAGCTGGCTGAAGGGCAGGATCTGATTGATTACAATGCCGTTATCGCAGGTATAAAGGACGCTGTAGCTGAAAAAGAGAGTAAATATACTCCTGAAGAGCGGTCCAAAGCTATGGAAGAAATGGGTAAACTGTTCAGTGCGAGAATGGAAGAAAAGATGAAGGCTGTTGCTAAGCCAAATGTTGAGGCTGGTGAGAAGTTCATGGCGGAATATAAGAAGCAGGATGGTGTGAAGGTTACTCCTGAAGGTATGGCGTATAAAGTAATCAAAGTCGGAACTGGAGCCAGTCCAAAACCAACAGATACTGTAAGAGTAAGCTATGCCGGTAAGCTGATTGACGGTAAGGAATTTGATAACTCCAGCAAGGAGAAGGACGGCGTTGAGTTTCAGGTTAATCAGGTTGTTGATGGCTGGAAAATGATTTTGCCTCAAATGAAGGTAGGGGATAAATGGGAGGTTGTGATTCCATATAGCCTAGCCTATGGTCTGCAGGGGCAGCCTTATGGAGAGGTCCCAATCAAGCCTGGAGACACACTTATTTTTGAAATGGAACTTCTTGGAATCAAATAGTTGTTTGTACAAGCTTAGATTCTTATCATGGGGACTGCCGTTTTGGGCAGTCTCTTTTTTTTTTGGCTATGGGAATTATATTTTGGTGTTTATCTGTTATTAATATCAGCTTGAGCTGTTTCAGGTTTTAAGGGTGCCAGTATCTGCCGTGTTGGTATTGACAGTAGTCGGGGTATATAATAATAAAAGAGCACCGGACTGATAAAGTCCGGTGCTCTTTATAAAACAGTTTATTTTTATTACAGGTCGCAAGTAGAGCATGGAGCGCAAGTAGTGCACTCAACAGTTTCGGTTTCGCAGGTGTTGCAAGCTGAACAACCAGAAACAAAGATAACAGTACCAACAACGAGTGTAGCAAGAATAATTTTACGTAGCATTTTTTTCTCCTAAAAAATATGTAGTGATTGTACAAAAACAAAAGTACCCCTATACTTTACACTTATAATAATAAACACTTTTGTATTTTTTCACAAGTAGAAAAAATATTAAATTAACAAAAGACCGACAGTATTGCCGGTCTTTTGTTGATGTTAAAAATCTGATAAATTTAGAAGCCAGCTTCTGCGAGTTTATCAAGTACTGAGTCAACAGTGAAACCGTACTTTTCGCCGACTAACTTCGCTGGAGCAGAGGTTCCGAAGTCGTCCATGCCGATGAAGATGCCGTCTTCGCCGAGAATTCCTTCCCAGCCTTGAATAACACCTGCTTCAATGACTACACGGTTCTTGAATCTCTTTGGCAGTACCTTCTGGCGGTAGCCTTCGCTCTGCTGATTGAATAGATCAAGACTTGGCATGCTGACAACACGTACTGTGCGGCCTGAGTCGCGAAGTACTTTGGCGACGTCAAGTGCAAGGTGTACTTCACTGCCTGAAGCAATGATACAGATCTCGGCAACACCGTCAGGGTCTTTTTCCAGAATGTAACCACCCTTTAGCGTATCCTTGGCTGGAGCGTGGGTCTCGCGATCTATAGTTGCGAGATTCTGACGGGTCAGAGTGATAACTGTAGGTCCGTCTTTTTTAGCCAGAGCATACTGGTAAGCGTATGCGGCCTCATTAGCATCTGCAGGACGGAATGTCTCTACATTTGGTATGCAGCGCAGTGCTGCAAGATGTTCGATTGGCTGATGGGTTGGACCGTCTTCTCCGACATAGATGCTGTCATGAGTAAAGATGTAGAGTGTCTGCAGTTTTGAAAGTGCTGACATGCGGATAGCAGGACGCAGGTAATCGCTGAAGACAAAGAATGTAGCGCAGAATGGAATAAATCCGCCGTGTGCTGCAAGACCATTACTGATCTGTCCCATAGCATGTTCACGTACACCATAATGAATGTTACGTGCAAGATACATTTCTGGCTCAATGAATGGGAATTTGGTGAACTCTCCCTTACTGATAAAGGTCTTGTTTGATTCGACAAGGTCCGCAGATCCGCCAACAAGTTCAGGAATAGCTTCGGCAAAGATATCAAGTATCTTACCGCCTGAAGCTCTGGTGGCAGCAACAAAATCAGCAGCGTATTCAGGGGTGGCATTTTTCCATTGCTTTGGCAGTTCTCCGCTCATTACGCGCAGGAATTCTTTGGCAATGCTGCTGTGCTTGTTCTGGTAATCCTCTACCAGCGCATCCCATTCCTTACGCTTGCTGCTCCATTCCTGTTTGCGTTTTTCGAAGAAGGCTGTAACCTCTGCCGGTACCTGGAAGGTTTCATCTGACCAGCCGATTGCGGCCTTACCAGCAGCGATTTCTTCCGGACCCAGAGGAGCACCGTGAGCACTTGGCTGACCTTCCTTATTTGGCGCACCCTTACCTATATGGGTTGTTGCAACAATAAGGCTTGGCTTGCTGGTCTCTGCCTTTGCAGCTTCAATAGCTGCGGCGATAGCTGCATGGTCATGGCCGTCAATACGCTGTACGTGCCAGCCATCAGCTTCATAGCGCTTACCAACATCTTCGGTGAAGCAGATCTCGGTTTTACCGTCAATCTGAATGCCGTTCTTATCATAGAATGCAATTATACGGTTGAGTTTCAAATGACCGGCCAGACTTGCTGCTTCCTGAGTTATACCTTCCTGATTACAGCCGTCACCCATCAGAACGTATGTATAATGATCGGTAACTTCGTAGCTTGGTGTATTATACATCTCGCTGAGCATTCTTTCAGCCAGAGCCATACCGGTGGCGGCGGTGAAACCGGCACCTAGAGGACCGGTGGTGAAGTCGACGCCTTTGGTGTGGAACAGTTCAGGGTGTCCAGGTGTCAGGCTGTCAAGCTGACGGAATTTTTTGAGTTCGTCGAGCGGAATGAATCCGGCAAGGTAGAGCATTGAGTATAGCAGCATTGATCCGTGACCTGCTGAGAGGATAAAACGGTCGCGATTGTACCATTTATCATCGTCCGGGTCGATATTGATGGCTCTGCTCATAATTACGGCGGCGATGTCGGCACATCCCATTGGAAGTCCCGGGTGACCGCTGTTTGCTGCCTGCACACCATCGGCTGCCAGCCATCTGATGGTGTTTGCGATTTGTTGTGAAAGTTCTGCGTCCAGCGCAGGTGCCAATTTTTCACTCATTGAATAATCTCCTCTTGTTTCCTGGTAAAAGTTCGTGTTATCTGCTGCATCCATCTAAAACATAAGCACTATTTATATTCTGATATAAAAATATCTTTTTTCAGAATGAATATGATAATTTGATTCTGATATTTTCTTTTAACTTGTGAAAACTATGAGTAAACAATCCTCAAACAATAGATTTTAAATACTATATTTTTATACTTTCGAAAGTATAAGAAAAAAAATCGAAAGACTAGCTTTCGAAACAAAGTTTAGCGTAAAATATGAAGAAAATGCTGTAACATCCTAATATTAAAGGTATTGTGTGCCGCATTTTGGTTGCGTATATCATATTTAAATACAGTATATTGTGATGTATTTTACGTAAATTCATAAATAGGTCAAGAAATTATTCTTTTCGTAAGTTGTTTAAATATTTAACCCAGATAATTTTACATTATCTGAAGAGGTTCATGTTTTTACTTTAAAGCGTAGTGGTTTCAGTAATAAAACAATTGATTTATTTGTCGGCTCTGTTATGATCTTAAATGGTGTTTAGAGGGAGCAGTCTTATAATGTAGGAGATACAGATGGGAGATGTTATTGTTGTTGGAAGTTCAAATACCGATCTGGTGTTGAATGTTCCTGATATACCCAAGCCGGGGCAGACACTGTCCGGAAGCAGTTTTAATACAACTGGAGGCGGTAAGGGGGCAAATCAGGCGGTTGCGGTAGCTAGAGCGAGTACTTCCGACCAGAAGACATATTTTGTGGCATGTGTCGGGGATGATGATCTGGGAGTAAGTGCCCTGAAGAGTTATACCAAAGAGGGTATTGTTACCGATTATATAAGTATTGAGAAAAATGTTTCGTCCGGGGTGGCGCTGATTTTTGTCGCGGATTCAGGCGAAAATTCGATTGGTATCAATCCTGGTGCTAATGGCAGGTTGAGTGAGAGTCATCTTGCTGCTGCCGGGGATGCTATTGCCGGATCGGATGTCATGTTGACCCAGCTTGAAGTTCCGATTTCTACAGTAATGACGGCTCTTGGAATGGCTAGAGCCTCAGGCACCAAGACAATTTTAAATCCGGCACCGGCTGCGGAGCTTCCGGCTGAGATGTTTGCGCTCCTTGATTATTTTACACCGAATCAGACTGAGACCGAGATGTTTACCGGGGTATTCCCGGATAATGAGGAGAGTGCCCGCAAGGCGGCAAAGATACTGCTGTCTAAAGGGGTGGGGAATATTATCATTACCATGGGTAGTGAGGGTTCATTCTGTATGAATGAGGATATTGCGGAATTTGTACCGGCGCTGAAGGTTAAAGCGATTGACACGGTTGCTGCCGGTGACACCTTTAACGGCGCTTTTGCTGCGGCAATAGCCAGAGGAGAAGAGCTTATAAGTGCATTGAATACCGCGACGGTTGCAGGTGCTATAGCTGTTACCCGCAAAGGCGCACAGGAGTCGGCTCCATATCTTGAGGAGATTAAAGAAAAGCTGTAATTCTCTTTTTGGGGATTGAATTATAAATAATAGCGAAGACTCCGGTCTTCGCTATTATTTTTTTGTGAAGGGGTTAAATGAATCAGCTGTTTTACAGGTACGGTCGGTGTTTTTGTGGTGCTGACAGTCAGGATTCGCTGTAGTGTTTAACCAAGCATTTGCGGAATTATTTTCAATTCTGAAACGTAAGAAACAAATATCGGGTAAATGATCGTTTGTCAGTGATGTGATGTTTTGAATTTATGGTCAAAAAATAAGTGTAACTGGCATAACTTTTTTTTGTAGTAATAAGAATTAACTGTTTTATTCTGGAATAAAGCTTAAAATAAATATAGTGTGTTGTTTGTGGTTTTAGTTGTATAAAGAAATGTGGTCTCTTTTCTCTTAGCGGAAATTTTAAGTGGTAAATATATCTTCTTTGCCCGGAATATGTTGTATTGTATGTGTTATGCAGTAAAGTTGCGTAACTCGGAGGTTCGGTTTTAAACAAAATCAGCAAAAGATTACAAAATAAAAAAATATAACTTGATTAAGAAAAAAACAAGTGTAAAGTAACAAAGTGGCGTAACTAATTATATCTTATATATGATTGGTTCTGAATGTTTGGATTTGAGCTTAAAAATTTTGAATAAATTTGTGCTGTTGTCTCCAAAGAGGGTGACAACTCTTGTGTGTGTTATGGGTATCTGATGTTTTGGGTATTGTTTGTTGTGCTGCGATTTTGGTGAGGATAGCCTATCGGAAGTGTTTAATCCAGGTGAATAATGTGTTCTGATATGTGTGGGTATCTTCAGGATCTTAGTTTGCTCAGAATCGAGGTATGATGACAGCTGATTGTGTAGGAGTTTATGATGGCTGGAGTAACTCTTGATAAGGTTTATAAGATTTATGAAAACGGGTATGAAGCAGTAAAGAATTTCAACCTTGAAATTATTGACAGTGAATTTCTGGTGCTGGTCGGTCCTTCCGGTTGCGGTAAGTCAACGACACTGCGGATGATTGCCGGATTGGAGAGCAATACTAAAGGAAATATCAAGATTGGGGATAAGGTGGTTAATGACACGCCTCCTAAGGATCGTGATATTGCAATGGTATTTCAGAATTATGCGCTTTATCCGCATATGTCAGTCTACAAAAATATGGCCTTCGGTCTGAAACTTCGTAAATTTCCCAAAGCTGAAATTGATAAACGTGTGAAGAATGCTTCAAAGATATTGGGGCTTGATGCTCTATTAAACCGTAAGCCGTCACAGCTGTCCGGGGGGCAACGGCAGCGGGTGGCTATGGGGCGGGCTATCGTGCGCGAACCAAAGGCATTTCTGTTTGATGAACCGTTGTCAAATCTTGATGCAAAGATGCGTGTTGAGATGCGTAAAGAGATTCTGATGCTTCATGAGCGTATTGATACTACTATGATCTATGTTACGCATGATCAGATTGAGGCGATGACTCTGGGAGACCGTATCTGTGTAATGAATGTCGGGGTGATAGAGCAGGTTGGGGAACCGCGTATAATCTTTGATTATCCTGCTACCTTGTTTGTTGCGCGTTTTATCGGTACTCCGCCGATGAATCTTTTTGCCGGCAAGCTGCTGGTAAGCGGTTCGGGGTATCGTTTCTCAGGCGGTGATGTTGAAATGGAGCTTCCGCCGCACATGCAGGAGCTGCTCAAAGGTAAAGAGAACGGTCTTGATGTTTTTCTGGGTATACGTCCGAGAGCATTTACACTGAAGGAAGCATATGAAGGTGATGCTTCTGCGTTGCCGGTTATACGTGGAACTCCCGGAATTTCAGAGATGCTTGGAGAAGAGATACTTCTGCATATGACCAATGATGAGCATGAGTTTATAGCCAGTGTTGAGCCCAAGTATGAGGGTAGTATACGCCGGGATAATGTGGAATTTGTCGTTGATCTGGAGCTGGCACATATCTTTGATATGAAGAGTAAGAGGAATCTGACCATTCCTCCTGAGCTGGTAAATGATACTACTCTCTGGACCAGGCGAATAACACAGCGTAGTGAACGCAGACGTAAAAAAATGCAGGAAGAGCTGGTCTGAATTCTTTTGCGCATGAATCAAATAATTTTGACTTAACTCTCGTTAAGGTTTTATAACTGATCTCTTATTTAATATTAAAATCTGGAGCTAATAATGGACTATAAAGATTTGATAATGTATCAGATTTATCCGCGCAGCTATTATGACAGCAACAATGATGGAATCGGTGATATCCCTGGAATAACACTCAAGCTGGATTATATAGCATCGCTGGGAATTAATGCGATCTGGCTTTCTCCTTTCTTTACCTCGCCGATGAAGGATTTCGGCTATGACATCTCTGATTACTGTGACGTTGATCCAATGTTCGGTACCCTTGATGACTACCGCAAGATGCTGGATAAGGCACATTCTCTAGGCATAAAAGTGATTATAGATCAGGTGCTGAGCCATACCTCGGACAAACATCCGTGGTTTGTTGAGAGCCGTTCCAGTCGTGATAACAGCAAGGCGGACTGGTATGTCTGGACGGATATGGAGGCTGATGGTACACCGCCGAATAACTGGCTGTCTATCTTTGGCGGTCCCGCCTGGCAGTTTGATACCTCACGTGGTCAGTACTATATGCATAACTTTCTGGTTTCTCAGCCGGATCTTAATTTTCATAATCCAGAGGTGCAGGATGCGGTGCTGGCGGTAAGTGAGTTCTGGCTGGATCAGGGAACCGACGGTTTCCGTTTTGATACCGCTAATTTTTATTTTTGTGATAAAGAGCTGCGCAGTAATCCTCCCTGGGAGGATCAGAGTGTTCACGGACGCGGCGGTGGTACCGGTTTTAATCCGTATGCGATGCAGGCTCATAAATATGATAAAACTCAGCCGGAGAATATCGAGTTCTTCAAGCGTATGCGGAAGCTGGCTGACTCTAAAGGAGCGGTTGTCATGGTCGGGGAGATTGGAAGTGATTATGGTCTGCAGACGATTGCAGAGTATACTTCCGGTGATGATAAGCTTCAGACCTGTTATGGCTTTGATCTTATGGAAGAGGATTGTGACGGCAAGTATATATATGAAGTGCTTCAAAATGCCAAGAAGTATCTGGATGATTCGTATATTTGCTGGGCAACGAGCAATCATGATGTAGTGCGGGTTGCTTCACGCTGGAAGGTTGACGGGGTGGCTCCAGAGCAGATAAGCAAGTTTGCAATGGCGCTCTTGACTGCCAATCGGGGTATGCCGTGTTTCTATCAGGGAGAGGAACTCGGTCTCGGTGAAGCTGATGTTCCGTATGAGTTGTTGCAGGATCCGTATGGTATTGAGTTCTGGCCGAATTTCAAAGGACGTGACGGTTGCCGGACGCCAATGGTCTGGACCTCGGATTCAGGAGGTGGATTCAATACTTCAGGTCAGTCATGGCTGCCGGTTGTTGAAGATCATCTTGCGCATTCTGTTGCGGCACTTGAAGGCAAGCAGGGTACAACCCTTGATTGTATACGCAAGCTCTGCGGATTGCGGCATTCTTCTTCTGCTCTTAAGTATGGAGAGATCGCAGTGGCCTCGGCTGATGAGGCAGGAAATGTTTTCAGTATCTTACGCGAGTATGAAGATGAGCGGATAATCTTTATTTTCAACGGGTCGGCAACGGTTGAGAAGGTTGAGCTCGCTTTCGCGTGTGGTCTGAATCAATTATGGAGTGAATTTGACTTCGGAGCTGAGATAGTTGAAGATAAAATTGTACTTGAGCCTTATGGCGTTTATGTCGGTTTGAGTCGGGTGTGATAGTGTTGTGTGTGGTGTTGGCTGTGTTTTTCAGGTCACACTCTCGTTATTTTACTGGTTTTGTTTTAAGGAGCGTGTTATGAGAAAATTATTACTGCTGCTTATGGTCGGTCTGATTAGTGTGAGCACTTTTGCCGCTGAAAAGATTGAAATAAGCTTTTTAGTTGGAAGTACCGGGCATGATGTTACTGCGGCTCAGCGAGCGGCCGATATGTACATGGAGAAAAATCCAAATGTCAAGGTCAAGGTTATAGCTGGTCCGAAAAACACCACCGATATCCTCGGTCTGCTTTTGCAGAATTTTGAAGCCAAGAGTGCGGATATAGATGTTTTCAACGGCGATGTAATCTGGCCGGGCGACCTTTCTGAGCATTGTCTGTCTCTCAATAAATATATGACTAAAGATGAGATTGCCGCGTATAACCCCGGGGTTATTCTGAATAATACTTCTAAAGGTGAACTCAAGGCTATTCCGCTCTTTATAGATGTGCCTATGCTTTATTACCGTACAGATCTTCTCAAGAAGTATGGTTATAGCAATCCGCCAGAGACCTGGAAGGAGATGGAGGAGATGGCCAAGAAGATTCAGGATGGAGAACGTGAAGCGGGAAATCGGGATTTCTGCGGTTTTGTCTGGCAGGGGGATGCTTATGAGGGGCTTACCTGTGATGCTTTGGAGTGGATTGCCTCAAATGATGGCGGTACAATTGTAGAGCCTGACGGTAAGGTGTCTATTGCCAATGCTAACGCAATTGAAGCTCTTGATTCTGCCTCCAAGTGGCCTGGAACGATCTCACCCAAGGGCGTGCTGGGATTCAACGAAGAAGCTTCAAGAGCTGTCTGGCAGGCAGGAAATGCTGCCTTTATGCGTAACTGGCCTTATGCATATGCTCTGGGCGAAGCGGATGACAGTGTTATCAAAGGTAAATTTGATTTTACCACTCTTCCCAAAGGTAAGGGAAAGAGTTCATGTTCAATTGGCGGCTGGGAAATCTTTGTAAGTAAATACACCGACGTTCCTGAAGAAGCGGTAAAGTTTGCTAAATTTGCAGCCGGCTATGAAGTGCAGAAGATGCGTGTAATCGATTATGGCTGGCTTCCTGCATATATGTCTGTGTATGATGACCCTGATGTGGCCAAGAATGCATTTGTAAAGCAGATGGGACCGATTGTTGCTAATGGTGTTGCCAGACCTTCTACTGTAACCGCACCTAATTATGCTGAAGTATCCCGAATTTTCTTTACCACTGTTCATAAAGTTATAAGTGGTGAAATTTCCGCTAAACGCGGTGCAAAGGAAATGGCGGTCAAGATAAAGAAGATGATGTAGTAAAAGTTCGTATTGAAATGATACTCTCCTTGGCAGGCGGAGTACAGTGTTTGAAAAATTCCGCCTGCTGAATTACGGTTAAGTGTTGTGTGTTTACTGTGTGTGTGATGGTGTGTTGTGAGCCCTGACTGCTGTAAGCAGCCAGTAGAAGACTGAGGTAAGAGTATGAAGAAGATAAGTACTTCCGAAGTTAAGACTGCCTGGCTTCTCCTGTTGCCGGCGATTATGATTTTTGCGCTTATAGCCTTTTATCCATTGGTTTCTGTCTTTTATTACAGTATGACGGATAAGAAGTTTGCTTCAAGTAAACCGACAGAATTCATTGGTTTTGATAATTATAAAATGATGCTGTCGATGAAGTTTTTTGAAATTCCGCCACTGCAGGATGATAACGGTAATGTCCAGCATGATGAGTCCGGTGCCGTTGTCTATTCTGATCCGATTGATATTCTGCCTATGGATCCGATAGCGTACTGGGATATGTATACCTTTGATTTTATGGGGAAACGCTATTCGCTGGGGGCAACAGATCCGGAGTTTGTCCGGTCGATAAAGGATACAGTTCTTTTTGCGGTTATTGCGGTGGCACTGGAACTGATATTGGGAATGGCTTTTGCCGTGACCTTGAACTCTCACTTCAAGGGACGGGGGGCGATGCGTATGGCACTGCTTATTCCCTGGGCTATACCGACGGTCGTGAGTACCAAGATGTGGGCCTGGATGTTCAGTTCACAGGGGTATGGTTTATTCAATACGGTGGCGTATTATCTTGGTTTGTCGGATCATCAGATAGCATTTCTGGTAAATCCTGATTGGCAGCTGCCGATTATGATCGTCATAGATGTCTGGAAGACTGTACCATTTATGGCTCTGCTGCTTCTGGCCGGTCTGCAGACAATTTCTCAGGATTATTATGAGGCGGCAAGTATTGATGGAGCGAGTAGGGTAAAACAGTTTTTCTGCATTACTCTGCCACTGCTCAAACCGGCAATTGTGGTGGCGCTTATATTCCGTATGCTGGATTCTTTGCGCGTGTTTGATCTTTTTCAGGTTCTCTTTAGTTCCAAGTTCTTCTCTATGTCAAGTTATACCTATTATAAGTTGATAGAGAGCAAAGAGATGGGGTATTCTTCAGCGTGCAGTGTGGTAATCTTTATCGCAATTCTGATATTCTCGCTCTTCTTTATCAGAGTGCTGGGAAGGGAGCAGATTCATGGAAAGTAAGCATAGATTTACCCGTTTTGTTCTTTATTTTTTGCTGGTGGTCATTCTTGTATATCTGATTTTCCCCTTTATCTGGGCTATCAGTTCGTCGCTGAAGTCGGATAACCAGCTGATAATGACCCCGGCGACACTGCTGCCCAGAGATCCGCAGACGGGAGAGATTTCCTTCTTTTGGGGTAATTTCCAAAATGTGCTGCATAATTCAGTATTTTTAAATGGATTGAAAAATTCAGCTATTGTCTCAATATCAACGACTCTGCTGGCACTTATTGTCGGAGCGTTTGCCGCCTTCGCTCTGGGAAAACTACGGTTTAGAGGTCGTACGGCAATGTTGTATCTGGTGCTCTCGATAACTATGTTTCCGCAGATATCAGTATTGACCGGTTTGTATGCGGTTATTCGTAATATCGGTATTGATGTAATGTCAGGTATGATACTATCGTATATGCTCTTTACCCTTCCGTTTACCGTCTGGGTTATGAGTTCGTTCTTCAAGGGATTGCCTGATGCACTGCTGGAAGCGGCCAGTATTGATGGGGCGAGTTTTTTTCAGTCCTTTTATCTGGTATTGCTGCCTCTGACCCTGCCGGCAATTGTAACCACCGGTCTTCTGGCCTTTATCTGTGCCTGGAACGAGTACCTGTTTGCTCTGACTTTTACCTCTCTGAAACAGTCGGCACGTACAGTTCCGGTCGCTATTGCGATGTTCTCCGGTCAGTCGGCACATCAGGAGCCGTTTGGCACCATAATGGCTGCTTCCATTATTGTGACTGTGCCGCTTTTATTACTGGTATTTATAATGCAGAAGAAGATTATCGGCGGTCTTACCGCGGGTGCGGTCAAGGAATAGCTCTGAAATAAACGGAATATAGAGCTGCAAGTTATTATTTTATTCTTGCGGCTCTATTTTTAGTCTGAATACCATAAGGCTGCAGAATTTTAATTCCGCAGTAAC
Organism: Planctomycetota bacterium; assembly: GCA_963677015.1. Lineage (GTDB taxonomy): Bacteria > Planctomycetota > SZUA-567 > SZUA-567 > SZUA-567. The sequence continues at coordinate 765,904 of OY781533.1, forward strand.
GCTTATAGTGTTTATGCTGATTGAGTTATGTAGGGTAATTACTGGTTTTTGCAGTATATTATTTACTCAGGTTATTCTTGACTGAACCGGATTTTATCCGTATAATTCTGTTTCTCTTGAGTGCTTGCAGGTATTTGTTACATGATTGTTGAAAAACACTGCTTGAGAGATTTTCAGGAACGGGTGAAACCCGTTCCTCGTTATTTTTTTTATTGCGAGAATTACGATGATTGAAGAAGCTGTAAGAAAATCTGAAACCCTTATAGAAGCTTTGCCATATATCAAAAAATTTCAGGATCAGATTGTGGTGATAAAGCTTGGCGGCAGCGCCCAGGAGGATGACCGGATACTGAAGAAGATTTTTATGGATATTGAGTTTATGCATACTGTCGGCATGAAGCCGGTGGTGGTGCATGGCGGTGGAAAATCTATTACTAGAGCGATGGCGGAGTCCGGAATTGAAGCGCGTTTTGTGCATGGGCAGCGTGTTACCTGCAGTAAGACAATTGATATTGTCAGCCGTGTTCTCGGTGATGAGGTAAATTCTCATCTTATAAATCTGATGGCTGAAGTTGGAGGGAAGGCTGAACCGCTTAATGGTCGTGATCATCGTTTTTTAAAGGCGCTGAAGAAGCAGCTTCCGGAGTATCCGGATACTGATCTCGGTTTTGTCGGTACTCCTGTAGCGATCAATGCTTCACTGGTTTATAAGATTCATGCTCAGGGAGGAATTCCTTTTATCGCGCCGATAGCTCACGGGCTCGGGGCTGATGAGAATACTCTGTATAACATCAACGGGGATAATGCCAGTGCTCTGATTGCCAGCGAATTAAAAGCAAATAAACTGGTCTTTTTTATGGATACTGTGGGAATTCTCCGGGATAAGAATGACACGGAGAGTCTGGTTTCTCATGCGAACGCTGAGACCATAGCCTCAATGACCGCTGATGGTGTAATCGCTGATGGTATGATACCAAAGACTCAGGCGGCACTCTATGCTCTTAAGGGCGGGGTCAATAAGGTTCATATTGTATCCGGCTCACAGCCTCATGCTCTGCTTTTGGAGATGTTTACCAATAAAGGTGTGGGCACAGAGATAGTTTTATAGTTTTTAAGTAATAAACAGACTGTGCAGCTCAGGTGACTGCAAAAGGTCTGAAGTACGTTAGAAGGAGAGAGGTATGGGAAAGAGTCAGAAAGAAATAGAAGAACAGTTCTCGAAGTATGTTATCGCAAATTACACCCGATTGCCGGTTACGCTTGTCCGCGGTCGCGGTAGTATGGTTTGGGATGCAGCGGGAAAAGAGTATATTGATCTCTTTCCGGGATGGGGTGTTGCCGGTCTTGGACATTGTCATCCGGCTATCGCTGAAGCTGTCGCTGCGCAGGCGCAGAAACTGATTCACGTTGCTAATAATTACTATATTGAGGAGCAGGGGGAATTTGCTCAGCTTCTTTCTGAAAGAGCCGATGGTCAGCAGTGCTTTTTCTGTAATTCAGGGGCGGAAGCGGCCGAAGGGGCGATCAAGCTTGCACGTCTGCAGTGCCAGCCCAAATATAAAGTGATTACGATGGAAGGATCCTTCCACGGGCGAACCTTTGCTGCAATATCAGCTACCGGTCAACCTGCTTACCGTAAGGGATTTGAACCGACAGTTCCAGGATTCTCTCATGCGAAGTTCAACGATATTGAGTCGGTAAAGGCGTTAATAGATGAGGAGACGTGTGCGGTAATGCTTGAGCCGGTACAGGGTGAAAATGGTGTCTATCCGGCAGATAAGGAATTCTTGATCGCACTCAGGAAGCTCTGTGATGATAAAGGTATTATGCTGATCTTCGATGAGGTGCAGACAACTCCGGCACGTCTTGGAGAGTGGTTCGGTTATCAGTATTTCGGGGTTCAGCCGGATATTCTCACTTCCGCCAAGGCTATTGCCGGCGGTATGCCTATGGGATTGATTATGGCGCGCCCGGAGGTGGCAAAAAGTATGATCCCGGGAACTCATGCGAGTACCTTTGGTGGTAACTCAATAGGCTGTGCCGCCGGTATCAGGGCAATAAAGGTTATTGAAGAAGAGGGGCTGCTTGAAAATGTAAAGACCTTGAGTGCGTATATCGGAGATCGGCTTGCTAAAATAGCTGACAGCAGTGCTGTTGTTAAAAGCACACGTCGCACTGGTTTCATGATCGGTATTGAACTGAATATTGAAGGTAAGAATATTGTGGACAACTGCCGCGATGCGGGTCTGCTCATTAACTGTACGCACGGAACAACACTGCGGATGTTACCTTCATTCAACATAAGCCGTGAGGTTCTGGATAAAGGATTGGATATTATTGAGAAGGTAATCGGCAGCGTCTAGCAGTAACTGGAGCCGCAGGTATTATCGCTGATGGAGAAAGTATTTTAATTATGATCAAGGATTTTATTAATATTATTGATTTTTCTGCTGCTGAGCTGGAACAGATAATTTCCCGGGCAGTGGAACTTAAGGTTAGGAAAAGAGCCGGCAAAGCGGATGATCTGCTCAAAGGAAAAACTCTGGGAATGTATTTTCAGAAAGCTTCATTACGTACCCGTATAAGTCTTGAAGTGGCTATGAATTCCCTTGGAGGGTCGGCAATCTATATGGATTTTAACGGCAAGGCAATGTTTGATCGGGAATCGTTACCGGATCAGGCACGGGTTATGGCGCGTTTTGCAGATATTGTCAGCATGCGTACCTTCTCTCACGAGGAGATAGAGGAATACGCCAAGTGGTGTGATGTCCCGGTTATAAATGCTCTTTCCGATTACTCACATCCTACTCAGGCACTTGCAGATATTATGACTATGCGTGAGTGTTTCGGTGATGACTGCAAGGGGCGGGAACTGGTATATGTCGGTGATGGAAATAACGTTGCCCGCAGTCTCGGTGTGCTCTGTGGCAAATTGGGTATTAAGTTTACTATTGCCAGCCCCGAGGGGTATCATCTGGGTGAGCCGGATCTGGATAATATCCGCAGTGCCTGTCCCGGCTGTGACGTCAGGGAGATTGTGGATCCAATGGAAGCGGTAAAAAACGCGGATATCATATACACCGATGTCTGGGCCAGTATGGGGCAGGAAGAGGAGACTGAAAAGCGCCGCCGTGATTTTGCCGCCTATCAGGTCAACCGGAAGCTGGTTTCTGCTGCTCCGAAGGGAGTAAGAGTGCTGCATTGTCTGCCGGCACACCGTGGTGATGAGATTACCGATGAGATTATGGATGACACCGAGGTCTCAGCTGTTTTCGATGAAGCAGAGAACAGGATGCATGTTTATCGCGGTTTGATTACTACGCTGCTGGGAGTATAGAAAACAGGAAGGTTATTCATGAAGAGAGCTGATGAATTACGTGATATTGAGATTGTGCGTGGATTCAATCGTTATGCCGAGGGTTCTGTACTTATCAGCTGTGGTAATACCAGAGTAATCTGTACTGCTTCGGTTGCAGAAGGGGTGCCACCTTTTCGTAAAGATAGTGGCGAGGGGTGGGTGACTGCAGAATACGGCATGTTGCCGCGCAGTACTCATTCCCGTATGAACCGTGAAGCTGCCAAAGGTAAGCAGAGCGGCAGAACCGTGGAGATAGGACGACTTATCGGCCGCAGTCTTAGAGCTGCTGTTGATATGACTCTGCTCGGTGAAAATACTATTAATATCGATTGTGATGTGATTCAGGCTGATGGCGGAACCAGATGTGCAAGTATAACCGGCGGTATGGTTGCTCTTTATGATGCTTTGCGCTGGATGCGGGAGCGGGAGTTGATCGCTGCTCTTCCGGTCAGGGATCTGGTGGCTGCGGTGAGTGTCGGGATAATCGACGGTGAACCGCGGCTGGACCTCTGTTATGATGAGGATAGTAATGCTGAAGTTGATATGAATGTGGTTATGACCGGTGGGGGAAGGTATGTTGAGATTCAGGGTACAGCGGAAGGTGAACCTTTTTCAGAGGGTGATCTGACAAAACTTAAGTGTCTTGCCGGGAAGGGTATTGAAGGATTGATTGCGGCACAGCGTGCGGCACTTGAAATATAGGAAGTCTGTTTGGATTTATGAAAAAAATTACTGAGATAGTTCTTGCCAGCCGTAATAAAAAGAAGCTGGGTGAACTCGCTGAAATACTCGCGCCGCTGGGAATAAGGGTTCGGTCGGTTCTTGAGTTTCCTCAGGTAGCAGAGGTTGAGGAGACAGGCAGTACCTTCTTTGAAAACGCGGCACTCAAAGCAGAGAGTGTTTCCAAAGAGCTGGGTTGTGCTGTTCTTGCGGATGATTCGGGATTGATGGTTGATTATCTTGATGGTGCCCCTGGAGTATACTCGGCACGGTTTTCAGGTGAAAATGCCAGCGATGAAAGTAATAACCGTCTTTTGCTTGAGAAATTGCGTGATGTGCCTATGGCTGCGAGAGGAGCCAGTTTTGCCTGCGTGCTCGCTTTTTCTTTTCCTGAAAATGAGAGCGTGTTCTTTGAGGGACGGGCGACTGGAAAAATTGTTGATAAAGAGAGTGGTGATAAAGGATTCGGGTATGATCCTCTTTTCCTTTCAGATGACTTAGGTGTAACTTTTGCGCAGGCTGGCAGTGCAGAGAAGAATAAAATCAGTCATCGGGCTCGGGCGGTTGCGAAGTTTGTTGAGTGGTTGAAACAAAGGTGATTTTGTCCGGTTGCGGGCAAAAAAGTTGGAATAAAATTGTGGCTCAGTTTTGGTTCTGGGAGAAAAATTGTTATGGGTAATGAAAAAATGCTGGCTTTGGGGATTGACCTTGGCGGTACTAACTCCAGATGCGCGGTCGTTGATAATAAAGGAACGGTTTTGCTGAATAACCGTGTGGCTACTCCAAAAAACGGTGGCTTTGAGGCGGTATCAGAGACCCTGGCAAATCTTGTAAATAAGACGGTTGCTGATTTCGGCGAGGATAAGAGTGTTTTTTTAGGTACTTGTGCTGCCTGTCCGGGAATTGTTAATTCTGAAAAGGGGATTGTTTACGATACCCCTAACCTGCAGTTGAAAGATGCGCCGCTGGGTGCCAGTCTTACTGAGTGTACAGGAATCAATACTATTCTTGAGAATGACGCCAATGCAGCCTGTTACGGCGAATTTTTTGCCGGTGTGGCAAAAGACTGCTCAACAATGCTGATGATTACCATCGGTACTGGCATTGGTGGAGCTCTGGTACTAAACAATAAGTTGTGGAAAGGTATAGACGGTCTGGCGGGTGAGATTGGTCACCTTATAGTTGAGAATAACGGCAGGCAATGTGGCTGTGGGGGGCGAGGTTGTATTGAGACTTATGCGTCGGCTTCTTCGATTCAGCGGCGTTTTGTGGAACAGCTTGAAGCGGGGCGTGAGAGTACGCTTTCCAAGCTGGATGATTATAATGTAATTACCTGTGAAGATATTTTTAAGACTGCAGAGAATGATGGGGATGCGCTGGCGCTTGAGATTGTTGATTCGGCAACTCATTATATAGCCAACCTCTGTGCGGGTATGGCTAACCTGCTCAATCCTGAGATGATGGTTATTTATGGCGGAGTTATCGCCGCAGGTGATTTTCTCTTTGATAAGATTAATGCTGAGTATAAAGTTCTGCCTTTTAAGCGGGCTATAGACCGTATGAAGATAGTTCCGGCGAAGCTTGGCGGTGATGCCGGCGTTATCGGAGCAGCCGGGTGTGTTTTTGATTCAATGGGACCGGGATTGCGCTAATCGTTTTTGAGTATAATTCCATTATAACTGTAATTTACTGGTATCGGAATTGATTACGGTTAGACCTTTAAGCATTGTGGTAGCATGGGATTGTTGGCATTGTGGTATTTGGTATTGAAATTAAGTAAGTTATATATAAAATATAGTAATACAAAGTATACAGCCCTAGCACTATTGTCAGGGCTGTTGTTTTATTGAATTACCCTTTATTATAAGGTATTTGCCGGTTATGAAAAAATCTAATATTCGTAATTTCAGTATAATTGCGCATATCGACCATGGAAAGAGTACACTTGCTGATAGAATGCTGCTGGAGACCGGAATGGTTTCTGAGCGTGAGTTTCGCCAGCAGCTTCTTGATGATATGGATATTGAACGTGAACGGGGAATTACGATCAAGGCGCGGTCTGTGGCTATGAATTATAAAGCGGATAACGGCGAAGCCTTTCTGCTGAATCTTATCGATACTCCGGGGCATGTTGATTTTACCTATGAAGTTTCGCGTTCGTTGGCTGCTTGTGAAGGAGCGCTGCTGGTTGTCGATGCTTCGCAGGGCATAGAGGCGCAGACTATTGCTAATGCATATCTGGCTATTGAGCACGATCTGAAGATTATTCCGATTGTTAATAAGATTGATTTGCCGCATGCTATTCCAGATGCGATTCAGGAGGAGCTGGTTTCTTTTCTTGGATGTGATCCTGATGAAGTGATTTTTACCAGTGCTAAGACCGGGCAGGGGATAAAAGAGGTGCTGGAGGCTATTGTCAGGGATATTCCACCTCCTCCCGGAGATGAGGATAGCTCGTTACGGGGTTTGATATTTGATTCTGTTTATGATGATTATCGCGGTGTTATTACCCATTTACGTGTGGTTGACGGAAATGTTAAAAAAGGCGACACTGTGCACATGATTGCCAGTGGCATGAGTTATGAAGTTACTGAAATAGGTACCTTCAGACCGGCGATGGTGCAGACCAATGAACTGACTACCGGTATGGTCGGCTATGTTGTGGGTAATATTAAAGAACTTTCCGTGGTCAAGGTTGGTGATACTCTTATACAGGATAAAACTAAGGCTGAGCCTCTGGAAGGATATGAAGAGCCAAAGAGTATGGTGTACTGCGGGCTTTATCCGAGTGCATCTGAGAATTTTGAAAATCTCAGACGGGCGCTTGAGCGGCTGGCTCTTAATGATTCATCATTCAGTTTTGAGGCGGAGACTTCACAGGCATTGGGGTTTGGTTATCGCTGTGGTTTTCTGGGTATGCTGCATATGGAGATAATTCACGAACGGCTGGAGCGTGAGAGTGATCTGGATCTTATAATGACGGCACCGAATGTAACCTATCAGATTGAACTTACTTCGGGTGAGGTTGTGGATGTTCACAGTGCTGCTGATGTTCCTGACGCTTCAATGATAATGAGTTTCCGGGAACCGATAGTAAAGCTGCAGGTTATGGTTCCGAAGGAATTTATCGGTATTATTATGACCTTGACCGAAGAACGGCGCGGTGAATATAAGGGCTTGGAGTATATTGGTGCACATAGAGCGTTGCTGACGTATGAGATCCCCTTTTCTGAAATAGTCTATGACTTTTATGATATACTTAAGAGCTCAACCAAGGGTTACGGCACTATGGATTATGAGCTGTTGCGCTATCAGGCGAATGAACTGTGCAAGATGGATATTCTGGTGCATCAGGAACCGGTGGATGCATTATCTGTTGTCTGTTTGAAATCGCAGGCGCAGCGGCGCGGCAGAGCGGTACTTAAAAAATTGCGTGAGGAAATCCCGCGACATATGTTCCAGATTGCGCTGCAGGCGGCGGTGGGAGCGAAAGTTGTTGCGCGTGAGAATATTGCACCATTTAGAAAGAATGTAACGGCCAAATGTTATGGAGGTGATATAACCAGAAAGCGTAAATTGCTGGAGAAGCAGAAAGCAGGTAAAAAGCGTATGCGGTCAATTGGTAATGTTACTGTGCCGCAAAAGGCTTTTCTGGCGGTTCTTAATACCAAGGAATAGGATTGGGTCGATTGAGTTGTTGAAAGTGATGGTAAATCTTTTTGCTATGTACTGGTTGCAGGAGAGTGTGTGACATTCTCCTGTTTTATTTTTAATCACCGGTGATAAAATATTTACGATATTTCAAATATTATAAAGAGGTAGCGGCAGGCTGCAGTAAATTGAATTTTAAATTGCTGAAAATATGGTTAATAATATTTGCATACTTTAAAATGTGATAGAACTGTTGTTTAATAACGGGTAATGCTCCAAAGAAGGTTTAGAGCCTGATATAATAGTATTTTTTTATTAAGTTTTTTTTATTATTAATAATTGAATTAAGGTTTAATGTCTCATCAGGTAGAAGTGATTGTGACGTTGGTATAAAATCAGAAGTATTTTGAGTTATATAATATTTGAGACTTTACATTGAAATATTAAACACTTTTCAGTGCAGGAATTATATGTTATTTGGTAATGTGGTGTATATTTTATTACTGAATTTGCAAAAAATTGTCTTTAAAGCTATGTTATTTTAGTTTTATATTGTTATAATTATTTTTTGAGGTTATGTAGAGTGTGGAAAATGAGTAAGATAAGCAAAAAGTGATGTTTGTCTTATTTGTCCTGATATTTTTGATGAAAATACTAATTATTTAATGTAATTAATTATAAAAATTATTAATAATAGTAAATAAAGTTACTTTTTGTGGCATTTTTTTTATGCTGTAATTATGTAGATAATGCAACGTTGCCTAGAGATTTTAGTTTTTTCAAGAGTATTATTGTTAATCTAAATTTGTTGCTAGTGAGATCATGTTGGTGCTCCGATTATGAGAATATTGGCAATAACTCATTCTGTGTTCGTAAGTTATAAATTATATATTTCATTAAACAATTTTATTTTCAGTATATTTGGTATACAGGTGTTACAATTTTTTGATTGTTTGATAATAAATAGAAAAATATTGCTATTGTGTTAGTAGAAAGCTGTTTTGGGAATATTGGGACGTTTTTAACTGGAATAAGTATAAAATGTAAGTTATACTAAACCATGTATGTGGGTTTGGATATTGGTGTTTGCTGGTTAAATGTTAGGAGGAAGCTGGTAATGAAATTAGTCCATAAGATTGGTGGAGGTTTTCTTGGTCTGGTGCTTATAATCGCATTTCTAGGTGCCTTTGCGTGGTATGTGGTTTTTAACCTCAATTCTGGTATTGAGTCAATCTCTACTAAAAATCTGCCTGGACTGCTTAATGTTGAAAGTGCAGCATTTAAAGTGGAAAAAATACAGGCTGAGCAGATTAGGTATGTCAATGAACCGATAGCTGAAACAGCTGATTTGATAGAGTCTAGTGCTGATGAAATACTAACGTTTATCCGGGGAAACATGGATAATACGGAAGAAAATTCCGGTGCTCCAGCAGGGATTGCAGAACTTTATCAGAATGCAGAAAGCAGTATGGTTGCATTCAAGGAAAAATTTGATTTGCTAAAGCAGTCTGTTGCTGATGAAGATGCTAAAAAGAAATTAATGATGGAAACATCCGAGACGCTTTCAAAACGCTTGAACGGTTTCTATACTGTTAAAGATATGGATCAGACATCACTTCTGGCGACTATTGACATTATTGCTGAGATAAAGAGCAAGATTGATAATTATACTTTACTTGCCGGTCAGATTCGTGACGGGAAAAGTACTGATATCCTTGCGTATCTCAAGGTAATGGAGAAAAATAAGGATGATATTATTGAGCAGGCCAATGCTATAATGAACCGTCTGGATCAGGCAAATAAAATTAAGGGTCTGATATTAAAGCGCTTTGTTACTTCGCTTTATGATACTACTGCTGGATTGACTAAAGGTTCGGCAAAAGAGTTGAAAGAGCCTAAAGATATCAAGAAAGCGGAGAAGAAATACTCTCAGGCTCTGAAAGAGTTGAATATTGTACTTAAAAAGCTTGAAGACGCACCAAAATCGCGGCTCAAGAAAAATTCACAGGTTGTTGCGCAATTGAAAGAAGAGAGTAACTTGGTTACTTCAGTACGTCTGGCCAATCTTAATTATATCATTACCAAGAATTCCAGATATAAAAATTTCGCCAGCAATAAGTTGCTGCGGGCGATAAAAAAGCTTGATGAACTGTCAACTCTGCTGGAGACACAGGGCGATAAGATGACTGTTGTGGATATGATGAATATCCTTTATGGTTATCGTGATAATGTTAAAGGCTGGCAGGATGTGGCAAATACTATTAATACCGAGCTTGTACCGGAATCAACAGCCAGACTCAGCGATACTTCAGATGCTTTTTCGGGTATTGTGAAACTGGTCGAACAGGCAACAAGCGGCTCTATTCAGGATATGGTACAGATGGGTGAGCAGCAGAGTAATCTGGGTATTTATATAAGTGCGATCAGTGCACTTGTTGGTCTTGTTCTTGCTGTATTTATAACTATTGGGGTGCGTAAAGGTATTCTGCAGGTCCTGGAAATTCAGAATACTCTGGTACATGAAGGTGATCTCAAGATTAATATTGATGAGAAATTCCTTAAACGCGGAGATGAAATCGGGCAGTTATTCAAGGTCGCTCAGAGTGTGCTCGAGGATTATCAGAATATTAACAGCATTGCTCAAAGACTGGCTTCCGGTCAATGGCAGACAGATGTGGTGATAAAGTCTGAAAAGGATGAGATGAATCAGAACCTCTCTATCATGATAGAGCAGGTGAATATGGCACTCCATCAGGTGGCTAATACTGTTGAACGGGTAGCTCATGGTGCTGAGCAGGTTCGTGAGGCGAGTCGGTCGCTGTCAGAAGGTGCAACTTCACAGGCAGCATCGCTTGAGCAGATCACCTCTTCAATGTCAGAGCTTGGTTCACAGACAAACCTCAACGCCGATAATGCGGAGCAGGCAAGCGTTCTTTCACGTGATGCGAATAAAGTAGCTATTGACGGTAAGGACAAGATGGATGAACTGGCAAAAGCCATGGAAGAAATCAGTAAATCGGCTGCGGACACTCAGAAAGTTGTCAAAACGATTGATGATATTGCGTTCCAGACAAATCTGCTTGCACTCAATGCGGCGGTTGAAGCGGCAAGAGCTGGCGCTCACGGTAAAGGCTTTGCGGTAGTTGCTGAAGAGGTGAGAAATCTCGCTGCACGTTCAGCGAAGGCTGCGGGTGAGACCGCTGAACTTATTGACAGTGTGGTAAAGGAGATTGATAAGGGTAATTCAGTTGCCAGAATTACGGCTGAGGTACTTGATAGCGTTGCTTCAGGAATTAGCAAGGCTACCGATCTGGTCGGAGAGATTGCATCAGCATCAGGTGAACAGGCGCAAGGTGTTCGTCAGATAAATATCGGTCTGGAACAGATTGATGCGGTAACAATGCAGAATACCTCAAATGCCGAGGAAACCGCCAGTGCGACTGAAGAGATGAAGAATCAGGCAAGTGAACTGCAGGATCTAGTAAGTCGTTTTGAATTGAGAGATGTTTCTGATGAGAATTTTTATGATGATGACGGCTATGAATATGATTATGATGATGACTCTGAGTATGAAGAAGAGGATGATAATACAGCGCAGCCAAAGTTGGGGTGGGGCGGTCAGGATGAATATGCTGAAGATGATGCTGACGATGTAGAGCCTGATTCAGATGCTGAAGAATCAAAGTAGCTGTCATATCAAGTTGATTAGCACATAGTTGTTGTTTTTTCTATCAGATTAATTTTTTCTGGACATTGAATATCTTTTAGTTAATATTAAAAATACTTGCCGGCTTTGCAGCGGCAAGTATTTTAATTTGTATGGTGACAATTTTAATCGGAAAAGGTTTTTTTATGAATAAATATGTAATGCTGTTTTTGGCATCTTTAATTTTAGTGATTGTGGCGGGTTGTAGTGATTATCAGACACCGTCAGAGAATGGCGCGGCTGGTTCAAGTGCTGGTAAATCAACTTCTGGAGTCAGTGTTTCTAAGGGTAAGGAGCGTTCATATACTCCACCTGCCGGGCGCAGGATGCTGGCTGAGGATTTTTCTTCAAGTTTGCGTACCGGAACTACAATAGTGTATTTTGCTAAGGTTTCATGTCCTGCCTGCGAGGCTCAGAATAAAATATGGCAACGTGTGGTTAAAAAACTGCCTCAGGGGGTAAAGGCAGAAAAACGGTTTACTTATGCGGTTAATTACCGGGCATATGGGGTTACCCAGCTCCCGACCTTAATTTTCTATAAAGATGGGGTCGAAAAATCCAGAATGATAGGTGTGAGCAGTGAGAATAAAATTATAAGTGCGGCAAAAAGTGCTTTATAAAAAAATTGTAATAGCAGCTTAGTAAAGGTCTTGACAACTGTCTGAATAATCATTAGAATTGAATCTCTGAAATTTTACGAATTGTATTTGTTATTTATATATAAGGAGAGATAAATGGCTCATTCACGTTGTAAACCTCATGCTACTGGTCGCGGAAAACCTCGCGGACGCTGGTTACACAAGGGTGGTTCTATGCCAAAGGCTAAGACTACTGCACGCCGCTAGTATTGCACTATAGTTAAAATTGGAAACTAAATTTACGGGATATTTTCTTTAGAAAATGTCCCGTTTTTTGTTTCTAAAATAGCAATATAAAATATTATGAGATTATGTTTGAAACACTGCATGTAGTGGTGCTCTTTAGTGAAATTCGATTTGTAGCTCTCTATGTTGTATTGTCTGTGTTGTGTAAAAAAGTTTAGAGATTATGTAAATAAAAAAAAATTGTGTAAAACTCAACTTTTGTCGAAAAATTTACTTGAATTTTGTGTTTTTCGTGCTATTGTTATATTAAAACATTCTACGGGAAAAGTTGGAATTGCTAAATTGATATCAATTATGGCATTATTGTAGTATGTGCGTGTGATGGGATAGTACTTTTTTGTGTTTTTTGCTTTGCATAGAAATGTTTGGGTGAAAAGGTATGGAGTCTGATAGCATGAGAGCTGATAATTATGGATTTGCTCGGGAAGATGTTGATAGGTGGCGAAGTGGAGTTGTGCAAAAGAGAGAGAAACTGTTTCGAAAACATTGGAAGAACAGGCGCGTAATCCCGAATCTGATTTCACTTGAGGCTGCGCGTGATTTTGAATTTGTACTGGACTGGTACGATGAATCAGATGAGGTTATTCTTCGTGATCGCGAACGTAGACGACTCGATAAGCTTATTGCGTTGGGGGTAGATGTAAATCTACCAAAAGAGAAACAGCCGTTGGTCTGAGAAGAAGGTTGGAAGTTCTTTTTCCTGTGGGGGAAGAGGGGTATGAGTCAGAATCTGTGGGGTTCTGGCTCTTTTGCTTTTTCTGGTTGCCTGTTTCGGGTGGATAATTTTATAATATATATTATAATAGCTATTGATGTTTGGTAATCGCGCATGGTTGATAAATTATTGTTGTGAGGCTGCGTATGTTAGGTTTACTGAGTCTTGTTCTGTGAATACAGTATGGTTGTGGTTGATAACGGGGTTGAGTAATATTTGTCTATAGGTTTATCTGGGTATGAAATGAGGATCTGCTAATGAGTGAAAATACACCGCTTTATGCTGCTCATGTTGAGTTGGAAGCGAAGATGATTGATTTTAATGGCTGGAATATGCCGGTTCAGTATAAGACTGGAATTCTGCAGGAGCATATGGCGGTTCGGGAAGGGGTAGGGATCTTTGATACCTCGCATATGGGAGAGTTTTTCCTCGTAGATAAGGATGTACGTAAGACTCTGAATCAATTGCTGGCCGGTGATTTTTCAAAGTTAAAAACCGGTCGTATGCGCTATAGCTTTATCTGTAATGAAAGCGGTGGTGTCAAGGATGATGTGGTGGTCTTTATTATAAGTGATCAGGAAGCACTTATATGTGTAAATGCCGGGGATATTCCCGGTGATTATGCCGCTCTTGCAGCATCATTGCCGGCTGGAGCGGTGCTGGATGATCAGTCTGCGGGAACCGGCAAGGTAGATATTCAGGGGCCGCTTGCCTGGAAAGTGATTGAAACCCTTACCGGTTTTGACTTCCGTAAAATGCCATTTTATTCATTTATTGTCACTGAGTGGCAGGGATCACCACTTGTTTTAAGCAGATCCGGTTATACGGGGTCACCTGGGGTTGAGGCTTTTGTTGATGCCGATGCACTTGGGCAGTTCTGGTATTATGCCTGTGAAGCCGGAAAAAAAGACGGGATATTGCCGTGTGGTCTGGGAGCACGGGATACGCTCCGACTTGAGGCCGGGTTACCGCTATACGGGCATGAATTGAATGCCCAGATAAATCCGTTGATGACCGGTTATACTGGTCTGATAAGTTTGAGTAAGGAAGAGAATTTTCCCGGTAAGCAGGCTTTGATTGAATATGCGGACTCGGCTGCTGCCAAAGAGGTTCTTATCGGTATAAAACTTGACGGCAGACGCATTGCCCGCGAAGGGTGTGAGCTGTATGTTGCGGGTAAAGATGATGCGGTGGGCAGGGTTACTTCCGGCGGTCCTGGGGTCTGTATTGGAGGTAGTATAGCTCTGGGGTATATAGAGGCCGAATATTCAGCCCCTGGGGTTACTCTGGAGGCAGATCTTGGCCGTAAGCGTATTGGCGCGGAAGTTGTGAGTTTGCCGTTTTTTGCTACCGATGAACTGCGAGCCATAAAGAAATAGTTGTCGGAAGTCTTCAATTCAGCTGTAGCTGAGGGTTATATTTAAAAAAGGATTTTTATATAATTTAGATTGTCATTATTACTGGCGGCGGCTTTCAAATTGTGATATCTGCCGTAGACTTAAATAATTACTGAATTATTGAAATGGTTTTTATAAAAATAGTTTTCAATTAAAGTTGATTTAATTGAAAAATAATCTTGACAAAGGTTGCCGATAGGTATATTTATACACATATATTAATGACTAAAATTGTGGGAAAACTTGGTACTTAGATTTGGAGATAAGACAATGAGTGAGGTTGACGCAGAACTTCTCTATACCAAAGATCATGAATGGGTATTTATTGAGGATAATGTAGCGACTGTTGGGATTACAGATCATGCGCAGAATGAACTTGGGGATATTACTTATGTAGAACTACCTGAGGATGATGCTGAATTTAGCGAGGGAGATGAAGTTTGTACCGTTGAGTCAGTCAAAGCTTCTTCACCTGTTTTCTCACCTCTGTCAGGGCAGATTATTGAGGTAAATACTGAGTTGGAAGATGAGCCGGGAGCTATTAACAGTGATTCTTATGGAGCTGGCTGGATCTTTAAAATGGAATTTACTGATGAATCAGAGTTGGAAAATCTGCTTAATTCCGAAGATTATGAGGATTATATCGCCTGATAATATGGCTGTAACGCCTGTTATGCTATGGTGGCGGTATTTCTTTTTTTATTATGCATAAAAGTTATTTTGTTTAATTTCTAGAGTCAGTTTTTCTGGCTCTTTTTTTATTTTTGGGTATGCTTATAAATAATTGATTATCTGTATATTTTGAGTATCATTGATTTAGATTTAATAGCTTAATTGATAATTGCCAACACATGGAGATATAATGTCTTATATACCTCATACAGCTGCAGATAAGCAGAAAATGCTCGACGCTGTCGGAGCTGAAAGTATCGATGAACTGTTTGCGGATATTCCAGAATCACTAAAGGGTTTCGAAATAAATCTTCAACCCGCCATGAGTGAACTGGAGCTTTTGGAACATATGAAGGATCTGGAGTCCAGTAACCGCTATCCAATGCGTCCGGGAAATTATTTTATCGGGGGCGGGGCGTATAATCATCATATACCTGCGGCTGTTGATGAACTCTGCTCAAAGAGTGAGTTTTACACTGCGTATACTCCTTATCAGCCGGAGATAAGTCAGGGCATGTTACAGGCTATTTTTGAATATCAGACAGCTATAAGCAGAATAACCGGTATGGCTGTTGCCAATGCGTCACTCTATGATGGTGCGACAGCTGTGTATGAAGCAGCTGTTATGGCTGTCAACCAGACCAGAAAAGGTAATATTATCTATGACAGTTCGGTCAATCCGCATTACCGGGAGGTTATGAAGAGTTACGGGCGTAATGCTCTTATTGGAATGGAGGAAATCCCATATGCTCCGTCTGTGGAGCAGAGTATTGATTCTCTGATGTCAAAGGTCAATGATGATACTGCAGCGGTAATAGTGCAGTATCCTGATTTCTTCGGCAGAGTTGGGGATTATTCCGCTCTTGCCGAAGAGCTTCATGCGCGCAAGAAACTGCTGATTATGATTGTCAATCCTATCGGGCTGGGAATCTTAAAGACTCCGTCTGAGATGGGGGCGGATATCGCTGTCGGGGAAGGGCAGTCACTAGGGATGCCGCTTAATTATGGCGGACCATACCTCGGATTTATTGCTGCTACTGAAAAACTGATGCGCCGAATACCCGGGCGAATCGTCGGTGAGACTGTAGATAAAGAAGGCAAGCGGGGGTTTGTACTGACTCTGCAGGCACGTGAGCAGCATATCAAGAGGGAGAGAGCAACAAGTAATATCTGTTCCAATCAGGCTTTATGTGCACTCAGGGCACTGGCTTATCTCTCTGTAATGGGCAAGTACGGTTACCAGAAGGTGGCTGAGCTCTGCTTGCGAAAAGCTGCGTATGCACGGGAGGTTCTTGGGGCTATTGAGGGGGCTGAACTGGTCTTTACCGGAGCTCACTTCAATGAGTTTGTTTTGCGTCTGAATAAACCGGTTATGGATCTTTTCCGTAGAATGGGGCAGTCTTTTGAACCCGGTATACGTCTGAACCGCTGGTATCCTGAGCTTCATGACTGTCTGCTGGTTGCAGTTACCGAACTTAATTCACGGCGTGATATTGATTTGTATGCACTGCGTTTGAGGGAATGGCTGGCGCATTAGACTATTTATTTTTGGGGAGTCATACTTAATAGAAACGGGCCGCTTATTGTTTTAGCGGTGATTACTTGGACTTGTAATTGCGTTTTGGCGGTTTATAGCGGTATTTCTGGTGTTGTTTCAACCTTTTAGGGAAAGGATGATTCTATGTTGAATTTTAAAGTTGACGAAGAGAAGTGTATACGTTGCGGGGTCTGTGTTGCCGAATGTCCGACCCGTATAATAAAATTTTCCGAAAATAATAATATTCCTGAGATTGCGGCCGATGCTGAAACCAGCTGTATGCAATGCGAGCACTGTTTTGCAATTTGCCCAACCGGGGCGGTTTCAATCTTCGATCTTGATCCCAAGCGGGACGGTATTGAACTGGATGTAAATATACTTCCGACCGCTGAAAATATGGAAGCACTGGTAAGAGGCAGACGGAGTATTCGTCATTATCTGCAGAAAAATGTTGACCGGCAATTACTTGATCATATTCTGCAGGCTACTTTCAATGCGCCGACAGCGGTGAATAATTCTGCTCTGAGATTTGATGTGATCGCAGATATTGAGAGTATGAATGCCATCAGATCCGGTATTATGGCTGATCTTATTGCCTATACCGATGAAAAAGAACTGCCGCCGGCTTGCGCGTATCTGAATAACGCAATAAAGCCCTGGGCGAATCATGGTGTTGATGTGATTTTCCGCACTGCGCCACATGCTCTTATTGTTTCGGCTACGGCAAATAATCATTTCTCTAATATTGTGGATGTAACTATTGCGTTGAGTTATTTTGAATTTCTGGCGCAGGCAAATGGTATAGGTACTGTCTGGTGCGGAATGCTCAAACAGTGTCTGGAGCTTTTTCCAAAATATAAGGAAAAGCTGATTCAGCCTGGAGGCGGCGATTATTATTGTATGCTCTTTGGATATCCGGATATTAATTTCGCACGGACGGTAAAGCGTGAACGTCTGGCAAAAATACGGTATCTGTAAATAGTAATCAGAGTTGCTGTTTAATATTAGGCAGAGAATCACTGGTGTGGTTCTCTGCCTTTATTTAAAATAGTAAATTACAGCAGCAAGAGGTGTTATCAGTCTTTGCTGCCCCGGTAAAGTTCATACTTAAGCAGGCGGCAGTCAATATTACCGTTAAAGAATTCAAAGCGTCTGCTGGCATGCAGGCCGATAAGTTTGCCAAGGTCAAGATTTCCGGTGAAAACAAATCCAGTATTTCCGGAGCAGGACTGTTTGAGCCAGTCTCCGATACGTTTGTATTCACCTTTGAGTGTCTCTATATCTCCCAGCCGCTCTCCGTATTCCGGATTGAGTATAATAATCCCTGATTTTTCAGCCGGTATTCTGGTAGCGCTGAAGTCGCATTCTACAAATTCTATCATATCTTCAACCCCGGCGGTGCGGGCATTCAGTTGTGCGGCTCTGATTGCATTCGGATCGTGGTCGCTGGCTATTATCTGAGGAAATACATCTGGGTTACGTCGGGTATTGAGTGCTGTATCACGTGCTTGGGTATAGAATTCCTCCTGGTAACCATGCAGATGCCGGAAACAGAAATTATCCCTATGCAATTGTGGATAGGCTCCTTTGGCAAGCAGTGCTGCTTCGATAGCCAGTGTGCCGCTACCGCACATTGGGTTGATAAATGGTTCGGTGCCTGTATAGCCACTGGCGCTGATAATAGCTGCCGCAAGGGTTTCACGCAGTGGGGCTGTATGTGGATTTTTGCGGTAACCGCGGTCTGATAATTTCCTGCCGCTGGTATTGATATAAATCCAGACATTCTCCTTATACCAGTTTAGTGTAATGACGATACGGTGTCGGTCTTTACCGGAATCCGGTCTTGATCCAGTCTCAGCTTTGATCTTGTCGACGATGGCATCTTTCAGCTTCAGGCTTGGAAATCTGGTGTCGTTAATGCTGTCTGTATTAATATTGGAGGTTATACTGAAGTAACTGTCATTCGGTATTATTCCTTGCCAGGGGAGTGCTCTCGCTTCCTTATACAGATCATCGGCTGTTGCAGCTTTGAATTTTTTGAGTAGATATAAAATATTGTAGGCTATGCGGCTGTTCAGATTGAGCTCGATACAATCGCGAAGATTTCCTTCGAGTTCGACTCCGGTTTTATGTGTTTTCAGTATTTTGAATTTTTTCTGCTTAAGTTCGGTTTCCAGCCAGGGAGCCAGTCCTTTTTCACAGGTTGCCTGAATAGTGCTTTTACGGTAAAAATCCATCTGGGTTCCAATTTTGTAAGGGGAAAATAAGTGTAATCGCGGGAAAGACTCCGTCCATTAATATTATAGTAATAATTATAATGATTACAGCAGTTTTGTACACAGTAAAGGAGAAAGGTTATTCAAGATTAAGTATTTTTCTCAGCGCCAGATAGAGTTCTTTCTGCCGGTAGGGTTTATGGATAAACTCTTTGGCTCCGGATAAAATAAAATCATCAATTTTATCTGCTTGAGAGAAGCCTGAGGCCATAATTATCTTTATCTCAGGATTTATCTTCTGCAGCTCAGCAAGAGTTTCTCTGCCGTCCATACGTGGCATAATAACATCAAGAATTACCGCAGAAATTATATCCTGATTGAGTTCGAAAATTTCAATCCCTTCCTGACCGTCACTTGCCAGCAGGACTGTATAGCCCATGTTCTCAAGCAGTGATTTCGCAACTAGACGGATAATCTCCTCATCATCGATTACCAGTATGGTTATGCTCTGTTTTATTTTAACGAAATTGAAGAGATCGGTAGATGTCTCCGGTTCTTCGATAGCTTCTTGCTTGTCTATTACCGGCAGGAAGATGTTGAACTCGGTTCCGGTTCCGTACTCGCTGGTAGCGGTAATGGCGCCTTTATGCGCGGTCACGGTGCCATAGATCGAAGCTAGTCCCAGTCCTGTCCCTTTACCGACTTCCTTCGTTGTAAAGAACGGCTCAAAAATATGTTCCAGAATGTCACTATCCATACCAATACCGTTGTCACGGGCTTTTATCAGAATGTAGTCCTGGGGCTGGATATCAAAATCACTCTCTTCACAGTATTTTTCAGAGAGTGTTACGGTTGTTGTATCAATAGAGAATAATCCTTCTTTCTCCTCACCGATAGCATCACGTGAGTTTATACCCAGGTTGAGTATAATATTCTGTATCTGGGTTGGGTCTCCAATGATCATGGAGTTCTTTGCCTGCAGACAAAGTTCGATACTGATATTCTTTTTAATACTGCGTTTTAAAATATTTATCGCCCGGTTAATTGCCGAGTGAACATCTATTGGGGTAATTGATGATTTCCCTTTTCTGGCGAATGTCAAGAGCTGCTGGGTCAGGTCTGCTGCTTTTTCGCTGGTATCAATGATGTTTTTACTGTAAGCGGCTATGGTTTTATTGTCTCCGGACTGCATGGAAATAAGTTCAGCGAATCCTACAATTCCACCTAACATGTTGTTGAAATCATGGGCTATACCACCGGCTAGCTGACCTATAGCTTCAAGTTTCTGGACATGCTGCAGTTGTTCACTGGCCAGTTTGGCTTCGGTTATATCGCGCCCGGTAACAATTATGTATTCCAGCTCATCATTTTCATCCAATACTTTTGAAAGCTGCCAGGATACCCAGTGTATTCCATCTGGAGACTTGTGTCTTACTTCAACGCTAACGGTTGCTTCAGAGGATTTAAGCCTGTTAATAGCGTCAATGGCTATTTCGTGATCTTCAGGGATTATGAAATTGAGGTATAGCTTATTTAGAAAGTCTTCTCGGGGTATGCCCATAAAATCCATGCAGGACTGGGTACCGAATACGATTATTCCTTGTGAGTCCAGTTTTGCAACCAGATCACTCTGGTTCTCAATGAGCATGCGATAATTTTTTTCGCTTGTCCGTAAGGCTTTTTCTTTGTTTTTCAATTCCGTAATGTCAATCAGGCATTGAATAATACTGATAACTTCAGCGTTGTCATTAAGTATAGGAGTTGTCTTCAGCTGGAAGATTTTACCGGATTTAGTCTCAACCGTTTTGGTCAAGCGCTGTTTGGTAAGTAAGGTATATTTAGCCGGGCAACTTGATGTTTCATCAGGTTTGGCAAAGCAGATATCATGGCAGGAGAGCCCGAGAATATTCGAGGTGTTAAGTTCATCGGAAATTATTTTGAAACCGTAGTTATTAACCTGCTGCAGCTTGAGAGAGGTGTCGAATACCATAATTGCTTCATTAACGGATTCAAGCATAACCGATAGTTCACGTTCGGAGCGCATTATCCTTTCTGCATTTTTTGCTTCCTCAGTAATGTCTTTGAAAACAAATATTACTCCTTTAAGGTTTTCGGCAACAAATATCGGTGAGGCAGTGTAGTTGATGATAAAGTTGTGTCCTTCACTGTTGCGCAGAATACAGGTGTCTTTATGTATTTGAGTAGTAGCGGTTACAATTGTACTCATGATGGGATTCAGCAGGGGAGTAAGTGATTCCTGTTCCAGCAGGAGCAAGTCAGTTCTGGTGTTGAATTTGTTTATTTGCATCTCGTTCTCAAGACAGAGCATCTTCTGTGCCGAAGGATTTATCTCGGTGATTATACCGGCAGCATCAGTTACAATTACACCATCGGCAATACTCATTAGAGTGGCCTGCAGGTCCAGCTCTTTGGCTTTAATTTTTTTAGTGTTGGTTTTAATCTTATAGCGCAGCAGCAGTATCCAGAGAACAAGTGCTATCAGTATGACAGCGATAATCAGTAGCTGGGAGAAGGTTATGAGCGATAGTAGACCGGGTTTTACAGGTGAAAAACTTTGAGAGTCCCACTGCTCTATAATTTGTGAATATGGGCTGTCTGCTGTGCCTTTCCATTCACCTATATAATGGTTTATTGTTTGCAGAATATCCTGATCTTTGCCTTTACGTACCGCAAAGCGCAGGCTGAAACTTGGAAGAATAAGTAAGGTTGATTCAAGGTTGTCATATTTGCTGTTTAGAGATTGGTAATATGAAAAGGTATAGTTGTTTATCAGTCCTATGGCGCCTTTATTGTCTGATGTATAATCCATAACATTGTTGTAGGTAGGTAGCTTCAGTATTTCGCAGTTGATATCAAGATCATTGATTATATTGATAAAAATTTCTGCCGATGCGCTGGAATTCATCACGGCAATTTTCTGATTGTTCAGGTCGGAAATTTTACTCAGTCTATTGCTGCTGCTGGTGATAAGGGTGCTGCATACGTCTAAGATGGATTTTTCTGTAAAATCCAGATACTGCGTTCTTTGGTTGTTTTTAGCTAAAAAAGTAAGAACAGATACCTTGGAATCCTGATTATACTTCATGTAATCGTTAAGATCCTTCATGGTCATCTGAATGAACTCCAGTTCCCAGTTTTCACGAGTGGCGATTGCTTTGAGCAGTTCGAAACTTATACCGCCGTGGTGGCCATTCTGATTGAAGATGAAGATAGGATTTATATTATGCATCGGCACGATAATTTTGCGGGGTGCTTCGGCAGCCGGAAGTGGCGCCGCACACAGGACATTCAGGGAAATCAGGAATATCAACAGGTATAGTCTCATATCTTGCGTGCTCTCTCTCAATTTAATGACAGGTGTTGGGGTTATCCTTTTGGGGGATAACGTTATCAGGCAAACTTTATTGTTGAGGCTGATTTGTTCATAAGTGTATTTTAGCATATTTTTTTTATATGTCATCCTCAATTAGGTCTGGGGCTAATTTTTTTATACGGCATTACAAATATGAGTATGTATGGGGCTTAAGGCTGTTAATAAAGATAAAAAGGGATCCGCATATAATAATGCAGATCCCAATGTTTGTTAGATGTTTCTATTTGTTGCGGGTTACATCATGCCGCCCATGCCACCCATTCCGCCCATGCCGCCGCCTGGCATTGGAGGCATAGGAGGGTTCTTTTCAGGAATGTCCGCAATAATACAGTCTGTAGTCAGCAGCAGACCGCTGATAGAAGCTGCGTTCTGCAGTGCACTGCGGGTAACCTTGGTTGGATCTATGATACCTTCTTTGATCATATCGACATATTTATCATTGCGGGCGTCGTAACCGAAGTTTACGTCATTGTTCTCTTCAACAGCCTGAATAATGATTGCGCCTTCTTTGCCGGCGTTTGACGCTATTGTGCGCATAGGAGCGGTGATGGCGCGTTTGATGATATCGATACCGATCTGTTCTTCTTCACCTTCACCCTTGAGTTTATCCAGAGCTTTTTTGGCTCTTATGAGTGCAACACCACCTCCAGGAACAATACCTTCTTCCACTGCGGCTCTGGTCGCATGCAGTGCGTCTTCAACTCGGGCTTTCTTCTCTTTCATTTCGACCTCGGTTGCAGCTCCAACATTGATCTGAGCAACACCGCCGGCGAGTTTGGCGAGTCTTTCCTGCAGTTTTTCTTTGTCATAATCGGAAGTGCTGTTTTCGATTTCATTTCTGATCTGATCAATTCTGCTCTTTACCTCTGCAGTAGTGCCTGCACCTTCGATAATAGTGGTGTTTTCTTTGTCAATAATAACTTTCTTGGCAGTACCGAGGCCAGATACATCAAGTTCTTCGAGTTTGATACCCAGATCTTTGAATACACCCTGGGCACCGGTCAGAACAGCGATATCTTCAAGCATGGCTTTTCTGCGGTCTCCGTATCCAGGAGCTTTTACCGCACATACATTCAAGGTGCCGCGAAGACGGTTTATTACCAGAGCTGCGAGTGCTTCGCCTTCAACATCTTCGGCTATGATCAGAAGAGGTTTTCTGTCCTGAGCTACTCTTTCTAGGATTGGAACGAGATCCTTGATATTTGAGAGCTTGTCTTCATGAACTAGAATATATGGGTTTTCCATTACACATGACATGTCCTGCACACTGGTGACGAAATGTGGTGAGAGGTAGCCTTTATCAAACTGCATGCCTTCTACAAGATCGATGGTGGTTTCAAGGGCTTTACCTTCTTCTACCGTAATAACACCGTCTTTACCTACTTTGTCCATAGCTGTGGCAATTTTCTCACCGATATCACTGTCGCCATTTGCAGAAATAGTAGCAACCTGAGCTATTTCCTTGCCGCTTTTTACCGGCTTGGATATGCTTTTAAGCTCTTCTATAAGAGCAGTTGTCGCTTTATCAATGCCGCGCTTAAGAGCCATGGCAGAGGCTCCTGCGGTTACATTCTTCAAACCCTCTTCAAAGATTGCTTCGGCAAGTACGGTAGCAGTTGTAGTACCGTCTCCAGCAGTGTCAGAGGTCTTGCTGGCTACAGATTTAACCATCTGTGCACCCATGTTCTCATAAGCATCTTCGAGCTCTACCTCTTTGGCAACACTTACACCGTCTTTGGTTACAGTTGGTGCTCCAAAAGCTTTTTCAATAACAACATTACGACCTCGTGGGCCGAGGGTGACCTTTACGGCTTTGGCAAGCTGTTTAACTCCACTCCTGACCGCTTCTCTGGCGTCTACGTCAAATGCTAGCTTTTTGGCTGACATATTGTTCGCTCCTTAATTATCTGTTAATCAATAAAAAACCGTGAAACCTGAAAAAGGCGGTTTATTCTACAACTGCCAATACATCGTCTTCAGTCATGATAAGGTATTCTTCACCTTCATACTTTACTTCGGTACCGGCATATGAGGTAAACAGAACCTGATCATCCTTTTTTAACTGCATCTGGCTGCGAGAGCCGTCACTGCAGACTTTTCCTGGGCCTACAGCAATAACAATACCTTCTTTGGGTTTCTCTTTGGCAGAATCAGGCAGTACGATTCCGCCCTTTGTCATCTCAGCTGCTTCAAGACGTTTAACAATAATTTTGTCACCTAAAGGTTGAAAAGCCATGTTTAAACTCCTTTTTCAAATCTAGTAAATATATTCCACTAAAACATATTGAAATTATTATCACACATTCTGTTATTGTCTATTTGACAAAACAGAATGATATACTTCGGTTATTGTTTGTCTGTTACAATTACTGTGCCAAATTCTTGCGGTATTGCTGGTGTTTGTGTAATGTCTTGTTGTTAAGGATCTTATTGATATTTGTAATGAAATTAAATTATTTGTGTTGCTGCTCTGCTGGTCAAAATGACTTGTCAGGTATGACCGGGTAACAAGAAAAGCAGGCCGGGAGTAAAGTCCCGGACTGCTGAAGTTTTTACTGACAATCAGTGGGTTGCTGATAAAATTTTCAGATAAAATTATTTGTCTGACATGGCTGAAAATTCCAGCGTTTTTGAGAGGGTTTTACGCACCGGGCAATTTATGGCTGTGGCGATGATTTCTTCTTTTTCCTCCGGTGTAATAGCTGCATCCAGGTTAATGTCATAAAGAAATACTGTTTTGTCAGGATCACTACGATCCAGATCAACTTTAACCTCAATATTATTATAACTGACTCTCTTTTTTTCCAGAACCATACGCAGGGTTATATTGAGGCAGGAGGCGAAGGCGGAGCAGATAAGATCATGTGGTCGGAAGTAATTTCCGGTGCCGCCTTTATCAGGAGTTACGTCCGCCATAATATCGGCAGTGTTATTGGTTATACGGGTGGTGTAGCTGGTTTCGGTGCTTTGTGCTGTTATCATTTTTTTTCCTGTCATGTAGCCGGCTGTATAAACAGCTAATAAAAGATAAATAAAAAAGACTCAATGCCGGATTATCAGCATTGAGTCTCTGGGGTACTCTGTATCAGTCACTACAACTGGTTATAACTTTATTCGGTTGCTATAACCGGACCGCCATTATCGGTAATTGTTGTATCGGTGATGGTTGTCGTTGTGGTTGTCTGATCACCATATGCTGGGTTAACATCGGTAATGGCTGAAGCATTCAACAGTCCGCTCTCTGATGGATCAACATAGATCTCGACTCGGCGGTTAAGCTGACGGTGTTTTGCTGTATCATTTGGATAAAGCGGTTTAAGTTCACCCCAGCCGGTTGGATACATTAGATTCTTATCATAGCCATTCTTAGCCAGATGATCAAGAACTGCCATCGACCGGTATAGTGAAAGTAGTCTGTTGCTGGTTATACCTTTTTTACGCAGATGTTTGATCGGCACATTGTCTGTATGGCCTACGATCATAAGCTGCAAGTGGTAGTCTTTTAGCACCTGGGCAAAACGGGCAAGCTTCTTCTTTCCTTCCGGCATGAGAGTATACTGACCGGATTTGAAGTAATAATCCATAGGCAGTACCAGTTTGTTTCCGACAAGTTCGCCGCCAAGTTCGTCTGCCAGAGCCTGCAATTGCGTTTCGATCTTTTCTGACAATGCGACCTGTCCCTGCATCTGTCTGAGTGCAGAGCGCAGAACAGCCAGCTGCTTCTCGCGCTTGTTGATCTCGATTTCGCGAGCCTCAAGCTCGGCCGGGTCTATTCCTTCTGGGCGTGAGCGGAGTGCTTCCAGTTCGGCCATCAGTTTGCGGTTTTCATCCTCCTGTTTCAGAATGATTTCGCGAAGCTGCTGGTTTTCTTCTTTGATTCCTGTTACTGATTCACATCCAGGCAGGGCGGTTAGTACGAAAGCGCCAATAAGTGCCAGTACAGACCTTTTTACAAAACGCATGTTATTTCTCCTATGATAAGACATCGTGTTATTTTGTAGTTAAATGTCAAAGTCCCCAAGTCTAACCTTATATCTTTTCTGTATAATATTACCCCGTTTTTAGTCAACCTTGACCGTTATGCAGATATAGAAGTAGACTATTTCATTAATTAATTGCCGTTAAGCTTTTATTCATTTTAAAAAAAATAAATATTTTTTTGAAAGAACTTAATTTTTATCGACATTGCTATAAATTATATTGAGTTAAAGCTGTTTTATAAACTCTTATTCTTTCAATCTTTATCGGAATAGTTGGACAGCTTGAGTAAAAAGTATTTTTTATGAGGCATGATAATCAATATAGCTCTGATTATATTTGAGTTTATGGGGATTATATGCTATGTATTTTTTATACCTGGGTGTAATCTTTTTTTAGCATATAAATGTTTTATTTTATCTGGCGCACATGATTTTTCGGGTGCGGGTACATTAAGTAATAGCATTATTATTACTAAGCAGTTATTGAATATAATTTAATATTCATGCAGGTTGTTATTGCTCGAATTTTTTAGTTTCGTTGTAGCATTATGCTGTGGTTGAAGATATAAAATTTTGCTGGGTAGTGGTTGACAAAATTAAAAGTATGAATATTATAGCGCTTGGTTGCAATATGCAACCAAGCGCTTCTTTGGGAGAAAGATATATGAATGATAAAAATCTACGGCGTATGGCCGAAATGGATATGAAGAAACTGATAATGGTCAATGCTTTACCGGCGATTATTTCGATGTTTGTGATGGCACTGTATAATGTCGTGGACAGCATTTTTATCTCTAATCTCGGGAGCAGGGCGCTTACCGCTCTGACTCTGGCATTTCCGGTGCAGATGATAATGATTTCGGCGATTGTCGGCCTGGGTATCGGGGTTAATTCCTATGTTTCAAGGAAACTGGGTGAAGGTGACATGCAGCGGGCAGCAGCGGCGGCTGAGCATGGGCTGGTTTTGGGAATTATAATCTGGGTCTTGCTTTCGGCAGGTAATTTTCTCTTTATAAAGACTTTTTATGCGAAGTTTACCGATGATCCGCTGGTTTTGCAGTATGCATTACAGTATACCAATATTGTAGTCTATGGTTCTATCGGGATGATTCTGAGTATTACGATAAACCGTATTCAGCAGTCAACCGGGGATATGATAAGTCCGATGCGCACCCAGCTAGCCGGGGCGATAACCAATATTATTTTGGATCCGATCATGATTTTCGGTCTGTTTTCTTTTCCCCGGCTGGAGGTTGTCGGAGGGGCAACGGCGACGGTTATCGGACAGTTTGTGAGTATGGTATATGCGATAATAAGGCTTAAACATAATCCGCTTAATCTGAAATTGAGTACTCTGCATGTAAATTTCAAACTTGATTTTGATATTATCAGAGAAATCATGAAGGTCGGGCTGCCGAGTATGCTTATTCAGGGGCTTGGGGCGGTAATGGTCGCCAGTGTTAATTATATTCTTGTCGGGTTTTCGGAACTGGCGGTTGCGGCGTTTGGGGCTTTTTTCCGAATGAATGCTATAATTATTATGCCGGTGATAGGATTGACCCAGGGCATGATGCCGGTCGTCGGCTACAGCTTCGGTGCAAAAAGCAGGCACCGGGTACAACAGGCGGTAAAGTACAGTATGATTTATTCACTGGCGTTTATGCTGTTGGGTACTATCGTGATGCTGGTGTTTGCCCGACCGATTATGAATATTTTCAGTGATAAAGCCGAACTTGTGAGTCTTGGTGTAAGCTGTATTCGTATTATAAGTACCAGCTATGTTTTACTGAGTGTGACCATAATTATCGGGGCGGCTTTTCAGGCTTTTGGAATTGCAGAGCTCAGTATGTATGCGTCATTTCTACGGCAGATTATTCTGTTGATTCCGCTGGCGTATGTTCTCAGCCGGTTTTTCGGTGTTACCGGAGTCTGGGTTGCTTTTCCGCTGACAGAAGGATTGAGTCTATTCTTTACTGTGACTTATGCGCTTTATGTCTACCGTAATCGGGTACGTCCGGCAATGGCTACAGAATAAAATAATTATTATAATTTTAGTGTTTAAAGCAGCGGCTCTTTTGTGAGCTGCTGCTTTTTTATTTGTTGCAAATATAGGCATAGTAAGTGTGGTGAATCAAGGAATTGAAGGCATAAAATAAAAGCAAAAAAAAAGTTGATCTTTGCAACTAAATATGGTATATTTCAGTATCGTTGCCTTGGCAACTAATTTAATTGTGGAGATTATAATGAATGAAAATATAAAACGTATGGCAGAAATGAATATGAAGAAACTGATTATGGTTATGTCATTGCCGGCCATAATATCCATGTTTGTTATGGCGTTATACAATGTTGTTGACAGTATCTTTATATCAAAAATTGGCAGTAATGCTCTTACGGCGGTCTCTCTGGCATTTCCGGTGCAGCTGGTAATGATTTCAATTATTGTCGGTCTGGGAATAGGTATCAACTCATATGTATCCAGAAAGATAGGAGAAGGCAGGCTTGACGTTGCTGCAATCGCTGCTGAGCATGGAATAATCCTTGGGCTGGTAGTGTGGTTACTCCTTTCAGTGTTGAATTATTTATTTATTGGTAAGTTTTATGCTCAGTTCTCGACCGACCCGGAAATTATCAGATATTCACTGCAGTACACCAATATTGTGGTGTATGGTTCCATCGGGATGATTATGAGTGTTATTCTGAATCAGATCCAGCAGGCTACAGGTGATATGATAAATCCGATGAAAACGCAGATACTTGGTGCGGTTACTAATATTATTCTCGATCCGATCATGATTTTCGGATTGTTATCGTTTCCAAGACTCAATGTTGTCGGTGGGGCTACAGCGACTGTAATCGGGCAGTTAATCAGTATGGTTTATGCCTTGATAAAACTCAAGCATAATCCACTACAGCTTAAATTAAGTAAACTGCATTTGAATTTCAGGCTCGATATGGATATAATCAGAGAAATACTGAAAGTCGGTATCCCAAGTATGTTTATTGAAGGACTTGCGGCGATAATGGTTGGCTGTATCAACCTTATTCTTTCCGGGTTTTCAGTTTTTGCTGTCGCTGCGTTCGGGGCTTTTTTCAAGCTTAATGCTATTGTCATTATGCCGGTAATAGGTCTGACTCAGGGAATGATGCCGGTTGTCGGTTACAGTTTCGGCGCAAAAAATAATGATAGAATCAAGGGCGCGATAAAATACAGTATGATTTATGCAATTGCATTCATGCTTCTGGGAAGTACTCTGCTTATTGTTTTTGCCAGACCGATTATGGAGGTTTTCAGCAGCCTGCCGGAATTGATTGCCCTGGGAGTCAGCTGCACCAGAATTATCAGTCTGAGCTTTACTTTGCTGGGGATTACGGTTATTCTGAGCAGTGCTTTTCAGGCGTTTGGAATCGGGCAGCTAAGCATGTATGCGTCTTTTTTAAGACAGATAGTATTACTTATTCCTCTGGCGTATGTACTGAGTAGAATGATCGGGGTTACAGGTGTCTGGATGGCTTTTCCTCTCACAGAAGCTTTGAGTCTGCTTTTTACCATTACCTATGCTTTAAAAATATATAGATCCCGGGTGAAGCCGGTAGCAGTATGATGGTAATTTTTATAATTTAAAAAATGGAAGAGAGGTTGATAATGACTGAGGCTGATTGCGGAGATAATCCGGTGTTTCCTCATGGCTGTTTTGCGCTGGGCAGAAGTATCTCTATTCTGCATCGTTTCAGTCAGCGTTTTGTTGATGCTAAACTGCGTGACTGTAATCTGAATAAAGCGCAGATGGAGGTGCTTATCATTCTTATAAAGACTGAAAAAGTATTGAACCAGACCGAGCTTAACCGCTATTTCGGCTATAACAAGGCGACTATTACCAAATTAATAAACAGTCTGGAGCGCGAGGGATATGTGGTCAGGATGCAAAGTGAGAGTGATAAGCGCGAAAGAGTGATCGAACTTACAGCCAAAGGGCGTGGTGTTAACAAGCGTATAGTTGAAGTGCTGGTTGAAGAGGAGAAGATTTTCGGTGAGATTCTTGGCGTTGATGACGGCGATGCAGTACGTGAGCAGTTGTACAAGCTTGCTGAGGCCTTGAATGATTATGATCCGTTAAAACGGATTAGCGGACGGCTATAGTTAATTCATTATAAATTATCCGCAGCAATTAGAGTACTTTTTCAAGGAATTCCTGGGTGCGCTCATGTTGCGGATTATCAAAAATGGCTTCAGGAGTACCTTCTTCAAGAATTATCCCTTGGTCCATAAATAATACTCTGTCAGCGACTTCGCGGGCAAATCCCATTTCATGCGTTACTACAACCATGGTCATGCATTCTTGCGCGAGATCTTTCATAACGTTTAGCACGTCGCAGACCATTTCAGGATCGAGTGCGGAGGTTGGCTCATCGAATAACATGATATTCGGATGCATTGCCAGAGCTCTGGCGATAGCGACACGCTGCTTCTGACCGCCGGAAAGTTTATCGGGGTAGACGTTGTGTTTGTCTGTTAGCCCAACTCTCTGCAGCAGTTCGGTGGCTGTCTGACGAGCCTGCTCTTTATTCATTCCACGTATAAGTCTGGGGGCAAGTTCAATATTATTCAAGACATTCATATGCGGGAAGAGATTGAAATGCTGGAAAACCATTCCCACCTCGGTTCGTACCTTGTTGATATCGGCGGTAGGATCGGTTATCTCTACTCCTTCTACGATAACGCTGCCACTGGTGGGTTCTTCAAGTCGGTTGATGCAGCGAAGGAAGGTACTCTTTCCTGAACCGGAGGGGCCGATTACACAGACAACTTCGCGTTTCTTGATATGGGCGTTGACTCCTTTGAGTACTTCGAGTGTACCGAAGGATTTATGCAGATTAGTTATCTTTATCATTAATACCTAGCCTCTTTTCGTACCAGTGGATAAGACGGGAAATAGTTATAGTCATAATCAGATATACTATTGCAATGCCGATATAGGCAGGGAAGAATGCGAACTCTCTGGCTGCAAAAAGTTTGCCGGCCTGAACCAGTTCTGTAACACCTATGGCAGAGAGAAGTGAACTGTCCTTGAGCAGAATAATGACTTCATTGCCAAGAGGCGGAATAACTCTGCGAACTGCCTGTGGCAGAATAATTTTAGTATAGGCTTGAGATTTGTTAAGCCCTAACGAACGGGCTGCTTCCATCTGTCCGCGGTCTATGGACTGTATACCTGCGCGCATAATTTCAGCGACGTAGGCGGCAGAATTCAGACTGCAGGCAATGATGCCTGAGAAGAGAGCAGAATTCTCAGTTCCGAATACTCCTGTAATGTCCGACGGTAGCAGGAAGTAGCACATAAGGATCTGCAGTAATAACGGTGTGCCGCGGACAATATCGATATATATGACTGCAGGGTAATGTAAAAAAGGTTTTTTCGAGAGTTTGAGCAGCCCGAATATGAGCCCGAATACAGTACCGAATAATACGGCTATTACTGTGACACCAAGGGTAGTAACTGCACCGCGCAGAAGTTGCGGGAATACCTGAACCAGCTGCGGAACAAAATCAGTAATAAAGCCGTTGATACTGGATATAAGCCAGTCAATAAGAGCCAGTGGTAGAGACATAAAGCCCTTTATCCAATCTTTAATGGGGTTAACAGGAAAAACAAAGAGTCAATAATATACTAACGAGAGTGTATGTCAATACAATACTTACAGATAAAAACACCCCGGTACGATGAATGTACCGGGGTGTTATATAATAATTATAACCTTACATTGGTAAGGTATTGGTTCCGGAACTATTTTGTTGTAAAGTATTTTGCATAGATCTTGTCGTAAGTGCCATTAGCGCGAACATTGGCGAGACCTTTGTTGAGCATATCCAAAAGTTCTTTGCTGTTTTTAGCGGTGACAAAGCCGTATTCTTCTTTATTGAGTGGCTTTTCAAGCATAATCAGCTTTCCGCCGCTCTTAGTGATAAACGCGTTATTGACCGGGATATCATTAATAACGGTGTCTACTCTGCCTTTGAGCAGATCGGTAACAGCAAGGCTGGCATTATCCATGACGACAATATTTGCCAGTTTGCCCGCAGCTTTCAGATCTTCAGCAGCTTTCTGACCACTGGTACCGATCTGTACTCCTGCAGTTTTACCCTTCAGGTCATCAAGAGTCTTAATTGACGCATCATCTTTGCGGATAAGAACACCGATGCCGGCTTCAATATATGGGGTTGAGAAATTAATAACCTTGGCTCTTTTATCAGTTATAGTGATACCGGAGGCGGCCATGTCGATTTTGCCGGTAAGAACGGCTGGGATCAGACCATCAAAACCAAGGGAATGAATTTTAACCTCAAATCCCTGATCCTCGGCTATAGCTTTGAGCAGGTCGATATCAAATCCGGTAATTTCACCGCTATCACTATCAAGCATCTCAAAAGGAGGGAATGTTGGTTCTGTCCCTACATTGTAGACCTTTGAGTCAGCCTGTGCGGAGAAACTGAAAATAGCCGCAGCGAATAAAGCGAGTAGTGAGAGCTGAAATGATGCTTTCATAGTTATATCCTTTTAATAATGTAATTAACAACAACGTAACAGAAATGATTGTGTAACGAAAAAGTCAATACTATCCTTTATTGTAAAATATGTCAATAAATAAATACTGGTATCAGGGAAATGTTTTACAAGTAAAAAAATGTTTTTGCTGTTATAATTGTGTTGCTGGAAGTCTTTATATATTGCTGATTAATTATTATTGAGTATTGAGTAAAAAAATATCTTTTTGCTTGAATATTTAGTTTTTTGTGGTATTATAGGTTGATAGTTAATAAGTAATTTTTTACTGATTGGTGGTGATTATGGACAAAAAACTTTGTATTAAGATATGTATGGGCAGTTCCTGTTATTCTCGCGGCAACCTCAGGGTAAAGGAGATAATTGAAGGCTTTATCCGTACCCGAAATCTTGAAGACATGATCGAGTTTCGTGGCGATCTCTGCTGTGGTAAATGCGGTGAGGGACCGAATATAACTATTGGTGATGAAGAGTATCACAATGTTGATGAGGAAGTGATCTGGGATATTCTTGAGAGCAGGTTCGGCAAATCCCAGTCGGACAGGCTTAATACCGGCTCCGGGAGAGTCATAAAGTAGATTATGTATGGTGGTTTTTGCTGTATCTGCGGTTAGTAATTACATGGAGTTGATTGATATGAATAGACGTTTTGCTGTATATACTCAGGAAACAGAGTGTCTTGACTGTTATAAATGTCTTCGCAGTTGCGCTTCCAAAGCGATTGTGGTCAAGGATGCTCATGCATCAATAGATCCTGAAAAGTGTATTGCCTGCGGGCATTGCGTAGAGATCTGCCCGTCTGATGCGAAAAAAATACGTAATGATATATCCAGGGTAAAAATAATGCTGGAGCATAGCAGTAAGGTTTTTGCCTGTATTGCTCCAAGCTGGAAAGCGGAGTTTCCCGGGATCAGCTCCGAGCAGCTTATTGCAACACTCAAAAAATTGGGATTTGCCGGGGTTGTAGAGGCGGCTTTAGGAGCGCAGGAGGTTTCACGCTATACCGCCCAGCTGCTGCAGGAGAAGGAACGCGGGGTTTATTTTTCCAGTGCCTGTCCGGCGGCTGTGGATTATATAAAACAGCATTACAGTAATTTCGCACGTAATATTACGCCGGTAGCGTCTCCGGCTGTTGTCACAGCCAATATGATCAAAGGTTACTTCGGTAGAGATGCAGAGGTGGTATTTATCGGACCGTGTACTGCAAAAAAGAATGAAGCCGATGCGTGCAGCGACTATATAAGTGTAGGTCTCACTTTCAAGGAAATACGGCAGTGGCTGGCAAGTATTGAGCTGGATATCACTGGTGTCACTGCTGAAAGTGAGGAGTTTGTCCTCGCTGCGGCTGAAGAGGGAGTTCTTTATCCGGTAGAGGGCGGGATGA
The DNA here is from genome assembly GCA_963677015.1 of Planctomycetota bacterium. Taxonomy (GTDB): domain Bacteria; phylum Planctomycetota; class SZUA-567; order SZUA-567; family SZUA-567. The sequence continues at coordinate 800,081 of OY781533.1, forward strand.
TTGAGACGATAAAGCCGCATCTTTCCGGAGTAAGACCGGATATGGTCTGTATCTCTGGAATTGATAAGATCAGCTCTATTCTGGATACTCTGGATGAGCAGGAGATAGAGGGTGTTGTCTTTATTGAAACGCTGGCCTGTGAGAATGGCTGTCTGGGCGGGGCGGGTATGGATAACGGCAAGCCCGGTCTGAAAAGTATTCTGGATATTTCTCGTTCCGGCAGTATAAGTGTTGATTCTGTAAAACGTCCACCGGCACCTGTAGTGGAAATGGAGTTTGCCGGGGCGGTAAAGATTGAGCCGGAATTGACTCCGGAGGAAATGGCGGCAACAATGAAGCGGGTGGGCAAGGATTCACCGGCAGATGAATTGAACTGCGGTGGTTGTGGTTATAATACCTGTCGTGAATTTGCTACCGCACTTGCGCGTAACCGGGCGGAAGAGTCAATGTGTGTCTCATACATGCGGCGTCTGGCACAGAAGAAGGCCAATGCGCTTCTGCGCTCTATGCCGTCCGGGGTGGTTATTATCAATGAAAATATGGAAATTATTGAGAGTAATATTTCTTTTGCCCGGCTCTTTGGCGAGGATACTGAGAATGCGTTTGAGGTTATTCCCGGGCTCAAGGGTGCGCGTCTGGCGAGTATCTTGCCTTTCGGGGAATATTTTTCTACGGCGCTGCGGACCGGCGAGGATATCCGGCGAGAGCATCTGGAGTGCGCTGATAAGCTGCTCAATGTCAATATTTTTGTGATTGAGCGGGGCAAGGTGGTTGGAGCGGTTATCGAGGATGTTACCAATCAGGAACTCAAGCGTGAGCAGATTGCCAAGCGTGCCAAAGAGGTCATTCAGAAGAATATAACTACAGTGCAGGAGATAGCGTGTCTGCTGGGTGAGCATATTACCGATACCGAGGTCTTGTTGAGTCGTATAGCCGATGATTATGTAACGGAGAAGGATTGATGAATAATTCTGATATCTTCGTTGAAGTTGAGTGTTCTCAGTGGATCAAGAATGGGCAGAATGTCTGTGGTGATGCCTTTCAGTCAACCCGTCTGCTAAATGAGAACCGGCTGATAGCTACACTTGCTGACGGACTCGGCAGCGGGGTGAAAGCGAATATTCTCGCTACCATGACTGCGACTATGGCGCAGCGGTTTTCGGCGGCTAATCGTGATATAATGAAATTTTCAAAGATAATGAGTGATTCGCTGCCAATCTGTCAGGTGCGGAAGATAAGTTATTCGACATTCACAATTGTTGACTGTATTCTTGAGGAGCGGGCGCGTATTGTGGAACAGGGTAACCCGCCATTTCTGCTGATTCGTAACGGTATAAATGTTCCGATAGAGCGTGAGCGTATTGGCGGTGAGGATGAGGCTCGGGCGATGTATGCGTCATCCTTTGTGCCGCAGTGCGGGGACAGAATCATTATCTGTTCCGATGGTGTTTCTCAGGCGGGAATCGGCAGTAAGGAATATGCTTTCGGCTGGCAGAGTGAGGGTTGTCGGGATTATATACTCAATGTTCTTACTCATAAGCCGGATATCTCAGCACGTGAGCTGGCGCTTATGGTGCGCAATGCGGCGCTGGCCAAGTGGCCGGACAGAGTGGCACGTGATGATATCAGCTGTGCGGTAATATATTTCAGAAGACCGCGTACCGCGCTGGTTCTAAGCGGTCCTCCGTTTGATCAGAATAAAGATCGGGAGTATGCACAGCTTCTGCGTAGTCACCGTGGAAGTTCGGTAGTCTGTGGTGGTACAACAGCACAGATAATCTCCCGTGAGCTCGGTGAGAAGATCGATATGGATCTGGAGAGTGCCGGTAATGATCTGCCGCCGGCTTCACGGATGAAACCGGCAACAATGGTTACTGAAGGGATTCTGACCCTTACCCGGGCGGTGCAGTATCTGGAGAGCGGAAGTTATCCGGATAATGATCCGGCTGGAAGAATGGTCGAAGTGCTGCTGAATAATGATCACATTAATTTTGTGATTGGAACCAAAATAAATGAGGCTCATCAGGATCCGACATTACCGATTGATCTGGAGATGCGCCGGAATATTGTCAAGCGGATGAAAAAGTCTTTGGAGAAAAAGTATCTGAAGGTTGTGGATGTTGAATATATCTAGTGCCTGTAAGGCAGGTAATGTTATGGAGATGAAATTGTTATGGATAAAATAACGGTCGAGTTATGTATGGGAACTACCTGTTTTGTGATGGGTGGCTCCGGTCTGGAAGAGTTTGTAAACCTGCTTTCTCCTGAAGAGCGGAGCCGGGTCGAAATTGTACCTTCTCCCTGTATTGGCCTGTGCAAGGATCGTGAGTTCGGTAAGGCTCCATACGCCCGGATCAATGGTGAGATAGTACCGGAGGCGACGGTGCGGCTCCTTGCGGAAAAGGTTCGCAATTGTATCGGCTGATGGCTTGTACTTTGTCCGGCACATAAGGAAGGTTTCAAAATAGATTCAGGAGGGGCTCAAAATGCAGTGTCAGAATAATGCAACCAAGATAAAACGCGAGATACTTATCAGGTTGCTCGAACTCTTCAATAAGGGGGAGCTCGAAACTAAAACCAGAAATATACCGTTTCAGATGATTCCTAAAGAGCAGGAGAGTATGCGCTGCTGCATCTATAAGGATAGAGCGATAATCAGACTGCGCAGTATCGCCGCGCTCGGCTGGGCGGCTGAAGATGATACGGATGACAGTAAATTGCTCAATGATTATGCCCGTGAGGCTCTGGAACGCGAGGAGCTTGAAGGGCCGGTCATGACAGTGCTTGATCTGGCGTGCAAGGGATGTGTTAATAATCGTTATTTTATTACCGATGTCTGTCAGGGGTGTCTGGCCAGACCGTGTATGCTCAACTGTCCCAAGGATGCTATTACGGTTGTGAATGGCCGTTCGATAATTGACCCTGATAAATGTATTGATTGCGGTAAATGTCAGACAGTCTGTCCGTATAATGCGGTAACCAAGGTCTCGGTGCCATGTGAACAGGCCTGTCCGGTTGGAGCGATCAGTAAGAATAAGACCGGTAAGGCAACGATAGATTTTGACAAGTGCACCAGTTGCGGACGCTGCATGCGTTCATGTCCTTTTGGCGCGGTTATGGAAAAATCTCAGGTTATTGATGTTGCCAGAGCTCTTAAGAATGAAGGTGAGGTAGTGGCGATGCTCGCTCCGGCGATTGTAGGACAGTTTCCAGGTAGTCTGGAGCAGATAGCGGCCGGACTTATAGAACTCGGATTTGACCGTGTGGTTGAGGTTGCACAGGGTGCTGATATTACTACTGTCAAGGAGGCGGAGGAGTTTATCGAACGCATGGCAGAGGGTGAGCCGTTTATGACGACATCATGCTGCCCGGCTTATGTGCAGAGTGTTAAGAAACATATTACCGATCTTCTGCCTTATGTCTCTGAGACGAGAACCCCCATGCACTATACGGCCGCCGCTGAGAAAGAGCGGAATAAGGATTGTGTGACTGTTTTTGTCGGTCCGTGCGTGGCCAAACGGCAGGAGGGTTTCGATGATGAATGCGTCGATTATGTTCTCACCTTTGAAGAATTAGGTACTTTCTTTGTTGCCGGTAATATTGAGATAGAACAGCTGGAGGGTATCGTTTTTGACTCACAGCCAAGCAGGGAGGGCAGAGGTTTTGCCATAACCGGCGGGGTTGCCGGTGCGGTTGAGGCTTATGCTCCGGATGATGCGGGGGTAAAGTCTGTGAGCATCAATGGACTTTCAGCCAAGGCCTTGAAGAAACTGCAGATGTATGCGGAGGGTAAGCTGAAGGATGCTAATCTGATTGAAGTGATGACCTGTGAAGGCGGGTGCGTTGCGGGAGCTGGTGCAATGGCTACGCCGCTTAGCGCTTCACGGGCGGTTAAGAAAATTTGCGAATCAAGTTGTAGTATAAATGGAAAATAATACTTATACGGGTTGTAATCAAGCAGACGGAGCCGGTGTTATCACCGGCTCCGCCTGCTTGATTCGGTCTTGATTTTCAACGCCTGAATTATTATTCTTTTTCGGGGCGAAGAGTAAAGCTGGTGCGGACAGGAAGGTCGGCTTTGAAACAGAAATCACGGAAATCCGTATATTCAGCGCTGGTTATTCTGATCTTTTTAAGCTCCATTATGTAATCAAGCTTAAGGGTGTTGTTTATTCGGCTGAATTTCATGCTCAGTCTTCCGAAAGGCTTATCGATGTTCACATCCTCAGGCATCTTCTCCAGTAGCTCCCAGTTCGCAGGCCACTCTATCTTGAGATGACGTTCAACCTTGTAAAGAGTTGGAAGAATCAGGTCGGTACTTCTTTGTGAAGTTATGGCGAAAGTGCTTAATTCTTGAGGGAAGGAGCCGCTGGAGTCTTCGGTTCGGCTGAGCAAAGGACGAGGAATATTGAAGGTCAGCTCCTTATTATCATTTTTCTGAGCGTAGCCGCGAATGCGCACTCTGCCTTTGAGCATGACTTCATCTTTATCGAGCCCGTCATTGGTGCCGAAATCTTCAATAATACCGGCGCTGACATGTCCATAGCGTTCTGTGCATACAGCCCTTAAAACATTATCCCAGGTCTGGTGGTTGCTGAACCAGGCGCGCATGTACATAGAGGATTCACCGGTTGTCGCGATAGTGAAGTCCATATCGGCTGTGCCCTCGGCATTTATACCTATACCGCTATAGTCTATCCAGCGGTTACTGTCGGCGGAATATGCCGGGGTTTCGGTCATCTCAGCGCCATCAGGACGAATTATTACTGCTGTTGCCCCGGCATCGGTGGAAGGGTTTGAATCTATAGTCCGGAACATCATTGTACCGTCCAGGAAATAAGGCGTCCCGTCAACCTCTGCGTAGGAAATACAGTGGTTGAAATGTGACAGCAGCGGGAGGCTGAAATCTTCCTTGCCCCGACCTTTAACTACATTGTTGCTCTGGGTGGAGCGCAGCAGCAGTGGCCAGGATTCGATGCCGGCAAGTTTGGCCATGACATTGATAAGGGTTGATTTGTCTTTGCAGTCTCCGAATCTGCGGGTGAAAATAGTCCCGGCATTGTAAGGTTTATAGCCATGGACCCCAAACTCCCAGGCATTGTTTCTGACCTCGGCAGTGACCCAGTTATAGATGGCTTCGAGTTTTTCCCGGTCACTTTTAGCATTCATTGTCAGTTCTTTAACCTTTGCCTCAATCTCAGGAGTAGGCTGGTTCTGATCTCGTATCAGGTTCCAGTACCAGCGGGCAAGACTGTCCCAGTCTTTGAAGGTAGAAACTTCCACCGTAGGTGATAATTCATTGATCGGTGGAGAGTTTGGGTTTAGAGTGATTGCCGGTAGATCCTTCAGACTCCAGGTATAGGTTATTTCAGCATCGCTGCGGTTAATAGCAGGCTCAGGAACATCTCCTATGGTATTGAAGTAAAGTTTTTCAGAGACCGGGAAAGTAAGGATATATCTTGATTCCAGGACCGGTATCGTGTTACTGAAAAGATTGATATTACCAAAGTAAGATCCGAAAAAATTCGGTTTTGTCTGTGCAACAGTATACTCGATTTCAATGATGTCACCTGCATCAAGTGCCGGGAAATCTATCAGTGCGATATTTTTACCGCCGTCTCTGCGTATTACCGAGTTTTGTGATTGACTGGTTGAACCGTCAGGGTGTATGACCCGGGAGATAGTGATATGCGTTTGTTCTGTATCGCTGTCAAACCATATGGGATAACGTTTCAGCACTTCCGCGCCTTTTTTGGTAAGTGTCTTTATTACCATATGGGCGGTGCGGCTGCGTGTGCCTCCGAGATTCAGGTGGTCATATTTTTCGCTGAGTATATATACTTTATCACTTCCGGTTGGAATCCTGTCTTTGCTAACAGTGGCAACATATTCCTGAAGATTTTTTATTTGTTTCAGGGGTGATTTTTTATGGATACCCCGGAATTCCAGATAGCGTAAGAGTTCGATATCTGCGGGATTATAGCTGAGTGCTTCTTTATAGCAGCTGAGAGCTTTATCCTGCTCATTGCCGGTTTCTGCATAATAATCACCGAGAAGTCTGGTGAAACCCGCATTCTTGGGAAATAGTTTACGGGCATTTTCTATTGCTGAAAGAGCATCTTTGTCGCGTGTTGTCAGCAGCAGCTGCAGGTATTCTTCCCGTATTTTGCTGTTATATGGTTCCAGTTCAAGGTATTGTCTGGCAAATGCCTTAGCCTCGGTTATCTGGTCTTTGCGCATAAGCAGTCTGAAAATATTTATTGCGGTGGTACTGTTGGCGGCATCGGTGGAATAGGAAGCTTTGAAAGCTGCAAGTGAATCATCAATTGTGGTACTGTCTATCCCGGCGTGACCGAGAATGCGCTGAACAATGGGATTCTGAGGATCACGTCTGGCCATTTCTCTGGCAACCTGCAGTGCCCGGCTTTCCCAACCACGTGCTTTATAAATATCATAGCGTACGATATTGGTTATTACCGCTATAGGGTTAATTTTAAGTGCTTCATTGATATATGTCTCAGCACGCTGCGGGCTATTCTGGGAATTAAGGTAGTACTGCGCCAGTTCAGCACGGGCAAGTATATTCTCCGGATCCAGTTTTATCGCTTTTTCCAGTGACATTCGTTTCATATTCTCTTCCCGGTCAGCAATGAAGCGTTTACTTTCATCACTGGCACGGGCGATAGCAATAAGATATATTACCGTATCCGGGCTATAGCGGGCTGCGGTAAGCAGGAGATGTCGCGGTGCTTGCGGTGTATCAGCGAGGGTCTCCCGTGCGAGTAGAAGATAGCCGAGAAAATACGCGGCTATATGATTGGTATTGTCATTGCTGAAAATATATGCCAGCTGCTGTTCGGCGCCGGTACTGATTGCCGGTAGAACCGGTGGTTCTGCAGTTCTGGCTTTATTACTTATTTCAAGTAGTTGCTCCTGGGTTAATTGCTCTGCAGAATTAAGCTCCAGATTCGCATTATTTAGCTGGCTGCCGTCTGGAGCGGTAAGACGCAAATAGAAGTTGGCTGAGTCTTTATTTTTGAATTTCAGGCGGAGCAGGTTGATACCGTCATGTAACTGTAAGCCAATTGACTGCTGATCGGCTAGAGCGTTGCGTTCGGAAACAGTCTTGAGTATCTGGTATGAGTTTAAATCTATTTCCAGAGGTACGCTGCTGCCAAAGCGCAGTGCGGCTTGCTGATTCCCTTTGGCTTTGATTATAATATAGGCATTTTCCATGCTGCTTTCATTGCTGCCGAGTATGCTGCCAAGGGGGATTGATTTATCTGGTGCTATACTTTTTATATGTATAATCTCATTGTTCTCGGTATTCTGCAGATAGATATTATCAATGAAATTAAGCTGTCCGGTAAGGTCTGCGACTTCTTTACTTTTACCTTGGAGTTTTTTGAGCGTTATTTCAGCCAGAGTAAGGCGTGATTGTAGAGTAGGTGGTAATTCGCCGGTATTAACCTTTTTTATTGTCTCCAGCGGATCCTGAAGTTCACCGGTAAATTTTGATAATTCAAGTATTTTTTCAAGTAGAAATTCGCTGGCGGCAAGATTGAAAGCCGGATCTTTCTTTTCCAGATATTCTTTGGTTGTATCAGTCAGCAGTCCGGTGTATTCCATCTGTGCGCTGAGAGGTTCTCCGTTTATTTCAAGATCCTGTGCTTCTGCGAGTATCTTGGTATCCAGTGCCGAGGCTGTCTGTGAAAACAGCAGCAGTCCGGTGAGTATAATGCTAAGCAGTATGTTTTTCATTTGTGGCTGGCCTCAAAGTCATAATCTGTAAAATAACCCTATAATACATTGTATTATAGGGTTATGAATGGTTGATTACTACACTAAAGTTTGTGCAAAAGCTTCTTATTTGCCGATTACAAACTTGTCAGGAAGGAGTGAAGGGTCACTTATGAGGCTGATACAGTTGTGAAACTCCTCTTCGAGTGCAGTGAGGGCAATACGTGATTTATTTGATATTGCCAGCGCTGTTACCGGGTTCATCCTGACTTTGCAGTCTTTACCGTCCTGCAGTTCGGTACGTAGCGCCCGCAGGAATTCGGTTTCAACAGTAGCTATATTCTTTACAACTCCGGTACCACCGCAGTGTGGGCAGGTATCGAAGTGGCTCAGATTCAGACTCTGCCTCATTCTCTGGCGGGTCATTTCCATTATACCAAGAGCGCTGATAGGTAGAATTGTGGTCTTGGCACGATCAGCCTTCATGGCATTGCGGAAGGTGTTTTCAACGGTTCTGCGGTCGTCTTCAGATTCCATATCGATAAAGTCAATCATTACCAATCCTCCCATATCGCGAAGACGGAGTTGCTTGGCTATTTCCAGTGCGGCTTCTTTATTTATTTTAAGAACCATATCATGGGAGGATTTTCCCTTCAGGTATTTTCCGGTGTTGACATCTATTGCCACCATCGCTTCGGTCTGCTCTATTATCAGTTCGCCACCGCTTTTCAGGCGTACAGATTTGCTGAAGAGCTCGCTGATCTCATCCTCGACATTATAATGGCTGAATAGCGGTTCGGAGCCGCCATAGTATTTTGCACGCTTGATATCTTCAGGCATTGTCAGTTTGAGGAAGTCCTGCGCACGCTTGAATTCATCCTCGGAGTCAATATACATGGTGTCAATATTGTCGGTAAAGTAATCGCGGATAGCGCGTATAACCAGATCACTCTCCTGATAGATCGGCATTGGTCCCTTAACACTCTTGGTATGGTTGCCGATAGCTTCCCAGAGCATGATCAGGTATTCAAGATCACGCTGCAGCTCATCCTTACCTTTGCCCATACCGGCGGTACGGATGATATATCCCATGTCATTAGGCGGATCAAGCTGCTCCAGTGCCTTACGCAACTCTTCCCGTTGTCCTTTATCGGTTATCTTCTTACTTACACCGCGCTTTTTAACTGCCGGCATAAGTACCAGATAACGACCGGGCAGTGAGATGTAGGTTGTGAGGCTAGGTCCTTTGGTCGCGACCTGTTCTCTGGTAATCTGTACCAGTATCTCCTGTCCTTTCTGGAGCATATGGTTTATTGGCGGACGTTTGCTTGATGGTTTCTGGCGATTTGGTTTGCCGAGAATATCTTCATAGCCGCCGAAGGGGTAGATTATATCCCGAACATGAAGAAAGCCATTCTTTTCCGCTCCGATATTTACGAATGCCGCTTGCAGGTTAGGCTCTACATTCTCCACGACACCTTTGAAAATGTTGCCGTGAACAAATTCACCGCCTGATTTTTCAATATAAATCTCTTCCAGTCCTTTTTTACCGGCTATAGCTACACGGATTTCTCCATGATCAACCACATTCATCAGCATGTTTCGTCCGGTCTCGCGGCGCTGACGGGTATTGTTTTCTTTCTCTTTTTCTGCAAGAATAGCCGAAGCTGTAATGGGGGCAAGGTTTTGTACTGTTGCTGATTCTTCAGCGGTATTATTGCTGTTATATGTTTTATCCTGTTCCTTCTTTTTACGCTTGTTTCTGCGCCTGCGGGCAGAACGTGAAAGTTTTTTCTCGCTGTCATCGGAATCAGCGTCAGAATTATCTTCGGTTTTTTCAGCTGGTTTTTCGTCTTTTTCTGTTTCTGGCGCTGGAGCTTTTATTTCTTCATTTCTGGTTTTGGCAACAGGTTCAGAGGTCTGTGACTTGGCTGCTTTCTGTTCGAGTGCGAGCAGTCCGCCACTTATCTTTTCCCCGGAAAGTGTTGTTGCCTTGGGTTCAGGAGTTTGGGAAGGTTCTGTTTTTGTTGCGGATTTTTCGCGTTTTGGACGTTTGCGGCTGACTGTTTTTTCGGTAGTCTCTTTGGTTTTATCCGAGCTGTTAGTATCCTTGCTGGTTTTTTTCTGGTCTTCTGCAGCGTCAGTTCCTGCTTTGGGTTGCTGCTTCTGGTTTCTGGCTGCAAGCCGTTCTTCAATAGTCATCTCGTCGATAGACTTTGGTCGGCGTTCTTCAGTGATATTGGCGGCAGTTTCAGGTTTGGCAGCTGCTGCAGATGTTATGTTCTCTGCGTCTGCTTTTTCAGAAACCTGTGGTTCGACTTTTGTCTCAGGAGACTGTTTGTCTTCAGCTTCATGTGTCTGTTTGGCTGCAGTCTTCTTAGTGACCTTCTTGGAAGTGGTCTTTTTGCTGGTTTTTTTCTTGGTAGTCTTTTTAGTGGTGGTTTTTTTTGCAGTCTTCTTTTTGGTAGTCTTGGCTGCGGCTGTTTTCTTGGTAGTCTTTTTTGCAGTCTTTTTCGCGGTTTTTTTTGCAGTCTTCTTTTTAGTTGTTTTCTTTTTGGCTGCAGTGGAACCGGTAGTAGAGCCTGAGCTCTCTTTTTTGTCGTCGGTACCACCAGCTTTTGCTGCGGTTTTCTTTTTAGTCAAAATAGTACTCCGTAAAATTCATTGTTCAAAATAAGGGATATTACCGGGCTCGATAAGGCACCACATGTGCTGTTTCTCTTATCTGCCTTCGGATAATGTTCCTTAAATCCGGCTATACCTTCCGCACCATGCGGGGGTATAAATAATATTGCTTCTGCTGCGGCCTGCCTATCCCCGTGCCGGCCTTAATTACTTCTTAAAGTTCATGGCAACCTTGGTAAAGTCAAGATCATGCCAGTCGAGGTTCAGTTTGCGAGCAAGATACTGCCCAACCTCATCAGCCCTGCCTGCACCATCGGTAAAGTGGGCAAGGTTTACTGTGACACTGTTTCCGGCGACTTCACTACTGAGTATGAAGCGGCGGATCTCAACTTCACGACGCTTCTTACCATGTCCTCTCTCGACTAGAATTTGTTCTGCTTCAAGCATCTCTCTGTTGGCTGCAGTCAGATCCGCCTGGTCAGGAAAATTCTCAATCAGATAGGTACAGGATTCGACGACTCTGCCTCTTTTACAGTTATTCAGTGTCGTCATTCCTTTAAGCTCAATACAGGGTTTTAAAACCGGAACAAGTAGTTTGAAAAGCTCTTCGAGGGAATATTCTTCGGATAATTCAACCTCTATCTCTTCACAGATTGAGGAGACTCCCAGCGGTAGCGGGTGAGGAAAAACCATTCGTGGTCTGGGATTAAAACCTTTGGAATGGTGCACCCGTATACCTGCGCGCTTGAATCCTCTTTCGAAGTGTCTCATGATATCGTGATGCGAGAAAAAACGGGCTGCGCCGGTTTTAGCAAACGTAAATGAGATCTTCTGTTTTATAGAAGAGGCCGAATCTGTCAATTTCTCTCCAATATGCCGGTTCAATATGTTGACATTAAAGGGTTAATCTGTACTATCTTTGAATAAGCTGTGAATTTTCATTCACTATAATACTGTATATAATATATTGATCTATATTAGAATAACAAGACATAAGGAAAAGAAATATGGGAAATTTACTCGAGGAATTGCGTACACGCGGATTGGTGGAACGTGTCTCGGATGACGCTTTGGGCGATATCCTGGATAAAGAGCCGGTAGCGTTCTACACCGGCTACGATCCTACCGCTTCCAGTTTGCAGATAGGCAATCTCTTTGCTATTATTACTATGAGGCGTCTGCAGCTCGCAGGGCATAAGCCGGTAATTATTATTGGCGGTGCCACCGGTATGATCGGTGACCCTTCGGGTAAGAATGCCGAGCGTAATCTCTTGAGTGAAGAGGTTATCCAGCAGAATATTGCCGGACAGCGCCGTCAGCTTGAGCGCCTGCTGGATTTTGATTGTGGTGAAAATTCAGCGATTATCCTGAATAATAAAGACTGGATCGGCGAGATGACCTTTCTGGAGTTCCTGCGGGATGTGGGTAAACGCTTCCGTATGGGGGAAATGCTCGCCAAGGAATCGGTCAAGAAAAGACTGAATTCCGATGTCGGACTCAGTTTTACCGAATTCTCCTATCAGATGCTCCAGGCATATGATTTTGAGTATCTGTTTAAAAACTTTAATGTCAAACTCCAGCTTGGCGGTGGTGATCAGTGGGGAAATATTACTGCGGGAATCGAATATATCAGAAAATGCGAGAGTGAGACGGCATATGGTATGGTAATACCACTGGTAACCGATGGTCAGGGAAAGAAATTCGGCAAGAGTGAAGGCGGCACAATTTATCTTGATCCTGAAGTAACAAGCCCTTATCAGATGTATCAGTACCTGCTGAATTCTGATGACACCAGTGTTATCACCTATCTCAAATATTTTACTTTCCTTACTATGGAGGATATTGACAAGTTGCAGGAAGCTACTGTCAGTGCTCCTCATGAACGTCTGGCGCAGAAGACCCTTGCTGAAGAGGTTGTGAAATATGTACATGGGCAGGAAGGGCTCGATAGTGCTTTGCAGGCAACACGCATCTTCTTCGGTGAAAAAATAGAAAATCTTGAGGATAAGGATCTGGTAGCGATATTTGCCGATGTTCCGGCTATTACCGTTGACAGATCTGAGCTTGAGGCCGGAATAGCAGCTCCTGATCTGCTTGCTCTTACCCCTCTGTATAAGAGTAAGGGTGAGGCTCGCCGTTCACTGCAGCAGAATGGCGCCTCTCTTAATAATGTCAAATTTACCGGAGAAGATCAGGTCGTAGGACTGAATGATCTGGCAAGTGAATCAACACTGGTTTTACGTAAGGGTAAGAAAAATTACTGCCTGGTGCGGGTTGTAGATTAGCGCTGTTTTCGATCGTTTACAGCAGGTTTCAGAGTATAATACTTTGAAACCTGTTTTTAATGCCTGAGTTTAACTGATAATAGCGTTTTTGCAGGAAATTACGTGTAAAATTGATAGCTGTACCGTTAATTCAGCGCGTTGAGAGCGTTTTCTGCGGCTTCGATGCAGGATTCGAGATTGGCTATAACCTCAGGTGTGTCATCATCAGCAATTTCGAACATGTCCCATAGTTCCTGTTCTGGCGGTTGGGCTTTGTTGAAATCGCTTCCATTCTCACAGCCTTTATAACGGGCAAATTTGAATGCAAATTGTGCGGCGGCAGTGAGAACCCTGATTTTAGCCGGAGCTTCATCAGGATTATTCTGGTACAGAATGCTCTCCTGAATAGTTTCGGATAATGACCATTTCTCAGTCAGCCAGTAACCAAGATTGGTATAGCTTGTATTGAGGATATTTTTTTCAGCTTCATTGTATGATATCAGCTGCCGGTGACCGATTCTAAGTATTTCGTCGAATTTTTCAGGAGCGTACTGTTCAATAATAATCTTTCCGATACCGTGTAATAACCCGACAGTAAAGGTGGCGTCTTTATCCAGAATAGAGGTATATTTTGAGAGAGTGTCCATCATAAAGGCGCAGGCCAGTGACTGTTTCCAGAAACCTTCGTAGGAAAATTTGTTGGCGGTGAAGACACTGAAAACAGAGGCGCTGATTGAAAGACTGCGGATAGTATTGAAACCGAGGATTACCACCGCCTGCTGGATGGAGTCAACCGGCTTGCTCAAGCTGTAAAACGATGAATTTACCAGTTTTAGAATACGGGCGGCCAGAGCCGGGTCATGCTCGACGATTTTATTTATGATGGCGGCATCGCTTTTTGGGTCATTTATGGCATTTATAAGTGTAGTCACGACTTGTGGAAGTGTGGGTAGGTCTATAATGCTGTCTACTATATGTTCGAAGTCATTCTGCTCCATTATTGGCCCCGATCCGGATTCTGATTGTGATAAGAAAATATTATCTAATGACGTTCAGGCGTCATTGCTATTGACAAGCTGGTAGTATTATACAGATAATATACTATAAATACGATAATAATATTATTATTAAATAAATTCAAGTTAGAAAATTTATTGTACTATAATTTATGAAGGCGGTAATTTAATGGTAAAAAAATGCGTTTGTCTCTATTCCGGTGGTCTTGATAGTAGACTTATAATAAAATTGATGAAATCAATGGGGCTTGAAGTAATAGCTTATCACGGCATGCACGCTTTTGAAAGTCGGGAATTGCTCGCTAATATGCAGGCGAAAGTTGAGCATGAATGTGGTCTGCTGGGCGCTGAACGGGTGGTGATACGGGATCAGACGCAGGAGATAATGCGCCTTGTGGCGAATAATAAGTACGGTCTGGGAAAGAATCTTAACCCCTGTACGGATTGCAGAATAAATACGGTACGCAATGGTTTTGAGGTCATGCGTGAAGTCGGAGCTGACTTTATCTGCAGTGGTGAAGTGGTCGGGCAGCGCCCGAAGAGTCAGCAGCGGCATACCATGAACTGTGTGCTTAATCATGCCAGAGAATTTGGAGGAGACGGCTTGCTGTTGCGTCCACTCTGTGCCAGAATTCTTGAAGAGACAATTCCTGAACGTGAAGGCTGGGTGGACCGGGATAAACTCTACGATTTTTCCGGAAGATCGCGGCATAATCAGCTGGAGTTGGCCGCTGAACTGGGGCTGGAGGATTTTCCGTCTCCGGCAGGAGGGTGCCTGCTGACTGATATTGGTTATTCCTCAAGGCTTTATGAGCTCATGGAGTATAATCCACACCCTGATAATAATAATATCGAACTTCTTAAATTTGGCCGGCATTACCGTGCTGCAAACGGAGCTAAACTGGTTTCTTCCCGAAATGGTGATGAGGGGGATATCCTGGAACAACTGGGAATGCCGGGGGATACGTTTTATGCTACTTCTCCGCGCCCTGGAGCCTGTATAATGGTACGGGGTGAGGTTGACGGTGAGGTTGAGCGTATTGCCAGTGGTTTAGCGGGATATTATTCTAAATATCGTGAGGCCGCGGCGGCACCGGTAGTGAAATACGGTTATGGACAGAGCGTCGTTGACGGTGTGCCGCTGGGTGATTGTCCGGTTGTAAATCCTGAGAGTATGCCCGGGTTTATTTTGGGACGTGATAAGTATATGGCCAGCCGTAAAAGTCGTAATTACTCTGGCCATAAGAATTAATTGCTGGTTAGCGGTTTGTGCTACTGATTGTGCCGTATATAGTTGATATTATTTGCTGCTTCTGCAATACCGGGTACTTGCTGGTTGCAGATAGTTCGCGGTAAAATTGCGGGCGTATAAAAGGGTAAGCATGAAGGTGAGGATGTCTGCAAGCGGTTGCGCATATATTATGCCGTCTATACCGAAAATATGCGGCAGGAGGAGTATTGCGGGAATAAAGAATATCCCCTGATGGGCTATGCTGAGTATACCTCCTTTACGGGAATTACCTAGAGCCAGAAAAGCGGTGGCATAGATCATGATAATCCCGAATAGAATAAAGGTAACCGAGTTCGCCTGCAGTATTCTGCAGCCCAGTGTCACCAGTTCTCTGTCGGTAGTGCTGAATAGAGAGACCAGAGCTTCCGGCAGGAGCAGGAATATGGAAGCGACTATTATCCCATAGGATATTATCCAGCGCAGAGAGATGGTTAGTGCTTCCTGTACTCTGTCAAACCTGCCGGCCCCATAGTTGTAGCCGATTATAGGCTGTAAGCCCTTTACATAACCGAAAATAACATACGATACCAGAGCGATTATTCTGGTTATAATTCCGAAAGCGGCAACAGCCGAGTCACCGTAATTCCCTGCGGCGGTATTGGTCAGACCTATAGCCGCTCCGGTAAGAAGCTGAAATACAAAGATTGGAGTTCCAAGTTTCAGCAGATTAAATATAATCTCCTGTTTGAAATGTACCTGCCTTACTGATATTCTGAGCACGCCTTTTTTCTGAATAATATGCAGAATATAAATACTGAGGGTCACCGCAAAGGAGATTATGGTCGCTATTGCCGCTCCGGCAATACCAAATCCCAGTTTGTAGATAAAAATCGGATCCAGAATGGAGTTTAATATTCCGCCGGTAAGCATGGTAATCATTACTTTTTTGGCAGCGCCTTCAGCGAACAGGATGTTGTTCATGGTAACAAAAAGAATATTTAGTATGCAGCCGCTAAGGTAGATTTGAGAGTATTCCAGCGCGAAAGGGAGTATGGTAGGGGTAGCGCCGAATGCGGAGAGTATTTCAGGAAGAAACAGCATACTAACAGTGATGATGATAACGCCGGATATGCCGCTTGTAAAGAAAGCGGTCGAGGCGGTGATACTGGCCTGGTCAAGCTTATTTTCTCCAATTTGACGTGATATGCACATCGCTGCACCGGTTCCGAAGATCAGTCCGATTCCAATTATAACTTGTGTTATCGGGAAAGCAACCGCTACTGCAGCCAGCTGGCTGGTGCCAAGGCCACTGACAAAATAGGCATCTATAACGTTGTATAGCGCATTTATGAGCATGCCGATAATTGAAGGAATTGTAAGTTTCAACAAGGCGGAGGTGATTTTGTTGTCGCGCATAATTGTGATTGTTGACTGATTCGGGTTCATTGGAGTCTCCTTGGCTGTGTGTATAGCTGCTATACACTATAGATAAAAAATTTTTTTGGTTAACTGTGTTTGAATTTTTCAACAACTCCTTCCAGGTTATCCAGGAATTTAATTAAGAATTCCTGTTCTTCCGGTGTTGCCGAGGTCAGAATACTATTTACTGCATTGTCAAATTCGTCATGATAAAGCCGGTGCTGCTTATAGGCGGTTTCACCCTTGGCAGTAAGTGAGATTTGGAGCATTGAGCGGTTTGTCTGTGATTTTGATTTCGTAAGCATGCCTTTTTTTTCAAGCTTTTTTATCACCTGTGATACTGCGCCCCGGGTTACGCCAAGTTTTTCCGCTAGTGCTGCAAGATGCAGATCAGGATTATCTTTGATATGCATTATCATGTGGATCTCTGCTTCATAGAGAAGCTGATCCGTGCCATAATAATGGAATTTACCGTCAGAATCGAATAATTGCCAGGCAATTGTTAGCAGTCGGTAACTGATATTGGGATTTTTAGCAAAAGTAAACATAGCTGGAATTGTATAGTAGCTATACGGTTTTGTCAAGCATTTTTTTTTACTACTCAATTTGGGGGCAAAAGATCGGTACTTGGGACGGGATATTATTTATAGTGAATGAAAAAAAGTTTTATATGGTTCGGGAAAACCGGCGTTAGAGAATTTACATCTGGTTGCGTAGCGGAGCGAATAGCAGATTTTTCGGTGTGATCATTTTCAGTGTGTCTTCGTAGCTTAATTCTCTGGCTAGATTTAAATCATTGAGATAGGCTCGAGTGTATTCAGAAACAACAGCATTATTTTCGGTGCAGAAAGCGACCTCATAGTTCATAAGCAGTGAACGTGCATCCAGATTTACGCTGCCGCCGATAACAAATTTTCCGTCGATTATTGCGAGTTTGTTATGCAGTACGGATTTATCCCAGCCCCAGATGCGTATGCCATGTTTTTTATAGACATGCAGTTCGCCGTGAGCAAGCTCAGTAAACAGCTTCAAGTCACTGTCATACTGCGTGAGTATTCGGACATCTACCCCTCTTTCGGCTGCTTCTAGCAGTGCTTTCTGAATAAGTGATGTCGGCAGGAAGTATGGCGTTGAAATATATACACTCTTTTGAGCGGCGTTTATGGCGATAGTAAAGAGGTTGATGAGATTGCTCTCAATGTTTTCAGGTGATTGCTCGACAAGGCGGATTGCTACATCGCCCTGTGGCTGAATATCACGCCTTTTTGGGGTATACAGGTTGCCGAAAAGTTTGATGAAGGGGTAGTCAATAATTGATTTAAAGACATTGCCTCCAACAAACGGCAGATCCATTCCAAGCCAGTTTTTGCCCGAGTTATTCCAGCACTGTGCGAAAAGAACTTCAGCATCATAGACGGCCGGACCCTGAATCAGGATTCCCGAGTCGCGCCAGCCGTCAAAACCGTTGCCGTTATAGTTATCTGAGATATTCAGACCGGAGATGAAGGCACTGTTACCATCGATAATGACAATTTTACGGTGGTTGCGGTTGTTCATTCTCAGGAATGTCCAGCCTTTTAGAGGATTGAAGACCAGTACTTCACCGCCGGCAGCGGTGAAGTCTGCAAAATCTTCAACCTCGGTTTCACAGCCGAATTTATCATAGGTTATTCTAACTTTTACTCCACGCTTGAGAGCTGCTATAAGGTGATCCAGTACTTTTCCACCAATATTATCGACAGTATAGTCATACATGGCAATATCTATATATGACTTGGCTTCATCAATTACAGTTAGCAGCCGTGAAAAATAGCTGTTGCCATTTTCAAGAATTTCAAGGGTGTTACCGGGGATCAGGTGCGAATCGGTATAGGTATCCAGGGTCTTTTCAAATTCGTCACTGCCTATAGGGCCGGATGATCTGAGGGTAAGGTGCAGAAGTGAGCGGGCACTATTCGCCGGGCGCATTGAGAATACGGTACTGCAGCCGGAACAGGCGAGTACCAGAAGTATACAGATAACAGATAGTGAGTTTATGAATCTCCTAAAAAACATATGCGCTATATTGTTTCTGATGGGTTTAAAATAGAGCCGGTACTGTTGTTGCGCAGGCAGTACCGGCTTGATTAATAATTAAACGGTTCTCAGGAGAAAAGGTTGAATACCATTCCTGAAAGAACCTTCGGGAAAAAGTAGGTGCTTTTTTGCGGCATAACTTCACCGGCATAACTTACATCCTTTACCTGCTGCATGGTGGTTGAGCGCATCAGGAAGCCGCACTGAATATCTTTTTCATGCCCCTGAGCCATGCGAATAGCTTCATCAGCATCTTTGGAGTAGATTATATTCTCCTTACGCAGAAGCTTGCCTTCATCAATTCCGAGAAGATCCTCAAGAATAAGCAGATGCAGCACAGAGACATCCAGTCCCTGCCAGGCACCGCACTTATCGCTTGCTCGGGTCTGCATAATAGCCGGATCCTTCATGCCTATAAAATACATATCATTATTCAGAAGTAGGCCGAAAGCCGGAGTTTTATTTGTCTCAATTGCGTTTATCAGTGCATTCTTATCATTTTCTTTTCGCACTTCAAAGTTGACTGTCAATGTTGAAATGAGATTAGCAACAGCATTGTCATCAACGCCATAAACCAGACGGTGTGTAGGCCAAATGACCAATCCTGGATCACTGTCCGGAACTACAAACATCAGCAGATAATCGCAGTCAAGCTCTCCAAGAGGGGGAGGAGTCTGGCCGGCATTTTTCATTGCTTCCCTTACCGAATTCCGGTAATTCAGCGCTGTCTCGTAGCGGTGATGACCATCAGCGATAAAAATCTGGCCTTCTGAGCAGAGCTGGCAGAAAGAATTCGCCTTATCCTGGTCGTCAAGAACCCAGAATTTGTTGCGAACGCCGTCATCGCCAATAAAGTTTGCTAGTGGTGTGTCTGTGTAAAGTCCGGAAAGTGCTGCACTTATCTTGTTCTCAGGGTCACTGAGCAGCCCGAAAACGGGGCCGGGGTTACCCTTGACCGCTTTCATGAGTCGCAGACGGTCTTCTTTAGGTCCGGAGAGGGTTTTTTCATGAGGGAAGACTCCGGCTTCGCCCCATTCTGAGAGTAATACTCTGACAAAAAAACCATGGCGGTTATAGGTTGTGTCATCTGCAGAAAATTCCTGTTCGTAAAGGTATACCGCAGGCTTATCCTGAATTATCAGACCCTCTTCGCGCCACTGGTCAAGGTGAGCTGCTGCACGGCTGTAGCGGTTGTCATTCTCGTTATCTGTATCGAAGATTTTACCATAGATGATTCGTACCGAATTTTTTGGATCTTTTTTATAGAGATCGTTCTGGTATTCATCACTTACTACATCATACGGAGGCATTGAAACCTTGGCATAGTCTGCTTTTTCTGGATTGTAGCGCCAGCCGGCAAACGGTTGAATTACGGGCATGTCTTTCCTTTCGGTTGTTCAAGATAATTTTAATGTCACTAGCTCAAGTATTACCTGATTCACTGATATTATTCGGATTTTTTTTTCTTATGCAAGTGAAAGTATATTCCTGATGGCTATTAATTTTATTTTATTTTGCTGATTTTGCCGGTAATACGGGGGATTTTTGCGTTTTAGGAAAAAAATGCCGGAATAATTTTCCCCTAGCTGCGGTAAGTTTTTATTTGTAAATGAACTATTTTGAGCACCATTTAGTGTAAGTTGTTTTATTTCAAGTAGTTGTGTTTGTGTGGGTAAAATGTGGAAAAGTGGAACATCAATTGTTGTTATGTGAAGTGAGCTGCAATGGGGATTGTGAGAAGGCTCGGATCGGGGTATGAAAAGGTTATTAAAGATTTGCAGGTGCAGATTATTTTATTGAAAAGGAGACATCATGAGTATCAGTAGTATTTCAAGTGCATCATCAATGTACGATCTCTCCGCATTGATGGCGCAGAAAAAACCCGAAGGTGATCCGGAAGATTTGATCGCAAATAATGATGAGGACAGCAGCGGAGCTCTTAGTATTGAAGAATTTATCGCAATGAATTCTGATGCACCGGATGAGATTAAGATTGCCGATGAAGATGTTGAGGATATGTTCGCAACTCTTGATGCTGACGGTGACGGTGAGGTGACAGCTGAAGAGCTCGAAGAAGGCAGAGAGAGCATGATGCAGTACCTTGACAGCAAGTACGGCTCACTCGATACCATGATGCAGGTAAATGAAATTCTGAATGAGACTCAGGAGACTCTTGTCGATCTTGTAAATAGCAGTAACGGCGGTGATGATGATGATGATAGTGACGATCCATTTGATTTTCTGACTACTCAGTATCAGTACCAGATTCAGCAGTATCTGGATCAGGCAGAGCTGGCTAAGAATGGTGATACCTCTACCGATGTTTTGAGTTCTATTCTTGGAACCAGTTCAATATCTGAATATATTTAAATTATATAATGTACCTGTAGGGGTAGTTACACGGGACGGTTACAGGTATTAATAGATTTATGAAACAGCATGACGGCTTCGGGAGGCGTTCATGCTGTTTTTTTTTCATGGTTTGGTCTCTGTAGTGCCGGGTTAAGATTATATGTATTGCTTAACTTCAAATCGGGCGTACTGTGCAGCTAATGCAGAAATTATTTTGTTTTGCTGTTATTAGGAAGTTATATATAATTATTATCTTTGTGGGTAGGGATAATATTGACCGCGCAGTGTTGTTGGGTATCATTTAGGTTGTGCTATAAAGGGGAAGATTATGGTTAAACTGGTGAGAGAGGTAACAGCAAGGGTAAAACGGTTCAAAGAACTTCTGGCAGTGAGCGGTATAGCGGCGGCTCTGGTAACCCGAAAGAGTGATGTGCGGTATTTTAGCGGTTTTACCGGTGATGACTCGTGCCTGCTCCTGACAAAAAGGCAGGATTATCTGATAACTGACGGGCGTTATGTTGAAGAAGCGAAGAATACGACCAGACTTTATGAGGTTGTGACCTGGAAAGATCATCCCGCTGCTTTCGCTGCGGAACTGCTGCCGGGAACTATAAAAAAAATTGGAATTTGTGATAACCACCTTACTGTTCACTGGCATAAGAAGTTGCTGGGAGCAGGGCTTAATACCGTACCTCTTGATAGTGTGATTGCAAATATTCGGGAGCAGAAAAGCGCCTGGGAGGTGGATAAAATTCGGGATTCGCTTAAAGCGGTTGAGTCGGCATTCCGTGAGTTTAAGAGTAGAATCAAGGTTGGGATGACTGAAAAAGAACTCAAGCTTGAGCTGGAGTTTCTGATGTACCGTCAGGGGGTAGAGGCGCCTTCATTTGATACCATCGTTGCTGAGGGTGAGAATGCAAGTCTGCCGCATGCTCATGCCGGAGAGAGGTGTATCGCTCAAGGGTCTATTCTGCTTATTGATTTTGGCGGAATTATTGACGGTTATTGTTCTGATCTTACCCGCACCCTGTTTATCGGGGATGTCAGTGACCAGTGGCGTGAGCGTTATGAATTGGTATTGCAGGCGCAGCAGGCGGGTATGGCGGTGATCAAAGCTGGAGCGGAAACTAAAATTTCGGATATCGCGGCTCGGGAAGTATTTGCTGCGGCTGGAGTTGAGGAGAACTATCTGCATTCGCTCGGCCATGGGGTGGGGATGGATATACATGAACTTCCACGGCTCTCTAAAAAAGCAGCCGGGAAGCTTCCTGCCGGAGCGGTTGTTACTGTCGAACCCGGTTTATATTATCCTGGATTCGGTGGAATCAGGATTGAGGATATGGTCCTGGTTGAGCGTTCTGGAGTGCGGGTTTTGAGTACTCTGGAGAAGGATCTTGAATCTGCGGTTGTCAATTGAATGATTTTATAGAGAAACCCTTGGAATTAATATGGTTTTTTATATAATCAGTGATTGCTGTGTGTAGAAATACGGGGTTGAACGAATAACTATTATATTAATATATACAGATGATGATTAAAAGAAAATAAATTATTCTTTTGGGAAAGGTATTGCAACAAATGAGTATTGAAAAAATCAGTAAACTCGTTGAAATTATGAATGAAAATGATCTTGTTGAGATACAGCTTGAAGAGGAAAACCTCAAGATCAAGCTGAAAAAGCCTGGCTGTAACATGATCGCGGCTCCAGCAATGATGCCTCAGAATATGGCACCGATAATGCCTTCTGCAGCCCCTGCAGCTGCGGCTGATGACACCGCCGGTTTGACACCTGTCCCAAGTCCTATTGTCGGAACGTTCTATTCCGCTCCTTCTCCAGATGCGGAAGCATTTGTTTCCGTTGGTGACAATGTGTCTGCTGATACTGTAATTTGTATTGTGGAAGCTATGAAGATTATGAATGAGGTTAAGGCGGAAATATCCGGTACTATTGAGAAAATTCTCGTCAAGAATGGTGAGCCCGTTGAATATGGTCAGCCTCTGTTCCTCGTTAAAGAATGATCTTTGAATAGTAACCAGACAAAAGAAAGTAACCTTTAAATTATGTTTTCAAGAATTTTGATTGCTAATCGTGGTGAAATTGCGGTAAGAATAATTAGAACCTGTAAAAAACTTGGTATTGAAACGGTTGCGGTCTTCTCTGAAGCCGACCGTAACTCACTCCATGTACGCCTTGCAGATGCTGCAGTCTGTATTGGTCCGGCTGAATCTGCGCGCAGTTATCTGAATATTCCCAGTTTGATTTCGGCAGCAGAGATAACAGATGTTGATGCTATCCATCCGGGATTCGGGTTTCTTTCAGAAAACGGGCATTTCGCTGATGTCTGTAATTCTCTTGATATTAAGTTTATTGGCCCGTCTTCCGGGGCTATGGCGCGTATGGCAGATAAGGCCGGAGCTAAGGATCTGGCAAAAAAGGCCGGGGTCCCTATTCTTCCGGGCAGTGACGGGATAGTGAAGAATGATGATGAAGCCCGGGCTCTGGCGCGTCAGATAGGCTATCCGGTAATTGTCAAAGCCACAGCAGGCGGCGGTGGACGCGGCATACGTATTGCCCATAATGATGCTTCTTTAAAAAGCGGTATGCAGCAGGCACGGGCCGAGGCAGAGGTAGCTTTTGGTAACGGTGATCTGTATATTGAAAAGTTCCTTGAACATCCGCGTCATGTTGAGGTACAGATTGTTGCCGATGAGCATGGGAATGTCGTTCATCTTGGTGAACGTGACTGTACAATGCAGCGTCGTCAGCAGAAGCTTCTTGAAGAGACTCCATCACCTGTGGTTGATGACGAGTTGCGTAAACGCATGGGGGATGCTGCAGTAAATCTTGTAAAAGTAAGCGGTTATCAGAATGTGGGAACCATTGAGTTTCTCTATGAAAAGGGTGAATTTTACTTTATGGAGATGAATACCCGTATTCAGGTGGAACACCCTGTAACCGAGATGCTTACTGGAATTGATATTGTTGAGGAGCAGTTGCGGATAGCTTCCGGAGAAAAGCTCCGCTGGAAGCAGGAAGATATTACTTTCAGCGGGCATGTAATGGAATTTCGTATTAATGCGGAGGATCCGGAACGGCACTTTGCTCCATTCCCGGGAAAAATTGAGCTCTTTATACCACCTATGGGTGAGAATGTCCGTGTTGATACCTTTGTATATTCCGGATATAATATCCCTCCGACTTATGACTCTATGATTGGTAAGCTTATAATCAAGGGTGAAAGCCGGGCAGATGTTATTTCCAAGGCTGATATGGCATTAAGAGAGTTTATTATTGAAGGCATAAAGACTACTATTCCTTTTCATCAGAAACTTATTACAAGTCACCCGTTTGTAAATAATGATTATGATATTAATTTTATTGATGAGCGGTATAAATAGGATCTGGTAATACTGTTAGCTGTCAGTAGTTTAAAAAGGTTGGTTTTTGCAGGGTTTTTATCGTAAAAGGTATTGACTTTGTAAGATTTAGTGCGATAATCATTACCCTTAATATGAGTTAAGTTTTTATTTTTTATTATATATTATATTACTGAGCTTTGTATACCTTCTGGTACTGCGCTTCTGTAATCAAGGATTGAGGCTCTTGCGTGAGCAAGTGCAAGGTAAGGAGTTAGGAAATGGCTAATTTTTGTGAAATCTGTGGTAAAAAGACTACTTTTGGCGTGAAGTATGCCCGTCGTGGTGCTAAGAAGAAAAATGGTGGTTCAGGTGCGAAGATCTCTGGTAAGACCAATAGAACCTTCAAACCAAATCTTCAGACAGTGCGCGCTCTCATCAATGGCGGTCCAAAGAAGTTGACTGTCTGCACAGCCTGCATCCAGGCTGGTAAGGTTCAGAAAGCTCCACGCGGTACACGTAACCTGGCACTCAAGTCATAGTTTATGGCTGTGTTGGCGTTATATTACTGAATATTAATAACCTGCTGCATGATTGTGTAGCAGGTTTTTTCTTTTTTCTGTCGGTTTCTATCTGTATAATATGCACTTGCTTTGTATATTATGTTTTTCCATTTTTATTTTTATTATCAGTTGTTTTTTATTGAATGTGAGCAGTGTTGCCATGGTTAAATTAGATGATGAACTTACTCTCAATGTTTATGAAATATTCAGATCGATTCAGGGGGAAGGGAGCAGGAGTGGCATAACAACAGTCTTTGTCAGGCTTGCCGGTTGTGATCTGCGCTGCAGCTGGTGTGACACCCTCGAGGCCACAGCTGAAAGCTCAGGAACGGTTATGAACTTCAAGGAGATAGCTGATAAGGTGCAGGAGCTGGGAACAAAGCATATCTGTGTTACCGGCGGGGAACCGCTGTTGCAGAAGAATGCGCCGCGTTTGTGCATGTATTTTGCGTCAGCCGGTTATGATGTGATTGTCGAGACCAATGGAGCCAAGGATATCGGTGTGCTTCCTCCACCGATTGTCCGTATTATGGATATTAAATGCCCCAGTTCTGGTATGAGCAGGTATATGAACTGGTATAATCTGCAGAATCTGCGTAAAGGTGATGAGGTAAAATTTGTTATAGCTGATCGTAATGATTATGAATATGCCCGTGAGCTTATAGAAAAGCATGGACTCGATATTAAGGCAGAGGTATTGATAAGTCCGCTTGTCGGTCCTGGTTCTGAGATCGAGCCGGCATTACTTGCGGAGTGGATTCTTTATGATGATCTTTCTGTTCGCTTCATGTTGCAGCTGCATAAACAGATCTGGCCTGCAGGAGAACCGAAATAGATTTTGTGTAAGATTAATAATTTTATAGATACCGGTAAATCGCTACGATTTGCCGGTATTTTAAATGGAGTAGATAATTCATGAGTTGGCGATTTTAGGATAAGATAATTTTGCTTGAATAATATTTTTTAGTGAAAATATAGCCTGCCTGTAAGTAAAAGTATCGATTAAAGTTATTTTACAGACAAATATTTAAAATTATTCATCAAATGTAACATAAAATTCTTTATGACTATTGAAAAATAACTTATAATTGCCGGGTGGGTATGGTGTATTGTAAAATTTTTTATGGGTTGTTTTGATGTATTATTGTAGAACAAAAAGAGATCTCAAAAAGAAGTACATTCAGTTAAAACAGAAGTTTGATGAAGTTTTGCAAATTAGAGCTGCGCTGGAAAATTCTGATACTGAATTTTACAGTCAGGTCTTGCATGCTTATTCAACAATAGTTTCGGTCTTTAATTTTAATCTTATCGGGACCGTATATACCGATAACACCGGAAAAATTCTTGATTCTAATGCATGTGCCGCACAAATGCTGGGTGTGACAGATATAAAAACTTTAAAGCGGCAAGCAATATCAGAGTTGGAATTGACTGATATAAGTGAAAATGACTTCCGAGAATATTACACTACTCTGAATACTTCTGATGCTGCTGTGAGCTTTAGCAGCCGAATTAAACATCGTGATGGAAATGTTCTCTGGCTTGAATTTGTCGGTCAGAAAATGGACATTATATCGCCTGACAGGCGGTATATATCCGGAATAATCTGGATGCTGTATGATTTAACCGGGCATAAGCAGATTGAAGATTCGTTGATGTCGGCAAATGATGAATTAAGACGGTATTTCAATAATAATATCTTTGGTTTGGTCACTATCCGTGAAAATCGCGTTATTAACGCAAATAAAAGATTTGCTGAGATATTTGGTTACGACTCTGTTGAGGAACTGTTGGGAACTGATGTCGATAATTTATATTATAGCCAAGATACATATGCTGATTTTCAAAGGAAGAAATCAGATGCGGTTGCAAATAATAAACCGTTAGATATAGAGCATATGTTCAGGCATAAAAATGGGTCTAAAATCTGGTGTAAATGTTGTGGGCAGTTCATTGGTGATGCCGTAGGTTTCAGGGATTTTCTCTGGATTATTGTTGATATAACTTCTCATAAAAAAGCTGAAGCGGAACTTATTGAAGCTAATCTGGAGCTGGAAAGTTTCTTTAATAATGACATTGCCGGGATTTTTATCGCGCAGCAAGGGCGTGTTGTAAAGACCAATGAACGTTTTGCCAGGATGTTCAGGTATGATTCTATCGAAGATATTCTGGGTGTTGAGATTGCCGTATTGCATCTGACACCGCAACGTTATGATGAGTTTACCAGAAAAATGTTTGAGGCTCTGAAAAACGGCAATAATATTCTTCTTGAATATCGCTTTAAATGTAAAGATGGTAGTCTCATATGGTGTCAGTGTCATGGTCAGGCTCTGGATGTTTCCGATCTTTTAAAAGGGTTTTTCTGGATTATTGAGGATATTACTCAGCGTAAAGAGGCGGAAGAAAAATTACTGACGGCAAACCGGGAACTGGAGAGTTATTTTAATAATGACATTGCCGGGATTTTCATTTCCCGTAATGGTTATATTATAAAATCCAATACCAGATTTGCAGAAATTCTCAAATATGAATCGGTCTCAGATTTAATTGGTATGGAGATCGGTAATTTGCACCTGACATCTGAAAGCTATTCTGAATTTAACCGCAAGATGCTGGGTATGATAAAAAATCGGGGTAAGATTCTTATTGAGTACGAGTTTGTCTGTGCGGATGGTACTGTAATCTGGTGTCAGTGTCAGGGACAGCCAATAGACAGCGGAGAACTGCAAAAAGGTTTTTTCTGGATTATCGAGGATATTACTACACGTAAGCAGGCGGAGGAGAAGCTTTTTCTTTATGCTACAACCGATGAACTGAGTAAGACCAATAACCGGCGGAATTTTCTCAATCTGGTAAGTCATGAACTGGCCCGGCATGAACGCAGTAAATTACCGGTTAGCTTTTTGATGCTGG
The DNA here is from genome assembly GCA_963677015.1 of Planctomycetota bacterium. Taxonomy (GTDB): domain Bacteria; phylum Planctomycetota; class SZUA-567; order SZUA-567; family SZUA-567. The sequence goes on from OY781533.1 coordinate 827,637, forward strand.
ACATTGATAAATTCAAACTGATAAATGACAGTTACGGGCATACAGTAGGCGATAAATCAATAACGCATTTTGCCGCGGCCTGCAAATCATCGATACGTAACAGTGATATTCTCGGTAGATTGGGTGGAGATGAATTTTGTGTTCTCCTGCCTGAGACCGGGTATAATGATTCACTGGAGGTCGCTGAGCGGATTGTAAAAGCAATACGTGGGATCAGAATGGCTGATACGCCTAACTTTCCCGGACTGTCTACAAGCATCGGTATAACAACTATAACCGAGTGCCATGAGATTGATATTGATCATTATATTGCTCAGGCTGATAAGGCTCTGTATATGGCAAAGTCTGCTGGCAGGAACTGCATACGCTCAATCCATTGAGTTGCGTCGGTATTAATTGTTTTATTACATCTTTTGACTCTGAAAATTTTACATCACTGTCATCTTCTGTCAGTGTTAATAGATTATAATTTTATTTTATATAAATTTTTTGATGCTGTTTTTGAATTCTGAAGTTTTGTCTCCAAAAAACCGTTTATCTCAAATTGACTATGGTATTTAAAGTAAAAAATAAAGTTTAAATAATAGTAAACTGTTGAAAATATGTACATAATTTTAAATTATTTGTGCTGTTAATATTATTTTATATTGTCATAAAGCGAAGAATTCTTTTTTTTCGTGGTATCAGCATGTTATTTTATTCGTATTACAAAATATCTGGTCATTGTTTTGCGGTTAATGCGTGTTTTGTTAACATTACTTGATATTTTGTGATGGATTATGTAAGGGGTGCTGACATTAAATACCAGATATAGTGATCTATAAGTGGCAGATATTATAAGATTTGCGGGTGTTGATGTTTTGTCGTTGGCAGATATACAGAGGGCAGAATTATGAGACAGAAACGAATTGCATTGCTTCTGGATATTAAGAGCGATTATGAACATGGTATAGCGCGAGGAGTTATTCGTTATTCCAAGGAGGTTGGATCCTGGAAGCTGTTTGGCAGGGGCTTTACTCTTGGTGAATTTCTCGATATAAACCAGTGGGAAGGTGATGGTATCATCGCCATTATCCATGGTCATACAGAAGCAGAGGTGTTGCTCAAAAAAGGGGTGCCGGCTGTAGATGTTGCCGGAGCCGCCGATTATGGTGTTTCACGTGTTACGAATGGTGATTATGATTCCGGTGCCGTTGCCGGTAAGCATCTTCTGGCGTGTGGTTGTACAAATTTCGCTTATTGCGGAGCAAAGGATAAATACTGGTCTTTACGGCGGTTTGAGGGTTTCAAAGAGAAACTGGCTTCGACAGGGATAGCTCTTGATTATTTTGAGCTGCCGCTGGAGGTTTGGGAAAATCCTGAAAACAGCAGCGAGTTGCGTAATTTCATTGTTAATTTGAAGAAACCGGTAGGGATAATGGCCGCCAATGATACGATTGGAGTGCGTATAACCGATTTGTGTAAGGAGGAGGGTATTGTTGTTCCGCATGAGGTTGCTGTTGTCGGAGTTGATAATGAGGATGTGTTATGTGAACTCTCTGATCCGTCACTGAGCAGTATTCCCTGTGACTGTGAGCGTATTGGTTATGAGGCGGCTATGGTTCTGGATAGAACTATTGCCGGAGAACAGACAGAGCCGGTATCTATTGAGATTCCGCCGAAAACTCTGGTGTTGCGTGCTTCATCAAATACTATTATTACCGATGATGAGATTGTGCGTAAGTCGGTACAGTATATTCATGAGAATGCTTTTATGGGAATAAATGTTTCTGATGTAGTGCGTAATGCGTCGGTAGGACGCCGGGCACTTGAGAAACGGTTCCGTGAGGCTTTAGCAACGACTATTCATGAAGAGATAAAGAATACCAGACTTCAGAAGGCTGTACATATGCTGCTGGAAAGCACTATCCCGGCAGCGGTAATAGCAGAGGCTTGCGGTTTCAGTTCGCCTCAGCGCTTTCATGCGGTCTTTATGAAGGAATTCGGAAAGACTCCGATGGATTACCGAGCGGGAAAATAGTACTATTTTTTTATGTTGATTAATTCCTCAGTATGGCCTGATGCCTTCTGAGGGATTTTTTTTTACTTGTAATCGGGTATGAACTTCTTAAGCTTGTGATGTAATTGCTTGGGTCTGGGTTACGGAGAAATTATGGGGAATCTTGATTATATTATTCTCGGTGTGTACCTTGTAGTGGTTACGCTTGTTGGTATCTATAGCCGCAAGAGTGAGCGGACACGTAATGATTATTACCTTGCCGGCAGAAGTATGGGCTGGATACCAATTGGATTGTCGGTAATGGTTACTGCATTCAGTGTGGTTAATTATATGGCTATACCGACGGAAGTATTCGCGAATGGTTCTTATGTGCTGATTTCGCTGCCTATCTTCTTTGTTTCCGCATTTCTGGTCAGCCGCATCTGGCTGCCGCGTCTTTACAGTATGCAGCTTAGTTCGGTGTATGCATTTTTTCAGGAGCGCTTTGATCTTAGGGTCAGGGTTCTGGCCAGTGTGGTCTTTATATTCTGGCGGGTATTCTGGATGGCGACCGCCCTTTATGCCGCCGGAATGCTGCTGAGTAGAATATCACAAATCAATATTTATCTGATTATCCTGATTGCCGGTATGGCGGCGACTGTTTATACCGGTATCGGGGGAATGCGTGCGGTAATGTGGACTGATTGTCTGCAGTTCGCTGTACTTTTTGGCGGGATTGTCGTTGCTGTAGCTTTGGCTTTTTCTGAGCAGGGATTTAATAAGTTTATCACAGACGCTGCCGCCGGTGGAAAGTTTATGCCATTTTATCCGTTTGATCCGGGTTTTTTCAGTCTTGATCCACAGCTGCGTATCGGGTTTTTCAGCGGTATAATTGGGGTTACTGTCGCCTTTCTGACCCGTTATGGTGCGGATCAGGTTGTCGTGCAGCGTTATCTCACTGCACGTAGTCTTGCTGATGCTCAGCGCGGTATCTGGCTAAATGCTACCGCGGCATTTATTGCGCTCTTATTGTTGGCCTTATTCGGGATTTCGATATATGTGAAAGCTGCTGGAAGTGGGGCGTTGCCGGTTGCAGATCTGAGCCTGCTTCCTTTAGCCAAACGGAAGTTTCTGGCATTGCAGCAGTTTGTTGCGGCAATTAGTAATCTGCCGTCAGGGGTGTACGGTCTGGTTATCTCCGGTTTACTTGCCGCGACCATGTCGAGTATTGATTCGGGTATTAATGCCTGCTCTAATGCCTGGGAAACCGATATCAGACCATTAGTGCTAAAAAAAGGTGTATCTGAGGCAGGCTGCGGCAGATTTTCAACCCTAACGTTTGGCATTATCTGTACTCTGCTGGGATTGCTGCTGGTGCCGTTGGTTGGGCATACAAAAAGTCTTTTTGTCATTGTAAATCAGATTGTCAATGCTCTGGGCAGTCCATTGTTGGCTCTGTTTATTGCCGGTATTTATCTGCGCTCTTCAAATGCGTCCGGGGCTTTTTGGGGCGGAATTTGCGGATTTGTATTTTCGGTACTGTTCAGTCTGTTTTATAATGGTCTGGCTCTGCATTATTATGCGGTTGTCAATCTTTTTATAACGTTAATGTTTATTTTTATTCTCAGTAAAACAGTAAAAATGAGACATTGTTAATGCGTTGTTTGGGTGATAATTATTTTCTTACGACCTTGATTTAACTTGTTGAAAATTACCATTATGTTATTATAGCTGTAGTACTAATAGACTTTTACAGGTATATCAGATTATGAGAAAATTATGGCTGCCGGTGTTTATAATTTTATTTTCCGGCTGTTTATTCGCTGCAGATACTCCCATCAAGCTTACGCAGGCAGAGAAAGACTGGATTGCGCAGGGTTATACTGTTCGGGTACGTGTCGGGAACTGGCCTCCATATCAGATACATGACGGTGAAAAATTAACCGGAGTATCAGTAGATTATATAAAGGAAATTTTTGATAAAAACGGCATTAAATATGAACTGGTTTCGTCGAAAGATATTCCCTGGAAAGAAGCGCTTGAGGATGTTGCAAAGAACTTGAAAATTGATCTTCTGTTAACAGCCAAGCAGACTCCCGAGAGACAGAAGCACATGCTCTTTACTTATGATTATATTTTCCCGCCGCTGGTTATTTTTACCCGTAATAGTATTTATGATATACACGATCTGACAGACCTTAAGGGCAGAGTTGTCGCCGTTGAAGAAAATTATGTCATGCAGAGTGATCTGACTCATAATTTTCCAGATATTAAACTTAAAGTAATTAGAGGAAGCAATACGACACCAAGGGCTTTAAAAGCGGTGTCGACCTCGGAAGCTGATGCCTATGTCGGGAATATTACCACCGGATCATTCTTTGTTGAGAACCTTGACCTGCATAACTTGAAAATTGTTGGAGCGACGCCATTCGGCAATAATAATAATGCGATGGCAGTTCGGCGTGACTGGCCTGAACTGGTATCAATTATCAATAAATCATTGAACAGTTTTTCAATGAAGTTCAAGAGTGATGTTGTCAGCAAGTATTATAACGTAAAATTTGATAATGGTGTTGATTATGTTGATATAACCTTCTGGGTTGCTCTGACTGCGATAATTTTCAGTGGTATTCTCTTTTATGTTACTGTGATCAATAGAAAGCTTGCATTTGAGATTAAGCAGCGTAAGGAAGCGGAGAATGAGGTCAATAAGTATCTGAATATAATTGATCAGAATGTAATTGCGATTACTCTTAACTCCAGTGGTATTATAATTGCCGTTTCGGCTGCGTATTGCCGGGTAAGTGAGATGGACAGGGATTCGATCATCGGTAAACATTTTCGTGAAGTATGGAGTGAAAGTATGTCAAGTACAATTCATGATGAAGTCATGGAGTCTATCAGGAATAATCAAGAGTGGCATGGAGAAGTAGAAAAACGTACCGGCAGTGGCGGATCTTTCTGGACCAAGGTTACACTTTCACCAAAGTATGACCGTAATGGAAAGTGTCTGGGGTATGTTTCAATTGCGCAGGATATCACTGCCCGTAAACTGGTTGAAAAATTATCTGTTACCGATAAATTGACCGGTATAAATAACCGCTTGAAACTTGATGATATATTCGGTTATGAGATTGAGAAAAGTCGGCGCTATAAGCATATATTCTCGGTTATAATGATTGATGTCGATGACTTTAAGGATATTAATGATTCATTTGGTCATCAGGCAGGCGATACGGTTCTGCGTATGATTGCCATGATTCTAAAGGATAACACCCGTTCGGTTGATACGGTAGGGCGCTGGGGTGGTGATGAATTTATGCTGATATGTCCGGAGACAAATTTGGCATGTGCCAAGACTATTGCTGAGAAAATTCGCAATCTTGTTGGTAACTGTCAGTTTCCTGATGTCGGAAAGCGGACGGTATCTATCGGTTTTTCCTGTTTTAGGAATGACGATACCTTGGAGAGTTTACTGGAGCGAGCTGATAAGGCGCTTTACCGGGCAAAGAATAGCGGCAAGGATATTGTCGTTGCTTCTTCCAGTCAGGAGACGGTTGTAAAGAAGTGAGAGCTGTTTTTATATTCGGAATTTTAATTAAGCCGAGACCTGTCAGGTCTCGGCTTAATTAATCTGTTAGGAATATTTTTTTAATTATACTGGAGGGAAGCGCATGCGTATCCAGTCTCCTAATTTCGAATTATTGCTGCGCAGATTTTTCCAGAATAACTGGCTCAGTACAAATACCGCCAGCAGTACGATTGCCACAAGATTCCATTGGGTCCGGTCAAGAAAGCTGAAGTGGCGCATTGCATAATCCGGCCAGGCGAAGATAACACATGGTATTATCAGTAGAATATTCTCGTAGATTTGGTACCATCTGATCTCAGTAATAAAGAAGCGCTGAGTTATGACGCAGAAGATAAGCATGGTTATCATGGCGGCTAAGAAGATGTACATGATTGTCCAGAAATCTTCAATATTTACCCAGCTGCCGTTATCAAGTTTGAGAAGTAGAAATTCGGTATTGAAAACAAACATGAAGGGGAGAACCGCGGTTCTGAGATCATAGGTAAAGCCTTGAAGTCCGGTTTTTAGCGGATTACTTCTGGCTATTGCTGCTGCGGCATAGGCGGCAAGGCCAACCGGCGGTGTGTCGTCGGCGAGAATACCGAAATAGAATACAAAGAGATGCGCCGCCAGCATCGGCAGGAGTATACCGGAATCACCAGCAAGCTGAGTTATGATGCCGGCGGTAAGCGATGCCATGACAATATAAGTGGCGGTTGTCGGCAGTCCCATACCGAGTATCAGTGAAGCAACCCCGGAGAGCAGCAGAATAAGAATGATGCTGTTGTTTGCAAAATGATCGACCGCATCGACGATGAGCTGGCCTGATCCCATAGTGACAGAACCTACTATAATTCCGGCGGCGGCAACCGCAACTCCGATGGTGATCATATTGCGCGCACCGCTTATCATGCTGCTGACAAGTTCGGTTACTGATTTACGGAGTCCGGCTTTGAGTCCTCCCTTGTGCTCTCTAACGCATTTATAGCAGTTTCGTATAACAATCAGTATGCAGAGGAAGATGATTGCCCGGAAAGCGGCTAATTCAGGAGAGTGGCGCTGGATAATAAGTTCAAAGAGCATCATTGCAATAGGCAGCAGAAAATGCAGGCCTGACAGCAGCGTTTCCATGAAATTAGGAAGTTCTTCCTTGGGTAGGCCTTTCAGTCCGAGTTTGCAGGCCTCAAGATGGGTTATATATATCAGGGCGATATATGAGACAATAGCAGGAATGAAGGCAGCCCTGAGTACTTCAAAGTACGTCAGACTGCAGTATTCGGCGATAATAAAGGCCGCTGCACCCATTATCGGCGGCATAAGCTGACCGTTGGTACTGGCTGCAACCTCTACTGCCGCAGCTTTTTCAGCTGGATACCCCGTCTTTTTCATTAGCGGTATAGTAAACATACCGGTGGTAACGGTATTGGCAATGCTTGAGCCTGATACCATGCCGGTAAGACCACTGGCAAGAACGGCTGCTTTTGCCGGACCGCCGCGGTAACGCCCGAGCAGGCTGTAGGCGAGATTCACGAAAAATTCTCCGCCTCCTGATTTTTCCAGGATTGAGCCGAACAGTACGAACAGGAAGACCATATTTGCCGAGACATCCAGAGGAATTCCAAATACACCTTCGGTGCCGATTGCCAGTTTACTGATGATATACGGAACACTTCTGGCTCTGAATTGCATGGCATCAGGTATAAATGAAGCCTGGGCAAAGTTACAGTAAAGCATGAACAGCAGTGCCAGAATTGCCAGAGGCCAACCCAGAGCCCGTCTGCAGCCCTCCAGCAGCAGGATAATAACACCTCCGGCCATAACCAGATCCATTGTTGTCGGATTTCCCATACGGTAGGAAATATCTTCATAATATATTACCATATACATGGTGCAACTGACTGCTAAAAGCGCAAAAACGATGTCAATTAGCGGGAGTCTGTCGGTAGTCCATAAACATTTTAAATGACTTGGCTTGAGCTTTTTGAGCATGGGAAAAGAGAGAAATGCCAGTGCCAGTGCGAATGCAAGGTGGATAGCACGTATATAGGAACTGTTAAGAAGCAGAAATTCCGGCAGTGCCAGCTGAAATAGGGTCCAGCATAGTGCTACTGCTCCGGTAATCCATTTGACAGTACCTTTATGCTCGCGAGCAACACTTTCATGCTCTTCGAGTATGCTCTCAGCGGTTGTGCTGTGTGAAAAGTCATCATCGGAATCAAAGTAATGGTTGTCTGGGTGTTGCTTATTCATAATATTTGTGTCTTCTCTTGCCTGAATAGATACTCCTCATGGCTGTATGGCGTGAGTCTTCTATTGAATTAGTAATCAATACAGGGATAGATTCTAAAGAACCTATCCCTGTATCTGTGAAAAAGCTATTTAGTGAGTCCAGCTTCTTTAAAGTATTTTTCTGCACCTGAATGATAAGGCGCGGATTTACCGGCGGTGGCCATTGTATCTGGGTCCAGATTAGCCAGAGCCGGGTGGAGTTTGCGGAGTTTGTCTACATTTTCAAATACGGCTTTGACAATTTTGTATATGGTGTCTTCACTCTCATTTTCAGAGCATACAATTGTTGTCAGCATGCCGATACTCTCAACATTTTCTTCCTTGTTGGTCATATTCGGGTAGAGTTTTTTGACCGGGATAGTAGTCTTGGCAAAGTAAGGCATAGGTTCAATAAGCTTGTATATCTTTTCTCCCTTGATCGGTACGATATGTACTTTGCGTTTTCCGGCAGATGCTTCTTTGAATGAACCGGCAGGGTGACCTACTGTATAGAAGTAGGCATCAATTCGTCCATCCTGCAGCATTTTAGCACATTCAGCCGCTTTAAGACCTTCGGCCTTGATATCTTTTTCAGGATCAATTCCGATGGCATTGAGAATCTGCATGGCATTGTTACGCTGTCCTGATCCGGGATTTCCGATATTAACAACCTTACCTTTGAGATCTTCCAGAGAATTTATATTTGCATCGTCAGCTGCTACAAGTGTAACTACTTCAGGATGCAATGAAAAAAGGAAGCGCAGTGATTTCTGAGGCTTTCCCTTCCATTCGCCGATACCGGTATAAGCCTGGAACTGTCTGTCAGACTGAGCGTAGCCGAGATTTAATTCGCCAGAGAGGACATTGTTGATGTTGTAGACAGAACCGCCTGTTGACTCAACAGAGGCTCTAACCTTCTTCTTAGTAGCATCATTGATAATTCTGGCAATTGCACCGCCTGTTGGGTAGTATACACCGGTAACACCGCCAGTACCTATGGTAATGAATTCTGCGGCATTGGCCGGTAGAGCAGCAGCCATTAAGCATAGCGCAATCAGTAGTGATGACAGATACTTCATTTTGAGCTCCTTTGTTTAAAAACAGCGTACAAAAAGGGAATATACTCTATAACTGCGAGTATAATAGCATATAGAAATTATTAAACTTAAACACACATTTACAGTTACTGTTATTTGGTTGTGATCCAGCAGTGTTTTCACACGTTAAATGCAAGATACAAATTATTTGAATTTGGTATAATTCAGTGTTTATAAAATTGTCTGGAGTACAGAAATTGACAATATCATGCCGGAGACTATTTTTACCGGCGAGTATTTCTGGTGTGTCTGAAAATACCGCATAATATTAAGTGATTATAGAAATTTTGTCAAGGAATTTTCAACATCCGGGTATTTGTTTGAATATTGGAATATGTCCTATTTCGGATCTTAGAAGTGGTCTTATTATTGGTAATAAGTAGTTTTTTACTGATAAAAAGGGAGGATTAATGGATAAGTGCGGGAATATGATCGTTAAAGATAACGTGTATAATTGTTGATAAAATATTGGATAATTAGTAAAAAATCTGAAAAAATCAGGCGGCAGGCGGAAATTTTCAGATAAAAATACGCAGAATAGAACGAAGCTATTCTGCGTATGGTATATTTTTAGACTCGATAGATAAAGTTTTTCAGCAGTATGTGAAGATAATGGATTGAATTATACCGATTATAAATCCGAGGATACCGCCAATAATTTCTATGAACTTAAACTCGCTGCGCATGACACTGAAAAGTATCTCTTCAATACGTGAACTGTCAAAAGATTCTACTTTTTCCCGGACTAGCTCACTGAAAACAACCCGCGATTCAAGTTCGCTTGCGGCTTTTTCAAAGAACTCGGGTACCATCCCTTCCAGTTCTTCCATAAGTACCGCTTTAATCTTGTTTTTAAGATCGTCGCTGAGGAAAGCACCGATCATTGGGTTGATAGTGCCGATACGATTATTAATAAAATCATCAATCTTGGCACTGGCAATATCAATAAAACCCTGGTGAAAGGATTCATCATTAATTACCTTTTGCAGATCTTCATGGGAAATCAGGTTTTTTTCGATGGTTTTTCCAAGGTTTTCGGCAAGAGCTTTCTGGCGTTTTGGAAATATTCCCTGAATTTTGAATAAAATGAGATTAAGCGGGCGTTTAGGACGGAATAACATCTTTACCGCGATGTAGTTGGTAAGCCAGCCTATAATCGCGCAGATAAATGGAGCTAAAATAAATTTCCAGTTTGCCAGCAGTGCGGTAAGCAGCGAATCGTCAGGCATTTTAACGGTACCTTTGGTCTTTTTTATCAGTAATAACAAATAAATAATACTCGCTAGGATAACTAGCGAGTATCTATAAAAACTGGCGGAGAGGACTGGATTTGAACCAGCGGAAGTCCGAAAACTTCACGGGCTTAGCAAGCCCGCGCATTAAGCCACTCTGCCACCTCTCCGCTTCAAACTCATGAGTTAATATAATATAACTATCACCAGCAATGTCAATAAGTATTATGGCTTTTTTATGATTAAATTTCCCTGTTCACAGGAACAGGGAAATTTAACATTTAGTACCGTAAAACTTAGGCGTTGTACCATGAATCTGCTATAGCTCTGGCTTCAGACTGAGCCGTTGCGACAATCTTTTCGGTGTCACTTCCAGGAAGGTTTATACCCCCGGCATTAACAGCTTTGAATTCCTTGAAACCCATGAAGTTGAAAGAAAATTCAACTATAGGGGTCAGGTGATCGGCAGCTTTAGCTACACCGGTATAGGCTCCGCCACTGGCGAATAGTAGTATCGCTTTACTCTCGGTACAGAGTCCGTAGTAACCGTTATCACCTGCAGCCCAGGTGGTTCCTTTGTACATCACAGAATCCAACCAGGCTTTAACAATTGCAGGATATGAGAAGTTGAACATAGGGGTAGCGAGAACTACTATATCCGCTTCTCGGACGGACTGGGCAAACCGTTCCATTTTTGAAAGCAGTGCTTTATTTTCCGGGCTCAACTCTTCGCCGAGATAGTTCTGGTGAATATAGGCGAGGACTCGTGCCGAATCAAGCAGATCCGGGGTGTCTTCAAGCAGATCAAGGATTTCAATATCACCTTTGATCCCTTCTTTGAAGGCATCAAGAACTTTTTTTGTATGGGAGTAATCTTTTCTGGGAAGGTATTGCACTATTAGGGTTTTCATTATTATCTCCTTTTCAGATATTATGCCATGCGCATTTATATATTAGTTATTGTCGAAATACGGGAGAAACCCTGCTCGTAATATTATTTAAACAGGTTTACGACTTATAACCAGCGTTTAAGGGTGTTTACAGAGATATTAAGTGTATGAGCGGCTTTTAAGTGACTGCCGCCGGCCAATTCCAGTACGTGTTTCATATAATTTTTGCGTATTTCACTCTCAGGCAATGCGGCTTTCAGTGAGCGCGGAAAATAAATTTCGCTGATATCACTATAAGATGTTTCCGGTTCTGCGGCAATTTCCTGTTCAATGGCTTCTTTCAGTGTAATCTTCATATATGCCGCCCGCCTGAGCAGGTTGATGAATTGCCGGATATTTCCGGGCCAGTTGTAATTCTCTGCTGCCTGCCAGTCTGATTCGGTTATTTCCAGAGTATAGCCGGTTGAACCGAGTTGGTGCAGGAAGGATCTGGAGATTGATTTCAGGTCGCTCAGACGTTCGCGCAGGCTTGGAATTCTTAGAGGCAGAACATTCAGGCGGTGATATAGATCCAGCCTGAAGCTTCCTTTTTTGATCATTTCCTGTAAATTCACGTTGGTTGCGGCTATTACCCGTACATTTACCGGTCTCGGACTGATACTGCCAAGGGGGACGATCTCTTTTTCTTCCAACGCTCTGAGAAGCTGGGTCTGTACGGCAAGCGGCAGTTCAGCAAATTCGTCAAGAAACAGAGTTCCGCCTTCAGCAGCCTCGAAAGCTCCTATGTTGTCACTGATGGCGCCGGTATATGAGCCTTTAGTGTGGCCGAATAGTTTGTCATGGGCGAGATCGGTGCTGGTGCTGAGTACGGCGCAGTTTACTGCAATGAACGGTCCTTTTGAACGTTCGCTGGATTCATGGACAAGTCTGGCTGCAAGTTCCTTGCCGGAACCGGATTCTCCAAGAATCAGTACCGGAGCCTCAACCGGTCCTACCAGGGTAATCTGATGTCGGAGTTTCTTGAGTGCGGGGCTGTTACCGATAAGTTGCGTGCGCTCGCCATTTGTCCGCCAGTTTTCGACTTCATCCATATCCTTTTGGGTCGGCTCTTTTATGCCGGCTAATTTTCTGATGCAGTCGGTGTATGATTTTGTCTCGTCGTATTTAAAATATCGGGAGGCTGAAGCCCGGATCAGATCCTGCCACCAGCGGTGCTCTTTACTAAGGTCTTCGGTATTATTCAAAAATTCTGCGGCAAGCTGGAGTAATGAAATCAGGCGGCTGTCTTCTTCAAGCTCTAAATAGCTGGCGGTGAGAGCAGAGTTGCTGGCGAACTCTTTAAAGCAAGTGGTACAGACATCATTCAGCTCTGATTCATAGATAGTCATATATCCTCTGCCACAGAACCAGACAACACTGCATGAATTTTTTTTGAGTTTTGTCAGTGAACTGATTATGTCGGGAAGGTTTTCACCAATACCTACACCGCAGATATAAATGGTATCGTTGGTGTTCTTTTCGAGTGTGCCGAGAGTTGTATGGAGACGGTTGGTGCTGGTGGTAATTATTTTGGCTTTGGGATATTTTAGCAGCGTCAAAGCGGCTGAGACAGCTCCATCAGTACCGAAGGTGGTGATAATCCGTATGTTTTTGTTCTTCCCCATTGTTTTTTCATCCTGATTATTTTATTATCTTTGAATTATTGTAGCAATGTGCATGTTGTATGTAAATAGAAATCGTCTGTTTGTCAGATTATTATCTGTCTGTCAGCGGGTTCTTCCGGGATAACATTTCTAAATGAATAAGGAGCGGCTTATGACTGATTATGAATATGTGGTGGTTGTACAGTGTGATCTTGTTACCGAGTGGTGTCCGGGATTCTTTTGTGAACAGTCACTTTTTGAAAAGACCGGTGGTTTTGCCGATTTAGATCGTGATAAGAATTATCGGGCGACATTTATTTCCTGCGGCGGCTGTTGCGGTCGGGCATTGCAGCGTAAAGTTTCCAGACTGCTGAAACTTCTTCAAAAAAAGGAAGATATAGGGCGGGATAAGGTTGCTGTGCAGTTTTCCTCATGTATTACTCATGAGAGCCATCATGGGCAGGTGTGCCCACATCTGGATTATATGAAAGATCTCATCCATAAGCTGGGGCTGGAGGTGCGTGAGGGTACACATTTCAGTAAAACCTCTGCCCGCAAGCGTGAAGAGGGAATTTATGGCGCCGATAAGGCTGATTGAATCTTCTGTAACTACAGACTGGTGCCGGTTATCGTATCAAGGTGGCGCTGAGAAGAAATGGCAGCTGCTTTATAGTTGAGTGATGCGGTCTCTTTCCGTAGTAATGTATGCCAGCAGTTCGGCGGATCTTTTGCCAAATACTTTTATCTTTGAATAATCGACATCTATATTTACCCACTGCATGATGAACCTGTCATCATTATTATGGATATGCGGCATTACACCGGCAAAAGAAAAGCCGAGTTTTTCACTCTGATCTGCTATATAGGGGCTGGTAGAGACTCCTGATGGCAGGAAGAGATAGACTGCATCCTGAAATTTACTGCGGCAGTCTTTAAATGCGCTTCGGATTTCATTTAAAGTGTCGCTGCCAATCATGTTGACAACAATGAATGATACATTCAATTCATCAGGCAGCGGAATGGTTATAACCGAGCTTTCGCCCTGAGGTTCGGTTGTTTTTGATTTGATTGATCGAGGAAGTTCCAGCCAGCTGTAAATCTTTGAGGCTATATCATGGTGTTTCCGGGTTATGAATATGGTATGCGGGGTTTTGTCATGTGCCCGGTAATGATTAACCACGGTGCCTTTTTCCTGTTTGGTTGTGGTCAGTTCTTTGGCCTGCATTCCTGAAGCGGCAATACCTATCAGTATACCGCAGGGAGCTGAGCCCAGCAGGGTTTGACTGGCTTTCTGGGAATAGATATGGGTGGTCACCGAGCAGTCGAACATTCCGCGGTCACCATTGGCTATAGATATACGGAGTGCAGCTTCAGCGAATACTTTGCTAATGTCAGGGCAGCGGTATGACGGGTCGATAAAAGCGAGACCAAGCTCTGAAACCTTGGTTAGCGGATCATGGTATTTCAGAGCTTCGTGCGCAACCATATCGCCGCTTGCTTTATCAATGTAGATTATTGGTTTGATCTCATTATTTTTGAAGTGCTCGGTGAGTAGCTCCAGATTGTATAGTAGATCCTCCTGAGTATAGCCATAGCATTTCCACGCCAGACGGCAAATTTCAGGCAGATCTTCAAGGGTGGCTTCCCGGCATATTCCGTCTTTGACCAAAGGTCTGTTGCGTCCTTTTCTCCGAACTGCAACAGGAACCAGTTCTTCAGGAATAATAGCACTGCTGATACGTTTTTTTAATCTGGTCTCTTTGCCATCACGTCCATGTACGAAGTATTCTACTGAGTCCATGGATTGTTCCATCAGAAATGTTCCCAGACCGGGGTTTTCCATTCCTTCCAAGTCGCCGGGAGTAAAACGATTTGCCGTATCCATATTGAACGGGATGCCATTTTCGCGGATTGAGATGATGAGGAAGCCGTCTTCGATTGTAAATTCAAGATAAATTTTTTCATCGGTGATAGAATCTTTGGAAAAATGCTGTACCGCATTGCTGAATGCTTCCTCTACAGCAACTTCCAGATCAAATTTGTTTTTAGGTGTCAGTGACAATAGTTCTGCAATCTGAGTAGCAGTTTGGACTGCATTGCGGGTCATAAGCAGATTGACAGGTAATTCCGCCTTTATTAAAAAAATCTTTGGTGCGATTGCTGAATCGGGCATATTTTACCTTCCGCTGAATAATGAGTGATCACATGATGTAGTTATTTGTTTCAGCTATTTTAGTGGTCATTGAACTAAAATCAATATTTGAAGATTAAATATATATACAATAGCAGACTTGGCGATATGCAGTAAAAATAGTCGCATTCTATATTAAATTAGGTGTTTAGTGATGAAGTCTGGAATAATTGTTTTTTTATAATTGAGTTTTGCATGTAACTTACTGATAATTATGCTGTTAGTAATTTTTTTAAATTATCGGGTAAATAAAATGTTGCATAATAGACCAGGTGTGCTATATTAGAGTTAATAACCTAGTGCGCTAATCTACTAGATTGTTAATGGGGTGTTATTGACTGAAAATCGTGAATTCTGTTTCGTTTAGTATTAAAGGACAGAAAAGGTCGTTTGCTGAAGTTATTTATGGTGTCGCTGTTTTAGTGACGGAATGAAATTGCTTTTATTCTCATAATAAACTTTGTTCGGCGGTACTTGCTATTTTCGAGTTCAATTTTGGTTCAGCCTGGGAGGACGCGGCTATTGCTGCTTTTAAAGGAAGGATAATTATGAAGTTTAAACCTATTGTGAATCCCACGCCGGCTGATCTTATTCTTGAGCAGATTCTTAATCTTCTCAAATCAGGAGAGTTAAGTCCCGGAGAGCGTCTGCCCTCTGAATATGAGTTGCAGAAGGCTTTCAGTGTTACTAAGCAGCAGTTGAAGACGGCCTTTAAGAGGCTTGAATTGTATGGGGTGATTGAGACCAAGCCGCAATCCGGAACTTTTATTTCCAATATATACAGTAAAATACTTGAAGGTCTGGTACGGAATATCATCGCTTTGGATGATGCTACAGATTTTATGGAATTATATGAAGCGAGGCTGATTCTTGAGGTGCGTGCGGCAGAGCTTGCGGCTGAACGGGCTGATGAAAAGGAGCTGCGGGCTCTACGTGATATTCATCAGGATTTTGTAAAGGCGGTAGCAACCGGTGAGCGTGGAGGCGATCTGGATATCTATTTTCACATGGAGATTATCCGCTTGAGTAAGAATAAGACGATGATCTCGATGTTTTCACTGATCACCAAAAAACTCGTTGATTTCTGGGTTGAAACCGATGGGGTTGAATCATATGTAAGTCAGGAGCGGGCTGAGCAGACTATTGCTGAACATGGTCGAATTCTTGAGGCGTTGTCCGGGCATGACGCAAAAGCAAGCGGTTTATTGATGCGTGAACACCTGGAACGGAGTATGAAGGTTAATGAATAGCCGTTTCAGGTTTAGTGTTAATTATACATTTTGAACAAGGAAGCAATATATGAAAATTTTTCAGGTTACAGAACCCTTTAAGGTTGAATTTCTGGAGAAAAGTGACCCTGCTGTTACAGCTGATGATGAGATGCTTATCAGTGTTAAAAGAGTAGGAGTCTGTGGTTCAGATGTTCATATCTACTCAGGTCATAATCCTTTTGCTGTCTATCCCCGTATTATCGGGCATGAGATTGCCGGTATAGTGGAGAAGATCGGCTCGGGAGTTAAAGGCTTCAGCGTTGGTGATCATGTTGTTTTGAATCCGGCGGTAAATTGTGGGGTTTGCGATGCCTGCAAACGTGGACATGTAAATACGTGTAGTAAGCTGGAGGTGCTCGGAGTGCACCGGGATGGCGGTTTCTGTTCTAAATGTGTAGTTAAAGAGAGTTGGGCGTATAAAATTAATGCTGATATAGATTGGGATACCGCGGTTCTGGTGGAACCATTTTCTATAGGAGCGAATGTTAATTCCCGGGTCGGTACCAGAGAAGGAGACCGGGTGCTGGTGATTGGTGCGGGGGTTATTGGTTCAATTGCCATGATGGTTGCAAAATTGCTTGGAGCAACAGTTACTATGGTTGATATTCAGGAGAGTAATCTTGAAAAGGCTATGGAACTTGGTGCTGACTATACAATTAATACCAGTGATAATGATCTGTATGCTGCTGCTATGGAGCTCACCGGCGGTGATGGTTATACTGTTGTTATAGATGCGGCCTGCATCCCCGGAATGTTTATGCAGCTGCTGGAGGTGGCAGCAATTGGAGGCAGGATAGGGGTCTTGGGATTTTCTAAAGAGATGACTGAGATCAATCAGTTTGAAATAACCCGTAAAGAGCTTACACTTGCCGGCTCCCGGTTGAGTAATAATCAGTTCGCCAAGGTTGTAGCTTGGTTTGAAGAGGGAAAATTGCGACCGGAAGGGGTAATAAATAAGGTTTACCCATTTGCGCAGGCGGCGGAAGTCATTGAAAAGCAGTATGCCGGAGATCTTGGCTTTGGGAAGAATATTATTGCGCTGGATTGATAAAGTGCAGCCGTTTGTTTAATTCAGAATTAAATTTCTTATATTATTTACTGTACCGCTGACTGCGGTACAGTTTTTATATCTGATGCAGTTTTTCTATATTTTCAACTTGATTATAGCATTTAACTGCTTGATGATTATTATTAGTTATTATGATAAGCGGCTCTGAAATGATTTATTAAAAATACTCGGCACGTAAATTTCTTGTAATATAATTCCGATAATGTAGCATAGTATTATTGGCAGAAATGAAGGCTTTTGGGGCGGGAGAGAAACATTGATTGATATTAAAACAGTCTTCATCTGTATAATCCATGTTACGCTTTTTTATTCGGTAATATATTTGTTGTTTTGGCTGAGTCAGAAATCCTGTCGTGGTTTTGGCTGCTGGACCCTGGCGACAATCAGCAATTTTTGTCTTTATGCGGCGGTGATGCTCAGAGTGGTTTCTTTCAGGTGGCTGAGTGTGGCGGCTGTCGCGTTGTTTCTGGGCTTCTCTGCAATCCTTCATGCTGCTGCGGTGCGGCGGTTTACTATTAACCGCGGGTTTCACTGGTCGGTATATCTGCTGCCGCTGGTTTTAATAGGTGTCAATTTATATTGTTTCTTCTCCGAACGTTCTCTGGTAACACGCTATGTGATTCTCTTGTTACTTATTATTCCGTTTAATTATCTTACCTGCAAAAGATTATTTCTGTATAAGCCGCTTGTTGGCAGAATTATATTTATACTGGGAGGAGTCTTCTTTTTCATGCGCTTTGTCGGCATGGCATTTGAAACGGTGGTGGTTTTAGTGCATGGTAACCATATCTCAATATTTGACAGCCCGGATATGGGTTCTTATCTGTTATTTATGCTGATAGCTGAAATCGGTATCGGGCTTCTTTTCTTTATGTTCAGCAGTCTGTATTCTCAGGAGTTATTGTTGAAAATGAATTATTCTGATTCCGGTTGCAGTGTTACGGAGGTGGATGATTCAGTTACGGATTAATCCTTCTCCAAGTGAGAATCCAAATCCGTGAACGGTATTGATCAGTTCGTTTTCGCCAATCTGTTCTTTGAGCTTCTTTCTCAGCCTGGTAAGCATAACTCCGAGAGCTTTACTGCCGTACGGCTCTTCACTGCTGTAGTTGAGCTCTGAAAGAATTTGCTCTTTTTTCGCTCCTTGTTTCCCGCAGCTGATCAGGAGTGCCAGAAAGTCACTCTCCTTTTTGGTAAGCTTTATCTCTTTGCCGTTTGGCGCAAGCAGCAGCCAGCCGGTAGTATTCAGTCTCCAAGAGTTTGAATCAGAGATGGATCTATCTGATGCAGGAAGTCGTTGCAGCAGGTTGGTTATGGAAGCTGAGAGTTCGCGGATATCGACCGGTTTTGAGTAATAGTAATCTGCTCCCGCTGAAAAGCCTTCAATTTTATGGTCAATGCCGGTTCTGGCGGTCAGGATTATTATACCCATTCTGGTATTTGCCCGGAGATAGCGGGTAATGTCATAGCCGGACTGATCAGGAAGACCGATATCAATAATCGCTACATTAAATGACCTTTTAGAAATGCAGTGGTAAAAATCCTCGGCGTTAGCACATTCAGTGATTTGAAAACCGTCCATTTGCAGCAGTTCCGCTATGTTTTCACGGAGTATCGAGTCATCTTCAACTATTATTACCTCATTACTCATGGGTTATTCCTTCTTTTTTCGGTAAAATTACAGTTACTTCGGTTCCTGTATCCCGGTTGGATGTAACCGTTACTGTACCTTTATGCAGGGTAAGAATTTCTTTAACTATAAAAAGGCCGAGTCCGGCTCCCGGTTTGCTGCCAACCTGATCGGAACGATAATATTTTTCAAATATATGTTCTGATTCTTCAGGGTTTATCCCCTGTCCCTGATCTATGATTCGTACTTCAAGCTGTCCTGAACCTGCGTTAACGTTTATAATAACCGGATGTTCGGGGGGTGAGTATTTACAGGCATTGTCCAGAATATTACTGAATACTGTGTTAAGTAGCTTTTCGTCACCATTGAGGTATACGGCTGAAGTCGGCAAATTATTCGGAATGATATTATGATCGCTGTAGCGGCTACTGATAAGTTCTATGGCGGTGTTCAGCAGCGTTGACAGTTCTAAGTTTGTTATGTTGAGCTGTGGTTCGGTTGTATTCAACTGCTCACGGTTGAGTGAGGATTCAAAAATATCAAGTAATCTGTTTATGGCGATCCGCATTTTACTGAGTTGGGTGCCGGATCTGGTGCAGCCGGACTGGGTGCATTTCCGTTCAATTATGTCCAGACCAGATGTCAGTATTGATAATGGCGTGCGGTATTCATGTGTCAGCATATCGATAAAGTTCAGATTCTGTTTTATTGCTTCCTGCTCCGCGCGAAGTGCGGTCTGAGTACGCTTTCTTTCTCTTTCGGCATGATTATACATCTCCCGGTATTCTTCTCTGCTGTTTTCCAGATCGAGAGTTCTTTTTTGTACCTTTGCTTCAAGTTCGAAGTTGAGTCTTTTCAGTTCGCGGGTTTTACGGTTGACAACTTTCCGCAGATGCCAGCTGTAGATTATCAGCAGAAATAGTGCAGTGATAATACCGAGTGAGACTTCACCCAATAACCACAGGAGATGTGGTGGCGAATCAGGTGTTTTGACAGTTGAGGTTTCTGTTTTCTGGCTTGCAGTTACTATGTTTGTTTGCTGTGGAACTTTTGCCGGAGGTGTAGCGCCGGCTGGAATATGAGATATAAGTATTATAAACCAGAGTAAGGATAGCCGTACGAAATGACAAAACTGAGGGCGATAATTTATGCGCATTGTTATAATACCGGAATAAAGTTTGAATTATATAAATTGAATTTAATTATAGTGTACCGTAAATAAGATGCAATTGGTGAGTAATTATCGTTTCATCCGGTAAAATGTAGTAAAAATGTAGTTTGTAATTTTTTGAAGTATCATTAATATAACTTATACGGGCTTTATTAAGAGCTTAAATTTCTTGGTATTTTGCTTTTTATTTCATTTCTCCGCTATGAGGAAGTCGTTGCTTCTTCATAGCGTTTTTTAAGAATGATGGGCAGATTGTGAGCAGGAGTAAACAATGTTGAAGGTAGTGTTATGGAGTTTAGTGGTTTTATGTTCTTTGGGAGTTGTGTTATCTGATAGTGTACTGGCTGATGATGATCTTCAGGCGATAGTAGCGTCAGCACAGGGTGGAGATGTTCAGAGCCAGCTGATTTTAGGCAATATGTATTTTTCAGGTGAAGGAATTGAACAGAACTATCAGCAGGCTGCGGCGTGGTTTGCTAAAGCTGTGCAACAGGGAAGTCCTGATGGTATGTATGCACTGGGGTGTATGATGGCACAGGGAATAGGTGTCGATAAGGATCTCGGGGCGGCATTGACTTTACTCAACGAAGCCGGGAAAGCTGGAAATAGCGATGCCTATTGTGAGCTTGGAATGCTGGCTGAGAGCGGTGAGGTAGATGGCAAGCCTAACTATGAGGTGGCGATCGGGTTCTACGGTCAGGCTTCAGAAGCCGGTAATGGTGATGCTACCTATGCTCTGGCTATGTTCTTTTATAACGGGCAAGGTGTTGATAAGGATTTGAAAACTGCTCTGGAAGGGCTGGAAGAAGCAGCTAAACAGGGAAGTCTTGACGCCCTCAATACTCTTGGCGTTATCGAACTGAATGGAGAAGCCGGAGACACCGATCCTGAGAAGGCTATTAACTACTTTAAACAGGCTGCAGAAGGCGGTGATGCCGCAGGCTTTTATAATCTGGGTATGGTGTATGAAGAGGGAAATGCTGTCGAAAAAGATCTTCAAAAGGCTGAGGAGTATTATAAGCAGGCGGCTGAGCTTGGTGATGAGGATGCTGTAGCAAAGTTGCAGGAGCTCTCCGAATAACGGCTGTCAGTAGCTTTGTTATAAAATATAAAAGAGTAAAATCTTTTTTTTAGAGTATATAAGGGGTTATGTATTTTTTTGCTGTGCTAATTTTGTAAATATTTTTATATTTTTTTGCCCGTATTTTCAGGCAAATTATGAATTTTAGATCATATGATCATATGATATTGGCTGCTACCCTCTATTATTTCAAAATTCAACCGGGTATAATGTTGACCAAATATATTATTTTGGAGAGGCGATGGATACCAAGACATTTTACCCCAAGACATATGCGGTATTAACCCACGAAGGATTCAGACAAAACTTTTCCCGGGATCTGATTGCCGGGATTATTACCGGAATTATTGCTTTGCCGCTGGCTATAGCCTTTGGTATCGCCAGCGGAGCTACACCGGAGCAGGGATTATTCTCTGCAATTATTGGTGGTTTAATTATCTCGCTATTCAGTGGCAGCAGAGTGCAGATAGGAGGGCCGACAGGGGCGTTTATAGTAGTTGTTTATAATATAATCGCGACTTACGGTATAGCGGGGCTTATCATTGCCACTATTATGGCCGGTATCATACTTATACTGCTGGGTGTGTTACGGCTGGGGAGTATAATAAAGTTTATTCCGTATCCGGTGACTCAGGGCTTTACCTCCGGTATAGCGGTATTGATCGCTATGACGCAGTTGAATGATTTTCTGGGGCTGTCAATCAAGAATATCCCGGCTTCGGTTGTAGGGAGGATCGGGGCGTATTGGGAACATCTGGGGGCTCTTGATACCCGCGCACTGGCGATTGGAGCTATTACTATATTTCTGATACTGCTGTGCAAGAAGTTTTTACCACGGATACCAGGTTCACTGATCGCGATAATTATACTAACCGTTATTACTTCATTTTTTCATATTGATATCGAGACTATTTTCAGCAGGTTCGGTACGATAAACAGCTCTTTCCCGCATCCGGTGATGCCTGATTTCAGCTTTGAATTATTGGTTAAGCTACTGCCCTCGGCTCTGACTATTGCAATTCTCGGAGCTATCGAGTCACTGCTATCGGCGGTTGTTGCCGATGGTATGACCGGAATGCGGCATAATTCTAATACTGAACTGATCGCTCAGGGTATATCCAACATTGTTACGCCGATGTTTGGAGGAATACCTACTACCGGGGCAATTGCCCGTACGGCAACGAATATTCAGAATGGGGGAAGAACCCCGCTTGCGGGGATTTTTCATGCGGTGACACTGCTGCTTATTGTGGAATTTTTCGGTCAATACGCTTCGGCGATTCCATTGGCGATACTTTCGGGTATCCTGCTTACTGTGGCTCTTAATATGAGCGAGTATCGCCTGTTCTTTAAAATGTTCAGAGCACCCAAGAGTGATGTTGTTATAATGCTGACAACCTTTATTCTGACGATTCTCGTGGATCTTACGGTGGCAATTCCAACCGGTATTGTTCTGGCGTCTCTGTTATTCATGAGCCGTATGGAGAGAGTTGCCGGAGGTGTGATAATTGAACCTGAGAGTAATGCTGATCCCAGAGATGATGATCCGTTTGCTATTGGAAATTATACCATACCGCAGGGTGTCTGCGTATATGAGATTAATGGTCCGTTTTTTTTCGGGGCGGCAAAGAAATTTCAGGATGAGGCGTTGCGGCGGACTCCAAAGGTTCTTATTCTGCGTATGAGAAACGTCAGTGCAATTGATGCGACCGGTCTCTTTGCCCTGCAGGATATAATAAAGACCTGTAAGAAAAATAATTGTGTCGTTCTGATTTCAGCGATTCAGAAACAGCCTTTGACGGCACTTAAAAAGTCCGGGATAACTGATGAGTTGGTTTCAAAGCAGGTGTTTCTTGATATCTCAAGTGCTCTGAAGCATGCGGAGGAGATAATAGCGTCAATTCAGTCTGCCAGATCTTCACGCAGAGCGAAGTAGTCATAACAGCTTTTGGCTGGCTGGTAATTTATTGTGGGCTTGTGCTATCTGTTGTATGGGTATTTTGAGGTTGAATACATAATTATATGGTAAAATCAGGGAGATATTTAATCCCATAGCCGCGGATAAAGGTAAAGACACCTGATTTTAAGGTGGCTGTAACGCTATAAGTCTGATCGAAAATTGTGACTGTTGTTCCCGGAAAGAAATTCTCACAGACCTTAAGACGCGGAATGTATGGAGAATAATCATTTCTGATTTTCTTTATTTTCAGTTTGAGGTTCTTGATTTCCTTGAGACAGAGTGTCCGGTAATTGATTATATTGGTCTGTGACTCATAAAATTGTCCGCTGTCATAAAGCCCGTTCAGGTAGTCAAGATAATTCCGGTAACGCAGTATTGTCTTTTCAATATTGTCTATTACATGTGTTATGTGCTCTTCAAGATTATGTCCGTATCCTAGTATGATCTCGGTCTTTTCGCTTTTGTTGGATCCTGTTCTGCACGCCTGAATCTCCAATCCTGCTTTATAAGTGCCGCCACGCAGTACGCAGCGTCTGGCTTTGCCTATAATTCGATATTCGGCGTAAATATTGGAAGCCTCAATTTTGTTTTGAAAAATAACATCTTCTCTACTGTGTAAAACCGAACCAACTGTCTGGTGACACACTATCGTGTCGGCTGTAATATCAGATTGCGCGATACTGTCTCTTACAATCACATCTCTTTCAGCGTGTAAGTTAATTTTATTGACCGAGCCATTGAAGAAGGCATGTCCGGTTATTCGGAGGTTAGAATCATTGATACTTGAATTGTTGAACAGTACGGATTGGTCATATTCAAATATGTGCGCATCTGCTGTCACCGGTTCAAAATGCTTTATCGTATTGAGAGGTGACAGCTCCAGTTCGTTATTATAATAAATGACAATACCGTTGAGACATGAGTGAAAACTGTTCTGCTGGAAATCAATCTTTATATTGTTGCTGGTGAGAATAAAATTATGCAGTGACGCTGGCGGAATAATAACAGTACCGTGTACGTCCATTCCGGCACTGCCACTGTCAGGAAAAGATATGGAACCGATAAGTCTGTTGGCTTTTATAGAAAAGATAATTTTAGGATAATTTCGAAACTGGCCTGAAATAGGAAATGGTTGTATACTGCTGGGTTCAAGCTTGAAGATACCATGAGCACCGGCCTTCGGGAGTTTACCTTTTATCATTTCAACTTCTACAATGGTTCTGTTTTTTATGGCTTTATCTATTGCCTGTATCAGTGATTTTGATGATGGAGGCATCCCGAGTCTATTTTGCAGGATGCTGCGACGTATTTTTACCAGTGTAGGTTCACCGCCATTGAAGTTCTGAGGATATATCTTTCCGGAAACTGACATCTTGTTATCAGCTATTTTAATTAGAGGGGCGACAGATACTGACGAACCTGTGAATGCTACCATGCCGTATATCTCTGAAATAAATTCTCCGGTATCCTCATCAAAGTAACAGTTTTCCCCGCACTCAACGCGGATATTGTTGATACTATGCTGTTTTATATTGGGATGCATGAAATATTTCCCTTTAATATTTCTGCCTTTGTGGCAAGGCTTGGCTGGTTCGATAATGCCGATACATTCACCTGGATATATCGGAAAATTAATATTTCCTGAAAGTTTGAACTGTGCATCCTGTGCCGGAACAGGCATGTTCCCTGTAGCAATAACCAAGCCTAAAACTGAAGCACCTGTCTGTAGTCTGCTGAAAAATTCCTTGAGACTCTTTCTGGTTATACCATAAAAGACACCTTTGTTCTGTAGAGCGCTGACTAGTGGTGGAATGGTAAAAAGGGTATTGGATTTTGACTGATCATATTCTGTTATTACCGCTTTCATGTTATCAGGTGATATTTTAATTTTCAGCTCGGGATAGATGTATTTTGTGTCACTTATTGAAGAAAGTTTTTTAGAAATCTTATCACGAATATTTTTTGTGGTTTCATTCTGTTCTTCGGTCGGACCAAGGGTGCTGTTGTTCATAATTATCTCTTTATTTTAAGGTTTAATAATAAACTTGGATGTAATAATTAATCATAGAGTTAATTGTTAGAATATTATTATGGATGTATAAGTAGTTTGTGTAAATTAAAGTTAATTGTTTGTAATTTAAAATTACTATATGTAGCTTGTGACATAAAGTAAAATATGTTTTGAAACCGGTTAAGAAATATCAAATCTTTAAAGTTTTCAGGTTTTAATGTGGCAGGTCATAATGAATATTTTATCCGGTACAATTTAATGTAACTGTCCACATTAAAATATTTGTTTAAGCGAAAATAATATCAATAAACTGAAGGTTCAGGTATAATTTAATTGATAAGTAAAAATTGTTATGTGCTTTTTAAAATAGTTTTTGTTGTTTCTGTAGTATCGTTGTAACTTACCATAAAACATAATATTGTTGACTTCGTTTTACTGGTATATCACTTTGCAATTATGTAAATAGAAGTGTATGTTAGTATTTTCTGTTTCGTATCGAGAACGTCTGAAATTCAAAGCTAAAATAGTAATTATTGTTTCAAATCTGAATTTTAAACAGTAATATTTATGCGCAAGTATAACTGAAAATGGCTTTTTGTATATCGTCTTTGATTTATTCTGTCAATTATTATCTGTGTTAAATTTTTGATGTTAAGATAGAAAATTGCAGCTGGTTTTAATGAAGATTTTCCGGGTTGAATAAAAGGGACTACTTATGAATGATATGATTTCGAAATCTGATTCTGATTATTGTGGCAGAAAAGTGGTGCTTATTGCTGAAAATTCGGATGTGGTTATATTATTGAAACTGGCTCTAAAGAATAGTAAAAAGATTGATTTTGATATTAGTCATGTCTTAACGCTGAAGGAAACGACTGAATATTTTGCAAGTAATACAGCGGATATTGTTTTACTTGATCTGCATTTACCATGGGGTGCGGGATTGGATGTACTGAAGCAGGTAAAATCATTGTTTGCAATGATTCCTGTGGTCGTGTTGGTAGAGCAGAATGCTGAATCCTTGGGGCTTGAGTCTTTAAAATATGGGGTTCAGGATTATATAGTTAAGGAAAAAGTGTGTGATAATGAAGGTGAGTTGTCCTCTGTTATTATCAAATCAATACAACGGGCAGAGGTTATTCAAAATGAGATTTTTGTATCGTCGGTTCTGGATCATCTTCAACATTTTCAGAACTTAGGTGAAAGTATAAAATTGATACTTGGTGATATAAGCAGATATACAAAGTTATCAGAAGTTTCATTATTACTTCGAAATAGGATGAATCAAACTTTTAGTTATTATAATCGTACAACAGTTGAGCATGTAAGTTTAGACTTTACCAGTTGTGAGACAGTTTGTCAGCTCATAGCACCGTATGAAATGTATGAGCTTGTTTTTTCAAAAAGCTATGGAAACTATCGGGATAATTTTACAGAACAGGGAAGCTTCTGGTCTGATAATATTTCTGATTTTATTTCTACAGTGTACGGGGAAGAGAAGACAAATTCTACAGGAAGCAGTAAGTTTAAAAATGAGTATAACTCGCTGGCCTTAATTCCAGTAATCATTAATGAAAATGTTGTAGGTGTTCTTCAGTTGGCAGGATTTGATTCTGAACAAATTTCTATTTCAATAGTAGAGCATTTAGAGAATATTGTATCTGTATTTGCTGGAGTACTGAGACAAAAAAATATGTTGCCCGATACCCATGAGGATAAGTTGCTATCACTGACAATTTGTGAGTATATTTATATTGGAATAATGGTTGAGGATATAGATAGCGGGTGTATTATTTTTGTCAATGCCAGAGCACGTAAGATTATTGGCATGCCGGAGGACGTAATACTTGGTGAAACAATAGATAAGTTCTTTCCTCAAGCAGTTGAGGCAGGTCGAGATGATATGGTAAAATCTTATGAAACATATTTGACATGCAATGAAAAGAGTATTCATGTACTGCGAAGTACCAGAATAGTGGATATCCAGGGCAAAAAATTGCGTGTTACCAGTTTTAGCGATCTTACAGAAAAAGATAAATCTCAGGAAGAAATTATTAAGCTTTCGCGTTTCCCAAATGAAAATCCTTATCCGGTACTCAGAGTTGCTGTCTCCGGGAAAATACTTTATCATAATAAAGCAGGGACAAACTTTTTGCCATATATCTGTAAGGAGGATAACGTAGAGTTAAGTGCAGAGTTTATGCAACTGGTGCAGGATTGTTTTAATTCTGGTGAACTCTGCTATCAGGAGGTAAGTTGCGGGGAATGTCTGTATTCGATTTATATGCGGCCTATTTTAGAAGAGCATTATGTTAATATTTATGGAGTTGATATTACCGACCAGCGGAGAATTGAGAAACAATTGCGTCATAGTGAAAAGATGCAGGCTATTGGACAGTTGGCTGGAGGAATCGCACACGAGTTTAATAATCAACTGGCTGTAATAAATGGGTTTTCAGAACTGGTTATGAATTATCCTCCGGTTTATGATTCTCCAAAATATTCAAGTATGTTGTCCGAGGTAATAAAAGCGGGTGAACGGGCGGCAGATTTAACCCGGCAGTTATTGACTTATTGTCGTCAGAAGGATGTTTCGCTTGATACTATCAATATTAATGATGTTATTTCTGACATGGAAATTATGCTCAGGAGGATTATTGGTGAAGATGTCAGTCTGAGTACTGATTTGGTTGAGAATCCATATATGATGGAAATCGATAAGGGGCAATTGAGTGATGTTCTGATCAATCTCTGTGCTAATGCCAGAGATGCAATGAATAAAGGAGGGCGGATAATCGTTGCTACCAGTAATGGTAGGTGGGATAATGAGATTGCTGATGATGAAGATATTGTTCTTTCCGGTCCTTATATCAGTATGTCAGTGACAGATACCGGGCAGGGAATGAATGAAGAGACGATGAAAAGGATTTTTGAGCCGTTCTTTACGACCAAGCCTGTTGGAAAGGGTACAGGGTTAGGCCTGGCTATGGTATATGGGGTCGTAAAAGAACGTGGCGGAACAATAACTGTTAACAGTAGCTTGGGTGAAGGCACATCATTTGAAATATGTTTTCCTGCAATTATTAAGACTAATCCTGCGGCTGAGATTAGAGAAGATGAAATGATAAGGTGCAGTCTGAGCGGTAATGAAACTATATTGGTGATAGAAGATGAAGGTGGAGTCCTGATGTATGTGACAGCTGTTCTTCAGGACGCGGGGTATACTGTGCTACAGAGTAACAGTCCAAATGAAGCGTTACGTATTTTTGACGAGAATGCAGATTCAATTTCGTTGATTCTTTCGGATGTAATAATGCCTGAAATGTCTGGATTTGATCTGATAAAAAGGCTGAAAGCGAAAAAGCCGGAATTAAAAGCAATATGTATGTCAGGATATAGTGAAGATCTGTTGAATAAGAGAGCAGATATTGAATATGATATTCAGATTATCAATAAACCGGTAAGTCCTACTGAGCTGCTAGCAGCTCTTAACCGGTTAAAAAAAGATCAACGTTAGAAGCTGTAGCGTTAATTTATATATAGGTTTATTGGCAGAGTACACCTTGGATATTATGTGGTTATAAGTTTCGGTGTTGTATAGTTATAAGCCTTCTTCTGTTTATTAATCAATTAAACTATAAAAGTTTTCATGTATATTAACAGGTGATCACTTGTTAATATATATTAATATTTGTATCATTATCACATTGTTACTTATTTTGGGCTATGACGTGGATTTGGGAAGTTATGAAGAGATTATTGCTGATAGTTGGGATTGTGGTAATGACGGTTGCTATTGTGGTGGTGGCCGGGAGCTTTTCGGCTTCTGCTGGGAAGGTGGCTCTGGTGGAGAAGCCGGGGGTATGGGATCTTACAAAGCTGACCGTGGCGCTTTTGAGTGGGAGTGATGAGTTGCCGCTGAGTGGCGAGCAGATGATGGAGATGTGACTGCGGCGACACTGCTTGGTAATACTTATGACAAACTTGAGATGTATAAGGAGGCGGCTCCATATTTGACGATAGCAGCGGATGCTGGGGATAGTGATTCACAGTTGGCGCTTGGGTTGATGTATTATAGAGGTGATGGGGTTACTAAGAATCTACAGCTTGCATTAAAGTATTCTAAAGAATATCTTATAGCAACAGACAATCCGGTTATTCAAGGTGTCGTTGGCGGTATATATTATGAACTTGGCGGTGCTGATAATTTTAAAAAGTCCTATGAGTATTTTACTCTATCTGCTAAAAGAGGTAATGCTCAAGCTTACGCGCACCTGGGGTTGATGTATCTTTTTGGTAAATACGTTGAAAAAGATGTTTCTAAAACGAAAGAGTATCTTGATATTGGTATTAATAACAACGTTTCTTTTGCAACATATACCCGTGGCTTAATGTATGAAAATGGGTTTGAGGAAGAAGTAAATCCTAGTAAAGCAATGGAACTATATAAAAGAGCTGCTGAACTAGGAAATATAGATGCTCAGCAGCAACTTAGTGAATTGAAAATAAAATACACTAATTTGAAATGAAATCTTTAATGTTTGTTTTCATGGTTTTGTTTACGATTTCTATCCATTTCAGATTTTACTCCTGTACTTACTGTATTATCTATAGCTTCGGCAAACTTTTTGAAAGTTGGCATTTCTTTTCCTAAGCCTTTTTCAATGAGTTTTCCAAGCCATGAAAAATACTTTCCCACTCCTTTGGGGGCTATAAGCAATAATATTTCCGCGGACATGTTGATTAGAGTATCTAGGTCGGTATTATTTGGATCGGATTTTAACTGCTGGTAGTAGCTGTAGAGGTGGTGAATATCACCGACGCAGCCAAGGGTGGCGGTAGCGATTTTCACCGCTACGCCGATTTCGCCGGTGGCGAAGAGTGCTACTATTCCGGCGAGATTAACAATACTGTCCTTTACAAAGCCCCCGAGCCATCTGCCAAATTCGGTGTTGCGGAAGTTACTATCCCAGTCATCGCTGTATATGAGCATTACGGAGAGGGCGGCGGTAACTACCTGTGTCTGTTCGAGGTTGAGTCCCGGCAGGAGCTGGGTGAGTTCGGTGTTTTAAGTGGCTAGGAGGATTAAAAATAAGCTGGGTGAAGCGAGGACGGCATGATATTGGATGCGGGATGATATATGATCAGGGTCATCTTCAGTACCTTTGCTGAGAGCTGGGTAGGTATGATTTGCTTGACAAATAAAATATACGGAGTAGGATGGAGGTGAATTTGGGCTAGGCAGGTGCGCCGGGTTTTATGGTACTGGTACTGGGTAAGTGAAGGTGGAGCAGATGTGGAATATAGCTGGTATACTGAGATCAAGATATATTGAGAAGTGGTATTGGGGCTTTCTGCTGCAGGGGGCGATAGTACTGGGGCTGGCGCCGATTCTTATTCCGTTGATTGTAGGTGGGAAAAAGGGTGCGGTAGAGGCCGGGTTTGTGGTGGCGGCATTTTATCTGGGGCAGCTGGCTGCGCCGTTACTGGGGTCGCTGGCGGACAGGTTCAGACAGTATAAGGTAATTTATCTTGGCAGCTATATTGTAATGGGTGTGAGTGTACTCGGGTTTGTGCTGGCTGAGCATACAATGGTCTGGCTGTTGCTGGCGCTGGTGATCGGGCTTAGTGCCGGGGCAGGTAATACCTTATCAGCGATGTATATTGTTGAGGTCGTGCCGCATGAGGAGTGGGATAGGCGTATCGGCTGGCTGCAGACATTTTACGGCAGCGGGCAGGCGCTCGGGCTATTTGCAGCGGCGGCTTTTGCGGGAGGGGCGGATTACGGGATGGTATTTGCTGGTCTGCTGATGCTTCCCGGGTTTCTGATAAGCCGGGTTACGGTGCCGGTGATTAAAAGTAAGATTCCGCAGCAGGAGCATAGGCATATACCGCATCATTTTTCACGGCGGACAAGGTCGATTCTGGCGCCGTTTCATCATTATCAGGTCGTGACCAGGATCGCTCTGCGGGATTTTGGTCGTGAAATTTACGGACGCTTTGGTCTGTTGCTGTTGAGCTGGTTTCTGGTGACACTTGGGATGTGGCTCTTTATGAACCTGTATCCGCTGCTCATGGATAAGTCTTATGGTATATCGGCGGGAGTGTCAGCGACATATTATGCGGTGTTTGCCACCGTCGGAGCTTTTGTCTATGCACCTTCCGGTATGCTGGGGCAGAAGATCGGTAATGCGAAGGTAGTGTTTACAGGTATTGTTATGCTGTTTCTTTCACTGCTTGGATTGACAGTACTTTGTTATATCGGAAAGGCTGAGTGGTGGCTGCTGGTGCCGGCGGCTTTTGCGATGATCCCTATTGCCTGGTCTCCGCTGATTGTCGGGGGAACTGCACTTGCCAGTGAGTTGACTCCGTTCGGGCAAGGTGAGGGGCTGGGGCTGTTCAACGGTTCATTTGCACTCTCCAGTGTAATTGCGGCGGTGCTGGCCGGGGTGATTGCACATAGTTGGAGTTATCCGATGGTGACCTTTGCGGCAACAGTGTTTGCCGGGGTGGGAATGCTGCTGTTTGTACCGTTGTTACGTAAAAAACGGGTTTCTGAAACTGAGTGAGCTATTATTGCTAGTCGTAGCATTACATTGAGAGTGATTCTTTATAATAAAAGGTGATAATATTACGGTTGTCACCTTTAATTATATTAGTAAATTTAAGAACTTGAATAAACTGTAACCTTAGTTTGCGGTGGCATTGGTAGAGGTCACAATATATGAACCTATTTCATAACCGGTATCAGCCGCTATTACCGGACATTTGGCTTTGAGCAGAAAATAAATATCTTTACGGCTGCTGCCGGAGAGGGTTTCGTAATTTCCCTGACCTTTAGAGATAATGATATCGGCAGTGTTGAATGCCGCGACAAAGGATTCTGAGCACCACTCAAGAATTGTTCCCGGAGCATCGGAGCCGTTATCAATAACTCGCGTGATATCGGTAATACCTGCTTGCTCCGCATCTGAGAGTATGGAGTCATTCAGGATGGGAATACCTTTAACGGCATAAGTACAGCGATCGGGGCCTATTTCTTCCAGAAGTATGCGGTCGAAGACAATCTCGCCAGCATTATCAGCCAGAATAAGGATGTTTTGGGCATCTTTTATTCTACTGATGAGTTCTGTGGCATAACCGCCCCGCAGCTTATGTGATGAAATATTCTCTATAATTTCCGGCAGTTGATCAAAACCAGGTCTGGAAGGCGCTCCGAAATCAAGAACATTACCGGTAATGGCAAGTCGAATGGCCGTATCCATCCGGTTTGGTGATTCGTCAACAAGGGCTTTCATCCGGGGATATAGCTGTAAGGCGGCGGTGTTGGAGTCGGTGCGAATAGTTTTATAGGGATCATCACACCCGGTTTTTTCCTTGATCATGCGGTGAATAATTGCTGCCATATGCGGTGGAGATTGATCTATAGCGATATCTGAAAGTTTGCTGAGGCAGATTCGCATAATACTTTCTTTGACATCATCGTTGTTTGTGTACAGGCTGAGAGCTTCAAAAGTCTGGCGGACCAGGCAGGGAAGACATTCTATAAAAGTTTTCATTGCATTACCTCTTATGTCTTGTTAATAATTGTGGCTTATGATTAATATGTTCGTCTTGAATATATTCATATTCAGTTGGAATGCAAATACTTTATTTGAGGGAGTCATATTTGGCTGGAGCTGCTTTAGTGGTGACGCAATGATCTTACTAGTGATCTTATCCCTCTGTTCATAGAGTTAACTGGAAAGTATAAATTGTTTTTATGCAGAGCGATATTGAAAATATCACTATTAGAGAGGTTTATATTTGGATCGAGTGTAGACTTAGTTATTTTCTCAAGCGGAATGTAGATGTATGAATAGGCATAGCGTGAAGCCTTGTCATCCTCATTTTTTGAACTGTGATCCAGTATAATCAATTCACTGCTGTTAATCATGAAGAGATAGGTTGCAGATGGTGTAGGGGTATATGTGGTGCTTATTAGTTTACTGAAAAAACTTATTTTCGGAAGAACCCTAAAACGTGGCTGAAAAGCTACAAGCTGATTTTCTGGCTCTGAAGATCTCATTGACTGAATGGCATTTGTAAACAGGATATTTTCCGGCTGTTCCTTATAACTTACAGGGGAAAGATTTAATATTACTGGTGATCTTTGCTGAAGATCACGTATCAGTTTTATGAGACGATCAATAATATCGGAAGAGACTGTATTATAGTTGACAGTTATTGCCTTTTTGGCGGTTTTTATAATGATAGTGCCGTTCAGTAAAAATTCTTTTCGTATAAAATATTCAATATCATTTATGTTGATTCTGCTTTCCCGTACTTTGTTCAGCTCTCGCTTTAGTATCAGTATATAATCACTGAATATTCCAAGTACCGTATCATAAAGATGCATGTTCGGTGTCGCTTTTCTCCGTTCAATATTACGGGGAAATTTTAAAAAGATATGGGCTTGATTAAGGAGGTGGGCATAATTGCTGAAAAGTGGTGGAAGTTTGTGTGCTCCAGATATTTCAAATACCCATGGGCCAAATGAATTAAATTCGAAGGTCTGTTTTATCATAAATTAGTTTTGAATTCTAAATGTCAGCTGGTGGCGATAATTTAGTATGGCGCCGATTAGTAAAATAATTGATAAATGTAATATAACTTAAACTCTGCAAATTCTATAAATATATGATTGCAGAGTTTAACTATTATTGTTTTGAAAATTACAGCCCGGTAGCACCTGGTTAAATTTCTGAGTCTGGTGTTACAGCGGAAGTTTCGTGTGGCTGACTAATGTCACTGCCAAGCCACTTAGGGAGTTCCATTCCTGACATTTTAAACATCTCCTGAATAGGTGGAACTGACTGTATCATCCCTTTAAGAAAATTTGCTGTCGAAGTATTTCCGTCTTTTCCGGCTCCGCTGTCCCATACAGTGATTTTATCGATATTGATACCACTGATAGCATCTACCTGGATCTTCATAAGATTTTCGAGCTTGTCGGCTATCATCATCATAACCGCCTTCTCTGGGATTCCGCCGACAGCCTTAACTGTCTCGCCAAAACCTTTTGCCATCTGGCGTAAAATTTCATAGTTGCCTTCAGCTTCTGCCTTCATTTTGGCAAATACCGCCTGTGCAGTTCCTTCTGCCTCAATACGTATTTTTTCTGCTTCAGCCTGTGCTTTAATAATAACTTGCTGTTTTGCTATTTCAGCAGGAACGACGGTACTGGCTATTTCTTTCTGACGGTTGAGTTCGGCTAGGGCCTTCTGAGTTTCAATCTGAGCCATATACCCCTCTTTTTCAGCATTTGTGCTTTGAACCGCTTCAGCCGCAATGGCTCTGGAGTGGGCTTTTGCTTCATTTTCACGTCTGTCAGCATCTGAGTCCGCTTTGATGATGAGTGCTTTGTTTTCGCCGCTGACGGCTGCCGCGTCTGCTGAGGCAACTTGAATACGTCTTTCCTGATCTGCTTTGGCTTTACCGGTATCACCGGCTTTTTCCTGCTCGGCAACATCAACTTTAGCCTGTTCGGTTGCTATTGCCGCAGCTTTCTTGCCGAGAGCTTCTATATATCCTGATTCGTCGGTTATGTCTTTTATATTGACGTTGATAAGATCTAGTCCGATTTTATTAAGTTCTATGCCTAGATTATCCGTAACATTTTCAATAAACTTATCCCGGTCCGCATTTATATCTTCAATGGACATGGTTGCGATAACCTGTCGGAGCTGTCCGAAGATTATGTCTTCGGCCTGTTGTTCGATCTGGCTGGTATTAAGATCAAGTAAACGCTCGGCTGCGTTTTGCATAATAGTTGGAGAGTTTGAGATGGCAATCGTGAAGGAAGCCGGGATATTCACACGGATATTCTGCTTTGATAGTGCGCCGCGCAAATCGATATCTATCTGCATAGGTATAAGGCTGAGCCATTTAAAATCCTGAATTATAGGCCAGATAAATGCTGCACCACCATGAACACATTTGGCAGTACGTTTCTGACCTTCACTTGATTTGCCTATCATGCCGAATATAACCAGAATTTTGTCAGATGGGCATTTTTTATAATAAGCGAGTACAGCTATGACTAAAGCAAAAACACCAATAATAATAATAATTGGCACAATGCTTACGGCTAGAAAATCCATTATTCACCTTTCGTAACTTTAATTAATATATTTAAATTGGTTTTACAAATATAAGATCTGGTCCTAGAATCTCTGTAACTACAACTGGAGTGTGACTTGCAATTTTTGAAGCTGACTTTGCGCTGATTTCATGTAGACCGCCGCCATGGTTTATAATTACTAACCCAGTTTTTTCCGGGGTAATAGGAGTGTAAGCTTTACCTTGGGAACCAACTATGGCGTTTATGTCGAAGGTATTGTCTTCACTGAGACGGTTGATTGCTCGCATTACCATGAAATTCAGTGCCATAGCGAGTGAGCCTACAGCGATTCCGGCTAATAGTGAGAACCATTGATTTACATCATGTTTAGCAAGTATAAAGGCGGTCCAGCCCATGCAGGCGAAGAATGTTGTCATGTTTCGAATTGTGAAAAAACTTGCACCATCATCACCGGCACCACCAAAGGCATCTAAAGAATCAATAGTAAGACCGGAAAAGGTAAGTATAACTTGTATTATAAAGATAATAGTGAATACTATTGAAATGCTTAGCATTGATAATTCATAAGTTGACAGGTTGTGTAATAATTGTTCCATAGTTTTGTTGGTTCTATATTATTTGTTGTTTTTTAATAAGAGTTATAGTTTTTGTTTTATAAAATAAAAGCTGTTTGGCTAATATGAATGTATTTATAATAATCTGTTGCCGGTTAAAGTCAATTATTTTATTTTATAAATAATATATATATTGTATTTTTAGCATATTACGTAACTGCAGGTTGGCTGCTGGTTGTGAATAAGTTGTTGTATTCTAGCGTGTTAGGCGTGGCTTGATTTTTAGCTGTAACATAAAATAAAAAAATATTTCCTGATATTGTGGTTATTATAATATATATGTCGTATGTTGTTGCTACTTATTTTGTAAATAGTATAATAGTAATTTATTGTGCTTTTAGGCGTTGTCTGTACCGTTTGTTTTTATGCAATCTGCGATTTATTTCGGGATGAGATTATGAATTTTAACAATTATATGGTTCTTATACTTATTAGTTTTGTTTTGATGTGTGGGCTCACTTATATGTGGGAAAAGGATAGAGCGCAACGACGGCTTTCTGAATATGATGATTTGTACTACACTTCTAAATACGGTTCCAGTACTGATAGTAATAAGGATCAGTTAGTTAAGGATAAAGACTGCGAATTATCGGATAATGATGTTCTTGAAATTCTTGGCGGAAATGATTATAGAGGTGATGTCGCTGACAAGAAAGTACATTTATTAAGAGATGGTGATGCTCTGTACGGTAAGTATATAGCTGAAAAATTTGAATGTATAACTGAAGGTAGTGAAGGCAAAAAGAAAGGGGCAGGCGATTCAGTAACATCTGGTAAGACAGATAGTGATGAGTTGACAGATAGTGAAGTTCGTCGTCTTTTGAGGGATGATGTTGATGATTTAAAGCAGAATCAGAGCTTTAATGAGTTTGTGCAGGATAGTGAGCGTAAGGCTGCTGCTGGGGATAAGACGTCTGAGCTGCTAGTGAAGGGGTTGGATTCACTGAAAAAGAATGGTGATATCAGCGGGGTTGATCCGAAGCTGATACTTGAGGTGTATTTGCCGAAGGCTGAGGCGGGGGATGATGTGGCTGAGTACTTTGTGGGTATGGTTTATT
Source organism: Planctomycetota bacterium (assembly GCA_963677015.1). Lineage (GTDB taxonomy): Bacteria > Planctomycetota > SZUA-567 > SZUA-567 > SZUA-567. Next base: position 864,495 of record OY781533.1, read on the forward strand.
ATCAGCGTAATAATATGAAGGAGGCGGCGCACTGGCTGGAGTTGGCGGCGGAGCATGGGAATAAGGAGGCGTATTATTATATCGGAAGTCTGTACTTTGCGGCGATGGGTGTGGAGCGTGATTATAAGAAGGCTGAAAAGTATCTGCTGAAGGCGACTGAGCAGGATAATGCGATGGCTGAGGCTATGCTGATGACTTTGTATAGTCGTGGTGGTGATGGTGTACCGCGAGATACGAGTAAGGCGCTACATTGGGCGGAGAAGGCAGCGGCGGGTGGTAATGCGCAGGCACAGTTATATCTCGGAGGTGCATATCGTAATGGGATAGGGGTAGAGGTTGATTATGGTAAGGCACAGAAGTATATTGAAATGGCTGCGGAGCAGTTGGATGACCCTTTTTGGTGGTGCGAGTTAGGGACGTATTATTTGAATATTGGTGATAGTAATCCCGGAGTAATTGTTGATAAAGAAAAAGGTTTAAAGTTAGTGAAAAAATCAGCTGAGGCTGGATGTAGTGTAGCTCAGGGTTTGCTTGCAGGTATGTATCTTAATGGTTATTATGTTGAAACAGATTATAAGGAAGGTTATAAGTGGGCAAAACTTGCAGTAGACCAAGGTGATTCAAAGACATTTATTCTTTTAGGTAATATGTATGAACAGGGACTTTATGTAAATAAAGATATAAATAAAGCTATTGAATATTATAAAATTGTTGCAGAAAAAGGTGAGCAGTACAATTTTGGGATGTTAGGAATGATTTATGAAAAAGGTCGAGGTGTAGATAAGGATTTAGAGAAAGCCAAATATTTTTATAATAAAGGGGCTGCGCTTGGTGATAAGTTATCTTTGAAGAGGTTATCCATATTCTCTAAAAAAGCTGAGAGTATGGATGTAGAGTAGATTTTGTGTTGAGTTAATTATTATTGGTATAATAATAATTTGCATATTTAGCACCTGTTAATGCAACCTTTGTACTTTGTTCTGCAATGTTTTCACCGAAGTGTGGAACTATAATTGTGGTGAGCTTTTTGGCTGTTGCTGAGTTAACGTAATCTGAGATGCCGAAGCCGGTTAAGGCTATGAATATTTCCTGGGCTAGCTGTTGTGGTTGCGGCTTTGGGGCGTGATTTTGTTTTTGTTATATGGATTGGGATGTTGGTGTGACGGGAGTTGGTATGAAGGTTAAGTGGATTATTTTAGTGGCTGCTGTATATGTGGTTCTATGCGGCTTGGTTAACGTTGATAGCATTTGGGCTAGTGAGAGCTTTGATGAGTTTGTGCAGGATAGTGAGCGGAAGGCTGCTGCTGGGGATAAGACGGCTGAGCTGATGGTGAAGGGGTTGGATTCACTGAAAAAGAATGGTGATATCAGCGGGGTTGATCCGAAGCTGATACTTGAGGTGTATTTGCCGAAGGCTGAGGCAGGGGATGCAGTGGCTGAATACTTTGTGGGTATGGTTTATTATCAGCGTAATGAGATGAAGGAGGCGGTGCACTGGCTGGAGTTGGCGGCGGAGCATGGGAATAAAGAAGCGAACTTTTATATTGGAGGTTTGTACTTTGCGGCGATGGGTGTGGAGCGTGATTATAAGAAGGCTGAAAAGTATCTGTTGAAGGCGGCTGAGCAAAATAATGTGATGGCTGAGGCTATGCTGATGACTTTGTATAGTCGAGGTGGTGATGGTGTGCCGCGGGATACGAGTAAGGCGCTACATTGGGCGGACAAGGCAGCGGCGGGTGGTAATGCCCAGGCTGAATTGTACTTGGGGATTGCGTATTGTGATGGTGTCGGGGTGGATATTGATTATGGCAAGTCGCAAAAGTATATGGAGCAGGCTGCTGAACAGCTCAATGATCCGGATATTTGGGCTCGTGTCGGTGGTACGTATATGAACGCTAATGATAGTATTCCGGGAGTGATAACTGATAGGGAAAAAGGTTTTAAGTTGATGAAGAGGGCTGCTGAGGGTGGTAGTGCTATTGGACAGCGTGAATTTGCTTCTTTGTATTTTTTAGGGTATTATGTAAAACAAGATTATAAAGTAGCATATGAATGGTTTACAAAAGCAGCAGAAAATGGGGCTTCACATGTTTTTATGATTTTAGGCGAAATGTATGAGCGTGGTCTTTATGTTGATAAAAGTATGAAAAAAGCCATTGAGTGTTATAAAAATGGAGCGAAAAGAGGTGATAAACGTAATTACTCAATGTTAGGGATTATTTATGAAAAAGGTCGAGGTGTAGATAAGGATTTAAATAAAGCGATATATTATTATAAAAAAGGTAAGGACGTTGGTGATGAATTATCTATTGAAAGGTTATCCATGCTTTCAAACGAATAGGAAAGTATGGATTTTAATTACTTATTGTTTTTTATTATAATCCAGCCAGCTTTGTCCTATTTTGAATCCTAAATTAACACCATTTTCTGCAATGTTTTCACCGAAGTGTGGAGTCATAATTGTGGTGAGCTTTTTGGCTATTTCTGAGTTAACGTAATCTGAGATGCCGAAGCCGGTTAAGGTTATGAATATTTTCTGGGCTAGCTGTTGTGGTTGCGGCTTTGGGGCGTGATTTTGTTTTTGTTATATGGATTGGGATGTTGGTGTGACGGGAGTTGGTATGAAGGCGAAGTGGATTATTGGGGTGGCGGTTGTCGTGCTGGTTATCTGGGGCTGGGTGCGGGTGCAGGCGAAGAAGGAGCAGAGAGAGTTTGATCAGTTTATGCAGGATGCTGAGCGGCGGGCGACGTTTGGGGATAAGAATGCGGAGCTGATGGTAAAGACGTTTGATTCATTTGAGAAGAACGGTAATCTTAGCGACGTTGATCCGAAATTGATAATGGAGGTGTTTCTGCCGAAGGCTAAGGCGGGTAATGTTGAGGCTGAGTATATAGTGGGAATGGTATATTACGGTCGTGAGAAGATGACGGAGGCGGCACACTGGCTGGAGTTGGCGGCGGAGCATGGGAATAAGGAGGCGTATTATTATATCGGAGGTTTGTACTTTGCGGCGATGGGTGTGGAGCGGGATTATAAGAAGGCTGAAAAGTACCTGCTGAAGGCGGCTGAGCAAAATAATGTTATGGCTGAGGCTATGCTGATGACTCTGTATAGTCGTGGTGGTGATGGTGTGCCGCGGGATACGAGCAAGGCGCTACATTGGGCGGAGAAGGCAGCGGCTGGTGGAAATGCGCAGGCACAGTTATATCTGGGAGGTGCGTATCGTGATGGTATCGGGGTAGATATTGATTATCGCAAGGCACAGAAGTATATTGAAATGGCTGCGGAGCAGTTGGATGACCCGGCATGGTGGGGTGAGTTGGGTGCGATGTATTTGAATATTGAAGGACGTACTCCTGGAGTGATTGTTGATAAAGAAAAAGGTTTTAGGTTAGTGAAAAAATCAGCTGAGAGGGGATGGGCGGTAGGTCAGTGCTTGCTTGCGGGGATGTATCTTAATGGTTATTATGTTGAAACAGATTATAAGGAAGGATATAAGTGGGCTAAATTTGCAGCTGATCAAGGGGATCCTTATGTGTTTATGCTTTTAGGAAATATGTACGAACAGGGGCTTTATGTAAATAAAGATATAAAGAAAGCTATAGAATATTATAAAAGAGGAGCAGAAAAAGGTGATCAATGTAATTTTGGTGAGTTGGGAATGATTTATGAAAAAGGTCGAGGTGTAGATAAGGATTTAGAGAAAGCTAAATATTATTATAATAAAGGGGCCGCGCTTGGTGATAAGTTATCTTTGAAGAGGTTATCCATACTCTCTAAAAAAGCTGAGAGTATGGACATAAAATAGGTTTAAAGTTCATAGTCAATTATTCTGCATCGTTATAATCGTTTGCATATCCAACTCCTAGGTGCAATAATTTTGTTCCATTTTCTGCAATGTTTTCTCCAACATATGGTGTTATCGCTTTGGCGAAGGCACCGGCTATTTCTGAGTTGACGTAATCTGAGATACCGAGGCTGATCAGTGCTTCGGTCATTTTCTGGGCTAATTGCTCTGGTGGCAGATTTTCGGCTTTGAGTTCTCGGTAGGTCTCCTGTATTTGCTGTATTTTCTGGGCTGTACCGTAGATGCCTTCAAGCTGGGCAAGTGCCGGAGCGATGGCGGTACCGCCGGTGGCGAAGGCGGCGCCGATAAGGACGATGTCGGCGGCGTTCTTTTTGATAAATCTGGCGATGAATTTTGAGGCATTGCCGTCGATCATATCGATGACATCATCGGCACCTTTGTTGATCTCATTTATAGTTGCTTGCACATTATCGGCTCCGAGCATGCGGAGCATCTGTAGTCCGGCGATATAGAGTTTGGGTTTTAGGTGATTAAGCGCCGGGCTGATAGTCCGGCGTTATTTGTTTGTTTGGTGGTGATTTTTTTGATTTATGTGTGGTGTGTTATTGCTACATAATTGGGATGGGGTATAATTGGTGTGGTTGCGGCTTTGGGGCGTGATTTTGTTTTTGTTATATGGATTGGGATGTTGTGGAATGGGAGTTGGTATGAAGGTTAAGTGGATTATTTTGGTGGTTGCTGTATGTGTGGTTCTATGCGGCTTGGTTAACGTTGATAGCATTTGGGCTAGTGAGAGCTTTGATGAGTTTGTGCAGGATAGTGAGCGTAAGGCTGCTGCTGGGGATAAGACGTCTGAGCTGATGGTGAAGGGGTTGGCGTCGATGGAGAAGAATGGTGATATCAGCGGTGTTGATCCGAAGCTGATACTTGAGGTGTATTTGCCGAAGGCTGAGGCTGGAGATGCTGTGGCTGAATACTTTGTGGGTATGGTTTATTATCAGCGTAATGAGATGAAGGAGGCGGCGCACTGGCTGGAGTTGGCGGCGGAGCATGGGAATAAAGAAGCGAACTTTTATATTGGAGGTTTGTACTTTGCGGCGATGGGTGTGGAGCGTGATTATAAGAAGGCAGAAAATTATTTGCTGAAGGCGGATCAGGGTAATGCGATGGCCGAAGCGATACTGATGAAGCTATATGATGCTGGTGGATATGGGGTACAGCAGGATAAAGGTAAGGCGCTACACTGGGGAGAGAAGTCAGCAGATAATGGTAATGCGCAGGCGCAGTTGTATATGAGTGTTGCATATCGTGATGGTATCGGAGTAGAGGTCGATTATGGCAAGGCGCAGAAGTATCTGGAACTGGCGGCGGTGCAATTGGATAACCCTGTCTGGTGGGGTGAGTTAGGGTCATATTATTTGAATATTGAAGGAAGTAATCCTGGGGTAATAGTTGATAAAGAAAAAGGCTATAAGTTAGTTAAGAAATCCGCAGAGGCAGGATGGGATGTTGGTCAGTGTATACTTGCGGGTATGTATTTCCGCGGTGATTATGTTAAAAAAGATTTTAAAGAAGCATATAAGTGGGCTAAATTATCTGCAGATCAAGACTGTCCATATGTCTTTATTATTTTGGGTGTTATGTATGAAAATGGTTATTATGTTGAGAAAAATATAAAAAAAGCAATTGAGTATTATAAAGAAGGGGTTGAAAAGGGTGATAAATATAATTATGGAATGTTAGGGGAAATTTATGAACAAGGCCGTGGTGTAGATAAGAATTTAGAGAGAGCTAAATTTTATTATAATAAAGGGGCTGAGCTTGGAGATGAGTGGTGCAAAGAAAAGTTATCCATACTCTCTGCTGATGACGAGAGTATGGATGCAAAGTAATTTTAAATTGAATATAAATTATTTTTTAACGTCGTAGTTGATTGCATATTTAACGCCTATAGATGCACATTTTATCGTTTATTTCGCAATGTTTTCTCCAACGTATGTTGTTATCGCTTTGGCGAAGGCACCGGCTATTTCAGAGTTAACGTAATCTGAGATGCCGAAGCCGGTTAAGGCTATGAATATTTCCTGGGCTAGCTGTTGTGGGGGCAGGCCTTTGGCGCTGATTTTTTTACAGGTTTCCTGTATTTGCTGTACTTTTTGAGTGGCGCCGTATATGGCCTCAAGTCGGGCAAGCGCTGGGGCGATGGCGGTACCGCCGGTGGCGAAGGCGGCACTGATGAGGACGATATCGGCGGCGTTCTCCTTCATGAAGCCGGCGATGAATTTGGCGGCATCGCCGTCGATCATATCGATGGCATCATCGGCACCTTTGTTGATCTCGTTTATAGTTGCTTGCACGTTATCGGCTCCGAGCATGCGGAGCATCTGTAGTCCGGCGATATAGAGTCCGGGTTTGAGGTACTGGATGAGGTTGTCGTTTTCAATGTATTTAGCGGTTCCCTTGGCTGATTCTACATCTGAATCGAGCTGGATTATTTTATCTCTGGCGTTGAGTTTGAGCATCTGAATATTCTCGGAGTCGCTCTTGGTAGGATCGAAGTAGGGACGAAGTTTGTCGATAGCGGCAGGATCACCCGCGATGATTTGTTTGGCAAAATCCAATTTTGTCTGGGCATTAGTAGTTATGTATAGTGCTTTTGCTTTCTTTTTGAGTTCTTTATTGGAGTCGACAATGGTGGCGAGGTATGCCATAGTGCTGGCGTAGTTCTCGGTGTTATCGGTGTTGAGATAATTCAGAGCCTGTTTATAGACTTCTGGGTATTGTTTCTGTATCAGTATGGTTTTGAGTGGGTTAAGCGCCGGGCTGATAGTCAGGCGTTATTTGTTTGGTGGGTGGTAATTTTTTTGATTTATGTGTGGTGTGTTATTGCTACGTAATTGGGATGGGGTATAATTGGTGTGGTTGCGGCTTTGGGGCGTGATTTTGTTTTTGATATATGGATTGGGATGTTGGTGTAACGGGAGTGGGTATGAAGGTTAAGTGGATTATTGGGGTGGCGGTTGTTGTGTTGGTTATCTGGGGCTGGGTGCGGGTGCAGGCGAAGAAGGAGCAGAGAGAGTTTGATCAGTTTATGCAGGATGCTGAGCGGCGGGCGACGTTTGGGGATAAGAATGCGGAGTTGTTTGTAAAGATGTTGGCGTCTTATGCGAAGAATGGTGATATCAGTGGGGTTGATTCGAATTTGATACTTGAAGTGTATCTGCCGAAGGCTGAGGCTGGGAATGCTGAGGCTGAATACTTTGTGGGTATGATTTATTTTGACCGTGATGAGATAAAGAAGGCGGCGCACTGGCTGGAGTTGGCGGCTGAGCACGGGTACAAGAAGGCATATTATTATATTGGAAGTTTGTATTTCGCGGGTTTGGGGGTGGAGCGTGATTATAAGAAGGCAGAAAATTATTTGCTGAAGGCGGATCAGGGTAATGCGATGGCCGAAGCGATACTGATGAAGCTATATGATGCTGGTGGATATGGGGTACAGCAGGATAAAGGTAAGGCGCTATACTGGGGAGAGAAGTCTGCAGATAATGGTAATGCGCAGGCGCAGTTGTATATGAGTGCTGCGTATCGTGATGGTATCGGAGTAGAGGTAGATTATGGCAAGGCGCAGAAGTATCTGGAACTGGCGGCGGTCCAGTTGGATGACCCTGTCTGGTGGTGTGAATTAGGTACGTATTATTTGAATATAGAAGGAAGTACCCCTGGAGTAATTGTTGATAAAGAAAAAGGTTATAAGTTAGTAAAACAATCTGCTGAAGCTGGTGTTGTTGGTGCGCAGGTTATACTTGCTGGCATGTATTTTCAAGGTAATTATGTTGAGCAAAATTTTAAGGAAGCATATAAATGGGCAAAACTTGCGGTTGATCAAGGTTATTCATCTGCTTTTGTTATTTTAGGTGTTATGTATGAAAATGGCCTTTATGTAGATAAAGATTTAGATAAAGCCATAGAATATTATAAGATTGGTGCTGAGAAGGGTGATCTACGTAATCTTGGGATGTTGGGCAAAATTTATGAGCAAGGTCGTGGTGTAGATAAGGATTTAGAGAGAGCTAAATATTATTATAATAAAGGGGCAGAACTTGGAGATGACGGATGTAAGGAAAGGTTATCCATACTCTCAGCTGATGACGAGAGTATGGATGCAAAGTAATTTTAAATTTAATATAAATTATTTTTTAACGTCGTAGTTGATTGCATATTTACCGCCTATAGATGCACCTTTTATCGTTTGTTTCGCAATGTTTTCTCTAACGTATGGTGTTATCGCTTTGGCGAAGGCACCGGCTATTTCTGAGTTGACGTAATCTGAGATGCCGAAACCGGTTAAGGCTATGAATATTTCCTGGGCTAGCTGTTGTGGGGGCAGGCCTTTGGCGCTGATCTTTTTACAGGTTTCCTGTATTTTCTGTACTTTTTGAGTGGCGCCGTAGATGGCCTCAAGCCGGGCAAGCGCCGGGGCGATGGCGGTACCGCCGGTGGCGAAGGCGGCACTGATGAGGACGATATCGGCGGCGTTCTCCTTCATGAAGCCGGCTATGAATCTGGCGGCATCGCCGTCGATCATATCGATGGCATCATCGGCACCTTTGTTGATCTCGTTTATAGTTGCTTGCACGTTATCGGCTCCGAGCATGCGGAGCATCTGTAGTCCGGCGATATAGAGTCCGGGTTTGAGGTACTGGATGAGGTTGTCGTTTTCAATGTATTTGGCGGTTTCCTTGGCTGATTCCACTTCTGAATCGAGCTGGATTATTTTATCTCTGGCGTTGAGTTTGAGCATCTGAATATTCTCGGCATCGCTCTTGGTCGGATCGAAGTAGGGACGAAGTTTGTCGATAGCGACGGGATCACCCGCGACGATTTGTTTGGCAAAATCCAATTTTGTCTGGGCATTAGTAGTTATGTATAGTGCTTTTGCTTTCTTTTTGAGTTCTTCATTGGAGTCGACAATGGTGGCGAGATATGCCATAGTGCTGGCGTAGTTCTCGGTGTCACCGGTGTTGAGATAATTCAGCGCCTGTTTATATACTTCTGGGTATTGTTTCTGTACCAGTATGGTTTGTAGAGAATCGATAGCGGGGTTGTCCTGTCCGCCGTTATTATAGGTGAGATAATAGTTATTAAACTTTGAGTTGACCACTTCTTCGGGGAAGACGCTGTTTTTACATAGAAGAGAGGTGAGTTGGGTGTTTTTTGCATTAAAGATTGTAGAAGCGGGAACCGCTTGGTCATGAATGAATGGTTGACTGTTATTATTTATAATAGTCAGCGCTGCCGGTAGTGTTGCATCAGGGGTAATACGGGTTAATTCGACCACTTCGTTATTTGCCGTTTGAATGCTGTGTTCATTCAGGAACTGATCAAGCACAGGTTGCTGTTCTATGGCGCGTTGTTCGATATTAGGGTTGGATGAGGCCAAGCGTAATTCTTCTTCAATGTAGTGTAAGCAGCTTGTCCGTGTAGGACGGTAATTGTTGGCTTTAAGGAACTCTTTAAAGCGGGTATTAATTTCAGAGTCAGAGTGTGACATTTTGTTGAGCATAAGGTCTATGGTGCCGCTAAGATGCTGGTAATTCACCTGTTCGGCAATATCATGAAGTTCACGGAGTATGCGTGAAATAAAAGGTTCGACCTTGCGTGGAATTAATCTTTCAGTATTGTCATGGTACTGGGGATAGAGTTCTGCTAAAACCGGCGTGACGATATGCTTCAGAGTCGCATTAGAGTGAATCAGCTTACCGGCATTTTCTTTCCGATAGTTTAGTTCCTGATTAAGAGCAAGGTTAAAAAGTTTGTCAGTGTCAATTGTGCCACCACTATATCCAATAGAGATTGAGAATTTTGGTGCGATTTTAGCGGTATAGCTTATAAATTCATTGGGATCGAGATTATGATCCTTACAGAAAATGTGTATTTGGGCAATGAGGGATTTACTTAAGGTTAAATTCGCCAAATATGATTCACCTCCACCCGAATATCGCTCATAATGATATTTATCCATATTAAAAACTTTAATGCCAGCAATAAGAGCTTCCTTTCTGGCGTTGCAGTCGTTCATTATACTTTGTAGTGACTCATCGTTAATTCTGTTATATTTTTCTTCATTTTTAATGAGCGTGTTAAGTTCATTGATTTCCTGCGGGCTCAAATCCCCTTTTTCTGCTTGTCTTTTTTTTAGCCTGTTATAATCAGCCAGTTTATGTGGCAGGTCGCTAATGTCTGATTCCATAGAGTTCGGGAGTGGCGCTTTTGATGCGGAAACGAAGGTTGTTTCCGGTGCTTTTTCAGGAAGTTGCAGGGTAACATCAGGTGTTGCGAGGTAATTGGTCTGAGCTGTATTGGAAGCTGCTTGTGGTTTGGTGGCGGTGTTGGTCATGTTTTGATTGACCGATTTAGCGGCTGTAGTCTGTGGTGTATTTGTCGGGGCCGGGGTTGGTGCCGCCGGGGTTGTGGTTGCAGTCTTTGCTGTCGGTACTGGTTTTGTGGGCAGGTTGTAGGGCTGGAGCGGATTATAATCCGGGAATTTCTTGAGATTAATTTTGTCTGCGGCGTTACGGTGGGTGGTAGAGTCACTGATGTAGGCAGAAGGGACGGCCGGGGTGTTGGTGCGTTCCACCCAGTCCTGATAGTACTGGGCAGGGTAGAATAATTCGGCATCGGAAATGCTGTCAGAGATTGAGAATGAATGCGGCTGCAGGAGATTCTTGTTATAGTCAAAGTCCTGAATAGAGGTGTCCGGCTGAGTCACAGTGGGGCTGAGGATACTTTCGAACTCCGATATGTAGGTAGTCTCCGGGTCTGAAATGTCCGGGGTGAGAGAGAAATTAAATTTGCTGTTCTGGTTTTGCATGATCACTCCTTGTAGAAAATCGGTTGTTATTATAATACGCCTTTTGACGTATTTGAGGTAATATAGGTGATGTGGCGGGTGATGTCAATATAAATTTTCAGTAGTAATGGATGCTGCGGCTGGTTGAAATTATATAAGTCTATAGGCTGGAGTGTGATACTGTGTTTAAAAATTGTAGCAAAAAATATTGATTTATTGTATTGTGTCTGTGTTTGGGCTGTGACTGGTGATATGGATAGTGAGGTGGTTTTGCGGTGGAGGATACTGGAGGCAGGGAGGGCGGTTGGGTTGAATCTGGGTGATACGGGCTGGGAGGATGGTTTACATTTTTGGTGTTATAAACTTGTTTCCGGTGATTTATATCGGGGCAGGTAGAAGGTAATAACTGGTGATTTAGGCTGGGGAAAAGGGAGAAATCTGGCGATTTTGAGAAATTTTCAGATAAAATGCAGAAAATACGAAATAAATTGAAATGTCCGATAAAGTTTCGGTAATTAGACTCTATAACAGGTAAAAACAGAGTTTTGGTTCTGATAATAAGGAGATTTCGATGGCGGTTGAAGGCAAGGCGTGGGAGAGATTCGGGAAGCCGGTCTGGCTGGTTGCTTTTCTGATAGTAAATGTAGCAGGGATGGCGCTGATTGTCTGGGGTGTGGCCTTTCGGCAGTTTGAACTTGAAGATATTCAGGTGGTGGCGTGTGCGCCGCGGGGTGAGGTATCTCGGGACCGGACACGGGAGATAGTACTGGAGTTTGATAAGGCGATCAAGTCGGAGACGGTGACTGCGGATACGGTATCACTGCTGCCGCGGGTCGAGGGTCGGGCGGAGCTGGTTGGTCGCAAGAGCGTGAAACTGGTCTTGACTGAACCGCTGGCGCGGGCTACGCGGTATCGGGTGGAGATCTCGCCGGCTTTGCGGGGGCTGCATGGTGAGAGCCTGGGTGAGTATCAGTGTGAATTCAACACGCCGGCGCTGGCGGTTGAGCGGGTGGTGCAGGGCAGTGTGGATATTAAGGGTGGAATAAATCTGGATATCGGTTTCAATGCCAAGGTTGACCCGCGGGATCTGAGTCAGGCGCTGTCATTGGTGTATTGTGATAAGCATAAACCGGAATTTAAGGTGCTGGGGCGGGCTCCGGCTGAGCATCTGGTGGTGCATATTGCTGATTTCAACCGGGATACGGCGAAACTTAAAATTAAAGAGGGGTTGGCAAGTATTGAAGGACCGCTGGCTTTGAAGCAGGAGTATGCGGCTACGGTAAAGCTGGAGGATAAGAGGCCGGAGAAACCGGATAGGGTCGCCGAAAAGGGTGCGGGTGTGGTGATTTATGTCTCGCAGAAGGTGAGATTTACCGGGATGGAGGCAAGGAATGACTCAGGGTCGGGTAGAATTATTATTGAAGCCAACACTCCTTTTGATGCGGCGGAGGCGGAAGACTATGTAAGTGTCGAACCGGTGGTGACCTACAGCTTTGAACCGAGGAGTACGGGGCTGGTGATTAAGGGTGATTTTGATGCTGGGAAGCGGTACCGGGTAACGCTGAAGAAGGGGTTGCCGGCAGGGATTGCGGGAGTTTTGGAGAAGACGGTGAGCCGTTCGGTATGGTTTCCTGATCGGGGAGAGGATATAGAGTTTACCTATGGTGGCGGGTATTTATCGTCTAAAGGAATGCTGCTGGTGCCGGTAAAGGCGACAAATATAAAAGAGGCGGAGCTTACAGTCTATAAGTTGTATCCTGAGAATATTGTTGAGTACGTACTGACTGGTGAGGATAGTATCTCATATGGGCGGGCGACAGAGATTTCGCAGCAGAGGCTGAGTTTTACTGGTGAAGCCAATAAGTATCAGGAGCAGCTGCTGGATCTGCGTAAGCTTGTCGGGGCTGAGCCTGCCGGGGTGTATTCACTCTCGGTGCGGAGTGTAGAGAGCAGGTGGGAAAGGAGTGCGGCTGTAGTTGCGGTCAGTGATCTGGGGATAACTTCACGGGTGGACGGAGATTCGGTTCTCTGTTGGGTGACGGCGCTGAGTACGGCAAAGCCTGCTGCCGGAGCGGAGGTTGAGCTTTACAGTGACCGGCGCCAGAAGATAGGAAGCGGCAGAACCGATGAGAAGGGTTTGTGTAAGGTCAAATTTGACCGATTGCCGGAGGGAGAGTCGGCAGCGGTGCTGGTCGTGCGTAAAGACGGGGATATGAGTTATCTCGGGCTTCAGCGGAATATGAGACGGCGGGGTGAAGAGGCGGCGAGCGGGCGTCCGTACCTGAGCGGCGGTTATGAGGCTTATGTTGCGGCGGAACGCGGGGTTTACCGCCCCGGGGATACGGTGCATGTGGCGGCGTTTGTGCGTGGTAAAGGGGTAAAGATGGTGAAGGATATGCCTCTGGATATTGTGTTGTATCGGCCGGACGGGAAGGAGTATATCCGCAAACGGGCAGAATGTGATGAGCTGGGGCGGGTGATTTCCAGTATCGTAATACCGGATAATTCATTGAGCGGATATTATAAACTGGCGGTGACGATTCCCGGTGCAAAAACCAATATCGGCTCCAGTAGTCTGAGGATTGCTGATTATATTCCGCAGACACTGAGTATGAAGCTGTTGCCGGCTGCGAAAATCAAGTTTCCCGGAGTTGAGCAGAGACTGGAACTGGGTGTGCAGGTACGGCATCTTTTTGGTTCGCCCGCAGCGGGACTCAAAGTTACCGGTAAGGTTGAATGCCGTACGGCGATGTTTGAGCCTGAGGGCTGGAAAGAGTATCGTTTTACACCGGCAGAGCTGCGGCAGCAGAAACGCAAGGAAACTCTGCCTGAGCAGATGCTGGGTGCTGAGGGTGAGGCGGAGTATAGCTTGGAGTGTTTGCGGCTGGATAATGCGCCGGTGGTACGTGAGACGGTAGAGATAACCGCCCATGAAAAAGGCGGAAGAACTTTATCTGAAAATATTGAGCAGAAATTTTATCCATGGAAATATTATCTGGGACTCAGAGCACCTGAAGGGGAGCTCAAGCCGAATCTTGAGGCGGTATTTGAGCTGGTGGTAGTTGGGCGTGACGGCCGAAAATATGAGCAGGAGATAGCGTGGAACGCTGAGCTGTATGCGGTGAATTGGAGTAATGTGCTGCGTAAGCAGGGAGACGGGATGATAGGGTATGACTGGAGCCGCAAAGAGAAGCTGCTGCAAAAAATCAGCGGCAGCGCAACAGCAACGCAGAAAATACATCTTACTCCCAAGGAACCGGGGCACTATATACTCAAAGTGAAAGCGGCTGGAAGTTATGAGACGGTATATGAGTTCTTTGTAGCGGGTAAGAATGATGATACGTGGGTCAGGCAGGATCCGGATCAGCTTACATTGCTGCCGGACAGTAAACTCTATAAACCGGGGCAGAAAGCAAAAATTTCGCTGCAGGCGCCGTTTGCCGGAACCGCACTGGTGTGTGTTGAAGGAGCTACTGTTCTTGAAAGTCGGGTGGTAGAGCTCAAGCAGGGTATGAATCAGCTGGAATTTGACGTTGCTGCTGCGTGGCGACCGAATGTATATGTTTCCGTTACGCTGGTACGGGCGGTACAGGCGGCTAAGAAGTGGCTGCCGCATCGGGCGTCAGGAGTAGTAAGGCTGGCAGTGGACTGTGCAGAAAAAAAGTTGCAGGTTGCAATAGCGGCGGCTGAATCGGTGCGTCCGGAACAGAAGGCAGAGTTTAAAATCAAGGTGCTGAGAGCTGACGGCACTCCGGCGATAAATACAGCGGTGGTATTTGCAGCCGTTGATAACGGAGTGCTCAAACTTGATGACTTTAAACCTGAAAATCCGTGGGATTTCTTTTATGCTTGTAGGCGGCTGGATGTAGGTGAGTCAGATATGTATTCTCGTCTGGCACCGGAACTCTCCGCCTGGAAAGCGGTGAAGACTCCGGCTCCTGGCGGTGGCGGTCAGTATGTGTCGGAGGCGGTGAACCGGCGGTTGAATCCGGTAAAGGCCAAGAGGGTAAGAACGGCGGTATTATATTCAGGGATTCTGCGTACCGATGCTGCCGGCACAGTTAGTGTAGATTTTATGATGCCGGAGTATATCGGTGAGTTGCAGCTGATGGTGCTGGCGGCTGATGGCGACCGGTTTGGTATGGCCCAGCAGGCGTTGCCGGTGAACGCGCCACTGATGTACCGAGCGTCATGGCCGCGTTTTCTGACACCGGGGGATAGCTTTACAGTTCCGCTTACACTATTTAATAATACCGGTAAAGACGGTGAGGTGACAATAGAGCTTGCTGAAGCTCAGAATGTAGAACTTCTTGATGCTGCTTCAACCAAAATGCGGTTGAAGTCGGGAGAGCAGAAAACGATTGACTTGAAATTCAGAGCGGGCAGTATCGGGGTTGCAAGGAGCAGGATCAGGATTGAAATGGCGGGCGCTGATTTTTCACGGGAGATGGAACTACCGGTGCGCCCTGCAGCGATGTTTGAGCGGAAAAGTAAGCTTACGGTTATCAGCCCGTCAGAAACAAAGAAGATTGTGGTGGGTGGAGCTTATCTGCCGGGGAGTTTTAAAGGGAATCTGGTTGTGACCTCCAATCCGGTTGCCGAGGTTAGTGGTCAGATAAACTATCTTTTACGGTATCCGTATGGCTGTCTGGAGCAGACAATCTCACGTATGCTGCCACTGCTGTATATGCCGGATCTGGCGCGTATCATCTGCCCCGATGCTGTTGGACAGCAGGAAGTGTCTACTCTGATGGAAGCAGGAATACAGCGTCTGAGGACGATGCAGACCTGGGGCGGCGGGCTGGCTATGTGGCCGGGAGGAAGTGACGCTAGTGAGTGGGCAACGGTGTATGCTGCAGATTTCATGGTTGAGGCGGAGAAGGCAGGGTATTCGGTGCCGGAGGATCTGAGGGCTGGAGCTGTAAATTATATTACAGAGCAAATAGGGATGTGGGTTGGAAGTACTGACACTAAAGGCTTTTCAGACCGGCTTGATCTGGCCGCATATGCGGCATATGTGTTGTGCCGGGATGGCAAGCCTCCGCATTCATGGCTTGCTTCACTTGAGGAAGAACTTGAGCGTAATGTTAATAGTGGTAAACATGGTATGGAAACTGCTCGCTGTTATCTGGCGGCTGCATATCTGTGCTGTGGTGAGGCGAAAGCGGCAAGGGAGTTTTTGAAATCTCTGCCGGGATTTGCAGCTGCAAGAGATTCTGGCGGGACGTATAATTCTCCGCTGCGTGAGCGGGCGATTTTACTCTCGACATTACTCGATGTGAAGCCTGAATCACCCCTTATTCCTGAGCTGGTGTTAGCGTTGAAAGTAAGTTTCAAAGATCCCTGGCGGGCAAGTACTCAGGAGAACGCATTCGCGCTGCAGGCATTAGGAAAGTATTCCAGAAAAATGATGATAGATACAGAGGCGAAGGCGATTGTCACATTTGATGGAGATAAAGAAGAGTTCAATTCAGCTTTGGGCAAATCATTCAAACTTGTAAATTCAGCTGAGAATATAGCTGTTACTAATAATGGTAAGACACCATTATATGCGTATACTTTTGCCGAAGGAGTACCGGCTGAGGGTACTGTTCAGGATGAAGACTCGGGTATGTCTCTGCGTCGTTATATCACTGACAGTAACGGTAACAGGATAAACGGTGAATTGAAACAGGGAGTGCTATATCGGATTCATCTTGAATTTACGTCACCGCGGGCACTGCAGGATATGGTTATTGTCGATATGCTGTCAGCTGGGCTGGAGATAGAGAATCAGGATCTGCGGGGAGCGGCAATACTAGGGTCTGAGCAGAAGCATAAAGGATTGAAACTGGTAAATGTGGAAAAACTAGATGACCGTTTGCTGCTCTTTGCTGATCTTCCTGAAGGCAGGTCGGAATACAGTTATGTAGTGCGGGCGGTAAGTACAGGTGAATTCTCCTGGCCGGCAGGTGACGCGGCTGCAATGTATGATCCCGCGGTCTTCAGTGTTAACGGCAGTGGAAAGCTCAAGGTGCTGAAATGAGAGGCTTATATAATTATTTACATGGCAGAAAACTGTTGTTGCTGTTGTGCTTTGTTGCTCTGCTGGTTGTTATCGCTTTTAGCGGTTATTGTATCTCATTTCTGTTTTCGTCGGTACAGCAGGGTATGGCGGAATCAAACCGTGGTGGTGCTACCGAGATACTTGACAGTAAAGGCGGACTTATTGCCTGGCATGTTGATGGACATGACAGCTGGCGGGTGCCGGTAAAGCTGGAGCAGGTGTCGGAATGGGTGGTAAAGTCAATAATCGCCGCAGAGGATCAGCGTTTCTGGGAACACTGCGGTGTGGATCCATATGCGCTTATGCGGGCGGTTGTGCAGAATTTACGCTATGGGCGCAGAGTATCCGGAGCCTCTACAATAAGTATGCAGGCTATGCGTCTACTGTGTCCGGCAGAACGTAATTGGACGGCAAAGCTCCGAGAATCATTTCAGGCGCTGCATACCGAACAAGATGTTGGCAAGGAGGGTATTCTTCAGCTTTATCTCAATCTGGCTCCGTATGGTGGAAATATAATCGGCATAGAAGCGGCTGCCCGGCATTATTTTGGTAAGTCAGCTCGTGAACTGACGCTTGGTGAAGCAGCATTGCTGTCAGGTATACCGCAGAGTCCATCCCGCTTTAATCCCAGAAAGCATCTAACGGCGGCACTGAATCGCCGTGAATATGTGCTTGCCCGTATGGAGCAGACAGGTATGGTAAGCAGTCAAGATGTAAAGAAGGCGTTAAAAGAGAAAATCATAATCCAGGATTCAGCTGTGAATAACCGGGATCCGAGATTTGCTGATTATTTACTCAAACTTACAAAAAATAAGGGTGGAATTGTAAGTACAACTATTGAGCCTCGGTTGCAGCTAATAACTCAAAATCTGGTGAAGAAGAAATTTAAGAAATTATCTGCAGGTGGTGTTACTGGGATGTCGGTTGTCGTGCTGGACGTTGAGGATTCAAAACTGCTGGCAATGGTCGGTAATGCTGATTCGGATAATCCTGTTTCCGGCTTTGTTAATGGCGCAACCGCTAAGCGTCAGCCGGGATCATTGCTCAAGCCATTTATCTTTTGCAGCGCCTATGAACTTGGTATTCTTATTCCGACTTCAGTAGTCTATGATGTACCCAGCAGTTGGAGGGAATATCAGCCGGAGAATATTGATCACAACTATATGGGGGCGATAAGTGCAGAGGAGGCACTTCGTTATTCTCGTAATATACCAGCTGTAAGAGTATTGCAGCAGATTGGAGTGCCGTATTTTGCGGATAAGTTGGCTAAGATGGAACTGCGTACCGCCGGACCTATTGAAAATTACAGTCTCTCACTTGCTCTGGGGACTGCTGAGATGCCGTTAATTAAGCTGGTGAATGCTTATGCAGCTCTGGCTCGGGGCGGGATATTTATGCCGCTTAGTGTAATTGCAGGGGATAATTTAAACAAAAGCAGCAGGGTTTTTACTCCGCAATCGTCCTGGCTGACAATTCAATCGATGTCGCATGATCAGGATTGTACTCTGGCATGGAAGACAGGAACCAGTTGGAATCACCGGGATGCCTGGGCGATATGTATCAGTAAGCGTTATGCGGTAGGTGTGTGGTGTGGAAATTTTTCGGGAAGCGGTAATAATAATCTTCTGGGTGCAGAGGCCGCGTTACCTCTTGCCGTGGAACTTGCTGACAGTATAAATTCAACCGATAAACAGGGCTGGGAAAAACCTGCTGGAATTGCGACACGCAAGGTATGTGCTATATCGGGGAGTATACCGAGTGTTGGCTGTGGGCATGTTATTGACGCTTATTATATATCAGGGGTTAGCTCGCAGGCGGTATGCCGCTTACATCAGCCGGATAATTCAATTGAACATAATACGGAAAGAATAATATGGCCGGCTGAGGTGGCAATGTATCTGAAAAATACCGAAGCAGAAGAATTATCCGAACCTGAAGGAAGTCTGAAGCTTATTTCTCCGGTTTCTGATGGGACGTATTTTATAGGTGATGAAAAATCAGGAAACAAGAATAAGTTAAATCTGTCTGCAGTGGCCACTGCTAAAAATCATATTTCATACTTTATTGACGGTGAATATGTGGGACGCAGTAAGTCTGGAAAAGTTGTTGTGTGGTCTATGGTTTCGGGATATCATACTTTGGTGGCGGCATCTGAGGATAAAAGTCTGCATACCGTTTTTGAGATAAAGAGTCTTGAAGATTAATGTATTCTTATTATTCAGATATTTTAGAATTGTTTTTGAGAGTATGATGAGGTGATCAGTTTTTATATTCAGGACATGCAGGTGTCTGTTTTGCTGCAGGCTGTAAAGTAATAATTAGTATATTACATAGAATAAGATATCAAAAAATGTAATTCAGATTTATAATTATATAGTGCTTGAATTATTATATTTGGTAACTATTGCCGCAATGCGACGATAAAATTTTGCGGATAACATATAAATATTAAGTCTGAGTATACCGAGTCAAATTATTTTGATTACAGTATTTCTGCTGCTGACCGATATGTTTTTGGCATGAGGAGAAATTGTTATGCGAAATATAATTTTAGCACTATTACTGATATTTGTTTTTACTGCTAAGACTGATGCAGATGAAGTTCTTGATCAGAACTTTTTTAAAACAATTAAACCGGAAAAACTCGAAAGTCTTATCCAAGGCGGTCGTCTGGATATAACCCAGAAGAATGAGAATGGGTTCAATATATTATATCCTTTTCTGGTTTTAAATAATGATCCGCAGATAATTGAAGTTTTACTCAAGCATGGGGTGGATATTAATAATGCCGGGGCTAAAAATACCACACCACTTCATATAGCGGCACAATTTAATGCTAATCCCAAAATGATTGAGACACTGCTTAAACATGGAGCAAAAGTGAATGCCAAGACAACTGACGGCTTGACTCCTTTATTTGTTGCGGCAAAATATACCTCAAATCCGGCAGTGTTATTCACACTTGTTAAACATGGAGCGGATATCAATGTTATGAACGCTGTTGGCAGTACTCCCATGCATTATGCAGCTCAGTTCAATACCAATCCGGAAATAATAAAGATTTTGTTCGCATATGGAATGGATATTAATAAGAAAGATAAATTTAATCATACGCCGGTGCATCTGGCGGTGATTTTTAATCCTAATAACAAGGTATTACAGACTCTGATAGATCTTCATGCAGATCTGAATATTAACAACTTTAAAGGTCGTACACCTCTAGGACTGGCTAAACTGGTTAATAATTCGGCGGCGGTTGCAGCGCTGGTTGCGGCGGGAGCAACGGAATAACTGTGGAAAAATTATTTTTTCCAATCTTATATACATGAAGGTAAGGGTTAACTCTATATAAGTTAAATTCTTTTTCTGAGTTAGAATCAAGTCTTATCTGATTGTAAATCCAATCTGCTTTGTGGCGCGTAATTTTTCATGCTCCGTTATCACAGTGAGTGTGAAATTTCCGTTTGCCGGAACACCATTCATCTGTTCAATCCATTCTCCTGCTTTACCATTGACTATCTTGAGAGTCTTGGTTTCAGAGGTGAATAGTACCTTTTCATTATTTGCTATTATGAAATGGAAAGGTATATGAAGGTTAGTATTAATTGCCGGGAATAGTGCTGAAATTCTGATGATTATCTGAAAATCCTGATTGATCCGAGGTGTCCCGGGTTTTAGTTTTACGGTGGTTATTTTTAATTCTCTTTTTAGTTTGGTGGTAAAATAGTTTTTGATGCTCTCTATAATTTTCTGCTGTTGAAGTTTCGCCGGTGAAGATTCAGGCAGTTTATTATAGATAATAGTCATTATGTTGGCGATATATGGATTCAATGAGAGCGCCTGCTGATAGTACTCCGTGGCTTTTGCAGAATTATCGAGAGAGGCATAAATATAACCGAGATAAACTGAATTATAGGCATTAGGGCGTGAATTGTAATTACTTATAAATGTCTGCAGCGCTGCGTTCAAGTTATTTGAGAACAGCTGACATAAACCAATTTTTTCTTCAATGTCATTATTTTCAGGGTCAAGATTGTCGGCTTTTCTGAAATATTTCAGGGCTTTGTTATAATTGCCGAAATACAGCTCTATCAGACCGGATCCGTAATATGCGTCAGCATTACCCGGATTAAGTTCAATTGCTTTTTTATAATTAGTGTAGGATTTTTGATACTGATTATTAAGAAAGAGCAGATCAGCTTTAATTTTATAACTTGAGTGATTAAGTGTTACCGCGATACTGAAAGCCTTGTTTATATCAGTAAGACCGTCTTTATATTGACCGGAATTTAAATTGGCAAGTGCCCGGAAAGTATAGATATTTGCCAGACATTGCTGTGGGTCGTCTTTACTTCTCAGCAGAGCAGAAAAATTGGTTATTTTTTTTGCTGAATTCTTGTCATTAAGGGTAGTGGTAAAGTCTCTGATTGAATTTTTATAATCTTTTAGATATAGATTATCAATACCGCGGTAAAAGTATACTTCACCGGATACTTTGCCTAAGGAAATAGCTTTAGACAGGTTCTCACGACTGGAGTGATAGTCTCCTTGTTGGTACTGTGCCACTCCTTTAAGAAAATACATAGTGCTGTTATCTGGATCAGTTTTGCTCATGCTGTTTGCTTCGGCAATGGCTCCGCTCCAGTTCTGCCGTTGGAGTTGACTTATAATACTGTTGAGGTCTGCGGCAAATACTGTACCGGTGAGTAGAAGAAGAGATAGTATAATGGCAGTCAGCTTTCCAGGTGCTGATAATGGTCTTAATTTCATGAGATTCTCCCAATTATAAATTTATGCAATTACCAGCTGCCTCCGGGTAAGGCATTGCCGTAGTTACGCAGTTTATCATAATTATATGTTTTGGAGTCTGAACCTGAGGCATCATGATGATGGTGGCTTTCAGGCTTGTGATGGCTGCCTGAGTTGTTTTTTACATTATTCAGGGTATTGATGATGTTCTGGAGAATAATCATATTTTGGTTATTGCGAACGTTTTGCTGGTGTTGGTGTTGGACAATTTGCTGATTATGTATCAGCTGATTGATATAGTTATTCGCTGCCTGAACATTTAAATTACAGCTTTCTGCTATCGCAAGATTACGAAGGTGCAGAGCATTGTTTATATTTCCTGATCTTATCGCGTTTACCAGTTTTTGCATTATTTCTGCGCATTTTGAATTGGTAAAATTAATTGACTGTGATCCCGTAGCGTTATCATCGTCACAGGAGGTGCATATGTCAGCATCCTGAGTGCCGGTATCAGATCCGGTTGGGTTCTGATTTCCTCCTTTTGAGGTGAATACCGATTGTTCGTCTGTATTCTGAGAATCTTCATCAGGATTAGCCGAATTGTCGGCTTCTTTAATTTCGATATCAATATATGCATACATTCCTTCATGGTTCAGCTGAACCATGACTTTTCCTGCTTTGAAGCCGACACCGCTTACGGCGTTACTGTTATTACCAAGGCTCAGGATATCGTTTCTATAATTGTTCCACTTAAAGCTACCATCAGATGGATATGGTCGGCCTGTTGCATCACAGGCAATAAGGGTGATACCGTCTCCTACAGTTATGCTGGCAGGTCCGGCGATAGTTAGACCTCCGAAGACCAGAATTTGCTGAGTATCTGTGTTGCTGGTGTCCTGAGGTTGGGTAGTCTGATTGGTCTGATCCGTATTAGTATCTGAATTGTCAGTGTCTTCATTACTCTCATCGGAGTTTATGTCCTCAGCAGTAGCGGTGTCTGCAGGCTTTGGAGTACATCCTTGTTGTAATAAGGAATTTGCTTGCACAAGATTTTCTGCGTCTTGCAGTATTGTTGTAATTTGAGAGACAATGCGGTTTAGTTTTTCTGGATTTATATCTGATTGTTTGGGAGTATATGGCTGTAAAGGATCTGGGGCGACGTTGTTATATTTACTCAGGGTGCTGCGGATATTTCTGATTTTATTAAGTATGGTGCGGTATATATCTGCAAGTCTGGTTTTAAGCGCGGTCAGTCTGACATTATATTGGCTGTAAAAGGTTTTTGAGGCGGGAAATAAATTTGTGTAATACACAAAGCTCTCGGCGATCTCGTTCTTAAGTGTAGTAAGATCCGAACTGATAGCTGTATTTTTGGCGGTAGTATCACTTTCTATGGAGTTAAGAGTTGCAGAAATGCTGTCGATTAGCTGTTGTATGTTTTTTGCCGTATTGCTGGATTCATTATTATAGTTTTTTCTCTGTTCATTTATGTCATTGATTTTATCTTTGAGCTGATTGTATTCTTCGATGGCATAACGTGAAACCATATCCGCCTCAGACTTACAGCTTCTAAGTTCGGAGAGTGTTGCTTCACACTGTTCAAAAGTTGTTTTGATAAAGGTGCTGTCTGCTTCTGAGGTGCAGTTAACCTTATGTGTTTTTGCTGAAGATATTTTACGGCTTATTTCAGCTCTGCTTTTTTCAGCATTTTTTAAAAGCTGATTTAGCCGGGAGCTTTTGTTCTTCAGATTTTGTATCTCCTGATCTATATTTACGGTGTTTATCACTTTTTTAGCAGAGTCTAGAGCCGCTCCCATACTTTTTATACTTTCAAGCTGAGCTTCAAGACTGCTGATCCGTGCGGTGGTTGTACTATTCAACTGATCAAGTTGACTGTTTATTTTATTCAGTCTGCCGTCAAAATACTTGAACTGGTACTGCATGTTCTCCTGCTCATTATCATCATCAGTTTGGGACGGAGTTTTTTTCGGGCCTGAACTCTGATTCTTTTTTCTGTTGTCATCAATTATTTTAATCCAGCGTTCAGGCTGGCCACCAAGTGCGGAGTTGATTGCCTGATAGCGGTTTATAAGGTTGTAGCATTCTTCAAACTTTTCAGGGTGATCCATCGCCTCTATTGCCAAAGACTGCATCTTGGTATTGGTATCTGTGCGTAAATATTGTGTGGTGGCTGCAGGAATAGCGGAGAGAGCTGTTGCCATATGCCCCCCGGGTAACTGTGTACCCGCCGCGGTAGAAGCAACATCCAGAGCGGTATCAAGATGTTTTTTAATTGTGTTGAATGATAAATCATCATCGGCGGCTGGTATGGAAATGGTAGAAAAATAAATCATTACTAAAACATACATACTTACTTTGAGATATTTCATTGTAATCTCCCAGTTGATAAGTTGTAGATAATTTGTTTTTTCCGTATACTTAATTATACCATTAAAATATTGATATGCTTATTTTTTTTGGATGTCGGAAAATTTTATTACGGCTGAGAAGGTTGAAATTTTATGCAGAATTATAAAATGACAATATAGGAACATTTTGAGCAGTATACAGTCTCTGGTCTAATGGATTAATAAAAGCTGTTCTAAATGATGTTTTTTCAGATTATGTCGACTCAGTTTTTTGCCTTCTGTTTTTGATTTCACTCAGCCAGATTGCTGATAATAAAAGTAATGCACCAAGCAGCTGGATGAGGGTTACTTTTTCTCTGACGATTACAATTGATATTATAAGTGAGGTCAGGGGATCAATATAGCTTAATACTGCTATCGTATTGGCTTTTAATCCTTTCATACCGGCAAAAAACATATAGAAACCAATTCCTCCATGCAGAATTCCGAAGAGAAGTAACCAGAACAGATTCGTCACCGTTAGAGAGATGCTTGAAAAGTCGGAGGTAAGTAAAACAAATGGGAGCAGCATTATTGAGGATAACCCAAGTTTAATAACAGTTTCTGTCAAATCGTCAATTCCATGTATAAATTTATTTGTTATTGTCATTGCTGCATAGAAAGTTGCCGCTATCAGACCATAGCTGATTCC
Organism: Planctomycetota bacterium; assembly: GCA_963677015.1. Taxonomy (GTDB): domain Bacteria; phylum Planctomycetota; class SZUA-567; order SZUA-567; family SZUA-567. Next base: position 889,012 of record OY781533.1, read on the forward strand.
GAGCAAGTGTTTTTCAGATACTTCATGGGTGTTGGTGTATAGTATCATAAACAGACCTGACATCGCGATAGCAATGCAGGTTAACTTTATTAATGAGAATTTGTCCTTTAACAGCAGCGGAGCTAAAATTATAACTATGACTGGAGCGAAATAGTAGCTGAGCGCGGCATTGGCAATTGTTGTTTCCTTATATGACTGGAATAAAAATATCCAGTTTCCGCCTAGCGTAACCGCTGCTGTTATGAGAGCAGCGGCGTTATTTCTTATAGTAGGCATTTTTATCTGTTGTTTTTTGAGTAAAACAATACTCAGTAACGTTACAGTACCTGTAAGGCTTAAAAATAACGCCAGAATACTTGAAGGTATATTCAGGTATTTTGCAAATACGCCAACGGCTCCGAAGATCATCATTGACAGGATAAAGTAAACTTTTCTTTTCATAGCCACTCTCAACTTTCATTTTAACGCTGGTGAAAATAATTTGCTGAATTCAGCTTATATATATGAAAATAATAGTGAAAATTTATAGATTATAAAAACGAATATTTATCATGTTTTATATGATAAAATCAGATGTATGTGTGGTTATGCTTGTTTTTATAGAGTGTGTGAGTTAGAATCTTTATATGATAAAAACAAATAATTTGATATTTTTTTATTACAAATACAGATTTTGTGAGGAACCGGTACTATGGATATGAATATTCAAAAATTTTTGGCTTTTGTTAAGACTGTCGAATACGGCAGTTTTACCGGGGCGGCTGAAGTATTACATTATTCGCAGTCTGGTATCAGCCGTATGATTGCTGATCTGGAGCAAAAATGGCGGGTTGTACTTCTTGAGCGCGGTCGTTCAGGTGTACGTCTGACCTCTGATGGCACAAAGCTGCTGCCGTTTGCCCGGAGAGTGTGTGATGAATACGAGAAATTGCAGATGCAGGTGGATGAACTGCATGGTCTGGAATCGGGACTAATACGCATTGGAATTTTTTCCAGTGTCGCGACGCATTGGATGCCGAGGATCATACGGGAGTTTCAGAAGGATTATCCGAATATAAATTATGAACTGCTGCTTGGTGATTATACTGAAATAGAGAGCTGGATCCTTGAGGGGCGTGTCGATTGCGGTTTTCTGCGTCTTCCTACCCATCCTGAATTTGAAACGATGTATCTTGAGAGGGATAAACTGCTCGTGGTGCTGCCTGAAGATCATCCATTGGCGAATAGAAAATTATTTCCGGTAAAACGATTGGGTGATTATCCTTTTATGCTGCTGGAGAAAGGCGCTAAAGCGGAAATATCTGAAATTTTTGAGCGGAATAAGGTTGTTGCTCATACCCACTTTACAACCTGGGATGATTATGCGATTATGTCAATGGTTGAAAGCGGCTTGGGAATTAGTATCTTGCCTGAGCTTATTCTGCAGCGCATACCATATCGTATTGTGATAAAAGAGCTGGATGTTCCGGCGTACCGGGATATTGGTCTGGCGATGCGGGACAGAAAGTCTGCTTCTCTTGCTGTTAAGAGATTTTTAGAATACCTGGATTACAGAAATGATTCTGCAAAGTAGAATAAAAATTTATAGACGGAAGAGTTTATTGTCTGCCGGTTTTATTTCAAAGTTGCCATTGCCTGGTATTGAGCAGTACCAGAGTGCAGGCGCGCTGGACAATGATACCGACCTTTTGGGCTTCTGTTTCCAGTAGTTCGTTTTCTGTTCCGGGATTCATTACAATCCGGCGGGGAGCGCAGGCTATGATATCGGGTATCAACCCGGTTGAGAGTTTTTCATTTACATACAGGGTAATAGTCTCTACGGGAACGGTTATATCCTTAAGACTGGCGAGGCAGGGGATACCGTTGATTTCCTTGGCTGTAGGATGTATGGGGATAACCGGGATGCCGTTACTGTGTAGTAGAGCAACAGCCTTGTTTGAATATCTGTCTTCTTTGGGTGATGCCCCTAAAACTACGGTAGTGTTATCCATTGGTCTTCCTTTCAAGTTTAATAAGTTCTTTAAACTATACCCTGATATCTATAAATTATCAGAAAGGATTGCAGGTGTCAAGGATATATATGAGGTCAGAGAAACAGTATTTTAACAGCAGTGGTGCCGGAGTTCTAAGAATGTAATATCCTGATGTGTTAAACGAATAATTACACCTTGTCAGCTATAGTAAGGTATATGACAAGGTGAGTATTTAAAATTTTTCTATGGTCACAGTTCCTGATAAATTTTTAATATTATCGCTTCCCTCTGTGGCTTTACCCAGCTCATAAAGGCCGGAGGCAGAACCGAATTTACGGTAAAACATTACGACATCACCCCAAGGGGCGTAGTACGCAAGAGTTCCGGCTTCAGCGTTTGCTTTAGGAGTTGCCTCTATGCTCAGTTTTTCATGAGGGTAGAATATTTTTTCGTTACTGGCGTAATCCTCGACTTTTATTGTCAGTGGTAACTGTGTGTAGAGAGCTTGTGCAGCCTTACTTTCATTGAGCTCAAATACTGTACTTACGCCTTTGGCTGTAACTTTTATTTTCATTATCGGGTTATCCTTTTTTGAGTATTTTTCAATTGTTGCCTGACCGGACATGCTGGCTATATTTTCAGCGCCACTCAGGTTTATTCCGAGGCGATGCATTTCATCTTGGGCATAAAAATTCTTATAGAGCATGAAAACATCACCCCAGGGTGCATAATAACTCAATTCGCCTTTTTTTCCGTTATGATAAGCTTCGGAAGCTATTACCGAGAGTTTCTGCGGTGGGTAGAACATCCATTGCGCATCGCGAAAATTCGTCAGTCTGGTTCTTAGAGGAAGCTGTCTGTACAGCTCATGTGCTGCTGCGGTGTCGTAAAGCCTGAAAATAGCGGAGACACCGCTCGCAGTGATTTTTATCTGTAATTCGGAAAGATCCAGTACTGAAGTATCAGGATCAGAGGCAACTGCCTGCGGTATTATGAGACCGGTTATATTGCTCAGTGTAATAACAGTGAGTGCCGCTGCCCATACTAAAATTGTACGCAGTTTCATGTATATTCCTCAAATATTAGATTGAAGATATTAAATAGCTGATTATCCGGTAAGTGCTTGACTGTTAGGTTTTTTTGTGCCGTTTTTTATAAAGCTGCTGATTTTATCCATGACTTAATTTTAGAACGGGTGTCTTTACTGCCACTGCCGTAAATCTCCATGGATTTCTGGAGCTTTGAATTGCGGCACATGCCGGCAATGTCTCGGTCAAATTTCCCGCCACCACCTCCGCCATGTGTATAAAACGGAAGCACAGTTATGCCGGTAAAATCAAAATTATCAATGAATGTCGCGAGTGGCGGAGCCATTGTGCCGCACCAGATAGGGCTGCCCAGAAATACAGCCGAATATGATTTGTTCTCCGGCATGGCGACCAGCTCAGGCCTGAAGTTTACTCTTATCTCATTTCTTGCCTGTGCGACGCAGGCACTGTAATCGGTGGTGTATGGTTTTACCGGATTTGCTGCAAACAGCTCGCCGCCGGTTTCACTGGCAATGAATTCCGCTATATCCTGAGTATTGCCGGACCATGAATAATATGCAATTAAAATATCTGTGCTCATACTTCCTCCATTGATCTTTTGGTGTAATTTAAACTCTAGCATTCGTAAATAGCGTCCAAACTGTATTTTAACATTCTTATTGCTTTAGCGCGAGATTAATATCGTTAATAATAAAAATTTGAATTTACGCTATATTTCGTCCTGTCTTGTACGCTTCTTTTAATGCTGAGGTGTTTTTTACTCCACCGGCATCCCAGATTCCAGTTGCTGAAATGGTGGCTTTTATCTTTGAGCCGGGCAGGCAAGATGTAAACAGGTCGAGGCTTTGTGCTGCTGTTTTTGTCTCTGATCCTCCGCCAGCGGAAGCGATAATATAATAGAAATCTTTATTACGAACCTGTGAATAGATTGGGCATATCCGGTCTATAAAAGCCTTCATTTGCGCGTTCATTGCATGGAAGTATACCGGTGTGCCAAGCACAATAATTTCAGCATCGAGTACCAGCTGCATAATTTTTGTCATATCGTCATTCTGTGAACATTTGCCTGACCCGCCGATACAGCTGCAGCATCCTGTGCAATAATTTATATTCATTTCACTGAGAAATATTTTTTCAACATCATTTCCGGCTTCTTCCGCGCCGCGCATAAATTCATTACAGAGCAGATCTGAATTCCCGTCTTTTCGCGGGCTGGCTGAAATGATAAGTATTTTCTTTGTCATCGTGTCCTTCATATGTGTTGTTATAGTTTATAAGAGTTCTATTCTAATTGAAATTTCACTACTTAATGAGTCCATGACTGCCGGATCTTCTGAAAGCATACCGATAGTTATCAGGTTCCCATACTGCTGTGAGATTTCTTCATCTTTATAAAGAATAGTAAAATAACTGCCGTCGATAGCAAAGGCTATCTCGCCATTCTTCCAGCCGTTATGCAGCTCGTCTTTAGAGTATACCAGTGGCGGTGTAATAACCCCGCAGTAGTCATGCTGGTATTTCTGAAGTCTGACCGTACAGGGCAATCTTTTGATTAGATCTTTGGCAGAGCTGCTGTTGTTGAGGGTTGCGGTAATTACCTGTCCTGCAATATTGAGGGTAATTTTGTAGTTTTGCTCAGTACTCATAATTGTGTTCTTTCAATCATTAGTGACTTGCAGGTACAGCAAATGGCTGTATATATTCGCAAGAGCTGTACCTGCAGAAATGTGATTCTTTGATTTCTGGTAGACAAATATTAGGTCTATTCCTAGACCGGAGTCTGAATTAACGCTATTTCAGGTTTTCGGTGAAGAAAGAGGTGAGTTTATCGAAAGGAATGCAATTGGTATCACCTCCGTCGTACAGGTCTATATGGCGGGCACCGGGAACAATATACAGCTCTTTGGGTTCTGCCGCTCTTTCGAATGCATCCTCGGTAAAGTAGCGGGAATGCGCTTTTTCACCCATGATAAAGAGGATAGGTCTTGGGGAAATGGTGTCGATATAGTTGAGCAGCGGGAAGTTCATGAATGCCATACTGCTGGTAAGAGAGAATGGCCCCTTGGCTCTTGGGTGATGACCTCGCTTCATGCCGTAGTACTCGAAAAATTCGCTTGAAATTGGATCAAGTCCTTCAGGGATTTTGTCTTGAGCGATATCAGGGAAGCCGGAGGGAACTGCTGGTAGCCCGGTTTCGAAATCATCCCATCGCTGCTGTCCAAGCTGGTCAAGAATTTTTGTGCGCTGTTCTGCGGTCATGGTATCTTTCCAGCCGTAACGGGTAACCCGGCTCATATCATACATGCTGGCAACGGCTATAGCTTTAATACGGGTGTCTACCTGAGCCGCGGTAAGAGCGAAGCCACCGCTGCCGCAGATACCGATGACGCCGATTTTCTCACGATCAACAAAGGGGCGGGTTCCGAGGTAGTCCACACCGGCGCTGAAATCCTCGACAAAGATATCGGGTGAAGAGATACGGCGTGGCCAGCCGCTGCTCTCGCCATTATATGATTCATCAAAAGCCATTGCGACAAAGCCGCGCTCGGCCATAGTCTGGGCATAGATTCCCGCTCCCTGCTCCTTGGTGCCGCCATAAGGGGTGCCGACAAGCAGAGCCGGGTATTTCTTGGATTTATCCATATCTTTTGGCATATATAGATCAGCTACGACTCTGGTGCCGTATCTGGTAGGGTATGCAACTTTCTGGTGTGTCACTTTATCACTCCTTTCAAAGGTTTTGTCCCATTGCTGCTGTTCAGCTGCAACTGCTGTTTGAATAACAGAAAATACTAATGTTGCAACGAGGGCTATATAAAGTCCGATTCTATTAAGTTGATTTATTAAGTTCATTTATTGACTCCTTAATTTAGAATTAAGTATTATTGTGGTTTCAGTAGAGTGTATCATGTTATAAGTTATTTGATCAGATTGTACTTCATCTTTCCGACCTTCTGCTCGAATATCTCTTTTAGCGCTTCAAGTTGCGCCATGGTCACGCCGGTGTTCTGGGCTATACCCAGGTGAGCCTTGAGTTGTGGTTCTACACCTTCCATATTACTCAGTGCTGCGACTGTAACCAGTTCCCGTTCCTGCCGGGTAAGCACGTCACGGCCGAAGATATCACCAAAGAGATGGCTCTGCAGGTATTCATTGATAATCGGAGCGAAGTCGAAAAGCGGACCTGTTACCGGACCGCCGGCGAGCTCGGTCTGAACTTCGATACCAAGTTTTAATGGATCTGTTCCGGCAGGCAGCGGGGTTGCGTCCTTTCCGGTTGTATCGTTGATTCCATTCGCTTTCCGTTCATTTACTACGCTTAAAAGTGTGCCAAGCGCATTGAGGGAACGGGGAAATCCGGTGTAGGCGTAAAGGTGAACCATTACCTCTTTGACTTCGTTGACGGTAAGCCCGGCGTCGAGTCCGGCGTTTACAGCTGTTTGTAGATCCTTGAGATCGCCACTGGCAGTAAAAGCGGATATTGGGATTAATGCCTGTTCTTTCAGGCTCAGCGCATTGTTTGTCTTATCTGTATTCATTGTAGTTGTCTTTCCTTTTGAGACTTTATTTACGGCAGCCAGGTAGACCTCAGCGTTGACCTTTTCTTTCCAGATAACGTTTTGGTCGCCCTTGCTTCCGGTTATCACCAGGTGCGTCATTGCGGCATCAGGGGTGGCGCCGTGCCAGTGATCAATACCGGCGGGACACCAGACTGTTTCACCCTCATGAAATGCGATTACCTTGCCGTCACGGGTGCCGGTAAGTGCGGTACCATTGGTGACGATCATATGCTGTCCTGCAGGGTGCAGATGCCAGGCGGTGCGGGCACCGGGCTGGAAGGTTACGTAGGCGCCGGAAAATGGTGTCGTCTTGGTCTTGGGAAACAGCATTTGCACCATTACCTCGCCGGTAAAATACTTTTCCGGACCTTCGAATGATTCCTGAGTTGCCGTTGGATATAGTACTTGTGCTGCCGGCTCTGCTTCACCGGCGTATACTGCTGTAGACGTTAGTATAACAATGAGACTTAACATAGTGCTGGAAATAAAATTTTTTACATTCATGATAAATAATCCTCATCCTTTACATGTTCCAGCCATTCAACAGCGGAACCTTCAAGCTCCTCCTGAATGGCTATATGGGTCATTGCGGTATCCGGAGCGGCACCGTGCCAGTGTTTCTCCTCCGGTGGAAACCAGACTATATCTCCCGGTTTTATTTCTTCAACTTTTCCGCCTTCGCGCTGTACTCTGCCGCAGCCGGATAGTACAATCAGAGTCTGTCCAAGCGGATGGGTGTGCCAGGCGGTGCGGGCTCCGGGTTCGAAGGTTACACAACCTGCTGAGTTACGTGAAGGGGTGAAGGGCTTTAGGTATAGTGGATCCAGACGAACATCTCCGGTGAACCACTCTTCAGGTCCTTTTATTGCCGCTTGTGTGCCATTTTTTATAATTTCCATTGTGTGCTCCTTTTATGGTGTTGTGTGTGTGAATTTTAGTGTTAAATTATTACTTTGCCGCCTCGAGTACGGCGGTGATATCTGCGGCGGTCATTGGCGGACGTGCAGGAAGCTTGCCGTTATCATCATGGATGATACGTAGGGTCTCCTCGGCGTATTTACTGATCAGGCTGCCGTCGATGTCAAGTTCTGAAAAGTGAGTCGGACAGCCGATGTCAACCAGGAATTGCTCAAAGCGGTCAATACCTGCCAGCGCACAATCAAGATCATCCTTGCCTTTACTCTGCAGACCAAAGATGCGTTCGGCGAATTGTACAAATTTTTCGGTTCTGTGTCTGGCGGCGAAACGCATCCATGACGGATTGATTATCGCCAGTCCGGCAGCATGGGTGATATCATGAAAAGCGGAGACGGTATGCTCTATCATATGTACCGGATAGCCGCCGGAAGTGCCGACGTTCACCCAACCGTTCAGCGCCAGTATAGAGGCCCACTGCATATGTGATCGGGCTTCAAGATCACTGCCGTCATTTATCGCCCGTACTCCGTATTCCATGGTGGTGAGAATTACACCTTCGGCGAAACGATCCTGAATCGGGGTGCCGTCAACTCCGTTAAAATATGCTTCGGTTACATGGGTAATAATATCACAGACACCGAAAGCGGTCTGGTTCTGTGGTACTGAGAGGGTAAGCTCCGGATCGACCACTGCGACCTTCGGGTAGAGACAGCTTGCTCCGAGGAAGGATTTTTCCTGAGTCTCTTCATTGGTGATAACCCCGGACATATTCATCTCTGAGCCGGTGGCGGCGAGTGTCGGAACCGTAATAATGGGCAGAGCCTTGGTAGGAAAATGCGGTTCAGGCTGACCATGGAAGATCATGTCCCAGGGGTCACCGTCATAGTAGTAGGCGGCTGCGATTGCTTTTGAAGCATCCATGGTGCTGCCGCCGCCGATTGGGATAATCAGGTCACAGCCTTCGTCATGAGCTATTTTAGCACCTCTTCTGACTGAAGTGATTCTGGGATTGGGCTCTATACCGCTGCATTCAGCGTAAGCAACACCATTATCCTTGAGGCATTTTACCGCTTTATCAAAAACGCCGGAACGCTTTACACTACCACCGCCGGTGACGATAAGTGCTTTTTTGCCGTACTTTGCTGCCACTTCTCCCAGGCGTGTTACTGAGCCGGGACCGAAAATAACATCTGTGGGGTTGTGAAATTCGAAGTTCATATGTGTCTCCTTTATAATTAGTCTTCAACGCTATGTTTTTCAGTAGTTTATGTTTATTAAAATAATGATACTATCACTATACACTAATATTTTAAAATGTGAATGCCGGATTCTGTCAACATATTGCCTATTTCTGCTTATTTGATTGGTTTAAGGTGGAAATTATGGAATATTGGTGTATAATCCTGATATTTCCGATATGGAGGGTTTCATTGTGAACGAAGAAAATGAATTGATTAAATTATTTCCGGCTATGGAAGACGGTGCTATTCCTACTAGTATTGATGGAGTTCTGGTATTTCAGGAAACATGTTATACCCGTACCCGTCCGATGGTATATAACCCGGGTGTCTGTGTTGTAATTCAAGGCCGAAAGGTAGGATATCTGGGGGATAAAACATTTGAGTATAATCCGAATAATTATCTTGTAACTTCGGTAACGATGCCGTTCTGGTGTGAGAGTTTCGGTAGCATTGAAGAACCGCTTCGCGGTTTATATATCGATATTGATATAGGATTGTTGCGCGATCTTATGGGGCGGGTTGAAATATCAGAGTTTGAAGGTAAAGATAAGGTCAAAACTTTGCCGCTTGGCATCGGTCCTGCTGGTATGGATGATGAGATGACCGATGCGGTGCTGAGGCTGCTGAAGTCTCTGCATTCCGAGACTGAGGCGGAGGTGCTGGGTCCCGGAATTGTGCGGGAAATCTTATTCAGAGTATTGCAGGGCTGTCAGAAGGATCTTTTATATGCGATTGGTATGCATAACGGGGCTTTTTCACAGGTTGCCCGAGTACTAAAGACGATGCAGAATAATTATGCAGAGAATATAAATGTTGAAAAGCTTGCGAGTACCGCGCATATGAGTGTCTCGGCTTTTCACCGGGCTTTCAAAGAGGTGACTTCTGATTCTCCTATTCAGTATCTGAAAAAGATCCGCTTAACCAGAGCGAGGGATATGATGGTTCAGGAGAGTATGAAAGCATATTCAGCCGCGGATATGGTCGGCTATGAAAGCGTTTCGCAATTCAGCCGGGAATTCAAGCGTTATTTCGGTAAGACTCCGAGCGAGGTCATGCAGGAAATGCGTGTTAATTAATTTAGTATATAATGATTACCAGGAAAGGATAAAAATATGGAACTAAATGAGTATAAAGAGTACCTGAGTGAGGGGAGAACCGTCATTGGTGGCTCAGCTATTCACCAGCAGATGGGAGTTTATGCTCAGGAAGTGATAAAGCTGACAATGAAGTTGAACAGCAGTTATCACTCCCCGGAAGAGATAAGGAGTTTATTTTCTGAGATAACCGGTAAACATATAGATGATTCATTTCGTATGCATCCGCCATTTTATACTGATTTTGGTAAAAATATTACTATTGGCAGAAATGTCTTTATAAATTCGGGATGTCATTTTCAGGATCAGGGTGGCATTGTTCTTGGTGACGGGGCACTTATCGGGCATAATGTGGTACTTGCCACTCTCAATCATGAAGCTGATCCGGAAAAGCGGGGAACCATGCATCCCGGAGCTATTATAATCGGCGAAAACGTCTGGATAGGCTCGAGTTCGACTATTGTTCCGGGGGTGCGAATAGGCGATGGGGCGATTGTTGCGGCCGGGTCGGTTGTGACCCAAGATGTTGCTGCGAATACAGTTGTTGGCGGTGTGCCGGCCAAATTTATAAAGAAAATTGCTTCTACTGATTCCTGAGGGTACGTATGGTATTATCGTAGTCGTTGTGATTTGCGGCTTGAAAGTTGATTATTTTAAGTTGTCTGAGCAGGTATGGAATTATATCCTTTTAGCGATATAACGATCCAGAGAGTTGGCAAATTTTTGCTTGTCTTTGTTACTGAAGCTTGCCGGTCCGCCAGTCTCGATACCCATCATACGTAACTCGGTCATAAAATCCCGCATTGATAATTTGCTCTCAACATTTTCTTCTGTCAGTAATTCTCCATGTGGTTCAAGTGCAACTGCTCCTTTGGCAACAATTCTTGCTGCCAGTGGTATGTCGGCGGTTATAACTAAGTCGTCATTACCGACATTCTCTGCAATATAATCATCAGCCATATCTGCGCCGGCAGCAACCAGTTTTAACGAAATAAGCTCATTTTCCGGAATGGTCAGATATGAGTTTGCGACAATTGTTAGACGTAAATTGCAGCGTATGGCGGCAGAATATAGAATATGTTTGACCTCTACGGGACAGGCGTCGCCATCTACCCAGATATGCATTTCTTTCCTATCATTATCATATTGAATTGTTTTTATAACGTATATGCAGTGCATTATATCGGGATATAACGCTGATACAAGAAATAATTGCCAATCTCTTTGCTGTTATATGGTTGCTGCTTTTACTTTATAAATGTAAGGTTATTGTAAGTTGATTACGCGCATTTTAGCATTATAATTGATTAGGGGAATAAGAATACGGTATAAGGTGTTGCCGGTTCAGGTGTTTGTTGACTGATAAAAAATTATGCAGATTGATTCTACTACCTGTGGATATTAAAATATTCTAAAGCAATTGTTGCGGCTCAGGGTGAAATATTACTTTTATAATTTGTGAATAGTGTCTTCCTTCTGTACAGGAGTTTGAGAAGTTGATGTTGCCGCTTGAAAGAACAATCAGGTATCTGAGAATACTGCTGCTTGTTGGCGGGTTGCTGATCTCTGGAGTCCTGGCGGCGGATATAACGGTCAATACTGCTGAAACGGCGGAGCAGGTGCTGAATGAAGGGGACACGATAACAGTAACGGCAACCGGTTCGGTATCGACCAGTGCGTTGGCTACTCCTGCTGTTACCGGCAGTAATATAAATGAAGGCAGTAATACCGTTACGCTTGAGGACGGGGCGGTACTCAGTACTTCAGGCGGCGGGGCTGATGTCGATAACAGTTCTTTTGGGATCAGAATCTACGGGACACAGACTGATGCCGGTACAACCGGTCTGGCGGGTACCGGTGCCTTGGCTGATGGCGCATCGAATATTGTTGTGCTGCAGTCCGGCAGTATTATCAATACTACAGGGGAATATGCTGCAGGTATTCATGCTGATAATAACAACAGTATAACCGTTAATGGAACTATAACTACCGAAGGGGAGGCTGCTGATGCGGTGTATTGTGCCAATAATAATCTGATAACGGTAAATGGAGATCTAATTACAAGTGGAATGGATTCCTGTGGTATCTATGCCGTATCCAATAATGATATAACAGTGAACGGATCAATAACAATTGAAACGATTGGCGGTCTTGGAATATACAGCGGCGGTAAGAATAATATAACTGTAACCGGGGATATAACAACTTACAGTTTAATGTCATGCGGGATCTGGAGTGATGCTGATGGTGATACTATAACCGTCAGCGGCTCTATCGTTACACTGGGAACGTTCGCATACGGAATCACCAGTCTTGATAATAATAATATAACTCTCAGCGGTTCGATAACGACTTCAGGAGCAACTTCCAATGGTATTTGCTGTGATAATAGTAACACCGTTACTGTGAGCGGCTCTATAACAACTGCTGGCATCAGTGCATTGGGAATAGGTGTTATTGACAGTAATACTGTTGATTTTAGCGGCTCAATTGTTACTACGGGAAACATGTCTTCCGGTATTTATAGTAGTGATAATAATTCAATAACTTCAAGCGGATCGATAATAACTTATGGTGACGATTCCACCGGAATTGATGTCCTGGATGAGAATGATATAAATTTCAGTGGAACTATTCAGACCTCAGGGGAATGGGCTTTTGGTATTTATGGTTATGATAATAATACTATAACTGCAAGCGGAGATATAACGACAACCGGCTCTGATGCAACCGGTATCGATATTGCGAATAATAATATTGTAACGGTTAGTGGTTCTATTGTTACAACGGGAAGCGGGGCTGATGCGATTAACTTATTCAATAATAATAATGTCTGCTACCTGTCTGGGACTATTTCTGCAACAGGATCCGGAGCACTTGCGATAAATTCCGGGAGTGGTCTAACCGGTGAGAGTAATTGTATTCACCTGCTGAGTGGAGCTTCTATAACCGGTGGTATCAAGAACTCTGATTTAACAGCTACTTCCTATCTGACATTCGGCTATGCTAAGGCTGCTGACGGTACAGCAATATTGACGGCCGTCGACGATTCTTTCAATATAACTATTAGTGATAATATAACCTCTGATTCTTCAGGGAACTGGGATGGCTACTTTGCTGGCGGAACAACTACTCTTAGCGGTACGGTTAACAGTTTCAGGAATCTTTTTATAGGAGGTGACTGTTTTGATGGAGCAACGGTTGCCGCCGGTAATGATGGTGCTGGAAGTGCCAAGACCGCAACTCTCTCCAGTATTTCAGGAGCAACTGCGGTTTTGAATGTAACCAATGCTATATCTACAACCGGTTCGGTGACAGTGGGAGCTGGTTCAACCTATAACCTTTATGGTACCCATACCGGCAGCGGGAATTTTACTTTAGCTAACGGCAGTATTTTTAATCTGGAGTTGACAAGCAGTAAAGTGAGTAAGCTTATAATAAGCGGTACTGCAGATCTGGTTGCCGGAAATGTAAACATCGCCGCCAGAGGAGGGCAGTCCGGTACAACCTATACGCTGATAGAAGCCAGTGCGGTTGCGGGTAGTTTCAGTCTTACAGATTATTCGGCACTCCTGGATTATACGGTTGACAGCTCAAGTGGCACAACGGTAGAGGTAACGGCAAATCTGATTGCCAATGCTTATAAGCGAGCGGCGGCAACAGGTGACGGCACTAATATGTCACTTGCAGGGGTGTTGGATATTTTATCCGATGATCATCCAGTTTCAATGGATGACCTCTTTGGTGCCATGAATGAATTTTCGACTCTGAATGAAGTTAATAAGGCCATGAGCCAGCTCAATGTGGTCAACTCTGCAGCAAGTACAATTAATCTTGCTCTTGGGGCGGCACATAGCTATAACAATGCTCTTAATAAGCAGCTCTCTGTTTTAAGACTTGGAACTGCGGCTCCGGCATACGGCAGCGGCACAGGCTTTACTAGTGCCGGTGGTATCGGCGATATTTCATCTCCAGCTGAGCTCAAAGAAGCGTATTCAAGTATCGATACATATGCTCCTGAGGTTATACCTTCCTGGTCAGGTTTTATGCAGCTATACGGAGGATTCGGTGAACAGCGATCCAAGGGGGACTGTGCCGGCTACGACTACAATCATGCTGGGGTAATAAGCGGCCTGGATTATAGGTTTTCCCGTGAGCTGAGTGTGGGAAGTATAATAGATTATAATTACAGCAGGTCTAAAATTTATAGCCATATGGGGGACGGCAGTGATAAAGTACTGAGGCTGGGGACTTATGCCGCATATCAGTGGAATAACCTTTTTATAGATACTGCTCCTTCAGTGGCGGCACATATGATCAAGACTTACCGTAGTATTGATTTTTTGAATACAACAGCCGAAGGAAAACGTACCGGAATTGATTTTAACTGGATGAATACAATTGGTTATGAATTTGGTTTTGATAGTGGCTATAGCTTAACTCCGGCATATAGCCTGGCTTTTACTGACTTTTATGAGCCCGGTTATACAGAAACAGGAGCCGGAAGCGGGGCTGATTTGAAAGTTAGTGATTACTCCTGCTATTCATTACTGCAGAATATTGATGTTAGAATATCACGGTTGTTTGAAATTAATGATAGTCTTATATTGTTACCCGAGATATGGGGCGGCTGGGAGCTGGAATATCTGGATTCAGGAACAGATGTAACCAGTGCTTTTGCGGCTGCACCTGACCAGAGTTGGACGGTGAATATTGCTACTGTTGCACCTAATAGAGTCATTTTCGGTGCAGCGGTAACTGCGTTGATCAATGAGAATACTTCAATATTATGCCGCTATGGCCAGAAGCTCTGGTCGGGAGGCTATGAAACAGATTTTAGTATTGGTTTGAAAATTAGTTTTTAAGATAAAACTAATAATAACGTTTAAGAGGTGTAAAATACGGATATTATAAAATATTTATCTACAAATGATAACATAATATAGCTGACCTGGTTAAAATGGAGATTACCGCTATTTCTGGCATTATACTTGTGAAAATATGAGTAATATTGTATATTTTGCGTTGTCATAATGTTGGTAAATCATAAATTTTGAAAGTGAGAATAAGATGATGAATAAAATTTCAGCTACATATTCTTGGTGTTTGCTATTGCTTATATTGATATTTTCGTATACATCTGACGCTAGCTCTGATGATTTGAATAGTGATAATTATCTTCAAAAACGTCAAGAACTTATTACTAGAGCCAATCTTAAATCGTTTGAGAGCGCACTTGTACTTTCACCAAAGGAAGAAATTGTAAACCGCAGGCTTAATAATCTGAAAAAAAGAGTGTATAAGGAATGTAATCTTGACATTGAACCCAAGAGCAAGCTGAGAGAGGATCCGGAAAAGGTATTCTGGCCGGCTCAGCCTTTCTTTAAAGTTCGTGATAAAATATCTTCAGATAAGGATTATGGTGAATTATTCCGATTTATTCAAGCAATGCCCAAAGGTTCTATCTTGCATATTCATCCTTCGGCAATGGGTAATTTTAGCTGGATGGTGGAAAAATATCTGAACTCTTCAAATGCATATTATCTTTCAGGTGGAATTGATTTTTCAGATTATAGTCTGACCGATAAATGTATGTTTAAAATCAGTAAACAAAATCCGGGAGTGAACTGGTCGCGGCTGGCAGATCACAAATTTGATCATGTTAAGCTGAAGTCAGCAATTCTAAAGCGGTTGATAATTAATGACAGTAATTATTATACTCCGCATAATTGGCCGCTTTTTGAGAATATTTTCTCCAGTTTTTGGGGGATCTTTGATTCTGATGAGATATGTTACCCCTATAATTATAATGCTATTTACGAAATGCTTGAGAAAGATCATGTCAGTCATATTGAGTTTCGCTGTGGCGTAGCGCAGAATCCGAGGATACCGGAAGAGCTGAAATCAGAGTATCGTCCTCTGGTAGAGGAGCTTGGTTATACCACAGTTGATTTTTATAATATTGTGTGTCGTGAAGCGAGCAGGAACGTTGAAAATAAAGATGGTTATGGTATAACTTTTAAGATAATTTATTCTAATTCACGTCATCCGTCACCGCCGGTTAATTCCGATACCGGGTTTCAAAGTTATATTGCAGAGAAGCTCAAAATTTGTGCCGGGTATATTAGAAAATATCCCGATTATGTTGTCGGGTATGACATTTATGGAGAAGAAGATACCGGTTATCAGACCCTCGCTTTTTATCAGGAGTTTCTAAAGGCGAAGCAGGATTGCCCTGAAATGGAGTACTTTTTTCATAATGGGGAATCAAAGTGGTTTGCCAATGACAGTATAAATTCTTCCGAATATCATATTAGTAATGACAGTATTACTTATGGCAGGAAGTCGGCGTTGTTACCATATAATAATAACCTTTATGATTCATATCTTCTGGGATGTAAGCGAATCGGCCATGGCATATCTCTGATAAAAACCCCGGGATTGATTGAGTTATTCAAAGAGAAAGATATTTGTTTTGAAATCAACCCAATAAGTAATCAGCTTCTGCAGTATGTTGCTGATCAGCGTAATCACCCTGCGAAAACATTTCTTGAGCTAGGGTTGCCGGTTGTGCTAAGTCCGGATGATCCGGCAATATTTGGTTATGTCGGAGTGAGCTATGATTTCTGGATCGCCTGTATGGCATGGAACCTTGATTTGAGAGGTTTGAAACAGCTGGCGCTTAATTCCATTAAATATGCTTCGTTGAATGAAGATGAGAGAGCGGCGTTGCTCCGGCATTTCAATAGCACTTGGAGTGATTTCATTGATGAGCAGGTAATAGCTGCTGAAATGGATAGTGTTATTCAGTAAGGATCATATTGTTAGCGGTAGCTTTTTAACTGCATATAGACTTTTTTTTAAAGGATAGATGCGTATTTAATACACTATTGCATCAAGAAATATCTTTTTTTGAGGTTTTGCTTGTTTCTCATGATTTGCAGTGATATTGTAAGTGCTTGATGTTTAATGTGTTGTGTGGTGATGTTCTCTTTTGCCTTTTAAATAGCGTTCATTGGCAAAAGTATAACTATGGCGGTATCTTTAACTGCTTTTATTCATGTTAATCAATACAACATATTAACAGTACAGAAGTTATTGCTGTCGTGATCAGGAAATAACAGAGGAATTTAAGGTAAGTCATTGTAAATAATGAAGTTGGGTGTTTATTATGATAATGACTAGGGATATAGTTTTCTTGATTGTTTTAAGGGGAACTTATTAGTTCGACTATTTTTTTAGTAGAATTTTACACTGGGGGACACGGCAGGTGGATATAAAGTTATCAGTGTTTATTGCTTTTGAGGCTATTTTTCGGCCGAGTACAGGATAAGTTTTAGCAAGATTTAATTCGATATTTATTTCTCGCAATAGAACTTTGTTCTTGCCAAAAGAAAGAGAATATTGTATGTTTTTAAGTGGTATTATAAATAGGGCAGATCATAATACGTAAAAAGCTTTCAAAACAAGGTTTTAAAATAAGTTAGTTGATAAATGGTAACTGCTGATTATTTTTTAAATATTGTTTAAATATTGTTTAAATATTGTGTGTGAGCCAGTTGTAAATGCCGATAACTAATGATGTGGTCAAAATGTTGACATCCGATTGAATATCTGTTGTAGTCTGTTATGAATAAATGAGGAAAATTATGAATTTTAAAAAATGTAGTATAGGTATTGAACTTGGTTCAACTAGAATTAAATCTGTTTTAATTGATGAAAATGGAAGTACATTAGCTACCGGTGGTTATGGTTGGGAGAATAAGCTGGTCGATAATATCTGGACTTATTCAATCGAAGATATTTGGGAAGGTATACAGGTCGCTTATACTGAATTAAGAGAAAATATCGAACAGAAATACTCATGTGACTTTACTACTGTTGGTTCGATTGGTTTTAGTGGAATGATGCATGGTTATATGGCTTTTGATAAAGCTGATAATCTGCTGGTTCCTTTTAGAACTTGGAGAAATAACCTTCAAGGCGCCGCAAGTAAAGAGCTTACAGAGTTATTCAACTATCCAGTTCCACAAAGGTGGACAGTTGCACACCTAAGGCAGGCAATTTTGAATGGTGAAGAGCATGTAAGCAAGATCGACTTCTTGTCAACTCTTGCAAGTTATGTACACTATAAATTGACTGGTGAAAAGGTCATCGGGGTTGGTGAAGCATCTGGTGTTTTCCCTATCGATTTAGAGACTAAATCATATAATGCAAGGATGGTAGAGCAGTTTAAAGAATTAACCAGTATAAACCTGACAGATATATTCCCAAAGGTTTTAGTGGCTGGTGAAAACGCCGGACAGTTAACTCCAGAAGGTGCAAAGCTTCTCGATGTTAGTGGTAAATTAGAGTCTGGAATACCTTTCTGCGCTCCAGAAGGTGATGCCGGAACCGGAATGGTCGCAACAAATAGTGTAAAGAAAAGAACCGCTAATGTGTCAGCCGGAACATCAGTATTTGCGATGATCGTACTTGAAAAAGGCTTGTCCAAGGTTTACAGTGAGATTGATGAGGTAACAACACCGAGTGGTGATTTGGTGGCTATGGTTCACTGTAATAACTGTACCTCTGATTTGAATGCCTGGGTTAACTTGTTCGGTGAAGTTCTAGGTGAGTTTGGGGTAAAGCCAGATACAGATGAACTTTTTGGAAAGCTTTATAGAAAAGCGCTGGAAGGTGATATGGATTGCGGTGGTCTACTCGCTTATCCTTACCTGTCTGGTGAGCATAGTACCGGATTTGAGGAAGGCAGACCGCTATTTGTCAGAAATGCTGATAGTAAGTTTAATTTAGCCAACTTTATGTTGACAAATCTTTGTACATCACTCGGGGCGTTGAATATCGGCTTAAAGATTCTCTTTGAGAAAGAAGGCGTGGAAATCGACGAGATGCTGGGTCATGGAGGATTATTTAAAACTGCAGGTGTTGGCGATGTCATAATGGCAAGAGCTACGCAAACTCCTGTAACAACTATGTCAACTGCGTCAGAAGGCGGGGCGTGGGGTATAGCATTGCTCGCGCAGTTTATGTTGAATGATTTTGATGATTTAGCTGAGTATCTGGAATCAAAAGTATTCTCTGATGTTGATAAAGTAATGGTCAAGCCTGAAAAAGAAGGTATTGAAGGCTTTGATCGCTTTATGAAGAGATATGTTGACGGGCTTGATATTGAACATGCTGCGGTTGCTAATCTTAAGTCTTAAAAATTTGATGTATTGTAGTATTTAAGTTTATGTTTATTGAAAATCAGCCAGCGAAGTTTCGCTGGCTGATTTTCAATATCCGGATATCGTTACAATTAGTTTTCAGATGTTCAGTTTTACAGGTACTGTATGAGGTTTGATGTATAATTTTGTCGTGGAATTGTGGGTAATATTGTATTTTAGAGTTTACCAAATTAAGAGCAGCATTCAAATGAACTTTTCTGAATGCTGCTCTTAATTTAATGAATGATAGATTATTAGCTTGTTAGTGTTTTAAGGTTATTATCTATCCAGAGTAGGCGTTTCATAATGTAGTGGACAAAGATTTGGTTATTATTCTGCCAGTCTTGAGAAGTTGCTACATCTGCGAGTCCTTTCCACCGGTGGATTTCACGTTCAATTGGAGTATTGAGTGGGGTACTTCCATCTGAAGATCCTTCAGTGCTGAGGAACTCTGCTTTTTTCATAAGGTATGGAGATATGAACTGAAAGTTGAAGGCGCCATCGGGATTCTTGAAATTTTCTTCCCATATTGATTGCACTGCACTTTTGAATTTATCTGTCTTCAGCAGTACGTCCCACCAGCATGGAGCCTGTCCGCCGCTGCTCATGGAGTATAACCAGCCTTCAGGTGATTGGTAGTCTGTATAATTTAGAACAGTGTTGCCGTAAGCTTTATTTTTGTCCCATAATGGTCCGGCAAACATCTTCCCAGGTGTAACATCTGCACCCGGTAGTGATCCTGGTGCTGGGATTGAGCTAGGTGCTTTATCAGATTCCTTGTACATGAATGTACTTTTGTGATAACCATCAGGGTCTTTACTTATTTCATTGAGCAGGAAGTACTGGGCAAATGAGGTGATATCAGTAAAGCGGCATATTGTTTCCTGCTCCTCTGCTGTTAGGGAGGACGCACTCCAGAGATTATTGAAAATTCCGGCCCAGCCTGACCAGCTCGTCAGGTTATACCAGCCTTCTAGAGGAGTAGCGGTGTAGAACCAGTTCTGCAGCAACGTTTCAATGCTGCTTAGTTCGCTTGAATTGTATTTTGACGTTAGATCATCAAGTTTTGGTTCGTACACCTCAACCGTTGTCGGTGTCTGGATAGGAGGGTTGCCTGCAATAAGGTTAAGGTACTTGCTGTCAGAGTGATTAATCTGAATTATCATTGAGCCAACCCCACTGGCTGTTGAGAACTCTTCAAGGTCTATCCGGTGAGATTCCTTACGGATTTTCTCTGTAAGCAGGTAGACTCCATGGTAGGAATTTTTAATCTCATCAACAGTAGGGAGCGAGCTCTGGTTGAGGCAGAGGAACATCTCAAAATATTTGGTTCTCGGTGCCCAGGCACCAAGCTTTCTTTGCATTTTAAATGTGAGAGTATTTCGCAGCATAGTCGGGTCGTAAATACCACAGTCATTGAATACCCAGTGACGACCGCCGTGGGGCATGTTGAGAAAATGCTTCTCAGGAGCCGGTTCGTCTTGGGCAAGGGTCACGCTGTATTGGAGTTTGCTGGTAAGCTGCTGAGATGGAAGTCCAGAAGTACTGCAGCCTCTGATTCGCATATATGCAGAGTAGGTCTTCACTATTGAGCTGTTGGTTATATCGTTGATATTATTACACCCTTCAGGGTTATCAAGGATATAGAGTGTTACCGGGGTCTTTTCATCTTGGTTAGTAATCAGGGTACTGCATAAGACTACGACTAACGGGGTACTGAACTGATCGGGTAGCGGTGACTGAGTTGTCATTATTACTCCTTTGAAAAAAATAGAAATATTATTTGCATTTAATAATGCATGATTATAATGCAGTACGCTGGTAGATATGCGTCTTGATGTCTTCCCCTTGAATAATCTGTATGCTATATTATTAATTATATTTATGTTTTAGTCAAAATAATATCAAGCTATTTTAAAATAAAATTAATAGCTATAAATAATTTTACAGAATGGCAACTCTGCTTTGAAGTACTTGTTATTAGAGATGTTATTACTCCTGGCTATTTTTAAAATTTATAACTACGGCATCGAGTTATTGATAATTGCGGGTGCTGGGTTTTCCAGAAGAATTATCATATTTTGAGTATTATTTGAAGTTGTGTCGGCTTGTTCATAATGAATATCTTTATTCATTGATTAGCTGACCATTATTATGGGATAGAAGTACATTTTTATTAAAATCATCATATGTTTTTTGCGTATAAATTTCTTTGAAGTTTTTATGAAAACGCCTGCCAAAATTGCGTTACATTTTTGGGGATGTTAGGTTTAGAGGGTGTTGTGAATATGTATTATAATATTCATCTCTGCTTATTTTAAGATTATTTAACATCACAGAAATAATAAACCTGTTACTGTAATTTTGAATCGGGTTATATCGTATTGGTATATGGCACTAATTTTTAAGGCTAATCTGTTAGTGCAATTGAAGTGCCATTACCGTTTCCATTCATCGTTTACACAATTGCCTGATAGTGCTTGGTCTTAACGCCTGTGCCTTATATTTGAATAAATAGATGATGGTATATATGTTTCTTCATCTTATAGAATTAATGTAATAATTATGAAAACAAGTTTTGTGTATGGGAAAGGTGTTTAATAAAAGCGAAGATGCAAGAGAATGTTATTGCAGGTTTTATTAACTTTATATTCTAAAGTGTTTGGCAATAATCGCGGCTATTGACGGAATTGAAATTTTTCCATCAATTATTTGTTTCTTGTAGTTGTACTTATCGGTATTTGCGATCATGTTTTTACAGAATAGCATATCTCGTTTATTCCAGTACTCGACAAACGGTAAGGGGTCTGTTAAATATTCAAATTCAGCAATCGTATTGAATCTGGAGTTAAATACTCTTAAATAAAAGGTATCTGTGGGGAAAAGATAAAATATATTTTGGGGGTCAATTTGTCTTTTTGCTAACAGTTCAGGTAAAAGGCTACAGCTTTCAATGAGTAATGGATATTTTAGTGCATCAATGTCTTTGAGAATATATTCAAATATTTCTTTGTATAGTTCGACTGTGAGTTTTACGCTTTTTTCCGTGTCTTGATGTATTATGGGAGAATGTTGCAGATATTTACATACTGTCTTGCCAATATTATTCCCAAGCCTGATATGCTTTTTGAGATAATCATCACAGGAATAACAGTTAAACCCATATTTTTGGCAGATGTAATGTGCTGTTGCGGTTTTGCCTCCTCCCGGTGTTCCTCCAAGCCAGAATATATTGTTCATAATTATTGTGCTTCACTTTCGTTGATGGTAAGTAGGTTTAGTCTTTGTTCGATTTCTGCCTTACGGGAATTCGGTTGATATGTATATTATTATCTTTGTTCTTAAAGGTATCAAGTAATAATTCATACTGTTTGAAAGTATATTTATCGGTATGAAGGTTTATTTATTAATAGTAGCGGTTGTCATTATATATTTGAGATACATTTCTATAATGTGAGTGGTGGCCTGGTGGTAATGTTTATGGGGCTTTAGCGATATCTTATCTGTTAAGATTTTAAGAAAATTATCTTTTTATCTATCTTTTGTATGTAGTTTGTATAAATAAAAAAACGTACTGGTTTGAACCAGTGCGTTTTAATCTTTGGTGCCTGGTAGGCAGTGGCTATGTTAGTTTCTGCTTTGAGTTATACCGCGATTGACTTGGATTGATAAACAAATTATTTTATGCTGCTTTTGCTAGTTACTAATGCCACAATAAAGTACCGAATTCCGGTGACATTATTAGCAGTATTATAATTTGTTTTTCAGGTGTCGACATTTTATAGGTACTGCATAATTCAATGTTGAAACAATTTGGTGTTATTAGTTTAAATATTACTAGCTTTATGATTGGCAGCGGTTTTAAATAATGGGGCTATGGCCATATAGGTGTACTGTAAAACTGTATCCTTAAAATTTAATGATGTTGTATCATTATTGTAGTTTGCAGTTGTCAGCAATGGGATAAGTATATTCGATCCTATAGTTTGCGTATACCATAAAGTCAGCCACGCATCAATTTCCAGATCACTGAGTTTATTATGTAAAATTTGATGTAGATTTTTAACTGTATTGAAATCAGTTTTATATAGTTTTTCATACAGGTATTTTAGAGCCAGCTTAGAATCAATAAAGCATCTGTGTATTATTTTGAAATACCACAAAGGATGATTGCTTTTAAAAAAATTGGTAAAATTAATATCCAAATAATTATATACCATTTCGAGAATTATTTTTTCAGTAATAATTCCAGCAGGACGTTCATGCCAAAGTCTGCTAATATTAACATAGCTGATTTTGTCAAAGACATGTTCGATAATTTCGTTATATAAGTTTTCCTTGCTTCCGAAATGGTAATTTATTCCAGCCACATTCACTCTTGCCTGTTCAGTAATTTCACGTGTTCTGGTTCCACGTAAACCATATTCTGCAAATAATGGCCCTGCAGAATAAATAATTCTTATTTGAGTTTCACTTCGATATTTTTCATCCATAATTTCGCCTATAACTACTTTTCTTTATTCCGTACAACATAGGCCTTTACCGGAATACTTATATCCCCGGTATTCCCATGCGGAACTGTAAATAAGACAGATTTTAAATGCTCAAATCCACAGTTATCAAGAAGTGTATTAATATAATTGCTGTTGTGAATATACATTGATGATTGTTGACAATTTAATTCATTATCATTGCAACTATTTTGTGCTGGTTTGTCAGTGCCAACCATGAATGAAAACGTTCCGTTTTGTTTCAGTATGCGGGCGGCTTCTGAAAATATTACGGTTAAATCATCTATATGATTCAATACCCCTACGCTTATAATATGGTGCATTGTATTATCCTTGAAGGGATAGGGGGCATTCATTAAATCATGGCACTTGAGATTTTCAGTAAATGATTTTCTGCGGCAGACGTCAAGCATACTAAGAGATAAATCAATTCCATAAATTTTTAAGCCAGCTTTATAAAATGGTATTGACGCTTTCCCTGTTCCAATACCAATATCGAGTAATGATTCATCAGGTTGAATAAAGTCATAAGTTAACCCGAAAACGACTTCAGGTCCTCTATAGTTTTTCCCCTCGACAATTGTATCATAATCTAAATTTTCATATTTATCAGAAATATTATCTAAGCTCTTCATAATTTATTAACCCTCCTGTAATTATTGTTTAAACTCTTAAAATACCAGTTACCATTTGATTGATGTTTGATAGGTCCTGCTCATTAGGGCGACCGGTTATGTCACCAAGCCTTCCATCTTTTGAAAATTGTGTATAACCTTTTGAATTGAATGCACCAGGGAAATGCCACTCAGCAACAATCTCGAACCCTAAGTGATCGAATAACTGACCGAGGTATTTCGGGACCACGAGTCCTTCATTAATGCCGGTATGTGGCCCGCCATAGGTGCAGTACATTACGGCCTTTTTATCTGCTAATCGCGCTGAACATGATTTAATGTCGCCACTATTAATGTGTTTTTTATTTTGCCTGTTAATATATTGCATCATGTGATCTGGAGGTAACCATGAGTAAACCCCGCAACCGGCAAATATAAAATCATACTCTAAAAAGTCCACAGCATTTTCATCACTGTTTTTTATAACCTCTATTGAATCAACTGTAAAACTATGTGCTAAGGCGGTATGTTTTATCTGTGTTGCTACTTTGGCTGTATTGCCGGTGTATGAGCAATATAAATTTAAAATTTTCATATTTTCTCCTATAAACTATTTTTATGTATTCTAAAAACTGTTGCATATAAAACCGGGATAACTACAAGTATTAGAATTGTTGCAAATGTCAGTCCCCCCATGATAGTTACTGCCATTGGAGAGAAAAATGCATCCCATAATAATGGTGCCATTCCAAGAACCGTCGTAAATGCAGCCATTGTTACCGGTCTTACACGACTTACAGCGGAATCAATAATGGCCTGATATTGGTTTTTACCCTGAGATAGTTCAAGATTAATTTGATCTAGCAAAACAATTTCATTCTTTATTAACATGCCGAATAAACTGAGAAATCCCAGCATAGCCATAAATCCGAAGGCTTTATCAGCAATAAGCATCGCCGGAGCGACTCCAACCATGATGAGCGGTAAACCCATAAAAATAATCAGTGGGTGTTTAATAGAATTAAACAGAATAACCGATATTAAAAACATGGCGATAAACGCAATTGGAAAGTTTCCCATCAGTTTGCTGTTAGCTTCTTCAGCAGCTTCATGTTCTCCGCCCCATTCAAGTTCATAGCCATCAGGTTTGCCTATCGCTTCTATTTGGGGTTTAAGCTTTTTAAATAAAGCCTCCGTTGTTCCATTGACTGGCTTACATAAAACAGAAATAGTGCGCTGCCGGTTTAAACGCCGGATAACAGGATCTTCCCACTTGACGGATATTCCTTTTATTCCCTGTTCAAGAGGCAGCCATTTTGAAATTCCCGCAGTCCATATCTGAATATCATTGATTTTTTCAATGCTTTTTCTCTCATCTTCCGGTGACCTTAAAATTATCGGGAGCAAGTCGGTGCCTTGTCTATACATACCCACGGTTGAGCCACTGAAATTCATTGCCGTTGCCTGAGCAATTTCTGACCGTGTTATACTGATACTTTGTGCCCTTGAGCGTGCTAACTCCATTGCTTCAATTTGTACCTGATTCCCCCAGTTGGTCCGTATTGTTCTGGTATTAGGTTCCTGCTGCATTATTGCTTTAATCGCTGAGGCCCAGTCTCGCAATACTGAATTTTCATAACCGCTTATGCGTGCTTCTATCATTCCTCCGCCAGGGCCAAGTTTGAATGAATCCGCAGTTGTAACAATTTCACTGAAATTATGATTTATATATGTCATGACATTACCGGTTAATTTTGGTATTTCTCTAAAGTCGGTTACATCTACAAGCATCATACCATAGGCCTGATCTGGCATTTCCGGGCTATACGTTAATAAAAAGCGCAATGAGCCGGCACCAATAAAACTTGTAACATCCTTTACTCCTTCAAGTGTTGAAATATAGTTCTGTATTTTCTGCATTTCTGCTTCAGTATGGTCAATATGTGTTCCTTGGGGAAACCATAAATCAACTGTAAATTGATTTCTATTCATATCCGGCATAAAGTCCTGTTTTATGAGGGTAAATGCAGTCATAGCGCAAAATAGTATTAATCCTACAAAAATTAGGGTTGTTTTTTTGTGACATATACACCATGAAACAAATTTGCGGTAATAGGAATAAAACCAATTGTTGTATGAGTTTTGTTGTATTTCCTTATCATGTGAAAGGAAAGTAACACATAGGTATGGAGTGATGGTAATTGCAAAAAGCCAGCTTAACCCGAGAGAAATACAGATTACCTGAAATAAACTTATAAGCCATTCCCCGGTCATATCTTTTGACAGTGAGATTGCTGCGAATGCAAGAATAGCAATGCCGGTTGCACCCAATAGCGGCCACATTGTCTCATGAACTGTTTCTTCAGCTGCTTTAATTCTATTCAATCCTTTATTTGATTTTATAACAATTCCTTCTGCTACTACTATCGCATTATCAACCAGCATACCAAGTGCAATAATTAATGCTCCGAGTGATATACGCTGAAGTGTTATATCCAGTGCATACATGCATAATAGAGTAGTCATTATCGTAAGTAAGAGCACAACACCAATAATGATTCCTTCACGAAGTCCCATAAAAACTATGAGTAGAAGTATTACAATAATAATAGCTGATAACAGATTTAATATGAAACCGTTAACAGCTTCACGCACCGTATCTCCCTGATGAGCTATAGGGATTATTTTTATACCTGCGGGAATCTTGGCGCGTAACTTGTCTAATCTGGCATTTATGGAATCTCCCATTGCTATGACATTTCCTCCGGAAACAGTAGATATACCAAGACCTATAGCATATTTTCCATTACGCTTAATAATTTTTTCGGTTGGTTCGGTAAAGCCGAATTTAATTTCAGCGATATCTTTTAAATGAAATAGTTTGCCGTTGCTTCCTTGAATAAGCTGCTCGCCAAGATCGGTTATGTTTGTATAATCGCCTGAAATTCTAAAGTGTATATCTTTACTGCCTACTTTTGTTTCGCCGGCATAGGTTACTGTGTTCTGGTTTGTCACAGCGCTGAAAATGGAATTTGGCTGAATGCCAAGCTGGGTCAGTTTCGCTCTATCTATTTCAATGTATATTGCTTCTTCTGGTAGACCCCAGAAATCAATTTTCCCGACATCAGCGCACAGGAGTAACTCTTTTCGTAAATCTTCTGCAATATCTTTAAGAATATGTTTTGAGTAACCGTCGCCGGTTATAGCAAAAAATACTCCATAAACATCACCAAAATCATCGTTAATATATGGTTCTTTACATCCTGCCGGAAGATTTCCTTCTACGTCTTTGATCTTTCTCCGTAATTCATCCCAAACTTGTGGTAACGTATCTTTATCATAGATTTCCTTCATTTCAGCAAAAATAATTGATACACCACTACGAGATATTGATCTGACCTCTTTTAACTGCTTCAGCTGCTGGATTGCTGTTTCAAGCTGGTCTGTTACTTCCTGCTCAACCTCAAGAGCTGTCGCTCCGGGGTAATAGGTAAATATCACCGCTTCTTTAATTGTAAACTCTGGGTCTTCGAGTCGTCCAATTTTGAAATAAGCAACGATTCCGCCTAGAATTAATATAATGCTGAATAATAGAGTGACAGTTTTATATTTTATTGCGTATCTAGCAGGATTCATCCATTCAGTCCTTTTCTTCCAGCAATCATCGGGCGAACTTGCACCAACTCTGTTAGTGAATTGACTCCGGCTGTTGCTATGTAATCACCATCATTGATTCCACCGGTAATTACAGCTGTTTTTCCAATTAGTTTTTCAATAGTAACCTCAGATTTTCGTGGATATCCGCCTGCTTCTGGAATTACCCATACAAAACTTTTTTTATGGCCGTTGCTCCAAATAGCTTCAATTGGAATTGATATTCGCGATTGTTTATTTGGGGTATAGTCTCCTGCCGGATTATTTTGCTCAATTACTACAGTTGCAGTCATACCTGGTAATATTGAAAGATCCGCCGGTGGATCTATTGAAATTACAGCGTCATATGTTCTAGTATATGAATCAGGCTGCATACGGTATTCTGATAATTCTGCCTTAAACCAGCGACTTTCATCGACATCAAATTTCACCCGTATCTTTCGGATTGATTCAATGCCAGCATGTGCTATAAAAGATTCTGGAAGTTGAATTATTACTTCTTCTTTAGTTATATCCTGTAGTGAAACAATTATTTGTTGTTCATTGATGCGCTGATAATTTTCGACATTTCTGGCTGCAATAACGCCACTAAACGGAGCAATTAGAACGGAATCATCAAGATTTTTTTTACAAACACTTTTTTTTGCCTCTGCGATTTTCCAGTTAGCTTTTGCTTTATCATATTCAGATTGTGAAATTATTTTTTTCCCTCTTAATATTTCAGCACGCCTATATATTCTCTCTGCATCTTCACAAGTTATATTGCTTGCCTTGTAGTTATTTTCAAGGTCGCGAGAATCTATCTTCGCAATAATGTCACCTTCATTAACCAGAGATCCTTCCTGCGCATCAAGTTCAACAAGAACTCCGTCCACGTCAAAAGCAAGATCCACTCTGCGCCCGGCCTGAACCTTACCAGGAAAACTCCTTATTACTGTTGTTTTACCTGCTTTCGCTATAACTGTTGGGACAGGTCGTAAAATATCTGTATTTAATTCTGTATCATTCGCTAAAGTTGTTTCTGTTGATGTTGCAAAGAAAGATATAATACTCAACAATACAGTAAAACTGCCAGCGCTTATAATTATCCATTTTCTATTCATTGTAAATCCTCCGTTCCATAATGGTTTAGTATCTAAACCATGCGGCTAAAAAAAACTATTCTTCAAGTCTTTTATCCATAACATCTTCAAGCTTGGATATCATTGATATGAAATCACACAAACTTTTATCAGAAAATTCATTAAGACTGCTAAGCAGTTTATCCATATCTTGCCCATGCAGGTTTTCATGAATTTCATAAGCCTTTTTGCCAAGGTTGGTCAGCGACAATAAATATTCTTTATTTGTTTCTTGGGAAACTGTTTTGGTAACAAAACCTTTCGCAACAAGGCGGCTGACCATCTGTGATGCGGCTCCTTTGGTAACACCAAAGTGTTTTCCAATATCAGTAACAATTATTTTTTTTGCATCACCAATAGCCTGAATTGTATGTATTTCTTTTGTTGTTAATGCGATACCGTTATCAAGGGCTATTGGCTGCTTTTCAATACGAGAGTATTTATTGAGCAAGCGTAATAATTGTCTGATGACGTTTTTGGGTGATACTGATTGGTTATTATTGTTATTCATGGTGAATAGTATAGCACCTAAACCTTTGTTGTCAAGCCTTTTTTTGTTGGATTTAAATCAAGTCGAGATATTTATAGAATATAATAACAGTATATATTATCTAAAATGATGATGATCTTCAGCAGCTTTTATAAATTTTGTATTATAATATTAATATTTTTAAATGTTATTATTGAACGCTATTACGTATTTTAGTAAGGATATTAGCAAATAAACTGATTTTTTTACGAAGGTTGAATATGGAGGGGATTGGTAAATTGCTGGTATCACAAAAACGCTCTGGTGTGATACAGTGCGTTTTAATTTTTGGTCGCCCTTCAGGATATTTGTGTTATGCGTAAGTTTTATTTATAAGATGTTGCATGGTCGGGTGTGATGTAATGCATTTCTTAAAAGCCATCAATATCTACGGATTTAAAGGTACTGTATTGTGTTATTTTGAACTACAACAAATTTATGAAAATTTGAATGTGTACCTTGATTGATGATAGATTAGTTATTTATTGTTATTCCAGATAAATTCTCTGGCAAAAATATTAAATTTATAGTAGTAAGTAAAATATAGTTTATTCGGCTAAAATGAATTATAATGTGTAGATAATCTGGTAAAAACTATTTTGATTTGACTGATAATTACGTTGTACCTGATTATATAATAACATTAGAATGTACTAATATAATTATTGTTTTTAAAATCTTTATATAAGATGATGCGTATGGAAGTTTTGATTTCATTTTTTATAAGGAGTTTAAATATGAGTAAATTTAGTAAAGTACTGATTGTTGCTGTCTTTTGTGGCGGCTTGTCTGGTTATGTTTTTGCTGATGAAAGTTCAGGCAGCTTAAAGGCTGAATCTGCTAATGAAACAATAGGCAATGATGAAAAAAATATTGACCGCGAAGTAAAGGATGACGAGTACGGCAGAAAGTGTTATAGTAAAGATGGTCATGATAAAATGCGTGACCGTGAAAGGAATGATGGCCATGGACGAGTAGGTGATCGCGGGGAAGAAGATGACGATCATGGTTGGTTTGGTGATCGTGAAAGGGATGATGATCATGGTCGGTTTGGTGATCGTGAAAGAGATGATGATCATGGTCGGTTTGGTGACCGTGAAAGAGATGATGATCATGGTCGGTTTGGTGACCGTGAAAGGGATGATGATCATGGTCGGTTTGGTGACCGTGAAAGGGATGATGATCATGGTCGGTTTGGTGACCGTGAAAGGGATGATGACCATGGCCGAGTAGGTGATCGCGGAGAAGAAGATGACGATCATCGGTGGTTCGGTGACCGTGAAAGAGATGATGACCATGGCCGTGTAGGTGATCGCGGGGAAGAAGATGACGATCATCGGTGGTTCGGTGACCGTGAAAGAGATGATGACCATGGACGTGTAGGTGATCGCGGGGAAGATAATGATGATCATGGCCACGCAGACGACCGTGAGGAAGAGGATGACGATCATGGCCGTGTAGGTGACCGCGAGGGAGAAAACAATGATTATGGTCGAGAAAAAAATCGTGAGGAAGATGAGTATGTTCACAGCCGTATGAGTGAATATGCTAAATAGTTAAAATGAAAGAACTAAAGTGTTATCTATACTAGTTGTTGAAGATGCGGTGAAGATGGCAAATCTTCTTAAAATGGGATTGTCTGAAGAAGGGTATAAAGTCAGTGTTGCCTCAGATGGTGAAACTGGGTTGAAGAAGGCTCAAACCGGTGACTTTGATCTTATACTACTTGATATAAACCTTCCAAAGCTTGATGGATTTGGTCTGATACGTCAACTTAGAAGATCCCGTTCTGATGTTCCGGTAATAATGGTTACAGCTAGAGATAGCATAGAAGATAAAATATCAGGGCTTGATGATGGTGCAGATGATTATCTAGTCAAGCCCTTTGCTTTTGAAGAATTATTAGCCCGTATTCGCACTGTAATGAGACGACCCGGATCACGGGATATTGCGCAATTAACATTTGATGATATTGTGTTGAATTCGTCTAGCGGAAAGGTATGGCGTAGTGATGAGGAGTTGTATTTAACTCCGAAGGAATTTAACTTGTTAAGAGTATTCATGCAGCGAGCGGATAGAATACTGAGCAGAGAAGAACTTGAAATGCAAGCATGGGAGACAGAATATGATGTCGCGTCCAACCGTCTGGATGTTTATGTCAATTATCTAAGGAATAAACTGGAGAGTGGTGGAAAATCTCGCCTTATTCAGACAATTAGAGGAAAAGGATATCGCTTAGGTTATCCAAGAGAGGATTGTTTTTAAATTGTCATTATCAATTCGTATATCCATAATAATGTTACTTGTTCTTACAGTTGGACTTGTTGGTGCAGGGATAGCTCTTGTACGGATAGTGAAACAGTCACAGCAATATGAAATTGATGGCCGGTTGAATGCGCGTCTTGCGTGGCTGGTGTCAGCAATAGATATGGAAGCCGGCGATGGTAAAATATGTATGGAGGCTCATGGTTTACCAGCAGGGATGTCTGATGATTGGCAGATCAGGACAAAAGATGGTCGCATACTCTGGTCATCGCGGGATTCTCTGCAAATGAAACATGTTGCTACAAAGAGCCAGGTAGTATTATTAGGAGAAGAAGGATGGCCTGAGTTATCTGGAGAAGTACTAAAGAAAATATATGAGTCAGATAAGGGTGAAAAGAATAAATCGGTCGCATATAAATTTCTGCCAGTCAAATCTAGTATTACTCTTGTTGTATCCAGTTTTGAGTCGACTGTTGAAAAACATGTTGAGCTTGAAAGATTGTATGATAAATTAACCGTAGGCATACCAAGTGTAATTTTGATATTAGGTATATTATTAATTATATTAGTTCGCTGGCAGTTGCGGCCGCTTTCTCGAATGGCTGCAGAAGCCGGTTGTATTACTCCAGATAATTTGGGTTACCGTATAAGTGATGCGGGAACAAGTTCAGAATGCATATGTCTTAGAGCTGCGATTAATGAAATGGTGAAACGACTCGCTGATGGTATTGAGAGAGAACGTTTGTTTTTTCAAGCTGCATCGCATGATTTACGTACCCCGCTTGCACAGATGAGACTTCAGGCAGAAATTACACTACGTAAAACGAAAACTCCACAGCAATATCAGGATGCGTTTCGCGAGATGGTTGATGATATAATAAAGCTGGAACAATTGATTAAAGGACTTCTTTTGCTTACTCGTACAAGTTATCTGAAAGCTGATTCTCAACATGTGACTCGTCTTTATGAAGTCGTACATGAAATTTGTCCGGAAGTTTCAGTGCCCGAATCAATTATGATAGCTGGAGAAAGTAATTTAATTTATTCAGCAATTATAAATGTTGTTGAAAATGCTAAACAATATGCACCTGATAAAGTACCTGAAGTGACGTTTAGAGATATGGGGGAATTTGTTGAACTTATAATTTCTGATTTTGGTAGTGGAATACCGGAAGGTGATTTAGAAAGAATTTTTGAACCTCTTGTTCGTCTTGATAGTGCCCGCACAAGTAATGCCACAACAGGCTTTGGTCTTGGACTTGCTATTACGCGGAGTATTACCCGTACTTTTCTAGGCGAGATTACCTGCGGTAATAGAAATGATGGTGTATCTGGCGCTGTGTTTACATTCAAGTTTAAAAAAGTATAGCATTATTATTACAAAATACAAGTTATCTTTATTATAACGATCCCATAAAAGCGAATACGTATTTATTCCTTACTCATCATTTATCATCATAAATAATTATTATATAAATATTAGAACCTTTTCAAGCAGGTTCTAATAGGGTTATTTTACATATTACACGGTAATATTTTAATAAATAAAAATTCAATAATATCAGTATATGTTTCAGGAGTAATTTGAAATGAGAAAAATAATAGTTAATAAATATCTTCAAAGTATAGGAGTAATAAGAAGATTTTATATAGGACATTTTGATAAAAAATACGTGAACAGCCAGAAATTAAAGAGGCATGGAGAGTGTAAAAATTGTGGTTTCTGCTGCCGTTTTGTTGTTAAGTGTCCATTGCTTTATCAGGATGATGAAGGTAAATATCTTTGTAAAATTCATAACAATAAACCCTCCAACTGTAATATCTATCCCATTAATGAAAAAGATATAAATGATAGAAATACACTCAATCCTGATGTCTCATGTGGATATACATTTTATAATTAGCCTGATTGATTAAAAATACTATTGTAAGGGGTAGATGAATCGGATGACTTTAATGTATTGTTGGGAAACATATATATGTTCAAATAATCATTGGAGAATATATGAGTTATGTTTTAGCGCTAAAGTATAAATTCACGAGTTTGCCAAGCTGGTTGAAATGGATTTATTATGTTGTATTGTTTCAATTAGGATTACTAATTTGTTTTTGGTGCGAAGTTCCGAGTTTTTATAAATTTGCTGAGTTATCAAAAATATCGGAAATAAATTCTGTTATGCTGATTATGAAACAGGTAGGGCACTTTTCTACATGGCTGATTGCGGGATTCGCACTTATTATAATTGATTTGCCTGAAATTATTAGAAATGGTTATAGATATTTGAACCGAGCAGCATTTTTAGTATCTTCAGCGCTATTGTCTGGCTTGAGCGCTGAGATATTAAAATTAATAATCCGAAGAGAAAGGCCGGATCCATTATTTTTTAATGGTAGTGTTTTTCGTGGTTGGGTAGGAGCGTGGTGGAAAAGTAATAACTTAGGAACACCAAGCAGTCATGCTATGGTTGCTTTTGGCGGTGTTTGGGCGTTATGTGTTTTATTTCCTCGGGCAAGAATAATTTGGATTTCTGCTGCGATCTTTTGTGGCTTAAGTAGAATGGTACATCAGGCGCATTTGCTTAGTGATGTTTACATTGCGTGTATCTTATCCTATATTATAACCATGTTTTTAGCAAAAAAATTTAATGTGGCTGTTTATTGTAGAAACAATAAGCGTGAGGAGTTTAATAGCTAATTGTAGTAAATTGATTACGTCAGCTCTATTCAGATTGTGCATAATAGAGTTCTGTAAATTATTGTTTAAGTTATTTGATTGCCGAATCAGCAAGGTTTTTGCTGATTCGGCAATTAATTTTGAAATGCCTGCCGTTTATATTAAAAGTTATGATTTGTTATTCTTATCCGACAAAAAAAGTGAAAAAGTGATAAAATAGTATAAGAGTTAAAAATCGTAATACTCTATCTTTCAGTATAGGGGATAATCAAATGATGGATAATACAGCAGGTATTAAAGAGCGTAGGTCTTACATGCTTAGGGCGGTTGTACTCTTTGCTATGTACTTTTTTAGCTGCATGCTAATAACAACTTCTGGAATTTATTACGTTTTGTATTCCAATAGAGCGGAAGCTATCGATCAGATAAAAGAAAATTCTTTAGCTCAAATCAAAAGTTTCAAGGTTAAAGTTCAGATTATATTTGGTTCAGTGAAATCAGATTTGTTGTTTTTGCCTGAGCTTTATGAAATGCTGGAATATAGAGATATAAGTAATGGTAAAGACGAGAATTTATTAGAAAAAGAATTTTTTGAGTTTTTAAGAGATAAAAAAATTTATGATCAGATCAGTTATGTTGATAAATCAGGAATGGAGTTAATAAATATAAAATACAATAATAGCAAGTCAGATATTGGTATTCATAATAAATTGAGAGATATATCAGATTCTGTATTATTCAAAAAAACAATTTCAAATACTAATGATGAAATATCTATTTCACCATTAAGTTTAGCTGTTGATGAAGGTACTGTCGAGATACCACAAAAGCCAATTATTAATTTTGGTATTCCTGTTTTGGGGAATAATAATGAACTTAAGGGGGCTATAACCCTTGATTATCTTGCGGTAAATCTGATTAAGAATATTAAGGAATTAAATTCATTATTTAGAGGGGATTATTATCTGGTTAACCAAGATGGATATTGGTTAAGTCACGTTGATCCAGATAAGGAATGGGGCTTTATTTATTCAGATAGAGAAGGCATGAAGTTTTCCAGTGAATATCCTGACTTGTGGCAAAAGATTATTAATAATAATTATGTGCAGGAGGATATCAATAATTATATAATTTCTGCAGCGAGATTAAATCCCTTTGAGGGTTTTAATGAAAACTCTAATTTGCCATTATGGAATTTAGTACATATTGTTGACTTGACAGAGTTAGGATTGTCTAGAGATGATTTCAATATGTTATTGATAAAATACACATTAATGACTTCAATCTTTATTTTTGTAATAGCATTATTGCTTACGAAGTCAACAATTCAGAGAAATCAATATCTGGCAGAGCTTAAGCATTCTGCATTATATGATAGTTTGACAGGCTTACCTAATCGCAAGCTGCTTTTTGAACGTATTACTCAGACGATAAAAGACTCTCATCGCTATAATTATAATTATGGATTGTTGTTTATTGATTTAGATGAATTTAAAAATGTCAATGATGCTATGGGGCATAAAGCTGGTGATGAGTTATTACAGCTTGTTGCTCAGAGGTTGCTAAGGAGTATAAGAGCAAGCGATACGGTTGCCAGAGTAGGTGGCGATGAGTTTGTTATAATCGTTTCGCATTTTAAGGATACAAAGATTTGTTCTGATATAGCCAATACCATTTTATCAGAAATGCAAATAGTTTTTAATTTAAAGGGAGGAGATGCGCACATTGGTGCTAGTATAGGTGTCTTAGCTTGTGAATCAAAAACAAGGAACAATGTGGATGATCTTCTACATATTGCAGACAATTTGATGTATGAGGTTAAGAAAAGCGGGAAGAACAGTATTAAATATAGCAATATTATTTTCGATAATAATGCCTAACGATAATAACGAGTTATGATTGTATTATTAACGGTTGAAGATTTTAGGACTTTTGTTGTTATATTCGATATATTCTATGGTGCACTTGGTGTGGTTGCTTATTTGGAAATTGCGGTTATTTATAATGATTATATAGTTATAACTTTGATATATAAATTTATATAATTAGCTGTAACGCTTTGTTCTTTAAAAGGTTATTTTTGAGACCACGATTATTGCTTTTCATTCAGGATGATTTTTGCGTGTATAACTGATTGATGTTACATGTGTTATGTGTATTGCTGTGTTTGTCTGTCTGTAGTAATACCGTCAAATGACGCGAATTTAAAGAAACTATTTTGCGCTGCTTTGAACTGTAGCGAATATCTCAAAAGCAACGTATAAATATATTTCCCACTAGAAGAATATATAACTCTCTATGGATCATAACACTATTTTCGCTTTGTAAAAACCCTTACGAGTTTGATTTTTCTCTATCATTTGTAAAGTTTAAAGATTGGTTTATAGAGTTTTTTTTTGGTGGTTAAATCTTTTTCCATAAGCTTTAATTCTTACCCAAATAGTGCTTATGAAGAGCTAATAATCAGCCGGAGATATTAAAAGCAAACCCCATAATATCAGAAGTTATTGTTGAAGCTAAAAAACTGGATATTCTCAATGAATATCAGCAGCTTTAATCTAACAACCCTTCAATAGCTGAATAAATGGTAGCTTATTATTCATTCTGGGAGGAATGAGCTCGTAATTTTAATTGTGGCTCCCTGAAAAATCTATCAATTATATTCAAGCAACCTCCAAGACCTCGCTCATCCTCAGTCTGCTGTGCAAGAGCTATTGTAGGTTTAAGAGGGATGTAATCTTCTATACTTTGATTTATGGATTTTGTAATACTTTTGTATAGGACACTCTCTTCACAATTGCTGATTCCTTCAATTATCAGGTAAGAGATATCAAATAATTTTATTACATTGGCTAGGCAACGTCCAAGAATCCTGCCGGCATTTTCCAGGATGCTGACACTCACTTCATCGCCATCTAAAGCCAGTTGTAGAATTTCAAGAAATTGTTTTTTGATTCCTGCTTGTTTGTAATACTCATCAATAATTGCTGCTCTTGAGCAAAAATCTTCTAAATTGGTTTTATTTGTTTTACCTGGTGCAGTAGAAGTAAGATTGGTCATGGTAAAACCAATATAGCCTGAGTTTCCATGCTCTCCTTCATAAAAGTTATCATTAATTACTGGTGCCATACCTATTCCCGTACGCATTCTAACAAAAAGAAAACTCTTTATACTATCACTTAAATACTTCTTTTCTGCTAGTGCCAGTAGATCGACATTCTTTAGAATATATGTTGGGAATTTTAAACGTTCCTCTAAAATTTTACTTATTGGAAGATTATTAAGTTTGGGAAGTCGTGAAAGAGAAACAATCACCTGAGTAGATTTATTTATGGTTCCAGGGACACCAAGCCCAATACCTATTATTTTCTCTCGTGGTATTTTACTGGTTATAATGCTGTTATTGATCTCGTTGGTTATAGAGTCTAGTAGTTCATCTGTCTCCCATTCAGAGCTTACATCCCAAGCGTGCGAAACAACTGTTTCACCAACTAAATTAGAAATTATGAGATTAATTGAAGGAACCTCCATATCTATACCAATTGCGTAATGGGCATTTTTATTAAATGAAAATAATGCGGCTTGACGACC
Organism: Planctomycetota bacterium; assembly: GCA_963677015.1. Taxonomy (GTDB): domain Bacteria; phylum Planctomycetota; class SZUA-567; order SZUA-567; family SZUA-567. The sequence continues at coordinate 927,015 of OY781533.1, forward strand.
TCCAAATGATTTCGAAAGACCTGACTTGTTGACTAATTCAGAATCCAGCAGTTCATTTAGCAGCTTCAAAACCGTCGGTCGACTTAGGTGCGTCTGGCGAACAATACCTTCTGTGGTAATACTGTCATGGCTCATAATAGTATCAAGAACCAGGAATCTGTTCGCTTTTTTTATTGTTGAGGAGTTGTTTGCTTTCATAATATTATGGCCTTACTCTGTACTATAATTTATAGTGTTTTATGTCTAAAACAATAGCGGGACAATCTTTTGACCAGTTATTGTTTGATACTGATTGCTATATTATACACTTAATTCTTAGAAAATAAATGTTTTTTAAAGGTGTTTTCTAAAATAGATTTACTAAACGTTATTTTATCTGGTGTGCAAAACTTCCTGCTGCTAATTATAGCTAATTATAAAGCAAATACAAAAGCAAAGTAGTTTGTAAATTTGTTTATTTAAATAATTTTGTAAAACAGGTTGACTAAAGTGATTCGGGTGGTAGTATGCATATATAAGATCTTATGATACCTATTGAGTTTTCGAATAATTATGGAGCTATAAGACTCAATATATTGAATTATAATTAAACATTCGAGGAAGGTGTTCTTTGAATATAGTAAGTATCGTTGTGTATTAAGTAATTGTGTGTTGTTCTAATACTAATTGATCAATTGTTGTATAAATAAATTGTAATTCGGAGTTTTTACCTCGAATTATTTTTTTATAGAATGACTTTAAAGATCAAAATTCAAAATATTGCATCAATTAAAAATTAAAGATATCTGGTAATAAAAATATTATAACTGTAATAAACTGTTAGTTATTTTTTGATATGTGTTTGTGTAATTATTGTATTTCTCAAGTTGGGAAGTATGTGTGTTTATGTTTGTTCGTCGTTAAGGAGATTTTAATGAAAAAGTTACTTTTACTGGCAGTTCTTTTTTTGTTGACTCTAAATATTACTATGCTTTCAACTGTATGTAATGCTGCAGAGAAAAAGAAATTGGTTGTTGGGCTTGCGTGGAATGAAAAAGTTCATCCACTTATTCAAGCCTGGCAAGATTACATGATAGAATATGGTGAAGAGTACGGAAAAGAAAATGGTATTGAATTTGAGTGGATAGTAAATGTTGCCGACTCAGACCCAATACAGCAAGCATCAAATATTGATGATTTAATTGCCTCAGGTGTTGATGTCATTGTTGCTCGTCCGCATGACGCTGCATCTATAGGCGCTTCAATTCGTGCTGCTCATGAAGATAATATTCCATTTATTACCTTTGACCGTACTTCATCTACAGTTAAACCTGATGCCCATGTGGGTGCCGATAGTTTGAATCAGGCAATATCTACAGCTGAAGAATTTGCGAAAATACTTAAAAAGAATGGCGTTGACGGCAAAGTTATAGAACTTATGGGTGATTTGCGTGATGCTAATGCAGTACAGCGTTCTGATGGTTGGCATAAGGTCGAAGATGCTGGTGCGCCATGGAAAACAATTGTTCAGGTTCCTACAGAATGGAATCCTGAGAAATTCCGCAGTGGTACAGCAAATGCATTAGAAGCACATCCAGAAGCAAATGCAATATTTGTCGCAAGTGACTTTTGTTTCTCTGCAGTTGAATCAGCACTCGAGTCAGCTGGAAGACTATACCCTGTTGGAGACCCAAAGCATGTATGGATTGCGGTACAGGATATTAACCCTCCAGGATATACTGCAATGAAAAAGGGTTATATTGATGTTGGTACAACTTATGATGCGTATTACCACGCTCGCGAATTGATAAAAGTTCTTGGTATGATCGCCAAAGGCGAAAAGCTTAATGGTGAATCCTTCCTAGTTGCTGGACGTGTGGCTACTCCTGAAAATGTTGACACATTAAAAAATCTTTGGTCTAAACCTGCTGAAAAATAATTAGTTAATTTGAGATTTACGGATAACTCAGCCTTTTTGAGTTGTTTCGTAAATCTCACTTATTGAAAATATTCTTAAAATGCTGAGTAAGCATTTGAAGTGATTTTAAAAGTTCTATATGAAAGAAAATTATATGATCACTACACCATGCATGAGCCGAACCGGCAATTTTCTTCTAAAGTATAGCGCAGTTATCTTATTTGTTGTTGTGCTTGTCATTATTAGTTTTGTCTCTCCACGTTTTTTCTCGTTTCGTAACGTTATGAATGTACTTAACCAAGCGTCGGCATTGGGTATTTTAGCTATTGGTATTACAGCTGTCTTTATAACTGGCGGAATTGATTTATCGATGCCACCGGTGATGGCATTGAGTTGTATTCTTGCAGCATTAGCAATGTATAATGGAGCAAGTGCACCAGTAGCTATATTTATTGCACTTGGGATAGGTTGTTTCTTGGGGTTTTTAAATGGGTATGCGATAGCATATTTAAGAATGATCCCATTTGTTGTAACCCTATCTATACAGGTTATGACGATGGGCTTATGCGTTCTGTTAACAAGTAAATTGAGTGTTCCTATTGCAAATGAAGCTTATCTTGATTTATTCAGTGGGAAGGTAATGAAAGTACCGGTATCTGCATTTTATTTAGTAGGAGTTATTATCGTTTCCGCACTTTTAGCAAAAAAAAGTATCTATGCTCGTTGGGTTTACGCAGTAGGTGTAAATGTTGAAACGGCCAAAATATCTGGCATTCTAACAAAAAAAGTTCTATTAGGGGTTTATATCTGGTCCGGGTTACTGTGTGGTATTGCTTCTTTGATAATATCTAGCCGATTGGCTTCTGCATCTGCGACAATTGGACAGGAAGGTCTTGTATTGAATATTGTTAGCGCTGCTGTTGTTGGCGGTGTTAGCCCTATGGGAGGTTATGGCAGCCCTCTTGGAGCAGTATTTGGCGCACTTGTAGTAACATTTATAAGTAATTGTATGAATATGATACACGTATCATATTTTACAACATTAATAGTGAAGGGCGCTGTAATTATCCTCTTTGTTGCCCTTGATTCATTTCGTCATAGAAGATAGCGAGGACAGATATGGACAGTGAAGTTTTACGATTTGAGTCAATTACACGGGAATTTCCCGGTGTAAAGGCTTTAGATAATGTATCCTTTAGTGTTAATCAAGGTGAAGTATTTGCTTTGCTAGGCGCAAATGGTGCTGGTAAAAGTACATTGATGAATATTCTTGGTGGAAATATCCCTCCAAGTAGTGGTAAAATTTATATAGATAACCAAGAAAAAAGTTTTTTCTCACCTCAAGATTCACTCAATGCAGGTATAGGGTTTGTCCACCAGGAGATTGCCCTATTTCCTACACTGACTATTGCTGAAAATTTATTTATTAATGGTTACAAAACAAACACTGCCGGCTTATTAACACGCAAAGCAATGGAGGCAGAATGTACCAGTCTTTTAAAAAAGTTAAATTGTAACCTATCACCAAGAACACTTGTTAAACACCTTGGTGCAGGTGATCAGCAAATGTTAGAAATTGCCAGAGCTTTATTAATCAATCCGAGAATTCTAATATTAGATGAGCCTACATCATCATTGACCAATTCAGAAAAGCAGAGGTTGTTTAAAACTATTAAGATATTAAAAAAGCAAAATGTTACCGTAATTTATATTTCGCACTTTTTAGATGAAGTCTTTAGCATTTGTGATAGAGCTTTAGTCATGCGTAATGGTTGTTATGCTGGTGAGGGTGATATTAAAGATTTATCTTATGAGAAAATTGTTGGTTTCATGCTAGGTGAAACTGAGTCCGGTATTTACTACTCTCGCGATCATAAGGTTAGCGATACTCGAACTGTGATGGAAATTGAAAATATATCCCGTAAAGGTGTTCTTGATAATATAAGTTTTTCTGTGAAAGAAGGTGAAGTTTATGGTTTGTGGGGGCTTCTAGGATCTGGTAGAACAGAGTTTATGGAAGCTCTAGCCGGACTTGATGAGGGACTTGATGAGTACAAGGTAACCCTCAAGTTTACTGATGAGAGTATCTCTCTTAAACCGAGTAAAGCCTTAAGCTATTTTGGTTACCTTACTGAGAATAGACGTGAGAATGGGTTGTTACTTTCATACTCTATTTTAGCTAATATTTCATTGGCCAATTTACGCTCATATATATCGACTTGGCCGTTTGTTAACGACAAGAAGATAGCCTCGGAGACAGAAAAATATGTTGAACAGCTTGGTATAAAAATATCAGATCTTCAGCAAAGAGTTGAAACTCTCAGTGGCGGCAACCAGCAAAAGGTTATTATTGGAAAGTGGGTACAGAGGGCTCCTAAAATTCTGCTGCTTGATGAACCAACAAGAGGGCTGGATGTTGGTGCAAAACGCGATGTACACAAAATTATTAATGACTTCGTGGCTAATGGTGCGTCTGTTATTTTTGTTTCGTCAGATATTGATGAGATGCTCAATATGTGTGATCGTATAACTGTAATTGATCGGGGGCAAATTAAAGGTGAATTTGCAGCGGGAGTTAGCAAGGAAAAATTAATGGCTCTAGCGAGTGGGGCAACAGAGGAATAATAAAATGAATAAATTATCAAGAATTCTACTGGCTTATGGCTTTCCTATTGTCCTATTACTGCTGGTAATAATAATGTCTTTCGTTACCGATAGATTTCTAACATTTTCAAATATTTTCGGGATCCTGCACTCTGCAGTTCCACTATTAATTCTTGGTTGTGGGATTGCTTTTGTAATAATGATGGCAGAACTTGATTTATCCATTGGTTCATTGGCATTTTTATGTGCTGCGATCAGCTCTGTACTGATAGAGCGTTATGAGGTGTCTCAGGTAGTCGCACTACCTCTTATACTTATTATCGGAGCGGTAGCAGGTTTGATAAATGGGCTGGTAATTATCAAATTAAAAGTAAGTTCAATTATTGCAACAATGGGAGCGATGTTTATTTTTCGTGGCCTGGCTTTGATGATAACAGGATCTCAGGTGGTGCCATTACCAAGTAATCTTAGTACCTTTGGCAACTTCAGAGTTGGTCCGATATATTTGGATATTATTATTGGAGGAACAATTCTCTTTCTTGTATATCTTCTTCATCAATGGACAGGATTTGGCAGACGCATAATGGCAATTGGTAATTCACATGCAACCGCTGCTAAAGTCGGGATAAAGGTGGATAGGTATATAATTACTGCATTTATTCTTTCAGGGGTATTTGCAGCACTGGCAAGTTTTTTCTCCATGACTCAACTAGGGTCAGTCAGTCTTACGATGGGAGTCGGTTGGGAGTTTAGTGCTATTGGTGCATTGGTTATTGGAGGAATTAGTTTATTTGGCGGTGAAGGAAGTATCATACCGGGACTTTTACTTGGCGGTATAACTCTTATTCTTTTTGAGAACGCACTCAATCACCTTGGCGCATCACCATTCTTATATCCATTTGTTCGTGGTGGATTGATCTTTATCGCGATGTATGCAGACTCACTAAAAAGAAAACTACGCCCTGAAACACAGAGCATGGCGTAGTAGAAGTAATTATACTTAATTGTCTAACTGATATAGGAGAAAATATGACTGTTATTGTCTCACCAAAGAAAACAAGTGATTGGCGTTACTTTGACGAACGTCCACGTATTGGTATACGCCCTGTTTTAGAAGGCCGAATGGGCGGAGTGCGGGAAGGGCTCGAAGAGCGTACAATGAGAATGGCAGTGAATGCTGCAGAACTTATTTCAAATAATATAAATTATATTGATGGCCTACCTGTTGAGTGTGTTGTTGCTGACAGTTGCATTTGCGGGATTGCTGAAGCCGCTGCTACCCAAGCTAAATTTAATAAAAACAATGTTCAGATTACAATAACGGTTACTGCATGCTGGGCTTATGGTTCAGAGACGATGGACATGTCTGTTGACACTATAAAAGCCATCTGGGGATTTAATGGGACAGAAAGGCCTGGAGCAGTATACCTGGCGGCGACGTTGGCTGGCTATGCTCAAAAGGGCTTGCCTGTATTTAGTATCTATGGTCAAGATGTACAAGATGCTGATGATGAAAGTATTCCTGATGACGTACAGCTTAAGTTATTGCAATTTGCTCGTTCGGCTCTGGCAGTAGCGACGATGCGTGGTAAAAGTTATCTATCAATAGGTTCCGTATCTATGGGAATTGCCGGCAGTATGATAGATGAAGAATTCTTTCAAAATTACCTAGGTATGCGAAATGAATATACTGATATGAGTGAGCTTGATCGTAGAATTCAAGAAGGTATTTACGATGAGGAAGAGTATCAACAGGCAAAAGAGTGGGTAAGAGATAATATTATTATTGGTGAAGATATAAATACTGAGCAAAGCAAGACGGCTGAGGAATACCTTGCTGATATTGATGAATCTATAAAAATGACAATCATTACTAAAGACCTGATGATTGGTAATAATAAACTTGCTGACAAAGGTTTCTTTGAAGAATCTCTAGGGCATAACGCAATTGTCTCAGGTTTCCAAGGACAGAGGCATTGGACAGACTATCGTTCTACCGGTGATTTCATGGAAACAATCATGAACTCATCTTTTGATTGGACTGGAACCCGGCAACCTTATATTGTTGCAACCGAGAATGATTCTCTAAATGGTGTATCGATGCTCTTTGGGACTCTATTGACACAGCAGGCACAGATATTTAGCGATGTCCGCACATACTGGAGTCCAGAAGCCGTTAAGAGAGTCACCGGTTATAACCTCGTCGGCAAAGCAGAGAATGGTTTCATCCATATGATTAATTCTGGATCATCTTGTCTTGATGGCACTGGAGAACAGGTAGATCACGGCAGTCCAGCGATTAAACCTTTCTGGAACGTCACCAAAGAGGACACCTGCGCTTGTATAAAAGCTGCTAAATTCTGCCCTGCTGATAGAGCCCTCTTTAAAGGTGGTGGATTTTCTGTTGATTATACAACAAAGGGTGGTATGCCTATGACGATGTACAGGATTAATTTGGTTCAAGGGAAATTCCCGGTATTACAGCTAGCTGAAGGCTGGTCCATAGAGCTACCCGAAGAAGTACATAATACAATCGACTGTAGAACGAGCCCTACATGGCCTACAACCTGGTTTGCTCCACGCTTAAGCGGGGAAGGAAACTTTACCAGTGTCTATCAAGTAATGACAAATTGGGGGGCAAATCACGCGGCAATAAGTTTCGGTCATATTGGCAGCGAATTACTTACTCTAGCATCCATGTTACGAATTCCTGTTTCTATGCATAATGTCAACCGGGAAAAGATCTATCGCCCCGATACGTGGAAGTTATTTGGGATGAATAAAGAAGGTGCAGATTATAGAGCTTGCGAAAGTTTTGGACCATTATACAAATAGGTTATAATTATTAATTATTTTATCATTTACCAATCTTCAAGCAGGTAACTTATAAATAAAAGCTCTAAACATTCATTATATTTTAGACCTCACTGATAAGCCATTATTATCAGTAGAGGTTTTTTAAAATTACACGAAGTATATTAGATTATACTTATCAATAATGGTGTGGAAAAACAGGACGGTAGTTAGGAGAACTTTTGTTTTTACATAATCTGTTGATGTAATATTTTCAGTTTTAAACACTTATTATAATAATTATAAATCAAAATTGAACTTTAATTCTTTACTAAATTTGTTTTGTTATCAAGAAATTCGAGATATTGTTTAGGATATTAGCATTGATAAAATGTAATAATTACTTTAATTGTGCAATGGGGTAATAGTTACTTAAATTTGTGATAATCTATTTTATATTTATTAAGTCTTAATCCTAGCATTCTTCTGGTAATCCCCAGATATTCTGCTGCATGTGTGACGCAGCCCTTTGATTGCTGTAAAGCGTCAATAATCGATTCATATTCGAGAAAATCAATTTTAGAAGAAAACCCGTAGTTCTTTATAAAATCGGTATTATGTAATAGCGGAGACAGATTGTAGCTGTTTATCAGGTTACCTTCACATAAAATAACAGCACGCTCAATAATATTCTCAAGCTCTCTGACATTACCCGGCCAGGAGTAACTCATCAATATTTTAAGTGCTAATGCAGAAAGGCCGATAATATCCTTTTGCGATTGCTTAGCACATTGAAGTATAAAGTGATCACAGAGTAGAGCTATATCACTCTTTCGTTCACGAAGTGGCGGAATTATAATTGGAAAGACATTAAGACGATAAAATAAATCCTCTCTAAAGTCTTTATTGTATACCATTTCCTGTAGATTACGGTTGGTTGCAGATATTATTCTGATATTAACTTTAATTGGCTTTGTCCCGCCAACACGTTCGAATGTTCGTTCCTGTATTACCCGGAGAAGTTTCGCCTGCATAGGGAGGGATAATTCGCCAATTTCATCGAGAAATATTGTTCCACCATCAGCTTTTTCAAAACGTCCGATATGTTTTGTGCTGGCACCAGTAAATGCTCCCTTCTCATGACCGAATAATTCGCTCTCAATAATATTCTCGGGGAGTGCTGCGCAATTAAATTTTACAAAAGGACCTTTAGCATGTAAGCTGTTATAATGAATTGCATTTGCAAAAACTTCTTTGCCGACACCGCTTTCACCAAGAATTAAAACTGTTGTTTGTGTTGGTGAAATTTTTTCTACCATATTGTATACTTCTTTCATTTTTGTTGAATTACCAATAATATTTTTGGGATGAAATTTATCAGTTAATGCAATATTTAGCCTTTTGTTCTCACTTTCCCAGTAAGGCTTTTCTTCATTTTCCAATAAATAAAGGTCAATTGACTGTGCTAAAATTGAGGCTATAAAATTTAGAATATCTATATCATTGTTTAAAACTAATTCATTGGTATATTTTTTTTCAATGCTGATTGTTCCCAATACTTTTTCACCTCGGTGAATTGGAATGCAAATAAATGAATAATCAAGACGATCCCCGTAACGGTTATGGGTTCGGTTAAGAAATTCTGGCTCATCACGTATTTTAGGCACGATAATAGGCAGACCTGTTTCTACTACTTTTCCTGTAATGCCTTCACCAATATTATAGACTCCTCTTGTCATTTCTATATCTGACAGCCCGATGCTATGTTGTACAAAGATCCTTCCTGTTCTATGATGGTAGATCATAAACATTCCGCACGCTACTTTCATATAGTTCTTCATAATTTTTAAAAGTATTGTAACTGTTGTTTTAAGATCTGCGCAAGTATTAATAGCTGATCCCATTTCATACAAAAACGGCATTACCATAGTACTGCATACTTTGTTATTGCATTTAATTCTTGTTGAAGTCATTAGATTCTCACTTTTTGTATTCATAGACGCTATGGATTAATTTTTTTGAGATATTCTGTAAATTCCTGAGCTGCATTTATACCTTTACGGTAAGACATTTTTTGTCTGAGGATTGACATGAACTTTGCCGATTGTTCCGTAGAAAGTTGATATCCTCGATGATTTGCAGCATATTTCAAAGATGATGTTCCAGAGTGTTTTCCAATAACAAAATGTCGTTTTTCTTCTAATAGTTCTGGAGAAAATAATTCATAGGTTTTCGGTGATTTGATGAGTCCATCAACGTGAATCCCCGATTCGTGAGTAAATATACCATTACCAAATATTGGTTTTGTTGGTAAAATGCATTTTTGTGAATACGCTGATACTTTTTTACAGATTATTTTTAGATCCTTCAAATTAAATGACTGAAATTTGTTTTCAAGAAAATAGAAAATTCCGATAAGTTCTTCTAATGCGGTATTTCCTGCTCGCTCACCAAGTCCTAGTAATGAGCAAGATATAGTATTGGCACCAGCTTTCCAAGCACATATGGAATTTGCGGTGGCAAGGCCGAAATCATTGTGTGCATGGAAATCGATTGGGATTTTAAATGTAGAACATAATGTCTTTAAAATTTTGTAGGTCTTGTCTGGTACGAGTGTGCCGAGAGTATCAGCATATCGTATTCTGGAAACACCGAGATTAATAGCGTGATCAAAGATTACAAGCAGAGTCTTAATATCGGTACGGGAGGCGTCTTCTGCACCGAATGAAACTGTCATTCCTTCTTTTTTTGCCAGAGAGATTACTGATTCCATCTGTCGCTGAACCCATGTAATATCCTTCTTAAGTTTGAGTGACAGCATCTCTGTACTCAATGGAACAGAAAAATGAGCATGGGTAGTGCCTGTTTTGAGTGCAGCAAAAAGATCGTTTATATTAAGCCTATTCCAGGTTATTAATTCTGCCTTGAAATTCATTGCTACCAGTTGGTGAATAAGTTTCTGCTCTTCTAAGCCCATGCTAGGAACACCAACCTCAATTATTGGAATGTTCAGGTGGTCAAGACTTTGCACAATTTCTATCTTTTCATGATTTGTGAAGTATAGCCCTGGGGTCTGTTCGCCATCACGTAAGGTTGTGTCTAGTAATATCGGGTTTGTCATAATAACTTTGTCTTTCATGTGATATTTCATTAACTTATTGCCAATATTGCAGAATGAATATCATGTGATTTGTAGAGTTTTATCCATTCATGCAGCCACATCCTCCGTTGTAATTTTCGTTTTCACCTTTGCAACAATTACTATCATTATTATTTCCACAAAAATTATTCATGATAAACGGTATATCACTTTCACCAGCAATAATTATTTCTAAGTTTGAAAGTATGTCTGGCATATTCCCTTTTACTGTTCGTACAAGGATTCCCTGATCACGTAAAAAAGTTTTAGCAGTTTGGTTCATGCTGCCGGCAATCAGAATTTTACAATCTTTAAGAAGGTTACAGGTAGTCTCTAGGCGTGTATTGCCAACGAGCTTTGGTGATATCGACCGCATATCAAGCAGCATAGGGTTGGAGCCGGAAATATCATATATTAGAAAATGATCTGATTCTTCGAGTGGTGGGCCAACTTTATTGCCATCAATGCTAGAAATAGCAATATGTTGTCGTGATGAGTTGTGTGTATTCATTGTTTTCCTCCTTAATAGCTGTAGTGGACAGTAATACGTTATAGGGGTATTAACAAGAATAGTGCCAGATTAAAATAGTGTTAAATAATATGTTTATAGCTTAATAAAAGAGCTTTGAAAAATTTTGTGTATGCTTATAACATCATGCTGTTATTATGGATGTATAATAGCTGTAGTTAATTTGAGTGTCATAATGATGCAAATAAATTTTAATTATAATGACCCTATACATTGTACGTTTTTGAACAATTCAATGCTAAAATTGTTAAATTTAGATTAAATTAATTTTGAGCGCAAAAGTTGTGGTCGCGTTTATAACCATAACTTCAATTATATTCAATATTAATAAGGATTATTAAAAGAATTATCCTTGAATATTACAAAACTAAACTCTTTTGAAATTGGATAATTCAATATACTTTCTCAAACAATTATAATCTTTCTGTTATGTATTTCTAATAAAGTGTATTGTGGTGAATTTATAAAAATTGACTGCAATTATAATTATTATCTTAAGTTTTTTTCTAAAAGTTATATGCGGGTGTTTTCTTTTTGTAATGTAAAACATACATGCCGATTTAATTTAGTCTGAATAATAATTTGGTAGTTTTGATTGGTTATAAGATTTGCTGAATATTTATTAATGGAACATCATTTGAATATAACTCAAGTAATGACGTTCAGATTGGAAGGTCATATTTTCAGGGGCAGTACACTATCAACAGGAGAGTTATTATGACTAGAAAAATTGCAATTTACGGAAAAGGTGGTATCGGGAAGTCTACTACGACTCAGAATACAGCTGCTGCTATGGCGCATTTTCATGATAAGAAAATATTTATTCATGGCTGTGACCCGAAAGCAGATTCAACACGACTTATTTTAGGAGGAAAGCCACAGGAAACATTGATGGATACTCTTCGTGAACAGGGGGCGCAGAAAGTAACAAATGATAAGGTAATTAAAAAAGGCTATAAAGATATTCTCTGTGTAGAATCGGGTGGACCTGAACCGGGTGTTGGGTGTGCGGGGCGAGGAGTAATTACAGCCATTGACCTTATGGAAGAGAATGGGGCCTATACTGATGATTTGGATTTTGTCTTTTTTGATGTTTTGGGTGACGTTGTATGCGGTGGGTTTGCAATGCCGATTCGTGATGGTAAGGCAGAAGAAGTTTATATTGTTGCCTCTGGTGAAATGATGGCAGTGTATGCCGCAAACAATATTTGTAAAGGGCTGGTAAAATACGCCAAACAGAGTGGTGTACGGTTAGGGGGAATAATCTGTAACAGCCGTAAAGTTGACCGTGAGGAGGAATTTTTAAAAGAATTCACGGATGCAATTGGAACTCAGATGATTCACTTTGTGCCAAGGGATAATATTGTTCAAAAGGCGGAATTTAATAAGATGACTGTCACTCAATATGATTCTGAAGAGAATCAGGCCAAAGAGTATAGTGAGTTGGCCAGGAAAATAATTGAAAATGAAAGCTTTGTAATACCAACTCCATTGACAATGGATGAACTTGAAAAAATGGTTATTAAATATGGTCTTTCAGATTAGTAAATACTAGTAAAAAGGAAATCAATAATGAAAATGATAAGAGCCATATTGCGACCTGAAGTTGTTGACGGAGTTGCGGAAAATCTTTCTGATGCAGGTTTTTTTTCCCTTACAAAAATTCATGTCTTTGGGCGTGGTAAGCAGAATGGTATTGTGATAGGTGCTACGCATTATGATGAGCTGCCTAAAATAATGCTGATGATAGTTATTGAAGATGATGATGTTGATAAAGTTATGAAAATTATCAAATATAAATCATATACCGGTAATTATGGAGATGGAAAAATTTTCATTAGCGCCGTGGATAATGCTTGTACTGTAAGAACCGGTGCAATGGAACTTTAAAATGGAGTTATTCATGAAAGAAATTATTATAATTATTAGACCTAAAAAAGTAGAGCCGACAAAGGATGCTCTCGAAAAACTGGGATTTCCAAGCTTAACTGCGTTAGCTGTTATTGGACGTGGTCGGCAGCGTGGAATTGCCAGTGAGTTGAATTATGATGTTCCATTAGAGCTGTTATCGAAAGAGCCGTCAGGGCGAATGAAGTATATTCCCAAACGAATGTTAAGTCTGGTTGTTGATGATAAAGATGTCGATCCTATTGTTCATGAAATAATTAAAATAAATCAGACTGCACAAATTGGCGATGGCAAAATATTTATTTGCCCTGTAGAAAATGCTGTACGGGTCCGTACCGATGAATCGGGAATACCCGCTCTTTAACGATTATAAATTGAAGGAGATATTTATGCCCTATCATGAATTTGAATGTAGTAAGTGTATCCCGGAAAGAAAAGATCATGCGGTAATAAAAGGGCCGGGAGAAACTTTAGCTGACGCGTTGCCTGCGGGCTATCTTAATACTATTCCCGGATCAATTTCTGAGCGTGGTTGTGCATATTGTGGTGCTAAGCATGTAATTGGCACTCCGATGAAAGATGTTATTCATTTAAGTCATGGCCCTATAGGCTGTACCTATGACACTTGGCAGACAAAACGCTATATCAGTGATAATGATAATTTTCAGTTGAAGTATACTTTTTCCAGCGATATGAAAGAACAGCATGTTGTCTTTGGCGCAGAGAAGTTATTGAAACAAAATATTATTGACGCTTTTAAAGCATTTCCGGATATTAAAAGGATGTCTATCTATCAGACATGCGCGTCGGCTCTAATTGGTGATGATATCAATGCTATAGCTGAGGAAGTCATGAGTGAAATGCCGGGAACAGACATATTTGTCTGTAATTCACCAGGTTTTCGTGGGCCAAGTCAGTCTGGCGGTCACCATACAATATGTATCGCCTGGTTCAAAGATAAAGTAGGAACATTTGAACCTGAGATAACAAGTGATTATGTTATTAATTATGTGGGTGAGTATAATATTCAGGGCGACCAGCATGTTATGGATGATTTTTTCAAGCGAATGGGTATACAGATCCTGTCGACATTTACAGGTAATTGTACGTACGATGAGCTTCGTTCAATGCACAGAGCGCACTTGAATGTCCTTGAATGTGCCCGATCATCTGAATATCTATGTAATGAACTTCGAGTAAAATATGGTATCCCCCGGCTTGATATCGATGGTTTTGGGTTTGAACCACTATCTTTGGCTCTACGTAAAGTTGCAATGTTCTTTGGGATTGAAGATAGGGCGCAAAAGATTATCGATGAAGAAACTGCCCGCTGGAAACCTGAGCTTGACTGGTATAAGGCAAGACTTACCGGGAAAAAGGTTTGCCTCTGGCCTGGAGGTTCTAAACTCTGGCATTGGGCGCATGTTATACGGAAAGAAATGGGAGTAAACGTTGTTTCGGTATATACAAAATTTGGTCATCAGGGTGATATGGAAAAAGGGATATCCAGAGTTGAGGAGGGGACACTTGCAATTGACGATCCAAATGAATTGGAGGGTGTTGAAGCTATGGAAATGCTTGAACCGGATATTATTTTTACCGGGAAGCGTCCAGGTGAGGTAGCAAAAAAGATTAGAGTTCCATATCTTAATGCGCATGCGTATCACAACGGTCCATGGAAAGGTTACGAAGGATGGGTCCGATTTGCCAGAGATATTTATAATGGTATTTTTTCACCCATACATGAATTATCAAAAATTGATATAAGTGAAGATGAAATTGAAATGGATAAAAGCTTTGTTACTCAGCGTATGCTTTCTGATGTTAATCTGAGTGAAGATGTGAAAAATTCATCTACACTCCGTGAATATACAGGTAAATATGATATAATTCCTGATTTACTAAAGAAATCCTATCCTGTTTTTGAACCTGAGCTGGCGGCAACAGTATAAAAGGAAAATACCTATGAAGAATCGTGATAAAGATCAAGTTGATCAGTTGGTAGATTATATAATGGGCAATTGTCTTTGGCAGTTTCATTCGCGTACCTGGGATAGAAGAGAACAGAATGAAAATATTCTAAAAAAAACCAAGCAGATCCTTTGTGGTGAGAATGTTGAACTTGAAACTCCTGCAGATCGCTGTTACTGGGTAGATGCAGCATGTCTCGCTGAAACATTCAAAAATAATTATGATTGGATAAATGATCTGTCTCATGAAGAAATTGCTCAGACTATTAGCGAGCTGCATAAAAGAATAGATTATCTTACTATTGACGGTTCGCTTAATCTTGAACTTACTGATCAGCATTATTAAAAGGAAAATATTATGTCATGTCAATTACAAGAAAAAAGTAGAGCAGGGGTTATTAATCCGATTTTTACTTGTCAGCCATGCGGCGCACAATTTGCAAGCATAGGAATAAAAGAATGTATCGGAATCGTACATGGTGGTCAGGGATGCGTTATGTTTGTACGCTTATTAATATCTCAGCATTTCAAGGAGAGTTTTGAAATTGCATCATCATCTGTTCATGAGGATGGAGCTGTTTTTGGTGCGATTAAACGTGTTGAAGAAGCGGTGGATGTCCTGTTGATGCGTTATCCTGATGTAAAAGTAATACCTATAATCTCGACTTGCTCGACAGAGGTGATAGGAGATGATATTGATGGTGCTGTTACTGCATTGAATGAGGGTTTACTGCAGGAAAAATATGCTGACAGGGAAGTATATCTTATCCCAATACATATGCCGAGTTTTGTCGGTAGTATGATAACTGGTTATGATAAAGCTGTACATGATTTTGTGAAATTCTTTGCGACTAAAGGAGAACCAAACGGCAAACTTAATGTAATAACCGGCTGGGTGAATCCTGGTGATGTAACTGCAATAAAGCATTTACTTTCAGCGATGGATATTAATGCAAATGTTCTTTTTGAGATTGAAAATTTTGATGCTCCACTGATGCCAAAGGGGAATACTGTTTCACACGGCGACACGACAATTGATGATCTTAAAGATACTGCTAATGCAATAGGTACAATTGCATTAAATAAGTATGAAGGCGGCAAAGCTGCAAAATATCTTGCTGATAAATTTAATGTCCCTGCTGTAATTGGGCCGACTCCAATAGGAATCAGAAATACTGATAGATTTTTACAGATCTTGAAAAATATGACTGGGAAACCAATACCCAAGGAGCTTGTAAAAGAACGCGGAATCGCTATAGACGCGCTTACAGATCTTACACATCTGTTTTTTGCAGATAAAAGGGTGGCTATTTTTGGTAGCCCTGATCTGGTTCTTAGCCTTGCGGCATTTTGTCTTGATCTGGAGATGAAACCTAAGTTATTGTTGCTGGGTGATGATAATCCGAATTATGTAACAGATGAGCGAATTGAGGAGTTACAGAAAAATGTAGACTATGATATGGAGATTATTACCAATGCTGACTTGTGGGAGCTTGATAGCAGGCTTAAGAATAATGAACTTGAATTGGATCTTATTTTAGGTCATTCAAAAGGGAGATTTATATCAATAGATAATAATGTTCCAATGTTACGCGTAGGTTTTCCTACATTTGATCGAGCCGGAATGTATCGGCATCCAATTGTAGGATATGCTGGAGCAATATGGCTGGCGGAACAAATGGCTAATGTCCTTTTTACTGATATGGAATACAAAAAAACTAAAGAGTGGATACTCAATGTCTGGTGAAAGTAGAATTACATTTTACGTTTATAGTCATAATACTATTTAAGATAGTTTGGCTATAAACGTATTTAACATTTATTCTAGCGATAAATGAGGTTTCTTATGATAACATCTAAAAAGATCACAGATGTATTATATTTCAGTTTTGGTTCTAACATGAATATGCGTCAGATTAGTTCCCGGTGTACAATTTCTGAAATTGTTGATATAGCCTATTTTAATAATCATAAACTTGGATTTTATGGAAATTCTAAAATCTGGGATGGTGCGGTTGAAACTTGTATACCCGATAATAACTCAAAATTATGGGGTGTGATTTATCGATTAAAGTTGCATGCTCTTGACAGTCTGGATGCCTGGCAAGGCGTACGCTTTGACGGAAGTGGCCCTTATTTTCATTATCCTGCTGTTGTAGAAAGTTCTGAAGGAAAAACTTATGAAGTCTTGTTATATAAAAAGGATATTCTGGCAGAACCTAAAACACCAAGTACAGAATATAAAGAGTTCATTTTACAAGGTGCCTTAATGCAAAATTTACCTTCTGTATATATTGAAACACTTAAATATTTAGATTCACATAAAGCATCATATCCTGTCCCTCTGACGACCGATTTTGATCCTGTGACACTTGTCGCGGAGGATTGTTCCGGATGTGAATGTTCTTAATACAATATGTTTCAGGTGTTGTTTTTTTATAGTGTAATAGGAGATATTCTGCTGTGGTTGTCCTGCAGTTAGAGTTTGTATATTTTGCCTAGATATTGGTATATGGTTTATTTTTGATGGAATTTAAGATATATCGTCATAATAGTCGGTATGCCAAGGAATTTATTTGGACTGGGATGAACTAGGGAATCTTGTGAGTGGTTGGTATTTAATGAAAAACGCACTGGTGTGAACCAGTGCGTTTTAATCTTTGGTTGCCCCTCAGGCTAATGTTTAGTTTTGCAACTGCTTTAATCTTGACGTGTTATGGTTTTTACTCTGTTTTCTAACCTTCGTATATGCCGCCAAATAACGTTTATTCTAAAAGACTATTTTGTGCTGCTTTGAACTGTTGCGAATATCGCAAAAAATTTCATAATTTTGACGGTGTTTTGCCAGTGTAGAGGCGGAGCTTATAGCAGCGATAAACAGTATTTATGCCAAGATTTGCGTGAAAGAGGAGCAGAATGATGCTGTGGATAAATGGGTGTTTGAGCAGGAGAATTAGGCGCTTACTGCTCCGAATAATAAACGGATGATTCTTACTTCAAAATAAGGAGCATTTATTGCGGCAGTTATGAGTAAAGAGAGATATATTGCACCTAAAGAAGAAATAATGTCCTCATAGCCAGAATCAGAAAAAATGTAAAAGAAAATGCGGTCTCTACCTTTCTCTTACTATACATCGTAATCATGGTTATGCTTTTGAAGAGGCTTTTATCCATATTTAGCTTGGATAAAGGCTGGCTGAAAAGTATAACCAATTGAAAGTAAAATACAAAAAAGTGTTTTATAAAAGGGGCTTTGACTTTTAAACCTCAGTACGAGGCTTTTTTAAAAAGCTGCCACCTGCACCCCGAAAAACTTTAATTACGCAAGCGTTTAAATAAAAGTTCACTCTACCTATTTTTCAAAAACGCTTTGGTTTTAATATATCAGGCAGTAAATTCCTTTACATATTCAATATTAAAAGCAACTTAAATCAGATGTAAGGTTATTGTAAGTTGACATACTGCATTAATATTATAATCTTAAGTATGTTGTTATAAGTAGGTTTGTCAAATCGTTTCAGCAGGATGAGGTTACGGATATGCTGTTAATCTGCGCTATAATAAAGGAGCCTTTTTGTTAAAATCTGTGGGTATTTTAAATGCTTTCAGACAGTAATATCTTTGAAACTAAAGGCTTATCGTTGAATTTATAAGGTTGCTTTTGCTGCCGAAATAACTAAGTAAGCTGATAACTATGTCATAGAGTTGGATTTTAAGCCTATCTTTGTTGGTGATTCCCGAGCGGGGAATTATTAATTCTGATAAAAGCTGTCTACTTTATCTTACGAAGACCCTAATATTTTAGATAATTGTTTTAGCTTTTTTATGGTGTTAATAAACAGACTGTAAGTAAGAAGTGAAATAATTATAACAGGCTGATTATTGCTGCCGGAGTAAAGAAAAAGATGGCCGGAAAAATAGGAAAAAAACTTATAAGGTGGAGAAGGAAATCGGCTCTGACGCTGCTACTGCCAGCGTTGTTGTTGCTGCTTTTTTCTGGAGATGCGACTGCTGATGTTACCGTAGATGGTGGAGAATGTATAACTATAAATAAGCATCTTCCTGGTGATATATATTTTGAAATCGGTGATGGTTCTGAAGGTCAACTTGTTATAACTGAAATTGCATCAGCTGACGTTTTGAGCGTTGCTTCCTCTGCCAGCGGTCGTATTTTGGGTAATGGGAATTCTTTTCAAAGTGCCAATGTATACTTACATAAAGGTTTTTCGGGTTGTTCTACTTTACATTTTGAAAATTACAAAAGTCTTGAGTTAAAGGTGATTAAAGCAGAAGCTAATACTCATTTGGAGATAGGCGCTAGTTGCTCTTCTTCCGGGGTGGTCACTTTGGGAACTGTAGAGCTTTACAGCGGAAGTGGATTTACCTTAACAAATCATAATGATAAACTTGATATTAGTGAGATTGAGGCAGTGGTACATTCTAGTGCTTTGACAATAGCTGGAACAAGTAAGAACGCGATAACTGTAGAAACTTTGAGGGTGAGCAATGCTTTCACACTTAACGTTAAGGCGTGTGGTATTAAGGTAACTAACACAATTTTTAGTGATAACCTTATAACTAAAGGTACTGAAGATATTGATCTCGGTTCTGTAACAACAGTATATGGTTATAACATTATACTTGATATTCAAGGGGAGCAGCGAGTAACTCTTTCAGTGGATGATGCTTCTTTTACAATTAAGACTTCTACCTCGGCAGGTTCAATAATTGCTGCAGGTACAAATAATTTAAGTGTATATGCTTTTGATATTGATGCTAGTACGACCCTTGATTCTACAAATGGTAGTATAACTGCAAGCAGAACAGATATTGCTGATAATATGACTCTGACAACCTCTGGAGCTGGCGCAATTAATCTTGGCACTGTGACTGGCGGTGGAACATTGACAGCAAACGGTAATGTATCAACAGCTGCTTTGAGTGCTGGAGCTGTAACTTTTTCAGATGTAACAGGAGGTTCAACTCTTACGGCTACAGGCACTGTTGCGATTACAAATGCTTTGACCGCTGGTACAAATAATATCAATGCAGGAGCAAATGAATTTTCGGCAGGCAATGTTGCTTCCGTAGGTGATTTTACTGCTGGAGAGACAACAATCGGTAATGGTAGTGGTGCGTTTAACGCCAGCGGTGATGTTAATACTGCTGCCTTCTCAGCCGGAGCGACTGATATCGGTGGAACATTGACAGCCAGCGGTAATGTATCAACAGCTACTTTGAGTGCTGATAGTGTTAATATTTCAACTGGTACAAACACAACTCTTACAGCTACAGGCACTGTTGCAATTACAAATGCTTTGACCGCTGGTACAAATAATATCAATGCAGGAGCAAATGAATTTTCGGCAGGCAGTGTTGTCTCCGTAGGTGATTTTACTGCTGGAGCGACAACAATCGGTAATGGTAGTGGTGCGTTTAACGCCAGCGGGGATGTTAATACTGCTGCCTTTTCAGCAGGAGCGACAGATATTGGTGGAACATTGACAGCTAGTGGTAACGTTACTACTACTGGTGCTTTGAGCGCGAATTCATTTGTTGTGAATGAGAGTTCAATACTTGATACCGGTGCTAATACTGTTATTTTTACTAATGGTACTACAGTTGCCGCGGGTAAGACGCTGACATTGAGTACTGGTACTGCCAGTGATAATTTCGGCAGTGTTACTCTGGAAAGCGGTTCGACGCTGGATATTACCAGCAGCAGTGCCAAGAGCTTCAGCGGGTTTGATATCTCGGCGGGGAATGCAACAATAAAGGTGGGTTCCCAGAGTACGGCGAAGCTGGGAAGTCTTGATTTCAGCGGTACTGCCGCGAGCGGAGTGCTGGTGCTTGATTTCGGCAGTTCGGAAGCGGCGGACAGTGGTGCCAAGGTGACGGGTACGATTACCGACAGCTCGACCAAGGTAACGGGTACCGCAGCGCAGCTGGTAAACGTGTATGGCATAAACGGGGTCTCCGGTACAACCTATACCCATGTCTTCAGTACGGCGATCAGTAGTACGGGAGACAGTTTTGAGGATGGTGATACGCTGAATACGGCGGATGCGTACCGGTTGTATACATTGACAAATAATGCGACCGGGGTAATTGTTACGACCAACACTGCTGCTGTGGACAGTGCGGTAGAAGGTGGCGGCGGTTCGGCAAGAGCTGCGGCAGGATTTACCTATCTGCTGAATAACCAGATTGATTTTAATACCGAAGGTCAGGAGTTTGTTGACCGGTTCAATAATCTCAGCGGTTCGGCTTTAGGGAGGGCGGCGAATGAGCTGGTCGGTGAGGGTGCGACGACAGCAGCGATGCAGGCTGCGCTTTCCGGAGTGAGCCAGGCGGTAGCGGCG
The DNA here is from genome assembly GCA_963677015.1 of Planctomycetota bacterium. Lineage (GTDB taxonomy): Bacteria > Planctomycetota > SZUA-567 > SZUA-567 > SZUA-567. The sequence continues at coordinate 948,217 of OY781533.1, forward strand.
GTCTCCAGTCAGATGAGCGCTTTTCGTTCCGGCGGTGTGGCGAGCGCTCTAGCGTCCAATTTCAGCTCGGGCGGAGCGACAGCGGCGCTGGGGGATATGGCGGATGCGGATACGCTGGCGGAGTCCTATGAGGCGGTAGCTGAGGAGGATGGTGCTGAGACGGAGGATATATATAATAAGGTAAGGGTCTGGTCGAATGTCTATGGAGGCTGGGGTGATCAGGGCAGTGAAGGGTATATGAGCGGTTATGACTTCTATAATGTAGGCGTGATGTGCGGTCTGGATTATGCTTTGGGAAGTGAACTGCGGGTGGGAGCATTATTCGGCTATACCTATAATAAAACCAAGGTATATTATAATCAGGGTAACAGCACGGATAATGTGCTGCGTATTGGTGCGTATGCTGCGTACAACTGGGATGATTTCTTTATTGATCTGAGTCCGACTGCGGGAATTCACCTGCTGGAATCGGAGCGTAATCTGATAGTTAACGGATTGACGGCCAAGGGCGAGCGTACCGGAGTTGACTTTAATCTGACCGGGACTATCGGATATGATTTTGAGCTGCCATATGAGTTTACGGTAACTCCTAGCTACAGCCTTGGGTATACAAGATTTTATGATCCTGAATATAGCGAGACCGGAGCTGGGGCGGGTAACCTGAAGGTGGATAGTTTTACTTCGAATTCGCTGCTGCAGGATATCGGAATAAAAGCGGGTAGGTTGTTCAGTGTGAGTGACAGTCTGGCATTTCTGCCGGAGGTCTGGGGCGGCTGGGAGGTGGAGTACCTTAATACCGGCGGAATGCGTAACTCGACCACAGCCGCTGTTATTGGCGGTCAGACCTATGCTACAACTATGAATGGTATGGCGACACACCGAGGTTACTGGGGAGCGGGGCTGACGGCACTGGTGAATGATAATATTTCGGTATTCGGGCGCTATGATCATAAGATCTGGTATAAGGGATATAATGCGGGGTTCAGTGCCGGGATAAAGATTGGATTTTAAGTTTTTGATAATACTTATGAATGTAAGCTGATGTCAAGGAATTTATTTGGACTGGGATGAACTAGAGGATCTTGTAAGTGGTTGGTATTAAATGAAAAACGCACTGGTATGAACCAGTGCGTTTTAATCTTTGGTTGCCCCTCAGGGATTCGAACCCCGACTAAAGGAACCAGAAGAAAAGTTTTTTGATTGTAAAATGTTGTTATTAAGGGAGTTGGTGTTTTGGCTGTGGCTTATTTGTGGCTTATTTTGTTTTTTACGCAATGGGGAGCTGTTTTACCAAGGTAATTTGGTGACTGCTGTCTCTGCATTTCCATGACAATATTGTCCGTATATTCTCATGATCATTTCTGGATCGCGGTGTCCCATTAGCTTCTGGGCTGTCTTTAAATCTACGCCATTAGCGAGTAGATGGGTGCAGAATGTATAGCGCAATGCATGAACTTTGATTAGCTTCAAATTCTTCTCTATCCATTCTCGGTGTTCTTCGTAGGCTTCTTGCTCTTTCTTGTTTAATCTTTTACCATAGGGAAGGCCACGCAACTTACAGAATGCCTGCTTCATATGAATTCTTAATTCCCGAAGCATATTATTTTTAAGTGTAGTGCCATTTTTTGTGACAAATACATAGTCATTGACCCGATCAAGCTTTTTTAATTCCTTCACTACTTTGTCGGTGAGAGGGACGGTTCGAATACTGTCCTCGGTTTTAGGTGACCAGTCGTCAGTTGGTAATACGCGGACTACCTTTTTCTTTAGGTCAACGTTATCCCAGCAAAGCCGGGTGACTTCTTCCCGCCTAAGTCCTGTGGATAGTATAAAGCGCCATAGAGTTGCCCATTTGGGTGGAGCAACTTCAATCAATGTATTAGCCTCTTCTTCGGTAAGAGCCCTGGTATCAAATACTTTCTTTTTAGGGAGTAATTTGAGTTCTTTTATGGGATTATAGGCTATTATTGAGCGGGATACGCCGTAATCAAGCATGGATTTTAAGGTTGACAAGCTTTTATTTATAGTATTATTTGAATATTTACCGGTCATCTTTGCGATTGTGTCGTCAAGAAGCACTAGGGTTAAGTCTCTGATTTTAACATGAGCAGGTAAGAACTCGGATATTCTGGTAATATAATACTTATAATCCGTGTTTGTGTTTGGATTGATTACTGTTGTGTCAATATGCCTACTCCAGCTTTCAAACAAGTCTGAAAGCAAATAGTCATTATCTCCAACTTTGCCAGTTCGTTCGATGCGGTTGAGCTTGTGAAGCTCGTCGTTCATCTCAGCGGTAGCTTCAGCCTTGGTTGTCGCCTTGCTAGTCCAGCGTTTGCGCTTCTGCTTACCGTCTACATATCCCATAGATATATAGATTTGCCAGCTTTTCCCGCGTTTTTTTACTGTGCCTGTTGCCATATATACTCATTATAAATAGTTATAAAATAATTATTATATGGTGGAAAATATTAGAAAAAAGAGTAAATACATAATTTAATATAATTGATAATAATGAACATTGTATTTGAATGTTTTCGTATGGGAAGTTTTTTTAAAAAAAAGTTGACAATTTTTAGTATATTGTGTATATCATTATAATATTAATCTTAAATAATAATAAAGTATTTTATTTTAAAAACGTAAATATTAATGGAAGTAATTGAATTATGAGTTTTTCTCCTTCAAGTTCTATTATTGAATGTTTTCATGGTACTTCTCAAGAATCAGCAAAAGCCATTGTTGAACAAGAAGAAGGATTTGTTCTTAAAAAAGATAATAACTACTTAGGTAAAGGTGTTTATTTTTTTTCGTGTACATATAGCTCTGCATATTCTTATGCAAAAGTAGTAAAACGAATTGATAATCCTGCGGTAATCAAAGCAAATGTATCATTAGGTGTTTGTTTGAATTTACTTGATAAAGATATGGTGGATTTGGTTAAGAGGTGTGGAATAAAATTTAGCTCGAAAGAAAGAGATTCAGACTTGCGCTTAGGTGAAATTATTGATATAATGGTTAAGGCACTTGGTTTTGATACTATTAAGGCTGCATATTTAAGAAAATTAAAACGTCTTCGTCCTTATGAAGGTGTAAAGCTTTATAAAAAACAATCTGGGTCGTTTGTAAGTAATGCGGATGTTTATATTTGTGTCCCAAATAAAGAGATGATATCGAATATTGAGCAAGTATCATAAATTTATTTTTTTTAGAGGTAGTAATAATGGTTTATTTAAATAAAGATATAGAAAAAATGTATAACAAGTTTGCTGAGTTTGTAGAATCTAAAACTCCTGAAGAGCTTGCTATGATTCATAAAGAGGTTCGAGAGTATCACCTGAATGACAACGCAGAAGGTGTCTTTTTTGATGATATCCTAGATAAAGAGTGGAGAAAAGAACTTGAAATAGAGTTGTTTATAAAATCAATTTTTGAGGATAACAATCTTTGCATAGATTCTATTAGTCGAATAACGGAAGGATATGTAGAAGGTTTATTTGCTAGTACTTGTATTAGTGATAGTTTTATTAATAATAATAAGATATTTAAAACATGGTCTAAATTCTCAGATAAAGATGAAATTCAAAGTTCTTTTTGGTTTGAGGAATCAATTATTTGGGATATTTCAGCTAAGCTCCAAGTAGATGATTATAGTAAGATTGATAAAAAAGAAATTTCTTTTGATATTAATTTAGACAATGATTCTGATATTTGTGACTATGATGGCGATTCATATATTATTGCTGCTTAAATAATTTGGATAGATAGGGTTTATGAGTAACAGTAGATCAAGCAGAAGAGTTTTACCAAAAGAGTCAAAGATGCCAAAGGCTCATCCAATTCAATTAGTTAGGATTGATGTCATTGAGCTAAATATTAGTTGTAAAACTCCTGCTGCTGAATTTGTATGTGAAAAATCAGATGTTGTTAATTATACCTCTTTGCAAATAGGTATTGGGCATAGTAAATTTGACGAAACAGACTCTACTATTGTTGTTTCTATGAGTATAGGTACTCGTGAATCGTCAGAATTACCATTTAATTTGTCAATTGAAATTTGTGGTATCTTTAAAATTGACACCCAAAGATTTAATAAGGAAAATATATCGCATTGGGCTAAGAATGGGGCACATTATATATTACTTCCGTATTTAAGAGAATATTTATATTCGTTAACTCAAAGAGCTGGATATGAGCCTGTAATTTTGCCTTTAATTGAGGTTAATACTTTAAGTTATAGTGATAACTAATATTATAATTTTAGTTAAAGAGTGTAGATAACAACTGTCATTATTTGATAGTTGTTATCTTTATTATGTAGTATAGTAATACGTAGTATTGATAGTTAATAATAAGTATTGATATATCCCAAGGATAAAGTAAATTATCCCTAATATAAAGGTAATTAATGAAATTATAGTAAAAAAATTATATAGCTTAACGTATCTCCGTGATTTTGAATCCATAATAGCGGCTTTGGGAAATTTTTTGGCAAGTTTAAAATCATTTTTTTTAGATGAATAATACTGTGCCAATTCAGAAAATTTATAATTAATAGCGGTGCTTAGTACTCCAGAAGTGAACATAACAAGAGATGTTAAAATATAAATAAAACAATTTATATTTATTGACTGGTTGTGTTTGGTGATTAGAGAACTAAGAAATGATAATATAGCGACAGCAGCTCCAGCGTTAATAAGTAATAAAGCTTTTAGTGTTGCTATAGATTTATTATGCATTGCCTCTTTGGATACTTGAGCGTAAAATGAATTGTATGTTCTCGGTTTTGGCTTTACGTTACTCATATTTAGGTCTCTTTACTGAAATCGTTATTTTTGTTAAACATGTGGTATAACTATTATAAATAATCATCCTCCACATATTCCACACGCCCGACCTTCATCCTTGGTGCACATCCGTCCATTTTTAGTATTCTTATACCATCTGCAGCTTGAATTGTGCCTTACATAACTCTTTGTATTTAGCCAGTATATGCGTTCATCTTGAGTTGATTTTTCGATTTGTTCATGTTTTTCAGGAGGTGCTCTCGATTGTGTGGTTGTTCCATGTCTGTAATCCCAAGGTGGAGTAGGGTTATCTGCTTTCCATAGGCCTTCTTGCTCTTTTTTAGCCCATTCCTCAGCTAATTTTATGTCAATGTCTTTAGAGGCATATTGTTTGTACCACCAAGCAGCTCCTTCTTTTACCATGGTGTGGTTAATGTATTCGCCTTCAAAGTAAATCTTTCCGACTAGTCGTCCATATCTATCTTTGTCAACTACATAGACTTTTATTATCTCGTTGTTGATAAGCCTGCTGAGAAGTCTGGCTGATTGTTTGCCGTATTCTTGGTCTTTTTCTGGAGCGTCAATACCATATAGACGAATTTTTGCGGTGCCATTTGTTAAATTAACATCAATGGTGTCTCCATCAATTACTTTTACTACTTTGCAGGTAAGGAGTTCCCCAGAGAAGGCGGTTGTTGTTAATAGTAATATAAGAAAAAGCAGTATGCGTTTCATTTGAATTTCCTTTAATCAATATAAGTCATATCTAGTTCATATTCTTTATCGATTATTTCCATTTCATTGTCGTAAATTTGATCTTGTCTGTCATCTATTTCATATCGAATATCATCATTTGATAAGTGGTCGTATTCACTATAGTAACCTGATGGCTTTCCATTATTTACATCTCGTGAAAAAGACTCATCTTCAAGATCATTAACCTGATCTTCTAATTCGCTATTTTCATCGTAAAGTGCGTCAATTTCTTCTTCTAATCTATACTGTTTGTTTGTTTTATAGTAATGTCTTGTACTATTGCTATTAGAACAGCCTAGTAGCCCAAGACATAATATAATCAATAAAATCCTATGCATAAAAAATGACCTCCTTAAATAAATAAGGAAGTCATTATAATATGTATCATGGTTTTGGTAAAGAAAAATCACTTTTTTAAAATTAGTGAACTAATTTGTTGTGAATAAAATATAAGTATAATATAAACAATAAAATTTGGAATTATTCAATGCATCTAAACTTAATTGTTCCTGTATTATCAATAATTGGTTCTGCTCCTTCTGATCTTGGTCCAATTAAGGTTGTTCGCCATTTATTACCATCATAAATTTTTATTTTTCTCCAACTTGCCTCATTACTTTTAATAAATAGTATACGATTATTAGCTCCTCCCCACCTATATTTTAGTGACCAGCACCCAGTATTTTTCCACCGTTTTTTGCTTATTGATTTAATACTCAAGCAATTAGGTTGATTATGGTAAATACAACTATTGCAAGTTATATCCTGTTCATCATAACAAAGTTTATCGCAATTATATTGTTTACAAGTGTTATTCGGGGTGGTACATCCTAATACAAAAAATAATGAAAGACAGCAAATTGTGATTAGATATTTCATCGTGTTCTCCTAAAAAAAAAAATTAATTATCTAAGCTTATTGCTTAGATTTATTTTGAGAACTTGCTTTAATGAATTTATATTAAGGTGTCTTTACTAATTTAAAATAGTTGTAATGTTATATATGATATGAAAAGTAAAATAATATTAATAAATGATGATTTATGTTATTAAGTAATTTTTTTTATTGTAATAACAAAAATTTTGTGTGTCAATATAAAAATAGTAATTTTTTTTTTAAAACAGATTATGCTATATTGCATAATGCACACTATTTACCTTGCCTATAATTCTGTCGCCTTCTTCGATCATTATTACTTGGTGGATGGGATCTCGGTTGTCTGGGATACCGCACCAGCCTTTGGTGGTTTGGGCGAGGCGTTTTATGGTTGTGCCGTCGTCTTTTTTGTATATGGCTACTGGTTTGCCTAATAGTAGTTTGGGTTCAATAGGTGTGGTGTCGATTGTGACAATAGCACCGGCCGGGATAGTTGGCTCCATGCTGGTACCGGTGGAGCTGACCCGAACTGCGACCATGTGCTCGGTCTGTTTGCACCAGTCTTTATGCACAATTACTATCCCTTCTGGATCGTCTCTTATCTCAAGTGGTTGCCCTGCTGCGATTTCATCTGGGTAGAATGGTATCTCTCGAAAATCTTTTGGTGATAAATCAGGAAACTTAATTACTGGCAGTTCTTTGCTTTTTCCTGTTAGAACAAAATGCATATCTAAACCTGCTTCTTCAAGAATCGCAAATGCAGACCCAGGGATTTCTGTGCTTTTTTCCCATTTTCTCATTGCAGACTCGCTCAATCCGGTCTTTCGTGCGAATTTAGAGCGGTTTTTTTCAATATTTTCTCTTTCTTGGAGAAATCGTCTACATATTTCTAACTTATTATTAATCATGATCTTACCTTTATTTTAAGCAGGCATCTGAAAATTAATTCGTAAAATAGAACATTATTTGTCTTGAAAATGTTCTATCGTGCGATATAATTCATTTCATCGACCACTAAAAGGAGTAAACTTTATGGAAAATCAAAAAAATTATAATTCTTGTGCGTCCTTAACTACTGATTCTAAAGTTTGAGCTACTCCTAATTCTTTTTTATAGTCGCACTCAGTACAAGAAAGAGCCAAAATTTTACCGTTGAGCAAGCCAAGTGAATTTTGTAGAGAACGATAAGCATTACTTAAATCAACTTGATCGATTTTGTTTTTTTCTGTTGTTGTCTGAGTTAAATATACAATTTTTTTTCTATTATAGCATTCTGGACATATAGGTCTATTAGTTTTTCCTTTAAGAAAGGTTATACCGTGATTGACAAAGATATCACTGAAAGCAGAGATTTTATTCTCGGAAAAGTTGCTGGAATGAAGCTTATTCTTGTTTGGCTTATTCTTATGGTTGTCTTTGTCGGTGTTCAAACCTATTTTTTTAAGAATTATGCTTATAAAAGTGAGGTTGAAAAAATATGTCTTGAACTCATTAGAGAGAATCAAAGCCAAAATAAGTCCGCCGATAACTGTAGAAATAATGCTAAGAAGTAATTCCATTATGAATACTCGTTAAAAGAAAATAATCAATAATAATAAACGATTTCACAGTCAGTAGCAAGCGACTTTTCTCAATATGGCTTATCCCCGAAAACAAGCCAACAAAAACAGAAGCGATACCTAACAAACAAACACAACAAACACCAAACGCTTGCTGCTGACTACTTATATTAGGGGGGAGAGGAGATTCCTCTTTTACTAGTTTTCGAGAACTCCAGCAAAACCCGAGAACAAGCGGCAAAACTAGATTCTTATACATATCAAAAAAACAATAGATCCGCCAATTAAATTCTAAGACTTCGGTTGTGACAAAACAACAAACAGGGAGCCTCATACTATTTTTGGCGGGATAGTATTGAGGCTCTTTTTTTTACAGCAGGTCAAAACCATGAGCATAGCAAATATCAATTCTAAAGAATCAAACCGTGATGATTTCGAGAAGGCACTGGAGGTAATTGTCAATCAGACGGTTACTGCCGGGGAGTTGGCGGAGATTCTGGGTATATCCAAGAGCGCTGTCTGTAAGTGGGCGAAGCAGAAGCGCTTTCCGTCTGGAGCTGTTCTGGAGATTGGTTGTACCCGCCGTTACGTCGTAAGTCGTATATTGCGGTCAGGTCTGACCAACTACACCAACCGCCGGGCGGAGAGATAACGTATGAAAATAAAATTGTTGGCGCTGTTTGGCGTGGGAGTTGGAGTTGTCTTCACCGTCATAGAGTGGCGGATAATCATAGATAAATATTTTTAACAGGAGGAGTTTATGAATGGAGTAGCATTGTATGACAAGGTGCTGGAAAAGTCCAGTATTTTGGAATTGGGGAAAATGCTTGCTCAGAGTCAGATGTTTGGAGTAAAGACTGAGGCGCAGGGCGGGGTCGTGGCGCTGGCCTGCTACACCGAGAATATGAGTCTTATTAACTTCAAGCAGAAATACCACTTTATTGAGCAGGGTAATACGCTCAGTATGCGGACTGATTATATTCTGAGTGAGTTCTACAAGCGGGATGGTAAGGTGAAGTTCAACGAGAACACCGATGAGGTTGTTGATATGGTATTTATCAATAAACAGTTCCCGGATGGCTATCCGGTAAGACATACCTTACAGGAATTTGTTGACAAAGAGGTAGCGACAAGTAACAGAACAGGAAAGCTCAAAGACAACTGGGCGAAGCACCCGGCTAATATGCTGCGGGCGCGTTGTGTGAGTGATGCTATAAGGGTCGTGGATCCGGAGATTATAGCTGGGTTCTATCCTATGGAGGTGGCTCAGGATTTTTCTGAGACTGAAGGCAGCGTGAATTTCAAGCCGGAGGCTGAGACCAATGCAGCTGATACTCCGTTTACCGAGGCGAAGGTGGTTAATGATGCTTTTGTACAGGCCAAGGCTACAGCTCAGATCGGTGAAAGTGTTGTTGAGAAGGCTCAGGAGGCTATTAATGAAAAGAAGGATATTGATACCGCGCAGTTTAGACAACAGGGGAAGGATGCTGCAAGTTCTAATGAGCTGATTGTCCGTATGCGGCGTTTACTCGATGGCAACAATGCGAATCAAGCTTTTACCGATTGGCTGGTAAGTATTAATCAGATAGCGGCAGGCACTCACTGGGACACTCTGCAAAATGTTGATATCATGCAGCGCGCCATTGACAACCCGGTCAAGTTCCTTGAGGCAATCGGAGCGGCGGCACAGAGAGGAGGTGCAGCGTAATGGACCATCATCCAACATTATCCCCTAGTGCTTTTCCGGGTATGGCTCTCTGCCCCTGTTTTCAGAATGGTGGAAGTAACGAGGCTACCGAGAGAGGCAGCGCGCAGCATGAGCTGCTGGAGCACTGTCTGAAATCAGGGTTTACCAAGGTCGGACAGGCGAAGAAAGAATTTACCAAGGCGGTTGATACCGAGGGACTCGCTGAGGTACAGTACGGTCTGGATAAGGTATTGGAATTTACCTCAGATGATCGCGAGATTGAGACCAAGCTTTCACTGATTGGTGATAACTTTGAGGAGATAACCTTTGGTCATGCCGATGTGCGGGAAGATTTTGACGAGCTGTGCTGGTTGATAGACTACAAGAGCGGTGAAGAGCACGACTATTCAATGCAGATGAAGGTTTATGCCCGCATGGCTATGGATAAGTACGGTGTCAAAAGCTGTCACGTGATGGAGGTATACGGTCGTAAGCGCTGGTATAAAGAGTACACGCTCAGCTATGAGGATACTGCCGAGGTGCTCGAAGTGATAGAGCGGGTAAACAATCCAGATAAGCAGCCGCAACCTTGCGAGAAATGTAACTGGTGTCGTCACTTTATGACCTGTGAGGCTGTAGTACAGCATGTAACGGCCGGGGTAATGGAGTATAACGAGCGCAAGGGAGCAGAGGACAAGACCTTCAGAGAGAAGGTATATGTGGCGGATCTGCCTGCAAGGCTGGCCAGCTATGACGCTAGCAAGATTGAAGATCCGAAGCAGATGCAGCTATTGCTTGATTTGCTGCCAGTACTCAAAAAATGGACAGACTCAATCAAGCAGCATATTGAAAGTCGCATTATTAAGGACGGTATCAAAGTTCCGGGGTATGAGGTCGTCAGTAAGAGTAGTGAGTCTCTCAATAAGGATGAGACGCTGGCAATATTCCATGCCAGTGGTTTGAGTCCGGAGGTGTTTACCGAGTGCTGTACTGTCGGTATTACCAAACTGAAAAAGGCTATTAAGGAGGAATTAGGGCTACGAACTAAAAGCGGGGGTCTTGTTACTGATAGAAATAAAGAGTTTCAACGTGAGTATACCCAACGTTTTGGCGGGCTGATACAGACTAAAGAAACGGTATCGGTAAAGAAAGTAGGTTGATATGCCAGAGAAAGTATTTGATCTCGGTGCGGAGGAGACGATTGAGACTGAGCTCAGGTTTTACAAGAAGCCGCTGGAGGGTGACCGGATAACGATTAGGATACCGGCTGGTCTGAGCGGGGAGACGCGGGAAAAAGCGATAACGGAGGCTATGCAGCAGGCGGTATTGAAGGAACTGCACGTCGGCTATGTCTATGTATAGGGAAATTTACAGTAAAGGAAAGAAGAATGGCAAGAGCAGGTAGTAATTATGATTATGAGAAGTATGGACAAGGCTTTGTACTGATGCCGGAAGGGGTGCATGAGTTCAGAGTTGAGAGCGGGCAGGAGAGCTATTCCAAGCGGGGTAATGCGCAGTGGGAGCTGGCGCTGCAGCCGGTAGATCCGCAGTATCAGCAGGAAGGTGGCTATAAGCTGTGGCTTAGCGAGGATGGTTGTGTTGAAGCTTTGTTTGACGCTATGGGAGTAGACCCGAGAAAAGCAGATCCTAACAGGGATTATTACCCGGGGGAACTGGTAAACACCAGACTTAAAGCTGAGGTATATCATAAGAACTCTAAGGATAGGGATGGCAATGAGAAGACCTTTGCCAATATCAGGCGGCTTTATCCGGCATTCAATATGTCGCAGCATGGTGGTAGTGCTCAGGGAGGGCAGAATAAGCAGCAGGGAGGCACACAGAGAAGCTTCGGGCAGCAGCAGAATACTCAGACACCGGCTGGCAATTTTGGCGGTAATGATTTCGGTGGTGTGCCTGACGATATTCCATTTTAAGCAGGTTATGAAAAACAGAGGTGGGTAGATGGATTCAGGATATATCAAACTACACAGAAGCATGAGAGACTGGGAGTGGTACCACGATCTTCCAGTCTACCGCCTCTTTACCTGTATGCTATTTATGGCTAACTGGAAAGATAAACGCTGGCAGGGTTTAGAAGTAAAGCGAGGTCAGTTTGTTAGCAGTCTTGGCAACCTGAGTGACGAAACAGGACTAACGGTAAAGCAAATCAGAAGAGCACTGGAGAAGCTTGAGAGCACTGGAGAGGTGGTCAGTAAAAGGACAAACAAGTATTCTATATATACCATTGTCAATTATGGTAGTTACCAAGACGACGACCGAGACGAGGGCACACAAAAGACAAACAAAGGGCAGGCTGAGGGCACGCTGAGGGCAAACAAAGGGCAACAACTAAAGAAAGATAAGAAGGAAAGAAAGGAAGAAAAGAGTATGTCTCAGCCATTTGCTTCCGAGCTTGTGACCCGTTGGAATACACTCGCTGCTGAGCAGAATCTGGCCTGTGTTAAAACTATCTCCAAGAGCAGAAACAGCAAGATCAGTACCCGGGTCAAGGAAGGGCTGAGCATGGAGCAGTTTGTCAGGGTGCTGGAAGAGATAGCGGTCTCTGATTTCCTGCTGGGTAAGAGTAGAAGTTGGAAGGTGTCGTTTGACTGGCTGATTGATAATGACCGGAACTGGCTCAAGGTGTACGAAGGGACGTACCGCAATGCACCTAACGCTCAGACACCTTTCTCTGCCGGAAGGTTTGAGACGGCTCAGGAACGGAGGCAGCGCGAAATAAAAGAGCAGGAGGAACGGCTGCTGAAAAAGTTTGGAGGAGTGGCAGATGATACAGCAGACAAAACAGCAGATGCTAATGCGCGGTTTGTCGAGGCTACAGAGTTATTTCGACGTGAAGAAGGATGATGAGACACTTGAGATTTATATTGAGGAGTTGAGCAGGTACTCGGAAGAGGAGTTGAAGGTGCTCTTTTCCAAGATAGTTCGGGAGTGTGAATTCTTTCCAAGGTTGAAGGCTATGCGTGAGCTGATGGGAGAGGCTGGAGGTAAACAGCAGGCAGCACTTACCAGTAGAGCCTACGAGGCCTTTGAAGAAGCGTTGAGTATGATGCGCAAGGTTGGCAGCTATAGAACGCCTGAGTTTAGCGACCAGCTGATACCGGTAGTTATAAAGAACCGGTTTGGCGGCTGGGTAAGATTCGGCCGTATAGAGGTCACCGACTGGACGCGTAAAGCATTTGTCGAAGAGTACAGGGCGCTGAGTGAAGCAGGGGAAGTGCCGCAGATAGAGCTGGCCGGGATACACCAGAGAACGCAGCTCGGCGGTGGAATGAAACAGATAGGAGATTTATATGATTCAGGAGAATATTAGATGGATGTGTTTTTAGGAATAGATACAGGGCTAAAGGGAGCGGTGGCAGTCAAAACTGAGAAGGCTATAGATCATTTTCTGATGCCGGTCAGGAAGTTGGAGAAGACCCGGGAGGAGGTAGACTCATTCATGCTTTACAACAAGTTGGCTGATATTATACAGGAGCATGATTCGGTATTTGCCTGCGTTGAGAAGATTCACTCGATGCCGAAGCAGTCAGCGCAGAGCGGATTCTCGCAGGGCAGAAACTATCAGGCGGTGCTGAGTGTACTGGAAGTGTTGCGAATACCTTTTGTATTTTGCACGGCGCAGCAGTGGAAGCAGACGGTACTCGCTGGTCTGCCGTGGAAGGGTAATAAGAGTTGTAGCTGCGTTTATGTCGAGAATAAGTATCCGCAGATAGAGCTGGTAAGTGGCAGAAGAAAGAAGCCGCACGACGGGATAGCGGATGCGGTCTGCATTTGTGAGTATGGTATTCATAAGCATGGTTGAAAACAATTGTAATTAAAGAAAGGTCGAGTAATGAGGCTTGAAGAATTTACAGGGATTAGCGACACGTTAAAATTTATGACCGATGAGCAGCTGGTAAAGCTCAGTGATCTGGTGCGTATTAATATCAATGTGCGGCGCATGAAGAATAAGGTTGAGATTGAAGGGTGTGAGAGTAAGGCGGCGCAACTCAGGAATAATATTGAAGTGCTGTCCGGGGCGCGTATCGGGGATACGGTACGAGAGCGGCTGAACAGAAAGCCTGACCTAGTTGATAAGGTTAAGCGGCAAGGTCAAGTAGCGTATATAAATGCTCTAAAAGAACAAGGTGTAGAGGTGGGTAAGGGGTATCGTAAAAACGATTTTATGAAGCGGATTGCAAAAACAGAGATTTCGGATGAAGAGCATGCCGAAGGGGCAATCAAAGGATTAATCGGTCTTGGTCTTATTGTCACCTCAAAAGGCTGGTACCGCTTTAGTGATAGAGCGGCAGGACTTGTAAAGGCAACACATGAGTGAATATATAAAAGACAAGGTTGAGCAGGCAGTTTTTGAAGAAGAGTTGAATTTTATCCTGCTTGGAATTCTTGAGAAGAGAGTGGATCTGGACGAGTACTTTACTCGTAAGGATGATGAGGAGTTTAATAATTATAGGGAGTGGGATTGATAATGAATAATGAAGATGGATTAAATATAGTTCTTGATGAAGTAAGGAAGCAATATGCTGATGCAAAGGTGCTTGACGACTTCTCGGTTGGATACGATTTTAAGCAAGATTGTTCCAGTAACTATATAGAGTTTAGTTCATTTTGTCGTCTTGATGAAAAGACAATACGTTTTCAAACAAGAAAATCTTTAGACAAGCCACCAGCATAAGGAGTAGAAGCAATGAGTGCAAATGTGATAAGTAAAATAGATGAGCAGCTGGAAGGGCTGAACCCGGAGTCGCTGAGGTATCAGGTGCTGGTTGCGTTGCGGAGGTTCAGATCGTCCTGGGTGATACTGGGTAAGCACCTCACCGATGTGGCGTATGGTGGGGACTATAAAGAGTGGGGCTATGATGATTTTGAGGTTTACTGCGCCAGTGAGCTGGGGCTCAAGAAGCCGACGGTTAAAAAGGTCATGATCAGCTATAACTATATGAAGAGCTATGAACCGGATCGGCTGCGATCTGGAGCGGAGGACGGGAACTATGACGCTCCGGATTATCAGACGGTAGAGTTGCTCAAGCAGGCACGGGAGTGTGACAGCTTTGAAGAGGAGGAGAAAGAGGAGCTGCATAGAATAGCCTTTGAAAGTAACTCGGATGAGACGGTACTGCGCAAAGAGATTCGGGAGCGGATGCGTAATGCTGAGGTTGACGAAATAGATCAGGCCAATATTAACCGGCGCCGGGAGATTGACAGCCTGCTGCGGCTGGCCAGAAAGCTGCGGGAGAAGGTGGCCGATGCGAAGTCGGTACCGTATACTCTGAAAGACCGGATTGATGCGGCACTGCTGGAGCTGGAGGCGCTGGAGTGATCAGCGATCGAGGCTTGCTCGGGCACCTTATACATACCCTGTCTCGGATCAAGGTAATGCAGAGTGACAAAGCTATCGCTATCAGTTATATCGACAGATATCTGGAGCAGAGAAATAGCGATAAGAGATTAATCACCTTGCTGGGACGGGTGCGAAAGGTGCTGGAGTATGAGTCAATCGGTTCGGTGATTAAGCAGAGTCTGGTAACTGCTTTGCAGCGAGAAAGGAAGGTTGTAGAAAATGGAAATAATACGAAACGAGAACCTGAAAGCAATGGACATAATCCGCGGTCTCAAAGGAAAAACGGTCACCGACGGAATGCTGCTGGTTCTGGAAAAACTAAAGAGGTGTGATAAGCTGGTCGTCTTTACAAGCAATGAGAGACGGACATATCGTAAACGTGGTCATAATGATTTTACTGAGGTTATTACTCCTTGTATTCCAGTATCTCCGGATCACTTTTGGCGACATTATGCCAGCGGTGGAGATATGGAAAAGAGAATGAAGAGAGTGGATATATGATAAGGAGAAAATAAAATGATTAAAAGGCAATATTTTTTAAGTATGGCTTTATTAGATTTAGATGGAAGAGTCAGGTCACAACGCTGGCTTTGTTTTTATAAAAGATCGTGGTTTGCTCCAGATAATGGTGAGATAATAAATACTGAAATAAAAAATTATCATGACAGGTTATCATGTGAGTATGGTATAGACGGCGATATCGAAAGAATCCATGTTACTGGTTTTAACAGAGTTTGAGAAGAAGGTAGATTGATATGGATAATAATTTTGATATAAGCATGCTCGAAGATCATCAACGTAGGCAAAATGTTAAAGTTTATCGAAGTAAAGATAAAAATGATTTTGATAAAATGCAAAAAAAGCTAATTGCTTTGGGTTATTGGTGGTATTGTGAAGCGTGTTTTTTTGGAACCCATGGGTTGACAGAATATGATTCGGAGTTTCCTGCGATAGAAATTCATCTTTGGGATAAAAGCTTATGGAAGAGATATGCGTTGGAGCCGACTGAGAATATTTGATCAGGCAATTTTTTAAGTTGAATTATAGGAGAAAAAATAATGTATCCGAGATTTGCTCAGCCGCCAGTATATACTATTGGCGAAGGAGAAGGAAGAGATAGCGAGAGAATAGTAAGATTCAGAATTGTCGGGCATGATGTGGAAAAATTCAGAATAGAGGTTGTAGTTGAAGTGAAGAGTTATTCTGAGCCTACTTGGTTGGGAAGCCTGTTTGGTTTCAAGCCGCGAGTTGTAGAGCAGAGGTTGGGGTGGCGGCATTACTTCGGGGATTCTCAGTTTGGGACTCATTTCCCGACGTATGACAGTGTGGAGGAAGCTGAGGAGGAGATAAAGAGAATACTGACAAAACTTAATCATGACGGAAAAGTCTTCCAAGAAATTGAGAATGAGGTAGAATAATTAAGGTCTGGATTAGGTGGCTGTTTTGAGTATATTATTAAAACTATTTTGGTTTCGAAATGAAAGGATAAGTAATGAGTGTTGCAATAAAGGTGTTTACGAATGAGGTCTGTCCACGTTGTGAGCAGATTTACAGCCAGCTGAATGCGGCGGGGTATAGTGTTGAGAAGGTTAATTTTGAGAGCTGGCTGGCGGATAAGACACTGGACTCAAATTACCGTACTCGGGCATATTCTGTGTATGATGCGCAGAAGACACTGCCGGTACTTGAGATTGAGAATGATATCTATTCTATCGAAGGCGCGGAGGAGAAGCTGGGGGTAAGCTTTGAGCTTGACGCGTAGGCAGTAATAGTAAAATCGGGGATAAGCCATATGTTTTGATATAGGGGAATGTATGGCAATAGAAGTATATAGAATCAAGAGGCAGCTGGAGCTGGAAAAGGAAGCGGTTGGGGTAACCCGGGAGGAGTACTTCAGTATGGTTGCGAAGCTCAAGAAGAATGGCCACGGGAGTACGACCGGTACCGGGAGGGATCTGCTGTATTCGATAATTACGCCGCTGCATGAGGCGATTGTCGAGCGGATCTCAGAGCACGGACGCGGACGGGTATCGCTCTGTAACCGTTTTATTGCCAGTCTGCCGGCAGAGTATACCGCTTTCATCACGGCCAAGAACCTGATAGACGGAGCGCTGGCGGAGGATAACCTGTCGTCCCGGGCGGCGGCACTGGGTAATGACCTTGTGGATCAGGCCAATGCTATCAAGCTGCAGGAGTTTGAGTCCGGGGCGCATGAAGCGCTGGAGCACCGGCTACGGCAGGCACCGACTGAGCTCTTAAAGAAGAAGGTCAAGAAAGCGTTCTTTGATAAGTGGTACCGGGATCAGATAGATCCGGTAGAGCTTGAAAAGTCTGAACGGGTACGCACCGGGCTGGTACTGCTGCATATCGCCAGCAGCATAGCCGGGAAGTATATTAAGACCACACCATATAAACCACGCGGCAAGCAGCACACCACCAACCGTATCCAGATAACCGAAGAATTCATGGCGGAGAGTAAGAGCCGTGAGGAGCTACGCAGTCTCTTTTCTCCGAAGTGGCCAATATCGGTAGTGCCGCCTCGGGACTGGGAGAGTCTGTCCGGCGGGGTCTACTACAGTGAGGAGCTGAGGGCGCGGGCGCTTTTTGTTCGTTCGTGGGATAAGCGCTACCTGCGGAAAATGCACCGGCGTATGGGTGAGTATCCGCAGATGTTTGCTGCGGTCAATGAAGCGCAAAAGACGGCGTGGCGGGTGAACCGGAATATTCTCGGGGTATTGCAGGAGGCGCTGGAGCTTGGCGGTGGGAAGCGGTTTGCGCTGCCGGTAATCGACCGCAAGGAGCTGCCGCCGATAGCTGGACTCTCACCGAACAGCAAAGCCTTTCAGGATGCACAGCGGGCGCGGGGTGAGATGATATCCCGCTTTACCCACCTGCAGGGAACGGTTACCATGGCAGAGAAGCATGTTGAGGATCCAGAGTTGTACTTCGGGTACGCGCTGGACACCAGAGGTCGGGGCTACCCGGTATACGGCGGGAGGTATCTCAGTCCGCAGGGTGATGATATCAGCAAGTCGCTCTTGGAGTTCGCACATGGTGAGGCGCTGGGAAGTCCGGACGGGGTGGACTGGCTCTTATACGGTGCGGCGAGTGTCTACGGTATCGACAAGGTGAGCCGGGCGGAGCGGATAGTCTGGGCGGAGGAGCATGCGGAGCTGATGGCGGCCTGCGCTACAGATCCGTTCAGCTCGGAGAATCGGAACTTCTGGACAGCCGCGGACAAACCCTGGTCTTTCCTTGCCTTCTGCTTTGAGGTTCGGGGAGCGCTGCAGGACGGGGAGGCACATGTCAGCCATATCAGCATACCGCAGGACGGGTGTCAGAATGCTTTGCAGCATGTGGCCGGGATGCTCCGGAATAAGGATCTGGCAATCCGAACCAGCGTGATTAGTGACGGCAGCGGTAAGCCGCGCGATCTGTATCAGGATATTGCCGACAGGGCGAATGAGATCCTGTCCGGCATGACCGGGGACAAGCGGAGTATCGAGGAGCTGCTGACGCTGTCTCGCGAGATTCAGAAGCAGCTCAGCGACAAGGATGAGAACAGCAAGCTCTGGGCGGGCAGGAGACAGGAGATCAGCAAGGCTCTGCTGCCGAAGCTGCTGGCCGGGAATATTGACCGGAGTATGACCAAACGGCCGGTAATGACCTGTACCTATGATGTCAGTACCTTTACCCGCAAGGAGCAGATCAGCGAGGCGATAGATACCAATATTGAGAAGAAGGGAGGTGAATTTTGTATCGATGATGAGCTGCGTTGGGGCGCGAGTCTGTTTCTGGAGCCGATTATCCATAATGCAACCTGTGATATTATTACCGCGGCGTTTGTCTATTTGAAGTGGCTCAAGGAGGTGGCGGACGTTATGACCAGTAAGCCCGCCTGCAGCCGCTGTGAGAAGTGTGGCAAGACGGTCTGCAAGTGTGAGTGTGAGGCAACGAGTGAAGTACAGCGCAAGGCCAGACGGCTCCAGTGCAATTGCCGCAGTGGTGTCCGGGGAATGGAGTGGGTGACTCCGCTCGGCTTTCCGGTTATACATGATAAGCAGACCCGGGAGATAAAGCGGGTAAATACGATCGTCGGGACGCATAAGGTATCAGCCAGCTACGCCGAGGATACCGGCAGGGTTGACCGAAAGAGGGTACGCACCGGGATGGCAGCGAACTTCACGCACAGCTATGATGCGACGATGCTCTGGTATGTGGTGCTGCAGCTGGCCGGGATCCCGCTGGCGCTGATTCATGACAGCTTCGGGACATTGCCGAGCCGGTCGAGTCAGTTAGCGCTGGAGCTGAGAAAGGCCTATGTCTGGCTCTACAGCAAGAACCGGCTAAGCGAGTTGCTGGAATATACTGCAAACAGGCTGGAGTTGCACGAGCGAGAGCTGTTGCCGGAGTTGCCAGAAATGGGCGAGCTGGAGGTTGAGCAGGCGCTGGAGAGTGAGTATATATTTAGTTAGAAAATATATCAAGAAAATTGATTAATGAGTAAATAGTTTGTAAAATCATAAATGTTGTAGCCATAGACTTGCAAAGTATTTACTTATTAATTTCAACAATAATGTATTTTTCAAGATTTGTTTTAAGTAATTTCATATTTTCAAAAATATTCAAGAATTTAATGTAATAATCAAAAAGCTTATCCGAATTAGTATCTAAATTAGTGACATTATTTTCAATTATATATTTTGATGCTTGGTAAGAAATCTCACAAATATTTTCATGAGTAAGGTTATATAAATTAGAGTACTCATATGGCATATAAATATTACAAAGTGGATATATTAGTTTCCATTCATCACTAAGCATTATTTGTTCGAGGTGAGTAAAAAAAACTATATAAATGTTTTGGTTAATAAATTTTAAATTACTTTTATGAGTTTTCAATGCATCTTCGAGTAATTTTGATGTCATTTTAATTTCATTGCATAATTTAAAGTTGAGATTAAAGAGATGACTCAAAAGTTTTTCTATCTTTTCATTAGTTGTAGCTTTTTTTCGAGCTTTTTCTTGATCTTTATGTTGAAGTTTTGCCACAATAAAGCCAATTACCCCTGTGATTATTCCACCAAATACCATAGGAATGTTTGATGCTATTTGAGTGTAAAGTTTTTCTATGTTTAAAAAACTGGAAAGATTAGTTTGATTTGTTAAAATAAAAATTCCATTACTTATAAGTGATATTATTAAAACAAATATAAGTATTTTCATTATATCTACTTTCGATATCAAAGTTTTAATTATTATAAAAATATGTATAAATAATGCAAATATTTCATCATTAGTCAAGATTATTTTATCTACTATAAAACAATTAATAATTCTGACTTTGGAGCAATATAGTGACGCGTGAAATTAGGAGCAATACCGGAGGGGGAGAAGCTGGTTATGTCTTAATTTAATGTATTTACTATAAGGAGCTATTTATGTCGGAATTTGACGGGATGAGTGCTGCCGGGATGGCGCAGGCGTTGATGAACGGATCGGCCACGGTGGCGCGGGTTGACCGGGACGAGCTGCTGCCACCGATATTCAGTGTGGATCTGGTCGAGAGGCTGGAGCAGGAGTTCCCGGAGCGGGCGCCGCTGCCGGGTGAGGAGATGCTGGAGTATAACCGGTATCTGGGTAAGCGTGAGCTTATCAAGGTGATCAGAGCATGGAGCGAGAAGAAGAATGACGAATGAAGAGAATACAGCAATGTTTAACAGTGTGATTCTGCTGGGACAGAATACGCTCAAGGCGGCGTTGGCTATCAATGTGGTCTTTGCCGTGGCGGCACTGCTGCTACTGGGTAAGCTGGTAGGGATTATGGCGGATCTGGAAACTTTCACTCTGAATGGTATCGACGTGGCGGCGTTGATAACGGCTTTCTGGATCTTGACGCTTAACTCGGCGGCGGTGGCGGTGGCCTTCGGGCTCTCGTATGTGGCGCAGTTCATGTATGCCATGCAGCTCAAGCAGTATGGCTCTTATGTACATGCGGTGGTGGCAGTACTGACAGTCTGGGGCTATCTGGGATTTATAATTGGCGGCTACTATATTTATCAGGCATTTTAGAGGTAGAGTGTAATTAAGTGAAGGAGGAATTTATTCTATGTGTTTTGGAGGGGGAAGATCTACACCGACCCCGGTATATCAGTCTACTACAACTCCGGCTCCGGTATCGGCTACAGCGGTAGAGCTCAAAGAGGAGGACGACCTTGTAACCGATGAGGAGAAGAGTAAGCAGACCGGTAGGGACGCACTGCGGATTGATAAGAGTAACTCTATAGGGGTAACTCCGACCAGTGCCGGGGCGAACGGGATCAATATTTTAAAATAAGGGGGAGCAGTATAAGTGAAGAATAGTGAGGAGGGAGTAATCTCTTCCCGCTATCAGGAACTCAGTCGGCTCAGAGAGCCATTTTTACGCCGGGCACGAGCCTGCTCGGTTATGACCAAACCAACAATCATTCCACCGGAAGGGCACGACGGTTCAGCCGCGTTCCCGATACCATACCAGACAATCGGTGCCGAGGGCACCAATAACTTTGCCAGCAGGTTGAAGAGTATACTCTTTCCGACCGGCAGTCCGTGGCTGCGCTATGTGATAGCTGACGCTGTTCTGCGCGATGCGGTGCTGCAGCAGGATCCGGAAGGTATCAGTAATATTGAAAAAGCCTTGTCAGACAGAGAGTCGGAGATTCGCCGTTATTGTGAGACCACCAATATGGGTACTACAATCGGTGAACTGTGTACTCACTGTATTATCGCCGGTAACGCACTGCTGTATATTCCGCAGAGCGAGGAGCCGATGCGCTGCTACGGTATGGACAGGTATGTCGTGAGACGTACCCCGGCCGGAAGGGTGCTGCAGATAATCATTGAGGAGGAGGTACTGGCCTCAACCCTTGAGCACGAGGTGCAGGAGTTCTGTTCTCTTATAGAGGCGGAACCGGCACACAAGTGCAAGCTTTATACCAATATCGAATACAACCAGAGTGAAGAGGTATGGGAGATCCGGCAGGAACTCAACGGCATAGAGCTGCCGGAGGACGGGGTCGGTGACGACAAGATCGGTGCCTGGAGCCGGTATCCGGAGAATCCGTATATTGCGGTACGCTGGACACAGGTGGACGGCGAGCCTTGGGGACGGGGCTACGCGGAGGATCTGCTTGGCGGCCTGATATCGCTGGATGTATTGTCCCGGGCGATTGTTGAGGGGGCACAGATTGCGGCCTTGTCAATTATTGGAGTGCGTAACGGTTCGAGTACGACCAAGAAGCGGGATGTGGCCAGAGCCAAGAACGGTGATGTGATCACCGCGGACTTTGCGAATGACGTGACCATGTTCCGGGCGGATAAGCACGCCGACTTTTCAGTGGCCGAGCGGGTAGCGACTGCGCTTACCGACAGTCTGCAGCGGGCGTTTCTGATGCATAGCGCGGTACAGCGTAAAGGTGAGCGGGTGACTGGCTTTGAAATTCGGGCAATGATTCAGGCGCTGGAGGAGCAGATCGGTAGTGTCTATACGATCTTTGCTTCCGAGGTGCAGCCCCGGGTAATACGGCTGATTGAAAAGCGGATGCTCAAGCTCGGAAAGCTGGATGCGATACAGGACGGTCTGGTCGAGACCAGTATCGTTACCGGGCTGGAGGCACTGGGAAGAGGGCAGGATCTGCAGAAGCTGATGGAGTTCAGCCAGATCTGTACCCAGATGTTTGGAGCGGAGGCGATGGCGAAGTATGTCAAGCCGCATGTAGCGATGCAGACGGTGGCGGCATGTATTCAGCTGGAGCATACAGATTTTATCAAGACTGAGGAAGAGGTAGCGAAGGAGATGGCGGCGGCACAACAGGCACAGCAGGAGGCGCAGGCGCAGCAGATGCTGGGACAGCTTGCCAGTCCAGCCGCGCAGGTGATAAGTAAGGGCATGGAGCAGGCCGGGGCAGGAGTACCGGCGGCGGCTCAGGCTTAAAATATGTTTTAATAACTTTATATTACAGGAGATTTATAGATGGCGGAGCAGAGTAAGACGGAAGCTGGGGAGAGTGTAGATTATCAGCAGATGCTGGAGTCTATTATGGCGAAGCAGGCTGCTGCTGAGAAGCGCATGAACAAGCTGGAGAAGACGAACCAGCAGCTGATCGAGGAGAATGCGCAGAAGGATGAGGTGATTGGCGGGCTGCAGAAGCAGCTGGAAAAGATGCCGACAGACTCCGGAACTAGCGAGGAGCGTAAGAGGAAGGAGGCGCTGGCACTGAGAGCTCAGCGGGCAAAGAGACTCAGCAAGAAGCGCGGCACTATGGTGGCACATCATGCGGTAGAGTCTGATGTGGTGATGGCGGCGGCTAAGGCGTAGGCTGGGAGTATTGTTGACGGCAGAAGATTGAGGAGATTATTATGCCACAGGAAGTATTGAATAATGTTGCACAGGCAAATGGGAATCAGGGACTGGCGCAGCCGGAGCCGACTTCGAGTACACCGCATCTTGACGCAGCTTTGAATAAGGAGCAGGGGGAGAATAAAGCGGTACCGCCAGCGCCGTCAGGGCAGGCAGAGGTGAAGGTGCCGGAGGGAGAGCAGAAGCCTGCAGGTACCGAGACGGAGAAGAAGGAGCTGGAGAAGGCGGCTGAAACGACCGGGCATTCGATGGAGGAACTGTCGGAGGCGTGGTACCAGAATAAGGCGCTGCCTGATGATGCCTACGAGTCACTGGCACAGGCTGGGTATCCGCGTGAGCTGGTGGATGAGATCTGTAAGAGTGTAGAAGCCTCCAATCAGTTCAAGGCCAATCAGCAGCTGGCTGAATTTCAGAATGAGATTGCGGCGCATGTCGGAGGCAGGGAGGAGCTGGAGAAGCTGCTGAAGTATACCGATTCGCCGAACTTTGATCCGCAGGTGCGGCAGGAGATTGATAAACTGATTGATGTTAATAACCCGGCAGCGGCCAAGCTGGCTATGGAGAAGGTAAAGAGTATGTATGAAAAGGAATTCGGCAGGGACGGTAATCCAATTGGCGGCGCGAAGAGTACCGGAGCGGCAGGTGACGTGTTCAAGTCCCGCTCGGAGCAGTCCAAGGCCTTTATCTCTGCCCGTAACAGCGGGGATAAGAGTTTAATGGCGCAGGTGCGTGAGAAGGCGGCCAGAACTAGTCAGCATAACCGCAAGCACGGTGTCAACTGGCTTTAGGTCGTAACTATTAATCAATAATTTTATTTACTGTTTTATAAACCTCAGCTCTCGGGCTGGGGTTTTGTTATTTAATAAGGAGTTTTAAAGAGATGCCAACATATGATGCAGCTTTTAATGTTTCCTATCAGGGTTCTAATAACCTTGGTGCGGATACTATGGAGCTATTTAAGGATACGTTTATGCCGGAGGTTCTGGCGTTCAGAGACTCGGACTGTGTGATGGACGGCAAGTGTCAGCAGAAGAGTATCAAAAGTGGTAAGTCTACGACTTTTCCGCTTATCGGTAGAACCTCTACCAGCCACCACACTCCGGGGCAGCTGATTCAGGGTAATCCGATCGCACAGGCTGAGACTACGGTCAATGTGGATTTCCCCGTTACAGCCGAGGTATTTGTGACCGATGAGGATAAGGCGTTCAGTGAGGTGGTGGTAGAAGGTCCATATGCACAGCGTCTGGGCTCAGCCATGGCCAAGACCGAAGACCAGTACCGGATCAGGCAGGTAGTGCGTGCGGCGAGATCCGCCAATGATCTGGTGAGTGAGGTCGGAGGTTCGGTTCTCAAGAACTGTTCTGATTCCGCTGGTATTGATATCTATAGGGCAATCAAGTACGGAGTGCAGACACTAAAGGAGAAGGATGTAAACGATGAGATCTTCTGTATTCTGGACTGGGACAGATGGAATACCCTCTTTGAGTATGAGCCGCTGCTCAAGACCGATCTCAAGGGTGATGGTAATATTGCTGAGGGAACGCTGGCGCGGGTTGCCGGAGCAACGGTAATCTGTAGTAACAACGCTGAGTTCGGACTGAACATTACCAATTCACACCAGAATCGCTATGACGTTGATATGACCAACACCATGGGCTTGATGTTTACCCGTGAGGCAGTTGGACAGGTTAATCTGATGGCGATTGATACGGTTATCGTGCCGAAGCCGGAGAATATGGGTACGCTGATTTATACCAAGCAGATGTACGGGGTCGGAAAGCATGATCCGCGCTGTGCGGTAGAACTGTCGCTGGAAGCGGCGTAGTGGTATGAATGAAGGGGTCAGTGGGTTGCTGCTGACCTCTTGCTTTATATTACTAACAAGGGAGGAGAATATGGGGCGTAGACTGGATGCAATAAACATGATGCTCGACGCTATCGGTGAAGCGCAGGTGTCGAGTCTGGAAAACACCAGTGGTAATCTGGATCTGGCGGCAGCACTTAGAAAGCTGCAGCAGCAGTGTGAGCAGCTGCAGGAGGAGGGTTGGTACTTCAATACCGAGGAGCGAACTCTCAGTCCGGATGTCAACGGCGAGATAGAGCTGCCGGAGAATATTGTCCGGGTGGACAGTACCGGGGTTGACTATTACCGGGATGTTATTGAGCGTGGTGGCAGGCTCTACGATAAGGAGAACAATACCTTTGTCTTTGACCGGCCGGTACAGTGTGAAATAGTGCTTATGCTGGACTTTGAAAGTCTTCCGGCTGCGCCACGGAGGTATGTGGAACTACTGGCGGCAAGTAAATTTATTACCAATACGACCGGTGATTCAGCACAGCTCAATG
This sequence comes from Planctomycetota bacterium, assembly GCA_963677015.1. Lineage (GTDB taxonomy): Bacteria > Planctomycetota > SZUA-567 > SZUA-567 > SZUA-567. The sequence goes on from OY781533.1 coordinate 973,988, forward strand.
TGATATTGGAGGATCTCAAGCAGGCGAAGATCAATCTGGATCAGGCGGACAGCGCGAGTGCTGACGGGAATATTCTGGAGCTGAATAATGAATTGAGTCGGCGCCGAAGTGTGTAAAAGGAGGGTGTAATGCCAAGACAGATACCTACAAGGGTTGAGATAAATTCACTGGAGAACGGGGTCAGTGAGCAGGCGGCGGTGGCACGGGATAAGTCACAGGCTGAGGAGCAGATCAATCTGCTGAGCGATATTGCCCGCGGAGTGATAACCCGTCCGGGTACCGAGCACATTGCCAAGCTGGACGATGCGGTATATAGTGACGGAGAGATCAAGGTCTATCATATCAATCGGGATGCCAGTGAGCGTTATAAGGTAGCATTCACCGCCGGTGATATTGCGGTACATGATCTGCAGACCGGTGAGGTCAAGACGGTCAATTATCCGGACGGTAAAGCTTATTTGAGCAGCAGTAACCCCGGAGATGATTTCCGCATGATTACCGTGGCAGATACCAGCTGGGTACTCAACCGTTCGGTAACTGCAGCCATGAGTGCCGAGACTTCCGATGAGCAGCCGCATGAGGCGCTGATCTTTGTCAAGCGCGGTATGCGTGGGCATACCTACACTATTGAGGCGGCCGGGAGGAAGATTACTGTAAGCTCGGAAGGAACTCAGGCCGGATGGCCAAGTGAGTGCAGCAGCGAAGATATCGCGGAGGCCTTTGAGAAAGTTATCAGGTACGGCTACAACGAGGTGCAGGAGGTATATCATCCTGAGCAGATAATTCACGTTCCGGCTACAGATCTTACTCCGGCACATGACGAGAAAATAGCCGCCTATACCGAGGTAGTAAGTTCGAGTCATATAAATGGTCTGGTTGAGGATGGGTTTACCTGTGACCGGATCGGTTCGGTTATACGTATTACGTACAGCGAAGATTTCAGTTTCAAGGTATATGACAGCTACGGCAATCAGGGGCTGGTCGGAATAAAGGGGGCGATAGATGATTTTGCGGATCTTCCCGCGAAGTGCTGGCATGGAGTAAAGGTAAAGGTTACGGGTAAGGACAGCACCGGCCTTGACGATTACTATGTGGAATACCGCAGTATTGACGGCGCGGAGGAGATCAGCGGTAACTGGGTTGAGTGTAACGGCTGGGGGCTGCAGAACACTATTGACGCTGGAACTATGCCGCACCACCTGATTCGTGAGGCCGATGGAACCTTTACCTTTAAGCAGATAGAATGGGCAGAGCGTAAGGTCGGTGATGATATCACGGCTCCGGAACCGAGCTTTATCGGGAACCGGATTGCCGACGTCTTCTTTCATCTCAATCGTTTCGGGATCGCGTCCCGGGACAAAACTATATTCAGTCGTGACGATAAGTACGGTTGTTTCTGGCCGCGTAAGGCGACCGAGGTGCTGGATGATGATTCCTTCGAGCTTTCTACAACCGGCCATAATATCGCGGATATCAGCTTTATTATTCCATTCGGTAAGAGTCTGGTAGTGATGTGTGAGAATAAGCAGTTTATTATCACCTGTGAGAAAGGGCTCTCTCCGAAAGAGGCGAAGATTACCGAGAGTACGACCTACTCGGCTTCAACGCTGGCCTCACCGGCGCTGGCAGGATCCAATATGTTCTTTGTCAGCCCCAACGGGGATTACAGCATTCTGCGGGAATACTTTCTTTCTGAGGACTCTATTAATAATGAGGCGCCGGATATCACCAAGCATATACCGGAGTATATTCCCAAGGGTATAACCCTGCTGGACGCGCATAACAATGACGATCTGCTGATCGGTTACAGCCCGGAAGAGCCGCACCGGCTCTATGTTTACAAATATCTTTGGGCGAATAATCAGAAGATACAGAGCTCATGGAGCTACTTTGAATTCAGCGGTAAGCTGCTGCATTTCTGTTATGTGGATAACAGTATCTACCTTATGACTCAGTATTCAGACGGGGTCTTTCTGGAAAGGATAACTCTGTTCAGCAAGGAACTGGCTGCAGGTATGGAGTATGAACCGGCACTCGACCGGCGGGTGATCCTGAACGGGGTCTATGATGAAGCGGAAGAGGTTACGAATTTTACCGCGCCATATGTAATAGATGATATCAGCTGGTACCGGGCGGTGGCCGGAGGAGGCTTCGCCGGTATTGCCGGGATGAATTTGAGCGACCTTACTCAGACTTCGCAGACGACATTCAGCATTGCCGGAAACTTCTCGGCTGCCGGGGTATACTTCGGGACTCCATATAAGTGGGAGTATAAGCTGAGTACGCAGTATGTGCGTAATGAAGCACAGTCTGGAGCTCCGGCGTATACGGCTGAGCGGACACAGATTCTGGACTTGGCGGTTATCTATAAGGACAGTGGTAACTTTGTGGTCACGGTAAAGAACCGTGATCAGGTATTTAATTATGAGAAATCCGGAGGTATCGGCAGTAGGATGCTGATTGTCGGTCAGCCGATTATCGATACCGGGAAGTTTACGGTACCAGTAAAAGCGCAGAATGTCAATGTTGAGATTGCGGTTAATAATTATGGTGACAGCGATCTACCTGACTGTTACGCTCCGGTGGCGATACAGAAGATTGAATGGAGAGGCTATTATGTCAAGCGGTAAGGTTACGCAATATATTGACCGTGCAGAACGTGATCACCCGGCGATACTGGCCGGGCGTCTGGGAGCAATGGACAAACTGGAGATTGAGGTCTACGGGGTTGATGTTGCGACCGGGCTGGAGCTCAGTTATAAGATGTCCGAGAAGTGCTGGAGCGGGTTTTATGACGGTAGATTGATTGTGATGATCGGAGTTGGCTCGATGGCAAGGCTCTATCCGGGAGTGCCGGAGGGGGAAAAAGCCGGAGTTGGAATACCCTGGCTGCTCGGTACTGGTGAGTACCGCTCATGTCGCAAGACTTTTCTGCGGCTCTCCAAAGTAATAAAGTGGGAGATGCATGAGATGTTCCCGGTGCTGCGTAATTTTGTGGCGGTGGAGAACCGGCAGGCGGTGCACTGGCTCAAGTGGCTGGGGTTTAATATGGTGCAGACGTATCCGGATTTCAATGGCTCAGGCAGAGAGTTCTATCTCTTTGAGTCTATCAGGAAGGATGAATAATACGGTGTTGATAGAGGGAGGGGCAGATGTGTAGTGTAATGGGCGCGTTGGCGATGGTCGGAAACGGGGTGGCTGCACTTGGCAGCTACGCCGCTTCGGAGGCTCAGTCGCAGGCGCAGTATGATGCGCAGGTCGAGCAGAATAATATTGCGCTGATGCAGAACCAGTATGAGAACAGGCAGAAAGCAGATCAGGCGGTATTCAACTATGAGCAGCTTGCCAATAAAGAGATCGAAATAAATGAGAAGGCAGCGCATGAAAAAGGCGAGATTGCCCGGGAAGCGGATAAGCGTAGATCAGAGCAGCGGGTGGCCAGCAGCTGGAACGGTACGGCAAGTGCGACTATTCAGCGGCTGATGGGGGATATTCATGCCAGTGAGGCGCGGGATACCGCGACGGTAGATTCAAACCGGGACGCGAATATCAGGAATGTCATGGCGGATAGAGAGGCTACGCGGATGCGCTCTGAGCCGACACCACTGTATCTGGCCAGTCCGTCCTCATCTTCCGGTAGTGGCTTCTCAGCTTTGACTGGGGTCGTCAGTGGCGGGCTGAATGCACTTGGCAGTTATATTAGAAACAAGCCGGTAACTACGGCAACATAAAGGGGAACTAATGGCAAAAGCAATAAGAATACCCGGGACAATCCGGGTAGAGGATCCCAAGGACTACCGCACTCCGGATAAGGTCGTCGCAGCTACGACCTTTAATACCAGTAATGGCGGGGTGCCGCGGGTGGTGACCCATGAGCCGGATCTTTCTGCGGCGCAGAGTCTGCAGCGGAGTCTGGGGCTGCTTGGCAGTTCAATAGATGGGATTAGTAAGTCACTTGAATATCGTAACAATAAGATTGATGCTGAAAAGGAGAGGCAGGAGCGTAAAGCTGAGTATGAAGCTGAAAAAGCTCAGGCAAAGGCTGAACGGGAAGAGCAGATCAGGCGTCAGGATAATGCCTTTATCTGGGCGCAGACATATGGAAAATTGAAGTATAACGAATTCACAGAGAACTATGTTAAGCGAATAAATTCTGATGAATTCAATTTCTCGACTGCAGAGTCAATTCGAGATGAAGCTTTAAACGAATTAAAGAGTTGGACAACTGGAGCGTCAAAAGAAGAGTTATACGCAACAAGACAGCTTTTCAGTAGTGCAACAAACTTTATTATTTCGGAGTCAGGCAAGAGAATAGCTTCACTGAGATCTGATAGAACTACCAAGGATGCATTGGCTGTTTATGATAATCTTGATCCTGAAACCTTTGGGGATTTGACGAAGACTATTATCAAACAGAATGTTGAAATGGGTGGGAGTGAAGAGGAGGCAAAGTCATTAATATTAGGTGCTTCTCTCGACAAGATGCGGGTTCTTGGTTCTAAGATGGATTTAGAGTCTATTGACAGGCTTGAGGATTCGGTAGAGTCTGCAAATCTTTTTGATCAGTTCTCGGATGAGCATTTAAACTGGATTGATACCACCTCGAAGATAGAGTCATATGCTGAAAGAAGGCATGACGAAGAGCAAAAGGAGTATCTTGATAAAATAGAATTACTTGCACAGGAGGAGGCTGAAAGTATAGAGGATATTGATACTCTTGATGCGAAAATTAAAGAGTGGGAAGATGTTAAGGCAGATTCAGACGACCCATACAAGTCCAAGGAAAGAGATGGTTATATTGCTGCTTATAACCGGCAGAAGGCTTTTCTGCAAGGAAAGAACGGCAAATATAAAGGCTTAATCAGCTTTATCGGTAGCGTTACGTCAACAAAGTTTAATAGTGTGGGGATAGACCTTGGTGATGGAACTACACTTGACGGTACAAATATTGCATATATGCGGACACCAAGCGGTAAAGTCCAACCGGCATCTCCTATATTAATCCAGCGGGCTCGTGAGCGTGCAATAAGGGAATCAGTATTGTATGCGCAGAAAAACGACTTAGATCCGGATATTGACAGTGACGTGTCAAGAAATGCAATCATGAATATTTTCCAAAAGCATTTAGGAAAGTTTGGAGTTCTTAATGATCAAAAGAGCTTTGAGGGATTTACATTTTCTGATCCTTTGTATGATGAACAAAGGTCACCGGAGAAATGGACTCCTGAATATATGGAAGCAAGGACAGATGATTTTTTTAATCGGGTATTGGCTAAGAGCTCGAATATGTCGGCTGTGGATGCGGTTAATGAGGTAATTCCGGAGACTGTCCCTAACTATCAACGCTACCGTAATTTATTCTATGATAAGTATGTGATTAAGAGTCGTGAGGATTACTCAAAGCAGCAGACAGCGTGGCTGCGCCGTGATACCAGACGGATTGATGCCGAGCGTGAGGCGGAGATGGCGGTGCAGCCTCTATCTGTAGAGTCCCAGCTGGCTATTACTGCTGAGCAGCAGCGTATGGGCGGAGGGCTTGGAGCTATACCGATACCGGATTATGTCTTTGATATTGATTCGGAGAAGCCGGGAGTTGAACAAATGGGCTCAGATGATGTTGCGAGAGTGGAGGGAATAACGACGTATGCGAATATGCTGAACCCTATGGGAATGCTTATTAGTAACTACAACTTCCTGCATTCAGTATTTTCCAGTAAGAATCCAAGTACATTCCCTTATTCAGATGATATTTACGCCGCAGCTACGATGGCATTAAAACAGGAGACCGGCAACGAAGATCCATTCTCCGGTAAGACTCGTGAGGAATGTATTGAAATGGTCGAGGCGCTACAGCTTGAGGGTAAGATTAAGGATGCGAAGATCAATGCCTATCAGGAACTGAATAAGCAGTTTGTCGGTGACTTGTATAACGCGTCAGAAAATAACCGGGAGCTGAAAGAAAATAACAAGACTCTTGTAGGTCAGTTGACTAAGAATACTGGTGGTACATTCTTGGTGGATACTGACCCAGAAGATTAGATTAAGGATAAATAATGAGTGAATATGACGACTATTGGGAAAAGTCTGATAGTGAATATCTGGCTACCAAGCGTATAGATAACCGGCTACAGAAGCAGGATGAAGAGGACTGGAGCACCGGGCGCTGGCTCGGTGCTGTCGGTACAGCGGCTTGGCAGGGAGCGCGTGACGGACTGCTCTTGGATACGCCGGAGACCTTCTACCGGGCGGCACGTACTATCGGTGATATCTTCGGCAGTGATGATCTGCAGCACTGGGCGGGAGAGGGTATTAATGATATCAAGCGGTCGCGTGAGGAGGATCCGTTCTATCAGGTTGATGCGGATGTGATGGACGATTATGTGGCGCGGTCAATCTATGGCGGTCTGAGCAGTGTCATTACCAGTGCGGCCTCTGGAGCGGCGGGTGCGGCTGTAGGAGCGTTGACCGGTGGTATGGGATATATTCCAATGTTGGCCGGTTACGCCTTCTCGCACGGCGGGATATTCGGTCTGGCCGAGTATGATAATTATATCGACGATGCCTATACTGCATTCAAGCAGGTCAATCCCAAGCTTACGTGGCAGCAGGTGCAGGATGAGGTAAACAGCAGTGCGGTGATCTCGGCTCTGGCTGAGGCCGGTCTGGAAGCCGGTGGCGACCTGCTTATGGGTAAGCTGCTAGGGAATGCCGGTAAGGCGGTGGTAGGCTCGATGGGTGAGCAGCAGGCATGGCGTACCGCTGCAGCCAAGACCTTGAAAGGTATTCTGGTGACGGGTCCACTCTCGGAAATGCCTCCGGAACTGGCGACTACTGCGATTCAGACCAGCCTCCGGAATCAGGACGGTATCACCAAGCAGAGTGTGGCGGAAGCTATTAAGGAGACCTTTGGCTCTACTTATGTCAGCAGTATGCTCTTTGGTGCCGGAGGAGCAGTTAGCGAGCACGGGATCAATGCCGGGAAGCGGCAGCAGGAGCAGGCGGAATCTGATGTGTCGCAGCAGACTGCAGCTGAGGAGAGGGCGCGGAGGGCAGAGCAGTATAAGAATAACAGTGTGATAAAGTCGCTGGTAGAGAGTGACGATCCCGAGAAGTTCTTTGTCTCGCTCAAGGATAAGATCTTGGAGCGTCTTTCCGAGCAGGGTGTCACCGATGAGCAGAGTTACCGGGAGCTGATATCAAAAGAGAGTTCTCAAATCAAGCCACCGGTTAATCTTGATCCAGAAAGTACGGAATTTAGAGAGTCTCTTAATACTACTTTTGCTGATATTGGATTTATTCCCGTACCAAAGATCGGGCAGGAGAGTAAATTTAAAGGTGAGCCGATCAGTACGGTCGATGAGTTCTATAAGATTGTTGCAGACTTTAGAGGTGAGTGTGAAAAAGATTCAAATTATAATCCTGAATTCAAGCGCTGGCGAATCGGTAAAATCAGACCGGAACAGGCACGGGTGTTGAAGGATGTTACCGGCTTTGATTTTGAAAGCGGGGTAGTAAGCTTCGATACTGATTTTTTAAAGAAGATGTATAAGCGGCATCCGGAGGTTACTCCTGAACTCTTTACTATGCTGCCTTATACAATTGCAAACTTTACTGATATTGAAGGCGCATATAAATCAAGATCCCGGGGTGAGGATATTGTAGCGACTATCTCGGTTTTTGATGGCAAGCGTTACCGGGCAGTTGAGGTGGTGCCGGGTAAATTCAAGCAGATGTATTTGAAATCATTTCATTACCGGAAAGCGACGCAGGCCGAGATAAATGAGCATGATAATAAAAATCCCCCATCTCGCGATGGGGGTAAACTCGGGGGTTCCATGCAAACCGGTGACGGTAGCCTTGACCCTACGTCCGAAAACGCGCCGAGTCCCTATACCAATAATACCACAGATTCTACTTTAGTCAACAATATTATGCAGTATGGTGATAAATTTGTACGTTATCTGAGAGGTGAGAAGCAGGAGCTGACTGCGAGCGAAGCAGATTTCTTTGAAAGGATAAAACAGGATATGCAGAAGGATATGGAGAGTGCCAGAAAGCTGGGAGTAGTTGATAAGACTGCCTTATCCCGGTTCAATGATCTTCTGGGTATCAATGGCGAACAGATCTTTATGTCCGCTGAGGAGCATAAGGCGGCGGTAGCCGAGCAGTGGGATCTGTATACCGGCAAGAAGGAGTTTGATCTGGAGAATTACGATTCGGTAAATAGCTCGCTCTTGGTTCCGGAAATGAACAACGCAGAGTTTCGAAATGAGCGAATCCATGCCCTTGGTGAACATCTTACACAGGTCAAGGAGAAAGATAAGCATACAACCGAGCGGCTGATGCAGGCCGGGGTGCAGGCGGTGCGTAATGGTGTCGCTACTCCGGAGAGCCTCAAGCGCTATCATGCGGCATTTGCCAACGCGGATACTGCGATCATGGCTATCGGCATGCTGCATGAGCAGATGAACCAAGAGACCACTCTTGCAATGATGGAAGCGGGAAAGACTGGGCGTAAAGAGGATCAGGCTTATGCTGCGCTTAAGATGGAGGCAGCCAATGAAATGACTGAGGTTCTGTCAGGTATGGGAACTACTGCCGGTAGAGCACTGCGGGCGATACGTACGATTAAGGAGAAGAGTGGTGAGGATCTGGACAATGCGCTCAAGGCGGTACTGGGTAAGAAGGCCGATGAGGTCAATGCGGATATGATTACCCGGATTATATCCAATATGGTAAAGCTGGCCAAGCCGAAGAAAGGAGGATTTACGACCAAGATTCAGCAGCTGCAGGAGAAGGTACAGCGGATTCTGGAGGATAAGAGTAAGACCGGGCTCTCCGATGAGGATATGGTACTGATACGTGACCTCTTCGCGAATACCGACTTTCTTAGTCTCTCTGCACAGATCAAGCAGCGTACCCGTTACCAGCGGGGAAGGGATATCGTGATTGAGTCTACTATTGCCGGTATGCTTACCGGGACTACGACTCATATAGTGAATACGATCTCTGGACTTGGAACTATTGCCAGTGAGATACATGACCGGTTATTCTCCGGAATGATCTACGGCAAGGGTAGTGTAATTAACGGCAAGGCTGAGGCTAAGGCAATGCTGCACGGTCTTACCGGCTTTGTTGACGCGATATATGCTGCGAAGACTGCGTTCTGGACAGGGCATTCGCGTTTTGGTGACAACTCCGAGAAGGCGGGGCAGATGAACCGGGGCTGGAGTAAGGAGAACCTTTATCTTCTCGCTCATGGTATCAAGGATGAAATGAGCCGGGAGGAGATCGAGGCTATCGGCGGTATGGGTGGTCTGTCCAAGATTGTATATGATTCATTTGATCTGGTCGGCAAGGCCAATAGAGCAATCAGTACCAATATTATGATTGGCAGTGATGAGTTTCTAAGAACGCTGGCGTATAACATGCAGCGTCGGGCACTGGCATTCAGGGAGATGGAGAAGGCGAAGAAGAGCGGTATGGGTGAAGAGAAGGCTCAGGAGATCTATAATAACATTATGGATGATCAGAAGTGTCCGCAAGAGCTTCATGATGAGCTGGTCGAATATACCCGCTATCTTACTTTTCAGGATCCGATCAATCCGGAGAGCGGCTGGAAGAATATTGAGAATATCCGGCATAAGCATCCGGAGCTCATGCTGGTAATGCCGTTTCTGCGGACACCGCTGAATATTGCCAAGTGGGTAGGTACCAGGACTCCGCTGATAGCGAATATGTTCAGTGAGTACCGCGAGGCAATGAGTAACAACGGTGATATGCGTACCAAGCAGCTTACAGAGGCTCGTATGCTTACCGGTTCACTTCTCTGGCACACAGCGCTTATGTTGGCTGGTAGTGGACTGCTTACGGGCAGTGGCCCATCTGATGAGGACGAGAAAGAAATGCTGTATGCAACCGGTTGGCGGCCAAACTCACTCCATATTAATGGTAAGTATTATGAGCTGGGTCGTCTGGATCCGGTGGCTACCTTCCTGAGTACGATGGCGTCATTTGTAGAGATAGCGTCAGATCTTGACCACGCGGATCTATCTGAGGTGGCAGCTGCTACTATGGGCTCAGCGCTCAAGGTGGCCGGGGACAAGTATTATCTCTCTGGTCTCTCTGATTTTCTGATGGTCTTTAGGGATGGCGAGCGTTATGGCGCACCGTTTCTTACCAAGCTGGCAGCGAATATTGTACCATTCTCCGGTGCCAGACGTACCGTGACCAAGGGAATAGACCCGGTTATGCGTGAGGCGAGGGATCTGGTGCATATGATAGCGAAGGATACACCGTTGGCGTCTATGGCCGCAGCAGCAAGGCGGACACCACTCGGTGAAGCGGTAAAGTATCATGGCGGTTCACTCAGCAGGATGTTCTCTCCGGTGCATACCGGTGAGGATGCGGGAGACCCGGTATATGATGAGATGTACCGTTTGTCGGATAATCAGGCCTTAAACATTGGTAAACCCCAGCGGTGGTTTAGAAGTAAGGATAAATCATTGAAACTGGATTCACACCAGTACAGCAGGTATCTGGAGCTCTCCGGTGTGGGAGTGAAGATCGGTGGTATGAATGCCAAGGAGAGACTGCAGCGCCTGATAGCTCTGCCACAATACCGGATGCTTGGAGACGAGCAGAAGGGAATACTTGTTGGTAAGGTAATAAGGTCATACCGGAAGTATGCTAAGAAGAAGCTTATTCAGGAGGATGAGCGGGTGGCCGCGTTTTATGGCCAAGGTAGGAAAGAGACGCAGGCTGAGAAGCTGCTTGCTCTGACTCAAAAGGAATAAAGGAGGATAATATTGGAATATTTAAGTAGGATTACGTATTCGGCAACGGGGACTGTGAATTATTTCGCAGTCCCTATTGCTTATATGAAGAAGACAGATATCCATGTGCTGGTTGACGGGGTTGAGTCCGCATATGTCTGGCTTGACGATAAGACGGTACAGCTCTCACCTACGCCTGCTGTAGGAACGCAGGTTGAAATTTACCGGGATGTTGAGAAGAAGAAGCGGGTGGCGGTATTCAAGGACGGCAGCTTTCTTACTGAGTCGGATATGAACCTCAGTGCGACCCAGCAGTTTATGGTCTCACAGGAGGCATACGACCTTGCCAGAATTTCAACCGCTGAGTCTGAGGATACAAGAGAAAAAGCATTAGAGGCTATTGATGTATCTCAACAGGCTGCAGCGGACAGTGCGGCGGCATTGAATGTTGTCAGCGGTATGCAGGAATCTGTTGACTCTGCAGCTGAGTCTGCTGAAAGCGCGGCTGCTACTGCTAAAGAGGCACTTCTCACTGCTGCAGAGTCAAGCCATGCGCATTTAAATAAGTCTGTATTGGATGAGTTTGGAACCACTGGTTCAAATGAACTGATCTTTAACGGGGATAAGATAGCTTTAACTGATGATCTTTCCGTTTTGGTTCAGACCGATGCTGCTAATGCAAGTGCTGAGTCGTTTCGTTCTTTAGTAGGGATGCCGGAGGTTGAGGAAGATATTGCAGAATTGCAAGCTGAAATGGCCTCTACAGGTAGTACAGTTACTGCGATTGATTCAAGGGTATCAGTTCTTGAGAATGAAGCTGGTAAAACATTAAGTATTGCTCCTCAAACTATTATTGCGGGTGCGACAGGAGTTATTCCTAGTGGTTGGAATTCAGGAGATTGTGACGAACCTGCAGCACATATTGTCACCAGTGGTACGAATGAATTGACTATTGTCGCTGGGTTGCAAGTTGCTGCCGGTGTTGAAGGTTCGGTATATGTGTCTAAGCCTCTTGCGGAAGATACTACTCTTGATATTTCTGATCTTATCAATACCACTAAAGGTACTGGTTACATTTATTCTGACGTTAGTACTGATGGCTCTCAAAGCTTTGGCTATACAGCGTATAAGCCGCAAATTGGGCTTAGTTCAACCGAAACATATGATTCGGTTTTACCTGTGTTTAATAGTGCGACTCTCTCTGGAATCGGTACAGTCAGTGCTAGCTCAAAATTATCGGGTTACGATGGTTATAAAGCGTTTAATCAAACTACTGATAATGAGTCTGATTGCTGGTCAACTTCAGAAGGTAATTCTGCTGGGTGGTTGCGCTGGGTTGGCGATGCTGCATTAGATAATTACATTGCAATTGGGTATAGAATATATAGGCGTAATTACGCTGCATATAATTTTGCGCCTAAATCTTGGACTTTTAAAATAGGTTCAGGGGTTACCCCTGATACTACTGTAGACACTCGGTCGAATATCACAGATTGGGTAGTAGGTACACCTAATACCTTCTTATTTGAGACTCCTATCGACGGCTCAAATATTCAATCCTTTGAGCTTAATGTAACCGCGTCTCAAGGGTCATCATATGTGCAGGTAGGGCGTTTAGAATTGATTTATGCCTATAAATCAGATTTTTATAATACGGCAAACCATACCCATTATGACAAAGATGGTAATATTCTTAGGCGTGTTTATATCGGTGAATTTGTGGTTGTTGGTGGTGCCCTTGTCCGTCTTATTAATTGTCAACACGGAATTGTTTGTACACTGCCTGTAAAGAGTGATATTGAGGTCAATTCAAAATGCTATATTGATAGCCCGTATTTTGGGTGTTGCTTGGTGGAAGTACGAATATATCACGAAAACAAATGGGGAATACCCGGATGGATATATTCTGCTGATGGCTATGGCGTCAAAGCAAATATGACGGATGGTGTTATTTCTGTTCAGAGTGGTTCGAGTTATTTAACAGCACCGAGTGCACAGATAGGCGGAGAATTTTCTTCAGCAACTAATCAACCTAAACGGGCAAAAGTAACCGTTATTCGGCAATGGTAATAAGGAGATAACATAATGTCTATATATGGCAAGGTTGGAACCAATGAACAGCATATTGATCCAGCTATATTAGTAGTTGAACGTCTGGGATTGAGGCTGATGAAAGGGAAGCGGCCTACTAAAAATCATGTTGCTCAAGAGGATGGAACTTGGGCTGTTACTGAAGAAGTGAATCAGGCATTATATGAGGCTGATCTTGCAACACTTGACCAGTTACAGTTACATATTTTGCGGCATGAGCGTAACGGTGACACGGAGAGAGCAGCGCGAGCTGAGCTTGAGTTTGAGATTACTCAGGCAAAGATACTTGAGAAGTATGGCAAGGGTAAGACAGTGCTGATTACCGAAGGTGGAGAGTGTTATCATGCTGACCCGGATTGTGTTGGTTTGGCGAATGCTGTTGAGGTTAAGGAAGTTAATCAATCAGACGGGCTGGAAAACTACAGTCCGTGTTCAATATGTTGTAATTAAGGAGGAGGGAAGTTATGGGAATGGGTAAATTTTTATTTAAGTTTTTGCTGGCAATACTGATCACACTTGCTTTTATCTGTTGCTTTGCGCTTGCTGGGTGTGCGCCTATTAATGGGGCATTGGCTCAGAAAAATAGTACTGTTAGCAAGGCCTGTAATGATTCGATGAACTTCGGTGACGGGGTTGTGGTTGATCCGGTGGAGCTGGTTGCGGCCAAGACTGCACAGAAAACAGCAGTAATTCGGGCGGAGAAAGAGCCTTGGCGTATTGTCGCCTATTCATTTGCTCTACCTATAGGAGTGGGACTGGTATGCGGTATTGTGTTTATGATTATCTGGGTTAAAGCTTATCTGGCCAAGTCACCATGGGATAAGAGTCGAAAGGAAAAGGTGTGATGGGGGAAGACCAGATAACCGAGATTTTAAGGCGGCTTGAGTCAATGACCAATGAAATGCACAGCTGTTCGAGAGAAGTATCAAAACTCAGTGGTATAGTTGATCAGGTTACGAATAGGACGATAGAGGATCTTAAAAATAGGGTTACAGCACTTGAGGAAAAGCATAGTAAGGATGTCGGTGATTTGTACAAATTAATGCGAGATCACGAGAAAGAAAACCATTCAAGTAAGATGCTTTCTCAACTTCTGATTAACTTTGGAACTATGGCCGCTACAGTTGGAACTATGTATTTAATGATGAAGGGGTAAGTATGAGACTACAGAAACTGGATATGCTATTTGAAGTCGCATGCGATGCCGTGATAGAAGGATTACGGGCATCTGGTGATGAGGCTATGAAGGCAAGGCCGAACCTTGCTAAGACAGCTATTGAGCTGTTGAAATTCTCAGGGCATGAGCTTAACTTTGAGGCCAGTCCCAAGGCAAGGCAGATATCTGAAATGGTTAACACTGATCAGGATAATGTAATTGAAGCAGAATTTACTCTGCCTTTTACCGGAGACGATCAGCCAGTAATGAAAAAGGGAGGATAATCTGGGAGGGGATAATTGAAACAAAGAGATATAGCTGCACTAAATGCGGAATGGGATGCCAACTATCGGTACTCATTCCGTAACTTTTTATATCTGGTCTGGCATAATGTTGAGGAGATACGTTCAGACCCGACTATTATTCAGTATGATATTGCCAATCACCTGCAGTATGGTTCTACACGTACCTGTATTGAAGCATTGCGAGGTCTGGGTAAATCCTATATTACCTGTGCTTATGCAGCGTGGAGGCTCAGGAATGACCCTTCTGAGGCTATTCTGGTGGTGTCTGCGAATATTAATAAGGCAAAGAAGAACTGCCGCTTTATTCGTGATATAGTTTATAACATAGATATTATGAAGCCGCTCAGGCTTACCGATGCGCAGAGACGGGACAGAAGTCGTAAGTACTACGATAGTGTGCTGATGTTCGACGTGAATGGCGCAGGGATGAAGCAGGTGCCGTCTGTGAACTGTGTAGGTATTGAAGGTCAGGTAACCGGTGACCGTGCGACTCTGATTATCTGTGACGACGTAGAAGTATCTACCAACTCTCTTACCAAGACTCAGCGAACCAAGATTGAGCTCTTGGTAACCGAGTTTGATGCGGTAATTAAGCCGGGTGCGGGAAACCGTATCATTTACCTTGGTACACCGCATAGTATTGACAGTTTATACAATACTCTTCCTAAGAAGGGTTATGACGTCAAGATGTGGCCGGCAGAGGTTCCAGACGCGGGTTGGATGGAGTACTATGGTCAGTATCTCGGTGACTGTATTCTGGAGATGCTGGACAATGGTGTTAAGACCGGTACACCGACCGACTCACGTTTTGACAAGTGGGACTTGATGCAGCGTAAGGCCTCTATGGGTAGCAAGTATCCGCAGCAGTATATGCTGGATATTAGAGAGAGCGATGCCAACAGGTATCCGCTCAAGCTGAAAGATCTGATAGTAACTGACATTGATCATCACCGCGGTAGCGTTCACCTTGCGTGGTCCAGCTCACCAGAGCTGGTCTGGCAGGACTTGGATCCTATCTGTAATAGAGGCGATGCCTGTTATCGGCCATTCCGTATAGATCCGCGGTTCCAGGAATATGAAGAGTCGGTAATGATTATTGACCCGTCAGGTGCCGGTGAGGACTTGACAGCTATCTGTGTAATGAAGCTGCTGCACGGTAGGCTATTCTGTACTGAGCTGCGTGGTCTGAAAGGCGGCTTCGGTAAAGAGGTGCTTGAGGAAATCTCAGAGCTGGCCAAGTATGAGCGGGTAAATAAGATCCTTGTTGAAACTAATATGGGCGGTGGTGGTGAGCGAGGCGGTATGTTCGGTGAGCTCCTGCGGCCTGTGCTGGCCAAGTACTACAGGTGTGATATAGAAGGTATCTGGAACCACAGGCAGAAAGAGCTGCGTATCTGTGATACTCTTGAACCGGTATTCAATAATCATCGTCTGGTAATAGATAAGGGAATTATAGCCCGTGATGCTAACCAGTCTACAATGATTGAGGAAGAACACCGTCTCTGCTACCAGATAACGCGTATGACTCGTGAGAAGGGCGCTATAGGCCACGACGACCTTATCGACGCTCTGGCTATGGCAGTAGCCTATTTTGAGGAGAAGCTGGCCATAGGTAGCGAGGAAGCACTCGACAACTATCAGAACGAACGCTGGGAAGAGATGATGCGGCAATTCGAGGAGATGGCTGGTAATGACTACAGCGATAACGAATCGGTATTTGTGTCTACTGGCTACAACTTAACCAATGGCCTCAACTGATCTCTCTATAGCTATAGTAATAGACTATACTTGTCAGGGCAAGGGCTTCTAAATTTTATAGTGCATTGATAAGGGGGTCTACAGGGGCGCGCGCGAAAATTCTCCTCACCCCCATAGGGGGTATAAAACCGGCCTCCGACCCTCTTATCAAGACTTTTGTCTATGATCTATGATAGAAAAGCTCTATATTTACAGTGTATTCCTTATTATTTAAGAGAAGTACACTTCTCTAAATGGTCGATTCTGGGCTGATCTGGTGGTATCTATATTATTTCTATAGCTGTCCATCTATTTATTATCCCTTGTTTTTTTTCACCTATCCTTCCCTTCTATTCATTTTACCTTTCTTGCCTCTTTACCTTATTATTACTACTCTCACTATTCCTATCGTTATAGCTATTGCTATATCTATAGGGGCTCTCTCTCCTGTATTGGGATTAATTACGTTCTCTATTATATTGCTCCAAAGTCAGGTTTTTTTGTATTAAATAGAATGGCTCTCAGAGTGGTTTCAGACTACATATATAGATTATTTTGAAATTATTAGTTGACTAAGCGTATCTTTGCTGTTATAGTTATTTTGTATTACTTGCTCTGGGTTACGCCTATCAGCAGATCAAATCATCAAGGCTATAAGCCTTTTCTAATATATCAAATCATAAGATCAAGATTGTTATTGCTACCATTATTGTGGTGGATCATTCTATATATAGTCAAAGGGGTATTAGATGAGCAAGACTAAGAGCTTGACTGTCCGAGAGCTGTTTGAGGAGTACTCAAAGCAGTGTAGACCAGAGACAGGTCGTAAGGTTCAGACAGCTATTAAACGATTGGTAGGTAGGGTAGATATTATACCGAGTAAGATCACTTTACTGAGTGTGGAGCAGAAGAGGGGTAAGCTGTTGAAGGATGGTGTTAAAGGTCAGACTATTAATACCTACTGCGCTTCTCTCTCTGGAATGTGGAACTGGGCTCAGAAGCGGGGCTATATTGGCTTTGAAGCTCTCAACCCATATAAAGCCCTTAATAACCTGCCAAGTGATGAACAGAAGGAAATAAGAGACCTTACGGATTCTGAGGTGTCCAGACTGCTGGAGGTGAGTGACGGCCTTAATCATTTGCGCTGGGCTCTGCATATTTATACCGGGCTGCGCTGGAATAACATTCATAATCTTACTTGGAGTCAGATTGACGGCGATTTCATAAAGCTGGCAGCAAATGAGATGAAAAGTAAGAGATCTTTAAATATACCGATATGTAGAAAGCTTAAAGAGATACTTGAATATTATCGGACATTAGCTGAGCGCGATCGGATCTTTAAGCGTAAAAGCTACCCGACTATACTTAAATATTATCGGGAGGACTGTTGTAAGGCTGGTATTGAGGATCCTGAGGAGCTGGGGTTGCATTCTCTCCGTCATACCTATGCTACTAAATTATATCACTCAGGAGTGCCACTATTGACGATTTCAAGGTTACTTGATCACAGCTCGGTAAGAGTTACAGAAAAATATCTCCATATTCAGGCAGATGAAATGACAGAAGCTGTAGCAAATTTGAGTTATTAAAATGGAGTTTTGTGGCTTATTTGTGGCTTATTTTTATAAAAAGTATGTATTTTGGACATTTTATCCACGCTGTAGCCATATTTTACAGCGATAAAATTGCATTAAAAAACCCTGTAAGTCCTTTTATATTAGGAATTACAGGGTTTTAATCTTTGGTTGCCCCTCAGGGATTCGAACCCCGACTAAAGGAACCAGAATCCTCTGTCCTGCCGTTAGACTAAGGGGCAATGTTTTTAAGATTTAAATATCGTATCTATTTAGGGTAAATTGTCAATACGTCTGGAGAAAATTTTATAATAATTTTATGATTATTTTGCTTTAAAACAGATTTACGCGAAAATTAGTAGGTTATTGTGTGTTTTATTGTAACAATAGCGTTGTCTTTTGCGGGATACTTATGAAGCTTTAAAACTGGCAGAGACCGCTATCATAGTGATCTCTGCCAGTTTGTGTTGCTTTTGTTCATATAACTAGGAGAAAATTTATTCTTCTTTACTGTATTTTTTGTTTTCCAGCAGTTCTTTGGCCTTTTCTTCCGTGTTGGTTTTCAGGGCGATTACAGCTGGATTTTTACCGATGAAGAACTGCAGCAGAACCGGAGCGTCATAGCCGAGGGTCTTGTCAATGCTCTTGAAATCGGTGATGTTGTCTACTACATTTTGATTTATAAGCTTGATCAGCATACCTGAAGCGAGACCGTTACTGAATGCTTCACTTCCTACAGCAACCTCCTTGATGATAACACCGGTCATACCTTTGTACAGTTCCTGTTCTTCAGCACTGCCTTCAGACACAGGAATGACAGAAATACCAAGCTTACTACTCACATACTCCGCACCGGCAGGAGCCATTGATTCTTTGACCTTCTTTTCTTCCTGCGGCATTCCCATCTTCTTTGGCTGCTTGGCGATTACAATATTCAGCGCCTTTTGCTGACCATTACGCATGACCACGATCTCAACGGTCTTGCCTACTTTTGTATGGGCAACCAGATTCTGCAGCTGCTGTGGGCTTTTTAACTCTGTTCCATCGTATTCCAGCATAATATCACCCATACGCATTCCGCCTTCAAAAGCCGGTGCTCCAGGGTATGGCTGCATGACCAGAATTCCATGATTAACTCCAGGGAGCGCTTCACTCATTTCCGGGGTCAGATCGCGCATTGCTACACCCAGATAGCCTCTGGTTACGCTTCCGGTGTTTTCCAGTTCGGTGAGAATTTCTTTGGCCATATTGATAGGGATTGAAAAACCGACGCCATCAGAACCGCCTGAAGCGGAGGAAATTGCAGAGTTGATACCGATCACTTCACCGTCGAGGTTGAATAGTGGGCCTCCAGAGTTACCCATGTTGATAGTGGCATCTGTTTGAAAGAAGTCTTTATAAACTATATCTCTGAGTTTACCACCTAGCTCGCTGCGGTTGGTGGCTGAAATGATACCGGCGGTGACACTCTGTTCTAGGCCGAAAGGCGCACCGATGGCTATAACGATATTTCCCACCTTCATCTGTGATGAATCGCCAAGTTTGGCGTAATTAAATTTAAGGTTTTCCGGATTGATTATTTTGACAACCGCCAGATCGGTCTTGGGGTCAGCTCCAACGACTTCACCCTGATATATGGTGCCGTCCTCCATAATAACCTCAATTTTATTCGCATCCTCAATAACATGGTTATTGGTGATTATAGAGCCTTTTTCATCAATGATCACCCCGCTGCCCATACCTTCCGCTTTCTGGCTTCGTGGGGCATTGTCCTGAAATTTTTTGAAGAAATCTTTGAGCTCGTCAGGAGCATTTGGTGGAAGCTGAGGCATGCTTTCGCTCACATTCAGCTCTTTAACAGTTCTTAAAGCGACAACAGTTGGTTTCCCTTCTGCGGCTATTTCAGCGTAGGCATTTGATAATGCTTTGGCTACCTTAATATTTTCGCTCTCTGCTGCCTGCAATGTGGTAGTGATCAAAGCCACGGCCATCAGCAGCGAGAGAATAAATCTTTTTCCAATTCGTTGCATTATAGTTATCTCCTTAAAAAATATTAATGCTCTATAGAATCAATTTATACTCATAAACTATCATATACTATTAATATATACCTTCTGTAATGTAATGTCAATCTTAATATGCTTTCCTTTTATTTTAATATAAAAAGCTGCACAGGTAGTATTATTATTGTTAAATGAACAATTTTTAATCTTATAGTGACGTAGCGGTTTATTTCTTTTAACTATTTGTTAGTAAGTGTTATATATTAAATAATACTTTCGTCCTGCGGGCAGGGGAGAAAGATATTGTTGGAATATGACAGTATAAATAAAAAAGACCCGGCAGTAAAAAAACTGCCGGATCCCATGTAAGTTAGGTTTTAAGAGTAGGTATTTTTGATAAAACAGATATCAGTCGTAAAGAAGACCTTTGATGTCTGCATCATCCATATTCTTGCTGGTGTAGAATTTAGCACCTGTATCTACATCTGCAACTTTTTCACCCTTATAAGCCTTGAAAGCAAGTTCAACAGCTTTGTAGCCAATCTGGAATGGATCCTGGGTGATAGAACCGAGGAAGTATCCTTCGCGAACTGCGTTTTTCTGACCGGCACCGGCATCGAAACCGACAACAACGAGATCTTTGTAGTTATACCCTAGATCTTCACCGTCATTGGTTGCAGCCAAGAGGCCTTTAACTGTAGCTTCGTTAGAGCAGAATACACCCAGAATATTTTCATCCTGAACCTTGTTGAGAACTGCTGAAGCTGAAGCGGTAGCGTCGGTAGCGGCAGCTGAAGCAGGAACAACCATATCGATAAATACTTTGTCGCCCTTGGTTGGGTTCTTTGGATCGATGTAAGCTGGGTTGCCTGTAACAGCGATATCATCTGCAGTCATAGGAGTGTTCTTGATGATCAGATCAATCATAGTGTCTCTGAAACCTTTACCGCGGCTGAGCAGAGATTCACCAGATGCGTCCTGGTTCATAACTACGATGGTAGCTGGTTTGTCAGCTGTAGCGGCAGCAATCTTATCCTTGATCACTTCGAACATCTTCTTGGCACCGAGACCGGCTGCATTGAAGTTGTCTGTAGAAGCATTGGCGTAGATTGAGCCCTTTGGTGCGTTTGGCACACCTGAGTCAAAACCGATTACCGGGATCTTGTTGTCAAGACACTGTTGAAGCTGGTCAACAACGGCAGTTGTGTTGAGAGCTGCAAGGGCGATAGCAACTGGATTCTTTGCCATAGCGTTGTTGAGCATTTCAACCTGAATCTGTACATCACTCTCTGATGGAGGACCTTCAAATGTGATATCTGCACCATAGTCTTTTGCCGCTTTCTGGGCGCCAAGTTTTACCTGCTGCCAGAAGTCGTGCTGTTCACCCTTTGACACTACAGCGATATATGGCTCATCTGCCTGCAGAGTCGGAGTTGCTGCGAATGAGAATGCAAAAACTGCACCCAAAACAACTGATAGACTTTTTCTTAAATTCATAATACGTGTTCCTATAATCAAAAGAAACGAAACTTACCATGCTCATAACAATGAGCCACACAAACAATATTTTGACACTTTTTACTAATCTTAAAACTATTTTATAATTGTAGCACACATTATTTATTAATTATTAATTCTGCGTTAGTCCTGATCTTTGTTGCGTTCCTGCTCGAACATACGCTGTGATTCCTGTTCGCGGATTCTTTCATCAATCTTATCCTGCTTCTCCTGTGCTTTCAGTTCTGCGTATACCCGCTTCAGTTCAGCTTTCAGCTTGGTAATCTCTGCAGCACTGGCACCATCGGCTTTGCGCTGGATAATTCTCTGACTTTCGCGCTGTTTGAATTCTGCTGCCTTGCCAAGTACTTTGACTTTTGAGGCTTTCTTGTTTCTGTAGACGTCAAGCAGTACCGCACCGACAACAACAACACCTGTGAAGAAGGTCTGATAGTGTGACTGCAGATCCATAGATGGCAGACCTGAACGCAGGACACTCATAATGTATACACCGATCATGGTGCCGAAGATAGTACCGGAACCACCAGCAAGAGATGTACCACCGATTACCGCACCGGCAATAGCGTATAGTTCGAAACCTGCACCCTGAGCCGGCATTACTGTGGTGTATACCGCGGCGAAGGCAATACCGCCGAGACCGGCGCAGAAGCCGCTTATGACGTAGGCCATCAGTTCCCATTTTTTAACGTTTACACCGGAGAGTCTCGCAGCTTCCTTATTACTGCCGATAGCGAAGATATAACGACCGAGTTTGGTTTTGGTCAGGACGATATAGGCTATAATCGCAATACCGAAGAGAATTATGGCCCCGGTTGGTATAGGGGTTCGATCCGCGGATATAAATTTGAAGAAATCCTTGAACCAGCCGTCTGGTGATGATCTGGTAGGGAAGGTGGCACTTCGTACGTTTGAAACGATAGAACCTACACCCATTGAGATCATCATCGTACCCATGGTAGCAATAAACGGAGGTAGTGACATCCGTGAGACCATGATACCATTGAATATTCCGAAGAGTACGGCCACTACCATGATTAGAAGCAGTGCTGCCCAGATCGGCCAGCCCCAGGTTTTATAAGCGGTACCACCAGTTATGGCTGCGCACATCATAACGGTACCGAGTGAGAGGTCGATACCTCCGGTAATAATTACAAAGGTAACACCGATCGCTAAAAATCCGATATAATACGATGAATCAAGGATATTTACCAGTGTATTATATGAGAAGAAATTTCTGCCGAAGAACGAGAAAAAGATATAAATTAAAACCAATGCGGCAGGAGCGAGAAATTTCTGCCAGTTTATTTTCTTTTGTGTTGTATTTAATTCCTGATTATCTGAGCTCATTTATTTTCCCCTTAGTGTAGCTAAGTGCATAATCTTTTCTTGACTTGCGTCTTTAATATCCAGTTCGCCGGTAACCCGGCCTTCACACATTACAATAATTCTATCACTCATACGGAGTACTTCCGGCAGTTCAGAGGAGATCATGATTATAGATTTTCCTTCTTTTACCAGTTCGTTCATGAGATGATAGATTTCACTTTTGGCACCGACATCAATACCTCTGGTTGGTTCATCAAAGATAAGAATGTCGCAGTTCTTTATCAGCCATTTAGCGATAACAACCTTCTGCTGGTTACCGCCGGACAGATTTTTAATCAGCTGATTAACTGAAGGTGTCTTGATTTTCAGGGTATCCACATACTCTGAAGACACTCTTTTTGCCTTTTTGTAATCTACGAAAATAGATTTTTCAAACTTTTCATAAGAGGTCATTATTGAGTTGTCAAGTACACTCAGACCTACTGCCAGACCATAGCGCTTACGGTCTTCGGATAGATAACCGATACCATAGCGGATCGCATCCATAGGACTGCCGATAGTTACCGGACGGCCATGGATTTTTATAATGCCGCGTTCATGCGGATCTGCACCAAAGATTGCGCGTACAGTCTCGGTTCTGCCGGCTCCCATAAGACCTGAGAAGCCAAGAATTTCACTTTTACGGAGTTTGAAGCTGACATCTTTTACCATGCGTCCGGCATTTAGATTTTCAACCTCAAGTACAATATCCGCGTCTTCCTTAACATGAGACTCGGTCTTTGGCTGTTCGTAGATTACGCGTCCAACCATCATGTTAACAATATCTTCCTTGGTCAAATCTTTGGTCTCGCCTTTTCCGGCATTCTCACCGTCACGCATAACAGTTATCCGGTCGGTAATTTCACCAATTTCATCCATACGGTGTGAGATATAGATCATCGCTACACCTTTGGAGGCGAGATCACGCATGATGGTGAAGAGTTCGCTGATTTCCTTGTCGGTCAAAGCCGCTGTCGGTTCGTCAAGGATCAGTATTTTAAGATCATGTGAAACCGCTTTGGCAATTTCCACCATCTGCTGTTTACCAACGGTAAGGTTGGCAAGTTTTTCCTTGGGGTTGATGTCCACATTAAGGCGCTGCAGCAGTTCAGCCGTGCGCTTGTTCTGGGCCTTTTCATCCAGGAGAATACCGTTAGATGACATGGACTCACGCCCGATGAAGATATTCTGAGCGACTGTGAGATGCTCCATCATGTTCAGTTCCTGGTGAATAATACCAATTCCCCAGCGTAAAGCGTCTTTGGGGTTTTCAGGGTTGAAAAGTCTTCCATCGACTAAAATCTCGCCAGAGTCCTTCTCATGTATACCTGTAAGAACCTTCATCAGAGTTGATTTTCCGGCACCATTTTCACCTACAAGGGCATGAATTTCACCTTCGCGAAGGTCAAAATCCACACCTTTGAGAGCGTGTACGCCGGCAAAACGTTTGTCGATGCTTTTCATAGAAAGGATTGTTTTATTCATAGTTCTTTTCTATCTAGTTAGCAAAACAAAATAATATAAAAATAAACGAAATCTATGTAGTTATACACCAAGTATTGAAAGTTCGGATAAATATCTGTTGTAAGTGATACTGTTAACTAAGTTTGTAATTGGTAATACTCATTTATGCTTATTGTCAGACGGTGTTGTGACCGTATTAAATATAAATATATGATGTCTGCTTGTTGTGTAATGTAAATTAACAGACGGTTGCGGTTAGGTGTAAATCTGTATTTACTATACTGTATAAAATTTCTTTATGCTATAGATAAAAGCAGCATAATTTATGGATAAAAACGACTAATATTTATTGTTGCAGCTAAGTATTAAGTTTCTGTGTAATTATTATACACTTTGTTATTATATGGTTATGCTGTATGTATTTATATTTTGGGTTTTTGTATTTGTTATTTTATTTATGCATTAAAAATATGCAGAGTGTATATTTATTTTTTAATATCGTTTTTATGAATAAAAATTTAATGTTGCCGATGTTAAGGATAATGAATATGGTTTAGAACCTTAAAACTCTGCCTGTTTACTTTTGCGGTACCGGTCAACAGCGACAGTAATGATAAGTATGGCACCGACTATTACCTTGGTTACGCTGGAATTTATACCCATAAGATTGCTGCCGTTATAGATTGTCCAGACAAAAAGCGCTCCTACAAATGCCCCGATCGGTGAACCTTCGGCTCCTGACAGGCTTGCTCCTCCGAGTACGGCTGCTGCTACTGCATCAAGCTCGAACATTGAGCCTGAGTTCGGGTTGCCACCCCAGGCGCGCATTGTAGTCATTACTCCAGCTACACCTGCGAGCAAACCATCTATTGCATATACCCCGTAAATAACTACCCGGGTGTTTATTCCTGATAATTTTGCCGCTTCCACATTACTGCCGATAGCAAAAACAAAACGGCCAAAAGTCGTGGCTTTTATTATAAAGGTAAATATGCCAACAACTACAACCAGAATTAAAAACAGATGCGGTATACCTAAAAAACCCGTGTTGGCGAAATTACTGATGCTTCTGGGCAGATTATAAATTGATCTTCCGTCAGATAGAATCAGCGCCAGACCCCGGAGAATAATCATCATTCCCAGTGTGGCGACAAACGGTGGCAGTTTCAAATCAAAGATAAATATCCCGTTGAAAACACCCAGAAAAAAGGTTATCGCCAGAACTATAAGTATTGCTGAGGTAATTGAGTAGTTGTAATTCATGGAGCTGGATATCAGCATCGCCATAATTACATTGCTTATGCCGACTATACTGCCGATAGACAGATCTATACCGCCGGTAATAATCGGGAATAAAACTCCTACTGCAATTACACCATTTATTGCCATCTGATTAGCAAGGTTCTGGATATTCTTGAGAGTAAAAAAACTTTCATTGGTGATACCCAGATAAAGCCAGATTGAAGCGGTGATAATTAGAATTACAACCTCGGTGGTCAGGATGGGACTGTTCTGCCGCCTGAGCGTCCGATGTCTTCCGATTGACGTCGCTTCGTTTACTGTCATTATATTTGCTGCCTTATATATAAATACTGCTGATGTGCCTGTAATGCTCAGTACTGAAATTAACGTTTAGTTACATCAGCTGCGGTGCAGTTGAATCTTGTTTATTCAGCTTTAACAAGCATTGCAAAGTATAACAGTCAAGTATGTGTTCGTAAAAAGGTATTAACGGTTTTTTAACGGATAGAGGTATTTATCGACTTTTCCGCTTTGGAGCAGTTCCTTGTTAATACTGATTGTGCCGGTGTTGACATACCGGGGAAGCTTTTCACCCCTGATCGCTTTCAAGGCGAATTCCACTCCCATATACCCCATCTCCCAGGGTTTCTGTACTATCATGGAGTCAACAAAGCCATTTTCTACGCCCCAGATTTCATTGGGACCGGCATCAACTACTACTACGGCCAGATCATCTCTACCGGCAATATCAAGTGCCCGTACCATATCATCACCTGTCGGCTGATTACTGGCAAAAATACCTTTAAGATCGCTATAGCGAGTGAGAAAGTCCTGGGTAATATTTGTCGCGACCCCAATCTTTCCCTGAGCATCGCTGAAAGCAACAATTTCAATCTCGGGATATTTGTTTTTTATCGTTTCTTCAAATGCGCGTCTTCTGCTTTCAAGTGAACCGGCACCACCGATAAATGATATGCCGGCGATCTTTCCTGCAGCTTTGCCGAATTTCCTTTTGAGTGCCTGTGCCATTTCCTCTGCAGCCAACACTCCAATCTTTTCATTATCTGAAGCCAGATATGACAGGTATTTATCGGTGTTGGCTTTACTGTCGATTATTATCAGCGGTATATGAGCCTGCGCGGCTTTCTCGATTGCCGGAACCAGTGGTGCTGCAGCTGAAGGAGCAAGCACAATAGCATCCGGACTGGTCGAGATAGCATTTTCAAGCATGGCTATCTGTTTGTCTATATCACTCTCGGCGACGGGCCATTGCGCAGTAACGTTAACTCCAAGTTCTTTCCCGGCTATCAGAGCTCCAGACATGACAATCTGCCAGTACTCCGATTCACTGGACTTCATAATTACACTTATTCGCGGCTCTGCAGCATTAGCCGGCAGAGATTGAAGAAGGTAGTATATGGTTAACAAGACAACTACGGTAAACCTGTGCATAAAACAAACGGTATTCTGATACACTAATCAACAAAACTTAACTTTACACTTTCAAACTTGATGTTGCTTTATTGGTAACAATTGGTGTTCCAGATTTATGTGTTTTTGTTGAAAATACTGTTTTCGTTGGTTTATACTGGAAAATATAGGATTTTAATAATTTTTATAAACCAAGTGATGTTATGCATTGGGGAAAATTGAAATATATAATGTGTATTTTGTATACAGTGCAGGTGTTTATCTGTGTAAAAGCTATACAATGTGAGGCTGGTATTGACAAATGTTACATTATTCCTTTGTTATGAGTGTTTATTGATAAGTGTTTATGATTTATTTGCGTTTTGCAGATTAATCTTAATATTGGCAACTATCTTTAAATATAATATATTACAGGCAGTTTTTGTTTCTTTCAGGTATGGGTATGGGCCTATTTTGCTTGCATAGCCTGTTTCTCTG
Source organism: Planctomycetota bacterium (assembly GCA_963677015.1). Taxonomy (GTDB): domain Bacteria; phylum Planctomycetota; class SZUA-567; order SZUA-567; family SZUA-567. The sequence goes on from OY781533.1 coordinate 1,001,126, forward strand.
GTGTATATTTATTACACAGGTTTGTGTTTGTGAGTAAATATTATACAATTTATACATAGTATATAATATGTGTAGTGGATTAGTGTATATGCGTTTTGGTGCTTATTAAAACGTTTGGTGAGCTGTCGCTTATAGGTTTTAAGTATTGAATCTGATTTTTATCATATATGTAAATAAAAGAATACAGGTATAAATGAATAAAATACTGGTTATTGATGATAATTTTAAAATTTATAAGAGCCTGGAGCTCAATCTGAAAAAAGAGGGTTTTCAGAGCACTGCAGCTCTGAATTCAGTTGAAGCGCTGGAGGCTATAAAAAATGATATCCCTGATATTATCCTTCTCGATTTGGCTTTACGTGAAGAGAGCGGGTTGGATCTGCTGCGGGATATAAAAAAGCTGGATTCTTCGGTACCGGTGATAATGATAACCGGTTATGGAACCCTTGAGTCCGCTGTTAAAGCTATAAAACTTGGCGCGTTTGATTTTCTGGAGAAGCCGTTGCAGTTTGAGAAGCTGCTGAGCACTATAAACAATGCTTTGGAAATGACCAAGCTCAAGAATGAGAACCGGGAACTGAAAGAAAAAATTAATGTTAAACGGAGTGGTATAATTACGCAGAACCCCCAGATGCTTGAGATCTGTGAGAAAGCGTGTAAACTCGCAATTACCGATATCCCGATTTTGATCACCGGAGAGAGTGGTACGGGTAAAGAACTTATTGCGGATATGATTCATGAAAATTCCGGCAGGAAGGATAAGAGTCTGGTCAAACTCAACTGTTCGGCTCTCTCTGAGCAACTTCTTGACAGTGAGCTTTTCGGGCATGAGAAGGGCTCGTTTACCGGGGCCGTGGATTTTCACCGCGGTGTGTTCGAGCAGGCTTGCGGTGGCTCGTTGCACCTTGATGAGATAGGGGATATGGCGCTTTCTACCCAGGCTAAAATACTCCGGGCTATACAGTACGGAGAGATCCGGCGTATCGGCGGAACCGCGCAGATCAAGGTTGATGTGCGTTTTATCGCTTCTACCAATAAGGATCTGAATTTACTTATTGAGCAGGGACTGTTCCGTGAGGATCTGATGTATCGCCTTAATGCCTCCTGTATTCATCTGCCGCCGCTGCGTGAGCGCAAAGAGGACATTCCGGTTCTTGCTGCTACCTTTATCAAAGAATTTCAAGGGGAGGGAGAGAGCAGGAGTCTGTCGCAATTGGCTCTGGAGAAACTGATGGAGTATGACTGGGACGGTAATGTCCGGGAACTGCGTAATATTATCCGGGTTACTCTCGCGTTGACCGACAGAGAAGTGATCGAGGCGGATGCGATAAATCTTCCTGAAAAGGTTATGGTTGTAAATTCACCGGTGCTTGACGGTGATCTGCGTTCTTCGGAGCGTCTGATGATCGTTGATGCTCTCAGTGCCACCGGCAATAACCGTTCGGCAGCTGCTGCAAAACTTGGTATAAGTCGTAAGACGTTGTACAATAAGATTGATAAATACGGAATAAAATAGATGCTGGCTAATCCACTGCTTTCAACAAAATCGCTGACCTATTATCATAAGGATATCAAGGCAATTGACCGGGTGAATTTTGAACTTTACCCGGGGGAGATACACGCTTTGATCGGCAATCACGGCGAAGGTAAGACTTTGCTCTGTCAGTTGTTGTCAGGAGATATTGAGCCGGATCAGGGGCTTATTTCATTGCAGCGTTCGGTTGAGCAGGGAAACGGCAGAGATTCGCTGGAGGTTGTCTGGAAAGCACCGGCAATATATGAACAGCTGACGGTAGGGGAGAATCTGGTACTGGGAACTCAGGACGGCTGGCGGCGGGTATTTGCAACTGAGAATGCGATGATTCGTAAGGCTCAGCGCTGGCTGGAAAAAATAGATGTTGAGCTTCCGGCACATAAGAAAGCCTATACCCTGAGTCTGAGTGATAAGGTGGTACTGAGTATACTTCGCCGGCTCTATCGCCGTCCCAAAGTTTTGATCCTTGATCAGGCGCTGGAAAATCTGGCTCCTAAAAGTATGAAGAAGCTTACTAGTTTATTGCGTGAGCATGCGGACAGAGGCAATGCGGTACTCTGGGTTACGCATAACCTTGATGTAGTCAGCTGGCTGGCAGACCGTCTGAGTATTTTTCGGCAGGGGAAAATCATCTTCACCGAGGTTACCACCGGTCTGGTCCGTAATAATCTGATTGAACTCTGTTACGCGCATCTTAATGATGATGAGGATTCAGCGGTAATGAAGGAGACCTCATTCCATGATATGCTGTACTATATGGATGCGATGCTGCAGAAACTGCCGCTGCCGATAATTATGATAGATAAGAATGACAGTGTGGTCTATTCAAATCTGGTCGCCAAAAATTTTCTGCATGAAGAGTTCTCCGGTGCGAACAGTATAATGGATGTTTTTTCTTCGCTGGGTCTGACGCGTTTTATTGAACTGCTCAAGGAGCATGTGATAAAAGGGGAGAGTATCAATGCGACACATCCGGTTATACTCTTCGGTATGGCTTATGTCTTTAATATCAGGGTTCAGTATATAAGTGATGAAGCTCCGGAAGGCGGGCGGATTATAATACTTGAAGATGTGACTATGGAGGAAAATATTCGTGAGCAGGCGAATCTGTCGGCGAATCTGTCGGCGCTGGGTCTGCTGGCGGCAGGGGTTTCGCATGAGATAAATAATCCTCTTGGCATAATCGAAAACTACGCGAGTTATCTTGCATCCGAAGTCAGGGGGGGAGATTCGGTGCAGGCGGTCAGGCAGATACGGGAAGAGGTGCAGGAAATTCACCGTATTACCAATAACCTTAAAGCGTTTTCCGGAACTGATGCGGTAGAGAGTGAGATATTTGATATTTCCGAGTCGGTGAACTATCTGATAACCTTGCTGCGGTTTGAAGCGAAGAAGCGGGAGGTGGATATTCTCTGGGAAGCACCGGGGCGGGCTATTCTGGTAGATGCATCCCGTGCGGAAATACGTCAGGTACTGCTCAATCTCTTCAATAACAGTTTTGATGCGCTGGAGAGTAATGGGTTTATCAAGGTGACTCTGGATACTGAGGCGGATGATATCATACTTGCGATCGAAGATAATGGTTGCGGTATTCCTTTCGAGAATCCGGCAGATATCTTTATGCCGTTCAACTCGACGAAGAAGTCAACCGGCACCAATCACGGTCTTGGCCTTTCAATCGTTTATAACCTTATTCAACGGCATAAAGGCAGAATAGCGGTAGAAAACCTGCAACCACGCGGCTGCAGATTCACCATCAGCTTTCCTCTGGTTAACAGTAAGGAGTAGTCGGGGACTGTTTTCCTGAAATTCCTTGGGTGGTCAAATCTGGTAATCTTTTTTTCATATCTTTTGAGCATCTTCTGATTAATTACTGATAGTTATTGCTTAAATTTCTCTGGTCATTATACTATATTTATTTGGCTGTAACTGGTTTATTTCGATTTATCTCTTATGAATCAGAGTTTTCCTTTTTGGTGAATTTCCGTATATCATTTGGAAATTATTACCCGGTCTTTTGTATAAAGGATGTCGTTTTATGATTGATCTGCATACTCATACTTTTCTATCGGATGGAGAGCTTTGTCCGGCTGAGCATATCAGGTGGGCTGAGGTGGCTGGTTATAAGGTGCTGGGATTTGCCGATCATGTGGGTCTGGCGACAATTCCGGTAACTCTGCCGGTGCTTATTGCGGCGGCAAAAAAAGAGAATGAACTTGGAAATATGCGGGTAGTTGCCGGTGTCGAACTGACTCATGTCCGGCCTGAGCATATTAAAGAAGGAACAGAGCTTGCTCGCTCGCTGGGAGCGGAGGTTGTTATCGTTCATGGAGAGACTATCTCCGAAGATGTGAAACCCGGAACCAATCTCGCTGCTATTGAAGCGGGGGTGGATATTCTGGCGCATCCGGGGCTTATAACTCCGGAGGAGGTTAAATTAGCTGCCAGTAAAGGGGTGCGTCTGGAAATTACCGCCAAACCGGGACATGCGCTCTGTAACGGCCATGTGGCCAAGCTGGCTCAGGAATTCGGCGCGCAGATGATCTTCAGCTCTGATTCGCATTCACATTCGCAGATGTGCACCAAGGAGTTCGCTTTAAAGGTGATTAAAGGGGCGGCAATAAGTGATGAAGTGGCTGAAGATATGTTTGTACAGGCGCAGCGCTTTATTGACAGCTTATAGCCGGGAATCCGTAAAATAATTTAAACTATATTTTTTGACTGTATATTAGAAGTGGAGAAAATACTTTGATTCGTACAAGATTTGCACCTAGCCCTACCGGTAATGTTCATATTGGTAATATACGTGTGGCTATCTTTAACTGGCTGTATGCCAAGAGTGTCGGAGGAGAATTTGTTATTCGGGTTGAAGATACCGATTTACAGCGTTCTACTCCTGAAGCTATTGAAAAGATGTTTGATGCTTTGCGTTGGCTTGGACTTGATTATGACGGTGAACCATTTTATCAGACAGCGGCTGCGGATACTCATAAGGCAGCCGCGGTGAAACTGCTTGAAAGCAACTTTGCCTGTACTGCCGGTGAAGGGGAACCTGTCTATCTGCGAATCTGTAAGGAACTTTTTGATCCTTCGTTTATTACCGAGCCTAGAGACAGCGCCGAAATAAAATGGAAGGGCGGCGAGCTTGTTGCTGACAATGAGACGATAGTACATACCGTCACCTCTCCTAATAGTGGTGAAACCTATAAGACCCCTGTCAACTGGGATACACTTACCGATTCTGTACTGCTGCTTGAAGATGGTACTGAGGTTGCTGGTGAGCAGGTACGCAGCAAACTGAAGAATGAGCCGGTGGTATTGGCTGAAGTGGCTGGAGGCAAGGTGGTAGCGGTACGCTTTATGCGGCGGTATGTTTATTTTGATGATCTTGTACTCGGGCGCTGTGAAAAGCCGGTTGATTCTCTGCGTAATCTGGTAATTGTACGTAGTGACGGCAGCCCGGTGTTTCATATTGCTAATGTAATTGATGATGCTTCGCAGGAGGTTACACATATTCTGCGTGGTAATGATCATGTTGAAAACACCTATCGTCATCTCTTTATATTCAAGGCTCTGGGGCTTACTCCGCCGGCATACGGGCATTTTCCAATGATTGTAAATGCCAAGGGTAAACCATATTCAAAACGTGATGGTGACGCTTATGTCGGTGATTTCAAGGAGAAGGGTTTTCTGCCGCAGGCGTTATTTAACTTTCTCGCTCTCTGCGGCTGGTCACCCGGTGATGACCGTGAGATTATGAGCAAAGAGGAGATGGCTGAGGCGTTCAGTCTTGATAAGGTTAATTCCTCCGCGGCTCAGTTTGATCTCAAAAAGCTTGCCTGGATGAACCAGCAGTATCTGCAGAGCATTGATTTTACGGAATTTGTGGCGTTATTACGGCAGGAAGCGGAAAAGGCAGGGCTTGATATTGCGTCACGGGGTGATGAATGGTTTGAAAAGCTTGCCGGCACTCAGCGTGAGAGAATTGCCCAGATGGCAGATTTTATTACCAATACCAGTTACTTCTTCAGTGCAGATTATGAGTATGTTCCTAAAGCGGTCAAGAAAAACCTGCTTAAGAATGATGGTGCCGGCCTGGCAACTTTGCAGGAGCTGGCGGGATTTATTGCTGAGATGACTGAATGGAATGATGAAGCAATCGAGGCATCACTCCAGAAATTTGCTGAAAGTAGAGACCTGATGATGGGCATGGTTGCGCAGCCGTTGCGGGTTGCCTGTACCGGGGCAACTGTCAGCCCGGGAATTGGCGAGACTTTATATCTTATCGGTAAGGATGAGGTTTTGCGGCGTATTGAACGCACACTTGCTGAGATTCAGCCTGAGTCCTGATTTTATGCGGGGTTTGCACTATCATGATTGCTATTATACGCAGCCCGCATAAACGTTGGCTGCGTATAATATAAATATGCTAGAATATGGATATATTATTTCTGCTTTTCTTGAAATAAATTACAGTTTCGGGGTAAGTAGTTAGTGTAAAATTATAATTTCCGGTACGGATAATTCTGGTCAGTATCAATAGCCGTGACTGTTGTTACGCTTATTTATCATTATGAAGTTGAGGCAAATATATTTTTTATGGATAACTTTGGTAAAAAATTCGATAATACGGTGAATAGGATTATGTTAGTTTCTCACAACCTTTAATTATAAGGAAGTATTTTAATGAAGAGGAAAGCGGATTTTTTTCTGATTTCAAAGCCTGGAGCGGGAGTGTTTTTCACTTGGATTGCATTGTCGGCGGCCATATTTTTCGGGGCATATTCGGTTCGAATCTTCGGAATGTATCAGGATACGGTAGGTGAGGTCGGTGATGTCAAGAGTCGGGAACGGGAACTTTCATATCGTCTGGAGATGGCATCGGCAAAGATTAATGATTCCGTAGAGACAATTAAGTGGTCAAATCTGCAGATTGAGCGGTTACGTAAACGCAATGATGATATTCTGAAAAAGACCGCAAACTTGCGTAAATTGCTGTACGCGGCAATAAAGAAGAATCAGGCGGTGAAAGCTGGCGGTGAAGCAGAAATGCAGGAGGAATTGAGTGCGGTAAATCCACGTTCGGCAATTAATGGAAGTACTGAGGATAAAATTGATTCGCCGGCGGATATTCTTGGTGAGGATATATTATTTCCGGAGTTGTCGGAGTCTGATATTGCTCAGGGTGATATAGAGAAGATTGTGGCTCAGAGCACGGATTTGAATAATAATTCCCGGGAGGTTGTTGCCGAGGTTTTGACATATAATCCCAGCAGCAAAAAGGTGTTTATCAATCTTGGCCGCAGTAATGCCGGGATCAGTGAAGGGAATAGATTTGCAATCTGGCGTGATGGTAAGCATGTTACCGATGTGCGAGTGGCGCAGGTTCACGCTGTTACCAGCACCTGTGATATTATAAGTCCGGTTGTTGACGGCATCTCTTCCGGAGATACAGCGGAACTTATCAAGGTTTCCGCTTATTAAAATGGTTATTTTTTTTTGAATTAATGTGCTAAAACAGCAGAGTGAATACAGGTAATGATATTTTTTGATCGTCTTTTTGGGTTTTTCAGCAGAGATATGGGTATCGATCTTGGTACCTGTAATACCCTTGTATATGTGCGTGGTGAAGGGGTCGTTCTCTGTGAACCTTCGGTTGTAGCGGTCTGGAAGGGCACTAATAATGTCCTCAATGACGGTCAGGCTGTCGGAACCAGAGCCAAGATGATGGTTGGGCGTACACCCGGAAATATTGTAGCGGTGCGGCCTTTGAAGGACGGTGTGATTGCTGATTTTGAAATAACCGAAGCGATGCTTCGGTATTTTATATGCAGTGTGCATAATCAGCACAAATGGGTGAGACCGCGAGTAGTGGTATCTGTTCCCAGTGGTATTACCGAGGTTGAGAAAAAAGCGGTGACTATCTCGGCTGAGCGTGCCGGAGCACGGAAGGTATATCTTATTGAGGAGCCGGTGGCGGCAGCGATAGGGGTTGGTATGCCTATTGATGAACCGGTGGGTAATATGATTGTTGATATTGGCGGCGGTACGACTGAAGTTGCGATTATCTCCATGATGGGAATGGTGAATTTTGAGAGTCTGCGTATTGCCGGCGATAAACTTGATGAAGCTATTATCAATTATATGAAGCGTCAGCATAATCTTGTTGTCGGTGAATCGACTGCGGAAAGAATCAAGATTGAAATCGGCAGTGCCTTCAAGCTTGATGAAGAGCTTACAACCGAGGTTATGGGGCGGGATCAGGTAAAAGGGCTGCCGCGCTCTATAACAGTGCGTAGTGAAGAAATTCGCGAAGCCATTAAGGAACCGGTAGATGCGATTGTGAATTCGGTTCTCAATACCCTCGAAGGAGCACCACCTGACCTTGCCGGTGATATTTATACGCGCGGGGTGTTTCTTGCCGGTGGCGGAGCATTGCTGCGGGGACTTGACAAGCTGATAACCAAGGAAACCAGAGGTATACCGGTGCATATACCGGAGGATCCATTGCGGGCGGTGGTAAAGGGAACAGGTATATTTCTTGAGGAACTTGATCACTTTGGTCCTGCACTTGAATCGCAGCATGGTGAGAGAACCTAGCTGCTGTTATCCTTGACTTTTAAGCTGCTTTTGTTAATATTAATAGTCGGAATTATCTGGTAATTCCGGCTATTTTTGTATTTATAATAATGGAGAACCTATGGGTGTAGGGTTATACAGATCATTTAAATTCTGGCTGCGTAGATTTTTTAACTGGGGTTGTGACATTAAATATATCGGGTGTGAAAATCTGGTCAATGATGGTCCGGTAATTGTCGCGTCAAATCATGCCAGTTATCTTGATCCGCTGTTACTTGGATGTACATACAGAAAGCGTCCGTTGGCTTTTATGGCTCGTTCAACTCTGTTTACAAATAAGTATTTCAGCTGGTTTATCAGGAGTGTTTTTGCTTTTCCGGTCATGCGGGTTGAAGATGGCGGTAACAGTAGAGGTGCACTCAAGGCATTCTGTGCAAAACTTGAGGATAAACGGGCGGTAGTGATTTTCCCGGAAGGTACCAGAAGTGCCGATGGTAAATTCAATGAAGTTCAGTCTGGAGTGGGAATGCTGGCGGTAAGATCCAAATCTCCGGTACAGCCGGTGTATATTATGGGGTCATTTTTCTGTTGGCCGCGCAGCCCAGGTATTGAACTTCTGCGTCCTTATCCAATACGGGTCTATATCGGTGAGGCCATATATCCTAAGGAGAATCTGCAGCGTTTTGAAAAGAAAGGCGAGCAGGAAAGAATTGCTAAAGAGTTGCAGCAGCGGTTGCTTGAGCTTGAAGAAGCAGCCTGGAAGGAGTATCCTCAGGATAAAATTCAAATGTTTCGAGAGAAGACGGGTGGTATGAGTTTTGAGAAGAAAACGGCGGATTAATTTCGCCGTTTTCTTTTGGTGATTTGTTATTAATGCTGGAGTGTTTGGCTATTGTAATAAAGGAGTGTTTAGTATTTATAGATTTTATAAAGCCTTTATTATAAAGGTTTTACGGTAAGAATTGATGGTTGTGTCTGGATTTTTTTATTTATCAGGGCTAAAGATATCAGCAGAGCCGCCGCTAATAAAAGCATCAAGCAAGGATGCTTACAATCTGGTCAAGGATGAGTTTTCTCTGAGTTTTGCTGTTTATTGGCAAAATTTTGCAAGAAAGGGCTTATCATGTATGTAAGCGATGATACTTCTGCTGTCACTTCCTCAACTTCAAATTCTTCAAGTAATCTACTAAGCAATAATTCCAGCAGTAGTCCTTTCTTCAGTAATCTGGTTGAGTCATTTATGGAGAAGCAAAATAATACTCTTGCTGCTCTTAAAAAAACTTTGGGCCTTAAAAATACGCAGGTGATAAAGTCTTTCAGTCAGAGTTACCAGTCAAGTATAAGCTATAAATTCAAGTCTAACTCCAGTTCACTCTTATCAAATATCAGCGGCTACTTTGATTCTTCAAAGCAGTTGAACAGTTCATTCTCAATACTTGAGAATTGGATGTCCTACCAGAGTTCGATTCAAAAGACTCTTATTGATTATCTTTTGGATAAAAGTACCGATCAACCGGAAGCGACTGCCGGGGCGGTAAGCGATCTGTTCGGAGTGCAGCAGGAGGTGCAGAATGCGCTTTCATCTATAAGTTCAAGCTCTTCAGCTACCAGCAATACTTATGTTTCAAGTGCTCTCAGCGCTATTGATATGGAAGTGGATATGTTTGGTTCCGAGAGTTTTTTCGGTTCGATAAATATGGAAGTAAAAATTCAGAAGATTGAAAAAATGTCGGTAGATAGCTGTTCAGAGGATGAGCTTGTAGCCAATGGCGGCGATATGATCGAATTTCAGGGCAAGTATGTGAATATCAATGTTTTTCTGAAGTTTATGGATCCAATTGTTTTAGATCTTAATGGTGATGGTCTGGATTTGCGTTCAATTGAAGACGGAGTTGTCTATGATATTAAAGGTGATGGCTCTGAGGTTCAGACCGGATTTGTGCAGGGAGATGATGCACTCCTTTTCTTTGATAGTGATGGTAATGGTTACTGCTCAAGTGGTACGGAATTATTTGGAAATCAGGAGGGTGATGCGAATGGTTTTGCTGAACTTTCAAGTTATGATGAGAATAATGACGGTGTTATAAATAGTGCTGATTCGGTATATAAGGATTTAAAGGTCTGGAATGACCTTAATGGCGATGGGAAGTCACAGTTGGATGAGATTCGTACTCTTGAAGAGGCTGGGGTGAGCGAGTTGAGCCTTGAATATGAAGATACATCCATCGAGAATGCCGGGAATGTAATTACCCAGCAGGGGACTTTCACTCGTAGCGATGGTACAAGCGGGTATATGGTTGATGTTGACTTCCAGTATTCGGACTATACCATCTTTGATTACTAGAACGTAGTCTATTACCGGTGGGTAATACTGCCGGTTTCCTTCCTCTCCACGGTCAAAATAATAAGGCGTTGCCTCGCCCCGCGCCTTACACTCCTAAATTATCAGCTTGGGTTTTACCCAAGCTGTTTTTTTTTACTGATAAAATTTTCAGTAAAAAAATAAAAATACTGATTATTTTACTTGAAACTGAAAATTTTATCAGTATTATTTAATTGTACCTGAAATTTATAACAGTACTGCTTGCTGTTGTCATATATATAGAAGATTTTCTCCCCACAAAAAAACACGGGGTATAGCCTGGCCTGGCTGTACCCCGTGTTGTTTTTAGTAGGATTTTTTATATTATATCGGTATTTATTCAGCTTTTTGAGCGGCAAATTCAAGATGGGCAGCGTTTCCAAGCATAGCTTCGACCGAATTGAGCTTCTCTTCTATTTTTATAATTCTATCCCGGTCTTTCTTATTTTTTAAAGAACTCTGAAAGCGACGCAGAGGCAGGGCTGTTTTACCGATAATGGATAATACTTTGAGACCGCGAGCTTCGCACATATTATAGATTTTTTGCGGGGTAAAGGCTGTTACTTCGTACTGCTCCTTGCTTTCATCTGTAACCCAGTTGGTTCTGCCGTTTTTGATGAATTTTTCCAGACCGTCAATATCGTTATCCTTGAGATAATGGAACATGCCGCCATAAATATTATCTACCGACATGATCATTATACCGTTGGGGCGTAGAATTCTGGTTAATTCTTTGAGCGTGCGTTCGGGTTTGCCGGCACTGCCAAGGGGGTCGCCCTGTCCAACAATATAGTCATAACTTTCTGATTCGATCATTGGCATTGCAGCTATCGAAGTATGAAAAAGTTTGGGCACGTAGTTTAACTTATCCAGTTTTTCCAGTTTTTTCCCTACTTGGTCCAGCATTTTTTGAGATATATCCAGAAAGTCACATTCATAACCTGACTTTAATATACGCATCCCCCAGCGGCCGGTTCCACAGCCGACATCGAGGCATTTGCTTGCAAGATCTCGTGGCAGGAACTTGAGCATATGTCTCCAGGTAATTTCGAATACTGCTTCCCAATAAGGATTACCGTCATAAATGGTGTCATATATTCCTGCTACTCTGTCGTGATATTTTTCAACTGGATCTTTTTCTCGTTTTGCCATCAGTCTCGCTTTCTAGTGTTTAATATCGTTTATCTGTCTTTCCTGAAGCCATTTTTTTGCATAACGTCCCAGATAATTTCCGTATTCTTTGCCGCTGCTGTCAATAAGTGTCCAGTCGAGTATATCTCCTTCATCGAAACTTATACTCTGCCCGCGTCTGTAGCCGCTTACACTATAGAGATTGTTCGCAATCTGCCCCATAATTGTGGCATCCCGCCAGAGAAAAGCTTTTACATAAACTTGTTCAACGTGTCCATATTGATCTGCAATACGGATTGTCAGATATAGTGTGTCAGCGTTTTTCAGCCCATTTTGGAAGCGTCGTTTCACTTCGGCTAAATTCTGTTGCGCTTTGAGTATTTCGGGTGCAATAGCTTCTTCAAACTCATTACTCACATCTGAACGGATTTCTGTAGGAATATCTTTCGTCTCAGCAAAAGCGCTTATCTGTAAAAATACTGTTAGTATGATCAGTAATAATTTTTTCATTGTTGATTCCTTTCGACAAGGGTATTTATTAATCCACTTTATTCGTATATCGTCTATATCTCTGGCGAACATAATAATAATTTGAAATTAATTTATATAGATTGCGTTTTTTTTCTTCTGCATTTAGAATAAATTTATGCCGTATTCGCGCTGATTGGGGCCAGTTGTGTTAGATTATTTCCTTCTTATCATTCCAGTGGAAGCTATCTCCATCTACTCAGGCTTATTTGTTTTGAGTGGACTGGTTTTATTTATCCTCAGTTATTACCTTTACTATAATAAACGGACTGAATATGTCGGTTTTGAGCGGATAGTCGGTTGTGCTCTGGATAATGCTGCTGATATAGTCTTTATTCTTGATCGCGAGAGTTGTATCTGCAGTTGTAATTATGAATTTGCTGAATTTGTAGGGTTTGATAAGAGTCTAATCCTTGGCAGCGAGCTTTCCGCGCTGCTGCCGGGGGATTATGTCCGGCATTTTACAGAACTGGATCAGCATATACGTTCTTCTGGGGATAGACTACGTTTTGAGCTGCTGCTCAAGAATTTTTCAGGGAAAATGTTACATGCCGAGGTTATTATAACTTTCTGTCCAAAGTTTGGTACCTCCTTATATATTATTAGAGACACTGGGGAACAGGAGAGGGTTTTTGCTGCTTTGGCCAAGCGTAATAAAATGCTCTATGATCTGGTATTAGGGACTCAGCGGGTTCTGGATGATTCACAGAAGATGAAAATTGCATTCTGTGAGCTGCTAAAAGATATTGGAACTTGTGCTCAGGTAGATGTTGTTTTTGTAGCTCGAAAGCTTTCTCCTGAAGAGTGCGGGTATAATGTTGGGCATTATGCAGAGTTATATACCATCAACAGTCTTTGGAGCATTAATGATGAAATTAAGTTTTCAGATGGTGCGAATTTTGAAATTGTTTCCCGTGGAAGAGAGTTTACCAGAATTATAGAGCAGGAAAAGATAGTCTTTGTCTCAGCGGATGAATTGGTCTTTGTTGAAGCTGATTTAACAATTAGTAAAGATTTTTCCGGCTTTTATGCTGCACCGATTACCTGTAAAGGGGTAAACTGGGGGTTGTTGTTATTGGGTAGTAGTGAGTTGGGGGAAAAATGGGATACTGAAACCGAAGACGCTATAACTGTTACTGCGATGCAATTTGGAATTTTGCTGGAACAGATACGTTCGGATGAATTAATGAAAACAAGTGTTGCAACCCTTATGCGGCGGCAGAAAAGAATCAATCGCGCCTTGCGTATTTCCGGTTCTTCGTCGTTTGAATATGATTTATTGCTGGATAGATTTGATATCGATAAAACTCTCGCGGAAAAATTGGGGTATGGCAAGGAGGTTAATTTCAATAAACTTGAAGATTTTAAATCTTTGATATACCTGGCTGATTTACAACGGTGGCATAATAAAATATCTGAATTGCTCAATGGAAACGTTGAGATAATTCAGGATGTCTTTAGAATGCGCATGAGCGGGGGTAAGTATATCTGGATCGCTATGGCGGCAGTTACTGTGATTGAGAATAATGCAATATGTGGTATAGCCGGAGTCTTTCAGGATATTGATGACAAAATAATCAGTCTGAAAAGAATGCTTGATGTTGAAAAATTTGCGGCTGTCGGTGAGCTTTTCTCTGTTTTTGCTGCAGATAATATCAGTTTAAACTATGAGCTTATGACTTATATTACAGATTTTGTTGCTTCAAACGGAGATAATAAGCTGAGTAATAATATGGCTGTCGCTGAGATGCTGGAAAAATTAAAGGGGATAACTGATGTCATGAAACGTATGACGGCATTTGTTAATACCGAGTTTGAAAGACCGGGACTGGTAGATATTAATCGGCTTTTGGATGATGTTATACGTATGGTTTCAAGTAGCTTTTTAGATTCAGATATTAATATTTACTTTTATCCTGATAATGAATTAACTGAGGTTCTTTGCAGTAGTAATATTATAACCCAAGTTGTTTTATTTATCTTATTGAGGGTAAAGGATGAGCTCTCTGATACTGGTGGTGATTCGGTAATGCTGATGACTTATAATGATAATGATAATTATATCGTAATCAGAATAGATGAAGCAATGTCCGGAATGGCTGAGATTGACTCCGATGGTGAATATAGGGATCTACTGAATATCGGTGACGCTTCACGTGTACATATGTTATCTCTATTTGCTGAAAAGTATGGTGGAAAAATTGAGGTTGATAATTCGCGCCAGGGAGAAAAAAAATATATGATCAGATTTCCGTATAAATTGTCACATGAGGTTATTGATGGTATATTGCCTATCGGTGATTAAAGTGTTAGATGCTGCTGGACTTTATTTTGTGGTTGTAGGTCATAATAATAATAACCCTGAATATTTAAAAAGTCTTCCCATAAAGGGAAGACTTTATTAATTCTTAAAGATAAAAGCAAGTAGAAAATTATGCCTTTACAGTCATTGAACCCTGAAGCTTCTTGAGAAGTTCTGGCTGACCGCCAAGCTGATCAGCACCAGCAAGGAAGTCACGACGCTGCTGGAAACGATCTTTGAGAGTACTGATGTAATCGTCACGGTTGTCAACAGTGTCAGTGCTGTACTTGTCATAGAATCCAGGGAGGATCTTTTCGATGCTTTCCTTGGTTGGAATCTGAGCACCTTCAAGAAGATCCCAGTCTTCCCATTCAAGCTGACCAATAGTAATAGCGGTCTGCAGAGTAAGAGAAGTGCTGAGCTTAACATCACGAAGTTCGGTGTCGCTTGCGCCCCACATACCGCCACTGTTGAAGCAGTAGCATTCTGCACCGTTGTCAAATACCTTGGCAAAGGCGGCTACGTCTTTATGCAGTGGGTAAACACGGAATGGGTTAGCATAAGGAATGAAGGCAAGCTTCTTGAGTTCTTCCTCGGTAACGTTTTCAGCGCGGTTACGCTTGGTGATAAGAGCGGCACCCATAGCAACAGCAAGGTTAGTATCTGTGAACTTCAGGATTGGAGGAAGACAGGTATCCTTCATCAGCCAGACAAGCGCCTGTGGGAAACCACACTTATTTACGTAGTCACCAACAAGGTCACGGTCATAGATTGCACGACCATTAGCATTACGGATTTCAAGGCCGATGATCTTCTTCAGACCAGCTTCCTGAATCATACCGGTATTCATTACTGATAGAGCGTATTTCCACTCTGGGTGATCAAGACCTCTCTGGTCGGTTTTATCGAAGAGGCTAGGTTCCCAAACACGGCAGCACATATCTTCTGAGTCGATCTGGAAAGCGTCATCATGCAGAACAACCTTGGTAGTACCCTTAGGCATAGTGCCAGCGTTGTTAAGGCTGTTGGTGTGTGATGATTTACCAGTACCTGAAAGACCGAAGAAGGCGATAGCTTTCTTACCTAGTTTAGCAACAGCTTCATCTTCACAACCACTGAAGTCGAATTCTTTGATACCGCCGTGACATGCAGCCATGCCAACCTTCATACCACTGGTCCAGGCGAGGGTCAGAGTACCTTTCTTACGTTCGCCGAAGTAGCGCATACCGAGGTTGTAGATAACGTTTGCTGTCTCGTCAACAAGAGCAAGCATAGGCTTACCGATGTTTTCGTAGAATGGGTCGTTACAAGTCCAGAGGTTGTCACCAATAACGATGATGTCAAGAATAGGAAGCTTCTTGCTGTTTTCGTATTTTTCCTTCAGTTCAGCGAAAGGAGTGAAGTTACAGAGCCAGCTGAAAATGTTTACTGCATCTGTTTTAGCGTCACCGATGATGGTAGCTTTAATCATCAGATCTTCGTCAAGACCAACTACAGCTTCAGCCTTGATCAGATCACCACGGAGCTGCAGGTCACTGATTGCTTCACGGCAGTCCTTGAGAACCTTTTCCTTGCCGGCAGAGTCAAGCTTGTTGAAGAAACGGCGAGCGGTAGCGGTACGGCCAATAATTTTACCATGGCAGTTGTTTAGAAGTTTAGCACCTTTTGGTAGACCCAGACGTTCAGCAGCAGGTGGGTAGACTAGCATATCTGAAACAGCTACGTCTCCCTGAAGCTGAGCTAGTTCATAAGCCTCGGCACAGGTTACTTCGCGAACTTTGTCACTTGCAAGAAGTGTTTCAGCGATTGCACGAAGTGGTGGGATCTTTGAAAGATCATCACGGTAGTACTCATAAGTTGATAGACTTGCCATCGTTTAAATCTCCTAATAATGTGTGAAAAAAAATTACACCATGGGGTATATTATAAATTATACTTAAATCTTTGTACTCTGAAATATGCTTTACTGAAATTAAAATTATTTTTGTTTTAATTTTACAGATTAATTGTAGCATGTTTTTTAGAGTATTATTCAGAATAATTAAAATATAAAAAAATAAATATTTTAACTTCTTGGCGTATGCCATAAAAAAGGAAGAAGCAAAAGCTTCTTCCTTAGTTCTGAATTATCGTAACTGCGAAAGAAGAATACCAGCTGCAACCGCTGACCCGATCACGCCCGCAACATTCGGGCCCATCGCATGCATCAGCAGGAAGTTATGCGGGTTGTTCTTCAGACCAACGCCGTTTACTACACGTGCGGCCATCGGAACCGCAGATACACCAGCCGCACCAATAAGTGGGTTGAGTGGGTCTTTTGAGAATTTCTTCATTATCCTGGCCATTAGGACACCGGCAGCTGTACCGAAGCTGAAGGCGATGAGACCGAGAATAAGAATGAAGAGTGTGTCTGAGTTCAGGAATTTATCAGCCTGAAGCTTTGAACCAACTGAAAGACCAAGCATGATAGTAACAATGTTGATGAGTTCGTTCTGCATGCAGTTTGCAATACGGTCAACAACACCACTCTCTTTACAGAGGTTACCGAACATCAGCGCACCGATAAGTGGACATGCATCAGGAAGGAGCAGGATACATAGGCCAAGTACAGTCAGTGGGAAGACGATCTTTTCAACGCGTGAAACATGACGAAGCTGTTTCATCTCGATCTTACGATCTGCTGCTGGAACCAGCGCATTCATAATTGGTGGCTGGATGATTGGAACCAGCGCCATATATGAGTAAGCCGCAACCGCGATAGCACCGAGTAGACCTGGAGCGAGCTGACTGGCAACAAAGATTGACGTAGGACCGTCAGCACCGCCGATAATACCGATAGAAGCCGCTTCAAGCGGGGTAAAGCCGATAGCCAGAGCACCGAGCAGGGTGGTGAAGATACCGAACTGAGCGGCACCACCGAGAAGCGCGGTCTTTGGGTTGGCGATAAGTGGACCAAAGTCGGTCATCGCGCCAACACCCATAAAGATGATGAGCGGGAAGAGGCCGTTGGTAACACCTGTGTTATAGAGTATGTACAGGAAACCATCACTAATAGTTCCAACACCTGGTTGGGCTATAGCTGCAAGCGGTATATTCGCTAGAATTCCACCAAACCCGATAGGCAATAGCAATAGCGGCTCAAATCCTTTAGCAATAGCTAGGTAGATTAGAAGCAGACCTACCAGGATCATAATGAACTGACCAACACCAACAGGGAAGATTCCTTCTTTTTTATCTTCTTTATGTGCCTGTTTTATAAAACTTATAGCGTCGTTTATTTCTTTTTTTGTAGGGTTATCGCCAAGGCTTTTTTTGAGATTATGCAATTCTTTCAGATCTTCTGCACTACGTTCCAGATCTTTCTCTTTTGTGGTCTGATTTCCATTTAAAAAGCCATAAATACCTGTACTTTGGTAAATCCCTTTGCTTTCGGTCTTGCTCTCTGCTGCATTATCATCTGCCTGAGCCGCAGAACTGATAAAGCCTGTGAATAGGGCGGTAGCCATAATCAGCAGAAGAACTAGAAGAGCCGGCTGGGATTTTTTACTATTATTCATTTTAAGTAAAACTCCTTTATTATTAATAAAAATGACTACATTGAGTTTTATTCTCTGCCGGCCGTAGCCGGCAGGGGTGAATATATTTCTTATAGTCGTTTAACAGCTGACTCATTAACCGATTGTAGCAAGAGCCTGTCCGGCAACAATCTTATCACCAGGAGCAACATGGATTGCGCTTACAGTACCAGACTTGCTTGCCTTGAGTGGTGTTTCCATCTTCATTGCTTCGATAACGAGAATCTCGTCACCTTCTTCAACCTCTGTGCCTGCTTCGGCTGTAATACGGATTACGATACCTGGCATCGGAGCATTGATATCTTCTCCATCACCGCTGGCAGCAGCTGGAGCAGAACCTGCACCGCTAACACCTTCTTTAACATCAACATCGTAGCTCTTGCCATTGACAGTGGCTTTACCACCTTCAACAACAACTTCGTATTTTTTGCCGTTGACAGAAACGGTGTAACCACCTTCACCACTACCAGCAGGAGCTGCAGCACCGGAGTCAGCTTTCTTGGTGACTTTACGTACGCCGATAGTTGCTTCACCCTTGAGGTAAGCGATACCTTTTTCTTTACAAGCTGCGGCGATGAAGATGTTTTCATCTGACATATCGGTAATACCAGCATCAGAAAGCATTTTCTTAGCTGAATCGATACCCTTGCTGGAATCTCTGTCATTGATATCAACAACAAGTTCGGTGGTTGGTTCAAGACCAAGCTGTTCGCTGGCCAGTTTGACTACTTCCGCATCAGGAGCAACCGGGGTCTTGCCGAAATAACCAAGTACCATCTTACCGTAACCTTCGGCAATCTTTTTCCAAGGGCCGAACATTACATTGTTGAATGCCTGCTGGAAGTAGAACTGTGATACAGGGGTTACAGAGGTGCCGAAACCACCCTTGCGAACGACTTCACTCATAGCATGCAGACATTCGTCGTAACGATCCATAAGACCATTGTCACGAAGCATTTCTGTATTG
Source organism: Planctomycetota bacterium (assembly GCA_963677015.1). Classification (GTDB taxonomy): domain Bacteria; phylum Planctomycetota; class SZUA-567; order SZUA-567; family SZUA-567. The sequence goes on from OY781533.1 coordinate 1,020,104, forward strand.
GCAGTAAGAGCACCGCCTGGCATTGGACTCCAAGGGATGAGTGGTTCTACAGCCTTGGCTTCTGGTTTGTCAGGGTAGTCCTTCATGCAGTCCTTGAATACAACTTCTGCTTCACGGATCTTATCAGGATCAATGCCGAGATCATACTCTGTACCACGCAGAGCGTGCCACATAGTCAGGATATCAACCTGGCAGGTACCACCTGAAGCAGGTGTCATAGAGAGGTCAATACCGTCAGCGCCTGCGTCAAGAGCCGCTTTATAGCCTAGAACACAGATACCGGCTGTTTCGTGTGAGTGGAACTGGATATGAACATCCTTACCAAGGAACTCACGAGCAGCCTTGATTGTGTCGTAAACCTTGCTTGGTACAGAAGTACCTGAAGCATCTTTAAAACAGAGGCTGTCAAATGGAATATCTGCGTCTTTGATTGCCTTGAGGGTATTCATGTAGAACTCAACATCATGAGCACCTGAACATCCTGGAGGGAGTTCCATCATAGTAATACTAACCTGATGCTTAAGACCTGCTGCAACAATAGCCTTACCTGAGTCAATAAGATTATTGGCATCGTTGAGGGCATCGAAGTTACGGATAGTTGTAATGCCGTGTTTTGCAAACAGCTTGGCGTGGAGGCTGATGATGTCACGTGGCTGTGAATCAAGACCTACAACATTAACACCACGGGCAAGAGTCTGAAGATTCGCGTCAGGACCAGCGGTCTTGCGGAATTCGTCCATCATCTCGAATGCATCTTCATTACTGTAGAAGTACAATGACTGGAAGCGTGCGCCACCACCAGCTTCGAACCAGGTAATACCTGCGTCTTTAGCCGCAGCAACGGCCGGCATGAAGTCTTTGGTAAATACACGTGCACCATAGACAGATTGGAAACCGTCTCTAAACGCGGTACACATGAATTTGACGAGTTTTTTTGCCACGATTACTCTCCTAATTAAAAGTGTTTAAAAATATAACGTTAAAAAAAACCATTTTAAAATTCTGAAATTAAAAAATAATCAGGCGTTAATGCCTGATTAATACCACTACCTCTTAGTTGGTATGAGCTTTCATCGCAGCAATTGCAACTGCAATCTCTTCGTCGGAACGGGATTTTGCCGCAACTTTTGGCTTCTTGGTTGCAACTTCCTCTTCCTGGAATTTGTGTGCGTTCTTTTTGAAGTAACTTGCTGAAATGTTCATGAGAATTACTTGGATGATGAGGAATAAGAATACTCCACCCATACCGAGAACCAGCAACTCCAGGCCATTTTCAAGGACATTCGCCATAATGTAAACCTTTCTCTGTCTGTTGAATAGAAATATAAACTACTAAAAAAATTTATGCTAATTTTAAAATTTATTATTCTCTAATATGGATGATGCAATTTGCAGTCAGCAGCATAAAAAAAGATAACATGTTATCGTTTGCCTGCCTGCTGACGCTTGAACAAATCTCTACAATATTATCATATCGCTCAAATTAATCAATACTTATTTATTGAAAAACGATAATCTTTTTTAAATCCCAGTAAATAATTACTGAATTTCGAAGACCTTGAATTTAAAGTGTTTTAATGGATAAGATCATAACGAGACGTTAGTATTATCCTGGTTTTTATATGGATATAAAGTACGAAAATGTATTTTTTGCTGGGTATAATAATGGTTGCCTTAAATTAAATTTAAATAATCATTTACTAATTATAGCTGTAATTGTTATACTTTGATTGGTTCTTTGGTAACTAAATGTTAAAATGAAATTTTGTTATACCGGTTATGAAAATTGTCTCTGTCCTGAGAGGAGACAGTTCTTAGCTGTGAATTTTGGGAGATTTGAGATGAGGCTAATGAAGCCTGAGTGGGTTGATTCGGTTGATTCAACCAATAAAGAGTTGAAGCGTAAAATAGAAGCCGGTGTCGTATATGGGAGCGGATATGTTTTCGCAGCAGTTGAGCAGTATGCCGGAAAGGGCAGGTTTGACCGTAGCTGGAAAACTGTTAAGGGGCAGAATCTTACATTTTCGCTGATTGTGGATACTACGCAGTCATTTCCAAAGATTGCTACAGTGCCGATGGCCTCCGGGTTGGGTGTATGCCGCTATCTGCGGGATTTGGGCGTTAATGCAAAAGGTAAATGGCCAAATGATGTTTTGGTTGGAGATAATAAAATCTGCGGTATTTTGTCAGAAATAGCGACATTTTCAAAAAAAGAGTATATAGTTGTCGGAATTGGTATAAATCTGAATATGGAAGAGGATGAACTTTCAGCGATTGATAAACCAGCGACGTCGCTGTTTATGGAGATTGGCCGGAAGCTGCCTCCAAACGAAGTTTTGAGTAGTTTGCTGCCATATATTTCAAAATCCCTGACTCTGTGGGAAGCAGAAGGATTTGCCGGGATTCGCCGGGCCTGGGAAGATGTTTCGTGGAGAATAAATGAGGAAGTTGTGTTGGAGAATGTAGGGAAGAATATCGCTGGAAAGCTTGTGGGGTATGGTGCTGACGGACAGCTTTTGCTCGAACTCGCTGATGGTACTCAGCGTGAGTTCTGGTCTGGTGATGTCTCAATACGCCGCACGTGATTTTGTCTTCAAATTCAAGTGGCTGTTTATTTTAGTTTATACTGGCGGTATTAAGAATTTATTGATAAATATGTACCGGTTGTAAGGGTGTTTTTGCGGTTATTAATAAATGTATAAAAAATATTGGGCGGTATCAGGGCGTAATCCGGAGTATTTTCTGATATTGAATTATCAAGTCAGGATAATTAGTATATAATTTCAGAATAAAATCTCATATCAATCAATAAGAGCAGAATATAGGAATTCCGCTCTTATTGACTAGAATAATTTATTAGAAATATGCATAACGTTTTATGCTTTTGGGATGCTCAGTCCCATGAATAGTGCTGCCCAGCCGGTAAATACCAGATTAATACCGACAAGAATACCGATTATCCAGATGGCTCCGCCCTGTATATCAGAGAGGATAAGAATACCGAGAATCAGAGTTATGGCACCATTTACCATCATCCAGCTTTTGGTGGTTTTCGTCCGGAATGACTCGATAAGGATTATAGCACCTTTGATAATAAAGAACCAGCCAATAATTAGGGTTAGAGTGATAACCGCTTTTGCCGGGTTGAAGATAAGGTAACAACCGGCAATTACATATAGTATAGAGATCAGGGCGCCGCTGGCGTATTTGGCTTTGCTGCCGAAATGGCTGTGCATTATCTGGAAGAATTGTACTACTCCGGTGATAATAAAGAGTATGGATATTATTTCTGTAATGGCGACACTGGCTACCCATGGGGTGCTGAGGGCAATAATACCAAAAATAATCTGCAGAATGCCGAGCATAATCAGTATTGAACGGCTAGCCTTCATTTTTTCGGTAATTTCAGAATTCAAATTATTGATCATAATATTGTTCTCTCCATGAAGAAATAAATAGAGCAGCTGCAATACTGCTGTTATATGATCTAATAACTATGCCTTAAAATTAGTGAATTGTCAATCTAAAAAAAGATATTTGAGAAAAACAGTACCTGCGTGAAGCAGATACTGTTTTATAAATAATGATTAATCTGGTAATTGTAAATTAGATACTGAAAACTGGAGTTATGAATTTTTTAATGAATCTTCAATAGTCTGAAAAAATTCACTTACACTCTGGCTGTTATAGCCTATTCCGCCAATCGGGGTGCCATTGCTGGTCTCTACGACAACTGTCGGAAAACCCTGGATATTGAAGGCATTTAATATAACCTCATTCTGCAGCTGGATATCTTTAGGAAGTTCAAAGGTTCTCGGGTAATCGAGTTCGACCAGAATATAATCCTTGGATTTTTTTGCAAACTCTTCGGTCTGGAATATGTTTTTTTGCATTTGTTCGCAGTAGGTGCACCAGTCGCTTCCGGTAAAGAATAACAATATGGGTTTGTTGTAGAGTCTAGCTAACTTTAAACCTTCGGAATAATTCTGAATCCACTTGCCGTTGTAATCAGGTTTTTTAATATAGGTGGAAATTTTCCGGGCGAGTTCCGCTGAACTGGTGTTATCAAAGGTACTGCTGAAGATTGGTTCGCGGTTGGAATTGAGCAGTATTACTCGACTCCCGTGGTTATTTTTTTCAAGCCGGTTAAGCAGAGCACTTTCTTTTTTGTTCAGTTTGGCTGTGTCAATACGTGCGAGTATGATTTCTTTTCCTGAAGGCAGGGCAAGTTCAGGTATACTGAAGGTTTTGTTTATTTTCTCTTCTGAAGCTTTTGAATCGGTATCATTACTGTTGTATACACCAAGAAGCAGTGGAATATTGTTCTGGGCACTGTCGCTTATGGCATTGGTAAGAGAGGTATCAATTTTGAGTGTTTTGGGCAGGAGCATTTCAATTTGTTTTACCCAGTTGGCACCGCCTCCTTCCAGATAGCCTAGACTTGTTAGCGGTTCGCCGCGCGGAGTAAAAAATACCGCTGTCGGAAATCCCTGAATACCGAGCTTTTGAATAATTGCGATATTCTGAGCTGAGATATTCTCTGGAAGCCGGTGAAATTTTGGAAAATCCAGATAAAGTTTGATAACATTCTTATCCGCCCAATCCTTGAACGCCTGAGTGCTGAACACTTCTTGATTAAGCAGTTTACAGTATTCACACCAGTCGCTTCCGGTAAATAAGGCCATTATATATTTGTTTTCATTTCTAGCACGGGTAATGGCTTCTTTAAGAGAATTGGTCCAGCCTGCAGGAGTCTGAGCCAGAGGCAGGTTTTCTTTGGGGTCATTTTTTTTATCTGTTTTGAAGTCCGGTTTTTCCAGTGCGGGATTGTTTTTGACGCTTTCAGGAATATTTTCAGTTTCTGCACTATAGGCGGTCAATGTGGAGCAGATTATGGTTAGTGTTATGGCTAAAAATCTTTTTTGCATGATTCTTTTGTCCTTTCGCATTGCTTTATTGTGTATCTAGGGTCTTTAACTTTTTTAATATAGTACCCTGTCGTTATTTATTCTGTTATTAATGGGGTAAATTCCTTCGAGTATATATTTATTATATCTGTGTGAATATTGCAATACTACTTTAATTTACTGTAAGTGATAATTTTTGATAACTAATAGATTGAATAAAACTTCTTGTGTGGGAAAAGTTTCCGAAAGAGATTGTTTTAATTATATCAAGGAGTTTTTATGCTGTTCCGTATATAAAGATTGAAGGGGGAATTTGTATGTCCTGTAAATTGATCGGAAATTTAAATTTTAAGTAATTGGGGGAAAATCATGAAATTATTCGCTGCGGGGGTGGCTTTGCTGGTAACTATGGTTCTGGCTGGCTGTGGAAATACTAATAATTATTATGGAAGTCAGGATGCTCCAGAGGTAGGAGCTGACGCAGGAACTGCTAATTGCGCACGTTGTACCAGACAGCAGCAGTGCACAGATTGTGCCAATGGCTATAGACCTATGTCGGCTGGTTTTCCGGTAGTTCCGGTAGCGGTTCCGCAAGCTACTCAGATTGTGACAAGTTACGAAGAGGTTTATGCTACTGAGTATACTGCAAACGGTCCGGTGGTAAAAAAGCAGCTGGTTCCAATTAAATCAACTGTTCCTGTTGTCGCGCAGCCGGTTCTTATGAATACTCCTACCGGTTATTCTGCAAGCTATGGGGTTCCTGTATCAGCTCCTCAACAGTTGCCGGTTGTGATTGGTACTCCGCCAGCTCAGGCTACTGTACCAAGCATTCAAGAGCCTGTGGCATGGTTTGGTCCAACAGCGGCACCAAATTATTCTACTCAGACTAATTGGTTTTAATATCAGTTATTTGTATTAGACAGTATTCATCATTCCGCTGTCGGTTATTTAGAGTACCCATTTATGGGTACTCTTTTTTTTTAGCATCTTTATGCAAGATACTGATATATTTTCTATAATTTTTATTTTTTTTTAATTTTATTACATAATTTATGATCTGTTTTTACGTCTATCTCCTTTATTAATAGTATGATATCGTGTTTTAATACTGTTATTGCTGATTTCTATTAACCTATTGACAAGTTGGAGCTGTCGTATATAAATTATACATGTCTAACTTTTATAGTTCTGACTTATTGTTTTAGATTTTAGTAAGATGCATTTTGTGAATTACTATTAGTGTTTTATATAACTTAAAACTTCAATAAATTGAGCGACATTGTTGGAATGAGAATAGTGCTGTTATGAGTACGATGTTAAAGACCCTGAGTGACTTGACAAAAGGTGAAAAAAGAATTGTTGTTGCTCTGGCTGGAGGGCGGGAATTTCAGAATCGGATTACCAGTCTTGGAATTTACGCCGGTTGCGAGGTTGAGGTTGTCGGCGGAGGAGCGGGCGGCGGAATGATGATTGCTGTAGGCGGTTCCCGTATTGCGCTCGGTTGCGGTATGGCCAGTAAGATAATAATTGCTTGACCGGATAAGGAATTTATCAGCCAGGTATTTTGGGTGTAGTTTTTAAAATTTCTGAGACATGGTTATACGGCAGTTACATCTTGTCAGTATATTACTGCCGGTTAGCTGGTAGCATGGAATTGGGTGTGGAGTAGTTTTTCAGATGTTTTGAACGGATTATAAGGTTTTATCATAATGAAATTATTTTGTGTTTAATAAGTTTTTAGAGAGTGAGAATTCCTGATTAATTAATTTTAATCATATTTGAAAGGACGAGAGAAATGATTATCAATATGAGAGAGATGAAGAATAATGCTAATGGGACAGTCACCAGTGTGTCTGCGAAAGGGGAGTTGGGAAGACGTATACGGGATATGGGGCTTATTCCGGGAGCAGAATTTACCATTATCGGCAGGGCTCCTTTAAATGATCCGGTGGCAATAAGACTTAAGGGCTTTACTCTTACTCTGCGTAATCGTGAAGCGGATTATGTCTTCTGCAATGCATCCAGTCTGGCGTAAGGATGCATTGCTTTTTTTTGGAGTAGCAGTTAGATATGGCTAACTGTGTTAGTGCTGTATTAGTAAGTAAAGAGAGTGATGGAATGAAAACAGGTAATACTAAAACAAGGCTGAATATTGCGTTGTCCGGACAGCCAAATTGTGGTAAATCAACAATGTTCAATGCGTTAACCGGTTCTACTGCGAGGGTCGGAAATTATCCGGGTATTACGGTAGACCGTATGGAAGGCGTTTATTCCTACGGCAGTTATGATATAAAGATAACCGATCTGCCCGGAACTTATTCACTGAGTTCATATTCGCTTGAAGAGGTTGTGGCTCGTGATGTGATTATTAATGAAAAACCGGATGTTGTGGTGTGTATGCTTGACGCTACAGCAATTGAGCGCAGTCTGTATCTCACAGTTCAGCTTATGGAGTTGGGTGTGCCGGTGGTGATTGGCATGAATATGATGGATTCAGCGAGAAAAAATGGAGTTCATATTGACTCGTTGAAGCTTTCAGAGCTTTTAAATGTACCGGTTGTCGAGTGTGTGGCGCGTCGTGGAGTCGGTAAGGAAGAGCTGATGCGCAAAGTAGTGGATGTCTATGAGCATGGGGGACGCGATGTCTGCAAGCCGTTGCATATTTCCTACGGTAATGAACTTGAAGAAGTAATCGAGAGCATGTCCAGAGAGATTAATGGCGTTGAATTTATGACCGAACGTTACCCGGCGAGATGGATTGCTCTGAAGTATCTCGAAGAAGATTCGGCAGTTGTAGGATATGGAAAAGAGATTGGCGGGATTCATGAAAAACTCTGCTCACGGGTGCAGGAGTATAAGCAGCATGTTCAGAAGGCACTGGATTCATACCCTGAAGCAATTATCGCTGACCAGCGCTACGGCTTTATAAATGCCCTGATCAAGGATGTTGTAATGCGCAAGACTTCTTTGAACTATGATATTTCGGATAAGGTGGATAAGGTGCTGACACAGCGCTTTCTGGGTCCGATTATTATGTTTGGTATCCTGTATCTGATGTTTTATGTTACCTTCAATGTCGGAGCTATTCCGCAGGGATGGGTTGAGGATATCTTCGGCTGGATGGGTGATCTGGCGGTACGATTTATTCCTGAAGGCCTGTTCCAAAGCCTGATTGTCAGTGGTGTGATTGACGGTGTCGGCGCGGTGATGGGATTTGCTCCGCTTATTATGATTATGTTTGCCATGCTGGTATTTCTTGAAGACCTGGGGTATATGGCGCGTGTTGCCTATATGTTTGACCGGATATTACGTTTTTTCGGTCTGCATGGCGCTTCGGTAATGCCGTTTATCCTATCCGGCGGTATACCCGGCGGGTGTGCTGTGCCGGGGGTCATGACGGCGCGAACACTACGCAGTCGTAATGAACGTCTTGCGACCATCTTCACTGCTCCTTACTTTGTATGTGGTGCGAAAATCACAGCGTTTCTGGTGCTTTGTGCCGCCTTCTTCCCTGATAACGGGGATACAGTAATGCTGCTGATTACTCTGGCCAGTTGGGTTGGAGCACTGCTGGTAAGCCTGCTGCTGCGTAAGACCGTAATAAAAGGCGAATCCACACCATTTATCATGGAGCTTCCTCCATATAGGCTACCGACGTTTTACGGCGTGGCGATTCATACTCTGGAGAGAGTTTGGCAGTATGTAAAGAAAGCCGGAACGGTAATTTTCTCGATCTCTGTGCTTCTATGGGTGCTTATGACTTTTCCGCAGTTACCTGAGGATGTCAATGCCGGATTTGATAACAAGATCGAAGCTGTAAGCAGTGAATTATCCGGCGAAGAATTGAATAAACAGATAAATGAGATTGAATCTGATCGTTCAGAAGAAGCTTTGCGTTATTCAGTTGCCGGTAGAATTGGTACGGCAATGGAATCGGTAACACATCTGGCTGGATTCAATTGGCGGGCTAATATCGCTCTGTTTGCCGGTGTGGCGGCGAAAGAGGTAATTGTTTCCACGCTCTCTACAGCATATTCATTGGGTGAGGCTGACCCTGATGCTGTTATTGAGGGTGATGACATGGGCTTTATTGACAGAATGCGAAATGACCCGAGCTGGACTATGCCGGCGGTAATAAGTATTTTTGTCTTTATGCTGCTATACTGCCCTTGTTTTGTAACTATTGTGGTGATGGCGCGCGAGTCTTCATGGGGTTGGGCTATATTTGCCAGTGTTGCCAGTATTCTGGGATCATTCTTACTTTCCGTAATAATCTATCAGGTCGGTACAAATCTTATTTGATATGGTTTTATATATGGGTAATGAGATTTACTAGAATGAATGGAAATTAAATGTTTCTGACCAAATTTAAAAAGAAGATTATCGAGGCTGAGACCAGGCCGGTAGTTCTTCATGAAATACCCGGGAGGGTGCGTTTCGGAGTAAAAATTCTTAAGAGGCTGAAGCAGGATAATTTGCCGCTTGCCGAGCACCTTAAAACGCTGTTAGAGGAGATACCGGCTTTTAATGGGATCAAATTGAATAATCTGTCTGGAAGCATCCTTGTCAGTTATGATACTTCGGTAACGGATTCAAAAGGGATTAAAGTGTTTTTGCAGAAGGTTGTGCGCTATCTTATCGGGTATACTGAGGAATTATCACAAGTTCCGGAGAAATCGTTACCGGAAATACTTGAGCGTTTGAGTGTGCATATCAGAAATTCTACAAATGCTGAATTGGAGTTTAGTCCCGTGCCGTTGGATAAAAGTTTCTGGAGTGTTGTGGATAAATAATAAACTGATTACAGTTTAAATAATGTTGGGAAAGGAGATTAATATGGAAGCTTATGGAGGTTCTTTTGCTGTGGGGAACCAGGGTAATTCGGCTGTAATATCTGCTGGCGCAGAAGGTGGGAAAAAAGGAACCGAAGGGGCTGCTGCTCCGGGTGCAGGATCAATGCAGTACCAGGGAAGCGGTATGGCTCCACATGCACCGCTTCATCCATCAGGCCCGGAGGGTAGCGTTGAGGGAGATAGTTGTGGTTGTGGGGATGAGTCAGCTGAGAAAATGGTTTCTTCTCAACCTGAGATGAGAGGTGAGATGAATAGCCGTGAGGGTTATGGTCAGCCTCAGATGGGTGGCAGTATGTCGTCTCAGGGTGTTTATGGCCAGCCTCTTATGGGCGGCAGTATGTCAGCTCAGGGCGTTTATGGTCAGCCTCAGATGGGCGGCAGTATGTCCGCTCAGGGTGTTTATGGTCAGCCTCAGATGGGTGGCAGTATGTCTTCTCAGGGCGTTTATGGTCAGCCTCAGATGGGTGGCAGTATGTCAGCTCAGGGTGTTTATGGTCAGCCTCTTATGGGTGGCAGTATGTCAGCTCAGGGTGTTTATGGTCAGCCTCTTATGGGCGGCAGTATGTCCGCTCAGGGTGTTTATGGTCAGCCCCAGATGAGTGGCAGTATGAATCCCCAGAATATACAGGGTGGATATCAGCAGCAGAATGAGCCGGCTGGAGATATGAACAGGTTTGGTCAGTATCTTGGTGTTATAAATGATGTCGCGAGTGGCAGAACACCTGAACTTCCTGAAATTGCGCAGATGGTGCAGCAGGCACCGGGTGACTTTTGGAAGGGCGCGATTGTTGGTGCAGCTGTTGGGCTCTTACTTACCAGTGAATCTGTTCGTGGTGGTCTGGGATCTGTATTAGGAGCAGTGTTCTCCGGTTTTGGCGGTGAAGATGAAGTTGAAGAAGAATAATCTGGAAAGGAATTCATTATGAATAACAACTATCAGCCTGGGACTGGGGCTTATCCGGTTAACAATCAGAATTATAATTTGGGGTATAATACCGGTTATGCGCAGAATGCAGTGAATATTGGTATTACCGGTGCTGCTGTAGGAGCAGTTGCCGGAGCGGCAAAGGGCTTATGCAGCTCCAAATCAGCAGACAAAGGCAGAGCTGTAAATGTTGCCAAGTCTGCTGCTTATGACGCAACAATTTGCGGCACTTCTTCATTTGCCGGGGCACTTGCTTCGGGAGTAATTGGAACTCGCGGCTGGTTGTCTTTTGCTGTTTTTGCTGCTGCGGGAATTGGAACCGGTTATGTCCTGCATAAAGCCTTGTCTAAAAAATGTGGCACTGTCTGTGAGGATGATGCCGGGGCTGAGTAAATATTAAAATGCTGAAAGTAGGTTGATTATAATGCAGACCTTTTCACACAACGGTTTCATGCTTATTCTGGCGCATGATATTCCTGGCAGGATGCGCGTACGCAGTAGTTTTTTTCGTAACCCTGGTTTGCAGGAAGATATTATGAAGGCGGCTCTACAGAAGTTGCCGGAGGTTGAAGAGATACGGCTGAATCGTCGTTGCGGCTCGGTTGTGATTGAGTATGAGAAGGGAGAAAAAGCGCGTCTGCTGATCTTGTATCGATTATGTGAGATGCCTCAGGAAGTATGCAGTGAGCCGGTTTATTCTGAAAATCCTCCGGATATTATGGGGCTTGTTATTTCTGCAGGGTTGATGGCGGTGGGCTGTTTTATTCCCCCGTTTATCAAACCGCTATACTCCTGGATACGAAATCTGCCTTTTATTCTTAAAGGTGTTGAAACATTGCTCGGTCAGGGATTGCGTGTTGAAGTTCTGGACGCGGTTACTTTGTCGGTACTGTCCATGCAGGGAAGATATTTTACTGCCGGCGCTACCAGATTTATGCTTGACGTGGGTGAATATCTTGAGAAGTCTGTGCGCTACCGTTCAACCAAACTTCTTCAGACATTATTGCAGCCGGCGGTTGAGAGTGTCTGGATAGAGCAGGGGGGAGTAGAACGTGAAATTCCTTTTGCGGAACTCAGGATGGGGGATATTGTCGTCGTCGGCCCAGGAGAACTCATTCCGGTAGACGGGTGTATCGCTGCCGGTGAAGCAACGGTTAATCAGGCTTCGGTGACTGGTGAGAGTGTGCCGGTGGCTCTTGCTGCGAATGATGAAGTCTTTGCCGGAAGTGTGGTGATGGAAGGACGTCTGAAAATTGAAGTCTCTACCGTTGGTTCTGAGGTCTCAACAGCACGTATCAGCAGTTTTATTAAAGAGTCGCTTGTGAGCAGATCTGAAGCACATAGCCGGGCGGAAAAACTGGCTGACAGCCTTGTGCCTGTAAGCTTTGCTACTGGAGCCGGAGTGTTACTGCTTACTCATGACATTACCCGTACAGCCGCTGTATTCGCGGTGGATTATTCATGTGCTATAAAACTTATCTGTCCGACAGCCCAGAAGGCTGCTATGTATGCGGTGGCCAAGCATGGAGTTCTGGTGCGAGGGGCTACTGCACTTGAGGAACTGGCCGGTATAGATGCTCTGGTATTCGACAAGACAGGTACGGTCACAACCGGAGCCTTCAGTATTTCGGAGGTTGTAGCGTTTGGGGGTATGGGTGAGCAGGAAGTAATCGCCATTGCTGCAGCTGCAGAGGAGCATTATACCCATCCTATCGCGCGTGCTGTAGTGCTGGCGGCTCGTGAACGGGGCATAGATATTCCGTTTACCAGCGAGGTCGATTTTGTTGTGGCGCATGGGGTGTCTGCGTATGTAGATGATAAACTTATCCGGGTTGGCAGCAGACACTTTATCAATGATGATGAAGGAGTGGACTGCTCGGTAGCTGAGGAGCAGGCCAATATGCTGCGTAAGCAGGGGAATACGATATTGTATGTCGCCAGAGAGAATACTCTCATCGGTATTATCGCTCTTAGTGATACTTTACGTGATGAGAGTGTTCTCTGTTTAGAATGTTTCCGGGAGCTGGGCGTAAAACGCATGGTGATGCTGACCGGTGACAATGAAGTAACTGCCAGAGCTGTCGCTGGTAAACTAGGTGTTGAGTCGCGCTGGGAACTCAAACCTCAGGATAAGGCCGAGGTTGTGGCCGCTATTCAGAGTGAGGGGTATAAAGTGGCATTTATCGGTGATGGTGTTAATGATGCTCCGGCGCTTGTCGCTGCGGATGTGGGGATTTCAATGGCTGGCGGATCGGATATCGCCCGCGAAGCAGCAGAGATTGTGCTGCTTAGAGATGAACTTTTAGCTTTGGTTTATGCTTATGGCCTGGCCAGAAATTCCCGGGATAAAATCAATATTGGAATGAAGACTTCTATCGGGGTTAATTCTTTGGCTTTGTTTTTATCAACTTTGGGAAAGCTCAGTCCATTTGCGGCGGCGTTTATTCATAACGGCTCTACTATCAGTTCTTTGTTGTATGTGCTGTATGGATCGCGCAGCAGTCGAAAGACCGAGAAACTGATTGCTAAATTATCTGATATTGGAGGTACTGATGAATCTGAGTAATGCACCATATGAGCAGCTGTTAAAAATAACTGCGATATTTGATAATGACCTGGAGAATGAATTACGACGTTCCGGACTTCGAGTCGGTGATGAGTGTCATAAACATTTACCGGCATCGCTGCCATCTCTTCGTTTGAAAATCGATAAAAAATCTGTCGTTCTCGGTGGCGGCTTGACTAGAAAAATTCTTATTTCCTGCGGCGGTACTGAAAAGTGCCTTGATGAGATAAGATTCAAGGACGAAGCGGTTATATCCGCGGTTAAGGGTGGTAAAATGCTGCAGAATTCGTTGCAGAGACTTGGTGTCTATCCGGAAAAAAAGCTGAGGCTTATGCGGCGTCTGCCTCCTATGGAATATGTATTGCGGCTTAATAACCGCAGTAGAATAAAGATAAGTGAATCTACTGCTGCCAGAGTGATAGGACGTCATGAAGACAGTGATCCGTTACAGCTTTCCGCTGCCAGAGTTGAGCTGGATTTCAGTATTACTGAGATCATTGGGGGAAGAAAATTTGCCGCGTTTTTAAAGGAGCTCGGGCTGAAATGCGGTGAAAAAATTGTTCTGGAGGGGGTTGAACATGTGAGTGAGCTCTTTTCTGGAGATACTTCAGAAGATAACGAGGATGATATCTGCCTGAAGACACGTAAAGGGGCTGCCCGTATTCATTTGAGCAGTGAAAAGGCGAGTTATGTTGAAGTCACAACAGTTTGAAAATATTATTATCAGGCACAGTATTACCGGAAGATTGAGAGTCAGGGTTCCCTGGCTGAAATATTCCGCTCATCACCGGCGAGAGTGGTTGAAATTATGTGATGGAATATCCGGGGTTGTTGAAACCAGAAGTAATATGCGCTGTTGCAGCACAGTATTGGTTTATGATCCAGATATTCTCAGTGTCGATGAGTTACTCTCTGAGTTAAAAAGTAGTATCGGGGGCATTCTTGACGGTGTTGACTCTGCTGTTGCCGTAGAGAATGATTCGATGCCTGTTTCTGAATCTGCCGGGGGATTATGGCGCTTTGCGGCACTGAGTGCTATGTCTGCGGGTGCGTTTCTCTGTAGAACGGTTTTCAAGATCACTCTCGGGCAGACTCTTCTCAGCCCTCTGGGTGCTGGCGTAGCGTTATTTACTCTGCCTCTTATCGGACAGGCAATGCGTGATACCGCCCAAAAGAAACGGCTCAGTCTGCATACTTTTCTGGGTGGAAGCTGTCTGCTGGCTGTCGTCATGGGCGAGGCGCTGACTGCTCTGGAGATACTATGGATAACCGAAGGTGCTGAACTGTTAAAAGCTAAAATAACTGAGAAATCACGAAATTCGATTAGAAGTATTCTGGAGGTGGCGGAGAATGATGTCTTTATTCTCAAAGATGGTGTCGAGGTGGCGGTAAGTGCTTCAACGCTGAAAGCGGGAGAGATAATCGTACTGCATACCGGAGAGAAAATTCCGGTTGACGCCACTGTGATTTCAGGCAGCGCACTGGTAAATGAAGCGGCGATAACCGGTAATTCCCTGCAGGTAAGTAAAAATAGCGGGGATAAAATATTGTCGGGAACAATGGTTGAAGAGGGACTGATACGGGCAGAGATTACAGCTGTGGGAACCGATACATACCTCTCTTATATTCTGCGTCAGGTCGAGGATAATTTAGGCAATAAGGCTTCAATCGAGCTTATTGCGGATAAACTGGCGCAGCGTCTGGTTTATATCGGGTTTGCGGCAACCGGTCTGACTTATCTGGTTACAGCCAGTTTTATGCGGGCATTGACCGTGATGCTGGTCATGGCCTGTCCCTGCGCTACTGTTCTGGCTGCTTCTTCTGCGATTACGGCCGCGTTACGGGCGGCAGCACGTAGAGGTATTCTGATCAAAGGCGGACGCTATCTGGAGGTTGTTACAGATACAACAGTGTACTGTTTTGATAAGACAGGAACATTGACCAGCCATGAACCGGAATTGACCAGAGTTATAGAGCTGAATGATTTTGAGCAGGATGAGGTTTTACGGCTTGCACTATCGGCTGAGTTGCATAATCAGCATCCACTGGCTCGCGCTATACGGCATGAAGCGCAGAAACGCGGTATTAAACAGTATCCCCATACCGAATGTGACTTTATTCATGGTAAAGGGGTACGGGCTGTTGTCGGTGAGAATGTAATATATATTGGCAGTTATCTCTTTATGGAGGAGTCCGGAGTGTATGTTCTGCCGTATAAGGATCAGGGTGAAGAGCTGAGCCGGCATGGGATGATGGTAACCTATGTTGCCAGTAATTACTGTCTGGCAGGGATTATTGGTTTTGAGAATTGTCTGCGGCCTGAACTTTATGAAACTTTACAGTTGCTGCGCAGCAGGGGGGTGGAGCATTTGCATATGCTTACCGGGGACAGTAAGTTCGCAGCAGAGTATATAGCTGAGCGTTACGGTTTTGACTGCTGTCATCACTCACTTCTGCCGCATCAGAAGGATGAGATTATCAGATCCCTCCAGGATAATAATTATGCGGTGGTTATGGTAGGTGACGGAATTAATGACGGATTGGCTCTGGTTCAGGCAGATGTCGGAATAGCCATGGGAGTCGGTGGAACAGATGTCGCTCTGGAAGCTGCCGATATTGTTCTGATCAACGACAGTCTGGCCGATTTGGCTGGATTGAGGGTTCTCAGTAGTAAAACCCGGGATATTATCCGGCAGAATTTTGTTTTAGCTACCGGCACAAATGTAATAGGAGCGGTAATGGCAGCAGCGGGTTATATAAACCCTCTGATGGCTGGATTACTGCATATAGGACATACGCTGGGAATATTGGTGAATTCTTCACGCTTACTGAACTTTCCTGAAACCGGAGGTGATTTTGAATCCGGAAGGGTAGAGACAGGCAGTGCGGAGGTAGTTTATCTTGAATAAAATAATATTGCGGTATTTTACAGTAGTTTAAGAAATGTTTAAAGGAGAAAATATGGATAATCTGTCACAAAATGCTTATGGAAATAATCCGGAGTATTACTACCAGCAGCAGGGGATAGTTCCTCAGTATCAGCAGCAGTACTATGCCGTAGCACCTGAGGAGGCACCGGTTGCTTATGAAAAGAAAAGCTTTTTGAAGAGCTGGTTTGATTTTACAGATAAGAGCTATTTAAAGGGATTTGCCCTTGGTGTCGGAGCTGCAGTGGTAGTGGGACATCCAAAAGTACGCAAAGCGTTGATTGCCGGTGCTGTAAGTACCTGGGATGCTGTTTCTTCCGGTTTTGAAGAACTCAAGGAACAGGTGGAGGATGTAAGGGCTGAAAAATCTAATGGCAAAGAGTAACTGATTGTTTTTTTTGTGGAGATGGAGATTAATAATGACTAATGATAGTCTGTTTAAAGGTGTTATGGTTGGTGCCGGCGGGGTATTGCTTGGAATGTATCTGTATAACCGAAAAAAGCTGGCAGTAACTGCAGATTGTGGCTGCGGTGCCGGGGAAAGTAAACTTGCTGATTTGAGCAGTGAAAAACTGGCTGAGCTCAAGGATAGTATCGATGATATACTCGCTGAACGCGAGAGTAAGGCTTGAGATCTTTTTTATTATTGATATGGAGGGGTAACGGAGGAGCTGGGGATGCCGGAGAATAATACTGAGCAGCAGAGTATATTTGTTGATGAATTTATGTTTTACTTTATGCGTTTGAGAAAGTGCCATTGCCGACATATGGTAGGAAGACTCAAGCGTAAGTATCCTAAGGCATCACCGGTGGTATTGGCTGAGCGTCTGGTCAATGCGCAGTCTGTTTTGTCATTTACTGCCGGGGCTCTGGCGAATATGCCGGCGGAGATATTACCGGGGAACAGGACTTTACGTTTAATCGGTATCGCTGGCGGCAGTGTTATACTTACCCGGATGCATATTGAATTAATCCTGAAAATAGCTCTTATCTTCGGTTATGATATTGATGCTAAGGAGCGGGTGCCTGAGCTTATAGCTGTTATTGCTGCAACCATACCGGTGTTGCTGTTATCCGGGAATGGCAGAGGACAGAATGCGTCGGGATTGTATACCCTTGCTTTCAGTGGAGCCGGCGGAGCTGCATGTGCCTATATTCTTGGGCGTGTGGCAATAAAATACTATGATAGAAATTCACAGAAGCTGCAGTAGTTTTAATATCCTGTGAAATTTTTTTTAAACGGTCTGTAATTTAATAATGAATTACAGGCCGTTTTTTATGTGCTTTAGTGTTACTTTTAAGGATAAGTGGTTATTATCCTGTCAGCTTAGTTTCCATGGTCTGTTTTTGTTTTTAACGGTGAGAACTGATTATGATAGACAGAGAAATTGTACTGTGGTAAAATATAGGTGGTAGAAAAGTATCTATGGAGGACGCAGAATGTATAAAAAATTAATCTTATTAAGTGTTTTATTGCTTGGCACGGTTTCCACGTTATACGCGGATGACGCTACCGATAAGAAGATTGCTGATCTCAGCACACGTATTCAGGAACTGAATACTGAGCTCGCAAAGTTGAATGCATCTTTGCAGGAGGTGATGCAGAGCAAAGAGACAGGTTCGGATACTGAGGATGTGCAGACTGCAGATGCTGCTGAGGATAAGGATACGGTCAGTGATAAGAAAATTGATGCCTTGATGGCTGATATGAAGAGTATTATGGACAAGCAGAATAAGCTTAGCAGTGAGTTGGAAGATGTGCAGCAGAGTAGTGAATCAACAGTGGTTCTGGATGAAAATGGTAATATTGTCCGTCTTGGTGTAGTCGATGATGATGCAGATAGTGATGCGGAAGTTCTGGAATATTACGGTAACGCCAATGATGTTGTTGATTCGGATACGGTTTATGTTGATGATGAGCCGGAATATATTCTGGTGCCGCAGAAGAAGCCAAAGGTAGGGATCAGTTTCTTTTTTGGTACCAGACCGTATTACCGTGATCCCTGGCCCGTAAATCCACCATGGTGGCGTCATAGACCATATCGCAGACCACCTCCACCGCGCTGGTAGCATTGGTTAGACACGGTATTGTGACTGAATGCAAACTCTGGCGTTAAAATATGACCCAACTGGATAGAGCAAATACCGGGAGAGTATATGCGATTATGGAGTATTCATCCGCAGTATCTTGATCGTCAGGGGCTGATAGCCTGCTGGCGGGAAGGTCTGGGAGCGGTAAAGGCACTTGAAGCCTGGTGCCGCGGCAGGGCATGCGGTTATCAGAATCATCCGCAGCTTCTGCGGTTTAAGGAAGCGGTGAGACCGGTAGAGTTACTGGTTGTTTATATGCAGGAGATCAGGCTGGAAGGTGTGGCGCGGGGGTATAAACTGGATGAAGAGCGTCTGTATCTGGCATTAGGTAGAGAAAAAACTGTGACGGTTGCGGATATTAGTCCACAGATTCCGGTAACTGCGGGTCAGATTACTTATGAGGCCGGATATTTACTGCCGACAAAGATGCAGCAGCGGAAAAGCGGAATTGAGCAGCAGCGTTATGAACTGTTAGCTGAAGACTTTCGCAAGCAGAAAGTCAAACTTAGCCCTGTTTTCAGTGTTATTGATGGTTCGGTTGAAGACTGGGAAAAACTGGTGGCAGCAGACTGGAAGACTGTTTTTTGAATCGGCTTCTGCTGCTGACATCCGGCGAGTATGTGATAAACTTGATAACGGGAACTGCATAGTTATGCAGTTCCCGTTTATTTTATAAAGTGGTTTTATTCAATAAATGCTGACAGCTGCGGCTCATAGTGCGTAATGTATTGAGCTTACTTTGCCAATAATACGGTCGCCTTCTTCAATAACTATTACGCTGTGCTGCGGGTCACGGTTATCTGGTACTCCGCACCAGCCGTGTGAGGTCTTGCTGAGGCGCTTGATGGTGGCGCCGTCGTCCTTCTTGTAGATAGCGACAACCTGACCAAGCAGTTTTTCTGGATTATTGAGTGCTATATCAATAGTTACAATTGCTCCTGCTGGTATAGTCGGCTCCATACTGGTTCCGGTACTGGAGACACGCACTGCAACCATCTGCTCCGGCTGTTGGCACCAATCACGGTGCACAATTACTATCCCCTCCGGGTTATCTCTGACATTAAGAGGCTGTCCGGCAGCTATTTCATCAGGATAGAAGGGTATTTCGCAAAAATCATCCGGGGCTATTTCCGGTAACGGAATTGATTCACTAGGTTTGCGTTTTCCGGTAATAATATAGACTACATCCAGGCCCGCTTCAACAAATTTAGGCAGTATTGATGATGGAATTTCACTTCCTTTTTCCCAGCCGCGTATTCTTGCCTCACTCTCTTCGATTAATTCTGCGAATTTGCTGCGGATTTTTGTGGCTTTTTTTCGCTCTTCTATAAATCGTTTAGCAATTGCTAATTTCTTTTTATTCATAGCGTTACCTTAAAATGTAGTTTTTGTAGAGAGAATTTTACGAATAAAAATACGATTTAATTATTGATTTCGAATAATTATTCGATATATTCTGTTTATAGCATTTCTGACATTTGCCAGCTTTTATTGTAGCGTAACAGTTGCCTGAGTTCAATAAAAAAGCGGTTGTTACAGAATCAGTTATTATTGCCTGCTGACTTTATGAGATATTAATAATTCGGTTCGCAAAACATTATAGTTGATTGTCAATAAAATTCAAGGTTGGGCTCAATTATTATTGTTATTTTATCATTATCATTTTATGGAGGTGTGTGTGATGTATTCTAAAAAAAAATTACGACGAGTAATCAGGGTATACGGTATAGAAGAGGTTGCTGTTGGAGATAAAGTGGTGCGCAGATTTAATTCAGCAGATGTTGCAACTTATGTTGCATATCGAAAAGCCGTTGCGCTAGCTGATAACCTTTTGGAAAGTGCTGATTATGATGTAGATATGTCTGTTGCTGAATTTCATGAGCAGGGGCAGCTGTTGTTGAAATTTGCTGAGTTACAACGACAGCTTTACCGTCTTTTCTGGGAGCGTTTCGAACTTGTGGCTGGTCGGGCTTTTGCGGTTAAATACAGTGGTAATTTTCTGGTTGTTGCTGAAATTTGCGGTTGTTCTGCTGATGATTACACGCAGAGACTGCCCGAAGTGGGGTAGAGTAATGCTCTTTACTTGAGTGTCAGTTCGCATGTTTGTGTGTTTGTGTTTGGTAAATCGATATAATAATATGAAAGGTGTGTTTATGACTGCTTTAATAACTGAAATGGTGACAGGTGTGACTGCAGGTAGGAATGAAACTTATGTCTGGGAACAGGATGTCGGGAAGGTAATAAAATGGGATAACAGGCTCGCCTCTATTGCCTTCAGGGGTAATGTCTGTAGAAAAAGCGATAGCAGTGATTGTACCCGTGATGAGCTGCTTACAGAAAAACTGGGCGAAGTTCTTCGGTACTTATATAAAGAGAATAGCGGGCAGGAAGTTTTTGCTGGCGGTGTATATAAACATGTTGAGAAAGACTGGATGGCCGCTGAAGTCGGAGGCTGGGTAGTGAGTGACACTGCTGAATTTATTCTGGAGGGGTGTGTCATTATAAATGAGGATAAAGTCGCTAAAATAACCTTAGCTGACAGGTATTGGTCTGAGTTACAGCATTGCATGGAGGTTTCGTGTGCTGATAAAGCGGTGATTATCTGTATCGCTGCGGAAGCTGGTATTCTGGGATCATTGGTGCAGCAGGCAGAAGCCGGAAAGAGTGTTGAGGAAGTAGCTGATTTGATAACGCAGAATTCTGGAGTCAGGGTTGAGATTATCGAGGCAGAACGGAATGAGCGGTTTATCCGGGAGCTGATGCTGTCTGAAGAGAGGTGGTTGTTGCAGGGTAGGAATGATTAAACAGGTGCTATTAAATGTTAACCATAATAATATTAAATTTTTGAGTTGTCCGCAGATTACTGTTTTTTAATAGGTGTCAGGGTTGTGCAGCTTAGTGCTTGTGGAATACCAGCGGGAGGCTGATGACTTCATTTGAATGATCTGAAATGTTCTCGGAAATTGAGGCTATTTCAGAGATGTTATTCTGGGTCTTTTCCGTCTGGCCGGTATAATTGTTCAACTGTCCTTTGAGGTCGTTTATAATTGCTAAAGAACCGTCAATGTCGGTGGTAAGCCGGTTTATCTCCTGATTAATCTTGAGGAAGCTTTCATTTACTGCGTTTATGCCGACAACGGTTTTGGAGATGGTTGCATTGGCATTATGGGCGGAGTTTGCGCTCCTGCCGGCAAGATTTCTTACTTCTTCAGCAACTACAGCAAAGCCTTTACCGTACTGTCCGGCACGCGCGGCTTCTACGGCGGCATTCAATGCCAGCAGGTTGGTCTGAAAAGCAATAGCGTCAATATCATTGGTTGCATTACTGATATCCTGATTATTGGCGGTAACGGTTTCAAGTTTGCTTTTACTTTGTGATACGTTATTTGAAATACCTGCCGCCAGTTCCTGCAGATTCTGAAAGAAGTCGTATAAATTATCGAGTTCGGCATTGGCTTTATGCAGCAGGAGATTATTCTCCCGGCTAAGTCCTAGAGTCTCCCGGGTTATTTCAGACTGATTGCTGGCGTTCTCGAATACCATCTCTGCTGACTGGCGGGTCTTACCCTGAACGTAAACAATGCAATTATTAATTGAATTACGTTCATTGGCGATATGCTTTGCCATCTCTTCACAGGTTCCATATCCGCAGCAGTCACAATTCTGCATGTTTTCTCCGGTTTGGCGGTTCTTTCCCATCTGTTGTAAAATTTTATCAATTATTCTGTCAGGAACCTTTTTAAGGGTGTTATTGTCTGCCAGATCAAGGTATTTCCGGGAATAGAGTCCCGGTTTCCAGAATTTCTTAATCTGCTTCAATGTCCTCTTATGCGGATTGCTAAAAAATCTGGAGAAGAGCTTTGGACGATATATTTTTTTCGCCTGTGTCGCTCTTTTGGCAACATAGTAATCAAGCTGGTCTGGATTGCCGTGTTCTGAATGGGTGCCGGTACCGCCGTTGCAGCCCATTGAGCAGTTCAGGCAGTCTACAACCAGAGGGTTGGTGCCTTTGATTATTGAGTCATGAAGATTCTCAAGGTAGGGATAAACTTCATTTTCGCCTTCAATTTTACGGGTGGTGTTATCACTATCCGGCTGCCAGCGTTTCAGAGTTGCCAGAAGTCCTCCCGGAGTTGAGAATAGAACTGCGCGTTCTGCCGGCGGGTTTTCGTAGTTTTCAGCTTTGAAACGGTGCAGGTCGATATTGTGAGCTTTAAAGTAATCCTTGAGACTGGACATCGTAACATTATAGACCGGAAGGTTCAGTTCATGGAATTCACGTTTTTTGGCGATGCAGGGGCTAATAGCCACAAATTTTGCGGTGGCGTATTTCTTGTAATATTCTCTGATCATTTTTATGGTGTGAACCATAGGGCTGTCTGCCGGCGCGAGGTACTCAATAAGCTCAGGGTGGTAAATCTGAATGTAGGTGACTATAGCCGGGCAGGGCTGGGAGATAACACATTTCGGGTTATTCTGCCGGATATGTTCCAGATAACTTTTTACCGTAAGTTCGGCTCCGAAAGAGACATCAAAACAGGCGGTTACTCCAATACTCTTCAGCCAGCCATTGAGGTTCTGGTATAGCTCGGGAAACTGTGCTGCGACCGCCGGAGCGACAATGGCAACTATTTTTTCCGGTTTTTTTAAAGCTGATAAGAATTCCTGCAGGTCATCAACTGGCAGTCTGGCATTATGGGTGCATGCTTTGATACACTTGCCGCAACCGATGCATTCATCGGTGTTGATATGCACACTGTCACCGGGTATGGCTATATTGCAGTGAACTGGACATACTTTAATGCATTTGTTACAGAGCAGGCATTTTTCAGTGTCTACTCTTACAACTTCCGGCAGTTTATTCATTTTTCGACTCTTTATAGACAGATGAAGAAATAATGATTATATGCTTAGAAGGTGTGGTTTCAATAAAAAAATACTGGTTATAAAGTTGCTAATTATATATTACAGTCTGCGGTATAGGATGTTGGGAAATTTATGTATGATTAAAGGCTGGAGGATTAATTTCTGGTGGTTTATTTGTAATATGGATTTTAAATTTGAGTAATATTTCATTACCGGTTTGTATTTAAAAGGTTATATGATCATTAAATGTTTATGTTTGTCTGGTGCGAGCAGGTTAAATTCAGGTATTATCAGGACTGAATTTTGCTGTTGATTATTATAGAGTAAATATATGACTATGTAAAAAATATTTTGTAATGCTTTATTGCGATTGTAAATAAACTGAGTCAAAATTAATGGGTATTCAGTTTAATAGTAAAGAGCAGATCGTCAAGTAAGAGAGGTAAAATTTTCTGCTGGAGCGGAGAAATTAATAAAACCTTTGTGCTTTATTTGATATTGAAGTATGGTAATTCTCGATCAGCCAATGAAGAAAAATACTCCGAGAATAGTTATACAGCTGACACAGGTGGCTATCAGCAGAATGGTTGAGGCAAGGGAGGCGTTGCCGCCATAACGCCGCAGAAATACTGCACCAAGTACTGCTGGCGGCATGGCTCCGAGCAAGATGAGAATATCTTTCCAGAGCTTTTCGAAACCTAGGACTTCGGCACCGAGACCGAGTAGTATCGGTTTGAGCAGAAGTTTGATGAATATTACAATCGCAAGAGCTAGCGAGATCTCTTTGATTTTAGGGATTTTGAACATGAGACCTACAGAGATAATTGCCAGTGGTGTCAATGCATGGCTCAAGATATTACAGATGTCAAAGAGCGGTTTGAATAAAGGGTTTTCAGTTCCGGGAATCCCGAGTGGTGCCCATAGAATGCCCAGTAGAAGTGCGAAGAAAACCGGAGATCTGAAAAAAGTGAAAGAGGCCGCAATATTATTTTTGAAGCTGGTTTCTTTGCTGCCGAAATATGCGGCAAGAAGGGGACCGAGGATGAATATGGGGTAGCCTACTCCAATCTCTGAAATAAGAACCGCTTCGGTCATAGCTTGAGCGGTAGTAGGATATAGTTCCATTATTATTGCATACCCTAGAAAGGTCGAAGAGCCGAAGGCTGAGCAGAATACTATGGGGCCGGTTATTTCTCTGGGCATTTTCAATCCGGCACAGACCAGCCAGGAAAGTATTACACAGCAGATTTCACCCGTGAGCATCAGAAATGATGGTCCGAGTTCATTTAGATTTATCTGTCTGCCAGCGAGGTTGCCGAAAACAACGGCGGGCAGGCAGAGATCCGTTACTATTCGTGCCAAAATAAGGGAGTGCTCTTCTTTTAGGACTTTTGATTTTCGCATTTTCAGCGCTAGTAGATAAATGATAATCATACTGGCTATTGCCTGAATAAGTCTTATAAAGAGTGTCATCCTCTTTCCCCTGTAGTGTCTGTTGGATTTGAAATGCTGTCTTTATTTATTATTAAGGTTAAAGATGAGTAATTCAAGGTAAAAAAATTGATGAAACAAATAGTGGGAGAGATTACGGCTCATGCGGGTTTTTGTGTTATGCTAATAAAACTTGACAAAAAATATGCTCAAGATATTATTCATAAATAGTGTGAGGAGTAAAACTGTTGGTGCTGTGTTTTGAAGTCTAGTAAGCAAATATTTGGGTAAGTATAGTGATCTTTTATATACAGCCGGGTTTTTGAAATATGATAATCTGTCTGCTGCGTCGAATAAAGTAAGTGTTAATCGCTTTCTAAAGGGTTTTTTAAAGGAAAATGTTCTTTGGGCCGTTGTCATTTTTAAATGAAATATCGTGATATTTTCGGGAGGTAATTATGAATAAGATTTTTAAATATCTGTTGCTGGTTTTACTTATTAGTAATTTTTCATATGCAGCTGATAGCGGGGTAAAAGCAGAATCCACCGCGAAACCGGCTCCGTACCGAGTAGGAAAATGGCTGGCCTCCGATCAGAAAATTATGAGTGAGTGGGTTGCTGAGCAGCTCAAGGATATTAAAGGTTCCGCTAAACCTCTCAAGCCGGTGGTACAGAGATTTAAGGATGCGATTGAGAATGATCCTGAATTATTCATGCTCTTTCATGAGATGTTTGAGCAGATCCCTGATAAGCCTGAATTCAAACTCAATCCTGTAGGACAGCCGCAGATTACCAATTATAAACAGCTGCTTGGAATTATGAATAATGTTCTTGATAAAGCTCCGGAGTTTGACACGACACCGTTTGTTGGTTTTCCGATTGCACGGAATATAAACTGGGCACTGGCAACCCCGGCAGGAATTTCGGCTTTTTTGAATAAAAAAGTCAATATGCATATCAGAGATATTTTGAATACCTGGGCTGTATTCTTGCGTTCACCTGAATCACGTTATGTATTGAATGATGATCCTAAGACAGGCTGGTTTGGAGAAGAGGCGAAAAAAGCCATGCCGACCTTTGTTGCTGATTTTATTTGTGATCCGGATAAACCATATTATGGATTTACTTCCTGGGATGATTTCTTCACCAGAAAATTACGCAAGGGCAGCAGACCAGTTGCCAGTCCAGATGATGACAGTATTATTGCAAATGCCTGTGAATCTGCGCCATATAAACTCGCTACTAATGTTAAACAGAATGACAGGTTCTGGATAAAATCCGAGCCTTACTCTCTGTATCATATGCTGGATGGTGATCCGTTGACAGTTTTGTTTGAAGGTGGGGCAACTGTTTATCAGGCGTTTTTAAGCGCCTTGAGTTATCACCGCTGGCATAGTCCGGTGAGTGGACGTATCGTAAAAACGCGTCTGATACCGGGATCATATTATTCTGAATCGCCGGCTGCTGGATATGATCCGGTTGCGAATAATAGTTCTCAGGCGTATATCTCACATGTTGCCTCAAGGGCACTTGTGTTTATTGAGGCTGATAATCCGGATATCGGTTTGATGGCTGTGCTCTTTATCGGTATGGAAGAGGTCTCGTCCAACGAGCTTACAGTCTATGAAGGGCAGCATGTTAACAAGGGTGATGAGCTCGGAATGTTCCATTTTGGAGGTTCGACACATTGTCTTATCTTCAGACCTCAGACAAAGCTCGAATTTGATTTACGCGGGCAGACACCGGGTATAGATTCTGAGAATATACCGGTGCGTTCCAAAATTGCTACCGTTATAGGTGTGGAGTAAGCGGTCATCGGTTGCGTTAAAAAAGTTGTTTTTTCGGTTGTTTCTCTGCAATAGCTGGTTTTGCTATGCAATCGGCAGCGCTTTTTAATCTAGTGCCGGTTAATTTATCATGTATTTACCGGCACTGTTATTTTAGCGTTATCCCCCTGAAACAATTATTGCACCTGCAATAATAAGAATTGCTCCGATCAGGACTCTGGCTATCTTCATTTCACGCCATTCGCCAAGGAGGATCATTCCGAGAATTACGGTAGTGAGAGTGTTGCTGTTGAATACCGGACTGAGTTTGCTCATTGGTGTATTATACTTGAATACAGCGTATGAGACGCAGGCTGTTGCTACCGCCCAGCAGGTTCCACTCAGAAGTGACCAGATTATGCTGCGCGTGCTGAATTTTCCTGATTTCATGGTTTGGGTCAGTATGTAGCCGACAATTGCGATTGTGATTCCACCGATAAAGATAAATAAATTCGGTCCTACGCCCTGTTGCGCACCCAGTTTTTGAAAAATACTGAATAAACCCAGCATGATTGCCGGCATGAAACCGCCTATTATTATCCCTTTTGTGTTATCTGTCATATTTTCTCCATTTAGTTATGTAAATTTACTCGGTAAATATAGCCGTGATTTATGACTTGGAAACGATTATTGCGCCAGCGATAATTATAATTGCGCCGCTAATGACACGGTAAACTTCCACCTGACTCCACTCTCCGAGAAATATAATGCCAATAAGTACTGATGTCAGTGTATTAGTATTGAATATGGGGTTGAGTTTCCCAATTGGGATATGGAATTTAAAGAGCGCGTAAGCTACTCCCGCCATTGAAATACCCCAGCAGGCGCTGCTTGAAACTGACCACAGTACTCCGGTAGTTGGAAATTCCAGATCTCCCTGGGTAAAATAGAGTATGCCGCCGATAACAGCTGAGATGCCGCCCATTATCATAAGAAATTGTCCTGGACCGGCGCTGTTTCTCGTTGCCAGTTTCTGAGAGATCATGAATAGTCCGAGGATTATCGCCGGGGCAACACCACCTATGATAATTCCCATTTCATTGTTTGACATACTACCTCCTGTGTTAAGTATATGTTTTAAAGTGACGTTTATTTGTTATTAATAATTGAAGTTTTATTTAAGAAATTGTTTAACCGTATTTTCAGTTATTGCTGACATAAATCATTTTTTGAGGCGGTTCAGACTGTTTTATTATTAGTAGTCCTGTTATAATAATTATTTGTTGTCGGTTATTCTCGCAAAAGTACCAAAATATAATAGTATGATATGTTATGGATACAAATATAGCAAGAGATATTGTTGTTATATGATTATAAAAATCATTAAAAATTCAGGTGTCTAAAACAGGTATGGGAGCTACCTCTTATCTGTGAGTTTCTTTATGAATAAAGCTGAAACTGTTTGTGGTGTACGTATAGTTTTAAAAAATGAAAAAGTGTAAGCATTTGCGGTTTTCATTAATCTGAGTTTGAACTAATTAAAATATTTATCTGCTCATTTAAAGACAGGAATAGTAAAAGTTATAATATTTTGTCAGAGCTTCATATGCAGTATAGGAAATGGGTTTCCCTGAGCATCAGTCTCAGATCTGTTTGAAACTGAAAATCCCATATGCTGGTAAAACCCTATAGCCTGAAGGTTTTGTTCGTTTACATCCACTTCTTTAACAGCAAGGTTCTTTATGGCATAGTTAACTAAAGTCGTACCTAAGCCTTTACCCCGTTCAGAAGCATCAATAAACAGCATCTCAATTTTATAGTCTTGAACACCGAGAAAGGCAGTAATATTGCCGTCGCATCTTATGCAATACAGATATTCAACGAAATCAATATACTTTTTTACTTCAGGTTTTAATGCACTAATATCGTCTTCAGAAAGAAAATCATGTGTGGCTCTTACAGATGTCTCCCAGACTTTAAGAATATTGCTGTTTTCTGTTTTATTAAGATTATTTAAGGGCTCAATTTTATACATACTTTTCTCATACGCTGGGAAATAAAAGGGGTTACAGATATCTATGCTTTAGCGTGTTCTGTATCCCTTTTGAAGGTCAGTTAGTTCTCACAATATAATTTCTAGGAACCTTTTAAATGTTAGAATTCACAATAGCATATCTGTGCTCGTCCTGTACTACTCCATTTTTAATTACTGCACTTCTGGCAATACCTTCAAGAATGAATCCTGCTTTTTCAAGTACTCGCTGTGATCTTCTATTATTTTCCTTAGCACCCGCAAAAATACGTACAAGCCCCATCTCAGCAAAACCGTAGTCAATAAGTTTGGCAACAGCCTTTACCATGATTCCTCTACCCCAATATTCTTCACCCAACCAGTACCCGAGTTCGGCAGAAAGTTTGTATATATCTGCTTGTTGGACAAGCCCGACAACACCTACCAACTCTCCGTTATGCTCAATGCCAAATACATGCTGAGAGTTATCCTCATTTACAAAATTAATAAAGCTGACAGCATCCCTTACACCATATGGATAAGGAATTATATCTCTCAGTTGGTCTATAATGTTTCTATTATTGAGCAGTTCTGCTAATTTTGTAGCATCGTCTTTTATTAATTTTCTAAGCTGAATCATTATTACACACTCCAAAATCGAAAAGATATTACACGAAATCAATATTATATTTACTCAGCAAACCTGCAAGATTAGTATAGGAAAATTTGGCGTTTTTTAGAATGTTGCTATCAGGGTCAATTATAAAATTTTCTGCTGCAGAAAAATCTGCACTTTTCAAACAGGTATGACTAAAGATAGCTCCCTCAAGATTCGATTCAGCAAAAGAAGTGCCCTGAAGATCGGCATCAGCAAAGCTCACCTCTAATAGTTTACACCCTATAAAGTTTGTATTAGGCAAAGAAAGGCCATTGAATACTGAGTAATTAAGAATTGAATCAAAGAATGAAAAGTCGAGAAGATTCTCTCTGCAATCATTGAACTCTATTCCCATCAATTTACACGAAAAAAATTCTACACCTCTAAACAAAGTCGCCCCGACACTGCTCATACTAAGGTCAGAATTAATGAATTTACAATCAACAAATTTAATGTCGGAAAAGTTCATTCCGGCTAATTCACAACCTGAAAATTCACAACCTTCAAATTCAGAATAACCAGAGAGTTCGCGTTTATCAACTGAATTGAAATTTACTTCTGAAGCAACAAGATAATCCATAATTTCCTTTACTTCATCTTTTACAACGTCTTATATATTGAGCTCTCACAATATAATTTCTGGTAACCTTTTAATATTAATCATAAACTTTATGACTATTTTTCTGATTTCCACCATCTACGGTGACACTTTTAATATAGTATAATGGATATACAAATTTGTCAAGGTATATTGTTGCTATATGATTATAATGCTAGTGAAATGAGGTTTATTAATTAAAAGGGAGGGAGAGGATTAGGTTAAAAAAACTTTGTTTTGTGGCTTATTTTTATAAAAAGCATGTATTTAAGCCATTTTATCCACCCTGAAACCATCTTTTACAGCGATAAAATTGCATTAAAAAACCCTGTAAATCCTTTTATATTAGGAAGTACAGGGTTTTGTTGCTGGCACGCCCGAGAGGATTCGAACCCCTAATCTTCTGATCCGTAGTCAGATGCCATATCCAGTTAGGCCACGGGCGCATTTAGTTGATAATTTTTGCTGCCTTAATTACCAAGAGAATAAAAGTATAGTTGTTTTGATGGCGCTGTCAATATCATTTGTGAAAAATTTTTATACTTTGATTTGCGGCAGAATAATATACAGTAACGGCGGTATATTAGGGGCGTTGTTAGGGAAATTAACGACTGTTAATTTGGCGGAAGAGTATAAAATAATGGAAATTGTCCTTTGCTGCCCTATAATAAAAATATTCGGTGTTTTAAGTTAATAAGGTTAATAAAGCTATGAATCAGGTTAAAATTAAGGATTTTGCTGAAGGAGATATGCTTGAAGGGTTTTATGCGGTGAAGGATGCATCACTGCAGACTACGGCTTCAGGCAAGAGTTATATCCGAATTACGCTTTCGGACAGTACTGGATCGATAAGCGGTAACATGTGGGATGCATCACGGGAGCTCTTTGCCACCTTTGCTATCGGTTCGATTATTAAGACGCGGTTTGCAGTTGAGAGTTATCGGGGGAGGCTGCAGGTCAAGCTGGATAAACTTCGGGTTGCAGCGGCAGAGGAGATCGACTACAGTCAGTTTATTCCAGTGACAAAGTTTGATATAGGGGCGCTTTGGGATGAGTTCTACAGTTATATTGCTGCCATTTCCGACGCTGATTACAGGAGGCTTCTGGAATATATATTCGCCGACAGCGAGCTTTGTGAGCGCTTCAGGCGTGCTCCTGCGGCTAAAGGGAATCACCATGCTTTTATTGGTGGTCTTTTGGAGCATACGGTCTCTCTATTGCGCTATGCGGCAGCTTTTGTAATCGCTTCACCGCAGAAGCTGGATCAGGATCTGCTGCTGGCAGGTACCATGCTGCATGATATCGGTAAGGTTGAAGAACTCAGTGTCGGGGTCATAATTGATTATACTGATAAAGGCAAGCTTCTGGGGCATCTTATCATTGGCTCGATGCTAGTGGAAAAGGCTGCAGGAAGATTGACTGGGTTTCCCGAGGAGAAGAAGTGCTTGTTACAGCATATGATTTTGAGTCATCATGGTAAATTTGAATATGGTTCACCGGTACTTCCGGCTGTTCCTGAGGCGTTCGCGCTGCATCATCTTGATAATCTTGATGCCAAAACTGTTGCCGCCTGCAGAATCTTATCTGAAGACGAATCAGGAAACTCCTGGACTGAGCGTTCCTGGATGCTTGATACGATGCTTTACAAGCAGGGGTGCGGCAGTTATCCGGAGTCTGTTGTGGAAAGAGAGGAAAGTGCTGTTGCAGACCGTAATGCGGCAGTGACAGAAAAAGAAACCGCACCGGTTAAAGAGCCGCCGCGTGAAGAATCCGGCAGTTTATTTTGAATTTGAGATTACCAGAATTTGATTAAATTAACGGGCACGTCTATTGAGTACATTAGACGTGCCCTGATATCGAAGGGAAATTTTGAGGCGTACTATGCTGCTCAGCTTGACCATGATGCGGCCTGAGAGGAGAAGTAATTACCTTGAGCCGTGATGTTGGCAAGGTTCTGCTCCATGTTGGCATATTTGTTGATTAAGTTAAGTTCTTTTTCTTCCATCCGGTCATTAAGGCTGTCAAGCTGGTCGTCAATATCCGTTGTCTTATCGTTAATAGTTTCCTGAATTGAAGCAAACCAGCCGTTGATACTGTCGGTTAGGCTGTCTGTGATATTGGCCTGCTGTGCAGACAGTCCCTGTGATTCCATGGCTTCCACCTCGGTAAGGCGGAATTTGTTATCATCGGAATTACTCTCATACCCGGTTATTCGTACTGCTTTTACCGCGGTAGGGTCGGCAAAACCAATGGTGTTCAGTGACTGGGTGTTGTTGCTTATGTTTCGCAGTTCAACCCATTTATTGGTGCTGGCATCAAGATATTCAACCATGAATTTTTTAAGAGCATAGTCGGCAGCCGGCATCTCTTCTGTATCAACATGGTAGATGTTGAGATACTCAAGAGTACGGGTTTTATCGAAGTTGATGGTATACTGGTAACCATTTTCTTCATCCATGGCATTACGAGATTCGAAGCCGTTTCCTTCACCGTAATCATCCTGATTATTATCACCATTGATGGCATTCTTAGGGTCGGTAGCGCCTTTATCGGTGGTGCTGACTGTCGCCGCCAGATCACTTCGTGCTACATCCATAGTTTTGCACATCAGGTTCTTTATGGCTTCGTACTTATTGCTTATCATGTCGTTGAGAGTAGAGCTGTCAACTTCGAGCTTTCCGTCATCATTGAATTTTACGCCGATATCATACCACATGGTCAGGTCACCCTCTTCCCCTTCGGAAATAGTGAAAAAGGAGTCGGATATACCATTGATAAGTGAACGAATATTACTATCTGCAAAGAAGACACCTGGGCTTTCGGTCTCTTCATCCCAGTCATCAAATTCGTCAACAAGATCAATAATAGCATTATAGGCACTTACAAGTTCATTTATGCTGTCTGCAATTTGTGATTTCTCCTGAGAAACGTTGACTGTTACCCAGTCTTCGGTTGTCTGTTTCATACTAATGTCAAGACCTAGGACGGCAGCGTTATTATCATTGGTTGGAGAGGTGATCATAACCGGACTGACTCCGCTGTTACCCTGACCATAGAGCAGTACTGCATCCTTACCGCTGGAGGTTTTGTTAAAATCGAAAGCCGCGATGTCGGTATCAAGGAGCAGATCACTCTCTTTGCCGGAGTTTGAGCTGGTAATTGAGAGGCGGTATGGAGCAAAGTCTGAACCGTCATTGATGATGGAACACTGCACGTCAATACCGGAGTTGGCAATATTATTCATTACATCACGCAGATCATCATCAGGATCTACAGTGATGGAACGTTCGAAACTGCCGTCAACTTCATAATCTCCGCTGCCGAGAAGTCCCAGTTTTTCGGCTGTGGTTCCACCATTGACTTCACGAATAGTAAGCTTGCCTTCTCCATTGGCATCATCAAAAATAATGATACCGTCACCGCTGGAGTTAATGCCTGCAGTTATACCTACACCGTCATTATTGATTGCGTCAATAACATCACCAATTGTTTCAGCGCCGCTGAAAGAGATCTCTGACATCTGTCCGGTAGTATTGGTAATACTTATTTTTCCAGCATAGAATGCAGCGTCACCGGTAAGACTTTCAAGGGTGGTGGAGCGCGAAATCCATTGGGTGTCCAGATCACCGGCATTAACAGATTCGCCGGATTCAAAGGTTTTACTGGTAAGACCGAGGTCGGTTGCAGTTCTGGAGCTGGCAAGATTGCTGAAGGTGAGGTCATAACCGCTGTTATTCTCAACTTCGAGTCCATTTTGCGCATTATTCAGACTGAAGTTAATATCAAGTCCCTGAGAACTCATCTGTGAGTTGAGTTCTTTGATGAGATCGGTCATACTGTCATCAGAACCGATACCTGAGAGATCAATGGTGTAATCGGTGCCGTTGACACTGGCTGTAAAACCATCCAGCGTGTTATATTTGGTGCCGTCTGGCATGATACCTTTCATGCCGGCACAACCATTGATACCGTCAAAGATGAACTGAGTGCCTTTAAGACCTGTAGTCTCTCCAGAAGCAACATCATTACCGGCAGCAAAACCGATTTTTGAACCAATTAGTCCGGTAACAGTAAGATCTCCTACAACTCCGACAGCCGCAGAATCTGGACGGGGCAGAGTACCATTGATACCGCCGATGCCTTCACCGGCGATACCGAAGAGCTCGGCAGCGTGGGCGTCAGAACCGATTTCACCAATTTTAACCGGCTCGTCACCATTTCCGGTATCTTCGATATCAATACCGGTACCGGCAGAATTGATGCTGGCTTCGAGAAGGACTCCCGCGTCCTGACATTTCTGGTTGAAGGTATCGATCATGTCGCCAAGCGTTGTCACTCCCTGAAAATCAAAGCTGGTCTCATTTCCTTCAGAATCGGAACAACCTATCTGCCAAGAATCGTCGAAAAATTCACCATTTTTCAGATCATCGATAAGGGTGTTTTCATCTACCCATGCAAAGAGATTACTGGTATCTGCCAGAGTGAAGCTGTTGGTTTCAGGTTCCATGAAGAGCTGAACCTGACAGGTGTCGTTAGGATTGTTGATGGCATCAAGCATATCGCCGACGGTACTGTCTTCTTCAGCGGTAAAGGTTACCGAGCGTCCGACTTTATCGGTTATGGTTATCTCTTCACCGGCATTAATATTGGCATATTCCTTGAGTGAGGTGTCGCGGCTGAAGCTCTTGGTTCCCATCAGGCGTTCTATCTGTACGCTGTTGAGGTCGCCGGTGAGTTTGTAACCGGTAAATGAGCTTACTTCATTGGTGTCGGTGTCAATGCCCAGATCAAGGGCTGTTGTATTTGAGCTGTCTGCTCCGGTATCACTGCGGACAGTAAAGGTTGTGCCGTCGGTTGTCTCCATTTTAATGCCATTATCATCAAGTGATACATTGAGATTGCGGATTTTATTACCGGCATCTGATTCGGCATTTTTAAGTGCATAGATAACATCACCCAGTGTCTGGGCATCACCCAGATCTGCGATATATTCAACACCGTCTTTGCGGATAATAACATCGCCGCATTCGCCGTCATTGATACCCAGACCGTCACGCAACATTTTCAGTGAGGTTCTGTCATTAAGTTGATTAATGTTTGTGCCGATGTACTCGTCGGAAGCCGCATCATAGGTAAGATTGGTAAGACCAAGATCTGTAGCGGTGGTGCCGGAGCCTACATTAGATATATGCATGGTTTCGGTGCCACCGGCTTTATCGATAATTCTCAGGCCATCGCCATCGACGTAAGCTTCTATACCTGCGCCATAGGTATCATTGATGGTTGTGGTGATGTCTTTCAGGGTTTCACAGGTGGAGAGATCAATCTCGGTAACGTCTCCATCGGAATTACTGACACGAATTGAACCATGGTAGATTCCAAGTCCGCCGTTGAGTGATTTTACTTCGGTATCGCGAACACAGCGCCCGAGAGCATTTTCCAAGGTTATTGTTCCTGAGACAGCTTTGTCGGTAGTTGGATTTGGAAGATCCCATTTATAGAGATCATCACCTTCAAAAACTCCGGATAGACCGGAGTTGTCCATCGCGGTTAGAGTGGTGAGTCCCAGATCTTCTGCACAGGTGCTGGCTGGGTTTCCAGTCGAACCGTCATAGTTGGAGAATACAATAGCCCCGTCATCAGGATTATCACAGGTAATAGACAATCCCATAGGCATGCCGACATCTTCAGCCAGATCCTGATTGCTCTCATTATAAATATTTACACTTATTTTTATGCCGGCGTTTGATGCCTGTCCGGTAAGTTCGGCGACAACATCAAGCATGGTATCACAACCACTCAGATCAATATTAACACTGTTGGCACCCTGATTCAGGGTGATCCAGCCCATATCAACTCCGGCTCCGCCGTTGAAATCTGCAATCTGAGTGTCGAGATCATATTCGGACTCAACCTGCTCTGTGCCTATTCCCATTGGCAAAACTGGATCATCCATGCTGGAAAAACCTCCAGACATGAATTTGGCATTGGAGGCCAGACGGGCAACTTTAAACTGATGGCTGCCATTAACAGCACTATCGGTGCTGGTTACACTAAGTGCACTTTCATTGCTGGATGAGGCGCTTTTGGTGTTCCAGATTGTTGATTCGGCAAGGGTACTGCTCTTATTTGCAAATTCAAGTAAGAGGTTATTTACGCTCTGATATGCTTCAAGCTGCAGATCAAGCTCGGACTTTTTATTTTCTAGCCTTTTAACCGAAACTCTTTCAATATCCATCAACTGTTCGATAATAGAGTTGGTATCCATGCCGGAGATCAGGCCGCCGATTGTAGAAGTAGGTAGTGCCATAGTTTTTGCTCCCGTTTAGTGCAGTCTGATATAAGCTGACTGCGGTTATCTTCTTGCTGTTATTTGCTGTAAATAAACTACAAGTTTCCGCCAGATTTATTGCAGTCAATAAAGCTGAGCGGATGTTTTACCTCTAATAATTCAAGAACGTCCCCAAACGTCTCATTATTGTTATCGGAACGATTGTCAATCTCTTGAGGATTTTTAAACTTTTTTTTGTAAAAGTTGGTTACTTTTTATGTGAAATTTGTACGTATTTAGCTGCGGAGCAAGAATCTGTTGAGCGTAGTTAATGTAAGTATATATACATAAAAAGTTTCTGTAGATAAATGTAATCTCTGATGCAACGTGGTTTTTTATTAAGCTGAGCAGAGGATATGTTTATATTGTTATAGCTTTAAGTTAAAAAAAATGGTATCCAGAGATTATCTCTGGATACCATAGCGTATTAAATATTAATAGCAAAAGTATTTTATTCTGTCGGTGCTGTAGATTCAGCAGGGGTATCTGCAGTTGTATCATCAGAAGTCTGGGATTCTGCTGTGTTGGACTTAGCTGTTGCTGCCTGCTGGGCGGCTTTTTGCTTTTCCTGTTCAATCATAGCTTTTGCTCTCTCTGAGATCATAGCGTCAAGCTCACCCATATTGTCGGTAATGCGTTTGTGACCAATCTGAAGAATCTGCATATTGAGGTCGAATGACTTTTCGGTATAGAGAATGCCGGTAGGAGATGAGAGAAAGCTGACTATGTCGCGCAGTTCATCTTCGGTGAAGGTGTCCATGTAAAGTTTGATCATTTCCGGCTCTAAACTTTCCCAGCTCATATATTTAGTAAAGAAGTCAGTGATAACGTCTTTGAATGGTTCCATCATCGGGTTGCTCTTCATCTGCATGTTGATAACCTCTTTACAGGTGTCATCAACTCCTTCTTTCATGTTGGTTACAGTGAACAGCTGCTTGACCAGCTCTTTATGGCTTGCTTCATCTGCACCGGCTGAAAGAGTGCAACCAAGTATTGCAACGAGAATGAACAGTATTTTACGCATTATTAATTCCTTTCTGAGATTTTCTTATTACTTAAAAGTTTGAAGTTGTGCTACTGGGTTAGTTCTTTGGTTTTTTTCTTGATCATGGCTTCGAGTTCTTCCTTGTTCTCGAGGGTAACCTTGCCTATGAATTTATTACTGGCGGTGACGAAATCTTCGGTTACCTTGAAAAAATGTATTCCTAGGTCTTTTCCGGTAAATTCCAGAATTATATTTTGTTCAGCTTCAGGCAGAGTCTTTATGTCACCTGATGATTCTGTCCAGTCTTTGAATGCCTTGCTCCGAAGAAATTCATTGATCCGTACCAGATCATCTTCACTGAATTCCTTCATGATTATGTTCTCAAAGGTTGGCTTGATTTTCTCCCAGGTAAGATGGCGGGTATAGAAATCAATAAGAACCTCGCGGTACGGCTTGAATTGAGGTTCGTTTTCGATTATCAGATCCGCTACTTTCTCGACATTGAAATTAGTGCTCTCTTTGATAGAAAAATTAACTATGAGGTCATCGGCGAGGCGTTTTTTTATTGCATCCTCAGCCAGTAGTGAAGGGGCAGAGATGGTAATAAGCAGAATTATAAGCAGTAACCTTTTCATCGTTGTATAACCTTTCCTGTCTGGGGAAAATAGTGATTATATTCTGGCGAGGTATTTTCCCGGGCAGCATTGACCGTGGTCAGAAAATATGCACAGTGTATTTATTGCTTTCCTAGAAGCTTCATAAGTTCATCTCTATGTTTTGTCAGAACTGCTCCGGTTATGTTGTTTATTGTTTGACCGAAGTTACTGGATTTTTCGCGCCAGAGTTTTCCCGCCGGACTGGAAAGGAATTCAACAATTTCCTTGAGTTTGTCTTCCGGGAACTGCTGCATGAAAGCCAGTACCAGATAGCCTTTTAGCTGATTGTTGCTGAGATATTTTTTCATGAAGGTCGTAAGCGCTTGACGATATGGCTTGAGACGCGGGTTATGATTGATCAGATTGTTTACCTCATTAGTAATGCTGTAATTGCTGTCGATATCCTTTTCATAAATACGCACAAGCTGAATTGCCAGTTTGCGGTGGCTTGTCTGATCTGCCAGTGCCGTACCCGCGGTAAGAGTGAGTAGGCAGAGGATGATTATAATCTTTTGCATAATAACCCTTTCTGCTATTATATTATTTGTTTGTCACCCCGCACTCAAGAACATTCTCCGATTCCTGAATTTTATTGGGATTTTGCTCTTTGCAACCGGTTATGTTTACTGAATAAATGTCACCTTTACGCAGTTGGGACGATCCGGTATTAATGCTGATTTCCGCACGTATATAACGCTGAAGGTAACCGTATGCAGTATTTTTCTGAATGCGCTCAAGCATAACAGATTCATTATTGAAGCCGATAAGTGTTTCGCTGTAAGCGTGTGCCTGTTCAGTAGTCAATTTCTCCAGAATATGCCGCCTTTGATCGGCTTCACGCTGGGGCGGACGCTTCATTTTTGCGGCTGGAGTACCGCTGCGGGGTGAGAAGAGAAATATATGACTGCGGGCAAAACCTACTTTGTTTACAGTGTCTATGGTCTCACTGAAAGCGCGGTTATCCTCTGTGGGAAAACCGACAATGATATCTGTGGTTATTGCCGGTTTTGCCAGTGCCTCTCTGGCTTGAGCAACACAATCAAGGAAAAATTCACGGCTGTATTTACGGTTCATTGATTTTAACACCGCATTGCTGCCACTCTGCAGGGGCAGATGCAGGTGCGGGCAGATCTTAGGATAATCTCTTATTGTCTGCAGCAGCTCGGAACTGAGATAGATAGGCTCTATGGAGCCCAGGCGTATTCGCTGCAGCTTCGGGATCTCACAGAGCTGCTGCAGGAGATCGGCCAGCGTTGCTCCGTTGTAACTGTATGCGCCGATATTGATGCCGGTAAGCACCTGTTCATGATAGCCGTTGGCTGCCAGTTTTGTTGCTTCAGATAATATTTCCTGCAGGCTCCGGCTGCGTGGGACGCCTCTGGCATATGGAATTATGCAGTAAGAGCAGAAATTATCGCAGCCATCGTGTATTTTGAGAAAGGCGCGGGTATGGCCGTCAAAATGATTTATTGAAAAATCAAAGCCATTACCTGTATGCGGCAGCTGATTCTGCTCGTGGTTGAGGTAAGCGGCAATAAGGTCTTTTTCCGTGTTTTTAAAGGTTTTTTCAACCTGTAGTGCCTGTAGCCATTCTTCAGCGACATCGACAGCACACCCAGTAAGAATTATGCGTAGAGAGGGATTCTTACTGAGGAGTTTTCTGATAGTGTTTCTGGCGCTTGCTCCGGCGCGGGAGGTTACGGTACAGGTGTTGATAATAGCTGCCTGAGCCTGCTCTGGGCTACTGGATTCATGCCAGCCGGAAGCATTGAGAGCTTCCCGGATTCCTTCGGATTCATACTGGTTGGTTTTACAGCCGAATGTTCTGATAATAAATTCAGGCATTGAACACTATTCCATACGCACTTTTATGGCATTGGCATGAGCAGTCAGTCCTTCCAGTTCCGCCATGCTTATAATGTGACGGGAGGTCTTTTCCAGACGCTGTCTGCTGTAATTTATTACCGAAATATCCTTGATGAAATCATAGACCGAGAGGCTGCTCATGAAACGGGCGGTACCGGCTGTAGGCAGAATATGATTGGTCCCGGCAAAATAATCGCCGACCGGTTCGGATGAATAGCTGCCAAGAAATACAGCGCCGGCGTTGGTGACTTCACCGAGAAGGTCCTGTTCATCACGCGCGATGATTTCCAGATGCTCCGGAGCTATAAGGTTTGCCGCATCAATTGCCTCGTAAAGATTTTTACAGAGGTAGATCGCGCCGAAACGTGACAAGGCGGTCTTTATCTTATCGCTATGGCTTAGAGTTTTCAGCTGTTTCTCAAGTTCTATTTTGATACCAGCCGCCAGATCACGGCTATCGGTGAAAACAACCCCTGATTCATGTCCACTGCCGTGTTCGAGCTGACTCATCATATCTGCAGCAACATACCTTGCCTTGGCTGTCTCGTCGGCTACGACAACAATCTCACTCGGTCCGGCTAGTGAATCAATGCCGCAGGCTCCGAATACCAGACGTTTGGCCATATTTACATATGGCCCGCCGGGACCGACAATCTTTGCAACTCGTTTGACTGTTTCAGTACCGTAGGCCATAGCGGCAACTGCATGCGCGCCACCGATTTTATAAACTCCTGTAAGGTCAAGCATTTTCGCTGTTGCCAGAATGTGCGGATCAACCTTGCCGTCTTTGCCGGCTGAAACACAGGCATATATCTCACCCACACCTGCAATCTGCGCTGGAACTACGGCCATGATCATGGTGCTGAATAACGGAGCATTGCCGGCAGGGCAATAAACACCCACGCTGTCCAGAGGCAGAACACGCTTGGAAAGCCTCACCCCGTCACCATCGTCATGCATGTAACTGCTGCGCCTCTGGTAGGCATGAAAGCGGCGAATATTGGTGCGCGCGAGAGTTATGGTAGTGAGAAAATCGCTGCTGACCTGCTGGGTGGCCTCGGAGAATTCCTCTTCACTGACGAGTAATTCTTCCGGTTTCAGTTCAACACCGTCAAAACGTTTTGAAAAATCACAGAGCGCACTGTCGCCATGTTCACGCACTTCTTTGATAATAGCTTCGGTATTGGCTCTGATCTCAGTACTTTCAAAGTCACCGCGAGCAAGTATACGCTGGAATTTTTCCTCATTTACATTATATTCAAGAATATCTATCATCACTTATCTCTTCTGTTGCTGTCTGTCGGTTTAAAACTAAAATCGGGTAATTATTCGGTCTTCGCTTTGCGGGACATAAGTTCAATTATCGCTTTCTGTGGATCCTTTGCTTCGTAGAATACTTTATTGACCTGTTCTACAATTGGCATTTCAACCCCTAATTTATTCGCCAGATCAAGAGCCGATTTTGAGGTGAAATAGCCTTCGGCGACATAATCATGTGATTCCAAGGCAAATTTATGTGAGTTGGTCTTCATCGCTTCATAGCCGAAACGGCGGTTGCGGCTGTGTTTTGAGAAGCAGGTTACTATGAGGTCACCAAATCCTCCCAGTCCATAGAATGTTTCCGGATTCGCGCCCAGAGCTACGCCCAGTCTTACCATCTCCGCCAGTCCGCGGGTGAGAAGTCCGGCGATCAGATTGTCGCCAAGATTCATCGCTTCACAAGCGCCGACAGTGAG
Organism: Planctomycetota bacterium; assembly: GCA_963677015.1. Taxonomy (GTDB): domain Bacteria; phylum Planctomycetota; class SZUA-567; order SZUA-567; family SZUA-567. The sequence continues at coordinate 1,061,277 of OY781533.1, forward strand.
AGCCATAACATTTTTAAGTGCTCCGGCGATCTCCATTCCTTTGGGATCTGTGCCGGTGTAGATTCTGAACATTGGTGACATCAGTGCTTTCTGAACTTTAGCTGCGAAATCGTCATTGTCGGCTCCGACTACAACCATTGTAGGGCAGTCCCGGGCAACTTCTTCGGCGTGACTCGGTCCGGCAAGAACACCAATGTTGTCATGTCCCAACAGTTCCCGGATAATTTCAGTTGGCCGCATCAGTGTATTCTGCTCAATACCTTTGGTAACCGAAATAATTCCGGCGGAACTTGGGATGATTCCTTTTTTCCCTTCCAGTGAAGAACGCATATAGATGGTCGGTATGGCACTGATAATAATATCTGCTTCGCTTACCGCTTTTTCCATGTCATTTTCAAATGAAAGCATTGGTGATAATGGAACTCCGGGGAGGAATTTAAAGTTTTCACGACGTTGAACCATTTCATCAAGATAAGCTTTATCGTGTCCCCACATTGTTACTTTGTGAGTATTTGCTACTGCTACCCGCGCCAACGCTGTTCCCCATGCGCCATCACCCAGAACTGTTATGTTGAGTATATCCATTTGTTTTGCTTTCTATCAAGGTTAATATTATAATTTATTATATATAATGTATAGTATAGATAGTAGAATATAATATTGTTTTTGCAATTAATTGCTAGAATTTGTTTTCTTCTCCCCGCAAAAGTCTTGAAATATTCGAGCGGTGGCGAATAGTCACAAGCAGACTTATAAGAAAGATTATTACTGTCGGGGTTAGTACTTCAATATTGCCAAGATCATGGTAATAAAGATGAATAACTATCTGCGACAGTGTTGCTACGTATGAGCCTATAATCGAACCTAAAGATACATATTTGTAAAATTTGACCAGAATGATCCAGGTCAATGTACCTATAAGCATTGGTATTGGTGCAAGTGCACAGAAGACTCCGGCGCCGGTAGCAACTCCTTTTCCACCTTTGAATCTGAGCCAGATTGGGAAATTATGTCCTAAAACACATATCACTCCGCCGCAGGCCCGGTAAACCTCTGCATAATCGCCGGTTGTTATTACTGGAGCCAGAGCGATAACCGGGAGAAAGCCTTTTAGAAAATCTAAAAGCAGTACAGGTATCGCTGTTTTTGTACCGCAGACGCGTTTTACATTGGTGAAGCCAATATTTTTGCTGCCGTGCTCCCGTACATCAATTCCTTTGATAAAACCAATCAAGAGCCCGAAGGGGATAGATCCGGCTAAATAACAGATAATCAAAAATGTTATATTCATTTATTCTCCTATGCCCAATGATTGGGGGCTATTATATCTAAAATACGATATAATTCCATTTAGTTTTCAAATTAATCTGGTTGCCGCGGACATTAAATAAATAAAGAACCTGGAGGTTTTCTCACAGGTTCTTTATTAGGGATTTGCGTCGTGTTTCAGCTTATTTGTTGTTTTTCAGGAGATAATGAAAATAAATTCAGCACTTTATCGGAGTTATTAATTAAAGTGAAAGGATTGTCATTGTCAGCAGTACCATAAATGTAATAGCTGAAATTGCCAGTGCCGCAGCTTTTACTGTGGTTGTAAACTGTTTTTCACTTTCTGTTGCTGCTAGAGTGGCAATAGGTTTGGCTGTATATTGTTTGCTTATTCTTTTATTCATATTTGATTCCTTTCGTGCAGAATGTTTGTAACCTGCTAATTTTAAATATCTGTTTATATGACTCATTCCTTCGGAAAAAATTAATTTACAGAAGAAATGCCGTATTATATCCGAAAATATAAAAGAAAACTTAAATTCCGGGTAAGTAAACTATAAGACTAGGAATTTTGGGATTGCAGTCTTTTCAGTTATGTTGCGGCATTTCTTAAAAGATTTTGACAATCCGGGGGTCAGTTTATATAATAATGTTGGTTTCTGCTTGGCAATTAATGGTTTAGCTGTGTTTTTCCGTTAATATACTGTAGAAAAGTGCGGTTTGTTTAGCTATTGCTTTTATCTGGTTGGTGAGACTGGTTCTACTATATGACAAAAAAATTAATTTGCCTTTTGGCGATTTTTTCACTTCTTGTTTTAACATTTAAAGCCAATGCGGAAGGTATTGATTCTATCATGGATGATTCCGCAGATTCAGGAACGCCTCTATCCGGCGGTGATGGCATTTTTTCACAGGTATTTGGTGACAATTTTAATGTTACCGGCGGCACGCTGAATTATCTTCCAAGTAAGAATGCGGTAATGATCCGTGATTATGCTCTACTGACAATCCAGGGAAGAACTATACAGGCTCGAAACATTGTATTCTTTACCGATACCAATAAGCTTTATGCTGAAGGAGATGTTTCGGTAAAGGATCCTAAGGGAACCTATATTAATTGTGAGCAGCTTTACTTCGACTTGAAGGACTGGAAAGGGCGTGCCCGGAAGATCCGACTGCGTAATGAAGATAATACTGTAAATACGGTAGATTCTGTGGAAGAAAAAGATGTCAGCCTCAGTCGTCCGACTTTAGGGGGCAGCAGTGGCTTTGAAATGGTTGATAATTCCAGAAATTCCGGTAAGGAGATGGATTCCGGTAAAGTCCGTATGAATCTGACCGCTACCGATATGCGTATGATCTCAAAAGATCATTATGAAGCTACCAACGTGACCGCGTCTCCGTCAAATTATGCAAGGCCGCACTGGAGTATTGCTTCCAAGTCGGTTCAGATCCGTAACGGCGAGAAGGTTGAGGCGTTTCATAATTTTGTTAAAATAGGTAAAGTTCCGATCTTTTATTTCCCTTACCTTATCTATGACCTGCAATATGATTGGCCGCTTTATTCTACTTCGGTCGGATCTGACAGCAAGCAGGGGGTATACTGGCTCAATCGTCTTGGCTGGAGATTCAAGAATCCTGAATATGATGAGAACGGCAATAAAATTGTACGTTTTGCCCAGTTGGATACTATATTTGCCAATGTTGATTATCGTTCGAACCGCGGGTATGGCTTGGGGGGAGAGCTGAATTATAGCGTAAAGGGTATCGGTAACGGTGGTATCGGACACTTCCGCGGTTACTGGACCAAAGAAATTTATATTTCCAATGGTGATGATATAACCCGCCGTAATGAAGACAATGAATTCGCCGCCAATAATTGGACCAGTAATAAGTATTATAATAAGGATAGAGGTCTGTATGGGAATAAGGATCGCTATCTGCTGGAATGGTGGCATACTCAGAATATTACTGATGAAATTGATTTGCGGGCTCAGACTCATTATTTCTCCGACCGGGATTTTCTTAAAGAGTATTTCCGCGATGAGTGGAATAAATTCAAAGAGAAGAAGACAAATGCCACGCTGCGTTATCTGGGAGACCAGTTTGTGACCGAGATGATTGTGCAGGGGCGTATCAATGATTTTCAGTCAGAGACCGATTATATGCCGGAGTGGCGTGCCTCACTACCTGGGATGCAGCTATTTGAATTACCGGTGTATCTGGACAGTGATATGCGTGCAGGTCTGCTTCGTCACCGTTTTGATGATGAACTTTCAGAACTGTCACAGGGAGACCGCAATAATTTGCTGAACCAGAATTACCGTATGGAGAATAATGGAGTAACGCCGTGGATCGGCAGGGTCTATAATAAGACTGAGCTTAGTGCTCCTTTTGATCTGGGAATTCTAAATATCAGACCTCATGCCGGTGGTTTTCTCGCCGGGTATTCGAAGGGATATAATGGAGATTACGGCTCTACCAATGACGGAAAATTCAATGCGGCGGCAACCTGGGGCGTTGATTTTTCTTCTCGCTTCTTTGGTTACTTTGACTCAATGCGGCATATGATTGAACCAACAATAAGTGTTATCGGTAATGAAGCACCGGTGACCAATAGAGCAGAGCTTTATTATCTAGATGATATTGATAATTACCGTAAATCACATACTGTTGAGTTTAATCTTTTCCAGCAGCTTGATACCAAGCGTGATAATGGCTCAATCAGGCGACTTGCCCGTTTCAATATGAAGACCGGTGTAATTCTTGACGGACATGAGGCCAGGGACTATAACAGTAATAATATCATGAAAGACTTTGTGATGGATGGTGCGGTATATCCATTAGAGAGTTGGAGCCTTTTTGGTAATATGTCGTATAGTTTTGCATCTGAAAGGGTCAGTTCTGCCACAATTGGTACCGATTACTGGTTCAGTAAGAAATTACGCGGTTATCTTACTCATACATATGGCTCTGGGTATACGCCAGAGTATGACAGTGCGTTCGGTTTTCAGAAGGAGGTTAACAGCGGTGAGTCTAATCTGACAACTGCGGCTGTCAGAACTCAACTCTGGAATAAACATAGTCATTACGCTCTGGAATATGCTATTTCTTATCAGTGGAGCGATCAGAAGGGATACCGTGATGAAATTACTAAGGTCTGGCATGAACCTAGCGGCAGTGGTCTGCAGAGTCAGAGAATTGGCCTGATACGAGATCTTGATACGATGGAGCTATCGGTAAGTGCGGTTATTGATCATCTTGATAATAATAATATCAGTTTTTATGTTAACTTGACACCTAAGGGCTGGTTGGGAATTCAGCGTACTCCTGACGGCGGTTCAGCGACTGCGTTTGATGATAATTATGGTCGTTACTCTCATCCGGTAGCAGATAAAATGCAGCAGGATGATGCGGGATATGATGCTGATACGCCTGCCTGGGATTGAGTCAGGTTGATAATAGTATGAGTTTATGTTTTTGGGATCGCAAATTTGCGGTCCCTTTTTTTGTATAAGAGGTGTTTAAAATGTTGGATTTTACGGTTTTTGATTTAGCTGTTATTTATAAGTAGAATAATCAGGCTGATATAACTTATACGCTTAAAAGTAATTTATACGCATTGGTTCTCATTGTGGTTGTTTACTGGATGATGCTACTGAGATGGTTGGGTGGATATAATAACGTGAATGAAAAATTAAAAGTATATTTTATTTGGATTGAATCTGAGTCCGGCATTTATGAATTGAAAACTTTTTGCAGCTGGGTTATTAAAAGCTGTATTTCAGTAATCAGTTCATTGCAGCTGCCTGTTGTATCTGAAGATTTATCTGTTCTCAGGGTATTTACTATATCCTCTGCAATATTCAGTATATTGGTCGCACCGAGCGTACCGCAGGTACCTTTTAGAGTGTGTGCTATTTTAAATATTTCTTCTGTCTGCTTGTTTGTAAGGGCATTTTTTAGCTGCTGCAGGGCTTCTTCAGCTGCTGTCAGATAGTTACGGTAAATATTGATTAAAAGTTCTTTGTCCCTGCCGGTATTTTCAAGAGCTTCAAAAAGGTCAAGTTGCTGTACCTCAACAAGTCTGGTCCATATGCGGTCAATTTGGTCATTTGAGTTTATTTTGGAATTATCGGCAGGTGAGGAGGATGATCGCTTGCTATCGCCGGTAGCTGCACTGTCCTCGTTTTTTGAGGTTTTCAGGGTTATAAACTTTTTGATAATGTTATACAGTTTTTCAACTTTTACCGGTTTCGTTACATGCTCATTCATACCTGCTTCAATGCTTTTTGCATAGTCTTCACGCATCGCATGAGCGGTCATGGCAATTATAGGTGTCGTTGTATCAAATTTTCGTATTTCTCTTGTTGCTGTCAGTCCATCCATAATCGGCATTTGAATATCCATGAAAATCAGATCGTAATGATTCATTCGTGTCTGCTCAACTGCTTCCGCTCCATCATTTGCAAAGGCTATGTTGCAGCCTATTTTTTTCAGTAGATTTTCCAATATCTCCTGGTTTATTGCATTATCTTCTACAATCAATATTGAAGCGTGTTGCAACTTGTTTTCAGTGAAATTTATTGAGGAAAGAATTTTAGACGGACTCTTTTCCGTATCATGAGGATTTTCAAGAATCCGCATCAGATTCCCAGGAGCTATTGGTTTACATATTGTCATAGAAAAACCAGCAGCTTTAGCTTCGCGAATAATTTCAGGTGATATTATCTGGGTCATTAGAATAAAGTTTGTATCCTCTAGAGGGAATGAATGTTTTAGCTGTTCCATAATGACTCTTGCTTCAATATTTGAAATAATCGAATTTATTAGAATAGTGTGGTATCTGGGAGTTTCATCATGTCTGCTTTTAATCATATTGCAGGCATCAGCGAGAGAACTTGCGGTATCCGTTGTAAAATTACCGTTAATACAGAAACGTTTTATTGTGTAGAGGGTGAGTGGATTGCTGTCAATAAGCAAGACCCTCTCACCATTGTGCAAGGGGGCTATCTGGTAAGCGGGATTTGGCTGATTGGTGTCTATTATAAAGGGTAGCGTGAAGGTAAAAGTAGTTCCGTTACCCGGGATACTTGTACAGCTAATGCGTCCACCCTGGAGTTCGATAAGTTGTTTGCAGATGACTAGTCCGAGCCCCGTTCCTCCGTATTTTCTGGTGATAGTACTGTCTGCCTGTTTGAATGGAGTAAATAAATCCTTTAGTTTGTCGGGTGAGATTCCAATACCATTATCCTGAACTTTGAAATCAACATAAACGGTTCCGTTTTTGGTATGATTGCTCTGAACGGTTACTATAACATTTCCCTTGGAACTGAACTTGATAGCATTGTTGCAGAGATTGGAAATTATCTGCCTGAGTCGTAGCGGATCTCCGAGAACCGAACATGGCAGGTTCATGTCAAAATTGAATATAAGTTCTATGTTTTTTTTGGCGGCTTCAAAATTCATAAAGGAAAGAATGTTACTTGTCGTCTCTTCAATGCTCATCTCGATTTTATCAATATGAAGTCTTCCGGCTTCTATTTTGGAGAAGTCTAATATATCGTTGATAATTCCCAGAAGTGACATGGCCGCCTGGTTTGCTTTGGTTAAATAGTTATGCTGTGTGTTGTTTATTTTTGAATCCAGCAGAAGCTGCTGCATACCGAGAACAATATTCATGGGGGTTCGGATTTCGTGTGACATGTTTGCCAGAAAATTGCTCTTTGCCTGATTCGCGGAATTAGCCTGTTTCATGGAATCTTCGAGCTGCTTGCTTTTGGTCTGCAGTTCCTGAGTTCGTAGTGCTACCTTTTCTTCCAGCCTGAAGGTCAGCTCTTTAAGTTCATTCTCCGCAAACAGCAGATCGGCCAGCATATTATTGGTGTTAATACATATCTCCTGCAGTTCGGGAAGATCGAATGCTTCAAGGTTCAGCAGACTGCGCTCATTAATTGCCTGTTTAAGTGATCTGGTAAAAATATTTATGTATTGTTTTGCTTTACTGAAAATAAATAGGGATACTGCAAACTCAATGAAAATTATCAGGATCAGCATATATCCTGCTTTTTGTAAATCGTAATGCAGTGCTTCTTCCAGATCATCCTTACTTTGCTTCAGCATTTCGTCAAAGTCCGTAACAAAGATCGAGCTTACCAGTAACCAGTTAAGCCTGGGGATTTTCTTTACAAAGGCTATTTTAGGAGATGGAGGTGAATTATCATTTACCGGATATACATAATCTATAAATCCGCCTTCAGGTTTATCCTTCGCCAGTGCTATGCATTCTTTGGCAAGTTCAACACCGTTAATGTCTGTATTATGGAGTATTTCTTGGCCAATATATTTTGAGGTTGGATGGTAGAGCATTATCCCCTTAGTGTTGAAAACATAAATATAGCTGTTGTTGGAAGATCTTATTTTGGATAGAAAAGTGAATATATGCTTGCGGGCTGTTGCTTCCACATGATCGTCATAATATGAGCAGCCAACTATTATATTGAGTTGAGGAACGTGAAGAGTATAGCATTTATGTCTGATAATTCTATCTGGTTTTGCCGGTATTTCAAAGAGTGAGTTGAAATAGTAACCTCGCCTGGTCTTGGTGGTATTGGTTATTATCCCATCAATTATTTTTGCTATTCTTTTATTAAAGGTGTTTTGGTTCGCAGTATTGTCAAGAATATTATTGTACACTATTGAGGGGAAAACCACCTTTTTGGTATTTAGATTTATAATAAAAGGAAAAGGTTCAGAGCGTTTAGGGTTTAGAGTGTTCGCAATAATATTGAGTACTTGCAGGATTTTATTTTTACGGGTGTTTGGATCTTTGTTATATTTTGTCAGTTGCAGGCATGTGTCCTTGAATTTCAAGGTTTCAATTTTTAATTTTTCCTGAGAATGCATGTTTATGTCTTCCAGACCGGCTATGGTGATATCAATACCGGTATTTACCTGCTCGGTAAGCCGCTCTTTGTAATTTGTTATTATTTCCTGTTTACGTTTGGCGAATTCTGTTTCCAGGGTATTTTGACGGGAATAGTACCATAGAACCGAAAAGATGGCTACCAGTGATATCGTCATTGATGTCAGTATAACAAAAAATAGTGTTGGAATACGTAAACGGAGTTTAGTCAATGTAATGTCCTGGCTGTATCTGGATGTTACGGGAATAGTGATAATATAGTAAAATTATAGATTATGCCCTTTTTTTTCACAACTTCAAAAGGCTATAATTGCATGAAAAATTTAGTTGTTGGGTTATTTAAGATAAATATTTTGCGGGTGTCAGTGAAAAAGAGGATTAAATAGAATAATTTTAATCGTAGTTTGAGCAAACTCTCAGTTTTTTAAATTTTTGAAAATATCATTCAGACTGGTCAGAAAGTTTTTGAAAACTGATGTAAGTTCAGAGTATTCCGAGCTTATATCGGTGTCGATACTATTATTTAATATGGTTTCGATCTTTTCAGCGCAGTTGGAAAGTCGAGTGGCACCAATAGTTGCTGCGGAGCCTTTAATTGTGTGTGCGAGACGAATTATTTCTTCGTATTCATTGGCTTTTATGGCATAGTCGAGTTTTTTCAGTGTATCTGTTCCAACCTGAATGTAATCCATGTAAATATGGCTTAATAATTCTTTGTTGCCGCCGACATTGGAGAGCGCTTCCCGTAGATTTATAGCGGGCAGGGTTGCAAGCTTCCTCCAGACCGGATCCGTTTCTTTAGCGATATTATTATTTGAATTATCGTTATTATTTGGGTGATCCTCAGCGCGGTTACTGATATCTGCCTGAAGTTCAGACTCAGTGTCATAAGCTGTTGTCTGGGTAATAAATTTTGAAATAGTCTTAAACAGGTCATCAAATTTTATTGGTTTGGTTAAATGATCATTCATTCCTGATTCAATGCTCTTGGTATAGTCTTCACTTAGAGCGTGAGCAGTCATGGCAATAATAGGCGTAGTTTGATCGAAAATTCGAATACGTCTGGTCGCCTCCAGACCGTCCAGTACCGGCATTTGTATGTCCATAAGAATCAGATTGAATTTTTCGGCTTTGGCCTTATTAACAGCAATTTCACCATTTACCGCAGCTGTGACTTTGCAGCCGGCATTGAGCAGAAGATTCTCCACAATCTCCCGGTTGATAGGATTGTCCTCGACAAGTAGAATTGAGGTGTTATCCAGTCTGAAGTCCGGGTATGAATCATCAATTCTGGTTGGAGGGAAATATGTGGTGTCCTTAGGGTCATTTAGAATATGCTGCAGTATACTCGGGGTTATTGGTTTCGTTATAACTTTGGTAAATCCCAGTTCCTTGGTGGAGCGAATAAGATCCATTGTGCTTTGGCAGGTCATATAAATAAAGTTTGTGTCAGCAAGCGAAAAATGCTTGTTAATATAGATAAAGGTCTCGATACCGTGATTGCCGGTCAGGGTTGAATTAATCATTATTGTGTGGTAGCAGGAGAAGTACTCTTCCTGTTTGGCGATTAATTCACAACTTTCCTGAAGCGTGCCGGCAGTGTCTGCGGTGAATCCGTAATCCTCAGCATACCGTTTCAGGATTTTCAATGTCAGGTAGTTTTTATCAAGAATGAGTATTCGTTTATCACGATTTTTATGATTTGATGTTTCTACGAGGGGTCTGGTTGCGCGGGTAGTGAAAGGAAGTGTAAAGGATATTGTGGTACCAATACTGGGGATGCTGTTTAGGTTTATGTGTCCGCCCTGGAGTTCTATGAGCTGCTTGCAGATGATCAGTCCCAGTCCGGTACCTCCGAACTCACGGGTAATAGTGCTGTCTGCCTGTTTGAACGGTTCAAATATGATATCCTGTTTATCCTTGTCTATGCCGATTCCGTTGTCGCGTACTTCAAATTGAATTTCGATAGTATCCCCTGTAATGTGCAGCAAGTGAGCTAGTACTACAATGCTGCCTTCGGCGCTGAATTTGATCGCATTATTACAGAGATTGGAGAAAACCTGCCGCAGTCTTAGTGGATCACCTATAATGATTTCTGGAATTTTGGTGTCGTAGTCGAGAATTATTTCCAGATTTTTCTGTGCTGCTTCGAAGGTCAGAAACGAAAGAACGTTACTAATTGTCTCTTCAATATTGAACTCAACACTGTCAATATTCATTTGTCCAGCTTCGATTTTGGAGAAATCAAGAATATCATTAATTATGCCTAGCAGTGACTGAGCGGCCTGATTGGCTTTTTTCAGGTAGTTTTTCTGGGTTTTGTTTACTTTAGAGTTCAGCAGCAGCTGCTGCATTCCCAGGATTATATTCATTGGTGTTCGTATTTCATGTGACATGTTAGCCAGGAAAATACTTTTAGATTCATTGGCGGCATTGGCGAGCTTGCTTGATTTTTCAAGTTGCTTGGTCTTTATTTGCAGTTCATGGGTACGTCTGGCTACTTTGTCTTCCAGACTCTGGTTGAAAGAGTTCAGTTCATTTTCTTTTTGAATAAGATCTGCAATTATACTGTTGGTGCTGCCGCTTATTTCATTGAATTCCTGAATAAAATGGGTGTGATCATCAATCGAGTAGTGTTTGGTCAGAGAACTTTGCAGTGAGGAGATAAAGGTCCGTATATTTTTTTTAACTATAAATGCGATAATACTTGAAATAACAGTAATAGCAGCTATGGCCCCCAGCAGGAGCAATAGCATTGTTTCAAGTTCGGCATTCAGGTAGTGCTGCATATTTCTGCGCTGCTCTTCCAGCATCGCATCAAAGTTGGCCAGATACAATCCGCTGCCGATTATCCAGTCCAGTCCCTGTAGTTTTCTGGCATAACCGATTTTCTTGGCAATAGCGTTGGTGCTTGGTCTGCGCCAGGTGTATTCAATAAAGCCACCGAATTTAGCGCCGTTTGCAGCCTGTATGAGTTCCTGAACAACTTTGACACCGTTTTTGTCGGTGTAGTCATAGAGGTTTTTATTAATGCGCTCCGGGTTAAAATGGGCCATCATTTTCCCCTCAGGGGTTAGCACAAAGATATAGTCATCTTCAGCTAGTCCTATATCACTGACATAGTTGAGTACTCTTTTTTGAGCTTCATTTTCTATTAGTTCTTTTCGCCAGCAGGTACCGATGAGTAGTTGGTGTGCCGGATTGAATACGGCGTAGCCAAAATTATTAACAATTCTGGTTGAGAGATTACTGTCGGAGGAGTCATTAAAGAAAATTCCATCTGGAGTATTGCGGGATTTGTTAATCAGCAGTGTTCGTTTATCTGCGGAGCTCAGGTAATCAGGGAGGTAGCTGTCACGGGAGAGATCCTGCGGCAGCATGAGTGTGTTGTTTTTAATATCGATAATAAAGGGGAAGCTTTTCTGTTCGGAAGTATTGAAGTTTTTAATATTTTCAATTACTTTGTCAGTACTGCTGATTCCTGGTTTTTCAATGAAATTATTTTTCAGTGATGTCGTCTGTGATTTCAGTAATGCTTCATTGGCGGTATTGATCTCTCTTTTGCCGGTATCGATAAGGCGCAGGGCCGAGTCGACAAGGCTTTTAACAGTATCCTTGGAAATCTCAAATAATTGATCTCTGTAGCTTAAAAAATCTACTTCCAGATTCGTCATTCGGGATTTATACCAGAATAAACTTAGCAACAAAACCAGAGTAACCGCGATTATTGTCGAGGTTAGAAAATTAAGGGTTGGAATGTTGAGTCTGATTTTTTTCAAGTCTTTGCAGCCCTTTGAGGATAATATAGTTTTGATTGATTAACACTTATTATATTACCGGGGACTGATTTTGACAATGTTAAAAAAAGACTGATTTCAGACAATTTTTTCGCGGTTAATTCGCTTTTGCCGTAGCTCGGCATGGCGGGCGAAGGCGCCGGACTGTATAACTCTAAGGGTCTCTCTGGCGCAGCGGGGACAATATACTTCTCTAATGTTATGTCCAAGTTCACCAGGCCACGGCAGCCTGAACTCACCGTTGTCCTCGATTCGTTTACAGACCTTGCATTGGGCGGTCAGAGTCTGTGGGTTCTTCATAGCTGTACTCCTGAATAGTATTAAACTCCTGCTAATAGTTAAATTACGAGGATTTTGCTTTTCCTTTTCGGTTAATAGGGATAATTCTGGTTATAGTTGTAAGGTTAATTCTTTAAAATAATGTTAAAATATGTTGGAATGCTTGTAATTAGTGGTTAAAACAATAAAATACAAAAGAGGCAGTATTTTTAGGAAAAAAGGAGGATGCGTGAGATTATTTGATTCACATTGTCACATTACTGATCAGCGTTTTGATGAGGATAGAGATCAGTTGCTGAGACAGGCGGCGGCAAAAGGGGTGCAGATGCTCAGCTGTGGTACCTGTCTTGAAACTTCAGAAGCTTGTCTGCAACTGGCGCAAGTGCATGAGAATGTCTTTGCTGCGGTAGGCATACATCCAAATAATACCGGCGATATTACCGATGTTGAAGGTGATTATAAGCTTTTGCATGAATTGGCGCAGAATCGCTATGCTTCGGCTATTGGTGAAACCGGTCTGGACTGGTACTGGGATCAGGTGCCGGAGGAGGTGCAGCGTGAGCATTTTAAAATGCATCTTGATCTGGCAAAGGAACTGCAACTGCCGGTGGTGGTTCATGCCCGTGACAGTGCTGATGACTGTCTGGATATGCTTGAGCCTTATGTCGGTACTGGTATTAATTTTGTCTGGCACTGTTTTGTGGCCGGTAAAAAAAAGCTGGAGCGGTTGCTTGAAAGAGCGTTAGAGCTGGATCTATATCTGGGGATAACCGGTAATATCACTTTTATGGAGCAGGTGCCGCTGCGTAAGATTGTCACCAGAATTCCTGATAAACACCTTCTGCTTGATACTGATTCACCTTATCTTATTCCTAAACCCAGAACTGTTGAGCGTAATGATCCGCTGCAGACGTTGCGGATAGCTGAGGAACTGGCTCTGCTGCGTGGTGTCAGTATCGAGGATATTGCGCGTATAACTACCCGAAACGCCTATAATTTTCTGAATCTTCGTCTTGAAGAAGAGAGTGGGGAAATTGCCTACCCTATACGTGATTCCATATACATAAATCTTACCAATCAGTGTACAAATGATTGCGCTTTCTGCGCCCGGAACAATGGTTTTGTGGTAAAAGGGCATGATATATCCTTGAAAGCTGAGCCAACAGCTGCTGAGGTTATTGCGGCACTTGGCGATTTTGACAGATATAAGGAGGTCGTTTTCTGTGGCTATGGTGAACCGACGATGAAGCTGGAGGTGCTGCTGGAAGTTGCAAAATATGTTAAAGCCAAAGGCAAACCGGTACGGGTAAATACCAATGGTCTGGCTAATCTGTACTTTAAGCGTAATATTGTCCCTGAACTGGCTGAGTGTGTGGATGCGGTGAGTATCTCTCTTAATTCGGCTGACCCTGAGGAATACCTGCGTATTTGCCGGAGTCGTTTTGGTGAAGCTGCTTATCCGGCTCTTTTGGAGTTTGCCGGTCTCTGTAAGCAGGCGGGCATTGCAACTACTCTCAGTGTTGTGGCGATGCCGGGAATAGATGTTGCCTCTGCAGAGAGGGTTGCAGAAAAGATTGGTGTTGAGTTTCGGGCGCGTTCTTTTGTTGATGCCGGTTAATGGTTTTATTGTATATTTCCGGTAGTATGAGTGTTGAATAACAGCTTGTATCAGTTTAAATAATATAATTAATGTTGTGATTACTTAATGTTGAATTTCAGTCATAGGAGAATAGATGGAAACTGTGGTTATTGCTGGAGGTGCCGGATTTTTAGGGAGTCATCTCTGTGAGCGGTTTTTGAATGAAGGGATGCGGGTTTACTGTCTGGATAATCTTTGTACCGGCAGGGTTGAGAATATTGAGCATCTGGCAGATAATGACCGGTTTCATTTTCTTAAGAAGAATATCTATGAAACTATACTTGTTCCGGGTAAAGTTGATTATGTGCTGAATTTTGCTTCTCCGGCCAGTCCGTTTGATTATCTGGCAATGCCGATCCAGACTATGAAGGTGGGATCGATTGGAACTATGCATGCTCTGGGGCTCGCCAAAGCAAAGAAGGCCAGATTTTTATTGGCTTCGACCAGTGAATGCTATGGTGATCCGGCGGTGCATCCTCAGACCGAGGATTATTGGGGAAACGTTAATCCTGTAGGACCGCGTGGTGTCTATGATGAAGCCAAGCGGTTTGCGGAGGCGCTGACTATGGCTTATAACCGCGAACATGGCGTTGAAACGCGAATTGTCCGAATTTTTAACACTTATGGCCCGCGTATGCGCCTTAATGATGGTAGAGCCCTTCCTTCGTTTATGTGTCAGGCATTGCGTGATGAGGATGTTACGGTCTTTGGTGATGGTTCACAGACTAGAAGCTTTCAATTTGTGGATGATCTGGTGGAAGGCATATTTCGACTGCTGATGTCAAATGAGGTTTATCCTACAAATATTGGTAATCCTGAAGAGGTCTCACTCCTTGATTTTGCTAAAGAGATTATAGCGTTGACAGGATCTAAGAGTAAAATTGTGTTCCGGGATCTGCCGGAGAATGATCCGAAGGTACGTCAGCCGGATATTACTAAGGCCAGAAAAATACTTGACTGGGAGCCAAAGGTCAAGCGGAGTGACGGTCTGAAGGTAACACTTGAATACTTTAAGAAAGAGCTTGAACGTCAGTAACTGTTCATTATTATTGCTGCTTTGGTACGTGAAATATTTTATATTAATCATAAGGTGGAGGAAGAGGCATGGGGGTCGATAAGGATCGTTTGTGTAAAACTTTTCTGAATTTGGTGCAGATACCGTCTCCTTCCAGACGGGAACGTAAGGTAGCTGATTGGATTAAAAATGAGTTTGAGTCTCTTGATCTGGGCGCTGTAATTTCCGAAGATGGCGCCGCATCCGAGACCGGTGGGGACTGTGGTAATCTTCTGATTAGAATTCCCCGTAATGGTAAAGGAAAGAATCTTCTGCTGACCAGTCATATGGATACGGTTGAGGTGGGGGATAAGCCTATTGTCCCAAGTTTTTCGCAGGATACGGGAATTTTTACCTCTGACGGTACCAGTATTCTGGGAGCAGACGCAAAGAGCGGAGTGGCATGTCTTATTGAACTTGCACGTATTATAAAAGAGGAAAAACTTGAGCATGGGGAGCTGCTGTTTGTGTTCTCCGTATGTGAGGAGAAAGAAGCTCTGGGAGCGTCTCTGTTGTCTGAAGAAGAATATCAGGGAATGGATGCCTGTATTACTCTGGATCATTCTTATCCCAATGAAATAATTGTCGGAGCACCTTCTAAAGTCGCATTGGAGATAACGGTGCATGGAACCGGTGGTCATGCCGCTTTTCCTGAGCAGCGTATAAATGCGGCCTCGGTGCTTGCGCAGACTATTGCCCGCCTTCCAAGTAAACGTTTGGATGAATTCTCCACATCAAATATCGGAATTATGTATTCTGGAACCGCAATAAATGTTATTCCGGATGTGGCTTATGCCGAGTATGAAATACGCAGTCATCGTGAAGAACTGCTGGATTTTCATCTTGCCCGTACTTTGAGCAGTATTGAGGCTTCAGTCCGTGATGCGCGTGTCTTTGTTGCCGGCGGTATCGGCGGCAGAGGAATCGGTGATGATGGTGACAGTGTGGAGAGTATCAGAAAAGCGACGGTTGAAGTAGAGGTTATAAGCTGCTATTCCGCTTTTAGGGTAGCTGAAGACGCTCTTGCGGTACGTCTCGTGCGTAAAGGGATGCAAGCGTGCCATCTGGAAATGGAAATGGTGATTGCTCAGGGTGGTTCAGACGCTAATATTTATAATGCCAGAGGGTTACCTGCTGTTGTGCTCGGCTGTGGTATGCATGCTGTTCACGGCCATACAGAGCGGGGAGATCTGGAAGAGATGTGCCAGTGTGTTGATATTATGCAGCATGTTATCGGGTATGAACTCTGATAGTTGATAACTTATTGGTTAGCGGGTAGGTCTCTGTTAATATATAGCTATAGTTTAAAAAGAACCAGAGAGAGTTGTTAGTTACTCTCTCTGGTTCTTTAAATTTTATAGCTTTGAATCTGAAATTGATAGAGTTCAGATTAAAGTTTGATCTCTTTTGGGTTAACAAAAGGCATCATCTTACGGAGCTTTTTACCGGTAACTTCAAGAAGGCTGTTGTTATCGCGGTCGCGCATCTTCTTGATTACAGGCTGATTTACCAAGCACTCACAGAGGAATTCTCTGGCAAATGAACCGTTCTGAATTTCTTCCAGTGCTTCGCGCATTGCCTGACGTGAAGTTTCATTTACGACACGTGGACCACGTGACTGACCGCCGTATTCTGCAGTGTTGGATACAGAGTAGTTCATATAGCTGATACCGCCCTGGTAGAAGAGGTCAACGATAAGCTTGAGCTCGTGAAGAACTTCAAAGTAAGCGATTTCTGGCTGGTAACCGGCTTCAACCATAGTCTCAAAACCGGCTCTGATCAGTTCAGAAGCACCGCCACAGAGTACTGTCTGTTCACCGAAGAGGTCTGTTTCTGTCTCTTCTTTGAAGGTGGTTTCAATGATACCGGCTCTGGCACCGCCGACACCAAGACCGTATGCCAGAGCTTTCTGCTTGGCATTACCTGAAGCGTCCTGATAGATAGCGATAAGGCAGGCAACACCGCCGCCTTTCTCATACTCACTGCGGACAAGGTGACCAGGTCCTTTTGGAGCGATCATGGCAACATCAACATCTGCAGGTGGAATGATCTGACCATAGTGAATGTTGAAACCATGAGCAAACATCAGCATATTACCTGCTTCGAGGTGTGGTTCGATATCTTTTTTGTAGACACTTGCCTGAACTTCATCTGGCATAAGAATCATAATCACATCAGCCTTCTGTGCTGCTTCAGCGGCAGAGTGGACAACAAATCCGTGCTCTTCAGCAAGCTTGGCGTTAGCACTGCCTGGACGGTTTGCAATAATTACATTGAAACCTGAATCGCGAAGATTCTGAGCATGAGCGTGACCCTGTGAGCCGTAACCAATGATGGCAATTGTCTTGCCCTCAAGTGCAGAACGATCAATCTCGTTCTCGTAATACATAGTTGCCATAATAAATTTCCTTTTTGTTATAATGTGACTGTATAAGCTGTTAAAGTCATTATAGTTGTTAATAATACAGTATTTCGCGTATGATGCAATATGTTAAATTTAATTTTGAGTTTTGAACTTATCTGCTAATTGGGCGTAAAAAGATTAAATTTTTTATATAATTAATTCGATAAAACACTATAATATATACTATTCTGAGGTCATGGATAATAAAGGACTATAAAATGCGCTTTATTTTTGCTGTCATAATCTGCTTTGTCGTATCTTTTCTACTGTTGTCAGGGTGTGAGCCCCAGCCAGAGATCTTTGCGATGAAAAAGGAAAGGGTCGATGCCAATACCAAGACTACTAAATTTTATACCAATGGCATGCTGCGCTCAGAATCTATATCCACAAGAAATAATGGTATAGATGATGTCTGGCGTTATTATGAAAATGGTGTTCTGGTGCGGATTGATGAAGATTTGAATTTTGATGGTGTTGTGGATAAAATTCGTACTTTTGACCCTGATACAGGTACGCTGCTGGTAACAAAAATAGATGCTAATTTTGACGGTACATTCGAGATAGTCGATGAATATGAAGATACAGCATATCTGACCGATGAAAAGCTTGAACGTAAAGAGGAGAATCAGGTTGTAGATGCTGAGACTCCACTCGTTACACCGTCTGAGCAGGCTGACGACACTCAGGTTTCGATTCAGGAAACAGAAACGGAAGAGATAAATACAACCGATACTGAAATACCGGTAGCTCCTACACCTGCTCCTGCCCGCAGCAGCAGTATTGTGATAGAGGAGGATGAATTGCCGCGGAGTACTGCAGGGTCTGGAAGTTATTTTGAACCGCTTGAAGTCAACCCTGGAACCGGTTCAGTAACTCCGGCCAGAGACTCTAAAATAGTTCCGGCACCGGTATTTACTCACCCTTCTGATAATTTAGAGGATTAATACAGGTAGAGTTTTAATAATGATAAAAGCTGTGATTTTTGATCTGGGTCGGGTTCTGGTTACGATTGATTTTGTTCGTGGGTTGCTCGAAAGAATCGGTGGTATGGATCTGAATTTTAATGCTGTCGCCGAGCTTGCCGGTGACAGCGATTTTATTGATTTCTCAACCGGCAGAATTACACCTGAGATATTCTATACGCGTATAATAGCCAAGACCGGTCTCAAACTTGACTTTAATGAGTTCTGTAGTTTATGGTGCGCCATATTTGGTGAAATGAAGGGTATGCATAAGCTTGTATCCATATTATCATCGAAGTACAGGCTGGGGCTGCTCTCTGATACCGATCCTTTGCATTGGGGGCATATCTGTAATGAGTACCCCTGGATTCCTGAATTTTTTCCTG
Organism: Planctomycetota bacterium; assembly: GCA_963677015.1. Taxonomy (GTDB): domain Bacteria; phylum Planctomycetota; class SZUA-567; order SZUA-567; family SZUA-567. Next base: position 1,079,992 of record OY781533.1, read on the forward strand.
AACCTGCTTTAAGCTATCAGACCGGGGTGATGAAGCCTGATTTTAGAGCTTTTGAAGCAGCTGTTGCGGCGGTTGGTGTGCCGGCGCATGAGTGTCTCTTTATTGATGATCTGGAAAAGAATGTCAACGGCGCCCGCGAATATGGTTTGAATGCGCTAAGATTTACTGATGCGCAAAAACTGAAAGCTGACCTTGCAAAAGAAGGCATTTTTACGGAGGTCTGATTCACGCGGTATTTGTTTTTCGGCAAAGTTTTATCGTATTCTTTTCCTGCGCGGTAAGGATTTTTGTAATCTGCTATATCGCAATGCGTTAGACGAAAATTGTTTTTTTGCAAAGCTATTGTATTGCTACGGCTATATTGGTAAAATATTGAGCGTGATTATGATTATAGCGATGTGTATAAAGGTTGCTTAAAATGAGACTTGCTCATATTTCTGATGTTCATCTGGTTTCGGCATTATCGTCATATCTGCAGGTTAGGAATTTTAAGCAGTTAATAGGTCTGTTTAACTGGATCATGTACCGCAGAAATAAAATCAGTATTCGTAAAGTCTATAACTCTGTCGACATGCTGGTCGAAAAGAATATTGATGCTCTGGTTGTTACCGGGGATATCAGTCAGCTGGCATGCAGTAAGGATTATGAGATCTACGCGCGTATAATGCAGCCTTTGACCTCAAAAAATATACCGGTGATCACAATAAAAGGTAATCATGATCATTATTCTACCTCAAGCAAGCTAAGTCTGGCCTTCGATAAATTTATCAAGCCTCTCTCTTTGAACACCGAGGTTGAACCGGGGGTATATCGCGTGAAAGGTGTAGAACTTTTTCATCTTGAAGGTGCGGTACCTACTCCACCCTTTAAATGCTGGGGTAAAATAACCTCCGATGGTCTGAAAGATATTGAGAGGCGTTTTAAAAAATATGCCAAATCTACAGCTCAGAAGGTTGCTTTCGGTCATTTTCCGCTACTTGGTGAAGAGAATAATTCATTGCCGGCATATATGGCATTACGCGGAGCTGATAAAGTTTTACAGCTTCTGGATAAATATAAAGTCAGTAATTATCTTTGCGGTCATATCCATAAGCCGTTTGCTAATCTGCTGCCCAACAATATTCAGCAATTCTGCTCAGGTTCAATAAGCGCCAGTGGACTTATTCGACTCTTTGATATTGCTCCGGACCGTATAGTTGAGATCAGCAGCCTCAAACCGGCTCAATAATTTTCCACGGCTTTTAGCGTATAACTTTATATTTCTTTTTGGCGAGTTTGTCTCGTTCATCATCCCGCATGTGTTTATGATTACGACGCCAGTCAAGCATCTGAGAGACGATTCCGCGTTTCTCAAAGCGGCGTATTGAGGTGACAGCACGTGGGAAGTGAAAACAAATGTATTCGGCGCCGACAGCGATCGCCCGCATTATAAGATCTGTGCTTGTCCCCTGAGGCAGATCTTCATCAAAACCGTTTATCTCTTCAAATACATTGCGGTTCATCAGCATTACTCCACCGGGTGCGTGAACTTTGGAATGTGAAGTAACTATATTGGCGAGGTGAAAACAGCTTCTGACAACAAGCCCGCCTTTTTCAGGAGCTCCGGCTACTGTTCCTATGATGCGTTCGGGATTTTTGGTTTTTTGGGCTATTCTGTGTATATAGCGGTCAATACTACCTGGCTTTAGGGTTGTATCGGCATCTATAAAAATAAAAAAATCATTCTTTGCCGCTGTCGCACCGAGGTTTTTACCAAAAGACATTCCGGATTCTTCTGACTCTACAACTTCAACCCGGTATTTTCTGGCAATTTCGGCGGTGTCGTCTGTGCAGCCATTGCAGGCGACAATAATTTCATGCGGATAATTTATGTGATTGTCGAGAACGGAGACAATGGTTCTGGAAATAGCTGTAGACTCGTTGTGGGCTGGGATGATAATTGACAGCGCAGGTGCAAAATTATTCATAAATTTCCTTGCAAGAATAGATTTTTCTGTGATTCAAATCTGTAAAATGATACAATATTATAATATATATTTGAGACTGTAATAACAGGAGAATATTATGAAAAAAGTATTATTGGTTGCGCATTGCGGTCCTGATACTTCACGTATTCAGCGCGTTCTTGAATCTTTAGGTGCAGAATTCGAGGGAGCTTTCAATATGAAGGGTGGTCTTGATAAGCTTAAAAACGGTAATTTTGATCTCGTCCTTCCCAATAGAGTTTTTGGTTATGATGAAGAGGGTGGTATTGATTTTATCAAGGCGATGAAAGCGGATGCTGAGCTCAAGGATATTCCGGTTATGCTGGTCTCCGGTTTTAGTGATTATCAGCAGCGGGCTGTTGCCGCCGGGGCGGTAAAAGGCTTTGGTAAGAATGAGCTTGAGACTGGCGGTGCAGCGGAAGCAATGGCGCCATTTTTGAGTTGATGTTTTAGTGCAGGGGAGCTATTTTAGGTGGTAAATTATATTGATAGTGCTGTTTATTCAGGGGAAAATGGCTGTTTATTTGTGGAAGTTGAAGGTTTGTAGTTTATGCCGGTATTTAAGAAAGTTTTAAGTGATGTCAGGGATGTTTTTAAAAAGGAGTACAGGACAGGCGGCTCGGGAGTCAGGAAGGTGATAGATAACTGGCTGGAAATACCACGGGTTAAGGAGATCCTGAGTCAGCGTCAGCGGGGATTTGATACGGAAAAATATCCTAATTTTTATGATTATGCAATTTCACGCTGGGGCAGTAGACTGCCGCAACGCAAGCTTAATGCTCTGGTGATTGGCTGTACTTATGCTAATGAGCTTCCGGAACTTCTTATTAATAACGGTGAAATAGGCAATGTACTTGTTGTTGATAATGATGCGGTTGTTCTGGAAAATCTCCTGGATAAGCGGATCCCGGGTATTGAGTGCTGGCAGATGGAACTCAATACCGATCCTTTACCAAGAGGTTCGTTTGATATTGTCGCCTGTGATAATTCTTTGAATTATTGCCGCGGAGTCAGGCATATTGGTGCTGAGATAGAGAAGGTTATTGGACGGTCCGGGCTGTTTCTGGCTCGTGAATATGTAGGACCGAACCGATTGCAGTTCAGCGAATCTCAGATGAAGCTGGTCAACGCTTTTTTAGCGCTTTTGCCGCAAAAATATCGCCAGTTAGCTGATGGCTCTGGAGACTTTATGCTGTGTGAGACGGTGCAAAGTGAGGATATTCAGATCATGGAATCCAATAAAGCGATCAAATCCGAGGATATTGAGAAAATGGTGCATTTCCACTTCCGTATAATGGAAGAAATTCATCTTGGAGGATCTATCTTGGCTCCACTTATGACCGAGATTTATCAGTGTTTCATGGAGTCTGACCGCGAAACAGCGCAATTGGTCGATACTCTGCTTGATGTTGAGATGCGGCTTATTGAAGGGGGACTGCTTGACAGCAATTATAAAGCGTTTATTTGCCGTCCTGCCTGATGCCGGCGTTATTGCTAGAGTTTGTTTTTCTTTTCCGCCAGTTGCTGCATTACTGAGATCGGTGTTATCGGTTTATGTATTGGTGAGTTCGCAGCTCCGGGCATCTGTGAAGAAGGCTGGGAGGGCTGAAAGGTTTTTTTGCTTTCGCTGTGTGTGGTACTTTCAGGTGTTTTGTCCGGTGATTTTGTGGTGCTCTGCTCTCTTTTTTTAGCCGCTTTACTCCGTTTGCGCCGGCGCCGGCGGGCATTTCTTTTCTTCTTGCGCGGCGCATCATTCTCAGAAGATTCCATTTCTTCCTGTCTAACTTCCCAGAGGTTGCGCCACTCGTCAGCTCTGGTAAAATCACGTCCCGTTGCTGTAAGATACAACTCGTATAGGGCTAAAGCATCAAGAAACCAACTGGCGCAGACAAAGCGTGTCCTGTTGAAATTTTTTCGTCCTTTGACTATAAAACGGTGTTGCATAGTCAGAATTTTTACCAGTTTCTCTTTGATCTTGCGCGGTACTTTGTAACGTTCAAGAAAAGGGGATACAATTCTGCTGAAGGCTTCCAGCAGGCTCCGCTGGGTTATTGCAGAGTCAGGTTTGGATATTCCGGCCAGCATGGCGGGAAAGAAAATGCAGGCAAGCATCAGGGAGTGATCAATCTCACTGGTAATTAAATCCCCACGATCAAGCGCTTCCAGATAATTCCAGATTAAGGGCGTTTCGCCATTGTGCTCCTCTTCTTCAATATATAATGCTACTTCGGGACTGATGATGTGCAGCAGCGAGGTATTGTAGAGAAGTTTGAAGGCTTTACCACCAGAGTTAAACGCAAAAAGCCGGTATATCTCTTCGAGCATTCTGGGGGCAGAGGCTTTTGATAGTTCACCTGCGTATTTGCAGATTGCCTTGAAAGTAATATCTTCAATAGTGAAATCAAGTCTGGAGGCAAAACGGACAGCTCTCAGCATACGTACCGGGTCTTCCTGAAACCGGATATTAGGATCTCCAATTGAACGTATAATGCGTTTTTTCAGGTCTTCCAGTCCGCCGACATAATCAATAATACAGAAGTCTTCTACATTATAGAAAAGTCCGTTAATTGTAAAATCCCGTCTTTTTGCATCCTCTTCCGGCGTGCCGAATTCATTATCATCCATCTGCAGCAATTCGCCGTTTTCGGTCTCCGGCTGTTTACGGAAGGTACTGGTCTCAATAATTTTTTCACCGTATTTTATATGGGCGAGGCGGAATCTTCTGCCAATAAGGAAACAGTTCTTGAATAGTTTTTTTATCTGATTGGGGCTGGCATCGGTGCTGACATCGAAATCTTTGGGGGTGCGTTCAAGCAGGAGGTCTCGCACACCGCCGCCTACTAGATATGCTATAAAATTATGTCGGGCAAGGCGGTAGAGAACTTTTAGAGCATCTGGATCTATGTCGCGCCGAGAAATATTATGTTCTTCGCGTCTGCAGATTACCGGTTCATGCTTGCTCATAGTTCTCTTTCCAGTTACTAACTAATTATCAGGATATTCGCTCAATGCGCGCACCGAGGGGGCGAAGCCGTTCATCAATACGCTCATATCCGCGGTCTATCTGTTCAATATTATCAATAATGCTCACTCCTTCAGCACATAAACCAGCAATAAGCAGCGCCATACCGGCACGTATATCCGGGCTGGTTATGCTGGCACTCTGCAGCCTGCTGTTTCCTATTACCACCGCCCGGTGGGGATCACAGAGGACTATCTGAGCTCCCATCTCTATCAGCTGGTCAACAAAGAATAGTCTGCTTTCAAACATCTTTTCGTGGATTATGACACTTCCCTTGCTTTTGGTCGCCCCGACGAGAGCCACACTGGTAAGGTCGGCTGGAAATCCCGGCCACGGGGCATCATCAAGTCTGGGGACAGCTCCCCGATAGTCGTTGATTATCTCCAGTGGCTGGTTGCGGTGAACCAGTAGATTCTCACCTCTGATGTCGGCGACAATACCGATACGTTTGAACTGATAGAGAATCATCGGCAGATACTCTGGTGATGCTTTCTCGATAAGAAGTTCACCGCCGGTCATCGCTGCCAGAGTCATGAAGCTGGCAACCTCAAGATAATCGGCTCCTATCGTAAGTTCACCTCCGTTAAGACTCTGCACGCCGTGAATAATGAGTTTGTTTGTGCCTATTCCCTCAATATCCGCCCCCATTGAGCAGAGCAGGTGACATAGTTCCTGTACGTGCGGTTCGCAAGCGGCATTGTAGATTACGGTGCGGCCTTGTGCCACGGCTGCTGCCATTACTGTATTTTCAGTAGCGGTTACACTCGCTTCATCAAGCAGAATTTCTGCGCCGGTCAGCCCGTTAGGGGTGCTGATGCGTATTCCTGCGCCTACTTCAATTTGTGCGCCCAGCTTTTCAAGAGCGATCAGGTGAGTATCTATGCGTCTGCGGCCAATACGGTCGCCGCCGGGAAAAGGCAGTTCAACAGTACCGCAGCGGTGCAGCAGCGGTCCTGCCAGAAGAATACTGCCGCGAAGCTTGCGGCAGAGGTCTGATTGAATCTCGGCTATCCTGATATTGCTAGTATCGACAACTGCGGTATTTGCGGTTTTGTCAAGATCGACCTTTGCTCCCATCTCTTCAATAATTTTGAAGAGCGAGAGAACATCACCGATCATCGGAACATTATAAAGTCTGGTTGGTTTGGCGCTTAGCAGGGTTGCCGCAATGGCTGGGAGGGCTGAGTTTTTGTTGCCTGAGGCACGGATTGTGCCGGAAATAGGATGTCCACCTTCGATTTTAAATTTACTCATATGCGGAACCTGCTCTCCAGTAATGAGGTTGAATATCATAAATGCCTGCTGATATTAACAGCAGCATCTGTTTCAGGAGTTGCTTCCTGAAAGGTCAATAAAAATAGCCATAATAATACTATGTATTCTAGAGTATTCGCCATTATTGTCAACAAATAACGGATAAGTTTGTTTAAAATATATTATGTAAATCGTTATTCTTTGCTATAAATTCCGCCGCTGAGCAGTACACTGCGGGAAATTTCCTGCAATTTGTTTTTCTGGAAGAAGGCAAGAGTCGCTTCGGTCGCCAGTTCCTGAGGAAATTCCAGCTTTATGTGTGAACAACCGCGTTGCGAAAGAATTTTTTTACCAAGCCCGAGAAGTCTGCTGCCAATTCCCTGTCGGCGGTATGGTTCGCTGACAGCTAGATACTGTAGAGTTGAGGTGAAAGGGTTGACACAGCAGACACCGACAATTTGCTCGGCGTCACGGGCGATGAGACAGCAGTTCATAAGTTCGACATTGGAAAAATAAAAATCATCTGCAGCCCGGAGTTCATCAAGGACATCCAGCTCCGGCATGCCGTTTTCGTGAGCGGTGCGGGCGTGGCTGCTGAGTAGAGCTGAGAAACTGGCTGTAAGGTATTCGGCAAGCTTTCCCTGGTCATCAAACTGTGCTGCGGAAATTTGTATATTTTCTGGTATCATGGAAATTTTCCTTGTTTATGGCTAATATTATAATACTATAGTATTTTGATAATGTAATTTTGCAGCTATTATATATTCTGTTTGCTGCAGAGTAAAGAATAATAATACTGATTAATAAATATTGTGGATGGGTATCCCGATGTATAAAGTAATTGTTTTTGATCTTGATCAGACTCTCTGGTGGTGTGTCAATACCTGGATAGATATGTCTTCTGGGGCGCCGTTTACCAGAGTTGACGTGGATGCACTTATTGACAGGGAAGGTTACAGATTGGAGCTGTTTGCTGATTCACGCCGTATCCTAGAAGAGCTGCACTCAGGTGACTATATTCTGGCAGTTGCGTCCCGTTCCGGAGCCCCTGATTGGGCGCACGAAGCGCTGAAGAAGCTTGATCTGAACAAATATTTTCAGGAAGTTCTGATTTTTCCCGGTGCCAAAACCACTCATTTTGAAATTCTTAAATCCCGCCTCGAATGTGAGTATTCCGAGATGCTTTTTTATGACGATGAACGCCGGAACCTTGATGATGTATCCGGTTTGGGTGTTACTTGTATTCATGTCCGCAACGGACTTGAATACAAGCAGATCAGCGAGCTGTTATAATCTTTTATTCTGGTTCATATGTCTCATAATTTATCTGAAACGCGTATTTGTCTGGTTACAATATTGTGCTTATGTGCAGTGTTGTTTTATGATCTTATGATTTTATTTGGTGTTATTAACCTTCGTAATACCACTGTGTTGTGCTCAAATAAAAATAGTTGAAACGGGTTTTACTGTCGTATATGGTGTGCTGTATTTATCAATGAAAACTAAAGAAAATCAGAAGTAGCCCGAAAATATATACAGGGTTCGGTATGTCTTCACGGTGTGTTTTCTCAGAGTTTATGCTTTATGAGAGAACACTGTGGACATTGTGCCGGATTCTATAGGGAAGCACGGACGCTTTCCAGTATTGTTAATTTCATGGAAGAAATTTTTGCTTATGAGTATGATTATTGCCAATAATCTGAACTCGCTTGCTGCCCGGAATTCTCTTAACCGGAGTAACGCCAGCATGGCCGAGTCGTTGACGCGATTATCCACCGGATATAAGATAAATTCCGGTAAGGATGATCCCGCTGGTTTTGTCATCTCTGAGCAGTTGCGTGCCCAGAATGCAGGTTTACACCGGGCGGTGCAGAATACTCAGGAAGCGGGAAATGTTCTGAGTATTGCCGAAGGCGCTCTGAGTGAAATGGGAAATATTCTCAATAAGATGCGTCAGCTCGCGGTTCATTCCGCTAATAATGGAGTAACTTCACCTGAACAGGTAGCTGCCGATCAGGCGGAGGTAGATTCCTCAATTCAGACTATCGACCGTATAGCCAGAACCACTAAATATTCCGATGAGTTTTTGTTAAACGGTAATAAGAAGATTGTCTCCGATACCAATACCAAAGTAACCAATACCCTTGATATGAAGTTGCTCAACGATGAGCTCTGTGATTATACTCAGATATTCAAGAAGGATGATTATCGCCTTAATATTGCCTATGCCAGCAGTGACAGTGGTGAAAATGAAGCGCAGAAGGGATTTGTGGAACTTAGTGCGGTCAATGCGCAGGGTACACAACTGAATAGCGAAGACTATACCCTAACCGGGGATCAGGCGTTTACTGTTGGCGGTGATCATGGCAGCAGGTATTTTTCCTTTGCTGCCGGGACTCATATCGGAGAGATGGTTGATTCGATAAATAATGCTGCAGATTCGACAGGGGTAGAGGCTACTCTGATCTATGATGCGGATGTTGAGTCGACAAAATCAACTGCGACGGTGCATACTATGGGAGACAGCAGCACCGCTGCTGCTATTGCCGGCGGAGTGTTTACTCAGGATATTTCTCTGGGCGACGCGCATGCCAGTGGCTCCATAGACTTCTTCCAGCGTGACGCAGACGGAAATATTGTGACTGCCGGCGGGTTGTCAGCGATTGCACTGGGTGAGGACAGTCTGGCTCCGGCCGGAACGAGTTCTTACGGCTACAGCTGGAGTGCACCTTCGGCTGCCGCTGTCTCTTCATTTACCACCTCCGGTGATGATGAGCCTGATGACGTTATAACTATGCAGTTTGCAAATCTTCTGGCCTCTGATTTCACCGATAATCAGATAACGCTCAAGGTTGAAGGAGGTGGAAATGAGCTCAATGCATATAATGCGGATGGGCAGAAACTCAATTCTTCTGCGGTAAATCTTGGTGCTTTCTCTGCCGGGGATAAGATTGAGATTACTCTTGATCAGAATGTTTCGACTACCGGTACTATTTATCTCGGTTACGACAGTGTTATTCCCGGAGCAACCTCACTCTCTGATGCTTCTGATGCGACCAGGCCATTTGCCGGAAACGGTATCTGGAAGGATGCCGCCGATATTGGCGGAGCAATTAATTTCGATCTGGTAACCGATATTGAAAACGCCTCAATGCTGGGCGCCGGTAATACTATAGCCATCGATACCAGCGGTCTTGAGAGTCAGTTCAATATTTCCGGCGGAACTTCGGCGGAAGCGTTGACGGCGATACAATACAACATAACTCAGGCGCTGGATGAGTGGCAGGATGCGTTTAATAAAGCCGGATTTAATGTTACCTTTACCTATAGTAACGGGGCGCTTAATGACGGTGTTGATGGTGATGATGCGTTAGGGGCGGTAGTTGATACGGCGATTGATTATACCAATACTATACGAATAGGTATGACGAATCTTGAACAGACAAGCTCTAAAGAGGCCGGTGTTGCTGCAGTTGGCGGCTACGCCGGAGACAGTAATAATAAATTCGGTGCTCTGGTCTTTGACAGTAATGATTCCTGGGATTTGCAGACATCATCTGGTTCGACAATCAATCTTGATGCCAAGGTTAGCAGCGGCGGCGGTACCAATATTAATTTTTATGACGTTATTATGCATGAGCTGGGGCATGTCTTTGGCTTTGCGCATCCGCAGGATCTTTATGGTGCCAATGGTCTGATGTCGTATAACGATACCTATGCCAGCGGTGATGTCTATGATGCGGGAACAACCGATGGTGCTATAATTAATCAGGATCAGTCCTGGAGAGATCCGTTTATGGAGGATGGGATAAATTCCTTCTATAATGATAGTAATAATACCCGTATTACCACCAGTCTGGCCGGAAGTTTCGATGATGGTGATGAACTGACGCTGACAATTCTCAGCGGGCCTACCGGCTCCGGTTTCAGCGGGGCGAGTGTAGCGGCTCAGCCTTTGGCTGCCGGGAGTGTCTCCAGTGGTTATATTGATTCTACAAATTCGGCTGTTGCTGATGAAGAGGCGGTATTTGGTCTTTCAGGTTTGAGCGGTGTGGCTGCCAGTGAGGTACCGGTGAATACCGATGGTGAGATTGTCGCGGGATATAATACCGATGGTCTGGGCCGGGTCTATCTGAAGATGGGTGATGATAATAGCTATACAGTATATAAAGACCAGCAGATGACCATGGCGGTCGCTGAGGGTAATTTTGGATCTTCACTGGTCTCTACGGCGCGTGCTGTGAATAATTCCGGACTCAATAATGTGCTGACTATCCAGCGTGACGGTACTGAGAAAGCCGGTTATACTGCTATGATACAACTTGATTATATGCAGGAGGATGTTACCAGTGCGGTAACCGGTAAAGAGCATGCTCAGGGTGTTGATATGAGTGATCTGGTATCAGCCATGGAGTTTGGCGGGGTACAGACATTTACTCTTTCAGGTTCTTATCTGAGTGGTGTTGATCTGGGGAATAATACTTCTGACACCGGCGAGATCTTTGTCAAGGTGGCAAGCTCCGGCAGTGGTACCGACTGTAAGGTCAGTCTGTACTCCAGTGAGGATATGAGTGATGATTCTCTGGTGGCGCAGAGTGCTTCGGGCCTTGATCTGTCGGGAGTGACTCAGGCGGTGCGCTTATATGCTGTAGTTGATGATGATACCGGATATGATACCGGGTTGTACGGCTCACTCAATATAGGCGGTATAAGCAGCGATACAACCGTCAGTTCCTCGATTCATTCAACCATGCTTGCCGCGCGTCTATCTACGGTGGATTATGGAAGCAGTAAATTTGTGGATATCGATCAGGAGGTGGGAGCGCTTTGGAATTATACCGATGCGACCGGGAATACACATCTGCTTGATGCCGGATTATCCGGGGCTTCATACAGAGATTATGGTGCAGATGCTCAGATCTCGGTAAACGGTCAGGAGATGAGTCTGGACGGTATAAGCGGGGTGGCGGCCAATCTCGATGCTAATTCCAAGCTGGTATTTAATCAGGGTGATCTGGGTACGACAACAATAGCGGCGGTGGGATATGATCGCGGTACCTACGGTTCACGTGTTGGAGAGATGATATATGATGCGGATGATGCGGATAATCTTATCTGTCATGCGACCGGTTCAACTACCGAGACTACAGATGATTTCAAAGGAGGAATGCAGTTCCAGCTCGGTGAAGGGTCTGGAGAGCAGGAGAGAACAGTAATCGGCCTGAAATCTATGACTGCAACAGATATCGGTAAAGTCTGGGGTAAGGACAATGAGTTTATGTACTGCCTTAATGACCTTATGTCTGGAGGTATAGCATCTCTTTCCGGTGATCCTCTGGCGGCAATGGAGATTATTGATCAGGCAATTGACGATGTATCTGCTATGCGGGCAGATATCGGAGCGTGGCAGTATAATCTTCTTGATACCAATAGCAATAATCTCAATGTGGCGATTGAAAATATCACCAAGACCGAGTCGTATATACGTGATGCGGATATGGCTCGCGAGTCAACTGATTTCTCACGGAATCAGATAATGGTACAGTCCGGGACTTCAATGCTGGCGCAGGCAAATCAGCTGAGCCAGAATGTCCTGTCGCTTATCGGGTAATCGCTAGTATGAGCAAGTGGGGGTGAAATAAGGGGAAGCGGCAATCTGGCTGCTTCCCCTTATTGTAGTATTGATGAAGGTGTCTTCTCTGTCTGCCTGATTCTGACTGTCAGTATGAGAGTTGAATTTGTTTTACCGGCGGATTAATCTTCAAGGGTAATTTGTGCCGGATCGTCTTCTGGTATCTCGGCTGGGTCAAAGTCTGAGTATTCTGTCTGTTCGGTTTGTCTCAGAATAAATTTGCAGGTTAGCTTTTCAAGATTCTCGGCATAGAAGTTGAGTTCCTGACTGGAGCTGGCAGTCTCTTCGGCACTGGCGGCATTTCGCTGAGTAATACCGTCAACCTGATCAAGCGCGGTATTTATTTCCGATACTTTTTCAGACTGTTCCGAAGATGCCTCTGCTACCGTGCTTGAAAGCTCGGTGGCTTCTTCTGAATAGCCCACTATCTCGGCAAGTACGGAGGCGGTGTCGCCTACCATGGTATTGCCGGAGGTTATTTGTTTGACGACATTATCAATTAGGGTACCGGTCTCACCGGCGGCTTTGGCGCTTCTTGCGGCAAGGTTGCGCACCTCTTCGGCGACAACAGCAAAACCTTTGCCGTGCTGACCGGCTCTGGCCGCTTCTACAGCGGCATTTAAGGCTAGCAGGTTTGTCTGGAACGCTATATCATCAATGGTCTTGATTATCTTGGTGATTTCACCGGTTGCACTGTTTATTTCATTCATTTTGGCAACAAGAATTTTCATCTTGTCATTTCCTTTGCTGCCGGCATTGGTTGCTTCCAGTGAGAGATCGCGGGCTTTTGAGGCTCCACTGGCATTCTGTTCAACCCGGTTGTTCATCTCTGCGAGTGAGGATGTTATTTCATCAAGACTGGTTGCCTGCCGGGTAGCGCCGTCAGCGAGTTCTTTACTGGCGGATTCAAGATGATGTGAACTGGTTGCAACATTCTCTACCGTCTGGACTACCTCGCTAAGTACATCGTTGACATCTTCAATGACTTGATTAATTGCTTCACTGGCTTTTACAACGGATTCACTTATTGCAATCTGGGAACTGACGGCCTGACCTATTTCATCCTGTCTTTTGGCGTAGATTAAAGCCTGTTTGCGTACCTCCGGAGCGGTTTCATTAACAATTAATTCTTCGCTCCAGTCATTTACCGCCAGTTTGTTATACATTATGTCGGTAATCCCCTGGACTTTGTCACTGATAATGTCCATTGCCATAGTTACGAAGATAACCGGTTTTACTATGCTTCTTATAAGTACGACAGCTAAGGCTATACCAATGATCAGTCCGCAGAGGCTGGTGATCAGGATCAGGGTCATTGCCTGTTCAGAGTTATTGACGATGGTATCAATGGTTTTGAATGTCAGATCAGTGTTGTGATCTACGGTGCTACCCGTCTGATTTAAGATATTTGATATAGCCGCGCTCAGTGCGACACTGGTGTCGGTAGTGATTTTATCATTAAGACTTTGCCAGTCACCGAACTGTTGCTGATATAGTTTGATGCCATCTATGATATTTTTTACGGAGTCCGCGCCATCCTGATTCATTGTATGCCTGGATAGTTCTTCAGCATTTTTAAGGCTTTTATCGACAATAGCCACCAGCCTGTTGAGATTTTCCTTATTCTGGCTTATCTGGTATCCCAGGTTTATTATCTGGGTCTCCGGCAGCAGATACTCCAGACGGGTAATAGCAGTAATTGCAGCTTTACTGGTTGCAATGTCCTGTTCTTGAATTTTGTAGAGGTTGTTTATCTGATTGTCAACTTCTTCTTCGGCTTTTGACGCATTATCCTTTGCCTGCTGTATCTTTTGAGTGTCGTTTGGGGTTTTGGTATAGGCGGTTACAAATTTCTTCAGGGTTCGAGAATAAATTTTAATGGAATTCTTCAGTTCATCAGCCAGTTCCAGATCAGACTCTTTTTTAAGGTGTTTCTCCACTTTACTGGTATTGGAGCGGAGTTTCATCTGTTCTTTGCGGGCTTGTGCGAGCAGTTTCTTCTTATCCATTGTCGGGTTATTCAGCAGTTGTGAGGTGGTCAGCTTCATAGTCTTGTATAGTTCCTGCAGATTATGCAGTTCATTGAGAGCATTTAGCTGGTATGAAAGGAATTCATCACGATGTGCCGAGTATCCTGCCAGAATTTTTATAAGTCTGTCGTTGGTTTCGTATAATTTGGTGTTGAGATTATCCCGTTCCCCGAGCTGCTCAGAAAGCTTCTTGTAGAGATTTTCAAAATTGGATATCTCCTGTAACAGCATCTCGGTATCATTATTATTCTGATTTTTCTGTTCAGAGATTTTTTGTTTTATTTTTTGACTGGCAGCGTTCAGTTCGGCAATGGTTTTTTCACGTTCTGCTGCAGAATGGGCGAGTAGGAAGTCCTTTTCAAGGTTGAGGGCGATGAGGGTATTTTTTGCCAGATATTCCGATGTTATAAGGTTGGGTATCGTTGTGGTGCGTATGGATTTTACCTGATTATTGGTCTGGGCAAAGTTATAGAAAGCGAAGCCGGAGGTAAAGATAAGGATAATAAGTATCAGCGAAAAACCGCTGGAAAGTTTTTTTGATAATTTCATAGATGACCACCAATAACCTTTCTAAATAAAGTTTGAAGCTTTTTTCGGCATCCGGCTGTGCTGTCTGATGATTACCGACGGTTAATTGTTAATTTGTATTCTCCTCTTAGTAAATGGATTTTCTCAGGGGTTGGGAGCGTTTTGGTACTTTTCGTTCCACTCATCTCAGTATAAAATATGTTTTGATTTTCAGCAAATTAATTATGTAAAAAATTCAATTTATGTTTCAATTCTGTATTTAAACAAATATCAGGCAAAATAAGTCGGGTTAAAATGCTTATCTTTCGGAAAAAGTTGAAGATAATATCAGGTATTGACGATAGTGGTTAATAACTGTTTTACGAAATAAGTTGATTTAGCAGACATTTTAATAATAATAAGTGATAATAATTCCAAATGGAGAAGAGATTATGAGGCTTGTTAAGTACCTGGGTTTATTGCTTTGTCCGGTAATTGTCGTGGGGTGCAGCGCTACGGACGAGGGTAGTATACTGAAAAAATCAATGAATCTGCTTGATAAAGCTACCCCGACAGAGGCGGCGCGTGCGCGTAGAGCTGGATTTGATGATAAGCAGAAAGTTTTCTTTATTACCGAGCTTGATGGACAGCGGCGCAGCAGCGGCTACCGTATACGCAAGAATGATACCGTGTATAATGAGGTGCCGGCTAGACTTGTGGAAACTAATCAGCGTTTTGACATGGTTTCTAAAGGGGGATATAGAATAAGCCAGAATGTACTGCGTCGTACAATTGTTGACTCCAGAACCGGCGCGGCGCTTTACGAGTCTGAACGCTCTGAAATGGGCGGAGATGTAACAACAAGAACGATAAGTGTTTACAATGGGATTGCAAAATTCACTGAAGACGGTCCTAACGGTAAATCCGAGGATACCATAACTGTTCCGGAAGGGGTGATGTTCGGAGTTGATACGGTCTGGGTGGTGCAGCAGAATCCTGATATCGGCGACAGTTTTACTAAAAAGGTAATTGACAGAACCTCCAAGAGTGTTGTCGATGAGACACTTACTATCCGAGATATTACCGACAGAAAAGTGCTCGGTGTTGAGATGATGGTATACGAAGCTGATGTTACTAAAAAGGATTTCGCACCGATCAGAATGGTATTCAATAAAAATGGCGACATTATTCGGCAGCAGGCGGATAATCTGATCAGTTTTGTCGTATCTGAGGATGTTGCCAATCGTGATGAGGCTAAGATTGTAGCGGCATCAAGTATTCCTACTGATTTTCAGCTTCCGGCCTGGGATAATTTTAATAAAATTGTAATTAGTCCCCAACCGGCTGAAAAATGGGCCCCATATCTTAAAGAATCTGATTATGCTTCTTTGCAGGGTGACAGAGTTGTCCTGAATAAGTTTGCCCCCAAGGTTTTCCAAACTTCTTATCCTTTGAATAATACTGCAAATATGAAAGCATATCTGGGTGATACCGAGGACATAATTGTTGATAACCGTACAATTTCAGGTATGGCCCGGGATATAACCAGCGGCAAAAAAGATGCTCTTTCTATGATTGCCATGCTGGCAGGCTGGGTTTATCAGAATATCGAGTATGATCCCGGGCAGGGAAGTAATATTAATGCCCTTGAAACTTTGAAGAAACGCCGGGGTGATCATTCCGCGCATTCGGCGCTGTTTGCCAGTCTTGCCCGTTCCCTGGGCTTCCCTACCCGTCTTTGTGTCGGCCTTTTGCTGCAGCGCTCTAACGCTATTTATCATTCATGGAATGAAGTCTGGATCAATGGAACTTGGGTGCCGGTTGATACTACGGTAAATCGGGTGGGTCTTCCTGCCGGCTATATTCTGACTTCACGTGGCAGCGGTGACGGCGCTGTATCCGATAAATTTGCCTGGGCCGTACGTGAAGAACCGCTGGATATCAAATTTATCTCTGCAACAAAGTATCATGAGAATCCTACTGCTCAAGCAAGTTCTGATCCGGTTGAATTTACTCTTTATCCTAATGAGAAGAAATCTTATGTTGCCATCTCCGGTAATTGGCTGGCAAATATTTACTGGGGATTCTCGCTTTATAAACCTAAAGGCTGGAGCGGTAATATCTCTTTGAAAACGGTGTCTGTGAGCAGCCCCGGTAAGGAGGCGGTATTTAAAATTGATGCTCTGAATAAAGTATTGCCTTGTACCGAGAGCCAGCTGGATATGATAATCTCAAGTCTGGAACGATCTCTTAAGGGATTCAAGGTTCTTAATAAAGGCAGAGTGCATTTCGGAAAGCGTAATGATAACAGTCTTTTTGTTGATTTTTCTGTGACTCAGGATGGTCTGCGCCGTCGCTGCCGGATGTATGTTATTCCTAAGCGTGGACGCAGTTACCGGGTATCGGCCTGGGCTCCTTATGATGATTATGAGCAGTGGAATAAGTCTTTTGAAGATATTGTCAGGGATGTGGAACTGTAGTATCGGATAAAAAAATCGTTTTTCGGCCGCAGAAGAGTATGCTTTACTCTTCTGCGGCTCTTTTATACATTGCGGTGGTTTTCTGGAGTTCTAACTGAAAGTGATAAAAGAGATTAGGAAATAATCTTCATTATTGATATTCAATTCTTATATACTATAATTTACTGAAATAACTTTTGTTTGTCGCTTTAATGAAAGGAATAATCGTGTATTATCTGACAGTAGAAGACTGGTTTTCATCGGCGCATCAGCTCCGTGAATATAAAGGAAAATGTGAAAACCTCCATGGGCATAACTGGAAGGTAGAGCTTGAAGTTGCCGGGGCAGAACTTGGGTCCGTTGGCATGCTTATGGATTTTGGTGATCTTAAAAGAATCCTCAAAGAGATAATGGATAGACTTGATCATAAATGTCTCAACGAAATAGAACCTTTTGATAAAATTAATCCTACATCTGAGCTTATAGCTAAATTTATTGCAGAGACAGCTGCCGGAAAATTACCGGCAGGAATTGTCGTTTATCAAGTAACTGTATGGGAGTCAGAAAAATGTCGAGCATCATACCATCTGTAAATGGGCCATTTCCGCAAGTGCAGGCCGCACTTGACTTTCTCGAGTCTGAAAGAGCTTTGCAGGCTGCCCGGGAGATCTATAAAGGGGGAATAGGCTGGCTTGAAGCCGGTACTCCGCTGATTAAGAGTGAGGGAATAGGGGTAATCTCCAAGATTCGGGCTGAATTTCCACAGGCGGTTATTATCGCAGATTTGAAGACAATGGATGCAGGACGGACAGAGGTTGAGTCGGCAGCTAAAGCAGGGGCCAATATCGCTGTTTGTCTCGCCGCTGCCAGTAACGCGACAATAAGTGAGTGCGTTGAGGCTGGGAAACAGTATGGTTTAAAGATTTACTGTGATACTATCGGTATCGCTAATCCTGCAGAGCGAGCCAGAGAGGTAGAGGCGCTCGGGGTTGATTTTATTGGCGTGCATTGTCCTATTGATGAGCAGATGCACGGTAAAAATCCGCTGGCGGCACTCAAAAGCGTCGCGGCTGCGGTTAGTCTGCCGATTGCGGTTGCCGGGGGAGTAACGAGCGAGACGGCGGCGAGTATGGTTGAGGCCGGTGCAAGTGTGGTAATTGTGGGCGGCGCTCTGTCAAAAGCGAAGGATGGAGTTGCTGCGGCACGTGATCTGGTCAAAGCTGTAGCGGATAAGGTTGTTGTCAGTGCTGGTTTTGGTACTCGCGGTACCAGTGATGATGAACTTAGAGAAATACTCCTTAAAGCGTCTGCCTCGAATCTTTCTGATGCTATGCATCACCGTGAGAGTCTGCGTGGCATTTTCTGCCGTACGCCGGGTAAGCGGTTGCGCATGGCGGGTAAGGCAACTACGGTGCAGTCTATACGCGGTGACTGGAGTAAGGTGGTACAGGCAATAGATATGGCTGGTAAGGATGGTGTTGTTGTTGCTGATTGCGGCGGTGGGTATCCGGCGGTATGGGGCGAATGCGCAACGCTCAGTGCAAAAGCGGTTGGCCTTGCCGGGGTAGTGATAAACGGAGCGGTTCGTGATACTGACGCGGCTCTTGAGCTCGGGTTGCCTATTTTCTCCAGTACTTTATGTGCTGATGCGGGTGAGCCTAAGGGGTACGGTGAAATAAACTGTGAAATTAAAATAGCCGGGCAGCGGATAATGCCCGGGGACTGGATTATAGGAGATGATGACGGAGTGATAGTACTGCCGCAGGATATAGCTGTGGAATATGCCAATAAAGCGGTGGCGGTAATGGAAGCTGAAGCGAGACTTAAGAGCGATATTCTTAGCGGCAAGGGGACTCTGGGTACTTTGGCTAATCTGTCGCGCTGGGATAAGAAGTAGTCATTGATTTCTCTGACATGCAGTTAGTGAGGATTATCTTGAGGCTATAATTTTTTATGGTTTCTGTTATTTGTCGATTTTGGATGATTGATATTATAACGAAAACTTGCATTAAAAAAAAATATATAGTATTATCTCTGCTAGCTGTTTTTATTTTTGATCGGGAATTATAAAAGGGAATGTCATGGAGATGATGCTGGTTCCAGTTATAGCCCTTGGAGCATTTGTTCTGGGGTTTGCTATTGCGTTTGTGATTATTCGCGGTCAGTCCAGTTCTGAAAAACCACCGGTAGAAGAAAAAAAGGTGGTAGAAGAGATTGTACCTGTCCGTCCTGCAGTTCAGGAAGAGGTTGTTGATGACTCGGATAATGAGTTGGAGCTAAAGAAGAAAGAGCTCGAAAAGACAACTGATTCACTCAAGGTTGTGCTGGTGGAGTTGGCTTTGTCTATGTCAAATGTTGACGGCGTGGCTTCAAAATCAAACACCACCCTCAATAAGGTTAAAGCCAAGGTTAATTCAATAGATCTTACCAATGGGCTTGAGGCGTGCCAGCGCCTCTTGGTCAGAGAGGTTGATTCGGTTTTAAAGGCGAATAATAATTTAAAAAATGAGTTGAAGACAGCTCAGGATGAGCTTAATTATCAGAATAGAATAATTGAAAAGCTGCATGTTAAAGCTACTACTGACAGTCTGACTCAGATCAAGAATCGTGCGACTTTTGATGAGTACCTGCAGCAGAGTATCGTTAATTATCACCGGTTGGGTGAGCCTTTGTCGCTGATTATCTGTGACATTGATCATTTTAAGCGAATTAATGATACCCATGGTCATGTTATTGGTGACAGAGTACTTGAGGCTATGGCGGTAAAACTCAAGGTTTCGATGCGGTCGGGTGATTTTATTTCCAGATATGGCGGAGAAGAGTTTGGAGCTATCTTGCTCCGTACAAATCTTGCCGGAGCGGTCATCGTCGCAGAGAATATGCGTAATGCTGTTGAAACAACAGTCTTTAATGTTGAAGGTAATAAGATGCGTATTACTGTTTCCCTCGGTTGTGCCGAGATCGCTGAAGGTGATACGGCCGATAAACTGATAAAGCGTGCAGATAAGCAGCTATATCTGGCAAAGAGCAATGGCCGGAATATGGTCTACCCGCGTCCGGCGGATCTGGTCGATGAATAAAACAGTTTTTAAAATATTATAAAGAAGGTGTGAAGGTAGGTCGAATGAGGTGTTGTGTGATTAGAGGTTTGAGTCTGCTCTTTCTTTATCTCTGTTTTTCATCGTTGTTAGCGGCAGCCGACGTTGTCTCTCCAGCTACCAATTCTGATTATACAAAGCGTTATGACTATAAAGAACTGCTGTTACTGAGTGGCAGCAGTTCCGCACATATTGATCTGAAGGAATTTTTAAGGCGCAAAAACCTGTCTCCAGCGGAAATAACGGTATATTTTGCTTCTGCTTCTGCTGATCGGCTCCTGCCATTGCAATACTCGGGAAAGGGGTGGGAGTATATATTGGCTTCAGTACCGGTAACTGCCGGATATGGCTCTCTGGTTGTTAATTGTGGTGGTAAGGAGGTCATGCGTGTACCGAGAATTTTCCGTGTTATTGATAAATTTCGGATTACACTCACCTTTGATGATGGTCCTGGTCTGGATAAAAAAAACTCAGGAAGCGGTTTTTCTTGCAGTCCGACCTTCAAAGTGCTTGATGGTCTTGACAGTTTCCGTCATGGACTAAACGGCAGTAAGCTTGGAATTAAGGCTGCTTTTTTCGTGTTGACTACTGCGGATCGTTTTTTTCATATTTTTTATCCCAAGGCGGAAACCCCTCAGGGGAAAGAATTGCTGCAGGAAACGGCACGTCGTGGTCATCTTATCGGTGTACATGACGGTGGCGAGTATCGCAGTCAGTTTAACAGTCATGATGAACGGGCATTGCAACCGGCATACGCTGTGTGCGGAAAATCGGCAGGTTTCTTTAATAATGCGTTAGAAGCAGATCTTTACGAATGTACTCAGACTATTTATAAAATTACCGGGCAACGCCCTTTTTTCGTTCGTCCCCCATTGTGGCGTTATGCCAGTAACTCAAATCCTGAGGTTGCGGTTATTGTTGCAGCTGCTTACAAGCGTTATAATCTTAAAATGATACTGACTGATGCGCGTTTTCCTGATGGCGGTTATTATCTGATTTCCATTGCATCATTTCAGAAATACGGAAAATTCAGAAAAAACCTGCACCGGGCATTTCTTAGCGGTGAGGATAACCTTATAATCTCAATGCATGATTCAAACATTTATACTGCAAATGTAATTTCAAGTGTTTTAAATATGATTGCCGAAGAGTTTGAAAAAACAGATTTTTGCGGCTCTTCTGGAATAGCGGGGGAAAGGCTTGATTTTGCTGACAGTTATGAAGAGGTAAAGCATAATCTTACCGCGAAGAATCATTACGTTATGTTTCCTAAGTATACTGGTAAGATTGTGAAGTAGGAGGATCAGGTTGTGGAAGAAATTTTTCCGGTGGTAGACAGGAGTGGAGCGGTAATTGGCGAAGCGACACGCGCAGAGTGTCATGGAGGCTCTTTTATACTGCACCCGGTGATACATTGTATTGTTGTTAACTCGAGTGGCGAATGGCTGCTGCAGAAACGGAGTATGGATAAAGATATTCAGCCTGGAAAGTGGGATACTTCGGTTGGTGGCCATGTACAGGCGGGTGAGAGTATTGAAGATGCTCTCAAACGTGAAGTTTCAGAAGAGATAGGCATTGATATAGAATACTCGGAGTGTGAATTTCTTCATGAATATTCTTTACGCAGTATGGTTGAGGAAGAGTATGTTTATACGTTCAGAATCATACGTGATGGCGGGTTCAGGAAGCAGGATTCAGAGATTGATGAACTGGCCTTTTATGATATTCAGACGATTCGCAGTAAACTGGGTACCGGATACTTTACTCCGAATTTTGAGGATGAGTTTAAAAGAGTAACAGAGGCGCAATGCTGAGTCGCTGTATTATTTTTGTTTTAGCAGGGTTAGGATCAACTTGATATTAGAAAAGATTGCCACTCCGGAAGATTTAAAAAAACTGGAATCGGCAGAGCTCAAAGTTTTGGCTGAAGAGATCAGAAAGCTGCTGATTGAGGTCGTCAGAAATAATGGCGGACACCTTGCCAGTAACCTTGGAATTGTGGAACTGACTATTGCTCTGCACCGGGTATTTGATTTTTCTGTTGATTCTCTTGTCTTTGATGTCGGGCATCAGAGTTATACTCATAAAATTCTTACCGGTCGGAAAGATCGATTTGATTCACTGCGCCGCAAAGGCGGTATTACCGGGTTCCCTAATCCACGTGAGAGTGAGTATGATCTTTTCCTCACTGGGCATTCATCTACAAGCATCTCAAGTGCTACGGGGTTGGCGTTAGGGAAAAAAATTGCGGGAGACAATTCGAGTACAGTGGCAATTGTCGGTGATGGCGCATTAGGCGGCGGAATGTGTTTTGAGGCAATGAATCACGCTGGTGGTGCCGGAGCTGATCTGCTGGTGATTCTTAATGACAATGATATGGCAATTGGTAGGACTGTCGGCGCTTTTGCCAAGCATCTGGAGGAATTCCGGTCACTTGAGAATACTACCAAGATGCGCAATGAATTGAAAGAAGTTCTTGCAAAATTACCGCTTATCGGTGATTCGATGGATTGGCTGTATGAGAAGCTTCTCGGGGCTTTGAAGAATCATACCGGCGCTGCTGCAGTCTTTGAAGCAATGGGGTTTCGGTATTTTGGTCCGTTTGACGGTCATAATATTGAAGAAATAGAGAATGAACTGCAAAATCTGTCTCGTCTGAAAGGTCCGCTTATTCTTCATGTTATTACTGAAAAGGGTAAGGGGTATACACCGGCACAGGAGGATCCTGAGACGTATCATTCTTCGGCTCCAATAAAGAAAGCAGTGAGTTGTTCCTCCGGTTCTTCGGAAGTTACTAAAGCAAAGGCAAAAACCTTTTCCGGAGTGTTTGCTGAGGTTATGTGTGATATAGCTGCACGTAACAGTAAACTTGTTGCTATAACCGCAGCTATGACCGGCGGAATAGGGATGAGGTGTTTTGCTGAAAGTTTTGAGGATAGATTTTTTGATGTCGGTATGGCAGAGTCGCATGCTATTCCTTTTGCGGCAGGTCTTGCCCGTGTCGGTTATACTCCGGTAGTGGCTATTTATTCCACCTTTCTTCAGCGCAGTTATGACCAGATATTCCATGATATAGCCTTACAGGGCAATATTCCGGTGGTTTTTGCTCTTGATCGTGCCGGTCTGGTCGGTGAAGACGGACCTACGCATCATGGCGTTTTTGATATTGCTTTTATGAGGCATCTTCCTAATATGGTGTTGATGGCACCGGCAGATTCCGAGGATATGCGTCGGTTGCTAGAGTTCGCTGTTGAATTAGGAACTCCCGCTGCTATTCGGTATCCTAAAGGTGAGGTGGAGGATTTTCTTCCAGCAGATTTTGTTCATGAAGATGTCGTATTAGGTAGAGGCGAGGTTTTACTGACCGGTGATGACGGTACGGTTTTTGCCTATGGTAGAATGGTTGCTCCGGCATATGCCGCTGTAAAAATGCTGGCGGTGAAAAATAATATCAGATTGTCTCTTGTTAACTCGAGGTTTGCGAAACCCCTTGATGGTAAGCTTATTTTGGAGGCGGCTGAGAAGAGGGCTATTTTCACGGTTGAAGACCATGTGCTTGCGGGTGGATTTGGTTCGGCTGTAAGTGAATTTATCCTTGATAATATTTCTGGTGGTGTTAGACTTATACGTATTGGGATACCTGATAAGTTTATTCCGGCAGCAAATCTGACTCAGCAAAATGAGGAATATGGACTGAATGTGCAGGGGCTATACCAGAAATTTCTGGGAGAGTTTGAAAAGTAAAGCGGGAGTATATGGGTAAAAAAAGGTTGAAAGCAGTATTTTTTGATGTTGACGATACTGTATACAGTATCACCGAATTTGCTTATACGGCCAGGCGTAATGCGATCAGAGCGATGATTGATGCGGGACTGAGAGTCGATGAAGAAGAAGCCTTTCAGGAACTCATGCAGGTAATAAATGAGTTTGGCAGTAATCACGGGCAGCATTATGACAAGTTGCTAAAGCGTTTCCCACCAGAGATTATGGAAGGGCTGAGTCCTCTTATTATTAAAACCGCAGGTATTGTCGGTTATCATCAGACAAAAGCCAGAGAGTTTGCTCCATATGGTGATGCTATTGAAGTTTTACGGGTTTTACGTGATAAAGGTTTGAGACTTGGAATTATTACAGCCGGCATGGAAATCAAGCAGGCCGAGAAAATTTATCGTCTGGGATTGCACGAATTGGTTTCACATGATTTTATTTTTATAACCGATAATATAGGTATTGCTAAAAATAATCCCAAATTATATATGCGCGCCTGCGCAAAAGCAGGGGCTTCACCAAGTGAAGTAATGTATATCGGGGATAATCCTCCCGTAGATATCGATATTCCTGCCCGTTTGGGAATGCAGACTATCCTTTCACGCCGAGGCGGAAAGTATAAATCTATTCATGGAGAAATGACACCAACATTTACAGTTGATAATTTTTATGATGTATTGGATATAATTGAGTCTGAATATGAAATTGTTGTAAAAGAATAATTAATTATTTAAAAAATAGATTTTAAATTAAGCGAGAGATTGACATTATGGTTCGTCTCTCGTTTTTTTTTAAATTAAAATACACATTTGTCCCGTTAATTTATATATATAGTATCATCATTCTACGTAAAATAATTATTCAATTATTGTATAATGTTAATCTTTAGTGTTGTTAATGATGGAGTTTTAGATAAAATTATACTGATTGAGGTGTGATGGCAATCATAAACAGTAAAGATAGTGTGACTAATATGAGTGCAAAAGAGATTCATAAAAATCTGGAGCAGATTATTGCTGATCTAAGACATGAAAACCTGCGATTAAGGCGTAAGCTGGAGCAGGCTGAGTGCGTTGGATTAAAGGATAATTTTTTTAATTATTCTACTGAGTGTATGGCAGTGTTTAGAGGTGAGCAGTGTCTGAAAGCGAATGCTGCCTTTATGCGAAGAATATGCCCTTCGGAAATGCATTCCAACAGGATTTCTTACAAGCAGCTATTTGTTGAAACCGAGACTGTAAGCTTCTTTGAAGATCTTATTGCGTCTGGCTGTGACACAAAATTTGAAACTAGAATACACGGTAGAGGCGGAGAATTTTTTGTTCAGATTAGTATGCATTTTTTTAACAATACTGATGATAAAACGTATATGCTTACTGTCACCGATATTGACAAGTGGAAGAAAAAGGAAATTGAGCTCAGTTTTGAGCATAATGAACTGGAGGCTATATTTGATACCAGCCTTATCGGGCTTCTATATTTAGATGAGAAACGTATCGTCCGACGTATAAACCAACGTGGAGTTGAAATTTTTGGGATGCAGGATGATGATGGTATTGTTGGAAAATCTTTACGGTGTTTTCATATAGATGATGAGTCATATGAAAATTTCTCTAAATTTTATGGTGATATTCTCCGAGACGGAAAGGTCCTGGATGTTGAATACCCTATGAAAAGTGTTGAGGGAGATAGTGTCTGGCTTCATCTTTCAGGCAGATCGCTAAATGATGCCGACGACGAGGGAAAATTTTTGGGTACAATTTGGATTTTTGATGATATATCGCAGCGTCGGCATGTTCATCATGAGCTTCAAAGAACACATCAGGAATTAAACGCCTATTTTGAAAACAGCCTTGTCGGAATGCTGATAATCGATATTGACGGTACTGGCCATCGAACCGTTTCCCGCGCTAATAATAAAATTGCCGAACTCGTTGGTATTAATTCTAAAGATGATTTAGTTGGTGCGTCAATTGAAGTTTTTACCTCTTTGCGTTACGGTTATATTGAATTGTTAAATCAAATCATTAATGAACTGGAAAAAGAAGGAAGAACATATTTTGAACGTGAGCTTGTCAGAAGTGAAGGTGAAAAAATCTGGGTTACAGGTTTTGCCAGGTGTCTTGATTCTTCTGAACAGCAAGACGGAACTAAAAAAATAATTATCATGCTCGATGATACCACCGAGAAAAAAGCTGATAGACAGAAACTTGAAGAGGCAAATGCTGAGCTTGAAACTTACTTTAATAATAGTATGGTTGGTATTGTTGTTTCAGGAGAGGATAGAGTTATCCGCCGTGCCAATAAGCGTATGTGTGATATATTGGGGTATAGTAAGATTTCTGAGCTTATCGGCAGATCACTTGCTGAAGTGAATTTCAAGATAACTGTTGCCGGTGAAGAGATAGAATCATTCAAAAATATTCTTAAAACTCACAAAGTCTTTAAACGAGAGCTCAGTATCAGGAAAAAGGATAGCACTGATATTTGGATATGTGTTTCTGGCAAGGCTGTTGACAGTAATATTCCTGCAGATCTAAAAAAGGGTATTGTGTGGGTTGTTGAGGATATAACTGCACGTAAAATTGCTGAAGCGAAACTGGTCAACCTGGCCTGTATTGATGAACTTACAGGTGTTAATAACAGGCGTAATTTTATGAATTTATGCGAGAGGGCTGTCTGGGTCGCCAGGCGTAAAAAGCATGAGGCCTCTCTTTTTATGATAGACCTTGATTATTTTAAAATAATTAATGACACATACGGGCACGCTGTGGGAGATGAAACATTACGTCTTTTTGCACAGATTTGCAAGCAGTCTCTCAGGCCATCTGATATACTCGGGCGTATAGGTGGTGAGGAATTTGCAGTGTTTTTGCCTGAGACTTCTAAGAGTGATGCATTAATGATAGCTCAGCGTTTACGCCGAAAAGTGAATGAATATTTTGAAGAGACATCAGCTGATGTTCCGGCTATGACCATTAGTATTGGTGTGAGCAGACTTTGCCGTGGTGAAGAGCTGTCTGATGCTTTAAAAAGAGCTGATAAGGCTTTGTATAAAGCGAAAGATGCAGGACGTAACAGAGTAATAGCTGATTAAATTTTTAGATTATTTTTTTATTTATAAAATCAATGCTGAGTATGTGTAGTTAGAAAAGTTGCTGCTGGGGAAACTGGCAGCAACTTTTCTATATTTGTATAATCGTATAATTATATTATAATACCGGTTAAATATGATATTTATAAATAATATGCATTATAGGTTCTGGTAACTTCTGTGTTGATTTTAGCAGCAAATTTGAGTAATTAAGATAGTAATTTAGGCAAAAATTTGTTAAGATATGTTTGCGAGATAACGTATTGGAGTGTATACTGAATTTATACTGGTGTTTTTGTGTTTTGAATAAAAACTGGATATTTTGATTGTTTTCCTACATATCGACCTTTAGCTGATAAATGTGCTAAAAAGTAGGATAGAAATGAGTGCGATGGAAAAATATGCCCAAATAGTATCTTTTGATGAATTTGCCGAATTGCGTGACTCGCTGGGCAAAATCGTCTGTACCTCCGGTGGTTATGATCCTATACATCCCGGACATGCAACATGCATTATTGAGTCAAAAAAGTATGGAGATACTCTGGTTGTTGTCGTAAATGGTGATGCGTTTTTACGTGCAAAAAAAGGTAAAAATTTTCAGGACCTTGCTACCAGATCAATGCTAGTGAGCTGTATTAGAGAGGTTGACTTTGTTATCCCTTTTGAGATTGAAGATGATATGACCGTTTGTGTTGCTCTTGATAAGATAAGACCGCATATATTTACAAAAGGCGGTGATAGAACCGATTATACGAATATCCCAGAATGGGAGATATGTCAGAAGCATGGGATAGAAATAGTGCCTCAGGTCGGGCTTGATAAGGAATGGAGCAGTTCAGACTTTTTGCAAGAGTGGGGAGAATTCTGGTCCGAGAGTAAAGCCTAGCGGTTTTTGTAGCCTGGTGACAATTATTCTTATTATTATGCGAATGATAAAAAAAAATAAGTGCTATATAATATTGTAAATTACTTCGGTATGTCCAATAAGGAGAGAAACAGTAACCTGAACGTTGATTTTTACTGAAACTTTGTTTTACAGTATTTTTTAGTTTATGTATTGTTTTGGATTAGAAGAATATGCCTCTGTTTATAGAGTGATATTTTTCGTTAGCTTGATGAAGGGGAATGTTTATGGATATAAATGTAACTGCAATACATATGGAAATAGATAATTCTGTCAGGGAGTACGCTGAGGAAAAACTCGGTGGAATTGATAAGTTTTATAATGGTGCGCACAGCATTGATGTCGTTTTGAAGAGTGATCATAAAAAGATACACTGTGAAGCTATAATCCATGTTAAAAAGCATGGTACAGTGGTTGTCGATGTTGCCAGAGATGAGCTTTTTGAAGCTATCGATGTTGCTTCAGATAAATGTGAAAGACAAATGAGGCGTTTGAAGGAAAAAATTGAATCTAAGCGTTATGAAGGAGCTGAAGAGGACTCTGAGTAAGTTTATAATTTTCGCCTGCCCCGTCTTCGGGGCAGGCGAGAGAATTTTAAGCGGTATAAAGTAAAAGCCTAGAGTTTCAACTCAATGATTTGTGCTTTTTTTATTGCGTGTTCAGAGCAATATGGTACAATCGAATCATATATTTCTGGTTATCTGCTTTTAGATTATTAATTTGTATGTTTAATCTAGGCTGAAATCTCATTTTATAAGATTAAGGATTTAATATTATGCTGTTTAAAGATTTATTAACAAACGAGTCTATAATTGGGAATTTGGTATCAAACTCAAGAAATGAAGTCCTTGCTGAAATGGTTGATAAACTGATTAACATTGGTGAAATTTCAGCGGATAGCCGAGATGCATTACTTTCTGCGCTGATAGAAAGGGAAGATATTACCAGTACCGGTTTGGGGCAGGGTATTGCCATACCCCATGCCAAGCATCCTTCAATAAACAAAATGATAGGTTTAATAGCGCGCAGTAAAGAGGGTGTTGAGTTTAGTTCTTTAGATGGCAAGCCCGTTAATATTTTCGTTATGTTATTGTCGTCACAGGATTTGATTCAGAAACATTTAGAGTCTCTTGCTTATGTTGCAAAGAATTTGAATGATCCGATTTTCAGGAGTTTTATTCTGAACGCAAGAGATGAAAAAGAAATAGTTGCTCTGCTTGAAGAGGCAGATCTCAAGGGTAATTAGTTATTTTTGAATTTGCTGCGTATTGAGTAATTATTATTATAATATTTTTTAGTATACAGGTTGTTGGTGCATGGCAAAATTACCTTGGTTTTCTACAACATTGGGGCTTAAAAGATGGTTTTTTCTGGTTGTGCTAGGAATTTGCCTGATTATTTTAGCTGCTGTGGCCGTGACTGTCGGAGTGTTGAGCGTAACAACTTCCAGTAATATATTGGAAGTCTTCAGTCCATATGCTGTAGCTTTATTTTTCTTTGTTTTAGGGTGTTTTGTTGTCGTTTTTGCTGGTTATAAATTATTTAAAAGATTTGAATTTCTAGTAAAGCCCAAGGATGAAGACAGAGGGATCGCAGAATTAGCAGTTTTGCGTTCGCGTTTAGAGCAGGGGCCTAAAGTAGTCTGCATCGGCGGAGGAACCGGATTGAATTGCCTGTTGTCCGGTTTGCGAGAGTACAGTTCACAGATTACAGCTGTGGTGAGTGTTGCAGATGATGGTGGCTCTTCCGGAAGGCTCAGGAATGAATTTGGAATGTTGCCTCCAGGCGATATTCGTAATTGTTTGAGTGCACTTGCTGATGCCGGGCCGCTGATGAGTCAGTTAATGCAGTATCGTTTTACTGAGGGTGATCTTGCAGGGCATTCGTTTGGAAACCTTTTAATAATGGTTTTGACCAATATTAAAGGGAGTTTTGCTTTAGCTGTAAGAGAGGTTAATAGAATTTTTAAAGTCCGAGGGGAAGTTTTGCCGGCGACTTTGAATCACGTTACACTTGTCGCCACCCATGATGATGGAACAAAGACGACGGGGCAAAAAAGAGTTTCGATGTGCGGGAAGCCGATAGTTGATTTAGAGCTGAAACCGGAGCCGGGGGATACTCCCAATGATGTTTTAGAGCGCATTAAGGATGCTGATCTTATCGTTTTAGGGCCGGGTAGTCTTTATACCAGTATTATGCCTAATTTATTGGATAAGAAGCTTGCTACTGCGGTATCGGAAAGTTCTGCAAAAGTTGTTTTTGTTATAAATACTTCACAGCAGAAGGGAGAAACTAAAGGGTATAAAGTTAGTGACTACCTTGATGCTGCCGTGAGAATAGTTCCGGAGTTGAAAATTGATATGGCGCTGGTTAATAGCTTTAGACCTTCACAAGAGGTATTAGATCTTCTGGACGAAAAGGGGATCGGCATTACTGAGTTTGATATTGAAGCCTGTAAAAAACATGACATAAGAGTGCGTCTTAGAGACGTGATTAATATTGATAATCCTGAAAAGCATGACCCGGATAAATTAGCGTACGCGTTAATGGAAGATTTTAGTTTAGAATAAGTTTTTTGTGAAATTACTGCTGTTTATTTGTGCATTGTGGCTTTAAGGCAGGGGGATGGATGTGAGTGATAAAGTAACATTAAACGTGGTTGTTCGTAATAAATATGGACTTCATGCTAGACCTGCATCTCTCTTTGTTCAGGTCTGCAATAGATTTAATAGTGATATTATTGTACATCACAATTCGATGAAAATAAGCGGGAAGAATATTCTTGATATTATGACTTTGGGCGCTGAATCTGGGACTGAACTCAAAATTGAGTTGTCAGGAATAGATGCTGAAGAAGCAGCTAAAGAGATAAATGATCTTTTTGAAAGTAATTTTGGCGAAACAGATTAGCTTGGATTTGAAATATCCGATTTTTGTTGGTTATGCAAGAGCTTAGTTTTTAACATGTTATACGTTTTCTGTCTTGTTATGAAAATTAAATTAATAAAAAGTCTTGTAAAAGAGGTTTAAAACCGTAATATCTTTCTTCACCGAGTTTGGCTGGGTTGTTACTGGCTGCGGGACTGAAGATCCTGGGAAGTGATTCTTTCTCCTGCTGCTTGTAAAAGGTGATCCGGATAAACTTGAAAAAAAGTTTTAAAAAAGTGATTGACAATGGACTGAGTTTCCGTATATTTGTTAATCCGCTCGAAAGGGAAGATGAGAATTTGCTCTTTTGAGGATAATAAAAACTAAGATCGTATTTATGACGATAAAGTGGTTCTGCGCTTATAGTTTTTGAAATTTTTTTTAATTTAACCTCTTGCCTTTAAGTTGAGTTTGACTATGATAAAGAGGGTTGAGCAAAACGCTCAGCAACTAAGAGATTGAAAAAATAAAAATAAAAAAGTGCTTGACAACGCTGATGAAAATCATATAATTGTCTAAGCAATTTGAGAATAACAGCTGCGCTGTTCTAGTAGTTTGGTTTTTCAAGCGCGGCCCGGAAGCGGCCTTTTTCGAGGGAATTCGAGATTGGCGGTTTTTTTTCTCTCTAATTTTGAAAAATGTTAATGTTTGATGTATGAAAAGTTCGATTACTGTTATACATTAAATATAGCGAAAAGATATTTAAGTCCTGCTAAGTTTCAGGCAAGTGATCTTTGAAATATAATGAATAGCCATACGTTCTTGTTATATGCTTGAGGACCTCAATTAATTTGGGGGTTTTAACGAGTACAGAGTAGAGAAAAACTGCTCTCTAAAAATCAAATTGCCAGAAACATTGATCTAGCCATCAATGTTAATGATAAACTTTTCAATTGAAGGGTTTGATCCTGGCTCAGAACGAACGCTGGCGGCGTGGTTGATACATGCAAGTCGAACGGGAAAGTTTCCTTCGGGAAACGAGTACAGTGGCGGACGGGTGAGTAACGCGTAATCAACCTGCCCCCAAGACAGGGATAGCCATTCGAAAGGATGGGTAATACCCGATAAGACTACGGATTCGCATGATTCTGTAGTAAAAGGTGGGGACCTTCGGGCCTGCCACTTGGGGATGGGATTGCGTCCTATTAGTTTGTTGGTGAGGTAATGGCTCACCAAGACTTTGATGGGTATCCGGCCTGAGAGGGTGAACGGACACATTGGAACTGAGACACGGTCCAGACTCCTACGGGAGGCAGCAGTGCTGAATCATTCGCCAATGCGGGAAACCGTGACGGTGCGACGCCGCGTGCAGGATGAAGGCCCTTGGGTTGTAAACTGCTGTCAGGTTTTAGAAAACTGCTATCATTAATACCGATAGTACTGATCAGAACCAGAGGAAGCACAGGCTAATTTCGTGCCAGCAGCCGCGGTAATACGAAATGTGCGAGCGTTGTTCGGAATCACTGGGCATAAAGGGTCTGTAGGCGGTTCTATAAGTTAGTGGTGAAATACCTCGGCTCAACCGGGGAACTGCCACTAATACTGTAGAACTTGAGTGTGAAAGGGGTAAGTGGAATTCCAGGTGTAGCGGTGGAATGCGTAGATATCTGGGAGAACGCCAAAGGCGAAGGCAGCTTACTGGGTCACAACTGACGCTGAGAGACGAAAGCTAGGGGAGCAAACAGGATTAGATACCCTGGTAGTCCTAGCCGTAAACGATGGATACTGCACGATTGGAGAGCTGATTCTCTAATTGTGGTAGCTAATGCGTTAAGTATCCCGCCTGGGGAGTATGATCGCAAGGTTAAAACTCAAAGGAATTGACGGGGGCTCACACAAGCGGTGGAGCATGTTGTTTAATTCGAAGCAACGCGAAGAACCTTACCTGGACTTGACATGCTAGGATTAATTCTGTGAAAGCAGAAGGATTGCCTTTTAGGTGTAACTAGCACAGGTGCTGCATGGCTGTCGTCAGCTCGTGCCGTGAGGCGTCGGGTTAAGTCCCTTAACGAGCGAAACCCCTATCATATGTTGCTACCAGGTTATGCTGGGCACTCTTATGAGACTGCCGGTGTTAAACCGGAGGAAGGTGGGGACGACGTCAAGTCATCATGGCCCTTACGTCCAGGGCTACAAACGTGCTACAATGGCTGGTACAGAGAGACGCAATACCGCGAGGTGGAGCAAATCTTCAAAGCCAGCCCCAGTTCAGATTAGAGGCTGCAATTCGCCTCTATGAAGTTGGAATCGCTAGTAATCGCGGATCAGCTATGCCGCGGTGAATACGTTCCTGAGCCTTGTACACACCGCCCGTCAAGCCACCCAAGCTGGTAGTGCCCGAAGTCCGGCGATAATTGTTCGGCCGAAGGCAAGACTGGTGAGGGGGACTAAGTCGTAACAAGGTAGCCGTAGGGGAACCTGCGGCTGGATCACCTCCTTTCTAAGGACAACTTAGCTGTTGATGAAGTATCCCGGGATAGCAATCTGTCAGTACTGATTGTCCCACGGGAGTGGATTCAGCAGAACATCAGCCAAGCATTTCAGGACTGATGGCTATTCATTTTTTGATATTATGCGGTACTACAGGATTGAAGGTGGTCGGAACTATGGGGGTGTAGCTCAGTTGGGAGAGCGCCTGCTTTGCAAGCAGGAGGTCCTCGGTTCGAACCCGTGCACCTCCACCATGATGCGAGTAAACAGGTGGGCTTGTAGCTCAGTTGGTTAGAGCGCATCCCTGATAAGGATGAGGCCGATGGTTCGAATCCATCCAAGCCCACCATTTGATCTCGTGGTTTTGCCGTTAGTAATAATTTTTTTGAGGCTTCGTTTCCTCAGATAGTTCTTTGATAATCGAGTAAAGACGTAATAGTATTAATTTATACAATCCTATGTTGATATAAAAGCAAGCTTAAATTACGGTTTAAGCAATAGTAAATTTGCTGCAATATCACCATAAGAGTTGATAGTTGAGTGTATAAGTTAGACAGTTACATCCTTAACAAAGTAAATAGATGTTGAAAAATATCTATTGCGGAAGATAAACTAACTAATTTATCGTGTTTGATTTATAAATAGTCTTTTCCGAGGCTATTTAGGACAGCTCTTTTAGATGTTGAGTTTAGAAGAGTTGTAATCAAGATACTAAGGGTGTACGGCGGATGTCTAGGCGGTAGTAGCCGATGAAGAACGTGGCTTAACTGCGATAAGCTTCGGGGAGTCGTAAGCAGACTTTGATCCGGAGATCTTCGAATTGCATTATACTGAACACATAGGTATAGTGCGGGAACCAAGGGAACTGAAACATCTAAGTACCTTGAGGAATATAAAGTAAAAACGATTACCTGAGTAGCGGCGAGCGAAACGGTAACAGCCCAAACCATGTACATGTAAGCTCAGGGCGTTGTGTACGTGGGGTCGTGGGACTCTCATGCTGAACCTGAATAAGCGTGCGTATCAAATGATGATAGAAGAATGGGGTGGAAACCCCAACCACAGAAGGTGACAGTCCTGTATTTGAAATCTGATTTTGGCGTTGAGAGCACCCAAGTACTGCGGAGCACGGGAAACTTCGTGGGAATTTGCGAGGACCACCTCGTAAGGCTAAATACTTACTACCGACCGATAGCGCATAGTAGGGTGACTGAAAGATGAAAAGAACTCCGATAAGGAGAGTTAAAAGTACCTGAAACCGTATACCTACAAGCAGTCGAAGGCCTATGATTCGTTCAGGCTGACGGCGTGCCTTTTGTATGATGAACCGGCGAGTTGCTATATATGGCAAGCTTAAGCATCTTTGATGTGTAGGCGCAGCGAAAGCGAGTGTTAATAGCGCGACCTTAGTCGTATGTGGCAGACGCGAAACCGTAGTGATCTATCCCAGTCCAGGTTGAAGCGAGAGTAAAATCTCGTGGAGGACCGAACCCACTAATGCTGAAAAATTAGGGGATGAGGTTGGGATAGGAGTGAAAGTCTAATCAAACTCGGAGATATCTCGTTCTCCCCGAAATATATTGAGGTATAGCGTCGAGTAACTATTCATTGGGGGTAGAGTACCGAATGGATGCGGGGGACCACCATCCTACCAATTCCAATCAAACTCCGAATACCAATGAAATTATCTCGGCAGTCAGACTATGGGGGACAAGCTCCATGGTCGAGAGGGAAAGAGCCCAGATCGCCATTTAAGGCCCCAAAATTATGCTAAGTGGAAAAAGGAAGTAGAGATGCTAAGACAGCTGGGATGTTGGCTTAGAAGCAGCCACCATTTAAAAAGTGCGTAATAGCTTACCAGTCGAGCATTTCTGCGCCGAAAATTAACGGGACTCAAGCATAATGCCGAAGATGCGAATTTGTTTAGTCATGCGTGACTATTCAAGTGGTAGGGGAGCGTGCCATACAGGTTGAAGACATACCGTAAGGAATGTTGGACAGTATGGTAGTGATAATGCCGGTATAAGTAACGATAAAAGGGGTGAGAATCCCCTTCGCCGCAAACCCGAGGTTTCCTGGGCAAGGCCATTCCTCCCAGGGTTAGGCGGGACCTAAGACGAGGCCGAAAGGCGTAGTCGACTGGACAGCAGGTTAATATTCCTGCCCCTTTACTTGTGTTAATAAACGGAAGGACGGAGAAGGCTAATTGTGGGTGGATCCGCTGGCTGGACCATGTAACGGCGTAGGCCGGGACGAGTTAAATGCTTTTCCCATCAGGCTGAGACCGGATGCCAAGAGCGTATGCTGTATAAGCCACTGATGCCATGCTTCCAAGAAAAGTTTCGTTTATTGCAAGTGAGGCCCGTACCGAAAACCGACACAGGTGGGTGAGGAGAGTATCCTCAGGCGCGCGAGAGAACTGTAGTTAAGGAACTCGGCAAAATGGATCCGTAACTTAGGGATAAGGATCGCTTTTGGCGGTGAAGGATTTACTCCGTAAGCTGCTGAGAGCCACAGCAAAGAGGCCCGAGCGACTGTTTACCAAAAACACAGGTCTGTGCTAACACGCAAGTGGATGTATACAGACTGACGCCTGCCCGATGCTGGAAGGTTAAGGTAAGTGGTGAGAGCTACGAACTGAAGCCCCAGTGAATGGCGGCCGTAACTATGACGGTCCTAAGGTAGCGAAGTTCCTTGTCGGGTAAGTTCCGACGTGCATGAATGGCGTAACGACTTGGGCACTGTCTCAACTGCAGACTCGGTGAAATTGTAGGAGTCGTGAAGATGCGACTTACCCGCAGCAAGACGGAAAGACCCCGTGAACCTTTACTATAGGCTAGTATTGGTAATTTGTGTGGTTTGTGTAGGATAGGTGGGAGACTGTGATATCGGGCCGCTAGACCCGGTTGAGTCGTTGGTGAAATACCACTCTTTCTACATGAATTATCTAACCTGGACCCTTGAATCAGGGCTGGGAACAGTGCTAGTTGGGTAGTTTGACTGGGGCGGTCTCCTCCTAAAGAGTAACGGAGGAGTTCAAAGGTTCCCTCAGTACGGTTGGCAACCGTACGCAGAGTGTAATGGCACAAGGGAGCTTGACTGCGAGAGAGATATTTCGAGCAGGTGCGAAAGCAGGACATAGTGACCCCGCGATCCTGAGTGGAAGGGTCGTGGCTCATCAGATAAAAGGTACTCCGGGGATAACAGGCTGATCTCTCCCAAGCGTTCACAGCGACGGGGAGGTTTGGCACCTCGATGTCGGCTCATCGTATCCTGGGGCTGCAGTAGGTCCCAAGGGTTTGGCTGTCCGCCAATTAAAACGGTACGCGAGCTGGGTTCAGACCGGCGTGAGCCAGGTCGGTCCCTATCTGCTGTGGGCGTAGGATGATTGAAGAGAACTAACTTTAGTACGAGAGGACTTAGTTGGACATACCTCTGGTGTTTCTGTTGTACCGCCAGGTGCATTGCAGAGTAGCTACGTATGGAACGGATAAACGCTGAAAGCATCTAAGCGTGAAGCCAGCTCTGAGATTAGTCATCCCATGAGGCAACTTATAGACTATGAGTTCGATAGGCCGGATGTGTAAGGATAGTGATATCTTTAGCTAACCGGTACTAATCAGCCGATCGGCTTGATTACAACTCTTTTAAATTCAGTTTTAATAGAGTGTAAGTAAAGCAAACACAATTAATCCGCATATTATGGATGGAGTGTTTAACATAAACCTCAACTTTATAAATAATATTACTTGCAACTTTACTCGATTTGATTTTACAGCTGAACTGAACTGCTTATTCACAAATAATGTAGAATAACCTGTAAAGTTTCGCTAGCCGTTTTTCCGGCGGCTATTGCAAAGAGGATACGCCTGTTCCCATTCCGAACACAGCAGCTAAGCTCTTTCGCGCCGATGATACTGTTCTCGGGAAAGTAGGTCGTCGCCGGAATCTTATTTATAAAGGATACTCACTGACATTGTGAGTATCCTTTTTTTTGTAATTATGTTAAAATTATTTTGGTGACTGACTGCATAAGTCTAATGTTTCCGGCTGTTTGTAGAATTTGCCTGAATTAAGAGTCGTGTTGCGAAAATTGTTGCGAAAATGACTGCGCGCTGCTGTATATAGAATAGTTGAAGTGTTTACTTAAATGGCGAATACTTTAAATACCCTGGAATCGTGTTTTTAGTATTAAATTAGAGTTTGATGAATACTGAAATGATAATAGCTAAAATCACAAGAATTACATATATAATTAGTTTTCTCATATTATAATTGTCTTTTTGATAATACTTGAGATGCAGATGGAAATGTTTAGCATTTTACGCGATATTAAGATTTTACATATAGTATATACTAAGTTTGTTATATTATTATTCACTATAAATCCCAAGTTTTTGAATACAGTCACTAAAAGTGTGTTTAGTAGTATTATCTTAATGCTGATTAATTATGCATTATATGTATATTTGTGCAACAATAAATACACGTCATAAATTAATATAGATGAACTTAGTACTATCTGCGTATATAAAATAAGTGAGCATCAGGGAAAAGGGCTACCCTGATGCTCGTGTGTGCTTTGTTGCATTGTGGTTTTGTTCGTTTATTCTGGTTATTTCAACTAACTAGCAGCCCTTTAATACTCTCTGCAATGCTTTGAAGAATAAGACAGCATGAAGCAGATCCGGCATCCATAACTCCCCGTGAACGCTCGCCAAGTCTGGCCGCACGCCCAAGTTTGGCTACCATATCAACCGTTGAATCACGACCTTTTTCGGCTGCAGCGGACATCTCAGTAAGTGCGTCGCTGAAACTCTTACTGCTGTCTACCGCTTCCTGAAATGCTGCGGCTGCAGGTGACAGACAATCATAAAGAGTTTTATCTCCTTCCTTGGCTCCGGCTAGTGCGGATACCCCGTAAGCTGCTTTATTCAACATATCAGCAAATACAACTGGCGTTACATCATCAATCCCAGCACACGATTTCGCCATCTCACGGAAAAATGTGCCATATATTGGTCCCATTGAACCGCCAATCTCAGTAAGTAAAATTCGGCCCAATGTTTTCAGTGCTGTATTCAAATCCACCTGCTCTCCAGCAAGCTTGGTCTCACACATGGTAAAACCCTTGTTCATGTTGATGCCGTGATCGCCATCACCTATTGCTCCATCTATCTCGCTCAGATGTGTCTTGTTCTCCTGAATAACTTTTATCAGGTTGTATACAATTATTCCACCAGCTGCGTTTTTGAATGATTCCATTCTTTAATATCTCCTGTTGATTGTAGGTTAACATTTTTCTGATCTGTACATTGTGTCGTAGTCCATCATACGGTCAATCTTTTTGCCGGATGGACTGTCTATATAGTTTAGTCCAAGCCAGGTATCAATGATCTTTTTGGCCAGTTCTATACCGATAACCCGCGCGCCAAGGGTGATAATATGTGCGTTATTGCTGAGAGCCGCCCGTTCAGCTGAAAATACATCATGGCACTGAGCGGCGCGAATACCAGGAACTTTGTTTGCAGTCATTGCCATACCGATACCGGTGCCACAAAATAGAAGACCTCTTGGGGCTGCGCCAGAAACGATTTTTTGGGCGACAGTATTGGCAATATCCGGATAGAGAATAGGGTCAGTACTATAGGCCCCGCAGTCTATTATATCATAATCAGACGCTAGATACTGTTTGATTGTTTCTTTAAAATCAAACGCAGCATCGTCACATCCTATAGCTAGTTTATTCATTATAATACTCCGTTTTTATAATATTGAGTCTATGCAGACATGGTATTTTTATGTCTGGAGAGGTATGTAAAAATATGAGTTTTAGTAGGTGATTTATCTCTGGAACTGAGTCAGACCCATTGATTCACATTCCATATCAAGCAGTTCCTTGAGTTCAGAATCAAGCTTCATAATACTCAGAGTAACTCCAACCATTTCAAGAGAAGTGAAATAATTTCCGACATACTGGTGATAGACCTTAATTCCTTTTTCTCGGAGAAGTTCTTCAACTTTGTTGTAGAATATATAGAGTTCCATGACTGGTGTTGCTCCCAGACCTGAAACTATAATAGCAACTTCATCACCTGATACAAAAGGTTTGTCCGGCAGTATTGTATTTACTGCTTCTTCTGCCATACCATCTGCAGTTTTTAGTTTTTCCACTTTTATACCGGGTTCACCATGGTGACCAATTCCAACTTCCATTGTACCGTCTTCAATAGTAAAGTTTGGTTTGCCATTGGCTGGGAGGGTACATGGTGCCAGACCTATTCCGATGCTGCGGGTATTACTGATTGCTTTCTGGCTGGCCGCAATTACTTCATCGAGATTTCCACCGGCTGCGGCTTTGGCACCACCTATTTTCCACATGAAAATCTCACCTGCAACACCACGTCTTTTGTCAATTTCGTCTTTGGGTGCTGAAGGAACATCGTCGTTCGCCACTACTGTTTTTACGTTTATTCCGTCTTCTTCAGCGAGCTCTATTGCCATCTTTACGTTCATGTTGTCTCCGGCATAATTGCCGTAAAGGCAGGCAACTCCGGCACCATTATCAGCTTCTACCATTGCGTTGTAAAAACTTTTGGCTGTTGGAGAAGAAAATAATTCGCCTACTGCGACGGCGTCTACGAGATTTTTACCAATATAGCCGATGAAAGCTGGTTTGTGACCTGAGCCGCCACCGGTGATGACACCGACTTTTCCTGCTGTCGGTTTTTTGCTGGCCTTAAGAACACGGGGATCGGCTGTTGGGGTAACAATATCTGGATGTGCCTTGACAAAACCTTTTAACATGTCTTCAACAACCATATCTGGAACGTTAATAATTCTCTGCATGATAAACCCTTCATAACAAACTTGATAATATACACAAAACAAAACATAATTGATTAATAACTTTTTGCAGTTAAATCTATAAGTATATTAGCATCTAAACCGCACTAGTCAAATTTTATGCAAGCAAAAACTTTCTTTTTCTTTCGATGTCTTTTGTTTTATCTTGTTTCGTTTTGTGTTGCTGGTAATGTTGAAGTTGTTTAATAGTAAGGGTATAAGAAATTAATAATCAAACCTGGTTGTATAATAGATATTTGGTTATTACGGGAATATTTTTGTTATTAAAAAGTCAGGCAATAATAACTTTGATACCATAGGTTTCGAATTGTTTCTGTTGAACCGGAGTAATTTTTCGGTCGGTAATTATCGCTGTAATTCTGGATAAGTCACAGAGAACAGCGAAGAGTGAGATGCCTATTTTGGTAGAGTCTACTGCGAGATATA
The DNA here is from genome assembly GCA_963677015.1 of Planctomycetota bacterium. Taxonomy (GTDB): domain Bacteria; phylum Planctomycetota; class SZUA-567; order SZUA-567; family SZUA-567. The sequence goes on from OY781533.1 coordinate 1,120,396, forward strand.
CTTCTTCAGCTGAATTAATCATTGCCCGTTTAATCGGGATGTCTTTGAAGCCTGGTAATGTGAGTCCTGAATCAACAGATACTCCTACAGAGGCAATAAACAATTTATTTACTCTTACCTCTTCGAAAAAATTTACTGCCCGCTCACCTGATAGGGATAGTGTCGGCGCCTGAAATTCGCCGCCTGGCATCAGCACTTGTATAGAAGGATTGGTCCCAAGGAGCAGCGATATATTAAGGGCATTGGTTACCACTTGAAGATGATTGCGGGTGGCGATGTTTTTGGCAATCTCAGTAGTTGTAGAGCCGGAGTCGAGAATAATAGAGTCACCATCTTTGATAAGTTCTGCAGCTTTTATGCCAATGATGATCTTTTTGTCCATATTCTCTTTATGTTCGAGTGAAAGAGAACGAACCTGTTCCGGCATATGCTTAAGGAATACACCTCCATGTTCCCGGACTACCAGTCCATCTTCTTCAAGCTTGGCCAGATCCTGGCGAATAGTTGGTTCTGAGACACCGAAGGTTTCACTTAAAAAACTTACTTTTGCCTGACCTTCTTCCCTCAGAAGATAGTATATTTTCATTTGACGCTGATTATTAAACATTTAATAATTCCTTTCTATGAACAACCGGGAGGGGAACTTTATCGAATATAACTCGTAAACTGATAGTTGTTTATGTTGCCTATGGAGCAGGTGCGGGTCAGGGGGTAATTGTGGAATACTTTCGATTGTATTCTTATACTTTACCTTATGATTCGGTTAAGTCAACAAAGTATATCGAAATATCTCAATAATATCGTTTTTTTTGGACTTAAGACTGATAAAGTGTCTTTTGTAGTTAAATTTAAATTGTTAAATAATAAAATATAGTTCATAAACCAAAACATTCGAAAGTGATGTTAGTATGGTTTTAAAATATTGCAACTTGTTTGTGTGTAGTGTGTTGTTGCGTTTTATAGTGCGGGCTTGAGCATGATTATCTTGTTTCGTCTTCTTGTTTTTTTTAAAAATAGTTTAAAAAAAATGTTGAATAAGCTAATTCTTAAAGTAAAGTAAAGCTGTTATGTTCGTTTGTTTTGTTTTTATTTCATATCATTAAAAATCAGTTCTTATTCTGTAGGAATAATGACGGAATTTACCTTGTTCTAATACGGTATTCAGGTTAATTGTTAATTTTTGCAGCCGGTTCAGCGGGTGCGTGGGGACTTTTGACTCAATACTGTTTCATGTCTTAAATTTGTATCAGTTAAATGTTATCTATGTGTGATTAGATAAGTGTTGTGTTATTCGGAATTTTTCCATTTTTGTTTTTGTGTTTTTTTTTAAGGAGTTTTGTGATGACGATCAGAAAATTTGTAGCCGCTGTTCTCCTCTGTATGGCACTATCGGTACAAAGTGGCAGTGTTAATGCTGATGAGAGCCTTAAGGGTAAGCATCTGAAGATTGCTGAGGTTGCGTGGGGGTTGGATGATATCTTTTTCCAGACAGTTCAGGATGGTATTGTTTTTGAACTTGATCGCTTGGGTAAAGAAGATGGTTTTACATTTAAGCGTGATCTTAAGGGATCAAGTAATCCTGATACTCAGGTCAAGCTTATGGAAACTCTTATGGCAATTCAGCCTGATTTTGGTGTCTACTGTACTATTGATTCAAAGATTCTTGGTCCGGTTCTGCGTTATAATCAGGCAGGTATTCCGGTTATCACCAATAATGTAACTGTTCTTGGCGGTAAGCATACTTTTGTAGCGTTTGATAATTTCATTGCCGGTCAGCAGTGTGCAAAATCAATGATCAAGCTACTTAAAAAGCGTTATGGTGAGACTCCTGAGGACTGGGCTAAGGCCGGTGGCGTTATTGTTGAGATTACTGGAGAATTAAGTACTTCAATTGCTCAGGACAGAGGTCGCGGATTTCATTCTATAATGGATCCTATCTGTAAGAAGACTGAAGGACTTGAGATTGCTACTGTTGAAGGAAAGTGGAAGCCTGATCTTTCATATGAGAGAATGTCTGACATGATTACCAAGTACGGAGATAAGATCATTGGTACTTACACTCATGATGACACTATGTCAATTGCCGGTATCTGGCCAGCACTTGAAGCTGCAGGAATGGCTTTTACCTGGGATCAGCCAAAACATATCCCAATGGTCGGTATTGATGCGACAACCGCTGCTCTGAAGATGGTACGAGCTAAGAAGGTTGATTCAATCACAATCCAGCCAGCATGGGGTGAAGGTGTTGTGGTTGCACGTCTGATAAAAACTCTTGCAGAAAAGGGTGAAGCCGGTATCGCTAAAGCTGGTGACACTCTCTATGCAAATGTAAACAAGCCTTTGATTATGGATATCGCTCCGGATCAGTTTACCAAAGAAGAACTGGCAAAAGGCGCAAAACCTGTATGGGCTCCAGTGCATGTTGTTGAAGGTAAGACTCCAGGCGGCAGCTGGGACGGTGTCTGGTATAAGACAAGTTCAACTATGACTGTTCCTGGTGACTATCCAGCAGATTCAAAGCTTCTTTGGGGTAACTTCTGGCCTTATATCCGTGATAAAAAATGGCCTTGGGATGATGAGAAATAAGCTTTAATTTTAAGGTTGAAATTGGTGCTCTACGTTGCAGAGGTTACCAGGGTAATGTAGAGCACGATATTAAAAAGGATAGAAAATTGAGTAACATACCAACGATAAAATTTACAAATATCGTCAAAAAATATCCAGGGCTGGTAGCTTTAAATGATGTGAATCTGGAGTTGCATAAAAATGAGATTCATGGATTGGTCGGGAAAAACGGAGCCGGAAAATCCACCTTCGTTAATATTATGTATGGTAGGACAATTGCTGATTCCGGAAAGGCTTATATTGAGCAGAATGGTGAGCATGTCGAGCTTGATCTGGAAAATTTCAGCCCGATTGAAGCGAGAAAGAACGGCATATATCTTGTACCGCAGGAACCTCCATTTGCGCTTGATCTGACTATTGAGGAGAATTTTTATCTGCAGTCACCGTTAATGAAGAACTTTCTGGTGATGGATAAAGCGATGATGCGCAGGAAAGTTCAGGAGACACTTGATGCATTCTCATTCGAGTACAAGCCTACAACACCGCTACGCCAGATAACTATGGAGGACAGGCATCTGCTGTATACTGCGCTGGTGACAGATTTGTTTGACAGTGATGTTGTACTGTTGGACGAGGTTACCTCAGCGCTCAGAAAAGCTAAGTGTAATATTCTTTTTGAGTACTTGAGGAAGGTAAAACATAAAAAATCTATTGTGCTTATTACACACCGTATTCCTGAAATAACAGAAATTTGTGACAAAGTTACTGTATTTAGAGATGGAAATCTGATTACTACCGGTGATGTTAAAGATTTTAACGAGGCACAGCTTGCAGATCTGATTGTCGGTGAGTCGGTGAAGAAGCCTCACTTTGGTGAGAAGTATTATATTCCTGAAGATACCGGTAATGAGGAACCTCTACTGGAGGTTGCCAATTTTAATAAAGAACCATTTTTTAAAGATATTAACTTTAAACTGCGTCCCGGAGAAATACTGGGGATGACAGGTCTAGTGGAATCTGGGGTAATCCAGATATTCAGATCTCTGTTTGGTATTATTAATGCAGACAGTGGAACAATAATGATTGAGGGGGAAAAATTCAGTAACCCAACACCCAGTGCTGCACTCAGTAAGCGGATGGTATACCTCACCAATGACCGCATTCACGAAGGTGCATTTCAGCATTTGAGTATTCTTGATAATATCAATGCCGGAATCTGGGATAAATTGCTCGAGGACAATGATTATGGGTCAGCTGCTGTTTCTGATCGGGACTCTTCCCGGCGCAGCAGCAGGAGGATAAGAAAAAAAGACGAATTAGCAACATATAATAACTATAAAGAGTCATACAATATCAAGGCGAATAATCCTAATAACAAAATAATGACGCTTAGTGGCGGAAATCAGCAAAAGGTTGTTCTGGCACGTCTGGCGGCAACAAAACCGAAAGTTCTGGTTCTCGATGAGCCGACAAAGGGAATTGATGTCGGAGCGAAATACGAAATATTGCGTCTTATGCGTACCAGTTTGATAGGTGAAGAGAAGAAGAATGGTATTATTGTTAATTCGAGCAGTATTGAGGAATTAAATATTGTCTGTGATCGCATTCTGGTCGTTCTTGGTGGTCAGATATGTGCGGAATTTTCTAGGAAAGATTTCGATGAAAATGAAATCTATAAGGCTGTACAGGGAGTGTAAAATTGGAAACGAATAAATTTTTAAGATATGCGAATATAGCGTTGACAGATTATATTGTCTGGATTCTGCTGGCGCTGATATTTATTATCGGTTGTATCATGGAACCAAGCTTTTCCAGTATACTGAATATACTCAATATAATGGGGCATGTTGTTCCGATGGCAATGATGGTCTTCGGGTTGGCATTTCTGCTTATGCTTGGGCGTATAGATTTGAGTGTAGAGTCAACATTTGCGCTGGCGCCAATTCTGGCAAATCTGCTGGTTATGAAATGGTTTCCTTTCTTGCCGCCATTTCTGGCGATTTTATTCTGTATTCTTATTGGAGTTCTGATAGGGTATATCAATGGTTTTTTCTCTGTTAAACTTGGGGTAAGTGATTTTCTCGTAGGTTTGGCTATGCTGTTATTTCTGCGAGGGGTTGTAAAATTTGTAATTCCTGAAGGTTTGTACGGACTTCCCAAATCATTTATGTATCTCGGTAGTGCAAGAATATTTAATGGTTACTTCGCAGTCTCTATTTTCATCCTGTTTCTTGTTGTCGCTATATTATATATTATAACCCGGTATCGACCTTTCGGCAGAAAACTTCTCGCGACAGGAAGTAATCCAGAAGCTGCGTTTATCGGCGGTATTGATACAATTAAGATTCAGATGACTGCTTTTATGCTTTCAGGTGCTCTGGCAGCTTTTGGCGGAATGATTACTGCCGGCAGGCAGTTGTCCTGTACCAACGGTATGGGAGAAGGAAACAGTATGCAGGCTTTGGCTGCGGTAGTTCTTGGTGGTGTGGTACTTACCGGTGGTAAGGGTACTATTATCGGCGCACTTGGCGGCGCACTGCTGTTGCAGGTGATTGAAAATCTGCTGACTCTCAGTGGGGTTAATCCATTCCTGCAGGATGCGGTATTCGGCTTTATTCTTCTGGCAGCTATTGTGTTCCAGGGAGTACGTACCAGAGAACCGGCAAAATAAACTTAAAAATCTGTGGTTATTATGTGTTTGATTTAAATTGAGTATATGTGTAAAATTATAAGGAGTGAATAATGGGTGTTAATATTCCAGAAAAAATGACAGCGGTAACAGCTTATGGTCCTGGTGATTACCGGGTAGAAGAAAAAGAAACTCCACGCGCCAGACCCGGTGAAGTAATTGTGAAGGTTCGTGCCTGCGGAATATGTGGTAGTGATGTACATGCGTTTCATGGTGCCGTCGCGGACTGGGGTGATGAGAATACTCCTGCCTGGATGATTGCTCCGGTTACCCCCGGTCATGAGTTCTGGGGTGAGGTTGTGGAACTGGGTGAAGGTGCTGCTGAGAAATATGGACTTAAAATTGGTGACCGCACTATATCCGAGCAGATAATCCCATGTTGGGAGTGCAAGTATTGTCAGGAAGGTTTGCATCATCTCTGTAATGTTCATAATATTTACGGCTTTCAGTCTGAAGTAGCCGAAGGTGCGATGGCGGAATATATGCGCTATCCGGCCGGGGCACTGGTATATAAGATTCCTGAAGAGTTGAGTCTGGAGGAAGCAGCAGTTATTGAGCCTCTGGCTTGTGCTTCACACGCTGTAGAACGTGGTAATATCAGCCTTAAAGACGTGGTTGTGATTGCTGGAGCCGGTCCTATTGGTTTGTTTGCAATTCAGGCTGCGGCATTGAAGAATCCATATAAGCTGGTGGTTATTGATGTTAATAATGAACGTCTGAAGCTGGCAAAAAAACTTGGTGCGGATATTGTGCTTAATCCGTTGGAGGTAAGTGTTAAAGATGAAGTTGGTAAGATGACCGATGGCTATGGTTGTGATGTCTTTATTGAGGTTACCGGCAATCCGGCTGTGGTTAAGACCGGGCTTGAATTACTGCGTAAACGTGGTAGATTTGTTGAATTTTCAGTATTCAGTGGTGAAACAACCGTTGACTGGACGGTAATCGGCGAGAAGAAGGAGTTGAGTATTATCGGTGGTCATCTGAGTCCAAAGATGTATCCAGTCGCGATTGAGCTGCTGGCGAAGAAAAAGGTTACTTCCGAGGGTATTGTTACTCATAAGTTTGCACTCAAAGATTTTGCGGATGCATTGAAGCAGGCTCAGAACGGTACTGAATCAATTAAAGTGCTGATTGTTCCTTAGTAGTATGGTTGTGAATGGAATAAGCAGTTAATAATAAACAAAAGTATGGCATACTTGTTAATGAAGGATAAGGAGATAGAAATGCCTAGAAAGATTGCGATATTTACCGGTCAATGGGCGGATATTCCACTTGAGGATCTGGCAAAAACAATGAGTGAGTTTGGTTATGACGGGTTGGAACTGGCTTGCTGGGGTGATCATTTTGATCCTATTATCGGTGCAGAAAGTAAGGCATATTGTGAAGACAAAATTGCGTTGCTGCAGAAATACGATCTGGAACTGCTCAGTATCACGACTCATTCTGCCGGTCAGCTTGTCGGTGACAAATATGATCAGCGCCATAATCTTTTCGCGCCCAAGGAATTAAGCGGTAAAGAGAAGGAGATGCGTGAATGGGCGGTCAAGCATATGCGGGCCGCACCCAAGGCTGCTGCCAATCTGGGTATCAAGGTTGTCAATGGTTTTCTAGGCAGCCCGATCTGGCATCTGATGTATTCTTATCCGCCTGCTACTCCGGAGATGATAGAGGATGGTTTCCGGACCATTGCTGAGCGCTGGCTTCCTATTCTTGACGTCTTTGCTGAGAATGGAATCAAGTATGCCTTTGAAACTCATCCGGCAGAGATTGCTTTTGATATCGCTTCGGCGCAGAGGTTGCTCGATACTTTGGAGCATCATCCGGCCTTTGGTTTTAACTATGACCCATCTCATTTTGCCTATCAGGGAGTTGATTACATCCTTTTCCTCAATACATTTAAAGATCTTATTTATAATGTACATGTAAAGGATGTCTGGTATGGTCATGGAGACGGTACTGTTGGGCTCTTTGGCGGTCATACCTGCTTTGGTGATCCAAGACGTTATTGGGATTTCCGTTCACCGGGTAGAGGTGATATTAAGTTTGAGGATATTATAGTTACATTGAATGCGATTGATTACAATGGACCGCTCTCTGTCGAGTGGGAGGATTCGCATATGGACCGACTTCATGGTGCACGTGAAGCCCGTGAGTTTGTAGCTAAACTTGATTTTCCTCCTTCTGCAATTGACTTTGACGCGGCTTATGGTGAGTAGCAATACTCCAGGTCTGTAAAAACGATACTGAATTTCAGTTTTCCGGCGGTCATTACGTATAATTCGTAATGACCGCTATTTTTGTGTTTAAAATTATTTTAACAGAACTTATTCTGTTTTTTGTTTTAGTTGCTTTTAAAAATTTTGAAAACAATATTGATTTATACATACGTATGAATTATAATGCGATTGATATGACAATGACGGTAATATTGAGAAAGCGGAATAGATGAAAGAAAAGAAAAAGGCTTCAGTACGGGTAAAAAGCGGACAGCCGGATGCCAGAGCGCGTCTGTTGCAGGCTGGAATGGAAGTGTTCGGTGATTTTGGATTTGCGGCTGTTACAACTAGACAGATTGCCGCTAAAGCGGAGGTGAATCTCGCTTCTATTCCCTATTATTTTGGTACCAAGGAGCAGCTGTATAATGAGTGTATCGCAGAGATTCTGTCCTTTGCGAATAATCGTTTTGAGGGAATCAGGAAAAATATAGAGAGCAAGCTGGCGGCAGCAGAATTGTCGCGAGGTGAAGTCGTAGCCCTTCTGGAGCAATTTTTACAGACTATATTTGATATTATTACTAATAAAGATGTACTGCCGTATACTGCGCTTATTTTGCGTGAACATATAAATCCGTCTCCGGCTTATGAATTATTATACGATAGATTGTTTTTTCCGCTACACTCATTGATTGCAGCATTGGTGGCAAGGCTTACCGGTCTTGAAAAAGAGAGTGAGGAGTGTATTTTGCGGGCGCATGTGCTTCTCGGGCAGATTATGGGTTTTTTACTTGGAAGGAATTTTCTGCTGAAAAGGCTTGGAATGGAACAGGGTAAGAATGTACAGCTGTCATCCAAAGAGGCGGTATATGTTAAAACAATTATCAGTGAATATGTCCGGAATATTTTTTACGGAAACGGTTCTGAAGACTAGGAAAGTGTAGATAATGAGTAAAATACGGAAGAGAATCATATTGGTACTTCTTGCGGCTGCATTGTTTGGCGCCTGGAAAGGGCGGGAGTATTATCTGCAAAAACAGGCTGCGGGTAAGGATCTGATAATATATGGTAATGTTGATATCAGGCAGGTAAAACTGGGTTTTCGTGTGGCAGGCAGGTTGCAGGAACTGAAGGTTGAAGAGGGAGACCGGGTGAAACCTGGGCAGCTGCTTGGAGTGTTGGATGATACTCCGTATCGTGATAGTCTGCGTGTAACCGAGGCGGAACTATTAAAGGCTCAGGCCGAGCAGGCAAAGCTTGAGAATGGTTATCGTCGTGAAGAGACGGCGCAGGCTGAAGCTTTGGTCGTGCAGCGTGAGGCCAGTTATGAGCATGCTCTAAGTGAGATGAAGCGACAGGAAGCACTGTATGAACAGAGAGTTATATCCAAGCGAGTGCTGGATCAGGCGACTACTGATTTTGAAGAGGCCAAGGCGCTTCTGGCATCGGCTAAAGAAGGTTTGCAGCTCAGCAGTTCAGGTTACCGGGCTGAGGACATTGCGGCCGGACGGGCCGGGGTGGAGCTGGCAAGTGCAAGTCTGGCTCAGATGAAGACGCAGCTTGATGATACCCGTCTGTATGCACCTGCGGCTGGGATCGTGCTTACCAGAGTATGTGAGCCGGGTGCGATTTTGGCGGCGGGTCAAACGGTATATACTCTTAGTCTTGATGAACCACTCTGGATCAGAGCTTATGTGGATGAACCGGATCTGGGACGGGTAAAGCTGGGGATGAAGGCGTTGCTCCGCACAGATTCATTTCCTGAAAAAGTTTATACCGGTAAGGTCGGTTTTATCTCGCCTGAAGCAGAGTTTACGCCTAAAGAAGTTGAAACTCCAGAGCTCAGAACCATGCTGGTTTACCGGCTGAGAATTATTGTTGATAAGGGGCAGGAAGGATTATTGCAGGGAATGCCGGTGACCGTTGAACTGGTAGAGAATGAATAGTGACTATGACCGCGAAAACTGAAGAACAGCCGCGTAAAACCGGTACACAGGATAGTTTTGCTAAAACTGGAGATTCTGCCGCAATTAGTATCCGGGGGCTCAGTAAGTATTTTGATGAGGGGAAAACTGTCGCTCTTTCAGGGATTAGCGCGGAGATTTCTCCCGGACGGATAACCGGTCTGGTCGGTCCTGACGGCGCCGGTAAGACCACACTTATGCGACTTCTTGCCGGGATACTCAACTGTGAGCCGGGATGTATCAGTGTCTGCGGCTTTGATCCGGCAGAGTCGGCGGAGGATATTCACAGATTTATCGGGTATATGCCGCAGCGTTTTGGTCTGTATGGTGATCTTTCGGTTATTGAAAATCTGAGTCTTCATGCTGAACTGCAGGGGGTAGAGCTAGCGAAGATACAACCTGTTTTTGAACGGTTGCTTAAATTCACTGACTTGGAGCGTTTTCAGGGGCGTCTTGCAGGCAGGCTTTCCGGAGGAATGAAGCAGAAGCTCGGACTGGCGTGTGCTCTGTTGCGTAAACCGCGAGTCTTACTCTTGGATGAACCCAGTGTCGGGGTGGATCCTCTGTCAAGACGTGAACTCTGGAAGATGGTGCGGGAGTTGTCGGATAATCAGACCTGTATCCTCTGGAGTACGGCGTATCTTGATGAAGCGGAACGCTGTGATGATGTCCTGTTGCTGAACTCCGGAAAACTTCTTTTTAAAGGGACACCGGAAGAACTGACCAGGAGGGTGGCTGGAAGAACATTTCTTCTTGGCAGCTCAAGTAACAATCGGCGTAAACTACTTTCAGGAGCATTGCTGCGTGATGAAGTGATGGATGGAGTAATTCAGGGAAGTTATGTGCGTCTTATGACTGCTCCGTCAAGTGAACTTCCGGATATGCACGATTCGGGTGCGGAGTCGGTAAGGCAGGTTCCGGCACGTTTTGAAGATGCGTTTGTTGATATTCTGGGAGGGCATCCTAAGGACATACCGCCACTCGGTGAGAGCATTCCGGAGATCCCGCCGTCAGCGGAGGCGGTTGTGCAGACGATCGGTCTTACCAAGAAATTTGGTGAATTCACCGCTGTAAATAATGTGTCATTCAATATCTGTCCCGGGAGAATTTTCGGTCTGCTCGGCCCTAATGGCGCGGGTAAATCTACAACCTTTAAAATGCTCTGCGGGCTTATTCGTCCCAGCAGCGGCAGAGCGCTAGTCTGCGGTATAGATCTGGCGCATTCACCTGGGAAGGCCCGTTCGAGGCTGGGTTATATGGCGCAGAAATTTTCACTGTATGATGGCTTGAGCGTTGAGCAGAATTTGCGGTTTTTCTCGGGAGTGTATGGCTTGCGGGGTAAAAGGCAGCGCGAGCGTATCCTTGAGATGGAGCATCTATTCGGACTCAGTAAGTATATGTCCAGCAGTACTGCGCAACTGCCGCTCGGGTATAAGCAGCGGTTGGCTCTTGCCTGCTCTGTCATGCATAATCCGGCGGTTCTCTTTCTGGATGAACCGACATCAGGTGTTGATCCGCTGACCCGCCGGGAGTTCTGGAAGCATATCAACAGTCTTGTTGAAAAAGGTGTGGCTATTGTTGTAACCACGCACTTCATGGATGAAGCAGAGTACTGTGATGATATTGCGCTGATTTATCGGGGTCAGATGATATCAAGCAGTGCTCCTGATAAACTCAAGGAGAATGCCCGCAGTGAAAAACTGCCTGATCCGACACTAGAAGATGCATTTATTGCACTGATTAGGGAGCATGACCAGCAGGGACAGGAGGGTGTGTAATGTATATTACCAGTCCGGGGGTGCGTCGGGTGCGTGCCTTGTTTCATAAAGAGTTTTTGCAGATAATACGTGATCCCAGCAGTATTCTGATTGCTTTTGTACTACCGGTTTTTCTGCTTTTTCTCTTTGGCTATGGTCTTTCGCTTGATTCTGATCATATTAAGTGTGCGGTGGTCGTGGAGGATACCGGGGCGTATGGTAGTCAGCTGGCTCAGGCATTTACCCACACTGCATATTTTGATGCAATTGTGACTCATGACAGAAGTTTTGCTGAGCTTGAGATCGTAGAGGGCAGGGTTCGGGGGATTATTGTTATCCCTCTGGATTTCAGCAGGCGAATTGTCGATTCAGATGATAGTGCCAGAGTACAGGTGATCTCTGACGGCAGTGAACCGAATACGGCGGCGTTTGTGGAAGGGTATGCTGCGGGCGTAATTGAAAACTGGTATACTCAGAACCGGCTGGAGAATGGAGTGATTCTGCTTGATGGTAAGAATGAGGGGATTACTCTGCGTTCACGTTATTGGTTTAACTCTGAGCTTCTGAGTAGGAATTTTTTATTACCGGGATGTCTGACTATGATTCTGGCTATTATTGGTACGCTGCTTACGGCTCTTGTTGTTGCCAGAGAGTGGGAGCGGGGGACTATGGAGTCGCTGCTCGCGACCCCGATACATCCGGTAGAACTTATCGTTAGCAAGATACTGCCATATTTTGTTCTGGGTATGGGGTCACTGCTGATTGCGACAGTTGCAGCTCGTCTTATTTTCTCATTGCCGCTGCGGGGTTCGGTCTGGTCACTGATTCTGGTTACCTCTGCTTTTTTATTGGTATCACTGCTGATGGGATTGCTGATTTCTACGACCTCCAGAAATCAGTTCGTGGCGGCTCAGCTCTCGATACTGCTGGCGTTTTTGCCGGTTACAATGTTGTCTGGTTTTGTCTTTGAAATCAAATCCATGCCCTGGATATTACAGCAAGTAACCAGACTGGTGCCGGCACGTTATTATGTGGCTTCGGCACAGACTATATTTCTTGCCGGAGATATTTGGCCGGTGCTGTTGCCTGCTACGCTGGTGCTGCTGCTGATGGCGGGAATTCTCTTATTTCTGACGTTACGTAAAAGTGCCAAGAGGCTGGATTAGGGAGTATGCATATGTGGAGAATCTGGATACTTATTATCAAGGAGTTTCAGGTTATCTGGAGAGATAAAAAGAGCCGGTATATCTTGTTTGTGCCGCCGGTAGTGCAGACCCTGCTCTTCGGGTTTGCCGCTACAATGGAAGTAAAGGATGTGGCGGTGGCTGTCTGTAATCTTGACAAGGGATATTATGGCAAGGAGCTGGTTGCGAGAATCGGCGCGAGCTCTTCATTTCATGATATTATAAGAATTGACCGGCAGCAGGAGCTTACTTCAGCTATTGATTCGCGCAGGGTGATTCTGGCTGTAACGGTACCTGAGGATTTTTCACGTGAGGTTCTAGCGGGAGAACCGGTAGAACTTCAGGTGCTGCTGGACGGCAGAAGAAGTAACACTTCCCAGATCGCAGAAAATTATCTGGCTGAAATCGTGCGGCGTCTGCAGGCTGAGATTAGCGGTGAGGGGCTGAAAATCGAACTCGAGACTAGAACCTGGTTCAATCCGAACAAGCAGTATCAGTGGTTTACGGTTCCCGGGCTTATCGGTATTATTATGGGGATAGAGATATTGCTGCTTACCGGACTTTCGGTGGCCCGGGAGCGTGAGCTGGGTACCTTTGAACAATTGCAGGTGTCACCACTTTCCTCAGGCGAGATTATAATCGGCAAGACTATTCCGGCTTTACTTATCGGTGTCGCCGAAGGAACGCTTGTTGTCTTGATGGCATTATTTTTCTTTAAAATTCCTTTACAAGGATCGGTCGCGCTGTTGTATATGTCGATGCTGCTTTATGCTCTGGCAATGACCGGTGTTGGGCTTTTTATTTCCGCTCTTGTTCAGACCCAGCAGCAGGCGATGCTGGGAACTTTTTTGGTATTACTCCCGATTATTCTGCTTTCCGGTTTTGTTACACCGGTTGAGAATATGCCGCACTGGCTGCAGTCGGCTACCATCTGGAATCCATTACGTTATTTTCTGATTATCGTCAAAGGTGTATTCTTGAAGAATGTGTCGTTAACGGTAATTTTGCCGGAGGAGCTGTCTCTGGTGGGGGTGGCGTGCTGTACTCTGATAACCTCTGTCTGGTTCTTTAGAAGAAAGCTTGCCTGAGAATTACTGAAGATTTTTAGTTAGGTGTTGAGTAATTTGTTGCGGCTATTGTGTGGCTGTTATTTGAATATGAGCAGGCGTGATTTAATACCCGCGTAAATTATGGATGCTATTCATTTAAATTAGGAGACCGGAAATATAGCAGAGCTATATTCCCGGCCTCCAGGTTTTAGTTGGTAAATCTTTGGTTTAATTATTCTTGATAGCTGCTTGTGCTGCTGCCAGTCTGGCAATAGGCACCCGGTATGGAGAGCAGCTGACATAGGTCAATCCTGACTTATGGCAGAATTCAATAGAGCGTGGATCGCCTCCATGTTCACCGCAAATTCCGAGTTTGAAATCAGGCTTGGCGCTGCGTGCATATTTGATTGCCACCTCCATCAATCTTCCGACACCGTTAGTGTCGATACTCTGGAACGGATTGTAATCATAGATACCGTTGTTGACATAGTCCGCAAGGAAATCACCGGAGTCATCGCGGGAGAAGCCGCAGCCCATCTGGGTCAGATCATTGGTGCCGAAACTGAAGAAGTCTGCCTCTTTGACGATTTCATCAGCGGTCATAGCGGCACGCGGAACTTCAATCATAGTACCGAGCTTTACCTTTACCGGTAATTCGGTAATATTTTTCTCGGTTTTTATCTGTTCGATAACCTTGAGTGCTACCTGCTTCTGGTTGCAGAGTTCACGGACATTTCCGACAAGTGGGATCATGATTTCAGGCTGGCTGCCGGAAACAGAGCATCCGGCTTCAATGATTGCTCTAACCTGCATAGCGGTAATTTCCGGATAAGATATACCCAGACGGCAACCACGATGACCCAGCATTGGGTTGAATTCATGAAGCGATTCAACAAGCTTTTTGACTTCGCTTACCTCAATGCCCATATTCGTTGCCATCTCCTGTGCACCGGCATCATCCTGCGGCAGGAATTCGTGGAGTGGCGGATCAAGAAGACGTATAGTACATGGAAGTCCTTCCATGGCTTCAAAAATTCCTTTGAAGTCGGCTCGCTGGAGTTCAAGAAGTTCAGAAAGAGCCTGTTCGTATTGCTGGAGTGCCATTACTTCTTCTTTATCTGTCAGAATGTTTCTGTCCAGTTCGTCAAGAGTCTTTACGCCCAGCTTTTCTTTGAGCTTCTTGACTTTATCAGCGACCAGAATGAAGCGGCGGAAACTTATGATACGTCCTTCTTCAAAGAACATGTGCTCGGTACGGCAGAGTCCTATACCCTGAGCACCGAATCTGAACGCGACTCCTGCATCTTTGGGGGTATCTGCATTGGTACGTATTGCCAGTTTGCGGTATTTATCCGCCCATTCCATGATTTTTGCGAATGGACCGGATACTCCCGGAGTGACACTTTTGATCTTACCGGCGTAGATAATACCTGTAGAACCGTTCAAGCTCAAATAGTCGCCTTCTTTGTAGGTTTTACCGTTGAGGGTCAGGCTTTTGTTAGCGTAATCAATCTGCAGCTCAGAACAACCTGAGACACAGCACTTGCCCCAGCCGCGGGCGACAACCGCTGCGTGACTGGTCATACCACCGCGGGCGGTCAGAATGCCGGCTGCGACGTGCATACCGGTAACATCCTCCGGGCTGGTCTCTATTCTGGTGAGAATTACTTCATGTCCCTCTGCAGCCAGTTTTTCCGCATCCTGTGCATTGAAAACAATTTCACCGCTGGAAGCGCCTGGACTTGCAGGCAGACCTCTGCCAATCTCTTCCGCTTCCTTTTCAGCTTTGGTGTCAAATACCGGATGAAGCAGCTGATCAAGCTGTTCCGGATCGATTGAGAGCAGTGCTTCCTGCTCGGTAATCAATCCTTCTTCCGCCAGGTCTACAGCTATTCTAACTGCAGCGGCACCGGTGCGCTTGCCGTTTCTGGTCTGCAGCATATAGAGTTTGCTCTGTTCGATGGTGAATTCCAGATCCTGCATGTCACGGTAATGGTTTTCAAGCTGTTTTCTGATACCGTCAAGCTGCTTGAAGCATTCCGGCATGGACTCTTCCAGTGACGGGTATTTTGCAACTCTATCTTCTTCGGAAATATTATTGTTCTTCGCCCATTCACGTGAGCCGTCGATAGTGATCTGTTGAGGGGTGCGGATTCCGGCAACAACATCTTCACCCTGTGCGTTGATCAGATATTCACCATAGAAGTAACTGTTTTCGCCTGTAGACGGATCACGGGTGAAGGCTACTCCGGTTGCGCTGTTTTCTCCACTGTTTCCGAAGACCATGGTTTGTACGTTAACGGCGGTACCGATCAGACCGCGAATGTCGTTTATCTGGCGATACTTGATGGCGCGGGGGTTGTTCCATGATTTAAATACAGCGTCGATAGCCGCAAGGAGCTGTTCGCGTGGATCCTGTGGGAACTTCTGCTGATTATCAGCGTAAACTTTTTTGTACTCTTCAACAACTTCTTTGAGGTCTGCGACTTCAAGAGCGGTGTCGGGAACTTTTTTATTGAGGGCTTCCTGCTGAAGTGTCGCTGAATCGGCTATGCCTTTACGCTGCGCGTAGCTGCGTTTAACCTTTTCCAGTGCCTGTTCAAAATCATGGTGGGCGATACCAAGCACTACGTCACCGAACATCTGCAAAAACCGGCGGTATGCGTCCCAGGCGAAACGTTCATTTCCTGTCAGTTCCGCCAGAGCCTGAAGTGTCTGATCATTCAGACCAAGGTTGAGCACGGTATCCATCATACCCGGCATTGAAACAGCTGCACCGGATCTTACTGAAAAGAGCAGGGGATTACTGCCGTAGCCAAAGGTTTTTCCGGTAATCTCTTCCACTTTTTTGATGTTTTCATCGATTTCTGTGAAGAGTTCTTCCGGGTACTTCTTGCCGAGTTTGTAATATTCATCACAGACCTCGGTCGTAATTGTGAAACCAGGGGGGACTGGTAATCCGTTTGCGGACATATCCGCAAGATTAGCGCCTTTTCCTCCCAGCAGGGGTTTCAGAGAGGTATTACCTTCGGCATTTCCTCCTCCGAAAAAATAGATACGTTTTAAGGTTGCGGTATTACATGACATTACAATTATCTCCTTTGAAAAGATAGTTGAGAAACTACCTGCTTTCGCAGTAGCTCCGGTTCTTAACTTATCGCATCAAAGGTGAATCGTAGAATAGTTGGAGGTAAGTAAGTGGTTGACTTACTATTCTCAAATCAGTTATGAGAATGTAGCATTATCAGTACGGACTCCTGAATGAGCATTTTCTCTGAACTTCTGGAGAATATTCTTGAAACAAGAACAGCTAAACAGGTATCGACGCATTGATAGAAGAATGCCGGGTAATGAATGCCGACAGAGTATATTTCACTGTCTCTTATAACCAATAAGAAAGAGAGAAACTTACCCCGTATGGTAAACACTACTTACACTCTAACCAACTACAAGGCATCAGTGATGCAATTACAACAATTCACAAACACATTTTACTGTGATTTATCGTTAGTATAGAAAAAGCTGATCATGTTTGCAATAATATTTTTACAGTTGTTTTAATTCTGACAAAATTTGCTGCATTACTATTTGGGTAACAGCTTGTTCCGCTACGGGTTAGTCTGGTTGAGTCGACAAAATTTTTTTACATTTTATTTTAAAATAATTGTTTATTATTGATCTGGATATGCGAATTATTATTCGCCGAGTTTATAATCGTTATGAAAAATTTATAAATTTTATTAGAGCCTATACTATCAAAATTTTAACTGTTAGAAATTTTCTAAATAATATTATTACATAATTCTTTTTACGAAAACTGAAAATTTCAGCCAGTGAATATATGATCACTGGCTGAAATGGTGTTGCTCCTTTTTCACAGTTTTTGGAAGAATGATTCTGCTGCTGAATTTTAATTACCACTGTTCTTTTATTCTGGATTCATCATTTACTGAATTTTCATATTTATAATGCGCACATGGTATAAATATGATCTTGTCAATGTCTTCGCCATCAAGATACTTTATGAATGCTTCTACTGTTCCTACAGCCATTTTGGCTGGGAACTGCTGAGGGGTGTCATAAAGTTTCTTTTCAAATACCGCCTGTTTGCCGGCAGGGGAAGCGTCAAAACCGATAACGGTGATTTTATCTGTAAGTCCGGCTTTAGCAACTGCGGAGTAGGCTCCGAGGGCTGATGGATCATTGACAGAGAAAATTGCTTTAATATCCGGGTGGGCCTGAAGGATATCGGTTGCTGTATTGTAGCCGTCAACCCGGTTGCCTTTACCGGATAGTTCGGTAACTATTTCAAGTTTGCTGTTGTGCTTTTTCAGTGAGTCCTTGAAACCGTCAACACGGTAAATACAGGAAGTGATCTCAGGGTAGGAGATAACAGCAATTTTACCTTCATCACCGGTAAGCTCGATCATGCTGTCGCCTGCCAGCTGGCCACCCTGGAAGTTGTCACTGCCGATATGAGAAACCACAAGTTTTTTCGCTTCTTCATCGGTAACCTGAACATCAAAGGTAAATACTGGAATTCCCGCAGCGTGTGCTCTCTTGACACCTTCACCTGCGGCTTTGGAATCTGCCGGGTTGAGAAATATAGCGTCAAATTTCTGAGCGATAAAGTCATTCATCTGGCTATTCTGTTTGGCGGCATCATTGGCTCCGTCAAGCAATACTACTTCATAACCGTATTTGGCTGCTGCCTTCTGCATTGTTACTCCGATAAGTTTGAAGAATGGATTGGTCAGATCCATACAGGTCATACCAATCTTTCCTTTCATTTCAGCAGCCTGGAGGCTTGAGCCGGTTAAAAGCATTACTGCTGCAACAACTAAAAATAATTTAATCAATAGACCACGCATTACTAGCTCCTCCTAACTAAAGTAAACAAACAATCATAAATAACCCGGGTTATTTATACACAATTTTATTTTCCTGCGAACATTGATTTAAAACTTGCACCGCTGCGGAATTTATCCAGAAGAACCGCCGCGAGAATTACCAGACCGAGAACAACCTGTTGTGTATAGCTCTCTATTCCCAGCAGGTTCATGCCATTCTGAATTACAGAGATAATGAAAGCACCGATAAGAGTGCCGAAAATTCTTCCTGAGCCCCCGGCAAGACTTGTTCCTCCGACGACGACGGCGGCGATAACGTACATTTCAAACATGACCCCGCAGTTGGGAGTTCCGGTATTGAGCTGTGAGGCCTGGATACAACCGCCCAGACCGGCAGCACAGGCACTGACAAAGTAGACAAATACAATAACCCATTTGACCGGTACCCCTGAGAGTCTGGCTGCTTCAGTATTGCCGCCAACAGCATAGATGTAGCGGCCGAGTTTTGTCTTTGCCATAAAAATATGTGATATAATATACAGTACAACCAGAAGTATAACGGTGTTCGGTATCCCTAAAGTATAGCCCTGCCCCAGCCAGGTGAGGGTTTTGGGAACCTGATAAATTGAATAGCCGCCGGTGATAAGAAACGCCAGCCCCCGGGCTACCATCATTAAAGCCAGAGTCGTTATGAATGGTGCGACTTTGAAGCGGGCAACAATCCAGCCGCCTATTGTTCCCATCAGACTGGTGACAGCGATTCCGACAATGAATCCGATCAGTACAACATACCAGTCCGCATGAATTCCACCCATTCGTTTCATTACCAGAGTGCTGATAACCGCCGCCAGAGCGATAAGGCTGCCGACTGAAAGGTCGATACCCCCGGTGATGATAACCATGGTCATGCCTATAGCTATTACGGCAATAACTACAATTCGGTCTACTACCGCCAGCATGTTTCCGAGTTTCAGAAAATCCGGCCAGGTGTAAACTTTGGGTGCTATCACTTTAACTCCCTTAAATTCAGGATACTTGCTCTCCATGGTTTCAAAGACTCGCCATTTAAGCGGTATTACCCCTGAAACGAGAATGGCTGAGGGTGGGGTTTCTTCTTTTTTAAGCTGTTTGAGTGCCAGGACAAGATCTCTGGGGGAGCCGACACAGTTGCGTATATTGGTATATCCTGCTTTTTGCAGTATTGAAGTTGCTCTGCCGGCAAAGTCCTGTGTCTCGCTGTCGGTTTTACCGGCGATTAAAATCGGTGCTTCTTTATCAGTAATCTTTGATGTTACCTTTTCCGCTACCTCGGTTCCGGCGCCTGTACCTATAGCCCGCTGTTCTTTGAGGGTAAGAGCACTGAAAAAAGCGCAAAGCAGCAATAATACAAAAATCATACCATAGTCATTCAAGAACCTGCCCATTTTCTCTCCTGTCATACATAATAATATTATTTATTGATCATATAGTTTTAATTGAATATAAGAACGCCTGCAGATCAGGTAATCGCCAGCGTGAGTATCTGCTCCTGGGTCGCATGTGCAACGTCGGTTATTTCCCCTTTTATGCTACCTTCGTGCATGACAATTATGCGGTCACTCATTCCAAGTATTTCCGGAAGTTCACTGCTTACCATGATGATAGCTTTTCCTTCACTGGCCAGATGATTTATCAGCAGGTAGATCTCATACTTTGCTCCAACGTCAATGCCTCGGGTCGGCTCGTCAAAGATAATGATGTCACAATTTTTCTGCAGCCACTTGGCCAGTACGACCTTCTGTTGGTTGCCGCCAGAGAGATTGGCGGCAAGCTCTTCCTGGTGCGGAATCTTTATCTGCAGGCTAGTTACGAATTTTGCGAGAGCTTCACGTTCTTTTCTGGAATTTACAAATAACTTTGGCGCAAAAGTATCAAGGTTGGGAAGTCCAAAATTTTCTCTGACACTATGTACCAGAATGAGGCCTTGCCCTTTTCTGTCCTCGGTAAGCAGGCATATGCGGTGCTCAAGAGCTTTGCGTGGTGAGTTTATCTCTACTTTGTTACCGCGAATATAAATCTCGCCGCTGTCCTTATGGTCTGCGCCAAATATAATGCGCATGGTCTCGGTCCGACCGGCTCCGACAAGTCCTGAAAATCCGAGAACTTCACCACCGCGTATTTTGAATGAAACGTCTTTAACCGCATCGGCGCGGTTGAGGTGCTCAACCCGCAGGACTTCTTCGCGTAGAGGAGCTTTTTGTTTAGGAAATTCATTCTCCAGGCTTCTGCCGACCATCATCTCAATAAGCCGTTCCTTATTGATGTCTTTTACCTTTTCGGTGCCGATGTATTCACCGTCTCGCATAACTGTGACCCGGTCACAGATTTCAAATATTTCATCGAGTCGGTGACTGATATAGATAATACTTATGCCTTTACGTTTCAGGTCTTTGATTATATTGAAAAGGGCAGTCACTTCCTGGTTGGTAAGGGCGGCAGAGGGCTCGTCCATGACAATTATGCGGGCATTTATACTGAGTGCTTTTGCTATTTCAACTGTCTGCTGCTGGGCCACGGTGAGATCTCGGCAGAGCTCTGACGGGTTTATTTCCAGACCTATACGTTTAAAGAGTTCGACTGCTTTCTCATGCTGCGCTTTGTGATCAACAAGTCCTTTAGAGAGCAGTTCACGTCCTAGAAATATGTTTTCAGCAACCGACATTTCAGGAATCAGGTTGAATTCCTGATAGATAATCGCTATTCCCTGATGTTGCGAATTGACCGGATCGGTGATGCTTATCTTGGCTTCATCAAGAAAAATATCGCCTGAGTCGGCCATGTGCGCACCGCCAAGTACTTTGATGAGTGTGCTTTTTCCGGCGCCGTTCTCCCCGCAGACTCCGTGGCATTCACCAAGCTCAAGATCAAAATCAACACCTTTGAGTGCATGGACGCCGGCAAATGATTTTTTAATTTTAGACATTCTCAGAACAGAACTTCTACTCACAGTGCGTCCTCTCTTTACTAATGCTAAATCGGCACGAGAATACCTGATGTCTCAGGGTTATGCCGAGTGTGCAGTAAGAAAATACTATGAATCAGAGTATGTGCTATTAATTGTGTATTCTGATTTCCCCAAACTTTATATTATGGATAGCAAATTAACAGGCAATGTAGCTGCTTATATTTGTATACATTTAATAAATATATTTTTTGCTCGAAAAAATTAGTGTGAATGATATTTTTTAACTATTGTTTAACTAAGATGCCTTTATTATTAAGATACACTATGAACCTCTGCAAAACCACTAAAATATATGTAAAAATAAAAAAAATTACAAACATTAGTGTAATGTAGAGTAAATGAAAAGTAAGGCTTATTTTTTAGTAATTTATATAGCAATAATTTGTTATTTTTTAAATTTTCCTGGGTACTATCTCATAATTGCTGATATTGGTAGAGCTGCAATGATTGTGAGTTTTGTATAATTTAGTTAGTTAATTCTAATTTTCTGATTGACATCGCTCCAGATTTGTGTATATTAGCATTCAGATGAGACAGTTGCAAGTTGTAAGTCTCATGGCGTATTAGTGCTGGTGCGGACTCACTCTATCGCTGGTGTTGAAAATTTTTGTTATGCAGTTTGCAATGTACTTTTAATTATAAGCATGTAGTTCATTGCTTAGCTAGATGTGTGCTGGTTTTAGTGAAATTTTTTCTTGAAAGGTAGAGTATGCGTATAGGTATTTATTTTGGCAGTACAACGGGTAATACTGAGAGTGTAGCAGAGCGTATTGCCGGTGCTGTCTCGGATCATGAAGTTACTTTGTCCAATATCTCCGGCGGCAGTGTTGCTGATATGCTGGAGAATGATCTGCTGATACTAGGGGCGTCAACCTGGGGTGAGGGAGAGGTTCAGGATGATTGGGCTGATTTGCTAAAAGAGCTGGGTGAAGCCGATCTCAGTGGTAAAAAGGTCGCGATATTTGGGCTTGGTGACCAGGCCGGCTGGTCTGATACTTATGTTGACGGCATGTCTGAGATATATGCTGCTGTTACAGCTGCCGGTGCGGAGGTTGTCGGGCGCTGGCCGGTGGATGGCTATGACTTTACTTCGTCTAAGGCGGTTGTTGATGGTATGTTTGTCGGGTTGGCTCTGGATGAGAGTAATCAGCCTGAAAAGACTGATAGCCGAATAAGCAGCTGGCTGGCGGGTATTGTATAATTAGGTCGTGTTGTGTGCTCCAGATCTCTCTGTATGGCGTATTTGGGTGAGTACTTCATTGAGAGATCTGGATTTGTAACTGTTCTCTGACCGAAGATTTCTGGAGGAATATTATGGACCAGGTATTGAATCATCATTTATATGAGTATAAAAAAGGTCTGCGCCGTCTCATTTTGCATACAGTTCTGAAAAATGAAGTTCCGGGAATTATTGAAAGATTTGAGCGTTCAGGGATTGCCTATGAAGTTGTGCCCCTTGGTTCTCAGCGGGCTAATATTTTTTTTGGCGATAATGTCTGTATTGAAATTATAAAAACGATTGGTAAGAGTCGTCTCACCGATTACACTCCTGAAGAGGATTTCATTCTGGGTACGATGCTGGGGTATTGCCGGCGCCAGCAGTGTGAGAGGTATCTTAAGTTCAAGCAGAGTTCATTTCGCCCGGAGAATATACTGGCAGGGTGACAGGAACTGTTATGAGGTGCATACCGCTGAAATTGTTTCCAGCAGGTCATAGCTTCGGTATGGTTTAGCTATAAAGCGGCAAAGCCCATTCTCAAGCATTTGCTGGACCTCCTGATCCGGAGCTAGCCCCGAGGCCAGGATTACCTTGATATCTGGATTTATATCTGTCATTCTTTTAAAACACTCCTTTCCGTTCATATCCGGCATAATCATATCAAGCAGTATTACCATGTATTTTGAACTGTCTTTTTCTATTATCTTTAGAGCTTCGGAACCGCTCTCCAGTGTGCTGACGGTATATCCGGCTTCTTCAAGAATACGTGACGCTGTTATTCTCATGATTTTTTCGTCATCTACCACCAGAATATTTCCTGCACCCTGCTGCTTTTTATCCGACTTGAGTGGCTTTTTTTCAGCGGAGTCTACAGCCGGCAACAGGATTGTGAATGTTGTGCCTGCATTCTCTTTACTTACAACTTTTATATCTCCCTTATGCTGTTCTATACTTCCGTAAACGGCAGATAAACCCAGTCCGGTTCCTTTTCCGGTTTCGCGGGTAGTGAAGAATGGTTCAAAAATATGTTCAAGATTATCCTGACTGATTCCTATGCCAGTATCACTTATGGTAATTTTGATATAGTCTCCGGTATCCAAAGTTTCCATATAAGTGCTGGTTGTCGCTTTATGAAGAATGAGGTCTTCTGTGACGATAGTCATCGTCCCGCCATTTTCCATTGCCAAGGCAGAGTTGATTCCCATATTGATAAAGATATTCTGGAGTTGTGAGGAATCACCGACTATAAAGTGTTTTTCAGCATTTAGAAAAATTTGAATGTCGATACGTTTATCAATCGTACGGATCAGAAGTTCTTTGGAATCTGATATTACCTCGTGTATATCTATGCTTGTGGATGGTATATTGTTCTTTCTGGCGAAAGAGAGCAGTTTGCTGGTAAGGCCGGCTGCTTTATCTGCGGTATTGATTATATGATTCAGATATTCTTCAGCTTCCGGGTCCCCGGCAACTTTTTTGGTGAGAAGCTCTGAGAAACCGATAATTCCTCCCAGCATATTGTTGAAATCGTGTGCTACACCTCCAGCAAGTTGTCCTATGGCATCCATTCGTTGACTGTGTTGAAGTTTTTCCTGCAATAGCTGTTGTTGCGTTATATCCCGAAATACCATTATCGCTCCAATTAGCCGCTTGTCATCCGTAATTATCGGGGCGGCAGAGTCGGTTATCAAATATTCGCTACCGTCTCTGGATTTAAGTGAAGTGGTATCCTTCAGTGAGTAGGTCTTTCGTGTTTTTAGAACTTTTTTTATGGGGTTTTCTAATGTTTCTCCAGTTTCGGTGTCTTCAAGCAGTAGGACCTCGTCAATATTCTGATTCAAAGCTTCAGTCTCGGTGTAGCCTGTTAGTTTCAGGGCTATTTGGTTTATACGGGTTATTTTGCCTTGAGAATTGGTGGAAATTACCCCATCTCCGATAGAATGAAGTGTTGTTTCGAGATCCTTTGCCATAATGTAGGTTCGGTTTTGCTGAATAATAAGTATTTCGGTTATTTTTAAAATCATCAGTGAGGTGATTATAAGAGTAATTACAACGATTATACGCATGAAGATTTCATGCAGATTATCTGTCGGAAAAAGGCTTGCACTAAACATTCTGCTGCTGCCCATTGACCAAAGATAGTCAAAAGTGGTATCGGCAAGCCAATAGTAAATAATAAATATTAAGGTGACAGTCAGTATGCCTTTTTTGATTTGTGATTCTTTGGAGGTAAGAATCTTTAGATTGGTAACTAGTAATCTCGTATTTATGAAATAGGTAAATATAGGTGTGCCGATTATAAACGTTCCCAAGGAGTGCGCCATTGCCCACTTCGAAAAAGTACTGAATAGTTGTTCATGAGTGATTATGCCGAGTAGGTATTTTGATACTGAACCGCCTGCGGCGGTTGCCATAGGGGTTAGAATTAAGGCTATTATAAAACAAAGTATAATATTACGGGTATTTTTGAAAATAAGGTCTTTCGTGAGCAGCCTGCGCAGAAGATAGCCGGCAAGCTCGGGAGCAATAGTGTTCATAATACTTATACAAACAGCAAAATTCCATGAACTGCCCAGTGAATAATGGTTTGCCAGAATGCTCCCTAGAGCAATACCCGGCGCTATGCTCCAGCCAAAGTAAAAGGAGGTTGTAATCGCAATTCCGGCCGCTGGCCAGATTGGCATAGGAAGGTGACCGAATCCGTTAAAGATAATGTAATTAATTGCCGAAATTCCCCAATATCCCAATATTATCAGAATATTAATGAGTAGTATATTCGAATTTCTGGTATTTGGAAATACCATTTTATCAGTCCTTTTTTGTAAAAATGGCATTAACATCTTTATTTTGTAATAACTTATATAATATAAAGTATCACTGTTAATAATTGAATACAAATTTTTTTTGGTGTTTTCAGAGAAATAATATTCTGGTTGCATGAAATTTTAAACCTGTTATTATAGCATAGTATATGTACGAAATGTAAATTGTTCTGCTGAATAATTTCTTAGTATGTGCTATTGGGTATTTTGTGCTTATAAGTGGTCCTTCGTTTATTTGCGTTGGGTTTTCGAGTACATTTAGGGGTAAGATAGTTTAAGTTTTTTTGAAGTAGTGGTATGGTTAATTAAAGTATTGATTGTCGTTAACAATGAAACTGGGATGATTTGGTTCAGATCTGAGAGTGATTATCGCGGCAGGTAGCGGTTGATTTTAGTTAAAGGTTCGATTTATGAAGACAACAAAGTTATTGTTTGTTGGAATTGTTTCGCTGGTATTACTAAGTATTATTGCTGTTGTTGTTTCTGTTGAGATTGAATCTTCGGATGCAATAACAGACAACATTAAAAAAAATATTGAGACAACCGGCAAAGTTATTGCATCTGATATCAGCAGGCAGCTGACTGAAAAATATGTTTTGGGTAAAAATCTTATCGGCGTCGTCGGTGAATTTAAAGACAGCTCAGATAATTTTGATTTTAAAACCATCGAATCACTTGCTGCTGCTTACCTTAATAACGACAGTGATAAGACTACCGCCGGATTCTGGGTTATTCTGCAGCAGGAGGCTCTTACAGCTGCAGATCTTAAGGCTGATTCAAAGTGGGGGGTGCCAAATAAGCAGCTCAATACTTACACCTTCAGGGATGGGGAGAAGAATGTTACCGATACCCAGTTCAAGGATAATAGCAAGGATGATTATTTTGAAGTTCCGGTCACTACCGGCAAGGTTTATATGACCAATCCCTATGAATTTGAAGGTGTGTATATGGTCAGCACCTGCTTTCCAGTGATTGCGGGAGAAAAAGTGATCGGTTCCGGAGGGTTTGATTTTGTTATATCCGAGCTGCAGAATCTGGTAGGGCAGATCAGAATCGAGGGGCAGGGCAGTGCTCGTCTTGTTACAGATAAAGGTATTGTTGTTTCTGATGCTGTTACTAAAGAGAATATCGGTAAGGATATATCCGCGCAGGAGAGTTATAAGAAAATTATCTCTCAGATAGCGGCTAATGAGGTTTACGCACGGGTAACCGCTGATAATGGTGCGGCGGAGAGCGAATTTACTGTTGCGATGCCGGTTGCTATCGGTGATTACGGTAATCCTTGGATTCTGGAAATATCTGTTCCTTTGTCATTTATTCATGCTGCTGTTTACCGGGCGATGCTGTCGGTAGTTGCTATTGCGGTGGTGGTTATGGTTATTGCCGTTGTGGTCGCAATATTCTTTAGTATTTATGTTGGCCGGGCTATAAGTTCGCGCGATTTCTGGTATAAGCAGGTACTGGATACTATCTCTCCGCCAATTACCATTACTGATATGAATAAGAAAATTAAATTTGTCAATAAACCCGCTCTTGAGCGTTTAGGTGTAACGGATGAAAATTGTCTGAATAAGACCTATAACCAGTTGTGGGACAAGGCGGCTGAAACTGCTGCCAGTTGGGACAGCTCACTTGAAGCTGCTTTAAAGAGTGGGGCTCGCGAAAGCACGGTTGTTGAAATTTTCGGAGACAGCTGGAATGCAATCTGTGATTATGTGCATGATGAAAAAGGCGTTAAGCAGGGAATGATAGAGTATCTGGAGAAAATTACTGCTCGCCGGAAGGTTGAACGGATAATGGAGCAACTGGTTACAATGGTTGGGCACACTCAGCAGAGCAGTGAACAGATCAGCAGTGCTGCTCAGGCATTGTCGCAGGGAGCCACCGAACAGGCTGCTTCACTCGAGGAAATATCCGCTTCCATAGGTACAACGTCTTCACAGGTATCAACCAATGCTGATAATGCAGCTATGGCAAATACTATTTCACAGAATGCAAATTCACTGGCTACTGCGGGAAGTGAGAAGATGCATAGTCTGGAAGAAACGATGCAGCTTATAACCAGTAATGCTGAAATGACTCAGAAGGTTATCAAGACTATTGATGATATTGCTTTTCAGACAAATCTGCTGGCATTGAATGCAGCTGTAGAAGCTGCGCGTGCCGGGGTTCATGGTAAAGGATTTGCGGTAGTAGCTGAAGAGGTAAGAAATCTGGCGGCCAGAAGTGCCAGATCAGCGCAGGAGACCGCTGAATTGATTGATAAGTCCAACAGTGAGATTATAAAAGGGGCACAGCTTTCAAAAGATACGTCAAAAGCTCTGGTTGAGATTGCTCAAGAATCAGCAAAAGTCGAGGATCTTATTGCTGAGATTGCTTCAGCATCAAAGGAGCAGTCTGAAGGGATCGCACAGATAACCAGCGGTCTTGAACAGATAGATAAGATCACACAGCAGAATACATCTACTGCCGAGGAGACTGCCAGTGCTTCTCAAGAACTTAACAAAGAGATTCAGGCTCTTGTTGAAATATTGGGTATTGATACTGAGAGTAAATCTGAGCAGCCGGAGGTATCTGCGAAGAAACGTGGAATGCGGAAGCATCGCTCACGCTCTCTGCCAAAACCTAGGGCTAAAGTGGTGAAGCCTGTTGAGGATGATGCTAGTATAATAGCTGCTGATGCCGAGTGGGGAGGCAGTATCGTCAGCCCTAAGGAGCAGATAATTCTGGATGATTCAGAGTTTGGTAAGTTTTAATTGCAGTATCTGGTTTGTTTAAAGCTACCGGCTGTTATTGTTAACAGCCGGTAGCTTTTTATAAATAAAATTATGCCAATCCTTTTAAATAGCGTTGTCGCAGCGGCTCGGGAAAGCGCTCAATAGCATAGCGCAGAGCTGTGCGCGGCATAGACTGGTAGGAATTTATCTGTAGAAATTCGAGTTCGGTGTTAAGATCTCTTTTGCCGATTTCACGTAGACTCCAGCCTACCGCTTTATGTATCAGGTCATGAGGGTGGTGCAGGAGTATCTCCGAAAGTTTGAGGGCATCAGTGAAGAAACCTTTGCGGATAAAAGCATGTGAGCTTAGTATGGCAATTCTTTCGTGCCATAATTTTCCGCTTCTGGCAAGCTGGTAGAGTATTGACCGGTCTTTCTTGTCAAGAAGGTAGCGGCCAGGAATATGCGGGGCGGTGAGATCTACCAGATCCCAGTTATTGATGACGTCAATTTCCGTCAGATACAGTTGATAAAGTTCTTTCTGATGCTGCAGGTCAAAAGATGTTTTTTGGCTGGCTTTGTTGAACTGCCTTTCCATCATAATAAGCGCCAGCAGACGTTCTTCGTGGTATTTTGAATGGAGTAAGTCGGTGATGATTTTAAAATCCACCCGGGAAAAATACTCCCGGGCGACTAATCTTATATTGGGATTGTTAATACCAAGAAAGTGATCTCCTTCGCCGTAACCGCCTGGAACGCTTTGGAAAAAACTGTATTGTTTTTTTAGTAATTTTGAGTCACTTTTACCACGAAGGGTGTCTCTTATCATTTTGAGCATCTTAGAAAAGGACCTCTTTAAGTGTCTGTGGATCCAGACGGTACTCTGAGCCTTCTCCGGAACAGAAACCGAATTTTTCCAGCATAAGAATCGTGAGATCATTATATCTTATTGATTTGCCGCTTATGTTGTCTTTCAGCGTTATGTCGCCTTTACGCAGCGGCTTGCCTCCTGTAGGATTGGGCATAGGACCACGATCATCGCGTACCTTTATTGTATAACGCCCTTCGACACTTTTTTCGCGTTCCATTATATCTTTGCCGGCTTCTTCAAGTTCTTCAAGGCGTTTTATGATTGCGGCGACAGTAATTTCCAGTTTTTTGAACTCATCACGGTCTGCAGTAATTATTTCATCTATTGATCTTGAATCAGTACCGGTAAAGCCATCAAGTGATAATTCACCGGGTTCAAGGAGTTTTTCGATTTCGCTCTTCATAATGTTTCCTTTATTATGCAAATTTGTCATAGAAAATTTCGCTCTTATCCATACCTTTATTTTCAAGTACCTGGTGACAGGCGTTTATCATACCGGGGCTTCCGCAGAGGTAAGCCTGACAGTTCGAGAGGTCGGAATAATAGCGGTCAACCACCTCGGTGATAAGTCCGCTTTCACAATCATCACCGGTGATGTCTTCATTGGAGAGGGCTGGAATGTATTTAAACCAGGGGTGTTCATTCTCAAGGGTGCGGAATTTGTCGACATAGAAAAGATCATTATAGGTGCAGGCACCGAAGAAAAAGTTTGCTTTACGGTTGTCTATGCCTTTGGCGATCATTTCATATACCATACTCTGAACTGGTGATAATCCTGAGCCTCCGGCAATAAATATAATGTCCTTGCTGCTATCACGCAGATAGAAGTCACCATAAGGTCCGCTGAGAGTTACAGTATCTCCGACCTTCATATGATCATGTACATAAGTTGTCACGATACCTTTAGGAACCCGGCGGATACAGAAGTCCAGATAGCCTTTTTCCTCGGGATTGGAGGCGATTGAGTAAGCCCGGTAGGTGCTGCGTTTCAAGTTGCCATAAGCTGGAGCGGTTATCTGCATATACTGGCCGGCCTGATATTTAACATCAACACCTTCGGGAAGCCTGAAGCGCACTCCTTTAATGTCATAGGTAAGATCTGCAATATCCTCAACTATGCAGTCATAGGTCGTGGAGCCGATAAGCTGTCCGGGAAGTTCAATAGATATGTCGGTGGTGAAACTGGTCTGGCAGGCAAGACGCCAGCTGTTGCCCAGCTGCTCGGCAGAGAGTTTTTTCTCTTCCTTCTCCGTCGGAGCACTGCCGCCGTTTTTGACCTGAACCTTGCACATGCCGCAGAGCCCGCGCCCACCGCAGGCTGAGGGGAGAACAATATCGTTTGCCGACAGGTTTTCCAAAAGATTTTTTTCTGTATCGGCTTCGAGTATCTTCTCGCCGTTATTGATGATAATCTGTACCATTTTTCGGTTAATCCTTCCAATTTTAAAGTAGTGAAGTTCTAAATCTCCTGATCCTGAAATAACTCCTCTACAGCCATTGCTGCAGTAGCTCCTTCGCCAACCGCGGTGGCTACCTGACGATACGAGCCTTCCCTGACATCACCAATAGCGAATAGTCCTTTGATTGCTGTCATCATACTGTTGTCTGTTTCAATATGTCCGCGGCAGTTTTTAGGTATGAGTTTGCAGATAAGATCCGTATTGGGGTTGGTGCCGACAAAAATAAAGACTCCATCGACATCAATTTTACTGCTCTCTTTGCTGATATTATTTCTGACTTTTACCTGACTGACCGAAGGGTGTCCTGAAATCTCTTCCAGCTCACTGTCAAATAAAACTTTGATTTTTTCATTTGAGAGTACCTGCTTCTGATAGATCTTTTCCGCTCTGAATGCTTCCCGGCGATGGATAAGGGTTATTTTCGATGCGAATTTTGTGAGGTGAAGTGATTCCTTGAGTGCGGTATCGCCTCCGCCTACAACCACAATCTTTTTTCCCCTGAAGAAAGGGGCATCACAGGTGCCGCAGTAGCTGACTCCTTTGCCGCGCAGTTCCTCTTCTCCTTTTACTCCTAGCTTTTTGGGTGAGCTTCCAGTGGCGATTATCACCGCTCTAGCGCGTAAAGATTCCTTACCGGTGGTAATTTCAAATCCCTGATCAACCGAATAGCGTATATCCTTGGCCTCTGCAACTTTGAATTCGGTACCATAGCGTTCCGCTTGAGCCTGCATCTTCTCCGCCAGCTGTGGTCCGTCTATGCCTTCAGGAAATCCGGGATAATTTGCAATATCCATGGTCATGGAAACCTGTCCTCCGAGCAGCCCCTTTTCCAGTACCAGTACGCGGCGCTGTGCTCTGCCGGCATAAATTGCTGCGGAAAGTCCGGCTGGACCGCCACCAATAATAATTACATCATAGTCTTTAACTGTTATGTCTTCTGCATCCATCTTATTTATCTTTCTTCTTACTTGCCTTGTCTTTCTTTTTGCGTTTCTTGTCTTTTTTGTCCTTCTTATCCTTTTTCTTTTCCTTCTTCTTCTCTGTATCTTCACTCTTTGAAGCCGGAGGATTTATCGGAATAGAGTAGTCTATATATTCAGCTTTGCACAGATCTTTCTTGAAGCGGGAGCAGCCGCCGCATTTGCGGCATCTGAAATTTCCTTTTTCAAGTTTGGCTTTTAATTTCCCTTTGATACAGCCCATATCTCTTCTCCTTATTGCTGGGATTGAGTATAATACTGTCTGTAAACATATTATCGTTTATAGAGTAGAATTATCTAATTTTACCGGTAGTTCAAATATCTGTAAAGCAAATTCGTCCAACGCGGCAATTTTATTATTATTGCTGCGTTGTTGTATTTCTGACTGCATATCGCTATAATCCTGAATAAATATCGTGTTAATACTACTTTACTATAGAGAAGGAAACATGGAAAAACAAGAGTTGAAAACAAACAAAATGTCTGCAGGCAGGGCGGTGTTGCTGCTGATTATTGTGACGCTGGCGATACGACTGGTTATTGCCGCGGTTACCGGTCTGGGATTTGGTGAGTCATATTATGCGATGGGGGTAGCCCATCCACAGTTGAGTTATTTTGATCAGCCTCCACTTTCTTTCTGGCTGGGCTGGGCTTCGGTCGAGACTTTGAACAGTTATTCTGCTTTTGCGCTGCGGCTGCCTACAATCTTATTGTTCGCCGGTACAACCTGGATGATGTATCGCCTCGGAAAACGGCTGTTCAGTGAATGGGCGGGATTCTGGGCCGCAGTAATTCTCAATCTTTCGGCTGTTTTTACCTATTCTGTCGGTATCTGGCTGCAGCCGGATGCTCCTCTGATGTTCTTCTGGCTTGCGTCTGCAATCTGTTTTTATGATGTCTTTTCAATTCGTTTCAACAGTATTGAGGAACGTAACCGTTATCGCTCGTCCTGGGACTGTTATCTGCGCTGGATCGTTATTGGTGTGATGCTCGGTCTAACAACTCTCAGTAAGTATCATGCCGCATTTCTTTTTGCCGGTGCCGGATTGTACGCACTTACACGCAAGGAAGACCGTCATTGGGTATTTCATCCGGGACCTTATCTTGCACTGCTGATTAATTTTCTGGTCGCTGCACCGGTATTTATCTGGAATTATAATCATGACTGGGCATCATTTCTCTTTCAGAGTCATCGCGCAGCCAATACGGGACTGCATTTGGACTGGTTTGTACGCTCTATCGGCGGACAGATGCTCTGGGTGCTTCCCTGGATTTGGGTGCCGCTGATCTGGCAGCTTTATACCTGCAGTAAAGCGGGCAGAAAAGACTCCGCGCGCTGGTTCTGCCTGATGACTGCTGTTCTGCCGATTGTCTTCTTTACGGTGGTTACTCTCTGGGCGAATCTCGGTTTTCACTTTCATTGGCAGGCACCGGGATATTTGATGCTTTTCCCTCCTTTGGGTGCGGCTTTTCATGCCTTTATTTCACGTGGCGGTACTTACCGTAAATGGTCTCTGCGCTGGGTATGGCTTTCAGTAATTGTTACGTTCTTTTCGTGCGTTGTTATTCAGATTCATGCGGCAACCGGTTTCTGGAGTGCCTATGGTCCGAAATGGTTTGGTCAGCTTTTTGGCGAAAAGAATGATCCTACAATGGAGGGTTATGACTATACCGGGCTGCTCCCGCTGTTTGAGAAAGAAGGGTGGCTGGACACGTCAAAATACTTTGTGATTACTGACCGCTGGTGGCTGGCCGGTAAGGTTGACTGGGCACTTAAAGGAAAGATGCCTATCGTGCCTTTTGATTCTGATCCGCGTAATGTTGTTTATTTTTATGATCAGGGGTCTTTTCTCGGTAAGGACGCAATCTTTATTGCTGCTGAAGGCGAGAAAGGGGTGATGAGCAGGGCGGGCAGCTGTTTTGATAAGATAACTAAACTTGATAATTTCAAGGTGGTAAGAGCCGGTGTGGTTGAATTGGAGTTCGGCGTGTATTATTGTCAGAATTACAAACATAAGTATAATCTGCCGTATGGACTGAATATTAAATAGCTATAATTGCGGTAATTAATACTTTTTTAACTTTACGTAGTCTTTCAGGCATGTTAAAATTAGTAGAGTGTTTATATAGATAGTCTATTATCTTGTATTACTTCTGTTTGCTAATAATTGGGGATTGCACAATGCCAAAAAAATCAAAGACAAAATGTATTGGAATTCTGACTTCTGGAGGTGATTGTCCTGGGTTGAATGCAGCTATTCGCGGCGTTGCCAAGGCATCAATGATAGAATATGGTATTGATGTCATTGGCATAATGGATGGGTTCAGGGGGCTGGTTGAGAATCGTTACAAAAAACTGGATGACCGGTCTGTAAGCGGTATATTGACTCTTGGTGGAACTTTTCTGGGAACCAGCAGGGATAAACCGCATAAAATGCCTATGGGCGGTAAAAAAGTGGATATGACCGATGTCGCGGTTGAGAATGCTAAAAAGATGGGGATTGACTGTCTGGTATGTCTGGGAGGCGGCGGTACTCAGAAAAACGCCAAGCATCTTATGGAGCATGGTTTGAATGTTATGACCTTGCCGAAGACTATTGATAATGATGTTTATGGAACTGATTATACTTTCGGTTTTGATACGGCTCTTAATATTGCCAGTGAGGCTATTGACCGGTTGCATACTACTGCGACCAGCCATCACCGTCTGATTGTCTGTGAAATAATGGGACATAATTCTGGCTGGCTGCCACTTGGTGCCGGTATTGCAGGCGGGGCGGATGTTATTCTGATCCCTGAGATTCCCTATAATCTTGAAGCTGTGGCAGAGCATCTGCGTGAGCGCAGACGCGGAGGGAAGAAGTTTTCAATTATTGCCGTTGCTGAAGGAGCGCATTCGGTTGAAGAAGCTCGTGAAATAGAACAGCAGCTTGAGGATAACATGGATGCGGCGAAGGAAGAGGATGCTAAACCCAAGAAGGGAAAAAGGCGGAGTAAGAAGAATGTAAGTACGAAAAAAATACTTGATGAACTGAGACGCTGTGATTATGCGGAGGTAAAGGAGCCGATTGCCAGCAAAGTTGCCAGAGATATTCAGAAACTTACCGGTTTTGAAGCACGGGTGACCTCTCTTGGTCATGTTCAGCGAGGCGGTACCCCTTCACCGGCTGACAGACTGTTGTGTACGGTTCTAGGTACCAAAGCGGCGCAGCTGCTCGCTGAGGGTGAATATAACTGTATGGTAAATGTGCTTAATAATAACTGCGGTTCTATGGACATCAATGAGGTCGCAGGTCGACGTAAAGTAGTACCGCTGGATCATCACTGGCTGCATGCGGCTAAGATGGTTGAGACTTGTCTCGGAATTTAGATTAATAATTGTTCGGTATTGTTTGTTGTTAGCAGGCAGGGAGTGGTCTTCTTGCCTGTTTTTACCTTCAGATACGGGAAATGGTTTTAAATTTGCGTATAGTACTCTTGGTTGTGATAGAAGTGCAGTAATTTGAAATTTATGGTCTTTTACGAAGTTGTTTGAGGCCGGTATGGGATTGAAAGAAGACGCCGGGAGAATACTTCCCGGCGTCTTCTGATTTGATTAATAATGTCGAGTTAATTATTAATTTAAGAGCGGAACTGTTTCCAGTTTATGGTGTACTTTTTCAGACGCAGTCCCATAATTCTTTCGGTTATACCGAGTTCTTTTGCTGCAAGTGAGCAGTTGCCACGGCAGCGTTTGAGTGCTTCAATTATCAGTTCGCGTTCCAGGTTGTCCAATGCCAGCTGTAAATTGCTGTCATTGCAGCCCGGTGCAGCTGTAGTAGAGCCGGTAACGCCCTGGTTATCATATGCTAGGGTGTTTGCCTGTGGATTATTGCTCTTATTTGTCGGCATCTGCAGACTTGGAGGCAGGTGATGTCCATGAATCACGCCGTCATTTGAAAGAAGCACTGCTCTTTCGATACAGTTTTCAAGTTCACGGACGTTTCCTGGCCAGTGATAGGCGACTAGCATATCTATGGCGCCGGTGCTGATACGTTCGATATGTTTGGAGTTTTCCTGAGCGTATTTCTGGGCAAAGTGATCTGCAAGCAGTAGTACATCGCTTTTACGGTCACGCAGAGGCGGCATATTTACCGGGAATACATTGAGTCTGTAGTATAAGTCCTGACGGAATTCCCCGGTTTCAACCATTTTTTCTAGGTCGCGGCTGGTTGCCGCAATAATACGGACATCAACCTTTACGGTACGGTTGCTGCCTACCGGCTCAAATTCTTTCTCTTGCAGTACTCGCAGAAGCTTTACCTGAGCGACAGGGGAGAAATCTCCAATCTCATCCAGAAACAGGGTGCCGCCGTTTGCAAGTTCAAAACGACCTTTACGGCTGGTAATAGCACCGGTAAAAGCACCTTTTTCATGACCGAACAGTTCGGCTTCAAGAACAGTTTCAGGGAGTGCGGCACAGTTTACCTTGATATAAGGCTTATTGGCGCGCTGACTGTTGTGGTGAATTGCGTGAGCTGCGAGCTCCTTACCTGAACCGCTTTCACCTCTGATTAATACTGTGGTATTTGACTGTGTTACCTGACGGATCGAATCATAGACGTTCTGCATCGCCTGTGAATTACCTACAAAATTTTCAAGTTTGAATTTCTGGTGAAGTTCGTTCTGCAGTCTTTCATTCTCTTCCTGCAGACGTTCTTTATCTATTTCAAACTGCATTCTCAGCCGTACAGAGCGTGAAACCATTGAAGCTACGATTGACAGAAGTCGTACATCTTCTTTCAGTTCATAGCCTGAGATAAACGGATGGTCAACTGAGAGGGCACCGAGTACCTCCTGATTATCTTTGATCGGAACACAGATAAATGATGTCTCCTGCACTCCGAATTGTTCCTTGATTCCGGTTCTATTTAGAAATTCCGGCTCTTCGCTGATCTTTGGAACAATAATCGGCTTGCCATTGGCAACTACCTGTCCGGTGATTCCTTCACCTGAGAGATACCGTCCCATTTTTTTCTGTTTTGAGGACAGACCGTATGAGGCATTTACTGTAATCTCGCCGGTCTGATTATTCAGTAGCGTCAGGGTACAATGGGTTGCGCCGATGTGTTTGGCGACGTTGATAAGAATATTATCAATACCATTGCGGATGTCATAGTCCTCCTCAAGCATCTGACTGATACGGTAGAGCAGGGCTAATTCCTTAACCTCGTCTCTAACTGAATAATTCTCTGTCATATCTAGCATTTTGATTAACCTAAAGTCTTTGACTGTAAAAAAATAATAACCTTCCCACCAATAGCATAATACTATTGGACACATAATTGTTGTTCACCTTATTGAAATATACGGAATTGTCAGTAATGTTCAATAGTAAAGTTCAAAAATGTACAAAAAAGGCCTATTCTACTATTATGTAGAAAATAGGTAGAATAATGAAGAATTTGCGAACAGATTCGTATTAAGAGTTGCTCTTGCGGTAGGAAAGTGGAGTTACATGTCGGAATTTTTTAAAGACTTTGGTAAAGTAACTCTGATCCTGAAAACCTGCATCCAGAGCGATTATCGAGAGTGGATGATTGGTGTGTATCAGGAGATATTCCGCTTTTTCTATACGCATCTGGTTGAGAAGATTGGTAAAGGTAAGCCCCGATTCTTTTTTCAGAAGGGTTGAAAAATATTGCGGAGAAAGGTAGGCAATCTTGGACACATCTTCGCGGGTAATCTGTTCGGTGCAGTGCTCGCGCATGTAGTTTATTGCGGTAAAGATGGCGCCTTTATTCTGTCCTTTTTCTATTTTCTGTATGGAGTCGAAGATCTTTTCAAAGGTATCTATAAGCCATAGCGTTAAATCTTCATCATCATTGATTCCTGAAAGGGTATTCAGAATCTGAAAATTCGCCGTAAGCAGGGTATTGGTGTCTCCTCCGGTTTCAATAGCGGTGCGGCACATACTTACGAAGAGTTCCATAAATATACTTTTAACTATATCAAGCTTATTACCGGCATGGGCATAAACTGAAACCAGGATACGGTTGAGCACTTTACGGGCGTTGCCTTTGTCGCCACAGCGTATTGCTGAGAAGAGTTCGGGCTCTTCCCGCATGTAGATTTCGCGGATATCGCCATGTCCTTCACTTTTATAGTCGTGAATTGCATAGGCTTTGCGTTGTTCTTTTTCATACTTCAGTCGGTTAAGCGCGAGAGCTGCGGCATTGGTGAGATTCTCTCTTTCGAGGATTTCACGCAGTTCGGCGCAGGCGCGGCGCAGATCCATAAATTTTCCGTTCATGGTCTGTGAAAAGACTACATCTTCGCTGGCACTGGCGATTATTCCGCCTTCAATATTCATATTATTCATCAAAGGTACCGCCCAGATAAGCCTGCCGCCGACACAGTAGCCGATTGTTGCTTCACCCCAGCGGTATGATTCGTTTATTGCATGGGCGCGGTTTTTGGTGCAGTCGGGATGATTGACTGCGCAGTCACTTTTATTGAACAGAATTATTCCATTCTGGTCGGTTACCATCAATGAGAAGCCCCATTTCTGGTAATACTCGTTATTTAAAGTTTCAAAAGTGTTTTTATCGATCATAAGCTTTATTCGGGATAGTGCGGCTTCTCGCCTCATTGTTGGCAGTTTTGTTCTGGAAATTAATTATGAAAATATCGAATTTGTTTTCTTATTCAAGCTTTTTTTTCACTGATATTACAATAATACCAAAAATGGGTTGGATTGTACAATAACATTTTCAGGTTTTAGAGTATTATTTGAAGGTATTAGATGTGTTTTTGTATTTATTTAAAAAAATGGTATTTTGGTAATTTTTATAAGTTGTTCCGTTTGTATTACAGCATAGATGGAGAGAGAGATGACAAATAAAGAGTTGATTATTACGGCACTGAAGGGTGGAGAGACCCCAAGACCGGCGTGGGTTCCATTTGTCGGGGTGCATGGTGCGTATATTCTCGGTAAATCAGCTAAGGAGTATCTGCAGAGTACTGAGCTTATTGTTGAAGGCGTATGCAAGGCGTATGAGCTTTACAGTGGTGACGGTATGCCGGTTTCTTTTGACCTGCAGATGGAGGCGGAAGTTCTGGGATGCCAGCTTCACTGGTCTGATGACTGTCCGCCTTCAGTGGCTACTCATCCGCTGGAGGAGTATGAGGAGGACTGGAGCATTGATAATCTGCCGGAGAAGCTGGATATGGGGGCTGGGCGTATACCGCTTACGATGGAAGCAGCAAAGCAGATTGTAGAGAGGATTGGAGACAATGCTGCGATTTACGGTCTTTTATGCGGGCCATTCACACTTGCGCTGCACCTGCTGGGTAATGACATTTTCATGGAGATGTATGATGAAGAGGAGAAGGTTGAAGCGTTGATTGACCGCTGTGCGGATTATGCAATCCAGATGAGTGATGCCTATCTTGAAGCCGGGTGTGATGTGGTTGCCGTGGTTGATCCGATGGTAAGTCAGATATCTCCTGATCATTTTGAACAGTTTGTCACTCCAAGTATGAATAAAATTTATGATCATATACGGGCAAAGGGTGGAATGTCCAGTTGTTTTGTCTGTGGTGATGTAACACGTAATCTCGAGTGTATGGGACGTCTGACCTGTGATAATATTTCTGTTGACGAGCAGATTGATATGACTGTATGTAAAGAGGTCGCATTACGGAACAACAAATCATTCGGAGGTAATCTCAAGCTTACCGTGACCCTGCTGATGGGAGATGAGAATGCCAGTAAGCTCGATGCTCTTGAGTGTTATGATAAGTGTGTCGGCAAGGGATTTATTATGTCTCCAGGATGTGACCTGCCATATGACACCAAGATTGAGAACCTTCAGGCGGCAGCATCTATTGCTCTGGATGAATATTCCCGTGAGGCAGCCAGATCCATTACAGCGGCAGAAGGTGATACCTTCGACGATATAATTATTCCTGATTACGCAGCAGAGAAGCGGGTTATTATCAATGCTGTTACTCTGGATAGTGCTTCCTGCGCAGCCTGCACCTATATGTGGAATGCCGCAAAACGTGCTGTTACTGCACTCGGTGATGATATTGTTGTTGCCACCGAGCATAAGATACGTGACCGTGATGGTGTGGGTATGCTGGTAAAACTTGGGTGTAAAAACCTTCCAACAATCTGTATTGATGGAATTCCTACATTTGAGTCACTTGTTCCTACCGATGAGGAGCTTCAAAAGGCAATTAAATCTGCTTATGAAAAGAAAAATTCATAGTTGAAATATGCTATTGTTAATTTTGAATGTTTTACTGTCAGCGATCTGACGGTAAAACATTTTTTTTGTTATTTTACTTAATTGATTATTCTGTAAGGAGTAATGTGCTCGCATTGGAACGGTTGATTTTTATAAACTGTTGTTCAGTAACAATGATTATTTATTTTTTTTTGTCTATAAATATTCTTGTGTTTATTGATTAGTGCTTTTGAAGTGGTATACTCTAAACATTGTTATTTTTTTTTGAGGTTAAAAAATTACTTTATGGTTATATATATAAAAATGACCACTAAATATTATTAAGAGGAGGAGATGGAATTGAGTAATGCTTCAAGGGATCGTTTTTCCGGCAGTATCGGGGTGTTTCTGGCTACAGTCGGTTCAGCAATAGGGCTGGGTAATATCTGGAAGTTTCCGTACATTACCGGTCATTATGGCGGATCAGCGTTTATTATTGTTTATCTGATTTGTATAGCTGTTGTCGGTTTACCGCTGATAATGTCAGAGTTTCTGCTGGGAAGAAAGACTTCGACCGATGCGGTTGATCCTTTCAGGCTGCTTGCTCCGGGTTCGTCGAAGAAATGGGTTGTTAACGGCTGGTTTACAGTTCTTATTTCTTTTATTATCATTACCTTCTATTCAATTATCTCCGGTTGGACACTTTTTTATGCCGTCGATAGTATTATTGGCGGTTTTGATGGTTTGAATCCGCAGCAGATCGGGGAAAAATTCGGTGCGTATTATACCTCATCATGGCAGCCGGTTATATGGCAGATAATCTTTATGATTGTTACAGTCTATATTATTGTGAAGGGAATAAAAAACGGGATTGAGAAGTTTTCCAAGTTTCTTATGCCGCTGCTATTTATTATTATTATTGTGCTGGATGTGCGTTCTGTGACCCTCAAAGGGGCTGGTGCCGGGCTTGACTTTCTCTTCAGTCCTGATTTTTCCAAATTGACAATTGAAGGCGTCCTGTCGGCACTGGGGCATGCGTTCTTTACTCTCTCTCTTGGTATGGCTATTATGATTACCTATGCCGCATATATCAAACGTGAGGTTAATCTTGGACCACTGGTACTCAAAGTGGCTATCGCCGATACTGTTATTGCTCTGCTTGCGGGAGTTGCAATCTTTCCGGCGGTTTTTGCGTTTGGTATTGAGCCGGCGGCAGGACCGGGGCTGGTATTTGTGACTTTACCAAATGTCTTTAATCAGATGCCGTTGGGGCGCTTCTTTGCCTTTCTCTTCTTCTTTCTGCTTTCGACAGCTGCGCTTACCTCGCAGATATCAATTATTGAGCCTAGTGTCTCATTTCTGATCAACAGATTTAAGTTTACCCGTTTGAAGGCAACTATGATAATGGGAGTTCTGGCGACAGTATTCGGAGCGGTTCTGACGCAGGGAAACGGCATTCTGAAGGACTTTAAGGTTCCATTTTATCTGGGTGGCAAGTTTGTAGATATGAATATCTTTGACTGGGCGATAACGCTTACCGATCAGCTGCTGCCGATTGCCGGGTTCTTTACAGCGGTATTTGTCGGCTGGGTTATTGATAAGAGTATAATCAGTGATGAACTTACCAGTTATGGACGTTATAAGGCAGGTTATTATAAACTGTTTGTATTTGTTATCAGGTATATAACACCAACAGCAATTGCAGTTATCTTTATCTCCAATACGTTCGGCTTCTTCAGTTGATACAGCTCTGTTGTGAATGTATTTTAAAAGCAGTGACCTTATTCGGTCACTGCTTTTATTTTAATACTGGTAAATATTATCTCAGATAGCGAGCAGACTTTATGCCTGAGCACTGGTTGTTGAATTTGTGTTGTTGCCGGCTTTCATCTTGGGAATTTTAGGGAGTGTAAGCTTGGGCATTCCTGCCGCTGTTGTCGGCATTTTCGGAATATTGTTCATCTTCGGTATTTTTGGAATATTCAATTTAGGAATTTTAGGCAGGGCTGCTTCTTCCGGCTTTACGCTTTCGATTACCGGTGTCTCTCCATTGGCGGCTTTTTCTTTATTTACCTTGTCCATCGCAATTGCCCAGGCTTCGCGGAGATTGCGGAAAATATGCTGAACCTCATCTATTGCGGCAGTATCATCCTTGATATTTGCATCTACTAGACGTCGTATTGAGTAGGTATAAAGCCTGGCGAGATTTGTTGCGATTTCACCGCCTTTTTCATGATCAAGTCCATTGACCAGCTCTATAACTATATCCTGTGAGCGGACAAGATTTTTCTGCTTGGCTTCATAATTTTTTTCTGCAATAGCTTTTCTGCCATGCTCGGAAAATCTTATTACGCCGTCCATGAGCATCAGTACCAGCTGCTCTTTGCTTGCGGTCTGTATCTTGGTTTTCAGATACTCTTTTTGTTGTTTTTGGTATGGATTCACAGGTTTAACCTCTCTTGTTTCAATATGTTATGTTAATAATAACAATTCCGAAGCGCTAAGTGCGAAGTAGCTCGACGGTATTCATCCAAGTTATTAATGCTTTTTTATGTTCATATTACAAGCCACGTCATTATTATTATCGGTTATGATGTGGGTGAGCTTGAGAGTCAATTATTATATCTCTATAGTTTATACGGAAAAAATTGTTATATTCCTGCGTTAATAATCCGGTAATGTATCAGCCAGTTTAAATCACTTGAGCCTGTAATTGGGGCAGGGTTGTCAGCACAAATCTTCAAGCTTATTGATAATATGCTCTATTTCCGGGGTGTTCGTAATATGTTCGAGTGCCTCACGGAATAAGTATTCGCTTTCCGGTTCTTTCTGCATGGCATCCTCAAGTATCTGTTTTGCCTGAGCTGTACTATTTAGTTTGCATAGATGTGAACTGATAGTAAAGAATATCGCCGGTTCCAGTGCGATTCCTATATGGCTCAGCTTTTCCAGAATTTCCAGTATGGCTTCTGGACTGTTAATTTCGCAGAGAAGTTCTTTGAGTATTATTTTCTTGCGGTGAATGTTGTTTGCAGAGGTGTTGAAGATAAAAAAGAAAAAATCCTCTCTGAGCGCCATATGCTCAGGGGTTGCCAGTTTCTGCATGATCAGCAGGCAGGTGTCATTATCCAATGTCAGTATTGAGAAGTTGTTTTTGACATAATTATAGACAAGATTTGGTGCTATAGCCGGATGTAGATATAAGCGTAGCAGTCGGTTGCTGATCAGGGTTATTTTATCAGGGTGGTTCTTCTGTGCCAGTAGCAGAACCAGTTCGCATTCTTTGATTGCTTCGGCTTTGAGCAGGTTGTCGGCAATCATGAAATATGAGTCAAGGTTCAGATCAGGGTAGGCGACTGTAGTCTCTTTAAAAAACGAGATTACTTTATCATAGAGCCCAATATAAAAATAGAGCTCCATAAGCAGGTTGTAAACTTCAATATCAGCTTTACCGGCCTGAATTGTACTGAGGAGTATCTGCTCGGCGGTATCGAAATTTTTGGATTTCATCTCATTTCTGGCCCGCACCAGAGAATCTTTATCGCTGCTCATTGTTCAACCTTTGTCCTTAAGTATGTAGTATTAGTCATCTAACTATAGTATATCATCTCGATAGTCAACAGACAAGTTAATACTAGCGGCTTTAAGAGTTTTTGTTTGGTTGCAGCAATAAGAATGTATATACGTACAGCGGAAGGTATTTCTACCTTCCGCTGTACGTATTATAATTTGTTTAGAGGTTTCTGTTGTTTGTTGTCTGCTCTAGCTGATTGCGCCGATTTCAGCTTCTTCGTCTTCACCTTCAGGGCAGTCTGTTACCATTGTTTCAACTGTCAGCAGCAGAGTCGCAATACTTGACGCATTCTGCAGCGCTGTACGGGTAACCTTGGCAGGATCAACAACACCGGCTTTAACCAGGTTGCAGAATTTACCGCTGCGGGCATTGTAACCGTCATTGTCACCCTTCATTTCGATGACTTCCTGCGCGATTACGGAACCGTCAATACCGCTGTTTTCCGCAATTGTCTTGATCGGAGCTTTGGCAGCTTCGAGAATGATATCAACACCAAGCTTTTCGTCACCACGAGCCTTTGAACGGACAGCTTCGATGGCTTCTGCCGCCTTGAGCAGGGCTGTACCACCTCCGGCAACAATACCTTCCTGTGATGCTGCTCTGGCCGCATGTACTGCGTCCTCTACGCGGGCTTTCTTTT
This sequence comes from Planctomycetota bacterium, assembly GCA_963677015.1. Lineage (GTDB taxonomy): Bacteria > Planctomycetota > SZUA-567 > SZUA-567 > SZUA-567. The sequence continues at coordinate 1,164,167 of OY781533.1, forward strand.
CCTTCATTGCTTCTTCAGTTGCCGCCCCGATGTTTAGAATAGCAACACCGCCGGTAAGTTTTGCAAGTCTTTCCTGCAGCTTTTCACGGTCGTAATCTGAGGTAGTTGTCTCGATACGGTTTCTGATAGTGGCGATACGACTCTGAATATCGGCTTTTTTGCCGGCACCGTTAACGATAGTAGTGTTCTCTTTGTCAACGACAATATTCTTAGCCTGACCAAGGTCTTCAAGTTCAACAGCGTCAAGTTTGATGCCGAGGTCTTCGGTAATAGCCTTGCCGCCGGTAAGAACAGCAATGTCTTCCAGCATGGCTTTGCGGCGATCGCCAAAACCTGGCGCTTTAACCGCGCAGACATTGATTGTACCGCGCATTTTGTTGACTACAAGAGCGGCCAGTACTTCGTTCTCAACCTCTTCTGAAATAATCAGCAGCGGTTTGCCTGAAGCGGCAACTTTCTCAAGAACCGGTATGAAGTCACGGAGGTTGCTGATCTTTTTCTCGTGGATCAGAATATAGGCATTCTCCATAGCACAGCTCATCTTGGTTGTGTCTGTGATGAAATATGGGCTCTGGTAGCCACGGTCGAACTGCATGCCTTCGACAAGATCCATTGTCGTTTCGATGCTCTTGGCTTCTTCAACCTGAATTACACCTTCTGCTCCGACTTTGTCCATCGCATCAGCAATAATATTACCGATCTCGGCGTCATTATTAGCAGAAATAGTGGCTACAGAAGCGATATCAGCCTTCTTTTTGCAGGGAATGCTGATCTTTTCAATGTGTTTAACTGCGGCGGCAACCGCCATCTCAACACCTCTGCGGATCGCCATAGGGTCGGCGCCGCCGGTTACCATCTTCAGACCTGCTTTATAAATTGCTTCTGCGAGGACGGTCGCTGTAGTTGTGCCGTCACCAGCAATATCAGAGGTCTTTGATGCTACCTCTTTGATCATCTGTGCACCCATATTTTCAAATGGATCTTCCAGTGTAACCTCTTTAGCAACGGTTACTCCGTCCTTGGTAATTCCAGGACCGCCAAAGCCCTTCTGAAATACTACATTGTGGCCGGTAGGGCCCATGGTAGATTTAACTGCTTTGGCCAGTTTGCTGATACCAGATAAAATCTTCTGGCGTGCATCGTCGCTAAACATTAACTGTTTGCCTGCCATATTTATATCTCCTGATTAATATATTGATTTAAAGAAATAACAAGTAGTAAAACACTCTTACAGCTTGGCGAGAATATCTGATTCGCGCATGATAAGCAGAGATTCACCAGATACTGTAACCTCTGTACCACTGTATTTTCCGAAGAGTACTTTGTCGCCGGGTACGACGTCAAGTGTCGCTCTGGTTCCGCTGTCGAGAAGTTTTCCTGCTCCAACAGCAATGATAATGCCTTCCTGTGGTTTTTCCTGAGCACTGCCAGGAAGAATAATACCACCGGCTGTTGTTTCCTCAGCCTCAACACGTTTAACCACAATACGGTCGTCCAGAGGACGGAGGTTAACTTTAGGTGCCGCTGCTTTGGTTGCTGCTTTCTTACTTGTTTTCTTGGTCTTACACTTTGCCATTTTCTACTCCTGAAATATTTTGTCAGTAAAATTGATTATAATTTAAATTCGGATGTACACGGTTGAGAGCAGGCTTACATCATGCCGCCCATGCCTCCCATACCGCCCATGCCACCCATTCCTCCCATGCCACCCATATCAGGCATACCGGCTCCGGCATCCTTGGATGGAATGTCAGCAATCATACATTCTGTAGTGAGGAGTAGACCTGCAACTGAAGCAGCATTACGCAGAGCAGTGATTTCGACCTTTGCCGGATCGATTACACCACCTTTGATCATATCAACATAGGTATCGGTAAGGGCGTTATAGCCTTCGCTACCTGAAGATTTCTTTACCTTGCGGACAACCACAGCACCGTCAACACCGGCATTATCTGCAAGCTGACGCAGAGGAGCTTCAACGGCTTTGCGCACGATATCGACACCAGTGGCTTTTTCGCCTTTGAACTTTAGCTTTGGAAGAGTTTTGTCAGCGGCTCTGATAATAGCTACACCACCTCCAGGAACGATACCACTTTCTACCGCGCAACGTGTTGCGTTGAGGGCATCTTCAAAGCGGTCTTTCTTTTCCTTCATATCACTCTCGGTTGCGGCGCCGACATTGATTTCAGCTATACCGCCGACGAGCTTGGCAATACGTTCCTGCAGTTTTTCTTTATCGTATTCTGAGGTTGATTTTTCGTAGGCGCTGCGGATTTCGGTAACACGCGCTTCGATAGCGGCTTTTTTGCCTGCGCCTTTGAGAATAGTGGTGTTATCAGCATCAACGAGAATTTTCTGAGCGCTTCCGAGATCGTTAAGGGTGACATCTTCGAGCTTGATACCGAGATCTTTCATGATCGCTTTACCGCCTGTCATAATAGCAATATCTTCAAGCATAGCTTTACGGCGGTCACCGAAGCCAGGAGCTTTTACTGCGCAGACATTGATAATGCCACGCATTTTGTTGACGACAAGGGTAGCAAGAGCTTCGCCTTCGACATCATCGGCAATAATAAGAAGTGGCTGACTTGATTCACTGATTGCTTCTAGTAGTGGCACAAGATCCTTCGCATTTGAAATTTTGTCTTCGTATACCAGAACGTTGCACTTTTCAAGAGATGCTTCCATTGTTTCCTGATTGGTGCAGAAATGTGGTGAGAGGTAACCGCGGTCAAACTGCATGCCTTCAACAAGGTCGATAACAGTTTCCATTGATTTACCGCTTTCGATGGTAATAACACCATCTTTGCCGACTTTTTCCATGGCATCTGCAATAGTGTTACCAATAGTAGCGTCATTGTTGGCTGAAATGGTGGCAACTGCAGCGTAATCTTTTTTGCCCTTGACCGGAACGGCCATCTTATCAACTTCCTCGCAGATAGCGTCAACAGCTTCGTCAATACCGGCTTTCAATTCCATTGGGTTGGCACCGGCAACAACATTCTTCAGACCTTCAAGGAAAATAGCTTCGGCAAGAACGGTAGCTGTAGTGGTTCCGTCTCCTGCTATGTCATTTGTTTTGCTTGCTGCTTCCTTGACTAGCTGTGCGCCCATATTCTCGTATTTGTCGGTGAACTCAATTTCCTGAGCTACGGTGACACCGTCCTTGGTGATTGTCGGGCTGCCCCATGATTTGTCAAGAACCGCATTTCGACCACGAGGACCGAGTGTGGCTTTTACTGCTCTGGAAAGTTTTACCACACCTTCTTTGACGCTGTTGCGGGCGTCGGTAGAAAATTGTAGTTGCTTAGCTGGCATTTAATTATCTCCTTTAACCAAATTTATAAACTTTTGAATAAGTTTCAAAGCAAAATGATATACTTATAATATTTCAATTAAGGGATTGCTGTGCAATATCCGTGCCAGTTTTATACCGGGGTGCTGTATGATTTAAGTCTGTGGAAATGTGATGTGTTTTGTGATTATAAGTTATTTGTAGTAAAAGTCTTGTGTGTGTGGGTGCGTATGGGCGGCGCTTGCCGGTCAATATTTAATAACAGGTGATTTGTCACTTCAACAAAAGATGTCGAATTTAAGATTGTCACATTGACCAGCATCGCCGCTGTGTTCGTTGTTTTTATGGTTTTAGTATTATGTTAATATGTCGTTATTCGGTTATGGCTTTGGTGAAGACCTCGGTGTAATCATTCAGGCCGCCGATATTGGTCGGAATGATCTTTTGCTTATCTATTTTGCAAATGGCGCCGCCAAGTTCTTTAGGATCTACTTTATCAAGAGCCGCCCGTGCCAGCAGTGCAGCTCCGACAGCTGTCGCCTGCTGGAGGTTGGTGGTATCAACCTCGGTATCACTGTAATATTCTGCCAGAAGCTGGGTATAGGCATCGTTATTGCAGAAGCCGCCTTCAATAAAGAGTGAACCGCCACCGGTGAATCCGGTATAGCCAAGGGCGATAATTGTCTGTGCGACCAGTGAAGAGTTCAGTGCTGCATATGCTTCTTCCCGGTCTGTGAATACTTTGCTGCGGATATCTTCGTTCTCTTCAATCTCCTGCAGAGTATAGCTCTGACCGCCTTTGATAACTTTTGGCTGAGAGTCAGGAAATATTCCCACTCCTTTTATTACTGAAGGGATAAAGAGAAAATCAGCTTCATGAAGGATTTTCTTATAGGTCTCTTTATTGAACTCCGGCATGCCGGTGCAGCCGAAATGCTGATCCAGAATTTGGCTGTAGCGTTCATATTCAACTCCACCCATGAAGATGATGGTTTTGACCGGATTATTGTAGGCATCAATGTTGTAGTAGACAGTTCGTCCAAGATCTTCGCTGGTAAATTCTATTTTGTCGCATGGGCGCATAATTACACACCAGGTGCCGGTGGAATTCAGCACAAAATCGGTTTCATTATTAATGAGGTAGGGCAGCAGGCTAGAATTTGAATCGTGAATACCGGTGGTTACAATACAGTCGGTACTGAGTCCGGTTTTTGCCGCTACTTCAGGGGTAACAGTGCCGATTACATCCCAGGGGCGACTGAGGTGGCTCGGTAAAAGTTCGGAAATGCCGAGTTCGCGGGCAACCCGTGAGTATGATTCGTGGTATGGGTCATACAGAAAAGTGTGGCTGCCAAGAGAGGTACTTTCGATAGAGGCAACACCGGTCAGTTTATAGCCGTAGTATTGCGGGTAGAAAAGAATTTTTCTGGTTTTAGCGAAATCTTCGGGATACTTTTCTTTGGCGAAGTGCATAATTCTTGCAGTATTTATCATACTGCCGATTGCTGCTGCCGCGGTCTCTTTCTGCAGCTCCTTGAAGCTGCCAAAACGTTCAAAGAAGAGTTTGTCGATTTTGTCTCCGGCTTCATTGGTATAAGCGATTGTAGGGATTGAAAGCTTGTCATCCTCGGTAAGGCAGACTACGTTCGTGCTGTGGGTGGTTATGGATACTGCATCAATATCATTGGTTGCAGCCAATTCTTTAACCTGCTGAAAAAACCATTCTTCAACAGCTTCCGTCTGCTCGATGCGGATTCCGTCCGCCTGTTCTACTTCATCGAAGGTTCTTTTTCTGATTTCGACTATATTGAGGTCATTGGAGAATAATAAAACTTTTTTGTTGGTCTTGCCAATATCTAATACAATAATCATGATCTGTCCTTGAAATGATGTAGTAGAAATGAAAAGTGCCCAAGAAAATCTGCCTCTCGGGCACTACGTGTGTGTTACTTTCACTTTGCATTACTGCTCGTGTGTGTGAAGTTTGCTAGTTGTTGGCGAGCATCATCTTGGTCTTCTCTTCACCACCGTTGATCAGATAGATAAGTGGGAGAGGACGATCGACACCTTCAATGTATGAAGGACGTGCCTGCCATGGAGTGACTGAAAGTACATTGGTCATGTCCATCCAGTACTGGAGTCTTGCCGGTGCCAGATCCCAGGTCATATGGAAGTGGTTGGCAGGTGAGTACTGCTTGTATTCGTTCATAGTCGCATACTTTGGAGTGATCCAGGTATGTGGCCAGGTTACGTTTGAGCTGTTTGCAACCTTCTGTGCCAGCGCTTCCGGCAGATCGATGGTGTAGGCTTCATCCCAGATGAGGCTGAACATACCGGTCAGGCTGCTGTATGCAAGTCTTGAAGCGATACCGTTGATGCCTCCAGGTGAAACGAAGGTTACACTGTTGCCACCTCCTGGGAAGTAGTACTCTTCGGCCCAAGGCATAGCGATCTTCTTCATTACTTCATCAGAAGTTGCTCCAGGTTTTAACGCCCAGTTCAGACTGGCTGAGCCTGAGTTGTCACCGTCGATAAAGCCTTTGGTAGCCCAGACATCGTCCTTGATAGAGTCAATGCCGAGTTCTTTAGCCAGACCAATAGCTTCTTCTGCAGACCAGACTTTACGGAAGTCCATAAACAGTGGTGGATTTCCACCTGAGAGCCAGGTCTTGAAGAGCATGGTGAGAAGTGCCTGATTATCAGCTTCGGTGGCGAATGGAGTTGGAGCTTTAGCGCCGTTATGGTCGAAGGTTGAGTTGAATAGTGATTCAGCCAGATCGCAGATTGGCAGCGGATTTGCACGCATATCACTACCCCATTCGAGCTGGTTCATGAATGAACCGCCGACAGCGTTTACATCCTTGAGCAGGTCGCGCATGATAAGGTACATTGCCATTGACTTCTCGAACGCTGGTTCATGGTCGGCACTTGGAATATCCAGTCTTGAACCGAGGTTTTCTTTTACCCAGTTGATAAGTTCTTTAAGCTCGTTCTTGTCATAAGCGCCTTTTAGCAGCATGTCAGAGAGAAGCTTCATGTCCAGTCTGGTGATCTCAAGTCCGAAGGTATTACGGGTTGGAATAATATGGCTGAGGGCTGTTTCCATACCCATTGAGTCGTGTCCGAATACAACAACGCGTTTGCCTTTAAGACCGACTGTCGTCAGAGCGCCGTAACACCAGTCGATAAGGTCGTCAACAGTCTTCTGAGTTGGGATCGGATCCTGACCGAAGTCTGCCCATGAGCCGATGTTCAGGTGTGAAAGAATACCTGACTGCGCCAGAGCGCCATTAACCGCATGCGCATATACTACACCTGGTTTTGGTGCGCTGTTACCACAGGTGATATTGACAGGAGTACCTTTTGGGAAGTGAGAGAGCAGGCTGATAAGGGTCAGCTGTGGGAATGACCAGGTATCAGGAGTACAGATAATAGCACTCACGCCGGCTTCCTTGAACTGCTTGGCAACGATATCTGCTTCCTTTTCTCCCATAATAAGCTCGGTTGAGTAAACTATGTTTACCGGTCTGCCGTCGGGCATAGAGACGCTCTCGGCAAGGGATGCAGCAATACGTTTGATAATATTAACTGTTCTGTCGCATGAAGCCTGATCGATACGGGGGTCGGCTGCCGCGCAGACGCCAAATGTCACAACATCCGGATCGGTATTTGTCGGAAGTGACAATTCTACTGCTTTAGTCATAGTAATCTACCTTTCTTTTAGGAGTAAATGTAAAAAACGACTTTGAAAATCAACTTGTTTCTTACTATAATAAACTACATCATAAAGTTTTATTAAGCTATACAGTAAAGTGGAAATGTTATGGATAAAAACGATATTTGCGATAATTTGGATCCGCAGGAGCTGCATCAGGGGTTTGCTCAGGTCAATCTGCGTATACTCTGTATGCATTACTGGTGGCTGGAAGCGTGGCGTTATAAGAATCTGGCGCTGCCGTTCTGGAGAATATACTGGAATGACCGAGAAGGAGCGGAAATTGTCTATAATGGTGAGGTTATCCCGCTTAAAAGTACGCATCTAGCGGTGATAAGCCCCAATACCGAGTACAGCAGTCGACTGCTTACCGATGAAAATCTTACTGCTGACAGACTTTATGGAGGACCGAGCGTAGGGAATACTATTGATATAACATCTACAACGAGGCCGCTCAATCGAAATGCGCTCAATCACTTCTTTATTCATTTTACCCTCGGTGTGTCCAATATTATTCTGCCGCAAGGGGTCTTTCTTATCGAGCTGACTGCGGAGGAGAAACGGGCAATACGAAAACTTATCGGTTTTGGAACCGCCAATCCCGGAGTCTTCAGCCTCAGAGAGTGTATGGTTATTAACTCGTTTATAAGTGGTGCTTTAGCCCGTATTCCCGGTGATGAGTGGGGAACGGAAACTCTTATTGACAGCCGGATTCATGATGCGCTGCTGACAATTGAAAAGAGCAGGGGGCGTATTCCGTCCAATACCGAGCTGGCTGATGCGGCGTTTCTCAGTAAGGATGCTTTTATACGGGTATTCAGAAAAGAGATGGGGATGTCACCGCACCAGTATATTCTCAAGAATAAGATGCAGGAGGCGGCGATGCAGCTTTTACATAATAAAGCGGTTGGTATTGAAGAGGTTGCCCGTGACTGCGGGTTTGAGGATAGAAATTATTTTACCCGAATTTTTACCAAGGTAATCGGTGTCTCTCCCGCCCGTTACCGGAGTATGTACTCATTTGGCAGGGAGTAGTTGAGAATATTATTTGTCGGATAGTGCAGCCAGAGCTTATTATGCTTGAGTCTGCCGCAGTATTTTAGATCTGCATTTTGTTTTTTTAAATACTTGGTCAGTAAAAAACTGTAAAACATTTATTGGCTTCTTTCGTTTGCATAGTGCAGAGAAAGAAGCCTTTTTTTTGCTGCTATGCGCTAGTTATATTGCAGTCTGGCAGTGCGTTTTTAGAAATTGAATTCCTGCTCCCAGTCAAAGCTTGCAGATGCTTCAAGATTTTCAGGCCAATGGCGGCACCACTCAGGTACAGCAGGTTTTTCAACCCGGTCAAGGCTTGGGGTATAGGGTTTGATGTCAAGAACCGGGGTCTCATTGCTGGCATCGATATAGGGTATGTGAATTATACCATTATTATAGTCTATATAAAGTACCGCTACGGTTGTTAGAGCCAGTGGATTTGGACGCAGTGGTGAACGTGTAGCAAAAATTCCTAAAACCTCCGGAGCTGTTTTATATGGACGTTCGGTTTTTAAAGTGTTTCTGGAGGCGGTGTCTGCGTAATCTGAAAACCACCAGATAATGTTCAGGTGGCTGAAACCTTCAAGGCCTTTGAGTGCCGGCAGGTAGCTGCCGGTAAGATTGATGCTGGTGCTTTTGTTGCTGATACTTACTTTTCCGATTGGTTGCAACTGTAGTAATTTCATTGTCTTCTCCTTTTCTTTATCAGGGTTGAATGATGCTTATTTTAAAACCCTGACATTGTGTGAGAGTCAACAGTAAAAAATATTTTATTTGGTTTCCGCAGTTTTTTCGATTGGTATTTGAATTTCAGTCAGATAGTTGTCCTGATTGGTTTCATTCCAGGGACCGCGGTGTATTATTTGCCGGTCGGGACCGGCGATATGGTAATGGTTGTGTTTGAGCCAGTAGGCAAATTTACAGTAGGTCGGGGCTATATTTGAAAAATCTCCATACACCATGGTACAGGCCATTAAAGGTATTGGCGGAGTTTCATATAAGTTCAATTTGCCGGTGACCGCCGGTTTTGTTATTACCGGTATGCAGAGCTCAACATCTACGTCCTGTTCTTTATATTCCATATCATGATAAATAGAGAAACAGTCCTGGCCTACCGGTATATTATTTTCTGCGGCAAGAGTGCAGAGTTCCTGCCAGAGTTGTTCTTCAGCGTAATATGTCGGGATTATCTGTCTGAGTGATAGAACCAGCTGACTGGGTATATCTTTAATGGTTATGTTGTAATGGAGTTCAGAGTTGCTGTCGGACTGCAGTTCATCCCGGATGCGGGAAATTTTTTCAAGCTTTTGTTTTTCATTCCGGATTGTAGAGGATATTTCGTCTTCTTTTTTCTGGAGTGTGTGCAAAAGGGAATCGTTATTTGTTATTTGCAGGATTTCGAGTATTTCAGCAACGCTGAAACCGGAATCACGGAGGTAGATTATTTTATTCAGAACCGGTATCTGCTCTGTGCTATACAGGCGGTAACCGGTTCTGGGATCGATTGTTTCTGGTTTAAGCAGTTGCATCTGATCATAATAGCGCAGCATTCTGATGCTGATCTGAGTCAGTCTGGAAAACTCGCCGATTTTAAACATGTTATCTCCAATCGGACAAGCCCCCTGTCAGTAAAACTAGTAAGTTTGCAGAATGCAGATTTTGGGTGCAGCTTCTGACTAGATATAGCTTACTTCACCGCAGCCAGCCGTAATACGGCCGATTTCAACAGCTGTTTCACCATTGGCTTCAAGTGTCTGTTTTACTTTTTCAACACTCTCCGGTGGGCAGATAACGAGCATGCCAATACCCATATTGAATACCCGGTACATCTCATCTTCGGCGATATTTCCACTCTTTTGAATGACATTGAAGATTGGTGGAATATCCCAGCCGCCGCGTTTGACCTCAGCGTTGCAGTTGTCCGGGAGGATTCTTGGGGTGTTCTCGGTTATACCGCCGCCGGTTATATGAACCAGTCCGTGAATAGGGGCAGCTTCGGCTAGATCCAGTGCTTTCATTACCGGTTTGACATAAATTCTGGTTGGTTCGAGCAGGGTCTCTCCGAGTGGCAGGCTCAACTCGGCAATCTCAGAATCTACACTGTAGCCGCCAACCTCAAAGAGTGCTTTACGGGCAAGTGAGAAGCCGTTACTGTGCAGACCGCTGGAGGCAAGGCCGAGAATAACATCTCCCTCACCTACTTTGCTGCCGTCAAGAAGAGCTGATTTTTCAACAATACCTACTGCGAAACCGGCAAGATCGTACTCGCCTTCAGGGTAGAAGCCCGGCATCTCCGCAGTTTCACCGCCGAGAAGAGCGCACCCGCTCTGCCGGCAGCCTTCGGCAACACCGGTTACAAGTCCGAGCATGGTCTCTTTTTCGCATCTGCCGGTACCGATATAGTCGAGGAAAAATAATGGCTGTGCGCCTTGTACCAGAACATCATTGACACTCATGGCAACAAGATCTATGCCGACAGTATCATGTTTGTTGAGCATAAAGGCTAGCTTGAGTTTGGTGCCGACACCATCGGCTCCGGCAACAAGGATAGGTTCATCCATGAATCTGGAGAAGAAATCACATTGTCCTTTGAGTCCCTTGAGGCTGAACAGTCCGCCGAAGCCACCGTCATTACGGACGACTCCGCTGCCGAAAGTACTCTCCATGAGCTCGGTATACTTACTTGCCAGTTCGTTACCGGTATCGATATCTACACCAGCGTCTTTGTAGGTTATGCCTTTTTCCGACATTGCTTAATCTTCCTTTCGTGGTTTACTGTTATGTTCAAGGTAGTCCTGATATTCATCTTCACCCTCAAGTCTGTCCATGCTGAACTTATCAGACATCTGGTCTGTAACCTTTACCGGATATTTGCCGTTGAAGCAGGCGCAGCAGAATTTACTGCCGTCGAAAGTCAGGCAGTCCAGCATACCCTCAAGCGAGAGATAGCGGAGTGAGTCCACATCCAGCATCTCTTCCATCTCTTTAATAGTGTGATTGGCGGCAAGCAGTTCGCCGCGGGTAGGGAAGTCAATCCCGTAGAAGCAGGGATAGATATTCGGCGGGCAGGAAATCCTCAAATGCACTTCTTTTGCGCCCGCTTCCTTGACTGAGTGCACCAGATTGGTGGTGGTGGTGCCGCGGATCAGTGAATCGTCAATCAGGATTACCCGCTTGCCTTTCACGACCTCTTTGACAACATTATGTTTCATATTTACTGCGCGTACCCGCTGTTTCTGCACGGGATCCAGGAAGGTACGGCCGACATAATGATTACGGATGAAGGCGCGATCCATCGGCAGACCCGTCTGTTTGGCGTAGCCCATGGCGGCGCTATAGCCGCTGTCCGGTATTGCCGCGACAATATCTGCTTCGGTAGGGTTCTCAAGTGCCATCTTCTCACCCAGACGGTAGCGGACTTTGTGAACATTGTCACCGAAGATAAAGCTGTCCGGTCTGGCGAAATAGATATGTTCAAAGATGCAGTGCGCCGGTTTTATCTCTTCCTGGGGAGCGAAAAATTCGGACTTAATACCGTTTTTATTGATTGTAATCATTTCACCCGGTTCGATGCAGCGGATGAATTTTGCTCCGATCAGGTCAAACGCAACCGATTCGCTGGCAACGACATAGCCATTATCCAGAGTGCCAAGGCAGAGAGGCCGGAAACCCTGAGGGTCGCGGGCGGCAATCAGCTCATTTTCCTTTAAAAATACAAAACAGAATGCGCCTTTAAGATGGTTAAGACAATGAGCCAGACTGTTCTTTCGGCAGACATGGCTGGGTTTTGCCAGCAGGTGCACCAGAATTTCACTGTCGGTACTGGTCTGGAAGATAGAGCCATAGGCTTCGTATTCGTCCCGCAGTGTCCGGGCATTTACCAGATTGCCGTTATGCGCAAGAGCAATAAGTCCATCGGAATACTCAATTACCAGAGGATGGATATTCTGCGGTTTTGACGATCCGGTTGTTGAATATCTGACATGTCCTATAGCGACATGTCCGGGAAGTTCGGAGAGTTTATTCGGTGGAACCGCCTGCGCTAGAAGCCCCATGCTTTTATGGGAACGTATCTTGTGCCCGTCACTGGCTACAATACCTGCCGATTCCTGCCCTCTGTGCTGCAGCGCGTGCAACATCAGCCAAGTGAGAGATGCCGCGTCTTCGATACCGTAAACACCGGCAACGCCGCAAAAATGTTTGCATTCTGTATCCACTTTACTCTTCCAATCACTATTATGGTTAGTCGTAATAAATTGTCGGTAACAATCAAGGTTGATCACTGCTGGTTAATTCTAACAATATTGCAGAAACTGTAAAGAGGTTTATGCAATAATACCATTAATACCGGAGAATATAATGTTGAAGAATTCTGATTTCATGAGGATAGAGTATTCTTTGTTTGATTGTGTAATCCTGATCTTCAATTTGCGCTGGCAAGTATATCTGCAAACACTTGACAAATAAAGCGGTGAGAATATACTGTTTGTCTGAGATCTGGTTGGGTTTTTCGGGTAATGGGAGATGAAAGATGTTTGTAGAGAAGACACTGGAAGAGTATGTAGCGGCAGCGGCTTCTGGAGCCGAGGTGCCTGGTGGCGGCAGTGTGAGCGGTGTAGTTGCTGCTCTGGGGGCAGCTATGGGTGAGATGGTGGGTAATTTCACTTCCGGTAAGAAAAAGTATGCGGATTTTGCCGATGATCTTCAGGGAATTCTGACTACACTGGCAACAGTACGGCAGAAGTTGCTAGTCTGTGTGGATCGTGATGCGGAAGCTTTTTTAAAATTTAATGATGTTTACGCTATGCCAAAAGTTACTGAACAGGAAAAAGCAGCAAGGACTGCGGCTATGCAGGATTGTCTTCGGGGGGCGATGCAGCCTCCATTGGAGATAATGCGCCTTTCTCTGGAAGCTATACGGTTGTTGCCTGATCTGGCACAGAAAGGCAACCAGAATCTGATAACCGATGCCGGAGTGGCGGCAATAGGTTTATATGGAGCTATTAGAGCGGCTCGTTATAATGTTCTGATAAATTTGAAATGGCTCAAGGATGAGGCGGAAGTGGAAGTAAGAAAAAATGAGGTCAGGCAGATATTGGAAGATGCTGGCTGCATCGCTGCAAGTGTTGAGGATATGGTTGAGAATGCATTGTAATAGCGTTTTTTGTTGGCATTTATAAGGTTTATGATTAATGGTAAAGTATACAGCTGAGACTGCGGACAAGTATAAGTTATATATTGAAGCGGTGCAATGTGTTGAAGCGGATATTGATTTTGTCTACGATATCTATAAGAAGAAGGTTGGTAAAAAGCCCAAGAGTCTGAAAGAGGATTTTTCCGGTTCTTTTGCTGCTGCGGTTGAATTTGTATCCCGTAATAAGAAGAATACGGCATTGGCTGTCGATCTTGATGCCGAAGTGTTGGAATGGGGAAGAAAGCATAATCTTAAACCTATAGCCGGCTCTGAGGATCGGCTCACTATTCTTAATGAGAATGTTCTTACTGTTAATGACCCCAAAGTTGATGTGGTTCTGGCAATGAACTTCTCTTATTTTCTTTTTGTGGAACGTGAGAGCCTCAAAGCATATTTTAAAAATGCCTATAAATCTTTGAAAAAGAATGGTCTGTTCTTTCTGGATGCTTATGGCGGGACTGAATCGATAGATGTCTGCGAGGAGGAGAAGGAGTGTAACGGCTTTACCTATGTCTGGAATCAGTATCAGTTTAACCCGATAACCTCCCGCGCTTTGAATTATATACATTTTAAATTTCCTGACGGGACTATGCTTGATAAGGCTTTTGAGTATGAGTGGCGTCTCTGGACACTCGCGGAAATTCAGGATATTCTCCGGGAAGTGGGATTTAGTGATATCGGAATTTACTGGGAGGGCTGGGACGAGGAGGAAGAAGCCGGTGACGGGGTTTTTACTCTGACCGAGGATGCAGAGAACTGCCCGGGTTGGGTTTGTTATATCGTTGCCGGGAAATAACCGGGGCGGCGGGTATTGCGGATCAGATGAGTTGGCGGTACTTGCGCCGGATTCGTAAATATGTATAATAAATCTTGTTTTTAGCAAATATGCAAGGACGTAATGCGTTCTTGCATTATAACTATTATAAATGCCAGTATCTTATAAGAATGTCGCTCCTTGCCGGAAATAAGGGAAAGGGGTGGTTTTGTAGTCACTTTTTTTTAGATGAATGGCTCTGGGGTTCTGTTAAATTCAGGATTTCGGTATTTTTGCGGATTTTTTTAAACTATTTTATAGTATTTTATCGTGACCCTTGTGGAGATATATGAATTATGAGCGCAACTAACGCTAATGACATTAATATCAAAGGTATTCTGCTCGCTGAACAGCTGGATATGGATCAGATCAGAGATATGGGGCATAAAGTCAGACAGTACCTGAGTGTTCAGGATGATGCTTCTGCGCTGATCGATGAGGTGAAGGCTACAAAGTTACCTGAGCGTGATACGCGTGTTGCGGCTCTTTACTGGGTGCTGGGAAATAACGAGATGGCTGAAAGTTATGCCCAGAAAGATGCAAAGAGCTATGTGGCGCTGCTTATTCTTGGTGAGATTGCCGAGAGTGAAGGGGATCTGGCTGAGGCGTTGAATAATTATGATAAGGCTATCGCTCTTGCCGGAACTGAAAGTGCGTGTGCTCTGAGTAAACTCAGTGTTAAACTGAAGATGGGGCAGCATGACGAGGTTATGGCCGATATCGAAAAGCTTGAACGTGAGTTTGGCGATAAGGCGGATCTGTTCTATTTCAAGGCTCGCTGCTATGAGTTTTTCGGAGATTATGAGACGGCACTGGATGAATATGATAATGCGCTGGAACTGGATGATGAGCACTGTGAAGCGCTATTTTATGCGGCAAAACTTCTTGATCTGCGTGGTGAAGATCAGAAGGCAATTGAATATTATAAACGTATAGGACCAGGTTCTGAGAATGCTTTTTCGAATGCATTTTTGAATCTCGCTTCTCTTTATGAAGATAATCATAATTTTGAGGAAGCGATTCACTGTTGTGAGATGATTCTTGCGCATGATCCAAGAAATAAACGGGCAAAGATGCTGCTGGAGTCGGCTGAGGCTTCTATCAGCATGTATTATTCTCCGGAAGAGACAAAACAGTCCGAAAAGCTTGAAGCTATTCTACGGGTGCCGGTTACAGATTTTGAACTTTCTGTTCGTAGTCGCAATTGCCTGGCAAAAATGAATATTCGTACGCTGGGAGATCTGGTAAAGAGAACCGAGAGTGAGATGCTGGCATATAAGAACTTTGGCGAGACCAGTCTGCGCGAAATCAGAGATATGCTGGTCGCGAAGAATCTGCGTCTGGGTATGATGCGTGAAGATGCTGCTACTCGTGCCGCCTTCAACCGTTCTTCAAGCAAGCAGAAGGAAGAGATACTCAGCAAGCCGATCGATGATCTGGAGCTTTCTGTCCGTAGTCGCAAGTGTATGGACCGTATGGGAATTAAGACCATTGGTGAGCTTTGTGAAAAATCCGAGAATGATCTTGCTACAGCTAAGAATTTCGGTCGAGTATCGCTCAATGAAATCAAGAAACGTCTGCAGGAGGCAAATCTTTCTCTGCGTCAGGATGATAAAGCCTAGTTTATTAAGTGCTGGATATTTTAAGACGGACTCTGTGAATGGGTCCGTCTTTTTTATTGTAAGAGGTATCTTATGTCTTGTATATTTCTGGCGTTACCTTAAAATAGTGAATAATGTTTTTACCGTATGACTGGAGTGGATACTTGGTTGATTACCGTCGGAAGAAGATAGATATTCGTAGTGTTCTGGTCCCCGGGGATTATCGGCAGGGGATGCTGTTTGCTGATGCCTTTACCGATATGCAGCAGCAGATACTTGATCTGGCTGATGGCACAAGAAGTGTCGCCGGTATTATCCGGGAGCTTGATAAACCCAAGGATAAGATTCTGCCGGTTGTAAGGAAGTTCGCTCATGACGGCTATCTGATGCCTGGTGATCCTGAGGATGTTTCGTCCCGTTGTGCTGATGTTATTGCAGTTGGGAGATTTGAGGACGGGATAGAGCTGTATCGTTATATTCTTATTTTTAAGCGTGATGATACTGCGGTGATGTCCAGTCTGGCCTCTTTGTATGAACGTACTGCTCATACCCGTGAAGCGGCTCAGCTTTATTCACAGCTCGCGACCTGTTATAAAAAAACCGGTTTATTTGGTGATGCTCTTCTGGCACTGCGCAAGGCTGCAGGACTGCAGCCGGGTAATTTTAAGCTTCAGGAAGAACTGGCTTCTCTCTGTGTCGATACCGGCAGAAAAGATGAGGCCGCGAGAATATGGCGTGGTTATTCCTTGCGATTGGCCGGGGCTGGTGAGTATGCCGATGCCTTGAAGGTTATTGATGCGGCCGTAACACGTATTGGTGGAAATGATACTCTCTTTTATGCTGAAGCTGAGATTCTGGCACTTATGGAGGGGAAAGGACGTGAGAGCCGGGTTATTATCCCTGAGGATGAGGTGAGCGTTCAAAAAACCGGTTCGGGCTCTAATGATGTATCTGAGCAGAGCGCAGTAAATATCACTGATTTTGATTATGATCAGGATCCTGTGTTTATACAGAATTTTGACACCGAGTCTGCTTTTGATGAGAATGACGATACGCGGGAAGAAATTGCTGAATCCGGTCTGTCTGAACCTGTGACTGAGGAGGATAATGAAGGTGATTTGTTTACTTCGGTAAGTCCGAATTACGATAATATCAGAATTAATTCTGAAGCTTCGTCTGAACGCAGCGGTATATCCAGAACCGGCGGCAGAGTGTTTATGGGAATTTTAATCGCTATCCTGTTATTGCTGTTATTTACCGGCATAAATTATTATTATAGATCCAGAATGTATTCCGCGGTACTGGAATCGCAGGGCTTGGGTTCGTTACTTCATAAGTCCTCTCTTCTTGAAAAAGTGAAAATAAGTGAATCGGCGTTAAAGGTGCTGCAGGATAATAAGCCGCCGTTTGCCTTTATGTTCAGCAGTGAGTACTCTACTCAGCTGGCTCGTATGTTGCAGCTGGTGACAGAGACCAGAGATGAGTTGTTGCAGAATAATGTGGAATTTGATAAGGTTGCCGCAGATTGGGAGCTCAAACATACGGCTTCGCTTGCTTCCAGACTTTTGCAGTATAGCAAGAGTGAGGGTATTGATACGCAGCGCCGGGTACAGGCTCGTAATTTGTACGCGCAGTGGCAGCAGGAACAGGATGAGAGACTTCGTCAGCGGCGTGACTATATTGATGTGCTTGCAGATTTGCAGTTGAATCCAGAAACGCGTTTTGCAGCTTACCGCAATCTGCTGCTCAATTATCCTGAGGCTTTTGACAGTGTATATCCTGAAGGAATAAAAAATCTGACGGTCCCGAGCAGGCTTGTTGCTGAGATTGCCCGCACTCGTTCCCCGGTGACTCTGGAACTGAAAGGGGCTGAACGCCGGGATGACGGTTTGTGGGAGATACCGGTAAATCCTGCAGCCGGGGTATTTATTCAGCATCGCGGCTACAGTCTCGGTGGCGGTGCTGAGAGCGAGAGCAGTAAAATGCCTTACCCGTTGACTTATGAACAGTTCTTTGCTCTTGAAAAAGCACCGGTACTCAATCTGAAAGCTGATTTAAAGTTTGTCCCTGAAGCGGGAGGAGAATTTAAATCTGCAAAGGGAGTACTTCTTGCCGGGGAGGCAGCGTACTCACTGCTAAGCAGTGTAACCGGAAAGATTCTTTCTGCCGGCAGACTGGAAGGCAGCAGTTCAGATACCGGCTTTTCGACCGTAGATATAATGTCTTGTGCTGACTGGGCGGGAGTGCTTGTTCATGGGCGTTTATATACCGGGAAATATGGTGCCGATAATTCACTGGCGCTGACTGAGGTGTCGCTGCCGGCCGGGAGTGAGATCTTAGCCGGGGCTATGGTTGATATTGAGTCCGGTCGGTATGACGGAGTAGGGATTATCAGGAGTATCACCGATAGTTCAAAGGGAGTACCGGAGCGACCGGTCGATTTGATCAAAGCAAAAGATGGTATCAGTCTCTGGGGTGATGATGCGGCGGTTAAACGGTTATACCGGGAGATTTCTCAGCCGGTAGTCTATGCCGGTAAAGTTTCATGGTATTATTTACTGGTCTTGAGGACGGGTCGGGTGCTGCTGGTGCTGGAGAATGGTGATATTTATAAATCATTTGATATTCCGTTGGAGCCCGGTGAACTGCTTGCTCATGGAGATGTTGAACAGCTTGCCGTGAAATCTGAAAGTTATATTTTAGCTGGCAGGCATATTATGAAATTCGATTTTAGTGGCGATCCCGCTTTGTCTGAACTATGGGAACTGGATAAGGGGGTGCGTAGTTCCAGTCTATCTGCTGAGGGTGTTATTACTTTGACTGCAACCGGATTGAAGTTACGGCGGATTTCTGATGGTAAAATTGTTATGTCCTATGACGCGGCTGCAGAAATTCCATTTGCTCCTGTTAGTGTTGCTGGAACGATATATGTTTTTGACGGTAGCAGTGACAGGACTAGGGGTAAACTCGTTGCTCTGGATCCGGGTAAGAAAGATCTTCCCAAGCTTTGGGAGTATACTCTTACTCAGCCGGTTAAATTAATGTTCGGAGGTTCGGAGATACTTTATCTTGTGACTCAGGATGGTCATATTTTAGGGTTTGATCGTTAGGATTTTGGGAGTAGTATGCGCAAAGGATTTACAGCGGCTTTCAGGCAGGATGGCGGTAGCGGTGATGTCGGCGACAGTGGTCGGGCGCTGACTGTGTCACAGCTTACCAGACGAATAAAGACACTGCTTGAGGGTGAGTTCATCTCGGTACTGGTCAGCGGTGAGGTCGGGTCGGTATCTGCCCCACCATCCGGGCATCTGTATATTACTTTGAAGGATAGTAGAAGTATTATTGATGTGGTTGTATGGCGAAGTACTGTTGCGAAGCTTACACGAATACCTCAGGAAGGCGAGAAGATAGAGGTAAAGGGAAATGTGACTCTTTATGAGCCGCGTGGCCGGTATCAGCTTGTTGCGTCAAATATTACCGCTGCTGGTGAGGGTGAATTACGGGCGGAGTTTGAGTTGATGGTTGCTAGGCTTCGTGAGGAAGGTCTATTTAACCCTGAATATAAACAGGAACTTCCAGAAACTCCTGAGGTCGTGGGGATTGTTACCAGTGCTTCTGGCGCTGCTGTACGAGATATAATAAAAGTGGCACATAAGCGTATGCCGGCGGTTAAACTGATTGTGAGTCCGTGTACGGTGCAGGGGGAGCAGGCGCCGCTGGAAATTGTACAGGCTTTGCAGCGTCTGCAAGACTGGGGCGGGTGTGATCTTATAATTGTCGGGCGCGGCGGGGGTTCTCTTGAGGATTTGGCGCCGTTTAATGATGAACGGGTGGCGCGGGCGGTATTTTCCAGTAAGGTCCCGATTATCAGTGCTGTTGGTCATGAGGTTGATATTTCAATTTGTGATCTGGTAGCCGATGCCCGTGCTGCTACTCCTTCTGAGGCTGCGGAGATTGCGGTACCGGAGATTATAGAGAATAAACGTCGGGTGGATTTTTTGCGCCAGCGACTCGCTAATTCTTTACGCAGTAAGTTTGAGACGGCTCGCAGCAGGATTTCACTGCTGGCGCGACGTAAAGGGTGGGATACACCTGAGGATCTTCTGGGAGAGTTCCGTCAGCGGCTTGACTATATGCACCAGCGTCTGCGGGAGGCGGGTGAGGATCTGCTGGCGGAACGGAAAAACAAGCTGGCGTTATTGTCTGCAAGGCTGGAGGGACTCAGCCCGTTAAGCATTCTGCAGCGCGGGTACAGTGTAACCACGCGCGCTGACGGGGAGCTGCTTAAAAGCAGTTCCGGGCTTGAGCAAGGGGATATTTTGCGTACGCGTCTGGCGCAGGGAATGGTTGTTTCTGAGGTTAAAAAGATAGAGGAGTGATTCGGTGGCTAAAAAGAAGGAAAAGTCTTTCGAGGAAATACTTGCACATACCGAGGATATTATAGATAATCTGGAGAGTGCTGATGTTGGTTTGGAGGAAGCACTGAAACTCTATGAAGAAGGGGTCGGGGGACTTCGTAAGTGTGTTGAAATGGTCAAGGGAGCAGAAGAGAAGGTGAAGATTCTGCTTGAAAAGTCCAAGGATACTTTTGAACTTGCTGATTTTGATCCGGATGAAAGTGAATAGACTTTCTGTTTTCGTTTCAGAGTCATTGTCCAGGGGAGGAATGTTGTGGAGAGGTTGGAAAAATTTATTAAAGAGCATGTGCCGCAGGTTAATATCGCATTGGAGGCTGCTCTGCCCAAAGTGGATGTCGTGCCGTATGTATTGCATGAAGCGATGCGTTACAGCGTACTCGGGGGCGGGAAGAGACTGCGGGCGCTGATGGTTCTGATGTGTCAGGGATTTGGTGACAGTGATGAAAGTCTGATGCCCGCGGCGGTTGCCATGGAATTGATCCATGCCTATAGTCTGGTTCATGACGATCTGCCGGCAATGGATGATGATGAGCTGCGCCGGGGCAAGCTTACTACCCATAAGGCGTATGATGAGGCGACCGCGATTCTGGTTGGTGATGCGTTACTGACACTCTCTTTTGAGGTTATTGCCGCCGGCTACCGGCCGACAAAAGTACTCAAATGTACCAAGACGCTCGCCAGAGCCGCCGGACATCAGGGAATGATTGGCGGGCAGGTGCTGGATATGGAGGCGGAGAATAAAAAGATATCCGCTGAAGACCTTGAGGATATACACCGCCGTAAGACCGGTGCCCTGATTTCTGCTGCCTGTCAGATAGGTGCAATTGTAGCCGGTGCTGAGAATGAGGTGGTTGAAAAACTAGGAGCTTACGGAAGATATCTTGGTCTGGCGTTTCAGATAACCGATGATATACTGGATGTTACGGCAGATGTTAACGATCTGGGTAAAACCATCGGTAAGGATGAACGTGACGGCAAGGCAACGTATGTGACTGTTTTTGGTCTGGAAAAAGCCGGAGAGTTGGCGAAGAATGCTATTAATGAGGCTAAGACAGCGTTGAAGGATTTTGGTGCGGAGGCTCTGATGCTCCGTCTGCTCGCAGATTATATAGGAGAAAGAAAGAAATAGCATGGCTGATGAAGACGATGTTGATATTGTAGCAGTATGTAAGGAGATTCTGGAGGCACTGATCGCCGGTAAGAAACCGGAAGAGGTACAGGAGAAACTTACCGGTATGGGAATCGGTGATGAGGACGCTCAGAGTCTGATGAATGTTACAATAATCTGCACCCAGGAGGTTACTCCGGTCATCGAACAGCGGGCGTCCATTGATGATGCCTTGAATAATCTGGTAACTCAGGGACTGGATCCGGCAATGGCCAAAGGGATAACCGATATGATTATTGAGGTCATGGGTACCAATGCCGCTAATAAGGTTGGTGTTGACCCGGATGCGGAGCCGGTGATATCGCCCGAGGAAATGACTCATATTATGCGGCTGGCTATGGCGGTAAGTACCGATCAGCAGAAGAATGTTCCAGATAGCAGTATTGTCGCGGCTATCGGTAATATTGAAGGTATCGAGAAGGTAAAATATGTTGGTGAGAATATTGAAGGATTTGTTGCCAATGTGAAACTTGCCCGTCAGGCTATGGAGCGTACACGTGGTGGTTTGACTCTGCCTCAGGTAATTAAACAGTTAGGAATTGACAAGAAGGAACCATATGTTGCGGTTCTGGCGCTATTTTTTCTCAAAGCAGCGGTGAGTAAAGAATAATCCCGGTTTTTGATTGTTATTAAAGTGAGTTTATGCGCTGTAGCGTTTTAGGAATATATTTTGTGCTGCACTATTTATCGGGCTGTCGGGATTGTATATTTTCTGAAATTTTACAGGTTTATTTTTAGACTTGTACGGTTAAGGTTTTTGAAATAATATTGGAACTTTGTATAATATTATTGATAGTCATGTCGCAGGCAGTATTGATGGTGTGGCGGTTATTATTTTTTTAGTAGAATGTTAAAATATGCTGTATCTCTATGAGTACGCTCAGGATTGTTGTTATATAACTGTTAAAGGAGAGTGATAAATGAGACATATTATTTCGGCGCTGGTCAGGAATAAACCTGGAGTTTTAGCACGGGTATCAGGACTTTTCAGTGCTAGAGGCTTCAATATTGAGTCTTTGGCAGTAGGACAGACCGAGAATCCTGATGTGAGCAGAATGACTGTTGTTGTTCCCGGGGATGATGCTATTCTTGAGCAGGTGCGTAAGCAGCTGAGTAAACTGGTAGATACGATCAAGGTTCAGGATTTTGAAGATGACTCCTCTGTATTACGTGATCTGATGCTGGTGAAAGTCAAGGCTAATGCTTCTGTCAGGAGTGAGATAATTGAGATCGTAGATGTCTTCAGGGCTACAATTGTTGATATGACACCAAACGGGGTGATCGTTGAAATTACCGGCGAAGAGGGTAGACTGGAACGTTTTCTCAATATGCTGCGCCCGTATGGCATTGTGGAGACTATGCGCACCGGAAGAATAGCAATGGCGAGGAATGAGAATTAAATTGCGAATGTCGAAGTATATTATAGTTTTATTCTGCATATTGTTTTTACCGGTGTCGGAATCGCGGGCATTTGATAACAGGCTTCCTGAGCTGGCTGTTGCCGCTCAGGAAGCCTTTGTCTTTATTGCCGGAGGTAGCGGAGCGATAATTTCCGCTGATGGCTATATTATTACCAATAATCATGTTGTCGGTTCCAGTGGCAGCTATGGTGTGGCTCTGGTTGATGGCAGACAGTTCCGGGCACGTGTTGTCGGCAGAGACAGACGGGGTGATCTGGCTCTCATGAAAATTGAGAATATCCATAATCTTCCATATTACCGTATTGGTGATTCAACATCACTGAAAATAGGTGAGGAATGTCTGGTCGTCGGTAATCCGTTATCACTGGGGCAGAATGATAAAGTACCGTCTTTCAGTGCTGGGGTGATCTCCGCAGTACATCAGTTTCGCAAAGGCTATAATGATGCAATTGTTGTCGATGCTCCGATTAATCCGGGAAATTCCGGTGGACCGCTGCTGAATATGCGTGGTGAACTGATCGGCATAAATGGTATGACTCAGACTCACATGGGGCTGCGCAGTAATACTGGAATGGGGTATGCTATTCCAGCGTCACAGGTGCAGATCTGGCTGCCGTTTCTTAAAGCTGCCGATGGCGGTAATGTGTTTCATGGCCGTATATCGGGATTTGAACTGGCTGAGGGGGATGGTAAGGTTGAGATCAGGAAGGTTTATCCGGGATCGGACGCAGCGGCTTCTGGATTCCGTGACGGTGATACTTTGCTGAATCTTATGGATGAACCGGTTACCAATATTGCCCGCTTTAACAGTATTCAGGGTGCGTACCCTGCCGGAACAACCTTGAACGCCGAAGTAGTGTCGGCTGATGGGCAGCAACGCAGGCTGGAGTTTGAACTGGCACCGCTGCGGCCCTGGAAGCAGTCTTTTCTTCTTGCCAGACCCAAACCCGGTGATCGGTACCCGATTATTTCACAGGTTATTGCCGGAACTACAGCATATAATGCCGGATTACGCAGCGGTGATAATATATTGGCAATTAATAATAGTCCGGTA
The DNA here is from genome assembly GCA_963677015.1 of Planctomycetota bacterium. GTDB lineage: Bacteria > Planctomycetota > SZUA-567 > SZUA-567 > SZUA-567. Next base: position 1,187,882 of record OY781533.1, read on the forward strand.
CGTATTCAGGCAATAAATCAGGTTTCCCGGTTCTTTTCAAATCTTTGTGCCGGGGATGTTGTAGAGTTGCGTGTTGAGCGTGATGGCAGTCAGCTTGGGGTCAGGTTTACTGCAGAGTGAGTTTTTGATCCCATTTTCTGGGAATAAGTATTTAAGATGCCTGGAGGTAGAGAAGTTGTATATAAGAATAGCTTTAGTCTTCTTAATGCTTACACTCTTTAGCACAATAGTGCGAGCCGGGGTTAAACCCGAGGTGAAAGAGGATTTTTCTATTGCCTGTGATCTGGCGGGAAGAAGCGATATAGAGCGGCGTGAGGCGATTCAGTCAATTGTTAGGCTGGGTGTAGAGAATGAAGACTACTTTATTTCTTTACTTGCCAGTGACCGTACGATTGAAAGGCAGATTGCTGCACAAATTCTTGGGGATATTGGTGGAAAAAAGTCTGAGCCGGTGTTGATTGCGGCTTTGGATAATAAGGATGTTTTTCTGCAGGGCGCTGCTGCCAGAGCGCTTGCAGTGCTGTACTCCCGTCTTAATCAGTCTGTTCTCTTGACAAGCCTGCAGAATAATGAAAAACAGCTGGTGCGGCTGGCGGTTATGTACGGGGCATATAAACGGGCTCGATATAAAAAAGAGAAACTGGATCCCGCTCTAATTGGCTGTGTTAGTGATTTGCTGGTTTCAGCAGGTGATAACGTAATTATCGAAGCAGCAGTGACGCTGCTGCGTTATGCTAATACTCAGGAGGCTGTTGCCGCACTTCTTACTGCGGCGAAGAGGAGCTCCAATCCTGCAATTCAGATAAAAATATGTCAGGCCTTGGCGGCAATAGCTCCGGAAGGTAAAGCACCTCAGATAGAGGAACTGGCGATGAGTGGAAGACCGCGGGTTGCGGTTGAAGCCTGGAATGCACTGCGGGCAATGGGGTATGCTGATACCGACAAGGCGTTATCCGGTCTGGTGGTAAATTCCGATCCCTGGGTTCAGGCACAGGCTTTGAAATATCTGGCTCAGTTCGGGCCTCAGTATAATCCGCTTTTTATAAGTGCGCTTAAGAGTGCAGAACCTGCTGTGCGTTTTGAAGCCTTGAAGGCTATTGAGAAAAATCTTGCGGTTAATGCTGCCGGCGAGGTAGCAAAGCTTATGGGACCGCTCGGGGACAGTAATCCGGCGGTACGGGCTCAGGCGGCTCTGGTATTTGCGGCGTTGACACACTCAGGGGGGCTGACACCGTTACTCAAGGATAGCCGGAATGAGAATGAGAAGATGCTGGAGTTCAGGCTTGAGGCTATTCGGGCTCTTGGAGAATTAGGCGATAAGGCGGCGCTGAGAGCTCTGCTTGATTTTCTGAGAGATGATGATGTGCAGGTACGTACCACTGCAGTGCGCTCACTGGTCAGGTTAGGTGATAAACGGGCTCTGTCACAGCTCAAAGAGATGGTGAAGCTCCGTAAAGGTGAGGAACTGTACCTGCTGCAGGAAGCTATCGCGCAACTTGAGAAGGATTAGTAGCAGTTTGTCAGAATTGTTCTTGGTTATATTATGCCGTTGGTCTTTTTAGAAAAAAGCGGCGTAGTAGCTTACAGTCGAAATCGGCTGCGGGTGACCATCTTTCAGGGTGCCAGCCTAAACCTAGTATAGATGCTTCCTCCCGGTCATATACTCCCTCAATATTTCCTTGTAAATCTTTGGCGAATGGTTTGAGATCGCCGGCTGATTTTACCAGCCAGTCATGGTATGAATTGACCTCTGCGGGTAGTGGATGAGTGATGCCGAATGGTGCGTTGGTGCAGACAACCTGATGCGTTTGTACCGGGTGTTCACCAGTGGCAGCCCGTTCAAGTCTGGCGTTGAAATGCCGGCAGATAAGCTGGAAGCCTCTGCATATTCCCAGAAGCGGCAGGTTTCGGGCGAGACAGAGTTCAATAAGGCGGGATTCAGTCTCTTCACGTGCCTCAAATTCTCCCAGATCATTGCCGCCGCTGATGATAAATGAATTCAAGCCCCATGAATCAATATAATTTTCTATTCTATCTCCGAGATTAGGCAGCATCATCCAGTCTGCTTCCGGCAGAATTTTTTCAAAGAATACCGGCCAGTCATGCGCCAGACAATCACGCATTTCCGGTGAATCACTGATACGGGTGGTTATTCCGATTTTTAGCTTTGAGTCTCTGGGGTAAATTGAATTCATTTCGGTACCTGAATGTTGGTATATTATTATGAGCGTTTTGGTGTAATTTAAGTTTTTGGTGCTGGCAGCGGTTAAGATTATTTTTCGGCTTTATCCCATTCCAGTACAGAAGTACGGTTTATACCCAGCCATTTACTTGCAGCAGCTCCGGGGCTGTTGAGTCGGCGAGAGCTTGCCAGAAGGTCGGAAAAGTCCTGAGTGTTTAGATGTATATTACTGAGGAAGGCACATATATCTGGAAAATTATTCTTAAAAGAGGCGGTGGCAAAAATATGTATATCTTCCGGATTTCCATATACTTTTAACGGGTCATCCAGTATACGCAGCTTCCACTCTCCGAAGATCCAGTGCGGTGTCCAGCCGGTCACAACGATATTCTCATGTTTCTTAATTGCTTCTTCCAGACGGCTGATCATAAATTTATCACTTTTGGCAATGATTCGGAAATCTTTCAGCCCGTATAGTTCTAAAGCCCTCTGTGTCATATAATTCAGTTTGGATGACGGGTCAATACAGTAAATTATACCTCCTGAATTCTTCTTGGTAAGCTCATCAATCGAGTTTATCTGCATATATTCCGGGACAATGAGTCCAAGCCTGGCTCCGCTAAGCCAGATACCGAGATCGCTTATTTTACTGCCGGCATCTGCCACAAAAGCGGCATGAGTGTTCGGCAGCCAGATTGAAGGGGTTATATCTACTCTATTTGTAACCATCATCTGCCAGAGATCAGGCAGATAATTCTGTGAGATTGGTTTGGTCGTAATATCGACATTGAGGTTTGCATCTATAGCTTCACTGATAAGGCTGGTTACTACGCGCGAGGTTGGCCATTCTTTGACAAACCCGATTCGTACCAGAGGTTTGCCTTTACTGAAACGAAACTCATCCTCGCGGTTGATATCGGCAGGATTAACCAGAAAAATATAGAAGATAATATATATGCAGCATATTGGTACTGTAGTTATGACAATAAGCTTTACCCACCTTGGAACTGCAAGCAGGCGGTCTTTGATTCTTATGAGTTTCTCATAGCAGCGCCTGAAGAAATTCTTTCTTTCTTCTGTCGGGTCTATTTCTTTTTTGTGCCGTAATTTCTGAGCACCACTGAGCAGCAGTCTTCTGATTTCACCCTGAAGGGTCTCTTCACCGGTAGCGAAGTAGCCTTCCTGCTGACCTTCCGGCTGCTCGTGAATACGAGCTGCTATCTTTTCAAGAAGCCATGCGATGAGCCTCTTGAAGAGACCAATCATCTTCTACTCCTCTGTTTGGCAGATTTTTCACCCACAAAAGCGGTTTTGAGAACTTCTCCTGCTGTAGAGTCAACATAGATGCGGTAATATGTGCGGCTGATAAGCGACTTGTCACCTTTACCAGCCCAGAACTGATATACTGCATATTCATGCTGATTGCTGGCCTTACCCATTATTTTCCGCAATATGCTGTTATCTTCCAATGGGGAGACAAAACGCGCACGGTCGAGAATAGGGGTGATTTCAGTTAGCTTTAAACCTGGGCGTATGTAGTTCTGATCCAGCCAGACACAGGCTTCAAGTCTGGTAGCAGGATCACTACTGGCGAGATTATCAATATAATTCTGGGTGTCGGCCGGGGCGCTCTGCAGAGTGTTGGCCTCTTCCATAGCTATTGCCGCTTGGGGATCTTTATAATCCGCAACTCCCAGTATCCAGCATTTTTTCTGTAAGCTCTTTTTTAGATAACCGGTACCGTGGCATTGTGGACAGTTGATGCCAATTTTAACCGTATTAATTTTTGATGATATCATATCATCTATTTTCTTAGGTACGGTCAATACGCCGGTGCCGTGACACTTGGGGCAGATCATGTCCCGGTAGTAAGTAATGCATAAAAGGTTACGTTCTTTATGGTCTATCCAGGCAGTTAAAGTTGTTGTCTTTTTCTCTTCATCCTTGATAACTTCTCGGTATGTCTGCCCGTTATTCAGTGCATTGGTAACCGCTATGGCTACACCAGGTGTGTTTAGTTTTTCCTGAGAAAGATAATATTCAACCGCCTCTCTGGTTACCGCTGCCGAGCCGCCACTGCGTCCGTCAGTGACATCTCCACAACCGGCGAGTCTGATAACAAAAATACATAATGCGGCAAATATGATAAACTGTTTTTTCATTTTTTATACTCTATGACTGCGGCTTTTCTTACTGTGTCGAGCCAGTTAGAAAATGCCTGATCCATACTGGTACGGGTCAGTGTTTTTTCTACTTCCCGCTCTACTGTTTTAAATGGTTTGACATTGCCTTTTTTTACCTCTGCAATCTGCACAAATAATATGCAGCTTGGCAATTCAATCGGACCGAACATACTCCCTGATTGTAGTGAAGTATTCTTTGTACGCAAAGGTTTTATCAGAAAATCAGCAGGAATAAACTGGTTGTTGACCCTGCGGATTCTTCCGCCATCATTATGAAATGCACCTTCTGAGTATCTTGATGCCAGAAGCGTAAAATCGACTCCTTTGTCTAGATGCGATTTGATCTCATCGGATATTATCTTGCTGGAGCGTCCATCATTGCGGGAGGTCCGGTCATTATAGATTACTATTGAATCGAGGATATACTGATCCGGATAGGAGAACTCTCGCAGATGGCTGTTATAATATTTTTGCAGTTCACCGGTGGTAGGTCTGGTAACAGCCTGTGCGTATTCCGGTGCCAGCTGCTCTTTACAGTTACTGAAGAGCATTTGGGGATTATCACTGGAAATAGCTGATTTTTTTGTTATGTACCCTCGCTTTAACGCTTCCTGCAGTACAAGCTTTTCTGTTATCAGCTCGTTCTCGGTTTTTTTGCGAAAATCGGTGTAGAGAGCAGCTTTTTCCTTAACAGACAGCGTATTATTGCTCTTTGCCTGATATTTTTTAAATTTTAAAAGCAGGTCGCGCATTATTTCCGATTCATATATTTTTTCGCCGTTTACAAGAATACTTACTCTTCCTTCAAGATCGTTATCCATTTCCGGGAGGTTGAGATAGGCTCCAGTAGCTGCCGGAGTATTGTTATTCTCTGTTCGTGGCTTTTCCGGTTTATTTTCTGCAGGCTTTGTTTCAGTTGTATCTGAGTCGGTGTCTGAAGTTTCAATTTCAATATCAAACTCTCGTTTTATCTCGGGTTCTGGGGCGTTCAGACCGGGAACGACAGCATCGGGTATATCACGTTTTACCGGGGGTAGGATTTTTGCCGCCGGTTTAATTGTTTTTTCAGCAGGAATTTTACCGGTGCCGGCATTGCTTGGAGGATTATAAACCGCTTCCGGCAGTACCCGTTGTTCAAATCCGCAGGCGCCGCAACGGAAAGCCTCGTTGGGTTTCAGTCCTGAAACATCTAGTCGCTGGGAGCAGGACGGACAGATCTGGTATACTTTTATTTTCAGTTCTGAATCCGGCAGTCTGCGTTGTACCCGGTGACATTTTGGGCAGCGTACAGCAGCTCCTGGAGCGATTGAGGTCACTACCAGCGGTTCACCACAGTCTTCACAAATTTGGATGCGTCTTAGTTCGATCCCGGGATTGCTCAATTTAAATTCACCTGCATTACTTACTGGAGTAATTAATGCAGAGGCAAAGAAGATCGCTATTAGTATAGTAAGACTGTACCTGATCATAGAGGGAGTCGACGTCATTTTGCGCCCCCTGTACTCAATCTGGTGTCTTCGTTATCGTATTCGTTAACCATTAACTCCAGTTCCTGAAGTAGTTCTTCACTGCTAAGGTCTACGTTATTGGAGTAAACATTTCCCCCGGTTGCCGCCATCGTGCTGGTGGTGGCTGTCTCCTGTAAATTACCGTGTTCTGTGGAATCAGCTGCAGGAGTATTTTCAGTATTAAGCTGGTTTTTGATAGTCTTTATCTTGGGTAGATCAAAATCCTCTTCTGAATTTAGGAATTTCAGGCGTTTTTGATCGGGTGTCTGGGCGGTTGCGGTTTCAAGCTGCTGGAAATCCATCGGAAAATCCGGGGGTAAGTCTGGTAGAGTCATACTTTCATTATTCTTTGAGGCTGATTTTTTTCTATCTTTTTCCGCCAATCGTGTATTGCGTCGGCTCTTGGCGGGAAGTTGTGCCAGAGCTGCCTGCTGTTTTGGGCGGTGAAGATTTAGTGACTGGCGGTTTTTATGTGCCCGAATTATTTCAAGCTCTTCTGCGGTAATATGTGTTTTTTCCTGTGGCAGGAAGCTGGAAATTATCCCGCTCTGGCTAATTTGAAAGCCTTTGCTGCCTTTGTTTCTTGGTGTAGCCCGTAAGACTCCGTCACGTAGAAGATCCAGTTCAAAATTATAATTTTTGAGTGCGAGTTTACCGCGTTCAGAAGAGAAAATGCGAGGCAGTTCACGGACAATATCGGAAAAATTTCCTTTTCCGGTTTTAAACGCGGTGTTCAGCACTTTTGATTCTTTTACAACATCCTGTAGAACTCCGGTGACCGAGGCCCGGCATATTGCTGAATTCTGAACTTTTTCATCCACTATATACCATTTGTCGGCCTCCTTCTCCAGAATTATTCTGATAAAATTATTATCAGAATCGTTTAGAGCGGGATCAAGCCCTATCTGTATCATGGCAATGCTGCCGTAAATAGCAAAATTTGAATATCCGGGGTTGGACAGAACCGTGTTATATTTTATGCCGATAGGGTGCCATTCCACGCAGAAGTCCCGGTAGCTTAAGGTGTTTTTTGATTCTGTAGAAAGCAGGGCATATGCTTCAGGCATATCACCGGTTCGGAGTGCCACTACAAACTCGTCCCAGATATTGAGTGCGCTATTATGACCTGCATTTGCCTCCGGTTCGGTGTTGTAACCGAAGGGGACTAAAAAGAAAACGATGATTGCTATAATTCTAATTTTTTTAATCATAAGTGGTTATGTGAATATTCTAATTAATGTGCGCAGGTCTCAGAATCAAATTTTAAATAGTTATTCAGGCACTATGAATATAGTACCATACATTATGTACATTATTTAGTAAATAACCAATGAAATCAAGGATTTTTCAACTTTTACTGAAAAAAGCCTTGCCTTTGGTTCGGTAAATTACACAATATTTATTAATTGTAAGCTGGGTTAAATAGGCTTTTAACCGTTTGTATTATTGATTTATTATTTTGTTGAATGTCCAAGGACACTGGAGCAAGATGAGCGAGGTCATTAGACTGGTCTGCCCTGAGTGTGATGCGGTTCACCGGGTGAAGAGTGTTACTCTTGGAAAATTATACCGCTGTAAGAAGTGCCGGTCTGGTCTGATAACCATGCAGCCGGCAATCCTTGTTTGTCCAAACTGCGGGGCGACAACCCCGCCGACACATATAGAGGTTTCAAAGCTGATAACCTGTGAAGAGTGTGAAAAAGCACCGTTAATGGAGGTGAGGCTTCCCGGTATCGAGTATCCCAAAGCTGTCAGTTCTGATGAAAACGTAGAAATAGCTACTAAAATGTCTGAGGTTGTCAGTGAGACCGAGGATTACGAGGGTACTCTTCTGGCGGAAACTGAGGCGGTGGAGGTAACGGCAGAATTTTCTTCCGAGTATGATTCACAGGACGATGATGTCGTTGAGCAGAGTAGCAGTGAGGTAAATTCTGCTGAAAGTGAACATGATGATAAAGGGCTTGATGAGACTAGAATATTCAAAGCAGATACGAATTTCATTGTAAAAAATCAGCAGCATAATGATGATGCCGGTGTTATAGAAGAAGCGGCGGATAACACTAAGTTTGAGCAGATGGCTATTTTTGAAAATACTAATGAAAAGGATTCTACTTCTGGTGAACAGGAGGTGCAGGATGAGTTCGATTCGGAAGGTTATGATGAAGCATTAGAGGTTATGCCTGATATTCCGGTTGATATTGCCGAGGAAAGATTGTCTGAACCGGATTTTGTCGCGGAAACGGAGCAGGAAGCTGTTGCTAATATTTCAGAGCCTGTTATTTCTGTTGCTGAAAATAATCCGCCCAGATCGCGGAACTGGAGTATTCCGGCGTGGATCCCGGCGGTCTTTGCGCTGTTGCTGGTGGGGCTCTATGGACTTTTGTATGCGGATTTGGAATCTATGCGTCTGCAGCTTGAGCGGTCTCAGGAAAGTATTATCCGTCAGGATCAGTCTTTTCAGGAGGAACGTAAAAAATATCTGGTTCTTATCCGGCAGACTCAGGAAGAAAACAAGAAGCTCAGGAATGAAATAATGGACCTGAAGAGTGAGAACAGTCAACTGCGTAAAAAAAGCATTTCCATGGAGATTCCGGAGATACAGGATTGAGTAATGTCTGAAATGAGATATCCCTGTAAAATACTGGTCTTTCGTGATATCCCTTATGAACAGGGATTAAATCTGCAGAAAGAATATCTGACCGCCATAAAGCGTGGGGAATTGGACGAGGATGTGATTTTGTTCTGCGAGCACCGGCCGGTAATAACTCTCGGGCGTTCCGGGGATGGAAGCTGCCTTCTCAGTTCACCGGAGGAACTTGAGCGTGACGGGTTTGACTATCTGGAGGTTCCTCGAGGTGGTGATATAACCTATCATGGTACCGGTCAATGGACTGTGTATCCGATTTTGCGGCTAGAGCGTTTTTGTCGAGATCTTCATCGCTATATGCGGACACTTGAGCAGGGCATTATTAATTATCTCGCTGAGCAGGATATTACTGGCGGACGTCGTGACGGGCTGACCGGAGTCTGGGTAGGGCGGGATAAAATTTGCGCGGTAGGTGTGGCTGTTAGTCGTTGGATCAGCTGGCATGGTTTCGCTTTTAATATTCAGCCGGATCTTGATTTATTCAAAAAACATATCATTCCCTGCGGGATAGCGGCGAGTGACGGCGGCGTGACAAGTCTGCAGCGGCTGACCGGACTGGAATATGATATGCTGGAACTGATCGCGCCGATTGCCGGTTCGTTGTTTTCTGTTTTGCCATACAGCTACTCTGGGTTTGAAATTGGCGACTGGCAGGTGTGAACCTGCCGTTTTTAATGGTGTTTGCGGGGTTTTAATATGGGAAATGTCTGTACTCTTGCTGAATTGCTTGAATATCGTGAAGTTTATCGCCGGGAAGGTAAAAAGGTCGTATGGACCAATGGCTGTTTTGACCTGCTGCATGCCGGTCATCTGCAGAGTTTGAGAATGGCCAAGGAGTTTGGCGATATTCTTATTGTGGGGCTTAATGCCGATGTTTCGGTAAAATCCTTGAAAGCTCCTGACAGACCTTTTGTCAATGAAAATGACCGGGCAGCTCTGGTGAGTGGGCTTGAAGCGGTAGATCATGTTCTGATATTTGCTGATAAACGTTGCGACCGGCTGTTGGAGGCAGTAAAACCTGATATTTATGTCAAAGGTGAGGATTATAATCTTGAGACTCTGGATCAGGATGAAAGGCGGGCGGTAGAAGGTAACGGTGGAGAAATACGTTTTATACCCTTTGTTAAGGGGTTGAGTACTAGTAATCTGGTAAAGAAGATACGCAGATCCGATCCAGAAAAGGTTATCGACGGGGCTTTTGCGCTTATTCGCGATACAGCGGGAAAACTTCTTATTGTTACCAATGATTATGAGGGAAAATTCAAATACGGTATACCCGGAGGCGGACAGAATCGCGGTGAAACTCTGGAAGAGACTGTGATACGGGAGGTGGAGGAAGAGACCGGGTTCAGAGTCTCGGTAATCAAGTATCTCGGTATTATAGAACGGATTGAACCGGCGTGGAATTTGCATCTCATATGCCATCAGTTTGAGTGTGCGGTGACCGGGGGTGAATTGTCAGTGCGCAAAGACGAAGAGCATGTGGTAGCCGCTGAATTCTACAGTCGTGATGAAATTGCCGCTCTATCCGGAGAAGTGCTTGGAAGAAAACATTTAGTATCTTATCTTGATAATCCTCAGGCATATCCCAATTATATCTTTATGGGAGCGGGTGAGGAATAAAAATAGTTGATATTGACAACCAATCTTTATTCTGTATAATCCGGCAAAATAATTTCTGTCGGATTCTTTTTTTAGCGAGACGTAAATTATTTGTGAGGCAGGCCGGGCACGGGCTTGGTGTTAAGAGTATTTGAATATTAATTATCGGCACTTGAGAAATTTGTCTGGTTATTGAGGTGTTTGCAGCTGTGATATCCACAGCTGTTCTGAGTTTAGGCGGAGTTTTATCCAATGCATAAAAAAACTATACGTTATATAGCGTATCTGGCCTTTGTGGGAATGGTTCCTCCATTATCCACTGATATGTATCTCGCTGCTGTCCCTGATATTGCGCGGCAGTGGGGTGTGTCATCGGAGCTGGTTACACATACGATAACTCTCTGGTTTGTCAGCTTCAGTATCGGCCTGCTTTTTTCAGGTCCGCTTTCGGATAAGTATGGCCGCAGACCGACTCTTCTTCTGGGACTGAGTGGTTTTGTGCTCAGCTGCATACTTTGTGCCGCAGCGGCAGGGCCGTATATGCTGATATTCTGCCGTATACTTCAGGGTGTCAGCGCTTCTGCTCCGTCAGCGATGGCGATGGCTATCTGTCGTGACCGTTTTGACGGCAACACGAGGAAAATAGCACTGGCTTATATTGGTATCATGATGTCTCTGGCACCTATTCTGGCGCCTCCTATCGGGTCGGTAATACTCTGGTTTGCCGACTGGCGGTTTATCTTTATCTGTCAGGCTGCGTCCGGTCTGATTATGCTGTTGATGACTGTCAAGTATACCGAGACCAATAAGTCGTTGCTCAACCAGCCGCTGACCAGACTTTTGGGGCGTTACCTGGTACTTTTCCGAAACCGCAGGTATCTGCTGACGACCTTGACTCTGGGTATGCTGTCAGGTCCGTTCTACAGTAACGTGGCTTTTTCACCGATAGTTTATCTGGATATCTTCAAGCAGAATAATTTTATATTCAGTCTGTTGTTTGCGCTTACTGCCAGTTGTTCGATTGTGGGAGCATATCTGTTCACCAGAATTAATGGACGTATCTGTGATACCAAGATAATATCTCTGTGTCTGTTTGGGGTTGCGGTTGCAGGGGTGATTGTACTTGGAGGCGGTAAGTTATCTTTTATGGTATATTTCGCGGGAGCGTCAGTTATCGCGTTCTTTACCGGGATGAGCCGACCGGTCAGCAATCATCTGGTGCTGGGGTTTGTGGAGAATGATATCGGTTCGGCGTCATCATTTATGATTTTTTATCAGTTTATCTTCGGTGCGTTGTGTATGAGCTTCAGCTCATACAGCTGGGAGTCATTTTTTCCGGTCTCCATGTTCGGTATTATGACTATTGTCGTTGCTCTGGTGTCGCTGTTTATCTGGCAGCGGGTGAAAAAAATGGCTCAGAAAATCTGTTGAGCCACTGTTTTGTATAGGTTATAAAAATATAAGGCTGTTTGTTTTCACTCCTGTGGCTGCGGTATCTCAATTGTCACTTCGGTGAATTTTCCGAGTTCGGAGTCGATCCATAATGAACCGTTATTGTTGGATACTATCATATAGGCTTTGGTAAGACCAAAACCGTCGCCATAGGTCTGATTGCCATCTACATTGCTGGCTCTGTAGCCGTATTTTACAACATTAGGTATTTCGTCAGCCGGTATGCCGTAACCATTATCTCTGACAATCAGGGTGATGTGATCGGTACTCTGTTTCAGCGTGCAGTCAATTTGTGAGCCGGGGTCACTGTACTTTCTGGCATTTGCTGTGAGGTCACGGATGACATCAGGAAATAGTGCCGGAAGAAGAATGTTGTTTTGCTCGGCATCAATAGTTATATTAATCAGATAGTCATTCTCTTGCTGCGCTGATTTGTCGAATACTATGCCGTACCTGCCTTTTGAATGTATTGACATCGCCTTCATGACATCTTCCATCTTCATGACTAGGGTTTCAATGTCAAAATTTATCCACTCATTCTGGTGTGTAAGAAGTTTTATGAAATCTTCTGCTCTGTTTTCAGTAACAGTAACTACCTTTTCCAGACCGGTCAGACTTTCTTCAAGCTGATCAAGCTGTTTTTTGCTGAGATTATGGTTATTAATAACTGATTGATCTATCAGACTGAATATGTTCGCTTTGAAATTTCTCATCCCTTTGAATGAGGATAGAGTCCGCTCCGGGTTGGTTAGAGCATCTTTCAGATCACTGATCATATCCATTACTTTTTCAAGTTGTTCTGATTTTCCCAGTATCAGCTGGAGGATATTTATTTCAGTGAAAAGAACCTGAGTAATATTATAAAAACTGTGAAGATTTATTCTCCAGTTATCATCCTTGTTCAGCTCGAGTTTTTCGGTAATCTTGACCTTCATTGTTGTCCCTTCTAGATTAGAGCTCGTTTCCGGCAGTGCTGGTATTGTCTTTATAAACTATTTTTCCTTTTACTACTGTGCAGATCGCTTTGCCGGTGAGTCTTCTGCCGTTCCACGGGCAATTTGCTGATTTTGATTTGAAGCTGGAGGCATCGACCACCCATTCTTTATTTATGTCGATAACTGTTACATTGCCGATAGCTCCTTTTGTGAGTGTACCGCGGTCAATATCTACAATTTTGGCTGGAGCCGCTGTCAGGGCGGCTATCATACGCTTCAGCGGCAGTTTTCCCGGTTTAACAAGATCTGTAAGCAGAACACCAAGAGTAGTTTCAATGCCGATGAGTCCGCAGGGTGCGTTGGCAAGTTCAACCTCTTTCTCTTCCGCAAGATGTGGTGCGTGATCGGAGGCGATACAATCTATTGTACCGTCATTTAGAGCTTCAATGCAGGCTGCTACATCAGCACTGCTGCGTAGAGGTGGTGCGACTTTGAATACCGGATTGAAACTGCGGAGTTCTTCCTCAGTGAGTGTCAGATGATGCGGACAGACTTCTGCAGTTACCCGGACTCCTTCGGCTTTTGCCAATTTCAAAATCTTTATGGCACCGCTGGTGGAGATATGCTGCAGGTGCAGCCTGGCTCCGGTAAGCTTGGCCAGCAGGATATCTCTGGCGACAATGATTTCTTCTGCTTCAGAAGGGATACCCTGAAGTCCGAGTGAGGTTGAGACATAGCCTTCGTTCATAATCCCTCCGGCGGTCAGGGTTGGATCTTCACAGTGTTCCATTATTGTACGGTCAAGCATTTTGGCGTAGGTCATTGCCTGTTTAAGAACATTGGTGGAAGCCACGGCGCAGCCGTCATCACTGAAAGCTACAGCTCCGCCACGAACCATACTGTCCATCTCAGATATTTCCTCGCCGCGTCGGCCGGCAGTGATTGCGCCTACCGGGAATATTTCGGCCATATCAATCTTCTTGGATTCTCGTCGTATAAAATGCATCAGAGCTTCTGAATCGAGTGCGGGGGTGGTGTTTGGCATACAGCAGATTGTGGAAAAACCGCCGGCGACGGCAGCAGCTGAACCGGTGGCGACAGTTTCTTCTTCTTCCATGCCCGGCTCGCGCAAATGCACATGTATATCAATAAGACCGGGGGTAACAATATTATTTCCGGCATCATAGTGATCACTTATTGTGTTTTCCGGGAGTTCGGAACGTGAACCGCAGAAGGTGATTATGCCGTCTTCAATAAGTATGGCTCCGTCTGTAAGATCAAGTCCCGCAGCCGGATCCATGATGTGTGCGTTGGTAATTAATAACGACCCCATTAGGTAAGTCCTTTCGTCTGATATCTCTGAAGTAGAATATTCTGAGTGTATTGTAAACTTTTTGCAACATTATTCAATAGTACTCAGATGTATAATTGTATTAATTGTCCGCAGCTCTGAAAAAAAGACCTGGAGGTAATATTTCCAGATATAGTGAATCGATTATTGACCGGGGTTATACTTATATGTATCCTTATAGTATTATGAAATGTATATATGTTATCTTAGGTGTCCTGTTTTTTATGCTAAATGCTGTAGCTGCGGATAATGCGGCGGTACAGAAAGCGCTGGATACATCCAATGTGAAACCGGGATGCTGGGTGGAGTATCGAGTTAATATTCAGGGGGCTGGAAGTGAAAAGCTGACCTTCAAGTGTTTTGTCAAGCTGTATAGCGTAAATGGTGAAATGCTGGATTTTGAATATAAGGTTGATGGAATCGGAAAGAGGATTCAGCTTTCTCGTAATGAATTTCCATTGTCACGCCTGGTGCCGGATACAGGGCCGTCAACAACCTACAGGGAAAGTACCGATGAGACTGTTGTTCTGACGGAGATGGATAATAAGAAGGTGCCGACAACGCACGATGTCTGGAATTATGAGAATGGGGTTACCGAGGTCTGGCACTCACAGGATGTGCCGTTTTCGGTTGTCCGGGTAGTGTGTAAAGAGTTTAGTATGGAATTGACCGGTTTTTCATGGGTAGAGGAGTAGATGCGTGATAGCGATTATAGATTATGAAGCTGGGAACCTCAGAAGTGTGGAGTACGCGTTTCAGTATGTAGGTGCAGACTGTGTCGTTACTCAGGATCCCGAGGTGATAGCGGCGGCTGACAAGGTTGTCTTTCCCGGGGTAGGTGCGGCAGGGAGCTGCATGTCAAACCTCAGAAGACTCGGGCTTGACAAGGCTCTGCTGCAGGCTCTTGATTCCGGCAGGAAGGTGCTGGCCATCTGTGTGGGTATGCAGCTGTTATTTGAACACAGCGGTGAGGATGGCGGTGTTGCTTGTCTCGGAGTTCTTCAGGGTACCGTTGATTTGTTTGAATTTCCTCCTGCAGAGAAGGTTAAAATTCCACATATGGGCTGGAATGCTGTAGCATTTAAAGAACACCCGGTGGTTGAGGGTATTCCTGAAGCTTCGGAATATTATTTTGTACATTCTTATTATGTACAGGGGAATAAACCGGAAATATTGCTGGGAAGTACCGAATATGCCGGTAAAGTTTTTACCAGTGCTATAGCCAGAGATAATCTGGTCGCCACTCAGTTCCACCCGGAAAAGAGTGGTAAGGTCGGGCTGCAGTTGTTACGGAATTTTATTGAGTGGTAAAATGCTGGTAGGTTACTTAGTATTGGTTTTAGGTGCAATCCGGTCTGTATTTGCAACCGGCAGTTAGATATGGAAGAGATAAAATGCTCAGTAAAAGATTGATTGTCTGTCTGGATGTGAGAGATAAAAAGGTTACCAAAGGTATTAAATTCAAGGGTAATATTGATATTGGTGATCCGGTGGAGCTTGCAAGACAGTATTATGATGATGGTGTTGATGAACTGGTCTTTTATGATATTACCGCTTCTCATGAAGGCCGGCCAATTGATATTGAGATGGTTGAAGAGGTTGCTCGGAATATTTTCATACCCTTCTCTGTCGGCGGCGGTATACGCGGTGTTGAAGATATGCGCCGTGCTCTTCTTGCCGGAGCTGAGAAGGTATCGGTAAATTCACTTGCAGTAAGGAATCCGGATATTATCCGTGAGGGGGCTGTCGCTTTCGGCAGGCAGTGTGTGGTGCTTGGCATGGACGCAAAAAAAGTTCCGGTGACTCCAGAGATACCATCCGGGTATGAAATAGTAGTGCAGGGCGGACGTAAGCCGATGGGGCTTGATGCTCTGGCGTGGGCCAAACAGG
Organism: Planctomycetota bacterium; assembly: GCA_963677015.1. GTDB lineage: Bacteria > Planctomycetota > SZUA-567 > SZUA-567 > SZUA-567. The sequence goes on from OY781533.1 coordinate 1,203,632, forward strand.
CCGAGGAACTCGGGGCTGGAGAGATATGCCTTAATTCCATTGATGCCGACGGCACAAAAGAGGGCTATGAACTTACTCTTACCCGAATGATAAGCGAGGCGGTATCAATACCGGTAATTGCCAGTGGTGGCGGCGGTACCTGCGAGCATATTGTTGATGTGCTTACTGAGGGAAAGGCTGATGCCGCACTTATTGCCAGTATGGTGCATTATGGTGAGTATACCTGTAGCGGTATAAAGGATTTTGTAAGTGGCAAGGGAGTAAAGATGCGGCCGGTTATTCGTTAGCTTGTTACATATAATGCGTGCGAATTTGTCAGTTTTACTCTTTTTTTTTTAGGTGATTATGATGAAAAAAATATCCTATTCAGTATCTGTTATCTTGTTTGCGGCGGTGCTCTGTGTGTCTGTGGCTTCTTCTGCAATGGCTTGTACTGGTTTTTTCTCTAAAACTCAGGATGGTTCGGTTGTATATGCCAGAACCATGGAGTTTGGCATGGATTTGCAGTCGGAGGTAGTGGCTGTCGCCAAAGGGCATAAATACACGGGAACAACCCCTGACGGTAAAGGTGGTGCTGAATGGGACGCGAAATATAATTTTATCGGGATGAATTTTTTTGGTACCGATATGGTTGCAGATGGCATGAATGATGCCGGACTTCAGGGAGGTCTGTTTTATTTTGCTCATCAGGCCAAGTATGCTGATCAGTCACCGGAGAATGCAGGAAAGGCAATTGCCCCTGAAGAATTTGTAACCTGGGCTCTAAGTACCTGTAAGGATGTAGCTGATCTTGAAGCTCATTATAAAGATGTGGTCTTGGTGAATACCGTCAATAAGTTTATGAAGATTATTCCGCCGCTGCATTATCTTTTTGTGGATAAAAACGGGGACTCACTGGTGCTGGAGTTTTTGGCGGATGGAATAAAGTTACAGCGTAATCCCGCCGGTGTTTTTACCAATAATCCAGAGTTTTCATGGCATCTGACAAATTTACGTAACTATATCGGTCTGAGCAATGAAAATCACGGTGCGGTAAAGGTCAATGATTATGAGCTTGCTCCTTTCGGGCAGGGAACTGGGATGGTAGGTCTGCCGGGGGATAGTACTTCTCCTTCACGTTTTGTACGGGCGTTTTTCACCCTGGCCGGGGTAAAACCTTTTGCAACAGCTGACGAAGGACTTGATAAACTTATGCGTATAATCAAGGATTTTTATATTACCAAGGGTTCGGTTGTTGAAAATGATTCGGGGAAAAAGACTGATGAATTCACCGAGTACGAGGTATTCAAGGATTTGAATTCATTTGTAATGTATCTGGATACCTATGATAATCTGAATATTCGTAAGATTGATGGGCGTAAAATTGATTTCAGTAAAGCAGAAGTACAGGTTATAAAACTGCAGAAATACGGTAAATTTGCAGATATCACTGGTGATATCAGTGCGCTGAAATAGCGGTAAGTTATATTCGGCGGTTGAATGTTAGAAACTTAAACAATTAATAAGCGGTTTTTTTTATATCATTGTAATCAACGGCATGTTGAGATAAAAAGGAGAGGAAGTTGAAAGAGTTACTTTCTGGAAATCAGGCAATTGCCAGAGGGGCATGGGAAGCAGGGGTAAAGTTAGCTGCAGGTTACCCTGGAACTCCATCTACAGAGATTCTTGAGAATATTGTTCAGTATAAGAATGATCTGCATTGTGAGTGGGCTCCGAATGAAAAGGTTGCTTTTGAAGTTGCTGTAGGCGCCAGTTTCGCCGGTGCCAGAGCTATTGTCACTATGAAGCATGTAGGCTTGAATGTTGCGGCGGATCCGCTTATGACCTTTGCCATGAGTGGTGCTGTTGGCGGAATGCTGATAGTTGTTGCTGATGACCCTGGCATGCATTCATCACAGAATGAGCAGGATTCCCGTAATTGGGGTCCTTTTGCCAAGATTCCGGTATTGGAACCTGCAGATTCACAGGAAGCCAAGGATTTTGTAAAGATTGGACTGGAGCTTTCGGAGAAGTATGAGACTCCGGTTATCCTCCGGACTTGTACACGTATCTCGCATTCAAGATCACTTGTTGAATTGCGCGACCGTGAAGAATCAGCTCGAGAGGTCGACTTTAAGAAGGACCCACCGCGCTATGTCGCTATCCCGGCATGGGCCAGAAAGATGCGGATAAAAGTCGAACAGCGGTTATATAAGTTAATGGCTGAGGCCGAAAAAAATCCAATTAACCGTCTTGAGCTTAACAGTAAGGAGCTTGGGGTTATTGCAGGTAGTGCAACATATCAGTATGTCAAGGATATATTTAAGGATGCTAGTGTCTTCAAACTTGGCATGTCGTATCCTCTGCCGGAAGAGAAAATCAGAGAATTTGCCGGTAAGGTTGATAAGCTGCTTATCGTTGAGGAACTGGATAATATCATTGAGACTCAGGTCAAGGCCTGGGGCATAAAATGCCATGGTCGTGATGTTGTTCCTGGAATTGGTGAACATACTCCGGGGTGTATTCGTGAGGTTAAAGCCAAACTCGAAGAGACTAAAATTATTCAGCCTGAACCTGTAGCTGAAAGCCTGGATCTGCCGCCACGACCACCGGTTCTCTGTCCGGGATGTCCGCATCGCGGAACCTTTGCCGCTCTTAAAAAATATGATGTTGCGGTTATGGGTGATATTGGCTGTTATAGTCTGGGAACTCTTCCGCCACTTGCAAGTCTCGATTCTATTCTTTGTATGGGTGGATCTATACCTATGGCGCACGGTATGCAGCAGGTTGGTGAGAAGAAATACTGCGTCGGGCTGCTCGGAGACTCAACCTTCTTCCATTCCGGTATGACCGGTATTGCCAATACCGCGTATAATAAGGGGAATTCAACTACTATTGTCGTGGATAACCGGACAACAGCTATGACCGGGCATCAGGAAAATCCTGGAACCGGTAAGACTCTGGAGGGTGAAGAGACTCAGGAATTATCTATCGAAGCTATTGCCAGAGCCTGTGGTTATAAACGTGTACGTACGGCCAATCCGTATAACATGAAGGAAATGAATGATGTCCTGGGTGAAGAGCTGCCTGCTGAAGAGCCGTCACTTATTGTTGTTAAAGCGGTTTGTCCGCTGTATGCCAGAAAGAATGTCGGGCCTAAACAGAAGATATCACATGATGCTTGTGTTAACTGTAAAGCTTGTTTGAAACTTGGCTGTCCGGCAATAGAAGCAAAAGATGGTATGAAGCCGACTATTAATCCACTTTTATGCTGGGGTTGTGATCTTTGTGCTCAGGTTTGTCCAAAAGGGGCTATATCAGATGCTGAAAAGTAGTCACATCTGTTGACTTTTTTGATAATGACGACAACTTGATATAATGGAGTATGATATAATGAGTGATACAATTAGTGTTGTTCTTGTAGGCGTTGGAGGGCAGGGAATTCTGCTGGCTAGTGAGATTCTGGCACAGACCGCAATGCTTGCCGGCTATGATGTTAAGACCAATGAAGTTCATGGAATGGCTCAGCGCGGTGGTTCGGTGATGGCTCAGGTGAGATATGGCCGTAAGGTTTACAGTCCACTTATTGAGGAAGGAACTGCGGTTGCTCTGGCTTCACTTGAAGAGATCGAAGGTTTACGGGCGGCACATTATCTGAAAAATGGCGGTTTGGCTGTGGTTAGTACGCAGCAGGTAGTACCAGTGACTGTAAGCTCAGGTGGTGCAGAGTATCCAAGTGATGCCAAGCAGCGTCTTGCAAAAGTTTTTTCAAATCTGAAGCTGGTAGAAGCTGTGAGTCTTGCTGAAGAGAGCGGCAATGCTAAGGCCGCAAATGTTGCGGTGATGGGCGCACTGTCCAATGGTCTTGAATTTTCAGAGGAGCTTTGGATTCAGGCAATAAAGAAGTCGGTAAAACCGGCTTTTGTCGATCTGAACATTGAGGTATTTAAAAAAGCGCGAGCGATGTAACAATTTTGTAACACGAACAACATTGTTAGTATATTCAGCAGCACTTCTTTTGAAGTGCTGCTATTTTTGTAAGATACTAGTGGTCAAAATTGTTTTTAGAAGTCATAGAATAAAATTTTGCTTTTGGGTGTTTTTTTCTTAACTTCAGTATAGATAATTTGTTATAATAACAACATATTTGTATTATTATGCGCATTGGTATAGTTTACTGATTCGGAGCAAATTCTTTTAGAGTTGATAAATAAGATAAGTGTAATAATAATTTGCTGAAATAACGTTTGTTTTACAGTTGGGTGATCGGTTTAAGGTGCTAAAATTGTAGTGGAATTACAAAAAAGTAAGGTAAAAGTATGCTTTAAATACAAAATTGTATTATTTTGCGAGTGTAACAATTTTGTTTTAATTCTTTAAAATATATAAACAAATTTAACGTATTGAATTACAAAGAGTTATGTGTGTAGTGTGGTGTCTCTTCTGAAACTGGTACATAAATTGTTATAAATAGAAGCGATACTTATTTGTTTATTAAATTGTATGTAGAAATGCAGTTTTGTTTTTGTTTATTGTTTTTTGCTTTCTGTTCCGATTATTGTCAAAGGAGAAACGTTATGTTTGAAACAAACAAGAAAGTGAGTGTTAAGGCCGGTATGCTTGCACTTGTGGGTGCGCTGGCTTTAGGGGGAAGTGCTTTTGCTGGCGATGAGCCGACAGCAGCTGACGTTCAGAACAACCTAGATATTGTCTGGACAGCTGTAGCCGCATTTTTGGTGTTCTTTATGCAGCCAGGTTTTGCAATGGTTGAAACAGGTTTTACCCGTGCAAAAAATGCTTGTAATATCATTATGAAAAACGTAATGGATTTTGCTGTTGGATCAATCGCGTGGTGGGCTATCGGTTTTGGTCTCATGTTCGGTATGGGGTCAGGATACTTTGGTGGCGGTTCAAACCTTTTCTCCAGTGATTTCACCAATGGTTCTTCACTTGACTGGACTTTCTTTATCTTCCAGTGCGTGTTCGCCGGAACTGCCGCTACAATTGTATCAGGTGCTATGGCTGAACGTACTAAATTCTCAAGCTATCTACTCTACAGTGTATTTATCTGTGCTCTTATTTATCCAATCAGTGGTCACTGGTACTGGGGCGGACTGTTCGGCGGCGGAGAGAACGGTTTTGGTAATGGTTTCATGTGGGATATGGGCTTCCTTGATTTTGCCGGTTCTACTGTTGTACATAGTTGTGGCGGTTGGATTGCTCTTGCTGGTGCGATCTGTCTTGGTGCTCGTACCGGAAAATATGGTCCAGATAAGAAGAGTAAGGCTATTCAGGGTCACAACATTCCTCTGGCTGCTCTTGGTGTATTTATCCTCTGGTTCGGCTGGTTCGGATTTAACCCAGGTTCAACAACAGCAGGTGGCCCAAGCATCGGTTATATCGCTGTAACTACCAACCTTGCTGCTGCCGGTGGTGCTGTTGCTGCAATGTTTGCCAGCTGGATTCGTTTCGGCAAGCCTGATATCTCAATGACTCTTAACGGTGTTCTTGCAGGTCTTGTAGCTATTACTGCTGGTTGTGACTGTGTAACCTTCGGTGGTGCTCTTGTTATCGGTCTGGTTGCTGGTGTACTTGTTGTTGTTGCTGTTGAATTCATCGATAAGGTTCTCAAGATTGATGACCCTGTAGGTGCTGTAAGTGTTCACGGTGTCTGCGGTGCATGGGGTACAATCGGTTTGAGTTTCTTCCACGCTGAGAGTTCTTTCGCTGATCTTATTGGTACTCAGGTTATCGGTGTCTTGATAATGTTTGTCTGGGCGTTCGGATGTGGTATGATTCTCTTCAGCATCCTGAAAGCTACTGTTGGTCTGCGTACTAACCGTGAAGAAGAACTGCGCGGTATGGATATTGCAGAACATGGTAACGAAGCTTACAGCGGATTCCAGATTTTCAATAATATCTAAGACATTTTGTCTGCCTTCCTTCGAAAGCGGCCTCCAACCTACACTACACATAATTGTTCATGATTCACCCGGTGTCCGCTTTCGATTTATTTAACTTAATCAACAATTAATTAAGATTAATCTGGCGAAATTCGCAAGCATGTTTTATAATCCATATACATCTTTGAATATCTCGCACAGACTTAACGAAAGGAATAAACATGAAACTGATAATAGCGTATATTCAACCTGAAAGATTGAATGATGTAAAGCAGAAGCTTTATGCTGCTGATATCCTAAAGATGTCTGTTACAAATGCTTTGGGTTGCGGACAGCAGGGCGGATATCACGAATCATATCGTGGTGTTGATATTGAAGTAAATCTACTCAAGAAGGTGCGTCTTGAAATTGCGGTTAATGCTGAATTTGTTGATAAAACAATCAATGCAATTATCGAAGGTGCCCGTACCGGTAATATCGGCGATGGTAAGATCTTTGTTACAAGCCTTGAAGAATGCTACCGCATTCGTACAGGTGAGAAAGGCCAGGAGGCCATTGGTTAATTCTCTTTGCCGATCAAATTTCGCAGCGACTCTGATTAATTTCAGGGTCGCTTCTGATAATTATAGGGAGAGGGAAACTACTTTTGTGTAGGAGATACACAAGGGTTGAAATATGCTTCTTTTAGGAGTTTATGCTGAGAAAATAAAATAATAAAGCTTCTTGGAAAATTACCCCATTTGTGATATAAATTGACATGTAAGTAGAAACTTTGGGCGAGCACCCAAGTAAGCTTGTGTATATGTATTTTAATAATAAAGTTATATTTTAAATGAAAAATGGGTTTCATTTAGTACTGTTTTTAGAGGAGAAAAGGAATAATGAGTATAAAAAATGTTACTGAAATCTTTGGTGACTATGTATTCAATGATGAAATCATGCGTGAACGTCTGCCAAAGAACGTTTACAAGAAGCTTGCAAAGACCATCGAAGAGTCTCATGAGCTTGATTCTTCAATTGCGGATGTCGTTGCTAATGCAATGAAGGACTGGGCAATCGAGAAGGGTGCTACCCACTACTGCCACTGGTTCCAGCCAATGACTGGCGTTACCGCTGAAAAGCATGACAGTTTTATTAATATTAACTCTGACGGCTCTGTAATCATGGAGTTCTCTGGTAAGCAGCTGATCCAGGGTGAGCCTGATGCTTCAAGTTTCCCAAGTGGCGGTATACGCGCTACTTTCGAGGCTCGTGGTTATACTGCCTGGGATTGCACCAGCCCAGTATTTATCAAGAAGGACGGTGATAACACAACTCTGTTTATTCCATGTGCTTTCGTCAGTTACACCGGTGACGTTCTCGATAAGAAAACTCCTCTTCTCCGTTCTATGGACGCACTTTCCAAGCAGGCTATCAGAGTATTGCACGCTATGGGTAAGAAGAGCAAGAGAATTATCGCTACTCTAGGTGCTGAACAGGAATACTTCCTCATCGATGAAGCTTATGTTGAGCAGCGTCTCGACCTTATGATCTGTGGCCGTACTCTCTTTGGTGCTCCTCCTTCAAAGGGACAGGATCTATGTGACCACTACTTCGGATCAATCGAAGAGCGAATCGCCAGCTATATGTCAGAGATCAATGCTGAACTCTGGAAACTTGGTGTTTCTGCTAAAACTCAGCATAATGAAGTAGCTCCTGCGCAGTATGAGCTCGCTCCAATCTATGCTACTCTTAATGTTGCAACCGACCATAACCAGCTGACAATGGAAATTATGCAGAAGATTGCCCGTCGTCACGGTTTCTACTGTCTGCTGCACGAAAAGCCATTCCACAATATGAATGGTTCTGGTAAGCACAATAACTGGGCTATAATGACCAATGATGGTGTAAACCTTCTTGATCCAGGTGATAACCCACAGGAAAACGCTATCTTCCTCGTATTCCTTGCTGCTATCGTTAAGGCTGTTGATGATTATGCACCACTTCTACGTGCAAGTGTTGCTTCTTCCAGCAATGACTGTCGTCTTGGCGGTCACGAAGCACCTCCAGCTATCATCAGTATCTTCCTTGGTGATCAGCTCAACAAGGTTGTTTCTTCTATTGCTAACGGTACCAAACTTGAAGGTAACGACGGCAAGCCTATGACTCTGGGTGTAAGTACTCTTCCACCTCTGCCAAAGGATGCTACTGATAGAAACCGTACCTCTCCATTCGCCTTCACTGGCAATAAGTTTGAGTTCCGTATGGCTGGTTCACTTATCAACACCAGTGGTCCTAACTTCGTCCTCAACACTATTGTTGCAGAAACTCTGTGTCAGTTTGCTGATGAGATGGAGAAGGCTGGTGATGTCAACGCTGCTGCTCAGGCTCTTTGTCAAAAGACCTTCAAAGAGCATGAACGCATCATTTTCAATGGTGACAACTACTCTGCTGAATGGCCGGTTGAAGCTGAAAAGAGAGGTTTGCCAAATCTTGGTAATTCTCCTGACGCTTTTGCCTGCATGGCTGAAGATTATGTCAAGGATGTATTCTCTAAGCACGCAGTACTCAGCAATACTGAACTTGCTGCCCGTCTTGAGATCCTTCTTGATACTTATGCACAGAATGTTCTTATTGAAGGTCGTACTGCTCTTACTATGGCAAACAGAACTCTTATGCCAGCAGTTATGGATTACGCTTCACGCCTTGCCGGTTCAATCGTTGCTGTTAAGGAGAGTGGTGCTGATGCTTCAGTCTTCTCAGCACGTCTGGAGAAGGTAACTGCTCTGATCGCTGAGTTCCAGGCTGGTGTTGAGGAACTTGCAGCTGCTGTTGCTGAGGTTGAAGGTGCTGAATGTGCTAAGTGTATGGCTCTAGGCGCTCGTGACAAGGTTCTTGTTGCAATGGGCAAGACCAGAGCTGCTGTTGATACTCTCGAAGAGATTGTTGACGGTGACATGTGGCCTCTTCCAACATATAATGAAATGCTTTACGCTCGCGGTTAATTCTGCCGTTAAAGCTTTAAGTTTAGGGACAGAGCTATTTGCTCTGTCCTTTTTTGTTTTGAGTAAGGCAAGGAAGATCAGAATATAGCGGAGTAGCTATTTTGTTCAGGTAATTCTTATACTATTAAACAGAATTAATGCGTAATTATAAGCTGCTGTGTTGTGAAATAATAGTAAGTCTTGAGTAATAAGAAATTTGTGCCGATAAAACAGTGTAAGTAATCGACTTTTCTTTGAATGAGGTTTGTAATGGGTAATTTCTTCTTGTCTGAGAATGTTAGTGGTTTGTCACCTCTGGTATTTATAGTTATTATCTTCAATGCCATATTGATAACCTTGTCTGAATTTCCCAGGATTGCCACCGGTCATGATCATCTTATAATCTGGCTGGAGGTTTTCTGTGTAACTGTATTTATTGCGGAAGTTGTTTCAAAAAATATACGTTTCGGCTGGAGTAATTATATCGAAGTGGCATGGAACAAGATTGATTTTGCGCTGGTAATTCTTTCTCTGCCTGTGCTGTTGCTGCCATTCATTGAGGTCGGTGGAGTAAGTGCGGTTCTGACCTTACGGCTGGTACGTTTCTTCCGCCTGTTAAAAATAATTTCAGTGATACCGCAGGGTGGTAAGTTTCTTCATGGTATTAAACGTGCTTTTCGGGCCTCTATCGGTGTTGCTATCGGAATGCTGCTCTTGTTGTTTATCGCTTCACTATTCAGCACTATGATATTCAGTATTCATGCACCGGAAATGTTTGGGAACCCCTTGCTCAGTGCTTATTCGATGTTCAGGGTTTTTGCGATAACCGGCTGGTTTGAAATTCCGCGGAATCTGCTACAGATACCGTATTATGATACTTTGGGCTGGACTATATTTATTCGTTGTTATTTTATTGGTTTTCTGCTTTCCGGTGGTATGATCGGTCTGTCTATTTTCAATGCAACATTTATTGATGCGCTGGTCGAGGATAATACCGAGGAGGTGGAGGACAGGGTGAAGAAGGTTGAAGAGCGTCTGCAGCGCATTGAAAAACTGCTGCATGAGATAAATCGTAAATTACGATAATCTCAGAGACAATTATATGATAATGGTTAAGATTGGCTGTTGTCGGTACTATTTTGAAGTAGCCAAGGAGCTGGTAACTTATCTGGATGCGTAAACTGTTTACGTTACTATCGAAATTATGGTAAAATAATAAAGCCCGGAGGTGAATCCGGGCTTTATTATTCAGATCTTTGTATAAAACTTATTGATTTATATTGCGGCGCAGACTATCGACAAAAGTGATCATTTCTTCAAAATCCTTGCCTTTGATTATGTGTTTGAGGTAATTAAGTTTATTATCAATTTTCTCAATCTGGTGCAGCGTATAATCATTGAACATAATTTCTGCAATAAGACTGTTGTCTTCAGATAACAGCCCTTTGGCTATCTCAAGGTGTTTGTTGAAGGTGGTGCCAGGAGCTTCCAGCTTATCCATACAGGCTGCGAAAACCATAGATGATGAGAATGGTATTGAGAGACTGTATGACATCATTTCATCATGTTCTTTGAATGACATGTCAAATATATTCAGTTTGACTCTGGTAAAGAGATCTCTGAAGAGTTTTTTCCCTTCCTCACATGATTCTTTGATTATGATGGCATTCTGGTTTTCAAGATTGCGTAAATTTGCAAAGGTCGGTCCGAACATCGGGTGTACCGAGACAAATTTATGACCGGTGCTGGCGTAATATTCTGGCAGATCACTCTTGACAGATTTTATATCGGCAATGATGCATTCCTCGGGAAGCAGTGGGAGCATCTCCTTGAAGGCTTCACGGGTACGCTGAATACTTGCGCAATTGATTGCAATTTCCGGTTTGAAATCTTTGACCTCTTCGAGTTTTGCTATCCGCTTGGTTTCAAAAAAGAACTTCAGCTTGGTCAGATCCTGATCATATACCGCAACTTCATGATCCAGACAGAATTCTTCGGTGAGCCAAGCACCCATCTTACCTGCACCCATTATGAAGATTTTCATAGCATGCTCCTTTCCTCGTAACAGCCGAGGAAGCGGTATCTGGTGGTTGATTCTTCAACACTATCAAGTACAGCCTGAACCTTAGGGTCAGTGAGATTTCCATCGAAATCAAGGAAGAACGCGAATTCACCCGGTTGGTCAGGCACGGAATCAATACGGGTCAGGTTAATATTTTTATCAGCAAAGAGCTGGAGTACGTGGAAGAGCAGGCCGGCGCGGTTGTCGGTAGTGAAAGTAATTGAGCACTTGTTGCCGGTGCCGGGAGCCGGTTCTTTTGCCAGTACCAGGAATCTGGTCTGATTGGTATTGAGGTCTTCTATATTATCTTTGACTATCTCCAGATTGTAGTAGCTGGCAGCCAGTGAACTGGCAATTGCGCAGGACGATGCAGGGTTCTTTTCGGCCAGCATTTTAGCCGCACCGGCAGTATCGAAGAAACGCATTGGTTCGAGATTCTGCCGCTTTAGAAATTCACGGCACTGTGACAATGCTTGAGGATGTGAATAGGCTCTGCGGATATTACGGTGATCGGTACCCGGGGTAACTAACAGACAATGATGTATCGGAGTCTTGATGGCTCCTACTACAAAGAGGTCGGAGTAGAGCATCAGACCGTTTACCTGGCCGACCATGCCGCCGAGGGTATTCTCAACCGGCACAATACCAAAATCATATACGCCTTCTTCTACACCTTTGAAGATATCTATAAATTCTTCGCATGGCATTGGGGCGAGAGATGAGTCCCACATGCGGCAGGCCAGTTCACTGTACGCGCCATGCTCACCCTGAAATGCAGCCAGGGTTGAGGTCTCACTCTGGATACGCTTACTTTCAAGGAATACCTGTTTGTATACACTTTCAATAAAATCAGCTTTGAGCAGAGCATTTTCTCTTCCGGTAAGATTCTGAATGATAGATGTCTCTCTGCCGGTGTCTTCAATATCCTTTTTAAAGACGGTGGATATGCGGGCAACCTCCATACGTTTCTGGAGCAGCTGCAGAATGTTGTTGTCGATTTGATCAATCTTGTGCCGTACCGATTCAAGGTTGATTTTTTCGTCTTTCATTATTTCCCTTTCAGATAATTATTGTGATATAATACTATCTACTATCAAAAATTGTATCCAGAAAATTTTATTGGTCAAGCTTCTTGATTTCACGTACACATTTGTCCATGATGTGGAGTTTCTTTACCAGTTTGGCGAACATTTCAGGAGTGAGAGACTGCGCTCCATCACATCTGGCTTCGTCAGGGCAGATGTGGGTTTCAATGATAAGTCCATCTGCTCCGGCGGCGATTGCTGCAAGCGACATCGGCTCGACTAGCTCGCGTCTGCCGGTACCGTGCGATGGGTCTACTACAATCGGCAGGTGGGCGATGTTCTGAACTGAAGGGATAGCGCCAAGATCAAGGGTGTTACGGGTATAGGTCTCGAAGGTACGGATACCGCGTTCGCAAAGGATAACGTTCGGGTTGCCTTCGCTCAGGATGTATTCGGCGCAGTTGAGCCATTCTGAGAGGGTCGAGTGCATGCCGCGTTTGAGTAGAACTGGCTTGTCAGAGCGTCCAACCTCCTGCAGCAGAGAGAAGTTCTGCATGTTGCGCGCACCGATCTGAACGATATCTGCGTACTCACAGACCCATGATACATCTCTGGGGTCAATAACTTCGGTGATTATCGGCAGGCCTGATTCGATGCCGGCTTTTTTCAGCAGCTTCAGACCGGCCAGTCCCAGTCCCTGGAAGTCGTAAGGTGAGGTTCTGGGTTTGAAGGCGCCACCGCGGAGAATATTGGCTCCGCCTTTTTTAACTTCAAGGGCCGTACCTACCACCTGAGCTTCGGTCTCTACACTGCAGGGACCGGCGATAATGGTCAGTTCCTCGCCTATCTTTACCCCTTTAACATCGATTACCGTCTTTTGTTTGTCGTCACTTTTGCTTGTTAGTCGTAGTTTGTTCATTGTATTATTTTTTGATCATCGCTGCTTTTATCGATGATACCCTTTCTTTCATTATATCTACCATTTTAGGATTATCCAAATTATCTTCGATTATTCTTTCAAAGGCACTACCTATTACTACTCCTTCGGCATAACCGGCTACCGCCGCCGCCTGCTGGGGAGTAGAGATACCGAAGCCGACGCAGAGCGGAATTTTACAGATCTGGCGCAGTTTGGCGATATGCTCACCAACGGCATCGGTATTAATTTCACCGGTACCGGTAATTCCGGTTTTGGAGATGACATAGGCAAAACCTGAGGCGTCTTCGAGGATAAAGCTGACTCTGTCATCTGGGGTGGTTGGAGCAATAAGTCTGATGAGAGCCAGATCAGGGCCGAATTTTCCGGCAATCTCCTGACGTTCTTCAGGTGGCAGGTCAACAATCAGGGTGCCGTCTGCACCTGCTGCTACAGCGTCTTTGTAGAATTTTTCAATGCCGTAATAATAAATCGGGTTATAATAACTGAAGATAATTATTGGCTGGTCATAATCCTTGCGCAGTTCTCTGATCATCTCCAAACTCTTGCTCAGTGAGATGCCGTTTGCCAGCGCTCGTTGTGAAGAGCGCTGAATAGCCTGTCCGTCAGCGGTAGGATCGGAGAAGGCAATACCTAGTTCGAGGATATCCACTCCACTGTCAAACATTCCCTTTATAACTTCCAGAGACTTGTCATAATCCGGATCACCAGCGGTGATAAAACCTACCAGAGCAGATGTTGACTCCTCTTTAACTCTCTGAAATACTCGTTCTATTCTATTCATCTGCTGCTTCCTCCATTTCTTTGATTGCTGCGGTTGCATGATCAAGATCTTTGTCACCGCGGCCTGATAGATTTACCAGGACAATTTCATCTTTGCTGCGTTTGCCGGCTTCTTTGATTCCCTGCGCCAGAGCATGGGAGCTTTCCAGAGCCGGAATGATTCCTTCATATTTTGAGAGTATTTTGAAAGCTTCGAGAGCTTCAACATCGGTTATTGATTCATAGGTTGCTCGTCCAATATCCTTGAGCAGTGAATGTTCCGGGCCGACACCGGGGTAATCCAGACCAGCTGATATTGAGTGAGCTTCCAGGATCTGGCCGTTCTTGTCCTGAAGTACATATGACTTGGCACCGTGGAGTACTCCGATCTCACCATAGCCGAGTGGCGCAGCATGTTTACCGGTCTCGATACCGAATCCCGCTGCTTCTACTCCGATCAGCTCAACATCTTCATACTTTATATATGGGTAGAAGATGCCGATAGCATTGCTGCCGCCGCCTACAGCCGCCACTACTGCATTGGGCTGTCTGCCGGCAAGCTCGTCCATCTGTTCGATCGCCTCTTCGCCGATAATCTTCTGAAATTCCCGGACCATGAGTGGGTATGGATGTGGCCCGGCAACGGTTCCTATAACATAGAAGGTGTCTTCGACAACCTCAGACCAGTAACGCATTGCTTCATTCATCGCGTCTTTGAGGGTTGCTGCGCCGGAGTCGACACTGACTACCTCGGCTCCCAGCAGCTTCATTCTCTCAACGTTCGGTGCCTGTCTTCTGACATCTTCACTGCCCATAAATACCTTGCATTCAAGATTCATCAGGGCTGCTACAGTGGCGGTTGCAACTCCATGCTGACCGGCACCGGTCTCGGCAATGACCTTTTTCTTACCCATCAGTTTTGCCAGCAGGCACTGTCCGACGGTGTTGTTAACCTTGTGTGCACCGGTGTGATTAAGATCTTCACGCTTGAGGTAGATTCTGGCACCACCGATATGATCACTGAGATGTGATGCATAGTAGGTTGGAGAAGGGCGTCCGACATAATTCTTCAGCAGATCTTTGAACTCTGCATGGAAAGGACTCGCCTTGTCTTCAATATACTTTTTGTAGGCTTCTTCAACTTCAAGAATAGCCGGGATCAATGTCTCTCCTACAAATCTGCCGCCGAATTCTCCGAAATGTCCGGTAGCATCGGGGTAGGAGTAGTTTTCTGGTGAACTCATGAAAAAATCCTTTCCTTGTGTGGGACCTGCTTTACAGCATGTACTATATCAATTAATTCTTTTACTTTTGCTAAATCTTTAATACCCGGACTTTTTTCGACAGCCGAGCTGACATCAATCGCCTGCGGGTTTCCTTGTTTGATTGCCATTAAGACATTTTCACTGCTGATACCTCCGGCAAGAATGTAGGGGTGTTGCAGTCCGAATTCCTCTGCTTTCTGCCACTGCCAGCTCTGGAAGTTGCCGCCGGGAAGAGCTCCTTTACCCAGCTCCAGAAGGTAGGCATCCGCCGAGAAGCAGTCAACCTGCTGCGCAAAATCATCGTCTTTAAGAACTTTGATTATTTTACGGTTTAGCCCCCGCAGCTGCTGTATATACTCTTCGCTCTCTTCTCCGTGCAGTTGTATTATCTCTATGCCGGTATTCTGTATAAGGTCGGTTATCTCCGGGAGTTCCATATTAACAAATACACCGCAGGTCTTGACTCTGCCTTTTACCGTTTCAACTATTGAACGTGCTGTGGCGGTATCGACATTACGCGGACTTTTAGGGAAGAACACCATGCCTATCGCATCGGCACCGAGTTCGGTGACTGCTGCTGCCTGTTCGCTCGAGGTAATGCCGCATATTTTAATCTGCAGTGCTGTATTCATGGTTATAATCCCTGTAGACTCTGTAGAAATTCTACACGATTTTCAGCTTTGACAATACTCTCTCCAACGAGGAAAGAATGTATGCGTTCACGTGGGTAGCGGTTGATGTCTGCAGCTGAGAAGATGCCGCTGGCGGCAACAATTATCTGGTCTTCCTTGAGATTTTCCGCCATTTTGATCGCCACGTCGAGATTGGTGTTGAAGGAGGACAGGTCACGGTTATTAATACCGATAATTCTGGCGCCTATTCCTTCTATCTTCTCCAGATCTTCTTCGGAGTGAATCTCAACCAGTGCGTCAATACCCAGCGCGTGAGTCAGAGCCAGCAGGTCTTCAAGCAGTTCTTTCTCCAGTATTCGTACAATGAGGAGAATTGCATCCGCTTTATTGGCACTGGCTTCGTATACCTGATAAGGATCAAATATAAAATCTTTACGCAGAACCGGAAGATTACAGGCGGCTCTTGCTGCACGCAGATCATCAAGGCAACCTTTAAAAAAGTCTTTTTCGGTAAGAACAGATACCGCGGCGGCGCCTCCTTCTTCGTACATTCTGGCCATTTCAGCAGGTACAAGATCAGGTTGAATATCACCTTTACTTGGTGAGGCTCGCTTTATCTCGGCGATAATATTGATGCTGTCGCGGGCGAGGGCGTTATAGAATGAACGGTAGTCATCTCGGTCACCGCACTCGACCCGCAGGGCAATCTCGCTGGTAAGCTGTTTGTGCTCTGCTATTTCGGTACGTTTGCATTCAAGTATTTTTTCCAGAAAATCGCTCATCAGTTCTCCTGTGTGAATTTAACAAGGGCGTCTAGTTTGGCTTTGGCGGCGCCGGAATCAATTGAATTCGCCGCCATCTCAATTCCGTCTTTCAGGCTGTCAACCTTGCCGGCGGCGAGAAGTGCCGCTGCTGAATTGAGCAGAATGATGTTGCGTTTTCCACCTTTGGTTCTGCCTTCTAAAATTCCGCGTAGAATTTCCGCATTTTCCGCCGCGTCACCTCCGGTAAGCTCTTCCAGATCGCTGAGCTCTCCGAAATACTGCTCGGGAAGAATCTCATAGGTCTTTATCTCACCGTTATTGAGTTCGGTTACTCTGGTATTGTCGGTAACGGTTATTTCATCCATACTGTCATGACCGTAGACTACGAGTGCGCGTTTGGCGCCGAGCAGCTTCAGGGCGTTGGCGAACATTTCGGTATGTTCAGGAGCGTAGACTCCGAGGAGAATTGCTGAGGCTCCTGCCGGATTGGTTAGTGGACCGAGAAGGTTAAAGATACTCCTTACCCCCAGACCTTTACGTACCGGCATGGCATATTTCATAGCTCCATGATACTTTGGCGCGAAGAGGAAGCCGATTCCGATTTCGTTTACCGCTTCTTCAACGATTTCAGGATTAAGATCCAGATTTACACCCAGGCTTTCAAGAACGTCTGCACTGCCGCATTTACTGGATACCGATCTGTTACCATGTTTGGCTACAATAACGCCGCAGCCCGCGACTACGAAAGCACTGGTGGTGGAGATATTGAAAGTATGGAGTTCATCACCGCCGGTTCCGACAATATCAATAACCGGATTTCCGGTAACCTGGATACGGGTTGCCTTGCTGCGCATGGCACTGGCTGCGCCGGCAAGTTCTTCGAAGGTTTCTCCTTTGGTGGAGAGTGCGGTGAGCATTCCTGCCATCTGAATATCGCTGACATTTCCTGACAGAATTTCATCAAGTACCTCGGCGGCTTCATCCTTACTGAGATTCTCGCGGCGTATTACCTTTCTTAGCAGATCACTGAACATTATTTTTCTCCCCTTTAACCTGATTAATAAAGTTTCGCAGAATGCGTTTTCCTACGGTTGTCATTATTGATTCCGGGTGGAACTGAATACTTTCAATAGGGAGGTTTTTGTGCCTGATTCCCATTATCTCTCCATCCGCTGTTTCGGCTGTAATTATAAAACAGTCCGGAAGTGATTCCCGTTCCACCGCCAGGGAATGGTAGCGCATGGCTTTGATCGGCTTGGTAATTCCGGCAAAGAGCCCTTTGCCGTCATTGGTGACTTCGGAAACCTTTCCGTGCATGACCTCTTTGGCGTGAACGACTTTGCCGCCGAATACCTGTCCTATGGTCTGATGTCCGAGGCAGACGCCCATAATTGGCACCTTTCCGGCGAAGTGTTTTACTGTTGCTATTGATATACCGGCATTGTCCGGGTTGCTCGGGCCGGGTGAAATTACAATTCCGTCTGGCGCGAGCGCTTCAATTTCTTCAATGGTTATTTTATCATTTCTTTTTACTACAACCTCGGTCTCTTCATCGAGCATTCTGAGGTACTGCACGAGGTTATAGGTGAATGAGTCATAGTTATCTATCATTAAAATCATCTTATTTCTCCTCTATTTTCTTGCTCAGCTCGCTGGAATTTTTGAGCATCATGAGGGCTTTATTGACACTTCCGGCTTTATTGACTGACTCCTGACGTTCTTTCTCCGGATCTGAGTCGTAAACAATACCGCCGCCGGCGATAACAGTAAGCTCGCCATTTTCCACCGCTGCAGTACGGATAGCGATCGCGAAATCCATATCGCCTCTGAAACTTATATAACCGACGGCTCCGCCATAAAAATCTCTCGGAAAGTCTTCCAGCTCGGATATTATCTCCATTGCCCGTACCTTTGGTGCTCCGGAAAGAGTGCCGGCCGGGAAGGTGGCGGCAAAGAGGTCGAAGGCATCATAATCTTTGCTGATGTTGCATTCGACATTTGAAACAATATGCATTACATGTGAGTAGCGCTCGATAAACATCAGATCTGTTACCTGTACGGTACCGGTTACCGCAATTCTGCCCAGATCGTTTCTACCCAGATCAACCAGCATCAGGTGCTCGGCCCGTTCTTTTTCGTCTTTCAGCAGTTCATCGGCAAGGTTTCTGTCTTCCTGTTCTGTTTTACCTCGGGGTCTGGTTCCGGCTATAGGTCGTACTGTTGCTTTGTTATTTTCGAGCTTGACCAGTGTTTCAGGGGAGCTGCCGATAATCTGTTTGCCGTCGAAACTGAGGAAATACATATATGGTGACGGGTTTATATAGCGCTGAGCCCGGTAAAGAGCGATAAGATCGTCTGGTGCTTTGCAGGTGAACTTTTGTGCAATAACGGTCTGAATAATCTCGCCATCAATAATGAGCTGTTTGGCTTTTCTGATTTTTTCGCGGTATTCTTCTTCCGGTATCAATGCTTTGAGGCTGTCGTTGAAGTTATTTGGTTCATCTTCTGCTTTTATATTAGTTGGAGCTTCAATAAATTTTGCCAGTTTTCTTATACGTCGCTTTGCTTCTTCATATTGTTCAACCCCTGAATGCTGATCATCCGAGAAGGTGAATGCCATAAGGTTCAGGCTGTTGCGCTGGTTATCGAATACAAGCAGATTACGTGGAATAACAAAGCGGGCCAGCGGCGTATCCTTGGGTAGTTTATTAGGCACTTTGGGTTCGAAGAAGGAAACAGATTCGAAAGTGAAATATCCCGCAAGACCGCCCCAGATAACCTGAAGTTCAGCGATATTTGCCGGATTGAATTCCGACATAAACTTCCGCAGTACTTGAAGGGGATCACCATTATGCGGAATCTGCTGTTTTTCATTTTCTTTTTCAATTTCTACATATTTTTCATAGACTCTAATCATTGCGTAAGCGCCTAATCCGAGGAAGCTGTGCCGTCCCCAGCGCTCACCACCCTCTACGGATTCAAGAAGAAAAATAGGCTGATCTGGTTCCTGATGGTAGAATTTTCGCAGCAGTGATACCGGGGTTTCCGAATCGGCGAGTACTTCTTCGCAGACGGGGACAACACCGTGATCTTTCTGTTGTTTTAAAAATTCATCCTGTGTAGGGTATGAGTTTAAAAACATTGTAGATTCCTTAATTCAGTATTTTACAAAAAAGTATAAAAAAACAGACCGCTCTATCAGCGGTCTGTTTTATTTATTCTTTTTTACAGGCCGCAAGTCTTTCTTTTTTAGAGCTCACGCCTGTTTGTAATCTTAAAATTTAAAACAAACAACCGCTTGACTTCTGGTAATACCAGAAACGCCAAGAATAGCTAAAGCTAAAGTAAAAGTTGTTTGTCTTGATGTTTGACATCTAAAAACCTTACGAAAATGAATATTTATTTATGCATAAAATAATACTACTTAATGCGGTGTTGTCAAGTTTAAAATTTAATAATAATTTATGTCGGTATTTTTTTCGAGCTGGACCGGATTATGAGTTCGGACGGGACTGTAAACTGCTGAGTAGATTGTTCGGTATTTAGAATTAATGAGATGATGAGGTCTACCGCTTTAAAAGCGATCAGGGGAAAATTCTGCTCTATGGAGGTGACATCCAGACATAGTGCGATCGGGGTGTTGTCAATTGAGGTGAGCAGCAGGTCCTGAGGGATTCTGATTCCTCCGTTGACACAGCGTCTATATAACAGCGCCATTAGAAAATCAGTAGCGGCGAAAATACCATCAAATTTCTGTACTTGAGAGATTATTTTTTGATCAAATTTTTGAAAGTTTTCCTCTTCCGGGTGGTCAGGGATACAGAGAGGTTCATAAACATTCAGGTTGTTTTCTAAAAGTACGTTCCGGTAACACATGTAACGCTGTTGCACATAGACGCTATTGTAGGTCTTTTCACCAATGAGAAATCCTATTTTCTGTGCTCCCTCGGTGACAAGATGGCTTATTGCCAGTGATGTGGCATCGGTCGGGGTACAGACTTCATTGAATTGACCCTGATAAATATCGGATACATGAGGAACGAGTACAAACGGTATCTTTTCTCTGGTGAGGTATTTACCGGCATACTGGTCAAAGTTTGCACTTGGCCAGATAATAAAGCCTGAAATATCATGGGTCTCTTTGGCTTCTTTTATTATTTCCAGTTCATTATGTGAATCTACAGGATAATCGGTATTAAAGAGAATCATATTATAGGTGCCGACCCTTCTGGAAATACTTTCACAGAGTTCCGCACGCATACTGCTTGTAGGGAGGTTGAAAAATACCAGCCCTATTCTTTTCCCAATTAGCTCAGGGTTATTTTCCAGCAGGTTGGTGATAGTGCTATCTTCTAATACGGACATAGTTTTCTTTCTTTTATGTAGATTGGTTGCCTGTAAAGTAGCATAATTATTATTGCACATCTGTAACATATATTATATAGCATTAAATTGATTTTAACAAGGTAATTCAAGTATATTTGTAATAAAGAAGTGAGATTTACTAAAAAAATTTTAGTAGATTGCTGTTGGTTCTTGGACAGAGCAGGTTTTTGTAATTTTGCTTAAAGTTATCAGACCTCATTGTCCGATAAAATTACTGTAATGGAAATAAGACTCATTTTGGAGACGACTAAATGAATAATTCTTACAGAAACAGAACCGGCTATAATTATAGTGTGGGTGTGAATAACTACTATCTTAAACCCGGTCATATTCTGCTGAATATGCAGGATACAATAGTCAAGACAACACTTGGGAATTCCGTGGCAGTTGTTATTTATGATAAATTGAATAATGTGGGTGGTATGGCTCATTTCATAAAGCCTGCAACGAAAAATAGACGTAATGCTACCGCGCAGTATGGTAATGTCGCTGTTGGTGCTCTTTGTCGAATGATCAGAGATGCGGGGGGCCGCAGTGAGAATCTGGTTGCACAGATAATTGGCGGAGCCTGTAACTGCAGCGTCCGTGATCGCGGGCTGGGGCGCAAGAATATTCAGGTCGCACGTGAAGTGCTTTTCCGTTTTGGAATTCCGGTCATCAGTGAAGATACCGGTGGCCTCTTGGGGCGTAAGGTAATTTACCATAGCGGCACCAATGAACTGGTTGTCTACAAAGTTGATAGTGTCAGAGAATATGAATGGTTCAAACCCAAAGATAATCTCTTATATGCATAGTATTCTATGTGTATTTTGTTGTGTATTCAGGGAAGGCGTTCTACGCCTTCCCTGAAGTGTAATATATAATAAAGACTATAAAATATGAGCTTATCCGGCGATATCTTCTCTGGCCGCTACTGCCAGAGCGTCACAGCGCTCATTCTCCGGGTGGCCGGCATGACCGCGGACCCAGTTCCAGCTTACTTCATGTCCGTTTATCGCTTTAAGCATTCTTTCCCAGAGATCACGATTTTTGACCGGTTTTTTCCCGGCGGTCTTCCAGCCCCGCTGTATCCAGCCGCTGATCCAGTTTTTTCGGAAGGCGTCACAGACATAGCTGCTGTCAGTAATTACTTGCACTTTGCAGGGTTCCTTCAATAATTCAAGTGCTGATATTACACCTAGAAGTTCCATGCGGTTATTGGTGGTGTCTGCTTCTGCTCCACTCAGTTCTTTTTCGGCTTTGGGGCTGTCACATTGTAGTATCGCTCCCCAGCCTCCTGGTCCCGGATTGCCACTGCAGGCGCCGTCACTGTATATTCTTACCTCTCTCATAATTATCCTTCTGCTGAAATGTCAGGTATATTTGGCTTATCTTTGTCATTTAATAAATAAGAGTCTCAAGATCTTAAACTCAGTATTTTAAGGATTATTGGATGGTTGACAAGCTTGAAAACCTTTTTTAAGGTTTGGCTATGAAATATTCTACCGTTAGAATGCGAGCGGCAGTATTTAAGATTATTGAGGCCGGCGAAGTTTCTTTCATATTATCCCTTAACTGCAATGCTATAATACGTATTATTTATATCGTACGATAAAGGTTGTTGTTATTTGTTGATAAGGATTTGTCAATGGCGAAGCGAAAAAGCATCTATGTCTGTAGTGAATGTGGTTATAAGGCGAAGAACTGGATGGGTAAATGCCCTGCATGCAATGAATGGGACAGCATGCAGGAAGAGCTTGAGGGCGCAGAGGTAAGTATCGGCAGTAAAGCTGTACGCAGCAGCAGTAAGCAGGGAAGTATCTGTATCTCAGATGTCGTCGCGGAGAGTGGTGTCCGGCTGGGTACCGGGGTAAAGGAGCTTGACTGTATCCTTGGCGGTGGACTGGTTAGAGGAGCGGCGGTACTTATTGGCGGGGAGCCGGGGGTCGGTAAATCGACTCTGCTGATGCAGGCGGCAAACTGGTTGTCCAAGGCTGCGGGAAGTGTGCTCTATATTACTGCGGAAGAATCGCTGATGCAGCTAAAAATACGTGCTGAAAGACTGGGAACACTCTCTGAGAATCTGAAGGTTCTGGCGGAGAATAATATTGAAAATATTCAGCAGGTCATTGATGCGGAGCAGCCGGGAGTGGTGATACTAGATTCAATACAGATGGTGTATTGGGAGGTGATCGGTTCGGCTCCGGGATCGGTCGGGCAGGTGCGGGAGTGTGCCGCTACTCTGGTCGCTCAGGCCAAGAGGCTGGATATTCCTATTTTTATTGTCGGGCATGTAACCAAGGAAGGAAGTATCGCCGGTCCCAAGGTTCTGGAGCATATGGTCGATGTGGTGTTGCAGTTTGAGGGGGACAGGTTTCATACCGCGCGAATTCTGCGGGCGATCAAGAACCGCTATGGTGCAGTCAATGAAATAGGGGTTTTTGAAATGGGGCATCGTGGTCTTATACCGGTCGATGATGCGTCCAAGCTATTCCTGTCCGGGCGTGAAACTGCCAGCAGCGGTTCGGTGGTTACTTCTGCGTTGGAAGGATCCAGGCCGTTTATGGTAGAGGTGCAGGCGCTGGTTACCGATGGTTATCCTGGGAATGCTAAAAGACAGGTGAGCGGGGCGGATAGAACCCGGGCGCAGATGATTCTTGCAGTGCTTGAGAAACGGGCAGAGGTTACACTTTATGATAAGGATGTGTTTCTGAATATTGTCGGAGGCGCAAGCCTCGGGGATACCGGAGGTGATCTGGCGATTGCGCTGGCGATTGTCTCAAGTCTGCAGAATGAACCGTTCTGCAGGGAGTGTGTAGTTATTGGTGAACTTGGTCTGGGCGGAGAGGTGCGTAATGTGGCACAGCTGGAGGCAAGGCTCAAAGAAGCGCAGCGGCTTGGTTTTAAATCAGCTATAATTCCCAAGACCCGCAAGCGTATTGGGGTGCCTCTCAAACTAATTGAGGTGGAGAATATTGATCAGGCTTTGCGTGAGATAAGATTATAACGTATAATAAACGTGTAGGTGACAGCGGTCTTTGATTTCTGGTATCTTCTTGTATCTTGAGGGAAAAATATGGGTGAGCAGAGCCGTAACTTCTGGAAAAAGGCTATAATCCATATCGATATGGATGCTTTCTTTGCAGCTATCGAAGTACGCGATAATCCTGCTTTAGCCGGTAAGCCGGTGATAATCGGCGGCAATCCGCAGAGCCGGGGGGTGGTCTCTACCTGCTCGTATGAAGCCCGGAAATTCGGGGTTCATTCTGCCATGTCCAGCAGCGAGGCGTATAGACGTTGTCCCCAAGGTATTTTTATCCGTGGTGATCATGCTAAATATGCAGGTGTGTCACGGCAGATCCATGCTGTTTTTGATGAATATACACCGCTGGTACAGCCGCTTTCCTGTGATGAGGCTTTTCTGGATGTTACCGGGGTACAGCGTCTTTTCGGCTCTCCTCCTGAGATAGCTGAAAAGATTCGCCGGCATATTTTTTCTGTTGTAAATCTTACCGCTTCTGCCGGGGTTGCCGGTACATTATTTGTTGCCAAAATTGCTTCTGATATGAATAAACCTGATGGCCTGACTGTTATTGAAGATGACGAGGTTATGTCGCGTCTGGCGCCGCTGCCGGTAGGCAGAATCTGGGGGCTGGGGAAGGTAGGGGTGAAACGGGTCAATGAACTGGGGATAAGAAGTATCGGAGATCTTCAGAGCTGGCCGGAGAATGAACTTGTCGGGGCGCTGGGTAATATCGGCTCGCATCTTTTTCGGCTTTGCCGGGGGATTGACAAGCGGGAAATAACCGGAGAAATGGAGAGGGAGAAGAGTGTCTCCAATGAGACAACATTTGATTCTGATATCCTCGCGTTTTCCGAGCTTGACAGAACTTTGCTGTATCTTTCTGATAAGG
The DNA here is from genome assembly GCA_963677015.1 of Planctomycetota bacterium. Classification (GTDB taxonomy): domain Bacteria; phylum Planctomycetota; class SZUA-567; order SZUA-567; family SZUA-567. The sequence goes on from OY781533.1 coordinate 1,228,203, forward strand.
TGGCCCGCAGATGCCGTAAATATGGGCTTGAGGGGCGGGTGGTACAGCTCAAGGTAAAGTATCATGATTTTAAACAGGTAACCCGCAGGGTTACGCTTATTCGGCCGACAGCAAATTCACAGATAATTTATAACACGGTTAAAGAATTGTTAAAAGAGAAGACTGACGCCGGTCTGAAACCGGTACGGCTGGTTGGTGTCGGGGTTGGCAGTTTTACAGATGACTCCGCTGAAAATGGTTTTCAGAGCTCGCTGTTCGCCGACGAACCTGAAAACAGGGAGAATAAACTTGGCTGTAAGATGCAGGATGTTGATAAAGCTACCGACATTATTGCGGCAAAGTTCAATAATCCCGGACTTATCGGGCGCGGTACTCTAATGCTCGACAGTAAAAAAGGAAGGAAAAGAAAGTGAAGTTATTGGGTATTGATCTCGGTGAGCGCAGAGTAGGGTTCGCGCTCTGTGACACTGAACTTCCGCTGGCATTGGCGCATACAGTCCGGGAAGTGAAATCTTCTGCAGATGTTTTGCGGGTGATTCTGGAGGAAATAGAGGTTATCGGGGCGGACAGAGTGATTATCGGACTGCCGCTGGAGATGAGTGGCAAGGCAGGTAAAAAAGCCCGGGAAGCCGAGTCGTATAAGCAGCAGCTTGAAGCTGAAGGGGTGGATGCTGAGCTATTTGATGAGCGCTTAAGCTCAGCTGCAGCTCACTCGGCCATGAAATCCGTCAACATTAACCGGAAAAACAGAATGAAGACAGTCGATGCTATATCGGCGCAACTCATTTTACAGTCATACCTTGACGTTAATTTTTGAAGTGGGGGACATGTAATATTTTGTCAACCAGAACCGATAGGTGATTGTTACATTTTGTAAGTGTGGTATAATTCTTCATAAAGGAAATATTATCGGGCTCTGTCAGCGGTTGGGGAATTGCTAATAGAGTGTGAAGTATACTGGAGTGAAGGAAGATATCTTTCATATGCAAAAATTCAATGTACATGTTTTAACTCTCCTGGTGGCATTGGTGTTCTGTGTCGGTCTGATAAATTTAGCAGACGGGACAAATGAGAAGAATGCTGAGCCAAAGAAGGAAACAGGGTTGAAAAACATCCCGACATTGTCATCCGCTGTTTATCAGTATCATCAGCAGCTCAGGCTGCCTGAGGTGAATGATGATTATTCACCGCCGAGTGAATATCAGGAAATTTTAAGGCATGAGCTTAGCGCCGGCGAGCAGCTGCAATCAGTTTCTGCCGCTGCTGCAGATTCCAGTATTGAGAAGGGTAAGTCTCTGGCGGTTGCAGAGACTGAAGCGGCTAAAAAAACTCAGCCAGAAGTAAAAACAAAGCCTAAAAAGGCCGAAAAGACTGTAAAGAAAGTTAAGAAAAAGAATTATGTAGAGCGCTGGGCGGTTGTGACTGCATACTGCCCGTGCAGTAAATGCTGCGGGTACGCTACTCCCGGACGAACCTCAACCGGTAAGAGTGCCTGGAAGCCTGGAATAGCTGCGGATCCGAGAGCTATTCCGTATGGTACTGAAATTTATGTAAAGGGTTATGGCCGAAGGGTCGTTGATGATACAGGCGGGGCAATGCGACATAGCTGGAGGCGCAAAGGGGTTCTGCATCTTGATATCAGAATGACCTATCATTATCAGGCTGTCAAATGGGGGCGGAAGATGATGAAGGTACGTATTTATAATAAATAGCTATTGTATTATGCGGTTAATTTTAGGCACTCTGTTTTTCAGAGTGTCTTTTTAAATTAATAGCATTTGTTTTATTTACATTCACTACTAGAAATTTGTTATGTATTTCTTATAATCTTATAATGCATTTGTAAACTGATAATTACAGGAGATGTTGTGGCTGAAAAAAAAGCACTTTTGACAGGAAATCTGCTATCAATTCTGATACCGGTTTATAATGAACGGGCCTATATCAGAGCTGCTCTCAATAAGGTTCTGGCTGTTGAACTGCCACGCGGGCTTGATAAGGAACTGGTAATAGTTAATGATGCCTCTACTGACGGTACCGAAGAGGTAATTCTTGAGCTTATGGCTGAACACCCGGAGATAAAGTATTACAAGCAGGATTATAATCAGGGTAAGGGCGCGGCTATACGGCGGGCGATTCTGGAAATGCAGGGTGAGTATGCAATTATTCAGGATGCGGATCTGGAATATGATCCCAATGAATACCATATTGTACTCAAACCGCTGCTTACCGGACATGCCGATGTGGTTTATGGTTCACGTTTTGCCAATCGTGAGATGCGCCGGATACTTCTTTATCATCATAAATTAGGTAATCTTTTCTTGACGCACTTGTCAAATTTCTTTACAGGTTTGGATCTTACAGATATGGAAACCTGTTACAAGGCTTTTCGTGGTGAAGTATTGAAAAGCATTCCGTTACGTTCTAACAGATTTGGCATGGAGCCTGAGATAACGGCGAAGATCGCCAAGCGTGACTGCTCGGTATTTGAGGTGCCGATAAGTTATTATGGACGGTCATATGCCGAGGGTAAGAAGATTGGCTGGAAGGATGGGGTGCAGGCAATCTATACGATATTGAAGTATTGGCTTATTGATGATTGTTATTCGGATGAATATACCCATTCGCTTCAGCGAAGAGCGTCATCAGGCAGACGTTTCTGTCGCTGGCTGGTGGAATCCGCCGTTCCGTTCATCGGTAACAGGACTCTGGAGATTGGTGCAGGCATCGGTAATATTACCCGAATGCTGCCTAAGAAAGAGAAACTGACTGTTACTGACAGTAATCCTGAACTGGTGGATGCGCTCAAGCAGGTTTATGCAGATAATGAACTGGTGGATGTTACGGCTCTGGATATAACCGCCGAGGGCGTTGTTAATGAATTTGCCGATAAGAATATAGATACAATTGTGATGCTTTCCGGGGTACAAAGTTATGAAGATGATCAGGCCGCACTCGATAATGCCGCCGGTATTCTTAAGAGTGGCGGACGCCTTCTGCTGCAGGTACCTGTCGGAAAATCCCTCTTTGGTTCTCTCGATCAGGAAGAGGCATTTTTGCGTAGATACTCGGTACGTGAGATAAAGGAAAAATTGCAGAAAGCCGGATTTGAAGTAGAACGGTGTAATGGAATGAATTCTATCTTCCGCCCGGTGTGGTACTTAAATTCGGTTGTGCTCAAGCGTAAACAGATACCGCTTTTGCAGCTCAAACTGCTGGATACCGCTATTATTTTCTGGAAGCACATTGAGCGGTTTCTTCCGTTTCGCGGATTGTCCGTTCTAATTGTTGCTAAGAAACGCTGAATTTGGCAGACGTAAGTTTTAATGCTCCTGAAGCTTTTGCTCAGGAGCATTTTTTTGTGAGTTGTGAATAGCTGGAGTTTAGCTGATTATTTATTTTTCGAGTAGCAAATTTGTAATAATGACAGTTTGATTTTCTACTATAACTGAATATGTTGTAACTGTTACAGGTGGATTTGAATCAAAGGATATTGGAAACAGCTTAACCAGCAGTTATAAAAAATAACCACCCGTGCAGGGTGGTTATGGGGTGTGATATATTGGCTTTAGTTGCGTAGCATTGTTTTTCAAAAGTCCGGCATGAAAGTTTATTTCTACTTTGAAAAAACAGGTCAGTTTAGAACCGGCAGTTTCCGGATCGGTGTTATTTTGCCCGTCAGCAAGCGGTTGCTTTGTCTGGTGGTCAGGCGTTTATTATTTGTTGCCCCCTGCTGAGGCGAGCCGTTGTTATTTAGGACATCAATAATTGCTGTGATCTGTTTATTGAGCAGTACGGTTGCGGCCGCGGTTTCATCGGCAGAGGCGGCATTACGCTGGGTGACATTGTCTATCTGTTCCAGCCCTTTGTTGATCTGTTCGATTCCGGTTGTCTGTTCTTGTGATGCCTGTGAAATTTCAGCAATGAGATTTTTAACCTTTGCTGACTCTTCGGCAATATCACTGAAGGCCTTGGCGGTCTGTGAGGAGAGATCGGCTCCGTTGAGTATCTTTTCATTTGATTTTTCGATGAGGTCTGCTGTCTCTTTGGCGGCATTGGCGCTGCGGGCAGCGAGGTTGCGTACTTCTTCGGCGACTACGGCAAAACCTTTTCCATGCTGCCCGGCGCGTGCGGCTTCGACCGCTGCGTTCAGTGCCAGCAGGTTGGTCTGAAAGGCGATATCATCAATGGTTTTGATAACTTTCTGGGTTCGTTGAGCATTATCTGTAATGTCCTTCATTGATGCTTCAAGGTCAAGTACCTTTTCCTGACCGAGCGTGGCCAGTCTATTGGCATTTTGCGATATGAGGTTGGCCTGGCGGGTATTATCGGTATTCTGGTTGATCTGGGTGGTGGTTTCGGCTATTGATGAGCTTATCTCTTCCATGGAGGCTGCCTGTTCGGTAACGCTTTCGGAAAGTGATCTGGTGGCGGAGTTAATTTTACTGCTGCTGTCCTGAACCGTTGCCACCATAGACGAAACGGCTTCTACCATCCGCTCTATCTTCTTCTGGGCTGTAACGTTGCTGAAGAATTCTATCATCCCCATTTTGTTATCTTTAATATCAGTAAGATAATCTGAGTGTACATCCCAGCTGAGACCGGCCATCTGAACCGTGGTACGATTGATGCCTGATTCAATCAGATTATCTATCCAGCAGCCGGTATTTCCTTCTGCAAACAGGTCGTTTTTCCATATTTCATGAGAATGCCGGGACAGACATTCATGCTCTGCGAGATTTAGCAGATCTTTGGCTGCTTTATTGATGAATTGCACTTTCTTGTCCATATTCACAATCGAAATTGGTGAATCAATAGTATCAAGTACCTGTTTATACCAGTGGTCTTTGGCTTTAACCGCTTTAGTTACCGAATAACTGAAAATGATAGCTGCTCCTATTCCCAGAAGCAGGACTACCCCGCATATTGTTACAATGCTTTTAAGAGAGTGGTAAACGTTATCGGTAATGACACTTGCCGGTATACTGCTGGTAAAGATCCAGGAAAACGGTGAATCTGAAATCTGTACCGGTACGGATACACTGTAGATGTTGCTGTCATCTTCGGCATCAGTATTGAAGCCGGAAAGTTTTCCTTTATCTTTTACGCTGGCGATAAGATTTGTAAGTTCCGGACTATCCGGAAGGCGGCTGCCACGCAGATTCGGTTCATCACCATCCGCGACAACAAACTGGTTGTGTGTAAGAAGTCTGGCGTGTCCGGAATCATACGGCTTGATGCTGCCTATCATTTTGGTAATGTTCTCAGTATTCAGATCGAAACCGCCTATGCCAACAACTTCATTATTTTCTTTAATGGGAAAAGCAAAACTTACCATGAGTGTTCCTTTGGGTAGATCTGAATAGGTACATGGATCTGAAACATATGGTTGTCCGGTCTTTTTAATTTCCCGGTAGTAGGCACTTTCCGAGGAGTCGAAGGGGAAAAATTTCAGGTGCGTATTAGCGCTTTTATCTTTGGCTACAAGGATTATTACCTGTTTGTCTATGGCACCACAGGCTGCCGTCGCTTCCTGTTGCTGGGCTTGGGAAAGACTGGCATAATCAAAGAGTACAAAATATGACGCAGCCGGGTTGTGCGTGTTACCGGCGGCATAGTCTTCGAGGGTAGCGGCTATGTCAGCAAGGCGGAAGGTCGAGTTATTGCGATTTTTATCACCCTGAATGGTATGGGTAAGAGCCTGCATGGCATCGTATTTTGCGGTGAGTTTACCGGATATTTCTGCGGCGTAGGTTAAACTGTCCTTGTACATGATTCCAGTTATGTTTCTGGTCTCTTCATTTTGTGTCTGATATCCCACCGGTATCAGAATAGAAAATACTGAGATAAAAACGAGTAGTATTGTGCCAATTATTATTATTTTATTGATATTCATAACCATCCTTTCAGGAAGCCCGATCGAAATCTTTAGCGCTATTCCTGAATTATTGTCATTACTGTTATGAATTTATTACAGGACTGATAGTATAATATTTTATTTAAATGTAAATATTTGTTATGATGTAGTGGTTTAGTGATCGGTTGTTTGAATGTTTGGGGAGGATTATAATATTAGTATTATTATAATAATAAATTAAGATAAAGCTGTAATGTGTTGTCTATATTGATGTTGTGAAAAGTTTAAAATAATTTCGAAAAAAGTTCTTGTGCTGGAGTATACTCTAGGTTGTAGAATATTTCTTCATGAAAGGGCGGATATGAGAATAAGTGAGGTTGCAGAAAAGTTCGGTATATCTATTCATACTCTCAGGTACTATGAGAAGCTGGGACTGATTCAGCGGATTATCCGCAAAGGCGGTAAGCGTGAGTACGCTGAAGAGGATCTCGGGTGGATAGAATTTATTCAGCGCCTTAAGGCAACCGGTATGCCGCTCTCCAGGATAAGGGTTTACTCTGATTTGCGCTACAGAGGTGACTCGACTATATCTGAAAGAAAGCGCTTATTGCAGGAGCATCAGCAGCAGCTTGAGCAGGAGCTGGTAGAATTAGAACTGAATCTGCAGATGCTCAGGAAGAAAATTACTCTTTATGAAGAAATGGAGAAGAAGAATGGGACGGTATGAAGACGGACTGAAGAAGCTCGAGGAGATTGACGGCAGTGCCGGGGTAAAGGTGGTGGAGAGCCTTAAGGATATTGCGCCTGATTTTGCGAAGTATCTGATAGAGTATCCATTTGGTGATATCTATAACCGTGAGGGGTTGGATCTGCGCTCACGTGAAATTGCCACTATCGCTGCGCTGACAGCTATGGGTAATGCTGCGCCGCAGCTCGGGGTGCATATCAAAGCCGGACTCAATGTCGGAGTGACCCGCTCGGAGATTATCGAAATTATTATGCAGATGTCGGTGTATGCGGGATTCCCGGCTGCCTTGAATGGCCTGAGTGTCGCCCGTGAGATATTTACTGAAGCAGCTAAGGAGCAGGATTTGTAAGTGAAATACTGAATCTCTGAGTTTGGTGGTTCAGACAGGTCTGCATTTTATATGAAAACCGTATTGAATGAGCGGGCGCTATCATCTCTTTAGCACCAACCTGAAATTTATGATCAGTTCGGCAGGGTATTTTCAGATATTCATTTTTGATTCGGTGCGGCGGAATTTGAACCGCATTGAGGATAGGGTAATACCACAAAGAATCAGTATTGCCCCGGCCAGACTGTTCCATGAAATTGTCTCATTTAGAAAAATGATACCGCAGGACATGGCAAAGACGGGTTCTGCTAAATACAGAATGCTTATATAGTCTGCTGGAAGGTGTTTTTGAGCGAACATCTGCATTATAAAACCGGCTGCAGAGCAGAATATGCCGAGAAAGAGTACCGCCAGCCAGCAGATCTGACTTTGGGGGGTGGTAATACCGCCTGAGAGTTGTGATAATAATCCGGCAGTGATTGCGGCTGAAGCAAATTGAATGATACTTAGCCGTATGTAATTATCATGCTTAAGATAATAACTCGAAATTATGATATATACAGCGTAGAGTGCAGCACTGCACAGGCAGAGCAGATCCCCTCTATTAATGGCGGACATGCCATGAGGAAGTGACATTATGCCGATTCCTGTTACCGACATTACAGCTGCAATTATAATTCTGGGGGATAGTTTTCTCTTTATTATTGAGCTGATACAGATTACAAAAATACTGGTGCAGCCGAGGATGAACCCCGCATTACCGGTTGTTGTTTCGTAGAGTCCGCTCATTACAAGGTAGAAAGCGAGAGCGAGTATTGCTCCGAGATAAATTCCGTGGATGAATTCCTGCAGCGTTGTTTTCAGCAGCTGCCGGATAAACACGGTTGCGGTAAGAATAAAGGCGATACCGAATCTCCAGAATATCAGGTTGTAAGGGGTTATTTCCAGTAGTGATTGCTTCATGAAAAGGTATGAAGCGCCCCAGGACAGAGTGGCGAGCAGCATCAGTATAACTGAAAGTTTTTCTAATTGTGTCTTGTGCATAATATTTGATAGCTTTAAATAATAGATGTTTTTAAGTTGGTTATTACCGGTAATTATGGTGCCAATTTATGGTGCTGCTGAAAGCAGACCGCAGCAGACAGGGAGATATTAGTAATTAACAGTATAGTATCTGATTCCGGCTTGAATTTGAAGTGTTGGAGAGTCTCACCGCAGTTTACTGGTGGTTGCATAATTATTCCTCAATGGCTATATATGAAATATATGCAATGGAGTTTATTTTGGCAAGATGTTGGTTGGTATATTTAAAATTATACTGTTGTTCTGTTTGAAAAATTATGCTCGCATGGGGATAGTTTTTATCAAGGTATGCATTACAACCCCTGCAGCGGGAAGTGTTAATACAAAAATCGGGGCTCCTGTTCAGAGGAGCCCCGATTTTAAATAATTTATATGTTTTTTATTGCTGCTTGTAGGTGTAGTCCGGTGTACTGCCGTAATCCGCCCGTGACCACGCACCTTGCGGTGGTATGGTGTTCGCCTGCAGCGGAACATAGATGCTGGTACCATTGTCAGGAATAATATACTTTCCCTGTGGAACTTGTGACATCGGCACTCCCTGATTGTAGGTTACACCCTGATATTCTTTGGCATTCGGATTGGTGTATGGCGAACCCTGATATACTACCGGTGGAGTCGTGCTGTAATATTTACCGCTTGGGTTCAAACCATACGCTCCGGCTCCTGCTGCCTGTGGCTGCAGTGCTGAGGCGCCGAGTGTCGGGTTGGCGTATTGCTGGAACTGTCCGGTACTTATCGGTGCTCGAGGCTGAACCAGACCGCGTTCCAGATTATTCAGCTGTTCAATATATTCTCTTGCCCACATCTGCCAGCTTTTCAGGTTAACCCAGAGCTCGGTATTCTTCTCATAGATACTGCGTGAGAGCTGTTCCTGCGGTGTGTCATGATCAAGTATAATGTTGTCCAGATCCGGTGTAGGGGAGTGCAGGTCAAGTACCTTTATCCAGTATTGTCTGGCTCCGGTCGCATCCTGATTGGCGAAGTAACAGATCTCTCCCAGATGAAAATAGGTCTCGGCGCATTCTGCAAGTTTTCCCTGTTTCTGGGCGGCGGCGACGGCATCACCATATGATTTTACCGCAAAAAGTATGAGGTCGTTTGCCCGCGCCAGTGATTCTTCGGCGGAAGCGGGATCCTGAAGTATTTCAAAGCCGGCACCCTGATATATTGCGCCTCGGGTATTGAGATAACGCGGGCTGTTTGGAACCAGCGCCAGTGACTTTACGATACAGGAGTCGGCTTTGGCAAAAGCTCCAAGCTGCTTGTATACCAGAGCCATGTCATTCCAGGCCTGATGGAAGTTTGGATCAGCATCAACCGCGGTACGGTAGTAGCGCAGGCTGTCTTTGAGCCTTCCCTGACGAACCAGATTACTGCCCATGATATAGGCGATATAGGCGGCTCTGCCAACATCTTTTTCGGCTCGGGGAATATTTGCATCATTAGCGTCTAGCTCGGGGTGTTCGGTTTTGGGGCGGGGATCTTTCTTGATGTACCCATCGGTCTCCGCTGCCGTCTCGGTTGCCGCGGTTAGTGTTTCCACCTTTATCTGCCGGTCAAGAAGGCTTGGCTGAACCGGGTTGAGCTCTACTTCAACAGGAAGCGAGACCTTATGAATTTCAGCGATTTTATCCGGCAGCATTACCCGGTAGGCGTCTTCTGATACGGCTTCGGCTGTATTGCCGGCGATATCTCTGGCACTTACTTTGAATTTGAGACCATTATATTGAGCCAGTGGAACCTGCCACTGGTAATGTCCGGTATTGGGCTGATTTTCCGCAAGTTTCTGCCATTCTCCGGATTTGCCGTCTGTGTAGTAGATGTCAATTGGAGTCAGTGCCATATTTTTGTCTTCAGCTACCCAGTCGATGCGGATTGTTTCACCGGATTTCAGGATTGTTCCATGAACCGGCGCCACAAATCTGACCTTGGGAGGTGTGGTGTCGACCGTCACTTTTACCTGAGGAAAGTCGTTCTTATGCGGGGGCTTGGCCATACCGGCGGCATCTCCGCCCTTTGAAATAAAGTAATAGTCGCCATCGGAGTCGACAGTTACAACTCGGGTGAATTTTTTATCGCTGTCATTTGGAATTTTATCGCATGAGCCTTCGTATATCCAGCCGCTCTCAGGGAAGCGGGTGATATAAAGGTCGGCCGCCATGGCATCACGGCTCTCCTCATCTGTTGGCTTTAGACTAAGTTTAAAAGTATGACTGTCAATGGTTTTCAACGGTATGTCATACGCCTGAGCATAACAGCTGAAAAGCAGCAATGAGAGTATAAACGTTTTGATTTTCAAGGCTAAACTCCTGTATTTTTGTCTATATCCACGCGAATAATAGTAATTTTTCGATAATACATCATTGATGTTATCGACAGGAGTTTAGCCTCGAATACAGAGGAAATATTTGTTTTTTAAGGGTTTACAACAGAAGTTGAGATAGTTTCTCAGTATTCAACTGCCAGCATTATGCTGGATAGTCCGGAACCGATGCCCAGAAGAGCTATTTTATCACCAGGTTTAATGTCTTTTTCCAGCAGACCGCAGGCAAGGGCGGTAGGCAGTGCCGCTGATCCGGTATTACCGAAACGTTGTACTGTTGGAAAATCCCGGCTGATATCCAGTCCGGTTACTTCAAAGAGCAGGCGCTGATGTGCTATACCGACCTGATGGGTGAAGATATGATCCGGGGTTGAGTTGTTCCAGTCGAGTTCTTCTTTGAGATTCTCCCAAGTCTTACGGGCGAGCTCACAGCCGGCGTGGAGCAGGGCTTCGCTGTCAGTTACCATTGTTGGATCTGTGGTTCCTTTAAGACGTGGACCTTCGTAGCAGAGTTTATTGGCTTCCGAGTCGGTGGCGTGAGCTCCGCCGATAAGCCGGTGGGTCTGACTGTCATGGCGGGTCATGACAATACCGCAGGATCCGGAACCGATAGTAAGGCTGGCAAAGTGAGCTTTAAAACTCTTGCGGGTCAGTGATTTATCGCTGAGGATAGATTTTATGGTAGCATTATAAAGCGGTTCTGCGACCTCACCGGAGACGATAAGTCCGCATTCAATAACTCCGGCTTCCAGCATTGATGCCAGCTGAATCATGCCGCTGAGTACTCCGAGGCAGGCATTTGAGAGATCAAAGATCATACACTTGGGGCTGAGTCCGAGTTTCTGGTGAATGATAGCCGCAGTCGCCGGCTCGAGAAAATCTCTGCTTACCGATGCATGAATAAGGCAATCCACAGAATCAGGCTCAATCCCAGCGACATTGAGAGCGCGTCTGCCGGCCATTGCCGAGGCATCTGATGGGCGGGTGCCCTTGTTCCAGAAGCGTCGTTCATGGATACCGCTCATCATCTCCAGACGCCCCTCAGGAAGCTTGAGCCTTTTATATACCGGAGCCAATTGCATTTCAACTTCATCTGAAGTAAGAGTGTTTGGTGGAATTTCTGTACATACAGAGCGGATGCCGACATTCTGGAATAACATTTAGCTGTTTGTTTCCTCTTAAAAATTTTTTTAATAATCTAAACCTTTATGAAATATAGCATAATATCAGATATTTGCAACAGTTCCGCGTTTATTTTGAAGAAAAATCTGAAATTTATTCAAGTAGATTTCAAAATACGGACGATAGAGTAGTACAAAAACAATAAGACTTTACTGCTGGTCAGGAACATTTCAAGTTACTTTCAGTAAAGCAAAATATAATAAGCTACCTCCTTTTCTCCAAACAGGCTTATTATATTAACCTTAAGCGGATTTTGAACTAATCCCCCTATACTGAGTTCAATTTTCGCACTTCCCCTTAAAGCTCTGCAGTTTACTGTGGAGCTTTTTTTTTATGTAATATATTATTATAATCCAAGATATTTTTGTCATGTAGAAAGTTTTGACAAGACGGTTATAACTTTTATTCCTGATGCCTGGCGGTAGCAGTGTAATAATTGTGTCACGTGGCTGATTCGGGGTGAGATTGTTGGAAAAATAAGTATAAAACCTTTTTGAAATCACGACTCTATCGCTATAATCTGATAGTAATTGTGTAATCGCAAGAATTTATATATTATTAGGTGATAATATTTAAAATATAAGGAAAGTGTAAAGATGATTAGAACAAAGACGTGTGGCGAACTGCGTAAGAGTGACGCCGGAAGTGAAGTCGTGCTTGCAGGCTGGGTACAGAACCGTCGTGATCATGGCGGGGTTATGTTTATTGATTTACGTGACCGTTACGGCCTTACTCAGATCAAGTTTGACCTTGATAAGCCTGAGGTGCTGGAGCTCGGACAGCATGTACGTAATGAATGGGTACTCAAAGTTTCCGGTAAGGTTCTCGCCAGACCGGATGATATGGTGAATCCAAAGATGCTTACCGGTGATGTAGAGGTTGACGTTGTCAGTTTTGAAGTGCTCAGTCAGTCAGAGGTTATTCCTTTTGAAACCGATGAGTATTCAAATGCCGGTGAAGAGGTACGTATGCGCTATCGTTATATTGACCTGCGCCGTCCGCAGATGCAGACTAATCTTCAGGTGCGCCATAAGGCTATCAATGCAATCCGTCAGGTTATGGATAAACAGGGCTTTTTGGAGATCGAAACTCCGATTCTCGGAAAATCAACACCGGAAGGAGCTCGAGATTATCTGGTACCTAGCCGGGTTCATCATGGTATGTACTATGCTTTGCCGCAGAGTCCCCAGATCTTCAAGCAGATTCTGATGGTGGGTGGCTGTGACCGTTATTATCAGATTGCCCGTTGTTTCCGCGATGAGGATTTGCGTGCTGACCGTCAGCCGGAATTCACTCAGTTTGACATGGAGATGAGTTTTGCCAGCCCTGATGATATCTTTGAGATAATTGAAGATTGTATGGGAGCTGCTTTTAAAGCCGGAATAGGGGCTGAGGTTGAGTCGAAGTTCGAACGCATGCCATATTGTGACGCTATTCGTGACTATGGCTGTGACAAGCCTGATCTGCGCTTTGAGATGAAGCTTTCAGAGATCACCGATCTGGTTAAAGAATGCGGTTTCGGGGTATTTGCCAATGTTGCCAAGAGTGGCGGTATTATCAAGGGTCTGGTTGCCAAGGGTTGTCAGGATAAGTATTCACGTAAAGATCTTGACGGGCTGCATGAGCATATCAAGGCTTATGGCGCCAAGGGGCTTGCCTGGATAAAGATTCTGGACGACGGTGCCTATAATGGCGCTCCCGTAAAATTCTTTGAAACAGCTGAACTGGATGCGGTCGCGGAACGTATGGGCGCAGAGAAGGGTGATATCATGATGTTCATGGCTGATAAGCCAAGTGTGGTAAATAATTCTCTGGCGGCGCTGCGTAACAAGTGGGGTGAACTTGAAAACCTTACCGATAAGAGTGTGTTCAAGTTTGTCTGGATCACTGAATTCCCACTCTTTGAATGGTCTGAGGATAATAACCGTTTTGAAAGTTCACACCATCCATTCACTATGATTCACCCGGATGATGAAGACAAACTTTATGATGATTTCTCAAGCCGTGACAGTGCGCTGGGTAATATCCGTTCTACATCCTATGATCTGGTTCTTAATGGGGTTGAGCTTGCTTCCGGTTCGGTCAGAATTCATGACTCGAAGATTCAGAACCGCATTTTTGAGATACTTGGTATCTCTAATGAGGAAGCGGAAGAGAGATTCGGCTTCTTTATCGAAGCGCTCAAGTATGGTACACCACCTCATGCCGGTATCGCCCCAGGTGTAGACCGTATGGTGGCAATGATGCTCGGTTATGATAATATTCGTGAGGTTATAGCGTTCCCGAAAAACCAGAAGGCTATGGATCTTATGACCGGAGCTCCTGCTGGAGTAGACAAGAAGCAGCTTGATGATCTGGCTATCAAGAATGTTGAGATCCAGTAAGCTGTTTTTCCGTTGATATTTTAGTAAAATCGCACCTGTAAAAGGTGCGATTTTTTTAATAATCTGATAACTTGAAATAAAGTTGTTCTCAACGTACGGGCGGCCTGCCAATTGAGATGTAGGTGAAGCCTGTCTGTTCCATAAGTTCGAGATCGTAGAGGTTTCTGCCGTCAAAGACGAGCGGTGTCTTTAGCAACCGCTGCATTCTGGTGAAATCAGGGGTTCTGAATTCATTCCATTCGGTACAGATAATCAGGGCATTGGCATCTTCAAGTGCCGCATAAGCATTGGGCGCGTAATCTATACTGTCTCCGAGTTCTTTTCTGGCTGAATCCATAGCTTCTGGATCATAGCCGCAGATCTCGGCTCCGCGCTGCAGGAGTTCATTTATCATGTATAATGCCGGTGCCTCTCTGATATCATCGGTGTTCGGCTTGAAAGCGAGACCCCAGACAGCGAATTTTATTCCTGAGAGTTCTTCTCCAATAATAGCTTCAATCTCCGGCAGCAGGGCATATTTCTGTTCATTGTTCACCATGTCAATTGCATCGCAGAGGTATGACTCGACTCCGGCTTTTTTCGCTACGTGAGATAGCGCCCGTACGTCCTTCGGGAAGCATGAACCGCCGTAACCCAGACCGGGGAAAAGGAAGGCTCCGCCGAGCCTGCGGTCGCTGCCAACACCTTTACGGACAAAATCAACATTTGCTCCAACCGCGTCACAGATATTGGCTATCTCATTCATGAATGAAATTCTGCTGGCTAGCAGTGCGTTGCTGGCGTATTTTACCATCTCGGCACTCTCCGGATCCATTACCATGATCGGATGTCCTGTCCGGACAAACGGCGCATAAATATATTTCATCGTGCTCTCAGCTTTGGCGCTTCGGACCCCGATTACCACTCTGTCCGGGCGCATAAAATCATCGATTGCCGCGCCTTCCTTGAGGAATTCTGGATTGCTCACGACCTCAAAGTCATACTCGGTATTCTCTACAAAAAGATCACTGATGACTTCATTTGTACCTACAGGAACAGTGGATTTGATGATTATTGTTTTGTATTCATCCATATTCACGGCAACGGATTTTGCCGCTTCCATTATGTAGCTGAGATTAGCAGATCCATCACGGCTCATCGGTGTCCCCACAGCAAGGAATATAGCTTCGCTCGCATTCACCGCATCTTTTATGTCGGTGCTGAAACTTAGTCGGTTTTCATCAATGTTTCGTTTCAGCAGCTCATCAAGCCCGGGCTCAAAGTGCGGACTGACTCCTTCTTTGAGGCTTCTGATTTTATCTTCGGCAATATCAACAATATGTACATGGTTACCCATTTCTGCCAGACAGGTTCCCGTTACCAGTCCAACATATCCGGCACCTATAACCCCAATGTGCATTAAGAATCCTTTCCTGTAAGATTAGGCCATGTGTAAATATTAGTGATGTTGGCTGTATATGTCAATTAACAATCGTGGTTTTAACTTGTATTATTCGCTTTTCCTTTGACAATTATGTGTTGTTATGTAATACTTGTTAGGGAGTTTTGGGATATTTACAGTCCTTCGTCTTTCTAGATATTTGATGGTGAAATTTATGGGATTTTTTGATAAAATACGGCTGTTCGTTGACAAAAATATCTCTTATGACGAGGTCTCCGCCTCCGGAGCGTCCTGCAGAAGACTTCAGTCTTTTGGTATCTTTCTGATAGAATCCTATAAGTCACTGGTGCGGCATCAGACTCTCACCTCTGCATCTGCTCTGGCTTTCAAATCAATTGTGGCGCTTATTCCGTTGATTTTTATCGGTATTGCTGTGGCGTCAATGCTCGGTATAAGTGAGCATGATAATTATGTCAATAGCTTTATTTCCTCGATAGAGGAACGTCTGCCGAATGTTCCGGAACTGCAGCCATTATTGGAGCTGATACGCGGTCTGGCGTCAAAGGCACGGGAGATTGTCGGTCTGAGTTTTGTAGTCCTTTTTTATATTGCCTACTCGCTGATCTCCAATATTGAGAAAGCATTCAATACTATCTGGCAGGTTGAGCGTAAACGCAAGCTCGTCAACCGAATTCTGGCTTATCTGGCTGCGATTATTATCGTTCCAATAATGATGAGTTTTTCAGTATACCTTAATTCGCAGGTGGAAGTCGTTACCATGAAAATGGCACATAGTATCGAAGAAACCAAGGATGAGGCTTATGCGTTGATTATCTCACATCTTCCAGGGGCTAAAAAGGATAAAACCGAAGTCGCTGCTGATCCTGTTCCGGACTCGGTTGACTCTGCAGAGCAGGTTACGGATGTGCCCGAACCGCAGCAGAGTTTTTTTGTGAAAATTGTTCTGGGGCTACTTTCACTTACTGTAACGTCTCTGGCACTGGCGGTATTGATTTTATTTATGCCCTATACCAGGGTTCGAATAAAGCCGGCGCTGATTGGAGGTGTGTGTTCGGGAATAATTCTGGAGCTGATGAAACTGGGATTCTCATTTTATGTTAATTATGCGGCGATGAATCTTACCCGCTTGTATGGAAGTACGTTACTGGCGTTTCCGTTATTCCTTCTCTGGGTCTGGATGGTCTGGATGGTGATTCTTCTGGGAGCTGAGGTGGCTTTTAATATTCAGAATTACTATGATCTGGTAGCTTCGGAGCACCTGATGCGTAATGGATATGCGTATCCGTTTTATCTGGCGGTTATTATCATGAACCATGTCTGCAGAGAGTTTTATTCCGGGCGGGTGGCAGGCGGTGTTGTGGATAACTATCAGGAATATATTACGGATCATAGTGTTCCGGGGATCGTTGTCAGAAATACGGTGCAGAAGCTTACTGATGCAACGCTCCTTGTTGAGGCTCATGGAGCCGCCGACTCCTATGTGCCTGGCCGTGATATCGCACATATAACAATGCTGGATATATATCGCATAGTCTCGGATGTCGAGTTTACCGCTCCTGATACTGTGCTTAACAGGCAGGCGGAGCTGATCGCAGATGTAATTAAGAGTGCAGGTGGCAAAGTGACTGCCGAACTGGAAAAAGTAAGGTTACTGGATCTGGTTCGGGTTGAAGATGAGGCAAAGTAAGAGATGAATATTGCTATTCTGCTGGCAACGGATGATGACTATGTTCCATATCTGGCGGCGACTCTGGCTTCGGTGCTGGTAAATAGTGCGGTGGATGAGGTTTTAGATGTGTATATCGCTGAATTTACCGCTGGTATCAGTGAGGAAAATAAGCTGAAACTTGCTGAACTGCGTTCAATTAAAGAATTCTCAATTAATTATATCGAGATTGCACCGGAGAAGGTGGAAGGTTTTGCTTCCACAGTGCATACTGCAAATATGTACCTACGGCTGTTTGTTCCTGAGCATTTGACAGCTTTGAAAAAAATTATTTATCTGGATTGTGATATGATTATCCGTGGCTCTTTGCGTGAACTGTCCCAAACTGAACTTGGAAGCAGTCTGTTTGGAGCTGTGCTTGACAGTTCCGCTGTATTTCGTGAAGGAGAGGTCTGGGAATATGAGAAAGCGATAAATCCGCAATATTTTAATTCCGGTATGCTTCTGATGAATCTTGATGCGTTGCGCAGGGCTGATTTTACCGGTAGTATTCAACGGTGGTTGCAAAGGGCGCGTGAACTGCTATTTCCAGATCAGGATGCCTTGAATACACTTTATTCGCAGGATACCAAAATAATGCCGTTACGTTATAATGCGCAGTTCCCGTTGCTGGCAGCGTGTAAATCAGGGCACTTTTCTTCTGAAACTGATGAGTATTCCGAGTTGTCAGATCCGGTTATTGTTCATTTCTGTACACAGCAAAAGCCCTGGCTTTATTCGGCCGAACCACCTTATAAGGATGAATTCAACTATTATCTTTCACTTACACCCTGGCGTGATTTAAAACCGGTTGATTATACGTTTAAGAATATATTAAAAAAGAATTGTCGGCGTATTCTGCGAAAGGCTGGTTTGAAGCGGGTGTAACTATTAGTCAATAAAGATTGCACCCATAACATCAATATTGAGTACCAGGCCGACTGTACCGTCTCCCAGAAGTGCTCCGCCCATAATTCCTCTGACACTTTCTAGACCGTTGATGCGTTTAATAACTACCTGTTGGTGATCCAGAATCTCATCTACCGCCAGACAGAAACGTGAAGAATCACATCTGATAACCACGCAGGTTCCGCCGCTGCCGGCTGGAAGATCAAGCACCTCATTGAGCTTTATCAGTGGCAGTACTTCATTACGTAGCTTCACACATTTACCGCGTTTCTGGTACTGAATAATTTCCGGATCAGTAAGGTAGAAAGATTCTACAACATAACGAATTGGAATAATAAAGGTCTCTCCGCCACTCTTGACCACCAGACCGTCAACAACTGAGAGCATGATTGAGAGTGGAATCTTTATTGAAATAAGTGTCCATTTTCCCAGTTCGCTGCTAATTTCGATGAAGCCGCCGGATTTCTTTATATTATCCAGAACCGAACTCATACCTACACCTCGACCTGAGATATCGGAGATCTTCTCGGCAGTTGAAAAACCGTTTTGGAAAATCAGCTCCATAATCTGTCTTTCACTCATCTCATCGATATCAGCCTGGGTATACATGCCGTTTTCCAGTGCCGTAGCGCTTATTTTGGCAGTATCAATACCTTTACCATCATCTCTGACTTTAAGGATAAGTGAATTGTCTTCATTCACAGCTGTAAGAGTAATATGCCCGACCCGCTCCTTGCCGGCCTCCAGACGTGTTTCTGGCTGCTCAATTCCGTGATCGCAGGAGTTACGGACAATATGTACCAGGCAGGTATTAATATCATCCAGAAGGCTTTTGTCGATTACAGCATTTTCTCCGATTATTTCCAGACTGATTTCTTTACCAAGACTTCTGGCGGTATCTCGAACCAGACGGGTTATGCTGGTGGTTATGGTGTTTATTTCAATTCGTCTGATATCCATTAATGACTTTTGCAGACCGAATACCTGTTTGCTGAAATCATTGTTGGCACCGGTAAATTCACGTACAAGTTCCAGCTGGTCTGAGTTTACAATAGTAGAAAACTTTTTCTGCAGATTGTTAAAAATTTCTCCTAAGATAATAAGCTCACCGACATTATCCAGAAACTTATCTATTTTTGCTTCTTCAACTCTGACGGTTTTACGTGCCGGCGTCTGTTTTTTTGTGTCGGTATTTTCAATTTTTATACTGTCTTCTTCTATGATTTCATCTTCTTCTTCACTCTGACTGTATTTTAACAACTCATTGATTGATTCCCGGTAATATTCAGATTGGAGATTATCAAAATCAAGTTCCAGTTCTGCGAACATCTTGATACTCTCCTTCATATCAAAGAGAAGTGCCTGCAGTTCCGGAATATCTGCAGCTTCGACAATACTCAAGACTTTTTTCATAACTGAGAAGAAGCGGTTCGCTCCGTCGTCATCAAGAGGAGCGGAATTTGCCTGATCGATAATCTCGCTGAGCTGCTGTATTTCACTGGCGATATTGGTACCGTTGAAGAATAGCGGGGTTCCGGCTTTCTGGGTTATGTCATTCTCATCGCCTTTTTCAAGGCAGGTTCTGACCTTGCTGATATCGTTGTTTACGGAGTCAAGATCGATTATACCCTCGATGGATGGGAGGAGATTTGCCAGACTGTCCAGAAGGTCAGTTGTCGCTGTCGGCAGATCAAGACCGTCATTGTATAGAGCTTTGATAATTTCATCCAGCTCTTCAAGAAATAGTTTTTCATGATGGGTAAGTTCACCGCTGCTCTCTCCGGATTCAGCAATTTTTTTGAAAGAACTGTGCAGCAGGTCTGTTCCGGCAAATAGTGTGTCCATAACCTTGGCGTTGACCAGGCTTGGATCTTTGTGGACAATTTCGCATAGATCCTCTAAACGGTGACCGATCAGTTTGAGATTATCAAAACCGAACATTCCGGCGCTGCCCTTGATGCTATGCATGTGGCGCATTATAGAATAGAGAACCTCTTCATCTGAAGGGCTCTCCTCGAGTGCGACCAGTTCGTGGCTCAGCTCCTCAAAGCGATCGCTACTCTCCTGAAGAAAGAGTTCAAGAAATTCATTTATTCCTTCATTCATATTCAGTCTTTCTTAATCATCAGCGCTTTTTCGATTGCAGAGACCACTGATTCTTTATCATATGGTTTGACTATGTAGCGTTTAGCCCCTATGCGCAGGCAGTTCATGACAGTTTTGGCGTCGGCAATCGATGAGGCCATGATTACCGTTGTTTCCGGGGAAATCTTTATTATTTCCTTTAGAACATCTGTTCCCTTCAGTTTTGGCATCATAATATCCAGAGTAACCAGTTCCGGTTTGAATTTTTTGAATTTCTCCAGCGCTTCCATGCCGTCTTCGGCGATGGCAACAATATTATAATTCATCTCCAGGAAAATCTTTTTCAAAAAGGCGCACATTACCGGTGAGTCGTCAACAATCATAACTGTGACCGGTTCTTTTCCCGCTGTGTTATCTTCCTGCGGGTTATCCGGTGTCTGGGGAATTTCCGTTGAATCCAGCATAACATAAATATATATTGTTCCGTAGGCTTCAGTTGTCATTGCGGTCAGATAATTTCCGCTATCAAGCCACTTTTTAATCTGTTCCGGTTCCAGATTGTCACCAAATGAGGATAGTCTTATTTCTGTCCCGGAATTACTTAGAGAGCCAAACAAGAGCCCAAGTACCTGATTGCCTACTTCGTGGCAGGATTCTTCAACAGTTGCGGCTTCTTCGTCACCAATAGTTATGGAAAGAAAACGTCGGGCGATAGCCTCTGCTTCATCAAAGAGCAGGGTTATCTTGCCGGTGATTTCACCCTCAACACCGTAAGATATCGCCAGCGTTTCTGTTGCTGGTTCTAGGCGTGCGAGTGAAAGCTGGCTCTCTGTTTTTAGAATTTTAGAAACAGTGTCCGGAAGATGTGATTTTAGCAGTGGAAGAATATCTTTCATTATTATACCCTGTTACCTGTATTGACGAAAAGAAATAGGCGAAACGATAATTTGCTAACTATTTGTAAGCTCGTTTATAATATAGTAAATGAAGACGTTTTTTTTTTCAAGCGAGATATTAATAAATTATGCTGTTTGTCTCAAAATTGCCATAGTTTATTTTTACTTGAAGAATTATTCATGGATCTGGGTTATTACAGCCTTATTTACAGTTGTGTCAGGATTTACAGTTGTGTGTGTGGCTGTATCTTTACCGCTGTTGATTTTATTTGCCGGCATATAAGGTGAAAGTAATGATATTCCCCCCCAGGCAATGAGGCAGGATACAACACCGATAACCGCTCCTACTTTGAGCCATTCCAGAAATGCTACATGAAGGCGGCAGCGTTTTTCCAGCATGCCCAATGCAACTATATTGGCAGTGGATCCGATCATGGTTATATTGCCGCCGAAACAGGCACCGAATAATAGTGCCCACCAGAGGCGGAAATCATCCAGGTGTTCTACTACCGGCAGGAATGCGGCGACAAAGACTACGTTATCGACGAAGGCTGAGCCAATAGCTGAAATGAATATTACTGCCGGTGTCAGCAGCCATGGTGTATTCTGGAAGGTTGTTTTGAATTCATCAGCAATACGTACGGTTATGCCGCTGTGTTCAAGTGACCCAGCTACTGCGAAGAGCATCATGAAAAAGAGGAGCGTCCACCACTCCACCTCATCTTCAATATAGTGTCTGGCTCTTTTATAGCGCCAGATCATGAGGATACCCGCAACTACCAGCGGTGCAACTATCATAAGGGTGTTGGCTTCAAGATTCAGGTTATGCTCCAGTGTGTGGTGTGAAGCTATGAATGCGATCATTGCAACCAGAATAAAAAGTCCGCGCTTGTATGGAACCTGCACTAGAGGTCCCAGTGTCAGTCCCATGTCACGGCGCTGGGTGAGACGTTCATCGAGCAGGGCTATGTCTTTACGGAACCAGAAAAGCAGTATTGCCAGCGATACACTGAGTGTAAGCAGCATTATCGGGAATGCCCAGTATATAAAGTCTACAAAGCCGAGATTTCCGCGGCTGCCGATAAGGATACCGACCGGGTTGCCGAGCATGGTGCCGGCACTGCCGACATTGGTGCCGAGAACAGCTATTATTATATACGGGGTGGCTCTGATTTTCAGTGTGTCGCATACCTGAAATATCAGGGTTGAAACAAATACAATACTTGTAACCTCGTCCACGGCGCAGGCAAGCAAGGCACTGAGATAGACAATAATACCGATAAACATAAGTCCTGAGAGGCTCTGGCAGTTAACTACCAGCTGAATTATCCAGGTAAAGAGACCTAGTTCCTTGAGTACTCCGACAATTACCATCATCCCGACGAGAAATAGAATAATCGGCAGTTCTGTATCATGGGTAAACTGGGTGACTGTTATGACTCTGGCACCGAAAAGAATTCCGGTACCGACAAAAGCAATGGCCAGCCGGAATGCCCAGAAGAGCAGGGTTGCCATAATAATCATTATAAAAATAGAGGAGGAGAGCATCTGCTCTTCTGTGAGGTTGACAAGAGTTCCTATATAGCCAACGCAAGCTGTGACACCTATCATTATTGCCCCGCGAATCAGTAATGAGCGGGTTTCAATCTTTCCTGCTTCGTCTGAATGCATATTATGCTCCTGATAGTTATTGAGTGGTTTGTGAGTGTTGAAGGTTTACTGCTATTCTCTGAGCACTTTGCTGAGGAATCCCCGGAGTGATATGACTCCTTTCAAAATTTTGCCGTCAAGAACATAGACTCTGGTCGCGTTTATGCGGGTCATTTCCTTGGCAATTTGTACTGCCGGGGCGGTAATCTGAATACTTGGAACTTCCGTGGTCATTATTTCTGCCAGCCAGGTCATATTCTCCCGGCGCAGAATTTCTGCGAACGGTTCAAAATTTAGAATTGGCGAGAGATCATCCATCCATAGTATGTAATCCGGCAGGACTACCTTCAAGAGTTCCTGTGCGGAGACAACGCCGATAAGTTCATTGTTTACATCTACAACCGGAAGACTTAGATAGTTATATTTTACAAAGTAATCTATAGCTTTTTCCAGAGTGTCATTTTCGTAGAGTTTGACTTCAACATCACGCATTATATCACCTGCGCAGATATAATCGGGAAGAATCAGACCTCCACGGTCGAAATAACGCCAGAGTTCATCTGCCGACCCCAGTTCGGATATTGTCTTGTCTGAGTCAGGCGTGCTGCAGATACTTGCCAGAGCACTTATTGCCTGCAGGTATAGCCCCGGCTGCTCCTTGGGTATAAGCAGCAGAATAATAACTCTGATGCTGCTATTGTCGGTCCAGGCTACTCCGGTGTTTGAAGTGGCTACTCCTACTACTAATTCGTTGACTGAAGCAATTCTGGCGTGCGGTATGGCTATACCGGGAGCGATAACAGTAGACATATCTGTTTCACGTTTAATAATCTCGTCGAAGACCGCCGAAACATTTCCTACCCCATGCTCATAGGCTAATTTTCTCAGTAACTCCATTATTGCCAGGTCTCGCTGATCTGATTCTATATTACAGAGTACCTGTGCTGGTGAGAATAGTGATGAAAACTTTACCTTGCTGCTGACACTTGACATTGCTGGCTCCTTGGTAATTAACAGATTGTGGATTTCCCCTGAAGAATTCGCGCGATTTTATCGCAGGCGCTGCAATTACTGTGTATATCGAATATGCGAATATTGCGATATAGTTATATACTACCGTATAAAATGTCATTAAACAAGTAAAGGTGAGATTATTATATAAGTAAATATTATGAGTGGAAGTTTATAATCAGTTTCCCGCTATATCCAGTACTGCTTCAGCGATAAAGATTTCACAGTTGCAGCGTACGGCAAGCGCTATGGCATCTGAAGGGCGGCAATCGATAGAAATTTCTCTGCCGTCTACGGTTTCCAGTACCAGTAGGCTGAAAAAAACAGCTCCTCCCTCATCATAAGGGCGGATATCAGAAATAATGATGTGTTTGACTCTTGCCGCGAGAGCTTCAATGGTGTGATGCAGAAGGTCGTGTGTAAGAGGTCGGGGAAGTTCGTAGCCGTCGATGCTATTTTTGATTGCAACAGCTTCGTTAATGCCTATTTCTATAGTAAGACAGCGTGTGCCGTCTTTCTCTTTAAGAACAATCATTTGAGAACTGGAATTTTCAGAGATAAGTATCTGTATAAGCCCGCATTCAATTATTTTCAATAGGAAATCTCCGAAAAACAGCTAATAGTATATTTATGACGGTTACAGTGCAATGAGTGCTCTTACAATACGCTTATCATAAAGAATTTCCGCCTTACTCTCCATCTCCTGGAGGATAAGGTTTTTATTACTCTGTCCCCTGATTCGAAGTGCTTCTTCAAACTCCAGTGCAATATTGACTATTTTCGCTGTTTCCGGTATCTCATAACGTTCAAGCTGATTTGGACCACTCATGTCGCCTCTTTCGTACATATAGCGAATCGTGTTCTGAATACTGTCATAGCATTTCATGCCGGCGATAACATTGAGCGAAGCTTTTATTCTCTCTCGTTCAATGTTTAAACGCTCGTCAGAAGTTATACCATGGGTATCTTTACAGAATAGTTCAATATTATCGGGGTTAAGAATTCCGATATTATGCAGTAGACCGGCCAGAATGACTATCTGTTCGGCTTCTTCATCAATATTAAGATTCTGGGCAATTTTTTGTGCATATTCAGCTACAGTTGATGAACGGCCGCGAATCTGAGGGGTGCGTTCTTCAACAGCAAGAACGAGTGTTTGTATGGTATTGAGCAGATCTCCGCGCAGATGACTGCGGTACCGGAAATTAGTAAGCGCCAGACCAACCTGATCTGCCATAGCTGCTGCCAGTTCGAGATCTTCTTCGCGGAAAGTTATGGTTGGGGCGTTACTTGCCAGATAAAGCACACCGCTTATACGTCCGGATACTGACAGCGGGGCACAGATAACGCTGCGGATATTATTGGCAAGGATACTCTCCTGTGAACTGAAACGTCCGTCTCTGGTGGCATCGGTTGTTAATATAGCCATTTTATCTTTTATTGCTCTCTGGATAATAGAGCGGGATATCATTTTTTTATCTTTGCCGCGCTTAACGTCAGAACCGATCGGTTCAAATTCTTCGGTTTCGCTGTTACGGTGAAAGATAAAAGTCATCTCACTGTTGAAGTGTTCGGTAATTAACGGCAACGCTTCTTCAATAAGTGTTTTTTCATTCGTTGATTTATCGATGATCCGGGCCAGTTTGTAGAGGCTGCGCAGCCGGAACATATCAGCACCATCACCCTGTGAGGCATTAAGGTCGGTTAGATCGGCAAGGTCAAGCTCGAGGTTTGAACTGCTGTCTTCTTCATCGAAGAATTCAACGTTACTGTTTTTGTCGTTGGTTGAGATTGCACAGAAATCAATGATTGTGCCGCCGATTTTGATGGTATCGCCGTCTCTGAGCAGTTCTTCTTCTATTCTTTCATCATTGAGAAAGGTTCCATTGCGACTTTTAAAATCACGCAGGAAGCACATTTCACCGATACGGAAAATTTCCGCATGTTTACGGCTTGCACCTTTGTCCATTATTTGAATAGTGCAGTTGTCATCTCTACCAAGGGTGATAGATTTGTCTTCTATTTCAAATCGCTGGCCTTTATGCGGGCCATTTGCCATACGTATTTCGGGCATCGGTTATCCCCCTTTTGTGAACATGAAAGAAAGAGTCAAACAGGTGTTAATGCTATTTATAGCGGCACCTGACCGGGTATTAGCCGGACAGGTGCAGAAAAAATTAGTGCTGGGCAATAAAATCACGGAAATGCTTTAGCATATCTTTGGTGATATCACCAGGTTTACCGCTGCCGATTTTACGTCCATCAATGTCTATAACCGGAATAACTTCGGCGCCGGAACCGGTCAGGAAACATTCGTCAGCAGTGTAAAGATCATATCTCTGAAGAGTTGTTTCTTCAATTGGTATACCAGCTTCTTTCGCCAGTTTAATAACCAGATTGCGGGTGCAGCCTGCAAGAATACAAGAAAATATACTTGGGGTCTTGATGACGCCATTCTTGATGATAAAAATATTATCTCCTGTACATTCCGCAACAAAACCCTGACTGTTAAGCATGATTGCTTCAAGCTTACCGGCACGGATAGCCTCCATCTTTGCCAGAATGTTGTTGAGATAGTTCAGAGATTTTACTCTTGGGTTCAGCGCTTCACTATGTACTGCAGGGACAGCTGAAGTGATTATCTCAAGGCCTTTCTGATACAATTCTTCCGGATAGAGAGCAATACTTGCGGCAATAATGATAACGGATGGTTTGGGGCAGTTTCTGGGATCAAGCCCTAAATCTCCTACGCCTCTGGTAACAATAAGCCTGATATAGGCGTTAACCAGATCATTGGCTTTAATTGTTGCATTTACAGCCTCGACCATCTCTTCTTTGCTGTAAGGAATTTCGAGGTTGATATAATGAGCACCTTCGTAAAGACGATCCATATGTTCTTTACAGAGGAAAATCTTGCCATTATATGCGCGGATACCTTCAAAAATTCCGTCTCCATACAACAGACCATGATCAAATACTGATACCTTGGCGTCGCCTTGTTTTACCAGCTCGCCATCCATCCAAATCTTGAGTTCTTTGTCCGACATTTTTGTGACCTTTTACTACTGAGAAAATAACATTTTATTATTAAAGCAATACGATTTTGTTTATTTTAAGTCTTATGTCGCATACGTCAATAATAAAGATACTTTTATTTAATATTTAACTATTACTGGAGTTATTAAATTTTACTGTAAAATGTAACACAATCAGGTCTGTTTGAAAATTAGCATATAAATCATCTGGGACAGACAGAGAATAACTTAAATGGCAATTTGAAATTCTGCCGATTCAATCATTTCAATAAAGGTATTTGCGATGTCGCCGTCAAACTGCTTGTTGCGTTCGTCCCGGATTACTCCCAATGCTTTATCAAATGGCATAATATTGCGGTATGGTCTGTTGGTACGCATGGCATTCCAGGTATCACAAACTGTAATTATGCGGGCCATGAGTGGAATATCGTCACCTTTAAGATTATCCGGATATCCTCCGCCGTCAAAACGTTCATGATGATTCCGGATAGCTGGAAGGATGGTATCGAAATCCGGTATTGGTTTGAGTATTTTTTCACCGTGAACAGGATGTTGCTTGATCAGTGCATATTCCTCGGTAGTCAGTTTGGCGGGCTTGAGCAGTATATTTTCCGGAATTGCTATTTTACCGATATCATGTAACTGACCGGCAGTCTTTATTGTTGCCTGAAATGATGAAGAGAGGCCCATTTTTTTTGATAAGGCTTTTGAAAGTTCTGCAACCGAGCTGGAGTGAGTACAGGTATATTCATCTCTGGCATCAATCGCATTGGTGAGGGTGGTGAGTGTGGCCATAAAGAGCTTCTGATTTTCCAGCTTTGCTTCTTCTATTTCACGTTCAAGCTGTTCATTATAGCTTGCCAGCTTTATACGTAAAGCTTCATTCTGTTTACGCAGTTTTTCACTATCCAGAATTCTGCTTACTGCATCAATAAGAATCATCGGTCGGAACGGCTTCTGCAGGAAGTAGTTTGCCCCGAAGTTTAGAGCATCAGCGATTGCATTTAGATCTGCGTGTCCGGTCATAATAATGAATGGAGATTTTATGCCATTATTTTTGGCCCAGCTCAGGAGGTCAACTCCGGATTCTCCCGGCATAATAATATCAGTTATAATAAGATCGTATTCATTGTTTAGTATAAGTTCTCTGGCTGTTTCGACATTTTCAGCATTATGAATTTTATAAGAGCAGGTGGCAAGGGCTTCACTGATGACCAGCCGCAAGGTCGCATCATCATCAACAACCAGAATTTTTTCCTGTTTGTTCATCTGTGTATCGTTGATTAAAAAGTAGTCCTTCTCTGTCATCATTTGTTCAGATACCTATAGCATACAAAATTAATACATTTCTAAACTTTAATTTTAACATAAATATGTAATTAATAAAATTAAATTGTACTTTCTTTTTTATAAATAATAAAACTTATTGTATCGTTTATCTTTGCTAATAATTAGTTTTAGGTTAAACCAAGATTTTAACAGCAATAATGTTTCATTTGTCTCATTTGGCGTCAATTGTTGCAGTCACAATGGCTTTGAATTCATTACCTCTGTGCTGAAAGTTGTCAAACATACCGTAACTGGCGCACCCAGGACTTAACAATATAATTTCTGAATTTCCGCAAGCTCGCTTTTTTGCTTCACTTATAGCTTCTGAAAACGGCTGGCTGCCCGTTACGACAATATCAAAATCTGGTTTATATTTTCTAATCTGATTTGCTATAATCTCAGATGTCTGCCCGATCAGTATTGCGGCAGCGGCTTTTTCTGCAATCTCACGGCTCATCGATTCAAGTGGTATTTTTTTATCATAGCCTCCCGCAATAATAATAATTCTGCGTTCCGGATAGGATCTCAGGGCAG
The DNA here is from genome assembly GCA_963677015.1 of Planctomycetota bacterium. Lineage (GTDB taxonomy): Bacteria > Planctomycetota > SZUA-567 > SZUA-567 > SZUA-567. The sequence continues at coordinate 1,256,664 of OY781533.1, forward strand.
CTATCGTGCTCTCGGGCGTTGTTGCAATGGAGTCGTTTACATATATTGTTCCGGGCTCCTCTGCGATTATTTCCTGCCGGTGTGGCAGCCCGGTGAAAGTTTTTATTCTTCCTTTCAGTACGTCTTTGTCCTTAACTTGCAGGAAATTTGTTATATATATGAAGGCGGCTGAAAGTGCCTGGAGAGCATTTTCCTGATTGTGAGTTCCAGGCAGTTTGAGTTCTGTCAGTTTGGCAAGCGGAAGTTTCCGACCCTGGCAGCAGATAGTGAAGATATCATTCTCGATACCGGCATGGTTGTCTTTTTCCGGCGGCTTGAGCGAGGTGAAAATTGTTGTGGCGCTGGTTGCTGCATTCCATTCTTTAAGAATAGGATCGGCGTAATTCAGAATAGCAAAGGCAGAATTACTCTGTTTGTTTATCAGCTGCTGTTTGTCATTGTAATAATTGTCTACGGTAAGGTGCCAATCGAGATGATTTGGAGCTAGATTTGTTATTACTCCGATTTCTGGAGCGAAACCGTCATCGGCAAGGTAGTGCAGTTGAAATGAGGATAATTCCAGTACTGCTGGTGTTCCTTGAGGATAGGTCCCGAGTAGCTTTAGTAGTGATCCTCCAATGTTACCTCCACTGAGGGTATTGGGATTTATGGTGCTGAGTATATGCGATAGCAGGGCAGTTGTTGTTGACTTTCCATTCGATCCGGTTACCGCAATTATCGGGTTTCCGGAAACCTGCTGGTGTTCATGGATAAAAATACCGATCTCGGTTGTGACTGGTACCCCGTGCTCCCGTGCCAGTCTAAGGAAATGATTATCAGGTTTTACTGCCGGATTTACCAGGAGCAGATCGGTATCAGTAAAATCTTGTTCTCTATGCTCTCCCAGAACATAGGTGATATTGCTGTAGCGGGAGAGGGCTGATATTGACGGAGCTAGAGTTTCCCGGTCCCGAAGATCGGTAACTGTGACGGCAGCTCCTTTTTTCGCCCAATACTCTGCAGCACCAACGCCACCACCGAAAAGTCCTAAACCCATAATTGTTACGTGTCTGATATTCTGATTTGTTGTCATTGTCCGTTTCTATATAAATATTATTGCCGAGAAGCTGTTTGTCTATTTAATATAGTAATACATATTAGTGAAAGCAATTAAATTATTGCATATATGCAGAATTATAGGTATTTTTGTAGATCCGGTTCGGGCTCTGGAAACTCCCAGAATGATGCCCAGCAGAATGATCTCAGCCAGCAGCAATACATTATATTGCTGAATATGAGCCAGTGACCAGAGCAGCGCTGTAATAATTGTAGTTGCGGCTTGTGGCAGGAAGAGATTAAGGCTTGAGAAGAGCAGGCCACGGAAAACAAGCTCTTCCCAGATAGGTGCAATAATAGCGGCGGTTATAAGAAACAGTAAAATCAGTAATTTGGAATTACCTGCCGCGGTAAGCAGATCTTGTTGCCAGGGCGTAATCTCTGGTTGGTGAAAGACGGTGCTGTTGATGAAATTAAGTAATAATGATAGAATAATGAGAAGAGCAATATACCTTATATAGGTGCCTAAGGGAATTTTCCGTTTTACGGAGCTGAGCGATTTTTCAGGTATGACTCTGGTTGTGTGGATTTGCTGTTGCCGTTTTAAAAGCTTATTCCAGATTTTTAAACATAGTGTTGCAACAAGAAGCGTGGCTGTTATATAGGTAAAAAGGAATGGTATACTGATAGCCAGGCCGCTAGTCTCTGGAGGTTGCAGGCTATGCCATAGCAGTGACACAACAGCACCGGTGACAATAATAATAATTACTGTGAATAAAAGAGAAAGAAGAAATAATTTTGCTTTCAGTTTTATGTGTGAATCAGAGGTCATGATTTATGCCTGTATACGGTTATTAAAAAACCCTGATCAATCGATCAGGGTTATATAAAATTGAGAAAACTCAATCGATTTTTTATGGTGCGGAGCGGGAGACTTGAACTCCCACTTCGTAAGAAACTAGATCCTAAATCTAGCGCGTCTGCCAATTCCGCCAGCTCCGCATCAACTTTGTACTGTGGAAGTATATTAGAAATGTTTTATGTTGCAATACCTTTTTTTTAAATAAAAATAAAATTTTAATCTTGACTTAAGTTGCTAGATAAGATATATTCTTAATTAAGAATTAATACTATTTAGGTTGTTGCAAAGTTCTGATAGTAATAAATATTTCTTGACTTTTTATTGCGAGGTAACGTTATGGAGCTTTCTACAGAAATGATTTCAGAGAAAATGGAGAATTTCCTCAAACTCTGTAAAAAGAATAAGGTGAAGATTACACCGCAGAGAATTGAAATATTTAAGGCGCTGGCAGCAACCGATGAACATCCTGGTGTTGATGAAATATATAATCGTATTCGTCTGATAATGCCCAATGTGTCAAAAGATACTGTTTATCGTACTTTGGCACTCTTTGAGGAAATGGGAGCGGCGATAAAGGTTGAACAGCTCTGTGAACGTGTAAGGTATGACGCAGATGTAACCGAGCATCAGCATTTCCTTTGTGAACGCTGTGGCGGTATAAAGGATTTTCATTTCAGCGGGTTGAGAAAGTTATTCAAGGAAAATGATCTTTCAGAAGTGGGGGAAGTCAAGTCTATGGTTCTGCAGTTACGCGGCACCTGTAAGGATTGTCTTAATAATAATTGAATTACGTTAAATGTTACGTGATATTATATTACTGGTGTTTGATTAGAAATTTTTAAGATTAGAAGGAGAAGTTTACAATGGCTAAATATGTATGTACTATCTGCGGTTATACTCAAGAAGGCGAAGCACCTGACGTATGTCCAACATGTGGTGCAACCAAGGATAAGTTTGTGCTGCAGGCTGAAGGGGAGCTGGTTTTTGCGGATGAGCACAGAATTGGTGTGGCCAAGGGTGTGGATCCTGAGATTGTAGAAGGTTTACGCGCTAACTTTACCGGTGAGTGTACTGAGGTAGGTATGTATCTTGCTATGAGCCGTCAGGCTGATCGTGAGGGTTATCCTGAAGTAGCTGAAGCTTATAAGCGTATTGCTTTTGAAGAGGCTGATCATGCAGCCAGATTCGCGGAGCTTCTGGGGGAGGTTGTGGCTGCTGATACTAAGGCAAATCTGTCTGTACGTGTTGAAGCGGAACACGGCGCAACTCAGGGCAAGCTGGATATTGCTAAAAAGGCTAAAGAGCTCGGTTATGATGCGATTCATGATACAGTTCATGAAATGTGTAAGGATGAGGCACGTCATGGCTGTGCTTTCAAGGGACTGTTGGATCGTTATTTTGCATAAGTTTTATCCTGAACGCACATAAAAGAATCCTGAACCGTTCATTTGGTTCAGGATTCTTTTTTTTAATGAAACAATAGAATTAAATATTAGATGTTTTCCAGTGGAGTCTTGGGTTCTGGTTCGTTTGATTTTGGAAGGATAGCGTTCAGAACGATACCGGTAATTGCTGCAAGTCCGATTCCGGCAATATGAAAACTTTCATTGCCGAAGGTCATGCCGCCGATGCCAAAAACAAGAATAACCGCGATAATGATCATGTTGCGGCTCTTATCAAGGTCGTGTTTTCCGGCTTTATGCAGTTCTTTAATACCGACTGTGGTTATCATACCAAAGAGCAGTATCATCATTCCACCGATAACTGGAGCGGGGACAGTGGCTAAAAGTCCGGAGAGCTTGCCGACAAATGCAACCGCGATAGCTACGATACTTGCCCAGGTCATAATTGCCGGGTTGAACTGTTTGGTAAGAATGACTGCTCCGGTAACTTCAGAGTAACTGGTGTTTGGAGGACCGCCGAAGAAGCCGGCAAGGCTGGTGGCAAAGCCGTCACCAAAGAGAGTCGCGTGAAGACCGGGATCTTTGAAATAGTTCTCGCCGGTGGCTGAAGATATGGCAGAGACGTCACCAATGTGTTCAATGGTTGGAGCCAGGGCGATAGGAATCATATAGAGAACAGCCGACCAGTCAAAAACCGGAGCCGTAAAATTAGGTGTCGCCAGCCAGGCATTATTATGCAGTGGGGTGAAATCGACAATACCAAGGAAGATTGAGGCTACGTAACCGACCGCTATTGCGATAATAATCGGGAACAGTTTGAGCCAGCCTTTGTGCATTACTGACCACATGGCAACGATCAGAGTGATACCTGACACCAGCAGACAGGTATTTTCGGTATGGTCGGTACCGATACCTCTGGCCATGTTTACTCCAACCGGAGCCAGGCTTAGGCCTATTACCATGATAACAGGGCCGATAACAACCGGCGGCAGAATCTTTTTGATAAACCCATAACCGAAAGTGCGAATAAAAATTGCTACGATAATCTGTACAATACCGGCTGTAATAAGCCCGCTCTGGGTCTTGGCGATACCCCAGTGTTGTACGCCATACTGAATCGCTGGAATATAGGCGAAACTTGAAGCGAGAAAGAGTGGTATTTTTCCTCTGGTTATAATTTGAAATGCCAGAGTGCCGATGCCAGCGGTAAAGAGCGCTACCGACGGGGAAAGCCCTGTCAGTATCGGCACCAGTACCAGCGAGCCGAATGCAACACAGATGGCCTGCAGGCCAAATGGTGCAGACTTCAGATTGAATTCATATTTCACGTTGTTATCTCCTATTTTGTTCCAAAAATACGGTCCCCTGCGTCACCCAACCCAGGTATAATATATGCATTTTCATTCAAGTAAAGATCGAGAGCTCCGAGATAAATCATAACGTCAGGGTGCTCCTGAAGGACACGGTTTACGCCCTGTGGGGCGCCGACAATTGAGAGAACAGCTATATGTTTGCAGCCGCTGGCTTTTACTTCTTTGAGCGCAGCGCAGACAGTTCCTCCGGTAGCCAGCATCGGATCCAGGATAATTGCAAAGCGCTTGTCCATATTTTTAGGATGTTTCCAGTAATATTCCTTGGGCTCGAATGTCTCTTCATCGCGGTAGAAGCCCACTGTTGCATGCTTTACATTTGGAGCAAGCTCAAGAACGCCGTGTACCATGCCTTCTCCGGCACGCAGAATAGGGACGATAACAGGTTTTTTACCTGAAAGCTGCTGGACTTTGGTCGGTGTGCCGCTCCAGCTGGTTATTTCTTTTTCTTCGAGAGGGAGTTTGCGGGTCGCTTCATAGAACAGAATAGTTGAAACTTCTTTGGCCAGGCTGCGAAATAAAGGTTTGGTTGTGCTTTCGCGGGCAAGAGTATCTTTCAGGCTGCTGGTGAGAGCTGAGCTTTTATCACTGACATCATCATCATTAAGGATGCCCTCTATTCGGTCTCTGACCATTTCAAAAGCCAGCTCTTTACTGTAACGTCGCATCAGGCTCAATTTGTGGGTCAGCAGTGGGTGGTCGATGACTACCGGGTTGTCCCGGTGCATAAGATCGTCTCTAAGCTCCAGACTTTCGGCTTGTGATAGAATGTCCATTGTTTTCTCCTTTGTCTATAATATTATATCTGCAATTGTAATAATTTGTCATTAACCCACGGCTGCCGGCGTTTATTGTCGGCAGCGTCTTTCCTGCTGCGTGGATGTATTTCTGCTTTTAAGATCTATTTAAGCAGAATATCTATCAGGGAACAGCCCTCAACTATATCTTTGTCCTTGGATTCTTCTTCGGTAAATACTTGTGATGCATCAGCTTCTATTCCTGAACCCCAGATAGTGAATGGAATGGGGTCTGAAGTATGGGTCTTGAGCGCAAGCGGGGTTGGGTGATCTGGCATGCAGAGAATACGGATGTCACCTGATTCCCGTGCCGCCTGCAGGATTGGGCCGACTATAAATTTGTCGATGTTTTCAAGCGCTCGTATTTTTTCTGACGCTTCTCCATTATGTCCGGCTTCATCCGGTGCTTCAACATGCACAACTACAAGATCGAGACGTTTTAGAGCTTCGATCGCAGCTTCGCCTTTTCCCCGGTAATTTGTATCATAAAATCCGGTAGCTCCCGGTACCTGGATAACCTCAAGCCCACCCAGTTTCGCAATTCCCTGGAGCAGGTCGACAGCACTGATCATAGCGCCTTTGATGTTAAATTTTTCTTTATAGGTAGGAAGTTTGGGCATTATGCCGCCGCCCCAGAGCCAGAGTTGAGTAATAGGATTTTTGCCTATCTGCTGTCGTTGAATGTTGAGTGGATATTCCTTTAACAGTTCATTACTGCGATCCATTATTTTATTGAGCAGTGGTGAATCCGGTAAATGTGGGGCAACCTTTTCATCGGTAATGTCATGCGGGGGAGTAGTGTCCGGTATGTTGTCTGCCATGTTATCAATTACGCAAAGGTGGCGGTAGCTGACGCCATGGTGCAGCTTTACCCCGGGGATGTTGTGTTTTTCTTCGAGGTAATCAATCAGCGGGTAGACTTCCTCATTGGTTGGATGGGCGCCGGCAAAATCGGTCATAACACCATCGGTAACAGTTACAGTATTTGCCCGGAATACAGCCTGATCGTCACTTAGTTTAATATCTCTGTTCGCTGCTTCAAGCGGCGCTCTGCCGGAGTAATATTTTTTAGGAGAATAGCCGAGAATAGAGAGGTTGGCAACATCAGACCCGGGAGCCATGCCTTCAGGAACGGTTGCAGCTCTACCGAGAATACCTTCCCGTACTAAAGTGTCAATATTCGGTATATTGGCTGCTTCCAGCGGGGTAGCGTTATTCAGATCAGGATGGGGACGGTCGGCCGCTCCATCGGGAATAATTATAACATAGCGCATGGGGATGCCTCTTTCTAATAAGCTTTCTATTCGTATTGCAGAGATAATGTTTTGTAAAATTTATTATTATCATACTATTGAAACACTATTTTGAATTATATTTAGGATTGTTGCGGAGCAAAGAGAAAAAAACAAGATATTTGGTATAATCTTGTAAACTTTTTTGAGTAATGATTTGTGAGATTATAAAATATAAAAAGTTTTTAATACATGAAGGTAGTATTAAAAACTTTTTAGAGCCTATTCATATTTAATGGTGTTTATTAATGATGAAATGAGATGCGGGTGATTTGAAGGGATATAATAAATCACACCCTTACTCAGGTTGAAAATTTAACCTGAGGGGCTGGAAGGTTAAAAGATAAGATTTATCTTCTCATGTTCATTAATTCTTCGAGCATTTCATCTCTGGTTCTGACTACTTCAACATTTGCCGCTTCGGTTTTTTCGGCGGTTATCTGTGTGACTGTCTCTTTGGCTAGGTCAGAATCGCCAGTTGCAACATTCTGTGCGGACTGATTCAGCATTGACTGGGATTTATAGATGCCTTGAAGTGATGTTGACATACCTGATATACTTTCAATACCCATAGTCAGTATCCTTTCTTTATGTAAATAAATTTTCCTTTTTATAACTATATTATACTATATGGGCAGGGGTATTCGCCAGAATAAAAGCTTTATTTAAAAAAAAAAATTTTCATGGAAATACTCTTGTATTAAAATCCTTTATCAGTATTATATTCAAAGTCTTAATTGCAGTAAAAAAAATGCCACCTTAGCTCAGCTGGTAGAGCAGCGGTTTTGTAAACCGCAGGTCATCCGTTCGATCCGGATAGGTGGCTCCAAATTAACGACTTATAAACCAAGAGTTTATAAGTCGTTTTTTTATTGTATTTTTTGTTGAGGTTGAGCTGCCACCGTATTACAGCTAGAAAATTTGAATATAGAAGACGCAATAGAGTTTGATTATTTTTTTTTAAATTTTCTGTTTTTTTTGCTAAATACGGTACTATTAAATAACATTTCAAATCTTAACGCATCACTGCTAGGTTTTAAATATTCAATGGGGGTATCAGGTTTCTTCCCAATATCTCCAGTAATATTGGGGTAAACGGGTTGTTTTTGTGTTCCTCTGCCTAAACCATAGATTGTAACAAAACTGTAATTTGGGTTATTTAAAATTGATTCGCTTTTAAAGTTAATTAAAAGTGTTTTGCAGTATTCAATTACAGATTTTGCGCCTAGTAATTGATTAGTAATTTGTGAACTAGATTTCGCTTTTTTATTTTTAGAACTTGTAATTTCAATAATTGATATTATTGGTTTGCTATCTTTTATATGTAATATAGCATAGTCTGCTCTGCAGTTCATCCCTTTTTCTGAAATAAAACTACTGAGACAAGGAAAAGAATCGCATTTGATGATTAATGATTCTTCTGGGACATTACTGATGGTAATTATATAATTTCTAGTTTGTCCGGATGTTATGTTCGCGTTTTCATGTAATTCTATAGTATGTGAGGGTTTTATTGGTATAATTACCTTTGGATTAATTATATTTTTAAGTTTAGTAATGTCAGACATAGTATAATTATTTCATAATAATTTGTTAGTAAAGATACTAAAACATTAACTGATTTTGAATATTATTCATTTTAGAAATAGTATCATCAAAACTTGGTGCGTCAATTCCATAATCATCATCAATATGTGCAGGTGTGAGGACAGCACGTTTGACTTTGGTTTTTCGTTCTTTTATTTTCATTGATTTGAATTCATTTATAAATACATTGATTTGTTTAGATGATATTAATTCTTGTTTACAATAATTTTCTTTTTTTATTATATCAAGAATTTCTGTATTTTTAGGATATGAATTTAGCATTATTAATGTATTTAATTCTTTAACAATATAATCACTGTGTGTGCTTATTAATATTTTGACTCCCACGTTTACAAGTGAAGCTAATAATCGAGCTATTTTGCGTTGGTTCTCAGGGTGTAGGTTTAGTTCTGGTTCATCAATAACAAGTAATTCATCTTTTTTTGAAGTGTATTGAATGTAACATCCTAAATGATACATTGATCTTACAGAACTTGAACTTTCTGCTAAAGTTAAGCGGATTGATTTATTTATGTTTGGGACGAAGTATACTGTGCCGTTTTTATAAGTAATGACTTTCCCACCTATTATGTCATTGAACATATCTAATATTTCAGGGTGCGTTTTTGCAATTTCACCTTCTTCGTTTATGCGTTCTGGCATTTCTCGAGTAAAATCAACGCTATCTCTAACGGGGATGGGATAATTCCCTTTAAATTGATCTAAAAAAGTATATGGATTAACTTTATATGATTTAGTACCAATAAACTCAACTATACGATTACGCGTAAAATCAAGCTCTTTCTGGAACATTACGGATCCTGTTCGTTCAGTACTTATTATCATGGGTTTAGGAAAAAGATCTTTTAAGATGTATTTTTTTACGGTACTACTAATAATATCACTGATAATAAAAGAAGGTATTTTATTTTGCTCTAAATTGCTGTCATTGTTTATAGTAACAGTTAAATATTGACTATCAGGTGATTTTAGTAGTTTTATCCTAATATTATTTACACCATCGAATCTATAGCTAGTATTAACTTTTTGTGTCGTGTTATTTTCTATTGTATGTGTTAAAGATATTTCACATTTCGAATTTGAGAATAACTTTTGATTTCCGCCAAATATACTTGCAAGAGTTTTAGAGTATTCATTGCTAGCATGGCTAAGTATAGAGTCTATTTTATTATAATAATTTTCTATATTAATTTCAGTTCTACCAGTTGTTCTTAATTCTCGTAGCTGATTGTCATCTTGAAGTAGTACATAATCCGTGTGCCAATATTTTAAAAATCCATATATTGCATTTGCAGCATAAGTTTTACCGGAATTATTTATACCGCATAATATTGTTAAATCATTTAATTCATACTCTGAATTTTCAATACAACCGATTTTTCTAAGTCGAATTTTTATGGCCATATGTTTTCTCCTTATTAAAAAATTATATCGTAGTGGATAATTTTTTCAATGTTATTTTATTAACTGTGATTCTTTTTCATCTACTTCAGCATACTAGAAGGAGTGACAGATGTTGGAATATACAATTGATAAAAGTAAGCGGCTGCGGTGGCTTGAATTTCTATGTAAACATCAGAGTACGCCAGCGTATTATAAAGCTATTATTAATGAGGTTAAACGGATAATAGCATATCTGGAAAATACGTTCTTAGAAAAATTTGATTTTAAAGATGAGCGTGAAGCGTGTATCTGATTGGGTGCACGCTTTTGTATTTATAAGCTCAGAAATGAGTTGTGGATACTATCTGATTATTGGTAGTGATTATGTAATAATTTTTAGTCTTTGTTTTTGTTGCTGTTGATGGCGTCTTTCAGGGTTTTTTGGTCGAATAATGGCTGGTCGTCGTTATTGTAGGTGTAGTTGGCGTCTTGAGTATTTTGGGGCGGTGGGGTGCCTTGGGTATTTAGGTTGGGTGTTGGGGTGGATTCTAGGGACGGTGATGTATTGGTAGTGGCTGGTGGAGTGGTGCTGGCGGCGGCTTTGCGGCGGCGCATGACTATGTAGAGTATGATTACGAGTGCTATGATGGCTATGGTTAGTGCTGTCATTGGTTTATTCCCGGTTGAAGTTAGTGGTATTAAGTTTGTCCGCAAATAGAGGGATTCGATTATTATTTAGTTAACTCTCGGTTTCGTCGGTATCGATGATCTCATTCTTTTTGGATATCAGGAGTGAATTGATGCCGGCGATCAATAAGGGTACACCGACAATAAAGAGAATGAGAAAGGTTATAAAGTAGTTGTAGTCATCATTTTCGTAGTTGCTGAAGATTCGGCCTATCTTTTCAATTGAAAACAGGCATTTGATAGAGACTAAAATCAATAGTCCGCCGGCGATTATCATCCATATCCTTACGATAAATGCTATTATATTCATGTGGCAATACTCCGAATTAATTATTTGATTGATGCTGAATATCAGGTTGCTTTCAGGATATATTATCTTACCGCTGTTTGCGATTTTTGTAAAGTGATTCAGTCAATAAAATATCAGTGATATGCTGGTGCGCGTTTGATGGTAGCGGTAGGATTATGTGAGTGGGCGGGAACATTTATAGCTGTATTTGCTCTGTGGTATGATGGTGTTATTTGATTTATGCGTTATTGTATTGTTTATCTACTGGGTGATATTGAGTATTGAAATTTGTGCTGAATTTTAGGGTGCGGGTTCGGCGATACTGTAGGAAGATTTTGAGGGCGGGCTTAAGAAGGCGTTAGTGTTTTCGCCATTTCTGTTCTATATGCTTATTGGTCAGTGAAGCGAGAAGAAGGACGCTTATAATGATTCCCAGCAGTAACAGATTATTGCCCGTAATGTTTCCGGTTGTCAGGTATCGCTCTTTACCGATCATGACAGTGCAATTTAGACCGGTGTATTTTTGGATGAAGATAAAGGCTAAGACGAAGATATTTATGATAAGAGTATGGGTTAAAAAAACACTGTAGGATATTTTTGATAGAAAGTGCATAAGCTGGTTATTCAGCAGCTGCGATATTATTCCGGCATCAAAAGCGAAGGTGAGGATAAAGATTAAAAACATAACCGATGTTAGCAGTGGTTTACCTGGGAAGTCAGCTGAATTCAATAAGATGTAGAGAGTGATTGTGCAGGCTATTTCAATTATACTGGCCGGCAGATAGCCAAGTTTAATTTTGATTATTCGGGTGTAAACCTTGAAGAGCAGTATTCCGTAAAAGAAATACAGAGTACCGAATTCAATGGCATAGTACCATGAATCGGCATCGGCTTGTGTGAAGAAGAAGACGCTAAGTATTAGAGTACAGGCTGTCAGGATATAGAAGCGGAAGCGTTGTAACTGTATGGTGATGATATAAAAGATAGCGTATAAATAAAATTCTACACTTATGAACCATGAGGTATAGTTTATACTGTAGGTATCAGCAAAGGGGAGCCATGCCTGCAGTAATAATAAGTTGGGAACTATTTCTTTGGGGGCTAGTGAACCGGTAAATGGGAGGTTGTTGAATTTTACAATATTATAGTTATTGAGTAATAATTTGATGAGCTCGCCAATGATAATCAGCAAAAACATAAAAAGATGAAGCGGGAATATCCTTACAAATCGTGCTTTCATAAATGCAGAAAACTTAAGCTGGAATTTGTCACCATATTTGAAGGTTATTATAAATCCGCTTAGAGTAAAGAAGAAGATCATCAGATAAAACGGCACGGAATTTATGAATTGCCACCCGGTCAGAAACGTGTCCGTAATTCTGAGGTGAAAAATTACAACAAATATAGATATTATACCTCTAAAGGCATCCAGAGATATGAAAAATGTTTTCATTGTAAGTACCGCTTTTCTGATCACTGATAGTTCATTGTTTGCTTTATTGGAACTTATAGCGTTGTGCTTGTGTGGATTGTGTGTATATATGTTGGAGAACTTTTACTGCAATTAGGGTTAAAAATTCATCTTTCTTAGTTAAGTAATATTATTATAAACTTATCATCAATTATAAACGTGAACTTTCATTGCATATATTAGTGTTCTTTTGTGTGGTAAATAATTGCCGGTAGATAATTCTGGCAATTACTTCTGCTTTGGTAAAATGGATCAATATAATTATTATATTCTATAATTTAATTAAAGCAGTATTAATTTTTAAATTATTTAAAATAGTTAGTTTATAATAAATTTGCGGATTGTTTGTTATTACTGGAATGCTATTTGACGATATTTGTGTGTAAAATTATAAGTCTTTATAAAGGGGCAATGCAATGTTAACCGGTAATTTATCAAATATTTCCTCGTACTTTTCAGATTTATCGTTCTCTCAAAATGCTAGAGAGAGCTTGTTATTAAAAAACAATCGCTCTACTAATCAAACAGAGAATGGACAAAGTTTGACTCCAGAAGAAGAAATGAATAAGTTTAAGGAAGAATTCTATAGTGAAATTGATAAAATAAAATGCCACAGTACTGTAAAAAACGCTACTGTGAATGTTTCGGAGGATGCATTTGAAAGGATGAAGGATAATCCACAGTATCGTGAAAAGATTCTGTCTCTTCTGGAGCGAGACTTGGGATCATCATATGCTCCTCGGGATACATCTGTAATGTTAACCGTAGGTGAATCGTTGAGTCAATATCGCGGTGATTCCTGGCCGACCAGTAATGATTCTGAGTTCTGGTGGCGTTCAGGAAACAGTTTTTATAAAATGACAGATGATGATGACAGTAGCGATGAAAAAAAGAAAAAGCTGGAAGAGCAATTACGTTTTTTTAGTGGACAAAATTCGTCTGCACTACTTAATTATATTTAAGTCTAGGTTATCGCGTATTTAAATCAGGTTATAAATTAATAGCAGCAGTATTGAAAATAAAAGAGAAAATACTTTATATTTGTAAGTGCTTGTTTACTATTTGTTGTTGTGTGTTGAATTAATTGAGGAATTATCTATTTAAGTTACTTAGGCAAATTCGTCTTATTGTTATATAAGAGAAGGCTGCGGGTTCTTTCGAACTTGCAGCCTTCAGGTTGTGGCTTCACTGATATGGTAGGTTGTGTTGCTGTTATCAGTATGGTGTTTTCTTATGTTTTAATTTTACGGTCAGCAAATAACTGTCTCTAAAAGAGACTATTTGATAACTGTTACTTTCTTTTTGTCAAAGGAGACGGCAACAGCGATAATGATCATGGCACCGAGAATTGACTGCTGGGCATAAACATCAATGCCTATTACATTCATGCCGTTATTGAGCACACTCATTATAAGTGCCCCGATAAGGGTGTTGACAACTCCTCCGGCACCGCCGGTAAGGGCCGTTCCTCCTACAACCACGGTAGCGATAGAATTAAGAATATAGACGTTACCTATTGTAGGGTAGCCGCTGTATAGTGTACTTGCCAGCAGGATACCGGCAAAGCCTGAACCCAGTCCTGAAAGGGTGAAGGCAATTATTCTGATCCAGAATACATTAACTCCTGAGAGCCAGCACATCTTTTCATTACTGCCCATTAACAGAATATTCCGACCGGTAACGGTGTAGCGCTGAATAATATAGAATATAATGAATATTGCGGCGGCTATAAACATGATATGCTTTAAGCCAAGGCTCATACCGTTGACAATATCCAGCATCTTAAAGGAAGCGGTAGGTGCGGATAAGGGCTTTTCCGATATCATATATGCCACACTGACAAATATTCCGCCGGTACCCAGGGTTGTAATGAATGATGGAATCTTAAGCTGGGAGTTAAGATAGCCATTGACGAATCCTGCCACGACTCCAACGGCGACGGCGATCGGGAAAGCCAGAAGGCCATAGTCTTTGAGCAGTGCCATAAAAATTACTGATACCAGTGACATTATACCGCCGACTGAAAGATCTATACCACCGGTAAGAATGGTAAAAACCTGTCCCAGACCGACAGCAAGCAGTATTGACGCGGATGTGCCGATAGTCAGCAGATTGTAGCGTTTAAAAAAGCTGGGATTGCCGATAAAGAATATTACTAAAAACAGAATCAGCATTGAAAGTGATATATAGATTGCAGGTATCTGCATTCGCTGTTTTGCATGTGCGTTCAAGGGTTGTCCCTCCATTTCGTTGCATTGTTGATATTAGTTGGTTAATTTCCCTGTATGTTTACAGCGTCTTTTAAACTATTGCACTGAGTATTTCCAGTGGTTCCGGTTTTTCAGCGGCAGGGCAGTCGATTGTCTTTACCATCTTTCCGTCCTTCATTATAAGCATGCGGTTACACAGTCCGATATCCTCCTCCAGAGTGTCGCACATCATAATCAGGCATCTGCCTTCATTTGCCAGAAGGCGTATGCGGTGATATATCTCATCTTTGGCGCCGACATCAATACCACGTGTAGGGTGGTCAAGAACCAGAAGCTGTGATTCAGCCGCCAGCCATTTTGAGATAACAACTTTCTGCTGGTTTCCACCACTGAGATTACGGCATTTGGTTCTGATTGATGGTGTCTTGATCAGCGCTTCCTTAACCCATTTTTTGGCATTTGCAGCTTCTTTAAAACGGTTGAGGAAGCCTTTTGTTTTTAAGCTGTTCAGAATGAGCATATTGATGTTGTCAGCAACATCAAAATCTGTAGCCAGACCTTCCTTACGCCGGTCAATAGGGATATAGCCGATACGGGATCTGATAGAATCCTTTGGTGATTTAATCAGCACGTTCTTGCCGTTTATCAGTATCTCTCCACCGGTAGGACGTCTGACTCCAGCAAGACACTGGCATAGTTCTTCCTTGCCGGAACCGATAAGACCGACAAGACTTAATATTTCGCCTTTTTTAACAGTAAAGCTCATCGGCTCAAATACGCCGTCAATGGTAAGGTTGCGCACTTCGAGGAAATTCTCTGTTTCCGGTTCCCGCTGCTCACTTTCTCTGAAGTGCTCTCCTGAAAGGTTGCGTCCAACCATCAATTCTTCTATACCTTCTTCTGTCGCTTCATTTGCCGGCATTTCGGTAATATAATCACCGTCTTTGAGCACAACGATCCGGTCTGAATTTTCAATTACTTCTTCGAGTCGGTGTGAGATAAGAATAATTGTTGCATGTTTTTTGATGTCTTCTAGAATTCTGAAGAGTGTGTCAGCTTCTTTCTGCTGCAGAACTGTTGTCGGTTCATCAAGAATCATCACTGGGTTGTCTTTGCCGTAATGCTCTGACAGCCAGAGCAGTCTGGCGATCTCGACCATCTGCCGCTGAGCCGGGCTAAGGCGGCTGCAGGGGGTTTGAGGATCAATCTTCAGTTCAACCTTGGCAAGAGCTTTTTGGGCTTCTTCTCTCATTCTGGCAATATTAAGAATACCGTTTTTGATAAATGACTGCTCATTTGAGAGGAAGAGATTTTCAGTAATGGTCATATTAATCAGCATACAGCCTTCCTGAAATACCATGCCGACACCTTCCTTGATTGCATCATTGGAGGACTTCATTTTTGCCGGCTGACCCCGGAGAAGATATTCCCCGTCATCAAGCTGATACATGCCGATGAGCACTTTCATCAGTGTTGACTTTCCGGCTCCGTTTTCCCCGACGAGTCCGAGGATTTCATTTTTATATATTTTAAGATCGAAACCTTTGAGTGCCCTTACTCCCGGGAAACTCTTGGTCGCTTTTTTCAATTCGATAACTGTATCCATATTTTTTCCGCCCTTTATTTGATAATGCCGATCTTTTTACGATCAATTGTTAACGCAACCGCTGAAATAAGAACAATACCATTTACCGCGCTCTGGGTATATGGGCTGACATGCATAAGTACCATACCGTTATTCAGAGCGGTTACAATAATGGTGCCGAAAACAGCATTAAGTGCTCCTCCAACACCGCCTGACATGGATACTCCTCCTACAGCCACTGCGGTCATTGCCGGGAACAGAAGATTGTTGCCGAGTCTGGCTGCGGAACTGTTCAATCTGGCAACAAGTAAAAGTCCTGCCAGACCGTATATTGCTCCGGCTATGGTAAAGTTGATTATCTTTGTTTTGGTAACATTGATTCCTGCCTGTGCCGCTAGAATTTCATCTCCGCCGATAGCATAGGTGTATTTACCGAGTTTTGTTCGTTTCTGAATGATATGTAATACTATAAAAAGTACGAAGGCAACATAAGTGACATTAGGTATTCCAAAGGTTGTACCGTTGATAAAATTCTGGAATCTGTGATCAAGTAACGGGGTTGAAATACCGCCGCTTAGAAATACCGCCAGACCGAACATTACCCAGCTGATTCCAAGCGTAGCAATAAATGACGGCATTTTAAGTTTTGTATTGAGGATACCGTTTAGCAGACCAGCCGCAGCTCCGATAATAAGTGTTACCGGTATTACCAGTAAGCCAAGGTCATATGCGGTGTTGGGATTTTTAATTAAAAATCCGGCGATGACTGCAGAGATGGCAATAATGCCTTCAAGTGAAAGGTCGATTGCACCGAGGATGATTATCTGGTGTAGGCCGAGACAGAGTATCATCGGTATTCCTGCTAGACCGATTATTGTCTGTATATTCGTCAGGCTCAGAAAGGTGCCTCCGGTACCTATAGCAAAAATAATTATTACAATTGCTAAAGACAATAATTGTCCTGTAACTGAGCAGTCGGCAAGGAAACGTTTAATTCTGGATATTTGCCCCTGATTTGTATATGAATTTTCGGCCAACTTACCTGCGTAAATTCCCATGTGAACTCCTGTTGTTAAGTAGCTTTCAGCTAAATACCAAAATCTGGTGTAGATTTAAAAAGTCAAGATGCTACAGACCGATTCTATCCTCTTGGCAGGGGATAGAATGCAGTCTGTATGCGCTACTATAAATTATTCCATTGCGCGGACGAAACCGCCGAAGAAATCAGAAAAATCATAGTTTGGTGTGCTGTCAATGTAGGTCTTGATTATTTCATCAACATTTTCCTGGTTGACATTGATAGCTGACATGTAGAACTGTCTGTGTTCCTTTGGCAGCTTTGAAACATCGATCTTTCCTTCTTTTGCTGCAAGTGCAATAGCGAGACCAATACCTGCCTGGTACTTTGAATCATTATAAACTGTACATGCTGATTCGCCGTTTTTAACTGCAGTTATCATTTCAGGAGCGCCGTCAATACCGGTTACTAGAACTTTTCCAGCTTTGCCTTCACTTCTCAGAGCTTCAAGTGCACCTAGACCCATGTTGTCATTTGCAGCCCAAACACCAGCGATATCAGGGTTGGCAACAAGCATGTTCTTAGTCTTTTCGTAGGCAATAGTTCTGTCCCAGTCTGCAGCTTCAACAGCTACCAGCTTAACATCAGGGTACTTCTTTAGAATATTCTGCAGACCTTTGAAACGATCCTGAGCGGTTGAGTTTGCAAGCATACCCTGAAGAGCAATGATTTTACCCTTGCCGCCGATCTTTTTGCAGAGCTCTTCTGCAGTGAATTCACCGGCAGAAATACCATCATAAGAGAGGTGGCAAACCCAGTTCTTATAATCCCAAACCTTGATGTCTTCCGGCTTATTCCACCAAGAAACCCAGTATACGTCGGCCATGTCAAGCTCACGCGCAATCGGAATTACATTTGGTGCTTCATTTGGGTCAACTACCAAGACCATATCGCCACCGGTGCTGCCGACAAGTGCTTTAATGTCATTGAGCTGTTTTTCACTGCTTCCTTCACAGGTTAAAATTACACTCTTTAAACCATTTTGCTTGGCAAAAAGGTCTGCACCTACTTTATAATTTGCCTGGTAGGGGTTCTGCAGTGTACGGATGGCTGTACCACAGGTTGTAGTGCCTGCATAAGCACTGGAAATGCACATTGTTAGTACTGCTAATAAGACAATAATACCCTTCATTTTCCTCATTGTTATTCTCCAAATAAACACATGAACACAAATAAACAATAAAACACAGATACCGGACTTCAAACACAAAATGCAAGCCGACGTTTTATTGCAACACAATTTATATTATTTCAAAATATTCTTATTAGATAGCTGTATTTAATTCAGTTATTATTTTCAGGACTGTTCTATTTATGGATTACAGGTATTAATAATTCAGAAGCTGTTGTTTTCTGATCTTAACTGTCTGTATTTTTAACTTTGATATACTTCAATATAACCTCTATTCGTCCTTAGTCAAGTTTTTAAATCGGTTTTTATAACCAATTTAATTATTATTTTTTTGAGTATATCTTACTTTGATTATTAAGTAATTTTTTTTTATAATTTGTCTAACTGAAAAGAGTTATAAATATATATTTTTGATTACAGCTTTTCTCTTATTGAAGTTTGTGGTAGATAATAAGATTAGAAGAAAATGAGCTTTGTATCGTTTTTAAAATTTAGCACAAAGTTAAAATTTACTGATTGTTGATTTTCTATACATATTTTACTATGCAGGAGGCTGAAAAAAAACTTATATATATGATGAATTTTATAGTCCTAAAATTGTTCTGAGATGATAATTTTCTGAAAAATAAAAATTAATCTTGCGGTTGTTTTTTAATGAGTAATTCTGTTATTTGATATTTGATCAGGCTAAAATTGCTGAAACAAATTGGGTGAGTATTGGCATAGTGTACTAGTATCATTTGGTTAGCTGTTACGATTATGTATTTAATCGTATTATTCTGGTAACTGATTTTAGGGATATTCTAAACCGGAAAACAGCTTTTAAGTGTAGGTTTTTCATAATTTTATTATTATATAATAATAAAGCAGTTTTGAGTTGAGTATGTAGCGCTTTATTTATCGGGTGAAGTTTAGTCTGAGTGTTGTCAAATATTTCGGGGTCGCTTCAATGCATGATTTTAATAATTAATTATTAAGGGAAACTGTTATTTATTTGAAAACTGAATTTCCGGATGTTTTACTATTTTGAAAGATTAGTGATTGTTATTTATAATCTCTGAATAAAAAATTTATCTAACACCGCTGGAATATTTATTATAAGATTTTTTGTCCTGATATGGCACCTCGTTTGCAGGACAGAGAGTGCTGGTTGGTTATAATATAGTATGCGATTATTTAAGTGTAAGCTAAGGTTCAAATAATTTTCAGATAATTTATGTTAATCAGATAGTCTCTTGATATTTATTTATTATAGTTTGGTAAAATAATTTTTATTGCTTTAAGATCTTTGCTGAACTTTTTGTGTAATGTTTTGGAAATAAATAACGGCTTGCTATAGCTTCGCCGCAAGCCGTTATAATGGATCATTGAGATTATTAACAATTACGAGTTGTTAATATATATGTAATCAGTCTGGTGTTGACTGTGAAAGTTTTCCTGTTGATTCATGCTGTTAAATTTATCTGGCAGCTGACTTTCATCGGCCGCTACTACTTTAGCCATGCGGTTGTTGTTTATTTCTATTCATATCTATTTCTGCCTGCTCAAGAATTTGTATGACCTGTTTTGAAAGATTTTGGCTGCCACTTGAGGTCTGTATATGTTGCTTGGCAAATTCCAGCGGGGTTTCTCCGGCAAAATTTTTCAGATTAATATCCGCTCCTTGTTCAATGATTTCTTCGATAACATTCAAGGGGTATGCCTGATATTCGCCTTTATACATTTCGGTTGCCTGACGTACTGCCAGGTGTAAGGCGGAGTTGCCGTTACTGTCGGTATCATTTATAGATGCGCCCCACGCAAGCAGACATCTGATAATTCTGGCGGTATTGAGTTCAACATTATTTGAGGCGGAAATAAGCAGCAGCGTTTTGTTGTCATCATAGCGTGCGGATATAGTGGTATCCGCACCTTTTTCAAGCAAGATCTGAGTACCGCTAAAGTTATTTGCTTTAACCGCTATGTAAATTGGGGTAATTGGTTTTCCCGGGTATATGGCGTTGACATCCGCTCCCAGATTAATGAAGTTTTCAATAATATCAGGGTTGGTATTTAGTGCTGATTTCAGTAGTAGTTCGTTGAGTAATAATTTATACATGTTGTCAATAATTTCAGCATTGGGATTTCTGGCGGCAAGTGTTACCAGAGCATAAATCGGGTATTCTGCAGCTTGGGTATGAAGCTTGAGTAGTGTTTCTATGACCTTGAAATTTGGATTGTAACAGAGTGCGTAGTAGAGAGGGGTTCCGGCGAGCGGGCTGTTTGTAGCGGTCTCATTGTTAAGAGTTACTGCGTTTATATCTGCACCCGAAGCAGCAAGTAGCTCAATGACTTTAGGGTCACTATTGTATTTGGCTGCCAGATGGATTGCGGTCATGCCATCGCTGTCTGCGGCTGTGATATCTGCTCCGTTTTTGATCAGTGTATGAAGTTTGATGAGTTCCATATAGCCTTCGCTCTTTGCTGTATAGAGCAACTGGCGGTCAAGATCCATTTTCTCTCCGCCATGAACTGTGGCTGGCAGTATAAAGCATATTGTCAGCAGTAATTGTGTGAGGGTCATATTATAAATTTTCATGTAATGTCTCCTTGATATAGATCAGATTTATTTTCTGTGATTTAACGCCTTCGATTTTTAGTATGAATCAGATTTATCGGAAATAAAGTTTTGATTATCGGACTCTATACCAGGTAATTACGATATTAGTTGATATCCTTTTAAATTTTATTATTAATTTTTTAAATAATTCTGGTGAGATGTTAGGTCGGGGGTGGTTGAGAGACAATCCCGATAGTTAATTGTTTGGAATAGTATAATGTTTTAGCGTTTTGGTAATATGTTTACGCGATACTGCAAACTATCATGCGTATTATTATAGCATTAAATAGTGTTATAAAGAGTAACAGGGCTATTTCTTATGAGTCAGATCTTTGAGTGTTGTGCCGTTATAGCGGGTAAGTGTTTGTTGAAGGATGCCGTCATCGGCCTCAGGAGGGGTGAGATTGACTATAGTGCAGCCAGTAGTAAGAAGGCAAAGAAGTATTATTAGAATGAGTGTGTATTTCATATGAGCCGGTTCTTCAAAGTAATGTCGTAAATGCCCGTTTAATAATAAGCCGTTAGCTGAGCAACTGCTTGAATTAATATAATATATAAGTGTTGCGTGCGGTCAAGTCATTTCTTAGTAATGAATTCTATCTTACGCCGATTGTATTTGCTTGCTTAATTTATACTTTTATTCAACTTGAAATGTATCAAAAAAGTAATAAGCAATTATTTATCGTTTAGAATATGTCAGGAAAAAATTCGGACAAATGTCTGTAAGGTTGTAGTGTTAAATTTTTGTTTTGATGCTTTGTTGCTGATAGATAATGATTTTTTGTGGTGTAACTATTTTAATTTTAGTATGTTATAAAATTTTTAGGAGCCACTTTGATTTTGTTTTTGAAAAAGTTTATGACAAAATTCAAAAAATAATTTGCTTAAGAGTAGGTGTGTTGTATATTGACAAGTGTCACGACAAAATTCTAAGAGTTGTTTTTTAGAGTTCTTTTTTTGTGTTTGTATGTTTCGTAAAAATAAGGAGGTAGTATGTTTAAGAAATTTGTTTGTGCAATGTTCGCTGCAATAGCAATCATGCTTACTGCTAATACCGCAATGGCGGATGATGCTGAGAGATCTTTAAAAGGTTCTCCTGATGAAACCTATTATATGGTTGTTATGGTGTCAGGTGTTGAGTACTGGGTCGGATGCTATGAAGGTATGAAGCAGGCGGCTAAGCAGCTGGGAGTTAAAGCGGTATTCACCGGTACTCCTGATTATGATATCAGTAAGGAACTTGCGGTATTTCAGCAGGTAGTTGCAAAGAATCCTGCAGGTATTATTGTTCACCCAATGGAACCTACCTCTTTTATAGATCCTATTGACTATGCTGTTAAGGACGGCATCTCAGTAGTTACTATGGCTGCTGATTCTCCTGATAGTGATCGTAATGCATATGTAACATCTGATAATGTAAAGGAAGGCCATGCTGCTGCTGATGCTCTTGCTAAGAAGCTCGGTGAAAAGGGTGATCTGGCTATTCTTGAAAATCCAGGCCAGTTGAACCACGAAGTACGTGTTCGTTCATTTATCGAACGTATCAATGATAAATACCCTAATATGAAGATTGTTGCCAGAACTGCAACCAATCAGGATACCAGCAAATCATACTCTGCAGTACAGACTATGGTACAGGCTCATCCAAACATTAAGGGTATCTTTACTCCAGAAGCAAGTTCAGGACAGGGTGCTGCTCAGGCTGCAATCGATCTAGACAGTGGTATTCAGGTAATCTGCTGTGACTTCAATGCTAATATTCTTGATATGATTCAGGATGGTAAGATGTTCGCTGCTCTTCAGCCTAATACAGTAATGCAGGGTTACCTCAGCATGATGCTCGCATACATGGCACGTCATAACCTGGTTGATCCAATGAACGGTTGGAAAGAACTTGGTATGAAGAGTGTAGATATTCCTGTAGTTGATAATGGTCTGAATATCATCAACAAGGATAATGCAGACTTCTTCAGAACTAACAAATATCTTGAGTCACGCGGCAGCAAAGGTACTGCTGAGTAATTTCTGATAAACTAATGACCGACTGGCGTGACGTAAGTCAAAGTTCGTGCGTCACGCCAAACAAAACAAGAATACAGGAGGAAACATGGATAGAACTGAACCTGTGTTAGAGGTAAAGAACATAAGTAAGCGGTTTGGAGGTACACAGGCTCTGAAAGATGTCAATCTGGCTTTTTATCCGGGTGAGTTCCATGCGATAATGGGGGAAAATGGTGCCGGTAAGTCAACATTGATGAATATTATCGGCGGAGTCTATAAGCAGGATACAGGGGATATTATTGTAAACGGCAGTAAGGTGAATATTGATTCGCCACATGCGTCACAAAGACTGGGAATTGGTTTTGTGCATCAGGAAATAGCTCTATGTACCCATGTCTCGGTTATTGAAAATATTATATTGGGTATGGAAAACAAGCATCACATGCTCAAAAAGAATTTTGGTATGGATATTATCAAGAAAACTCTGGGGTTATTCAATACTACGATTAATCCATATGAGAAAGTATCAAATCTTACAACTTCATATCAGCAGATTGTTGAAATAGCCAGGGCTCTGGCGGCAGACAGTAAGCTGATAATCTTTGATGAACCTACGTCATCACTCACAGAAACTGAAACAGAGGCGTTATTCAAAGTAATTGCTCATCTTAAGAATGAAGGTATTGCAATTGTATATATCAGCCACCGTATGAACGAGGTATTTACTTATTCCGATAAGGTATCTGTACTGCGTGACGGCTGTATTATTGATACCCTTGTTACTGCAGATACGCGTGAGGAAGAGGTTGTAACCAAGATGGTAGGGCGCGAAATTTCAAAGGCATATCCAAGCAAAGCAGAAATAGACCTAAGTAAAGCTAAAGAATTGTTCCGCGTTGAAGATCTTACCTCTGAGGATGGTGGTTTCGAAAATATAAGCTTTACTCTTCATGAACAGGAAATACTGGGTATAGCCGGTCTGGTAGGGGCTGGTAGAAGTGAGGTCGCGAAGACTATTTGCGGTTTGCTCAAGAAGGATGGCGGCAAGATTATACATCATGGTGAGGAGAAAAATTTTGAAAATTATCAGCAGGCAATCGATGACGGGATCGTGTATCTGACTGAAGATAGAAAGATAGAAGGATTATTCCTGAATTATAGTATTGCAATGAATATGTCGGCAATGAGTCTTTCAAATGTATCAACAAGAACGATTTTAAACAGGAAAAAAGAGAAAAACGAATCTGTACGGTTTATCAAGCGGCTGTCGGTTCGCTGCTCCGGAGCTGATCAGACTGTCGGCAGTCTCAGTGGTGGTAATCAGCAGAAGGTGCTTTTGTCAAAACTGCTGGCGGTCAAGCCACGTCTGATAATTCTGGATGAGCCTACCCGCGGTATTGATATTGGTGCCAAGCTTGAAATTCACCGGTTGATAAGGGAGCTGGCAAACTCCGGTGTCGGGGTAATTATGATATCATCAGAGCTGCCAGAGGTTATTGGAGCCTGTGATAGGGTTATGGTAATGTATGAGGGAAGACAGACAGGATTCCTTGAGAGTGATGAATTGTCTGAAGAAGCAATAATCCATCTTGCCTCCGGATTGAAATGGAATGAGCAGAAAAATAGCGTAGGAGAAATGAGTAATGCCTGAGAATAAGTTTTTGAATTATATAAAGAGTTTTCGTGAAGGGACGCTGATCCTGATAATTGTGGCTCTATCAATTGTAATGAGTATTCTGAGCAGCAGTTTTCTGACTACTGGTAATATCAGAGCAACAATTCTCAGTTTTGCTACCGATGGTTTTGTGGTAATGGGAATGACTCTGGTTCTGATCAGCGGCGGTATTGACCTTAGTGTAGGTTCTGTTATTGCGCTTGTCGGTACTATTGTTGGACAGCTGTATCTGGGGATGGGGCTTGAAATCTGGGCCGCAGCAGGAATAGGTCTGCTCATCGCAGTGATACTCGGCGGCATCAACGGTTTCTTTGTCACCAAGGTCGGACTTGATCCGCTGATTACTACTCTTGCGACTATGGCGATATATCGAGGCGGCTCGTATGTGGTAACCAGAGGTATCCCGCTGAGTCTGTATAAAGTGCCGGATTCGTTTAAATTCCTGGGTAGAGGTGATATCTTAAACATACCATTTGTTATTATCGTCTTCTTTACAATGGTTGTGGTTCTTGACTTTTTGTTCCGCCGTTCTACTTATCTGCGAAAAGTATTCTATATCGGTAGTAATCCACAGGCGGCTAAATTTTCCGGTATCAATGTGGATAAGGTTAAAATTACCGTATATCTTTCATCAGGTCTGCTTGCAGGTATAGCCGGTATCTTCTCAATATCACGTTTTGCAACTGCTACTCCAACACTGTCTGTTGACGCTAATATGACTGCGATCTCTGCCTGTGTTATCGGCGGCTGCAGCATGAGTGGTGGTGAAGGTACTATCTTTGGCGCTGTTCTTGGTATTGCCTTACTGGCTATAATAAACAGTTCACTGATTCTTCTGGATGTTCCTGTGTATTATCAGCAGCTTATCAGCGGTACAATTCTGCTCTTTGCTGTATCACTTGACTACCTGAGCAACAGAAATAAAACAAACTAACAATGGTGTTTTGATTATAAGGAGAAACAAATGGAATTAGGGATAAAGGGTAAAGCTGCAATTGTTACTGGAGGAGGCAGTGGTGTTGGTAAAGCAATTTCTCTCAGTCTGGCAAAAGAGGGAGCTGATGTTGTTGTTGCTGATATTAACCTGGATAATGCCGAGAAGGTAGTTGCAGAGTGCAAAGCTTTAGGTGTGGCTGCGGCTGGAATCAAGGTTGATCTCTCAAATCAGGATGAGACATATGCTATGATCGAAAATGCTGCTAAAGCAATTGGTAAGGATATTCAGATACTGGTTAATAACGCTGGCTTCTGGCCAACCAATACGGTAAAGGATACACCGCTGAAAGAGTGGTATCTGACCTTCGACATCAATATGACTGCGGTATTCACTGCTTGTAAGGCTATGACCAACTCACTCGTTGAAAAAGGAATAAAAGGTAAAATACTCAATATTACCTCACAGGCTGCGTTCAACGGCGCGACTACCGGGCATGCACATTATGCTGCTTCAAAGAGTGCGGTGGTTACATTTACTATCAGTATGGCTAAAGAGGTGGCGCAGTACGGTATCAATGTAAACTCCATGGCGCTTGGAGTGGTAAATACTCCAATGATTGCCAAGGCCAAGTCTGATAGAGAAGGATATTACGAGAGTCGGGTACCGTTCAAGAGACTTGCTGAGCCTGAAGAAGTGGCAAATCTGGCGTTGTTCCTGGTATCTGAGAAAGCAGACTACTTTACTGCCGGTACCTATGATGCCACAGGCGGTATGTTGAGCCGATAATTTTCTCATAAAAGCAACACCTGTAACAGACAAACAGAAGTGGCAGCAGAAGGCTGCATAAGGTTTCTGCTGCCCGCACCTTAGTACACAACCAAACAAATTTGATTATTAAAATATGAAAGGGAGATTATGCTTGTTTCAATGAATTCAATACTGCCTAAAGCCCGTAGAGAAGGGTATGCTGTTCCGGCATTTGATGCTTATAGTGATGTTTACAGCAAAGCGGTAATCAAGGCTGCCCGTGAGGTTCGTTCACCGGTTATCCTGATGATGATACCTGATTATGCAGACGCCGATGAAGTTATCTGGCTCTCAGAATCAGTGAAGGGAATTGCCCGTCACTATGATTTGCCTATAGCTCTTCATCTTGATCACGCTTCATCATTTGAGCAGTGTAAGGCTGCAATTGAATCAGGATTCAGCTCAGTAATGATTGATGCGTCAACCGCCTCATTTGAAGATAATATTCGCAAAACCCGTGAAGTTGCAGATTACGCACATCGTTATGGCGTTAGTGTCGAAGCTGAACTTGGATTTGTTGCTGGTGTGGATGTCATGGGAAATGACACCGGGGACACTAAACTTACTGATCCGGTAGAGGTTGAAGAATTTGTGGCTAAGACCGATGTCGATGCTCTTGCGGTGTCAATTGGTACTGCTCACGGTGTATATGTTGCCGAACCTGTACTAAATATCGAACAGCTTAAAAAGATCAATGCTGTTTCTAAAGTACCTTTAGTACTGCATGGCGGTTCAGGTACTCCTACTGCTCAGGTACAGAATGCAATTAAAAACGGTATCGCTAAGATTAATATTTTTGCAGAGATGAGACAGGCTTCAGGCGAGGTCCTGATGAGTACCGCTGAAAAAGCAACCGAACGTGTAGATCCATTGCCTGAGGCTATTTTTGAACCGATTGAAGAAGCACTTATTGCCAAGGCAAAGAGCAAGATGATGGACTTCTACAGTGCGGGTAAAATTTAAGTAAATTGAATATTAAAACTGAATTTGAGAACGGAGGAATTTAATGAAAATATTAGCATACGCGGATACATTTATACCTGCGGAGATTATGCGTAAGGGACTTGAACCACTGGCTAATGCCGGACATGATATTGAGGTAAGGCAGTGGGAACATGAATCAGTAAAAGCAATGCAGACAGATAATCTGCTGGTTGAACAGGAAGGCGCTAATGCTCTTGAACTGCCTGAAGCCTTGAGAGCGGGTCTGGATGCCTTTGAAATGATTATTACGCAGTTTGCACCTATCGGTAAATCAATTATCGAGGCTGCAAGTAATTTGAAATATGTTGGAGTATTACGCGGTGGTATTGAGAATGTAGATCTTGAGGCTGCTGAAAAAACCGGGGTTGAAGTGATCAATACTCCAGGTAGAAATGCCCGTGCGGTTGCTGAGTTTACTATGGGAATGATGCTTTCAGAAGTACGTAATATTGCCCGTTCACACGCGGCTATGGTAAATAACAATGTCTTCCTGAAGGATTTCCCAAACAAGGACTATATCCCTGAGTTGTACCGTAAGACAATCGGTCTTGTCGGCTTTGGTAATATTGCCAGACTGGTATGCGGTTATCTTCAGGCTTTCGGCGCCAATGTTATTGCTTATGAACCATATGCAGATGAGCTGAACTATGAAGGCGTTGAAAAGGTTGAACTTGATGAACTGCTGGCACGTGCAGACATTGTATCACTGCATATGCGTATGAGTGACGATACCTCACGTATGATCGGTAAGGAACAGTTTGCCAAGATGAAAGACGGTGCTGTCTTTATCAATAGTGCTCGTAGCGGTCTGGTGGACGAGGATGCAATGCTTGAGGCACTGACCAATGGTAAACTCATGGGAGCAGCTCTTGACGTATTTGATAATGAGCCACTTCCAGATGGTCATCCTTTCCTGTCTCTGCCTAATGTAACTTTACTACCGCATCTGGCAGGTTCTACCTATGACGCATTTGCAAATTCACCATTAATGTTTGCAGAACGCTTTCTTGCAAGGTAGAATAAAGAAGTAGTTTGTTTGTTTTGTGTAAGAGTATAACCATTCAAGTTGTGGGAGAGAAGTATGTCGAAGTACCTTTTGGGATTGGATAATGGTGGAACCGTAATCAAGGCTGCGATCTTTGATCTTGACGGTAATGAAATTGCGGTTGCACGAGGGAGTGTCGAGATGCTTTCACCTGAACGCGGACATTATCAGCGGAATCTGCAGGAGGTGAAAGACGGTAACCTGAAGGTTATCAGAGAAGCGATTGCAAAAGCAGGAGTGCAGGGGAGTGAAATACAGGCTGTGGCTATAACCGGTCATGGCAATGGAGCTTATCTGATAGATCAGGATGGTTCTCCGGTTTTTGATGGTGTTCTCAGTGCTGACAGCAGAGCCGCCGATATTGTGCAGAAGTGGAATGAAAGCGGTGCTGCCCAGGGTATTATACCTTACACATTACAAACTCTTTGGCCGGGACAGCCACCGGCAATAATAGCCTGGTTCATGCAGAATAGACCTGAGGTGCTGCAGAAGGCGCGCTGGGTGCTGCAGGCAAAGGATTATGTGCGTTATATTTTAACAGGTGAAATTTATGTTGAGCGCACGGATATCTCCGGAACCAGTATGTATAATGTCGCGGATGACTGTTATGATGAGCGTATATTCTCAATACTGGGTATAAGTGAATATTACCGTTTACTCCCAGAGGTTCGGAATTCATCTGATATTTGCGGTTATATTACTGCTGATATTGCTGAGGCTACAGGATTGAAGGAAGGTACGCCGGTTGCAGGAGGTCTATTTGATATACATGCGGCTGCAGTTGCGACAGGAATTGTGGAAGCTACTGAGGTGCCGCGTTTGAGCGTTATTGTTGGAACCTGGTCGATAAATCAGTATCTGACACGTGAACCTGATATTGGGGTAACTCCGTTTATGACCAGTATCAGTTCCAGCCCCGGAAACTGGTTGATTATGGAGGGAAGTGCGACCTCGGCAAGTAATCTTGAATGGTTTATCTGTAATTTCCTGCAGCTTGAGAAAGAGCAGGCCTGTAAAAACGGCAAAAGTATCTATGATTTCTGTAATGCCGAGCTGCATAAGACTACAGCTGAAGATACAGATATTATCTTTCTGCCGTTTCTTTTTGGCTCAAATATTGATTCACCGATATATGGAAGTCTTCTGAATATGAGAATGCGTCATAAACGGGAGCATGTTATTCGGGCTATATATGAGGGGATTGTCTTCTCACACCGGTATCATATCGATAAGCTCTTTAGTAAATATCCTCAGGGAATGGAGATAGTTCTCGCCGGAGGTGGTGCGAATTCACCGGAGTGGGCTCAGATGTTTGCTGACGCTTTGCAGATTCCTGTTGAAACTACCAAGGTTGATGAACTTGGTGCATTGGGTTCAGCGATGGTCGCAGGTGTAGGTATCGGACTTTTCAGTGGCCTAGAGGATGCAGCGGATAAAATGGTGCATGTCAAGGATCGTTTCGAGCCTAATGCTGAGCTTGGCCAAGTATATGAACGTAAATATCGTGACTATGTGTCTTTCGTTGAAAAACTGGCAAAATGAGAAATATTAATATTAATTATTTGTATTCGTATATATTGTTTTTATTCTAGTATAGTATATAATTTTACAGGTAATTGAAGTTATTCAGCGAATATTATGTGGTCTCAATTTTTAGAGTTATATTTTTTATAGCTTACAGGGTCTTTTGTTATTAATTTTAGTATTAACAGCCGGAAGGAACTATGCAGAGAGCTAAAATTCAACAGATGGTAAGTATTGCTGAACTCTATTACCTGAAAGATATGAAACAGAGTGAAATAGCGAAAAAATTAGGCCTTGCCAGATCAACTATATCTACTCTGCTTACTCAGGCTAAGGAGATGGGGATTGTCAGAATTGACGTGTGCGATCCGTTTCGCCTTGACGGTAAGTATAGTATCAAGTTTAAAGAAAAATATGGTGTAAATAAATGTTATACCGTACACACTTCACTCAAGGAGAGTGAGGATATAACCGATTTGATTGCAAGTCGCGCAGGAGAGGTTTTTGAAGAGCATCTGCGTGATAATATTACTGTCGGTATTGCCTGGGGAATGGGATGTTATAAATTTATCTCTCATTTTAAAGATAATAAGAAATTCAGTAATATTGAAGTTGTTCCAATGCTTGGTGGAATTGATCTGTCATGTTATATGCATCCGCAGAATGAGATGATAAGAAAATTTGCAGACAAGCTGGGTGGGAATCCCAATTATATTTATGCCCCTCTCTGGTCCGAGTCTAAAGCTGAACGTGAGATGTATATGAAAAGTTCGGCTATGCGCAGACTTATCGAGAAGTGGCAGAAAATAGATGTTGCTATTCTGGGTATCGGGGCTGATCCCTATCATAATAAGCTATTTTTAAGTAATGATGTTGATTATAAGAAGGATATCGGCCTTTGCGGTGATCTTTGCGGGTTGTTCTTTGACGATCAGGGTAATTTCCCTTTGAATGAATATAATGACCGGACAGTAGGGGTTGATGTTGATCTGCTGCGTAATATACCTGAAGTAATTGCAATTGCCGGAGGAGATTTTAAACAGCGTAGTATTCTCGGGGCGCTAAAAACCGGCATAATTAAGACTTTTATAACCGATTCAAATACCGCTAAGGCGCTTTTGTAAAAAGATTTTTTAGTCTTTTAAACCGTAGGTTCTTTATCTCACAGTGTATTAACACTGTGAGATTTTTATTTATATTGACTGTAATGGATATAAATTTCGCGATATGGCCATGCGTAATAATAAGTATAAATTTAAATACAAATTTTGGGATAGTCTATTTTATACCCTGTAATTTGATGCTTGGTCTTATTCTTATTGGCATAATTTTGGGTGTGATCTTGTTTCTTATGGTAAAATTTAGTTTTAAATTAAATTTTTAATATTGCTTAAACATCATATTTATAATAGGTTATGTTTTAATCAGTAAATAAATATCAATTAATTAAGGTTAAGTATTTGACAAAGGTGAAATGTAGGGTAAAATTAATATATGGAACTTTTGTTCCGTTTTTCGGAACAAAAGCGAGCGGATAGGTAGATATGAATATAAAAGAAATAACACTAATTGATCTGATTATGAGTGAAGGAAGCGGTTTAACTTTGTCTGAAGTCATGAATAAGACCGGACTTTCCAAAACTACCGCTTATAGAAATCTGGAAAACCTGACAGCTATGAAGCTGTTTTATAAGAATAACGGCAGATATTTTCCGGGACCGGTGCTTATTCGCTGGATGAATACGACTAGCAGCAAGCAGTGTGTTACCCGAATAATTGATCCATATTTGCAGGAATTGCTTGCAGAGTTTAATTATACCGTGCATCTGGTACAGCTTCAGGATAATATGCGGGGTGTGTATATTCAAAAACTGCAGCATGAGGGGATTCTACAGATTAAATCTATTTTAGGTAATGAACTCCCTCTGTTTTGTACGGGGGCCGGACGGGCGATCCTTACAGAATTTACGGATTCCGAGATTGAAGACTATTTTGATTATATCGGCGAGTTATATGCGTATACGGAAAAGACTCTTATCAACCGGCCTGAGCTTTTCAAATTACTGCACAAATTCAAGGAGCAGGGGTATACTACCGAGATTGAGCAGAACGAAGATGGTGTACAATGTGCGGGAATTGCTTTCAGGTATGCGGATATGATTCTGGCAATAAGTGTGGTGACTACTACGCTTGAGGCACCGGAGATACTGGATGTTATCGGTAAATCACTTTTACGTGTGAAGAAAGAAATAATCCATGATTTAAACCTTTTATAGTGTTTGAGTCAAGGTTTTGAAGTTTTGGTTTTGAAGTTTTGGTTTTAAAGTTTTGGTTTTAAAGTTTTGGTTTTAAAGTTTTGGTTTTAAAGTTTTGGTTTTAAAGTTTTGGTTTTAAAGTTTTGGTTTTAAAGTTTTGGTTTTAAAGTTTTGGTTTTAAAGTTTTGGTTTTAAAGTTTTGGTTTTAAAGTTTTGGTTGTACCTATTGGGGTACGGTGTTTATTTTTTTTTACTAGGAGGTGAAGATGAAGAAGTTAATTCTTGCTCTTGCTGTGCTTGTTCTAACAGTTTGTGCTTCAATGGGGAGTGCCTGGGCTGATTATCCTGAAAGACCGATTACGTTGATTTGTCCATGGGGTGCCGGCGGTGGTACTGATGCGGTATCACGTATGATTGCCACTCTTTTAAAGAAAGAACTCGGTCAGCCGGTTAATGTTGTGAATCGTACCGGTGGCAGCGGTGTCGTCGGGCATTCAGCAATAGCTATGGCCAGACCTGACGGCTACACTATAGGCATGCCGACTGCTGAGATTAATATGATGCACTGGATGGGACTTACTAAATTGACAAATGAGAGCTATACTCCAATTGGTCTGGTAAATCTTGATACTGCTGCGCTTCATGTAAAAAAGGGCGGAGAATTCACTTCATATAAGGATCTGGTGGCTGCTGTCAAAGACGGAGGCAAGAAACTCAATGCTTCAGGAACCGGTATGGGCGCAATCTGGCATCTGGCTATGGCGGGCTGGCTAGTCGATATGGAGCTTACCCCTGATGTTGTAAAATGGGTTCCTTCAAAGGGCGCTGCTCCAGCACTGCAGGATATGCTTGCAGGCGGTATTGATTTTGTCTGCTGCTCTCTACCTGAAGCTGCAACCCTGATTGAGGCCGGCAAGGTCGATTGTGTTGCTGTAATGCGTGATGAGCGCTTCAAGGACCCAAAGTATAAGGATATTCCAACTCTGAAAGAACTCGGCGTCGATTGGGCTACCGGTACCTGGAGAGGTATTGCCGGTCCTAAGGGTATGCCTGCAGAGGTTACTGCCAAGCTGGAGAAAGCTTTGGAAAATGTGGTTAAAAGTCAGGAATTCATTGATTTTATGAATAACCGTGGTTTTGGTGTTGAATGGAAAAATTCTGCTGATTTTGCCGCATTCATGAAGAAGAATGACGCTGAATTCGGTAAGATTATGAAGGCTGCTAAACTGGTAAAATAGTCAATCATTTATCGCAGTTGTTATATTATTTTATTGTATGTCGGTAGAGTCTGTCTGCAGCAGCAGCTAACTCTACCGGTGTATATTTTATTTTTTCTGTTATTAGTCGAGGTTTTTATACATGAAAGTTAATGACCTGGTATTAGGAATTCTCCTGCTGCTCTTCTGTATTGCAGGTCTGCTCTATACCAATTTGACCTTTCCGGTTCAGCCCGATGGAACGCCGGGCCCGTCATTCTTTCCAAATGTTCTTTTCTCACTACTGGTAATCTGTTCATTGTCGCTGATTATCAAGTATTTTATCCGTAAAGACAAGGTGCCGTTTGTCGCACTTACTTCCCTGGATTTTAAGGGTATTGTGAGTATTGTGGTCTTGCTGGCATTTGTGCTGCTCTATATATATTATTCGGATGCGATTGGTTTTATCCCGCTTTCATTTGGAACAATTCTCTGCCTTTCTCTCTGGCTGAAGGTTAACTGGAAGGTGAGTCTGATCAGTGCGGCGGTTACTACGACCGTGATATATATAGTATTTGTTAAAATTCTTCTGGTACCCCTTCCTCAGGGCATTATCAGTATTTAAGGGTGAGAATAATATGTTGGAAAATCTAACAGCGGCTTTTGGACTGATATTCAATTTCCAGTCGATAATAATCATTATTCTTGCCGCTTTCTTTGGACTGTTTGTCGGATCAATTCCGGGGCTGACCGCTACTATGGCGGTGGCTCTGTTGATACCGATTACTTTTTTTATGGAGCCGGGACCGGCTATTGCCGCTATTGTGGCAATGGAGGCGATGGCTATTTTTGCCGGTGATATACCGGGAGCGCTGGTAAGAATACCGGGTACTCCTTCATCGGCGGCTTATGTAAATGATGCTTATGCCTTTACCAAGCGGGGTAAGGCCGGGCTGGTACTGACAGTTGATGTACTGGTCGCGAGTATCGGTGGTCTTATCGGGGCGGTGATTCTGATCGTACTTGCCCCTCAGCTGGCTGAGTTTGCGCTTTTATTCTCTACTTATGAGTATTTCTGGCTGGCCTGTATTGGATTGAGCTGTTCGGTTATTGTCTCCAAGAGCTCTCTGACTAAAGGTATGATATCTCTACTTATCGGGCTGCTGATAACGCAGGTTGGACTTAGTGAGACCTTTGGTTATCCGCGTTATACCTTTGATATAATCGATATGTACGGGGGAATTTCCTTTATTCCGGTGATGATAGGAATGTTTGGTATCTCCGAGATAATAAGAAATGTCACTGCCCGGAATAAACAGCAGCGTCATGATATCAAGAGTGTAAAGCTCAGGGGACTGCTGGGTGAAGTATTTCCGGTTCTGAAAAAATATAAATTCAATATTTTCAGATCCGGTCTTCTGGGAACTTTAGTCGGTATTCTTCCAGGGGCCGGAGCGGATATTGCTGCCTGGATTGCTTACGCTGTTAGTAAGAAATCATCAAAAGAGCCTGAGAAGTATGGCACCGGTCATATAGAAGGTATTGTTGATGCCGGTACTGCCAATAATGCGGCACTTGGTGGAACCTGGATTCCGGCGTTGATTTTTGGTATTCCCGGCGACTCAATTACGGCAGTGGTTATTGGGGTGCTGCTGATGAAGGGAATACGCCCGGGGCCAATGATTTTTGAGCAGACACCGGAAATTCTCTATACCATTTATATTGCGTTTATACTTTCAAATATAATTCTTATACCGCTGGGTATGATTGCAATCAAGACCTGCTCTCAGATTCTGCGTATTCCGAAGAATGCGCTCATGCCGATAATCCTGATGTTCTGCCTTGTCGGGGCATTTGCGATAAATAATGCGATATTCGATGTCTGTCTGATGGTTTTCTGCGGAGTACTGGCGTTCTTCATGGAGGATAATGATATTCCGGTTGCGCCGGCTATTCTCGGTATTGTCCTTGGACGTATGCTTGAAGATAACTTTATGCAGTCGATGATCAAATCAGACTGGAATTTTACCGCTTTCTTCTCCAGACCGGTAGCTTGCGGGCTGGGAATACTGGCCATTCTTCTCTGGCTGGTTCCGCTGGTGCGAATTGCTGTTTCAGGACTTCGCAAGAAACAGAAGGCGTAGGTCTAACACTTGATTTTAACAGAGGACGAGAGGTCTCTCTGACTGATTTATGAAATGGATAGAGATATGAGTGAGATACAGGAAAAAATTCTTCGTGAACGCTTAATTGCAGTTGTCGTATTCAATGAGGAGAGCGAGGTCTCCCCGGTTATTGAATCTTTGCTGGAGGGTGGGATAAATATTATCGAACTTGCTTTGCGTACAGAATACTCAATTGAGGCTGTGGCCAAGGTTATGAGTGAATACCCTGAAATGACTGCCGGGATTGGTACGGTTATAACGCCGGATCAGGTATTTAAAATCAAGGAACTTGGAGTGCCGTTTGCCGTGGCACCGGGGCTCAACCGCAAGGTCATGGACGCGGCAGACAAAGTGGGACTTGAGTTCTATCCCGGAATTACAACTCCGTCCGAGATTGAGTCCGCACTCGAGTATGGCAAGCGTATAATGAAGTATTTTACCGCGGAACCTTCAGGAGGGATGCCGTATCTTAAAAGTATCAATGCTCCATACGCACATCTGGGAATAAAGTATATCCCGTTAGGAGGCGTAAATGCTGCAAACCTTAAGAGTTATCTTGACTCTGACATTATCGGTGCTGTAGGTGGTTCCTGGATTGCTCCGAGAAAACTTATTGCCGCCGGTGACTGGAAGACTATCAGGGAGCAGGCAGCAGAAGCGGTCGCGATCAAGAAATCATGTGACTGATAGTGTTTCCTGTGTCTTTGTGAGACCAGCCTCTATTATTATGTTGATTATTTATATTGTCTCTAAAGCAGTGGCGCTTCGGCGTCACTGCAGGGGATAATATCGGCTTTTTACCGGTGATAGAGTGTTACGTTATTTCTAGTGTGAGGTTAAATTGGAATCAGGTGAAGTATTTAAAGAACTGCTTGTGAGTAATTATCGGCAAAATTTTGCTATATTTCAGGTAGTGGTAAAATACAGGAGAGTATAATGGATAATGTAATTGTAACTTTTGGTGAGATTATGGGGCGTATTGATATGCCCGGAAAAAAGAAGCTTATTCAGGCGTTGCCTGGTGATGTGTCATATAATTTTGCTGGTGCAGAGGCGAGTGTGGCTGTATCACTGAGCTATCTGGGGAAAAATACCCGTTATGTGACGTCGTTACCAGCTCATGAACTTGGTGATGCCTGCATAAATAAACTGCGTGGACTTAATGTTGATACTTCATTTATCCATAGAGGGCCGGGCAGAATGGGCGTGTATTATGTAGAGACCGGAGCCAATCAGCGTCCGAGCAAGGTTGTATATGACCGTGAGTATTCAGCGATTAGTATGGTAGATTTTGACTCTTTTGACTGGGATAGTATTTTCAAAGGTGCGACCTGGCTGCACACTACCGGTATTACGGCAGCTCTTTCACGTAAGTCCGCTGAAAATACTCTCAAGGTATGTCGTCTGGCAAAGCAGCATGGACTCAAGGTGTCGTGTGACCTGAACTTCCGCGCCAAACTCTGGAACTTTGATCCGGAGTGTGATGCGAAGACCTTGGCGCAGCGCACTATGCCTGAGATACTTGAGTATGTGGATGTCTTGATAGGTAATGAAGAGGATGCGGCTGTGGTATTGGATATTCATGCTGAAGGGACTGACATTCAGAGTGGAGTTATCTCTTCTGAGGGTTATGTCAGTGTTGCCCGGCAGATAGTGGAGCGTTTTCCGCAGATGGAGAAGGTAGCGATAACTCTGCGTGAAAGTATTTCGGCGACACATAATAACTGGGGCGGTATGCTTTACGATAAGTCTGAGGATAAGGCTTATTTTGGACCGGTGGCTGCAGACGGCAGTTATGATCCTTATGCCATTTATAATATTGTTGACCGGGTTGGAGGTGGTGACTCATTCGCTGCAGGGCTGGTTTATGCATTGAATTCTGCGGATTATGCCGCTACCGATAAAGCGATACGTTTTGCTGCTGCCGCTTCCTGTCTCTGCCACAGTATAAGCGGTGATTTTAATTATTCCTCACTTGCTGAAGTTGAGCGGCTGATGAATGGTGACCGTTCTGGACGGGTTCAGCGTTAGGACGTAATAACGAGTATTTTAGCCGGTATCTTGGTTATTTATGGGATTCTGTGGCTATATATTGTTTAGCAAAGTTATATCTGAGGATGCGCACCTTTGGTGGCGTGTCCTCTTTTTTTATAAAATTATTTGAGTAAATGTTATATATTCTATAGAATGAAGTCTGGTACCGGTCATGAGGAGTCTTGTATGGATATTACAACTGAAGTTATACTTGAGAGTATTTCCGACGGTGTTTTTACCGTTGATAAGGATTGGCGTATAACTTCAATCAACCGCTCGGCTCAGGAGATAACCGGTATTACCAGAGATGAAGCATTAGGGAAATTATGTTCGGAGGTCTTCCGTTCCAGTTTATGCGGGATCGGTTGTCCGCTGCGTAAAACGATGGAGACGGGTAAAGCGGTTATCGGTGTTTCGGCTTATTTTATCAGCCCTGAAGGCGAAAGGATACCGATCAGTATCTCGGCGGCGGTGCTCCGTGATGAAGAAGGTAATATTGTTGGCGGGGTGGAGAGTTTTCGTGATCTTTCCGAGGTCGTGGCGCTTTATCAGGAATTATCCGGGCAGCAGAGACTGGGGGATCTGGTAAGTAACAGCGTAAAAATGAAACGGCTCTTTGAGATAATACCGGCGGTCGCTCAGAGCAGGAGTACCGTACTTATTCAGGGAGAGACCGGTACCGGTAAGGAGGTTATGGCTCGTACGATTCATCAGCAGAGTCCGCAGGCGGAATATCCATTTGTGGCGATAAACTGCGGGGCTTTACCGGATTCGCTGCTTGAATCGGAACTTTTTGGCTATAAAGCCGGTGCTTTTACCGGAGCAGTAAAGGACAAACCCGGGCGGTTTGCACTGGCGCGGGGCGGAACACTTTTTCTCGATGAAATAGGTGAGATAAGTCAGGCGATGCAGGTGCGGTTGCTGCGGGTTCTGCAGGAGCGGGTCTATGAACCGCTCGGTGGTATTGAATCCGAGAAGGCGGATGTCAGAATAATTGCTGCGACGCACCGTGACCTCAAAGCTATGGTTGAGAGTGGAGAATTTCGTGAGGATTTATATTACCGTATAAATGTCGCACGCTTGGAATTGCCGACACTTGCTGAACGTAAAGAGGATATTCCACTACTGGTTGAAAGGTTTATTGATAAGTTTAATCTGCTTCTGCACAAGAATATTCAAGGGATTGAGGTAGAAGCGCTGTCGCTGCTTGTCGCGTATAACTGGCCGGGAAATATCCGTGAGCTTGAGAATATGATAGAGCGGGCTTTTATCCTTTGTGATACGCCGCTTATTGCCAATAAACATCTGCCCGAGGAGTTGCGGGCCCGGAGTGGCGGAACCATTGATATTAAAGCTCAGTCATTGTCTCCGGCGACCGATATAATTGAAAGGCAGCGTATTTTAGAGGCATTGGAGAACAATAATTATAATCGTCTGGCAGCAGCGACTGAACTTGGAATTCATAAATCTACGTTTTTCCGGAAAATCAAGAAACTTGGCATACAGCTTCCAAGTAAGGATGGCAGGTCCGGATAAATATCTTTATTGAGTCGCTCTAGAGTAGCAGAAGGTCGGGTAATTTTGTTGCAGGGTCGCGTGTTTGCGACCCTGCGCTTTTTTATAAAAATGGCCATGTTTGTAATTGCTTGGATATAAATGTGTTATGAGTATTTGATGAAATACGGTTAAAGTGGTACACGATTTGCATAGTTTAATGATGTAGTACTATGTGAGACTTTTACATAAGGAGATGAATGATGTCGGATACTATTGTCGCTTTTTCGGTTTTAGATCAGCGTATAGCTCCGGTATTTGATACGTCGAGCGAAATTGTGGTAATAGAAATCGACGGTAAGGAAGAGGTGAAGTCAGAGAGATTGGCTTTAACCCAGAACAATGTATTTGAGTTGATTGAAAAATTGTCTGCGCTGAACCTTAATCAGTTGATATGTGGTGCTATATCAAGAGCCTTGCAACGATTTATCGAGCAGAAGGGAATACAGGTTGTGCCTTTTGTTGCGGGGGATCTCGATACGATAAAGCAGGCCTGGACCGCCAACAAGCTTGACAGTGAAGAGTATATCATGCCCGGCTGCTGTGGCAGAAGGTTGCGCGGTGGACATGGCCGAGCGGCAGGGGCAGGAAGACAACGCGGGTGCGGAATAGCCGGAAGGCACGCCGGTTTGGGGCACGGATGCGGCACGGGGGCAGGTATTACCCGGCAGGTTAAGGGACTGGGGCTGGGATTTGGCCGTGGGCTGGGAGTAGATTTGGAAAATAAATCAGGTGATTCTGATAAAAATAATCAGTAGTGTTATAGTAAATATTTTAATATAAAGGATGAATTATGAAGATAGCAATAACAAGTACAGGAGCAACTCTGGATGCAACGGTAGATTCACGTTTCGGACGTGCTGCGATGTTTATTCTCTATGATCTGGATAACGGCAGTTTTGAGGTGGTTGATAATATTCAGAACCTAAATGCGGCTCAGGGTGCAGGAATTCAGGCGGCACAGAATGTATTTAATATGGGCGCCGAGGCTTTGATAACCGGTCATTGCGGTCCTAAGGCTTATGCGGCACTGAACGCAGCGGGGGTGAAGATTTACGCTGGAGCGGATGGCAGTGTTGAGTCAATGATTGAAAAGTATAAAGCCGGTGAGTTGCAGGAGAGTAATGAGGCTGATGTGGAAGGTCACTGGGTATAGGTTTTAACGAGAGGATAGTATATGAAGATTGCAATCGCCTCGGGTAAGGGCGGTACCGGCAAGACAACACTGTCAGTGAATATTGCGTTGGCCATAGGCAGACCGCTGACTTTGCTTGACTGTGATGTGGAGGAGCCGAATAGCCGGTTGTTTTTAGATACGGAGCAGTTATCGGAAGAGGTTGTGAATACTCTGATTCCGGAGATTGACGGAGACCTCTGTAACGGTTGCGGTGAATGTGCCAGATTCTGCCAGTTTAATGCGATTGTCAGTTTTGGTACTAAGCCGCTGGTATTTGCTGAGATGTGTCATGGCTGCGGCGGCTGTGCCAAGGTGTGTCCTCAGAATGCGATAAAGGAGGTTGAGAATCGTATTGGGGTTATAACCGGTTATAAATCCGGAGATGTAACCCTTTATCAGGGCTGTATTGATGTTGGTGTTTCCATGGCTCCGCCTATGATTCGCGAACTGAAAAAGAAAATGTCTGAGAGTGAACTGGTAATTCTTGATGCGCCTCCGGGAACAACCTGTCCGGTGGTGGCGACGTTGAGCGAGGTTGATTATGTGCTGCTGGTTACTGAGCCAACCCCTTTTGGTCTGAATGATCTGGTTCTGGCGGTGGCGATGGTACGGGAACTTGGGCTGCCTTTCGGGGTGGTTATAAACCGGGTAGGAGTTGGTGATGACCGGGTTCATAAGTATTGTGCGGAGGAGAATATTCCGGTGCTGCTGGAAATTCCGAACGACCGCGCGGTTGCTGAAGCTTATTCCCGCGGTGAATCCCTGGTGGATAATGTTCCCGGATATCGGGAGATTTTCGCAGGTGTATTACCGAGGATTGAGCAAGAGTATGAGAGGTGGGCACAATGAAAGAACTTGTAGTTATCAGCGGTAAAGGAGGAACAGGTAAAACCAGTATCACCGCCTCATTTGCGGTATTGGCGCAGAAGGCGGTTATTGCTGATTGTGATGTTGATGCCGCAGATCTGCACCTTATACTTGAGCCGCAGATACAACAGCATGAGCAGTTTTATAGCGGAAAGCTGGCGAGTATTGATCCGGCAGTGTGTTCAGCCTGCGGTCTCTGTGCGGAGTATTGCCGGTTTACAGCTATTGTTTCTGAGGAGGCCGGATATAGAGTAGATCCTAATAATTGTGAGGGATGTGGGGTTTGCGTTAATTTCTGTCCGGTACAGGCTATTAACTTTGAAGACCGTCATTGCGGTGAATGGATGATCTCTGATACCAGATGCGGCAGTATGGTGCATGCTAAGCTTGGTGTTGCCGCTGAGAATTCAGGGAAGCTGGTCTCTACCGTGCGTAAAAATGCGCAGCAGATAGCTGAAAATACCGGTGCTTCATTGATTATTGTTGATGGTCCTCCGGGAATCGGCTGTCCGGTTATCGCTTCGGTAACCGGGGCGAGCAGAGTACTGATTGTGACCGAGCCAACGGTCTCAGGGGCGCATGATATGCAGCGGGTGCTCAAGCTTACCGGTCATTTTGATATTCCTACTCTGGTATGTGTAAATAAATGGGATCTTAATTCAGAGCTGACAGCAGAGATTGAACAGACTGCGGAATCCGCCGGGGCGCAGGTCGTTGGCAGGGTGCGTTATGATGCAGCGGTAAGTCAGGCTCAGATAGAGCATAAGGCGGTTGTTGAAACTACTGCGGAATCTGCAGAAGATATAAGAAATATCTGGAAACGAATAGAAAATGAGCTATAATACATGGTAACTCATTTTGTGTATATGATTGTAACTTGAAAGTTTATTACAGGAGAAAATATGAAGATTGCAATTCCTTTAGCTGAAGGTAAATTATCGATGCACTTTGGTCATTGTGCACAGTTTGCTATTGTTGATTTTGATGAGGCGGCAAAGAGTATAAGAGGTAAGGATATAGTTGATGCACCGCCACATGAGCCAGGTTTGTTACCAAAATGGCTGGGTGAAATGGGTGTTGGGCAGATTATTGCCGGTGGTATGGGGCAGAGAGCACAGTCACTATTTCAGGCGCAGGGTATAAATGTGATTGTTGGTGCGCCTGCCAGTACACCTGAAGAACTGGTTTCTTCGTGGTCAGGAGGAACTCTGGTTTCAGGTTCTAATATGTGTGATCACTAATCAATGCAGATATTTTCAGGTTTTTGAAGTGTTATTCTGCTAATAGCAAAAAAGTATAATTCCGGCTGCTGATTTTTCAGCAGCCGGTTTTTTAATATTAATCTAATAATAATTTTTACAATAAGTGTGTTATTATAAGTTAATACATGTAATTTGATTCTTATTAGCAGGGGAGGCATTATGACATTTGAACATGGGCTGCTCTTTATAATTATTGGT
The DNA here is from genome assembly GCA_963677015.1 of Planctomycetota bacterium. Taxonomy (GTDB): domain Bacteria; phylum Planctomycetota; class SZUA-567; order SZUA-567; family SZUA-567. The sequence continues at coordinate 1,299,146 of OY781533.1, forward strand.
AGTATTGGTGCTTTTTTCATGGCGTTTAATAATGGGGCTAACGATGTTGCCAATGCTTTTGCTTCAGCAGTAGGTTCTAAAGCGCTGAAGATGAAGTTGGCGGTAGCTATTGCGAGTGTTGTTACCTTTTCCGGTGCTCTGCTGCTGGGCGGGCATGTCGCGACGAAGCTGGTTACCGGTCTGGTGCCGCCGGATAAATTCAGTGATCCGTACAGTTATGTACTTGCGATGGTTGCGGTACTTTTCGCCTCAGGTATCTTTGTGCTTATTTCAACCCTGACTGCACTTCCAGTCAGTTCTTCTCAGGCGATTGTAGGAAGTCTTACCGGTATTGCTATAGTTCTTTGCGGCTGGCACGCCGCCCCCTGGTCGGCAATGTTGATAATCGTTATCGGCTGGGTTGTTTCGCCGTTATTGGCCGGTATACTTTCGGTGATAATGTGTTCGTTTATTGAGAAGAAACTTATTGGCAATACAGCAGGAATAATCAGTAGAATGAACAGGTGGCTGCCGATTCTGGTCAGCCTTATGTTATGTGCCGGAATTTATGCCTTATTTACTCTTACTGAGCTTAAACAGTCTATCGGAATAGATGCCCATAAGTGCTTTGTGGAGAAACTTACCCAGAATGAACGAATGGACAGGGAGCTGGATAAAATTGATCAGCTGAAGGCTATTGCGTCTGAGATAAGTAATATGGCTGATGATATTAATTTAAACCTAGAAAAAGTGAATTTTAATGATGATGAATCGCTGGGGCTGCTTATTCAGAAGTTTTATGCGACTACCGGTAGAGCAAATGATGCAATGCAGCAGCTGCAGGTGCTGGCAACCGGGCGACTGCCGGCTATCTTCTATCTTAACCGCTGGCATGTTGCTGCAATATCGCTGATAATGTTCCTGCCGCTGTATATGCTCTTTAAGCGTCTGGTTAAAGGCTGGTTAAAGCATGCGGATGACAGTATTGACGGGGCACAGAAGGCTTTTAAGAATCTCCAGATAGGAACCAGCTGTTATGTAGCCTTTGCTATCGGTTCTAATGATGTCGCCAACAGTATTTCTCCGGTTCTGGCGATATATCTGGTAGTGACTTCTGGAGGAATACCGGAGTTGTTCTCCACTCAGATGCCGATCTGGATCCTTATACTGGGAGGAGCCGGTATGGCTGCGGGTATCAGTCTGCTCGGCAAGCGGGTTATGAAAACTCTGGGTGAGCGTTTGACGACTATCAATAACTCCAGAGGTTTTTGTGTTGATTTCTCGGTTGCTACCAGTGTGGTAGGTGCTTCGGCTGTCGGTATTCCGGTTAGTACAACTCATGCTGCTACCGGCGCGATCGTTGGTTCCGGACTGGCGCAGGGGTGGGGTAATGTTCAGTTACGGATGCTCGGTAAAATTGCTGTAGGCTGGCTGGTGACAATTCCGGTGTCAGCTGTGATAACTGTTATTATATTCGAGTTACTTACACTGGTTGCCTGATGATTGTAAGGTAATATAAAGTTAAGCCCTTTCTACAATGAAAGGGCTTAACTCTTTGGCTTAAATATTGAATGTTACGCTTGTTTACCGGCGGTAAAGGTATGCAGGATCTCTTTTGTGGTGCTGCTGAGATACTCGCTGGCGTTATTCAGCGCCGTATCGAGAGTGACGGGGCCGGGGCAGATTGTGAAGCAGGAGGTGATACCGCATTCCCGTAGTTCTTCAACCTTTTCACCGATACTGCCGGCAAGGGCAATGCAGGGGATATTATATTTTTTAGCGATGTTGCCGACACCTGCCGGTGCCTTGCCGAACTTGGTCTGAAAGTCTATCTGACCTTCGGCGGTAAATACCAGATCCGCATCTTTGATTTTTTCTTCCAGTGATACGGCGTCGAAGATAAGATCTATTCCTTTGGTAAGTCTGGCGCCGGTAAAGGCGATTAGACCACCGCCCAGACCTCCGGCTGCTCCTGCTCCTTTGATGTCCTGAATTTCAATTTTAAGTTCGTCTTTTATAATTTGGGCATAATGTTGCAGGGCTTTGTCAAGGAACTCGATTTCTTCCGGTGAGCCGCCTTTCTGCCTGGCATAGACATATGCGGCACCACTTACACCGGTAAGTGGATTCTCCACGTCGCAGGCTACTTCGAATTCAACATCTTCAAGTTCAGGTAATATGCCGCTGATATCGATGCGGTTTATGTTTGCCAGTTCCCGTCCCACTGGCTGCAGTGCGTTATTGTCCCGATCATAGAATTTAACTCCCAGTGCAGCGGCGACTCCCATCCCTCCATCATTTGTGGCGCTGCCGCCAATGCCGAGGATTATTTTTCGTGCGCCACGGTTTATTGCGTCTTTTATAAGTTCTCCGGTACCTAGAGTCGTACTGTCCATAGGCGTTTTTTCAGAATCACTGACCAGCGATAGTCCGCTCGCCAGAGCCATCTCTATCGCAGCGGTATTGCTGCTTCGAACATACGAATAATTTGCGGTGATTTCTCGGAACAAAGGGTCGTGAACCTTACAGTTTATAAGTTCACCGCCAAGTGCTCCCTGCAACACGTCGACGATACCATCTCCGCCATCGGCAACCGGTACATTAATTACAGATATTTCAGCATCGAAGTCATGGATACCTGTAGCTATAGCTTCTGCTGCGGCACTGGCTGTAAGGCTGGATTTTAGCGCGTTTGGCGCAATAACAATTTTCATCTGTGTTTTCCTGTTATTAATTTAGGCACTAAGGTTAGTTGTGTAATTTCTGGGTTATGTTTTTTTAAACTCATAACTTGAATACAATATATAATACTGTAATGTGCTGTAAAATCAAGGTTTGATGGCTTTATTCAGCGTATATTATTTGTTGTCTGGAGAGTAGCTATGAGATTAGATGTTGGGTTTTGTGGTTATGATATTGTGTTTTGTAACAATAACTGGGGAAATGTGTGGTGTTTATTTCATTAATGTACTATTAGCTTGGGGCATGGAATAATTAGAATATGGTAAAAATGTTGACAGTGTTATTTTTAATTGGTATATTGTTTTAATGTGTAGTGTTAATTATCAATTGAGAAAGGTTTAAAAATGAGTAATTCAGGCAGTAGAGCAATGTGGGCGACTGTATTGGTTACAGCGTGTCTGATTAGTGGCAATTTGGTTGGAGCCGGAATTCTGGGGTTACCGATCAATACTGGACTGGCAGGAATCATTCCATCGTTTGTGGCGATGGTCGCTGGCGGGTCAATGATGTTTCTTACGGCTATTATTCTCGGAAATCAGGCGAAGAAGAGTGAAGGTAAGGAAGCTTTTGATTATCCGTCTCTATATGAGAAATTTCTCGGATCAATCGGCAAATGGATTGCAGTTCTGGCTAATATGCTGATTCTTTACGGTCTGTTAACTGCATATTTTACCGGCGGGGCGAAGATTATTTTTTCTCTGATTGGCGGCAGTGGCAGTAATAATCTTATATTCTTCGTTTTTGCGGCATTTCTTATTTTTATAACCTGTATAAATCTGTCGTTTTTACAAAAGTTGAATACTCTCTTTATTATCTGTCTGGCTACAGCTTTTGTCATCCTTGTCAGTATGGGAGCGGGACATATTGAAGTATCACGTATGGCATATACGGATTGGCGTTTTCTTCCTGCTACTCTGCCGATAATTGTAACTGCATTTCATTTTCATAATATTATACCAACGGTTGTCAGTGATTTAAAGTACGATATGAAAACATACATCAAGGCTGTATTTATAGGAATGGCTCTGGCGTTTGTGATGAATACAATCTGGATCGCAGTCGGTGTCGGTGCAATACCGTTGACCGGTGACAACAGCATCCTTAATGCTTATCAGACAAATATTCCGGCGACGGTTCCGATGGGCATGCAGATAAACAGTGCTGTCTTTACCTTCTTTGGCTCATTCTTTGCTCTGGTTGCCATAAGCACCTCATTTCTTGCTAATGGTATCGGGCTTCAGGGATTTATCAAGGATATGCTGTTCAATACCTTCAAAGTCAGTAGCAGACCGCTGGTGATACTTATAACCTTTCTGCCGCCGCTGTGTATTTCATTCTTCTATCCTGATATCTTCCTGAAAGCTCTGGATATTGTCGGCGGTGTCGGGATTGTGACTCTTTTCTGCGTACTGCCGGTATTGATTACCATACTTGATAAGAGCAGCTCAAAATTCATGAAGACGGTATGTGCGGTGGCCTTTATATTTGCGGTAGCGGTTCTGGTGGTAGAGGTAATGCAGGAGCTGGGACTACTGCAGTTGAAGCCTTGGATTGAGTACCATATAAATGATTTTAACGGTGTGATAAAGAACTAACGGGGAATAAATTATGGAATCTTTAAAATGTCTGTACCGTTATGGTATGGGACCGTCAAGCAGCCATACTATCGGGCCGCATGCAGCGGCGGAAATATTCAAGGAGCGCTATCGCAGCGCGTCTCACTGCCGAGTAACACTGTATGGCAGTCTGAGTCTGACCGGGAAAGGACACCTCACGGATGTTGCGGTGATATCCGGTCTTGATCCGATTAAAACCGAGGTCGTGTGGGAGGATAAAGCCCTTCCTTATCATCCGAACGGTATGAAATTTGAAGCCTTTGATAAGGATAATACGCTTCTTGGCGACTGGGTAGTGTACAGCGTTGGCGGCGGCGCAATTCGGGAAGAGGGTGAGCGTGGCGGTGACGCGTATATGGTTTATACTCAGAAGAATATGCAGGAGGTGCTTGACTGGTCGCATTCTGAGGGGCAGCCGATCTGGCAGCTGGCGTATGAGAGTGAAGGCGATGAGTTGAAGGAATATCTTGAGTTTGTCTGGGAAAAGATGCAGGAGGCTATATCCAGTGGTCTTTCTACGGAAGGGGTTATCCCGGGTAAACTCAAACTGCCGCGTAAAGCTATGGATGTTATGGCAGGAGCCAGAAGGCTCAAGGAGGATGAGGGAAAATCCGGGATTATTTCCGGATATGCGCTGGCGGTATCTGAGGAGAATGCTTCTGGTGGGTATGTGGTCACCGCTCCTACATGCGGCTCCTGTGGTGTGCTGCCGGCGGTGTTGTATTATCTTCATCATGAAAAGGGACATTCACAGAAGAGTATTATAAATGCGCTGGCTACTGCTGGTATTGTCGGTAACATTGCAAAAAAGAATGCTTCGATTTCCGGAGCGGAGGTCGGATGTCAGGGAGAGGTAGGGGTCGCATGTGCCATGGCATCGGCGGCAGCGGTTCAGCTGATGGGGGGAATGCCGACTCAGGTTGAGTACGCAGCAGAGATGGGGCTGGAGCATCACCTTGGGTTGACCTGTGATCCGATTTACGGACTGGTGCAGATACCGTGTATTGAGCGTAATGCCTTTGCCGCGGTACGGGCGATATCAGCCGCCGAGTATGCGCTGCTTTCAGATGGGCGCCACCGGGTCAGCTATGACGAAGTAGTATTGACTATGGGTAGAACCGGTCATGATATGTCAACATTATATCGAGAAACCGCACTGGGAGGTCTAGCTGAAGTATTCAATGAACGAGATAAGTCGAAGGGCGGTACGGTAAGTTGTTAGAAGCGGAGTCTCAGCAGTAAATACCCTGATAGGTGCCGCGCTTATCGAATTCCAGTTCGATAGCGTGGCGTACACGGTTGTGATCCAGACACCAGTTAGGAGCGATATGACGTTCACGGGTGGTGGCTGCACCCCATAGGCGGTGAATAACGATGTCCGGTGGTGTCTGCTCGAGCATATCGCATATGAGACTGACATGATCTTCGAGTGTGGGAAGGGGAAAGGGGGTTTGCAGGTATTCTTTCCCCAGTCTGCTTCCTTTGACAACATGCAGGTTGTGTATTTTTAGACCGGTAGTGCCGGCCGCGATAGCGGTCTGTAGGGAATGGTGCGCATCGGTTACTGTTTCTGTAGGCAGGCCGGTAATAAGATGGGTGCAGAGTTCAATTCCTCTGCCGGTACTTAGTTTCATGGCTTTCGTATAGTCGGCAACGGTGTGCCCCCGGTTCATTCTAATCAGAGTCTCGTCATTTGCCGACTGCAGGCCGTATTCGAGCTGAATATAATGGCTTTGCGCCAGCGCTTCAAGCATATCAAGTTTCTCACTATCAATACAATCAGGTCTGGTGCCTATTGCGATGCCGACGATCCCGTCGACAGACAGAGCCTGGCTGTATAGATTATAGAGTGTTTCGGTATCAGCGTATGTGTTGGTGTACGCCTGAAAGTAGGCGATAAAGAGGCGGACGCCAAGCCGGTTACGGAGTATTTTCACACCCAGTTCGGTCTGCTCTCTGACACTCCGTTCCTTACTGCGCGGGTTAGGGTTGAAAGAGGAGTTCTCACACCAGGCGCAGCCGGTAGCTGTTTCTCCGGCAATTCTGTTGGGGCAATCAAATCCGGCATCAACCGAAATTTTGTGTACTTTTTCACCGAATCTCTGTTTCAGATAATAACCGAAGCGGTTGTAATAGTAAGAATTAGCCATAAGTGAATAACAGTCCATTAAATCATTCAAGAGTAATAATTTAATTTATTATAGCCAGTTGTTTCGATTGATCAAGATGCAATTAATGTTGTCTGTATTGGTGTTATTGTATCATTTTATTTCTGTCTATATTTTGGATAAATCTTAATTTTAAGTAGGATTATGCTTGAAAAATATGTAATTGTGGTTTATATTGTTTGAAGCCATGATACGTAAATTATGATTATTATTTTATGTCTCGTGATAATTGCGTTATTTTATGATCTGACATGTGAATGGCTGTATTGTTGATTTTTGTGATTTTCATTGTATTGATTGTGGATATATATTGCAGCTGTATTGTTCAGGATATTAAAGTGGTTGTTTGCGGTGTATGATTACATGAGAAGGCGGGAGTTTGTTATGAAGTTATGCTGGGTTGGTATTTTGTTGCTGATTATTGCAGGACAGGGAGTATATGGGGGAGAGAATTATAAACTTGTTTTTGAAGGGAGGGAATTTGTCATACCACAGCCGGATGGTTATGATCTTGATGCTGCTCATTCTCAATCTCTGGTAGCAGGTATGGTTGACCGCAATAATAAAACGCAAGAGAAACTGGTGGTGGCGACTTTTCATTCAAATGAGTCCATCAAAAGATCCATGGAGATAGCGGTTTCGGTAAAGGGAGCATTTTATGATTGTTCGGTTGAGGCAATATCTGATAAGAAGGAAGAGATAGAACTCATGACTGGATTTTATTATAATGCCGCTGATATGGAGTCGCTTGCTGCAATTGGAGTTGATACAACCAAAGGAATTATAGTTGAAACTGGATTCTATCCGCCTCAAACTAACGAAATAACTTCGTGTTGTGCTCATAGTGCGGGTTCATATAAAGATAGCGGTGCTAAATATGATTATTATCAGATATTTTCAATGGTATGGCTTGATGGAATCACCTATACCATAAGATATCACGGTCCTGAGTACGGTAATGATGGTCTTGAAAAGTTTTGGACGAATTATATTAATAAATTTTATAGTCTGAATAGTAAGCGCGGAAATAGCAGGAAGAGTAGTATTGGTGATGATGTGCAGAGTGTCGGTGCGGCTTCTGAAAAAGTTTCCAAGTTGCTGAATAGCGAATTTAAACCCTTTTCTACTTCCGGTCTTAAAAATTCTCGTGGAGTTAATTTAACTATAGAATATCCTGCGGCATACGAAGCTGTTAGAGATGAATACGGAGTTGCAGGCGTTTTTCATTCACCTGAAGAAAAAGTACATTATATATATGCGTTTTCGATAGGTACATATAGATATCCTAGTAATGAAAAAATAAGGTCTTGGAGTAAAAAGTTGCAGTCAGAAGTTTGTCAACGTTATTTTTTGGGAACGCCTGATGATAAGTTTCTGATGGATTCAGGAGGTACAGTAAAACGTAAGAAAGCTATGATAAACGGTTATCCCGCAGTTATTATTGATGTTCATTATAATGAGGTTGCTCAGGGAAAGGTGTTGAGCAATGTTGCAAAAATTATTGCTGTATTTTGCGGTCAGGATAGAGCATTGTTTACTATGGAATGTCGTTATGACTCAGAGAAAGGGCTTAATGATGGGATCACAGCTTTTGATGAGTATGAAAAACTGTTCACCAGGATGGCAGAGAGTATCAGATTTTCTGATGAAGAGTAAATACCGGTATATTTAGTTGTAAATAGTGGGTGTGCTGTTAAATAGGTAGCTAGAAAGGTGTGAGACAGAGATGAAGATGATAAGACTGCTGCTGTTGCTGTTCTTGTCTTTATTTGTGGTTCAAAATATTAATGCGGCTGAAGCAGGAATATTATAAGCTGCAGCGTTATATAGCGGAGGATATCGTTGTTGCTGACGCTGAATAGTTGCGTACCTGAATACAGTCTGGGAAGGTATGTGTTGAAATGTGCATTCTTTGCGGGTTATCAAAGGTGTTGGTTGAAGTTTTAAGGATTGTGACATAGTCTATATTATCTGTGAAATTTAAGTAGGTTATAATGGGGAAAGTAATCAGAGTTAGAAATTTAATTGTTGTGGTGCTACTGGTATCGGCGCTGGGGCTTGCCGGGTATTATAATAATCAGCATGAGCAAATCAGTCTGGATTGCAGAATTAAGGTAGGCGGGGTTAATCTGGTTATACCGTATCCGGATGAAATGGAGATTGACAGGAGCAGGGTTGAAAATATTCTGGCCGGTTGGGAGGTGAATGCTGATAATGCCGCAGAAGGTATGATGATAAGATGTTTCAGGAGAAACGGTGCTGACGGAGAAAAAGGGAGGGAATTCCTGCAGGTTAGTATAATGGGTCCACAATTTCTGGAAAAATGTACGACTGAAACTATCGCTGATTTAAAGTCTGGTTATGATAACTTCATTCCACTATATAAGGAAGAGCTATCCCGAATTATGATTTCCAACGGAGCTGACAGTAAGTCTGTTGTTATTCACGATCAAATTATCAAGAATTCTGGCGTCGGGGTTTTCAGTTTTTGTGTTGAAGGAAATGTTGAAAAAGATATTACTCCTGAGTTTGTATTAAAAGAATATCATTTTGTTGAAGTGGATTCATTTGTTCTGCTCAAAGATACAGTGCTGTTCTTCAGGTTTGGCTCCAAGGACAGGGAGGTAAAAGAATTCACGGATTATGTTGGTGTGTATCTTAATAAACTGTTAGAAAAAAATTCCGAAGACAATACCTGATAAATAAAACTCTGGTTTTTTGAGTAAAGTTTTAAATTTAGAACTCATATTACGTTGAGTTATAGTGATTTGTGTGATTGTTTTGAGTTGAGTAGTTGAAAATATCCATAAGCTTTGTCTTATGGATATTTTGTGAATGGATTTGTTTTAGATTAATAATGAATTTTAGAATAGCCGCATGGTGTCAGGTTAATTTTGGATTGGTTTGTATTCTATTTTCAATTTTAGCAATAAATATGTCTGATGTTTGAATGTTGAGGTTGTTATTAATGAAGATGAGAATTCTGGTGCTGCTCTTGTTTTGCTGCGGTATTGGCGGCAGGTCATATGCGGGAGTTGTTTATACTATTGATGTTTTCGGCAAGAATCTGGCAATACCGCAGCCGGAGGGGTTGGGAATAAATCTTGATCATTCCGAAAATTTCTTAAAGGGCAAGGTGCCTTTTGGCACTAAAAATCAATATGATATCGATATTGTGCGATTTACAGATATCGCTGCAGAAAAGACCGGGTCAGAGTATTGTATAGGGATTACTGTGGGCAGAAGGGAGTATACAGATAGTGGCAGTCAGGATATGGGAGGTATCAGGGTTTATATAGCTGAGATGAAGAATAAATCATCGAAATATGCACGCTTTCTTACAGGTGACTTTGATATATTCGTAAATAGTCATAATGCGGCTAAGGCCAATTTTTCTGTGCAATATCCGAAAGATTTTTATAAGGATGAAACTATTTCTAATGGGTATAAGCTGGTGCGGTTTACAAAATTACCCGCGGCTCAAGAGAATGATTATTGGTTGAGTATTTCTGTTGGTGACGGACTTGATATCCTTAAATATAAGGACTGGACTGAGCAAGTCAAAGCACTATGTCTGGAAAATTGTCATTACAGGCAGCCGGACAGTTTCTTTCTGGAAGGAGATGCCGGAACGGTTGTCAGTAGAAAAAAAAATATCAATAAACCGGCGTCCTGCAGATATCATCTTAACCAAAAGAAAAGCGGTGATTGATAATAGAGAATGCAATCTCGAAACAAGAATATTAAATGTATTTTTCGGGAATAAAGTAATAACGGTGCAGTTATACCATGTGCTTGAGGATAAGCAGCAGAATTCAGATGCTGACCGGGAAAAAATGGAGTATTACATGTTGCAGCGGTTTATGGCAGAGAGTATTGTTGTAACCAAGGAATAGCCATTGCGTACGAAGTAAATATATGATAAGCGTGAATAAATTATTTATTACTTTCTTGCAATAAAATCGAAATATGGTTAGGATTATTTGTGACACTTTTTTGCTGTGCTGTTTAATCCGGAGTCGGTTGACCTGCAGTTGTAAGTAAAATTGTGGTTTGGGTTTGGTAATTTTTACTTTGATTTACGAATTGGTAAAGTCTGTTTTTCCGGTGAGATTTTGCTGATAGTTTATACAGTTTTTTATAGGGTATGTTGTATTACAGGGTGGTATTATGGGTGAGTACAGAGTTGAAAAAGATCAGCTGGGTGAAGTTACTTTGCCGGCAACGGCATTATACGGAGTGCATGCATTCAGAGCCAAGGAGAATTTTAATCTCGCCGGCAGAAAGGTCAATCCGAGTCTGGTGCGGGCGTATGGCGCGGTAAAACTCACTTGTATCAAGGTAAACAGTGGTCTGAACTGCTGGGAGGATAAGGGCAAGGTTGAAGCTATGCAGCGGGCAGCTCATGAACTTGCAGACGGCCAGCTCTATGAATCTATCATTGTTGACGCACTGCAGGGCGGGGCGGGAACCAGCCTGAATATGAATGTCAATGAGGTTATCGCTAATCGTGCATTGCAGCTTCTTGGCCGTGCTCCGGGGGATTACGCTTATATTTCGCCTCTTGACGATATTAATCGGCATCAGTCCACCAATGATACTTTTCCCACCGCACTCAAGGTGGCGGCTACTCTTGCAATAGGTGAACTGGAAGAGGAGCTTGTGCAGCTTCAGGATGCATTGCAGGAGAAGGAGAAGGAGTTTGCCGGAATTGTCAAGGTTGGGCGTACTCAGTATCAGGACGCGGTATTGATAACCTTAGGGCGGGAATTTTCGGCTTATGCGGAGTGTTTCAATCGTGACCGCTGGCGGGTCTATAAGTGTGTTGAGCGGCTGCGGGTGGTTAATCTTGGCGGTACTGCTATCGGCAGCGGACTGGCTGCGCCCCGGCAGTTTATTTTCCGGGCTGCGGATATGCTCCGTGAGGTAACGGGGCATGGTTTTGCTAGAGCTGAAAATTTGATTGAGGCGACACAGAATACCGATGTCTTTGTTGAGGTATCGGGGATATTGAAAGCGGTAGCTGCAAACTTTATCAAAGTATCATCGGATTTGCGCCTGCTTTCTTCCGGCCCTGAAGCCGGGATTGGTGAGATAACATTGCCGGCGATGCAGGCCGGATCTTCTATCATGCCGCTGAAAGTTAATCCGGTAATTCCAGAGACTGTGACTCAGGGAGCAATGGTTGTAATGGGAAATGATCAGATTATTGCTCAGGCAGTCTCTGCAGGTTCGTTAGAGCTAAATGCTTTTTTGCCGGTGATTGCTGATAAATTACTGGAAAGTATCGAGATCCTGACCAAGGCGGCTTATTCCTTACGTGCGCTCTGTGTTGTTGGTATTGAAGCTTGCCCTGAGCGCTGCAGAAGTCATCTGGAATCAAGTACGGCTGTAGTAACTGCTTTATTGCCGAAGCTGACTTACAGTGAATGTGCGAAAATTGCCAGCGAAGCTGCAGACTCTGGAAAGAGTATTCGTGAGGTTGTGCTGGATCATGAATATATGACTCTTGAAGAATTTGAAGCGATGATCACACCAGAAGCTGTCTGCCGGCTGGGAATGCCGGCAGGAAAAACCACCTGATTTCTGGGGATAGATTTTTTCAATGCCTCCGTTATGGCAGCTATTTTTGCTGCTTTGCCGGTAGATTGTAATCATTTGGCAAGTATTTTCATTGCAACAATTGCATTGATATCTTTAAGGCTGAGGATATAGTCTTCTGTTTGAACTCGGCGAATTAGTGATCTGCCGCTCTGATCAGTAAGCCCGCGAAAAACCTGTTTACCGTCAGGAGTGATGGTTAGAATAAGTTCAGCTTGAGATTTTGGTTTCTGATTATGCTGAAGATTTATGGCAATCGAAGCTACTTCGCTTGAGATCTTTTTGAGTGTAAGTTCGAGAAGATACTTACCTTTGCTGAAGCTTTGAGTTAATTCGGTCTTATCCCCTTTGAGGTTGAATCGTATCTCCCCCAATTGTTCTTCGGTACGTTCAATACAGTGATCCGGACGTCTTATACGGCTGACGACCGATATCCGACTGTCAGCTGCGACATCTTCAGGAAGATCAAGCCAGTTATTGGCATTCATGCTGACAGCTGTTCTGATATTCTGCAGTATTAGCAGCATACAGCGTCTGCAACTAGAAATATGTTTCTCTGCTTTATTCAGTTTTGCCTGGGATGCTTTGTGTTCGACTATTTCGATAATATCTTCCTCTGTCAGACATTCATCGCTGTTTACCGGGCTTTCTTCCGGTACTGAACTGAGAATACTCATTGATACTTGTGAGGTAAGTTCACGCAGCCGTGTGAGCAACTGTTCTGAAGTTGCGCATTCCGCGAGTTTTTGAGATATCTCTTCACGCTGGCTCTCTGACAGTTCATTATCGATAAAGCGAGATAGCTCTTCAATTGTTAATTTTGGGGACTCCATCTCCGTATCCTTTTTATCTGACTTTAAGGGTTGTTTCTGAGTCTTCGGAGCAGGTCAGCGGCACCCGAACGGCAACGGCTGATACTGCTGGCAAGTGTTCCTTCACTAATATTAAGTAGTTTGGCAAGCTCCCTGTATGGAGCTGTGACAATTCCGCCCATACCCGAGAGGTCTTCAAGAATATTTTCATATTCGCGACGTCTTTTGACAAGCTTGCGTTCAAGTTCACGCAGTTCTCTTATCTCTTCCGCGGTTGCCGTATCCCTGGTTTTCTCCATTGAGTGGAGCTTTTTTTCATAGGTGCTTTTCCAGTAATATGCCCGGGAGAGTTTCTCATATCTGGCTTTTAGCTTCTCTTCACCAAATCTAAGATTTTCCTCAAGTTTCGCAATGTTTTCACTGGTCTGAATCAGGCTCTGCCCGCTCTCCTGAGCGATCCAGGATATCTCCTCACTCTCCAGAAAGAAGGTATCGCAAAGGAGCAGTTTGAACATTACCCTACATTTTATCTGCATAAGATCAAGCAGGCTTTTACGCCCACCCTGTCGTCGGTTATCCTGAGATGGAAAGGAATTTTCCTCAAATTCAATATTAAACGGCTCGCTGGGCAGGCTGCGTATATAATCAAGGTACAGGTTTCGGATTACTGTTCCAATCCATGTTGAAAAACGCGCCCCTTTGGTTTTGTCATATTTTGAAAGCGTGTCACGTTCACGGATTTTTTCTATGGCATAGATTAGAAATCCGGAAAGATCTTCTTCATCAGCTCCAAAAATACGATGTGGCAGCCAGTATATTGCCTGCATGTAGCGTCCAAGCAATTCCCGCTCGGCAGCTTCGATGCCTTTTTGGCATAATGCAGCTAGTGCTTCATCAGTGTGATGGGCAAATTGTTCTGAGTGTTCATTATTTTCCATATTGTATATATTCGGTATTTGGCGGTGCAAATCAAGATATTTTTATTAGCGACAGGTTCTTTTCGTTTTTTACGAATATTTGTGTTACCACTTAATTACTGATTGCTGGTTATTATAGTGGCATAATGAGACAAAATACCTTTCATGGATATTGATAATATCATTTGTTATGTTTGTTGCTGTATTTGTAACTGTCTGTTTTAAAAGCAGTTGTATGTTTGTTGTTGTGTGGGGTGAGCGTTGTTTAATATGGGTTTCTATATTAAGCGTTTTTGGGGGTTTTATTCCTGTTAGTCTCAATATTGAGATATTGGGATAATCGGGATAAATCAAGTGAAATATTAATTAGAGGATAATCTCGATATTTTGACATAAAAGGTAGTTAACATTTGTTATACTATAACGTATAATTATAAAAGATGATGTCTGGAGGTTTGGATGATAAAGTTTATATTTTCTGTGGTGCTCATGTGTGTGCTGTTGTTAACCGGCTGTGGCAGTGACTATGTAACCGCCGATTCCGCAAGCATAAAGGTGCGCAGTCGTGCAGTGTCGCAGGGCAAGGTACCCCCGGTATCACAGCAGCGGGATTATGGCAGTTTCGGTTCAATCGAGGATGGTATCTTTGTCGGAATAAATGATATACGTCTTGAGCACGGGTTGTCCGGATTAAAACGAGATTCCCAGTTGGATATTGTAGCCCGCCAGTATTCGCAGGTTATGGCTGAAGCCGGTAAAATATCTCATGAGGATGCACAGGGTAAGCATATGGAAGACCGATTGGAGGCGCATGGTATTACCGACTGGTCACAGGCCGGAGAGAATCTCGCCAGCAGTATCGGTACCGAACCGGTTCGTGCAGCTCTCTGGGGCTGGCAGCGGTCTCCGGGGCATATGGAGAATATCCTTTTACCCAGTTTTGTTCTTACCGGTATTGGTGCGTATACAGATCCGCGTAGTGGTGAGGTCTACATTACACAGTTATTTACAACACCTTAAGCCTTTGTCGGGGTCGGTTCTACGGTGTGCTTTCCCTTTTGCGAGAGGAGATGTTATATGAATAAAATTGTTCTGACCGTTTTTGCGTTGTTGCTGGGTGTATTTGTTGTCACTGTCGGTTGTGAGGTTCAGCCTCCTTCTTCTCAGGATCCGCAACACTATGATTTGGAGCAGTCTGTAGCGGCGTTTGCAAGTACTGTCGATCCTTATGAAAAATATTCACGGAGTGAGATATATGCGATGCTCGAAGAATTTATGTATGCTCACCCTAGAGTATACGCCTCCGGTCTTGCAGTTGCGGGAAGTATGAATACAATAAATGACTTTTATTACATCTATAAGGATGGTACTACCTTTGTAACTATAGATGGTTTTGATTACGGGTCTGTAGATAAAGGTGTTCTGGAGTCTCTGCAGGAAAGAGTTGCAACTGGAGAGCAGTTCTGGAGTCAGCCATATTCGCGTGAAGATGGCTCTGGCAGCAGGATAACTGTAAGTACACTATTGACACCGATTGTGAATGATAGTGGTAATGTCAAATATATTTTGACTGTTGATCAGATAGAGGAGAGTAAATAAATAATGGCGGATGCTAGGCACTTAAGAAGAAAAGAGAAGCTCATGGCTCTCTTCGAACGCCACGGTATGAGTCCTAGAGTCAGGTGGGGACAGAATTTTTTATTAGATAAAAATCAGGTGAATTTTATTGCTCGTACCGGCGAGGTGAGTGAGCAGGATATTATTCTTGAGGTTGGCCCTGGAACAGGATTTCTTTCCAAAGAGCTTGCAAAGGCCGGAGCTACTATTCTGGCGGTGGAGTTGGATCATGGTATGGCCGGTCTGGTAGCCGATGAGATGAAAGATTTTCCGAACTTCTTTCTTATGGAGGCGGATATTCTGGCCCGTAAAGCGGAGATCAATCCGGATGTACTCGAGAGACTTAGGGAGATGTATAAACTGCGGGGCGGTAATCTGAAGTGTATATCTAATCTTCCTTATTCCGCCGGGACTCCGTTTTCAGCGAATATATTTGAATCTGATCTGCCATGGCATAGTGGCGTATATCTTTTGCAGCTTGAGGTTACCGAAAGGATGATTGCCAAGCCTGGCAGTAAGCATTACGGTTCTCTCTCTATAAAGACAGCAATTGGAGCAAAGAAAGCTAAGATTGAGCGCAAAGTGCCGCCCCAGGTTTTCTGGCCAAGGCCTAAGGTCGATTCCGGTGTTATTCGTATTGAGTTTAAATCTGTTGAAGAAAGAATGTCTATACCCTGGGTGAACCTGCGCCGGGTCTGTGTGGCGATATTCAACTCACGTAGGAAAAGTATCAGAAATGCACTAAAAGGGTTGATTGCAAAGGATGATGTACTGCAGTTTCTTGCTGATGCTGGTATTGATCCGGAAATACGAGGACAGAAACTTCCTCCAGAGCAGTTCCTTAAATGCGCAGAGCTGCTTACAGAATATGAGTCTCGAAATTAGAGCTTTTGTATTGGCTTTGTGTCCAGATTATTTATAAATTCTAATGCGTTTGGTCGTTAACTTTGACTGCAAAGGAGATTATTATGGGCCCGGATTATATGTGGATGGGTGGTTTTATGTGGCTGTTTCCTATGATTATTCTGGTGTTTTTAATTATTATCGGAGTTTTAATGTATTCACGTTCCAGCAGACATTATCCTCCTGAGTCAAGGACTCCAAGGAATGCTGAAGACTCTGCGCTTGAAATACTTAAAAAACGTTATGCTAAGGGTGAGATATCCAAAGAGGAATATGAGCAGATTAAGAAGGATATTCTTTGATATGCAGGGCTGAGTTGTTCTTTTGCGTCTTTAGCTTTTTTAAGTTGTTATAAAATATAACCGCACGGATTAAGTGCGGTTATATTTTTTTGTTCAGCATAATAGAAAACTGATTTAATGTTTAGAAAGTTACATGTATTTGTTATATTGAACTGATTATATAAATTACCGATATTATAATCCGTTAGGATTTCAGGAGTATGGCAGATTAATTCTTGATTATGCAGTGGATTTACTCCGGTTATTTCATAGAATAATAATTATTTATTATTTTTAGGGTGTAGTTGAAAGGCGACAGAGCAAATGGACAATTTTGAATTATCGGTTATTATTCCAACATATAATGAACATGACAATGTACGACCAATAATCGCAAAACTTGAGAATGCGTTGACGGGAATAAAGTGGGAAGCTATTTTTGTTGATGATGACTCCCCAGATGGAACTGCACTTGAAGTCAAGGAGGTTGCCAAGGAGAAGTCTTACATAAAGATATTGCACCGCGTTGGTAGAAGAGGGTTGTCATCAGCCTGTATTGAAGGTATGCATCTGTCAAATGCCCCTTATATGGCGGTTATCGACGGTGATATGCAGCATGATGAGACCAGGTTGCCGGCAATGCTTGAGTGTATGAAAAACGGGGCGGATATTGTAGTCGGAACACGTTATGCCGGTGAAGGCAGTACCGGGGACTGGGATGTGGCTCGTATTGGTATGAGTAAGTTTGCGACAATATTGGGTAACTTTCTCTTGCGGCGTAATAAGACCAGTGATCCGATGAGTGGTTTCTTTATGCTGGGGCGTGAGCTCTTTAATGAGGTTTCCGTAAAACTTGCGAAAGACGGCTTTAAAATTCTGCTCGATATCCTCGCGTCATCAAAAAGACGCCTGAATATTAAGGAGGTATCATATACCTTCCGAACCCGTGAATTTGGTGAGAGTAAACTTACTTTAGGGGTGCTCGGTGACTTTGCTACTCTCCTCATTGAAAAGAGTGTCGGCAGTATTATTCCAGCGAAATTTGTCATGTTTGTGCTGGTTGGCCTGGTCGGTCTCTGTGTGCATCTGATAATTTTAGGTCTGTTGTATCTGTTAATTGGAGTTGAATTTACAACTTCACAGATGATTGCAACCGCTATAGCTATTTTCAGTAATTTTCATTTTAATAATATTTTTACCTACGGCACTACCTCTCTCAAAGGGGGGCGTATGGTCTTAGGTTTGATACTATTTTATATTATCTGCGGTATCGGTGCTATACCAAATGTAATGCTGGCGGGATATCTCTTTTCCAGTAACGTATACTGGATCATAGCAGGTGCAGCCGGGCTTATCGTTACTGCAATCTGGAATTATGGTGTATCCTCAAGGTTTATCTGGAGAAAGAAGTAAGCATCTGTATTCGGTATAGATTGCTTTTTCAGGCAAGGGGCAAGTATGGCGTATGAATTCAGCGGTGCCAAATATGATAAGGCATCAAATCATCAGCAGCAGTGGGGCGAAAGGCTGTTAGCAGAATTATCTCTTAATGGTGATGAGCATATTCTGGATTTGGGGTGCGGCAATGGGAGGCTTAGTGCGGATCTGGCCGGTCTTGTACCTCAAGGGAGTGTGACCGCTATTGATACTTCTCAGGGTATGCTGGAATTTGCGCGTAAAAATTATGCGGCGACTAATATCAGTTTTGAGCTTGGTGATATTGCAGATATAGATTATGCTGAGTCATTTGATCTGGTATTCTCGAATGCGGCCTTACATTGGGTCTCAGGGCATTCAGAGCTGTTGCGGCGGGTATATCGGGCGTTGCGTCCCGGCGGAAAGGCGCGGTTTAATTTTGCGGCTTCAGGAAATTGCGCTAATTTTTTCCGGGAAGTCAGAGTTGCTATGAATATGCCGGAGTTTTCAGAGTATTTTGCTGATTTTGTCTGGCCGTGGTTTATGCCTGAAGTTTCTGAGTATCAGGAGCTGCTGTCTCAAAGTGCTTTTAAGAAGTTTGAGGTATGGGGTGAGAATGCGGATCATTATTTCCCGGATGCTGCAGCTTTAGCCGGCTGGGTTGAGCAGCCGAGTTTGGTTCCATTTATGACTCTCTTGCCGGATGATATTAAGGAAAAATTTCGTGATATCGTGGTGAAAATGGTTGTTGGTGCTACAGAGCAGACTGACGGCAGGTGTTTTGAGAGCTTTAGAAGGATAAATCTGCTCGCGGAAAAATAGTGGTAAATATATCCAATGCTTTTCCTTAACTTATCATTATGACAGAAATTGTAAATTTTTTCTTGTTAAATAGATGCCATCCTCTAAAATAGAACTAATCTTGGGGATAATTAATTATCAATTAAATAAAATCAGTAAACTGTTGTCGGATAAATTTTAGGTTCAATTTTATGAGGAGTTTTAAAGATGAGCGACAAGCTTGTTGGAAACGCAATTGTATTTACCCAGGGTGGTCCTACTGCTGTAATCAATGCCAGCTGGGTTGGAGTTGTTGAAGGTCTGGCTGATGCTGAAGAAGTTACAGGTATCTGGGGCAGCCTTCATGGTATTGACGGTATCTTGAATGAAGAGTTTGTGGATCTTAGAGAGCAGAGTGTTCATACTCTAAACGCTATCGCTCACACTCCTGCTACTGCTCTGGGTTCAACACGTCACAAGCCAAACAATGAAGATAATATGAAGATGCTTGAGGTTTTTGAGAAGTATAATATCCGTTATGTATTTGGTGCGGGTGGTAATGACACTTCTGAATCTCTTGATATCATTAATGATGCTGCTAAAGCAAAAGAGTATGAATTAAGAATGTTCCATGTATCCAAGACTGTTGATAATGACCTTATGGAGAATGACCATACTCCTGGTTATGCTTCAGCTGCCCGTTATGTTGCCAATGCTTTCCGTGGCGCAGATCTGGATAATAAAGCTTTTGGTGGTGTTTATATCGGTGTATGTATGGGACGTCATGCTGGTTTTCTGACTGCTGCCGCTTCACTGGGTAAGGAATTCAAGGATTCTGGTCCTCATTTCATCTATGTTCCTGAAGTTGCTTTTGATATTGATCAGTTTGTAAAGGATGTTGCTGATAAATACAAGGAAATCGGTCGTTGTGTTATTGCGATTTCAGAGGGTGTTGAGGATAAAGACGGTACTCCTATTCTCGCTCTGCTTTCAACGGATGAGCTGGAAGCCGACAGCCATGGTAATGTTCAGCTGTCTGGTACCGGCGCTCTTGCGGATGCTCTTGTCGGCAGACTGAAGGAATACTTCAAGGCAAATGGTATTGAAGATAACCTGCGTGCCCGTGGTGATACCTTCGGATATCTACAGCGTTCATGGCCTGATCAGAGTGCTGTTGACCGTGAGGAAGCACTCAATGTCGGCCGTACTGCTGCTAAGGAAGCTCTGAGCGGAAATGTTGACGGTTCTATCGCAATTCAGCGTGTAAGCACTGCTCCATATGAAGCTAAGTTTGTACGTGTTCCACTCAAGGCTGTTGCCGGTAAGACCCGTCACCTTCCTAAAGAGCATATCAATGCTGCCGGTAATAATGTAACTGAAGAGTTCATCAAGTGGGGTAAGCCACTTATCGGTGAGCTGGTTGAGATCGGTGAGCTCGACATGAGCAAGGCTGTTGCCAAGAAATAATTCTATTTTGCTCTATGTAGATAGTTGGTTATATTTATGCCACTGAATCTTCTGATTCAGTGGCATTTTTTTAGAAACTATTCGGGTGTTGGCAGATTCTCAATTGTTATCAGAAGAAACATGTAGAATGCTGTAGGTTGTTCCCTGTAGTCCTGCTACTGCTGTTAAATCATTTATAAAGTAAAATGCGGAATACTCCCAGCTCTCAGGATTATATACAAGCAGTATTTCTGTATCCGGCAACTGCGGTATTTCTTCTTTCAATTGTGCTGTAATATTTTTCAGGCTTGCCTGCGGGGAGATGTTTCCAGAGTACTCAAAAACCTGGGTACAGTCTGTAACTGCTGCTGAAAGCGTATTGAGCAGCGGTATTCCTGTACGTACTCTTTGCCAGCCAAAAGAACCGAGAATATTGTCGTAGAACCCTTCAAACAGGAATTTATTGAGTCCAATATTGCTTTTCCAGAGGTAGAGTGGGGCATAGCTGTTACAAAAGTTGGTATTGATCTCTTTCTCTGAAATCAGATAAAACTTGTATTTTAAATCGGTAAAGCCATCGGTTTTAAAACCATTATTTTCTATACGACTACGGATAATATTCATGTCATAATCAATTGGAAGGTTGATTTTGTATTGAGTTGTAAACATGCGCAGCCTCCTTTAAACAGTTGTAGTTGTAAGTGTCGCTCAGTGATCTCGGATATTAACTTATATCATTATTGTACATTAAAGTATTTGGTGTCGAGGGACTTAATAAGAACTGTACAGAGTTTTTCAAGCTGTTGCCGGGTAATAATATATGGTGGCATAATGTAGATAAGTCTGCCGAATGGTCTGATCCAGACGCCATTATCGACAAAGAAGCGCTGTATTTTTGCCGTATCTACCGGGTATACGGTTTCTACTACTCCTATTGCGCCGAGTACCCTGACATCGTTAACTAGAGAGGACTCAAGAGCCGGAGTAAGCTTGTCTGTTAAAATCTTCTGGATAGCAGTTACGTTCTCCTGCCAGTTGCTGCTCAGAAGCAGGTCTATGCTGGCAACTGCGGTAGCTGTGGCTAAGGGGTTTGCCATAAATGTGGGACCATGCATCATCGTTCCGATCTGTTCGGCTATTTTGCGACTGGTTATAGTCGCGGCCAGAGTCATGTACCCGCCGGTAATAGCTTTACCGACACAGAGAATATCCGGCAGAATATTGGTGTGTTCAAAAGCAAAGAGCTTGCCGGTGCGGCCGAAACCAGTTGCAATTTCATCAAATATCAGGAGTATATTATAGCGGTCACAGAGTTGACGTACTTTATCAAGATATCCGCCGGCATAGAACCACATCCCGCCTGCACCCTGGACTATCGGTTCCAGGATTATCGCAGCTATACGCTGGTGCTTTTCCTCAAGAAGTTCCTCAAGTTCGGTAGTATCATCGGGAATAAGTTCTTCACCGAATCTGGTTTGAGGGCGGTTTACAAAATTATGTTTGGGGAGAAATTCAGCGAAGAGGTAGTGCATGCCGTTGTCTGGATCGGTAACCGACATGGCTCCGGTAGTGTCACCGTGATAGCCGCCGCGTATAGTGATGAATTCTTTTCGCTCCGGTTGTGCGGAATTCTGCCAGTATTGCAGAGCCATTTTCAGCGCTACTTCAACCGATACTGAACCGGAATCCGCAAAGAACAGGGAGTTGAACTTTTCCGGGAGCAGCTCGAGTACTTTTCTTGCCGCTTCGGTCGCTGAATCATGGCTGATGCCGCCGAACATAACGTGTGACATTCTGGACAGCTGGTCAGTAACGGCGTTGTTGAGTACAGGATTGTTATAACCGTGAATCGCACACCACCAGGAAGACATGCCGTCAATCAGTTCTGTTGCGTCAGCAAGTTCAAGGATTACGCCATGGGCGGATTTAACATTATAGCATGGAAGCGGGTCTTTAAGTGAGGTGTAAGGGTGCCATATATGCTGGCGGTCAAATTCAGCGTTGTCTGTCGTATACTTCACCTGACATGCTCCAGTGAGATAATGTGTTCGATAATTGGAATCAGACTGTCTGATGTATTATCCCAGAACTTAACATTACCGCGGGTGAAATCGTCGCAATATGGAAGTTCGGAAATCACAGGAATCCCGGTATAATTGGAGATTATCTTGGGGTTGTCTTTACGTATGTAGGAATCACTCTCGGTAACTGCCGTCGTATTGTTCATTATTATGCCCAGCGGCGGTATTTCTTTATTGACCAGGGCTTCAATTGAGAGCAGAGCTTCATTTACACAGCCAAGCCGGTTGTCGGTGACCAGCAGAGTCTCATAGCGGAGCATAACGGCAAGATCCCGGAAGGTTTCACTGGGGTTGATCGGAACCATCAATCCACCGGCACCTTCGACAATTACCAGATCATAATCCTTTTCAATTTCTTTTATATCACAGAAGAGCTTACTGATAGAGATATCTTCTTCCTTGGTAATGTATGACGCGAGGTGTGGCGAGCAGGCAGGCAGGTAGGAGTAACTGTAATGTTTACGAATATTCTCCGCTTCTTTTTCGTCGGTAGCGCAGATTCTGGCAATAAAATCAAGATCCGGAAGTGAAAGGTGAGGTTTCCCGTCCAGACCGATTTCGGTAGAGCAGCCTGTCTGTACCGGCTTATATACGGTAGCGTTTATGCCAAGTTTTTTTGCACCAATTAGAAGTGAGGCTGTAACAACGGTTTTACCAATATCTGTTCCACAGCCGGTAAGAAATATACCACACATAACACAATTCCTGTCGTTTAAATAGATAAAACTTTAAAGCGAAAAATCGGCATAGACAAAAGTGTGATCAGACGGTTTTTCGCGTAATCGCGGTTCAATATCAACATTGCAGCCGGTAGCGGCATCGGTGATGCCAGAAGTGGCAAGGATATGATCGATCCTCCAGCCAATCTTCCGGTTTACCGCGTCCTTAACCCGGTAATCCCAGTAGGTGTAGGTGTCCGGTTCTGGAAGAAATTTTCTGAAAATATCGTTGAAGCCGAACTCACATACATTCCTGAAAGCATCAATAACCTCCTGACAATGGCATACATGCCCCCAGATTCGCTTGGAGTTATGTACATCAATTGCTTCAGGGGCCACATTCAGATCACCTACCCAGATAACTTCCTGCCCGGTCAGGTTCTTCTCAAGATATTTTCGCAGCCTTGCCAGCCATTCAAGTTTAAAGCCGAACATTTCATGATCAACGGCGCGTCCTTGCGGCACATAGGTGTTGATCAGATTTATCTTGCCGAATCTGGCATGCGCCATTCGCGTGCTGCTCTCACCATTATCATCGCCTAGCCCGAAGCTTATCATATCCGGTGCTTTTTTACTAATAACTGCAACCCCATTATATGACTTTTCACCACAGAATTCAACATGCCAACCGGCGGAATTCAGTATTTCAGCAGGGAAGTCCTTATCCTGCGCTTTGGTTTCCTGAATTGCAAGGATATCCGGTTGTTTTTCATCAAGCCAGTCTAGTATTGCCGGTAGACGTGTACGGATTGAATTGGCGTTGAATGTCGCTATGCGCATACTGTTCCCCTTATAGAATCTTGAGTAGCTTACAGATAGTTACTATAACAACGGATAGGCCGAGAGCGGCTGCGGCTCCAATTATGAAACCGGTATATTTACTGTTTCTGTTCTTCCATTTACGCAGGCGGTCAACCGGCGAGTATTGCATTGCCGTAACCTCTCTGTTTTCCAGATAAGCTTTAAGATCATCCGAAAGCAGTTCTGCACTCTGATAGCGGTCTTCCGGATCAGGCATGGTGCATTTGGCTATAATGGCCTGCAGTTCGCCCGGTACATGAATTTTTTTATTCAGAATTCTGGCATCAATAGGGCCGGCTTTGCCAACCTGTTTGAGCGTAATCGCCGGCTCTGTGCTTCTGAAGACCCGGACCAGAGTTATTATCTCCGCAAGCAGGAGCCCCAGTGAGAATATGTCTGAAGCGGAGCCGATACGGTCGAGTTCACCACGAGCCTGTTCCGGGCTCATGTATGCCGGTGTGCCTGCAATTGAGCCGACCATGGTGCTCATAGAGTGATTGTTTCTGACCGTGGATATTTCGCTGGGTTTGACAACTGAACTGTCGCCCATAACTTTGGCCAGTCCCCAGTCCATAATCTGAATTTCACCGTATTCACCGATAATAATATTGTCCGGCTTCAGGTCTCGGTGCACAACCCCGCGGCTGTGTGCGTAAGCTATACCGTTACAGAGATTTGAAAAGCGTCTGAGCAGGCGCTTGCGGTAACGTACAAAATCCTTGGAGTTATCCACACGCCGTTCATTGATTACTTCTGAAAGCAGTTTTCCGCGTACTTTTTTCATAGTGAAGTATGGCAATCCGCCGGGCATAAGACCGATCTCATGAACCGGGACGATAGTAGGATGCTCAAGCTGGGCTATTATCTGGGCTTCAGCTATAAATCTGGCTATACGGTCACGATCAAGACCGCTGCTCTCCTGCAGAATCTTGATTGCAACATTACGTTTAAGATGTTCGTCGGTAGCTTCAATTACCTGACCTATCGCGCCGCGGCCAAGTTCATCCTGCATTATATAACGGGCCATTATTTCCTGCGCTTCTTCAGGTTCATAGGAAATAGTCGGTGTCGCATCGGAAAGATGCTGCAGGAATTTTTCCAGCTCTCCCTGAGTCTTTTTCCCCGGAGAAAGAATGCGGTTGGAATCAACTTTCTTAACCTCAGGAGTAATGTCTAATGTGTCACCGGAGGTGAACTCATGAAGTTCATCATGATCATGATCTGGAGTCTCAATGATTTGTGTATCATCTGATTTAGGCTCTTTTTTCATTATATTCTCTATTAATCCTTGGTGTTATGAATAAAAATCACTTCCGGTACGGGAAAAAGATGATTTCAACTTTTGTTGAATATTATATACGTTTTCAGTATAGGAATAAAGAGGAAAAACGTTAAACCTGTGTATAATGATTGTGTTTTAAACATCTTTTAAATAATTATTCAAAACTGACTGTATGCTCAGATGTAGAACTAACTTCTTGCTTGACAAATGTATGGTTATAACTAATATTAAGATTAGTTTATTCGGTTATGGTGGATTTTCAAGTTAATATTGTATTAGAGTGAATAATACTCAAGGTATGTCTGTATGTAGCGGCTGCAGGTGTAACGACAGTTTTTCTGAAAATTTATCCATTGAATTATTGTGTATTTTTTGTTGTCATAATTTCGAGCGTTTAACTTAAATATATCGGGAGTGGAAATTTGTTTAATATTGGAAAAATGAAAAACTTCTTGATGGCTAAAGGTATGGAAAAAGCTCTGCCTTTTCTCTCTGATCATAGCCCTGATACTCTGATAAAGCTGATTGATATGATGCGTAAACGTGGTATTGAGCGAATGAAAGCATATCATAAAGGAACTGAGCAGGAGCTTGCCAGAAGAGTAGAGGGTGCAAATGCCTTTTTTGAAATGGTCAAGAGAAATCTTCCTCATTACAGCAAGTCAACTCAGAAAAATCTCTGTTATAATATGTATTACAATGCTATAACCTCAGGTGAAGATATCCGTGAGGAATATTTCAAGAGAAACGGCGAGTATCCTCCGTTCTTCCTTGCAATCTCTCCGTCAATGGCTTGTAATCTCCGTTGTTTTGGCTGTTATGCCTGGAAATATCCTAAGGAAAAAAGTCTTTCCAAGGAGAAGGTTCAGGAAATTATAACTGAAGCCAAGGAAAAGATGGGAATTTATTTCTTTACTATTACCGGTGGTGAACCTACATTCTGGCCGCCGCTGGAAGAGATTATTCGTGAAAATTCTGATTGCTTCTTCCATGTTTACACCCATGGTATGAATATTGATGAAGCTACAGCAAAAAGATGGGCTGAATATGGAAATGTCCACCCTTCAATTTCAATTGAAGGCAGTGCGGAACTTACCGATGCCCGTCGTGGTGAAGGTGCTTATAAAAAGATTACTGAATCTATGGCGCGTCTGCGTGATCATGGTGTTCTTTTCGGATTTTCTATCACTCATACGTCCATGAACCATGATGTAGTCTGCTCCGGTGAATATATGGATGAGATGATAAAGCTGGGTGCAAGTTACGGTTGGTTCTTCCAGTATCAGCCTATTGGGCGTGATCCTGATCTGTCACTGCTTCCATCTGCTGAGCAACGTTATGCCAGACGTGAGGCTGTTCTCAAGTTCCGCCGGGAAAAACCTATTCTGACCTATGATTTCTGGAACGATGGTGATTCCTGTGAAGGTTGTATCGCCTGGGGACGTAAGTACGTTCATATTACAGCTCAGGGTCTGGTCGAGCCTTGTGTATTTGTGCATTTCGCCGTAGACAGTATTCATGAAAAATCTCTTGAAGAGTGTCTCAACAGTTCCTGCTTCAAGGATGCCAGAAAGCGTCAGCCGTTCACCAAGGATCTACGTAGCCCTTGTCCACAGATCGACCAGCCGCATGAACTCAAAGATCTTTATGAAAAGTATAATATGAAGCCTACGCATGAGGGCGCGGAGAAGATTGTAACCGATCTGCATGAGTTTGTATGCAAGATGAGCCAGGATTATAAGGATATTCTGCCTGATGATGACGGCTCAGTCAAAGAGCACATGTCCAGTGAAGATAATAAGGGCGGTTTTTCAAAAGAGGTAAGTAAGGACGATATTTCGGGTATTGATGATGTAGAGGTTCCGTTTAAGGATGAAATTGGAACTTATACCAGTACTAAACCCTAATGTTCTCTGATATTTGTGTAATTATGATCAGGATGGCTGAGGTCATCCTGATTTTTTTGTTCTTTTTCTTATGATGTCTATCAGCTGTTAAAAGTGATGAGTTGCGGTAGTTGTTTGTTTAACTAGTAGTAAAATAATAGGTTATATGTATTTTAGGCGTATTTTTAATTGTGTATATAAGTTTTTAAAAGATAAACCAGTTAATATGTTGACAAACTTTCAGGTCTGATATCTAAAATAATTGAAAAATATGTTTTTTGAATTATAATCATAATATTGTTGAACAGATATTGAATTAACCTGAATCGAGTAGGGAGTAAATAATGAAAAAACTTGCAGATATTGGTGTTTTTGGAATCGGAGTTATGGGTAGAAGTATTGCGCTGAATTTTGCCGATAACGGTGGTTATACTGTGGCTTTGTATAACCGTACGCACAGTAAGGTAGAGGATCTGATTACTTCTGAAGATGCACAGGGACTTAAATTTGTGGCTTCTGAGAGTATTCAGGAATTTGTTGCTTCGCTTGAATTACCGAGGAAAATATTTTTAATGGTGTCTGCTGGCGATATGGTTGATAAAACTATTGAAAAGCTGCTCCCTTATTTATCTGAGGGTGATATTGTAATTGATGGTGGTAATTCATTTTTTGAAGATACCCGAAGACGTGAACTTGAACTAAGGGATAAGGCATTGCATTTCTTCGGTGTCGGGGTTTCCGGCGGTGAGGAAGGTGCCCGCAATGGTGCGTCAATAATGCCGGGGGGAAACTCTCAGGCATACGAGTTGATTAAGCCTTTTCTTGAATCTATAGCAGCTGAATATGAAGGAACTCCATGCTGCAGCTACATTGGTTCGGACGGTGCGGGGCATTATGTGAAGATGGTGCATAATGGGATTGAATATGCCGATATGCAGTTGATAGCAGAAGCATACTATATTTTCAGGAATTATTTAAAACTTGATTATACTGAAATATCTGATATTTTCACCCTGTGGAACGAGCGTGCGCTGGGTGGTTTTCTAATTGAGATAACCGCAGATATTCTGCGCAAGAATGATCCGGAAAGCTCTAAACCGATGCTGGATATGATTCTTGACCGGGCAGGGCAGAAAGGAACAGGAAAATGGACTTCACAGGCGGCGCTTGATCTGGGTGTTGCTGCGCCGACAATTGCGGAAGCGGTATTCGCCCGCTATAGCAGTTCTGATCTTGAAGAGCGTTATATGGCGGCCAAGCTTTTCCCTGTTTATGTTCCTGAGTTTACCGGTAATAAGAAGGAGCTGATCGAGGCGGTATACGACAGTCTGCTGGCATCAAAAATTGTTGCTTATGCGCAGGGCTTTAAGCTTATGACTACAGCGGCTGCGCGTTACGGCTGGGAGCTTGATTATGTAAGTATCAGTTCGATCTGGCGAAACGGCTGTATAATTCGCGCCAAGATGCTCAATGATATTGCCCGGGCATATACTAATGACGCCGGTCTGATAAATTTGCTGCTGGCCCCTGAATTTGACGATATAATCAAGAAATGCGAGTCAAACTGGAGACTGATTGTTGCTGAATCTTTAAAGACCGCGTTACCGGTACCGTGTTTTGCCAGTGCTCTTAATTATTATCTGGCACTGCGGAGTGAGCGTTTATGGACCGATATGATTCAGGCGCAGCGGGATTATTTCGGGGCGCATACTTTCGAACGTGTTGATAAGCCAGAGGGTGAATTTTTCCATGTTGAGTGGTGATAGCGCAGTGCCTTTATTGGTGGAAGATTCGCGTTTTCTGGAAGAGGCAGTCAAGCTTTCGGATAAATATGGTTTTATGCTCTCGGATGATGCTGCTATGACGGCAGATATTTCACCGGTTGTTCTGTTGCTTGATGTCAGCGGTTTATCCTTAGTGAATAAGGATGATTTTAAGGAACGAGTACAGGTTGATTTTGTAAATGGCCGGAGCGGCTTCAGGCTTTCTACTATGAGTAACACCGCGCAGCCGGTATTGCGGGCTGTCGGTTATAATAAGCAGCGTTTGAACTGGAGAGTTCTTGATGCTACTGCCGGGCTTGGTGTCGATGGTATGACTATGGCGGCAGCGGGCTGTACGGTAACTATGGTGGAACGATCTACAGTAATGGCAGCACTACTTGGTGATGGTTTACGCCGGGCGAAAGATGATGAATTGCTGCAGGAGGTTTGCCGGAGGGTGGAGCTGCAGAGGCAGGAGAGTCTGAAGTATTTATCCGGAGTCGAGGCCGCTGCTTTTGATGTTATTTATCTTGATCCGATGTTCCCGCAGCGGCGGAAATCATCGAAGGTAAAAAAAGAGATGCGGCTGACGCGGCAGGTTACTATTGAAGAAGATAATGCAGAAGAGCTGTTGTCGGCAGCTCTGGCGACATCGGTAAAACGAGTTGTGCTTAAACGGCCGTTGAAATCTCCGCTGTTGCATTCGGGGATTTCGTCACAGATAAAGGGTAAAAGCATAAGGTTTGATATTTTTCTACGCTAAGAAGCATTGATAATTTGCTGAATTTGCCGCTAAAATGAAGATAAATTTGAGTTTATTGACTGAATATAAGCCAATTCTCATCGGAAGAGTGTTGCTAACGGCTGAATTTCATGAATAATATGAATATACTTCTAAATATTTACTGTTAACCGTTATTTTTGGGGATTGATTTGAAGACTATCGCATTTATGAATCAGAAGGGTGGAGTTGGAAAAACTACTACCACCGTCAGTATTGGCTCATTTCTTGCCTCTGAGCATGATAAAAAAGTCTTATTGATTGATCTTGATCCTCAGGGTAATCTCTCCGATCATGTTGGAATTGACCCTAATACTACTGAAAAGTCGGTGTATAATATTCTTGTCGAGAGTCTGCCGGCAGCGGAAGCGGTACAGCAGGTATGTGGGATGGATGTTATTCCGGCTAATATTGATCTTTCAGCGGCAGAGATAGAACTTGTAAATATGATGAGTCGTGAACTCAGACTAAAAAATGCAATTGCCGAAATCGCTGATAATTATGATTATATACTTCTTGATTGTCCGCCAAGCCTCGGGCTGCTGACCATATCCGGACTTTCCTTCGCATCTGAAGTTATTGTGCCGATGCAGGCTGAATATCTGGCACTGCGAGGGTTATCACAGCTGGTGCATACAATTGATCTGGTGAAAGGGCATCTCAATCCAGGATTGGTAGTGAGCGGCGTTGTTTTTTGTATGTTTGACGGCAGAACTCTGCTGGCGCAAAGTGTCCGGGATGAGGTTGAGAGTTATTTTCCCGATAAGGTTTATAATTCTGGAGTAAGGAAAAATATCCGACTTGCTGAAGCTCCAAGTTACGGGTTGCCGGTGGGACTTTATGATTCCGGCTGTAAAGGCAGTGATGATTACCGGATGATTACCGAGGAATTTCTACTCCGTCATGGCGATAAGCCAAAAAAAAAACTACCAGTATAACTGAGAAACAATATTCAGAAAATGCTCAGGAAGCTCTTAGTACAAAAATAGCGCAGGCAGTTGATTGCGGTACTGAAAATATCACTGCTGCCGATATTGAGCAGACTGCAGGGGTGGCAGAGTCCGAACTTGAAATTTCTGGACAAGTCTCTGATATTTCAGAGGTTACTAACAGTGACTCGGAGAGTGTCGGTCAGGGTCAAGAGGATGTTTCGTCCAGGCACTCCGGGACAAAAAAATTGGGCATAGAAAATTCTTCGCGGCGTTATCCGAGTGCTGAAAAGGAATTGCCGCCGGTTATCAGACCGCAATGGAAGGGTGACGAAGGCAGATAATTTGAGCTTCTTTTAGGCCTCAGGAATCAACGGGATAATCTGGATTGATTCCCAGTGTTGTGTGTGTAGTAAAGAAATTTATTAACCGGTTGTAGTTTGGGCAATTTTTGTTTATAATTCTGCAGCTGGGTAAATTAC
The DNA here is from genome assembly GCA_963677015.1 of Planctomycetota bacterium. Lineage (GTDB taxonomy): Bacteria > Planctomycetota > SZUA-567 > SZUA-567 > SZUA-567. Next base: position 1,330,148 of record OY781533.1, read on the forward strand.
TTATTTGTTGAAAAAGTGTGTTTGTCGTGGCGGTTTCAGGTTAATTTTCCAGTAGTTTCTGGTTGGCATCAGCTGATATGTATGCTGTCTGAATTTTTAAGCTAACCTTGGTAAGTGTTGCTTCGCAGCAGGTATGATGCAGCTATTGACCTGCTGGTTTATTAATGTAGAATATAGCCATGTTTTTGATATTAGCCTTCTTATTTATAATGATTCCGGTAGTTGAGTTTAGAATTCTCTGGGCTCTGGGAGAGAATATCGGGATTATGCAGACTCTGGCGATTGTCATTATAACCGGGCTTGTCGGGGCGCAGTTGGCCCGAAGTCAGGGGATCAAGGTACTTAATTCTTTGAATTCTGAGCTGCGCTCGGGGAAAATGCCGGCAGATTCTCTTCTATCGGGAGCACTGGTGCTGGTAGGGGGAGTATTACTGGTTACCCCCGGAATCATGACCGATGCTTTCGGTCTTTGCCTGATGCTTCCGCCTTTTAGAGCGCTTATTGCGCGGGTCCTAAAAAAATATTTCAAATCTCATTTCAATATTGTCAATATGAATAATTTTCAAAATGGTGCCGATACAGGGTTTTCTGGGCAAAATAAGGAAAATCCTAATTTTGTCGATGTCAATGTTGTTGATGAGGATGATGACTGAATAATAATGTCTGGGATAATTTAACATGGATAAAAATATATATAATTTACCGAATGCATTGACTATTTTTCGTTTTCCAGCCGGATTGGCGCTTTTATGGCTGCTCATGCAGTACAATACACCGGAGGTCGGTAATACCGGTAAGGGCTGGGTCTCAATTCTGATAGCGATTTTTGCTATTCTGGCATTTCTTTCTGATCTTTTCGACGGCAAGTTAGCGCGCAAGCACGGGATTGTCACGAATTTTGGCAAAATGCTGGATCCTGTTGCTGACAGTATGCTCTTTACTCTGCTGATGCTCGGGCTGGCTATGTCTCCAAGATTCGAGGTGAGTATCTGGTTTACAGTGATTATGCTGTACCGTGAGGCCGGGGTACAGATTATGAGGCGTTATGCAGCTGTCGGCGGGGTCGTACTGATGGCCGGCTGGGCCGGGAAAGCCAAGATGTTTGTACAGTGTATCGGTATGGGGGTACTTGCGTTTCTGCTGCTGATTACGGATTTGAACATAATCGCGGTGCCTGAATTTATTCTTTCCGGATTTGCCTGGTGGGCTTCTGCATTGTCTGCGCTTGTCGGCATGATAAGTCTGGCGCTGTATATCAAACAGCTGCCGGAGATGATGAAGGAGCAGGCGAGCAAGTAGTTAAAAGGTAAAAGGTATATCAATGACCAATACAGAGACACCTGTTGTCAGTCTTTGCCGGCAGCCGACCTATAAACTTGAAGAGGTGCAGCAGTCGATTCTGAAACTGCTGGACCCTTTTGGAGGAATAGGGCGTTTTGTAAAATCTGGTGATAATGTCGTTCTCAAGCCGAACCTTGTCATGTCCCGCCCTGAAAGCGCCCCTGTCTGTACCAATCCCGTAGTTTTTAAAGCAGTAGCCATGCTGCTGCTTGATCTTGGAGCCAGAGTGAGAGCTGGTGACAGTCCGGGTATGGGTTCGGCGCGTAAAGTAGCCAAGAGTGCCGGGTTACTGGCGGTGGCAGAGGAATTGGGCATTGAGATAATTGAATTTACTCCCAAAGATGTGGCTACTCCTAACGGGACATTTAAGAAGCTGACTCTGGCAAAGGAACTATTGGAGGCGGATGTGGTCATTAATCTGCCGCGGCTGAAGACACATGGGCAGATGATGCTGACGGCAGCGACAAAGAATATGTTCGGGGCTGTTGTCGGTTCGCGTAAGTTTGAGTGGCATTACCGGGCGGGTAAGGATTATAATGCTTTTGCCCGGATGATATATGAAATTTCCGACTGCATAAAGGCTGACCTGCATATTCTGGATGCGGTTGTGGCTATGGATGGTATGGGACCTACCGCCGGTACTCCCAATCATACCGGTTTTATGGCTGCAGGTATTGATTCAATTGCAATAGATGCAACTATGATGGATATTCTTGGGCGTGATCCTCTGGATCTTTATATGATTCAGGAGGCGACGAAAGCTGGAGATGTCGCCTGGCAGGAGCGGAAGGTAGTAGGTGAAGATGTTGCCGCTCTCAGACCTGCAAAGTGGCGCTGGCCGCGTACCGTTGATCTTGGACTTTTTGCCGGTACAGTATTTGATAAGAATCCGGCGATTAACCGCTTCTTCCGAAAATTTGCAACGGTCTATCCCAAGGCGTCTGCAAAGAAATGTGTTAAATGCAATGCCTGTGTCAGAATTTGTCCGGCTCAGGCCATGACAATGGGTAAGGATAAGGTTGAAATCGATTATGAAAAGTGTATCCGCTGTTTCTGCTGCCATGAACTTTGCCCGCATGAGGCTATGGAGACCAAGGGCGGAACTCTGGGGAAAGTGTTGAGGACTATTCTGCCGCGGCTGGTTCGCTGAAAATATGTATTAATTTAATATCCCCGCAGATTTATATCTGCGGGGATTTTTAAAACTAGTTATTGGTATTTTTAGAATTAATTTCGCGTAATTTCTCCTGCATAGTCTCTATTGACTGGGCTAAAGCCTGCTGCAGGCGCATTGCGTTTGCCGGAGTCATTACAATTATGTCTTTGATGACCCCCTGATTTGAGCCGCGCTGCAGATTGCCGAATTCCAGGGTTACTTCATCGGTTGAAATGTGAATATTAAATAGATCACGGTATTTATATTCAATCTCCGGATTTATATGAATTTTAATGGTTTTTTCCTGATTATTCTGAACGTCATGCATGGGATTTCCTTTCATAAATTATAATTTTATATGTTTAAGGGAGCTTCGTCTTTACTGAGTACTGTCCAGTAAGGTTATAACGGTGTATATTATTCTTGATTTTACCTTTAGCCTCTTTAATATTATAGGTTTTGAGGTATAATTTTAAAGTTTTATTTATTCTGCGTGTGAAAGTTTGTGTATGAAGATTGCTCTGGTGAATAAGCGTTTTTCTTTGAGTGGCGGCGGGGCTGAGCGTTATGCGGTAGATCTGGCTAATGCTCTCATGGCTCAAGGGCATGAAGTGGATTGTTACGGTAATACGCTGGAGGATCTCGGTCCTGAGGCGGGGCTGTATCCGGTCAGGATGTACCGTAAACCCGGCTGGTTACGCATACTCTCATTCAACCGGAATTTTAGGAAGGTTATTTCCAAACATTTCGCGGAGTATGATATTGTTTATGCCCTTACCCAGGCTTTTCCGGCGGATCTTTATTTTATGGGTGGGGGAGCCCATGAGCATTGGCTTTCCTTGCGGTTCCCAAATCCGTTGACTAACTATTTAAAGCGGCTGGTTACACCGGTTAATTCGGCTCAGCTCTGGCTGGAAAACAAAATTTATCAGGAGGAAAACTGCCGCGCGATTATTGCAAATTCCGAACTTGTAAAACGACACGCAGAAAAGTACGGTGCTGTCGATCCCAAGCGGGTGTTTGTTGTGCATAACGGAATTGATGATAAACGCTTCAATCCGGAAATAGCAGCCAAATATCGAGATTCAACCCGCAAGGAATTTGGTATAGGCAGTGAAGAGTTTGTTATTTCATATCTTTCACACAACTGGGAGCGTAAAGGGCTGAAAACCATTTTTGAGGCGATGGCTCTGCTGAGGAATAAAGCCAATATCAGTACCCGTATACTTATAGCCGGACGAGGTGACGCTGCTGCATTCAGAACTCTTGGTCTGGAACTTGGGCTGGAGGACAGTTCAATGATTTTTATTGGCTCATATGCTATGCCTGAGAAGCTGTATGTTGCCAGTGAGGTCTCGATATTACCTACAATGTATGATCCCTGTGCCGGTGTAACTGTTGAGGCGATGGCGTGCGGAGTGCCGGCGATAACAACTCCGGATAACGGCTCACATGAGTTGATACGGCATGGTTTTACCGGCTATGTTTTGAGTTCATATGCTGCTTCTGAAGAACTGTCGGAATATCTTTTCAGGCTTCAGGACCGAGAGAAGCGTGAGGAGATGGGGGCTGCTGCCAGCAGGGATGTGAGTTACAGGAATTTTCAACAGGTGGTTGCGGAGACTGTCGCGGTGATGCAGCAGGTAGCCGCAGACAAGAAAAGACAGGAATAAAATGGCTGAAATTTATAAATTTGAACCTGCTTCGGACTCAAAAAAGCTGACAGAGGTTTTTCGGGACTTGGGTGTCAATCTTGATACCCGTTGTGCGGAGATTGGTAAATGCGGCGGTTGTAGTATTGATCTGCTCTCTGGAGAACTGATCAATATTCATACGGGTGAGATTGTGCGTGGCAGACAGCGGGTTTATGCTTGTCTTCATGCTTTATCTCCGGTAGCTCCAGCAGAAATTTCGGTTCCTGAAAAAAGCATCATTTCCGGGAAATCAAGTGCGGTTTCAAGATTCAAGATTGTCTCAGAGTTACTTCAGAGTTTCGGTGAGCGTGATATTGGAACTCAGAAGTATGGTGTTGCCATTGATATCGGTACGACTACGGTTGCGGTTATGCTGGTAAAACTTGAGGGTGCTGAAATAGCCGGGGTTGAGACTGCTTTCAATGGGCAGATAAAGTACGGGGATAATGTTCTGACCAGAATAAAGCATTGCCAGAGTGATGTGAAGATGGTGAAAATTCTCCAGCAGGAAATAATGGATGTAACAATCTTACCTCTACTTTTGAAACTGCTGCAGCAGAGCGGTCTGGAGTTTACTGATCTGGCGGAGATCGTTATTGCCGGAAATACCACGATGCTTCATCTCTGTGCCGGCGTTAATCCTGAGACTATAGGGGTAAGTCCATTTACTCCGGTATTTACCGGTGAGAAAATATTGACTGCTGCGGAGATCTTTAATGATATCAATACTGCTGTTACTGTACGCCTTCTCCCATCAATATCGGCGTATCTGGGAGCTGATGTTTATGCCGGTGCATTGATAAGCGGTGTTCTGGAGAGTCATGAGCCGGTGGTTATTGTTGATGTTGGAACCAATGGTGAGATGATACTTAATACCGGATCTGGAATTGCCGGTTGTTCTACAGCTGCTGGACCGGCATTTGAAGGTGCGGGACTGAGTTCAGGAACAAGGGCGGCTCATGGGGCTATCAGTCATTTTAATATCGGTGCAGGAGCGGTGGAAACTGAGATTATCGGTGGCGGTTCTGAGGCTGTGGGAATCTGCGGTACCGCATATTTTGATTTTCTGGCGGCTGGTGTGCGTGAAGGTTTGCTTGCCATGACCGGGAGGTTTACCGATAAGTTCCGTCAGGAGTATGAGGAATTTGTCTGCGCGGGTGAGGGTGGAGGAGAGTTTTATCCTTTGGGGGTGAAGAATAGAGACGGGGTAAAGATAACTGAAGGAGATGTTTCGTCTCTACTGCAGGCGAAAGCGGCGGTCGCGGCCGGTCTGGAAACAATGTTGAACCGTTATGACTTGGAGGCGGGTGATCTGAAAAAGGTTTATCTTGCCGGAGGATTCGGTATGTATCTGGATGTTGAAGCTGCGCTTTTATCCGGGTTACTTCCGGAGGTTGAATTGTCGCAGGTTGAGCTGGTAGGGAATACTTCGCTTGCGGGTGCATATGCGGCTCTTGAAAAAACTGAGATCTCAGAGTATCTCGGGCGGCTTGCCCCTGATATTGAGGTGGTTGAATTGAATCTGGATGAAGATTTTGAAGATACTTATATTGACAATATGCTGCTTCCCTGCTGAAAATGGTTTGTAGCAGACTTGAAATCAAGTCTGCTTTTTTCTTTAACGGCGGTTAAAATATTGCCAAAATTTGTGACTTGAGGTATTATAAATCAGTACTTATATATGGACTTTTTTATAAAGTGGGGTAGATATGGGAAATACACTTAAAAAAGAATTGTCATTTATCGGGGTCTTCAGCCTGGCTGCAGGAGCGATGATAAGTTCAGGTATTTTCATCCTTCCGGGAATTGCCTATGCCTCTGCCGGTCCGGCTGTGGTTCTATCATATTTTCTTGCCGGTATTCTGGCTCTTACCGGGGTGCTGAATGTGGTAGAGCTGTCTACCGCTATGCCGAAAGCCGGTGGTGATTATTATTATGTCAACCGGAGTATGGGGCCGATGCTCGGCACCCTCTCCGGGGTTATGAGCTGGTTTGCACTCTCACTGAAGACTGCTTTTGCAATATTTGGTATTGCCGAGCTTTTAGGGCTGATGCTGGGGTTTAACACAACTTCAATAGGGCTGGTTGTGTGCGGTATATTCGTCGTTATCAATATTCTTGGGGTCAAAGAGGCGGTGCGACTGGAAATTGTGTTGGTGTTAGGGCTGCTGACATTGATGATTCTGTATTTCTTTCTTGGGATAACCTCGGTTGAAGTGTCACATTTTGATCCGTTTGCTCCCAAAGGTATGGGGGCGGTACTGCTGACGACCGGCTTTGTCTTTGTCTCTTTTGGCGGTTTGCTCAAGATCTCAAGTGTTGCGGAAGAGGTCGTGAATCCACAACGAAATATTCCTTTGGGAATGATCGTTGCCGTAGTAGTTATAACTATTCTTTATGTGCTGCTGCTGGTGGTGACTGTTGGTCTGCTGCCGGCTGAGCAACTGCAGAACTCATTGACTCCGGTCGCTGATGCTGCCGGTATATTTGCCGGAAAGATAGGCTTTTATGCTATTTCGGTTGCGGCGATGCTGGCATTTATCACAACCGCAAATGCCGGTATTATGGCGGCGTCCAGATACCCTATTGCCTTAAGCCGTGATAATCTTCTGCCTAAGTTTCTATGTGTTATCAATAAACGTTTCGCTACGCCGGTACGTTCAGTACTGCTTACCGGGATATTTATTGCGGTAGCACTATTTCTGCCGCTGGAGGTGCTGGTTAAAGCGGCTTCTACAGTGGTTCTTACCTCCTATATTCTGGCTAATGTAGCGATTATAATTTTGCGAGAGAGCAAGCTCCAGAATTATCGTCCGTCATTTACTGCCCCTTTCTATCCCTGGATGCAGGTTCTGAGTATTATTGCTTTTGGGGTGATAATCAGTGATATGGGGCTTACTACGCTCAAAATAAGTCTGGGAATAGTCGCCGTTGCAATGCTGCTCTACTTTTTCTATGGTAAGAAGCGAGCTGATTTTGAATCTGCCTGGGTTCATCTGATAGCCCGTGTTGGTAATAAAAAACTTGATTCCTATGACCTTGAAGCTGAGCTGAAAGGTATTATTCATCATCGTGATGAAATTGTTTTTGATACCTTTGATGCTGTGGTCAGCAGGGCGGCTGTTCTGGATATCGAAGAGGAAATTGATCGCGATACCCTCTTTAAAAAGGTGGCGGAGGTGCTGGAAGACCGTATCGGATCCGGAAGAGAGAAGATCTGTGAGCTGCTGGAAGAACGTGAGGAGTCAAGCAGTACGGCATTTATTCCTACGGTTGCGATTCCGCATATTATTCTTGATGGGGAGAATATTTTCGAACTGGTGCTGGTGCGCAGCCGCAAAGGGATATTCTTTACAAATTCCGCTCCTAAGGTAGGTTCGATATTTGTTATTATCGGTACTCAGGATAAACGTCAGCTTCATCTGCAGGCGCTGGCAGCTATAGCTCAGGTTATTCAGGGAAAAGACTTTGATCAGCAGTGGCAGGAAGCAAAGAATGAAAATCTGCTCAAGGATATTCTATTGCTCAGCGATCGTCGAAGAGCGTAGGAGAGATAATTTTGTTTAATAATTGTTTTGCGCCAGTGATTATAATTACTCAGCTATTGCGTAGATAGTGGGCATTTGTGTTGCTTTATTACGTATTCCGGGATTTGTTACTTGATATAACTTCCTCATACCCATAGAATGGGCGAAATTACGGTTTAAATTGATATAAGGTTATGGTTATGACTAAAGATTATGGCAGCAGGATTTTAAGACAGAGTCTGCTCTTGGGATTTCTGGCTATCTTCTTTTTTCAGTCATTGAGTGCGGAAAAACTTATTCTCAGATCCTCACCGAGTGGTTTTTCTGTTGTTTTTTCAGAACCTCAGATCACTGGTATGTCTTCAGCGTGCACGCAGGAAGTATGTTGTCCGCTGGCAATGGTATTACCGCTTGAAGATTGTCATGCAGCTGAAACGCTTAAGTCTGACGGTCCAATGCTGTGCTGTTCGGATCTGCCGGTGGGCGGAGGTTTGCCCTTTGCCGGTAAACTAGTTCAGACTTCGCAGGTACCGGTAAATAATAGCCTTTACTCTGACAGAGTTTTACATAGTAGTGAACCGGCAGAAATTTCTGCAGGTTATCTGCTTTCACTTCCACATGGCCCTCCAGGCTATGTCAAGACGACAGTTCTGCGTCTGTGATTTTTATTAAATAGTGGTTTGAAATTTTTGGGTGAGCATCAATTAGGTGCTTATCTGTAAGGACTATTGTTTAATAACCTCATCCGTATCTAAACGGATGGATATCACAACGTGGAGATTTTATAATGAAACAACTGAAATATATTTGTGTCGTCCTTTTCGCATGCATTTCTACAACTCTTTATGCCGGCAGTTCAGATCTGGAAAGCTTTATCCAGGATAACGGCTCCAAGAGTATTTTTACCGCCGTAATCTTTTATGATAAAGCGGATTCTGCTGATTATAAGGCTATGGCTGCAACTGCAAAGCAGTTTGTGAATGATAATTCAAGAAGAGTCGTGCTGCGCGAAGTGGCAGCAGATTCAGCCGGAGCCGCATCACTGGTAGAGAAATATCGTTTACTGCGTGCACCAATGCCGCTACTTCTCGTCTTCGCTCCTAATGGAGCAATTACCCGTGGTTACGCCAAGAAGGTTGAACTTGCAAAACTTCAGACATCGCTGGTAGGACCTATAGAGCAGAAACTGATTAAGTACATGCAGCAGCGTAAGCCGGTAGTTATTAGAATTCCCGGAAAATCGGCTGAGGAGAATACCGATTTCAATACTGCAATCAGTGATTTTGAGAAGCTGCGCGGGTTTAAACCAGAGGTGCTGGAAGTGACCGCATTGAGTAAGGATGACAAGAAACTTGAGAAAAAGTATGGACTCAATATTTATTCAGGAAAGGCTCAAACTGTGGTACTCACTACAGCCGGTACTGTTGCCGGTTCATTTAGCGGAAAGGTTTCTGCAGAGGATATATCTGAAGCATTGAAGAATGCCGGAAGCAGCTGCTGCGCCAATAATTCCTAATTGAAAGGAGGACAAGTATAATGAATTTGTTTACTATTGTCTGGCGTGAACTCTGGGAGCGGAAGAATCAGCTGGCAACCAGTTTTTTAGCTGTCTCTTTAGGTGCTGCGGCGATTGTTGCTGTGTATAATATCGCATATTATACCGAGCTGAAGGTAAATAAGGATATGAAGTCTCTTGGCGCTAATGTTCTTATCCTGCCAAAGAATTCTACAGTGTCGGATTATTATTCTGTTGATATTCAGGGTACAACAATGGATGATTCAATTGTTGATACTATTACAGCGGCCGGGCTCAAGGGGCTTGATAATATGTCTCCGAAGCTTACATGGAAGACCGATGTTAGCGGAGTGAGTATGCCTATAACCGGAATACTGCCGAAGAATGAGATAGAGGCTAAAGAGATTTGGACAGGGGTGAAGGCTTTTAATCCCCTGATTAAAATAGATGATATGAATCTGACTGAGGCGGAAACACTTGCCCGCAGGAGGTATGTTCATGAGTTAGGGCGTGATCAGGTTTTTCTTGGTGTTGACGCTGCGAAAAAACTCGGTAAGGGTAAGGGGGATAAAGTAACAATCGGTGAGCAGAAATTTACAGTGGTCTCAATTTTGCCGGCTACCGGTACTGTTGATGATGGTAGAATATTTGCACACCTTGATACTGTACAGGAGCTGAGCGGTAAAGGTAGGGTTGTAAGTGTCGTGGAGTTGATGGCTTGTTGCAGTGATCTACAGCAGGATCTTCTACCAAAACTTGCCCGATTGCTGCCTGATCAGGAGATTATAACTATCAATCAGGTAATAGAAACGCAGGTAAAAGCCGGGAAGCTGATGCATAATCTGTCAGTACTTTTTCTGGCACTGATGGTTCTGGTCGGGGGCGCTTCAATAGCGACCTATATGTACGCTAATGTACGTGATCGTCGACGTGAGATAGGTACTATGATGGCACTCGGTGCGCAAAGCTCGGTATTGCAGCAGATTTTCTTGCTGAAAGCTGTGGTTCTTGGTGCAGCTGGCGGTGTGCTTGGTTATCTGATCGGTACGGTATTGGCGGTATTTTTCGGTCCTGTGCTTGCTGAGGTCCCGGTTCTTCCGCGTCCTGAACTTTTGTTGCTGTCGGTAGCTGTCTGTATTGTGCTATCACTTCTGGCGAGTTATCTGCCGGCGCGCAGAGCCGCAAGACTGGACCCTTTCACGACTCTCAGGGAGGGATAATATAAATGTTTGAATGTAAAAATATAAGTATGCGTTATAGTGTTCGGGGTAGTATGGTCGAAGCGCTGGATGGAGTTTATCTGAAGATTGAGCAGGGTGAGTCGGTATCTGTAATCGGCCCGAGTGGCAGTGGTAAAAGTACTCTGCTGCTTATCCTAGGTGGAATGCTTTCTCCAACTGCTGGTGAAGTGCTATTTGAGCAGGAGAATCTTTACCAATATAAACCTGATAAGCGAGCCCAGATACGTGGTGCTAATATGGGGTTCGTATTTCAGACTTTCAATCTGATTCCGTATCTGAGTGCACTTGAGAATGTAATGCTGCCGCTGCGTCTGAATGAATTTGCACAGATGAGTCCGCGGGATGAGGCGATTAAAGTCCTTGAACGGGTTGAATTGGGGCATAGACTGGAGCATAAACCGAATGAACTGTCTATCGGTCAGCAGCAGCGCGTAGCGCTGGCACGGATGCTGGTAACAGATCCAAGGGTTATTCTTGCTGATGAACCTACAGGAAGTCTGGACCCAGAGACGGGCAGGAATATTCTCGATTTTCTGGATGAGCTTAACCGTGAAGAAGGTAAGACGGTAATTATGGTTACTCATGATCCGGCTGCAGCTGAACGTGCTGAACGGCGGTTGCGAATTGTTTCCGGTCAGATTGTTGAGGATGATCTGGTCGTTGTGTAAAAGCTTCAGACTATAAGTATAATTATGGGAGACCGCTATTTTTAGTGGTCTCCCTTTTGTATGCAAGTTTTGGGGTTTTGCTGTGATGTAATACAAGCTAGGATGGTTGCTGGTAATTTAACAGATATTTTCATTAATAATATATTAAGATATTATTTGTTGCTAATACCGATTTTTATTATTCAGGTTTATTAAAATATATGGTAGTATACAATGAGGTGTATAGTAGAAAATTGTGTGGAATAACAATTATAACAATCGTTTGTGTGTATTAACTTTTATTTGCGTTATAGCATATAGATATACAGGTACCGGTACTTAGGGTTTATTGATTTTAAATTGTCTGGTTGTTTATCAGTAATACTTTAAATGTGGCTGTGTTGTTGAATGTTGAAATTGTATTTCGGGTGAGCACTTGTTAATTAAGTTGCTGAACATCTTATCCGGAACTTTCTGGGTAGAGGCAGGATACTGGATTATGTTAAAAAAAATGGGTTTTAGTAATAACGATGATGATTTTAAAATTCAAGATATAGAGTTTGAAGATTTATTCAATATTGATGATATTCAGAAGTTGCAGGATGAATTTTCTGAGTTGACCGGTGTTGGTTCACTTATTACTAAACCGGATGGTACTCCTATAACCAGGCCAAGTAATTTTTGCCGGCTTTGTCATAATATTATACGAAATACTGAAAAGGGAGCTGCTAACTGTCGAAAATCTGATATTAATATTGGCAAACTTTGTGTTGATGGCCCAACGGTCAAGCAATGTCAGAGTGGTGGACTTTGGGATGCCGGTGCCGGTATTACCGCTGGAGGTAAACATATTGCCAGCTGGTTTGTCGGGCAAATTCGGGATAATACGCAGGATGTGGATAATATCTATAAATATGCTTTGGAAATTGGTGCCGATGCCGATGCAGCTGTCGCTGCTTTTGAAGAGGTAACATATATGCCGCTTGAGCATTTTAAAAGTATTGCGGCGGTGTTGTTCACATTTGCAAATCTGATGTCGCAGTTGGCGTATCAAAATTTACAGAAATCATTCTTCATTCATGAACACAAGAAAGCTGAAAATGCTTTGCGCGAAAGCGAAGAGCTGTTCCGTAATATGTTTAATGTGACAAATGATGCTATATTTCTGCATGAAGCGGATGGTTCTATTGTAGATGTCAATGACAGTGCCCTGAAAATGTTTCAGCTCACTAAAGAGGAATTTTTTAACTGCTCTATACTGGATGATTTATCTGCTCCGAGCGTAACTAGTGAGGATTTGGAGCGTGTTTTAACAGCAGCTAATAACGGTGAAAATAATGAATTTGAATGGGTTTCAAAGCGCCCGAAAGACGGGAGCCTTTTTCCGACCTGGATAAATTTAAAAAAATTCAAACATCGTAACGGATATCTGCTGCTGGCGATAGTGCGCGATATGACAGAATCCAAAAGGTCTGAAGAAACCCGTGCTAAGCTTGAGGAACAGCTCAGGCAAAGTCAGAAAATGGATGCTATCGGACAGCTTGCCGGAGGGGTGGCGCATGATTTCAACAATATGCTCGGGGGAATCATAGGGGCTGCCGAGGTCTTGAAAGAATTTTTACCTGCTGACGATACTGCTCATAAACTGCATCATGTAATTCTGGAGGCTGCTGATAATGCAGCTGCTCTTACCAATAAGCTACTTGTTTTTGCCCGGCATCAGGCAAGTATCTCAACATCGGTTAATCTGCATACTATCATTCACGAAACAATCGATATCTTAAAGCGTACACTGGATAAAAAAATAAAAATTACCGATAATCTGCTAGCTGAATGTGATGTTATTATAGGTGATGCCTCGCAGCTTCAAAGCTCATTAATAAATCTTGCGATTAATTCCTCACATGCTATGCCTGATGGCGGGGAGCTGCTGATTTCTACCTCTACAATTGAACTTGATGATCTTTATTGTCAGAGCAGTCAGTTCGATCTAACGCCAGGCGAGTATGTTGAGATTGATATACGGGATACCGGTTCGGGAATACCTGCGGAAATAGTACCGCGTATTTTTGAACCTTTCTTTACCACTAAAGAGGTTGGTAAGGGAACCGGGCTGGGGCTGGCTGCTGTATATGGCACGGTTCGTCAGCATTCAGGATCAATATCGGTTTATAGCGAAGTTGGGAGGGGAACCTGTTTTCATATTTTATTGCCGGTTGATAGAACTCATTTGGAAACCAAGGCCACTGCTCAGGAAATTATTAGTGGTGAAGGAAATATTCTGGTTGTTGATGATGAATCGGTCATGCGTATAACTGCTGAAGCAATTCTGGATTATCTTGGTTATACTGTAACGACTGTTGCAAGTGCTAGAGAAGCTATTGATATATTTAGAGAGTCACCGGATAAATTTGATCTGGTGATTCTCGATATGATTATGCCGGAGATGAATGGTAAGGAATGTTATTATGCGCTCAGGCAGTTGAAGTCGGATGTAAAGGTTATTATTTCTTCCGGGTTCACCCGTGAAGAAGATATCGGTAAATTAAAAGAAGAAGGTCTGGCCGGATTTATCCGAAAGCCATTTCGTACAGTAATGTTGAGTAAACTGGTGGATAATATAATTTCAAAATGATCTTGATATAAGATTCAGGTTATTGAAGTTTGGCGGTTTTATAAAACCGCTGATATATATTTCAGAGTTATTGTACTGATATTTTGGTGAGATTAACTCAATGCCTGAAATTAAATGAAGATATATGATATTTTCTATATTTATTTTATCCCTGTTTCCTAATAATTCTGCGGTTAAATTGTCAGCGAGTGATATAATTGATTCACCTGTAGCGTTAGATAAAATTACTGTGCAGAATTTTAATTGCCTGCTGTTTTACAGCTTTATCTGTCATTATAAGGTGGCAAATCTCCGACCATCTTAAATATTTTCCGGTTTTCTTGGCGAATACTTTGACAAATTCAATCCGTACTTTGAACGGGTTGTATTTACTGAATAAATTTATAAAACGTAATACTTCAAGGCTGCCAACATGGAAATATTCTGCAACAGTCATAGAACTTCTGATAATTTCAATTGCCCCAAGACTTTTGGCAGCACCGAACTGCTGTTCAGATTCAATATATTTCATAAGTGATTGTACATTGTGCCACTCTAATCCGGTTTTCCGCGCCAGAGAGAAAATTTCACGTATTGCCGCTTCGGTTATGCAGGCTTTTTTATTCCAGAATGCTGCTATTTCCATGAATGCCGTTGGTTCCAGATTAAAGTCATTGGCAAGCCCAATCGCTATATATATTGAATGATCTATTTCTGTTGGCGTTGTCTTCATTATCTTCTCTCTTGCTTAATATTTATTTGTATTTTTAACTGTTGTTTAAAACAAATATTATCATAAATTTACATATATGTCAATAAATATTGCATTTTAAGGAGTGTAATTCAAGGTGTGTATGTTGTTTTATGTGCGCAATATGCTGGTATGACTATGGTTGTAAATCTGTTTGAAGTTGATATTTAAATATTGATTACCGGCATATAACCGTTTGGCTGACACAAAGTTTTAAAGAAATTAAAATATCGTACTAATTTTATATCTGTTATAAAATATGTTTAGATATGACTGTATGTCTTTACTGGTACAGCGGTTAAATCTATGATAGACTGTTTTGGGTGTGGTTGCTGTTTTGAGAGGGCTCTCTGCTTATTCGGCGTAAAGTTATTGACGAATGCTGAGGAAATGGCTTATTATGTGAAAAAATCCTGTGTATATTGAAATTATGGACAATATAAGGGTGCCATAGAACTGCGGTAAGCAGAATGTATGATTATACGGATAAGTTAATAATAAGTATCAGTACTCAGTTGGAAAGACGTTCAGGCGTAAGTATCAATAATTTGTTGGGCTGTTGCCATTTTTTGTTCGGTGAACTGGGTCTGAAGTCCGCTTTCGATAAGCTTCAGTGCCATATCTCCCTGAATTTCTACTGAATCTTTGAGAACACCTACGATACCACCGCCGCTTGAGGAACTGGTGTCTGTCGCCATTTCGGCAGAACTGACGGTTGGCTGATAGGTTTGTGCAGATACGGTTGAAACATCCATGTTATTCTCCGTTATTTTGCTATAGACTATAGAATTATCCTTTTATTAACGGCTGAAGAAGCTAAATCTTTAATATAAAATATTATTTTTTTATATGGTTATATTTGTATCTGCATTAATGGTTGCTCATTATGGTCTTAAAACATGTTTATTCTGGAGCTATTTCAGGAATCTCATTTATCTTAGAGGCTTCTGTTAGGTTAAAAGGTCCAATTCGAGTGCGGGTAAGCGTGGTCATTGTAGCAAAGCAGCCGAGACTTCGGCCGAAATCGTCGATAAGTGTACGTATATAGAATCCTTTGCTTACAGCGACTTTTATCTGACCTTCAATACCATTGAAATTGAGTAGTTCCAGATTATAGGTTTCTACTGACCGTGGTTCACGTTCAACTGTCTCACCGGCGCGGGCTAGTTCATAGAGCTTTTTGCCGTTTTTCTTCAGGGCACTGTACATTGGCGGCAGCTGCTGGATTTTACCGCGAAATTTGTCCAGAGTGTTGCTGAGCTGCTCAGTAGTGACTGGTAGTGCCGCGTCTGCAGCTTTTTCTGTGATTTTGCCGGTGATGTCCTGTGTATCTGTGGCGCAGCCAAGTTTGAAACCGGCGATATACTCTTTGTCAAAGTCCTGCATGGCGTCGAATAGACGAGTGGCATTGCCGGCAAAAATAAGCAGCAGTCCTTCTGCCAGCGGATCCAGTGTCCCGCCGTGGCCGACACGTCTCAGATGCAGAAGTCGCCGCATCTTGGCGACAACATCGTGACTTGTCCAGCCTGATTCCTTGTTAAGCAGAAAAATCCCCGGAATTTTACCGATTAATGCTTTTGGATCAGCTTTAAAGGTTGCCAGCAGCTCTGGAAAAGGTATACTTTGCAAACGTTTCTCCTTACGGGATAATTAAGTCTAGTGTTTTGTGAATATAATGTTATAATTAAATAGCCGGAATTTGCAAGGGATTATAGTTTATGATAGGAATTTATGTCTGAAGTTAAACGGGTTGACCTGAGTATAATTATAATTAATTTCAATACCGGTTCTCTGGTCTGTGATTGTCTGGAGTCGCTCCCTTGCGGGGCAAAACGTTACAGTTACCGGGTAATAGTTGTTGATAACGGTTCGTCTGATGATTCTGTAGCATTGGTTCGTCAGCGTTTTCCCGGGGTGACGGTTATTGAGAACGGTCGTAATCTCGGCTTTGCTGCTGCAAATAATATCGCTCTGGAGCAGGCAGAGAGTGAATACTATCTGTTGTTGAATTCAGATACAGTGATGTGTGAGGGTACGATTGACCGGGTGCTTGATTTTATGGCGCAGGAGGAAGATTGTGGTTTCGCCAGTCCGCAGCTGCTCAATCGTGACGGGTCACTGCAGAATACGGCGGCTAATTTTCCGACACTGCTTACCGAACTGAGCAATAAAAGCCTGCTGCGATTATTTTTTCCTTCAAAGTATTATAAGAAGAAGCTGGCAGCGGAAGCACCCTTGGCGGTTGAATCGCTTGTTGGTGCCGCCCTGTTTGTAAAAGAGAAGATGACCGGACAGGTTGGATTCTATGATAACGGTTACTTTTTCTTTCTGGAGGAGACAGACTGGTGTCAGAGAGGTTTGGAGCAGGGTTGGAAGTCCTATCTTGTACCGGATGCTGCTATCTATCACCTGCAGGGACAGACAGCAAAGCAGGTGCCGTTTGCGGTGCGTATTGAGTACTGGCGCAGTCGGTATCATTATTTTAAACAGCGTTTTTCATGGTGGGTTTTTGCAGTGCTGGTTGTCGGGTTACTCGTAAAAAATACGGTAAATCTGCTGTTGAACTTGCTTGCAGCTCCTTTTTCAGTAAAATCAAGGCATAAGTTTAAACTGTCGCTTCATATTTTTAAATGGCATATCTTGGGATTGCCGGCTGGTATGGGGCTCAGTGAATAATAAATTCAGCGAAAGGTAAACAAAGGTATTCTGGATGGAACGGTTACATAAATTTTTGGCACATTGCGGTATTGCCTCACGCAGAAAGGCAGAGGAGATAATTCTTGAAGGCCGGGTTGCTATCAATGGTGAGGTCGTGGATGAGCTTGGCGTCAAGATAGACCCCGAGAAGGATTATGTTACCGTTGATGGGAAAACGGTACATCAGGAGCGTAAGGTTTATCTGCTGATGCATAAACCAAAGGGGTACACGACCACCGCTGAAGATGAGTATGGGCGTAAGACTGTACTCGATCTTGTGCCTCCTGAAATTGCTGAGAGAGTGTATCCTGCCGGCCGTCTCGACCGGGATAGTGAAGGGCTTATAGTTCTCACCAATGATGGCGATCTTTCTTATTATTTGACTCATCCCAGTCAGGGAGTACGCAAAGTATATGAAGTTACCGTTATCGGCAGGGTTGAGGATAGTTCCGTTGAAGATTTGCTGAAAAATGGAGTGCGTATCGGACCGGTACTGGTCAAGCCGTCTTTCTGTAAGATAAGTCGCCGCAGTAAGGAACGTACGACTCTTAAAATCGGAGTGTCCGAAGGTGTTAACCGTGAGGTGCGGCGTCTGTTTGCGATCCTTGGACATGAGGTGAAGCGTCTGGTACGTCTGGAGGTTGGACCGTTTACACTCAAGGGTATATCCAAAGGAAAATGCCGGAAATTAACCAAACTTGAGCTTGAGCATGTCTTCGAAATGATGCGTAACCCTTCTGCGGCTAAACTTGAGGTTTTACAGAAATTAAAGAGGCGTTCGTCCGGAAATAGACCACAGGGCAAACCTGATCCGGCCAAACCGCGCCGCTATAGTGGAGTTAGCCGGATGAATAGAAAGGGAGCGGGAGCTGCTGGAAAAGGCGGTACAGATGAGCAGAGCAGACCATTCAAGGGGAAAAGACCCAAGCGGCGTGATTCTGCAACGGTCTCGGCGGAAGTAAAGAAAGATAAACCAAGAAGTAAAATGAAGAAGAAAACCGCTCCGCGACCTGCAGCCGGTAAGAAGCATCCTTTGGCTTAGTTGCTGTTTACTCTGATAATCTCTATGGTCAGTGTATAATCTGTCATGTATAGTAGGCGAGCCGAGTATAAATATTCTGATTATAAAATAAAACGATTCGAAGTATGGAAGAGACTTCGAATCGTTTTTTACTGCTTCTTTTGCGGTTTGTTTTTGTGTTTGGTATTTAGTATACTGCTATTTGTGTTACGGTTAATTGTATTATATCTCAAATCTTTTGTGAAAAGTTTTTCTAGCTTTATTGTCTACATGTGTATCATATCACAGTATTTTTCTTATTCAAGAAATATTTTAAATTAAGTTTAAAAAATAGCCTTTTGGTTTAGGTATATATCTTGTTAGTTGATGTATTATTGATGTTTACATGTGTTGTTGTGTAGTTGATATTTTTTAAATAAAGTTAAAATAATAAATTTATGTTTTGGCTTTTGTGTGCTGGTGTAAATAAAAATAACTGTTTCAGGCATAACCTGATAATAATTTTTGCTGTTATAAGATTATGCTTTATCAATAGAGGAGTGGTCAGCGATTATTCCAGTTTCGTTTTCGCTGATTGGTGTTGTCTTTTTGACTGGGAAAAGTGTTGGATTTTAGCGGCGTTGGAACCTGCGTTTTCGCCCGTTTTTGCCGTTGCCGTTCTGAGGTTGGCTCATTGGGGTATAATGCAGATTTCCTTCGCCAAGAACATTGCGCAGATCGGTTGCAAAATCTTCGGTCGGATTGATGCAATATGCAGGTGGTGTTTTAATGGTTACGGTCTTTCCACGCAAGGTGTTGACGCTGAAGTATAGCGGTATTTTTCCGTGATGAGCTGCTATGCACTCTTTGAGACTGGAAATTTCCGTATTACTGCTGTAGTTTTCAGACTGCAGGGTTATGATAGCCTTGCCGGCAAGTTCGTCAATAGCGTTCTCAATGGCGATAATTTTATCGCTGAGTATGCTGGGTTCGTCACGGCTGAGATCGAGTTTTCCCTGAATAAAGACTACTTTATCCTCTTCCAGCAGTTCTTTGTACTCTTCGAATTGGCTTGAGAATACCATTACTCTGACGCTTGCGTCCAAATCATCGAGAACTATCTGAGCATAGCGTCGTTCTTTTTTGTCCAGACGGACATTGACTGAGCTTATCATACCGCCAATTGTTACGAAAGCACCGTCATTTGCTTCTTTGAGGCGGTTTACTCTGGCATTACTGAAAACTTTTAGTGCTGTCTCATACTTTGCCAGAGGATGGCTGGAGACATACATTCCCAGAACCTCTTTTTCCATCTGCAGTTTGAGTTGTTCGTCCCATTCAGGAATGGCGGGTAGTTCGGGTTCAGCAATATCCTCAGCTTCACCGAAAAGGTTCATCTGGCCTGAATTTCTATCTTTCTGTGCTGTTTGCCCGGCGGCAATTGCCTGCTCCAGAGCCGCAATGTACTGTGCGCGGTGTCCGCCGAGTGAGTCAAAACCGCCGGCTTTGATAATAGCTTCAATTGAGCCTTTGTTCAATTTGTGCAGATCGACACGTTCGCAGAAATCATAGATGCTGGTGAACTCACCATTTTGCTTGCGCTCCTCTTCAAGCGATTCGACAGCCTTGTCGCCGACACCTTTGATCGCGGACAGTCCGTAGCGGATGTCTTTGTCTCTGGTAACGGTAAAATAAGCACCGGATTCATTTATATCCGGCGGCAGCAGAGCGATGCCGAGATGTTTGGCGTCATCGGTATATTGGACAACCTTGTCGGAATTACCACGGTTGATAGTGAGCAGGGCCGCAATATACTCAACAGGATAATGCGCTTTGAGCCAGGCTGTCTGGTAGGCGATAAAGGCGTAACAGGCAGAGTGCGACTTATTGAAACCATAGGCTGCAAACTGCTCGACCTGATCGAAGATCTGGGAGGCAATGTCTTCGCCGACGGTGTCGTGAGCCTGTTTTACAAATTTGCCTTTGTATTCATCCATGATCTCCTTGATTTTTTTACCCATCGCCCGTCGCATAAGGTCACCTTCGGAGAGGGTGAAGTGTGCCAGCTGCAGTGCCAGTGCCTGAACCTGTTCCTGATAGAGTACTTCACCGTGAGTTTCTCCGAGAATTCCCTTGAGCAAGGGGTGAAGGTAATTGGGTTCGGCCCGCTTGTGCTTACAGTCGATGTAGCGGTCAACCATACCGCAGCCAAGTGGCCCCGGGCGGTACATTGCCACACCTGCAACCAGGTCTTCAAAGCGGTCGGGACGCATCTTGGTCAGAAGAGCCCGGAAACCATCGGATTCAAACTGGAATACGCCCTTGGAGTCACCTTTACTAAGCATCTGGAAGGTCTTTTTATCATCAATAGGTATATTGTTGATATCTACGTCGTCGCCGGTTGAGAGTTTGATGATATCAAGTGCTTTGCGGATAAGGGTAAGGGTTTCCAGACCGAGTACGTCGACTTTGCAGAGGCCGAGAACTTCCACCTTTTTCATGTCATACTGGAAGGTGATATCATCGCCACGTTTGGCAAGAGGCCCGTAAAATTCTGCCAGTGGTCTGTCGGCTACCAGAACTCCGGCAGCGTGAATGCCGGTCTGGCGGATTACGCCATCCAGTTCGCCGCTCATATCCAGCATCTCTTTGATAATCGGATCTTTCTCGTAGACATCGGCCAGATCGGGGTTTTCCTTCATCGCATTCTGTATCGAGGTGAAACCGTTTTTGGCTTTGACTCCGTCCGGAATCATTTTGGCGATAGTATTTACTTCATGCAAAGGGATATCCATAACCCGGCCAACATCTCTAATTGCGCTCTTGGCTGAAATTTTGCCGTAGGTGATAATCTGTGAGCAGTGATCGTGTCCGAACCGATCCTTGATAAACTGCACTACCTCAGCGCGGCGTTCAACGTCGAAATCGATATCGATATCCGGCATCTCATTACGGCCTTCATTGAGGAATCGTTCAAAAAGCAGGTCATATTTGAGCGGATCAAGGTCGGTGATTCGCATGGCATAGGCGACAATAGAACCGGCTGCGGAACCACGCCCCGGTCCGACCGGAATGCCGCTGTCTTTGGCAAACTGCACAATTTCCGCTACCATCAGAAAGTATGAGGGAAATCCCATCTCCAGAATTACCTTGCTCTCCTTGTCGTAGCGCTGCTGTACCGCTTCAGGAAATTTGCCGTCGATACGCCCGTAGCGGTATTCCAGCCCTTTTTCACACTCTCTTCTGAAGGTTTCTTCCACGGTTTCGCCGTTTTCAGAGGTCATGACCGGAAGATGGAATTTGATGCGGTTTCCGTGTTCGTCGTTATGCAGCTCCTCAAGGTCGAAGTTGCAGCGGGCGGCAATTTTTACCGTGTTTTCACAGGCTTCAGGATAATCTTTAAAGGTATCGAACATCTCATCCGCGCTTTTCAGATAGAAATCTTCGCTGTCCATCTTCATGCGATTTTCATCACTCAGTTTCTTGCCGGTGTTGATGCAGATCATCACATCCTGAACCTTGGCATGCTCAGGCAGAATATAGTGCACATCCGATGTGGCGACCAGCGGTATGCCGGTTTTTCTGGAAAGCTCAGCCATGGGCGCGATGATTTTTTTCTGCTCCGGCAGACCGTTGTCCTGCATCTCGAGGTAGAAGTTATCCGCTCCGAGAATATCTCTGTATTCTTCAGCTGCACGTTCAGCTTCAGCGAAATTGTCGTGGAGCAGGTAGCGTGAGACTTCTCCTGAGAGACATCCTGATAGGGCGATGATACCTTCAGAGTGTTGGCGCAGAATTTCTTTATCAATACGCGGGCGGTAATAGAAACCTTCCAGATAGCCGGCGGTGCAGAGCTGAGACAGATTCAGGTAGCCCTTCATGTTCTTTGCCAGCAGAACCAGGTGGTAGGAGGCGTCCTTTACTCCATGGGACTGCTTGTCCAGACGTGATCCTGGAGCCACATAAGCTTCAAACCCAATAATTGGTTTGATCCCTTTTTTCTCGGCAGTCTTGTAAAAGTCAATACAGCCGTACATTGAACCGTGATCGGTAATGGCCAGGTTTTTAAAGCCCAGTTCCTTGGCTCGGGCAATCAGCGGTGCCACCTGACATACGCCGTCAAGGATGGAGTAATGGGTGTGCAGATGCAGATGGGTGTATTCTCTTTCAGACATTATATATGATATTCCCGGGGTAAAAGGTGACTATTCGATTATTTCTCCTATAAGGCCATTCTTGCCGTGACCGGCCTGCGGCGCTTCACCGCCGCCAAGCCCGACCTTTCCGCCCTGAGGTTTGACCGGTATGCGCTCTTTGAGGGTCTTGGCTATTTCTTTGGGGACAAAGGCGGAAATATCGCCGCCGAAGGCACAGGCCTCACGTATCAGTGAAGAACTGATAAATGAATTTTCAGCACTCGCCATAACAAAAAGAGTCTCGACTCCACCCATGCGCCGGTTGGCAATTGCCAGCTGGAACTCATACTCAAAGTCCGCATAGGTTCGTATGCCGCGGAGTATCGCTTTTGCCCCTACCTGTCTGACAAAATCAACGGTCATGCACGAGAAGGTCTCTACTTTTACATTGCCGAGGTCAGCTGTAAGCTTGGAGGTCATAGCTACGCGTTCTTCATTGCTGAAGATTGATTTTTTTTCCGAGTTTATGCCGATGCCGACAATGAGAGTGTCAAAGAGCTTGGCTCCGCGTCTGATAACATCAAGATGACCGAAGGTTATCGGGTCAAATGATCCTGGAAAAACGGCGATGTTTGGGGTGCTCATTTTGCTGTGTATCCTTGCTTTAATCTCTGTTGAGGAACAGTTAAACAATAAATTGTATCCTGTAACCTCATGGCATTCAAGCCGGTAAGCAATTGTAAGTATTAAAAATAGTAATGAAAATTATAAATCATCTTTAACAAAAAGTGTCAAGAGTGTATAATCGTAATACAGTCATAATTTGGTTCTCTTTTTTGCTATTCTATGGGAATAAAAAAAAAATAAAAGGGTGTAGATTATGAGTTTTTTAAAAATACTGCTGCAGCGTCTTAAAGCGCTTGTTTCCAGTGAGATGCTTTGTGATACCTGCATGTATGATTATGGTGATGCCTGTACCCGGTCTGAGCGACCAAATGCTCAGGTTTGTCCGGACTATAAAAGGAAATAGTCGTTAAAATTATTATTCCTGTTATTTTATTACTTTGCTGATGTGTTTTACTTGTTTGTCGAGGGCTTGTATGTTAGACATTGTATATTATCCTGATCCTATTCTGCGTAATGTTTCTAAAGAAATTAAAAAGATTACCCCTGAAATCCGCGAGCTGGTGGATGAGATGTTCGAGACGATGTATGAAAATATCGGCATCGGTCTTGCCGCACCGCAGATAGGAAAGAATATTAGACTCTTTGTAATTGATGTCAGAGATCCTGATGAACCGCAGAAACTGGTGTTTATCAATCCGGTTATTACTGCAAAAAGCAAGGAGAAGGAGAAGGTTGAAGAGGGATGCCTGAGTCTGCCGGATATTGCCGCAAATGTAATACGTCCTGTAGAAGTAACAGTAAAGGCTCTGGATCTGGATGGTAATGAGTTTGTAATTGAGGCTGACGGTATGCTTGCAAGATGTATTCAGCATGAAAATGATCATCTTGATGGTATTGTATTTACCGACAAGGTCTCCCTTGCCAGTAAGCTTTCGGTCAAGAGCGGGTTGCGCCGGCTGGAAGAGGATTATATGGACAGGATGAGTAAAAAGGATGCTTAATGAGACTGGTTTTTTTTGGAAGTGCTCCTATTGCTGTCTCAACTCTCAACGCTCTTATTGATAGTAAACATGAGGTCGTTGGAGTCTTTACACAGCCTGATCGCCCGGCCGGACGGGGTGGGCATATGCATTTGACTGCCGTAAAAGAGCGGGCGGTCGAGGTGGGGATACCTGTAGAGCAGCCCTCTACGCTGCGTGATGGTACCGCAGCTGAAGCGTTGAGAAAATTTTGTCCGGATGTTGCGGTTATCGTTGCCTACGGTCATTTGATACCAAAAGATCTGCTGGTGATCCCTGAACATGGTTTTATCAATCTGCATGCATCGATACTTCCGAAATATCGCGGGGCGTCGCCTGTTCCTTATGCGATATTGAATGGTGATGAAGAGACCGGGGTCACTGTTTTTCAGTTGAATGAACGTTTTGATGAAGGCAGGATACTCGGTATTGAAACTCTTCCTATCGAGGATACTGATACCACTGCTACGGTATTGCAGAAGCTTTCTCCGATCGGAGCGGAGCTGGTCTGTAAGGTTGTCGGTGAGCTTGAGGCCGGGTGGATAGTACCGATTGAGCAGAATGAGCACGAAGCTACAATGGCTCCTAAAATGCAGAAGGATGACGGAAGACTAAACTGGTCTCTTGATGCAAAAAATATTGATCTGCATGTGCGGGCTTATCAGCCGTGGCCACGTTGTTTTACGTTTTATATATCGGGAAGAAGACTGCGCCGCCTCTGCATTCTTGAGGTTCGCCGTCATGAGCTGACTGGTGAAACTACTGTGGATAATGGTGAGATCATCTATGCAGATGATGAGAATGGTCTTGTTGTTGGTTGCGGCGATGGGGAAGCGGTGCGTCTGATACGAGTCAAACCTGAAGGTAAGAAGGAGATGCGAGGGGTTGACTTTATGCATGGAGCCCGTCTTAAACCCGGTGATATGCTGCTGGGAATAGACTGATAACTGTACACAGCCTTGCTGTGTTTTTATTTTTAACCATTTGCTGACGATTATTTTGATTTTATGCATATATATCTCTCAACCGGTGATACCTCTGCTGAACCTCATGCGCTGGGATTTATCCGGGCCTGTCAGAATTTACGTCCGGATTGCCGTTTCAGTGTAATGGGAGGGGATATTCTGCGCGAAGGCGGAATTGATATTGCGTTTGACTCCACTGAAATCAAGGTTATGGGGTTTGTTGCGATTATCAGGCATCTTCCTGCGATCAGGAAGGTATTTTATAATGTTCTGGCGTATATCGAGAGAGAAAATCCGGATTGCGTTGTGCTTGTGGATTATCCGGGATTTCATCTGCGTCTGGCCAAAGCAATAAAGAAGCGCTTCCCAAAAATGCCGATTGTCTATTACATCACACCCCAGGTATGGGCCTGGCATCAGAGTCGGGTCAAATTACTCCAGAAATATATCGATTGGGCAATGTGTATTCTTCCATTTGAAGAGGAATGGTTCAATGAGCATGGGGTCAAGGCGCAGTATGTGGGCAGCCCGGTTCTTGATGGGGTCAGAAACGTTGATTCCACGGCGCTTAAAACCAGATTGGGATTGAGAGCAAATTGTCGGGTGGTCTCAATTTTTGCCGGAAGTCGACGTAAGGAAATAGAGTATATTCTGAAACCGATGCTTGGCGCAGTAGATATTGTCAGAAAAAAATTTCCGGAAATTGAATTTGTACTGTCTGTTGCGAGAAATATGCAGCAGAATCTGGACGATACAGCCGGGGTGATTCCTGAGTATATTCACCGGATTGAAGGGCATAGTCATGAGATATTGGCAGGGAGTGATTTTGTCTTTGCTAAAAGCGGTACCACAACTCTGGAAGCGGCGCTTATCGGGACGCCGATGCTGGTGGCATACCGTGGAGACTGGTTGAGTGCTAAACTGGCATTTTTCTTGAAACGTCTTAATAATATTGAGTTTATATCATTGCCCAATATAATTGCCGGTAAGGAGATAGTACCTGAAATGCTTCAGGATGTATGTTCTGCGCAGAATATGTCAGATTTTGCAATACGTGTTCTTGCGGAGAAAGAAGTGTCCGATAATATAAAAAAGGATTTACAAAAAGTTCGGGAGCTGGTTGGCGAGGAAGAGTCTGGAATACGGGCGGCAAGGTCTTTCTGGAATTTTATGGGTGTTGCAACCGGTGGTTAAAAAAAGTCATAAATGTTAAAAAGATGTTGAAAAAACATAGAAAGTATGTATATTAACATCTGTATTCTTATTTATTTGTTGTATGAATAACTATTTTATATAAACTTTTCCGTCTGAACATTGTGGGATATTCGGAAATAGCTATTAGGAAAATGGGGAATGAGTATTAAATACTTTACACTATTGCTGGCCGTTGTGTCCTGCCTTTGTTTTTCTGGATTTGCTGCTGATGATAACGAGCAGATCGTAATCAATCTTGATGATAATACAGTTGCAGAACAGACTGTGCTGCAGGGATCAGGCAGTACCGCTGATGCTGATTCAGCCACAGCAGAGAATGATGCGATTGATGCGTATGGCTCTGAGGAAACCGCAAAGAAGAGTAATGTCCGGATTGATACAAGTGGTGATGATCCATACGTTCTTGAAGAATATTCACCCAATGATTATCAGACTTATGATTTTTCACAGGTTTTACCGGTGAAGTTTCAGACAGAGAATAAAAAGCAGTCATATGTAACCAATAGAGCTAATCGTCTTACCCTTGCTAAAGCTGACGTTACAGTTCATACTAAAGAGAATGTCAGAGGACAGGATGCTAAGTTCGGACTAACAGAGTATGAAGCACAGGTAAGTGTGCCGATTCTGTATAAAGGCAATAACAAACTGCTCTTTACTGTAGAATACAGTATGTATGATTTTGATACTGATATGAGACTCAAGAATGACAGTCCTAGAAAATATGGCACTCAGAAATTGGGTGATAAGCTGGATTCTATGCAGAGTCTGTATTTCAAGCTTAATTATCGCTATGATGTAAATAACAGTGAGTTTGCCGGCGGTTTCTTTGACGGAACAACTTTAGGTGTTGATCTGATTCTTGATTCACGTTCTGATATCCTATTTAACAGTATTGATGAAACTAACTTCACCGGTCTGGTGAGCTATCGTATGCCAATCTTTGAAAATCAGGCAATCACAGTGATGGCGGGATATATGAGTGACTTTAAATTGCCGATTGCCGGTATCGGTTATCAGTTGAATTTTGGTAAAACAAGTTATTTGAATGTCGGTATGCCGCTGAATATGGTGCATATTAATTCTGCAGATCTTCCATACCTTGAAACAGAGCGGTTTAACTTTGATTTCAATTATATTCTTTTCGGCGATCTTTCTGCACAGCTGTCATATGATATTATTCTTGGAAAACTTCAGGTTTACTCTGATTTCCAGTGGAATACAGAGACTTGGGCAAGGGCCAACAGATCTGATACCCGTGCGCGCGTTTTCTATACCGATTGCAGATGGGGTGCTGGTATAAGAGCTGACTTCCTGAAATACTTCTATGCCAAGGCTGAAGGTGGTTGGGCATTCTCCAGAAACATCTATGAGGATCGCAATTACTTCGATTATAGCAAAGGCTACGATATTGATGACAGTGCGTACTTGACACTTGAAGCCGGTATTGTCTTCTAGTAGTTAGCAAAATAAATTTTTATGTGAGTTAAAGCCTGCTGACTGGTGTCTGCAGGCTTTTTTTTGTTTAAAGATAATTAATGTAAAAATGTTGTATTAACTGGTGCAGCCTGTTTTTTTGTTATAAGGAGTGGTGGAAATTATAATTGGTAGTTCGGATAAATTTTATAATAGTTTTAGTCTTCATTGTATTGTTAATCTAAGTTTTTTATATATGGTGTAAAAACTTTAATGAATTCTTTGGTTGTTTTTATAAAAAATTTATGAATGTCATTCCAATGTTGTTTGTTGGTAATATCATAGCTGGTTGTTTCTTTCGTTATTCTGGATTGTTGCTGTCCTTCTTTTCTTTCCCAGTTTAGTGAATATTGTAATTTGTTTTGTATTTCATCTCTGTGCGTATAAAGTTGATCAAATCGTGCTTTATTTATACGTTCATCAGCAGATTGTAAGGTGATAACGACCCTGCAGGCTTTCTGACGAGCTTCACAGTTAATTTTTACATCAGTTTGTATTAGGGTTACTTGTAAATAATCTCCTTTTGTCGTATTCCTGTGTGCATATATATTGTCTGACTTTCGACACTCTGAAACGAATATTTCCCAAAAATTACGATATAATTTTCCCCGTATATTAGATGTATCTTCTTCTTTCTGTTTCTCGGCATTCTTAACAATAAAATCCTCAATGTCTTTTGGTGGTAATATCTGTTCTACGCTTAATAATAAGTCGTTCTCACTTAGATATGGTGTAAGTTCAAAACACTTGATGTTTATTTGATTATTTATAAGCCAATAAACAGCTGAAGTGACCTCTTTTCTAAATGAGTTGGATGTCAGAATTATTCTTTGAGTATTATTTTTATTTAGCTCAAGATTTTCAAGGGAATTGTTATCGTCAAAATTATTGTTCAGGCTGAGAAAAGTTAATATTTCGTCTTTTGCCTCATCTTGATTAAGATGTTTGAAATTCATATAAATATCAATAATCTGATTAGGAGTTATTGTGGAGCAGTATGCTGCATATTTTAGAGCCTGCCAAGTTACATTAGTGCCACTGTCATCCCTTTTATTTTCAATAATAACCAGTCGGCCTTCTTTATCGAGTGCGAGAAGATCTAGGCGTTCCTCTGTAGTGTCCCAATTATTATATTCTTCGGCAATAAATAAAAGCTCTTCACCAAAGATATTTGGTGTTGACTTTATCCATTGTTGTATATCTTGACGTTCTAATGCTTCAATTTTTTTGAAGGTTGTAGGTTTGATTTCTATCAGTTCTTTGGCGGCTTTGTTTATCTTGTACATTATCACTCCTTGATAGTCATATATTATTAATTATCGGCAGGAGTAGGATTTTGTATCATTAATTAATTTGATTTGTGGGGTGTGTTATGAGTGTCAGGTAAGAAGTTATTCTATGACGATGTTTTAGCGTATATCCTTTTATGGATGAGTATCGTTTGTTGCTAGCATTTATTGCTATTGTTTGGGGCGACTGTATTGTTTTACTGTTATGGGTGATAATAACAGAGTCGAAAATCTCTAGAGTGATTTTAGTATAGGGTTTTATATGTTTAGTTATCTTTCATGTGGGCGTTGCTGGAGTAAAGTCCGCCTACTGGGCGTTGTGGATGGGCGGAGTTGAGTGGTTTAACCTGAAAATCTCGGGTGAAGAATAAGCTGGTGGTTGCGGTATAGGGGTTGAATGGGGTGAAACCGTGCATATCAACCTGCAGGAGGTTGTTGTCGCGAAGCAGCTGCATGGCGCTAGCATATTTGCGGAATTCTGCAGCTCGGTCAGAGTTGTCGAAGATAATAAGTCCATCCGGTTGCAGGCATTCGAGAGCGGCTATAGTGCTCGGATATCTGAGCATGCCGTCAATAACAATTATATCGTATTTCTGACCTGATTCATAAATGGTTTCGACATAATTATCATCGACACCGCGGCATATAAGATGTAGATTGTCAGGGGCATCGGCTTTAATGCGGTCGTACCAGACCTGTCTGGCCTCGAGACTGGTGACTTCCCGGGCTTTACGTGACCAGTATAATGAGGAACTGCCGCAGCCGAATTCAAAGACCGATTTATCTGAGAAGTCAAGCTGATCAAGGTATTCAATCGCAGGATAGGTGTACCAGGGGATAGGTTCGTGGTTTTTATTGACGCAGAGCCGCTCCTTCATGCTCAGTTCAAAGCCGTAGTCATCAAGAAGGATTTCGGTAACCCGTTTGTTGGTTTTTTCAATATCTATTATGCGTTCTTTCATACCTGTCCTGTTCCAATTAGTTTGTCTGATAAACCTAGTTTCATGGATTTTGCGGGTTTGTCAAGGGTTGCTCTGTGGAAATAATTTTTCCTGCCGGCATTATCCGGGTGTAGAATAACTGCGAACATATATAATAGATGAAGCGGTTTTAATAATGGGAGATTATGACGGTGGATACTATATTCTGTTTTACTGACTGTACCCTGACTTTAGGTAATAGAAGGTTGTTTTCTGCATTAAACCTGAAGATAGATAAGGGAGATTTTATCACAATTCACGGCAGGTCGGGGACGGGCAAATCGACTCTGATTCAATTGCTGCTCGGGTTTCTGCAGCCAACTGACGGTCGAGTGCTGTTTAGAGGGAATGAATATGACCGCAAGGTGCTTTCTCTGTTGCGCGCAACAGTTGCGGTGGTTTTTCAGGAGCCGGTCTTTCTGGCGGAAACTGTTGAAGAGGCTATTTTGCAGCCTTTTGGATTTCGCTGTAATCGGGGTCTGTATCCTGACAGGTCTGAAATTGATTATTGGCTGAATAAGCTTGAGCTTGATATCAAGCTTGATGCTGCTGTCAGTAGTATTTCAGGTGGGGAAAAACAACGGCTGGCGCTACTGCGGGCATTACTTCTGAAACGGGATATTCTTATTCTGGATGAGGTGACCTCGGCTCTTGACAGTGAACATCGGGAGCTTGTCTTTAATCTGGTTGCGCAGTTATCAGTAGAGAATGGCACTACGGTGATAGCCGTATCACATGATACCAACTGGATAGCGGCATCAGAGCGCACCTTTGAAATGGGTGGTAACATTGGTGGTGAGGGGAGATAATATGATTACAATGGATATTTCTATTGAACGTCTGCTGTTCTTTTATCTTCTTATTCTTGTGCCTTTGGGTTTTATGTATTATCTGGGGGCTGGTCTGATACGCAAACTTGTGCTGGCTGTATTTAGAATGACCTTGCAGCTTTTTCTGGTTGGTCTTTATCTGGGGCATATATTCACGTATAACAGTTTCTGGCTCAATATAGGCTGGATAGCGGTTATGCTGCTGGTTGCGGCAGGGCATATTATACGCAGCGCCGGGCTTAGCTTGCGGATACTTGTAACGCCGGTGCTTGCTGCACTTGCTCTGGCGATGGTTGTAGTGCTGACACCGCTGATACTCTATGCTGTCGCTCCGGTACCGCTGTATGACGCCCGGTATCTTATTCCCTTAGGCGGAATGTTGCTGGGGAATTTTCTGTCGATGAATATTATTTCTTTAAAGTATTTTACAATTGAACTGCGGAGCAACCGGCAATATCTGCAAGCTGCATTCTGCTCGGGAGCTACCGTCTCTGAAGCGGTCCGGCCCTTTTATCGTGAGGCATTTGTACGGGCTTTAACTCCGATAATTACTACTACCGGTACTATGGGGCTGATTTCTCTTCCGGGAATGCTTACCGGGCAGCTTCTGGGCGGCTCTCTGCCTACTGTCGCGATAAAATATCAGCTTATAATAATACTGGCGATTGTCGTTGCCGGATCAATAAGCGTTTTTATGACTTTGCGTTTTATCCTGTGCAGGTTGTTTACAGCTTATGGTAACCTCAGGGCGGATATCTTTCAAAAGTGATTTTCAGGGAAAGGGGAGCGGCAGTAATTTTTGTGCTGAGCTTTATTTTGTTGTATTGTATATTGATTTTACTGCTATTGAGAGTATAGTGTATTAATAGCTGCGGATAAAGAATTATTTCTTGAGTTTTATGCAAGCTGTTGATAATAAATATGATAAATGCTTTTATCGCTTGTTTTTTTAAGTGATAGGCAAAAACTGTCAAGTAATTACAAACTACCTGCAGGGTAGTTTTTATTTTTTATACTATATCTATATGTTAGGGATGTATCGTGAAAAAGAAGTTCTCACCAATAATGAATCCGGATAATAATGACCTGAACAATAATCTGCTGACAGATATTCCGGTCGCAGTGAAAACGGTTGATCTCGATTATAATCCGGTAAAGAGTATTATGCTGCTGCTGGCCGCGCTGCTCTTTTTTTCATGTATGGATTCGACAGTCAAGTATCTGGCGATGCGTTATAACACACCGCTGGTAGTGGCAATACGTTATATTGTGCATTGTCTGCTTATGATTATCATATTGGCACCAACTCAGGGGCTGAAAATGATTCGAACCCAGCGTAGAGGTTTGGTTATTCTGCGTGGAGCCTGCCTGATGATCGCGTCACTGGCGGTAGGATCAGCGTTAAGGCTTATGCCGGTAGCTGAGATGACGGCTACGGTGTTTGTAGCTCCAATGATGGTGGTTCTTCTGGCTCGCCCTATTCTTGGAGAGCGGATAGGTTTTCTGGGCTGGACTGCTGCTATTACAGGTTTTATCGGGGTGATACTTATCGTCAGGCCTGGCGGCGGTATAAATCCTCTGGCGGTTTTTTATCTGTTATTTGCTGTGCTGGGAAACGCCTTTTACCAGATTCTTTCGAGGGTTCTCGCGAAGACTGAGAATACAATACCACTATTATTCTATACAGCTCTGGTTGGATCAATCTGCTTCGGTCTTGTTCTACCGTGGTATTGGGAAGGTGAATCACCGAGTCTGCTTATTGTACTGCTCTTTATAAGTATCGGAGCATCTGGAGGTATGGGGCATTATCTGTATACACAGGCTTTCAGGTATGCACCAGCTTCGATGTTGGCGCCGATGAATTATCTGCAGCTGGTTTGGGCTGCAATTCTGGGATGGCTGATATTCGACCATATTCCTGATACTGTTGGAATTGTTGGAATGGGTATTGTCGCTGTTTCGGGTGGATTGATTGCGCTGAAATCAGTGCGCGAAAGCCGAGCTCAGAAACTGGGCAGAAGCTGAAAAACAGCGGTTTAATCAAAATGATTATATCATTTATAATATATTAAAGAGCCGGCTGGCTCTTTTCTGAAATTTCCTGGCTGAAGTGCAGGTAGGGATCCAGTTCATGTATAATCTCTTCAAATTTTTGGACTACCGTCGGATCAAATTGTGTGCCTGAGCAGCGTGAAATTTCCATTACCGCTTCATTTAAGCTCAAGCTTTTTTGATATGGTCTTGTTGTTGTCATGGCGTCAAAAGAGTCTGCTACAGCAATAATTCTGGAATCAAAGGGTATCTTTTTACCTTTGATTTTAGCAGGGTAACCTTTACCGTCATAACGTTCATGATGATAAAGGATACTCTCGGCTATGGAGGTTAGAGGGGCAACACGGCGTATTACCGCATACCCGGCGTAAGAGTGTTTTTTTACTTCTTCAAATTCTTCATCTGTCAGTCTACCTGCTTTATTTAGAATGTTTGTGGGAACAGCAATTTTACCAATGTCATGAAGGTGAGCTGCAATATGCAGCTGTTGGTGTTCCCGTTCTGTTCGGTCAAAGCGTCTTGAAATTTTTTCCGCTATTGCCGCTACACGGTAGGAGTGGTTTGCTGTGTATTCGTCGTATAGGTTCAGTAGAAGAGTTGTTGTGTCCACCAGAGTATGAATAGTTACTGAGGGTGGAATACGAGTTGACTCGGCGGTATTTGATTGATCATTCTGAATCGGACTGAGTATCTTCGTCAGCAGCAGACTTAATTTGCTTTTGTCAGGTTTATGGCGGCGCATATTATTACCTTTATCCCGTAAATGAACAGTATTCAAGTGCTTGTTTTTTTTGTTAGTCTAAACTAATAATGTTAGTTTAGATGATAGCAAGTTTTAAGAATTAGTCAAGATAAAATCATGTTAAACTCAATTTTGCAAAGTATATTTTAGTATTATAAAAATAAAAGTCACTAATATATAATGATTAACTCTTTTTTTACTTAATTATGTATTTAACATTTTATACTTGTAAAGATAAATATCAATAGATTGAGTTGAAATGTAATAAAATTATTATTCGTTATATTCTAATAGATTATCTATATAAATTTGATAATTTCGTCATAAAATTTACTGATAATATGATTGTTAAATGTATTTAATAAGAAATCAATATTAAATTATTTGCTTTATATGGATATTTAATTACTTATAAAATATTGCTGTTTGTCAGTCATGTCATTTTAAAAACAAGTATGGTAGTAATGTAATCCTTATGTCAGATAATTTTGTGCCGGTCTTTGAAGAACAGCAGTTTGAATAGATTATAGTGATTTGACACTGTCGCGTATTATAAGATCAGAGCTCAATCTCAAAGTTATACGTTCAGGTATATCTTTTTTGATTCTGGAGATGACGCGTTTAATGGCAATCTGTCCCAGGCGTTCTTTCTGGATGCGTATTGTAGAGAGGGGTGGCTTTAATATAGAGCTGATTGAGATATCATCAAAGCCAATGATTGATATATTCTCAGGTATTTTCAGTCCAAATTCCTGAATGGCACTGGAGGCGGCAATCGCGACTATATCATTGGACGCAATAAATGCCGTAGGAAGTTTGCGGGTTATTTTCAAATGGTTGAGCATATCAATTCTGCCGTCTTCTATTGTTGGGTTCAGTTTGAAGTAGTATTCTTCATTAAACTTGAGACCATGCTTGGCAAGAGCTTTACGGTAACCTTCAAAGCGTTTCTGCATATTATGTATCCAGAAGGTGCTGTTGAGGAAACCTATTTCGGTATGCCCGGTATTAATAAGATACTCCGTTGCTCTCATGGAGCCGTTAACATTATCCAGATAGATTGAATCAATCTTTTCATTCGTGTAAAAATCCAGAATAAGTACCGGCAGGTCGGTTGAGGCAGCTGTAATCATACGAATATCTGCATCTGTCATCTCGGTGGCAAGAATTACCAGTCCACTGAGTTCTCCATTTCTTACGGCTGAGAGCAGTGGGGTAACACCTTCCAATGCCTGATTGCTGATGTAGGAGATATTTATCTGGTAACCATTGTCGCTGGCGGTGTTTTCCAGACCTTCAATAACTTTTGAGAAGAACTGACTGTCTTCAATTTTAACCCGGCTATCCCGTTTGAAAATAAGAAAGCAGATCGTCATTGAGTCTGTTTCGCTTTTGTTATTCTGAGGTTTGCTGAATTCAAAACCGGTTTCCGCTATCGCTTCAAGAATGCGCTGGCGGGTTTTGTCACTGATTCCTGGTTTATTATTGAGTACCATGGATATTGTTGATGGCGAAAGTCCAAGTTTTTTAGCTAAATCTTTGGCATTCATAGTCTGGCCTCTCAGTGACAGTTCTGATATTTGTTTATGTATTTAATCTGAACAAAAAATAATATTCCAATCGTTGGTGACTGGAATATTATAGTATTATAAGTTATTTTTTATCTGTTTCAAGGAACTCTGAGCTGTAAGGTGATGTTTTTTATTTCGTCTTTCATGATATGATAAGAAGTGCTCACTGAAGAAATAAAAGACAGGTTCCTCTGCAGTTTATTTTAAGGTTAAATCAGCTGTTGTGATTTATGTGCAGTGTCGTTGGTTTCTGCTACATTTTGAGTTTTACTCTGTAGTGTTATCTGCAGCTAGTTTTTTATTTTTGTCTATAACACTGTCGCGGATTACCAGATCAGAATTTATGCGTAGGGTTATGCGCTCTGGTATCAGACTGTCTATACGTTCCAGCAATCTGATAACCGCAAGTTTCCCCATTCTTTCTTTCTGGATTCTGATTGTTGATAACGAGGGATTGAGAATTGAACAGAAGGGAATATCGTCAAATCCGATAATTGAAATATCCTCAGGAATTTTCAGTCCGAAATCCTGTATGGCGCTGAGTGCGGCGATTGCAATGATATCATTTGATGCGATAAATGCTGAAGGCAGTTTTTTGGCTTTCTTAAGGTGCTTGAGCATATCAATGCGTCCATCGTCAATTGTCGGGTTCAGCTCAAAATAGAACTCGTCCCTGAATTCCAGGTTGTGTTTGTTTAGAGCTGCTTTATACCCTTCGAAACGTTTCTCCATATTATGGATCCAGAAAGTGCTGTTGAGAAAGCCTATTTCGGTATGGCCACCATTAATAAGATGTTCTGTCGCCCGCATAGTCGCATTCTTGTTGTCAAGATATATTGTATCTATCTTCTCATCGGTGTAAAAATCGAGTATTACTACCGGCAGGTCAATGGAAGCATCGGATATTCTTTTGACATCGGCATCGGTCATTTCGGTCGCAAGAATAATCAGACCGCTCAGTTCTCCGTTACGGACAGAGTTCAGCAGCGGCCTGACACCTTCAAGAGCATTATTACTGATATACGAGATATTCATCTGATAACCATAATCATTAGCTTCAGTCTCAAGACCTTCAATAACCTTTGAGAAGAACTGACTATCTTCAATTTTGACCTGAATATCACGCTTGAAAATCAGAAAACAGATAGTCATGGTATCTACGGTGTTTTTAGTTGCCTGTGACTTTGTGTGTTTAAAGCCGCTTTCAGCAATGGCATCAAGTATTCGCTGGCGTGTTTTGGCGCTGATACCAGGTTTATTATTGAGTACCATTGAGACTGTTGATGGGGATAAGCCCAATTTTTTAGCTAAATCTTTGGCGTTCATTTTACACTTTCATATTAATACCTCTTGCCTGATTAACTGCTTGTCGCCATCCGGCATAGAGTGTGTTGCATTCATTACTGTCGAGACTGCTGGTAAAGGTATTTGCCGGTTTGAGGAGTTGGCTGAATTCCGTGCGGTTATTCCACATTTTAACCGTCAGCCCTCCGAGCATCGCGACTCCCAGTGCGGAAAGCTCCTCCGTTTGTGCCGGCAGAACTGCACACCCCAGCATATCTGCCTGAAACTGCATTAAAAAGTTGTTTCGGGTGGGACCGCCATCGGTGCGTAGATTACTCAATGTCATACCTGAACCGGAGGTCATTAGTCTCACGATATCGGCTATCTGGTATGCAATTGCTTCAAGTCCGGCACGGATTATATGGCTTCTTCCTGTGTTGAAACTCATTCCGCAGATCATTGCCCGCACCTCATTATCCCAATATGGGGCTGAAAGACCGCTGAAGGCAGGCACCAGATAGACTCCCTCGGTACTTTCGACCTCCATGGCGTATTTTTCTGCGTCCTTTGGGCTGTCAAGAAGTTTGAGACTGTCAACAAGCCATTTTATTGTTGCGCCGGTACAGTTGATGTTTCCCTCCAAAACATAAACTATCTCATCACTGGTTCCCCAGCCGATTGAACTTACGATTCCTTCGACATCCTTAGCCTGACTGGTTCCGACATTCATCATGACCGATGAACCGGTTCCGTAAGTGGCTTTAGCCATTCCCGGGCTGTAGCACTGTTGTGCAAAAAGTGCTGCATGGGAATCTCCGAGTATACCTGCAATGGGAAGTTTTCGCTGTATTCTGCCGCCGAAATCTGTTTCACCCCAGATACAGTCAGAGGGTTTGACTTCTGGTAACATTGATACAGGAATGTTAAATATATTACAGATATTTTCATCCCAGTCAAGTCTTGTGAGATTGAATAACGACATTCTGGAAGCATTTGAATAATCGGTAGCATGAACGGCTCCGCCGGTAAGTTTCCAGACCAGCCAGCTATCGATAGTACCGGCGAGAAGCTCACCATTTTTCGCTTTTTCTCTGGCTCCGGGAACGTTTTCCAGTACCCACATTATCTTTGCCGCGGAAAAATATGGGGAGAGCATGAGGCCGGTGGCTTTACGCACAGCATCCCGGTTTCCTGGGGTGTCGAGTTGTTTGCAGAGTTCGGTAGCTCGCGCACATTGCCAGACAATGGCATTATATATCGGTTTGCCGGTGGTTTTATCCCAAACTACGACCGTCTCACGCTGGTTCGATATTGACAGTGCTTTAATCTGTTGCCAGTCGATTTTTACGGTCTCTACCAGTTCCAGTGCTACAGATACAAGATTCTGATATATTTCCTCAGGGTCATGTTCCACCCAGCTTGACTGTGGGTAAAACTGTTTGTGATCCTTATTTATTCGTGTCAGTATTTGGCACTCACGGTCAACCAGCAGAGCTTTGGTAGCGGAGGTGCTCTGATCAATTGTAAGTATATACATATTTATACTCCATCAGTTATAATTAGTAGCGGTTATGCTAGTATGTCCCTTGCATTCTGGCAGAGATTGTCAACGGTTAGTCCATAGTGCTGGAAAACTTCGGCGGAGTTGCCGGTAACTGTCTGCTCATCAGCGATACCAAGTATGCGCATGGGGGTCGGATTATTAACTGCCAGCAGCTCTGCGACAGCACCGCCAAGACCACCCTTTGCGTAATGCTCTTCAATGGTAATGATGTGTCCGGTCTCTTCCGCAGCTTTAAGAATAATCTCCTCGTCCAGCGGCTTAAGAGTATGCATGTCGATAACCCGGGCTGAGATGCCCTCAGATTTCAGCTTTTCGGCAGCTTTTTTGGCGATAAGGACAGTTTCTCCGGTTGCTATTATGGTCAGATCCTGCCCGTCTGTTATTAGATTTGCTTTGCCAATAATGAAAGGTACCTCGGAGGAATAGACATCTTCGACTGCTCCGCGTCCCATACGGACATATACCGGACCTTCGTAATCGACCAGGGCTTCGGTGAGCTGTTTGGTCTGGATGTTATCACAGGGGAGAACAACTGTCATCCCTGCTGTAGCCCGCATCAT
The DNA here is from genome assembly GCA_963677015.1 of Planctomycetota bacterium. Lineage (GTDB taxonomy): Bacteria > Planctomycetota > SZUA-567 > SZUA-567 > SZUA-567. The sequence goes on from OY781533.1 coordinate 1,368,639, forward strand.
GGCAATATCCTGGAGTGAGTGGTGTGATGTTCCGAGAGCACCATAACTTACGCCACCACTGATACCTATCAATTTGACATTTGTATTGCTGTAGGCCAGATCAACCTTTACCTGTTCAAAGCTGCGGGCAGATATGAAACAGGCCGGTGCGCAGGCGAATGGCTTGAGACCGCCGCAGGCGAGTCCGGCAGCAACCCCGACCATATTCTGCTCGGCAATACCTATTTCGATGAACTGCTCAGGAAGGGTATCGGCAAATTCATTTAGAGTTACAGATCCTCTTGAATCGGTTGCAAGAACCATTATTTCAGGATGAGTTTTGGCTAATTCAAGAATAGTTTCAGTAAAAACTTTACGACATGGTTTAGTATTTGGCATGTGGAATACTCCTGCTATATGATAGTTATTAATAATTTGCAAAATCGGCAGTAAAGTCGCTGTTATGATTTAAGGCAGTTATTGAGTTCATTCAGTGCTGCTGCGTATTCGTCGTCTTTAGGAACTCCGTGGTGCCATTTTGCGTTGTTTTCCATGAATGAAACTCCCTTACCCTTGGTTGTCCTGGCTATAATAGCCGTAGGTTTAGTCCCTGAGTAATCTATTGACTCGAAAGTCTGGCATAGTTCGGAGATACTATTTCCAGCAACATTGATTGTATTCCAACCAAAACTACTATATTTTTCTTCCAAAGAATCAAGAGACATTACATCCTCTGTATTGCCGCTTATCTGCAGATAGTTTCTATCAATAATGGCAACAATATTTCCTAGTTTATAATGTGCGGCAGCCATTGCCGCTTCCCAGATAGAGCCTTCTGCCTGCTCGCCATCTCCCATGAGGGTAAATACCCTGTGTTTTTGTCCGAGTTTTTTTGCTGCAATTGCCATCCCTACCCCAACAGAGAGTCCGTGCCCAAGGGCACCGGTGTTCATTTCGATTCCTGGAACTTTACGTGTCGGGTGGCCGATAAGTCGGGATTTATAGGCGGAGAAAGTATCAAGCTCTGATTCCGGGAAATACCCAAGATCTGCGAGAACGCAGAGGTAGCCTTCAACCGAATGGCCTTTACTGAGAAGAAAGCGGTCTCGTTCTATCCAATTTGGATTGCTGACATCAAAGTTCATAATACGGTAGAATAGAGAGACCAGAATGTCAACTGAAGATAGGGCTCCACCAGTATGACCGGTATTAGCGGTTTTAATCATTTTTATTAACTTGATACGTATTTCTGTGGCTTTGGTTGTCAGATCTTCTAAATTATTCATATTCCTTCCTCATGTGTTATAACAATAGTTAAATTTCGATCAGAAAATAATATTGTCGTAGAATTACTAGATAATGTAAAGTTAATGTTAAGTAAATTATATATAGGAAATATTATCATATAAATCACCTTAGTCAATGTTGAATAGAAAATAATTTATTAAATTATTGTTTTATAGTGCTTAAATTTAATAAAAACATACGATAAATTTGTGTCGATTATAAAAAATTAATTTTATAAGATCTTTTGTTTAAGGTAATTGTGTGATTTATTAAATTTTTATTGCTTTTATAAATTGACTAAGAAGTAAATTGTGATAAATTAAAAATATCAAACAAGCAGCAATTTAATAAACATTACAGTAATTTATTGATGTTTATATGTAAATTTTTGCAAAATCATCTCTGTGTATCAAACAAAATTAAGTGTGTATGTGTGTGAAATAAAGCGATAAGCTCGTAGTTAATACTTATTTTTAATAAAATATAGTCTTATGTTTATTAAAAAAAATAGTGGTATTGATCTGACGGTTTTAGGTTCTTTGTGTGTGGTCATTCATTAAAAGCTCTAGTCATTTTAATAAAATTAATTATAGCAGCAATGCTTAAAGTTGGGTTTTAAAGACTTCTGTGTTTATAGATGTCTGGTGTTTTGTAGCGTTAACGGATAAAAATTTGGAGATAGTATGAAACTCAGTAAATTTAAAGGCGGTGTTCATGGGTCGCTTTTCGGATTGATTTTACTAATTGTTGTCTTCTCGTTTGCCTCGAAGTATTTTTTCTCGGTCAGGAATGCGTTGAATATTCTTGATCAGGTAACAATGCTGGGAATCATGGCTCTGGGTATGACTGCAGTTATCATTATCGGTGGAATTGATCTTTCTGTAGGATCTGTGCTGGCGTTTTCAATGATGTCTATGGGGTATGCCGAACGTTTTTTAGGGCTACCGCTGCAGTTAGCCATAATTATAGGTATATTGATTGGCGGTCTTTGTGGTCTGGCTTCGGGGCTGCTTATAACCAAGGCCAAACTTCCGCCCTTTATTGCAACCCTTGCATTAATGTCAATTGCCCGCGGGGCAGCAAACATTATGACCGATGGGCGTCAGGTGGTAGGTTACCCTGAATGGTTTACAAATTTTGCTACCGTCCGTCACTTCGGGGTTTTTTCTACAACCATGATTCTGTTTATTCTTCTTTCAATTGTTACCTGGCTGTATTTGAGTTTTAGAGCTAATGGGCGAAGTTTATATGCAATCGGTGGCAGCGAAGAAGTGGCAAGACTGTCAGGTATTAATGTGCAGCTCATTACTATACTTGTTTACACCGCTTCAGGACTTTTATCAGGTATTGCTGCGATGACATTGGCGGCAAGACTTGATTCCTCTCAGCCTAGTGCTGGTCTCGGACTTGAGCTTGACTGTATTGCTGCGGTTGTAATCGGCGGTGCCAGTCTTAGCGGAGGTGTCGGCAGTATTGCCGGAACAGTAATTGGTGTCTTTATCATTGGAGTATTGCGTAATGGCTTGAATCTTATAGGAGTATCACCTTTTGCACAGCAGATTGTTATCGGTGTTGTTATTGCTGTGGCTGTGGCTTTTGATACTCTCGGACGCAGCCGTAAGAAATAATGTTAAGCGATATTTTAAAGTATGTGTTCTTTACCAGATCATTATTGGTGAATAAATTAGGGTGTTTTGTGAATGAAATAGGTAGTTTGTCAATTAGTTTGCGGCTTCTATTTCATGGTTAAATGTGTTTGATATTAGTTTAGGAGAATGTTATGAAAACAAGTTTCAAGATGTTCGTGCTAACCCTCTGTGTGATGTGTCTTTGTGCATTCAATGGTAATGCAAAGGAGAATAAGGATATTACTTTAGGTCTGGCAGTTGCAAACCTGCAGGCTGATTTCTTCAATCAGATAAAGCAGTCTGTCTGTGATGAAGCGGATCGTATCGGTGTTGAGGTGTTTACCGTTGACGCCAGAGGTGATTCTGCAACTCAGGTTAATCAGATTCAGGATCTGATTACCAAGGAAGTCGATGCTATTATTTATATTCCTGCCGGTGCTACAGCGGCTAGTGTTCCGGTAAAAGCGGCGCAGAAAGCTGGTATTCCAGTGATTACTGTTGACCGTAATCCTGCAGATGCTCCCGGTAACAGTTTTATTGCCACAGACAGTGTCGCTGCTGCAAAGGAACTCGGTGAATGGGTTGTTAAGAAGACCGGCGGCAAAGCACGTATCGGTGTTATTCAGGGACAGATTGGTACAACTCCTGAAATCGATCGTAACAAAGGATTTAATGAGGCACTCGAAGGAAATCCAGGAATGGAGATAGTTGCGAAGCAGGCAAGTAACATGTGGATGCAGGATGAAGGTTTCAAGATCGCTCAGGATATGCTGCAGCGTGATCCAGAGATTGACGTATTCTTCGGTAGAGCAGATGCGCTTGCCTTAGGCGCAGCACAGGCTGTAAAGGTTGCAAATCTTCCTCACGATGTTCTTATCGTTGGTTTTGATGGTGATCTGGCTGGTCTGGAAGCAGTTAAGAAGGGTGTATTGGACGCAACAATGACTCAGCAGACACAGTTTATGGGAAGACTTGCTATCCGTTCAGCTATTGACTGCATCAACGGTCTCTATGTTCCTGCAACTCAGCTGCAGAATGCCACTTTGACTACCAAGGATAATGTTGATCAGTTTATCAAGACTCATCCTTAGTTCATAAGATGACACCAACACGCAAAATGAAGTAAAATAGCACACGATTATGAGCCCGGTAAAAGGGATATTTATATAACCGGGCTCATAGTTTGAGCGGAACAAGAGTGAAATCAGGTAGTTTGACTGGGGTATATCGGCAGGTATTTATACATTAAAAAAATGTGGTATATATTAACGAATTATTAAGGCAGAACAATTGTGCATCGAGTGGCTGTTTTACGGATATCGGCTGGACTGATTTGACAAAATTCAAATCTTGAAATGTTACAAAGCAACTTTTACAAAAGGCTAAATTCATGACTGTACAAGAAGACATAAAGACAAAATCTACTTCAGAGCTTGAAATTTCTCAGGATGGTTTGTCGATTCGCGGTATATCAAAATGTTATTTTGGCATTCCTGTGCTGCAGGATATTAATATAAATATTGAACCAGGTGAAGTTGTGGCGCTTCTTGGTGAAAATGGGGCGGGAAAATCAACATTATCAGGGATTATCGCCGGGGTGATTCAGCCTGAACCTGAGGGTAAGATGTACTGGCAGGGAAAACTCTATGAACCGGAGTCCCCGGGTGATGCGCATGCAGCGGGTATTGGTCTGATTCATCAGGAATTAAGACTTCTGCCTGATCTGAGTATTGCTGAAAATGTTTTTGTTGGCAAGCTTCCTGAAAAAAACGGGGTAGTTGATAGAAAGAAAATGAATGAGCTTGCTGGTGAGCAGCTTAGAAGACTTGGTCTGGATGTCTCACCAACTCAGAAGGTCTCAACTCTTAGAGTTGCAGCACAGCAGCAGGTTGAGATTGCAAAAGCACTCACCCTCAATGCCAAGCTTATCATACTTGATGAGCCAACGGCTGCTTTAGGTGGTGAAGAGACTGAAAAGCTGTTTGAGCAGATTGAAAAATTAAAGAAAGATGGAATGTCTTTTATATATATAAGTCATCGGCTTGAGGAGATATCACGAATTGCAGATCGTATTGTAGTGTTACGTGACGGTATGCAGATAGCGGTTCATGAAACTGCTCAGGTTGATATGAATATAGTGATTTCAGAGATGGTTGGCCGAAGTGTCGATCGGCTGTTTCCTGAACCTTGTATCGAGCATGGTGATGTTGTACTCAAGGTGGATAATCTTTCAGCTCCTGATCAGTCTTTTCAGGATATAAGCTTTGAGGTGCATGCCGGGGAAATATTTGGAATTTCAGGAATTGTCGGAGCGGGTAGAACTGAGCTTATCAGAGCTATCTGTCAGGTTGATCCAATTGAAAGTGGTGAGGTTACTCTCAACGGGAAATCACTGATTGGAATCGGACCGCGCAATGCTATTAAAGAGGGAGTTGTTTTAATTCCGGAAGATCGAAAGCATGATGGTCTGATTATAGATCATACGATCGCAGAAAATATGTCGTATGGTAATTTTGATGTCTTTGGCAATAAGGGCTGGGTGACACCCAAAAAGAAGACTGAGTTCTCAAAGCGCCACAGCGAACGAATGAATGTTAAAGGTTTACCGCATCATAAAGTCAGTTCTTTATCCGGGGGTAATCAGCAGAAGGTGGTGATTGCCAAATGGATTTCAAGAAATCCAAAAGTGTTTGTTCTTGATGAACCTACTAGGGGAATTGATGTTGGGGCACGTTCTGCAATATATGATGTAATTGCCGGACTGGCTAAGAAGGGTATGGCGGTGGTGATTGTCAGCTCAGATCTGGAAGAAATACTTGGTTTGTCGCATCGAATTATGGTCTTAGCCAGAGGAAGGAATCAGGGAATTCTGTCCAGAGAAGAGGCGACAAGTATCAAGGTAATGGCGTTGGCGACAAAATAGCAGTTTTAATATATGGTATATATAAGTGCTGAAAGGAATAAATTATGGAAATATTCAGTTTGAAGGGTGAGGTCGCTCTGGTTACTGGAGCCGGTTCTGGAATAGGGCAGGCTATAGCAGTTGGGATGGCCAAGTGTGGCGCAGATCTTGCATTGTTTGATCTAAATATCGGTGAGGGGATACAGGAGACTAAAAGACTGGTTGAAGAAGCAGGGCAGAAAGCATTATGTCTGTCTGGAGATGTCACTGTTGAAGAGGATATGGTAAGGGCGGTTGCTGAGGTTGAGGAAAAGCTGGGCGAACTTTCTATTGCAGTAAACAGTGCCGGTATTGCCAATGCTGCACCGGCTGAGGAGATGGAACTTTCACAGTGGGAGAAGATGCTGAAAGTTGATCTTACTGGAGTATTTCTTTCCTGTAAGGCTGAGGCCGCTGTAATGCTGAAACGTGGACGTGGATCGATTGTCAATATTGCTTCTATGTCGGGAAGTATTGTTAACCGTGGTCTTACCCAGATACATTACAACTCTGCAAAAGCCGGGGTTATTCATCTTACTAAAAGTTTGGCTATGGAGTGGTGCGACCGTGGTATACGGGTGAATTCAATCAGTCCGGGGTATACCGCATCACCAATGAATACCCGTCCTGAAGTGGCTGAGCAGGTTAAACAGTTTGAATATGAAACCCCTATGGCGCGGATGGCTAAATGTGAGGAGATGGCAGGTCCAGCGATATTCTTGTCAAGTAAGGCTGCGTCGTACTGCACCGGAATTGATCTGCTGGTTGACGGCGGTTTTACCTGCTGGTAATGAGCAGGAAGTACCGGCCATAATTAAAGTATGTTATTTTTTTATAGATTGGAAGTGTATTATGAGTGGAAGACATGAAAACAAAGTTGCTGTAATTACCGGAGCAGGAAGAGGAATTGGCAGGTGTATCGCTAATAAATTTTCCCGGGAAGGGGCTAAAATTGTAGTTTCATCAATTGAAGATTCAGTTCATGAAGTTGCGGAAGAAATCAATAAAAATGGTGGAGATGCTATATCTATTATTGCTGATGTTACCAAGAAGGATCAGGTGATCAATATTTTCCAGACAGCTGAAGAAAAATATGGGAAGATTGATATTTCAATACATAATGCCGGGGTTATCAAAATTGCTAAGCTGGAAGATGTAACCGAAGCTGACTGGGATTTTGTTATGGACGTTAATATCAAGGGTGTATTTCTCTGTGCTCAGGAAGCTGGCCTGCGGATGCGCAAGTACGGTAACGGCGGCAGGATTATTAATACCGCTTCAGGGCAGGCAAGGCAGGGTTTTATTTATACTCCTTCATATGCTGCAAGTAAATTCGGGGTTATCGGTCTTACCCAGAGTCTGGCAAAAGAGCTTGCCAAGGATAAAATTACCGTTAATTCATACTGTCCCGGTATTATCAAGAGTGATATGTGGGATTATAATGACCGGGTATGGGGAGAGCTTCTCGGTGATTATAAACCGGGAGAACTGATGCAGGAGTGGGTTAATAATATTCCTTTAGGATATGCCGGTGACGGTACTGAAGTAGCAAATTTATTGAGTTTTATTGCTTCTGATGAAGCTGATTATATTACCGGGCAGACTATTAATATCGATGGCGGAATGTTCATGTCCTGATTGTGTAAGTACAATACTAAACATAACCTGTGTAGAATGCCTCTGGATATCCAGAGGCATTTTTTGTTTGCTGGTTAATTACTATTGACAAAGTAACCAGCTTCATTACAATACTGGTCAGTCGGTATTGATAGGAGGTTTGCCGCAGGTGTCGTTACAGCGTTAATGGTGGCTGAATTCGAATTATAGAATTATTTCAGGAGAAAACTGATGCAGACATTGGATGAAAATAAGCGGAAAAAGATTATTGCAGCTGCCGGAAAACTCTTTGGGAAGAAGGATTATCACAGCGTATGTCTGAGTGAAATCGCCGCAGAGGCGAAAGTCGGTAAAGGTACATTATATGTCTACTTTAAGAGCAAAGAAGATCTATTCTCCAGTGTACGTATTGAAGGGTATATGGATATGTACCGCTATCTTTCAAAGAATATTGATACTGAAAGTGGTGATCCGCTTGAGCATCTTCATAAAATAATTTCTGAAACTGTGAAGTACTGTTATCGTAATAAATCTATTTTTAAATTGTTGCGAGCCGGGACCGGTACTAAGATGAAACCGGAGATTAAGAAAACCCGAAAAAAAGTTTTGGAACTGACTAGAAGTGTTATTGAGAGTGGTGTTGAAAAAGGAATATTATGCGACTCTAAACCTGCATATACCGCAAACTATCTGCTTGATGTTGTGCGTTCCGGGTTGTCCTATAGCGATGGGCAGATACCACAGGATGAACTTATTGAACATATTTATAATTTTTTCAGCAGAGCGTTGAAAAAATAGCGATTACAGTTTTTATAATTAATTATGAAAGCAATGATTGAGAATGGAGAGTGATTCAGTGTCGGTTGATCAGATAATAGAAGAAGCTGTGGAAGCGCAGGTAAGTACTGAAGATAGTCCTGCTGCGGGCAGTAAGAAGAAGAAATCTAAAATTAAATATTACATGCTGATTGCAGTTCTTATCGCAACAGGTGGTTATTATTATTATAGTTCACTAAATTTTGTGTCAACTGATGATGCATTTATCGATGGAAAAATTGTAACGATCAGCCCTAAAGTAGCCGGGCATGTGGCAAGGGTCTATGTGGCCGATAACCAGCATGTCAAGGCTGGTGATTTACTGCTGGAATTATATCCTGATGATTATAGCGCAGATTTGGATGCGGCAAAAGCCAAGCTTACTTCTGCTCAGGCAACATATGAGTCCAGTAAGCTAGATATAGACTTGACAAGTCTGGCATCTAATTCGGAATATGATCAGGCAAAAGCGAATCTGGCTGCTGCGGAAGCGGAAATTAATATTGTTAAATCACAGGCGTTGTCGGCTGTTAATGAAAGTGATCAGCAGAAGGCTAAACTTGATGCAGCTCTTGCGGATCTTGAAAGTGCGAAACTTGATATGGAAGCTGCCAATGAACAGCATGAACGTGATCTGCATGACTTAAACCGAAGTAAGAAACTGGTCGGGGCAGGTGCCATTAGCAAGCGAGAGTTTGATCATGCTCAGACAACAGAAAAAATTTCCGCGGCAGCACTGGCATCTGCGAAAAAGGATCTTGATTCCTTTAAAGCGCAGGTAGATCTGGCGCGGGCAGAACTCATGGCTGCTGAGAATAATCTGCTGCAGACGCGTAAGGAGATTGAGGAGAAAGAGGCTGAAGCTGCTGAGTCAAGAGCACGGCTGCAGGCGGCATCTGCTGCTCCTAAACAGATTGCGCGGAGTAAATCCATGGCTGATGTTGATCATGCAGATGTACAGGAGGCGCAAGCAAATCTTAAACAGGCGGAATTGAATCTTTCCTACACAAAAATATATGCACCGGTAGCTGGTGTGGTTACTTCAAAAGATGTTGAAAAGGGCGTCTATGTCAAGGTAGGCCAGTCTTTAATGGCGCTGGTATCAAATGATATATGGGTTACTGCAAACTTTAAAGAGACACAGTTGGAGCATATGCGACCTGGTCAGACGGTTGAAATAAGTATTGATGCTTATCCATATATGAAAATAAGCGGTAAAGTTGACAGTATACAGCATGGAACCGGCGCCGCATTCAGTCTGCTGCCACCTGATAATGCGACAGGGAACTTTGTTAAAGTGGTACAGCGAGTTCCGGTAAAGATAGTATTTGATAACCGGGAAATAACCAGGAATATTGTTCTTGGACCGGGAATGTCTGTGGTCCCGGAGGTGAATTTGTCAAGTAATGTTGTATCTGTTCAGTAATGTTCTACAGTATGTATTTTGAGTACAGCGACTATGCTGTGGAGTGAGGTTCGCAAGTGTCTGAATTAACAATACCAGAATCAACAGTTAATATAAACCGGAAAATGATAACTCTGGCGGTGATGCTCGGGACTGCTATGAGTTCTCTTGACTCGAGCATTGTAAATGTAACCTTGCCGTATATGCAGGGAAATTTCGGTGCGTCGGTGGAGGCAATATCCTGGGTGGCAACTGCATATATATTGGCAAATATTATAACAATGCCGATTATCGCTATGATCAGCGCCAGGTTTGGCAGAAAAAACTTTTTTCTCTTCAGTCTTATTCTGTTTGTTGTCAGTTCAATGATGTGTGGTTTTTCCTGGAACCTTGAATCTATGATTTTTTTCAGAGTGCTTCAGGGTATCGGAGGAGGAACACTGATACCTGTAGCGCAGGCGGTGTTGCGTGAAATTTATCCACCAGAAGAACAAGGGCGGGCAATGGGGATATATGGGTTAGGGGTAGTTTTAGGTCCGGCATGCGGTCCGGTTGTCGGAGGCTGGCTGACTGATAATTTTTCATGGCCCTGGATTTTTCACATCAATGTACCAATTGGTATTGTTGCGATAACCCTTACTATCAAATATATACACGATCCGGTATATTTTATACGTGAACGTAAACCAATAGACTGGAGTGGTCTCTTTTTTATGATTCTTGGTCTGGGCGCTCTACAGCTAATGCTTGAAGAAGGGGAGCGCAATGACTGGTTTGAGTCGAATTATATTGTTATACTGGGTATTCTAACTCTTGTAGGGCTGGCTCTATTTATCTGGCGTGAATTGACAACGGATACTCCTGCAGTAGACCTCAGGGTTCTTTCGAATCTCTGTTTTCTTTCAGGAACGGCGATAGGCGGTATACTTGGTCTTGGACTCAACAGTAGTCTCTTTCTGATGCCCCAGTTTTTACAGAACATGCTGGGGTATAATGCTTTTTCCTCAGGGCTTGCACTTATGCCGCGCAGTCTGGCTATGGCCATAATATTTCCAATTGCCGGAGTCTTCTATAATCGTCTTGGTCCACAATTGCTGATTGCCGGAGGGCTATTGATGAGTGTCTTTTCATTTTATCAATTATCCAATATCTCATTATCTGTAGGGTATTGGAGTATCTTCTGGCCACAGTTTATGCAGGGTATCGGGTTTGGATTGATTTTTGTGGCTTTAAGTACGGCCGCACTTGCTACTATTGAAAAAAATCGGCTTACGGCTGCAACCGGACTTTACAGTGTTACCAGACAGGTATTTGGCAGTATCGGGATTGCAATATTTACCAATCAGCTTACAGTGAGCACTGCCTCAAGCAGAGCTCAAATGGTGCGGCATGTTTCTGAATTCAGTCAAGTTACCAGGCATCAGCGAGAGGTGCTGGAATACGTTGTAGGGAATCATATCTCGGAACCTGTGATAACTTCAAAGCTGGCACTTAAAATTTTGGAGAGTAAGGTTATCAGTCAGGCTCGAATGCTCGCATTTAATCATGTATTTATGGAAATTGCGCTGTGTTTTATGATTGGAGTCCCTTTGGTTCTTTTGCTGCGTAGTAAGCATGCTGAATTTATCAAAGGTGAGCTTGATTAATATTTTGTGATAATTGCGACAATTAAAAATTCGTATCATGGGGTGGGAGTGGCAGTTCGTGTGAACTGCCACTCCCTTTTGGTTTGATAGTAACTCGTGAATTTTTAATCGGTTAAGAGGGTAATTATGGCATTATTACTCAGTACAAGTCTAATATTTGAAGTCTGGTTTTTATAATCTTAATAACATACTGTTTGTTAAATCGAGTGCGGAGTATAGTTTTAGATGCCTTGCAATAAACTTGTACCGCTGCTACCGGTTATTATTTTTGTGAGTAATTAAGGAAATATTAACTAATTAAAAGCAAATAATGCTGTAAAAGCACTTTAAGCGTAAGTGTTTTATTTATAGGTGCTTATATTTATTATTGTTCGGTGATGTGGTTGGCATAAATAGGTTTTTATGTATTTTTTAAATATTTTATTATTGAATATTATTTATTAAAGAGTACACTCGGAAATATGTTGATAATAAATTATCGATAAATCAGTATTCTTTTGAGCGGCATTTAAATATAGATAATTTACAGGAGGAGGGTTATTATGGCCACATTTACAGTACCACGTTTTACACATTTTGGTCTAGGCTGCCTTGATGAGCTTAAAAAAATCAAAGGTTCTAAAGCTGTGATTGTCACAGGCGGCAGTTCTATGAAAAAGGGTGGATTTATTGATAAGTGTATTGCTTATCTTAAAGAGGCTGGAATCGATTCGGCAGTATTTGAAGGGGTAGAGCCTGATCCATCTATTCAGACTGTTATGCGGGGTGTTGAATTATTCAATAAAGAGCAGCCTGATGTTATTATTGGTCTTGGTGGTTGTTCAGCAATTGACGCTTCAAAAGCTATGTGGGTTTTCTATGAATATCCAGAGTCAAAGTTTGAAGATATCACTCCTCCATTCTCGATCAAGCCTTTGAGAAATAAAGCTCAGTTTATCGCTATTCCTTCAACCAGCGGTACAGGAACTGAGGTAACTTGTGCAACAGTTATCACCGATCATGATAAAGGTGTGAAGTATCCGATTGTTTCATATGAGATTACTCCTGATATTGCGATTGTTGATGGTGAACTTTGTGTAAGTATGCCTGCGCATGTTACAGCAAACACTGGTCTCGATGCTTTAGCTCATGATGTTGAGGCATATGTTGCTGTTCTTGCTTCTTCATTCAGTGATACGCTTGCGCTTGAGTCTGTAAAGATGATTTTTGAAAATCTGCCGCGTGCATACAAAGACGGTAATGATCGCGAAGCACGTCAGGCTATGCATGAAGCATCATGTATGGCTGGAATGTCGTTCAGTAATGCTCTTCTAGGTATTATTCATTCAATGGCGCATCAGGCAGGCGGAATGTTTGGAATTCCACATGGTTGTGCAAATGCGATTCTTATGCCGAATATCATTCGTTATAACAGTAAGTCAACCGACAAGTATAATAAGCTTGCAGAAATAGTAGGAGCTAAGGATGCTGAAGGTCTTGCGGTTGCTATTGAGAAGTTAAGAGCAGAGCTTGGTGTACCGGCAACACTCAAGGAGTATGGTATTAGTGAAACACTCTGGAATGAAAAGCTTGACGCAATATCTGCTAATGCGATGGCTGATCCATGTACCGGTACTAATCCACGTCAGCCAGAAGGTGATGATATAAAGAAGATTTATACTAGCTGTTACTACGGTGAAAAGGTCGATTTTTAAAGAGTAATTAGTTACTTTGATTGCTTTACCTGCTGTAAAATATACGCTGAGGTGAGCATGTAGAGGGGCTGGGAAGGATTCAGCAGGAGCAGCACTTCTGCATGCTTTATTCAACAATAACATTGTGTATATTTGTATTAATGCGGTAGAACTTTACCGGTGTTTTAGGGTAAAACCTGTAATGTATTGTGAAAACGGTCACTCCAAACGGGGTGGCCATTTTTTTGTAACTGCCAATTTATCAATCTTCTAGCGGGTAATATTCTTTTGACAAAAATTTACGGTTGTTTTAGATTAGAAGTTAGAGATCTACTGCAGGCGACATGATCGATAAACAATATATTAAAGAAGTATTTATAGCAATGTTACTTAATGGGAATAATGTAATAATGCCGACTTTGTCCGGAAGAATACTCAATAAATTTGGTAGTACAGGTAATAAACGACATATTATATTACTGATTATTTTGCTTACCGGGTTTCTCCTGGTAGGTTTATCGGTTATTTATGAGGGCAAAATATTAAGAACCAGATTCTTAAATGAAGTAAGCATTCTTTCTGAGGCAATAAATCCTGATAGAGTAATGTCGTTACGCGGGGCAGCGGCGGATTCAGCGTTACCTGATTATTTACGGCTGAAATCATCCCTTACAGAGGTTCTTAAATTTAAGGGATATTATAATTCGGTATTTTTACTCGGCAGACGTATTGACGGTGAAATATTTTATTATCTTGATATTGACAAGAACGGCTATGCTGCGGTTGCCCCTGGTAGTGTGGCAGAGACTTCATATCAGCGGATATTTAATAAACCTTTTAAAGAGCAGCGTTCACTTGTTGAGGTACCTGAAGGGTATAATAGTGATTATGGTATGCGGGCACTTGTTCCTGTTACCAGCAGGATTACCATGCGGACAAGTTCTGAGAAGATGAATAAAGTCAAGACTATGCTTGACAATGCAAAAATACTATATCATGAAGAAGGTGAAGATGTTTTATTCGAGGCGATTAATAGCGGCGTCGGTAAATTTTATGATAATGATATCTATACTTTTGTCTATGATGAAAATATGACCATCCTTGCTCATCCTACAAAGCCTGAACTTATCGGGAAAAATCTGCTTGATAAAAAAGATTATCCTGGTGGAAAGTATTTCAGACGTGAGATTCAGGAGGTAGCCAATACTGTTGGAAAAGGTTGGGTGGAGTATGAATATGAAAATCCGGTAAGTGGGCAGCTAGAGCCTAAACGTACTTATGTGCGTAAAATCGGGGATGTGATCATTTGTGCTGGTACATATACCGCGGTGGGAAGAACCGGTGTTGTGCTTGGTGTAACTGTAGACAGAGATTATTATTTAAGAGAGTTGTTGAAGGCGACTGTGCCGTCGGTTCTATTTACCATAGTGCTTTTTTTAATTGTATTTACGAGTAGATATTTTGCACGTAAGAGAATGGGAGTAACTTGTTGGTGGGGTAATTATCTTGAAGGAATTACAGTATTTGCAGTAGGAATTGTAATAAGTGCGTACATTGCATGGAACAGTAGTATTCTGGGGCAGAATAATACTTATGCGGATTTTTGGGATATAGCTAAGAACAAATCGGTAATGATTTCAGACTCTTTGACCATTATAAATAATATAGAACTTGAGGGCCTGCAGAGCTATTTTGAGAGTTCTGATCATGTAAGCTATCAGGATTTTACTGATTATACACAGTATCTGCTTAACAATTCAACGGTCAAAGCCTGGGGGTGGGCACCTGTGATATCGCGTAATGAAATTAATAACTTTGAAAATGAAATCTCGCGTAATTTGCAGACAGAGCGCAAGGTATGGGAGCTTGATTCTGCTGAAAACAGGGTGGCGGTATCTGAGAGAAAGGAATATTTTCCTATTAAATATATTGCTCCATTGAAAAATAATAAGGAAGTTATCGGTTTTGATGAAGGGTCGGAAGAACAACGCAAAATGGCTCTGGAGTTTGCGTATGATACCGGCTTGAACAGTGCGTCGCCTCCATTACGGCTGGTACATAATGAAATTATTCAGAACGGTATACTTGTATTTAATCCGGTATATTATAAGGATGGAAGTTTTCGCGGGTTTGCCTTTGCGATACTGAATCTCCAGACAATACTGTCAAAAGCAATAAGTGACAACAGTGTTTGTTTAACCCTGCTGATGCTTCATGATAATGCACAAACTGATCTCCTTTCCACTACCTGTCATGCGGGAAAAGCAATAGATGCAGATCTTAGTAACGGTGATTTTTCTTCATGGCGGCCGATCTTTATTTTCGGACGTACGTTTATGGTTATTGCCAGAGCAGGGAGTGAATTTATCAGTACGCATGAGAGTCATGTCTGGTTATTGATTCTGGTTGTTGGTTTTTTCTTTTCGGTAATTGTGTCATGGTTTATCGGAGGAATAATTAATCAGAAGCTGGTGCTTGATAATCTGGTAAGTGCACGAACAAAAGATCTTATGGAGATCAAGGAATATTTGCAGTCTACAATAAATTCTATATGTGACGGAGTCATAACTTTTGACGAAAGCGGCCGAATTACTGATATGAATAATATTGCTGTGCAGTTGACTGGCTGGGAGTTAAGCAAAGCCAAAGGCAATAGTATTTTTACCGTATTTCAGACAGTAGGTCTCAGCGAGGGAAAATCTCAGGCAGAATTTCTCAGTGAGGTAATCAGTTCTAAAGTTATTTTGAGTGAAACCAGCGATACTATGAATACTGTAACTGGAACTAGTTATCATATAACACGTAATAGCGCTCCGATAATTGATGATACCTCTGCAATTCTTGGCGGTGTTCTTGTTTTTCGTGATATCTCGGAAGAGTTTGAACGTAAATACAGTTTGCAGCAGAGTGAAGAACGATATCGAGCAATGTTTGAAGAGAATAACTCAATACAGTTGCTGATCGCACCAGAAACTGGGGCGATCATTGATGCTAATGAGTCTGCTTGCAGTTTTTACGGATTTTCACGGGATAATATCAGGCTTAAAAGCTTATATGATATTTCAGTTCAGGATAAGTCGGTAGTCAATGTAATATTATGTGATGCCTTAGGGGAAAGTTGTTCTCCATTTGAGCTTGAACAGTATAAGGCTGATAATAGTGTTGCTGAGGTTGAGGTGCAGTCAAGTCCTATTCCGGTATACGGAAGGGTTATTTTATACTTTGTAATTCAGGATATTACCGCTAGAAAGTGCGCCGAGAGTCAGTTGCTGTTTACCCAGAATAAGCTGCAGACAGTAATGGATAGTGTGCATGTTGGGATTGTTATAATTGATGCTAAGGAACATAAAATAATTGAGGTTAACTCAGAAGCTCAAAGAATGATAGGGCTCTCAGAAGAAGATATTATTGGAAAAATATGTCACGAGTTTATTTGTCCGTCATCAAAAGGGCAGTGTCCGATATCTAACCAGGGTTTTGATGTGGATAATTCTGAACGGGTCCTGATTACAGGTGGCGGGGCTGAAGTGCCAATTCTTAAAACGGTTACCAAGATTACTATTAGTGGCCGCGAGTGTTTTCTGGAGAGCTTCGTCGATATTTCAGAACAGAAGAAATTTGAAGATGATATTCTGCGTACAAATGAAAAAATGGCTCTGGCTGCAAACGCAGCAAAATTTGGGGTTTTTGATTATGATATTATAAGTGGTGAGATAAAACTTGATGATTGGATGCGTAAAATATATGGAGTCCCTGAGGATTCGACAAAATATTATCAGAAAGACTGGTTGGAATTTCTGGACCCCGATACTTCCGCTCAGGTGATAGCTGAGCTTCAAGCGGCAATTGAATCCGGCAGTATCCTGGATACGGAATATGTTATTATCAGAAAGGATGGTGCTAAACGTGTTATAAGGGCTAAAGCTGAAATACTCAGGAATGAACAGGGTGAAGCACTACGTATGATCGGTGTGAATTATGATATTACGGTACAGCGGCAGAATGAGCTTGCGTTGCAGGAGAAGGAGAAAAATTTCAGTACCTTCTTTGAAACAATTGATGACATGATCTTTATTACCGATCGAGACCGCGCTATAGTTTATACCAATATTTCGGCTGAGCATAAATTGGGGTATAAGGAAAATCAGCTTCTTGGTAAGAATATCCTGGATCTATTCTTTACTGGCGAAAGAGACCGTGCAGAACGAATATTCAATAATATGATACTTGGTAAAAGTGATATCTGCTTATTACCGATTCAGGCACAAGACGGCAAGCTTTTACCGGTTGAATCCAGGGTTTGGCTTGGTAAATGGAACGGTGAAGAATGTGTTTTCGGAGTAGTTAAGGATTTATCTGCACAGCAGGAAGCTTTGCAGCGTTTTAATAAATTATTCTCCAGCAATCCTGCTCTTATGGCTATTGCCAGTTTTCCTGGCAGAGATATAACGGAGGTTAATGAGTCTTTTGTCAAAGTAACAGGGTTTGGTGGAAATGAAGTTATTGGTAAAGCAATTTCTGAGCTTGGTTTTATTCCGGGAGGAGATCTTGAGAATGAGATTTCAAGAAGAATGCAGCATGACAGTAAGATCTCAGATATTGAAATTAAACTGCGGAAAAATGATAACAGCTTATTGGATGTGATACTGTCAGGAGAAGTTATAGAAAATATCGGCAAAAAATACTGTCTCTTTGTTATGGTAGATATCACCAAACGCAAGCAGGCGGAAATTGATCTTTTGCGAACTAACAGGGAGCTCGAAGAAGCAACTGTGCGGGCTGAAAATCTTGCAGAAGATGCAAGAAATGCCAATGACGCAAAGAGTGAGTTTCTGGCTAATATGAGTCACGAAATCAGGACGCCAATGAATGGTGTAATAGGTATGATTGATCTGTTGCTGGATACTAAGTTGACAGCAATACAGCAGCAGTTTGCAAGTACGGTAAAGATCAGTGCCGAGTCGCTTTTAACGCTTATTAATGATATCCTTGATTTCTCTAAAATTAAGGCTAATCGTCTTGAACTTGAGCATATTGCTTTTAACCTCGAAGAACTGTTGGAAAATTTTGCAGCAACAATAGGAGTACAGGCATGTAATAAAGGTCTGGAGTTTGTCTGTGGCCTTTATCCGGATATACCGGTACATCTTATCGGTGATCCTGGAAGATTGAAGCAGATTCTGATCAATCTCGCTGGTAATGCAATTAAGTTTACTGATAAGGGAATAGTTGAAGTTAAAGCACTGTTGGTAAATAGCTCAGATACAACAATAACCGTCTGTTTTTATGTTGTTGATACTGGTATCGGGATTGACGAAGAGAAACTGGAAATACTGTTTGATAAATTTAGTCAGGTGGACAGCAGTATTACCCGTAAATATGGCGGTACCGGCCTGGGGCTGGCGATATCTAAACAGCTTGTAGAGAAGATGGGCGGGACTGTCGGAGTAATTAGTGAGGTTGGACAGGGAACTGAATTCTGGTTTACAGTTGTTTTGGAGAAAGACCTGAAGGCTGAGGTGTCTGAAACAGTCACTGACTTTGCAGCAACTCGAGTGCTTGTTATTGAGAGTAATGATATCTCCAGGGATTTACTGAGTAAGAGGCTTGCATACTGGAATATGGAGGTCGTGGAAGTGAAATCGGCTATTAGGGCTTTGGAGGTTCTTTATGAAGAGTCTGAACGAAACAATAAATTTGATTTGATAATTCTGGATATGGATATGCCGGGCATGCCGGGTAAATCATTGATTCAGAACATCAAAGGCATTGAAGATTTTAATATGATACCGTTTATTCTTTTGTCGTCATTAAAACATGTTGACACGGATAGAGGTATTTCAGATTCAGGCGTTATCCGCTTTATGAGTAAGCCTGTTAGTATTTCAAAATTACGTGTAGTCATTGATAATATTATCAACGGCGTTGAAAGTACCGAAACAGAATTACCGGAAATTAAACCTGAAGACTATGAGGTGAAATGTGTTGAGACCGGTATCCGAATTTTACTGGTGGAGGATAATATTACTAATCAGCAGGTAGCATATCATCTTTTGCAGAAGTTTAATATTAATGTGGATATCGCCAATAATGGCGAGGAAGCATTGGATTATTTGAGCGGTAATAAATATGATCTTGTTTTTATGGATGTGCAGATGCCGGTAATGGATGGATATACGACAACAGCAAAAATACGTTCCCCGGATTCTGAGAGTATTGATGAAAATACGATTATTGTAGCCATGACTGCCAATGCCATGCCGGAAGATAGACAGCGGTGTGAGCAGGCGGGTATGAATGATTATATATCCAAGCCTTTGTCATCAGCTCACGTAAAAGAGGTCTTGCTTAAATATATTCCTCAGCTGATTCCTGAAAATTCAGAAACAGATGCGGCTGCTGATTTTAAAGATGATATTTCTGACGAGTCGGCTATCTGGGATAAAGAAAGGGTTGTAGAGCAGTTAGGAATAGGTGATGATGTAATAAGTGAGCTGATAGCTTATGCCCTTGAGGACTGGCCGCAGGAGATTAGTTTAATTGGTGAATGTATCGAAAATGCCGGAGAGTGTATAACAATACAGCGATATGCCCATAGTCTTAAAGGGGCTGCCGGAAATATATGTGCCTCGCAGATAATGAGTATTGCAGGTGAGATTGAAGCGGCCAAAACGCTTGCGGAAATGAGGCTCATATTTCCACAACTTGAAAGTGCTTTTGCTGATTTTAAAAATTTACTGGCTCATAAGGAGATATAACATGAAGACACTGGTAGTGGATGATGAATTTATTTCAAGAAAAATTCTAGCGGTAATTCTTGGCGAGTTCGGGGCTGTTGATATTGCCGTTAACGGCGTTGAAGCGCAGGATGCAATCGCTCTGGCTCTTGATGAGGGAGAGCCGTACGATCTTATCTGTCTAGATATTCAGATGCCGGGTATGGATGGACATGAAGTGTTGCAGAAGATCCGCGAGAAGGAGGAAGATGCTGGAATATATTATACCAATGGGGTTAGGATTGTAATGACGACAGTAATGAAAGATATTAAAAATCTGATGGCAGCATACAATAATCTGTGTGATGGTTATATCACCAAACCTATTGAAAGAACTAAACTGCTCGAGGTATTGAAAGAACTTGAGCTAATACAGTAAATTTTCAGAAATTATAGTATTAATTTATCAGGTATATCAGGCTTTAATTAATTTAAATGTAAATCTTGTTTGCAATAAAAAATATCTTATGCTATTCTATATAATAATATAACTACTTGTGTTAAATCAAGTTTATCTTCATATTATTATGCTATTCCTTTAGCAGATTATATTGTTTCTGTTATTATTGAATTTTATCCTGAATGTAACAATATGGAATTAATATTATCCGGATATTTATACATATATTAAGGAATCACTGATGAAAATCTCACGTAAACTTCTATTGCTGGCAATATCACCTGTGGTGTTTTTTGCAGTGATAATATTAGTGGTTGTGCTATTCAATAAACAAAGCATTGATTCGGTTATTGTTAAAGAAACGAATAAAGAGATAACCGATAAAATTAAAATGTCTACCGACAATTTGTATAAATTCTGCATGGTACAGAATGATGAGATATCTGCAAAGCTGCAAAGTGATCTGAATGTTGCTAATTTTCTGGTGTCAAAAGCAGGAGGTATCAGCATTGATTCAGCTGGTGGAAAAGTTGAATGGACAGCTATAAATCAGTTTACTAAAAAAGCCGTTAATGTCATGCTGCCTAAAATGATTTTTGGTAATACCTGGCTGGGAATAAATTACGACCCCGATAAACCGAGTGTTTTTGTTGATGAAGTTGAGAAACTTACCGGAAGTACATGTACCGTGTTTCAGCGGATGAATAAAGAAGGTGATATGCTCCGAGTTGCTACAAATATTAAAAAACTTGATGGTAAACGGGCTGTTGGGACATATATACCGTTTATTATGCCGGATGGATCCAAGAACAAAGTTCTGGAAAGTATTTATAATAAGAAAACTTTTTATGGTATGGCTTTTGTCGTTAATGCAAATTATCTGACAGCTTATATGCCGATAACAGATATTAATGGCAATGTTGTGGGTATATTGTATGTTGGTGTAAAGCATGATTCCCGCGGTAATATACGGCGTAGTTTTTTGGAAACAACAGTTGGTAAAGATGGTTATGCCTTTGTTTTGCAGGCTGCCGGCAGTAATACCGGTAAATATGTCATCAGTAATAAGGGTGACTATGATGGTGAAAATGTTCTTGGGGTAAAATCTGCTGACGGACGTAAGATTGTAAGAGAGATTATTGATATCGCAAATTCTAATCCTCCGGGGTATATTGGTTATATTGAGTATGAAATGCAGAGCAGTGTTGGCGGACCTGTTGAAGATGTGATGGTCGCGTTTACCAGACTTGCTGAATGGAATTGGTTAATAGGTGTTAACGCTTATCGGAAAAATTTTATGGCAAGTCAGCTCAATATTCGCGATTCTTTGAATTACATGATATCATTAACTGTTATTGCCTCTGTCCTTTTGGTGCTAATTGTTACAGTCATTGCTATTTTTGTAACTAGGAGCATTACCATACCTATTAATAGTATTATTTCGCAGTTAAATATTGGTTCAACTCAGATAGATACTGCTGCCGGGAAGGTATCAGAGACAAGTCAGTCGGTATCATCGTGTGCTACTCAGCAGGCAGCCAGTCTGGAAGAGGTTGCGTCATCAATTGAGGAAATGTCGAGTGTTTCAAAAAGTTCTGCAGATAATGCGGTAACCGGTAATACTAATATGCAGCAGGCTATGATGCAGGTAGAGGAAGGTGCAAAAGCTGTAAGCAGTATAACTGCTGCTATGGAGGGTATAAGCAAGTCTACAGAGAAAATTAATACAATAATTCATACTATCGATGAAATTGCTTTTCAGACAAATTTGCTGGCGTTGAATGCGGCGGTTGAGGCGGCGCGGGCAGGAGAGGTAGGTAAAGGGTTCTCGGTGGTTGCTGATGAGGTGAGAAATCTTGCGCAGAAAGCGGCAGGGGCCGCAAAGGATACAGCGGATCTGATTGTAAGTACTGTTGACCAGGTAAAGAGTGGGGTGCATATCGTTGACGATTTGAAAAAGCGTTTTGAGGTTATTGAAAGCAGCTCTAATGAGGCGGTAAGGGTAATAAATATGATAACGCAATCGAGCTCTGAACAGGCGCAGGGGATTGAGCAGATAAATATTGCAATTTCTCAGATGGACAAGGTTACACAGGAGAATTCGTCAAATGCTGAGATGGCTGCTTCTGCTTCAATAAAGCTGGCTGAACAGTCAGATCAGTTAATGTCTATTGTTACCGTGCTTACAAATATTGTCAATGGTGATACCGCTAGTAAAACGGGCTCTGGTATGGCAGAAAATACCAGAATAAAAAGCATTGGTATGAGTGATAAAGACAGTGGCGACAGTAAGTGATGATGATTTCTATATTACAAAGTGTGATCTCTAACCGTTTAATAAATTTTGAGTCAACCTGCTACTTGGGTTGACTTTTTTTATGGTGTTTATTCCTTTGAGCTTAATACTTGGCAGCAATCTTATAGCCTTTGAAATCAACTTTATTGACAATGAGCTTATTTCCTTCGGCAATATAGAATGTTGCCGGCAGTCCTTCACCGTAGCAGCATTCTCCGTGTGGAACATCCATTCTCATAATAAAAAAGCTGAGTTCAGGATCATTGAATACCGCTTCAAGGCAGATGAAATCGTCTTCACAGAGGGTCATCGCTGAAATTTTTTCTTCCAGTTCGTCCTGGAACATTAGAGCTATCAATATAAGGAGTTTTTTTTCATTTATGCCGCCAAGAAGCAGAAAATCTTCATTGTCCGGGTGACTGCCGAAGTTTGAAAACTCGGGATCATTAATTGTTGCGTAACCCAGAGCGTGAGTTCCTGAATCAACGCTTGAAGAGTATATATGCTCTCCGATTGATTCGCCATCGTTGGCAATAAGTCTATGCTCCTGGCGTGAAGGTGTAAGGCGTACGATCAGTCCTCTTGCTTCCAGATCATTCATGATTTCACTGGTCATTTTCTGTGGAGTAACGTTTATCATATTCATTGTCACCCTTTCAAATGATAAAATGGTTATCTAAACTATAGGTATTTGTTTATTATTATAATAGCAAAAATTATAATATCTGCAACTGTCAAATTACAGGCAGTAATTTTTTATTGGCATCTGTATATAAATTTATAGGTTATGATTGTTCACAATTGTAAAGATTAAATGGTTGATATAAGTGAAAAATCCCATGTCGTAAATTAGTTAGACATGGGATATTGAAATAGTGATTTTTCTATCCAAGAGGATTATCTTTCAATAGATTGAAAAAACTCTGCTACAGGATAAACAGATTCCATTGAAGCAACATTACAGCCAGTCATAAACAGACCGTTTTCTATATCTCCTTCTACGGTTGCAACCAATGCTTGAGCGATGCAGAAGGATACTTTTTGAGGATTACAGGGGCGCAGACAATGATAACGGCATTTAACTTGCTCTTTTTTACCTGAAAGTATTCGCTCTACCAGCGGAGAACGCAATACCCGAACCGGCATTCCAACAGGACTGGTGATTACAACTACCTGACTATCGTCAGCATTTATAAAGTATTCTTTACTTTTTGGGTGGATGCCAGATTCCTTGGTCGTAATAAACTTTGTGCCTATCTGTACTCCCTGATATCCCATAGATATTACTTGTTCAATATCCTCTTTATGGCTTATTTCACCAGCAGCTATAAGCGGTATGTCCGAGCATTCAAATTCCTGCATAATGTTTTTAATTGAGGAATACAGACCAGGTAATGTGTGTTTCTCTGGTGTTTCAATTTCGTCTGTACTGAAGCCTAGATGTCCGCCACAACCGACTCCTTCAATTATAACTGCATCGGGTTTGCGGTTATAGCGCTTGATCCATGATTTAAGAATAAGTTTGAGTGCTCTTGGTGATGAAACCACAGGTATTATTGCAATATCAGCATCACCGATAAGTGCTGGTAGCTTTAGCGGCATGCCCGCACCAGATATTATGAAATCAACATCAGCTGCGACTACGGTTTTAACAATTTCGTTAAAATTTGTTGTAGCGGCCATTATATTTACGCCGAGATTTCTGGAACCTTGCAGTAACTCTTTTGCCTTGTTTATTTCTTTGGTGATCTGCTGATTGGTATAAGTGACATAGTCTTGTACATTTGTTCCTGCAAGACCCAAACCAACGGTTGAGATTACACCATAACCACCGGCTTTTATGGTCGCTGCAGCTAAATCAGCATTTCCGATTAAAACTCCCATTCCAGCTTGAATCACTGGGTATTTGGCAGTAAGATTACGAATTTGCAACTCGGGGAGACTCATTTGCATCCCTTTCTTGGGAAGCTGGAGATTCTGTACTGACGAGTTATTATGCTTATTTGATGATTGAATACTTGAAAAGTAGTTAATCTGCCTGCATGGTAGACTTTCTGCGGCTCTTACGATTCTTTCGGTTTCTGTTTCGTTGTGGTTTAGCTGCAGTTGCATTGGCCGAAGAATTTTTGCTTTTCCGTCTTCTTGGTCTTCTTGCGGAGGCGTTCTTATTTGTCGCAGACTTTGATAATTCTGCCATTCCTTCCCATTCCTGTAACAGGAGTTGCTGCCCGATAGTCTTTTCAATAGAACGGATGGATGATTCTTCACCAGGACTGGCAAAGGTGTATGCTGTACCGCTGCTCATCGCTCTGGCAGTACGTCCGATGCGGTGAACATAATCTTCGGGGTTGAATGGGATGTCGTAATTAATTACATGTGTAACACCTTTTACATCAATGCCACGGGCGGCAATGTCGGTTGCAACCAGTATATTACTTTGACCGCTGGAAAAGCTTCTGATTGCTGCAAGACGCTTGTTCTGGGTGCAGCCGCCATGTATGGCTTCGGCGCGGAAACCATTGGCTTTCAGTTTTTTGCTAACACGGTCTGCGCGTATTTTGGTACGGGTAAATATGAGGGTGCTGGAAACATCTGTCTGCTGCAAAAGCTGCTGCAGTAATTCGGCTTTGTGTTCTGAAGCCACGGGATACAGACCCTGTACAACGTTTTCAGCGGTGGTCGACTGTGGGGCTATTTCGATATGAACCGGATTATTGACAAAGAATCCGATCTTTTTCTGTGTCGCTTCAGGAAAGGTTGCAGAGAAAAGCAGAGTCTGCTTTATCTCTGGAAGATGCGAGTTTATTCGCTTGATATCCGGGAGGAATCCCATATCCAGCATTCGGTCTGCTTCATCGAGCGTAAGAATCTCCAGATCTTTGAAGTTGACATTTTTACGTTGTAAATGGTCGAGTAACCTTCCTGGGGTGGCTACCACTATAGCGGGTTTTGCTCGGAGCTTTTTTGCCTGAGGATTCATTCCCACCCCTCCATAAATGCAGGCGCAGTAGAGGTTTACTGCTTTTGCCAGAGGGACAAGGACGTGATGAATCTGCTCTGCCAGTTCGCGGGTCGGGCAGATTACAAGCATTTTTATGCCCTTTGAGTGGTTTTGAGCAATTCTGGTAAGAGCCGGTAAGCCGAAGGCCAGGGTCTTTCCGGTACCGGTCTGAGCAATTGCAACCATATCTTTGCCGGCTAGAGCTCCTGGTATCGCCTGTTCCTGAATAGGCATTGCGTGGGTAATATTTTGAGAATGCAGCACACTGATACACTTTGGGTGTATTTCTAGATCTTGAAATGATTTAATGGGAGTCTCTTTCTTTCTTGTCGGATAATATGCAGACCTGGCTTCCGACAACGCGAGGAAAGCTAAATAATTATCCAAGAAGCAGATTACGCGAAGAGGGAATTATTTAATTAAAATAGTATAATATCGCAATAATCATTTTGAAAAGTTATTTTGATGTTTTTATTATATATTAACTTATTACTGTGTCAATAATTAGTAATATTATTTTATGCGTTAGCTTAGCAGGGGGCTCAAAGATATATGTGTTGGTTAGAGCTACATTTCGTATGTATGGGCTTTATTAACCAAATAAAAATCAGCTTGCTACCTCGACTCGGTTTCTGCCATTATTTTTTGCTTCGTATAAGGCCTCATCTGCACGTTTCATAATAGTGTCTATTTCATCACGCTCGCGGTATTCGGCGATTCCAAAGCTGGCTGTAATTCTGTGTTCCTGAGCAAACAGGTGTTCAGAAATATTATTACGAAGTTTCCCGGCAAGAGTCATGGTATCCGCAGCATTGGTCTGGGGGCAGATGATGATAAATTCCTCTCCACCCCAGCGGCCGATTATATCTGGTTTTCGGCAAGAGCGAGAGATAATCTCTGCAAATTCGACCAGAACTTTATCACCGGTCAGATGACCGTAATTATCATTAATGCTTTTGAATTTATCAATATCAATGATGATTATTGAGAAATGTGTCTCAAATGTTCGGGCTTTTTCTATTTCGAGATCAAAATCGTAGTCTATTTTTGTACGGTTATTAAGTCCGGTAAGCGGATCGGTAATAGCCATTTTTTCCAATTCATGAGTTCTCTGAGCAACTTTTTCTTCCAAACCTCTGATTGATGAAATGAGTGCGGAGGCGATGTAAAAAAAGGCGGCTATTGTACTGGCCCAGATAAGCAGGTAGTCAAAGTAAAAATTTCCCCACGAGCTCAAGTCTTTGGCGTAAGCATAAATGTCAATATTATGAAGACCAACAATATTATTTTTAAAAGCAAAGTAACCAGCAAGTATTGTAAACGAGGCGGTGGAGAATATAATTATGCTGGTTTTTCTGCTGAAGAGAATAGCTGCAATAATAGCGGCATGTGTCAGATATGAGCCGCCGGCACCAAGAACGCCGAACTGGAATAGCTCGCCGGCACCAACGATGAAGACTAAAAGAACAATACTGCCGGCTTTTACCGCATAACTGAGTCGGTTACGCAGAATTCCAACCACTACCACGATTGAGACGCAGATAAGATGCAGACCCATTATCGGCTGCCAGCCAAAGCTGAAAATACGGAGCAAGCTTGCAATTAATGAGGGTATTGTGATAATTACTAATATTATTATGCCGGTTTTGCAGATGGTCTCTCTGACATCGGTGATAGTTTCGAATTTTCTCATATATTATCCTGCTTTTGACTGTCGATTGTTTGCTGCGATATCATAACATATTAAGAGTATTGGTCAATTATAATCTACGCGGTGTAAATATATTTTAGTAAAGAATTATACAAGATGAGCCGCAGGAGTCCATTTTTTTATCAAAAACTAATAAATGTATTTATATAGCTTGTGATTATGGATTAAATGGTTTGTGTATATATTTGTTGGGTTGTAACTTGTTGAGTGTAATGAAACTATGCGTGATTATTATTGTAAATTTAATTTTTCATTAATATGCTTGGAGTAATAACACTGGCTGTTCTGTATGTTTAAATTTTATTGATTAGGTATTAGGTAATATGACAAATAATAATATATTGGTTGTTGTAGAAGATTATAATACTGGATGGGGTGAGGAATTTGAGAAAATTAAGCGGTTTCTCCAAACAAATAATGTTTTAAAACGTCAGCAGATTGAGCATGTAGGCAGTACCTCAGTGGTAGGGCTGGCGGCAAAACCAATAATAGATATTGATATTATTGTTAAGCTCGAAGAGAAAAGACGGGTACTGGAAATTTTGTGTGCTATGGGGTATACACACTTAGGAGATTTAGGGATAACTGGCAGGGAGGCGTTTCGGCTGGAGCTTCGCAGTGATTTGATGAAGCATAACTTATACCTTTGCGAGGAAGGTTCTCTTGCTGTGAAAAATCATTTGAACTGGCGAAACTATCTGCGCTCTTCAGAGAAGGTGCGTGCTGAATATGCTGAGTTGAAAAAGGCGTTAGCTAAGCGTTATTATAATGATATTGAGGCATATTGTTCCGCAAAAACTGAGTTTATTACTCAGGGTTTGGCTAAGTTTCTGCCTGATAGTGATCTTGCTGATATTAGAAAGCAGAATATGAAATAGTTATGTTTTTATCATGAATTGGTATTATTGATCTGAATTGCTGTTCGTATGGCAGATCTAAGTTATTTAAAAATGGTATAGTGATATTTTTTTTGGTACTTCATAACCAGAAAAAATGTCAAAATAAATGCGAGAAATTCACTGGTCGGGATTATTAGCCAGATCCCATTTTTACCGAAAACTTCGGGAATAATCCACGCACAAAGTAAGAAGAATACATATGATTTGGCGAAGGAGATTAATGCTGATATTTTACCATTATTGAATGCTGTGAATAATGCTGAGGAAAAGATATTAAATCCCACAAAAAGAAACCCAGGGACAATATATTTGAGTACATTCAGCGCTAGCTCATATACAGGATTGGCCGCATCAACAAAAAGGCTGATAATAAGTTCTCCGGCGAAGGAGTATAGTGCTACCGCCATAAAGAGTGAGCTGACTAGCAGAAATAATTTAGCGTACTTGATAATCTGTGAGATGTTGGCTTTATTTTCCGCCCCGTAATTAAAACTGATTAGCGGGGCTGTCCCCATGGCGAATCCAATATGAATCGAAGTGCCTGCAAAGATTAGAGTCATCAATATCGTTATTGTTGCGACACCATTATCACCATAATATTTAATAGCTAGAATATTCATTACAATTGTCGTCAGAGACACAGCGATTTCGTTCACCATTTCTGATGAACCGTTGAGTATACTGTTTTTAATAATAGAGAAATCCGGAAAACTTAAAATGTAATGTATTTTGGATTTTTTACCGCTGGTAAAGATACAGCCAAGTATCATTGCTAGCGCAATCCCTAAAAATGTTCCAAGTCCTGCTCCAGATATTCCCATTTTAAAATATACTATGAAAATATAGTCAAAGATTATGTTGGCGATACCGCCTGTAATATTGATATAAAGTGAGATCATGGGTCTATTATTGATTTTTAGTATTGTTTCAAATAACAATTGAGCGATCAGTATCGGGTAAGCGAGAATTAGATATAGTCCATATGATGAAGCGTAAGTCACCAGTTCCTGCTTTGCGCCAAGAAATCTGATGATTGATTCAAGATTAAAGATGCAGATTAATGTAGATATCAGACCAAATAATATACCGACAGTAAGTAGTGAAGAGAAAGATTTTATAGCTCCGGCATAATCATTCTGCCCGGCCTTAATCGCTATAAGTGCGCCACCACCAGTCGCAAACATAATTCCTATAGCAAAAGCGATACTGTATAATGGGAACGCTATACCTTGACCTGCAAGGGCAGTAGAGCCAATAAGCCTCGCAATAAACAAGCTGTCTATTGAGGAATACACAGACACGAAAAGTAATATTAAAACAGAGGGGAAAACAAATTTCACAAAACTACTTATTGTAATTTTGCTGTTATTCATTGCCATGTTGGGTTCCATATTGTTTAAGCTGGATTGAAAGTAATCTTTTAACAAGTGTTATGATTAGTAATTATATTTGTATTAATAATTAAGACAATAGATTTTTGGATGCTATTATTGATGTGCTGGTTGCTGTATTGATCTTATGGTAAAAAGAAAATCTTGATCGATACAATGACAGGGGTACTGTTACTACCAAACACCATATTACGATTTATACGTAAAAAAATATACCAACGCTCTTGGGAGCGTCGGCTATTATGCGTGTGTGTTGTGGTGACGTGGTGGTGGTGAAAATAGTAAGACTCAATTTTTCATGGACTAATTACAGGATTTCATTAGGTGGATTGATATGTATTTTTTTGAAATATATGTAGTACAAAAAAAATGAGATTATTATGAGAATTAGATTGAAAATATTTTTGTTATGTGTTATATATAATTCTGTTTGTTACTCTGTAGAGAAGGATATCCGTTTTGTTGCTGCCGAGGTAGTTAAAGTCGTAAACGGTGATACATTAAATGTCATAGTTGCCAATATAAATGAGAAACTCAAGGTCAGACTATATCGAATATATGCACTGGTACGCAAACAACGATTTGTCAATAAGGCTAAGGATGCACTCAATAGACTGGTTGGCGATAGAATCGTAACGCTTTAATCTTGGGAGATGATCGTTATAAACGCAATATTGCCCAAGGCGATGCATGACGACAGATATATCAATCATTTCATTGTAAGTCTTATGTATTGTACTACGAAGAATATACACCCGACAAAGATCTTATGCTCGCCGAACAAAAAGTCAGAACACAACAAGACGGTCTCTGGAATAGTAACGCAATCGTTAACTCTAGTATATTTAGGTAACTTGAAATAGCCGTAACAAAACGACTTAACATAAACTTACACTTGATTTAATGATCAGTTATACTGGTTTGATTAGTTATCAATATAATAAGGAGAAATTCATGTATAATGAAACAATTCAGTCACAGTTAATAAATTCGGATTTTAGTTATGAACTACTTGAGTGTTGGCCAGAAACGCCGTTAGATAAGAGAATTATACTTATTAATAGTTGGATTGATAGTAGCAAATCGATGTATTTAAGTTCTACTGAAGAAAATGTAAATAATGAGGACAGCATAAGTTTCGATGAATTTTTAACATCCTCTATTGATTGTGCAATTGATAGAATTCTTAATGAACATAACTTTGAACATAGTGATGAAAATCTAGCATATAAAATTAGGTTATATGCTAGATTTGAACAAATTTGTTTATTCATAAAAGATAATGATTTACTAAGTATCAGTTTTGAAATATCCCCGAATTATTACAATAATGAATGTGATCCGAATACTGTTTGGGGCCAACATGGTGCCCATTTTCCGGATTAATTGTGCTATCATAGTATTGAAATAATTACTTAAAACAGATAAAGGAACTAATGTCTGCCACACAAACAATAATTATTAATATTACACATGCATGCAATTATGCATGTGCATATTGTTATAATAAATCAAAAATGCCTAAACAAATGTCAATCGATACTTTGTCACGACTAATACTCAAAGCATTTAAAATTGATGCTAATTTATTACACTTTATTTGGATAGGAGGAGAACCATTAATTATCGGAATAGAGTTTTTTAAGATAGCATTAGAATTGCAAAAAAAATACTCTAAACAGTATAATATTAAATATAAAAATTCAATACAAACAAATGGGTCATTGATTAATCATCAGTGGGTGTGCTTCTTTACAGAGAACAATTATAGTGTTGGGTTTAGCCTTGACGGACCAGAACAACTCCATAATAAGAATAGAAAATATCATAATAAGAAACCAACATATCATGATTCATTAAGAGGATATACCTTGTTTCGTGAGTTCAATAAGCAAACAGGTATTTTGTCAGTAATTGACGATAGTACTTTCCCATATTATACTGAATATGCTTTATGGATTAAATCAATAAAATGTAGTAGCATTTCTTTTAATATTAGGTTTGACAGTTTAAGCTCACTTTCAAATACTAATATTTTAAATAAGTACAAAGATTTTCTACATAGATTAAACCTAGAATGTCAAAGATTATTGCATAAAGTAGTAATAAGAGAACTAACAACTATAAAACAAACAGACTCATGCAGTAAAGGTATTTTATGCGCATATAATCATTGCGCTGTTGATATTGATGGAACAATATATTTTTGTTGCGATAGGTTTATTCATTCTAATAGAACTAATGAGGTTTATTCTTTAGGAAATATTAATAATATCGAATTTAGGGAAATATTTAACAATTTAAACTTTAAAAATCTTGTAAACAAAGTGTATTGTAAAGTTGAAAATTGTCAAAGTGTGTGTAAAAGTGTTTCGAAATGTTTAAAAGTTTGCCCCGCAAACTTGTTAATTGATAATGTTTCATATAATCAACTCACTATAGAAGAATGCCCTAATAGTATTGAATTTAACAATACATTGTATAATAAGGTTTTTAATGAGCTATAAAAAATATTTATCTATTTTGCTGAAACCAACAAATGCATGCAATATGAAATGTTCCTTTTGTTATCAAAAAATTAACTCCTATTCTAATTTCCAATCAATGTCAAATGAGACAATTAATATAATAGCAGATTTATTTGATGAAAAAACTTCACGAAATATTAATTTTCAGTGGATTGGTGGAGAGTGCTTTCTTAAAGAACTTGATTACTATAAAAATGCAACTGAAATTCTAAGCAGAGCTTCAAATGATACAGTTGCTATTAATCACTGTTTTCAAACAAATGGATCATTAATTGACGAAAGATGGTGTCAGTATTTTAAAGATAACAAGAATGTTTCTTTATCAATAAGCTTTGAGGTTATTCCAGATATACAAAACAAATATCGACCATTTATTGACACCTCGTCGCCACCTTCATATGATGTTCTTACGAGTAATCTTGATTTATTGAGATATTACAATATTAATTTTGGAGTTTTATCTGTTATCACACCTGAAGTAATTGAAATTGACGCTAAAAAATGGCTTAAAGAAGTTTTTAAAGTTGGAGTGAGATCGATAGGATTACAATTATGCTATCAAGATTCATACTGGGGCAGTGAAAATACAATTGGAAAATATTTAGAATGGTTAAGTGATTTGTTTATTGCTCAAAGCGATCATAATAATAGTGTTACACACCAAAGCGATTGTATTTTAATCAGAGAGAGTTACTACTTGTATAACACAATTATAATGGAGCAGCCTTTAATCGTGTCTTGTCATAATAATATTAAAAATTGTGCTGATTATTTATTTACTATTGACGCAACTGGCAGTATTTTTTCATATTGTGATTCATTTATTGGGTTAAAAGCTGAAAGTATTGATTTTTGCCTCGGAAATATTAGAGATTATTCAAGCTTTTCTGAAATTTTCGAAAGTAAAAAGTATAATGACTTAAAAAGTACTTATGATAAATTTAGAAGGCTTTGTGGTGATTGCAAATATCACATAATTTGCAATGGAGGATGCCCTTTGTTCAAAAATTTTAGCATTGATAATGGGGTTTTAAGTGAAAACAAAACAAACTCATCATACTGTTTACTTGCTAGAGGATTGCTAAGCTATTGCTTAGATATTGAAAAACGCAACCTAATAAAGTCAATATATAACTATTTTAGAAATGACTCTATTAGGCCATGCAGTTTTTTTCTAACAAAAATTTAATCTTTAAATGACAAAAGAATATATTAGCTTTTCTGTAAAACACTAGGACCTAAATTAATATTTCTCTGTAGATTCAATGATTTTAGCTAGGTCAGGGCTTTGTGTCCGCAGATTTTCGATTAGGTGGTAGAGGTATTTGAAGCGGGTGTTGGCGAGTTTGGTGGCATTAGATGCGAATTCAAACAGGCATGGGTGGCCGAGGTCGCGGTAGATGTCCTGTATCATGCCGATTATTGATTCTTTGGTGCAGCCGGTTATTTCAGCCGGTTGCACTTTTGCTATAATGATTGCTTCTTGGATTGACTTGTGTTTCATTTGTCTTTGGCGTTGGTATTATTCTGTCCGCGGGATTCGGCTGCTTGAGTAGTGTTGTTGACGTTGTCGGCTCAGGCAATAGTAAAATCTCTATAATCATCTTAGTTTTGGTGTTCGTTACTGTTTTGTTCTTTGTAAGTTGGGGTAATTAATTTTGGGTTATTTACTTGCTAAATATGAGGTTTATGGTATTTTTTATGTTATAAAAAATTTAAGCATATTAAGGAATGACTATGGTTGTGGCGTGGAAGTATAATGACCTTGAATTTGAATATTTAGATAAAGATATTATTCCAGAACTTATAAAAGGGCTCAATGATCCGGAGGTAGAGAAATATCTTTGGTTTGCTCCTGTAACAATAGAAACGTTTGAAGGATATGCATTGCCAATTATTACGGCACAACAGGAAGCTGCGAATAAAGGTGAATATCCTCGTGATGCTATTTTTGCAATCTATGCGAATGGGGATTTAATTGGGATTTGCGGACTAACTCAAATTGTTGATGCGCATAATTGCGGACTAATTGGTTATCAGCTGAAACGGTCAGCGTGGGGTAATGGTTATGCAACTCTAAGTCTTAAATTTCTTATTTATTATGCTGCGGAATACCATAATTTTAGGAAGCTTTTTGGCGATTGTGTTACTGATAATATTGCTTCGTTTAAAGTTATGGAAAAATGTGGTTTTACCTATGAAGGTACAATAAAAGAAAAATATGATCTGGGCGGTACGCTGCATGATAATAGCTGGTTCGGTTTGAGAATGTGTGAAGCGGAAATATGTTCTGATATTCAGCAACAAGATTAATTATGGTTAATTATTATACCCAAAAAGATTGTAAGAGCGCAGATTAATGATACAGATTGGTGCCGGGGGGGGGATTTGAACCCCCACACCCTAGTGGATAAGAGATTTTGAATCTCTCGCGTCTGCCATTCCGCCACCCCGGCGTATTTTGATATGCCTAAACATTCTAAGTATTGGTCAAAAAATGTCAACTGTTTTTAATCGCTTTTTTTTAGTGTGTTTTAGAAGAATAATAATTTTAGACAGGAAGCGATTGTCAGGATCTTCACCAGGAAATTGAAGGTCTTTTCCGGTATCCATTTGAGCACCTTATAACCGATGAGAAAACCGATGATAATTGCCGGGACAATATAGAGATCCATAGTGATTGATTTGACGGTGATATTTCCGAGCTCGATGTGAAAAGGAACCTTTACCAGATTGATCACCAGGAATATCCAGGAGCGGACTCCCATGAATTCATCTTTATTAATTCCGAGATAGAGCAGGTAAAGAATCATGACCGGTCCGGCGGCATTCGCCAGCATTGAGGTGCTTCCGCCGAGAAATGCCAGTATGATCATTACGATGGGATTGGCGGCAGGGGTGGCACCGGAATGTCTGCGTTTCTGCCACTCTGAAAAGAGCAGCATAAATAGCACAATCAGGCCGATAAGTTCTTTGAGTCCGTTATTACTGAGAGGGTAGAATTTGAGCACCAGATAGCCTGAGACAATTCCAATGATAACCAGTGGCAGCGCCTTGAGGACTTCCTTGTAAATAACACTGCGTCGGTAGAAATAGATACCGAGAATGTCACCGCAGATCAGCAGTGGCAGGAGTATCCCTACGGAATAAGCTGCAGGAAAGATACTGGCCATGAGCGGAACCGCCAGAATACTGATACCGACCAGTCCGCCTTTGCCGAGTCCGATGATAATGCCAACTATTGCAAATAGTATCCAACCTAAATGGGGGTCAACTATAAAGGGATCTAACTGCATAATGTGATCTTTCTATTTTCCTGTGCCGGCTAGAAGTCTGGCTGTCTGTAAATTTCCCTGGTCATCACGTTCGTCGTTTATCGGGGTCTCAAGAATTACCGGCAGGTCTTTAGTATATTTAGAGTGTAGTATCTGCCGCATACCTTCTTCACCAATATTACCCAGTCCTATGTGCTGGTGGCGATCCTTGCCTCCGGCGAAACCGAACATGCTGTCATTCAGATGTATAACCTTTACCGCTCCGGGGTACATCTCTTTTTCAATATCTCTGCAGAAAGCGGCAAATACGTTATTCTTACGGATATCAATGCCACTGGCAAATGCGTGGCAGGTATCGAAGCAGATCCCGATTTTATCACTTCCAAGTCCGGACCGGCGATATATTGCGGCGAGTTCTGCAGCGGATCTGCCGATTGTGTTGCCGCCGCCGGCAGTGTTTTCCAGCAGCCACTGCGGACCGTCAGGTATCTCATCCGTAATTCGGCACAGGGCCGAGCAGATCTGCGCGATACCATTGTCTGTTCCGCTTTTTTTATGACTGCCGGGATGCAGTACCAGATAGCTGGCACCAATATCTTTTGCCGCCTGATACTGTAGTAAGATGTGCTCTGTGGCCTTTGAATGAGCCGCTTTCTCCGGATTCGCCAGATTTGGCAGATAGGTGGCGTGAACAGTTACCGGACTTTGTGCTTTGGCGGTAATGAGCTCTCTGAAATTATCTGCTTGTTGCGGGGTTATTGCCGGAGGACTCCAGGAACGGGGATTGCTGACAAAGAGCTGAAAAGTATCACAGCCGTTTGCTTCCGCCCGTTCCGGAGCTTTGTCGACTCCGCCTGAAATTGAAACATGTACACCGAATTTTTGCATTGTAACCGCTTGAACCTTTATTAGAAGCTGCTGTTACAGCAGATCATCTTTGGTGAAAATCGAGTAGAGCTTATAGCCTTTGGCGTTCAGGGCTTCCTCGCCGCCGTCAAGGCGATCAACAAGGGCGAAGATACCGACTATTTCGACATCCGGGCAGGTCTCGAGAACTCTGTCTATTGCTTTGATCGAACTGCCGCCGGTAGTAACTACATCCTCAAGTATTGCCACTTTATCACCGGCTTTCAGTTCAGGGCCTTCTATCCACTGACCGGTACCATGAGCTTTAGGTTCTTTACGGACAATAAAGCCTTCATAAGGAGTGCCGGCATCAAAACTCATGGCGGTAACTGCACCAATCATGGCATCGGCTCCGAGGGTCATGCCGCCGACGCGGTTGATACCTTTATCTTTCAGCATTTCAAGTAGAATTTTCGCAGTTAGATTCAAACCTTCAGCGCGTAGGGTTGAGGTCTTGCCGTTGAAATAAAAATCGCTTTTTTTGCCGGAGGCGAGAGTGAACTCACCGCGTAAAAAATCTATTTGTGACTTTAGCTTTTCTTTCCAGTCGCTGATCATGTTTTCTCCTCAGAGGCTTTGGGGATATAAAACTTCCAATAATTTATTTAACTATCATATAAATACCGATGTTCGAGTATATACACAGTTCAAATATT
The DNA here is from genome assembly GCA_963677015.1 of Planctomycetota bacterium. GTDB lineage: Bacteria > Planctomycetota > SZUA-567 > SZUA-567 > SZUA-567. Next base: position 1,405,470 of record OY781533.1, read on the forward strand.
ATATGTGAGATTGAGTTAAAAGGCTATGAGCTTTATTGAGAATTTTTAATTTTTACTCAGCAGGTTGGCATGAATAGTGTCTAACCTTTTTCATAACAGTTCATTAGAAATGCAGCTGATAGTGAATTGATTTGTTGCAAAAAGTTGAAAAAAAGTTGACTTAATTTGTGAAATAGACTATTCTTAGTAGCGTGAGGCTACTTTTTCAAAATAGCTTCTCAAATGCGTTCAGTGTTGGTTTAAGACTTCCCCCTATTTTAGTTTTGAACTATATCGCTGGAATGTTAGAGCCCCTTCTAAAACACCCCCCTTAGAAGGGGCTCGTTTTGTTAGCTTAGGTTTTGTTGTGTAGCTTATGTTGGGGGAGTGGTTGTTGATTAATTAAAAAATCGAACTATAAATTTCGGGTATCCTAAAATATTACTTGCTTTTTCATATAATTTGTGATTAGCTGAAAAGGTATTGGGTTGTAGAGGATTCCCGGCGGTATTGATATTCATTTATTTTTAGGAGATGTAACAATGGGCAAAAAAGTATTTAAAATTGCACACCTTCCGATTACTGATCATCTTGTTCTGGGTGTTGCCAAGGATATGGAGGACAAGGGAGAGGCTAATCTCGAAAAATGCACAATTGAACCAATAAAGAAGGTTGGTTGGAATGAGATTGGTGATGCTTTGAGAAATAAGGAAGTTGACGGTGCGTTTATACTTGCGCCTTTTGCTATGGAGCTGTTTATCTCCGGGGCAGATATAAAATTGGTACTGTTCGGGCATAAGAACGGCTCTATTATCGCTTCAAGTAACTCAGGCGGTGTGAAAACACTTGGGGATTTTAAAGGAAAGATTGTTGTCTTCCCATATCAGCTTTCAATACATACTTTGTTGTTCCATAAGTTGCTGAAAGCAAAAGGTTTGGAGATGGGACCGGGTAAGGATGTACAGATAGAGGTTATGGCGCCTGGTCAGATTCCTGAAGCTGTTGAATGGGATGAAGAAGGTGAATTGGCGGGATTTATTGTAGCTGAGCCATTCGGCAGTCAGGTTGAAAAGATGGGTATCGGTAAAGTTATGGCTCTATCCAAGGATATCTGGCCTAATCACCCATGTTGTGTGCTGGTAATGCGTGAGAGTGCGCTGGAAGATAAGGAAGCTGTTCAGGAGTTTATTGATCTGCTGGTTAAGGCTGGTATTTATATTCAGGAAAACCCACAGGCTGTAACTTCAGTAGGAGCTAAATTCCTTGGTCAGGATGAAGATGTTGTTCTTAAGGTGTTAACCGAACCAGCAGATAGAATAACTACTCATGAGCTAATGCCTGTTCTTGATGATTTGAAAAAGATTCAAAGTTATTTCCAGGAAAATCTCGGTAAATTGATGACTCCTATAGATTATGATAAATTTGTGGATACTTCGTATGCTCAGGCTGCCGGTGCAAAATAGGCAGTGTTTTATCTTTAAAAATTATTCAGGTTGCTCATCTTTTGGGCAACCTGTTTTTAACTATAATTGTCTAGTTTCTTTTTTGTGCTTAAATAAGATAAAGTATTTGGGTTTTTTCGCGAAAAAAGCTATAATACTATTGCCGTTTTAAAAGATATTGCTCTTTTAAGATGCTGCTAAATAATTCTGGTGGCTTTTACTGGTAGTTTGTTGGTTGTGTTAGGTAGGGGTATGCGGCAAAGTAGGGTTATAGATAATATTTTTGATGATGCAATCTTCCAGCTTGAAAAAGAGTGGAAGAATCATAGCTATGGTGATGAATTGTTTCGAGACGAGTCATCAGTTGCTGCCGATACTCAAGATCATTCCAGTAAATCCCAATCTTCTGCGACTTCTATTTCTTCAGCTACAGCAAATACTTTAGTAGATGGGGAAGAGGATCTTTCTGCGCTGCTTGCTGAGTGCCGTGAAGAGTTTCGTCCTTCTGATGAATCTGAGGTTTCAGCGGCTGGAGACGAGGAAGAAGATCTTTCAGCACTGCTTGCTGAGTGTCGTGAAGAGTTCCGTCCTTCTGATGAATCTGAGGATTTAGCGGCTGAAGACGAGGAAGATGATTTATCCGCGCTGCTTGCTGAGTGCCGTGAGGAGTTTCGTCCTTTAGATGAATCAGAGGATTCAGTGGCTGAAGACGAGGAAGAAGATTTATCCGCGCTGCTTGCTGAGTGTCGTGAAGAGTTTCGTCCTTCTGATGAATCTGATGATTTAGCGGCTGAAGACGAGGAAGAGGATTTATCCGCGCTGCTTGCTGAGTGCCGTGAAGAGTTTCGTCCTTCTGATGAATCTGATGATTCAGCGGCTGAAGACGAGGAAGAGGATCTTTCAGCACTGCTTGCTGAGTGCCGTGAAGAGTTCCGTCCTTCTGATGAATCGGAGGATTTAGCGGCTGAAGACGAGGAAGATGATTTATCCGCGCTGCTTGCTGAGTGTCGTGAAGAGTTTCGTCCTTCTGATGAATCTGATGATTCAGCGGCTGAAGACGAGGAAGAGGATTTATCCGCGCTGCTTGCTGAGTGCCGTGAGGAGTTTCGTCCTTCTGATGAATCAGAGGATTCCGTGGCTGAAGAAGAGGAAGAAGATTTATCCGCGCTGCTTGCTGAGTGCCGTGAGGAGTTTCGTCCTTCTGATGAATCAGAGGATTCCGTGGCTGAAGAAGAGGAAGAAGATTTATCCGCGCTGCTTGCTGAGTGCCGTGAGGAGTTTCGTCCTTCAGATGAATCAGAGGATTTAGCGTCTGAAGACGAGGAAGAGGATTTATCCGCGCTGCTTGCTGAGTGCCGTGAGGAGTTTCGTCCTTCAGATGAATCAGAGGATTCCGTGGCTGAAGATGAGGAAGAAGATTTATCAGCGCTGCTTGCTGAGTGTCGTGAAGAGTTTCGTCCTTTAGATGAATCAGAGGATTCAGTGGCTGAAGACGAGGAAGAGGATTTATCAGCGTTGTTGGCTGAGTGTCGTGAAGAGTTTCGTCCTTCGGGTGAATCTGAGGATTTTGCGGCAGAAGACGAGGAAGAAGATCTTTCAGCGCTGCTTGCTGAGTGTCGTGAGGAGTTTCGTCCTTCAGATGAATCAGAGGATTTAGCGGCCGAAGGCGAGGAAGAAGATCTTTCAGCGCTGCTTGCTGAGTGCCGTGATGAGTTTCGTCCTTCGGGTGAATCTGAGGGTTCTGCAGATGTTATAGATGATTTTTCTGAAGATTTTTCTAATTTTGACGAAGATGATAGTTGGTCATTTGATGTTGATAGTGATGAAGATGTAGTTACTGCTGAGAGTAGTGATACGGAGATCATAATTAATGTTGATGGCAGAAGAATTGATGATAAGGGACATGATTCAAACTGGATAACCAAGGACTCTTTTTTGAAGGGGGATGATTCTGGTTGGATTGTGAATGATAGCTATTTTGGTGGTACTGAATCTAGAACCGATGTTTATGATGAACCGGAGGATTATGCTGTGACTGATAAAATTGATGATGATGATTTGGATATTGATGATGCATCTTCGGAGTTTGAGTCTGATGAGGATCTTGATTCTCTTCTTGATGACCTCACAAATGATTCGGCTTTCTCCGGTATGGATGAGGAAGATGAAGATGAGCTGGAAGATGCTTTAAATGAGGCTATCAGTTCGTTGGAAGATAACAGTGATTCTCTTGAAAGTGGTTCGATTGGTGATCTGATGGAGTCTGCTTTTGATATTGATAGTGAGTTTGATGAGGAAAAAGAAGAAGCGGCGGCAGCTGAAGTCGGCGATGAACCAAGTTTGAACGCCTTTGATTTTGATGATACCTCTGATCTGCTGGAGTTGGATGATTCAGGTCTGGATGATGACTCTGAAGCGGAAGAGAAATCACGTGAGTTCTTCGATGAGCTTGATTCTGAGATTGATTCAATAGTATCACATCCTGGTGAGGATGATTTTGAGGATCTCTCCGAAGAAGATGATGATTCGGATATTGTTTCTGACTATGATGAAGAAGACAGTGATGAAGATTTTGTTGTTGGTGTGAAAACAGTTCCGGTTCCTAAACCAAGTATTGAATTGGTTGAGGATATTGATGATGTGGATGTTGATAAAATGCTCGTTGATATGGGCTTTGGTAATGATGGTTTGCTGCATAATAAATTCGGCCCGGATAAAGAGAAGCTTCTTGGACATCTGATCCAGCGTTTTGAGTATTTGGCTAGAAAGAAACTTGACTCTTTCCCTGAAGCGCAGGCGGCGCTCGTTAAGAATATTAATCTTCGTATCGAGATTGATCTTAAATTCGGTGAATTCTCAACCGATGGTGAAGATGATAGTCTTTTCAGTCTTGATATGTAATTTTTGAAGTGATGGCATAATAAATTGCAGAAAAATAATAAGAGTGACACTGCTGCAGATAGTGTAGAAAATAAGTCTGATTTTGATGAAGTTTATGGAGTTGTATCCGATGTTGACTCCGAAATTACTGCAGTTTCAGAAGATGATAATGCTTTAACCGACTATGAAGTTGAGGTTGTTGAGCTAGACTCGGAACTTGATGTTGAGGTTGTTGAGGTAGATCTTGGCACTGCAGTAGCTGAAGGGCGGGAAAAATCTTCTGATACTGATAATTTATGGCTTGCGGCCGGTGCTGAAAAAAGTAAACCCTCGACGACAGAAGATACTGAAATATCTGAGTTTAACAGCGAAGATGATACGGAAATTGATGATTTGCTTGAGAAACCGCTGGCTGATTCAATTCTGCGTGCTTCCAGTGGCAAAAAAAAATCCGGGAAACGGCTGCGTGATAAGTTGCGATGGTCGTTTAACACAGATCCGTTAGGTAATAGTATTATTATCTTGTTCCTGATTTTTCTGGTTGTTTTTGGAATTTATGTTTTAAAAGAGATTTTTTGAGTAGTCAGTTATATTTACATTTCTACAGTCAGTAATTCTGCTGTAGAAATGTTTTTTTATAGGTGTTTGATGAATATTGACAGTAATGCCAGAACGATTATAGACACTCTGAAAGATAGGGGTTATGAAGCGTACCTTGTTGGCGGCTGCGTGCGTGATTATCTGCTGGGAATTGAGGCTACGGACTGGGATATCGTGACTTCTGCCCGTCCTGAGGAGATCGAGGAGCTATTTGTCAAGACTATTGCGGTTGGTAAGGCTTTTGGAGTTATTGTTGTTCTTGTTGACGGCGGCGAATATGAGGTTGCAACATTCCGTAACGACGGGAAGTATGTTGATGGCCGAAAACCTGATTCGGTCGAGTTCTCTTCAGCGGTTGAGGATGTGAAAAGAAGAGATTTTACCGTGAATGCTCTGTTGTTTGATCCGGTTACTGCTGAGATCATTGATTACGTCGGTGGTGAACAGGATATACGTGATGGGGTTATACGGACTGTTGGTGAGCCGTATCGGCGTTTTCAGGAGGATCATCTGCGGTTATTGCGTGCGGTGCGGTTTGCGCTTAAAACCGGGTTTGTAATTGCTGAGAATACGTTTAGCGCGGTTGCTGAACTGGCGGGTCTGGTGCGGACTGTGAGTAAGGAGCGTATAGCTTCTGAACTGCTGAAGATGCTTACCTGCAAAGGAGCGGGAGAAGCACTGACACTATTGTATAAGACCAATCTGCTGCAGCATATTCTTCCTGAGGCTGTTGAGCTCAAGGGGTGTCCTCAGCCACCGGAATTTCACCCTGAGGGTGATGTCTTTGCGCATACCGAACTGATGCTGGATATCTTTTCACGGAATATTCCCGAGGATAAATTTTCACGGGAGGTTCTGGCCTGGGCACTGTTACTGCATGATATTGGAAAACCTGCAGTTATCTCCGTAGACGGCAGAATCAGATTTAATCGTCATGATTATCTCAGTGCTGAGATGAGTGATACTATTCTGGAGCGCCTTAAACGACCTAAAAAAGTTATTGAGGCTGTTCATGAACTCATCGGGCGGCATATACATTTTGCAACTCTAGAGCGAATGCGTCTACCTAAGCGCCGACGCTTTTTACAGGATCCGCTGTTTCCGTTACATCTGGAATTGCACCGTATTGATTGTCAGGCCAGCCACGGTATACTTGACACCTACTATTTCGGTCTATCAGCGCTTGAAGAGGAACGGAGCAGACCTCCTGAAGCGACGTCGCTTCTTGGCGGAAATGATCTGATTGCTCTTGGCTACAAACCCGGACCGTTGTTCGGTAAAATTTTGACCGCACTCAAAGATGCACAGCTTGAAGGAATCGTGACCAGTCGTGAGGAGGCTCAGGACTGGCTTCGGAAATATTACAGGGATATTTAGAGGGTATTGGTAAAAAAAGAAAGTTAGGGTAATGAGTAAGTTTGATTTTGTTGTTTTTGATCTTGATGGTACTTTGCTGAATACATTGGAAGATCTGGCTGATTCTGTAAACGCTTCACTTGAGAATAATGGTTATCCGGCTCATCCGTATGCTGATTATCGTACGTTGGTAGGAAAAGGAGCTATGAACCTGATAACCCGGGCATTGCCTGAAGAGGCGAGATCTGATGAGATTATTGAAAAGGTGCATGCAGAATTTTCTGAAATTTATGCGCATAATTGCTTTGTAAAAACCGATGTTTATCCGGGTATACCTGAAGCTCTGGAGCGTATAGCGGCTACCGGGGTTAAAATGGCTGTGCTTTCAAATAAGCCTGATCGCTATATGCAGGGTATCAAAGAGCGTTATTATTCTGATATTGATTTCTCCGCATTTCGCGGTAAGCGTGACGGTATACCGGTAAAACCGGATCCTGCTGGTATTGAGAAACTTGCGGAAGAGGCGGGAGCTACTCTTGATAAAGCGGTATATATCGGCGATAGTTCTGTTGATATGCAGACTGCGAAAAATTCCGGATTATTTGCTTGTGGCGTTCTTTGGGGTTTCCGTAGCCGTGAAGAATTGGAGCAGAATGGCGCAGAGTGTCTGGTCGCTACTCCTGAAGAGCTGGCTGATTTTATTATCGGAGACTGATTATACCAGTAATATTAGAGTTTTAAGATACCGGATACCAGTGTTATGCTGGTATCCGGTTTAATTATTGATACTGAGTATTAGAGTTGCGAAAATCAGAGGGGCTGACTCCCATGTGGGTTTTAAAGAGCCGGGAAAAGTAATACTGGCTGCTGTAGCCGAGAAGATAGGATATTTCTTTTACTGATTTTCCGGTTTGAGTGAGGTATTCCGCAGCGAGCTGCATTTTAAGTTTAATAAAGAAGGTAATGGGAGATTCGCCGGCCTTTTCTTTGAAAATGGAGCAGAAATACGCTGGTGAGTAGCCTGAGTTCTCTGCCAGCAGTTCCAGACTGAGGTCATGATTGAGGTTTTTTTCCATATACTCTATACTTTTTTCAATAATGTTTGCGGTGTTTGTTTTGTTCAGATAATGATCTCTGAAAATAAATTCCGCCAGAAGGTGCCATAGAAGCATGCTTGCGTATTCTGTATCACGGTGGTCGGTACTATTATCCAGTAAGGAAATTAGTTCTGCAAGTAGGTTTGAAACTATATGATGTGATTCTGAAAGTGTTACTGGCTCGGTGGGAGACATGTTGATAGCAGTTAGTATATTATCGCTTTGTCTACCGGTGAACGCCAATACATATAGTGTTATTTCATTATCAGTGCTGATAATAAGCGGAGTCTTTGCAGGTAGTACTGTAAAAGAGTCGGCAGGGAATTGTGCGCTGGTTTTTGAAATATGTACTTTAGCGTCACCCCGGGTATTGTAGATAAGTGCATGGCAGTTGGTATAATAAATCTTTTCTGACTCTCCGCAGTTAAGGCTGATTCTCTTAATCTCTTTTGGATACAGCTGTGCAAATAATTCCACACCTTCAATAGCGGTGATATGAGAATCAGACAGGGTTAATTTCAGGTTGTTCTTCTTATGCATATTTGCACCCGCTAACAGTTTGGTAAATAATATAATAATATTATGCATTATTATCGAAATATATGCAATTGTTTTAGCCGTACTTATGGGCTAGACTGAAAACAGGTGTATGGGTTGCCTGTTCTTTATGTTTATTAGAGTATAAGGAGGCATATTATGAGCTTTGGTATAGAAAGTATGCAGGATTATGACAGTGCATTGAAACGTGTTGAAGCGTGGTATAATGGTGAAATTATTGATAGACCGCCTATAAGCTTTGCCAGGCATCATCTGCTTTATGATCAGAATGTAAAACTTGATACAGGGAAATGGGAAACCCTCAAAGACAGGTGGTTTGATGCGGAATATCAGGTTGATATTGCTATTGACAAGCTGGAGAGGATGAGCTGCAAGGGGGAGACATTCCCGGTTCTCTGGCCAAACCTTGGTAGTGAGGTTTATGGGGCGTTCTTTGGTATGGATCTGGAGTTTAGTGAGGTCTCATCCTGGGCTAAACCGGTATTGAGAAATGCTGAGGATATCTTTGCTGCACAGAGGCTGGTCTTTTCTCCTGAGAATCCTTATTATCAGAGTATATTGGAGCAGACAAAGATAGCTTTGGAAAAGTGTAAGGATCGCTATATAGTAGGGCTTACCAGCTGGGCTACCGGAATTGATACCGTTGCGGGCTGGATAGAGCCGGAGGATCTTTTAAAGGATTTACTCAAGTATCCTGAAGCTGTTCATAATCTTCTTCTCAGGTCGCAGCAGAATTTCCGGGATATTTATGACAGCTTTTATAATCTGGTAACTCTGGAGTATGGTCATCCTTCAGCAAGCTGGCTTGGAATTCCGACAATGACTGGGAAATCACATATAATTCAGGCTGATTTCTCTAACCTTATATCTACAGAGCTTTTTGATGAATTTTGTAAACCTTCGCTTGAGTTTGAGTCACGAATGATGGACAGGGTTATATTTCATATGGATGGAAAGGGGGTAGCAAATCATATAGAATCTATCCTCGGAATTGATAATCTTGATGCCGTGCAGTGGGAGCAGGGCCTTGGACGTGATGCTCCAATTATGCAGTGGGTCGGTTTGATAAAACTTATTCAGTCACAGGGTAAGTCAGTAATAGTATATATTTCTCTTGATGAACTGGAGGCATTTATGTCGGCGGTAGCACCGGAGGGTATCTATCTTTGTCTGTCAGCAGCTGAGAGTATACAGGATGATATTTTGGAGAGATTGTTGCACTGGAAATCTGGAGTAATGATTTAATAACATGGTTGTTTGTGTAATAAATTATGTGGCTATAGTATAAGTTTTGTTAATAAAATAGCTTTTTTTCTCTTTAATTGTAATTTATTATATTTTTTGTAACTTGTTTATTATTAAGCTTTTGTCGGGGTCTCAATTTTGTATTGAGACCCCGTGTTTTTGTTGTATCGATAAAAAAATATCTTTTTTGCTTGAAATATTCTCGGATTGATATATACTTCCAATATCGATACTTTGATATCGATATTGGAAGTAAGAGGTAAATAAGGTTGTACTGAAATACTGTAAAACTGATGATTTCATACTTTGATTAGTATTTTGCTGTTTAAAAAAGCGTATATTTTTAAGGAGATGGATATGGCTGCAAAAAAGGTGACAAAGGAAGCGGAGACGCTGACCGATGAAGAGGTAAAATTGGAAGAGGTAATCGCAAAAGCTAAAGCGGCGCAGAAGATTTATGCTAACTTTACTCAGGAACAGGTTGACAAAATTTTCAAAGAGGCGGCTATGGCTGCTGCCGGTGCGCGTATCAAACTGGCTCTGTTTGCTCATGAAGAGACCGGAATGGGTGTAGCGGAAGATAAGGTTATCAAGAATCATTTTGCATCTGAATTTATTTATAACAAGTTTAAGGATAAGAAGACCTGTGGTATTCTTGAAGATGACACCCGATATGGTGTGAAAAAGGTTGCAGAACCAATCGGTATTATTGGCGGTGTTGTTCCTACCACCAATCCTACTTCTACAGCTATATTCAAGTCTCTGATCGCTTTAAAAACCAGAAATGCCATTGTTTTCTCTCCACACCCACGCGCTAAAAAATCTACCTGTCTGGCTGCAAAAATCGTGCATGACGCAGCAGTGGCCGCAGGTGCCCCTGAAGGTATTATCGGCTATATAGAGGAGCCAACAGTTGCTCTCTCTCAGCAGCTCATGAATCATCCTGAAGTAGACATCATTCTTGCTACTGGCGGTCCAGGTATGGTGAAGGCTGCGTATTCTTGTGGAAAGCCGGCGCTGGGTGTTGGAGCAGGAAATACTCCGGCTGTTATTGACGAGACTGCTGATATTAAAATGGCGGTGAACTCAGTGCTGGTAAGTAAGACCTTTGATAATGGTATGATCTGTGCTTCTGAGCAGTCTCTGATTGTGGTTAAGGATGTCTATGAGGAAGTGAAGAAGGAACTTACTCTGCGTGGAGCTTATATCCTGAGCAAGGCAGAAGCGGCAAAGGTTGCTGGTATTCTGCTCAAAGACGGCAAACTAAATGCTGCTATTGTCGGACAGCCTGCTTATAAGATCGCTGAGCTTGGCGGGGTCAAGGTACCGGTTGAAGCCAAGGTTCTTATTGGTGAGGTAAGTGAAGTCGGTAAAACTGAAGCGTTCAGTTTTGAGAAGCTGTCTCCGGTTCTTGCTCTTTATAAGGCTGATAATTTTGAAGCTGCTGAAAAGACTGCAAAGTCATTGCTTGAGTTTGGTGGTATCGGTCATACAGCGGTTCTTTATACAGATCTTGATAATAAAGATAGAATTGAAGGTTATGGCGAGTTGATGAATGCCGGTCGTATTCTTATCAACCAGCCTGCTTCACAGGGTGCTATTGGTGATATTTACAATTTCCGTCTTGAACCATCTCTGACTCTTGGTTGTGGTAGCTGGGGCGGCAATAGTGTAAGTGAAAACGTAGGAGTAAAACATCTCATGAATGTCAAGACAGTTGCAGAAAGAAGAGAGAATATGCTTTGGTTCCGTGTACCTGAAAAGATTTACTTCAAGCGTGGCTGTCTGCCGGTAGCTCTGGGTGATCTGAAGGGCAAGAAACGGGCATTTATTGTCACCGATAAGGCTCTTTATGATCTGGGTATTCCTGAGACTATTCAGGAGCATTTGACTGGTCTTGGTCTTGATTCAACTGTATTTTATGAAGTAAAGCCTGATCCTGATCTCACAACCATCAATAAGGGTGTTGAAGAGATGAAGATTTATCAGCCTGATGTCATTATCGCAGTTGGCGGTGGATCTCCAATGGATGCGGCAAAGATGATGTGGGTTCTTTATGAACACCCAGAGGTTGAATTCGGCGATATGGCTATGCGTTTTATGGATATCAGAAAGCGTGTATACACCTTCCCTGAGATGGGTAAGAAGGCCCTGATGGTTGCGATCTCTACAACCAGTGGTACCGGTAGTGAAGTAACTCCTTTTGCGGTGGTGACAGATGATGCAACCGGCAAAAAGTATCCTTTGGCTGATTATGCGTTGACTCCTAACATTGCTATCTGTGATACTGATCTGGTAAAGACCATGCCTAAATCTCTGACCGGTTTCTCTGGTATTGATGCGCTTACTCATGGTCTGGAAGCGATAGCCGGGGTTATGGCAAGTGATTATACCAATGCGCTGGCACTTGAATCTATCAGAATTCTTTTCAAGTATCTGCCACGTGCTTATAATGATGGAGCAAAAGATCTGCTGGCCCGTGAAAAGGTTCATAATGCTGCAACTATGGCCGGTATGGCCTTTGCCAATGCTTTCCTTGGAATCTGTCACTCTATGGCGCACAAGCTGGGTGCAAGATATCATCTGCCACACGGTATGGCAAATGCGCTGCTTATAAACGCTGTGATTGAGTTCAACTCTTCTGATGCACCAACCAAGCAGGCTGTATTCTCTCAGTATGAGTATCCAAACTGTAAGGAACGTTATGCGCGTGTTGCCAGATATCTGGACCTTCCAGGTAAGACTGATGAGCAGCTGGTCAAGAGTCTTATTGATGCGATTGATGAGCTCAAGAAGAAGGTAGGTATCCCTGCTTCTATCCGTGACGCCGGAGTTGATGAAGCTGAATTCATGTCTGGTCTGGACGATCTTGCTGTACAGGCATTCGATGACCAGTGTACAGGTGGTAACCCACGTTATCCGCTTATCAAGGAGCTTAAGCAGTTGTATCTAAAGTCTTACGATCCAAAACTTGCGTAATAATCCTTGTAAATTTGGATAAAATTTGTATAGTTAAGTAATAATAAAATTAGTCTTCTGTGTTGTTGCCTCTTTTCCTCCCTTTTTTTAAGGCTTCTACGCGGGAGACTAATTTTTTTCGGTTTAATCTATGTTGTTTGGGATAGCATAGTGTGTGAAATACTCTTTATAGTCGACTTTTTATAGAGAGGGGAGTGTTGTCGATGGCGAAGAAAAAAGTACAGAATAATGCTTTCGATATTAATCATAAGGGTAATGTAACCAAGGTGCCGACTATACGTCGGTTGCCGATGTATCTGCGTATTCTGCGCCGATGCCTTAATGAAGGGGTTGAGTCTATATCGTCAAAGAAACTTGCCGAAGAGATGGGACTTGAGCCAATCGGAGTGCGTAAGGATCTTTCTTTTACCGGTTATGTTGGTAAACCTCGTTACGGGTATAATGTCTCGGAGCTGTATGATGCTATCAATTCTATAGTTGCCTGGGATTCAAAGTCTGAGGCTGCTCTGGTTGGAGTAGGACATCTTGGAAGTGCTTTGTCTGGGTATTCGGGTTTGAAAAAGTATGGGTTGAAAATCCCCGTTGCTTTTGATATCGATCCGGCTGTAGTTGGTACTGAGATAAATGATATACCGATATTGTCTCTGGCTGACCTGCCAAAGATAGTCAGGCGTACAAAACTGCAGATGGGGATTTTGTGTGTACCTTCGGATGCGGCGCAGGCGGTTGCGGATATGATGGTGGACGCCGGAATCAGGGGAATATGGAACTTTACTCCGGTAAAGCTAAAGGTGCCGGCTGATGTTGTAGTGCAGCAGGAGGACCTTGCCAGTGGACTTGCGGTACTTTCAGTGAAGATGAGCCATGTAATCAATCCTGATGATGAATAGCATGTTTCTCCGGTGATTCACAAATTAACGGAAATTCAAAAAAGGATGCCGATGCGGGTGTTATTTATTCAGGTACTGTTTGGATAATTTGATGCCGCTACTGGTTTTGAATATTTTTTCTCTGGCGTTGACAAAGGCCTTTAGGGTGATGTTTTCCTCTTCAACGTTGATGATGAAATCAGCTTCAATCAGAATCTGATAATCGATTCCATCAACATTGGTATAGGTATGATGATTGGCGATCAGATAAAGCACTCTGTCGATAAATTCTTCATCATCTGTAACCTTTTCTAAAATAGGTCGTGCAATAATCGGGCCGTGCTTTTCCTGATGTTTTCCGGAAGATGAAGAAAAATTGTCGAGTGAATAACGGATAGCAATGTCGTGAAGAATTGCCGCCGCTTCAATGATGCTGGTCGTTCTGGCGTCGAGATTTTCCATATAGGCAAGGAGCTTACTGATACAATATACCTTGAACGCATGATTGATGCGTCTGGGGTCATGAGCGTTAATCTCGGTGAGTTTCATCATAAGAACGTTATTCATCGTGATCCTTTTTCGGAGTTACTTTATTTAAAGTTTAGTCATTAATTCATTTTTTTGCAAATGCCAAATTGATTGTATATGGATTTATTTTCCTATACAGAAGCGGGAAAATACATTTTCCAGAATATCTTCGGCGTAACCCTCGCCACCGAGGCGTGCCAGTGCTTCGTAGGCTTCGCGCAACTCTATAGCTGCCATCTCAACACCAAAACTTAGCGCTTCAACCGCAGCAAGGGCATGATTTGAGGCGTGGTGTAATTCTTCTTCTTCTCTGGCACTTAAGCCGACACCGCTGTAATTGTCGTTATCTGACAATCCTTCTTTATATAGGGTGTCACGCAGTTCTCTGATACCGTCCCCGTTGAGTGCTGATACTCCATGAATACCTATAACTTCGGTTTTTTCTTCCAGTGAGTCAATGATAGTTGCTTTATCAAGATTTTGCGGCAGATCTGATTTGTTGAATAGTATCAGCGACCGGCAATGTGGAAGATTATCGATCAGATTTGTCAGTTCTGCATAGTTTACCGCATTGCTGTCGATTACCAGTAGCAGAATGTTACCTGCCTGAAACCGGTTTTTGGCACGTGCTGTGGCTCCATCAGCTATTATACTGCTTTTGATATCTATTCCCGGGCAGTCTTCAATGATGAATGAAAGTTCGTTTATTGTCAGATGGTGTTCTGTGTGATCTCTGGTAGTTGAACGTTCCGGAGAGATAAGTGCTCGTTCTTCTTCAAGTAATGCGTTGAGAATACTTGACTTGCCGGAATTAGTAAGTCCGGCGAGGACTACTCTTGTCTCTGCAGAATCAAGATGCTGTGAGGTTGAGCTTTGCCTAGCCAGTTCGGTTGCTTCGGCGGCAAGTCGGTTTAGCCTGTCTATCAGATCATGCTCCAGATCATCCTCAATATCTTCATCCTCAAAATCTATGGTAGTTTCCAGAGTTCCTGCAAGTAATAGAAGTTCTGATTTCCATTGTTTAAGTTTCTGCTCAAAATTTCCTTCAAGACGGTTTACAGCCAGTTGTCGCTGATTTTCAGTCTGGGCTCTGATTATGCGTTCCACAGATTCGGCTTCACCCAGACTTAATCTGCCATTGAGAAAAGCACGTAACGTGAATTCACCGGGTTCTGCGAGTCTGGAACCATTGTGAATGATTATACGCAGCAGGGCATTCAGTATGGGAATTGAACCGGGAACAAATATCTCTGCAATATCTTCACATGTATAACTGTGTGGAGCGGTGAAAATATAGATAAATGCTGTCGTTTCGATCTCGGTTGCTGCAGAATTGCTGCATTTGTCACTGAAAAGCAGCCGGCAGCGACCGTGGTAGATACCACGGACAGACTCTAGCATACCAGAATTTTGGGTTGTGAAAATGCTGGCGGCAATTCGGTGCGCATCGTCACCGGAAATACGTACCCCTCCCAGCGTTGAATTACCGGGAGGGGTGATAATAGCACATATTGTATCGTTATTATGAATATTCATAATGGCTTATTTTTTACTGCTCTTTTTCTTTTTCTTTGCCTGTATACCAGTACCGGCTTTTACTGAACCATCAGGATTTTTTCCAGTTTCAACCCCGGCTATGGCTTCATGATCAGTATTGCGCTTAATAAAGTAATGCTCAATTACAGTCAGGAAACTCTGGGTTACAAAGTAGAGTACAAGACCGGAAGGCATACTGTAGAAGATGAATACAAAGATAATTGGCATGTATTTCATCATTTTCTGCTGCTGTTGCTGTTGCGGGTCGGTACTCTTCGGCATCATGTGCATATGCAGTAACTGCATCAGCAGGTAAATCACCGGTAACAGGTTGAAAAACTGAATGTTAAAGAATGGAATTTCAAATGGCAGATGGAAAAGGTGATCAGGCTGTGACAGATCATTGATCCACCCCGGGATAAAGTCCTGCTGTCTGATTAGAAAGCTCTTGGAGAATGCACCGTAAAGAGCGAAGAATATTGGTAGCTGTATAACCATTGGCAGACAGCCTCCAACTGGGCTGACCCCGTTTTCCTTGAAAACGCGCATGGTCTCAGCCTGCTGTCTCTTCGGATCATTCTTGTACTTTTCCTTTAGTTCTTTGATCAGCGGCTGAACCTGTTGCATCTTATGCTGTGAGCGCATACTCTTGCGTGTAAGCGGCAGCATACACAACTTTACAAAGATTGTCAGCAGGATGATTGCGATTCCGTAATTACCCACTACCGAGACAATCTTTTCCATAATCAGAATCAGGAAGTTGGAGATTGAACCCAGCCAGCTCCAAGAATATGTAACCAGTGAATCAAGCTGAGAACTGAAGGCATTGGCGATACGGTCGTCCATAGGACCGCCATAGTAGCGGTAGCTGTGTTCAACTGCTCTGTTGGCGGGTATCTCGAAGATATTGGTGCTAAGCCAGACACTCGCGTTATATTCATGAGCCTTGAAGGTTGTTTCAAGCCATTCCTGAGCATCTTTTGAGAAACTGTTATAGAAGCTCTGTGATGGGGTGAGTGCTTCGTAGGAGACTGATAGGTTCGTTTCCGGCTGATTGCTCATCAGCAGAGAAGCGAAGAAACGGTTATGCAGTCCCATCCAGGCGGTCATCGCATCATTATGAATAAAGCTCTGTTCATCGGAAAGCTTGGTGAGTGCGGTTTCTTCTTTAACCACGCTGTTGCTGCTGTCAAGATAGGCGCTGACTCCGTTCAGATTTCCAAAACGCTTGTCGAGATCATCAGGAACAATACCTGCCGGACCGGCTATTGAGTAGTCGGCTACAATTGGTTCGCCGGTGGTGTTTTCGATGATCAGATAATGATTGAAGCCGAAGTCTCCGTCAGTTTCTTTACTGGCGAAGTCATATACTCTGCTTAACTTCAGTTTGCCGGCGGTAGTCTGGAATATCAGTTTGCTGCCTTTGGATTTTACCCCGTCAACCTTGGTTCCTTCAGGGGTTAAAACAAGTTTCCAGTCTTTTCCGGTAAGCCGGTAGGTATCTTTGCCGACACGTACAATTCCCATGGCCAGTGAGTAATTCTTATCTTTTATCACTGCGGCAACAGGAAGGTTGATTCGACCTTTATTCTCCGGAGGGAGGTTATAATAATTGTTGAGGGTGTAGCTCTGCATCGCAGCACCTCTGGTACTGAAGACAGCGGTGTACTGTTTAGATACAACCTTGATGTCATTGACCTGTTTCACAGTTGCATCGGCAGTGTCGGTGCTGGGGTCAATTTCGACATCGGTAAGCTGGGTTGCCTTGGGCAGAGGTGATTCTGGTGCAGGGGCACCGGTGTTCTGTGTTCCCTTATCCTCTGGCAGTTGAGTCGCCGGCATATACCTGTTCATCAAGAACATGAGTGTCAGAAATACCGCGACACCCAGAATTACCTGTGTTTTAACATCCTTATTCAATTTAATTTTCCTTATTCTGATTCTTACGCGTTATTTATTTGCATATGTGATTAATAATAATTATTTATCCTCATCATCGGGAACTACCGGGTCATATCCACCTTTCGCAAATGGGTGACAGCGCATAATGCGCCAGATACCCTTGAGTCCTCCCCGTATCAGACCGAAGCGCTCAATTGCTTCAATCATATAGGAACTGCAGGTTGGACGGTAGATGCAGACACTAGGCGTCATCGGACTGATTACCTTCTGGTACAGATACTTTATTGTCAGCATTGCCACTTTGGCCGGCATCTTTATTACAAAGGTTACATGCTCTTTCAGCTGCATCTTCAAGTGACCTCACTAATTCTGTGTAATCAGCAGTAATTACACCATATAGAGCAATAATTGCCAGATCATAGCCTTGCGGGAGTTTATATTTATTCTCCCTGAATGCGGCGCGTATTCTGCGCTTTATCCGATTGCGCTTATTTGCTTTGCCGGCTTTGCGGCTGGCTATAGGAGCAATTCGGGTGTAATCAAGGCCGTTCAGTGCCGCCCGGACGACAAAATATTTGCTACGGGCGGAGCTGCTCCCGGCAAATAATCTGGAGACTTCACCGGCGTTCAGCCTTTCCCTGCAACTCAATCTCTGGTTATCCGGATCGGGCATAATAAATTTGTCCGTATACTATATAGCCTAAAGGTTTATATTCTCTAGGAAATATAGTCAAAGTCAATAGTATTCTCATGATATACGCCGTATTCTTGCGTATATCTGCAGCATTGCAGGCGGCAATTACCAGCGGTTGCTGCGGTGATGCCGAGGGTCAGGTTCTGCAGCTCATGGCTGTAAAAGGTGTAAGGGGATTTTCGGCCGCTATGAGGGGTCTGCAGCTGGATATCTGACGGCAGTATGGTGAAGGATATTTCTTTGAGGCTGGTATTGATCCCGGTTCCCCGAGCTTTCAGAAATGACTCTTTGAGTGTCCAGATACGGAAAAATTTTTCCCGCAGCTCTTCTGTTGAGTTCACTGCAGGGTCCAAGTATTTATTTTCACTCTCACTGAAAAAACGCCGAGCCAGTTTTAGACATGCTTCGGGTGATTTTCGAGAGTTATCTTCGATATCAAGACCGATTTCAGAGCCGGTGCAGAGGGCAACTGCGGCTGCTCCCTGGCTGTGGCTCAAGGAAAAATAAAGCTTACTCGCAGTAAAAAGAGTTGGGCTGAGAAAAGGTTTGCCGTGCGGGTTAATTATAAATTCTAGTTGTGGCAGTTTTACTTGCAGCTTGTCTATCAGCACTTGGTTTAGCAGTGAATGTGCGGTAATATATTCCTGCGCCGATTTCTTTGAGTTTATCTTCTTCAGGCGATCTTTGTCGAATTTAGTGAGTAAATATTCATCGTTCTTGCTTGAGTCCGTAATGAAAAGACTAATATCCGTTGGTTTTGTATTGCTCATCATTCTGCCTCGAAATCAGTTGAAGATAGCGTCAAAATATACCTGAAGGTTTCCTGATTTATGGCGGTCCGGCATTGGACGCTCAACTCTGAGAATATTCTGATTTTTTCTGTCTATAATTACATTGAAGAAGAACATTGGAATACTGGTCATATTCTGATCGAGCATCGCATATCGCATGTCTATAAAGGTGATTACGCCGTGGTGTTTTTCTTTGCTTGCCAGTATAAGATCATTTGCTGAGCGGCGGATAATTTCCAGTTTATCTGAATTCAGAATTTTATTTATTTCCGGGGTGGAATAGGCCTGATAGAATTTTTCGGCAAAGACTTTTCCGGAAAGGCTGCTGGTAAAAACGGAGAAAAAGTCCCCTTTGCTATCCTTTAACACTACGTGCCAGAGCAGTATTGTTCCGGTGTTGGGGATTGCTTTCTCTTTACTGATTTTGAATCCTGCAGGAGCAACTCTGCGGGCGAGGGTAATTGCTTCCTTGGATAAATAAAATCCAATTCCGGCGTAGGTGATACACCAGCACAGCACGATCAACGCCAGTATTCTTCGCAGTTGGAGTTTTCTGCTCAGCAGCATTAGAAGAAATGCTCCAAGCAGAGGAACCGTTATCAGCGGGTCAATTATGGGTAGGGCATCCAGTGCATAGCGTTTATTGGTCAGCGGGTAAAATATCTCTGTGCCCCAGGTGGTGCAGAGATCCAGAAGATCATGTGAAAAAATGGCTGTTAGTGCAAGCAAACTCCAGAGGATAATATTACCTTTTTTATGCGAAATCCTCCAGGTAAGCCATCCGAGCAGCGGGGCTGCAATACAGGCCAGCAGGAGCGAGTGGGTAGCGGCGCGATGGTATTTTATCATTGCCAGCGGATCACCGGTAAGATTAAAGAGCATATCGAAATCCGGCAGCGAGGCAAAGATTGCTCCTGCAATTATGGCACCGCGCCCTAATTTTTTACGGAATGCGGTCTCAGCAATTGCTGAACCAATTAATGCATGGGTTATGGTATCCATTATATATCCTCGGTGTTTTCAGCAATAATAGTATATTATATAGATAATTCGGGGAATTTAAAGAAATTACCGGCGCCAGGAAACAGGGAATAAAAGGACTAGCACCGAATATATTTCAAGTCTACCCAAAAGCATGCATAAAGAGAGCAGCCCTTTTCCAGCTGCTGGTACCCAATGAAAATTCTGGGTGGAACCTACTTTATCAAGACCGGGGCCTATATTATTAAGGCAGGCGGCGACAGCAGATATCGTTGTGGGTAGGTCGACATCATCCAGAATAAGAGTAAGGGCAAATGCCATTATCGTGAATATTGAAAACCAGAGGCAAACCAGACCGACAATAAGCATTATTGCGCGTTCATTGAGAGTCATATCGGTGCCGATTCGCACCATATTTGACATTCTGGGAATAAGCAGGCGTTTTATCTCTCTGATTCCGCATTTCCACATTACCATTATACGAATCTGTTTAAGACCACCTCCGGTAGATCCGGCACAGCCTCCCATAAACATTATGATGACCAGAAGTAAACGGGCAGCCATCGGCCAGATATTGGTATCAGTCGTAGCAAAACCGGTAGTGGTCATAATGGAAAGTGTCTGAAAAATAGATTGTCTGTATGACTCGCCGAAGGAATCATAGTTCCCGCCGATGTAAACCATCAGTGCCAGAGCAACTGAAACCAGTATTATAACATAGGTATAAAATTTGAATTCGGCATTTTTCCAGTATTCCTGTGGTTTTCCCTTTAGTGCGTGGTAGTGTAGCAGGAAGTTACATCCTGCCAGGAACATGAAGATATCAATAATAATTTCAAAATATAGCGCTGATGGGTGTCCGCTCTGGGCATAATAACCGATTGAGGCGTCTTTGGTGGAAAAGCCACCGGTTGCCATGGTGCCAAAGGTATGGCAAATACTATCGAAAATGGGCATGCCGCCAATACAGAGCAGTATTATTTCCGCAATTGTCAGTACGCAGTAGGCGTACCAGAGTATTGCTGCAGTTTGCCTGATACGGGGTTGGAGGCGTTCGGCTGTTGGCCCCGGTACTTCGGCGGCAAACAACTGGTAGCCGCCTGCCTTTAGGGCAGGGAGTATCGCCAGAGCAAGTACCACAATTCCCATGCCGCCCAGCCAGTGTGTAAGGCTGCGCCAGAAGAGCAGCGATCTGGGTAATTCTTCTATCAGGCCATAGCCGCCGTCTATAATGGAGGTTCCGAAAACAGAGCTTCCGGTTGTGGTAAAGCCGCTCATTGACTCGAAATAGGCGGGGATAATTCCGAACTCACCGCAGCCTTTGCAGATAAAGTAGTAAGGGAGGGCACCGAGCAGCGCGGCTATAAGCCAGCCAAAGGTGGTGATGGCAAATCCGTCAGCAGCACTGATATTGAGCTGATCTTTATCGAATTTTACCCCGTATTTCAGGATAATACCAATAGCCAGTGAGATGAAAATGCTGATTGCAAAGCCGTTGGTCGGAGTATGATAGCATATCGCACCTGCTGAGCAGAAAAAAGCAATTAGCAGCGATGGCAGCATTGTCGCTGCAATTAAAATACATAGTGAACCCAGAAGGTTGGCAACAAATCGTATATTCATGATTATATTATGATAGGGTAAGCTTCTTTTTTTTCAAGGTTATGATCAATAAGAATAAAAAAATAAAATGATAGTGCCGAGAAGTACGCTGAGCAGAACTGTGTTGAACATGAGTCTGCAGGCTATTTTTATATCGCTTATGGAAAACTCTTTTGTCGCCTTTCCTAAAAGCGGCCGCTGGATTGTTTCTCCCTGATATTCTGTGCTGCCGCCAAACTGTAAACCGAGAGCACCGGCGAACGCAGCTTCCGAGTAACCGGAATTAGGGCTGGCATGCTGGGCATGATCGGCAAAACCTGTGGTGAAAGCAGTACGCCAAGGTAAACCGGTGAATAGAGCGCCCATACTTATGAGCAGCAGGCTCAGTCTTGCCGGAATAAAATTTAAAATGTCATCCAGTCTTGCCGATATCAGGCCAAATTCAAGATATTTTTCATTGCGATAACCGAAGCTGGAATCAAGGGTGTTTACAGTACGGTAAAGTATTGCAGCGCAAGCTCCGCCAACCGGGCCGAATAAGAGTATGCCGATGGTTGCATAAAATATTGGCGCAAGAGCTCCGTCAACCGAGTTCTCTGCGATGCTCTCGACAGTAGCTCTTATAATTTGTTTTTCAGTCATGTTTCTGGTGTCACGACCGACAATCATTGCTGTTTTGGCGCGGGCAAGAATTAGATTCTTTTCGCAGAGTTGTTTGTGTATCTCTCTACTGTGCTTGATCATGTCTTTGCAGGCAATAGTAGAATATATTATAAAAGCACATATAGCAAAACCTGCTGGAGCAGCTAATTTATAGAGAACTCCGCAAATCAGATAGGTCAGGGTTGTGGAAATAACAAGTGTGAGAATGGCGGCTAATGCTCCCGCGAGGTATTGATTGGCAAATAATCGGCGTAGCGGGGCTTCAAATGATAAAGCCATGCAGCCAATAAGCCGTACCGGATGAAACCGGTATACCGGATCTCCAATAATATAGTCAAGAATAAAACCTGCTAATATAATCCAAGCGGTCATAAGCGTTATTGTACACCGATATCGTAAGGGTTAAGATTCATTTTGCTGTTGATTTCAACAAAAACTTTTGGCGTGAGCTTTTTGACCGCCCAGGCTGCAAGTTCTTTTTCACTCTGTGTTTTGCCGTTTTCAGCAATAAAAATTAGAGCATTCTCGGCGTATTTCTGCATTTTAGGATCCCGGGAGATAATAACCCCGTCCCGGTTTACTACGCCATGCCGAAAAAGACCAAGAATAAGAATCGCCTGCTGCCTCCAGACAATGTCCTCTGATTCGGTTGCTATTTTGATAGCACTGAAAAGGGAATTGAAATTTATCGCTGATCCGAGGAAGTAGTTATTAATTCTGTTCAGTTTAAAGCCTACTTCTTCAAGATATTCTTTATATTCTCTGGCGGTGTCGCTGCCTTTCATATCCATCTTACGGAAAAGAAATGCTGAATATTTATCCGCCGCTTCACGTTTTATCGCAATACCTAAAAGAAGTGACACCATCGATGTTGGTTTTTGTGTCAGATGCCAGCCAAAGATCAAAGCCCGGCGGTAAATTGCTTCCGCACCTTTTACGTCACCGCGTCCTTCCAGCTTTTCAGCAAGATCCAGCATTGAGTTCAGATATGTTAAAAATACAATAATATCAGGTTGTCTAACTGTACCTGTATTCAGATACGGGAAGTATTTTTCTAAGTCGCAGACTTTTTTGGTAGTGGCGATAAAAATTTCACGCAATCCTTTGGGATTGTTTACCAATTCAATATAATCCTCGGATTTTCGGTCTGTTTTGAATAATTCATCAAGTTTGGAGTAATTTTCTGCGGCGTTGCCTTCTCCTGTAGGGAAACTGGTGAGTGCACTCAAACCTTTATTGGTATCAATACTCTCTAGCGGGGTGGAGCGCAGAAGGATTTTTTGAATTTGCGTCATTTCCTCTTCAGGCGGGTAGAGATCTGCTGCATATGTT
Source organism: Planctomycetota bacterium (assembly GCA_963677015.1). GTDB lineage: Bacteria > Planctomycetota > SZUA-567 > SZUA-567 > SZUA-567. The sequence goes on from OY781533.1 coordinate 1,428,504, forward strand.
GAAACAGAAAGGGTCAAGAGAATTATGATAAATAAGTGTTTAGCCATTAGTTATTAACTCCAGAATATGTCTATTAGCAATTGTGAAAGACTAGCAGTGTCTGTCTGGTTATCGAAACGATATTTAAATATGATTTATTTCACACTCAAATTATTATATAAGTATATAAAAATACCTCTGCTGTTCAAGACAATAGATTGAATAGTAGAATTTTGAGAATAGCAGTAGTTATTATCTGTTTAAATCGTTATAATTACGGCTGTATCTGGCTGGATTAGTGATTTTCTTGTAATTTTCAAGCTTCACGGTTGCTTATAGGGGTTATTATTGTATGGATGTTAACGACTTATTGCGAAAACTACCTGCTGTTGGCAGAATTCTTGAAGATTCGGATCTTGACGCTTTTACTGTTAAATATGGTAAAGAATTATTTAAATCGCAGCTGGTGCGGCACCTTGAAGGGGTCAGGAAGGGTATCCTCACCGGCGATATAATTGATTTTGATTATAATTCACTGGTTTCGGCTGTTTGCCGCAGCGTGGAGGCAATTGCTGAGGTGCAGCGGCGAAAGGTTATAAATGCTACTGGAATTCTGTTGCATACCGGCTTGGGTAGAGCTCCGCTGGCATCTGAGGCACAGGAAGCAGTTCTGGCTGCCGGGGGCTACACACCGGTGCAGAGTGATCCGGTAACCGGCAAGCGAACACTCCGCGAATTGAAGGTGGAGAGCCTGTTGCAGGTACTTACAGGTGCGGAAGCGGTGACGGTGGTAAATAATAATGCTGCTGCAACTATGCTGGTTCTTAATACTATAGCTGCCGGTCGGCAGGTCGTTATAAGCAGAGGTCAGCTGGTAGAGATCGGCGGTGCTTTCAGAATGCCGGATGTTATGCGTATGAGCGGGGCCGAGATGCATGAAATCGGAACGACCAACCGAACGCACCTGCGGGATTATAAGGACGCTTTCAGCGAAGAGGTGGCGGCCTTTATGCATGTGCATACATCTAACTATCGCCTGCGTGGTTTTGGCGGTACTCCGGGTATTCACGAGATAACGAGGCTGGCGCGGGAGCTGGGAGTTTGTGCGCTTGATGATCTTGGAAGCGGGGCTCTGGTGCCGCTCAGTCGCTGGGGGGTAGAGGATGAACCGCTGGTACAGGATTCGATAGCGGCAGATGTAGATCTCTGCTGTTTCAGCGGTGATAAGCTTATAGGCGGGGCACAGTCGGGTATTATATGCGGTAAGGCCGAGTGGGTTGAGCGGGTTCGAAAGAATCCTTTTGCCCGGATGTTCCGAGTGGATAAACTGACTCTTGCGGCTCTTGAGACGACACTGAAAATCTGGGTGAACGGGGAGTATGAAGAAAAGATTCCTTTGTATCGTATGTTGAGTGCTCCTAAAAGCCAGCTGCAGCAGCGGGCAGAGAGTCTGTGTCTGCAGCTCACACAGCAGGTAAAATTCAAACTCGAGGTATGTCCGAGTGAAGCATATATCGGCAGTGGTTCGCTGCCGGATTCCGGGGTTGAGTCCTGGGCGGTTGTGGTCACTCCGGGAGAAATGGATCCTGAAATTCTTTCTCAGGAATTTCGGAAGTCAGGAGTCTTCGCACGGGTTAACGGCGGAAAAATCTGGCTTGATATTATCGCGGTCTCGGATTCTGATTTTTCATTGCTATCAGAGAGGTTATTAAACGTTTTGAGGTATTGAGCGGTTGCGGTGAGTTTTGAGTGATTATTCGGGACTCAGAATAATACTTGAATTTTTGTGTGGTATATAATAAGAGGTCTGTTATGAGCGAAGTAATACCGGTAATAGTGGCGACAGCTGGTCATGTTGATCATGGCAAAACAGCTCTGGTTGAGGCATTGACAGGGTGCAATACGGATCGTCTGCCTCAGGAGCGTCAGCGTGGCCTGAGTATTGATATCGGTTTTGCTTCCTGCCCTCTCGATAAGGACAACAATGTCGGAATAGTTGATTTGCCCGGGCATGAAGATTTTATTAAGAATATGGCTGCCGGAGCCTCTTCTGCTGATATCTTATTATTAATTGTTGCTGCAGATGAGTCGGTAATGCCGCAGACGCGGGAGCATCTGGAGATTGTTGCGCAGCTTACGACCGCTAAAATTATTCTGGTAATTACCAAGGTCGATCTGGTAAGTGCGGATTACCGGGAGGTTGCGGCTGTGGATGCCTGCGGGCTTTTAGCTGAATATGGTCTATCTGTCCAGCAGGTGCATTATACCTCTGTCAAAACGTTTGAGGGATTATCCGGTCTGCGTGAGGGTATAAGAAAGCTGGTGCTTGAGCAGCAGGCATCTTTAGATTCAAGGGATTTCCGGGTTTTTGTGGAGAGGACTTTTCATTCTAAAGGACATGGTATTGTAGTGACCGGGATTCCGGTATCAGGTGAAGTCGCACTGGGGGATTATCTGAATCTCCAGGGTGAACAGGTGCGGATTCGCGGCATTGAAAGTTATGGCAAAAAGGTTGAGCGCGGTGTCAGCGGCGGCTGTCTGGCGCTGAATATTGATTTTGTTGCTGCTTCTGCCGGGGTGCGTGGAATAAAACGCGGTGCTGTACTCTGCCATGATTCTTATAGCCCTGCATCAGAATATATTGTGCGGGTTAACTGTATTGCCAAGGATTTTTTATATAAACGTGTGGTGAAGTGTCGGCTGCATACGGGTACTCTGGCGCTTAATGCTTCGCTTAAGTTCTTTGGTCCCAAGCTGCCAGAGTTTGGTGATACTGCTTTTGCGCATCTGAAACTTGATGCGGAGTCGGTTCTGGTTGCGGGTGACCGGTTTCTGCTGCGCGGAGCCAGTCCTGTAGGGAATATTGCCGGTGGGAGGGTATTGTCTGCAGAAGGAGGCTACCGTTTGAGTAATAAGGATCTGTTCCGCATTTCTCTTTTTAATCAGGCGGACACGGCTGTCGCAGAAGAGGATTATCTGTTATCCGAACTTTTATCCGGTGACAGGTATGTTGTTTCGCGTACGGATTTATCTGCGCTTAGCCACCTGTCTGGAAGCTTACTGCAGGAGGAAATAAGTATACTTGTTGCGGGTGACAGATTACGCAGGCTGGCGACTGACGTCTGGCTTATTACTGCTAAAATAGCTGAGCTGTCGCGTATTTTTGTCCGGAAACTTCAGGATTATCATTCAGCAAATGAATATCGGAGTGGTATGGCTCTGGAACTGGCTGCGGAAATACTCCGGGTTCCTCCGATTGGAGTCGAGGCTGCGGTAAAAAATATTGCGCCTTATGCCGATATCGTTATTGAAGCCGGTTTTGTGCGGCATGCTGGTTTTAAACCGAAACTTGAGGGTAATTCTTTGTCGATGTATGGCGTGGTGGCGGAGAGTCTGGAGTACGAACCGGGGTATTGGCTGCCATTGGGTGAGCTTAAAGATCGGTTTATGGTTACTAATAAGGAATCACAACAGGTTATAAGGATATTTGTTACTTCAGGTAATGGAATTATTCTAGGTGGTAAATATCTGGTAGCAGCCAGAGAAATTCAGCGTCTGAAAGGGCTGCTGGCACAGGAATTTGAAGAGTCTGAAGTTATTGATATTGCGCGCTGGCGGAGTATTAGCGGTCTGGGGCGAAATCATGCGGTTGCGGTTTTGGAATATTTTGATGACTGTGGTTTTACCCGCCGGGTTGCAGCAGGCAGGGAATTGATGGATAATAATTAATTATGTTCAGTGTCAGGAAATTATTTACTATCGTACTGATTGTGGCTGCTCTGGGGCTGCTGGGGTATGCGCTGCTTTATGAGGAGCATACCGTTGCTTTGTTTGATGGCAATACCCGGGAAAATTTTGACGGTGATGATTATGTAAACAGTATTGAATCCGGTCAGTTACTCAGGCGTAAGGCTGATGGAAAGCTTTATGATGCCAAATCACTCAAACCGGCAGCGGCGCAGATTGATGATTGCCCTACATGAATGTAGAGCTTTCCGGTGGCGCGGGGCGCTGCCTTCTAATATTACAGGCTAATAAATAATCTACTGTCACGGTATTGAGCGTGACTAGGGGTGAAATTTATGCGTAAAGTACTTCCTTTCTGGTCTCAGGTACGTAACTATACTGCTGTCGCCTCAGCATTTATCTATAATCTTAATATTTTTGGTGTCTCTGCTAAAAATATTTGTACCCCTGGATTCAACTGTCATGGCTGTCCCTGGGCGACATTCTCCTGTCCGGTGGGAATAATCGGCTATGGTTTCGGTGTAAGGAGTATACCGGCATTTGCGCTGGGAAGTGTTCTGGCTGTCGGAATAGTTCTGGGCAGGCTGATCTGTGGTTATGCCTGTCCGTTCGGTATGTTGCAGGAGCTTCTTTTTCGGATAAAAACGCCCAAATTATCTATGCCCAAACCGCTGCGTTATCTTAAATATATAATTTTATTACTCACTGTTTTTCTTCTGACCTATATTTTCGGCTTCTGGGCGGACTCAGCCTACATCCGGGTTAATAAGCCGGTTGTCGCTAAAGACACTCCTGAGCTGGATCAGGGAATATTTGCGGCTAAAAACAAGGGATATTTTGCAAAAGACAAGTATAAAACGACAGTTACCAAGGGTGGCTTCCCTGTGCCTGAAGGGTTGTCTGCCGGTGAGGCCGGAGGTGGTTTGAAACCGATTGGTCTGGGAGCTGGCGGTTTGGCCGGTGATTCGGCAGATCCGTTTTCACTCGAAGAAATAGCGGATGATACCGATATCGCTCAATCATCTGAAGAAGCATTTCCTGCTGAAGAGGTTGGTGGACTTTCTCCTGTCGGCTTGGGAACGGGAGGTCTTGGCGATCTGCTTGCGGATGAGTCTCTGAATTCTTCTGAAAATTCAGATACTGCCAGCACTGTTTCGGTATTTGATCAGCTTGAGCAGAAGACCGAAGAAAAATATAAGGATAGTGAATTACTGGTCGAGGTTACGGTCGATAATCTCAGTGCTTTATCGCTTGATGAGTTTGTGCTGACTCCGGTGTTTTTTGATAAGGCTACCGGCGAAGAGATCTGGCGGGGCGAAGACCGGGTATACAACGAGCATATTCCTGCCGGCGGCAGTTTTACTACTGAGATATTTACAGTCCCTTATTTGCTGCATAAAGCGGATATTGTTATCCTGTCACCACAGACCACTGTTGATATGAATTATTCGACACTCTTCTGTACCTATTGTCCGGTAGCAGCTATCGAAGCTGATATCCCGAGTAAGCTTGCAGGAATTTCAGATATTTCGCAGCTGATATATGCAACGACAAGGATGAATCCGCTGCGTCTGCTGATCACAGTTATTCTTTTAGGTTTATCAATCTTTATCAGCCGTTTTTTCTGCCGTGGTTTCTGTCCTTTGGGTGCTATGTACGGTGTCGTCTCGCGTTTTGCGGTGGTACGAATTAAACTTGATAAAGATAAGTGCATTGATTGTGGTAAATGCGATAATGTATGTCCGGCGGAGCTTGATGTCCGAAAAGAGGTAGGGCGCAGTGAGTGTCTTTCCTGCGGAGACTGTGTCCACAGCTGTCCGACCGGAGCGCTGAAGAGGAAGGTTGGTCTGTAAATGGAGCATGTATTTATCAATGGAGAATTGATCAGAGCTGAACTTGCACAGTTATCCGTTCTTGACCGGAGTATTCTCTGGGGTGAACGCCTGGAGTGTGCGGTGATGCTGGATAATTCCAGACCTTTGCGGCTTAGCCGGCATATTGATGTTCTGGCGGAGAGTCTGCGTCTGCCGGAGATAGGTATTTCCCATGCTCTGAGCTGCCGGCGTATCGAACGTGACATTGCGACTCTGGTATCACGTTCCAGTGTTTATAACGGTATTGCCAGAATAATAATTACTCCGGGGTGTTCTCCGGTTGAGGAGGAGTTTGGAATCCTGTTGCGGCAGGATGTGAATGAAATAATTCTGCTGGCTGATTATATCTATAATCAGGATAAAATGCAGCAGGGGGTAGATCTTACCTATGCCTGTTTTCGCAGATTGCGTGGTGATTCTATGGCGCTTCATAAGTTCGGAAGCGGAATGCGTGAGCATGTGGCGCTGCGTAAAGCTGTGGCTGAGGGATATGATGAGGCGGTCATCTGTGATGAGGATGGAGCTTTGCTGGCTACAACCAGAGCAAATATTTTTGTGGTCACAGATGGAGGCGTTATTACGCCGCATCCTAAAAAGGATGGAGTCGTGCCTGGAGTAATGCGGGGATTTGTGCTTGAAACTCTGGCAAGGGAAGGGGTTATGCTGTATCAGGAACGGCTGCTGCCGGACGTTATCTCAAGAGCTGAAGAGATGTTTATCTGCAGTAGTGCTGCCGGTGGTGTTATACCTGTACGCCGATTTGGGGATAGGGAATTCACTCAGCGCCGGGTTACAGAAAAGCTTATTCAGGCATTGAAAAGCCGTATGCAGCGTGAGTTGCCGGCTGTCTAAGGTAATTTTTATATAATCCGGATAATTATTATGTAGATGCTATTTTAATAGAGACAGAACTTCGTTCTGTCTCTATTATTATTTTTGCTGGAAAATATCAGTAACTATTAATATGTTAATTTCCTATATTACGAAGTTTCTTGCCGCTCATAAGGTTTTCTTCAATCTCTTCGAGTGACTTCCCTTTGGTTTCAGGGGTAAACAGCAGGACAACTATAAAGAAAATAAGATTTAGAACTGTAAAAATCCAGAAGGTTACAGCGTTTCCGAAGGTGTTGAGCATGGTGAGAAAACTTGCACCTATTATGGCATTGCAGATCCAGTTGCTGGCAGTACTCAGTGTGACTCCGACATCACGTCCGGCTAGCGGATAAATCTCTGAGCAGATTACCCAGACCAGAGGTCCGGCACTGAATGCGAAGCCGATGATAAACAGTAAAAGGAATCCTATGGTTATAAATGGATAATGCGGTGAGCTGTCTACTCCTGCGTGGAAAACCATGCCGACAAAGAAGAGTGATGCGGCCATAACCAGACATCCTGCGTAAAGTATCGGCTTGCGCCCGAAACGATCAACAAATGCAATAGCGATAAAGGTTGCAAGGACGTTTATAAGTCCGATGAGTACTGTTCCCCACATCTGCTGGTTGTCAGAGCTGAAGCCGGCTGCTTTGAAAATGGTCGGGGCATAATACATAACGACATTGATACCCGTAAACTGCTGGAATAACTGAAGAGATATCCCAAGAGTGATGGCGCGTTTGAAATTAGGGTTTTTCAGCAGCGCCCAGCCTGAATCCTTACTGTCCTGTTCGAGCGCCTGGCCTATTTCAGAAAGTTCTCTTTCAACTTCTTTAGGGTTACCGCGGAGTTTGAGCAGCACCCGTTCAGAATCGCTTTTTTTACCTGCAAGATAGAGCCAGCGGGGACTTTCGGGGAGAAATAGAATACCGATAAACATTATAATTGCCGGAAGTGCAATGATACCCAGCATCAGTCTCCAGTGTCCGCCATATCCGAGCAGTGTGTCGGATATGAAAGCGGCAAGAATGCCGATTGTGATCATGAGCTGATACATGGAGATAAGTGCCCCCCGTATTCCCTGTGGTGCGCATTCAGAGATGTATAAAGGTGCCGTGAATGAAGCGATTCCAATGGCGATGCCCAGAAAGAATCTGATGCATTCCATCATAATCGGAGTGGTTGACAGACCGGATAATACGGCACCGATGGCAAAGATAACCGCGCTTATCAGCATAGTCCGTTTCCGGCCGATTTTTTGTGAGACGTAGCCGGCACCTATTGAGCCGAAGAAAGCTCCTATCAGTATAACACTGACGATGGTCTCTTTATCTTTAGTTGTTGTGTTCCAGTCCTTATCCAGCCAGGGGAGTACCCCTGAGATTACTCCGATGTCCAGACCGAATAATAATCCTGCGAGTGCGGCAATAAGTCCGACAATTATCATAACCGGCTTTAAAGATGATTTTTTCTGCATATGGCTCTCCTTATATAAAGGCGTGGATAGGGCTGTATCCCGTTATCACATTAGTCCCCGTTTTTTATTATAAAACTCAATTATTTTTTTGGGAATTTAATTTTGAGATATTCTGTTATTTAAAGCGGGATTTTTTAAATTATTAATTTGGAGGAATGAGTTTCGGTCAGTGCAGGGGGCTAAAAAAAAGACCTGCCTTGTGAGGCAGGTCAATAAAATCAGATTATTTTCTTCAGTCAATACTGAACAGCTCTCTGAAAGAGATATCGTCTTCATCCTCTTTTTCATCGATGCTTGCGTGAACTGTATCATCATCTCTGGGTATGGACAGTTCAAGGGAGTTAATGTCTTCAACTACAGTCGCGTCGTCAAGTGCAGCTGGTGTAATCTTGGCTGCGGAATTATTTTTTACGGTAATGGCGCAACTAGCAGGATCGCTCTCGGCTTTGCCGTCATTGACGGTGAGAGCAAAGACATAGGTACCTTCTTTACGAGGAATAAAAGCAAGATTTTTGCGCATTATCGGGCTGCCGGGTATTATTGGGCCGGATGTCTGTTTCCAGGTGAACTGAAGTGAGTCGCCATCAGGATCTACTCCAAAGCCTTTGATTACAACCTTGCTTCCAGGGGTGACTACCATATCACCGGAGGTTGAAGCAATTGGAGTAATGTTGAGTGGCTGGCTGGTACTGAGATTACTGATTTCTTCAACCATTTTGGGCATTTTATTTTTACTGCTGCTTTGTGCGGTATGAATGGTTGCTGTTAGAGTGCGTCCTTCATTATTTGAGGCAGGTGAAACCGCTGTTTTAGGTATTGTTATATGTTGTGGGGCGGTAACAGCAGCCTTGAGCTCTTTATGAGAGGTATTAAAGTTATGTCTGGTCTTTATTACTGCTTTCTGTGGCGCGCTTACTCTGGCTACAGGAGCAGAGTTTGGTTTGATGACATCAACGATACAGAGTGCCGGGTCACTATTGGCTCTGCCGTCATTAACAACAAGTTCAAAAGAATAGGTTCCGATAGTCTGGGGTACAATAGTAAATGCTGGTTCCTGAGATACAGTCGAACTGATAACCTGGCTGGGGCCTGAAATCTGGGTAAAATTATATAGAAGGTTGTCATTGTCGGCGTCACGGGAATTACTGCCGTCCAGAACCGCACTCTGCCCTAGCTCTATAGTTATTTTCTCGGGCATTACAGCAACTGGAATTTCATTGGCCTCTTCGACAATAACATTTACTTTGGCAGGTTTACTCTGAATTCGTCCATCTGAAACAATCAGTTCAAACGTATATTCTCCCGGTACCTGTGCCTGGAAGCTGGGTTTGGCTGTATTGGCGTTCAGCAGGTCCACTCTGGGTCCGGATAGCTGGCGCCAGCTATAGATGAGTCTGTCTCCATCAGCATCCTCTGAGCCACTGCCGTCGAGTTGGATCAGGTTGTTTTCACTGGCCTTGGCAATTCCAGAAAAAACAGACGTTCCCAGTATTGCTGCGCTCAATATTAAAGTTAGTAATCTGTTATATAACATGGCGTTCCTCAATTGTATATTATGATTTGACAATAATAAACCATTTAGGATATCGGTTGTGCAGGGGATTTATCTTTAATCATAATATTAATTAGGTGTTTTTTTGGGTAAAAGAACGAAATAATTTCAGATTCGAGTTATAACGTAAAAAAATTTGCGAAAAAAGTTGAAAACGGCAGATTTTACCTGATGTCGCTGGATTAATTTGCCGATAAAATATTATAGGACATGAGAAATATAGCCAGATAATTAGCGGTTTTTTATAGTTAAGTGCTTCTGTAATAATTACTTATGTTGATTGTTGGTTTTGATTGGTCAGCTGGTACAGTTATTGTTAATTAATTACCAGCGTAGTAAAAAATCTAAGGATGGGATGATATGGCATGGATCGATTCACTCTTTCAGAGAGAGAGTTTACCGGTTCTGGAAGCGGGAATGGGCTTTGCCTTCCAGAAAAACATGGTTATTTCAAATAATATTGCCAATGTTGAGACTCCGGACTATTATCGTCAGACTTTACCTGAAGACGAATTTACCGAGTCATTAGTTGAAGCGATTGACAATAGGGAAAAGTACCATCCGAGTCAGTTTGAGCCTGATGAAAAACTGGATCTCACCTATCAGGGAAATTATCCCAGGATGCGGATGTTCAACGGTAAGGAGTATTCGGTTGAGCGTCATGATGAGAACAGTGTAAATCTTGAGACGGAGATGCTGGATCAGGCAAAAAACCAGCTCAAGATGACTGCAATGCAGAGGTTATATAAGAAGCAGACTACCATGCTGCTCAATGCCTCCGCCAAAGTTTCTTAGGCTTGGTAAAAGAAGTGACTGATATTTTTGTGAATGAATTTTTGCTCAAAGGATTTTAACTATGCCACAGGTTGGAGGAATTTTTACCAACTTTGATATCGCCGGCAGTGCGTTGTATGCTGAACGTGCCCGCATGACTATGCATGCAAATAATCTGGCGAATGTTAATACTATACATGATGAGAACGGTGAAAATAATCCGTATCGAAGGAAGTTGATCTCATTTAAGCCAGGTTCTCCGCGGTTTACCGGTTCTGAGACTCTGGGTGTAGAGGTTGACAGTATTCAGACTGATTATGATACCGATCTTTTGATGCGATATGAGCCGAACCATCCGGATGCTGATGAAAATGGTTATGTGAAGTATCCGAATGTTTCTCCTACGCTCGAGATGGTTGATATGATGGTGGCGCAGCGGGCATATGAAGCGAATCTTGCTTCGTTTGAAACTGCAAAAGGAATTTTTACCGGGGCATTACAGATTATTGCCTGAGTGCTGGCTGGAAGTAAAATTTGTGAAATAAAATTGTTGAGTTCGGTAATATAGATATGTAGGTGTAATATTTATATTTTGCTACAGAAGTATTGTCTTGCTACCGCTAATGTATAATGATATAATGATTATAGTGGGGTAAAGTGAATTGTAAGTTATGTCCTGCGGAGTGATTCGGGTTTTGTTCCGTGTTTTAAAAGGTTGAATTATGAGTGCTAATATCAATGGGTTAGAAGGACTGGGTAACATTGGCAAGGCAGTGTCTGAGTCAAAAAATGCTACCGGTGAGGCCGTAGATGGTGCTGGCTTCAAGGATTTCTTGCTTGATAACCTTGAGAAAGTTAATCAGATGCAGAATGAGGCCAATACTGCGGTTGAAGGGCTGGTTACCGGCAGAGAAGCTGATATTACCAAAGTTATGGGCGCAGTTGAAAAAGCTGATGTCGCCTTTCAGACATTGATGGCGGTACGTGGAAAGCTTGTTGACAGTTATAATGAGGTCATGCAGATGCGTCTGTAAGTTGCTGGTTCTCTTTTATATATTTTTTAAAATAGCTGGTGATATGGCGTTACCAGCTGTTTTTTTGTAAAAAAAATCAACTTTTATCGGAAATTTTTGTGGTGGTGGGGTACTGTAAGTTATATAATGAATTGATAATAGGGGATTTCTCAAGGGGAGTCATGTCTGAATTTTAGAATGAATCTACTATAAAGGGGTGAGTGGGATGGAAGTAATTAGGCAGTTAATGGAGAATGCTAGAAAGCTTTTGGGGCAGATGTCATCGACACAGCGGGCGAGTGTGGTGACGATGATTATAACTGTCGCGTCTCTGTTGACTCTTATTATCTGGATTGGATCACGGGATGAGAAGGAGCTGAATGTTCCTCTGGATATCCGTGTTTCACTGAAAGACTCTGATGAATATACTTCAATGTTGCGGGCCCAGAATATTGATGCGGAGTATGATGCTAAAAATCAGGTTCTGCTTGTTCCCGAAGATAAAAAATATGATGCTTTGATTATTCTGGCAAAAGAGAATGCCCTTCCTGACGATGGCGGAACAAGTTTTGAGCAGGCTCTCAAGGACACTCAGTTTACAGATACCAAAGAGATAACTCAGGAAAGATTTAAACTTGCACTCTCATCTGAGGTTGCCAAGATGATTCAGCGTATGGACGGTATCAAGACGGCCAAGGTTATATATCAGGGCGGTGAAAGAAAAGCGCTGTTTCGTATGCCGTTTAAACAGCGCGCTTCGGTTATGGTGGAGACCTCAATGGGTAAGCCTCTGACCAGAAACCTTGCAGATGCGATAATCAGTCTGGTCGCATACTCCAGATCGGGTCTGAGTCCGAATGCGGTACTAGTTACTGATCAGGAAGGCAGGCACTTTCGGGCAGAGGGAGAAGATAGTGTCAGCGGGCTGGCTGCGACGGCAATGGATTTAAATAATAAAACAAATCTGAAAGTAAGTGAGAAAATCGAAGAGTGTGTCCGCAAGATTATTCCAAATTCCGAGGTTTACGCCTGGGTTGATACTAAATGGGATATGACTAGAAAACAGGTGCAGAGACACGAAATTCTTGAGGGTAAAGCCAAGGATATAACTTCGCGTAAGATCTCCGACAAATCCAGCGATACACCCGGAAACGTGGTCGGTACTCAACCAAACATTCGTACAAATACTAATATGGCTCCTGGCGGTAGCGGCAGAGAGATTATGCGTGAGTATAACCGGCAGGACAAACACACTCTGATGGAACTCGGGTATGAAGATACCAATCTGGTATATGATCCGGTAATACGTTCGCAGACTGTATCGGTGGTTGTGCATTTGCCATATCAGTATACAAAAGATGCGGATGGTAACTGGGTTACCGAAAAAGACGCGGATGGTAAAGATGTAATAAATCCTGATACCGGTGAACCGATGCGTCTGCGTTCACCTCTGCCAAGACTTGATGGTGATGCACTCACTGCACTTGAGAGGAGTGTTGCAAAAGTTGCTGGTATTCTTGACGGTTCAAACAATATGGAGATACAGATTGAGCAGGTGCTGTGGCGTCCGCAGCTGGAGCCTGATAAGCGCAAAGAAAAGGTTGATCGTCTGAAAGACTTCCTCACTGATAATGTTGTTGCGCTGATTCTGCTGTTTATTCTCTTTGCTGCGATATATTTCCTTTACTTGCAGGCGAAGCGGTCTATCCCTGCCGAAGAGGTCGAACTTCCGGAAACAGATGCGCTGACTATGGCTACCGGAGGATCTTTCTCCGAAGCGGACAGATTGCAGGCGGACTTTGAAAATATGCGTGATCAGGTTGGTGACTTTATTGATGAGGATCCGGTCAAAGCTGCGGGAATTGTCCGACGCTGGATGGCTTCACGTGATGGGTATTAATATCAGGCAGGTCCTGATATGACTTAGGTCTCCGGTATTACTTTTTTTTGCTTATCCCGGGGAAAATGTGTATAATAAATGTAGTGAAATATTAAGTTCTAGTTTGATATTTTTAGATGGGATAAGTTTATAATGTCTGCGTCTCCAAAAAAAGTAGAGGGTTTGACCGGAATGCGTAAGGCGGCAGTTCTTATGATTGCCCTTGATTCTGATTCTGCTGCGAAAATAATGACCAATCTTTCTACAGATGAAATAGAGACTCTCTCTATGGAGATAGCAAAGCTTGATGCCGAAATTAGTTCCGATCTGCGTGATGCGGTGGTTAAAGAATATTACCAGACCTATATGGCCAGTAAATATATCGAACAGGGAGGTCTGGATTATGCGCGAATGCTTCTTGAGAAGAGTCTGTCACCGGAGCAGGCTTCCAAAATTCTTTCTGAGCTGGAAAATTCAATTCAGCAGACTCCGTTTCATTTTCTCAAGCAGGCTGATACTGAATCTCTGCTGACATTCATTATGGACGAGCATCCGCAGACTATTTCATTGATTATGGCTCATTTACATCCCAAGCAGGCATCTGAAATTCTTGCCGGCCTTTCACCAAAGAAGCAGCTGGAGGTAGTAAAGCGAATCGCCCGTATGGAACAGACAACACCAGAGGCGATACGAGAGGTTGAAAAAGGGCTTGAAGCCAGGCTATCTTCAATTGTTAATCAGGATCTGGAAACTGCCGGTGGTATTGAAAATATTGCAGAGGTTCTTAATCTGGTTGACCGGACAACAGAAAAAGGCATTCTGGAGAATCTTGAGGAAGAGGATCCGGATATGGTTGAGCAGATTCGTCGTCTTATGTTTGTCTTTGAAGATCTTATTCTGGTCAATGATAAAGGTATTCAGGCGACTCTTAAAGAGGTTGAGAATGATGAGCTTGCCCTTGCTCTTAAGACTGCGTCAGAGGAGCTGCAGAATAAGATATTCAAGAATATGTCTGAACGTGCGGCTACAATGATTCAGGAAAATATGGAATTTATGGGTCCTATCAGAGTGTCCGATGTTGAAGCGGCGCAGCAGCGTATTGTGGATATTGTCCGCAGACTTGAGGAGTCCGGTGAGGTTATCATTGCCGGTAGAGGCGGAGAAGATGAAGTCGTAGTCTGATAGCCGGCTGTAATGATTGTACTGTGTTTTTGCTGTTTGAATTCTGATATTGCTAAGCTGATATGTTGGGTGTGAAAGGTTGAACAGATGGGTGAGTTGATCGAGGAAGATTTTGACGGTCAGCATAACAGTGAGTCAATTGTTGCGTATCAGTATTCTGATCTTCAAAGTACCGCTAAAGCAATTCTGGCTAAAGCTACTGAAACCGCCAATAAAAAGATAGAGCAGGCTAAGAAGAATATCGCTGAGCTTGAAGAGATAATGCGTAAGCAGGGGTATGATAAAGGCTTTGCAGATGGTTTAGTTCAGGGTGAGATTGAAGGGCGAAAGACCGGCGAAGCAGCCGCGCGCAGTGAATTTGAAGCCAGAATTGGCGGGCTTAATGGTGCGCTGCAGCATATTTTGAGCGAGCTGAGTTTCAGGAGGCAGACTATTCAGGCACAGGCTGAGGCTGATATGCTTGCCTTATCTCTGGAGATTGCCAAAAAAATAGTGAAGAGAGAGGTTGAGGTAGATGAAAAGTTTGTTGTCCCGCTGATTATGGAAGCTGTCGCTCTGACCAATACGCGTAATGATCTTGTTATCAAAGTTAATCCGGCTAATGTAAGAGCTGTTGAGGAAGAAATTCCTACTCTCAATGCTATTTTTAACGACATTGGCAGAGTCAGTATTTCCGCTGATGAAAGTATTGAAGCTGGCGGGATAAAAGTAATAAGCCGTGACGGTGAGGTGGATTTAAGTCTTGAAGAACAGTTTGCCTCTTTAGAGAGGGCTCTTGTCGGTGATATCAAGGGAATGCGGGAGTGGGATGGTAAGATGTTGACTCCTTTGCCGCAGGTTGATGATATTATACCCGAGCCTGCAGCCGCTGTGGAAGCACCAGCGCCAGCTCAGACTCAGGATGCTCCTGCTTCTTCTGATCAGGCTGCTGCAGATCAAGCTCCTCCGGCACCGGCGGCAGATGGACCAAAGGCGACTCGCAAGTCAAAGATTGAACCAAGTAAGAGGCGCCGCGGACCACGAGTTGCTTCCCGAAAAGCGCCAGGGGCAGGGGATAAACCTGCTGCTGAAGCGACACCGCCGGCGGCACAACCTGAGGTTAAAGAGTCAAATGTCAGCGACAATACTACTGTACATTCTTCGGTTGATCCGGCGTTACAATCATCACTTTCAGGGGTTACCGATCTTTCCGGTCTGACCTTGCCCAGTGCGGAAGAAGCAATAATTAAAGAAGTCCTTGATTCAAATGTCGGAGAGCAGGATGACTGATTCGGTATTTAGAGAGAAAATGAAGGATCTTCCGAATATTCTTTCCGGGCGCATTACCGGCAGAATCCGGAGAATTGTCGGTCTGCTGGTTGAGGTGACGCCTATGTCCCTTCCTGTAGGCAGTATCTGTGCTATTCATTCCCGTTTATCCAAACAGAAGATAGATGCTGAGGTGGTAGGTTTTCGGGAGGATGCGACACTGCTTATGGCGTTGGGAGAGATGCGTGGTGTCGGTCCTGGTGATCTGGTTGAAAGTGTTAATACGCAACAGATTGTACCGGTTGGCCAGCATCTTCTGGGGCGGGTACTGAACGGTTTGGGTGAGCCGATGGATGGTAAAGGACCGCTCTTTGCTACGGAGACACGTCCGGTCTATTCGGATCCACCGGATCCGGTAATGCGACCGCGAATTGTTGAGCCGCTTCCTACGGGAATAAGGGCAATTGACGGTTTTATGACTATTGGCAGAGGGCAGCGTATCGGTATTTTTGCTGGTACCGGGGTTGGTAAATCGACACTTATGGGTATGATTACCAAATTTTCTGAAGCTGAGATTTGTATTGTGGCGCTTGTCGGGGAGCGTGGGCGAGAGGTACGCGAGTTTATTGAGCGTGAGCTGGGACCTGAAGGAATGAAGAAAAGCGTTGTTGTGGTAGCTACCAGCGATCAGCCGGCACCAGTTCGTGTTCGTTGTCCGTTTGTCGCGACTGCTATCGCCGAGTATTTTCGTGATCAGGGCAGGGATGTGGCGTTACTCATGGACTCGGTGACCCGTATGGCAATGGCACAGCGGGATATCGGCTCATCAATTGGAGAGGTTCCGTCTGCGGGTAAAGGCTATCCCGCCAGTGTGTTCAGTATGCTTCCACGATTGATGGAGCGCTCCGGAAAATCCGAGAAGGGTTCAATAACCGGCTTTTATACTGTGCTCGTTGAGGGTGATGATATGAACGATCCTATTGGTGATGCCAGCAGAGGAATTCTTGACGGTCATATTGTGCTAGATCGGGCAATTGCGGAAAAGGGTCATTATCCGGCTATTAATTTTCTGGCCAGTCTTTCACGTTTGCAGTCGGAAATTATGCCCAAAGATTTTGTTCAGGCGGCACGTCAGTTACGCGGCGGTGCTGCCCGTTATGCTGAAAATGAGGATATGATTAATATTGGCGCTTATGTTGCCGGAACGAATCAGGAAATTGACCGGGCAATTAAGATAATGCCGCAGCTGAATGAGTTTTTGCAGCAGGGTATGACCGAGCATACGGATTTTGCTGCTGTCCAGTCTAGTTTAAAAGACCTTGCTGAGCAGTATAGCCGGCCGGTTCAGATAGTGAGAAGACAGGTTCCGCCGGCACAGTAATCTGTTTTTGATTGAGTAGTTTTTTTAAGGTTATCAGTATAAATGGCAAAAAAATTTAAATTTCGTCTGGAATCAGTGTTGAAGTATCGCAAAATTATTGAAGACGAAAAAAAGCGGGAATTCGCTGAAGCTAATAAAGCGGTAGAGGAGCAGCGCATGAAAATTCGTGAGCTGGAGGAAGATCGTCAGGATCTGATTGAGTCTATTCGTGATATGCGTGAAGGCAAGAGTAATGAAAAAATACATATGTCCGGTATGGTGGATGCAATGCTTATAGTCGGAGGTATTGAAATGGGCATTATTACTGCAAATAATGAGGTTCAAAGACTTTCTAAAGAGGTCGCTGGTAAGAGGCAGGCCTTTGTTGAGTCACAGCGGGATAAAAAGGCTATTGAAATACTAAAGGATAAGCGTAAGAAAACTTATCTGCATGAACTTGAAACCGAACAGCAGCAGTTGCTTGATGAGTTATCAATCAGGATGTCACGTAAACGTACGGCGGAAGAGCTGAGACTTGCAAAATTTAGAAAAGATAAGCATAAAATAGAGTAATATGGCGAAAAAAAAGATAACACTCAGTGGACTCCTGTATATTATTATGAGCGTCATGGCAATGAATTTTCTTGCTTTGGCTATATATCTTATTGTCGCGCTGCAACTTGGATTTGTTACCCCAACTGATTTAGAGGATATGGTCTGGGTGCTGGTCGGTAACCGTAAATATGCTATGACCAAAGAGCAGATCAATGAGTATAACGACTTGGTCGCTGACAGAGAGAAGCGTAAGCAGAATCTTACTGCAACCGAAGGGTCAGATGATACCCGTAACGCATCAGCGGCTGCTCTTAATGAAATGAAGAAACAGCTTGAGGAGCGGATCAGGGCTTTGCGGGCACTGCGGAGTCAGCATGAACAGCGTCTGGCCGATCTGCGCCAGCAGATCGAAACTTTGAAGAAAGACTATGTCAGGGAGAAAGAAAATCTTCAGAATTGGAAGATTGAGAATACCAAGGCATCGCTGGCTGAGAAGACTGATAGAATGGGACGAACTCTGCGCGCTCTGGATCCTGAACTTATTGCTAATTATTTTCTTTCAATCTCACCATATGAAAGTGCGCGTGCGATAGATTCTTATCTTACTCCTGACATTACTGCCGAGGTTATGGCGGCTATGCCGTTGCGGAATCAAAGGCAGATTCTGCCACTTCTGGAGAACAAATATGCCGGGATGTCCCCTGCGGCAATAGCAAAAGCCTGGACAACTCCAGGTACATCCGATTATAAAAATTCCGAACAGATGGCAGAATATATGAAAAAAATGACGGTTTCGGATGCTTTTACAATATTTACTTTGATGCAACCGCGAATAAGAGCCGATTTGGTACGACTTTTGATATCTACCAACGGTAATGAGAATACTCAATAATGCGGCATGTCTGAATGGATGCGGATTAGCCCTAACTCAATCACATGGATGTACTGATAAATATCGAATTCGCATTGCCATAGTTGTCTTGCTCTTCGCTATAATTCTGAGTCCGATAATCCTGGCCGCTGAAGGTACAGTCGACCGCTCAAGTGTCGGTCAGATTACCGCGTATTCCGGCGTTACCAATATTACTCACACATCGGTGAGTATTGGTGAGGGAATGCAGATCGGTGGTAAGATCTATCCTCAGGATGTCATTAGTACCGGTCAGGGAAGTATTGAACTGGTATTTGGCATCAACTCACGCATTAAGATCGGTAGTAATACCGAACTGCTTATCGAATCAGTCACCCAAAAATCTAAGATAAAAGATAAACAGCTTTATAGTACAGTGAATTATAATCTTGTACTGAAAAAGGGTGTTGTCAGAGCCCGGGTACGCGAGAATTTTATTACTTCTACGGTCCTTACCTTTATAGCTGGTGATGTGCGAGTTGTTGCTCCCAGATCTGATATAATTGTAAGTAGAGAGCTGCGTTCTTCTGTCAGTTCATATGTGGGTATTCTAATTGCCTGGGGCAGGGCTTCAGTTAATATGAAGAATGCCAATGATGCCGACTGGAATCCCAATAATGAAAAAGTTGTTGCCGAGGGATTTAATTCACTCATTGAAGATCGTGATAATGTCGATGAACAGATAAAATGGGAGAAGATTGGTATAGAGCAGGCTCGTGATGCGGTACAGGAGTTGCCTTTTAGTATAGATAAAAATAGTGACGGGTTTGAAAATATTCCAGAACGTATACCGGAATTACAGGGTGCATAGCAGGTAGTTTACCTGATAGATGGAGAAAAAATGGAAATTGCTCAATTATTAACCGGTTCAGTATCTACTGCTGTCTCATCAAGCAGTGCCTCCGGTACTCAGGTTAAAACTTCTAGCGCATTTAGCGACTGTCTGAATAGTGTCCTGGATGCTGCCAGTCAAGTTAAAAGTGTAAGTACAGCAACTACTGCCACTCGCACTTCTAGTCAGACAACAGAGACTAGCACTGGTGATTCCAGTCAATCTTCCGCAAAGAGTCTGAAGAGTAAGAGCAGCAAAGTAAAATCGAATCAAAGTGTTGATGATGATGTTGACAGCAGTGATGATATAGATGAAACTTCAGCTGCAGTAGCTGCATTAACTCCTGAAGAACTTGAAGCTCTTCAGCGGATAGCGGTTCTGATATCTGACGGCAGTCTTGATCCGGAATCAATGTCCGAGCTCTCGGAAGATGAACTTGATGAGGTTGTAGACTGGGTACTTGACGGTGCAGATGGACTTTTTGCTCCATATGATTCTACAGCAACACAGCAGCAGAATATTCAGAGTGATAATGAAAATTTAACTTTGTTCGGGATGGATGACAGTTACGAAAATCTTGAACAGCTGGAGAGTATTTACGACCGTATAAGCAAGAGTAGTCTCACTGAAAAGGATACAGCCGCTATAGGTGATCTGATTAACATTTCTGATCTTGATCCGGTTGAGATTGATAAAATTTCGCAGGCAATTCTTGAGTTGGCCGAAAAATATGCGGGTACAGATGATCAGTCAGCAATAAGCAGTGATGACGAAGCTATGTCACTAAAGGATATGCTAAAGCTTGTCCCTGAGGATGAACTTGCAACTGCGGTTGAAGGGGTTCTCGAGGAGATTGAACCTGATGTTGAACTCCCTGAGCTTCCTGAAACTGTTCTTAAATCACTTTGTATTGAGGTGGTTAATGTTAATAACCGTATGCTGGATGCCGCGGAATTAAATAGTAAGCTGCTGGATGGTCTTAATAATAATGCAGATCTTCGTGAGCAGATATTGAGCCAGTTAAGTAACCTTGAGTCTGGTCAGGAATTGATGGATTCTGTTGCTGATGAAGCCGCTACTACCTCAGAACTTGCAGATACTCTGGCGGATGCGGTACTTGAAGATAGTGCCGAAGGTGAAATTGCTGAACTGATCTCTGCTGATAGTGAAGTCACCGCAGTAGATAGCGAGATAGAGGATGAGTTGCCTGAAGCAGGTACAGAGACAACAGCGGCAGAAAATACTTTAGATGTTCTGGATAAGGTTTTGGGTGATTCAGAGGAGGCTACCGCTAAAAATGCCGATAATGGTAAAGAATCTGTTAATACTAATGCACAAGCAACACAAGTTAAGAGCGAGAATTCACAGGTTTCAGTGACTGAGGCGGTTGTAAAGGATGATGTGAAAACGGCCGAGACGACAGTAGTAACTGAAGAGTCGACTGAAGTTCAGCCTGAAGCGCTAAAAGACACCGGAAAAGATTCATTAACCGGAAGATCGTATAATGGAGAAAATACTGCTGGTGGGGCAACTTCTGATACTGTTGTGGATGAGGAGCTTTCAGGACAGGGTGAAAATAAACAGCAGAGCTCAGGTGGTTCTGAGGAGGGGCTAGGTTCTGAGGATGATCCTGCGTCAATTCTTAAGTCTGATTATGAAGTAGTGGAACCTGATACGAAGGCTGATTTTAAAACAGTTGTAAATGAGTCGGTAAATAATACTGCGACAACAGAAAACCCATATGTTCGGTATGCGGATATGATGGAAAATATTGACCGGCTTTCTAAGTTGATGGCTAGCAGCGCTGAAAAATCTATGAAGAGTGTGACTATGGAATTGTCGCCGCCGGAACTTGGAAAGATGACAATTGAGGTTTCAGTCAAGGATGGTCAGGCAAATGCGGCTATCAAGGTTGAGACTGATGGCGCAAAGAATATGCTGCTGAATAATGTTGAGCAGTTGAAGCGTAATCTTGAAGGTCATGGAATAAAACTTGAAAATTTTGAGGTTGAATTGAATAAGCAGCAGCAGGATGGACGTGGTGAGCAGAGTGCATTTGCTCAAGCGCAGCAGGAAGAACAGGAGCGACGTTTCCGCCGTCGCCAGAATTCGGGTAAAGTATCCGGTGTAGCAGGTCAGAGTGCTGAAGAAACGCTTGAAACGGAATCTTCTGAGACGAGTGTGATTCGAGAAGACGGATCGGTGGACGTTGTCGCATAGTAAATAATTGTCAGGAGTATATAAAATGAGTGCAGTAGATACTACATATGTGTCTTCAACCGGTGAAAACTACTATATGAGCAGTGCTCAGGAAGCAGAAGAGGCTGCCAGTGTAGTTAATAGCGGTGATACAGATAATGTGTCGCATGAAGATTTTCTGATGCTGCTGGTTACACAGATGCAGAATCAGGATCCGCTAAACCCGATGCAGGATACAGATATGATGGCGCAATTTGCTCAGCTTCAGCAGTTGGATAATCAGAAAGTTATGACTGACGCCATGGTTGATATGCGCCATGAGTATGCGGTTCAGGGAGCGAGTTCTCTGATTGGTAAAGAGGTTACCTCCAAGGATCTGGATGGTTATGACGCTACAGGGGTTGTCGTCAATACTTTTACTGATGATGACAGTGTACGTCTTACTCTAGATGACGGTACAATTGTGACTTATGAAGATATTACAAAAGTTTCGGATATGGATGAGGCCCCGGATATTAATGCAGCTTCAGCTATGGTTCAGAAGTATGTCGTCGGTGTTGATGCAAATGCCAAAGCTTTTGAAGGTATTGTTAAGAATATAACTACCCAGAATGGGCAGATTTATCTTAATACTTATGAAGGTGATTCAATACCGATGATCGGTGTGGCACAGGTACGTGATCTTACTGCGGCTGAAAAGTCTGAACTTGAAGATGCCGTTTCGCTTATTAATCAGTATGTTGAGTCCGAGCAACTTGATGGTGAGGGAAATCAGGACGGTGTGAAGAGTGGCATCGTAAAAGATGTATATCGAAAAGATGGACAGTACTGGGTGGAAACCTGGGGTGGACAGGGTATATACATTAAGGATATCGATACTCATGAAAATCTTACTACCGATCAGATGGAACAGATGGAAACTTGTAAACAGTATGTAAACAGATTTGTTAAAGCAAATAACGGAAATATGGCCGGTGGTATTGTTGAAGGATTCTTCTTCAAAAATGATAACTTCTATCTCTATACTTCTCGAGGCGAGGCCGTAAGTGCGGATGATATTTATTCTGTACGTAATGCGACAACAGATGACTGGAGTGACTATGGTAATGTCAACGGTCTAAGTGAACTTCAGGTATTGAATATGCAGTCGGCAATTGAGAATAATCTGGGTAAGAGCTTCTCTGGCTATACTCCGGAGAACGAACCGATAAGTGGTACTGTAAATAGTATTTACTATAAAAAGGGTCATGATGGAAAGATAGCTATAATGTTTGGATTTGAAGAAGGAGGAGAAGCTATCTCGCCTGCATCGCTCATGGGAGTATAGGGCAATAAAAAAGAATTTTTAAAAGTTGCTGCCGAGTCTGGTCAGAAGGACGGAGTAGCACTGGTAATAAGGAGCGTATTATGGGTTTAAGTCAAGCACTGTATAGCGGTATCAGCGGCTTACAGACACACCAGAGCTGTATGGATAACATTGGTAATAATCTTGCCAACGTTAATACCATAGGCTTTAAGAAAGGTGTATTTCAGTTTAGAACCATGCTGGAACATACTCTAAAGGGTGGTACTACTGCTGATCCGAATACCGGTCGTGGATCAATTAATCCACTTCAGATGGGTATGGGTACTCAGACCGGAAGTATTATGAAAGATTTTACCGGAGGTTCACCAGAGACAACTGGAAATCAGAGAGATATGTGTCTGGAAGGTAATGGTTTCTTTGTGTTGCGTAACGGTAACAATAATGTTTATACTCGTGATGGGACATTTTATATCGGTTCTGACGGCAGTCTTCTTTATGGTGATGGTCTGCAGGTGCAGGGCGTTATGGCGGAATCCGGCGGAAGTATTCCTGAGTCAGGTGACGTTGATGATATTACGATTCCTATTGGTCAGACCGGGGCTGCGGTTGAGACAACCAAGATCAGCTTGACAGGTAACTTGAATTCAAATGTAGAGGTTGCAAATGGTCTGAATCTTGCCGCGAGTGCCAGCACTATCAATTCAAATGAAGCTTTGAAAGCGTATCTCGGTGAAGTTGAGGATGCCGCTTATGGTACCGGTTCAGATGATAGTACCTGGGATATACTGACTGGAAACGCTTATATTAATGGAGGTACTGTCTGGTCAAGCTCCGCATTTGGTGTTAAGGATCCGGAGACTGGTGCAATTACTGAGGCAAGCCTTGCCGGTGATAATGCCACCGCGCTCGAGGATTTATGGTATCTGTCAGGTAATACTTGGACACAGCCATTTAAAAACATTGACAATCCAGCCCGTTTCACCGCTGTAGGTGACAGTGCTACTCAGCTTACACAGTGGGATTTCGAAGGTTCTGGCTTCAAGCTTGCGGATACTCTATATTATCATCTGGAAGAAAATTCTTCAGATCCAGTCGGATACGTAATTGAAGTATATGATGTAGCTTATTCTGACCTTCAGGATAATATGTCGAGCGGTTCATGGGATGCCGATCAGGCATATTCACATCTACTGGCAACTTCTGCAACTACGACAGAGTCATCTACATCACCATGGTCTCTGCACGACTGGGCTCAGACAAATGGTTACGGTGATGCCGGACTTTCGGTAACGACAGGTACTTTCACTCCTGCTGGTACTGATATTGTAAACTTCGTGACTACTGATTCCGGCGATGACTGGGCGCAGGCAAATGATACTACCATGTCGGCTTCTGCTGCGCGTGAGGCCTTTAATGGCTCTGTTCGTTTCGGTAATTCCATATCCAGCGGTAACGGACGTCTTGACAGTTATACACCTTCAAACACCGATCAGGATATTACCATATCTTATCGTAAGGGTGGGCGAAAATATGAGACGACATTCTCTTATGATGATGATGACGGTGCGCAGTCAACAACTATTGAACATCTGATGCTTATGCTATGCGGTAATGTAAATTCAACTGTAAATGCAGGTTCTATTGAAGCTATTCAAACTCAGCTTACCGTTCCTCCTATTGGAGGTGCGATGGGAACTATTCAGACAGCCGGTAGAGTTTCAAGCTCAATTGACGGCGGAGAATATGGGTATAATGTACCTCCTGAAACAGCGGGTGCGTTTACCCGAACCGGTATCACTACTACTGTGCCGTATGCCGGCGCGTTTGAAGCGACAGGTGATGATTCCACAAGTCTTACTAACTGGTCACTGGATGAACCAGGATGGGCTATTAAGTCCAAGTGGTATTATGAGGTTGATGCCTATGAGGTTGGGACTACAGGATCTTATGAGTATGCGGTTACCGCTTATTCTGATTCGGCAAGAAATACGCCGGTAAGTACTACCAATAAAGCATTGGGTATTGGTGGCTGCGATGAGTTCCAGAGATCGGTCTATCTCAATTCTGCGGCAATGGGAAGTGATGTGGATGATATCTATGAATATGATATTTCTGGTCCTGACACATCCGGTAATTACACTATGACTGTATACGATATGGATAGTGGTGATATTGTTGGTACTACCGGCTCACAGTCAGCAGGGGCAACAGGTATTAATATAGTTGACAGTGCTGGAACCAGTATTGGTTCAGTTAACTTTGGCTCCATAACTGATATGCAGGCAGGTGACGGTAATCTCTATATGAATAATATGTATCAGTCAACCGGCTTGAGCGATCCTGGTGATACCTCTGTTCATCTTGAAACAACTCTCTCTGGTATTACCTACGCTCAGAATAACGGTATCGGTTTATATACAGCGCAATCTGCATTTGATGGTTCGCTTGATTTTGGTTCGTATTTTGCCGCTACCGATATTAATCCTAGCTATGGCTCTCTTGATACTAATGGACCGTCAAAGAATTATTCTATTGTAAGTAACCTTGGTTCTGAGAATGCTATTACTGATATTGTGATATCTTACAATAATGTGTCATATAGTGATATGTGGGTTCAGGATACTAAGTACAGTGCGGAGCAGGGAGGATCTACAACTACAAATATTGTCGTCTATGACTCTCTGGGTAATCCTAAAGAAGTTACAATGACAATGTCTCTGGTAGAGCGTGACAGTGATTTCTCCACTTATAGATGGATTGCTGATTCACAGGATGATACAGATGCAAAATGGTTTGTTGATTCCGCAAGCAATGAAATAAAGACCAATGTAAATGTTGGTACCGGTACAATTCGTTTTGACAGTGACGGTAATTATGTAAAGGGTGCGGAACTCTCTGAAACTTCCGGTATCGATATAACTCTGGAACAGATGGGTGTAAGTGACCAGCTGCGTGTAAATCTTACTGAAGGATTGTCCCCTGATGCTGAACAGGATCTGGATTTCAGCTATCTGACTCAGGTGGCGGCTTCGAGTGATTTTAATCTCCGTGAACAGGATGGCTCCCCTCCGGGAACACTTGATTCCTTCACAACCAGCCCTGATGGTATAATTCAGGGAGTCTACTCAAATGGCGTGGTGCAGGCTATTGCTAGACTATCAATCGCTCTTGTTCCTAATGAAAATGGAATGATGGCGGCAGGTAACAATCTGTACTATACTGCACCGGCTTCAGGTGACGGTCAGGTAGCTTTCGCCAATGTTGGTGGTCGTGGCTCAATCCGTTCCGGTGCTGTTGAAACCTCTAATGTGGATATGTCTGAGGAATTTACCTCAATGATTACAACTCAGCGAGGTTTCCAGGCTAACTCCAAGACCATCACCACTGCAGATGAGATGCTGCAGGAACTGATAAATCTAAAGAGATAGTCTGATTAAATTATAATATCTTAAAGCAGCTTCTGCAATTTATTGGCAGAAGCTGCTTTTTTTTGTGCTTAAAAATCAACTCTGGCTGGATATACCTTCAAAATATACCTTTCGCTCAAGTTAGGGTAGTGGTACTGCCGATAATAGAGATGCTGAAGTATAATGTGTAAGGATTGACTATATGATCTCATTGACCAGACTCAATAACAAACGGTTGGTAGTAAATGCGGATAAGATTAAATTCGTTGAGGAGACACCGGATACGATCATTACCCTTGTGACTAATGACAAGATAATGGTTAAAGAGAGTGCTGACGAGGTTATAAGCAAGACTGTAGAGTATATACGCTCTACCAGGCACTTACCTGTTGATTAGGAGATAATAAAGTGGATTTAGCGACACTGGTTGGCTATCTGGTTGGATCTTTCTGCGTGGTTGTAATTGGTATTGGATTCAGTGCATTGGGGGGATTTATCGATATCCCGTCGGTTGCTATTGTGTTCGGTGGCGGTATTGCGGCAACAATGATCTCGCAGCCGCTTGAGAGTACAATAAATGCCTTGAAGGTTGGGTTGAATGCGATTTTTGTAAAAAGTACGGTGGCATCCGATACGATAACACAGCTGGTTGAATTTGCGGAAGTTGCGCGACGTGATGGAATTCTGGCTCTTGAAAATGTAACCGATCAGATTTCTGATGATTTTATGGTCAAAGGAATACAGCTGGCGGTTGATGGAACCGATCCGGAGTTGATAGAAGCAATTCTTACAACCGAGATCGACTGTATTGACAACCGGCATGGCAGTGGTAGAGGCTGGTTTGACGCATTTGAAAAATATGCTCCTGGCTGGGGTATGATTGGAACTTTGATCGGTCTGATTAATATGCTGTCACAAGGTATGGATGATCCGTCTGCACTTACTTCCGGTATGGCGGTTGCGCTGATCACTACAATGTATGGGTCAATTATTTCCAATTTCGTTGTTGGACCTATTGCAACCAAACTGTCTATTCGTAATGCTGAAGAACTGATGATTAAGCAGATTGTTCTGCGCGGGGTGCTGGCGATTCAGTCCGGTGATAATCCGCGAATTGTTGAGATGAAATTGAATGTATTCCTGCCTCCATCAATGCGGAAGGCAGACGATAAGGATGAGTAATACTATTACCAGTAGTAATTTATAAATTTAAGGCGATTTATTTATGGCTGATGATGAAGGTGGCGGCGGAGCTCCCGCATGGATGACAACATATGGTGACATGATCACCCTGCTGCTATGTTTCTTTGTAATTCTACTCTCAATGATGGAGTTGAAGAAGGATAAAGTGACACGTACTTCACGCCAGTTTCAGCAGCAGTTTGGGGTTATGCCGGCGTACAGAGCGCAGCAGCAGATATTCAAGCAGCCTCAGACTATGACTGATATTCAGGCTTTTGTATTGCGGCGCGGGCCGAAAGGGAAGACAACCTCGGTCAAAACGATACGGGAGGATCAGCGAACGACGATCACTATCGGCGGCACAGAGTTATTTCGTCCCGATAGTGCTGAACTTACACCACAGGGTAAACAGATGTTACGTGAGGATATTGCACCAACTTTGCGGGGCTATCGTAACCGAATTGATGTCAGAGGGCATACTGCAAGCTCCGGTTATGAGGATGGATGGTATTTGGGATTTCAGAGAGCATATGCGGTTATGTCTTATCTTTCTGATGAGGGTAAGATAGCAAAACGGCGTTTCAGGGTAACCAGTTGTGCCGATAATGAGCCGATTGCCAGCAACCTGACGCCTAAGGGGCGAGAGCAGAACAGACGTGTAGAAATAATAATGACGGAAGAGTTTGTCAAGGATATTGACGAGAGTGATAACAGATAAACTGACAATTAATTATACAGGAATCTCTTTATTATAATAGTTACTTAAGGTGTATTATGGCTGAAGACGAAGAATTGGAAGGTGGTGGCGGTGGTTTGATGAGCGGTGTCCGGGGCTGGGTGATCGTTATCTCAGTCGTTGTTCTGGAAGCGGCTTTTTTCAGCGTGCTGCTGTATTTTAAGAGTGATAAAGCACCGGCAGACACTCAGGTTGGTGAAGGTCTGACAGGAAGAAAAAATCTGGAAGAGTTTATGCATCTCGAACATAAACTTGATAAGCTTACCTATAGTATTGCAATGCCGAGTGGGCAGCCTATGACACTTGCTATGGATATGGTCTTGGTGATGGAGCCAACTCCGCGTGAGATAAGGGAGAAAATTTCTATAACTCCCGAAGACTGGACAAAATTTGAAGAAGCGGTTAAAAAAATGGATCCGGTAATTCGTGATGCTCTTAACAGACGGATAAACCGGATGACTGCCAGTGAATTAGGTACTGATAGAGGTCAGCAGATGATTAGAGAGTTTGTGATTGAGAGTGTAAACTATCAGTTGCAGCAGCTTGATCTAAATCTCTCCAGCGACAAGATCAGTAAGGATAGAGTGAGAGAAGTATTGATAACAAATTATTATCTGAATTAGGAAAGGAAAGTATTATATGGCTCCTAATGAACTGTCTCAGGACGAAATTGATGCGTTGCTAGCCGGTGGTATTGGTGATGATGATGCAGATATGGAAGCGATACTCGGGGTACCTGAAGCGCCGCCACAGCATGTGTTCACTCAGACCAGTGTAGAGGCAGCTGATATTCCGGCCGGATCTCTGGAAATGCTTTATGATGTGGAGATGGAGGTTAAAATTGAATTGGGACGGGCGAAAATGATGGTTGAGGATATCCTCAATGTCAAAGAAGGCTCGGTAATTCAGCTGGAGAAGGATGCAGGTGCTCCGGTTGATATTCTAATTAATGACAGACTTGTGGCTTTTGGTGAAGTTTTGGTACTTAATGATTATTTTTGTGTCCGTGTAACTGAAATTCTGTCTGATGCTGATAGAGCGATTCAGAAAAGATGATCTGTTTTTTTAGCATTCTTTTATTGGGAGCTAAAGACATATTTTTTACTTGTAATAACGTTATTTGTCGTAATTTATGGTGCTAATGTGCTGTAGTTATAAGAATTTTTATACGGAGTAGTATATTTTGCTAATCACTAAGTGTACAATAGTGTCTGGAAAAAATATAACGGTTTATGGCAGGTAATCGTCTAAATCTTCTTGACATTGTAATTATTAGAGGTAGAATAAAATTAATTATTTAAAAGATACGGTGATGTCATAAATGACTTGCCGTACCTTTTTTT
This sequence comes from Planctomycetota bacterium, assembly GCA_963677015.1. GTDB lineage: Bacteria > Planctomycetota > SZUA-567 > SZUA-567 > SZUA-567. The sequence continues at coordinate 1,457,932 of OY781533.1, forward strand.
ATAGCCTTTTTTGCTGATTAATTGATACGACCATATTCCTTTGTTATAATATGGGTTAATTATTTACTTTTTTTGTTTTAGGATTGAAAAATGTCAGAAAAAACTCCACTAAGTATGCGTGCCGCTGCCGGTAAACCAAGTATGACTATGGCAATATCTGCCAAAGCTAAAGGTTTCAAAGCAGAGGGTAAAGATGTTGTCAGTTTCGCTGCTGGTGAGCCTGATTTTAAAACTCCAGATCATATTTGTCAGGAGGCTATAAAAGCAATCAATAGCGGTATGCATGGCTATCTGCCTAATCCTGGTCTGCCTGCATTGAGAAAAGCTGTTTGTGGCTGGCTGAAGGATGATATGGCTGTAGAGTATGACTTCACTCAGATTCTTGTCAGCCCAGGGGCTAAATTCAGTGTGTATCTGGCTATTCAGGCTATAATTGATCCTGATGATGAGGTTTTGCTCCCTGCACCGTATTGGGTCAGCTATCCGGAAATGGTCGGACTCGCTGGCGGCTCAACCGTTGTTGTGCCGACAGATGAAGCGAACGGGTTTGAGCTTACTGCCGCGATGATTGAGGACAAGATCACTCCCAAAACCAAGGCTCTGATTCTAAACAGCCCTTCGAATCCTTCAGGAGCTGTTATCTCGAAGGAGGAGATTGGTAAGATTGCCGCATTGCTGGAAAAATATGGTATATACTGTATTTCAGATGAAATTTACAGTAAATTATTGTATTCCGGAAATAAGCACTATTCTGTAGCTGCCGTCAGTGACTATGCTAAGGAGCATACAATTGTTATTAATGGCTGCTCCAAAGCTTATGCAATGACAGGGTGGAGAATTGGTTTTGCCGCTGGATCTGAAAAAATAATTAAGGCTATGGCAAATATTCAGAGTCAGTCAACAAGTAACGCCTGTACCATTGCTCAGCCTGCAGCTCTTGCCGCAGTAACCGGTGATCAGGGATGTGTTGAGAGTATGCGCCAGGAATTTGAAGAACGTCAGAAACTTATAGTCGAACTTTTGAATGATATTCAAGGTGTGGAATGTCCGGTACCAGGCGGTGCTTTTTATGTCCTTCCAGATATTTCAAAGTGTCTCGGTAAAGAGTATAACGGCAAAATGATAAATACACCGTTTGAGCTTTGTGATATATTGCTTGAAGAACAGAATGTTGCCTGTATCCCGGGTGAGGCGTTTGGCACTAATAAGCATATTCGGATGAGCTACGCAACCAGCCGCGCTGATATTGAAAAAGGTTGTAAGCGTATTAAAGAATTTCTTGAACAATAGTAAATGATATTGTATTATTGTTTTTGTAGATAAATTTTGTATAATGTAATCATACAGCTTATTATCCAAGGGTGATAGGCTGTGTTCTTTTTTTGTATTTTTAGAAACTCTGTTGTGTCAGTTCATTTGTGATATTGGTTGTTGGTATTGTAAATGATGGCAGTTGATAACAGGGTTAACGGGAGTTTTTATTATGTCTGCACAGTTTCCAATGACCCAAGATGGGTATGATATGATTAAGAAAGAGATCGATGATCTCGAAAATAGACGACCTGATATCAAGAAAGCTATTGAAGAGGCTCGTGAAAAGGGCGATTTGCGTGAAAATGCGGACTATCATGCCGCACGTGAAGAGCTGGGAATGCTCAATGCCAAGATCAGCATGCTCAATACCAAGCTTGCCAATGCCCTTATAGTTGATCCTTCACAGTTTGAGGATGGTAAGGTTGGTCTTTTTAAAACAGTTACCTTCAAGCGGGTGGCAGATGGTAAAGAGCTGAAGCGTACACTTGTTGGCGAAGGTGAGGCGGATCCTGCTTCTGGTAAGATTCTGGCAACCAGTCCTGTTGGTAAAGCTCTTATCGGTGCTAAAGTCGGCGATGTTGTTACCGCTGATCTTCCTGCGGGGCCGGTAAAACTTGAAGTTACAGCTATAGACTAAATTATCACCTTTTTTTTTGTGGCTGTCTGATCTCAGGCAGCCTTTTTTTATTGCGTTAAAGTACCAGATGTTGATTTTTACTGCAACAAGTCTGTTGCATATTGGTATTATGGTGATTAATATCGCGGTTGCTGCCGTATTGTTGAATAAATAAGAGACTGTCGTGTTCGGCAGTCTCTTATTTATTCTTACAAGTCTATTGAGTATCAATTAGTAAACTAGAAATGGATTCTCGTTTTCGTAACGTACGCCATCTGGAAGAGGAGTACCGATACTTTCAACACCAATGTACTTGAGAACTTCGTACATTGTTTTGCCGCATTTCTTGAAGGCAATTGCACCATGGTGTGGGAAGTTCTGACCGACAAGAATATGGCGGTAGAAACGAGCAAACCCAGGAATGCCGAAGATACCGATACCGCCAAAACTATGAGGTTCAATATCAAGGATTTCACCATCAGCAATATAAGATCTGATTTTGCAGTCTGGAGTAGACTGAAGGCGGAACATTGTGGTTTCACCAGGAAGCAGCTGACCTTCAAGAGTACCTCTGGTGACATTTGGCTCGCCGCCACCTTCCTGAAGACGGTTCATGATGAGCTGGTATTTCATGGCGCAGGTACCGCCCTTGAGACAGCTTGAGCAGGTGTTACCACAGTGGAAGCCCATGAACAGGTCTTCAACTTTAGCGCCTTTTAGAGCGGTCTTGCTCTTTGGCAGAATATCAGATGGAACGCTGTTATTGATATCAAGCAGGGTTGCAGGCATTTCAGTAGCACACTGAACCATGTATTCACTGACAGCACCATAAAGATCAACTTCACAGGCGACTGGAATACCTCGACCGGCAAGACGGCTGTTAATGTAGCATGGAACAAACCCAAATGCGTCTTCAAATGCAGGCCAGCACTTATTTGCAAAAACCGCATACTCAGAAGCGCCCATGTTTTCTTCCATGAACTTAGTAAGAGCTAGTTCGAACTGAGCAAGCTTTGGTAGCAGGTCTGGATATGGATTACCTTTTTTACCAAGTTCTTTTGACATATCTTCAGCGATAGCCTCAATAGCCTTCTTCTGACCTTTGACAGACTTGAAGTATTCAAGCATATCAAGTTCAGAGTTTTCAGTAACTTCAATACCCAGATCATAGAGTGGGCCGATTGGCGCATTGCAGGCAAAGAAGTCAGCAGGACGGGGACCGAAACCGAATACTTTCAGATTGGTAAGACCAATGATAACCCGGGCAATCTTGGTGAATTCGAGTATTTCTTCAACAATAGCCTTTGGACCGGCTACTGGATATTGTGGAATATAAGCAGGAAGAGAGCGGAGGTTAAGATTGTAGCTGCAGTTAAGCAGGCCACATAGTGCATCGCCACGGTCGCTCTTTAGAACTTCTTTATTCTCTTCTTCAGCAGCCATTACCATTACTGGTCCGCCGAAACGTTCTGCAAAGATAGTTGTTGGGCCTTCTGGTCCGAAGTTTCCAAGGTAGATAAGTACTGCATCCACTCCCTGTTCATCCATGTCTGCAAGTGCTGCCATGGCATCAATTTCGTTTTCAATAACAGTATTGCAACGAACGACATGGGTGATCTTTTTCTTCTTCAGCTCTGCAAACAGGGCATCAAGTCTCTTCATAGTAAGAGATGCTGGGAAGCAATCTCGTGATACACCTACTACTCCGATCTTGACCTCTGGCATGTTCTGCAGCTCAGGCATAATTAAATCTCCTATTTCTCTTTTACTTTTTTATAACAAAAAAACACCAGTGATTCTATGTTTCAAACGATTTTAAATTATATACTGCTACTTTCAGGACACTATACGTCTTCATTAAGTGTGAAGTCTATATTGTATATCTACACTATAAACGGCTGGGAAGCAAATTAAAAATTCGTTTTTTTTCGGTTTTTTTTAATCTTTGTTTAAAAAATCAAGGATGCACTTATATATTTATCTATTTACATTTTACAGTATTTATATAAAATATTAGAGTAAAGTTAGAGGGGTTATGTATTTAGGTGATGTAACTTCTAGTTGAAACTCTTTCAGGATGTTTTACTGCTGAAGAGACAGGGTTTGGTGTTTTTAAAATTTTTTTTTTAAAGGAGCAGAAATTAATGATATTTCTGGTACTGTATGCTGTTGGGCTGATAGCTTTGGGCTGGCTTGATTCTAGAAAAGTACTGAATTTCAGTGATTATGTCCTGGCCGGTAGAAATCGGGGCGGAGTGATTGTCGCTGCATCTCTACTCGCGAGTGTTGTCGGAGCTTCAGCGACTATCGGTGTTGTTGATATGGCATACAAAGTTGGGATGCCGGCTTTCTGGTGGCTGGGAAGCGGTGCTATCGGACTTGTGCTTTTAGGTATAACCATAGCCAAAAAATTATCCACCTATGATGTGTATACTCTGGCAGATCTGGTTGAAAAACTCAATGGTGTCGCAGCGCGTTGGCTGGTCTCGGTTGTAGTGGTTGTTGTCTGGACCGGTATTGTTGGCGCCCAGTATGTGGCTGCTGCTGAGATTGTTTCCCAGATTTCAGGGTGGGGTTACCATACATCTCTGGTTGTTGCTGGCGCTTTTGTTACTATGTATTGTGTCCTTGGCGGTCAGGCTTCAGTAATGAAAACAGATTTTCTGCAGGTTATTCTGATGGCTGTTGGTATCGGTATGACCTTGTTCTTCCTCTATAACTCTACCGGTATGCCTGAGAACGGGATTGACTACTCCTTGTTGAATTCAAGCTTTGGTTTTTCAAAGTGGACGTATTTTATGCTTATTGTCGGTTCCGGGTTTCTGGTTGGGCCGGATGTGTTTAGTCGTATATTTACTGCTAAAGGTGCGTTCGCTGCAAGATCAGGTGCTTTGGGATCCGGAATTTTACTCTTCGTTTTCAGTTTTTCAATTGTTATGATTGGTATCTGGGCGAAGCATTTCGTCGTTGTCCCTGATGGGCAGAAAGCTTTAATCTATATCCTTTCAAACAGTCTTCCGGATTGGTTGGGATTTTTGCTGCTCTTTGGTATACTGTCGGCTATTGTCTCTTCTGCTGATACCTGTCTGATCACGGCTTCCACTACCTTTGAGCATGATATTCTCTGCGGTACTAATGTCTTTAGAGCCAGAGTTGTGACACTTCTTCTTGGTTTTATTGCTATTGCCGCTGTCTGGGAAAACAAGGATATAATAAAGATTCTGCTCTTCTCATACAGTGTTTTTAATTCCGGTGTTATTCCACCACTGCTTATATCTATTCTGGCATCGCATAAACGCAGAATGAATATTGTGATTATTTCGTTGGCAATACTTATCGGTGCCGGTATGGGGGCTTATTCAGGGATTGTGGATGATAGTTTTTACGCGATGCTGGGAATGGGAATTTCAGCGTTAATAAGTATTTTGGGAATTATTTTTGGTAAACCGGTTACCGAGTCGGTTGTGCCACTACGAAATGACTGATTAAAGCGCTAATATTTTGAAGATATATTCTTTTTATGCTGTTAAAAAAAAGAGACGGTTGCGACCGTCTCTTTTAAAATGGTTTTATGGCGCATACATGATGTTACTTATTCATCATCTTCAATCTTGGCAAGCAAGAGTTCTGGGTGCTCCATCAGGTGTTTGAGGTAGCCGGTGAATTTCGCTGCAAGTACACCATCAATTACTCTGTGGTCGCTTGAAAGGGTAATCTTCATAATTGGGCGAATAGCGACTTTACGATTTACCGCCACTGGAGTATCTATTACTTTTCCCACAGCCAGAATAGCTGCATTTACCGGATTTATAATTGCTGTAAACTGTTCAACATCGTAAGTGCCGAGGTTACTTACCGTAAAAACCCCAAAGCCGTAATCATCAGGAGTAAGATGCTTGTTGCGGGATTTTTTTGCCAGTTCCTTGGCTTCTTTTGAAACTTCTTTCAGTGGTCGTATATCGGCGTTTCTTACGACCGGAACAACCAGACCCTCTGGATCCAGTGATACCGCAAATCCTACATGCATTTTGCTGCGGCGTACATAACCCTGCGTTGTATAGAGTGATGCAACTTGCGGATATTTACGCAGTGCCAGACCAGCGGCTTTGATAAGCATATCGTTATAGGCAATACGAACCCTTTCTTTTTTCTTAAGTTCCTGCCTTAATTTAATTGCTTCGGTCATGTCTACCGCTGTTGTCAGATAGAAGTGAGGCATTTCATGGCGGGCAATACTCATTCTCTGCGCAATAACAGTGCGCATGGCATCCATAGGTACAATACTGTCTCCTAAATCCGGAGTAATTGCACAGCTTACATGCATGGGAGGAGCGGGTGCAAATCCGGGATATTCCGATACAACGGTATTTTTAAGAGGAACTCCGTCATCGGTGAGCAGCCCCATAACTCCATTGACCGGTACCAGCTGACCACGGTGGGCAATTTTATGAGTGAGGATACCTGGAACATCACAGGCAATCTCCAATGTGACTTTGTCTATTGTCACATCGCATATGGGCTGTCCTTTTTTTACTGCGTCGCCAGTACTTACCAGCCATTCTGAAAAGATGGCTGTTGTCATCCTGGATGCTTTTTTGGGTAATTTTAGTTCTTTTATCACTTATTAACTCTTTCATGCTAAAAAATAAGATTAGAAATGATAGTATAAATATATCAGCTACTTTGGGTGTATCTAAGTATTGCTTCGGGTATTTTATTAATTACATCTGAGGCGATCAGGCCATGAACTCCAAACTGTTCGCGGGCAATATCACCGGCCAGTCCATGTATATACGCCCCGGTGCACGCCGCCTGAAATGGTGCAATACCACTGGCAATAAATGCGGCAATGATTCCACTGAGTACATCACCCATACCAGCTGTCGCCATGCCCTGATTTCCGGTTTGGTTGATATAGCTGTTTACTCCGTCACTTACAACGGTATTATAACCCTTCAGCAGTACAACAGCAGATGATTTTTCAGCCAGAGTTTTGCAGTTTGCTTCCCGTTGACTCTCAATATCAGCGATGCTTATGTTGCTTAAATCGGCGAATTCGCCGGGATGCGGGGTTATTACTGTTGGGTGTTTACGGTTACGCAGTGCCATGAGATTATTACCAATGGCACGTATGCCGCCTGCATCAAGTACAAGAGATTTCTTTATTTCCGGTATCAGCAGCCGCATCAGCTCTCCGCTTTCGCCGGCGACCGGTAAACCCGGTCCAAGAATAACGGCATCTGACTCCTGTGCTGCTTCCAGCAATGTCTCTCTCGCACCGACCGCCGGTGCCTGCTGATCTGTTTCGGCTATCGGCATTGTGATGCTTTCAAGGCATAAGGTCTCGGCAACATTACTCAAACTTTCGGGAATTGCCCAGGTTACCAGACCGGCTCCACTGCGCATCGAGGCTAGAGCTGCAAAAGCGCCGGCACCGGTAAACCCACGGGATCCGGCTATTACCAGAATCCTTCCTGCTTTGCCTTTATGCATATTTTCAGGACGGGTAGGTAATGATACCAAACCGTTATTAATGCTCATTATTATCTCCATTGCTCTTTAATATTCTGGCTGCAAGGCAGCCAGCACCGAATCCATTATCAATATTAACGACAGCAACCCCATTTGCGCATGAACTCAGCATTCCCAGAAGCGCTGCAATACCTTTGAATGCTGCACCATATCCAACGCTGGTTGGTACGCCAATAACTGGTGCTGAAACCAGTCCGGCAACAACACTTGGCAGGGCTCCTTCCATTCCGGCGGTTACAATAATAACCGACGCGCTGGCCAGCTCCGCTCTGGCACGCAGTAACCGGTGAATGCCCGCGACACCGGCATCATGCAGGCTTGTCACGCTACAGCCCATTACACGTGCGGTTACAGCTGCTTCTTCGGCAACAGGGATGTCACTTGTGCCGGCAGAGACAATAAGAACTTTCCCTTTGGGGGGATTGGGTTCAGCTGTAATTTTGCCTATAAGCATGGTACGGGATAGGGGATTGAATTCTGTCTGTTTCCAATGACTGGATAAAAGCTTTGCCGTCTTATCAGGCACTCTTGTCAGAAATGCAAATCCGGTTTTATTTACCAGCGCCTCGGCAATTGCCAGTGACTGTTCCGGAGTTTTTGATTCCGCAAAAATAACTTCAGGAAAACCGCAGCGATCCTTACGGTCATGATCGACTCTGGCGAATTCCAGATTTTCTTCTTCCGGAAAGAAGCCGAGCGCATCTTCAACCGAAGTGTCTCCGTTGCGTACCTCTTCCAAAATTTCTTTCAGTCTGGATTTATCTATCATTATTTCTCTCGGCAAACGCTCTTTGATTATCTGTTTTAATAAATATCCTGATGTTGCTGACTAATGGTGGCAAGAAGTAAATTTTATGAAATATAAGTATGTATGTCTATAAAAAAAGCCTGTAATGTACAATTCATTACAGGCTTTTTGTTTTAAAAGAATATTTGAAATTAGTATTTAGCAAATACAGCGATGATTCTGCCGAGAATTATATCTCCTTTATCCTGCTTGATTTCGAAGCTTCCGCGTGCTTTGCCGCCGGCTGGTGCGCCGCGCAGTGATCCGGGTTTTGTTCCTTCTTCAAGTTTACGCAGTTTCAGGCCTTTACCTTTCTGAATAACAGCTACATTACGACCGATGTTTTTTTCTGGAATGAGTTCGCGTCTGTCGATTATTATCAGTGCATCTGCAGGTACTGTAGGTTCCAGACCGGTATCGCTATTGGTGCAGGCAATCATAACTCCTCCGCGCGGAACCCATTCTTTGCTTATTATTGTGTGATCGATAACATCACTCTCTTTAAGATCGAATACCGGTTTGGCAAGCGATGAAGGCTTGACGATAGGTATCGCATAAAAATTTTCATTGATTTCCGGGTTAATATCGGCATTTGTTCTAACTTGGGTGAAGGCGAAAGTTACAGGTTCTGTGTCATTTACGTCTGCGACAGGCGCTGACTTCTTGCCATATTTTGCTCTGCTTTCAGCTGCTTTTTTAGTACTTTTTCCGGATTTCTGCAGCATAGCCTCTTCAATAATTTCAGATAGAGATATTCCGAGTTCACGTTCGATAAGCGGGAATAAAGAAAGCTTTTCAATGAATGTTCTTCCCATTTCCCAGCTTTGAACAGTTTTTGGGCTGACACCCAGTCTGGCAGAGAGAACCTGTCTTGATAGCCCTTTAGCGTCACGGGCGGCACGCAGCCTGCGACCAAAATCTTCTTTTATTTCATTTGTTACACCACAAAGTCCCATTATTGATTTCCTTATTAGCTTGTATGTATGTTTAAAAAAAATGTCTACAAAATGTATCTCATGAGTATAATACAGGATATGTATTATGATGCAAGAAGTTTTTAGTACTAATTATACTGAAAAAATATTGTTATTACTTGAGTTATGGTTATATGTTTGCTTTGTTATCTTCTAACAGTTTGGCATTGACAACAGAGGGCATTAGCATAAAATAATATGAATAGTCTCAGATTCAGCGTGAATTTGGCTTTATATGACATTTGTTTGGGAGTTTTAAAATGCCACAGAATATTGCAGATAAGATTTTTGCTGCACATTTGAAAGATCAACCGTTTGCCGGAACGAATGTTCTGTCGCTAGATGTAGTAATGTGTCATGAGATTACTACCCCTGTTGCGATTGCAGATCTGGAATATAGAGGAATGGACAGAGTCTTTGATCCAACAAAAATCAAGGCTGTTATAGACCATGTAACACCTTCTAAAGATACCAAGACCGCTATTCAATCCAAGATTCTTCGTGAATGGGCTCATCGTCATAATATTAAGGATTTCTTTGATATCGGTTCAAACGGAGTCTGTCATGCGATATTCCCCGAAAAAGGGTTTATACGGCCTGGATACACCGTTATTATGGGTGACAGCCATACCTGTACTCATGGTGCTTTTGGTGCTTTTGCTGCTGGTGTGGGAACTACCGATCTGGAGGTCGGTATCCTTAAAGGCGTCTGCGCATTTAGAAAACCGGCAAGTATTAAAGTTGAGATTGACGGTGAGTTGGGCGAAGGGGTTTATGCTAAAGATGTGATCCTCACGGTGATTAAAGAGCTTACAGTAAGTGGAGCGACAGATAATGTAATTGAGTTTGTCGGTTCTACTGTTGCGGCTATGACTATGGAAGAGAGAATGACTCTTTCCAATATGGCGATTGAAGCCGGAGGAACCTGCGGTATCTGTCTTCCAGATAAAGTAACGCTTGATTATCTTTGGGAATTTATTGCTGATGACTATGATAATGATAAGGACAAAGCTCTGGCTGACTTTATGAAGTGGCACTCTGATCCTGATGCAGAATACACCAAGATTGTTAAAATCGACGCTTCAAAGATTGAACCTGTTTGTACTGTGGGTTACAAACCTGATGAGGTTGTCGCGCTTAAAGATCAGTCTGGGGCAAAAATCGATCAGATTTATATCGGCAGCTGTACTAATGGTCGTCTTTCAGACCTTCACGCCGCGGCAAAAATACTGATTGGTAACAAGCTGGCCGCTAATGTCCGCGGAGTTGTTTCACCGGCTACGCCAAAGATATTTGATGAGGCCATGAACGATGGTACTATGGAGATCTTCAGGAAGGCTGGTTTCTGTGTTACCAATCCTACTTGCGGTGCCTGTCTTGGTATGAGTAATGGTGTTCTTGCTCCGGGCGAAATCTGTGCGTCAACAACCAACCGTAACTTCAACGGTCGTATGGGGCAGGGTGGAATGGTTCATCTTATGAGTCCGGCTTCGGCTGCGGCTTCTGGAGTCAAGGGTGAGCTTTGTGATCCGCGCGAGTATATGTAATTTTTAGAATGTTTTGATATAACCTCAGTTTTGGAGAAATTTTAAAATGAAAGATTTTGGTGGTGAGGTAATTTTTCTTGATAGAGCCGATATCAATACCGATGAGATCATACCAGCGCGCTATCTTACAGAAGTTAAAAAGGAAGCTTTGAAACCGTATCTTCTTGAAGATCTGGAAATCCCCGGCTTTGATCCTAAAGGTGAGAAGCTGAAACGTGCGAAGATTGTGGTCTCACGCAATAATTTCGGTTGTGGTTCTTCACGTGAGCATGCGCCATGGGCCTTTGAAGTTAATGATATAAACATTGTTATTGCGGAGAGTTTTGCTCGAATTTTCCGTCAGAATATGTTCAATTGCGGCATGATGGCAATAGAAATGCCTAAAGAGAGTATTGATATTCTTTTTACTCTTGCTCAGAAGGGCGATGTTACTGCAGATGTTGATTTTGCTGCTAAAAAGATTGTGTTCAAAGTGTCTGGCGAAGAACATGAACTGAGTTTTGAACTTACTGAATTCGATGCAGCTCTGGTAGAGGCTGAGGGTTGGGTCGGATATGCTGACAGCAAATACTGATTTTGTGCAAATCCGTAATATTTATCCGGGTTTGGTTATTATTTAGTCAGTATTTTTAGTGTTTTAATAAATTAATGGCTGCTTCGAATGAGAAGCAGCCATTAATTTATATAAATAGTTTTATTTCTTTAGGGTGACCAGAGAGAAATATATTACAGTAAGCTGCTATTGTCTTCTGATTCAGCAAGGGTGTTGAGTTCTTCCTGATACTTCTGGCACTTTTCAAGTTCTCCTTTGGCCAGATTATTTCCTGGGGAGAGTTTAAGAACGGCTTCATAGGCTTCAATGGCTTTGGCCATATTGTCTGCGGCCATTGAGTAACGTTTAAAGTTTTTGAGCAGTATTGCCCGACGCTGGAAAAGCCCGCCAGTAATGATGATAGGGCCGATCTCATTCGGATTCTTCATCAGGCGCTGCCTTGCCGATTCGATACCTTCATCAATAACTTCAATGCATATTCCCGCTTCACTTTCCGCTTCTTCATTCTTGTTGGCTCGCAGCAGAGTAATAGCATTCTGATACAATCTTCTGCTGGCGCCTTCAGCCGCCATGCTTCGGCCATATAAAGCTTCTGCGTCACCAGGATAAATACGCATACATTCCTGAAGAGTCTTTAGTGCCTTTCGGTATTGATCATGAGCTTTTCTGCGTTCACCTTGACGCCAGAGTTCATTTCCATAGTGCAGGTGGGCGAAACCTTCTCCGCGCATTGCAAAATAATTTTCGGGGTATAACGATAATGCTTTTTGGTAAGCTTCAATAGCCTGTGGCAGTTCCAGAAGATTATAATAGCAATCACCAAGCCAACGCCAGGCGGTTGATGAATCTGGGTGTCTGCGGATAATGTCCTGAAGAGTTGCCTGCGCTTGAGCAAACTGCTGCTGCGCTACAAGATTTTTGGCAGTTTCATATTCTTCGTCAGTAACGACTTTGTCTTCACTCATCCAGACCTGATCGGGGTCGGTAGGTTCATCACTGGCTGTTGCGGCAAATGGCAGGCTCTCATCATTATTGGGGTCAACTTCCATATCACTGTCGTCTCTGAAAACGCTTTTGACCTGCCGTATTCCCCACCAGCCGCCAACTCCGGTTTCCGACTGGGTTGATGAAGTGGAAACGGTTTGGCTGCTACTGTCTCCTGAGATGTCACCAGGTTCCGCTGCGCTGTCTGTAACAACAATGTCAGGTTCTCCACAACCTGTAATGCAGACAGTTATAAAAAGTACAGATAATATTGATAAATATCTGAAGTGATGAAAAGTATTCAAGACAGAACTCCCTTATATTATATAAGTTGATTGTTTTTTAATATTATAGCAATCGGGATAGCGATTTCAAGAAATACAAATGTAATAATAAATATTGGTCGAATTAACGCTAAATTCTTTATTAGTTAAACTTTGCTTGACATGATTCTAATGGATTTGTAAAATTATGTAAACTCTATTTAGTAAACTTTCCGCATAGAGTTGATAAAATTATGAGGGTGTTTACGAAATTCCTGCTCGAATTCTCTGTGTTTTCTGACGATAATTTATGCAGGTACTATGTTCAATTTAAAGCTATCCTTTGGAGATATTAATGAATAAAAATTGTGTTTTGGGAACCTGCGCGTTTATTGCGGTGTTTATTGCAGCGTTGTTTCTTACCGGATGTGTGGAAAGAAAGATGATTATTACCAGTGAGCCTAGCGGCGCTGATGTCTGGGTGAATGAGCAGTGGCACGGTAAAACTCCGTATGAACTCCCTTTCAAGCATTACGGTGTCTTCAGTATACGGCTTGAGGCCAAGGGATACTATCCAATATATGTTAAAGAACCGGTTCCGGCCCCACTTTATGAGCAGCCGGGTATTGATCTTGTGAGTGAGGCAGCAGTTCCGACAACGATAAAGGATAATCGCAGTTTGCATTATGTCCTGCAAAAAATTGAGGAGCCTGATGCCATAGCGGGGGTTTTAGAACGGGCTGATGATATGATTACCCGAACCGATGAGATTATTACAACCAGACGTGTATATGATTCACAACGTCAGCCCAAGGACTTGCCTATTCTGCCGGAAAAAGATGCCAGCAACGCCAATGATGCTGCTGAAGTAAGACAACAGCTTGCAGTTGATACTATGGATTTGGAGTATAAAAAAGGGAAAAGTATGGATCAGCTTGAACCGTTGGGTGACATAGAATAATAAGGTTATGCGTTTTATAAGATCTATTACAACCTGCTGTTATAAATTTTTCTTTATCTCGCTACTGGTGGTATTACTGCCAGTAACGGTCAAAAGTGGATTTGCTGCGAGTGATACGCTTAATGATGTCCGGCGGGAAGCTGCGAGAAATTTTGACCGTTATGACTTTGAACAGTATTCCGAGCCGATTATAAACCGGGATCTTGACGGGAATGGCTGGCCTGATTTCTGGGAGAAGATAGTTGATGATAAAAATAAGGATTATCTTGCCCGTAATATAAGGATTATACCTGATCCGTCCCGCCCCAGCCGTATACCGGGAGTTCAGGGTTCTGTTTTGCGCATTCCATTTGATGGTACGGGAGTTGCAATTCGTACCAAGGTGCCGAAAGCAATTTCTCCTGATATGGCTTATGAGATATCGGTATTTGCCCGAACTCTGCGTTTGGAAAAAAGCCTTGCGAGCCTGAGTGCCATCTGGCTCAATATCGATGATAAGGGGGAAAGAACCGAGGTCGGACGAAATGTTCTGGTTGTACCTCCGGGACAGTATGACTGGACCGAGTCTCCTTTACGCATGAAAATCAATACGGTACCGGCAAATGCAAATTATATGATTTTGCAGTTGGATATTTATGATAATCCCGAGTTTGTCGGTGCGGATCGGGACGGCTTTGCCTGGTTTGATGATATTGTGATTTTTTCACGCCCGAAAATATATATGCAGCCTACATTCGTTGATTATGAGTCACAAAGTGTAGGTTCCGGTACACCAAAGCCTATACAATTCAATATTGAATTCAGAGGTCTCGTCGATAATGTTCCTATGTCAGACAAGACATTTAAAGGAAATAATCGTAAATCATATTATCGGGTAATAAATATCTATGATATAAATGGACGCCCGCCACTTACAAAAACCGGGAAAGTCCTGAATCTCGGGTTTGAAAAAAGGAAACAGACCGTATCCGGAGCACTCACCACTTATCCTGAAACTATCAATATAAATCTTCAGCGGTTAGGAGTGTATTATGTGCATGTTGTGCTTTACGGTTATAAAGGGAAACTGCTGACTGAGCGTACCCAGGTGGTTGGCCTTTGGATGCCGAAGGAAACTAGAAATGTCGGTGCTGATGAAGAAGCGCAGGCAGGAGGCTTTGGGGTCGTTATCAATAGTGTCCCTAACAGTATACTGGCTCAGGAAGGGGTTCTGGCAGATATTGTCGAACGTACAGGAGCGATGTATGTAAAATCTCTTATCTGGCCTGATAATTCCGACGGTAGTGATGTTACGCCTTATCTGAATGCTCTATCCCGTGAGTTTACTCTTATGCGGCGCTCCGGCATACGGGTCACGGCTCAGCTCAAGCCTGCCAAGCACATTCTTGCCGGTGCAACGTTACTGGATATAATGAAGGGGCGTCCTCAGGTTCTCGAAGATTATATTAATATCGTAACCCGAAAATTTGATATGCATATTGAATACTGGCAGTGGGGCAAAGACGGAGAGACCGATTTCTCGTACGGCTTAAGCCGGAATGATGTCGCTGATGCCACCGGTCTTCTCACCGGGCGTACCAGCAGCCCTTCACAGTCGTATCCGATTTCACTGGCGGTTGATGATGTAAAACTCCCTGATCCTGATGTGGCATATTCTACATCTATTTTTGTGCCGTACACTATGCCTATTATGGATATATGTAAAAAACTCGTGGCTCTGGCACCAAGGTATTTCACTATTTTCAAGCAGGAGAATAATCTTTTATATCCTCCGGCATGGCTTTATAATATGTCCCCTGTGCCGGAACCGGTCGATGAAACTCAGACGCCTCAGCGCAAACTTGAGGAATGGTTGTCTCTTGAACTTGATCCCTGCCCACGTGATGTTCATGATGCTACAAAAGAACGTGAAATGCTGGACAATATGGCGAAGAAAGCTGTTATCGCCAGAGTTTTGAATATTCCGAGAACGTATATTGATTCTTTGATCGATCCAGAACAGGGATTATGCAGGGTTGATGAGGAAGGGCATCCGGTTCCGATGCCGGCATTACTGGGATTGAGAGTTCTTGAACAGTACCTTGCGGGTACAAAGTATCTCGGAAGTTTTTATTTACGTAACCAGCACGGGTATTTCCCGAATTATGTTTTTGCAAGACCAAATGGTGAGGATGCGGTTGCGGTTGTGTGGTATGATGGAACCGATGGTGATGAGGCACCACTCGATTTTGGCGGCGGTTATCAACTGCAGATGGTTGATATGCAGGGAAATACTACTCCCGTTCCGGCATCAACTACCTTTATTGCAACGAAAACCCCGGTTCTCATTACAGGTATGAGTACGGCCTTTGCCAGAACCAGAATGAGTGTTGATATTCTGCGTTCCCCTGAACTTCTGATGCAGACTGTAGTTCAGCGGCAGTATCTGACGATGACCAACTTTTTTGATCAGTCCATATCAGGTATTGTTGAGCTTAATTATGCGGCGCGAAATGATTTTGAGTATGAACAGAACTGGACTGTGCAGCCTGAAAGAATACGTTTTAATATTGCTCGCCCTCAAAACAGACAACCACGCAATGTCGTGCTGCCTTTCAGGGTGCGTCCTCCTGAAGCTACTCCGGTTGACTATGGCAAGGATATCGGTGAAAAACTGGTGAGTCTGAATATCTCTCTTATGGGGGACAGGCCGGAAAATCTCCGTCTTATCAGACAGACTAACTTGACCGGTGATATCTATGGCACTATGCGCAGACTTACCAGTGTTGAGGATCCGAATGTAGATATTATACAGCTCAAACTGAAATGGATACCGGTCAAGGGAACAAACCGGAAGACTCAGATCTTGCTTCGCCCTTATTATAGAAAGGGAAATAATCTTGAGACTCTTATGCCTACTGTCAGTGTACCTGCGTATAATAGTGACGATGATGCGACGCCGGCTATATCTATTGAATATTCAATACCAAAATTAGGAGGTATTGATGAAACCTGGATCGGTTACCGTCAGGAAGATGGTCCGCGTTTCTTCAATTATAATATTTCAAAACTTATTGGGCAGGAAACAGAGTAACACTGTCTGAATAGAATGGAACGGAAGTGATAGGAATATTTTTAAAAAATTTGATGTATTTGGCAGTTGCTGGTCGTTTGAAAAAATTTACTGCTTCGTTGGAAAGTCCTGAAGAAGCTCAGCTCGAACGTTTCTGGAAAATACTGGCGAATGCCTCGGGGACTGTTTTTGCGGCGGATCATTCGTTTGCTAAGATACGTAGTATTGATGATTACCGTAAGGCGATACCGATAAGAGACTATTCCGGATTTTTTCCTTATATAGATTCAATGCTTAGCGGTGCAGAAAATGTTCTGGTCTCTGATCCTGTGAATATGTTTGCTGTTACCAGCGGTAGTACCGCTCAACCAAAATTTATTCCTATAACCCGAAGTTTTACTGTGGAATATCATAATAGCCATCTTATCTGGATGTATTATATGATGAAGCAGCGCTCGGATAAAATTATTGGCAGTATCTTCAGTATGGTCAGCCCGGCTGAGGAAGGCAGAACTTCCGGTGGCATCCCTTATGGCTCCAGCAGCGGCAAGCAGTATCGTGATCAGTCAATCCCGATTCGAGCACTGCATCCGTTGCCGTATTCGCTTTTTCTTATTAGTAATCCGAAGGTTAAATACTACGCTGCGTTGATTCTGGCTTTGCTCTATGATCTTAGGGCTGTTAATAGTGTTAATCCGTCATCACTGGTTATGCTGGCAAATTTTCTTCGGGATAATAGTGAGATGATGATTGAGGATATCAGTTCCAGAAAATTAAGCATAGCCAATGAGTTGCCTGCTGATATTAAAGCTGTTATTTTAGCGAGATTGTCACATGTGAAAAAATCACGCATAAATCATCTTCGTAATGTGATTAGTAATGAGGGCTGGTTGCTGCCTAAGGCGGTATGGTCAAATATTAGTGCAATCAATACCTGGCAGGGCGGGAACGCGCCATTTTATCTTGGGAGAGTGCGTGAGCTTTGGGGGAATGCGCCACAGCGCTGCCTTGGTCTGAGAGCTACGGAAGGAATGTTTACAATTCCTTTAGAAGATAATTCTGCTTCCGGCGTGCTTGCAGTCAACGGGCACTTTATGGAATTTATTGAGGATGGGGTAGAGGTCGGGGCGGAAACGGCAACATTGCTGGCGCATGAGCTGGAGATTGGAAAGCGTTATCGCTTGATTATTACAACTTCTTCAGGATTATACCGGTATGATCTTGGAGATATTGTTGAGGTAACCGGAATGAATAAAAATACGCCTGAGGTTGCATTCTTGCACAAAGCTGGCGGTGTTCTTTCAATAACCGGTGAAAAAGTATATGAGGATCAGCTGGTTGCCGTTATGTCGAGAATATGCAGTAAGTATGCTAAAAAGGTGAATGGTTTCTCTGTTTCGGTTGAGTTTACTGATAGAGTCCGCTATGTGCTCCTGCTGGAATTGGAAGATAATATTGCTGCAGATAAACTTGAGGAGTTGCTATGTGAGTTTGATAATGAACTGGCTCAGGAAAATATTGAGTATAGAGATAAACGCAAAAGCGGCAGGTTGGAACATCCATTTTTACTGCTATTGGAGAAAGGTTCATATCAGAGATTTCGGGAGTCGCTGGTTCTTCAGGGAAGGCCGGATGGGCAGATAAAACCCCTGCATATAATAAAACCATATGGTAAAGGCCTGATAACGGATTCTGATGCGGATTTTTTCCGGTCAGCAGTAGTACGCAAGCGGATAGAAGCGCATTCTGAGCTTGTAAAAATCTAGCTTTTAATGCTATTTTGATGTTTTTTATAGATTTTATCTTAACTATAGGATAGTATTGTTGTGTAAACTCTATTGTTGCGTAAAATTAATATCAGGTATAAGCTAAATCAATCTATTAAGTTTGGAGATAACAAGATATGACAGATGAGGTTAATAACAACAGTGAAGATAAGAAAGAAGAAAAGGGGGATCTTGTCCTCAGCCAGAAACATAAAACAAACTTCGGTGTTGGCGGAGTGGGTTCGCTTGCACTTGTCGGCTTGGTGTTGATCGTTGTTCTGACTGTTTTAATAGTACGCAGTCAGAGTTCTAAAGAGGATATTCTGTCTTTTGCTCCGGCTGACTCAATTTATGCTCTTGAAGTGGAAAATATAGAGGGGGCTGCTGATGTTATGGACAGCTTATCTATATGGAAGGATGACAGGCTGACCAAGGGGGCTCTCATTACCGAATTTTCACACTGGTTTGGAGCTGACGGGGATATTATTAAAAAGTTTGCCGGTAATGTGAAGAGTGTAACCCTGCTGGAGTCACTGGTTGCGGATAAACCGGAAAAGCTTTTGATACTCAAGGTCGGTAACGGCTGGGACATTGAGAGTTATTATAAACGTGAATACAGTAAAATATCCACCCCTGTGACTTTTGCGCCCAGTATGCATGGTCTGAAGATTACCCGTGATGATAAAAGTGCATTTTATCTGAAAAAGGTGGCTAATTTTGTGTTATTGTCTGATGAAAAGTCCCTGTTGTTGCGTGCTCTGTCTGCTTATAAGGGGAAGGAATTATCGTTAGCTGCCTGCAATATAAAATTTGGCGATGGTGAGTCTGAAATGCCGCGGGTAAGATTTTATACTGCGATAAATTCAATGTTAGTAAATTATCCAGAATATAAACTGCATATACCGCAATCGGTTCAACCTGATATTGCCGGTGATGCGGCTTTTCTGTATGAGGCGACGCTTAACGCCGGTGGATTTGTGGCCGAGGGTAAATTCATCCGTAATGAGGCTGCCGGTTATGCCAGTGGTAACGCGGCTTCCTCAGCTTCCAGGGGTGGGATTATTTCCAGCATACTCTGGACGATTCTGGTTATTATAATTGTCTTGATAGCTATACCTATAGTTTTTGTCGCTTTTACTCTGCTTCTAGCGTTATATTTCTTTATTGCCGCCTGGTTGAAGGGAGAACTGGTACCTATTGATCCACCTCTTAAGGATCTTTCGGATAATCTGAAAGAGGATATTGGTGTTAAAGCTGAGGCGGCAGAGAAACAGGAGGTGCCAGAGAAGGAACATGTAGAACCAGGTTCGGCTGAAAATACTGATTCTACAGAGAGTAAGGAGTAGAAAGTTTGCGGCTGGTCTTGATATTTGCGGATTAATTTGTATTATATCTTACCCGGTCGTTTGTGACCGGGTATTTTATTTTTTGTGGTTTGTATTATATTTGTGAGAAATTATCATGCACATTTCTGATATAATACAAGCAACCACGCAATTTGGAGGAAATGTGTAATTATGGGTTATTTATCTGTAGCGATTGTTGGCAGGCCTAACGTCGGTAAATCGACTCTTTTCAACCGTCTGGTAGGGAGTAGAATTGCCATTGAAGCCCCTGTTGCCGGAGTTACTCGAGATCGGGTATTGTATCCTTTGACAATTGAAGACCGAACCTTTGACCTTATTGATACCGGTGGGATTGGAATCGTCGATAAGCAGAGGCTTGAAAATTCGGTGGAACTTCAGATTGATGTAGCGATTCGTGAGGCTTCGCTTATTTTATTTCTGGTTGATTCACGTGATGGTGTGGTGCCGCTGGATATTGAGGTTGCAAATCGTTTAAGGCGTGCTTCTGATAAGATTCTCATGGTGGCGACTAAGTCTGATACCGACCGCATTGAGGTTAATATGCCAAGTTTTCATGAACTTGGTTTTGGTGATGTGTTGCCGGTAAGTGCAAAGGAGAACCGTAATATTGATGACCTTGAGGAGGCTATATTAGAGCGTCTGCCCGAAGCTGACGGTTATGAGGAGCCGCTTAGCGGTACAGATCTGCTTAAAATAGCTTTTGTCGGGAAACGTAATGTTGGTAAATCATCAATTGTTAATCAGATTTGTGGCGGTGACCGGGTTATTGTTTCGGACGTTCCTGGAACGACCAGAGATTCTGTCGATGTTATCGTTGAGCGGGATGGTGAAAAATTTGTAGCCATTGACACTGCAGGACTCCGTAAACGCGGTAAAATGGATGACATGATGGAATTTTACGGTCATATGCGCAGTGAGCGTGCCCTACGCCGAGCCGATGTCATTGTTTTGATGATTGATGCAACTGAAGAGGTTAGTAAGGTTGAGAAGAGAATAGGTTCTCAGGTTATTGAAAACAAGAAACCTTGTCTTATTGCTTTGAATAAATGGGATCTGGTAGTTGAAGAGAGACCAGGTACAACCTTGATGGATTATCAGGAGTATATTGCCGAGAACCTTCCCGGATTATATTTCTGTAGAATGGCCGGGGTATCGGCAAAAACCGGCGAGAATGTCTGGTCTTTAGTCGCAGCTGCCCGTGAAATTTATGAACAGGGTACGGTCGAAGTGCGTACGGCTCAGGTCAATGCAGCACTGGCTAATGCTTATAAAAAGCGTCGACCAAAACCATATCAGGGAAAGCTGGGCAAGATTTACTACGGTACTCAGGTTGCGGTATCTCCTCCAACTTTTCTGCTTTTCTGTAATAATCCTCTGGCTTTTGATGAAAACTACAAGCGTTATCTTGAACATCAGATGCGTGATGAACTTGGGTATTCCGAGATACCTCTGAAATTGATTTTCAAGTCACAGAAAGAGGTCGGAAGGTATGACGAATAGTTTGTACGGTGGAGGAATATAGTGAAGAGATACTCTGAAACCTTTAGAGGACGTAATGCGCTGGTTACCGGCGGTGCGCAGAGAATTGGCAGGGCAATCTCACTTGAGCTGGCGCGAATGGGCGCGAACGTTATTATTCATTATTCCAGCAGTGAGGAAGAGGCGCAAGAAACGGTTGCTCAGGTGCGTAAAATTGGGGTTAAGTCTTATGCTGTTGCCTGTGATCTTGAAAAGCCCAATAAAGCGGAAGGACTGCTTTACCGGGCGGTAGATCTCCTTGGTCCTATTGATTATCTTATAAATAATGCGTCCAACTATATTGAATCAAACCTGGAAACTACATCACTGGATGATCTTTCTCAGAGTGTGAGTGTTAATACCTATTCACCGCTCTTTATCTGTCGTGCATTTGCGAAGCAGGGGATACATTCGGCAATAGTAAATCTTCTTGATACTAGAATTTACAGCTATGATCGTGAGCATATTGCGTATAGCCTCAGTAAGAGGTCACTGTTTACGCTTACTAAGATGCTGGCATTTGAATATGCGCCGCACCTGCGGGTGAATGCCGTGGCACCAGGGGTTATTCTGCCTCCTAAGGGTAAAGGTGTGGAGTGGTTGGAGAAGTTGAAATTTACCAATCCTCTGAATAGTTATGGTAGTGTTGAGGATATTTCTGATGCTGTGCTCTTTCTTCTGGCCAGTGAATATATTACCGGTGAAGTTCTGAAAGTGGACGGTGGCAGGCATTTAGTTAATAATTTTTATGGATAGTTTAATTTATGAATATTGCAAGAGTTGAAGAATTGGTGCGTGAACTGCTGGTTGAAATAGGGGAAGATCCTGAGCGTGAGGGATTGTTGAAAACTCCGTTACGGGTGGCAAAGTCATTCGAGTTTCTTACTGAAGGATACAGGATGTCAGTAAGTGATGTGGTGAATGAAGCGGTGTTTACCGCTGAGGGTGATAATATGATTATCAGCCGTGATATAGAGATATACAGTATGTGCGAACATCACATGCTGCCTTTTTATGGCCGGTGTCATATTGGTTATATTCCAAAGAAGAAACTTATTGGAGTAAGTAAGCTTTCCCGAATAGTTGATACGTTTGCCCGTAGACTTCAGATTCAGGAACGACTTACCTGTCAGATTGCGGATGCTATTATGGAGCAGATAGATGCTGACGGTGTCGGTGTTGTTATGGAATGCCGGCATTTATGTATGATGATGCGGGGGGTTCAGAAGCAGAATTCAGTGATGACTACATCGGAGGTTCTTGGGACGTTCCGTAAAAACTCTAATACCCGTGCTGAGTTTATGAATCTTATAAACCGTAATCAGAGTATCTGATGCATTTAAAATTTGAGCTGTTTTGGTTGAAGATCCCGGGTTATGCCGGGATCTTTTTTATTACCGGGTATGAAGTTGTTCACCAATAAAACAAGTTATTGAAAGTTCATTCCGCTTTTTTGTTAAGATGTTTGTAATAACGTGTGGAACAGGTATAATTCAGTTTTACTGAATACTCAAGGATATTTATGGCATTTAATCTGATTACAGCGTCATCTCTGGATGTATTGGCAGGAAGGCTGGCGGAGAATCTTTTCTGCGGGCTTAATGGTGCATTGTCTTTTCCTCAGATAATTATTCAGAGCTCTGGTATGGAACGCTGGCTCTCGCTGCGTCTGGCTGCTGATATCGGGGTGATTGCCGGGGTGGAGTTTTATTTTCTGAACGGTTACTTTCAGGATGTAATTGCTGCTGCCTACAACAAGGATAAGGCTTCTGATTATCAGTTGCTTTCTGTCACGCAATTGCAGTGGCTTATATTCTCCGAGCTTGAAAAACTTGGTAATACTAAACTGTTTAAACCCGTACTTGAGTATATTAATGGTGATAATGTCCGGCGCTATCAGCTGGCGGGGAAACTTGCTGAACTTTATGATAAGTATGCTCTTTACCGCTCTGACTGGTTGTTAGCCTGGGAACATGACGGGGCTGAGTTTTTTACTGATGCCGGTCGTGAAGAATTCAGTTTTGGTGCCGGTCGAGAAGGGGCTTGGCTTGCAGAGTTATGGTCGGTGATAAAGCAGCGAACTTCAGATTATAGTATAGCGGAGCTTGCAGATGAATGTAAAAAGTGGCTTGATGAAGCGGCAGCTTTTTCCGCCACACCGGTTCATATTTTCGGGGTATCGAGTATGCCTCCATTATATTTGGATTTGCTGGTGACCTTGTCCAGGCAGGTTGAGGTGTATTTCTATTATCTGGAGGTTTCGCATGAGTACTGGGGGCTGGTTCGTTCCGAGAAAGAGTTGCTCCGGCGGGCTGGAAGTAATTATGAAGAAGGTAATTCACTGTTGGCCAGCTTTGGCGGCAGAAATAAGGATTTTCTTAATCTACTTATAAGTTTTGCCGCGGACAGAGGTTTTAATGAAGAGGAGAGCAGTATTACCGGTTGTGTGAGTGCTATGACTGATGCTGAAGTGCCGCTACTACAAAGAGTTCAGACTGGAATTCGGTTTATGGAACAGCCGGTAGAAAAAAGTGTGGTTTCAAAACAGGATAACAGTATTAGATTTCATTCATGCTTTGGGCGTATGCGGCAGGTGCAGGCGCTATATCAGACATTGCTGGATCTGTTCTGCGCTGATCCGACTTTGAAACCGAAGGATGTTCTGGTGCTTACTCCTTCGATCAAGGATTTTGTCCCTTATATTCGTGCTGTGTTTGGCGGCGTGTCAAGAGATTCTGCGGAGTATGTCCCTTTTACGATCAGTGATAGAACTGTTGCTGCTGATAACAGGGTTTGTTCGGGATTGCTTGCGGTTCTGAAGTTACTATCCGGGCGGTTTCGGGTTTCAGAGGTTTGGGATATGTACGCTGACCCTGCGTATTCAAAGGCTGCTGGCATAGATCCTGAAGAGATAGTGTGGGTTAAAGATTGGCTCAACACTTTACAGGTGCATTGGGGGCTGGATGCTGCACAGCGTAAAGAGTTCAGTGGTGTCGGTATAACTGAATGCACCTGGAGAGAAGCTGAGGAACGATTGCTTTTGGGTTACGCCACCGATGGTGACACAACTTGTTTTACACTCCATGATGGACGGGAGATTGTGGGCGTTGAGGTTTCCGGACGGCTAAATGCATTGCAGAGCTGGCTGGAGTTTCTGGCACGTCTTTTCGATTTTTACCGGCGGTATACGAGGTGCCGGAGTGCTGGGGAATGGATTGCTTTTACCCGGGATCTTATAGCGGCATTTTATAATAACAGCGGAAGTTCGCAACAGGTTGTGCTGCTGGCATTGGCTGAACTTGAAAATACTTTGATGCAGTCCGGGATAATTGATACTGAACTGGATTTTGAGGTGTATGAGCTTGAGTTAACCGCAGCATTGGAGCAGACGAACTCAGGAGCAGGGTTTATAATGGGGGGGGTAACTTTTTGTCAGTTTCAGCCAATGCGTAATATTCCTTCACGTGTTATCTGTATGCTGGGATTGGACGAAGGGGCATTCCCGCGGGTAGTGAAGCCGCTGACATTTGATATTTCTGTTTCCAAGCGCCGGCTCTGTGATCCCTCGCTCAAGCTTGATGATCAGGGTGTATTTCTTGAGACTCTTCTCTCTGTAACCGATAAACTGCTGGTTTTTTATTCGGGGCGCGGAGTAAAAAAGGGTGAGGAGCTTATACCGGCAGTACCGGTGGTGCTGCTGCAGAATTACCTTCAGCGGTTCTACTCTGATGCAGCCGGGGGCGACGGAATACTGGATCAGTTGACGGTTGAGCATCCGCTGCAGAGTTTTTCACCCAGATATTTTTCGGGTGTGCAGGATGAACTGGTAAGTTTTTCTGCGGTTGACTGTAAGGTCGCCGTCAATATCTCGCATGTAAAAAATGACTCTGCGGAAGAATATGAGCCATTTGAGATGGTCTCACTTTCTGAAGCTTTGACTTGGGAACAGAATCTAGGTTTTACTGAACTCAAGGCATTTTACGCTCATCCATGTCGCTGGTATTTACAGAATAGGTGTGCGGTTTACTTGCGCTCGCCAGAGGAAGAACTGCCGGCTGATACAGACCGTCTGGTTATGGATGGCGGTTACCGGCGGCAGCAGTTACTTGATTATATTCTTCGGAGCAGAGTTACGGGGAGTGAAAGAGATATGATTTGCCGGCGTGTAGCTGTCAAGCGTGTACTGCCGGTCGGGGAATATGCTGTCTCTGCTTTTGACCGGCTGTATCAGCAAACAGATAAGCTTGCTGCTGCTTTCAGTGGTATTACAGCAGGCGCAACCGGGGAGCAGGTTGGAGAAATTGAGTTGTCGGTTCTGGATTATAAAGGTGAGTCGGTGGGTGATGTTGGGGTAGAGTATATGCTGGAGCCATTGGATTTTTATGAAGGTGAGGTGTCAAATCTGCGTTGGCATTTTTCCAGTAAGGGATCATGGCGTGTTTACAGCGAACTCTGGCTGTCACATTTGCTGTATTCGGTTATTCTTGAACCCGCAATAGCTTTTAAAAGTCGGTTGTACCGAACTGACGGTAAAGAGGAACTGGTTTTTGACAGATTTGAGCCTGCTGTTGCCAGAAGCTGGCTTGGGCGGTATCTCTGGGGTTTTTATGCTGGAACTGTCCGTCCGCTTCCGATCTTTAAGGGCGCGAGTCTTGAGTATGCAAGACAGTTGCATGCAGCACGAGGTAATAAAACACCTGAAGAGGCGCTGCGGGCGGCAAGGATGAAGTATGCGGGCAGCAGCTTCGGAGGGGATTATCCTGATTCCGGCGATAATTATATCAGGCGCTGTTTCGGGCGGGATTTCTCGGAAATGAAGAATGGGGCAGCTGAGTTTATGCATTGTTGTGAGGAATTTGTGCTGCCTCTATGGGCGAACAATATAACCGGAGGTGGCCGCTGATGCGTATACAGGAATTCTCTATAATAGAGCAGACCTTAGAACCGGCGGTGACGCTGATAGAGGCGAGTGCCGGTACTGGAAAAACCTATAATATTCAGCATCTGTATCTCCGGTTTGTACTGGAAAAAGGTTTTACGCCTGAGAGCATACTGGTGGTGACTTTTTCGCGGGAAGCGACAGCTGAATTGAAGCAGCGTATCGGTGCCAATCTGGCTGCGGCTGAAAATATTCTTCTGGACTGTTATCAAGAAGACGGATCACGTGAGCTGTCAGACGGTGTTGATAAGACACTGGTGCTGCTTCTGGACAAGGCGTTAAAGATAAATGATTATTCTGAGGTCTTGAGGCGGGTACAGTTTGCTGTCAGAGCCATGGATGAGGCGGCGATACAGACTATTCATGGGTTCTGTCTTTCACTTCTCGGTGATTATGCGTTTGAAAGCGGTGCTTTGTTCGGCGTTGAACTGGCGGAGGATCGAAGCAGATTATTTGCTGAACTGCTGGCTGATTATGTCGAGTCTCAGATCGCATCCCGCAGTGATATGGAGGGGGCTTTATTCAGAGAGTATCTTAATCTGGGTGTGCTGGAAAAAATTCCTGAAATTGTCTTTGCCCGTGATGACATTGACATTATTGGTTCGGCGCAATTGCCGGATATTTCAAGACTATATCGAGAGTTGCGGTTCGAGGATTTTACGGCTCTTCGTAAAGCTCTGAAGAGTAAACGTGGTACAAAATCATATATTATTCTAGATTTTATCGAGCAACATCCTGAGCCTTCCAGTGATGAGATGTTGCAGTTTATTTTGCTTATAAACAGTAAAGATGTAGATAGTATTACAAAAGCCAAATATTTTCAGACGGTTTTTCCACAGGAATTTCAGGATGTAATTATGAAATTCCGCATGATACCGGATCTCATCGCTTTTCAGGGGTATAAGGGTTTTATCGGTTATCTGGAGTACTATTGCTCTGAACTGCTGCCGGCTCAGGAAGAAGCAAAACTTCTGTTTGATGATCTGCTGTATCTTACCAAGAAAGCGGTAGTTGCGAATAAGCGTGGTCTGGTGGCAAAGGTGCGTGGAATGTATCCTGTGGCACTTGTTGATGAGTTTCAGGATACCAGTGGGGTACAGTATGAGGTGTTTAATACACTCTTTGGTGATAATAAGGCTGCTTTTTTTATGATCGGTGATCCTAAACAGTCAATATACGCTTTTAGGGGTGCGGATATTAACTCTTATCTTGCCGCGGTTAATGCGCCGGGAGTGAGTCGGGCAACGTTGACTAGGAACTTTCGTTCTACTCCGGATTTTATTGCGGCAATGAATACATTTTTCGCTAGTAGAAAAGACTCGGATGGTGTGCCGCTGCCATTTGTTCTGCAGGGAATTGATTATATCGAGGTGACGGCGGGGGGTAAATCCGGCTGGCGGTTATGCGGCGACGACAGTGTGGAACCGCTGGAAATACGCTGGAATAATTCGGAAGATGTTATCGGAGTAAATGATGCGGAACGGGAGATTATAAGGTCGGTTGCGGCGGATATTGCCGGTAAGCTTACCGCAGCACAGAACGGGAGTCTGTATCTTGAAGATAATGGTGAGCAGCGGCAGCTTCTGCCCTCTGATTTTGCCGTGCTGGTTGATAAGAACATTCAGGGAGAATGGATACGCAGCGAACTGAATAGACTAGGTGTTGTCGGAGTGCTCCTGAAAAGTGACAGTGTGTTCTCATCAATAGAAGCCGAAGAGCTAAGTATTGTTTTGCAGGCAATTCAGGGGCAAAACCGGGAGGCTGAATTAATGTCGGTACTAACTACCCGCTGCTTTGTCTATTCTCTCAGTGAGCTTGCAGAATATCGGCTTGAAGAGAATCGTCTGCTCGATTACTGGTTGAGTTTTTTTACTGAATTGTCGGAGATACTTGAAAGCAGCGGTTTTCTGCAGGCGATAACGGTTTTTTTTGAGCGTGAGCATGAACAGGTTGGGCATGACAGTGTCAAGTCTGTGCTTGCTGCTCTGTCCGGTGGTGAACGGATTTTAACCAATTATCTGCAGCTGGTTGAAATTTTGGAGCATGAACTGCTGCTGCATAACTATCAGGGGCGTGAGGCAGTGACGATTCTGGAAGCTATGCGGCTGGATATTTCCGGTAGTGAAGAGCATGAAATGCGGCTGGAGAGTGATGAGAATGCTGTGAAAATTATGACGGTTCATAAGAGTAAGGGATTGCAGTTCCCTATTGTTTATCTGCCGTTTATGTTTGCCGGCAGGCATGATAATAAAAAGTTCTCAGCTCCGCTCACCTGTCATCTTGAGAATGGTAAAACCGGGCTTATTCTTTCACAAGCGGCGCTGGACGAGAAGCATAAGCAGCTTGAGCTGGAGGCTAGAGCGGAGCGTATGCGCCTGTTGTATGTAGGCGTTACGCGGGCGGTAGTAAAGTGTATCATTTATGGCGGGAGCATAAAGGGTATTGAAACATCTGCACTCGCGGATATCTTTGCTGCTGATTTTTCACGGATGTCTCTGCTGCAACGTGACAGCAATATTGCCGTTGTTGCTGGCTGGGATTATAACGAACAGTATTATACGCCGCAAAGTGGTTGTGCCGAATTTAATAGTAAACGTTTCGATGGTAATATTGAACGTGATTGGGGTGTTATGAGCTATTCATCGCTGGTAAGCCATGATTTTATCAGCCATGATGTGCGCAGCGATATATCCTGGGTTTCAGGGATGGGGGAAGAAGGTGTGGAGGTGGTTGATAACCTGCAGCCATTACCTTCAAGTAATGTTGTCGGCAGCGCCGTGCATGAGATTCTGGAGGAGACGTGTTTCAGCCAAGTTGCTGACGGCGTTAATAATGATTTTATCTCTGGAAAATTAACTAAATTCGGTATTGCTCAGGATAATGGTCGGGGCAGTACAGGCGCTTCTGCGGTTGCGGCGGTTTCCGGAATGCTGGAAATAGTTTCAGCGCTTGAACTGACTCCGGATTCGGGGGGCGGTTTTACCCTTGCTGATATTCAGCGTGAAGCACTGGTATCTGAAATGGCATTTTATTTCCCGGTACGTAAGCGTATCGATACCGGCAGAATGTACGAGTTCTTCAGGGAGAAGGGATTGAAACGGTTTCAAAGCAGGGGTGAGTTTTCCGAAGTGTTCTCAGGACTTGGGTTGATATTGCAGCAGAAGGGATTTCGCGAAGGGTATCTTTATGGTCTGATTGATCTGGTCTTTGAATATCAGGGTAGATATTATTTTGCTGACTGGAAGACGAATAATCTTGCCCGTTATGGCGGTTATACTCCTCCGGCGGTACTTGCCAGTATGGGTGATTCCGGCTACCTGCTGCAGTTTTATATTTATACCGTTGCGCTCAATCTATATTTGCGTTCACGAATCAAAGACTTTGATTATACCAGACATTTTGGTGGTGGCTATTATCTTTACCTGCGGGGACTGGAACTCAAAAATCCCGCGCATGGTGTGTTTTACGATCTGCCCAGTGAGGATGACGTCAATGAACTTATCGAAATATTCAGCGGGAGGAAACCATGATGGCAGACCTTTTCTCTTCGTATGATATAATAAAAGTCATGTATGAACTGGGGGCGGTACGTTATCTCGACTATGCTTTTGCCAGATTTATATGGCGGGAGGAATCATCAGAAGCAAGGCATATTGTCTCCTCTCTTGCCGGACTGTTAAGCTGCAGCACTACCAGAGCTAATAATGTCTGTCTTGATTTGAGTGCTCCTCTTGATTTTTTTGCAACTCTTGGGCTTGATTTTACTCCTGAGGTTGAAGAAGCATTTGCGGCTGCGAGTGCTGACCTCCTTTCTCTGTTGGCTGGTTGCGAATATCCGGGGCTTTTTGCCGGTTCTTCTACTGTAGCGCTTGAGGAAGAAATTGCAGGCAGCTGCAAACCGCTGGTTTTTTCCGGGGGTAAACTATATTTGCGGCAGTATTATGAAGCCGAGGAGATCATAGCCGGCGCTGTGAAATCCCGGGTGGCTATGGCGGCGTATGAATTACCTTCAGGTTTATTATCAGGTCTTGATTCTCTTTACAGTCGATTTGCAGACAGCAGGAGCTGGGGGCAGAAGGTGGCGGTGTTTACGGCGCTGCGTTCGCAATTTTCGCTTATTACCGGTGGCCCCGGAACCGGTAAGACGACTGTGGTGGCGGTGCTGCTGGCGTTGTATTTTTCGGCGTACAGTGATGCCAGAGTTGCACTGGTTGCCCCTACCGGTAAGGCTCAGGCACGTCTTAAAGAGGCGGTGTTTGCCGAGCTTGAGCTGCTGGATATTTCTGAAGAGGTAAAAGAATGCTTCGGGCGTATAGTCTTTAAAACTATTCACAGTCTACTGGGGCTGGGGCGGAAAAAATCTGCAGGACAAAGGGTAAAGTTAGGCTTTGATTTTATAATAGTTGATGAGGCTTCAATGGTAAGTGTGCTCCTTTTCCGTAAGCTTTTTGAAGCTTTGCCGCAAAAAGCGAGATTGCTGCTGCTGGGGGACAGAGATCAGCTGGCGGCGGTGGAGGGTGGGGCGGTACTGAGCGATCTGTATAACTCCGTGCCACAGCCTTCACTGTTTAGTGAGAAGTATCAGCAGGATTTTTCCCGGACTTTTGCTGACTCGGAGGCTCTTCCGGCGGTGACTGAGGATGTGGCTCTGCTACAGGATGTTTTGGCGCCATTAGAGTTTACATTTCGGTTTGCTGCACAGAGCGGTATCGGCAGACTCAAGGATCTGCTCTCGCGCGGGGAGCAGAATGAACTGCGTAATTTCATCATTAATGATTTGACTGCCTATAGCGAATCGCTGGTTATACATAATTTCTCCTCATATATTCCGGCTGTGCGGGAACGTGAATTGTTTGGATTTATTTCTCAATGGAGTCTGAAGGGGGAGCATTTTCTGGATTATCTGGAGTGCGCTACAGTCGCTGAAGCTTTTGAACGCTACAGCAGGTTTCAGATTATAACTGCGCTGAATAAAGGTAGCCTAAGTGTGGAAGGAATAAACCGGCTGCTGCTGCAGAAGCTGGCAATGAATAATAGCGGCTGTCGGGGGCTGCCAGTGATGATTGAAAAAAATGATTATCGGAATAATATTTTTAACGGCGATATCGGTATGTTCTGGCCGGATTCACAGGGGGAACTCAAGGTATGGTTCCCGGCTGTCTCGGGTGCTGATGAAACTGAAGTTTCAGGTTTCAGGTCTTTCTCTGCTGCCAAGATTCCACTCTTTTCGCCGGCGTTTGCCATGACTATTCATAAAGCGCAGGGTTCGGGATTTGATTCGGTTCTTCTGGTTCTTCCTAATGCTTCCTCTGAGATATTAACCCGTGAACTACTGTATACTGCAGTTACGCGGGCAAAAGAGCGAATTGACATATTTGGGGATGGAAAAACAATTATAACATCTTCCGAGAGAAAGGTTTGTAGGATTAGTGGCTTGGGGGGTAAATTGACCAGGTAATCGTTTGCTTAATGAAATTGTAGTGCTCTTTTTTTAAAAAGTTCTTGACATAAATAATTAAGTCGTTATTTTCAAACAGGAAATATTGATTTCCTTATATAATGTATACAAAATGGGAGCATGATAGTGGCTAAAGTAAACCGATTACTAATCGTTGAGAGTCCGGCCAAGGCCAAGACCATCAAGAAATTTCTTGGTGCCGGTTATACAGTTAAAGCGTCAATGGGGCATATCCGGGATATTCCAAGTAAGGGTCGGGGTAAGAAACGTTTCGGTATTGATATCGATAATAATTATACTCCAAAGTACGAGCCTATTAAAAGCCGTGAAAAGACGCTGAAAGATCTGGAGGCGGCAGCCAGTAAAGCTGATGAAGTATATCTGGCGCCTGACCCGGATAGAGAGGGTGAGGCTATCGCCTGGCATCTGAAAGAAGCTCTCGGTCTTAAAGATGAGACTACCTATCGTGTGACCTTTAACGCGATTACTAAGAGTGCGGTTCGTGACGCTATTGAGCACCCTAGTAAGATTGATATGAATCTGGTAAATGCACAGCAGGGGCGGCGGGTACTGGACCGGCTTGTAGGTTTTTCATTGTCGCCATTTCTCTGGAAAAAGATTACTAAAGGCCTTTCCGGGGGACGTGTGCAGTCGGTTGCGGTACGACTGATTGTTGAGCGTGAAAAAGAGATTGCCGGATTTACTCCTGAAGAGTTCTGGAAGATCGTGGTAAAGCTGGCCAAGAGTGGTGCGGATGAGATCTTTGAGGCGAGTCTGGTAAAATGGGAGGATGAAAAATTTGCTCTCGGAAGTCCTTGCGCCTCTACCGAGGAGAGTGCGACCAGGATTGCAGGTATTCTGGAGAATGCCGCATATAAGATAACCGGAATTGACAAGAGGGTAATTAAAGGTCGGCCAAGTCCTCCGTTCATTACGTCAACACTGCAGCAGGCAGCCAGTACTTTTCTGCATTTTGGTGCGCAGCGGACAATGCGTATTGCGCAGCAGCTTTATGAAGGAATTGAGGTCGAGGGTGAGCTTACAGGTCTTATAACTTACATGCGAACCGACAGTACCCGTACCGCTCCTGAAGGTATAGCTGAAGTTCGTGATTATATTTCGGGTAATTTTTCTACAGACTATTTGCCGGAGAAGCCTAACTTTTTCACCTCTAAAAAGAATGCACAGGACGCGCATGAAGCGGTACGTCCTACCAGCTGTTTTCTCACTCCTGAACGTATAAAGGGAACTTTGACTCCGGAGCAGTTCAAGCTGTATGAACTGATCTGGAAGCGTTTTGTCGCTTCCCAGATGTCTCCGGCCAGCTATCAGACAACTACCGCGACTATCGAGGCTGATAAGGGCATTCTCGAGGCCAAGGGGCGGGTTGTGCTTTTTGACGGTCATACGGTGCTTCAGCTTGGAAAGAAGAAAAAAGAGGAGGATGACTCTGCTGATAATGATTCCAATGATGAAGAGAATAAAAAGAAGACCTCCAAAGATAAGGATCAGATTCTTCCGGCCATAGCCGAGGGTGACGATCTGGTAAAGAAGAGTCTGAATTCTTCACAGCACTTTACTACTCCGCCTCAGCGTTATTCTGAAGCGTCTCTGGTGAGGGCGCTTGAAAAAGAAGGAATCGGACGTCCGTCAACCTATGCTCCAATTGTGCAGACAATACAGGATAGAGGATATGTACGTCTGGAGAAACGGAGTTTTCATGCCACTGAGCTTGGAATAGCGGTTACCGAGCTTTTACTAAGCAGTTTCAAGGATATTATGGAACTGGCTTTCACCGCCAAGATGGAAGGTGACCTTGACCGGGTGGAAGAAGGAGAAGCGGTATGGTATAAAATCGTAGATGATTTCTTCAAACCGTTTACTGAAAATCTGGAAAAGGCAACCAAGGAGATTGAGCCGCTTAAAGGTCGTCCGGCACCAAATGGTGAAAAGTGCCCGCTTTGCGGTTCGGATATGGTCGTTAGGTATTCGGCTCGTGGTGCCTTTTTAGGTTGTTCAAAATATCCCGATTGCAACGGGTTGATGTCAATGCCTGGTGAAGAGCAGGAGGGTGACGCGGAAATAGAGACTGTAAGCTGTCCAAAATGCGGTAATCCGATGATCAAGAAGAGTTCGCGCTATGGTGAATTTCTTGCCTGTTCAAGTTATCCGGCATGTAATCAGACACTGCCTCTGGGTAAGGACGGTAAGCCTGTAGAGTTGCCGGATATTAAAAAAGACTGTCCAAAGTGTGGTAAAGAAATGGTAGTGAAACTGGGTAAAAATGGTCCGTTTCTGGCTTGTTCAGGTTATCCTGACTGTCAGACGACTATGCATCTGGATAAGGACGGAAATATTATTGCCTTGCCCGATCTTAGCGATATTAAATGTGAAAAATGCGGTGCTCCCATGATTGCCCGTATGTCGCGGCGAGGACCGTTTATGGCTTGTTCCGCGTTTCCCAAGTGTCGTAATGCTAAACCTATTCCAGGAAGTGAACAGGAGAAGAAGCTCAAGGAGAAGGAAGCCAAGGCTGCTGAAAGGGCTGCAAAAAAGGCGGAACGTGAACGTCTGAAAGCGGAAAAGGAATCAGAAAAAACAACTAAAAAGGCTGCAAAGAAAAAAACAGCCAAAAAGAAGACCGCAAAAAAGAAGACTACCAAGAAGACCGCCAAAAAAACAGCGAAGAAAAAAACAACTAAAAAGGTTGCTGTAAAGGTATCCGAAGAGTAATATTGAAACTTTGGATATTGTAAATTACAGATTGAGACAGAAGAGAAGAAGATGAATGAATTAAATGAGTTATGGCAGACACTAAGCCAGGGTGGGAATGTTATTTATATTCTGCTTGCGGTCTCGGTCGTCGGTCTGGCATTCTTTTTTTACTGTCTTCTGCTGCTGCGCCGCAGGACACTTTTTCCGAAAGAGCTGGTGGATCTGGCTCAGGGACTGACGCATGAATCTGATTTTGCGGGTGCAGAAAGGCTGTTACGAAAAATTGGCGGCCCGCTTGCTGAGGTGCTGATAACTGTAGTTATGAGCCGGAAACTCAGCCGGGAAGAGGCTGATGCGCTGGTTGAAGGGGCTGGGCGGCGTGCCGCTCATGCTATAAGCCGAGGTGTACTCGCTCTTGAGGTTATTGCGTCAATATCGCCGTTATTGGGATTGCTTGGTACTGTAACCGGAATGTATACGGTTTTTAATACTATTGCCGAAGTTGGTGCCGGTGAAGTTCATAAACTTTCCGGTGGTATATCTGAGGCGCTGGTAACTACTATTGCCGGACTGATTGTAGGTATACCGGCATATGTCGCTTACAGTTATTTTTCACGCAGAATTGATGAAGCTATTCTGGAAATGGAGCGTCTGGCTATAGGTCTGATGCTGCGTATCCGCTGATTAACAGGGGGCGGTTATGCAATTCAAGACAGGTAGAAAAAGATCTGCGGTAATTAATGTCACATCACTGATTGATGTTATGTTTTTGCTGGTTATTTTTGTATTGATATCCGCAAAATTTGAACCTGATGGCGGAATTGCTGTAGAGTTGCCGCAGGGTAAAAGTACTGAGGTTGCCAAGATTGAAGTTCAGGTCTTGACGATCAAACCTGATGGGGAACTATTTTTTCAGAAGGATAAAATAAATTTTTCCGATCTTTCTGAGCGTATAAAAAGCATGCGTAAAAAATTCAAGGATCCGGTTATTGTCATAAACGCCGATAAAGCTACTCCCTATGAGTATGTCGCTAAAGCTACCGACATTATCAAACAGTCCGGTCAGAGTAAATTCAATCTGAAACTTCAGCCCTGATCTCTCTCTAAACAAGTATTTCTCTAATGCATTACTGCAGTAAGGATTTGCTTGCAATAATCAATTTTTACCGTATAATATATTTGCTTTGTTAACTTTATGCGATGGAGTAATATTATGTTCAGCTGGTTAGGACCGTGGGAAATTGCCATAATACTTATTGTTGCGGTTGTTTTGTTCGGTAAGCGTCTGCCGGAGCTTGGACGCACCCTTGGTAAAGGGATAGTTGCGTTTAAATCCGGGGTAAATGAAATGAAAGACGAGATCTCAAAGGCTGCGGAGAAGGATGTGTCTGCAGACAAGAGTACTGAGGATGATACCGGGGATGGTAAGGATAGCGGTAAATAATGAGTAACGGTATTTTGCAGGATCTTACACCGCAGCAGCAGGAAGCGGTAACGCATATGGATGGACCGATGCTGGTGGTTGCCGGTGCCGGTTCTGGAAAGACCAGGGTCGTGACCAGACGTATCGCCTGGCTTATCGGTAATGGTGTGCAGCCGCAGCAGATATTGGCAATGACCTTTACCAATAAGGCTGCCGGGGAGATGAAGGAGCGGGTTGAAGCTCTGGTCGGACAGTCTCCGCGCTGGGTTGGTACCTTTCACTCTCTTTGTGCCAGGTTTCTGCGCTTTGACATTGACCGGCTTCGTGATGGGCGTGACGGGCATTTTACGATCTTTGATACCAGCGATCAGCAGGGAATTATCAAAGATCTGATGAAGAGTTACTCGATTGATGATAAGCGTTTTAAAGCGCGGAGTCTGTCTTCTGAAATATCACGTGCCAAGTGCGATATGCTCAGCCCTGATAATTATGGTGACGGTTCCTGGTATGCCGAGGTTGTCAGACGGGTATATACCGGTTATGAAGCGCGTTTGAGAGATATGAACGGACTCGATTTTGATGATCTGCTTCTGCTTACTGCAAAGATGCTGCAGGAAGTGCCGGAGTTATGTGAAGAGTATCGCCGGCGTTTTCGTTATCTGCTTATCGATGAATATCAGGATACAAATAAAGTTCAGTATAAACTGATGCGGGCACTCTGTAATAAAGATGAGAATGTTCACGTTACCGGTGACCCGGATCAGAGTATTTATTCATGGCGTGGTGCTGATTACAGTAATATCATGGATTTTCAGAAGGATTTTCCGCAGGCCAGAATTGTACGGCTGGAGCGTAACTATCGCTCAACAGCGAAGATATTGAGCGCAGCGAATTATCTGATACAGTATAATACTGATCGAATTGAAAAAAATCTGTATACCGAAGGTGATTCGGGTGAGCCGGTGGCGATTATCGCTCTTGACAGTGACCGGGAAGAGGCGAACTGGGTAGCGGAGCAGGCGGCCAGGCTCAAGAGTGAGGGGCAGAAGTTTGCGGATATGGCGGTCTTTTACCGGACGAACGCACAGTCACGAATGTACGAGGAAGCGTTTATGTCCTCGGGGATGCCCTATCAGATTGTCGGTGGTGTGCGCTTTTATGAACGTAAGGAAATCAAGGATTTTCTTGCGCATCTGAAGATTCTGGTGAATCCCAGAGATGAGATTTCTTTACGGCGTGTATTATCCTCAAGACCTGTTGGTGTTGGTCCGAAGACACTTGAAAAGGTAGTGACGCAGGCGGAAATTATGGGTTTAAGCGTCTTTGATTTTCTGGCGGCAGCGAATTTTACGGAAATTTATGAGGGTAGAACTTCGGCGAAATTGCGTGATTTTTCGTACTGGTGCAACCGTCTAAAAGCGGTCGCACTTGAGCCTGTGGGGTATGCGGTTAAAGAGGTTCTGCGTATATCCGGTCTGATCGAACATATTTCAACAACAACTGAGAAGGATCCGGCCTGGGAGGAAAGACTGGAAAACCTTGAGTCTTTTGTTGGCAGAGCAGCCGAGTTTGAAGCTGAGCACCCTGAGAGCGGGGTACCGGAATTTCTTGAAGATGTGGCGCTGGTTGCTGACGTTGACAGTTACGATCCCAATGCGGATAATATCACTCTTATGACCTTGCATAGTGCTAAGGGTCTGGAGTTTCCGGTGGTCTTTCTTGGCGGTCTGGAGAATGGTTTGCTGCCGCATTCCAATTCTCAGGATTCCACTGCCAGTGAGGAAGAGGAGCGGCGCCTGTTCTATGTCGGGATAACCCGGGCTGAGAAGAAGTTGTTCATAACTCACGCGGCGAAGAGAATGATCTGGGGAAAGCTTGAGTATTCCCGCCCCAGTCCTTTTCTTACAGAATTGCCCACGGAGGAGATGCAGCTTGTTGATCTGGCTGGTGGCAGCGGTGCGTATGGGCTGGGTATGGCTGATGATTTTGCTGACGATCCGTTTGGTGATGACGATTTTGATGATTTTGATGACCCTTTTGTCAGTGATTTTGAGGGTATCGATACAGTCTTTGAAGATATTGACGGGGTGCAGCTACGTCCGCTTAAAAAGAAGAAACGCGAAGAGTATGCTTTTAAGGCCGGTCAGAGGGTGGTGCATAAAATACTAGGAACCGGTAAGGTCCTTTCCTGCAGCCGTAGTCATATTGTGGTTCTGTTTGATAAAGAGGGAACCAGAATGATGACCCTGGACAGTGTTCAGCTTGCGCATATTTAGGAGGCGGCTGTGTTTGCACTGGTGGATTGTAATAATTTTTACGCGTCCTGTGAAAAACTCTTTCGCCCGGATTTGAAAAATCGTCCGGTAGTTGTTCTTTCCAATAATGATGGGTGTATTGTTGCCAGATCTGCGGAGGCGAAAAAGTTTGATTTGCCTATGGCGCAGCCGTTTTTTAAGTGTCAGGATTATTTAAAGAGCAGGAATACGGCGGTTTTTTCCTCTAATTATGCGTTATACGGTGATATAAGCAGCAGAGTTATTGCTGTGCTCTCACATTTTTCACCGGAGATTGAACAGTATTCGATTGATGAGGCTTTCCTTGGGGTGGCTGGGGTAAAGGAGGATAAGCTTTTAGACTGGGCTCAGGAGCTTTCCAGAACAGTAAAAAATTGGGTGGGGATCAGTGTTTCTGTCGGAATTGCTAAAACCAAGACGCTGGCTAAAATTGCCAATCATGCCGCTAAACGTTCCGGTGAACCTGCTGCCATACTGTTGTCAGCGGAGGATATTTCTCAAGAGCTGGCGACAATCAACCTGACCGATATCTGGGGCATTTCCCGGAAACTTGAGCGTAAATTAAACCGGTACGGGATATGGACTCCGTTACAGCTATGTGATACGGATCCATTTTTTTTGCGTAAAAAAATAGGAATTATTATTGAGCGAACAGCCAGAGAGCTGAAAAATGAGGTCTGTCTGGAGTTGGAGCAGGTTGAAAAACGAAAGAATGTTTCGGTATCGCGTTCTTTTGGTTCGGTTACCAATGAGTATGAGGAGCTGGAGCAGGCTACAGCAACTTTTGCTTCACGTGCAGCTGAAAAACTGCGTAAGCAGCATCTTCTTGCCAGTGGTGTGTATCTTTATATCCGTACGAATAAGCATGCAGAGGCAGAGTATTACTCAGCATCAGCAGCTACCGGCTTTGTGGTGCCGACAAATTCATCTTTTGAAATAGTCTCGCAGGCACAGAGACTTCTGGAGCAGGTTTACCGGCAGGGGTATCTTTTTCAAAAGGTAGGGGTAATGCTTCTGGATCTGGTTGGGGAAGGTGCACATGAACAGCAGGATATTTTTGGTATTACCGATAATATAGCGCATAAGAAAAAACTTATGGGTACACTTGATAAAATTAATCGTGAGATGGGCAGGGGAAGTTTGAAACTAGCCTCGGAGGGATTAGCTGCAAAAGGCTGGAACTTGCGTTCGGAGTATTTATCACCGAGATATACAACGCGCTGGGATGATCTGCCTCAGATCAAATAATGCAGTCGTTTTTTTAGGAGAAGGGGTTATGGCAGAGTGGTCTGATCTATTTCGTAATGAACTTGTTTCACGTTTTGGTGTTAAAGTAGATGCTGAAATATTTACGCATAAGTTTGATTGGGTTCAAAATTTTCATAAGAGGGCAAATGACATACTCAATCCAGAGTATTTGCAGAGTATGAGGCCTGAGGATATTTATAAAGAACTTAAGACTCTGACTGTTCCGCAGTGTCCAATACGTATGACAAACTTGGGGCGGGCTAATTCAGCTGGTCAGGTTGTAGCTTCACTTATAAAGCTTTTGACAGTCCAGGGAGGTTTTGAGGAAAAGTACCGTGCCGCTAAATTTCCACAGGCTGGAATGGTAACAATTACGGAAATTCTTTGTGTGGCCAGACCGCATCGGTTTATATGCCGTAATACAGCTTTTACCCGGGCTTTGACACGGGTGGTGCCGTTTTATAGCAAAAAAGCTCTTGATGAGCTCGGGTATACGGAATTCTTTGATATATGTACTGAACTGGTAAAAGTAATGCTGGATTATCTGGGATCAGACATACAATGGGCATCGCAAGTTAGATATTTGTTATTGTATGCAACTTTAACCGAAAAATAGGCTTTACATTAGGAGTTTTCATACGTATCATTATAATATATTAGGTTTTAAGTTTAATGTCCCTCTGGAGATTGAGACTTGAAGTATTTTATTATTATATTTGCAGTTTTTGCACTCATTACCGGGTGCAGCCTTATGGATCGTGATGACTCAAGGAGTAAGTCTGTGGCATCGAAGAAGAAAAAAATTGAGAAGGTCGAGTTTGAGACAACAATGGGAAATTTTGTTGTTGAGCTTTATTTGGACAAGGCACCGATAACAGTTGCTAATTTTAAGGAATATGTTGCTGACGGTTTTTATGACGGAACTGTTTTTCACCGGGTGATTCCAGGGTTTATGGTTCAGTGCGGCGGGTTTGATGCTGATATGGAGGAGAAGGATAATAAACGTCCACCAATCAAGAATGAAGCTGATAATGGTTTGCAGAATAACCGTGGAACATTGTCAATGGCGCGAACCGCTGATATCAATAGTGCTACCTCTCAGTTTTTTATCAACGTAAAAGATAACGCTTTTCTTGATCATGGTCAGCGTGACTTCGGTTATGCGGTTTTTGGTAAGGTTGTTGACGGGATGGATGTCGTTGACAGTATTTCAAAGGTGAAAACAGGCTCTCACGGATTCCATGATGATGTACCTGTTGAGCCGGTGATCATTACGAGTGTTAAAAAGATTAAATAGATTTTATCTAGTGTTTTTTAATATAAAAGAAGCCGTTAATGTTAAATTAACGGCTTCTTTTATATTAAATTAATAGTTATATTTTTGAATCTACTATTCCATAGCGGGAGTATTGCTCCGGTTTAAGATATTTTAGTGTATCTGCGGCATCCGGGCCGAGTATCATGATCAGATTGCTTACGGTGACTGGCAATCCTTCCTGCTGGCAGCCATAGCAGGCTATTATAAGTTTGGCATCAGCAATTTTGATATTATCAGATTGTTTGCGTTTATAACTTTTTGAGTTTATCTGAGCCAGAAAATTTTGAGCGTTAATAACAATTTCAGGTATATTTGGGTTGTTTTTATTCATATGATTATATCTCCATTTGTTTCCTTACAGCTTAAATATATTGCTTAGTCGCCAAGATACAATATATTTGTATGGAAAATAATTAATCTAAAAAAAATCAACGTTAACTGAATATGAGAATTTCTGAACTTGTGTCGGCATTAATTGTTATATCACCTGACATTGACGGAATAAGGCAGGAGTCGTACTTTTCAAGAGCGACTTCCACTCCTCCGGCAGCAACGGTGATAGGTGAATTTAACGAGGTTATAATATATATATTTTGTTTATTATTACTTAGATTTATCGCCGACTTTATCTGTGATATTTTGTCCATTGTAAAGTTCGAGTTTTTTACAAATTTTTCATATTGATAGTTTTCATACTGTATTACCTCTGGTTTTACCAGATGAGATTCTGGGAGATAATCAAAATTTATTACTTCTAATGCTTCATGTATATGGAGTTTTCGGCCTTTACCATTTTTGTCTACACGGTTCCAGTCAAATAATCGGTAGGTGATATTTGAACTTTGCTGAATTTCAAAAACTTTTATAAATGGACAGAGTGAGTGAATTGTGCCATGCGGAATATTCACGACATCGCCTTTTTTAACATAGACTTTATTAAGGTCGGCTTCAAGTGTTCCATTGTGTATTGCTTCTTTAAGATTGTCCGGAGTGAGCTTTTCTTTAAGCCCCAAATAGAGAAAAGCATTCTCCGGAGCATCAAGAATGTACCATGATTCTGCTTTTCCGGTGTCATCAAGTGCGTTGTAGGTGGCATAGCTGTCTGTCGGATGAACCTGTACTGAAAGCTCGCTCTCAGGTGCCAGAATTTTAAGCAACAGTGGAAAACGCTCAGGAGCCAGCGAGTCAGGATAAATCAATTCTATAATTTCATGGAGGGCTTTGCCTTTATGTTCACCGTTGATTATTTTCGTTGTGTCTTCTTTGTAATCTGAGATTTCCCAGCTCTCACCAACAGTTCCAATCGGTATTATTGAAGAGCGGTTTTTCAGGTAATCTCCACCCCAGATATTTTCTTGAAGCAGGGGCTCGAATTTAAGTGGATAAGTTATTTTGTTCATATATTCACATTCTATTTTTTAATAAATTAACACAACTATCAGTTAAGTGTAACATAGAGTTTCTGGTCGATTCCGGGACTTGATATATGACCTGAAACCGTTGTTCCGTCTTTATTGTTTTTTATAAAATCCGCAAGATCCGCGGCATTACTGATGCGTTTGCCGTTGAGAAGTACAAAAGGCTTTTCCAGAGGTCTGGTGATATTGAATATTACCACTGTTCCGGGGCTTTTTTCGGTAATATAATTATTAATTTCACTCCATGATCTAACTCCCAGACCATCCATTTTACGAATAATATCACCTTCTTTAAAGCCGGCTTTAGCTGCGGGAGAATCTTTTACTACTCTTCCAACAGCAACGTCTGAGGAGTAGGGGTCATTTCTTGAAGCCAGAAGCCCCAGTTGGATTTTATTGCTTTCATTTATGCCGTTACCTTGTTTCAGCTCGGGCAGCGCTGCAATTATTTTATTTGACATTATTCCCATAGAAATACCGCTATTTGGTGTACTGGTAAAAATTTTGAGTGTTGGTACCAGAGTATTAGATGTATTGTTTTTATCATTGCTGAATGGAAGAATGCTTCCGGAAACAGGTGACGGAGTTAGAGGTCTGGCTGCAAGCCCCAGAAATTTTCCAGAGTGATTGATAATTGGGCCTCCGGAATTTCCATAGTTCAATAAAGCGTCAACCTGAAAATAATTCCCGTCATTCCGGGTGGAGGCGCTGACAATACCGGTGTTTATCGTGTATGATGGCTGGTTTGACCCGATAATTGCTATTTCTTCAGCGAGAATTGGTGTTGCTGCAGTTCTTTGCAGA
The DNA here is from genome assembly GCA_963677015.1 of Planctomycetota bacterium. GTDB lineage: Bacteria > Planctomycetota > SZUA-567 > SZUA-567 > SZUA-567. The sequence goes on from OY781533.1 coordinate 1,500,783, forward strand.
TCGATATAAGGTTGTGGTTCTGTAACCTCTGCTTTGAGCAGTGCTAGCCCCAGCGGTGTGCTGAATCCTATAATACTCCCCGGAACTTCTGAGCCGTCCGCCAGGTATATGTTAATTTCTGTGACCCTGTTGTTTACCTTTTCAATATCAATATGAGAATTGTTGACGTATTCCTCCATATTTCCGTGGTAGGTCAGCTCTTTATAATTACCGGAGACTTTATCGATATAAACCGTATCGGCAGATTCAACATTGAATGAACTAGTAATAATGTAGCCGTCAGGTGATATCATCAGGCCTGTAACAGCTCCCGCCGGTCTTCTTAGCATCTGATTTGCAGCTATCAGACTCTCAGTGGAAAAGAAATCCACAATAATACGGCGCTTCTCATTTGCATTTAACTCCGGCCAGGAGGTTAGTGTTTTTTTAAAGGTTTCCCAGTCTGGAAAAATAAGTTTCTCGGGTAGGTAAGCTCTCTTCACATTAATTCCTACAAGCGCATCAGTGATGGAATTGATGTTTTTAAAGTTTTCAGGTGTTGTTAAAGACGGGGATTGTTTAGTAATTGGAACTGTATGCTCGGAAAAATATTTGAATTCTGAAATTATCTTTTGTGCCGGTATTGCCGTTCCTTGCCAGCGCTGCCGCGAGAAGTCCTTAGAAATAATACCTATAACCTCGGCATTGGCATTGATAAGTCCGCCGCCATCCTGTCCGTCGTTTACTGCTGCATCTGTTTCTATAACTTGTATAAGGTGCGGGAGGCCGGCTGCTGCCGGTTCAATATTGATGTTATAGATGCCACTGATCACTCCGGCACTGAAAGTTGCTCCGTCACCGAGTTTTATAGAGTTGTTGGCATTTCCCAATGTATATACCGGTGCCGCGAGCGGCGGTATTTCGGCGTTTAGCTTAATATATGGAAAGTTTTGTGTGTCGTGAGCGTTAATGCGCAGTAAAACACTTTGCACAGAGGCTGAGTATTCTACAATTTTAGCGGAGTATGAGGTATGATCTTCAAAATAGATCGTTATTGTGTCAGCATTATCCGGGACAACGGTAGTAGACGTTAGGATAATCCCCTGAGGGCTGATCACAACACCAGTACCATAGTATTTATCATCGGCCGCTGCCGCGTAAATTCCGACTGTAGCGGGTTTGGCAAGATCTGCTACTCTCTCCGGTGTCAATGCCATTGCGTATGACAGGCAACTGTGTAATATTACAATTGCCATAATCAGGGAAAAAAGAGTATAATTTTTACTTATCTGCATTTTGTTCTTGTTTAGAGCTGTCAAGTTGAATATTTGATGAAGTCGCCTTCGGCCAAAGAAATTTCTGTAATTTAAAACCGCCCCAGATAAGCAGTAAACCTATTAATAATTTGAGTAACAGAACCTTATTCATTAGTGTTATCTTCAGATTCGTCTGGTTGTTCCGATGAATCAGGATGAGGGTCGCTTGCGCGGGCCTCCTTTATGAGTTCGCTGATATCTGCCGAACGGTCAATTCTCTTCTCTATTTTGAAATTGATCTCCGGTGTAACCTTGGTATTCATAACCTGTCCCAGGCATTTACGGACATAAGATGTATTATCTTTTATAGCCCGCATTGTTTCCATTTTAACCATGTCTTCACCAAAAACACTGATATAAACGTTTGCATGGCGTAAATCCGGTGAAACCTCACATCTGGTAACGGTAATAAAACCGATTCTCTCATCGTTAATATCGCGTAATATTGCGCTGACCTCCTGAACGATACGGGAATTGACCCGCTCCTGTCGGCGCGACATTTTCTTTTCTGGCATTATTTCTCCTTGAATAAAGATTTATATTCTCTAAGAATTGCAGTCAAAGTCAAATACAAAAAAAGTTGATTTTGCAATTATTTGCCTTATTTTACAGTTTTTTTGGAGTTTTAACAGTTAATTTGTCTGGCGGCGTCAGTAAATTAATATTAGTCAGCAAATTAACCAAAATAATTCAGTAAAAGTTGATTTTAGTGATGATTTTATTACTGAATTGTCGATAAAATAGTAGCAAAAAAGTACATGGAGTGTACTAAAGGAGTAAATCATGTCATTAATATCTGGTTATGATAAATATTACTTGATTTCATGGGATGCAATGGAGGAATTTCTTATGGGTGAAATACAGGATATTGAAATCTGGGGTAGTTCTGACTGTCCGGAATGTGAAAGAATTAAGCGGTTATATGCGGCTAACGACTACAAATATTATGATATCTCTGATCTGATATCGGGAGAAAAGGCTGATGTTGATGCAATGGTACAGCTGTCATTTCAGAATATGCGGCTGCCGTTGATAAAGGTTGATGGTGAATGGATGGACCCGGATACAGTACGTGAAAGTTCTGTGGCCTGAAAATTTTAACTATAAATTTCTGCCGGCAGTATTATGCTGCCGGCAGAAAAAGAACTATTCCGCAGCTTCCGCTGCAATACCGTCTTTTTCGGTTGTATCTTCAACAGCATCAGTGTCAGACGTATCCACATTCATGGCGGGAAAAAGAATAACTTTGAGTTTCTCTGCTATTTCATTACGTATATCCTGATTTTCATCAAGGAAAGTACAGGCATTATCACGTCCCTGACCCAGTCTTGTCGCGCCATAGCTGAACCATGCGCCACTTTTATTAACAATATCATAGGTTACGCCGAGGTCAACAAGTTCGCCGGTATAATTAATCCCTTTGTTAAACATGATGTCGAAGTTGGCAACTTTAAATGGGGGGGCGACTTTATTTTTTACAACCTTAACCTTTACATTGTTGCCTATAGGGTTATCATCGTTTTTTACGTCCTTGATTGTGCCGGTGCGTCTGATGTCAAGGCGCAGGGATGAATAGAACTTCAAGGCATTACCGCCTGTTGTTGTCTCCGGTGAGCCGAACATAACTCCGATTTTCATACGTATCTGATTGATAAAGATTACTGTTGTGTTTGACTTTTTGGCAATACCGGTAAGTTTTCTCAGTCCCTGGCTCATCAATCTTGCCTGTAAGCCGACATGTGAGTCACCCATATCACCATCAAGTTCCGCCTGTGGCGTAAGTGCGGCAACTGAGTCGATAACTATTATATCAACAGCACCGGATCTGGTCAGTAGTTCGGTAATTTCAAGAGCCTGTTCGCCGCTATCAGGCTGACTTACCAGCAGGTCATCAAGATTTACGCCGAGCCTGCGGGCATATGCGGGATCCAGTGCATGCTCAGCATCAATAAACGCAGCAACTCCACCGGTTTTCTGAGCGCTGGCGATAGCGTGCAGTGCCAGTGTGGTCTTACCTGAACTTTCAGGCCCATAAAATTCTACAATTCGTCCCATAGGGACACCGCCGATACCGATAGCAGCATCAAGCGACAGACTGCCGGTGCTGATAGAAGGTATCATGGTTATTTCGTTATCACCGAGTTTGCGGATAGCTTCTGCTCCAAAGCGTTTGTCAATTTCACCGAGTGTGCGGCTTAGTGCTTTGGCACGACCTTCATTGTCATCTGGTAGATCTAAATTCTTTTTGCTCTTATTCTTTGCCATAGTTGTAGCTCCTGGATTATAAATAACTTTGATTTTATCATTGACGTATTTTGAAAGCAATATATTAGCGAATCACACGGTGTAAACCAACTACTTTCCCGGCAATTCGAAAATCGGTAATATTAAGATCAACCCGAATCGGGCTGTAATACTCATTCTCAGGATAGAGAATAGCTTCTGTATGGTTTATGGTTATACGCTTTACGGTTGCTTCACCTTCGACTATCGCGACTCCGATCTCGCCATTATGAATTATCTGCTGTTCTCTGACGATAACGAAATCGCCATCCCAGATCCCAGCATCAATCATGCTGTCCCCCTTAACATGCAAGGCGAAATGTCTTTCATCATAAAACTCTGACAGTTCGAGGTAGCCATCGAGATTTTCTATGGCTGAGATTGGGGTTCCGGCTGCAACTCTGCCGATAATGGGCACTCCCTGATTATGCTTTTCGCAAGCAGCTGCGGCTTCGGTAAGAATAATACCGCGGGCTGTGCCTGGTTTTTTTATTATGTAACCTTTTTTTGCAAGTGTCTGGAGATGATCATTGACTGTATTGGTTGAGCTGTAACCAAAATAATCTGCAATTTCACGCATAGTCGGGGTATAGCCGCCTGCGGTCAGGCATTCCTTGATGTAGTCGTAAATATTCTGCTGTTTACTGGTAAGTTTTTCCATTTAGTATGATCCTCTGTAAGCGTTGTTGTTGTTATATTACTGATAATAATATCAGTAATCAATATAAATTTTTAATATTTAAGAAATTTTGTTCAGTATAACATGCAGTTTTTCCTCTTTTTTACTAATAATAATTACTGTAATTACTATAATGAGTTGACATTGATATTGGTTTTACGTATCATAATATAAGATAATTGCTAAAAAGGCTTATTGATTATTTTGCGGTATGGAATAATTTTGGGGAAAAATTTTGTTTGATATAAAATTGGCTTGTTATAGTGGACCATGGGGTGTTGATAAGTTTGTAAATGCAATCTCAACAATTTCAAACTATCAGTTTGACGGCATAGAATGCCCATCGGAAATTGTTACTGCTTTTGAGGATAGGCTCCATGTTTTTCAGGAAATTCTTAAAACACAGCGTTTGTCTATAGTCAATTTGATTCAAAAAATAGATTTATTGGATGCGGATAACGCAGATATACAGGTGGAAAAAGCATCCAGTGCGGCGCGTTTTGCGTCTTCAGCCGGAGCCAGAATCCTTACTGTCTGTCATGAGTATCTGCATGAAGAGAAGTTGAGTGATGAGGAGTGGAATACTGCGGGCTCGATACTTGAGGAAGTAGGTGAAAGGTGTCATGAGCATAATATTGAGCTGTGTTACCTGCCACGTGCCGGAAGACTGATCTCTATTGAGGCTGATATTAAGCGTTTGATGGTTTCAACCAATCCTGACCTGGTGCATCTGGCGCTGGATACCGCGGAAGTGGTTCTTGCTAAGAGTACGCCGCAAAAACTTATTAAATCCCTTCTTGACCGAATTAAACTTATTCGTTTTCATGATGTCTCTGCAAGTAAACGCCGCTCAAAATCTACCAGTGACGAGCCGGGGTCTACGCCACAGTTCGGAAGAGGAGCGGTTGATTTTGATCAGGTAAGCAAACAGCTGGCGACATCCGGTTATAAAGGCTGGATAACTCTGGATATTACCGGTGATTCTCATGATCCGGAAGAAGCTGTTTATCTCGGTTATAAATATATTATGAAACATTCTGGATTATTTGCTCTGTAGTAGCGTGAATATGGTGTAATGGGATTAACTTTCGGGTTTACCTCCAGTCAAACTGCGGGTAAACCTTTTTTATTAATTTTATGGTACGTTTAATATACCTTTACACTATCTATTGACCCGGTTTGCAGATATAAATATTATTAGTTATATTTTGATTGGATAATCCCCGGTTTTAAGTTATTATTTATTCTTGCCAGCAGCTGCATTGCGGCTGTATGGATACAGGTGTTTTATGAATTTACTTTCAAATATTGATAAAGATAAGTTGTTGAAAATCAAGGCGGTTATCACTGATGTTGATGGTGTGTTAACCGACGGTACGATAAATTACACTACTTCTGGTGAGCAGATGATGAAGTTTGATGCCAGAGATGGCGCCGGAATTCGTTATTGGTGTGACTGCGGAGGAAAATTTGCCTTTCTGACCGGCAGGAGTTCGGCCATGGTTGCACGTAGAGCGTTGGAGCTGAATATTGACAAAGCTGTTATGAATGCCAAAGTAAAACCGCCGTTTTTTGACAGTTTACTCCAAGAGCTGGGTGTTACAGCGGAAGAAGCACTATATATTGGTGATGATTTGCCGGATATCTCCTGTATGCAGCGTGCAGGTATCGGTGTTGCTGTTGCGGATGCGGTTACTGAAGTTATTGATATCGCTGATGGTGTTACAGTTCATAGCGGTGGACGCGGAGCTGTCAGAGAGGTTATCTCGCTTTTGCTTAGAACACAGAATAAACTAGAAACCCTTATGGAAAAATATAAATGAAAAGAATACGTCATATTCTGTTTTTACTTATTTGGTTTGCGTTATGCGGTATAAACATTGCTCATGCTACTATGGAGAATGTTTATACTGATGTACGTTTTCAGCTATATAATAGAGAGAATCAGTTTACTGGAGAGCTGATTACCGGACAGGCAAATGCGACGAAACTTGATCGTAAAGATCCACGGGTGGATTTGGATAAAGGTGTTGTTATAGAGCTTTTTGATACTGATTTTGTGGCTGCAAGAGATAAGAAGCCACCGCTGAAGGTAAAAATTACCAGTGATCGCGGCACTTTTATGCAGGCTCAGAATAAAGAATCCAAGGAATTTCAGCAGATTGTAGTGCTTGAGGGAAATGTTGTCGTTACCAGATATAAAAAAGGAATTGACGGCGGTGTTGAACAGGATGTTGATTCTATTGTTACCTGTGATAAGGCAAAGTGGAATCATAATACCGGGATTCTTAATGGTTACGGGTTGGTGTCAATGCGACGTGCCGATAATTCCATGATGTTGAGTGGTAAGGGGATGGTGTATGAGGTGAATCCGGATAATAGTCTTGATTTTCCCATAGATAACGAAGAACAGAAAATGAGCGGTGTTCTGGAAATTACCAGCAATGTTGAATTAGTTGTAAATCAGCGTAATTCATCCGGGCGTATTGATAAAAATAATCGGGTTACGGTGAATTGTGACGGTATCGGCAGATATGATTTTGACCATAAGGAGATGTATTTTTCTGATAATGTCAGGGTTGTTCGTTCAAATATGATGATTCAGTCTGATTATCTGAAGGTTAAACTGGCCGGCGATGGCAGCAGACGGAAGTTTGAGGAGACTGTGGCCTGGTGTACTGATAAACGGGTGGTGACTATTACCGGCAGTGGTGATCCCAGGAACTTAAGCAGTAAGATAGGGAATTGGAAGGCGCAGGCTGAGTACGCCCGTTATATTGAAGAGACCGGTGAAATGCTGTTGACCGATGAGCGTGATGATATGCTGCCGCTGGCTCAGATGGATGATGTCACTATTAAAGATAATACTATCAGTTTTTATGTAAAGGAAGAGCGGTTTTATGCTACCGGTAAGGATGGAGAGGCGCATCTTCGTGCCGGACTGGATGACTATGATAGTGCCGCTGATACTGAGGCTGAAGAGACTATTGTAAAATTTAATGAGAATCTTCTTTTTGATCAGATTAAGAATGTGGCACAATTTACCGGTGCGGTAAAGCTTAGAAGTTCCGGTATGGAATTGGATACAGACCGCCTGCTTATTGATTTTGTGAATGATTCTGTTGGCGAAAGCAAGGCTGCAAGTGTAAAAAAAGCTACTGCCTTAGGGAATGTGAAGCTGGTATACCAGCAACGCAAAGCCAGTTGTGAAAAGCTTGAAATTACCCCGAATCTTCAGGATAGAAGTAAACCTGACAGTAAGGGAAGGCTTCTTCTGGACAACTTTATCCTGTCCGGAGAATCAATGCCTGAGGTTGAAATTCCTGGAGGCGGATTTTTCCAGTCTAAAAGGATTTCAATCAATCGTTATAAGCTGATTGCCACCGGGCAGAGAACTGTCTATATTAACGCCGCCGGACCGGGATCTGGATCTATTGGAACTTCTCAGCTTACGCCAAGCAGTATGGTCAAAGGGCTTTCGACAATTATTCGCTTTTCCGATAAAATGCTCTATGATGAACTCGATGACAGAGTTGATCTGTATGGAGAGGTAACGGCAACCAATAATGATCAGGTGCTTACCAGCGACCGCCTGCTGATTACTCTTGGTGAGTCATCTAATAAGTCCGCAAAAGCTGAGAAGGAGATAACCCGTTTTACCGCGGTAGGCAACGCAAGTATGCACTGGGGCTCACAGCACTGTGAAGCAGATAAAGTTGATCGTCAAATCAAGGCCGACGGCAAAGGTCAGGTTATACTTGTCGGTACCAAGACCAGACTAGCGAAGATCTGGGAGGAGAGTGGTGCGTCGTTCCAGGGCCCTTGGATAAAGGCTGCGGATGATGGTAGCTGGATTTATTCAAGCGGTGGTGGTGAACTGAGTATGCTTGATCGTCAGACCAATGAGAAAGCGATGGTTATTTACTCCGGTGATGCATACTATACAACTAAAGGTCAGAAGAGTCAGGCTATTTTTAGTGATAATGTGATCTTGCGCCGTGGAAACATGAAGGTAACCGGGGATAAAATGAAGGCGGAACTGGTGTCGACCGGTGCTGCGGTTGCTCCTCCTCTGGCGACCGATGCACAGGCTGCTGGGGTTTCTACTGCGACTCTTCCTAAACGGCTTACCCGAGTGACAATTGAAGGTAATGTAATTGTCAGACAGGGAATGCGTGTTGCGTTCGGCAATAAAGGCCAGGTTGATATTGGTGATGACGGAGATCTTATGCTTCTTGCCGGTACCAAGGACGTTCCGGCTGAGGTAAATGATAATAACGGTTTCTCATTACGTGCACCGAAGGTTATGATCAAGGAGAGTGCGGGAATCGTAACCGCCAGTGGTCCCGGTGAGGTCAAACTCGTTGGCAATGCTTCTGCGCAGAATGCGGGACTGGACCCGGCTCTTGTCGCGGCTGACAGTGGAACCTACCGCATGTTTTATGATGGGAAAATTCTTTATAATCAGCTGTTGAATAAGATTCGCTTTGAGAAAAATGTACGCATGATTCAGGATACATTGCGTGGGCGTTGTGAGCTTTTGACAGTGTATTTGAATAAACCGCCGGAAGAGTTTGGCGGCGGGGTCAGTGATGAACCGATACGAGTAGAGAATATTGAGACCTACGGTAATGTGCGCTTTGAAAGTTATCCGCAGCCGTTTGAAGGTCGCGATCCGACAAATCTTCCCGGACGTACGGTATACACACGTAGTCAGGAGGCTCATTATGATGCCCAGCATAATGTGATTCTCTTAACCGGCAAGAGTAAACCTGCTGAGGTCCTTTTCCAGGAGATAAGTTCCGGTAATCGTATGCGGTATCTGCAGAAGGCTGATAGAATCTGGTATAATACCCGGACTAAGGAGATCAAAGTTACCGGAAGTAATCAGCAGAGCATGCCGTTGCCGCCTACCGGTCCGCTACGGTTCCCGAATTAATGATTTACTTTTTTTGAGTCATATTATTTAAGGAGCTGTTTTGTACCGTTGTTTTTAGCTTGATTTATTATGATAGAGACATATTATAAATTTTTGAAGGTTTGTTTGCAGTTAATTTATGGCATAGCTTATGTCTGTTAGGTTTTAGCATTGTGTTACCTGTTGTTGCTGGGTTATGGTCTTGTCAGTTCGGTTAACGGTTGATCTTGGTTGCGGTTAATTATTTTTCTTGCATTAGTGAGGTAACTGTGAATTCAACAGAGGTTCTGAGTAAAGCCGAGGTATTGTTTGAAAATAACCAGCCGGAGCAGGCCGCTGAGTTGATTTATGCAGCATGGACCAATGATCCGGATAATTTTGAACTGGCGAATGCCTATGCCTGTGCCTGTTTTCATAATCAGAAGATAGAGGAAGCGGTTCGGATTTTTGAAACACTGTTGAAGCAGAGACCGCGTGATGCACAGGTACTCAATAATTATGGGTATCTGCTTATGAGCTCCGATAAACTCAAAGAGGCTATAAATTGTTTTCGTGATGCAATTGCCGCGGAGCCTCAGGATGTGGAGATTCACATTAATCTGGGGATAGCGCTAAGTCGTAAAGGCGCGTACGATATGGCGGAAGAGATTTTTCTTGAGGTTATTGAACTCGCCCCTGAATTATCTCTGGCGCATAATAATCTTGGGGTAATTTATAACCGTCTGGGCGAGTATGATAAGGCTGGCAGGGCTTTTCGCAAGGCTCTGGAACTAAATCCTGCAGATTCAAGTGCAGCTAATAATATCGGGTGTCTTGAACGTAATGACGGGAACTTGCAGGCAGCGGTTGAATATTTCATGCAGGCGCTTCAGCATGACCCCAATAACGATGCTGTTCGCAGAAATCTGGCGTATGTCTTGGTTAATCTAGGGTGTCATGAAGAGGCGCGAGAAGAGTTTCTGGTTCTTGCTGACAGGGGCGCTGACCAGAATATTGTTGCTGAAGCCAGAAGCTGGCTCGATAGCGACGGCTCGCATTAGAACTAATCTCTGTTATGCATCTGGCGTTGCTATAACCTTGGGCTATAGCGGTTGTTTTTTATAATAGTTACAGCAAATCTTGAGAAATTACGGTACGTTTGTTAATTACTGCCGTTATTCTTGGGTTTAAAGATCATGGTTGTAACTTCGTATCAGGTTCATAAAATCACTTCCATAATTTTTTAGTTTTATCTCACCGACACCATTTATCCGTAGCAGTTCCGCAGGAGTTTCAGGCTTGTTGATTGCCATTTCTGCGAGTGTGGCCCGGTTAAAGACAACATATTTTGGGACACCATGTTTTGCCGCCAGTTCAGTGTTGAGTTCGGTAAGCCTGTCGAATAATTTTTGGTCTGCTGTATCCAGACTGTTTTCGGTTATTTTTCGTTTTTTCTGGTTTTTGGAACTCGATTTCTCTTGAGATAGCCGGATAATTTTTCTGGCCAGAAATGTTGTTTGGTTCTTTAAAATCTTATATGAGGCCGTATTTAGTTTGACCGCGTTAAACGCTTCGATATCAATCTCACAATAGCCCGCTACAGCCAGCTGCCGGTAAAGATTCTTCCAGTCGTTGGCGCTGAGATCGCTCCCAATACCGTAGGTACTGACCTTGTCATGTCCGAACTGCAGGATTCGATCGGTCTTTTTACCGAGTAGAACATCGGCAAGATGAGTTATACCGAAACGTGAGCCGGTCCGGTAGACATTTGAAAGTGCCTTCTGTGCGAGCACCGTTGCGTCATAGGTTTCCGGAGGTTGAAGACAGTTATCACAGTTACCGCAATTGTCATTTCTGCTTTCACCGAAATAGTTGAGAAGCGCCAGTCTACGGCACTGCGCTGTTTCACAGAATGCCAGTAGTGAGTTAAGTTTCTGGGTGGCAATACGTTTGAATTCATCATTCCCTTCACTCCGGGTGATGAAGGATTTCTGAAGTATGATATCCTTCATGCCGTATATCATCCAGGCGGTGGCCGGCTCGCCGTCACGCCCAGCTCTGCCGGTCTCCTGATAATACGACTCCATGCTCTTTGGTAAATTAAGATGCGCGACAAAGCGTACATCCGGTTTGTCGATTCCCATGCCGAAAGCGATTGTTGCAACGATAATCATTTCATCGGAATTTTGAAACGCGCTGAGAGCCCGTGAGCGTTTCTCAGTACTCAGTCCGGCATGATAAGCCTGTGAGTTATAACCATTGTCCTGTAAAAATGCTGTATATTCATCAACATCATTGCGTGTGCTGCAATAGATTATTCCGCATTCATCACGGTGTTGGGATAGGAAGCCGAGTAGTTGCTTTTTGGGATTATTACGCTCAGCTATGCGGTAGGTTATATTAGGCCGATCAAAGCCGCAGATGAAGCGTTCCGGATTATTAAGCTCCAGTTGTGTTACTATATCATTCTGGGTTACGGGGTCGGCAGTCGCTGTCAGGGCAATTGCAGGGATGTTACTGAAAGCTCGGCGGACAGAGTTCAACTGGCGATATTCCGGGCGGAAATCATGTCCCCACTGGCTGACACAATGTGCTTCATCAATGGCTATAAGATTAAGTTTACCCGATTTTAGAAAGAGAAGTGTCTCCGGCTGTAAAAGACGTTCTGGCGCCATATAGAGAATGTCCAGAGTACCGTCAACAAATGAATCTTCTATAAGCAGCCGGTCCTGGTAATCAGTTGTAGAGTTCAGGTAGGCAGCGGCAATTCCATTTTCCTGTAGAGCTGCAACCTGATCCTCCATAAGTGCTATCAGAGGGCTTACAACTAGAGCTGTGCCGGCAAGAGTCAGAGCCGGAAGCTGGTAGCAGAGTGATTTGCCGCCGCCGGTTGGCATTACAATCAGGGCGTCTCTGCCATTAATTATCGAAGAAATAATCTGTTCCTGATTATCCCGGAATGAGTCATAACCAAAATTGGTTTTAAGTACTTGGCGAAGATCACACATATGCTGTTAAAGGCCTGTTCGATTATTATTTCGAATTATCAGCTTTCGTTATTAACTCCGGTACTGAAAAGGTTGTAACGGTGATTCTGCGGGTTAAGATAACGGAGTAGAAATCCCATTTTTATTATGTCGCTGCTTTTATCCGTCTCAAGCAGAATAACCCCACCCAGCATTGATATAAGTTTATGTGAGATCCTTAACCCGAAGAATGTTCCAATATCGATGATTTCATTCCATTTGAAATTGTTGGTGGCAAAATTCAGAATTCCTTCGAATATTTCCGGCAGCATGTCAGCATTATTGCCAACCTTAACTGTTATTTCAAATTTAACATTTGTTTCGGTATTGGAAAGCTTTATCTGAGCTGTAGAATCAGGCTGGGCTATCTGATAGGCTCCGAAAAGTATTGAGTTTATAACCTCTGCTATCAGGGTCTTATCGGTACGGATAAAAATCTTAGAGAATAGATTATAATCAATACCAATCTGCTTTTTCTGGAAGATGCTGTCAAAACGCAGAATCATTTCCTGTGCGATCTCCGAAATATCAGTTTTAGTGATATTGATATTTATAAGCTGATTTTCAATATCCTCCATTTCACAGATATTGTCAATCATGCGTTTGATTTTTTCGGTACGCAGCTGGCAGACGTCGCGTACGGTTTCAGGAGACAGCGTGCGTTCAGTAAGCAGCTTTAGGTATGAGCTTATCTCGTTTATCGGATCGCGCAGATTTGTTGCGATCATATTAATGAGCTTGTCTCGTTCTTTGACTGTTTCCTGAAGCTTGGAGTTTGACTGCTCAAGATCATATTGCGCCTGTTTCAGGCGTAGACCAGCTTTTATTCGGGCTAAAAGTTCCGGCATTTGAAATGGTTTCGCGATGAAATCATCACCTTCAACAGTAAAACCCTTGATTCTGTCGTTACTGGTTGATTTTGCGGTTAAAAATATTATATAACTGTTATTTCCAGATTCGCGAAGTGCGTGTACCATTTTGTAGCCGTTCATGTTCGGCATCATGATATCAACGAGTATAAGGTGCGGATCGTATGAAAGTGCTTTATTGAGACCGTCTTCACCGTCAATTGCGGTCATAACATCAAAACCTTTGTGAATCAGAGCGTTGCCTACAAGCTGCCGCAGGCTTTCCTCATCATCGACAAGTAGTATTCTTTTGAGTACCAATTTATTCTCCAGTGCGACTTTACTGCTTGAAAGCTGTCATAATCTCTAAACATAGTGTTTTTAGACATACTATAATATTATAGTCGGCTGAAGTTGATTTGCAAATAGTCTTTCATAGAGAAAAATATATATAATTTGGGATAATATAGGAAAAATTTATAAAAAAACTATTATATGGTAGCAGGAACTATCATAGGTGCTGACATAAAGTAGTGTAATTAGATTGCTGAAATGCGAAGTTTTCCCTCTAAAATCATGTACTTGAGCATTATTTTAGGGATAATACATTAAAAAACAATAACATTAAAAATTAAACAGGAGTAATGAACATGGTGAGCGATGTCAGGGAGGTAACTAGTATTGTAAAAGAGGAGGAGTCTGTTCTGTATAAGATACGTTCTGAGATAGGGCGTACTCTTGTCGGTCAACAGTATCTGGTTGAGCGTTTGCTTATGGCTATCCTCTGTAATAATCATGTGCTGATTGAGGGTGTTCCGGGGCTGGCGAAGACCCTGGCTGTAACTACTCTAGCGAAGACTCTGCAGGCGAGTTTCAGCAGAATACAGTTTACCCCGGATCTTTTACCTGCCGATGTTTTGGGTACATTGATTTACAACCCCAAGACCGGCGAATTTACAACCAAAAAAGGTCCGGTTTTTGCAAATATTGTTCTGGCTGATGAGATAAACCGAGCGCCGGCGAAGGTACAGAGTGCGCTTCTGGAAGCAATGCAGGAGCGTCAGGTGACTCTCGGCGATTCAACATACAAGATGAGTGATCCGTTTCTGGTGCTGGCAACTCAGAATCCGATTGATCAGGAGGGTACATATCCGTTGCCTGAGGCTCAGGTTGACCGATTTATGTTCAAGCTGATGGTCACATATCCAAGTATGGATGAAGAGAAGGTTATTCTCAAGCGTATGGCTACATCTGAGCGCAGGGATGAAGTTACGTCTGTTATAACACCAGATGATATTATCAGGTTACGTAAGGTTGTTGATCAGATTTATATTGATGACAAGGTTGAGGATTATATTGTTAATATTATTCAGGCAACAAGAACACCTGAAAAATATGGTTTGGAGATTGGTGAGTACATTCAATATGGCGGCAGTCCCCGTGCTACAATATTTCTGGCTATGGCAGCAAGAGCTAATGCCATGCTTGGCGGTAGAGGGTATGTTACGCCGCAGGATGTAAAGAGTGTGGTTATGGATGTACTCAGACACAGAGTGGTTGTTACTTATGAGGCTGAAGCTGAGGATATTAATAGCGAAGAACTGGTCAATCAGATTGTTAATGCGGTTAAAGTACCATAATTTGGTGAGTTATGCTTCGTTTTCTTTGGTTTTTGAGGAATAAGTAAATGATCGATAAAGAGCTGATTAAGAAGGTTCGACTCATTCAGTTTAGAAGTTCCAAAGTAGTGAATGATATTCTCGCCGGTGAATATAAGAGTGTGTTTAAAGGCTCCGGAATGGAGTTTGAAGAGGTGCGCAGATATGAACCCGGGGATGAGATACGCTCTATCGACTGGAATGTAACTGCCAGAATGGGTGAACCGTATATAAAGAGATTTAAAGAAGAGCGAGACCTCAGTGTCATGTTTGTTGTGGATACTTCTGCATCAGGAAAATACGGTAATGCTGATATAAGTAAGAACGAACTGGCGGCTCAGATAACAACTCTGCTTGCCTTATCTGCAACCAAGAATAATGATAAGGTTGGGTTACTGGCGTTTAGTGACCGTATTGAAAAATTTATCGCTCCGAAGAAGGGAACTGCTCATGTGCTCAGACTTGTAAGTGAGATATTGAGTTTAACCCCTGAAGGAAAGGGTACGGATATAGCCGAGGCATTGAAGTATCTGGCCAAGGTCTGTAAACGGCGGTGTCTGGTCTTTCTGATCTCTGATTTTATAGATGATAATTACGAAAAGGTGCTGCGGGTTATTGAGAAGAAACATGATATTGTCGCAATTTCCTTACGTGATAAACAGGAAGAAGAACTTCCTGCGTGCGGTCTGGTACAGGTTGTTGATGCTGAGACCGGCGAAGCATTTATGGTTGACACTTCAAGCGCCGCTTCAAGGCGGGAATTCTCAAGAATAGCGGGTCTGCAACGGATTGCGCTTGAGAAAAATTTCAAATCAATAGGAATTGATCATGTCGGTATTGAAGCCGGGAGTGATTATATTCCGGAACTGGTAAAATTCTTTAGAGTACGTGAGCGCAGACGGCTTATTGGCTGATTGTGTAGGTGCTTTTTCTAGGTTGATTTCTGTACTTACAGTATAGAGGTATGGTATGAATTATATTGTAGATAAAATTAAACCGGCTCGAGGGTGCAAAATTTTGCTGTTGCTGCTTTCGTTTGTCGTCCCGTTACTGCTTTTTGGGTGTACCGGTGAGGATAAGCCGAAGGTTGATAATACGCTGCGGGATGAATACAGCAAAGACGGTATGCAGCTTAAAATCGCGGTGGATGGAAAAATAATTTCTATTGCTGATGATCTGTCGGTCAGGCTTGAAGCGGTGGCGCCGGTTGGCTGGGAGATTGAGTATGCTCCTGCAGCCCAAAAGTTTGACGGTTTCTCACAAGCCGGTACTCCTGATATTCAGCGGATACATAAGAATGACGGCAAGACAGTAGAGCAGGTAATGTTGTTGAGTTATGAACCCGTAAATACCGGAAATTTCAAGCTCCCGGTCTTTAAGGTTGTGTTCAAAAATAAAGATAAGAGTATTACACTTGAAAGCAAGCCCCTTGAAATTAAGGTCGCATCGCTTATCGCTGATATCAGTAAAGCGAAACTTAAGGATATACCTGGTGTTCTGGAACTTAAAAAAGATTATTTTTACTGGTATATTGCCGGGGTTGCGGCGGTGGTGGTACTTGCAGTAATCGCAGTGGTGCTGGTAATAATCTGGTTACGTAGAAGGGCGCGCTATAATGCCTTGTGCAGACCATTTTATACCGCGCTTAGGCAACTGGATAATCTGGAAAAGTCCGGGGAAATTAAGAACGGTAATGATGATTATATCTGTACTACCGTCAGTAATGTACTGCGTGAATATATAGAAGATCGCTTCGGCATTATTGCTTCTAAATGCACGACTGAAGAATTTCTGGTTACACTGTCTGATAAGAATTTACTTATAAGTAATTATTCAGAGCTTTTGACAGATTTTCTGCAGAGTTGTGATGTGGTAAAATTTGCAAAGTATGTAGCGGGAAGTGATGAGTGTCTGCGTATCTTGAAGTGTTGTCGTGATTTTGTTCTCAGCACTAAAAGGGAAGAGATAAATTATAATGGTGAATTCGGTAAGATTACACAGGGTATGGATCAGAATGGAGGCATATAGATGCAGATAGAAAATTATTACGCGTTGCTTCTGATCCTGTTGTTGCCTTTGATGTTTTATCTCAGAAGACGCTTTAAGAAAACTGCTGGCGTAAGGGTTGCCAGTATCAGCAATTATAAAGTACTGAAACCTACTCTGAAACAGCGGACAAAGATTATGCCCGATATCTTAAGGGTTATTGCGCTTCTTCTGCTTATTCTGGCTATTGCCCGTCCGAGAATAGGCAGTGAAAAGGTGATTAATCATAGTGAGGGTATTGCTATTGAGATGGTTCTTGACCGTTCCAGCAGTATGCAGGCACCTATGGAATATTCCGGAAGGAAGGCAGACAGGCTGGAAGTGGCCAAGGATGTATTTGCAGACTTTATACTTGGTAAGGACGGACTTGACGGCAGGATGAATGATCTGGTGGGTATAATAAGTTATGCCCGGTATTCCGATACAATATGCCCGCTGACACTTGATCATGATACTTTGCCGGAATTTCTCAAGCAGATTCATTTGCCACTGACCAAAAATGAGGATGGAACTGCTATCGGTGATGCTCTGGAACTGGCCGCTGCAAGGTTATATACCGCTGAAAAAGAACTCCAGAAACGAAAAATACTCAAGAGTGATAAAGATAGTATCAAGAGTAAGATAATAATATTGCTTACAGACGGTCAGGATAACTCAAGCAGAACTTCAATCCCGCAGGCGGTGAAACTTTGCAAGGAGTGGGGGATCAAGGTCTATACTATAGGTATTGGCGGTAACACACAGAATAACGTTATGAACGCTTTCTTCGGTAATGCGGCTATGGCCGGTAACAGTGTGGATACAAGGAGTCTGGAGTATATCAGCAGTAATACCGGTGGCAAGTTCTTTATGGCTGGAAGTGATGACGCAATGAAGAAGATATATCAGGAGATTGACAGGCTGGAGAAGAGTGAAGTTGAGTCTATCAAGTATACAGATTATGCTGAAAAATTTATGTATCTGGCAATTCCGGCGTTGGCACTTCTGATACTTGAGTTGATACTACGGGCAACGATATACCGGGTAATTCCGTAGTTGCTGATAGAATATTTGGAGAGTGATGTGATGGATGAGCATTATTATAGATTTTTGAATGAGGCGGTTCTGATGCATCTGTTCTGGCTGCTGCCTTTGCTGCTGGTTATATTTGTCTATGCCGGAATTCGCAGGAAGGTGCTGTTAAAGCGAATAGCTGGCAGTAGAATGCTTGAGAGCCTGCAGTGTGAGCTCAGCAGAAGAAAGCGTTGGATCAAAGCGCTGCTGCTGATAGTGGCTGCGGCATTGATAGTCGGTGCACTGGCTCGTCCGGCCTGGAATCCGCAGACGATAGAGGCGAAACAGAAGGGACGCGACGTTGTATTTCTTCTGGATGTGTCGAAGAGCATGCTGGCTGAAGATGTAAGTCCAAGCCGTCTTAATGCGGCAAAATTCGCGATAGATGATACCATCAGCAGTGTCAATGGTGATAAGGTAGGTCTGGTGGCATTTTCGGGAAACGCATCGATTTTATGCCCATTGACCTTGGATTATTCCTTTTTCAGAAAGGCGCTGGATGGGGCTGGAGTCAGTAGTGTTGATGTCGGTGGTACGATGCTGGCTGATGCTGTACGAAAATGTCTGCACGATATGCTCGCCGGAAGCGATGTTGCGAAGAAGGATATCGTGATAATAACTGATGGCGGTGATGAGGATAAAGCCGATGATAAGTTTGCAATTGAGGCTGCCAGAGAAGCTGCTGAGCAGGGCGTACGTATAATCACTATTGGTATCGGCTCCGAGAAAAACGGTAGAAAAATTCCATATACAACCGAAGACGGCAGAAAAGAGTTTTTGCAGTATAATGGAAAGGATGTCGTTACCAGGCTTAATGCTGATGTTCTGCGTAAGATGGCCAAGGCGACTCCCGGAGGGGTATATATCAATGTTGGAACAAATGCTTTTGATTTTCCTTCAATTTATCAGAAACTGATCGGTAGTGCTGAGAAGGTGGATCTTGGTGATTCCAAAGTTACTACCTATACTGAGGGATTTCCTTATCTGCTGGCAGTTGCATTAATATTGCTGCTTGCAGAGTATATTCTCAATGATAAACGAGCTAATGGCAGTAGGGAGGTTGAGCAAGGTGAATAGAATAATATTGATAATTATGCTTTTCTCAGGGTTGATCCCTCTGACCAGGGCTGCAGAAAATAATGATAACATCAAGGAGCCTATGGTTTCGGGAGGAAGTCTGACACAGGGTAATAAGTTGTATGCAGACGGTAAGTTTGATCAAGCGCTGAAAGAATACTCCGGAAGCACACTCGCTAGTGATGATGAACTGAATCAGGGTGTAATTGAATTTAACACCGGAAACACCAGATATCGTCTTGGTAAATATAAAGAAGCAATTACGAGTTATAAAGAGGCGGCGCTGGTGAGTAACGATCCTGTGTTGCGTTCAAAGGCGTTGTATGGGCAGGGGAACTCACTATTTAATATTGCTGCCGAGGCTATGAAAAAAGATAAGAAAAAAGCTGTTGAGGTATTGCAGAGGAGTGCATCCAGATATAAGTCTGCATATAAGCTAGATCAGACAAATAGTGATATAATATATAATCTTGAATATGTGCGTAAGGCGATAAAAAAATTACAGGATGAAATAAAAAAAGAAGAGAATCAGCAGAACCAACAGAATCAACAGAACCAGCAGAACCAACAGAATCAGCAGAATCAACAGAACCAACAGAACCAACAGAATCAACAGAACCAACAGAATCAACAGAATCAACAGAATCAGCAGAATCAACAGAACCAACAGAATCAGCAGAATCAGCAGAATCAGCAGAATCAGCAGAATCAGCAGAATCAGCAGAATCAGCAGAATCAGCAGAATCAGCAGAATCAGCAGAATCAGCAGAATCAGCAGAATCAGCAGAATCAGCAGAATCAGCAGAATCAGCAGAATCAGCAGAATCAGCAGAACCAGCAGAACCAGCAGAACCAGCAGAACCAGCAGAACCAGCAGAACCAGCAGAACCAGCAGAACCAGCAGAGTGGGCAGCAACTTCAGCAGCAGTTGGAGAATTTACAACAGCAGCAGCAGAATTTGCAGCAGAAGACTCAGAAACAGCAACAGAGCTCTACGAGTTCTTCTCAGCAGCAGCAGGATTTGCGTGAGCAGACTGAGAAGCTGAAGCAGGAGCTGGAGAAGCGTGGTGAAAATGCTGAAAATAGCGATAAGTCCAGTTCCGGCAGAAAAAAAGCGGAAGACAAACTTGAACAGGCTATTGCGAAGCAGCGTCAGGCAGAGTCGGAACTGAAGGAAAACAAGCAGCAGCAAGCCGCTTCGTCACAGCAGCAAGCCGCGGATAAAATGCAGGATGCACTTGATTCTTTGAAGGGGGATAAGGATAATAAAGATAATAAGAATCCTGATGCGGGTGGTAATGCTGGTACCGGAAATGCGAATGGTGATATTCAACAGGCTCAGCAGCTTCCTGGCGAGTTGAGTGATGAGGAGATAGCAAAACGTAAAGCGGGTGATATTCTCAGAAGAGAAGAGGAGGATAATCAGCGGCGTCAGAAATATCGTCTGGGCACAAAGGTTAGAGTTGATAAAGACTGGTAGGATGATGTGTTTGTCATAGATTGAATTTTAACTTTTTGTTTTATTGTGAGGTAAAAATTATGTCAGTGTATAGATTATTGATTATAGTGATGATTATGTTCTGCGGAATCGTTTATAGCGGCAGGGCGGAGTCTCCTTCAAAGGTCAATGCTCTGGTCGATTCCAATAGCATAACTGCTGATGAAGTCTTGACATTGCAGTTGCAAATTGAGGCAAATACCGATAAGGTTGTGCCGCCTGATATGAGCGTGGTTAAGGATTTTAATTCTTCTTATCTTGGTGCGTCACGCAGTTCTTCAACTACAATTTCTGCGGTCAACGGGCAGCGTAAGATGGTAAATAAGAATTTTATTATAATGGATTACCGTCTTACTCCGCTAAAAGAAGGCAAACTTGTAATCCCGAGTATTGATGTAACTGTTGAAGGTAAGGTTTACAAGACCGAGGCCATATCGATAAATGTTACCAAGGAAAAACCTCAGGAAGGCATCAGTATGCTGGAGTATAAGCTGCCGCGAAAAGATGTTTATCTGGGAGAAACAGTACCTATTGAGCTTGTCTGGTATTTTCGCAATAATCCGCAGTTGAATTCAATCGAGGTCCCGGCTTTTTCTGATGAGCGTTTTGTGGTTTCGAAGATGAGCCCACCGCTAAAGGTAGATCCGAATAACCGGTATTTTGAGATTGCTTTTAATGGCGGTAAATATTGGGCTTTGCAGGGTAAACAGGTGGTAAACGGTGTGGCTTATGCTACTCTGACTATGAAGTGGTATATTGCGCCTAAGGAAGCGGGTAAAGTTACGCTGGATCCGGCATCGGTATTGGCTTCGTATATTGTCGGTTACAGGCGTAATTCGATCTTTAACGGTATGCCGAGAGATTTTGCCGGAATGTTTAAAAATGATCCTTTCTTTAGTGGTAGAGAGGCCGTATATAAGCAGCTGGTAACTCGTACTCAGCCGATAACTCTAGACGTTAAACCATTGCCGCAGAAGAATAAACCTGCTAATTTCAGCGGGGTGGTATCAAAGATCGAATTAGGCGCGGAGACAAATGTTAAGAACGCTTCGGTGGGTGAACCAATAAATGTCGAGCTTTTTGTCAGCGGTAATGATAATGTCTATAATATTCACCTTCCTGATTTCAATGAACAACCCGAGGTGAAAGGTAATTTTAAGGTTTCGGTAAACTCCGCGGCGAGTACAATTGTCGGTAATTCACGTAAGTTCGAGCTTGTGTTTAGAGCTATGAATCCAGATATTAATGAAATACCGCCACTCAAGATAGCGTATTATAACCCGCAGGCCAAGGATTATGAAGAAGCTGCAAGTCAGGCACTGCCAATAAAAATTAATGCGGCAAAGATGCTGGATGCAGATGATATTGAGGGTGCAGGTGTTCCGGCGGCAGTAGCAGCTCATTCTCTGCAGGAAAATATGGATGGAATTCATGAAAATGTAACTGATTCGTCTGCTCTTATCAATGAAGATATAACTCTTGGCGAATATTTTGGAAATAATAAAATATTTTTTGCACTTTTTCCCGGCTGTTATTTTACTCTGCTTCTGGGGCAGGTTGTTGCTGTAAAACGCAGGCGTAACGCAGGCGGCAGAGCTGCTGGCAGAGCTTTGAGATTATTTGACTCAAAGGTAAATTCACTGTTAAAGCAGGATATGAATGCAGAAATGTTATCTGAAGCTGTTATCGATTATTTCAAGCTTAAACTGCAGCTTGATAATCGTGAAATTACTCTTTCAGAGATCAATGATATGCTCCAGTCAGAGGCAGAACTTGGTGAATCAACCATGGTTAACTTTAAAAAGATCGTTGATTACTGTGAGGCGTGCTGTTATACTGGCAGTTCGGAACAGTTAATGAGTCCGGTATTTGTTGAAAATGTAAAAGCGGTTATTACGAATATTGATAGCAGTTTGAGTTAGTATTTTTTTATTATCGAGATTATGGGTGAGAAGTTTATGAAAAGAATAGCGTCAATTCTATTATTGGTCCTGCTTCTGGCTGGAGTTTCTTTTGCCGAAGATCAAAATCAGGAATTGTTTGATAAGGCAAATGAAGAGTTTAAAATAGCGGCGGAAGCAGGTGATAATAAACCTGAAGTGGCTAAAAAAGCCTATCTGAATGCGGCTGATCTGTTTATACAGATTATTCACAATGGGGTTAAGAATAGCGATATTTATTATAATCTGGGTAATTGCTATTATCAGGCGAATGATTATCCGCGTGCCGTTCTTCAGTATCGCCGGGCATTGGTATATGCGCCAAATGATGAGAAGATACATTCAAATCTTGCTGCCGCACAGCGCATGCTCAATCTTCAGGATCCGCAGCAGAAGGAATCCGGTATCTTCGACACTATCATGGCCTATAATTCTAAAATTCCACTGGTTGTAAAGGAGTATTTCAACAAGATCTCTTACGTCCTTTTCTGGGGCGGTCTGATTGGGTTTTTATATTTTCGCAGGAAGGTTGCACGCAAAAAATTCCTGCTTATGGCTATTGCCTGGTGGTTGAGTCTGGTTGCGGTATCTGGCATGTCGTATCTGGCTACTACCAGTGCTGACGGTGTTATTCTTGATTCAGAGGTTATCGCCCGTAAGGGTGATGGTGCGAACTATGAGGAAGCGTTTCTTAAACCGCTTGACGCTGGAACAGAATTTACTCTGGTTGAGTCTCGCGGCGACTGGTTAAAAATCAAGCTTAATTCCGGTAATGAGTGCTGGGTGCGAGCAGATGCCGCCGGTCTGGTAAAAGATGAACCGTGATTAACGAGATACTCTCTGTAATTAAGGCCGCGTATTTTTACGCGGCCTTAATTGTATTATTTTCTTTTTGATTTATATTTTTTACTGGCACTCTGCAGCAGGGCTTTTTCGCCTGGAGAAAGATTTGCTATCCCTTCTTCTTTTACTTTCTTGAGCACCTCGTCAACCCTTTCATCCAGTTCGGTGCGACTGGCCTGTTCCTTTTTCTCTTTGGCTTCGCGGCGTTGGCGTAACCAGCTTCCCAAGATGCTTTCGTTATTAGCATTCTTAGCGGATTTTGCCTTTTTCGCCTTACTGGTATTGGTTTTAAAGGTTGCATCCTGCGTGTATGAACTGTTTGGTGATCTCCATGAGTCATTCATGGAACTGTAGCGCGCAGCATACATTCTTGCCTGCAGTTCCTGGTTTCCCTGGAAATATATCAGTAAGGCTATCAGGATCATCATCATTCCAGACTGGTTGCCTGAGAGCATCTGTATTACCCCATACGCGCACAGCAGCACAACTCCGGCAATACTTAATGGTTTTACTAGTTTGATCGCTTTCTCCGGACCTTTAAATAACATTACAATCGCCAGTGCTATGCGGCCGCCGTCCATTGGAAATACCGGGAGCAGGTTGAAGATAGCGAGAAAGGTGTTCATGTACATGAGATAATAAAAAAGTACTATTGCCGGGTGGTTACCGATAATTAGCATCATATAATATGAAATGCCTGCAATCGCAAGACTGACCAGAGGCCCCATAATAGAGATAATGATCTCGGCTCTGGGACCCGGTATAAGGCTGCCTATTTCAGCTGCACCTCCAAGCATATGCAGTACAATCCGGTTAACCCGAACGCCAAATTTTTTTGATGCCAGCGAGTGACCGAGTTCATGCGCCAATACACATACCGGTAAAAGCAGCATTGAAAGCGTGCCATACATGCCGGATCCGGCTGATTGAAGAATAAATAAGCCCATAATTATGTATAATGAATAAGCAATATGGATCTCAATGCCGAATATTCTTCCAATTCTGTGGGATGCCAGTAAAAGGTTCATACTTTCTCCTAATTTTGAGTAGCGGCTTGGGATACAAGCCAGTTTCTATAGATATCTTCTATAAAGACATTTTCTTCATTTTCAATATTATTGCCGTCTATAAGCTCGATCTTCAGCGGCTCTGTCTGTGTATATTCCCTGTAGGCGCGAAGGCTTTCCGGGGTTAGTTTTGCTCTTTTTATGGTGCTTTGGGGGATATTGTATAGATTTAATATGAATTTCAGAGCGTTACTGTTGACCTTAAATAATCTGCCTTGAATAGATCCTAATTCGTCGCTTTCGGCTTCAATGGAACTTAGGCGAATGTCATTATTATTGCTGGTTTCGTAGCTTACAATAAGTGAACTCAATGTTATCTCGTTAAAAGGATCTATTATTTCCGGGGTGGTTGAGTTTTCAACAGTACTCGGAATAATGCAAAGCTTATTTAGTTTATGCAGAATTGACGGTAATTGTGCAAGTTTATTGATGACTATACCACTTCCGAGAGAAGGAATTACAACATCTTTGAGTTTTAGTTGTACTTTTGTGTGCGGGTCTGTAGTTTTACTATCAGAGCTCTTGTAAATTATAGCAAGTTCGCCATTTCCGTGCGTTGGGGTGCAGTCAAGGAATGAGGGCAAATTTTTAGAGAAGCTCAGAAGTGTGTTAGCTGTGTCTCGTATTTCAAGGGTAGCCATTATTGTTTCAGGCAGGCGGTTATCGGTGAGGGAAACATTATTTGCCAGAAGATTCAGTTTCCCTCCGGCAATCATACCATCCAGGGAGATATTGGTGACTCCTGTTTTATCTTTAATAATGCTCATGACTGCTTCGCCAATATTAAAGTTTGAAATGGTTGCAGAGGAAGCAATAGAATTGATTGCCGGAAAAGTTGACGCCAGATAATTTAGCCAGAACGATTCAGAACTTGAAAGCAGCTGATTAATATCTAGCGATGAAATAAAGAGTTTTAGCGGATTCCATTTACCATCAGCAGTCTTGCTTGAATTAAGGGTTAGAATATTCTGTTTATGGTTGCTTATTTCAATCGAGATATTTTCTAGACGGTTGAGTACATTATGATTAATTTTTGCCTTGATATCCATATACCGCGGGAGGGTGCTGATACGGAGATTTTCAAGTTGACCGGTAAGTATTAATTCTTCATTTTCAAGAATAATGTTTCCGGAGTAGCTGAGCCCGCTAGGAAGTGGCGGCATCTCGGGATGTATAATATTTAGAATATAACATGGAATATTTTCGACATCAATGCGGCATTTTTTTATGTCGTTGGTTATTTTATTAATGCTTAAATCGGTAATATTGATTGAAGTAAGAGTGGTGTGGGTAATACCGTCGGTGTTTCTGGTGAATTTGGCTTTTGGCGCCAGTGCTTTGAGGGTTAGAATATCATCGGTAGCGATAAGGTCTCCGGATAAAGGAATTTCGGCAGCATAAGGCGGAGTGTCAATAATAATTTTATTTGACATAAGGACATAATCTATACTTCCAATTTTGATGTGAGGAAGAAAATTAAGTCGGGAAAAACCGCTGAAAGGGGTATCAAGTCCAAAAAAATTGTAAGTATTGTCCTTCTTCTTTTGAATATTGAGTATGCCGTCGCGGAGCTGAACGATCGGGTTTGCTTTAACACCTCCGAATAATGATAAAAGACTTGAGCTGGCTCGTACTGTATCAACCGACAGCAGCGGGAGAATGAACTCAGGATCCGGGCTGGCAATTTCAAGTTCATGAATGTATAAATCACTGCGCCAATCACTGCGCAGGGCAGTATCGGTGTGATCAATATTCACATATGTGCTGTAATTCAGCGATTCTTCAAACCATTTCTTGATATCCTGTTCAACCGCGTTCTGGTCCATCAGTTCAGATACAATACCGATAAACAGGAAATAAAGAAGTACGAGGACAATAACTAAAAAAGATCGTCTCAAAATTTTGGATTGTTTGAATCGTCCAATTATTTTTTTTAGCATATTTAGTGTATTATACAGAATTTTTCCAAAGGTAAACCCTAGAATTTCAAAAAATGGCGGTTATAATATTTTTTTATGCTCTTATTTTAAATACTTACAGGTTAAAAGGAAATGGATAAAAAAATAACGATAATTATTTGCTTAAATAAATAATTATGCGTTTAAATCGATTTTCCTGAACTTTTTTCTTGACCGGGAGTACATTCTAGAGCATAATATGCGCAATAGAGAAAAAAATACTTAAACCGATCAGGTTTATTTTATTACATTTTTTGCGAAAGGGAATTATGGAAAGAGTATTTAATTTTGGTGCCGGTCCAGCCGCACTGCCACTACCTGTACTTGAAAAAGCACAAGAGGAACTGCTTAACTTTAATGGTTCTGGAATGTCCATAATGGAAATGTCCCATAGAAGCGCATCGTACCAGGCGGTAATTGACGCTGCTAACGCAGGAATTCGCAAAATTATGGGAATCAGTGATGATTACGAAGTTCTCTTTCTGCAGGGTGGCGCCAGCATGCAGTTTGCAATGATTCCACTCAATCTGCTGAGTGAGGGTATGACTGCTAATTATGTTAATTCTGGAAGTTGGGCAAAGAAGGCTCTTACCGAGGGTAAAATTGTCGGCAGCACCAAGGTTATATGGGATGGTGCTGACTGCAACTATATGACTATGCCTGCAGCAAAAGATATTGTAGAAACCGATGATGCTGCATATGTACATATTACTTCAAATGAAACAATTGGTGGTGTTCAGTTTAAAGAATTTCCAAAGACAAAAGCGCCGCTGATTGCTGATATGTCAAGTGATATAATGAGCCGTGAGATTAATGTTTCTGACTTTGGTCTTATCTATTGTGGTGCTCAGAAGAATATCGGCCCATCAGGTCTGGGAATGGTAATTATCCGTAAAGATCTTCTTGAAAGAACTCCGGAGAATCTTAACAGTTTCTTCAAGTATACCATTCATGCTAAGAACGGCAGTATGTTTAATACTCCAAATACCTGGGGAATTTATATTGTTAAACTTGTATGTGACTGGGTTGAAAGCGTTGGCGGAGTTGCCGGGCTTGAAAAGCTCAATGCAGAAAAGGCTGGAATTCTTTATGATGCACTTGATGCGTCTGACTTCTGGAAGCCATGTGCTGATAAGGCATCACGTTCATTGATGAATGTTACCTGGAGAATTGCCGATAATGATCTGGAGCCTAAGTTTGTTTCTGAAGCTACTGCTGCAGGTCTGGTAGGACTCAAGGGACACCGATCTGTAGGTGGTCTGCGTGCGAGCATTTATAATGCAACAAATAAAGCCGGCGTTGAGGCGCTTACTCAGTTTATGGCTGACTTTGAGAAGAAGAACGGTTAGTTTTCTGATTGTTGCTGTAATTTTAGTTATTATTAAAAAACTCCTGATCTTGTGGTCAGGAGTTTTTTTTGTGAATACAAAAATAATAAACAGGTGTGGAGGAAACTCCACACCTGCTGAACGTAGTCTACTCTTCTCTTGATTATTGGAGTAGCGATAGAGCTCCTTGATTGAGCTGGTTGGCCTGAGCCAGCATTGAAGTACCGGCCTGAACCATGATCTGATTCTTGGAGAAATCAGTTGATTCGGCAGCCATATCAGCATCACGAATGTAGCTTTCAGTCTTGGTGATGTTTTCTACTGCAACACTCAGGCTGTTGGCGTTGGTTTCGAGCATGTTGGACTGGAATGCACCGATATTCGCTCTGAGTTCAGATACATCCTCAATAGCCTGATCAATAATTTCCAGAGCTTTTACCGGATCTTTTGAAAGGCTTGCCCAGCCGCCTGATAACATATCATTGATTGATAATGTCTTTTCAGATTTAATGTCGGTCTCGAATGAGTCATTGAAACTTACTCTTCCAAGTTCGGTCGCAGTCATGTTCTTGATAGAGAGAACAGTTCGTTCCTGATCACCAGCACCTTCACCAAGCTGGAACTGCATGCCGCCTTCCCAGTCACCGAGGGTTTCGGTGGTACTGTGCAGGGCGTGAACAGCATAGTTCTGTTCGTCATCATACATCTCTGCTGCTCTTGATGCCCAGGCACCTTCATCATAACCAACAGCAGCTATTGTTGTCGCACCGAGTGATCCTTCGTTGAAGACAATTTTAGCGGTTGTATCAAGATTGGTGATAGTACCTTGAGTTCCTTCAAGAGTCAGTTCCTGACCATTCAGCGATACTGTGGCGTCTCGACCATATTCTGTCCAGTCTTCGCCATCAATACCCGCATCAATAAGGACTGCGCCATCTGTTTCACTGTAGCGACTGAAGATTGCACCTTCATGCTGATCCACCTTGACAAACTGGTTAGAACCGTAATCATCTGCGGAGATACGAAGAGCCAGATCTTCTGAGGTTATTATGGTTTCAAATGAGAGATCCTGAGTAGCTGTACCCATATTGAAATTGAATGTGCCGTATAATCCGGATGTTGTTCCGTTTGAGCCGGCATCTGAAGCGTATACACGAATTGAGTTGCCGTTGGTGCTGTCTGTAGTGAGATCAATTTTGTCAGATATTGCCACCAGGTCTTCATCACGCATTCTGGAATCACGATAGATAAAGATTTGTGATAGAGTACCTTCTCCACCATCATTAGCATCTTTTAGATCCGCCTTTACGTATAGCTTACCGGTTTCATCAGTATTTTCACCAAGCTTGATACCGCTTAGATATGATCCTGATTCTACAAAGTGGCTGTTGGTGGTTGAACCGGCTGTTGACGAAGCTAGTGCGAGGTCATCAAAGCTGATTGTTTCAGTACCTACAGTTCCTGCTTCCTGGAAGACACCAAGCTGAAGTGTAGACGTCATACCTGCTGATAGGCCAGAAGAGAAGGTAAGGTCAATACCCATGAAGTCTGAATTGTTTACCGGCATGACCTGAGTATTACCTGAAGAGTCTACATCACCTTCAGCGACCTTCATGGTCATTGCTGAGTCTTTATAGATTTCGAATGTGTCATCATCAATCATCTTGAGGTAAGCACGTCCATATCCATCGATATTCTTACCAATTTCCATATTGCTGAAGTTGGAATCGGTAGAAACATTTGAGATACCAACTGTAGTTATTTCACCAAGTTCGGTTCTGTTGAAGACATCGGTCTCACCTGTTGCGTGAGCGGCAGTGCCTATATCCTGAGTACCGCCTGAAGTGACTGAAGTAACTGTAGCGTCAGAGTCGTAGATAAGGGTTGCTTCGACTCCGGTAGAGTCTTTTACAGAGTTGATAGATGTAACCATTTCACCCAGGTGAGTGCCTTTAGCGAAGCTGAGGTATCGGCTTCCCTGATTACCGCTTAATGTAAAGGCCTGATCATCGGTTAGCGTGTAGTTCTTGGTTGAATCAGCGTCGCCGGTTATAATCTGAGTGGCAGCTGACTGATCTTTTGAAATTTCAAAATATGCTTTTTGAGCTTCGTTACCATTTTCAATATCATTTCCGCTTGAATTTACTCCAACACCGGAGAAGTTGATGTTCATTTTGAAGTCATCGCGCTTAAAGATCTGACGGATATCTGAAAGATTTTCGTTGATGAGCTTCATATCCATACTATCGGTAACCATAACTGAACTGTCATACTGCAATTCCTTGTTACCATTGAGCAGGAACTGATCAGAGAACTTGGTTGTACGTGCAATACGGTCAAGTGTCTGAATAGATGAATCAACTTCAGCCTGGTCTGCAGCTACCTGCTCAGGTGAGGTTACACCATTGTTGGCAGAGTGTACTGCGAGCTGACGCATTTTCTTGAGAATGTTGTTCATTTCATTTAGAGCGCCTTCAGCAATACCAAGGACATTGTTTGCTTCCTGGGTATTCTGGATGGCTCGTTCAAGACCAACATTCTGAGCTCTTAACTGTTCTGAAATTACAAGACCTGATGGATCATCTTTACCGCTGTTAATTTTATACCCTGTGGATAGTCGGGTTAAAGAATTGCTCATTTTCGCATTGTTTGCGTTGAGTGCGTTTTGAGTGGCTAATGCATTAAGATTGTTTGCAACGATCATAGGCATGGGGATTTCCTCCTTGAAATCAATCATACAAAATAAAATGTGAATTTGTAGCGTCCGTGCTACGTGAGTTCATTATTTTACCCGGGTGAACCCGCTAAGAGACCGGGGCTGTAAACAGCTAAATTTTTCTACGTTCAAATATTCTTGTTTCCTCTATGGCTGCTCCTTTCATATTTATCATCAAGAGAATCATTAAATTTATGACAAGTAGAGTAACGGCTCGCCGGTAACAAACTTTAAGAAAAAAAAGTGAATAAAAATTAAAAAAAAATATGAAAAATATATGAAATTAAATGAGGTATTTCAGCGTATAGGAATGTAAATTATTACAGGCGCACCCATAGTAGGTGCGCCTGTAAGATTATTAAACAGGGATATTGCAGTTATATAGAATAGAAAGTATCACGTCCTGCATAATAGGCATTGTCCGCCAGCTCTTCTTCAATTCTGAGCAGCTGGTTATACTTGGCTATCCGGTCTGTCCTGCAGAGTGAACCGGTCTTTATCTGCCCGGCATTGGTTGCGACAGCAATGTCAGCTATCGTTGTATCTTCTGTTTCGCCGGAGCGGTGGCTGATAACGGCGGTATAATTTGCGCGCTTGGCCATTTCTATTGCTTCAAGAGTCTCGGTTAGTGTGCCTATCTGGTTGACTTTAATAAGTATAGAGTTGGCACATTTTTCAGATATACCCTTGGCAAGTCTGACAGTGTTGGTTACAAAGAAATCGTCACCGACAAGCTGGACTTTATCACTGAGGGAGCTTGTCAGTTCCTTCCAGCCATTCCAGTCATCTTCAGCCATGCCGTCTTCTATACTTATAATTGGGTATTTCGCTACCAGACCTTTCCAGTAGTCAATCATCTCACTCGATGATAACTGTTTGTTTTCTGAAGCCAGATTATATATACCGTCTTTGTAAAATTCACTGCTTGCTGGATCCATTGCAATTAGAATATCGCTTTCAGGTTTATATCCGGCATCGTTTATTGCTTTGATAATAATCTCTATAGCTTCTTCATTGCTTTTAAGGTCTGGTGCAAAGCCGCCTTCGTCACCGACAGCAGTGTTTAACCCGGCATCTTTTAGTACGCCTTTAAGCGTGTGAAATACTTCTGTGACATATCTCAAGCCTTCTTTAAAGGTTTCAGCCCCTACAGGCATTATCATAAACTCCTGAAGGTCAACATTGTTGTCTGCATGTGAACCTCCATTAATTATATTACACATTGGTACGGGCAGGGTATAGGCATTGGCTCCACCGATGTATTTATACAGCGGCATACCGGAAAATGCACTTGCTGCTTTGGCGGCGGCAAGTGAGACACCAAGAATTGCGTTTGCTCCAAACTTTGATTTATTGGCGGTGCCGTCGGCATTAATTAGAATTTTATCAATTTCCCGCTGATCTCTGCAGTCAAGGCCGTTGATTATAGGGGCAATAAGTTTGTTGACATTTTCTACGGCGCTCTGGACACCTTTGCCATGGTATCTGGGGTCTGTCTGATCTCGGAGTTCTACAGCTTCATGTATCCCGGTAGATGCACCGGACGGAACGGCAGCTCTGCCAAAAGCTCCTGACTCAGTGATTATATCTACTTCTACCGTTGGATTTCCTCGTGAATCAAGAATTTCACGAGCGTGTGTACTGATTATAATAGGCATGATAGCTCCTTTCATATATAATTTAAGGAATATTAAGGTACTACCTGCTATTATAACTTAACAAATGAATTTTGCATTTGTAAATAATGATTTAAGAAAAAATTATTCAACGGTTGATTGTCTTATAATTAGTTTGCCGTTAATCTGATGGGTTGTCGGTGGTGTCTCAGGGTGTTTTACTCTTTCAATTAGAATGTTTACTGCAGCTCGTGCAATTTCAATGCATGGCTGGCGGTAGGTTGTAAGCGGTATAGAGAGCAGCTGGGCGTATTTAACATCATCGAATGCGGTAACTTTGAGCTCACGTGGGATTTTTATGCCGCGTTCAAGAAATTCCGGGATAAGCTTTGCCGCTGCGGCATCATTGTAACAGATGAGTGAGCAGAGGTTCGGTTCTTTTATTATCAGGTCTACTGTATCTTTGGGAGTATTGGCCGTGGTTATCATCTTTACCGAGATGTGTGAACTTTCCTCTTGAGCCGCTATGTTTAAACCGATAACACGCTGTGAGATTGTATTTGCAACATTTGGAGTGCTTAAGAAAAGGATATCCTTACAGCCAAGGCTTATAAGATGTTTGGCTACTTCATAACCGGCTATAATATGGTTCATACTGACAAGATCATGTGAACTGCTTTGAGGGAAAGGAGTAAAGTCTCTATCCAGCAGAACCATAGGAATATTTGCATTATTGAACTGCTCACAGATTGAGAGGTTGATATCGTGTGCCTGCTCTGAAAATTCCAGAGGTGAAAAGAATACGCCGTCAACTTTTTGATCAATATATTTTTTTGCAATCTGCAGAGCATATTCATGACCCTGGCCTTCAATGAAGTTGTTACCGCCCCACATCAGCGAAAAATTATTTTCATCTATTGCTAAAGAGAAATTTTTATTATTTGCCTGTTGAGCAATTTCACCGAATATTGGCTCAAAAATTTCCGTATCTTTTAGATATGGTATAATTGTGCCTAATCTGTATTCATCAAGCTTATCTTTATTGATCTGCTTTACAACAGCTGTTCCATATCCTGCTTTTCTGGTTACGTAACCTTCTTCTTTAAGGAGGTTCAGGGCTTTTGCAATTGTCGGGCGAGAGGTGTTAAACTGTTGTGCTATATGTGCTTCTGTGGGGAAGAGTTCACCGTATGAATATCTTCCTTCATCGATTTCCTTTTTGAAGAAATCGTAAATTTTCTGCATTTTGCCTTTGCGAGGATTCACAGTATTTCCTAATACTAAGGTTAAATAATAACTTTTATCTTTCAGATAATAAGCATTTAATGGTTATTTATATAATTAAATGTAAACCATAAATGATGAAAATGCAAATAAAATATTGTTAAATAGAAAAAAAATGTTTTAAATTTAGAAAAAAATATTTATAATATTAGTATTAAAATGTTTATTAGTGTTTGTTGGTTTTTTTTGGCTTAGGAATTATAACATGAAATATAAGATTGCAGGAATTGGCGAGGTGCTGTGGGATATTTTCGAGACTAGTAAAAGATTTGGCGGTGCAGTTGCAAATGCGACTTTTCATACCAGTCAGTTGGGTGCTGATGCCTATATAATCAGTGCTGTGGGTGATGATGATCTGGGAAGAGAGGGGCTGGAGTATCTCAAAAATCATGATCTTGATATTTCGTATTTGACCGCTGTACAAGGGTTTCCTACCGGTACGGTCAATGTTACTTTGGACGAAAATAAAGTGCCGACATATGAAATAGTTGCCGGGGTTGCCTGGGAAAATCTCCCTTGGGATGAGAAAATGGGGGAACTTGCTAAAAATCTTGATGCTGTCTGCTATGGCAGTCTGGCGCAGCGCGGCGAGTTAACCCGGAAGACCGTACATCAGTTTCTTGATAGTGTCAGTCCTGAATGTCTAAAGGTCTGTGATATTAACCTGCGTATAAATGGCTATACTCCAGAGACAGTTAGAATATCGCTGGATAAGGCTGATGTTCTGAAAATCAGCGATGAAGAGTTGAAAATTGTTGCCGAAATAGCCGGACTTAATACTGCCCAGGACGATGATGCTATTATTAACGATTTTATTACTAAATATGGTTTCTCGGCTGTATTGTATACACTGGGTAAAGATGGAGCCAAAATTTATATTGATGGTAAGTCTTATGGCTTTAAACCTGATCCAATCAAGCCAGTAAGTACCGTTGGCGCAGGGGATTCATTTACTGCGCGTGCGGTAATGGGGCTGCTCATGAAAGAGGATCCTGCTGTGCTTATCGCTAAAGCTTGCGAAGTGGCATCATACGTCTGCCTTCAGGAAGGCGCTATGCCTAAGCTGCCAGATCATTTGAAAGTCAAGCTTGACTGATAATAAGTCAGATAATGTATTTACTGTAGACAGGTCGGTAGTTTATTACCGGCCTGTCTATTTTTTTGAGAATTAGGAATGTATTATAAAAGAATTAATGACCCGATTATCTTACTCATTCCATTCGGACGGGTCAGAATGCTGTCGGTGGCAGTATGGCTGTTGGGCGCTTCTTTAATAAATACTTTGGAATTGTTATTCTGATGCGATTGTACTGTTACGGCCTCTGCTGTAAATTTTTGACTTAGCATTGCTTCTCCCCGCAAAATGTCCGGTATCTGTATTTGGCCTGAAATACCGGAGCCCCTAGAAATTATTACCCACAAATAATATTTACACCGAAGCCCCTGATACAGCCAATTGAGCGGCTGCCCCTTGTCAATTGTGCGACAAACTCCGGTGTGTTGATTACTTTTCCCCTAGAGCCCAAAAATGTCTCTTGAGCTTGATTCTCTCAAGCTGCTGTATTCAGCAGCTGTTTTGTCACGCATAGTGTTACGCATTTGCGGATTCCAGATTTCAATTCTATCATCCATGCCGATAAAGGTTATTTCTTTCTCACTCAGATTTGCATATTCGCGCATTCTTTGCGGGATAACAAACCTTCCTTGTGTGTCTGTGTCAATTGCAACTACTTCTTCCATAAATGATCGGAAAAATTCTGGCGAATTCTTCTCAATTGCAAGAGTTCTAACACGGTTTTTCACTGATGCGAACTGTAAATGGGTGTACAAATACAGACAGTTGTCCTGTCCTGGAAGTAAGACGAATCCCCCGATTGCTTCTTCCTCACTCAGGTTATCCCTGAATTTTTTAGGTATTGATGCCTGACCTCGCGGGCTGAGTGAATTTGTATAGTGACCGTAAAAGTATGCCTGGTTTTCGTTATTCAAGAACATATCCTTCACTATTTATATCTTATTGACACTATTTATCACTTACACATGCTATTTATATGCTTTTTCGGTGAAAGTTGCAAGAATAAAAATATGAAATAACATCTTTTTTTGACTTGTAAGTTGCTGTTAAATCAGTAGATATAATATTGAAGGTCAGTATGTTGTGGCTTTATGTCTCGCGAGTGGTATATATAGGGGTGGTGGTGGTTAAAATACTACGGAAAGACAAGGCTGATTATTTTAGCCGGCAGCGTTTATTCTGCACTTAGGTTGCTGCTTACAAGCAACGCTTCAATGAAATAGCACTAGTGTAAAATATGATAGTTGTTTTTGACTGTTAATGGATGTTTTGTTTTTTAGAGTTTTGCTGGTGTATAATGGTGCTTAATAAAAACAGTTGCGTCTTTGTTTAGTTGCTTGTGTTGTTTACAGTTTTGTATAGTCTGTCATTTTCTAGCAGAGCTTCTATGATAACAGATTTCAGGTATTCCGGGCAGTCATCTGAATCCTGTAACTGGCGCAGAAACAGTACGGCCTCGGGGTTTGGCTGAGCGCCAAGGGTTTTCACCGCCCTGATCGCTGTATTCATTTTTCCTTTTAACGCCATATCTTTAAGCTGGGTTAGAACATACGAACCTGATATATTGGCGAGGTCGCTTTTGGCTTTTTCGAGTTTTTCATTGGGACCGAATTCAACAATCTGCATCGCATTCCTAGAGATGATGTACGGGGCTATAATAATGTAGCTGAAAAGTGACAGTATAGCAAAACATGAAATAATCAGTGTTATAATATAACCTTTGCTGAAGGTTCGTGTTGGTAGAGTAACTATAATCTCTTTATTACCGGCTTGCTCTGGTTGTTCTTTCTTGGCGTGAAGACGTTCGTAGCAGTTTTTGCAGACTATGCCATTCTTTTTTTCACTGCTGCCGCTGGCAATGCAATCCTGACATACAAGTGCACGGCATATCTTGCAGCGTCCTCCTGAAAAAGCATCGAGTTCTTTATTGCATACATTGCATTTTATTGCCATAGCAGTACTTAAGGGATAGAGTGTCTGGAATTAATAATAAAAAATATATAAAGTAATAGTAATCGACGCTTTGAAAACATATCATTATTATAATAGTAATATGTTTTTATGCATATATAAACGAATTTTATGGTATTAATTTATCGAAAATATATAGACATTACATTAGGACTTTTTTAAAATTGAATGTATGGTCATATTTAATGGAGTGAATTAATGGCGGAAACCGGCAGCAATAAAGATTTGACAGTTGATCTTGGTGAGGAATTACTGCATGTTCCGACATTGTGGGATTTCTTTATAGAAAAAACAGTTATTGATGCTAAGCACTGGTTCTCTTCGCGAGTATCTAGCCCGCCGTGGGGAATTTTTATAGCTCTTATTGCAGCTACGATTTTTTTTGGTTATCTGCAAAGCCTTATAGCCATTCTTTCTGGAGTTTTTGCTGTTGGATTGTTTATATGGATAATACTGGTTCGTAACAGTAATACTCAGAACAGTATGGAGAGTATTATCAGTTCGATAAATAATGGTTCCTTCCCTCCTGAAATCAAAGACTCGATTGTTAAACGCCTTCGCTGGTGGAGTGCCCTAATTGTTCCTACCGAGTGGACACGCAACTCTAAGATTTTCAGTGTCAGAAATAAATTGAATGAACGGCTTACTGAACTTGACCAGGAATTAAACTACTGGAAGTCGCCGGATGGGGCGGCACGTTTGAGTGAAATACGTGAGAATGAAGAACTGGCGAGGATCAGGCATGAAGATTATAAGAAAAAATTGAATCTTCTTAAGTCCCGTGGCGTGAATGTTGATGATTCAGAACTGGTCGTAGATGAAGAGAATGCTGCAATGGTTACTGAGCGTTTTTCTGACCCTAAAGTTCTTATCAAACTTTTGCGCAGCCGAGGTGATTGCAACCGGCAACTCGATAGAATCAGCCATATAATAAATCCTATTGATAGAGCATCTGAGGAAATTGTTTTGGTGCAGGCATTGCTGCTGCATTGCAATAGGATTATTTCAATGATTGAAGAGATTGACACTCTTGGTGTTGCAATAGAAACTATAAAAGCCGACAACCTTGATGAAAAGGTTAAAGAGATAATTGATGTTCTTGAAAGAAGGAGAATTATTGTCGGAAAGTTGAACAGAATATCACCAAAGAGGGTACTTGGACTTATTGATTATAATCCTCTTATGGCGCAATCTGAAATTTCTCATGGAAGGGCTGTAAATGCAAAAAAACAATGACGTATTCTTTTATAATGGTCCGATAATGCTGATCGCGGATGAAGTTCGGGTTATAAAGAATGGCTTTTTATCTGTTGAGTCAGGGAAAATTGCTGATTTTGGTGAGTGGGGTGGAAGCTTGGCGCGTATCCCGCAAAATTGTGAAACTGTAGATCTGGCTGGTAAATTGTTAATGCCCGGGCTTATAAATTCTCATTCCCATGTTGCCATGACCATATTCCGTGGCCTTGGTGATGATATGTCGCTGATGGACTGGCTTAATAACTGTATTTTCCCGGCGGAGAAGCACCTGACAAAGGATTGGGTATATTGGGGAACTATGCTTGGTTGTATTGAAATGATTCGTTCTGGTACAACTATGGTTAATGATATGTACCTGTTTATGGATGATGCGGTAAAAGCATATCTGGAGACGGGGTTAAGGGCAATGGTGGGAGAGGGTGTATTTGATTTTCCTACTCCCAGTGTCGGCGCGGCGGAAGAAGCTATAGCGGTAATTATTCAACGCATAAAAAGATGGAAGGATTATCCTTTGATCGAGCCGGTAATGGTGGCTCATTCCACTTATACCTGCTCTGCAGATCTGCTGAAAAGGGTCAGCGAGGTAGCTCATGAGTATGGAGTACGTTTTCACGTCCATCTGGCAGAATCAGAGCATGAGGTTGATATCGTTCAAAAGGCCCAGAATCTACGACCGGTTGAATATCTTGATTCGATGGGGCTTATTGATAACGAACTGCTTGCCGCGCATATGGTTCATCCAAGTGAGGCTGAAATTGAGATGTTTGCTGCCCGTGGCGGTAATGTCTTGCATTGTCCTGAAAGTAATATGAAGCTTTCCAGCGGTTTTGCTCCGGTCGGGAAGTTTATTGATCATAATATTAATGTAGCCTTGGGAACAGACGGTTGTGCGAGTAACAATAATCTTGATATGTTTAGAGAGATGTCATTTGCAGCAAAAATTCACAAGGGGTTCAGTGGTGATCCGATAAAAGTCGGATGTGATGATGTCCTACGCATGTCAACAGTTAATGGAGCAAAAGCGTTGGGCGTTTCGGGTGTTACCGGAAGTATTGAGATTGGTAAGTCTGCGGATTTGATTGTCGTTGATTTTTCAGCCGCCCATATGCGTCCGGTTTATAATTATGCATCACAACTTGTTTATGCTGCTTGCGGAGCAGACGTCAGTCATAATATGGTTGCCGGAAAATGGCTTCTTAAAGAGCGGAAAATTATGACTATTGATGAAGATGAAGTGTTTAATAATATTGAGCATATTGCTTCTGAAATAAAAAATATTATCAGCTGAAAATATTTTAAAAAGATATATGCTTATAATTGCAGGGTTTAAACAAGTATTAAAAAAAATGTTAAATTACTGTTATTTTATTATTGACTGAAATAGGATAATAGCTATACTTGTTTTCTCAGTCGCTGAGATAGCTCAGTTGGTAGAGCACTGCCTTGAAAAGGCAGGTGTCCCCAGTTCAAGTCTGGGTCTCAGCACCATAATAATAGCCTTACTCTTTCAGAGTAAGGCTATTTTTTTATCTGGGTTAATTTATCAGTATTTATAAGCAATGCTTTATACTTTTGTAATTTTGTTTTGTGACTTCTGGAATTGCTTGTTCTGTAAAGTAATCTTAACTATATTATGAATTATTCATATGTTTCTGGACTGAGATATATTAAATATTAACTGTAAATTTTACAGCATCAGCCGTTATCGTGGCTGATGCTGTGTTATAAGGTCACAAGTTCAGGAAGTCAGATTTTAATTTGAAGCAAGTGCCAGGGCAGTGCTGACAAGTTCTGCCGGTTTGAATGGTTTTCTAATAACTTTATCTACCAGCTCTTTGAAAATCTCTTCACGTCCACCATCAAGGTGAGCGCTGATTATAACAATCTTGGTGTCCTTTAATTTGGGATGCTCTTTGAGATGTCTGCAGACCTGTAGACCATCCATATGCGGCATGAGGTTGTCCAGGAAAATAATGTCCGGTGTACTTGAACCGATAGCAATGCAGGCGTCAATTCCATTGCTTGCTTCTGTAACCTGGAAGTGTGGCTTGAAAAGATTAACAATGAACTTTCTGATGTTAGGATCATCATCTACTACTAATACAGATTTTCTGCTTTTATCTTGAAGTTCTGCCGGTATTGGCATTTTGTTGGCTTTCAAGAATTCAACCAGTGCTGATCTGGGAACTCTATTATGACCACTGGGCAGTGAAAAACTACGAATTGTGCCATCCTGAACCCAGCGCAGAATTGTTTTTCTGGTTACTCCACAGAAAGCGGCTACCTTACCCAATGAATAGCCACTATCATTATTACTCGCCATTAACTTCCCCTCTTGGTGTTATGCATATAGTATAATAATATGTAAAATTATTTTATCATTGTCTCATTAGTTACAATACAATGGAATTTTTTGCTAGTCAAGTTTAATTTTGGAATATGCAGAAAAAGTTCATTATTTTATTAAGCAAAATTTTTATATCATCACTAGTTACCGATGGTTATATTATATTATATGGTTGTGTTGGTATTTGCCGTTTACAAGCGGCGGCAATGGCGTGGCCTATTCAATAGATTGAGTAAATTGCGACATAGGGCATGATCGTGGTTCTTTGATTAATAGAATAATATGTTTAAAATAGCTGGTGAAAATATCGATTAATGTCTGTAAACCGGGATGATTTTTACTATAATTCAATACATTAAATCTCAAACAATTATATTTTGACAGACGATCATTAAGGGCAATATGAAAGAGAAAAAAAAGATAAGTGACAAGGTTATTTTAATTATTAAACTGGCGGTTATTGTTGCTGCATTCAGTTATCTTATTAAGACCAATAAATTGAATTTTTCTCAACTTCAGGGTGTATTTGATTATCCGCTGTATTTGGCATTAGGGATAATACTCAGTTTCGCACCGATGGTAATGTGCTTTGTTCGTTATAAATATCTTTTGAGGGCCGTAGGTATAGATTTGCCACTCTCGTATACTGTGAGAATTGGTTTTATTGGCTGTTTCTTTAATACATTTATGCTCGGTAGTATGGGCGGGGATGTTGTAAAAATTGCCTATATAATCAAAGATACCGGTAAGAAATCACCGACAATTGCTGCAACTATGATAGACCGCATTATCGGGTTATTCGGCATGATCTCTGTTGCCGGGCTGGCAATTTTATTAAGCTTTGCAGATATTATAGGCAATACGGATTTGCATACACTTATTATTGCTGTAACCGGAATAATCTGTACCGTGCTGTTTTCCGCTGTGGTCTCTCTTACCGCCTTATTAAAGGGAAGAAAAGCAGGCTATGTGTTGTGGGGAGTATTTGCTGTACTGGCCGGTATATTTGCGGTACTGCTTTTAGGAAAGTTTGACTTTATTCCTATTCAGCATGTTGCCGGAACTGTTGATCCTGAGGTGTTGCTGCGCAGCAGGCTGGTTGTTGCGGTACTGGTGGCACTGGTTATATCCTTTGCTTCAATCGTTATTGTTCCCAGCTGTCAGGATGGCAGAATTCTGCATGGTCTGGTAATAAAACTCCCTCTTGGGAAGTTCTTTATGAATTTTATTAGTAACTTTCTTATGTATAAAGATGATCTTATTGCGGTGATTCTTGCGTATGCACTTTCTTTTATACTCCAGCTGCTTAATTTTTTTGCTTTCTATTTTTTCAGCCGTTGTGTCATCCTTCCGCATTATCCGCAGCTAATAGATATGTTCTTCGCCGGTCCGCTGGCATTTGTGGCCAATACACTGCCTATTCCCGGCGGTGGGCTGGGAGTTGGGGAAATGGCTTTTAATAAGCTTTTAGAACTCTGCAGGACGCCTGAAGGAGCCAGTATTACCGGCGGTGCTGCGATATTCCTTCTCTGGCGTTTCTGGAATTATATTTACGGTATTGTCTTTGGTCTGCCCCTTTACCTGAAAGGGCGTAAAGAAATTATTGCCGCAGAAGATGCTTATGCAAATGAACAGAATGAATCATAACTCTAGGTGTAGCATGGCTGATTGAACAGATTTTATTGCTGTTATTGTTCTTGAATTAATAACAGCATTATACTTCTTATGAGTAACCTCTGAGCGTAAAGGGTAGGGGATAGAAAATACTAAGTGCCACCGGTTGTCCGTTACTTAGCTATAGATAGCCAGAGTTAGAGCTATCGCTGAACCGACAAAAATTATACGTAGAATCTGTGCTGACAGTGCCAGAACAAGACCGGGTTTAGGTCCTAGAATTCCAATATATGTTGGTAAGGCGTGTTTCAGCGTGCGTAGAGGTGAGGTTATTATTGATCCGGCAAGTAATATTATTACCGCCTGTACTGCGGAGATGTTTCCCTCGTCAATAAAATTTCCGGCTGTGATGATACCATTATAAAGGTTTATTGCCTGAGCCGGTATGATTGCAGTCGCTTCAGGCGGCAGGAATGAGTAATTGAAAAGTCCGGGAACGGTATGATTAAGCCAAGTGAAAAAGCCAAAATATTCTAAAAGCCCAAGACCGAAAAAGGATGGTGTTGTATAGAGAAGAATTCTGCGGATAGTTCTTCTTGAGCGTGCCCATACTTTGGCAAAGTAGCTGCGGTCATCACTTTTATTTTTTTTCTTTCTTTCGAGGCGTTCCGATTCTGGAATATCTACTGTGCTGTCACCGGTAAAACGGCGTATGAAAAGATTTGACACCAGCAGTATTACCAGTATCTCTACCAGTATTGCTCCGAAACGTACTGAAAAAAAGAGCCAGGCTGAAAAGGAGCCGAAAGCTATGGCAAGAGGAATAATATAAGTTGGCAGGTGTGCAAAAAGCGAGAGACATGATACGACCAATACACTGGTATATAATTGTCTGTTGCTCATCTCGCCTTCATCTCTGGCGCCTACCAGCATGGAATTGGCTACTGCTCCTGATTGCAGGGAAAGAATAAATGGCGGTCCTGCAACACTCGGCAGTCCGCCGAGAAACAGGAACGGTTTGGTTATTATTGCAATATATTTGACGACTCCTGCTACTTCCAGCATCTGACCGAGTATTACACCTATAACAATATATAAGGCCAGTTCAAGAAAAATTATCAGTTTACGCCACCAGAAAGGCAATTTTCGCTTCCATCTAGTGTACGCGCTTGATGAGGATGACTTTTTATGGTAGTGCTTGATTAATTGGGCTGTAGGAGCTTTATCCTGTTTTTTCTGGAGGTTTTCGGTCTCTACAGTCTGGTGATTACTTTGATTTGTGGCTTGTGGTTGTTGTGCCGGTTCAGAAGAGAGCGCTACTCCCACTGTAGCAAAGACAGTAAGGAGCAGCACGAGAGAGAGCCGTCGTAAACAAATTAGTGATATTTCAAACATTATCTATATTAATAAATCAGCTGTGCTGATTAGAACCTGTAAATTTAAGAGCGCTACTCCCACTGTGGAACAGCAGTAAGGAGCAGCACGAGAGAGAAAATATATCAATACCTCACTGAAAATCTGGCAATAAAAAAACCTCCGCGGTACGGAGGTGATAAGTCAAACCATACAGTAACAGAACAATGCTGCACTGTATTAAGTTCAACCTTCCCTCCGAAGGAAAGTAGAGGATATCTACTTTTAGCGATCTGGCTTCCAGAATTAACTCTGGTTACAGTAGCGGGGGCTGCGTTGGATTTACACCAAACTTCCCTTCGTTTCACTTTGGAAACAATTTAGTTATACTTTACTTATAATCCATAGCTCTTTGGTAGTCAAGTTTATTTTATGAATTTTTTTGTTGGAAAAAAAAATATATATGTTAGAATCAACTTTAACTGGATAAATTATAGATAGTTAGCAGGATCGTAGTATTAGTCTTCTTGAAAAGTGGAAGGATTAAAATGCAGACATTTACCGTTGTGATGCCTGAGCACCTGAATCAAAAAGGACATCTTTTTGGCGGAGTGATGCTGTCTTGGGTTGATAAATATGCGTGGTTAGCTGCGGCCTGGGAGCATCCGGGGTGTGATCTGGTTACCGTCAGTGTCGAGCAGGCAAATTTTAAGCATGCAGTAAAAAATGGCTCAATACTGCGGTTTGAGATGAAAAAAACTCATACAGGAAAAACGTCAATGACCTATAAGGTTGAAGTATACGCACGAGCATCGAGAGGGGCTGAGGCGTTTGAACAGCTTCTGGTTTTCACAACATCAGTGGTCTTTGTGCGGGTTGGAAGTGATGGTAATAAAATGCCGTTGGATGCGCCGGTAGAAAAGAGGGAATGATGAGAGCTGTTATACAACGTGTCAGTACTGCTCTGGTGAGTGTGGATTCTGAGCTTGTCGCTGAAATTGGAACCGGATTTCTGGTCCTGCTCGGGGTTAGAGTTGATGATACAGTTGAGAATGCCCGCAAGCTGGCACAGAAGGTGGTAAAATTGCGTGTATTCAGTGATCATGAAGGTAAAATGAATCTTGGCTTGAGTGATGTAGATGGCAGTATACTATGTGTAAGTCAGTTTACACTGTTGGCTGATACCAGCAAAGGTAATCGGCCTTCATTTATCAATGCGGCACGCGGGGAGCAGGCGGAGGAGTTGTACAATGCGTTCTGTGAGCTGGTGGCTCAAGAGGGTATCCCAGTTAAGAAAGGTGTATTCGGGGCTGATATGGCGGTGGAGCTTTTGAATGATGGTCCGGTGACGATTGTTATGGATTATTGAAGAAATGATTTATTCTGCCAGCCGCCGTACCGATTTGCCGGCCTTTTATCCTGATTATATTGTTTCAAAAGTTTCACGCAGCAGAAAACTGGAGGGAATTGTTTTCTGGACCAAGGATATCAGAAATTTTGTCAGACATTTTGGGCTCAGTGCTGTATTGACCAGTTATCCGGCCATTATTCAATATACAGTAACCGGTCTTGCCGGCAGTGTCTGGGAGCCGGAAGTACCTCCATTTCAAGTACAGTATGATGCTCTGGGTGAGGTTGCATCCTTACTCCCTCCAGGAGCTGTACGCTGGCGCTTTGACCCTATCTTGCAGACAGATGATGATCTTTATGAGCGGTTTGAGAAAATACTCGTAATGTTTAGAGCTGCCGGTATCTTTCCTGATAGTGTTGTTGTCAGTTTTCCTGATTATTACCGGAAGGTCAGAGAACGGTTGCAAAAGAATGGACTGGCATTCACCGAGTTCAGCTTTGCTGAAAAACTTGCTGTGCTTGAGAAATTACACAGTGTGGGTGGTATAAAAATACAGCTCTGTTGTGAGGATGAACTATTAGCTGTTAAGCGTGATTACCTGGAAAAGGGATGTTGCGTAAGTGCCGGG
Source organism: Planctomycetota bacterium (assembly GCA_963677015.1). Classification (GTDB taxonomy): domain Bacteria; phylum Planctomycetota; class SZUA-567; order SZUA-567; family SZUA-567. Next base: position 1,545,491 of record OY781533.1, read on the forward strand.
CAATTTAAAGAGCTTTATGGTATAGATGTTGACTCCAGACGTGATGCCGGACAGCGGGCACAGTGTGGGTGTACACGGTCAACTGATATTGGCAGCTATGACCAGAAATGCGGGCATAACTGTGTTTATTGTTATGCCCGCTAGCAAGGTAATTATATACTAATTAACAAAGTCGTAACGGCAAATAATTGTGACTATTTAGTTTGACAGCTGTTATATGGTCCGCTTATTGCCCGCGGTAAATATGTTTGGTTGTATCTTTATAGCGATCGTATTCGGAGAAAACACAGCCGCAATACTGCTGTTTGTATAATCCGTTGAGCAGCTTTTCATCTTTAATTTCATGTCTCCAGTCACGATACAGATATTCAAGGTCATATTTTTCAGCTGCTTCTTCGGCAGCTTGACTTATCAGTTCATGTGACTGGTGCGAACTTGTAGTCAGCGTGGTCGCAAAATAAGTGAAGCCATTTTCTTTTGCTGTCTTTGCTGTCCTTTCAAGACGCATGCGATAACATACCTGACAGCGATAAGGAACTTCCTGATTTTCGGCGGTAAGCCGGCAGAATTCTTTAAGGCCATATTCTTCATCGGTAATTACCGGAATTTTCAGACGATTGAGTAACATTTGTGTGGATTTTAGTCTTCTGCGGTATTCAATAAGCGGGTGAATATTAGGATTGTACCAGTAGCAGACAAGATCAAGTTCGGAACCAAATTCTTTTGTCAGACCTGAGTAGGCCATGCTTAGACAGGTGCTGCAGCAGGTATGAAGCAGAATGCGCATTTTCTTTTTTTATTTCCTCCAGTATGATGATGGTATAATCTATATTTTAACCATTTTGCATTACTATTTAAAGTAAAATAATAGATCTTTACTATAGAGATGCAGGTGGTAGTTATGTATAATAAAATCAACTTTAATCGCAAAATTTTTGTAAGGAGATATACAATGAGCAGGAAGATACCGGTTCCTCCTGAAAATGCGCACTCTATGCGCTATCGGGTGCCGTATTCTGAGACTGATGCCATGGCAAGAGTTTATTATGCAAATTATCTTGTGTGGCTGGAACGAGCACGTACTGAGATGCTGCGCAGCATGGGGTATGCATATCGTGATCTTGAGGATATGGGGATATTCCTGCCGGTAAGAGAATGTAATGTCCGCTATCTGGGGTATGCCCAGTATGACGATGATATTGAGCTGGTTACCTGGGTAAGCAGCTTTTCCAGAGCTCGTATTGAATTTACAACTATGGCATTCAATCCGGGACGGGATAATCCGATAACTCTCGGGGTAGTGGAGTTGGCGTGCGTAGGGAAAAATTTGCGCCCCATGCGTTTCCCTGAAGAGATTGCGGAGGCTTTCCGTAAGTTTGAAATTTCAGAAGTGTAGAAGTTCACCGCTGATTATGGCGGGATCTGTGTATTGTCGGAGAGATTTGTTTTGTCTTTACGTTTTATAATACCTTTACTTGCTGCTATACTGGGCTTCAGTTTAAATATTCTGAAAGCTGAGGATAATTTTGTAACTTATGATGAAGTTGTTACCGCTGCCGCCGCGACTACTCCCCAGAATATTGATGATAGTATAGAGGTGATGCAGCGTCTGTTTGACGGCGGAAATTTTACGCAGGTTATAGAGTTGAGTCAGGCGCTACTGGATAATAAATTCTTTCAGCCGATTCCGCCGATAAGCAAACCTGATATTACTGATATGATGTCCAGCAGTGAAATTTCAAGGGTGGAAAACGAGAACAATTTTATGCAGGCCGGGCGTATTGCCAGACAACTGACCCGAGAAATGCTTTATTTTTATCATGCCCGTTCCTTATATGAAAATTATAAACTTAATAATAATAATGATCAGCTTTTTCAGTCTGTTGATGAATTTCTGCGTATTGGGGAAAATCTTTATGGATTCAGCCAGCAGCAGTATCGCGCTCAGGCATTTTATTGGGCTGCTAAAGGCTATATGCTGCTCGGTGACTATGCTTCGGCAATCAAGTATTTTCGTGAGGTGGCTAAGTACGAGCCAACTCAGGAATTGGATGTGCAGACCAATCTTGAACTGGCAGACGCCTTGACTGCCCAAGCGGAAATCGTCGGCGATAAGGGGACGGACCAGCCTGGAAGAAGTCCGCAGGATCTTCCGGCAAATCCCAAAGAAGTATTAAAAACGCGTGAGGAACTGCTCAAGGAGGCTGAACGCGAACTTTCCAAGATCACAACCAATAGTGGGCGTAAAGATTACTTTGGTGATGTTGAGATGCGTCTTATTGAGTTGCGTTATAAGCTGCATAAATATGATGATGCGGAACGTCTGGCGAATGTATTTCTTTCACGTGCTACTCCGGGAAGTAAAGAATACGCTCTTGTCTCTTACTATAGAGCAATGTCGGTGTATTCTCAGGGTAATATAAACTACGCGGTATCACTCTTTAAACAGGCTATTGAGGAGAATAAGGAGAGTGCTTATCGGGCCAGGCTCTATTATGGGTATGGCTGGTGCAATGCTCAGCTGGCTAAGACCGCAGGTCCTGAGCAGCGAATGATATATCTTACCAGAGCGCAAACAGCTTTGAGTTCGGCAATAGAGCTGATGCCGTTCGATGCTGAACGTGACAGTGCAATCCTTGAACTTACCGATGTCCTTTTGAAAAATAAGGAATATGAAGATGCTGTAAAGGTGGTACAGGAAGTTTTGGATGTGCCGGCTACACGTATACAGGCAAATTATTATGCCGGGCTGGCATTGAAAAATTCCGGGGTTCTTGATGCTGCATCCCGGCATTTTCATACTGTGCTTGAACTTTCCCATGCCTATGGTAATAACAAGTATATTCTGGAGACGCTCAATGAGCTGGCGTCCCTTGAAAGTATGCGTCAGTCATATGCCGAGGCGCTGGAATATTATCGTTCAGCCAGAGATGAAGCAATCAAACAGCTGCAGTATGATATAGTCGCGTCAGCTTCACTTGGGATGGCTACAGCTCAGGCTGAACTCGGGTATTATGATGAGGCAAAGCGTGAGGAAGCAGCAAGTCGACTTCTTGACAGTGTAATTGATATGAGTGCCGCAGCGCGAAAGGGTGAACCGGCTGATATCAAGACTGCGGCGACAGTTATTGAGTTTAGAGCTCGGGCTTTGGATGAATGGACCAAAGCCAATAGCGGTAATCTTGATAAAGCTCTGAGTATCCTGGCGACATTGCAGGGGCGTCTCCTTCCTCGTTTGCGTAAGGATGAACTTGAGTATGTGCAGGGGCGAATTTATTACCTGAAAGCTCAGAATCAACGCCGTGAAAAGGTTATTGATTTCAAGACACAGCTTGCAGAATTTGATGATGTTTTTGCTAATTACAACAAGGCGGAATCAATTGTTCAGGATGCTCTTGATGCTAATCCCCGTGGTGATTTTTCTGCTCAGACACGCTATCTTTTAGGCCTGATTTATACTTCGTACGGTTCGCTCAAGCTGGAGCTTGCTGCTTTACAGAAGAGCAGAGGAATGGGAGCTTCTGCGCCACCGCTTGAAAAAGAAGGTGTTGAATCATACCGCAAGGCGGTAGCGCCGCTGAATCTGGCTGTCACGGCTGCAGAGGGGAATACTTCACTGCGTATTGATGCCAGAGAGCTCCTTGGACGCACATATTTAGCAATCGGAAAATATTCAGGCTCTATTTCAAAGGAATTCTCACAGTTTGAAAAAGGTCTTGATGAGTTCAGAATACTTGCCGGAGAGCCGGCTATTTCTGCTGAAAAACGTTTTGAGGCTATTTATAATATGGCTGTCGCATATTCTGAGAATAATCAGAAACAACAGGCTTATGATGTATTGAAACCGTATTTTGGCAGTAATATTCGTGCTGTTAGTCTGGGCGGGCAGATGATGCTTGATCTTCAGCAGCCAAGAATTGCCTATCAGACGCTTACCTATGGTATTAAAGAAGCAATGAAATCACGTCATCCGGATGATGACGGAATAGCCGCTGCCATGTATGAAGCCTATTCGCTGGGTATTGAACAGTCGGATAATATTGCCGAAACGTCTGTGGATCGTGAAAAAGTAATTAAGGAGTCATCTGACGGTTTATTCGATTTGGGTAAACGTTATCCGGGCACAACCTGGGCCAGTAAAGGTCTTCTGGTGCTTGGAACCTGGTTGCTCAAGAATAATCAGTGGCAGTTAGCTTTGGAGAAGGCGGTACAGGGTATAGAATCACTCAAGGGAGATATCAAAGCTATTGATACTGTTCAGGCCATGTATTTACTCAAAGGAAATGCTCTTTTGGAAGGTGGTAAGGAAGAGCACGATCAGGCGTTATATCAGGATGCTTTGCGTGCGTTTGCGCAGGCAGAGCGGGCAAACACGAGAACAAATCTGGGCAATAAGCAACGCGCACGATCTATTTATGAGCAGGGACAGGCGCTGCTGGCTCTAGGTCGGGAGGATGAGGCACTGCGGTATTATGGGCGTGTTTTTTCCTTGTTCTATAATCAATATGAAGAGGCGGATGCGGCACGTTATGCAGCAGCTATTATACATGAGAAAAACAGTAACTTCGCTCTGGCATTACAATTATATGATGATATGTTTGATAAGGCAAAATATCTGGATGATAAACTCAGAGTGGCCGGTTTAATTGAAAGGGAGGCAGAATGAGTTTGGCTAGTACTGTGAGATCAATGCTTGAAAAGAAGAAAAAGGGTGTGCGGGCGTTTATACTCCGTACTGTTCTTTATCCTTTTTCGGTTATTTACTCCTTGGGAATGAAGCTGCGGAATAAAGCGTATTTTGAAAACTGGATTGTACGTTCCAGAGCGCCGTTACCGGTAATAAGTATTGGTAATATTAGTGTTGGTGGTACTGGCAAAACGCCGTTTGTCATTATGCTTTGCCGGTTGCTTAAAAGTATGCAGATAAAACCCGGTATTCTTATACGCGGGTATAAATCAAAAAATCCCAATGATTCTGATGAGGTGACTCTATACCGTAATCTTTTGCCGGAGGTAAAGGTCTACCCTGGAAAAAATAGAATTCTTTCTGCGATGGAAGCCGTAAAAGATGGAGTAGATGTACTCGTACTTGATGACGGTTTTCAACATTTGAAGCTTATGCGCAATATGGATATTGTGCTGATAGATGCGACATCGCCATTTGGCGGTGGGAGAGTCACACCTGGAGGAATGCTGCGGGAATCACTGGAGGGCTTAAAGCGTGCTACCGCTATTGTTCTAACGCGTGTGGATCAGGTCTCTTCATCGCAGCTCGAACTGTTATTAAGAGATTTGAAGCAGTTTGCACCGAGTGTTTCCGTATTGCATAGTACTCATCGTCCATCGCGTTTTTATGATATGACCGGTAAATCACATGATTTGCAGGAGCTTGAAGGTATGCGGGTTGTGGCTATTAGCGGGATAGGTCAGCCGGCGGCCTTTGCTCAAACACTCACTGAACTTGGTGCGGATGTCAGAGAAATTATTGAGTTTCCCGATCATAATGCATATTCTGCATCACAGTTCTCCAAGGCTTTATCGACGGTTGATTCTTCTCTCACTCCTATTATAACCGAGAAGGATGCGGTAAAGCTTAATCAGGTACTTTCTGACGGGTATAAGCAGGATGTGTATGTGCTTGGCGTTGATCTGCGGGTTGTTGGTGTGCCGGTGCTTAAAGAATGGATTGAGGACATGTTTGAAGATGCCGCTGTAGTGTGAAGATATGTTTTTTTGTTTATGATTTTGATTGTACCGTACTTATAATGAAATATAAAAGGCCAATGGGAATCGATAATGGTTCGCATCGGCCTTTTAAAATATATGAATGGTAGTTTACTGCAGTTGCTCAATTCCAGCCGCTGTGAGTAGATTTTCCAAACCGGTACGTTCGATAAATTTTCCCATCCGTTCATGCCTGCGCGCATTTTCGCAGTAATAGTTGATTATTTTTTCAATAAGGTCTTTGGCTTTTTCGTCATCAAGTTCTCTGGCAATACGTTCTGAAAGCCTTGGCAGTCCACCGCCGCAGCCACCTACAAAAAGATCCCATCCTTTATGGGTCCCTACAAGACCAATATCTTTGATCGCAGTTTCAGCGCACTTGTTTCCACAACCGGCTACACCGATCTTGATCTTTCCGGGTATTTCCATACCATGATATTTTTCATCCAGGAAAAGTCCCATTTTTAGAGAATCCTGTTGGCCGCGTTTGCAATATGTGGTGCCGGGACAGGCTTTTACACTGCGGATGCAGAGACCTACAGTTGCACCCGGTGACATTCCCAGATCATTCCAGACCTTATCGATATCACTTTCTTGCAGACCTATAATTGCTATTCGTGCCGCACTGGTTATTTTTAACGCCTGTGCATTATACTTTTCAGCTGCATCTGCAATTTTTCTGAGTGTTTCCGGTGTTATAATGCCGCAGGGGATATGTGGCGCAACTGCATATGTTTCTTTATCGCGCTGTATAATAACCCCTTTATCTCCGTCTTTCAACATATTAGTTCCTTTTGAAATACTGGGGTATAGTCAAGCAGCCTCTAAAGGCAGAGGCTGCTATAATCTACTAAATTATGAAACGATTTCTTCAAGTTTTATGGTGAAAATAAGTACTTCACCTGGACCGATTGAAGGCGGTGCACCACGTTCACCATAGGCAAGTTCTGATGGCAGGTAAACCTTCCATTCGCTACCTACATTCATCATGGTAAGAGCTTCAGTCCAGCCTTTGATAACCTGTGTAGGGCTGAAGACTGCTGGCTCGCCTCTAGAATAGGAGCTGTCGAATTCAGTGCCGTCAATAAGCGTTCCACGATAGTGTACCTTAACCTGATCGTTGAGTCCTGGGATACTTTCTGTACCGCCATCAGAGATGATTTCATACTGCATACCGCTGTCGGTGACAATAATCTCCTCACGCTTAGCATTCTCTTCAAGAAATTTGACGCCGGCTTCATTATTTTCCTGCTGCGCAGCTTTTTGTCTCTTTTCCATTTTCTCCCGGAATGCATTAAGAGCTTCTTCGATCTCTTCACGGGTAAGTTTGGCTTTGGTCCCTTCTACGCCGTCACGAATACCTTCGAAGAAGATATCAAGATTAAGATCATCTTTTATTGTTCCAATATCCATATCACGATTCAGGTACGCAGCGGTGGTAAGGCCGATTGAATAACTGGCTTTTTCTTTTGTTGATTTTAGTTTTAATTTTTTGGTCATAGTATCCTTACTGTTTGAGTAGAAAAATGTCTAACGAAATATTAACTAACTTATTGTAATAATTATACTTATTTATCAGGTTCGAGCAATAGCTGGTAATTCTCACATGCGAAAAGCATTTGTGGGTCCGGTGAAACTGTAATCACATAAGGTTTTGAAGTATTCGTTGCTGAGATTACTGTCTTCAGGGCGTCGTTCACGAGTTGGTGCCGGTGTATTGGTACCGGTTATGAGGGTTTCATCATAGCCGCGGGATCGGGCAAATATTTTGGCAAATTCGGCTTTTGTGGTTCTCTCTTCAGCACTGAGGTGTACAATTCCGGTGATTTCCTTTTCTAAAAGCATAACTGCGGCATGAGCAACTTCATCTGCTAAGGTATAGAATCTGCTGTCAGTGTTATCAAAAGTAATCTTTTCTCCGGCTGAGAGTTTTTTCTCAAGGGTATAGGCAAGATTTTTAGGATCAGTTATATCTGTACGGTAGAGCGCAGGAATACGCAGTACCAGATGTTTTGAAGCTGTCTGCGCAGCTTGTTCTCCGGCAAGTTTACTGCGTCCATAGACATTCACCGGGCAGGTGACAGCATCTTCTTTATATGGTGGGTTCTTGCCGTCAAAAACATAATTTGTAGAAATATGGCATAATGTAATATCATTTTTGTTGGCAATACGGACAAGGTTTTCAACTCCGGCAGAGTTGATGGTATAAGCCCTAACCGGATTGTTCAGGCAGCTGTCAGGCTCCCGGTCTGCGGCGCAGTTGATAATATGGGTAAATCCTTTGTTCTCAATAGCGGCTGCTGCTTCAGAATAATCGCTGATGTCAATTTTGATAGCGTTATTGGATAGGTCGTTGTTTCCTGCAATTGTCAATTGATGTTGGCGGCTGACAATTTCTTTTGCAAAACATTTTCCTAAAAGCCCGTTACCACCGGTGAGTAGAATTTTCATGCAAATCTCCTTGCGTTTAATAATTAAAATATAAGGACACGTTTAGCGCGTCCTTATAATTATGCAAAATTTTAAAGTAAATGCTATTCTTTATCTGCAAATGGCTTGATTACATTCCAGGATATATTGTCGTCGGTGACTGTTACACGCCAGGCTTCAGCGGTACTGGTGTCGAGTACGACTGTAGAATCAGCATTTGCTCCTTCAAGAGTGTATGTCGCAATAGGTTTAGAAGAAACGCCTTCTGGTTTACCTAGTTTTCGCCACTCGGTATCACCTTTTTTGAGCATATAGGTTTCAGCGGTTTCGGTGTTTACTGCATAAACCGCACTGGTGTCTACCGCGGTACTGGTTGCGTACTTCTGTGGGTTTTCATATTGTATCTTTTCGGCTTTGGCAATTGCCGGATTAATATTGTCTGAATCTTTAATATCAGGATTACTGAGAGCAGTAAGAGACTTGACGTCTTCAGAAGGAGATCCCTCTTCTTTGGCTATTTTTTCCTCCTGTACGGTATCCATGCCGAGGTTGGCAGAATCTGTACTGATACCTGATTCGGAAATATCCGAATTTACATCATTCTTTGCGGAAAATTCCTCCATTTGACTCTTTTTTTGAGCGTTATGTTCATCTATAGCATTTTGAAGGAAGGTCTGATCTGAATTTTTATACTTCTCATGTATCAGCTGTTTCCCATCAATCTTATTTATGTCGGCAGCATTGTCTGCTGCCTGAGCAGGTGAAGAATCGTCTTTAATGTCAGATATAGCGTCTGTTTCTTCAGGTTCTGGCTTTGGAGGTGTAGCTTCTTTGGTTGAAGATTGGCTTTCGGCCGGTTCTGAAGCAGTGGCCTGAGGTTTTTCAGGCTGGTTTTGAGATGGAGTCTTTACATCAGCCTTATGTCGTGGCCGTTCTCCAACAACAATAAATATTACTCCTAATATAATGATTATTGCTATAAGTACTTTGACAATGTTGTCTTTCTTTAAAATTTCCATTTTTAGCCTATCCTTAACTTTATTATAGTAAAACAACAATATTTTTATGGTAAATTATCATATAGTCCAATATTTATAGTACCACAATAAAAGTTTTTTGTGAATGACTTTTTGATCATTTATTTATTAAAACTCAGAAAGGATGAGTTTTAAACACAATTGTTTAAATATTATAAATACACTTTAAAAAAATGTAAAATGTGATAAAATAATATCTATTGTAGCATAAAAACGATGAAGGATAAAACAGGAGAATTGAGCATGCTGTTTAATGAAGAAAATAGACGCGGTCTTGTTGATTATCATGCGGATATTAAAGAGATTAGTGTGGAATCACTTGGTGAGGCTAAAATAGTCTCTAATTTTGCCAAAAATGCCCTTGTTGGCGGAAATATTAATGTTTATATCAAAGATACTCAGTTCTCTCTGGCAGAGACTAAATTCATTGATAATGACCTGGAAGATGGAGTCTTTAAAGCGACCGGCAAGCCGAATGTCTCATTTGAGCTTTCAGGGCCGCGCGAAAAGATATTTTTTGATCCTGCAAAGGCTCGGGCTGCTATAGTTACTTGCGGTGGTTTATGCCCCGGTCTGAATGATGTTATACGTGCAATCGTTATTGGGCTGCACCGAAATTATGGTGTTAAGAATATTCTTGGGGTAAAGTACGGTTATCAGGGATTTATTGCAAAATATAACCATGAGTTTCTCGAGCTGAATCCGGAGGTCGTTGATGGTTGGCAGGATATTGGAGGCACTTTACTGGGGTCTTCGCGTGGGCAGCAGGATATCGGGGAGATAACCGATTGTCTGGAAAACCATGGAATAAATATGCTCTTTGTTATTGGTGGTGATGGTACGATGAGCGGTGCTATGCGGATTGCGGAAGAGGTGAAGAACAGAGGAATAAAGATCTCAGTGATTGGTATTCCCAAGACTATTGATAATGATATTGAAATAGTTGATGAAACTTTTGGATTCAGAACTGCTGTAGACGCGGCACGTAACATTTTAAAATGTGCTCATGTTGAATCAAAGGGCGCGCCTGACTGCATCGGACTGGTAAAACTTATGGGGCGTGATTCTGGATTCATTGCCTGTAACTCCGCAATGGCAATGAGTGATGTGAATTTTGTTTTAATTCCTGAGCAGAAGATTGATCTCGATAAATTCTTGGAATGTCTGGAAGAGAGGCTCGCCCGTAGTCATCATGCTGTTATTGCTGTGGCTGAGGGAGCAGGGCAGGAATTAATGAATATTGAAGATCTGGGTACCGATGAATCCGGCAATATTCGCTATAGAGATATTGGGCTTTTTCTTAAAGCCAGGATAGAGGATTTTTCTAAGAAGCATGGACATGATTATACGGTTAAATATTTTGATCCAAGTTATTTTGTCCGCAGTGTTCCTTCTAACGGCTATGATAGTACATATTGCCTGAGTCTTGGAATAGATGCTGTACATGCAGCAATGGCTGGAAAAACCTCTATGATTGTTGGAAGTATTAATGGTAAGCTGAGCCATATTCCAATGTCTATGATTGCTGGTAAACGGAAGCAGGTTGATATTAACGGTCCGCTTTGGCGTATGGTTGTGCAGAGTACTGGGCAGACTGTAAAGTTCCATAAAGCCTAGACTGTCCATATTAGTTCGTTGTTGTTTATGTATAAATTGAGGATATTATGCCTAGTATACGAGTTTCATCACGTGCTTTGAATCCTTTATCAAAGGATGATGATCCCAAGAATACCTTTTGTGTGCAGTCACAGGCTAAAGCCACTACTGCCACCAAGCTGTTTCGTGATGATGAGATGTTGAATGCACTCAAAAGAATTGTGGTGCCTAACTATATGCAGAAGAGCTTTAAGCGAGGTCTAGATATATGGAGTGCCGGCTGTTCCAGTGGTGAAGAGGTGTATTCACTGGCATGCCTTGGTCTCTATATTCTGAAACATTCATCCGTGCCCGATAAACTTACTGTTTTTGGAACAGATATAAGTTCTGATCAGTTACAAAAAGCGAAACGCGGGCGTTATTTGCGCGGGAGTTCTGCAACAACTTTAAGAAAATACAACAATGTTTTACTGCCTTTTGCGGCTGTAGACGGCGGTATTGTTCAAATGGGTGAAGAGATTAGATCTCATGTCAAGTTCGGGGTGTTTGATTTGCGTCGGCGCCCTAAGAAACATGTGTTTGATTATATTACCTGTAATCATGTCCTGCAGTATTATGATGAGGATGCACAGGTTGATTTTGTAAATAATTTTCTTTCAGTGCTCAAACCCAACGGAGTGCTTTTTATTGAAGGATTGATGAATGGCGCGTATGACCGGTCACCTATAACCAGAGTTTATGGTTATAAACATGTTTATCAGTCAAGTTTGTAGTTATATTGATTTGTATTTGAATTTCGGTTATTAAATTATTAATTGGATGAGAAATGGTACAAAATTGATGTTATGTAACAAATGGAAGTAGATATATGGTTAATTTACGCAAATTAGTTGCTTCGGATTCTTTACGTATTGCAAGGTTGCTTAACAATAAATTAATATGGGATCAGCTTTGTGATTATATTCCTTACCCCTATACACCGGCAGATGGGAGTGATTTTATTATTAAGATGCGGCGTGATGCCGAAGAAAAGGTTTTTGGAATAGAATCTGATGAGCAACTTGTCGGGGTTATAGGTATCACTCTACAGAAGGATATTCATCGTCTTTCGGCTGAGGTCGGCTATTGGCTTGGTGAAGAGTATTGGGGGTGTGGCATAATGACGTCTGCTTTGGGAAAGATGCTTGGAATAGCTTTTAATGATTTGCATCTGTTACGGGTTTTTGCTTCAGTAAAAGAACTTAATACCGCATCGCAGAGAGTTTTGGAAAAATCAGGGTTTGTTCTTGAAGGTGTGTTTAAAAATGCGATTATTAAAAATGATATAATTCAGGATGAGTATCGCTATGCCCGTTTAAATCCTAATTTTCCTGTATAATATATATGTTTGGAGTTTATTTATAAAATAAGAGGAGCGGAATTATTCCGCTCCTCTTATTTTATAATTTCAAGTTATGCTTATTTATCTTTATTGTCTTCATCATCAACAACAGTAAAGTCGGCATCAACAACATCATCATTACCACTTGAGGCAGATTGGCTGTTATCAGCTGTTGAACCTGATGCACCGGCTGAGGCAGCGTCAGCACCTGAGTTCTGCTCGTACATCTTCTGCGCCAAGCTATGGCTTGCTTCTTCAAGTTTCTTGGTTGCGTCCTTGATCTCGTCAAGGTTGGTGCTGTCCTTAACCTTATCCAGGTCATTTATAGCACTTTCAATAGCAGAAATATCGGCTGCTTCAAGTTTATCCTTGTTCTCATCCAACATTTTGCGTACCTGGAAGACCATCTGGCTGGCCTGATTCTGCGCATCAACGAGATTCTTTGCCTCTTCATCTTCACGTGCATGCTCTTCAGCTTCTTTAACCATGCGCTTGATTTCATCTTCATTAAGGCCGGTACTGTCTTTAATAGTAATGCTCTGCTGTTTATTTGTTGCTTTATCCTGAGCGCTTACTGAGAGAATACCATTGGCGTCAATTTTGAATGTAACTTCTACCTGTGGTACTCCTCTTGGAGCTGCCGGGATGCCGTCAAGCTGGAATTTACCCAGTGTACGGTTATCCTTTGCCATCTTTCTTTCACCCTGAAGGACATGAATGTCCACAGCAGGCTGGTTATCAGCAGCGGTTGAGAACACCTCACTCTTCTCAGTCGGGATAGTTGTATTACGCTCAATTAGCGGAGTCATTACACCACCTAGAGTTTCGATACCCAGTGTAAGCGGAGTTACATCAAGCAGAAGGACATCATTAACGTCTCCAGTAAGAATACCACCCTGGATACCTGCACCAACCGCAACAACTTCATCCGGGTTTACACCACGGTGAGGATCTTTGCCGAAAATTTTCTTAACCATTGACTGCACGGCAGGGATTCTGCTGGAACCACCTACAAGTACTACTTCGTCAATTTGACTTGCACTGATTGCGGCATCTTTAAGGGCACTCTCACAAGGACCTTTACAACGGTTTATCAGGCTGTCACATAGCTCTTCAAATTTAGAACGTGAAAGTGTCATCTGAAGGTGCTTAGGCCCTGAGGCATCTGCGGTGATATACGGAATATTGATATCGGTTGTAGTTGCTGATGAAAGTTCACATTTCGCTTTTTCCGCACTTTCTTTCAGACGCTGCATTGCCATTGGGTCATTTGAAAGGTCAACACCCTGATCTTTCTTGAATTCCGCTATAATCCATTTGATAAGGGCTTCATCAAAATCATCACCACCTAAGTGGGTATCACCATTTGTTGACAGTACTTCAAATACACCATCGCCAACATCAAGAATTGATACATCGAAGGTACCGCCACCGAGATCGAATACAACAATTTTTTCATTTGATTTTTTATCTAAACCGTAAGCAAGAGAGGCGGCAGTAGGCTCGTTTACAATTCTCTTTACTTCAAGCCCTGCGATTCTTCCGGCATCTTTGGTCGCCTGACGCTGTGAGTCGTTGAAGTAAGCTGGTACGGTAATAACTGCTTCAGTTACAGTTTCACCGAGATAATCTTCAGCGCAACTCTTCAAATATTGAAGAACCATAGCTGAAATTTCTGGTGGAGTGTATTCTTTGCCAGCACATTCAACCTTTACAAGATCGGTTGAACCTCCGGTAATCTTATATGGAACCATTTTTTCTTCACTGCCGACTTCATTGTGTCTGCGTCCCATAAAACGTTTGATTGAGTAGATAGTGTTATCTGGGTTGGTAACAGCCTGACGCTTGGCTAGCTGTCCTACCAGTCTTTCACCATCTTTGGTAAATGCTACAACAGATGGCGTTGTTCTGCTACCTTCTTTGTTTGGGATAACCTTTGATTCACTGCCTTCCATTACAGTAACGCATGAATTGGTTGTTCCAAGGTCAATACCAATTATTTTGCCCATTATTATCTCCTTTATTGATGTTATATAGCAATTAACTATTTAAATGATGTCATTATTACAAAATTTTAAAAACATTAATATATTTGCAATAACTGTTCCAGAAAATCAATTCTTGAGTATGTTGATATTTAAATGATTATTGTATAGGTGTTTATGATGAATGCTGATTTATTTTATTACAATGAAATCAGTAATTTATGCCGTAGTTAATTAGTTTTCTGTCAAATTGACAAAAGAGTATTTCCAGTAAACAAAGGTTGGTAATTAATATCTTTCTTTGTTTGGCAGCTCTTTGAGTATATAGCTGTCAGAGCGGTATTTTGTTTGAAAAAAAACCTTACTGTGTTATATTTTAGTATAGAATAAATATGTATCAAAAGATATCAATTCGTACCTGATAAATTAGCCTTAATTTAAAAGCTGTAAATGTATTGTGTTTGTGTGTTGATTTGGGGGCTTTGGGTGTATAGGTTTTTATTGGGTTGGGAGATGTGTAATGTTTCTGGAGTATACACTAGGCGGTATTATTGTCATTCTACTATTATTTATTGTTTACCAACGTTGGAGTGGTGCCAAAAAATTTATACAGGATGGACAGGATAAAATTTATTATACTCTCTTTATGGGGTTTGACAGCCCATTATTGCTGTTGAGTTGGGTTTCAGGGACAAAATTCAGAGTAGTTCTTTATAATCATGCAGCGGAGAGGCTTATTGGTTCTAAACCAGCATTTTTTGATTTTGATGAGTTCTTTTTCTTTACATATACAAACGTGAAAATAACAGATTTTATTTCAGATATTGCTCCGGGATCAAACGAAGTGATAAATGTCAGGCTTAAGAAATCGGAAAGAGTACAGCGTTTTGAACTGATAATTCAAAAGTTGCCCGCAGGAGGCGGAATTTTCATTGCTTTAAATGATAAGCAGGATGAGGAAGATCTGCTGGTAAAGCTCAGGGAGAGTCAGTATGCGTTTGAAATGGCCTCAGAAACCGGCAATGTCGGTTTTTTTGAGTACGATATGGATAGTAAAATTCTGACAGGTTCCAAACAGTTTTTTGTTAATATGGGAATTGGCAGCTTAAGTGATGAAATAGCCTTCGATGAGTTGAAAAAATTGGTTAAGTTTGGTAATTATGATGAAATACGCCGTAAAGTTGAGCCTGTCCTTAATGGTGACACCGACACATGTTCGGTTGAAATGCAGGTAAAACAGGAGCATGGTAATAATCTCTGGCTGAGGCTTGATGTGAAAGTAAGGTCGCAGGATGAAAAACAACGAGTTAAAAAGTTTGTAGGTGTGGTTATTAATATTGAACCTCAGAAAAAAATGAGCCTGAAGCTGGAGGAATATTCACGGAATTTTGAGCTTATCATGCATAATTCACCCGATGATATTTATGCTAAAGATTCCGAATATAATTTTATGTGGTATTCTGACTCTATTGCTGATGAGTATGGCCTGAAAAATCATGACGATCTCATAGGAAAAGATGATTTTTATCTTCATTCGGAACCTCTGGCACTGGAGTTCAGGTCACTGGAGAAACTTGTTATTGAAGATGGAAGGTCTATTGTAAATTATGAGCAGTCTCATTATCTGGCTGACGGGTCAACAAAATGGGTGTTATCAACAAAGGTCCCGCTGGTGGCTAAAGATGATACTGTTGTCGGATTATTGGGCATTAATAAAGATATTACCAGTTTTAAGAAGGCTCTCAATGCACTCAATGAATCACAGCGTATTCAGTCATTAACAACCTTGACACTTGGTATTGCACATGAGTTTAATAATGCGATTAATGGAATTATAGGCTTTTCGGGTATTTTGGAAAAAAGCGATAATCTTACTGGTTCGGAAAAGGAGTATGTCGCTTATGTACTGGAAAGTGCATATTACTGTGAAAAAATAGTTAAGCATATGATAGATTTTGTACGGCGTGATCAGCAGCATGATACACTCATTGATATTCATAATTTACTGGAGGAGATTGTTAATTATCTGGGGCTGTCGGTCTTTGGCCGGATTCGCCTTGATTTGTCACTAAATGCAGGTTCTTTCCGGGTTATGGGGGATGTGTCGCAGCTGGAGAGTATGTTTATTAACCTGCTGGTTAATGCGAAAGAGGCGGTGCGCGAGTCGGGTAATATCTGTATTGAAACCAAAAACATATCTATTCAGGAGGTTGGAAAAGATAATATTGATTTACACGATCTAAATGTTAGTGAATTATTGCAGATAAAAATAATAGATGACGGGGTGGGGATTTCATCATTGCATAAGGATAAGATCTTTGAACCGTTCTTTACGACCAAGAAAAACGGTGAAAGTATGGGGGTTGGGCTTCCGGCAGTTTTACGTATTATTACTGAGCATCATGGAATTATTACTGTAGACAGTGAATTCGGGCAGGGGACTTGTTTTACCGTGACGCTGCCGGCATTATAATTCCTGCGACTATTTCCGATTCTCAAGAATACCGGATAAGGCTTCTATTGTTCTGCCGGCGCAGCCTTTGCGGGTGAGCAGGGCTTCTCTGCCGGCTTTTGCCATTGCCGCAGTTTGTTCCGGGTGCTCCAGCATTACTGTAAACGCCTGTCCCAGCAGCTCCGACTTTTCTTCAATTCTGATGCCTTCGGCGTTTTTAAGGACTTCAACAGTATCGGTAAAATTATAATAGCTGGGGCCAATTACCGTCGGTTTTCCCAATCCGCAGGGTTCAAGCATATTCTGCCCGCCGTGATCAATAAAGGATCCGCCGATAAATACAATATTTGCCGCATTGTATAATTCAGAGAGTATTCCCATCTTGTCAATCAGAATAATTTCAGAACGCTCGGTGTTTATGGTATTATCAAGTGTTTCCAACTCAGTGTAGCGCAGTGTTTTGCCATAAGCACAGCATTCGGCATATACTTCGTCAAAACGCTGAGGATGGCGTGGTACAATTATCAGAAGCAGGTTGGAAACTTTTTCTCTTGCTGTTGCGTATGCGTCGAGAAGATATTTCTCTTCTGGGGAGTGGGTGCTTCCAGCCATTATGATTTTAGTATTGAAGTCGGCCTTGAACTGTGCCCGGTACTTTTGCTCCGCCTGAGAATCAGGTTCGGTAGGGATTGCATCATATTTGACATTTCCCAGAACTTTGATTTTAGATTCATTAACTCCAATTGATCTGAAACGTTCCGCATAGGTCGAATCCTGAGCCAGCCATAAGTCCGGTAGCTTAAGCATCTGTCTCAGGACAGGAAACCAGTTATATTTCCGGTAGGTTTCAGCACTTTTCTCAGTAATGCGTCCGTTTGCAATAATAAGCGGTATCGCATTTTCGCTGGTAAGCGAGAGGAAGTTTGGCCAGATTTCAAGTTCCATCAAAATTATAGCAGTCGGACGAACAGCGGTGAGGAAACGCTTTACCCACAGTGAAAGATCAAGTGGGAAGTAGGTAACAGCAAGATCGGAATAGCGCTTATTGGCTACTTCACGTCCTGTTGCAGTGCTGACCGTTAGATGTATATCCCAATCCGGAAATTTGCAGGAAAACTCGTGAATTATCGGAGCAGCAGCAACAACTTCACCTACAGACACCGCATGTATCTGCAGACATTTTTTTTCAGAGTTACGGCGTGGAACTTTTCCGAATTTTTCCTGTACTTTATTGCCGTATTTACCTGTACGGAATTTGTGATTAAGGATATAGGGTAACAATGTAAAAAGGTACGCTATATCGGTGAGTATTCTCCAGATTTTTGTGCTTATCATCAAGATATAACTTTCGGCAATGTAAATTATTTACGTCCGCAACAGCGTTTATATTTTTTCCCGCTGCCACATGGGCAGAGGTCATTTCCGCTTATTTTTTTGTTGTTAACTATTGTAAGCGGTTTTGACGCTTCACCGGCATTGGCTCCCTTGCTTGCAGCAGTTTCGGCCAGTTCATCAAAGTCATCATGAATGGTTTCGGAGACATCAACCTGATCTTCCAGTTCCATCTCCTGAACCGGCGTAATCTTCATTATAAGTTGTGCCACTTCAGCTTCCAGAGACGCCCACATCTCCTCAAACAGGGCAAAACCTTTGACTTTATACTGGATTTTTGGATCTTTCTGTGCGAAACTTTCCAGGTGTATGCCTTCACGGAGGATATCCATTGCGTAAAGGTGATCCATCCACTTGCGGTCAATTGTCTCAAGTAGCAGAAGTTTTTCCAGCAGGCGCATATTTTCAATTCCGACCAGTGCTTCTTTTTCATCGTAAGCTGCTTCTAACTTATCAAAGAGCATATTGAGCAGGGACTGGTCGGCATCAAACTGCTTGCTGGAGGCTTCGACAATTTCATCCTCGGTGACGTTAATCATGAAATCTTCAAGCATGAAGTCCATAATATGATGGTGCTCGTAATTAACAGAGTCGGCAAGAAGATCATTTACACGCTGTTCAATGTAATTTTTACAGAAATCAAGCATTGACTCTTTGAGCTCGTTATCTTCAAGCCATGCCTGACGCTTTTCATAAATAACCAGACGCTGATTATTCATTACTTCATCATATTCAAGAACATTCTTTCGAGCTTCGAAGTTTCGTTCTTCAACCTTGAGCTGAGCTTTTTCAACCGAACGGCTGACGATCTTGCTTTCTATCGCTTCTCCGTCTTTCAGACCGGCCCACTGCATGAACTGCCGTGCTTTATCCGGTGCAAATCGGCGCATAGTGTCATCCTCAAGCGAGAGGAAGAAGCGACTGGAACCGGGGTCTCCCTGACGTCCGGAACGACCTCTGAGCTGGTTATCAATACGTCTGGCATCATGCCTTTCGCTACCGACAATATGCAGACCACCCAGACCGGCAACGTTATCACATAGCTGTGGCCCGGTAATTCCCAGTTCTTCATAACGCTTCTGAAGAAGTTTTTTCAACTCCTCGGTTGCTGCTCCTGCGGCTTTGGCATTCAAGTAGTGTCCAGCCCAGGTCTTGATCAGTATTTCTTCCAGCTCACTCTCACTGACCCCGTCAAATTTAAGATCTTTTGGCGCCAGTCCCCATTTTTGCCAGTATTCCAGTAATTCTGACTGTTCGAAAGTGCCAAGTTTGATATCGGTACCACGACCTGCCATATTTGTAGCGACAGTAACCTGTCCCAACTGGCCGGCGCGTTCAACTATTTCCGCTTCACGCTGGTGATGTTTGGCATTGAGCACTTCGTGTTTTATGCCGCGAACTTTCAGGCTTTCCGATACAATTTCAGAATGTTCGATTGAAACAGTACCGATAAGAATTGGTCTGCCTGTGCGGTGAACTTCCAGCACATGATCGGCGATTGAAGTGTATTTATCTTTGAGCGAACCGAAGATAAGATCGGGGTAGTTTATGCGTTTTAGCGGTCTGTTGGTAGGAATTGAAACAACACCAAGGCTGTAGATATTCATGAATTCCTTGGCTTCGGTAAGAGCGGTACCGGTCATACCTGCAAGCTTGCCATAGAGTTTGAAGTAGTTCTGGAAGGTGATGCTGGCGATTGTCTGTGATTCTGATTTTATCTTCAGACCTTCTTTTGCTTCCACCGCCTGATGCAGGCCATCTGACCAGCGTCTGCCTTCGAGTACACGTCCGGTAAACTCGTCTACAATATGTACCTGTCCATCTTCACTTACAATATAATGAACATCTTTTTTATAAAGTGCATGTGCTTTGAGAGCGTTGTCGATGAAATGCGGCATATCCATATTCGCACCGGAGTATATATCGTCCATGCCGAGAACCTTCAGAACATTCTGGGTGCCTCGTTCTGTCAGTTTGACCGAATGGTCGCGCTCAGAGTATATGTAGTCGCTTCCTGATTCCGCTTCTGCTTCAACACGGGCATTTTCTCGCTGTAAGCCTTTTTTCATGTGTTTTTCAATGATGATTTCAAGGTCATTCATCTCAAAACCCTTGAGTTTTCTCGCTGCAGCGTCTGCAACAAAGTATTTATCGGTGCTTTCATTGGTCGAACCGGAGATAATCAGCGGAGTTCTGGCTTCATCAATAAGGACGCTGTCGACTTCGTCAATGATGGCAAAGTTACGGGAGCGTTGTACCTGCTCTTCCGCTCTTACTTTTAGATTATCTCTAAGATAATCGAATCCGAATTCGTTATTTGTGCCGTAAACAATATCGCTCATATAAATCGGGATGCGTTCTGAAGAGCCCATATGAGACTGTATCGCCCCAAGCTCTATATCCAGAAAACTGAACAGGCGTTTATTGTACTCAGCGTCACGGGCGGCAAGGTAGTCATTGACTGTAACGACCTGTACACCCATAGATCTGGGTATTATACGTAGTGGAAGGCGATAGGTTACATCCTCCGGATCCGGGATGAGGGTATCTGCCTGGCTCCAGACTTCATTGCCTTCGTCATCGTAATGGAGAACATATGGTTTGAAAATCCATTTATTAATATCGTCGCCCTGGTGCTTTTTGGCCATTTCCACCCAATCCGGATGCGGACGAAGAGCATTCAAGTATGATGGAAGGGTTGCGACCAGAGTTTTACCTTCACCGGTTACCATTTCGGCAATTTTACCCTGATGAAGCACAATACCACCAAGAATCTGCACATCAAAGTGTGCAAAATATGGTATATCTGCCGTTTCTGGAATATATTGAAACTTTCCTCCGGTAAAACTTATACGTTCATAATTACTCTTGATGATCTTGCCTTCACCTTCAACCCGGTGGTTCGCTTCACGACATACGGCGTAGGCTTCCGGCAGGATGCTGTCTTCGGTCTCTCCCTGCAGCAGTCTTCTGCGAAATTCATTGGTTTTTTCGGTTAGCTCTGTATCTGAGAGTTTTTTTATGTCTTTCCAGGCTTCATTAACCTGTTCAACAATTGGCCATAGTTCTTTTAGTTCTCTTTCATTTGCGGTTCCAAAGACTTTACCTACAACTTTTGAAACCCCTTCAAGTACTGATTCTGTAATTCCCATTTATTTTTATCCTGTTAATAATAGGTATATCGTTATAATATAGCAGATAATATTATATGATTTATCAGGGTGTGGTCAACTATTTTCATAATTAGTCTGGATTTGACAATTTTGTTGGCAGAAACAGTTCAGGACTGCCGTATAAATGGCAGTCCTGAACATAGTTAACTGAAAATATATGGTTTAATAATCTATTTCGCGGAGCGCATCTTTACGAATTCTCTTATCAGTCCGGCTGTAGATGAATCGTGATGTGCCAGGCTGATCTTCTTGCCTTTGAGCAATTCTTTTTCTTCTCCAAGGATTTTTTTGGCAAGTACTTTTCCAAGTTCCACACCCCATTGATCGAAACTGTTGATACGCCAGATGATGCCCTGTACAAATATTTTATGCTCATACATTGCGATAAGTGAGCCAAGTACTCTAGGTGTAAGTTTCTTTACCAGAATTGAGTTGGTAGGGCGGTTACCTGTAAAGACTTTATGCGGTGTCAGCTTTTGGATTTCCTCTGGAGAAAGTCCAAAAGCTTCAAGATCGTTTATAACTTCATCTTTATCTTTACCTTTCATCAGGGCTTCGGTCTGGGCGAAGAAATTAGCGATAAGCTTTTCATGGTGATCACTGACTTTGTGTTGTGGCTGAGCCGCAGCAATAAAGTCACATGGGATTATTTTGGTTCCCTGATGAATAAGCTGGTAGAAAGCGTGTTGGCCGTTTGTACCCGGTTCGCCCCAGATTATTGGACCTGTCTGGTAGTTAACAGCATTGCCGCTGCGGTCAATATGTTTGCCGTTACTCTCCATATCTCCCTGCTGGAAATAAGCGGCGAAACGTGCCAGATACTGATCGTAAGGGAGAATGGCCTGACTTTCGCAGCCGAAGAAATTATTATACCAGATCCCGAGTAAGGCCATAATTACCGGTATGTTCTTTTCTGCTCTGGTTTTCAGGAAGTGCTGATCCATCTCGTATGCACCGGTGAGAAACTCAGAGAATGTTTTAAAGCCAAGGGCGCAACAGATTGAGAGGCCGATAGCACTCCAGCTGGAATATCTGCCACCGACCCAGTTCCAGAATTCAAACATATTTGCCGGGTTGATACCAAATTTTACAACTTCAGTTTCATTGGTTGATAAAGCGACGAAATGTTTAGCTATCGCTTCCTGTTTTTTCAGTTTTTTCAATGTCCATTTTTTTGCGGTGAGGGCATTGGTCATGGTTTCCTGAGTGGTGAAGGTTTTGCTGGCAACAATAAAGAGCGTCTCTTCCGGATCTAAATCTCTTGTTTTTTCAACAAAATCAGTCGCGTCAACGTTACTTACGAATCGTACTTCAGGGCCTTTGCCGGCATAGTTTTTCAGCCCCTGTACAATCATTACCGGACCCAGGTCTGAGCCGCCAATACCGATGTTAATAACAGTTTTTACCGGCTTGCCTGTATATCCCAGCCACTTGCCGCTGCGAACCGCGGTAGAGAATTTTTTCATTTTTGCCAGTACTTTGTGAACTTCAGGCATAACATCCACGCCGTCAACTTTGACAGGATCCTTACCCTGATAGCGCAGGGCGGTATGCAGCACGGCTCTCTCTTCGGTAAAGTTAATCTTTGAGCCTGAGAACATTTTTTTCTTCCAGGTATTGAGATCGGCGGCTTTGGCAAGGTTGAAGAGCTTGTTCATGGTTTCAGCAGTGATACGGTTCTTTGAGTAGTCAAAAAAGATATCGTTAAAACTGAGTGAGAACTTATTGAAGCGTTTACTGTCTTCAGCAAATAGATTTTTCATTTCCAGTTTGCTGATTTGTTTGAAATGGGTAGTAAGTTCTTTCCATTCAGGAGTTGCCTTGAGCGGTTTCTCTGATTTTGTTGCTGCTCTTCGTTTGCCTGCCATTGTAGTCTTTCCTTATTTAAAAGAGTAAGATAATGTAATTGTAAAATTCGAGCTATATATAGATTATTCTATGATCATTCCGTCTTTTACTTCGACACACACCGGGCATTTCTTGATGAATTCTTGCTGATCAAGGGCGAACAGCGGTGAAATTTCCAGGCTAATTGCGCTGTCGCCATTGGCGTTTCTGGGTACTTTATGACCGCAGGCTTCCAGCCAACCAGCAAAACGATTTGATAAAAGTTGCCTGCAGCTCTCTGCCGAATCAATGCCGGTCGCATTTTTTACCGGTGCGAATTCTTCTTCACGGGCAACTTCCATAGTTATTGTTTTCGTTACTAGAGGGATTGCATCAAAGACAAAGGTTTCAAATTTGATGCCGTTATTATTCTCCGGCTTTATTCTGTTTCCCTCTTTGCTGATGTAAGGGATTTTCTTTTTTGCAACATGCCACGGCAATTTGGCATTACCACCAATTTTTTCAACGAAATCAACATTGATGATATGTATTGCAATAGATCCGGCCCAGAATAAAAGATTGCCTGCCGCGTCACGGGCGGTAGTGTTTTCTTCGGTCATGTCCGAGTACTCGATTACAGTGGGTTTGCCGTCGCCGATGCAGATATTCCCCACTTTTTCATTCGGGTCGGCTTTCTTAAGTATTTTGGAGGACATATTGGAATTAGCGTCTATATGATAACCGAGAAAAACCGGGTCGGCAATAGTCACCAGCGGGTTGTCCACCTGAAAATAACTTAAATATTCTATACCGCGCTTTTTCATATCAGCCAGAGCACCGCTGCTGCAGATGGCCCAGAGGCAGCCGCCATGGCCATCGGGGTTCAGAGCCAGCTGATTCTTTTCAGCCAGTATCAATTTGTAATCATTGTCAACCGACGGCACCATTCTTTGTTTGAAGCAAAAAACATTTTCTTTTCCCAGGCCGAAGTAATCATTATCGCTGAAAAACTTTACGGTGTCGTTATGATTCAGAGTACTGGTCATTATATACCAGGGAATCGTTGTGTTGTAGCGTTTGCTTGCGGCTCTGATCTGTTCGGCGTGCCACTGGAAGAGAGTCTTGCCGGAGTTAGGGCCTATACTATAACACCCTTTGGGTCCGTCAAATCCCAGACGCGATCCCTGTCCGCCGGCCACAAGAAATATACCAAGTTTTCCAGCACTTATTGCTGAACTCCCTACTACCTGCATCCGGTCTCTAAGTTTCAAGTCTTCGTCTGTTTGTGGAAGGCCTATTATAGGAGCAGGGGTTACTTCGGTAGGCAGTGTGAATTCTTCTATACCGTTTTTAACATTATTGCAGCGTGCTTCAAGCCAGTTAAAATCAATAGTCTGAAGTTGCTCAGATAGTACTGCTTTTTCATCCCGGGTTAATTCGTCCCAGAAATGAAAAACATGTTCCTGCGCGTTGTCTTTGAATAGTTTCATGAGTTCGGTGTCGGTCATTTGGTCTCCTGGAAAACTTGTTCTGTTAAAAATATATATGCAGGTGTTTGCCGGTTCTACGGAGGGCGTTACAAATATAACTTGATTTTAATTATCAAATTTAAAGTGTATAATTTCAATATTAGCCTCTGCAAGAAGGTTCAATGCAAGTGGGTCTGGATAGCTCTCAAGAATATAAATCTTTTCCACACCAACATTGATAAGCATTTTGGCACACATAACGCAAGGCTGGGTTGTGCAGTAAAGTGTTGAACCTTCAATTCTAACTCCGTAGGTGGCTGCCTGTAATAGAGCATTTTGTTCCGCATGTAACGCTCGGCAGATCTCATGACGCTCTCCTGAAGGGATATTTTCTTTCTCTCTGACGCAGCCGGTAATGGAGCAATGTTCAATTTTTTTGGGTGCGCCGTTATAACCTGTAGCAAGAATTCTTTTATCCTTTACCAGTATTGCTCCAACATGACGCCGCAGGCAGGTACTGCGTTTGGCTACTTCCAAGGCTATTGTCATGAAGTATTCGTCCCAGCTTGGGCGTTGGTTTATATTTTCCATGGTGTATGCTCAGTATATCTTTCAAAGACGATTTTAAAATAGAAAATGTGTATATAATAGTTAAAAATGATTATAGTTAAATTATACTTGAAGGTCAATGTCAGTTTTCGGTTAAAATGGATCATTAATGATGTAGAAATGAATGAGATATTTCGATAAGATTATGAAGTATAATATAATTTTAATTTTAATCAATGTATGGGATGTGGCGTATAATGGCTCAAACATTTAAGCATGTATCAATATTTATAATTTTTCTGGTGGCCGCAATCTTTCTGGATTTGCTGCAAAGACAACTTTCAGGGTACTTTGACTTTAAGTTTGGAGTTACTGCGCTGATGTTGCTATGGTCGATATCAATTGTGATTGTTTTTAATCTGTTATTTCATTATTTCGGGAAGTGGCCGGAAAAGGTCTCATATATCTGTGCGGGAGTAGCTGTAATTATTGTATTATTGCTTGCGCATTTCAAAGCAATAGATATCAATGACAGTACGTCGCCGTTTCTCTGGTTTTCATAATGTCTCTATAGCATGAATCTTTGTGAATCATTACTCGCAGATTTGGTGAAGATGCCTTTTTCCAGGGCCTTATCAATTTTGGAGGCAATTAAAGGAGATAAATTCATAAAGTTTGCTTTAACAACAAAATAAGGGATGTTATTCTCTTCGTCAAGCTTTTTGCTGCAGTCTACTACTTTGCACGAGAAACGGGTTTTATAGGAAATTTCGAGTATTTCTGAGAGATCGTTACAGGTGAAAACTGTAATTGTATCCTTAGGTATACTGAAATTAAGTTTGAATTCGACATATTGTTTGGAGATCTTTATCAATTCAATCTGGCTTGTCGCTTGAAACAGAACTTGTTTGCGAGTTGATTTGCTCCTCAAGGCAATTTTTTCATGGTTAAGGATATTATCCACCATAAAACAGAGGTGCTCTTTGTTTACTGGTTTATTGAGGTAGTCAATAGCTCCGAGACTGATTATTGAAATTACAGCCTGATTACTGTTATCATCACCGATAACAAATATTGGTATACTTGCGAAATTTTCATAAAGTAAATTGAATGCAGCGCTTCCATTATGTTCTTCAATATTCCAGTCCAGGATTATCATGGCAATATCCGGGTGATTGGCGATAGCTGCAAGAGCAGAGCCGCTGCTTTCTGATTCAATTACAGTGTAGCCTGATGGGCTGAGAGCCTGTTTAATCGATTCACGTTCGTGTTTTTCGCCAATAACCAGTAAGATTTTTTGATTCATGATAGAGTTGCCTTGTTTAGAAAGCAATAACTTTGTAGAGAACAGCCAAACCCATACCAACAAAAATTGCCAGCATAAATGCCGAAATACCTTCTATTGCCAAACGCCATACAGGAATATCAATATAAAAGCGCGATTTTCCTGAAGACTCTTTGAAGGCTTTGATCTGCTCCAGAGTTGCAGTCATTTCTTCCTGATGTCTAAGTTCTTCATCTTTATTCATTAAGGTTATACTCCATAATTTATTCGAATAATTTCAATATGTCTCCCAGGCTTGAACCGGATTTCAAAGATTCATTGTCACCATTGATACCGAGAGCATTCTTTAATTTATCTGATTGTACATTTTTCATGAGTAGTTTCAATAATCCGCCATTGCCAAGGAGATTATTAAATTCTTTGGTAATCACGGGGACGTTTTTCCTCAACTCTGAACGTAAATTATCAATATTTACAACAGGGTTTTCAATAGTTCCTGTGATATCAATGAAAAGTTTTTTCTCGTTTGCCAGCTTCTCAAGTCGATTAGGGATAATGTTATAGAATTTTGTGCGTTCCAGAGGGGTTAGTGTGGTTGTAAAGTTGTTGACAGAAGGGATATTGAGTAACTGTCTGGAGTCGAATGACTTCTGGATATTTGCAACAGGATAAATTCGCAGTTTAAGCTTTCCTGAAAACGAAACGATACCCCTTATAAGGTAATCTGCTGTATTACCTCCACCGCATTTAATCTGGTGTATCTGTAAAGCGGATTTCCCTATTTTATAGTTAATATCGCAGTACCTGTAAAATGCTTTCTGCTTTTTACCATAAGTTGGGGCCATTTTTTTATCTATTTGAGAGGCAACCTCTTTGACTACATTAGGAGGGAGATCTTCTGAAAGATATTTTTCCCAATCGTGTCTCTTATTGATGGTTTCAAGAATGAGATCTTTTATTTCAGCTTTTTCCATATCTGAGTTTAAACTTGCGAGTATGTTCTCTCTGGTGATCCCTTCCCAGCTTAAGTTTAAGGTTGATGTCTTATCTTTATTTGCAGGTAGAATAAGCCAGCCATTCAGAATTGAATTTTCGGTATGAAAGTGTGAGAGTAGCTGCGGGAGATCAATCTTTTCAAGTTTCAGGCTGAGCTTTCCTTTGGGAGTTTGCGTAACGTCTGCATAAGCCGAGAAGAAAACATTACCGGACATTCGGCCTCGTCCGTCTTCAATTTTAGCTATGCCATTGTTCAGGCTGAACTTTGAACTTAGATCAAAAATATTGATATTATTATAGTTAATTTTATCAATGCTTAATGTTCCATTGGATATTTTCGCCTGTTTGATATAAGCGTGATGCAGTGTGTCTTCAAAACTGAATAACGGCAGTTTTTTGGCTTTGATATTTGCTGTTACTTTCAGACTGTCCTTGGTGCCAAATTCGCCATCTTTATACGTGTATCCGGGTAAATAAAGCTGTAAAAGTTTTCTGTTGCCCTTGAGCATGAAATTAAGATCACATCCTTTGCCGAAATTGACAATTCCGCTCTTCTCAAGCTTGAATTTTTCTGCAACCCCGGTCAGATAGACGGAAGCATTAGATGATTTAAGAAATATTTCTTCAGCTTTCAGGCCAAAAAGACTGCCGTCAGTATCTCGGCTCCAGCTGAGTCTGGCATCGAATTGAATGTCATCGGAAATATCGGAGAAGTCATTTTTGGTTATTTTAATTTGCTTGGATTTGCCTACAAGTAACATGCTTGGGGCATTGGTTGTTCCTATCAGTTCATTATAGACCTCAATTTGACCTTCAAATTTTTCATTATTGCCGTAGCCTTTAAAGTGTTTAAAAAATTTGTCGATATCGGCTTCAAGTTTGCTGTTAAACCCTTCAAAAATAGCATTTTCTATATAGAAATTTCCGGCGGCAGTGTATGTGTAATTCTTTTGGTCGTCGTAAAGTTCCAGATCGCTTATTGCCAGCTTGTTATCATTAACCAGATATTTAAGCGAGGTATTTCCATTGAGTGATGATTCTGAAAAATCCACAGGTGTGGTAAGGTGCAGATTCTTGATATTAAAAGCAGAATTTATTGAGACGACTTCAGGAGTAAATGTCAGTTTCCCGCGTAATGTTGTATCGCTGGAGGTAAATGGTAATTCGGAATTATCTGAAATATTAAGTAACGTGCTTAAAAGCATTGTGTTTTGAGACCTAGTTCCTATTGAGGCGTTTCCATGCGGATAAAATTCGTAATTTCCAGATGGAGTTTTTCTGAATAGGTTCGCTTTTAAATTTACCAATGATGTGCTGCCTATTTGTGCCTTATTGTTAACAGGGTCGACGTTTTGAATTTGCAATGTTGCTTTATCAAGTTCCAGTGCCCACTCATCTTTCATCTGAAGTGAAAATTTGGTCTGTAATGTGAGATTTGCCGGTTGTGTTCCTGAGGCAAATCTAAGTTCAGCTTTTGAGTCGGGTGAGGTTAAAGTCAGGGATTGCGGCAGGAAATTCGCTTTGCCGTTAAATTTAAAATGATCGAAGGTCCCAGTAAATTTGTTGTTGTAGGGGAGTAATATGGAAAGAATTTTATTGAAGTCGCCATCCAGATCGTAAGATACAGGGATTATTGTAGCGTTAGAATTATTATTATTTTGCTGATAATTCAAGTTTAGAATATTGGATTTGAAGATTAATTTATCAGGGATGATGGTTTTATTTTGATGAATAAAGCCATTAACGCTTCCGCTGAAACGACCAAATTCGAGATCCTGATTTAGCAGATTATCATGGATTAAAGCCGTATCGTCATTTGAACCAAATGCCAATTTATAAAAGGTATTATTTACTTCAGGTTTGGTTATTATAGAAAGTGAAATGTCGCCATGTGGAGAAAAACGTTTGTAAGGAAGTATGCCAATTCTTTGTAGTTTTGAAAAAGATTCCTGCATTTGGCTTTTTACAACAAGGTTGAGCTCTACCGGGTATAAATCCAGTAACGATTTAATTTCTGATTTAAAAAGCTGTTCGGGTATAAGAATGCTTCCGCTCAAGGCTGTATTATCGCCTTGAGATTCTATGTTTTCAAATAAAATTGAGTTGTTGTCAGCCGTAATTAGAGATGAGAAATCAAATGTTAGTTTAGTGGATCCCTGATTTTCAATGACTAACCGGGGCGTTTTGACTTTCCCGGAAATTTTGAAGTGGTTGTCAGTGATATTGACTTTGCCGGTATATGTAAAATCATCAGGAATACTCAGGGCAAGGCTGTTATTGTAAAAGGGGGTTTTGTTGAACTGCATTCTGGATTTTTCAACATCAGCATGAATATTGTAGTCGTCAGATTTTGTCGGGTTGTCAATATAACCGGAAGCTTTTACCATAAGGCCGGAGTTGTTGGAAATTTCCGCCTGCCTGACGGTTATTCTGCTTTTGATTAAATCCCAGGTCCCAGAGCCGATATATGTCGTTTCGGGAACAGCATTAAGTATTTTAAGTGGTGATTTTGATGATACCATAGTGCCGTCAAAGTCACAGTTGAAATTATTATAAGTAAGATTTCCTGAAAAAGTATTTTCGGAATTATTGAAATTCATTTTAAAGTCAGAGGTTTTAGCTGTAACTGTCAGGTCTTTTAAGGAAAAACTTGTGAGATTTGATATTAAACCTGAAATTTTACCTTTTCCTGAGAAATTATCATCCTCCAGGCTGCCAATTGCCTGGTAGCGTATTGAATTTTGATCTTTTTGTTCAAGATAAGCGTAGGAAACGTTGAAATTGGTTTTATCGAAAAATTTGGCTATACGTTGTGTTATATCGGTATTGAGTTTTTCTGGTGCAATTTCTTCAATAATCTTTTTGTACGGAATATCTGTAAGTTTCAGTTCTGATAACTCAAGGTGTTGTATGTGAATGCTGTTGAAGCGGTACAGGTTATAAATGTCATTCAAAGAGAGTTGTAGTGAGACCCGTGAGAGATCGGCTATCTTTTTCCCTTTAGGAGTTGTTGAGGTGACATTATGCAGAATAAGTCGACCTTTGAGTAACTCCAGGTCGATATGATCAATATTCAACTCAAGCCCAGTGTATTGGGTGTAACCGTTTTCAATAATATCTTTAACCCTCTCTTCAGAGAATATAAGATAGAGGGTTGAAATTGCGGCTATTATAATGAAGAGCAGAATTACTGAAAATTTGGCTAACTTTTTCCGTAGATTCTTTTCTGGTGTATTCACAGTAATAAAACAGTTGTTCTTTCTGATTGACATTCTGACAGCAGTGACAGAAATGGTATACTGTTATTTTCTTAAAATGCGGTGTCATTACAAGTAAATAATTGTATTTATAAAATTATTTAAAACAAAAACTACTTGTTTATTTGAAGAGAATACAACGTACTTTATGTCCATTTGGGGCTATGGATTCAGCAATTTCGCCGGAAGAACATTCTGGTCTGGCTTCGGGACACCGTGGATGGAATGGACAACCTGCAGGCGGGTTGGCAGCACTGGGTATTTCTCCATGAAGTGGAATTCTTTTTCTTTTCTGAGCGGGATCTATAACCGGAATGGCACTGAGTAATGCTTTGGTGTACGGGTGGAGCGGATTTTCGAACAGTTCATCGACATCAGCTTCCTCCATAAGTTGACCGAGGTACATTACTCCAACTTTATGAGAAATATGGCGTACGACAGCAAGATCGTGGGTGATGAACAGGTATGCGATACCTTTCTCTTTCTGCAGATCTTGAAGGAGATTGATAATTTGAGCCTGAATTGAGACGTCTAACGCACTGACTGATTCATCGCAAACAATAAACTCCGGTTTTACCGCCAAGGCTCTTGCAATCGCAATACGCTGACGCTGTCCCCCGGAAAACTCATGCGGGTAGCGGTCGAGATATTCTTCTTCAAGACCGACATCCTTGAGAATCTGGAGTATTTCTTTCTTAATCTGTTCCTGTGATAAGTTCTGATGTAAAATAAGTCCCTCGGAGATAATATCGAAAATGGTATGTCGGGGATTCAGGCTGGAAAAGGGATCCTGAAATATTATCTGCATTTGCTGACGGGTGTGCCTGAGTTCTTCAGGGTTCAGAGAACATAGATCTTTGCCGTTGAATGTAACTTGACCGGAGGTCGGCTCTATAAGCCGTAGTATTGTTCTGCCGGTAGTGGTCTTGCCACATCCGGACTCACCAACCAGTGAATATGTTTTGCCCTGAGCTATGGTAAAAGACAGGTCGTTTACAGCTTTCACTGATCCTCTGGCTGTATTGAAAAAGCCACTTTTAATAGGGAAAAATTTACAGAGATTTTTAACCTTGAGGACAGGTTCCGCTGTTTCTGATCTGATAGAAGCTATTTCATCCGTACTTGAACCTTGGCTCATGTTACTTAGTTCCTGTTATTAATAAACCACTCGACCGTTTCACTAATTCCTGTTTCAAGTTCTTTTTGTGCTGTAAAACCGAATAACTCACTGGCTCTAGTTGTGTCAAGGCAACGTCGTGGCTGCCCATTGGGTTTACTGGTATCCCAGATGATTTCTCCATTGAAACCTACTGCCTTCTTTATTAGTTCGGCAAGAGTTTTGATGTTAACTTCTCTTCCGGATCCTAAATTAACCGGTTCTGAACTGTTAAGGTGTTCGCTGGCCAGCAGCAGTCCGGCAGCAGCGTCTTCAACATACAGAAATTCCCGTGAGGGTGAGCCGTCTCCCCAGAGGGTAATATTTGCAGCGCTGCTCTCTTTTGCTTCCAGACATTTACGTATCATCGCCGGGATAACATGGGATGAATTCAGGTCAAAATTATCTCTTGGTCCATAAAGATTTACCGGTAATAGAAATATGGAATTATAATTATATTCATCGCGGTATGCCTGACTTTGCACCAGCATCATTTTTTTGGCGAGACCATACGGAGCGTTTGTCTCTTCCGGATAGCCGTTCCAAATATCTGATTCCCGAAAAGGTACCGGGGTGAATTTAGGGTAGGCGCATATTGTTCCGGTTGCGACAAACTTATTTATTCCGGCTTTATAGCTTTCATGGAGCAAATTAACCCCCATCATCAGGTTGTCATAAAAAAAAGATCCTGGATGCTCACGGTTGGCACCTATACCGCCGACATTGGCAGCAAGATGAATGACAAGATCTACAACTTTGCCATTTCTGGATGTATCGGTTATAAGTTGTTTAATTGCTTCAGAATTACGCAGATCATACTTAATACTTCTAGGCACAATAATCTCTTCAGTACCTAATTCTGTTAGTTTTTCTACAACAAATGATCCAAGAAATCCGGCTCCACCAGTGACAATTACCCTTTTATCACTCCAGAATTTTGTATTCATATATATTTCTTTCATAATGAGCTGGTCATTTATATAATTGTAAACCTCAATATTTATTATAGTATTTCATTGATTAATGCAAGAACAAATGCAAAATAAAACCAACGTTGCCGGTGTAAGAACAGGGGAGAAGAAATTTTGATTATTGAGAGTGTGCAGATTGCCGGTTTTGGCTGCATTTCCGGAGAATATTTATTCGACGGAGGGCTCAATATTATTCTGGGCGAGAATGAAGTCGGAAAAACAACCCTCGCTGAGGCCATTCTGGCGTTGCTTTATGGTTTTAAACAGACGGGCAGGAAAAACGGTGGTTCTTCTTTTTTCAGGGATTACAGCCCGGTGAGAGGCGGGGCGTTTGCCGGCAGTATGGTTGTCAGTACCGATGCGGGAAGGCGACTGAATATCTGGCGTGATTTCTCTTCCGGAAAATTACGGGTAATTGAACTTGTGAGCGGGAAGGACATTACTCTTGAGTTCGCTGCTCCTCCTAACGGTGATTCGCTGGGGCAGATTCTAACCGGGCTGAGTTGTAGACAGTATCAGAAACTGGCTTTTCTTTCACAGGATGAACTCAACAATAACTGGGATTTTGTCGAGTTTACTGATGCGTTAGCGGCTATGTTCAGTACCGGTGATAAAGAGGGGGTAAGTCTGGAAAAGGCTAAAGCGCTGCTTGAAGATTCGGTAAATAACTATGACGGTATTACGGGTAAAGGTAAACTCAAGGTTGAAACCGAGATAAAACGTTTGAAAGATAAAATTTCGGCAATTGATGCCGAAGTTTCAGAGATTGAAAATATCTACCGTAAAGCAGAAGTCAGATTTGAGGAAGCGGCAAATAAACAGCAGGTAAGCGCTAAAATTACCGAAACTATCCGCAAATATGATTATTGTATTTGTGTATTGCAGCGCCAGGATATTCAGAATAAGCTGGCTCAGAAAGAGGCATCACGTAAGGATCTTGCCTCCTGCGAGCAGGAAATAGCCGCGCTTTCTGGTCTTAAAAGTTATGATTTTAGCGGTAGCGAGAATATTACGCATATTTTAGCTCTTTTAAATGATAAAAAAGAACGCATTGCTGATATCAGGAGTATCAAAGATGCTAAAATAGAAAAGATGGAATATCTTGAAAAAAGGGTGAAGAATCTTGGTAAACGTGAGAGCGTGAACAAGGAATATCTGTTACGTGTTGAGCAGGCTATTGCGGTATTGGAGAGTAATATCGGTCGTGAACGTTCTGTTCGTATTGATTGCCGTAATGCTGACAAGCTGCTGACTGATTCTGGAATAGATGTTGATAAACTCAGGCGGTTTACCTCATGGAAACGTGAGCATAAAGATGTTGAGGTTGAATTTGTTGTAAATTATGAACGTATTCTGGAGCAGATTGAAGGTAAGGAGCAGCGACTGAAAAATGATATGCAGCAGCAGTTGCATGCAATTAAAGAAATCAATGACGCACGTATGTACCGGTACCGTTTCAGCCGGAATAATCTGATTCTAGGCTGTGTCTTTACCGGGCTTTCGGTATTCTTTTTTGTCGCTATGGGATTTCTTCCGTTTATGCTTATTCCGGCGGTAGCGTGCCTCGGGTGGTCGGTTTTTGCGGCAGTGCGCCTTGTCGGGGTGCAGCGATTGCGTGCAGAAGAGGAAGAGAGGGTGACGGAAGAAATTATCCGGTTGCAGGTAGTGCTGGATAGTTTTGCCGAAAAGTATGCCAAAATGGACGAGAAACTAAATTCATTCGCGGAGACAATCGGTATGAGTACCGAGGAGCTGTTGACGCTTATGCAAAAAATCATACATTCGCAGCGGGAGGTGGATTCATGGGGGCAGCGACTGGATCGGCATCTGGAGATAGAGACAATCATTACTGAATCTTATGAGACACTAAAAAATATTTTTTGTGAAATGGGTATTGCTGATGCTTCAACCGAGATTGATATTACTAGAGCCAGAGTTCTGATGCGTGAAATAAATGATGCGCTGGCACTTATTGAACAGTATCAGCAGTTACGCGGTGAACTGGATGATATTATAGAACAGGAATCTGAACTTCTGGGTGAAATTTATACTTATAAGGCTGAACTGGAGGATATTTTCGCCGGGGCTGGGGTAGAGGTCGTCTTGGACGACTTTGAGGCGGCGCTGATAAATTATAAGAAGAAGGCGGAGCAATATCGTCATCTGCAGCATCTTGAAGAAGAAACCCTTCCTGCTCTTTTAACCTCTGCTGGTGATTTGTCTGAACTGGAGCGGCTGGAAATAGATATTGAGACCTGGAATAAGAGAATTTTGCGAATGGAGCAGGATGATCCCTGGTTGCAGGATTGCGTGCCGGAGCTGAGTATTCTTGAGTATGGTCAGGAAATTAAACTGGCGCGGCTGCGCCTTGAAGATACTCAGGGTGAGCTTGTTGACTGTGAAAGAGAACTGGCTGTAGAAGATGGGCGACGGCGTGAACGCCTGCCGGTACTGATTGACGAACGGGAGGAAGCGATTTGTGCCTTGACTAAAGCGGAACGGTTTAATTCCTCATTATCAGTGGCTTTGGAAGTATTTAGCGAGATTGCCCGCGAATTACATTTGAGGTGGAGTCCAATATTTTCCGAGGAGTTTAATAATCTGGTCGCCCGGTTTTCAAGTCGACTCGAATTTTCTCTTTCGCAGGAGCTTAGCTTATGTGCTGTGGAAAGAGGTAGCGGTATGCCGGTAGCCACCGAGGATATTGCGGCATATCTCTCAAAGGGCATGAGGGATCAGGTCTATCTTTCTTTACGACTTCTGCTGGCACAGAGGGTTGCCAAAAATGAAAGTATTCCGGTTATACTTGACGATCCTTTTATTAATGCTGACGACCAGAGATTTATTGCCGGTATGGAGGAATTAAGAGAATTTTCCGCTCGGAAACAGATCTTTGTTTTTACCTGTCACCGGCTCCGACATGAGCAGCTGTGCCGGCAGTACCCGGATTATTCGGAGGCACTCCTTGAGATGTAGCTTATTTCTTTTTATCACTTTTGATGTTTGCCAGTTTTTCCAGCAGTATAACAACAACAACCCCTGCAATAGCCATAAGAAGTGCATAGGCAATAAGAGGCTTCAGACCGCTTATATGGCTGATATATTCATTTGTAAGTACAGAGTCCTTGTATTCGCTTACTTTGCAACTGAAGGTATCGGCGTAATTCCAGGGTAGAACCAGCGCTTCTTCTATAACTTTTTCTTTGTGACCGTCAATCACGTGTTTTATTAGAGCATGTTTCCAGGGCCAGATCTTGCGCATTGCACCCATCATCATTCCAACGAGCACGCACATGGTTCCCTGATACCATCTGGCAAGAAGCCATTTAAGAACCCGTGAGAAACCTATGATTCCGGAAATCTGTCCCAACTGAAAGATTACCAGCGCCCAGAAAGCGCCGGTTACCGCCAGAAGATCGTAGCTTTCTCTGAATTTGAAGGCGGCGGCGAGCTTGAGTGCGGTTACGAATGTCTTTATCGCTCCTGTTATATAGTAGTATTTGCCTAAAACCAGCAGCAGAAATGAGCCGCTGATTCCAGGAAGGATCATTGCACATATTCCGATTATACCGCAGAGGTATAAAAACCACCATTTTTCTGGTGTTGCAACAGGTATAAGTCCGCAAATTTTCCAGGCACCGAGAAATCCGAGAATTACCAGCATTACTTTGATGATACTCCATTGTTTTACTTCTTTGAAAACAATGAAGATTGATCCTAATATCAAACCGAAAAAACCTGACCATGTAAGTATCGGATGGTTTTCAAGGAGGCTGTGCATAAGACTGGCTGTAGAGAGAATTGCCAGACTTACACCGGAAAACAAAACAACTATAAAACGGAGATGAACATGATTGAGAGCGGATTTAATGTTAAGTTTGACAACCTGTTTTAGAGCTATTAAATCAAATGAAGCGATGGCATTTATTAGGTCCTGATATACTCCGGTAATGAATGCAATTGTTCCACCGGATACTCCCGGGATGATATCGGCTGCGCCCATGCATATGCCCTTGATAAATAGAATCAGGGCATCAATATATGATGTTGGTCCGGGACTGGCAAGAAATGCCTGCTTCCAGCTGATTTTAGTCTGGTTGTTTTTCAATTCAATTCTCCATGATCCGTTACATGTAGTATAGCAGCTTATGTTGTATAAAAGTTAATTAAGTGTTTGAGTATAATAATGTTTGTAATAAATTCAATTGTATTCAAATAAAAACTCCTGAATAATCGTAATTTACTTGACCTATATGTGAAAATAATGAAAATAATTATGATGATTTTTTTGAAGATAATTCTGTCCAGTCATATTTATCTTTTCAAATAAACTTGCTTATCACCAGTAGAAAGTATACGATGGAAACAAGTCTGCGAAATACTCCACCTGTGATCTATAACCTTTTCCCTCCAATTCTTGGCGATGTAAAAAACTGGCCTGGTCATGTTCAGCGTGCGGCCGGAATGGGTTTTAACTGGTGCTTTTTGAATCCAATTCATCTTGTTGGTGCTTCTGGAAGTCTCTATGCTGTCAGGGATTATTTTGAACTTAGTCCGATTTTCTTTGGAGCAAACAGTAAGGAAGCACAGTGGTCCAGATTTAAGAGATTTGTTGCCGAGAGTCGCGAGCTTGGTGTCGAGGTGATGGTTGATCTGGTTATTAATCATAGTGCATACGATAATCCGCTTACCCGGGATAAACGTGCGTGGTATAAGTTAAATTCTGACGGCAGTATTAAGAATCCCGGCTGTAAAGATAACTCTGCGCCAGGTGGCTGGGTTGTCTGGGGAGATCTTAACGAGTTTGATAATGAGAAATCATCTGCCCGTGATGAACTCTGGGAGTACTGGTGGCAGTTGGTAAAGAAATTTATCGATGTCGGTGTACGTGGTTTCAGGTGTGACGCGGCGTATCAGATCCCTAATCCTCTCTGGAAACTTCTGATAACCCGTGCACGCGAGATTGACCCGGAGATTACCTTCTTTGCCGAGAGTCTGGGTTGTTCGCTGGAACAGACAATGGGATTGGTTGAGGCAGGGCATGATTTTGTTTTTAATTCCGGGAAATGGTGGGATTATAAGGCCGACTGGTTTATCGAGCAGAATAATGCTCTTGTCAAAAAAAATGGACGATCCATCGCTTTTCCTGAGAGTCATGATACCCAACGCCTAGATGTTGAATTTAACAGTGACCTGGATCGGATCAAGCAACACTATCTGTTTACGGCATTGATTTCTTCAGGAGTGTTGATTCCTATTGGTTTTGAGTACGGGTTTAAAAAGAAACTTCATGTTGTGCATACCAATCCTTATGATTATGAGGGTGCAAGTTATGATTTGACTGATTATATCAGACAGATAAATGAGATGAAGATGAGCTATCCACTTTTATCATGTGATGGTTTGCTGGAAGTTGTAGATTCAGGCAGTTCCAGAGTTCTGGCTCTTGTAAAAAGTGCTGCCGGTCAATCCGAGAGGATGTTATTTGTTTTCAACCGTACCGATGCGGATATTGAGCTCGATTTTACTGCGCTTTTAGGCAGGATTGGTGCAAAGCAACTCGAGGAAACAGCAGGAGAAAAGCTGTCTCTCAAGCGTTATGGCTTTACTCTGTGCGCGGTGTAGAGTTGTAAAGTCTATTTGATGAATATCGTGTGTTATGAATTGGGGTAATTATGGTAAATAGCAGTGATAATGAGAGCGACAAGGAAGCTGAATCTGAAGAACTTTCAGGTACTTCAGAGAGTGATGGTGGACAGGATTCTGAAATTTTAACACATAGCGATGATGATCTGTACGGTAGTGCCGGCACCGATTATAAAGAGCTTAATTCGTCTTCAACTGCTGACGGGCTCAGTTATGAGGTTACAGCCAGACCAACAGGTGATGATAAGCAGGTTGTCAGTGCTGATGCTGCTGATGTCACAGCTAAAGAGGATTCTGAACCGGAAAACCATGCTATACCGCCAGTATTAATTGATCCTGATACCGGTGAAGAGGTGGAACTGAACCGGCAAATGCTTCTGGAAGAACCATATATCAATGAATTTTATAATGAGACCTACTCTTATCTGATTCCACGCGAGCCCGGAATTATTCTTGTTTTCTGGGAGGTAGGTGCTGACACCCGAGAGCAGCTGATCACTAAATATGGTGAAGACTTCTTTGAGAATAATCATCTTATTATTCGGCTGTATGAAGTTACCGGGGTAAACTTTGATGGGTTTAATGCGAATAGTGTTAAGGAAATTGATGACTTCCTTGATGATAAGAATTCTTATTGGCTTCATGTGAAAAAAGGTGCGGATTACATTGCTGAGATCGGTTACCGTGCAGCCGGTACCGAGTTTTTTGAGCTGGTAGCCAGATCGAATGACTGCTTTTCTCCCAAAGGTTTTGTGGAGACCAAAGAACGCTATAATGAGTATGCCAGTGTTGAGGTTGATGGTAATTGCGTTGAGCTGCCGGTTAGTGGTGAAAATGATGACTGGCGGATAAACCAGTATAAGTACTGGAAAGAAGGTTCGCATAGTGCTCCGGAAGAAAAAGGATTTTGGGCTCTGGTTCTTCATCAGCATCTGCCGCATGTTCGTCATCCAGAGTATGATGTGCCACTGGAGGAACAGTGGTATATGGAGGCTGTTGTCTCGGTTTATACCCAGCTGATAAAGATGTTCTGGAATCTTAAGGATGATTGTGTCGATTTCAGGCTTACTCTATCCCTTACACCGTCACTTATGAGTATGATGACAGATGATCTGCTTAAAGAAAGGGTTGACAGGCATATTAATCAGCTTATCGAACTTGCTACCCGTGAAAAAAACAATTCTGAGGGGGCTCCGTATATTGAGGCAATCAATGATACTCTGGAGAGATTCTGGACTGCGAGAAAGGTTTTTGACGCTTACGATGGTGATCTGACCCGGGCATACCGTGATTTTCAGGATATGGGTAAGATTGAGGTTATTACGTGTCCTGCTACACATATGGTTCTGCCGTTATTCAAACATTTTCCTGAGGCTATTCGGGCACAGCTGGCGACAGCCTGCAATCAGTATGAAAATGTTCTTGGAAGAAGTCCACGCGGCATCTGGCTTCCTGAGAATGCCTATACACCGGGAATTGATAAATATCTCAGTGAATTCGGTATTAAATGGTGTCTGGTAAATGAAAATGGGCTTCTTGAGGGTGACACCAAGTGTTACCGGGGTACTAATGAGCCTATTGTTACCCCTAATAATGTAGCGATATTCGGAATTGATCAGATGACTAGAGCCGCTGTCTGGAGTCGTGAGAGTGGGTATCCGGGGCATCCAAATTATAAAGAATGGTATCGTGATCTTGGTTACGAGGCGGATTGGGATTATCTGCCAGATTACTTTAAAACAGCCAATGTCAGAAGAAATACGGGGTTAAAATATTATCGTATTACCGCTAAGGATGCGGGGCTTGGGGAGAAGGATTATTATCATCCTGAATGGGCGCGTCAGGTCGCGCATGAGC
The DNA here is from genome assembly GCA_963677015.1 of Planctomycetota bacterium. Taxonomy (GTDB): domain Bacteria; phylum Planctomycetota; class SZUA-567; order SZUA-567; family SZUA-567. The sequence continues at coordinate 1,585,674 of OY781533.1, forward strand.
AAGCTGGAGAATTTGTTTGTCACCGCGGGGCTCAGGTTTATGATGAGCGTACCAAGACTGGGCTGAAACCATGTATAACCTCTGCATATGATGCTGAGTTGTTTGGTCACTGGTGGGAGGAAGGCCCTTTCTGGCTGGAGAGTGTTTTCCGTAAAATGCTGTTTGATCAGACAGAGGTCAGGCCGGTAACACCAAGTGAGTATCTTCAGGAGAATCCTACACATCAGAAAATGGTTCCTGGCGCCAGCTCTTGGGGCAAGAAGGATTATTTCCAGACCTGGGTTGAAAACAAAGAGTATCAGTCAAACGACTGGATTTTCAGACATTTATTCAGACTGACAAATAAAATGATCGATCTTGCCACAGAGTATAAAGATATTGATCTGGAGTGTGAGGAAAATACTCAGCGTCGAGTTATCGGCAGAGCGCTAAATCAGGCCGCACGGGAGTTATTCCTCGGAATTTCTTCGGATTGGGGCTTCCTGATTTCAACAGGTCAGGCCGTCAGGTATTCTGAAGTGCGTACAATAAAGCATATTGACAGATGCAAGGAACTATTGAGGCAGATTGACGAATCATCAATAAATATGTCATATCTTTGTACTTTGGAGGTCGCAGATAATATCTTTGATAATAGTATGGATTTTAGAAGGTTTGTGAGATAATTTACTTTTTTTTAAAAGATCTTTTACATTATCTGCGAAAATGTATAATACGAACTTGTGTATTATATTTGAAGATATGGCTTATTGGGTTTTTAATAATATGACAGAACTTGATTATAGTAATAAATCACTCGAAGTTGATGTTGAGACAGTAACAAGGTTACTTGCAATATCCAAGCTTTTTGCTGTAGAGGAGGGTATTCGCAAAACCCCTGAAATGCTGGTTAGTGAATCTATCGGTCGGGTTCATACCACTCTGTTAAAAGCAAAGCCGAATTATAAAGTATACTATGATGAGTATACTCAAAAGGCTATAGAAGCTGAAAGGGCCGAACAGGATGGTGTTACTGATGATCTGGATAATATACAGTTTATTGATTATCCTGAAGATTTTATGGATCTTGAAACAGGAATTGAGTCAATATTCTTGAAGCGACGTTATCAGTGTCCGTTCTGTGAAGCTGAATTTTCGGCACCGTCACTCAAGACTGGAAGCCTGTTAGTTAAAGTTGATAACCGTACGCAAATGGAAGTATACACCGGTGTACGTCAGGACTCAGAAAAAGAATTTGTTGATTACTCGTTGTTTCATATACTGATCTGTCCTAAATGTCTTTACGCTGCGTCTGAAAAGGAATTTGATCTTTGGGATTCAGCTTCTAAGGATCCGCATTGGGTTAAACGTAAACGGGCAAAGCTTTCCAAAAAAATTATAGCTGGTTATCATGAGCGCCTTAAGGAGCGCATGGCTATTGCGCAGAAGGCTGGCCAGCAGGGGATGCAGCTTTTTTCTACGGAAAGAACCGAAGAGGATGCGGCAATTTCATTGGATCTTGCAGCGCATACCCTTAATTTTCTAATAAGTAAGGTCAGTGTAAACCGTAAGTCTGAATTACTGTATCAGTTAGGTCAGTTGCAATTGATGAAGTCATTGCAGTATGAAAAACAGATTGATGATCCTGAATTTGCTGAAGTTAAGCAGGATCTTATGCGTAAACGCAGAGGCAGTGTTAAAAATGCGCTTGAATGTTTCCTGAAAATACCTGACTCCAGTGTCGAGAACTTTGATGTGCGTGAGGGTGTTAAGTACAACTGTCGTAAGTTCTGGGCCGCGTATGAACTCAAGCAATTCAGAGCTTTCGCTCAAGCCGGTTCGGCTTTGCAGCGTATCTTTAATCAGTTTTCAAATCTGATTAAAAAATCCGAGAGAGAGTTTGTCTTGGAAGAGGCTAAGCTCAAGAAAACACGTAGTGAATTGAAGAAGACCAAGAATATTCAGAAGAAAGAGCAGATTAATAATCGGTTGAAGGATATAGAGAAGAATATGCAGCTTATCCGTTCCGGAATGGAGAATTATCGCTCAGTTATACGTGTGGTTACTCCCATCTGGGATAACGTGTCTGTTGTCTATGATAAATTTAAAGAGGCTCAAAGAAGAAAAAAGCGGGCTCAGGCATAAAATCAGGTTTTTGTTAATTAATGCTGAGAGGGATATTCATAATGAATATCCCTCTCTTGTTGTGTGCCTGTATTTCTAAAGAGCAAGATTTGGGAGGTGTGAAGCATTATCCTGAGTTGTGTCTACCGGAAAATCCGGTAATTCAGGTTCATAATTCTGTGTTATGCTGTCATCTTCAACATTAATCACGTTCATATCAGATTCCATTTCCTGTAATATCTGATCAAAGTTTTCGGCATTAATGCCGGGGATTTTTTCTTTGAAAACCGGAGTTTGACTTATTCTATTGCTATCTTCTTTATTGATTAATGTATTTCTGTCCTCAGCAAGGGTTTCGCTGGTTTTGTTCATCTGTTTTTCAAGAGCTATAAGTTCTTTCTCATTGATCATATCATCGATTTGTAATTTGATATCATTATTATCTGACATTTCTGGTTTACTTGTGAATTTAATACGCTTTTTGGGTGCAACGGGCAGAATTATTTCTTGAGATTTATCTTTATTAGCAGTCAATTCACAACTCATAATCTCTGCAAGTAGCTTTCTTCCATTATAGTGGTGCTCATTTATTTTGAGGCATTGTCTGGCGATGAGTTCTGCTTTGTTGTAATCATGGGTAACCTTTGCTTTCAGCATTTCAATATACGCGAGTGCATAAAGAATATCACTGTCAGGGGTGTGAAGCAGATTTTGAGCAATTTTAAATTCATTGATACTATATTCCAAAAGCGACATGTCTCCATTTGTTTTATAAAAATCAATGAAGAAACCAGCAATTTCCTTATGAATATCGGCTGATGTATTGAATTCATCACTTACTTTAAGAGCTTTGCCATAAGTTACAGCGGCTTTACTGTAGTCTTTGGATTTAGCCAGATTACGTGCATTATCAAGAATTGTTCGTGCCGCCTGACGTTTATTTTCTATTTCTCGCTCGGTCTTAATGCTTGATATTTCGGTTAGTTTATTTTCTATCAGTTCATTTACATAGAGTGGAACACGACGTTCACGGGCTATTTCGAAGCAAATTTTTGCTTTCTGGAATTCATTATTATCAATAAACTTAATTGCTCTGGCAACCTGACTGGCCATTGATTGATCAAGATCATCTTCTTTAAGTATTCTAATGTCTGTAACCTTGATCCAAGGCATATTGGCATAGAGACTTTCAACAACTCCGGTGATCTCAATTTTTTCAAACTGATTAATAATTCTCAGTTCATTTATCAACTTAGTATTGGTCTTAGACAAATATAGAGTAGGGTATACTTTGTTTAGTTCTTTTTCTTTCCAGAATTTGATGTCATTATTCCAAACTGAAAAATTTTCGAATTGGTCAGGAGTGAAGATTTCATCCTTTTCTTTAAACATATTTCCTCTGGCGGCAAAACGGGAGATAAAAGTTACCTTTTTATCTTTCAATGCCAGTGGGTTTTTGGCAATATCGGAGATATTGATCATTACCGGTCTTACCTCTTTTTCCGGTTCTTTCCAGGCGCGTGCACGTGAGCCGATTATAGCGGCGGCAATTGCAAGAACAGCTATAAATAATAGATAATTTCTGAATTTGCTCATTTTTTTGTCTCGCACATGGTTAATAGTATTTTTTAAAAGGTCTTTATGCCTATAATAGAATATCGTCAACTTTAATCGTTAGGCTTTAACCTTTTTCAACTTTTTTCGGGAATAATATCATGAATAACAAAATAGCGGTATTTCTAGTTAATGATGAAGTAAAGGGTTGGCATGCTTCACTTGAAGATATTGATTACTTGCGGGGCTTGTTACCTGATTTTCAGATATCTGTTGCCGGGACAATTGCTGAATTTAAAAAGCTGCTTCCACAAGTTGGAGTAGCTATTACCTGGAAATACCGTGATGAGTGGGTAGAGGAGTATCCAAATGTAAAAATTATGGGATCTCCCGCAGCAGGGGAAGAATTCCTGCCATCTGCGATAAAACCTGGGATGCATCGCATCAGAGGGGCTTTCCATGGGATAACCATGTCGGAAACTGCAATTGGAATGATGCTGGAGCATTCAAGAAGGATCGCTGAGGCGGATGCTCGAATGCAGCGGGGAGAGCCTTGGCCGCGTGCTGCTCTTGATAAAAGTCTACGCAGTTTTACCGGCTCACATGTTGCCATATTGGGTTTTGGTTCAATCGGTACAATTACGGCTAAGCGTCTTAAAGCCTTTGACTGCCGAATTACCGGTGTGAAACGTTCTAAAGTCCCATATCCGGAGTTCTTTACTCCCGGTGATTCAATCGTTGATTTTGAGGGGTTAATGAAAATACTGCCTACTATTGATCATCTTGTCTCTTTTTTGCCGGATACGATTCAGACAACCGATATCATTAATTCCAAAGTTTTTCAAGAATTACCTAATCACGCTGCCGTTTATAATCTGGGGCGGGGGAATTCTGTTGCTCAGGATGATCTAATAGCGGCATTAAATGAGAATGAGATTGCCGGCGCGTATCTTGATGTTTTTAAGCAGGAACCACTAGCCGTGGATTCACCGCTACGTAATATCGAGAATCTTTTTCTCATGCCGCATGCATCTGCAATCTCTCCTGATTATTTGCGTTTGTTTTTTGCTGAATTACCAGCTAAATTAGCGGAATTATGCATTTAGAAATTACGGTTCTACTATTGGTGTGGTAATATTTCGCAGAGATAAATCTGATGTGGCAATACAATTAAAAACCGGAGAAGGCATTTTGTCTTCTCCGGTTTTAACGTCTTTATTGAAAAATTTACTGCGGAATGCTGTGTAATAAATAGATAATGTAGCCGGCAGCAACAGCAAGCAGCACACCTGCACCGATTAAACCGGCAGTGAGGTATTTGACTTTTTTAGCAAGAATCGAGTTAGTCGGTGATATCGGCGTGAACGATGTTGTCGGCGCTGGCTGACTGTTCGGTGAAATTGTCAGTCTGACCGCTTCCAGTTCAGTAATTATCTCTGCAAAAGACTGTTGCCGTTTATCAGGATCCTTTTCCATCATTTTGTATATAATTGAACATAATTTGTTTGGTGCTTCCGGACAGTATTCCTTAATGCTGGGCGGCTTATGGAATATATGGCTGTCCAGGACATCTTCACTGGTTCCGTAGAACGGCGGAGTTCCACAGATCATATGATACATGGTGACACCCAGGCAGTAGATATCACTGCGGTAGTCGATTGTACGGTCTCCAGAAGCGGCTTCAGGTGAAATGTAATCAGGTGTACCGAGAATCTCACCATTGGGGGATAAAATAGAGTCTAAGGAACTTTTTACAAAGCCAAAATCGCCTAGTTTGGCAATACCCTTACGGGTAAGCATAATATTGCCGGGTTTTACATCCCGGTGCACAATCTTTTTGTCGGCAAGATAGTCGAGGGCACCTGCAACCTGAGTTATAATATTGATACTCTCAAGTATCGGGAGCTTTTTCTGCTCATCAAGCATTTTTTCAACCGGGTCACCGTCAATAAATTCCATAGAGTAATAGAGCTGATTGCGGTGTCTGCCGACATCTATAACCTGGATAAGGTTTGGATGTGAAAGTCTGCCTACCAGTCTGGCTTCAACCAGAAAGCGTTTTCTGAATTCATCATCGCTCAACCATTTTTCATGCAGAACCTTGAGTGCTACTACTCGGCCCATGCTCAGCTGACGGGCTTTATAAACTACTCCCAAACCGCCTTCACCAATTTTGCTTATAATTTCATAGCCACCGATTTTTTCACCGATACTTGTCGCATCACGCAGGAGACGTTCCTGAGCTTTATAGATAGCCCAGACTTCTTCCTCTTTGACGTAGTTTAACTCTTTAAGTATATCTTCCAGAGTGCGTGATGTCTCTGCGTTCTGTTCTTTTTCCTTCTCCAGAAGTTCCTGTGCTTCTTCAAGCTGTTCGTGGTTTATGATCTTATGAGCGATCGCAAGCGTTCCAAAATCAAGGTCTTTATTGACTTCTGCCATTATTGGTTATCTCCTTGTAATATTTGTAAACTATTTCCTCCTGATCAATTGTTTCGATTGATCCGGGACGGATTGTGCGAACTGATTCTATTGCATTTTCTGCAGTCTCTCCAATGAATACCAGGTAACATGCAAGCATCGTACCTGTCCTTCCCATACCGGCGGCACAATGTACCGCTACTCCTATATTCTGTCTATGCATCATTGATACATATTCGGTAAACTCTGCAATTTGTGACAATGAAGGAGGTGTAAGGTCAGTGATTGGCAAATGCAGATAATTAAAGCCTTTGGTATTTATAAGCTCTATCGGCAGAGGATATTCAGTAAGCGTTACGACTGACTTTATCCCATCATCCAGTAGCTGCTGCAGGTCGTCTTCAATAGGATTTATTATTCCCGGGTATGCCATTCCGGCTAGAAGTTTGGGAATAATAAATGAATAGTTGCTCGGCATATAGGCTCCTGTATTTTAGGAAAAGTCTTCAAAAGTATTGGAAAATTCATATACATTTTTGAAATCATCAATCGAATCGCAATCTCTTTTCTGCCAGTTCATTCCTTCATCATTGACCATGCAGTAGACGATTTCGCCGAAATCGTCGGTTTTATAAACATTCCAGGAATTGAAGACTGCTTTTGCCATACAGCCCCAGCGTTCCCGGGCTATTCTTTTTATTCCGGCAAGTAACTCTCTGCCGCTGACATGAAACTCTGATCCCTGTCCGCGCTGATTATGACCGTCATCTTCCGTGAGCATTCCCTTGCGCAGCCAGTTTGCGGTTATTACAATCGCCTCAGAAACAAAAATAAAAGCCTCAGGACTGTAGCGTCCGTCTTTTTTGGCGAGTTCTTTTATGTATTTAAGGTGTTCGTTCATAACTGCATGTCCATTATTCTTTTTCGTCATTATCTTCTGAGTCGTTGTCTTCCGCGTCATTGTCTTCTGGCTGATTTCTGCATCGGCAGTTACAATCAGATTCTTGAGAATTGCGGGAAGTGTCGCCATCTCTTCTGGAATTATCGGAAGATTTCTGTCGCGGTTTTCTCTGATTATGCTCGTGACTTATAACGTCATCAAGATTAATTGTCTCTACACTTCCATCATCACAACAGATTAGTATATCTTTACTTAAAATTTGTGTGTTTATAACACAGCCGCTAAATTCTTCGGTTGAAACTCTGTCTCCTTTGCGCGGCAATTGTGATTTGTGTGATTTATATACATCGTCCTCAAAACGCAGGCAGCACATTAGACGTCCGCAGTGACCGCTGATTTTGCTCGGGTCAAGGGTTGTCTTCTGCATCTTGGCCATACGCATTGTCACAGGCTCCAAGTCATTAATGAAAGTTCGACAACAGAGTTCACGACCGCAGTGCTCATAGTCTGAGAGCATTTTGGCTTCATCACGTACACCAATCTGGCGCATTTCAATGCGGGTACGGTAGCGTCTTGCAAGATCTTTTACCAGTTCACGGAAATCAACACGTCCGTCTGCTATGAAATAAAAGATAATTTTTTCACCGCTGAATAGATGTTCGATACAGACGAGTTTCATCTTCATTTCGCGGCTGCGAATTCGCTGTCTGCAGTATTCCATCTCTTCAGGTTCTTTCTGAGTGTGAATATGATTTATAATATTCTTATCACTCATTGTTTGCTCACGTTCGAGAGTTCCTGAAACTTCAGAATTCTTTATATTTGCCTCAGCTATCAACTGCGGGGCAATGCAGACAACTCCGGATTCAAGCCCTGAAATGGTCTTAATAATAACTTTGCTGCATTGATGAATTTTTTCAATGTTGGTATAAAAGTAACCCTGCAATGCTGCTTTAGTATATTTTATTCCAACAATATATTTATATTCATCAGGATTAAGCTCCAGATGATCTTTCGGCTTTTCACGTTTGCCGTGATTTGAGTGCGGATACCGGTTGTTTCCCTCGTTATTCATTCTTTATATCCTTTTATGTAAGGCAGTTACGGTATTGGTAACTGCATTTAGTGTAACTATTTCTGGTCGTACATTAGCATTTAGTGTGTCGCCTGCTTCCCATAATTTTTCCAGTGCGGTATATCCGTGCAGCGGCGAAAGTCCCCGGCGCATTTCTCTGCGGATATAAAGTGCAAGTAAGTCAAGCATTTTTAAAGCGGTACTTCTTTTACTTACAGAATCCTTGCTGATTTTTAGCTTTTGGGTCAGCGTTCCAGCGAACTGTATGGCTTCAGCTGGAGAATGAAATTCAGAAATTTCACAAATATCCTGCCAGTTTTTAAGAGTATCCGTGCCTGTAAGTTCAAGAGCCGTGCCTAATGAACCCTCCGCAAGCTCTGCAATTTGTTCTGCATCCGCATATGTTATTTCTGTTTCCTGTTGTAATCCGGAAATAATGGCTTCTTTGCTTAAATGACTCATCCCTATTATTCTACAGCGGCTGGTGATTGTCGCAAGCAGTCTGTCGCGCGCGGAACAGGTCAGAATTATCAGGCTCTGCGGTGGCGGTTCCTCAAGGGTTTTCAGAAAAGCATTTGCCGCTTCAATATTGATTCGCTCAATATCAGGTATAATACAGACTCTACCACCACCATTAAGAGGTTTTAAACGCATGAACTCAAGGACTGGAGGATGCGTAATATCTTCATTACCGGTGTTACTTCGTGGTGTAAAACGCCTTATTTTAAGCTCCAGCGGTTCCCTTGGAAGTTCGATATAGTCCGGATGGTTTCCGCTCTGTAGTAATCTGCAACTCCTACAGTTGCCACAAGCATCGTTGTCTTGCGGATCAGAGCAAAGAAATCTGGCTGCAAGAGCCTGCGCCAGTGAAAGTTTACCAATTCCCCGGTCGCCACAGAAAAGATATGCATGGTTCAGGCGGTTGTGAGTAAAAGAACTGAAGAGTTCTTTTTTTGCACGTTCCTGTTCTATAATATCTTTAAAGAATTTCATCAATAAGCTCCAGGACAGCTTTTTCTACCTCGTCCTTTTTCTGTGCGGCGTCGATAATATGTAATTTCTGCGGCGGCAGCAGATTGAATGATTCTTTATATCCCTGGCGCACCTGATTCATATACTCTATACCTTTATTTTCAATACGATCCTTCGCTCCAGCGATTCTTTTCATGCCAGTCTCCGCCGGCAGATCAAGAAAAATAACATGATCAGGCATTAGGTTATCAGCTCCGGCTCTGGTAACAGCCAGCAAAATTTCGTGTGGAATTAAACCTGACGCACCCTGATAAGCAAGGGTAGAATAGATGAACCTATCGCTAATTACATGCTTTCCAGCCTGTAATGCAGGAATGATCAGTTCATTTACCAGCTGATTTCTACTCGAAGAATAGAGCAGGAGTTCGGTCATTGGAGTCATACTGGTAAAATCAGGATTAAGCAGGATTTTGCGTATATCTGTTCCAATTGCAGTACCACCGGGATCCTGAACAAAAATAGATTCTGTCCCTTTGTTTGCAATATAGTTTTTGCTTGCTTCTATCATTGCGCTTTTACCAGCGCCGTCAGTTCCTTCAAAGACAATAAATTTTCCGGTCATTATTAATCCTACATGCTGCTGGCCGCATAGTTATATGAAATTATAAATGTAACTATTTATGATTATTTGTCAAAATAATGCAAAATATATTATATGTGCGGGATATGGTAAAGTAAATATAAAAAAACAAAATCCCCCTGTTGCAGGGGGATTTTGATATACATAACTATTGACTTAGTTTTATTTTACGAGGCGGTATGTATCAGAAGCGATGAATCCTTCTTCATCAGTAGCAACAACCATAACCTTAATTGAGCTGTCTGGGGCAGAGATGTCACCCTCAACTCCACGCCAGGTATTCTTATTTTTGATTGGATCAAGCTTGATACCGAAGTTTGACATATTCTCGCATGCAGACCAGCGGATAATCGGAGCATTTTCGCCAATACCGCCAGTGAAAGCAATCGCGTCGACCCGACCGAGAACAGCCATGTATGAACCGATAAACTTCTTTACACGGTAACTGAATAAATCGAGTACCAGCTGACCTCGGCTTTCAGGACCGTTTTCTTCAGCATCTGCTTCAATATCGCGCATATCACTGGTCATTTCAGAAACACCAAGAATTCCTGATTCCTTGTTGAACATTTTGTCAACTTCGTGGTAGTCTTTGCATACACCCTTTTCCATGAGATAGAAAGCAATTGCAGGATCAACATCACCACAGCGGGTACCCATCATAACACCGGCAAGAGGGGTCAGCCCCATAGTTGTATCAATTGATTTACCATTCTTGACTGCAGTAATTGAGCCGCCGTTTCCAAGGTGACAGATAATAAGATTTACCTGATGCTCTGGAATTCCGAGGATATTTGCTGTTTTACGGGTTACAAAGTTATGAGATGTACCATGGAAGCCGTATTTACGAACTTTGTGCTCTTTATAAAGGTTGTATGGGAGAGGGTAGAGGAAAGCATGCTTTGGCAGAGTCTGGTGGAACGCAGTATCAAATACGGCTACCATCTTAACATCTTTTCCGAGTGCTCCCTGTATTGCTTTAATACCAATAAGGTTAGGAGGATTGTGGAGTGGAGCTAGATCTGCAACTTCTTCAATACCGCTGATAACTTCATCGTCAATCACTACTGATGAATTATAGCGTTCACCGCCGTGAACAACACGGTGACCGACAGCTTTGATTTCATGGATATCCTTGATAACGCCATGCTCCGGATCAACGAGAGCAGCAAGAATAAGCTCCATGCCAACAGTGTGGTCAGGGATCTTTCTCTCAAACTGGTGCTTGGTGTCTTTAACCTTATGGGTAAGAAGACCTTCTTCAAGTCCGATACGCTCTACTAGACCTTTAGCGAGCACTTTTTTCTCAGGCATGTCAAATACCTGATATTTGATGGATGACGAGCCACAGTTAATTACTAGAACAATCATATTTTCCCCTTTTTTTTGAGTCATAACGAGTTAAATTTAATATAAATATATTCTTATTTAATTACACGTCAAGATAAAACCATGCTAGAAAACCAACATTATTGTTGTTAAAGCCGATATTGAAACATTATGCTGGATTTTAATGCTGAAAATGTGTTTAATATTGTATGGAGAGTGTATTTGAGCGATATCCTGTAAATTTTTAAATTATATCGGATTACGCTTATTATCTTATGCTTGAAAGTTTATTGTCTCATATGGAAGTAGATAATGGATAAAATTCAACTAATAACAAATTTTTTTCTGCTAGTTCTTGTCGTGACAGGGTGTGTTCCGGTAAGTGTTGATACAAGTGAAGAGGCTGCGGCAATAGCTGAGCAGTATGTCGGTAATGCTCTGCCGATTGTTGATTTGAAGACTCTGGTCGAAGCAAATAAGCTGGTCCCGCAGAGTAAGAATAAGGCGTACACTCTGGATAATCGTGTTGGAATAGAAGGCGAATATTATATCTTTAATATATACACTCCTCATGGCACGGTTCTGGCGAAAGGTATGGCGGCACTGGTTGCCCGCTGTTATGAGTCTGAGGTTCTGGAAATGCTGCTGTCGTCAAATTTCGGTATAGTTCTTCAATCCGCAATGGCAGAAAATGTTGATTACAGTAATAATGAAGTTGTTGATTCCAAGGTATATAATATTGATTCGATTGCTGGTATCGGCAGAAGGTTTAATCAGAAATACTCCGAGGATTTTGATCGTGACGTAATAGTGGATAATATTCTGGACCGTAATATTTGCTGCGGCTCATATTATGATCTCAGGCGTATGACTCTGGCATACAAGCTTGGTCTGGATGCTTATTCGGCAAATACATTTGTTCAGGCATTCCTGGATTCTCTGCTCATGCTGTCTCCGGAAGACCTTGGAGGTCTGGATGAGGTTGATCTGCTGCAGCCTGAGATCAACATAACCAGAGGAAGGAAAAATATTGATGCTTCCGTGCAGTCGCGTTATCTTTTCCCCGGAAGTCGTAATCTGCTGCTTGAGGCACGGATTGTAAACAGTGATCCCGCTACTATTAAGGTAAAATTACAGCAGTTGTATCAGCCTCTTCTTGCCGGAGTAGTTGATTTGGAGAATTCTGTAAAAGCTCTTCTTGATTCAGCGAAATACTCTATTCGGCAGCAGTTGTATATCTTTGCGTATCTTAATGATATGAAGAGTGTGTCCGGCAAGAATGATATCGTTTCACTTATGGCCTCTGCTTCAAGTTCGTTCGAAGCTACGCAGTATTATCTCCAGCTTCAGCTGTTGCATGCATATTATGTTGCTGGCGGATTGAAGCGTTTTGTCGCTTTCAGTAATCTTCTGGGCGCTGTTGACTCGGCAGGGCAAATTATTGTTATACCTACCTGGGATCACACAAGGGAGCGAGGAGAGGTTAGAAAGTTACTGGTTGAGGTCAGGAATCTTAAGCAGAAGATTTCTGCTGGGGCCGCGAGTATCTGGTTTGTCGGTGATTGTGATAAAAACACTGAAAAAACTGCCCGTAAAGCTGGGATAAGTATTCGTTCCGGTGTAGTTTCAGATAGCATTTTCCGTTTTACTGATTTTCGCAGGCTGACTTATCGTTTTGTTAAAGGCGACCCGCTGGTGAAAAACGCAGCGACTCTCACTCCAGATCCGATAATTATGTATCCGCGGGTGAACAGACCGGTTCCAACCCAGTTGCTTGCTGATTCGAAAAATCCTGCCAAGAAGGTTCTGGCTCAGAAATCGACAATTAAGATTGAGGAGCCAGATAAGCCTAAACCTACAAAACATGACCCTAGAAACTGGAGAGAGTTTGGTATCGGGGTAAAGATTATACCAAAAGAGGAACTGCAGGGTAGCGGTGTTCCAGGAATTGCAGAGCAAGGTGTAGGCCATGAATTGGATTTTGATGAGACTGGATCTGGAGCCGGTAAATTGCCGGTTCGTGGTGATGATCCTGTGAAAGTAAAATCTTCCGGGCTATTTTAGTGTTTTTTTTAATATAAGATAATAATATAATATAAATAATATGAATTTGATTGATGCCATCTCAAATGCGATATCCAAAGTAGAGTGGAGTTTTGAAAGTCACGACCCTGTTTGGGCTTGGCTTATTGTTGCTATGTATGCTGTCGCGGCAATTTTATGTCTGCGGGCATTGTTTATGTCGCAGCGCTCTCTATTTCCAGAAGTGATAAAGAAGAAGAGTAAGGTCTTCTGGGCGGTTCTATTTGCAATTATGCTGTTTCTCGCTTGTAATAAGCAGCTTGATATTCAGACTTATATTACTGCCGTGGGCCGGGAAGTCGCAAATACGCAAGGCTGGTATGATCAGCGGCGGTTTGTGCAGAAAGAGTTTATTATTGTTCTGGGATTGGTGGCTTTCCTTTTTCTTTTTTATCTTGCTTATATCGTCTACTATCTTCCAACCGGAAATAAAATTTCTATGATTGGCGCTCTCTGTACATTTACCTTTATCGGTATGAGAGCAGCGTCGTTTCATCATCTGGATCACTTTGTTGCTCGAACATTTTTAGGGGTTAAACTGCATATACTTGTGGAAATATGCGGTGGCTCTATTGTTTCACTTGGTGCTTTAATGAGCAGCAGGAGTGTTGGAAAATGGGAATTATATTATGACCGACACTTTTCGTCTAAAAATGGTGCGGGGCTGCTGAATACTGATTTTGATTTGGAATCTGATCTTGATTCAGATGAAATTGGATCTGCATTGCCTGTTTCGGCTCTGGAGACTCATTATGATATACCGGGAAGCGAGGTTGCTATTACCGAAAATGAAGGTACTAGCTATTCCGAGCCCGTTATGGCGTCTTATGTTCCTGTTGAAGATATGAAGCCTGCCAGAACCAGTGAAAGTATTTATAGTGAGTATTCCGATAGAGAGAAGCAAAAGCCGTCCTTTACGCAACTTGTCTCTGGTCTGGAGGAGAAAGCAAAACCTGAGGCTACTCCAGCAGGACTTTTTGAACGGGTCTCAGATCCACAATATTCAGATTTATCCAAGCCTGTTGTTGATAATTCCTCTCCGCGGGTTTCTCGTGAAAAATTAGTTGAGGTTAATCGTAAGCGCCGGGAAATGAAGAGTTCTCTCAAATCTTCCGGTGGCTCTGATTCTGCTGTGAAAACAGCTAAAGGCAAAAAAGGGCGTGAGGATAACTGGTTGACTCGTGATGATGAGACTGGTTGGATTTAAGCTACTGGCTTTATATTTGTATCTGATTCTTAATGTTGCATTCCTGTTGTTTTTTGCAGCATGTTAATATCTGATGTTTTGGTTATTCTTTTAATCGTGGATCCATAGCATCACGCAGACCTTCGCCGATCAGGTTATAGGCTGTCATCGCAATAAAAATGGCAATCCCCGGAAACATTGTGAGCCACCAGTTGGTAAGCGGACTATCTCTGCCTTCGTTGAGTAGTTCTCCCCAGGTTGCTGTTGGGGTCGCTACTCCAAGACCGAGAAATGACAGGCCGCTTTCAGCAAGAATTGCGCCGGCTATTCCAAATGAGATGCCGACAAGAACAGGACTGATGGTGTTGGGAAGAATGTGATAGAAGATAATTCTTCCGGATTTGGCTCCGAGTGCTCTGGCTCCGGTTACATAGTCGAGCTGTTTTTGTTTGAGTATTTCACCTCGTATTAGCCGGGCTGTTCCGGTCCAGCCGGTGAGTCCAATTACCAGCATAATGTTGAGTATCGAGCGCTGCTCAAGAAAAGCTATTATTGTAAGGGTCAGGAAGAACGTCGGGAAACAGATAACCAATTCAATTATTCGTGATATAATTATGTCTATCCAACCGCCGAAGTAGCCGGCTAAAGAACCTATGACTATACCCAGAAGGGTAGCGATACCTACCGAGAAAAAACCTACTGAAAGTGAGACTCGTGCACCATAAATCATGCGGACAAGAACATCTCTTCCTACTTCATCGGTTCCCAGTAAATTGTAACCTTTTCTAGTTGTATCAGTCTTATCCAGCCAGTTTGGGGGGAGTTTCGGGCGGAACTTTTGCTGATATGGTCCATATGATATTGGCGCAAATATTCCATTCCCATTATTCTGCAGTTGTAATTGTGTATAGTCCTGCGGCTGATTGCGTGACTGTGTCAGCATAAACGGCACGCAAAGAACTATCAGTAAGATTGGCAGAAATAGTTTCAGATATTTTTTGACCAGTAACTTTAGTAGTATTGCTAGCGGAAGACAAAGAGCCAGATAATTGAAAAGATATTCAATAAGTTTTTCACGCGAATCCATAGGTGCAAAAAATTCTCTGAAGAAAGGATATGTGCGTGTGCCGTCAGCATTCGTCCAGACAAATGGCAGCCGTGAAGCAATAAATGGTGCGTAAAGAGCTATAATAAAGAGAACAATAGCAATATACATACTCAGCATAACAATGCGTTTTTGTCTAAATTGAGTCCAGACATTCTGCCAGTATGTTTTGCTTTTGTTACTGTTTTTCATAATAAACTATAATCTTTCAATCTTAGTTATCGAGTGAAATTCGCGGATCAACAATACCATATGCGATATCACTCAGCAGAATTCCCATAAGAGTAAGTGCTGCGGTAATACCGGCTGTAGTCATTAGCAGTGGATAGTCTCTGCTGCTGATGGCTTCGAAACTCAACATCCCCATACCGGGAATTCTGAATATGAATTCAATAAAAACACTGCCGACTATCAGTGCCGGTAACATTGATGCGGATGTTGTTATCAGCGGAATTACACTGTTTCGTAAAGCGTGTTTGAAGATGACTTTTTTGTCACTTAGTCCTTTGGCTTTGGCAGTGCGTATGTAATCCTGTTTTATGACATCAAGCATTGTTGTACGTGTGAACCGGCTCAGGAAGGTAAAAGACCCGTAAGAGAGGCAAATTATCGGAAGAACATAGTGTGTTGCGGTCTGTAGTAACGCTGACCAGTAATTAGTGGTCAGTGGAACTATTGGATCAAGATCGCTGGTCGGCCACCAGGGTAGATATTTTGAGATAAATATGATTGATAATAACGCAACCCAGAATGACGGCAGAGAATAGAGCATAAAAAATATCAGTGAGGTCGCTCGGTCAAAGAACGAATCACGAAATATTGCCGAGTAAATGCCTATTGGTAAAGCAATCAGGTACATAATGACAATTGATATCAAATTCAGTTTTAATGTCGGCGGTAAACGTTCTTTTAGAAGTTCGGAGACAGGTGTTCCGAGATTTACCGTAATTGAGATACCAAAATCACCGCGGATGATACCTTTGCTCCCAGGAATATTAGGGTTTCCAGTAAGCCAGTACCAGTATCCGACATACCAAGGTTTATCAAGTCCGAAGTGTTTGCGGAACTGTTTGGCTGCTTCGGATTCTCCTTCTTTTAATTCTCCCGGGCTTCCGGAGGCTGAAAGCATGTTTGATTTTACCGGATCTCCTGGCGCCAGACGCATCATCATATAGGAGAGCAGGGTGATCATCACCAGTGTTGGCAGCATTATTAAAATGCGCTTGAAAATGTACTGTAACATTATATCTATCTCCCTACTGGAGGTCTCGTGGTATCCAGATAAGGTTATCATCCATTCCGAGTTTATAAACCAGATTGTTGTAATATTTTTTATTTTGAGCTCGCAGGCTTACATCGCTGAACAGGAAGGTATAAGGCTGCTCGTCATGAATCAGACGATAAAATTTACGGAGAAGTTTTTTACGTTTTTCCGGATCGATACTTGTTCGTGCTTGCTCTATAAGTTTGTCAGCCTCTTTATTTCTGAAACTGATAAAGTTACTGCTCTGTTTCAGGTCGGCCTGTGAACTGTGCCAAACCTGATATGGATCCGGATCAAGTACTCCGGTCCAGCCTAGAATGCAGGAATCAAAAGATTTATTATTCAATTTGTCGACAAAAGCACTCCATTCAATTGGACTGAGGTCAAGCTGTATACCGGCATTTTTAAGGTCAGATTGAATTATTGCTCCCATTTGACGGGCGGTAGAGCCGGAATTTGAGATCATTAAGGAGAACTTGAAGGGGGTTCTCTTGCCATCACCATTAAGATCTTTGTCGAGGAGACCGTCACCATCGGTATCATCCCAGCCACTCTCTTTCAGTAGTTTTAGAGCTTTGTCTGGAGTATATGGGATCGGCTTAACTTCAGGATCAATATATGGTGATGAGCCGACAAACGGTCCGGCAATAATTTTACCGAAGTTGTAGCGAACGTCTTTCATTATGCGCTTTCTGTCTGTGAGCATGGTTAGAGCGCGACGTACATTGCGATCCTGAAATAGCGGCATTTCCTGGTTATAAGCCATATAGAACCAGGGAACGGCAGCGCTTATGTACTGGAATTTTTCAATCTTATAGTCTTTGGGAGTTTTTCCTGCAATCTTCTTTTTATTCCAGTCAGAAGAATCCTGAATTGCGGTTGCTATATCAGGTGTTACTACCTTAAAATCACTGCTGCCGGTTTCTTTCATCCATTGTTCAGGAGTAAGTCCCATAAGATCGATACCGCCTTTTTTCAGTTCAACAAGCTGAATATTCGGTTCCGGCATTACTTTATACCTTACCTCTTTAATATAGGGTTTCGGCCCATAATAATTTTCATAGCGTTTGAGTGTAAGTGACTCTCCTTTTTTCCAGCTATCAAGATAATATGGTCCACAGCCAATAATAAACTGGTTGCGTTTGCTGGTAATCATCTGAGCGGCGAATTCACTATCGGTCCACGAAGGATCTGGACGGTAGTAATGTTTTGGTAGTGGCGAGAGTGTGAGTGAGATCCCTTTGGAGAGAGCATAAGGTTCTTTCCAGATGATTTTGAAAGAGTAGGTGTCAATCTTTTCTATTCGGTCAACAAGTTTAAAATAGGTCCGAATAGGATCGCAGGGAATCTTCTGATTATTTATTGTCTCCCAAAAGAAGATGAAGTCATCAGCGGTAACCTCTTTGGCCGGGACTTTTTCTCCAGTTACCGGGTCTACGTATGGATGCCAGGTGACACCTTTTTTAAGGTGAATAGTGTAAGTCAGGCCGTCTTCAGAGATTTCCCATTTTTTTGCAAGTTTTGGTTCGTAACGTTCAGGCTCCATAAGATTTCTTGCAGCCAGGGTATCGTTACAGGCGGAGTCAATCATTGAGGTAGTTGCTTCGGAACGGACTAGGCTGTTTAAGTTTCCTGAAAATGAGGCTATCGCCTGAGTGATAATACCACCACTTACAGCATCATCGGGTCTGAATTCTGAGTTTGCAAAATGCGTGAATGTTGCAGTGTTTTCCGGAGATGAAGTGTTTGTACTGACGGGAGCTGCTATTCTGATGTTTGCGATTTTTTCTTTAAGGTTTTCAATATTGCTGTTGAGAAAATCGATTTTTTCAGTATTTTCTGCTACAGCTACGGTGTAGCGACTGTTTGAATCAATAAACAGGTAAAAACCAACTATATTACTCAGCAGCAGTAATATCAGGACAATGATCATGCAGCCTGAACGATCATTCATTATTTGTACTCCTTGCTTGAGGACTTATAAAATTGTTAATTATTATCATTATTTTATAGGTCAATTCAAGGAGAATACGGCAAAATGCAGAAAACTTCATCAGGCTGAAATTTTAATTGCACTTTGATAACAGTGTTAAATTTTTTCCAGATATGAATGTGCTATCAAAATCAATAGCAACCAGACAGAAAATAAAGCCATATAAAATACTCCATAAAGTTTATAATATGGAGTATCGGGAAAATTACAGAAAAACTAGAGTCAAAGTTGAACTAGCCGGCAGCAACAAAGGATTGTTTTGTCTCGAGCGTGCTGAAAGGTTTACGCTTATCCGGCCAGCCAAGTCGCCACATGAATGTCTCGACGAAAAGATCAGAATTATATTTACTGCGCAGTAATTCTTCAGCGTAGTTTCTTATCTGCTGTTCACCGATATGTTCTGCGCCAAGTTCCTGTATGCTGCGTAACAGCTGTACTCGGGAACGTTTGAGGTTGATCGCTTCTTCTGTGGTCTGTTTCCATTGTTCAGACCATGAATGACAGGATTTGTTTAACTTTGAAATCACTGTATTTATTGCGCTCTCAGACTCGCAGATATTTGTGACTGTTGATTCTTTGAGGTCAACTCCCTGCTGGAAATAGCCATCATCACCAAAATATTTTAATACTTTTATCATTTCTTCACTGCTTTCCGGTCTGGTGACATTGAAATGAAAGAGTGCCCGCAATCCTCCATCACTGTCATAACGCAATTTGCCGCCAAGACCACGTAATGCATCAGGGGTTATTCTGTCTATATCTTCATTCCCGAAACTGACAGACACGCCGTACCATTTGCGTCCAAGTTCGGTTACTGTTATTTTGCTCATCGCAGGTATCTCATTTTCGATCAGATAATTTCTATCAACTTTTATCGGAAATAATACATAAATACTTATGTTAATGCAAGTTAAAAATAATGATATTCTTATAAATCGTAAATTGTGATTAGTGTCTAGTTGTTTTCCGCTTTAGAACCGCTTGTCAGGGGTTTTTGACGCATTTTGATAGCATATAAGTTCAATTTAGCGTCGGTATCAGTGTTTTCTGGATTATTAATATTATGTATAGTCTATTTCGACTTGAAAATTCTTTCTTTTTGAATTATTATTGAGCACAGATTTAGTAAAATGTTAATAATTGTGGGAGATTTGATATTGGATGGTAAATTTGTGGTTATAAGCGGTAGGAATAAGGGTGAAATTTTTGATATCACTCCTAGAAAGGCTCTGGTTGTCGGACGTGACTCCAGCAGTGATTTCTGCCTTAATGGAAAGATGATTTCCCGCAAGCATTTTTCTATATACCAGAATGATAACCGGTTTCTGCTAAGTGATCTGGGTTCGCGAAACGGGGTTTATATTAATGGTGAAAAATCCGTAAAGCATCTTTTGGAAGATGGGGATATTATTCAGTTGGGGCAGGTTAAAATCAAGTTTTCGGTTTCTTCCGGTCTTTCTGAATTTCCTGAAGATGATACCGCTGAGCTTTGCAGTGATACAGGCACATCTACAGCAATATACCGGCAGAAGTTTAATGTCGACAATTTTTCATCTCTTGCTAGTGATACTGAATTTTCAGGCGGTAACTTTGAGCATTCACGTTTGATGAGTATTTGTAATTTCTCCAGCAAACTTTTTTCGACAAAATCGATAAAGGCATTGCTGGGAACGGCATTGGAGGCCGCCTTGGAGTTAACCGGGGCTGAAAGGGCATCGGCATTATTGCTAGATCCTAAAACATCCGAGCCGCAGTCGGTTGTAACCAGATTTGCTGGAAGTGAGTATAGCGGTCAGTTCCCAATTAGCAAAACAATTGTAATGGAGACTGTACGAACTCTGGAATCGGTAATAACCGGTAATGCTTCAGCTGATGAGCGTTTTTCAAATGGTGATTCGGTGGCTATAAGTAATATTTCCAGTGTAATGTGTGTTCCTATGATAACCCTTGACAGTCGGGTTCTCGGTGCTATTTATGTGGATAACTCCAGCGGACTCGAAGCGTTTAACAAGATGCATTTGGCTTTACTTGCCGCGATTGCCCATCAGGCGGCGGTAGCTGTTGAACGTACCAGTCTGTTTGATGATATAGAGAGACTTTTTATCGGGGCAATTCATACTCTAACTGCCAGTATTGAGGCAAAAGATTATTATACTTGTGGCCACTCTGAGAGGGTTACATGCTACAGTCTACTTATTGCCGATGAAATGGGGCTGGATAGTCATACGCGAGATGTTGTAGAGTTTTCAGGTATTATGCATGATGTCGGCAAGATAGGTATTCCTGAGTCTGTCTTGTGCAGTACTGGAAAGCTTACTCGTGAGGAAATGGAAATTATGCAGAGTCACCCGTTTAAAGGTGCTGAGATAATAAAGAATATGCCGGAGATATCTACTTTTGTCTCTACTAAAAAGGTTGCGGAGGCGACTTTGTTTCACCATGAACGTTATGATGGAACCGGTTATCCAGATGGGCTTAAAGGTGATGATATACCACTTGTGTCGCGTATCCTCTCGGTAGCTGATACTTTTGATGCTATCACCAGTAACCGGTCATACCGTAAAGGCAGAAACGCTCATACTGCTTTAAAAATTCTTAGTGCCTGTTCGGGAATTCAGATTGATCCGGTTGTGTTCAAAGCATTTGAAGAGGTTTATAAAAACGGGAAAATTAATCTTCTGGAAGCGGTCAACGTTCATTTTAACATGAATATTAAACGTTTGCGCGAGAATACGGTTTTTGATGATATTGAGGCGTAATCCGTATTTGTATTATTACTTAATTATTCTTGTACTTTTCCTGACTTTATATATTATAATATTAATGAGATTAATTATATATTTAGAAAGTATATGATTATTATGCTTTCGGAGTAAGTTTTTTATGAAAGGGCGGCATGGAAAGTAAAGTAATCAGAGTAGGGGTGGTCGGTGCTGGGGTTGTTGGTTCTGGTACTATAGAAACTCTGCTGGAGCGTTCCGAACTTCTTGAAAGAAGAAGTGGAGTGAAGGTTGAACTGGCTGCTGTAGCTGAACTTGATACCGAGAGGGCGTTGGCTACCGGTGCGAGCAAAGATATTATCGTCGGTGATTTTAAAGATGTGACCGAGAATAAAGATATTGATATTGTTGTTGAGCTTGTCGGCGGTGTTGGCATTGCTGAAGCTATTGTAAAAAGTGCTTTGGAGAACTCAAAGGCTGTTGTTACCGCCAATAAGGCTTTGCTTTCTGAAAAGGGTGAAGGTTTATTTGCTCTGGCACGTGAAAAGAATGTCCCTCTTGCATTTGAAGCAGCTGTTGGCGGCGGAATTCCTTGTATTCTGGCGATCAGAGAGGGCTTGAATTGTAATAACTTTACCTCCCTTCTCGGTATTTTAAATGGTACTTGTAACTATATACTTACCGAAATGATAGAGAACGGCGTTGAATATGCTGAATGTCTCAAGGAGGCTCAGGCATTAGGTTTCGCTGAAGCGAATCCAACAACTGATGTTGGCGGCTTTGATACTGGGCATAAATTATCTTTGCTCTCTGCCTTGGCGTTCGAGACCAATGTACAGTTTGATAAAATGCACATCGAGGGCATAGATAAAGTAGATCTCAGGGATGTTAAGTACGCCCAGGAGCACGGGTATACCGTAAAACTTCTTGCTGTCGCCAGACCTGTTGGTAAAAAGCTCTTTCTCTCGGTTCATCCGGCACTTCTACCCGTTGAGCATAACCTGGCGGGAGTTCATGGCTCGTTGAATGCAGTTTCGCTATATGGTGATGTTGTGCAGGAATCAGTGCTGGTGGGGCGTGGAGCCGGCAAGTTCCCAACTGCGTGTGCGGTTGTCTCGGATATTGTGGCGGTTGCGAGGCGTTTGAAATATTCGCCTGTTACACCGGGATGGGTGCCGCCACTGGATTCTGCGTTTGAGCTGGGAGCCATTGATGATTATGTTACCCGTTATTATCTGCGTTTTACTGTGGCCGATAAACCTGGTGTTATAGCTAAGATTGCAACCGAATTGAGTAAAGCCGGAGTTAGTATTGCCTCTGTTAATCAGAAAGAACAACATGAAGAGCAGGGGGATGTGGCTGTTATCTTTATTACTCATTCTGCGCGTGAAGGTGATATCAAGAAAGCTCTTAAGGCAATAGACGGCACAGATTCAATTACTGCTGCTACTGTATTGCTCCGTATTGAAGAATAGTTGCAGTTTAGGGAAATCTTAATTTTTAAACGGTCATTCTTTGAATGACCGTTTTTTTTGTATGTATTGTTACACTATTATGGCATTTGGGCTGCCTTGCTGTATTGTTATTTTACATATATTAAAATTGCTTGACAATGATTTTTTTTGCCGTTATACTTATTCATTCTTAGTGTGTCATTATTAAAAGTTATATTTTATGTAATAAGTTGGGGTATAATGTTTAAACGAGCAATTGTTATCGTCAGCTTTGGTACAAGCCATGATCAAGCTTTAAATACGGGTATTGTTCCGATTGAACAAGAGGTTAGAACCAGATTTGGCGGATGTAAAGTGGCAAGAGCATTCATTTCAAGTACGATCCGAAATAAATTGAAGTCCAGAGATAATGTACACATTGACTCACCTGCAGAAGCGATAGAGAGATTACTGCGCAGTGGTTACTATAACATTATACTCCAGCCGGCGCTGGTGATTCCGGGTAAGGAATATGAGGCTTTAGTTGGTGTTGTTAAAGAGTATCAGAATATCTCTGATATTGTTGATATTGTAATTGGTACTCCACTTTTGCATTCAGAGGCAGATGTAAAAGAGTTTGCTGTCTGTGTTGAGAAATATATCTCAGAGCTGGATGATTCAACGGCTTTTGTACTTATGGGGCATGGAACGGAACATTTTGCCAATGCGATTTATCATCGTTTGCTGAATATTATTAGAAAACGTTCTGACCAGTTTTTTTTAACTCTGATCGACGGTGAACCAACATTTGCTGAGGCTGTCGAGGAAATTCGTGAAGCAGGGTTTAAAAAAGCCCTTATACGTCCAATGCTTATAACTGCGGGTGAACATGCGCTTGTCGATATGGCGTCAGATGCAGATGATAGCCTGAAATCACAATTTATAAGGGCAGGAATTGAGTGTCAGTGTCTTTTGGAAGGTTTGGGAAGTTGTGATGTTGTTCAAAATATTTTTATTCGGCATATTCAAGATCTGATTGCGGATGATGTTTTAATTGTTTGACTGATTTTAGATTTGATTTCTCGTTGCCGTACCGGAATTGACAATTTAAGCTTTTTATATAATTATTCCCTGCTAGTAACAGGGAATAATTATTAAAATAGAGGCTAATCTTTTCAACTGCTGATATCCGCGACACTTCCACGACTTACAAGTTCTGAGCGTATGTGGAGCATTATACGTTCCGGCATTTGTTTTTCAATACGGTCAATAAGTCTTGACATTGCAAGTCTGCCCATACGTTCCTTCTGAACCTTTACCGTTGTAAGCGGAGGATCAATTATAGAGCTGTATGGCAGGTCATCAAAGCCAATAATAGAAATGTCTTCGGGTATTTTATATCCGGATTCCTTCAGACCGCTACAGGCACCTATCGCCAGTACATCATTCGCCGCAATAAAAGCTGTTGGCAGTTTCTTCTGATTGTTAAGAAATTCCTGCATGTCATTTTTTGCTTCTTCAATAGTCGGCGTAAGTTCGCAGTAATACTGTTTATTAAAAGTTAGGCCATTCTTTTTTAGGGCCTGTTTCATTCCTTCAAAGCGTTCTTCGAAATTATTCAGCCAGAAAGAGCTGTTAATAAAACCTATTTCGGTATGTCCGTTATCAATAAGCTGCTGGGTCGCTTTCATGGTTGCGCTTACATTATCAAGTGCAATTGAGTCTATGTGCTCAGAGGTGTGACGATCCAGAAGCACTATAGGCAGATCTTTTGAATATTCTGTAAGTTTACTCAAGTCTTCGTCGCTCATTTCAGTACCTAAAATGAGCATTCCGTTAATACTCCCGTCATTGAGTGATTCTATAATCGGTTGAATATCATCAACTGCACTGTCATTTATGTATGATATACTCATACTGAAGTTGTGTTCACTTGCCTGCGTTCCTAACCCCTTGATAACATTGGATAGAAATTGACTGTCTTCTATCACATCATCTGCTGTTCGTTTAAAAACCAGAAAACAAATATTCTTTGCTTCTGATGAAGGAATATTGATTGCAGGGAATTTTTGAGGATTGAAGTCGCTTTCAGCGATTGCATCTAAAATCCGCTGTCTGGTATTGCTACTGACACCTGGTTTATTGTTTAAAACCAGGGATACAGTGGCAGCGGATAATCCTAACTGCTTGGCTATATCTTTTGCACGCATTTTTTGTTTTCCCTGTTACGGTTGCTCTTTAATTCAGTTGTAATATAGAGATAGTGTGTTTTTCTGCACCACCGTATATTCTGCTACTGATTATATATAAAAATTCAAATCAATGAAACGTTAATTGATTATTTTGTGTTTGGTTCTACAAAAATGTTCGGAAATTATGTAAGGGTTGTTCAAATTTAGAGTTCTTTTGTTTAAAAACTGTATGCAGTGATTAATTGCCAAGCACTGCATACAAGTGTAATTAAGTTAGTTTACAACTTTGCTAATTGCTTTTTTCCAGCCGTTGTAGAGATCTTCCCGTTGGGTTTCAGGCATCTGGGCTGTAAAGGTATTCTTTGAAGCGATAAGTTCTTCAAATTCATCACGACTCTTCCACATTCCGGTGGTAAGTCCGGCTATGAGGGTAACTCCGAGAGCAGAAAGCTCTTCAATTTTAGCTGGTACTACCGGGGTCTTTAAAATGTCGGCCTGAAACTGCATCAGGAACTTATTCTTGGTGGGGCCGCCATCGGTTCTCAGGTTAGCCAGATGAAGCCCTGATTTTTCAGTCATTAAATTTACAACATCGGCAATCTGGTAGGCGATTGCCTCCAATCCGGCTCTGACTATATGATTTCTGGTGGTACTGAAACTCATGCCACTGATCACAGCTCTGGCGTTATTGTTCCAATGTGGCGCTGACAAGCCACTGAAAGCAGGAACAAGGTAGACACCGTCAGTACTGCCAATAGCAATTGACATGTTTTCCGCTTCAGCAGGATTTTTAAGAAGTTGCAAATTATCCACCAGCCATTTAATGGTCGCACCGGTGCTGTTGATATTTCCTTCGAGCACATAAATCACTTCCGAGCTCAGACCCCAGCCGATTGAAGTCACCAGACCTTCGACATCTGGGATAGTATCGGTTCCGGCATTCATCATGATGGATGAACCGGTACCGTAAGTGGCTTTTGCCATACCTGGTTTGTAGCAGAGCTGGGCAAATAGAGCTGCATGCGAGTCACCGAGAATACCTATGATAGGAAGTTTCTTTGGAGAAATACCAGCAATATCTGTTTCGGCCCAGATAGTATCAGAAGGCTTTATCTCTGCCAGCATTGACTGAGGAATAGTGAAGAGTTCGCAAACTTCAGGATCCCAATCAAGGGTTTTAAGGTTCAGCAGTGACATCCGGGATGCATTGGAAAGGTCGGTTGCGTGTACACTGCCACCGGTAAGTTTCCAGACAAGCCAGCTGTCAATGGTACCGGCAAGTAATTCGCCATTCTCCGCTTTTTCACGAGCACCGGGGACATTATCAAGTATCCATTTGATCTTCGCCGCGGAAAAATACGGGGAGAGGGTTAGTCCTGTCCTCTCCCTGACAAGTTTACTGTTTGCTGCAGTGTCAAGCTGTTCACATATTTCAGTAGCTCTGGCACACTGCCAGACCAAGGCATTGTATATTGGTTTTGATGTCTTTTTATCCCAAACCAGTACGGTTTCACGCTGGTTGGTTAGCGCCATTGCCTTAATGGTATCCCAGCTTATCCTGCTGGTATCAATAAGTTCTGATACCGCTGATACCAGGTTGTTGTAGATCTCTTCTGGATCATGTTCTACCCATCCCGGTTTGGGGTAGAATTGTTTATGATCTTTATTTATACGGGTTGTCACCTGACATTTTTTGTCTATGAGCATGGCTTTTGTTGCCGAGGTGCTCTGATCTATAGCTAGAATATACATAATTAAGTGGCATGTTCCCTTCTATATATGCAGTTAAAACCAATATTGTCTGATTGATCAATGGGGATCTACTTCTTTAGCAGATCTTTAGCCTGAGTACAGAGGTTCTCGACTGTCAGTCCATAATGTTTGAATACTTCAGCAGATTCACCGGTTACAGTCTGTTCATCCGGAATGCCAAGAATTTTCATCGGTGTTGGATTATTGACAGCAAGAACTTCTGCTACCGCGCCACCGAGCCCGCCAAATGCGTAGTGTTCTTCGATGGTAATAATGTGTCCGGTATCGGAAGCAGCAGCAAGAATAGCTTCTGTATCCAGCGGTTTTAATGTGTGCATGTCCAGAACTCTGGCGGTAATGCCTTCTTTGGCCAGTTCCGCAGCAGCTTTCTTGGCAATAATTACTGTTTCGCCGCAGGCAATAATAGTAAGATCTTTGCCATCCTGAAGCTGAATTGCCTTGCCGATAGTGAACTCAACTTCTTCTTCATATACATCCTCTACAGCTCCGCGACCCATTCGTACGTATACAGGTCCTTCAAAATCAACCAGTTTCTTTGTCAACTGTCTTGTCTGAATATTGTCGCATGGCAGGACTACTGTCAGTCCGGCTGTAGCACGCATCATAGCGATATCCTGCAGGGAATGGTGAGATGTTCCAAGTGCGCCATAGCTTACACCGCCACTTATACCTATTAGCTTTACATTGGTGTTTGCGTAAGCGAGGTCAACCTTTACCTGCTCGAAACTGCGGGCTGAAAGGAAGCAGGCAGGGGCGCAGGCAAAAGGTTTTAGCCCGGCATTGGCAAGACCGGCAGAAACACCGACGAGATTTTGCTCGGCGATACCAATTTCAATAAACTGCTCAGGAAGTGTGTCTGCATATTCATTTAGAGTAACTGAACCTCGTGAATCTGTTGCCAGTACCATAATTTCAGGATTTTCTTTCGCAAGCTCCAGAATAGTTTCAGTAAAGATTTTTCTGCAGGGTTTACTGTTAATCATGATTATAATTTCCTTGTTATTGTCTGTGTGAAAATTTGAGTGGTTCTAAACCTGAAAAGAAGGCTGGGCTTATATATAAGCGGACTCAAGATCTTTGAGTGCTGTTTCCAGTTCTTCACCTTTTGGAACTCCGTGATGCCATTTTGCCTGATTTTCCATGAATGAGACGCCTTTGCCTTTGGTGGTTCTGGCGATCAGCATTGTTGGCTTGGCTTTAGTATAATCAACACTATCCAGAGTTGTACAGAGCGCTTCTATGTCATTTCCAGCCACTTCAAGTACATCCCAGCCAAAACTTTCCCATTTGCTGGCAAGATTATCCAGAGACATTACATCTTCAGTATTACCACTTATCTGCAGATAGTTGCGGTCGACAATTCCCAGAAGATTTCCTAATTTGTAGTGGCTTGCGGCCATAGCTGCTTCCCAGATTGAGCCTTCGGCCTGTTCTCCATCACCCATCAAAGTAAATACCCGGTTTGGTTTGTTGAGTTTCTTTTGCGCAATCGCCATACCTACAGAAACTGAAAGAGCGTGACCAAGAGCTCCGGTATTCATTTCAATTCCCGGGACTTTTCTGGTTGGATGTCCAATGAGTCTTGACTTATAAGCGGAGAAGGTTTCAAGTTCTTCTTTTGGGAAATAACCCATGTCAGCAAGAACACACAGGTATGGTTCTACAGAGTGCCCCTTGCTTAGCAGGAAGTAATCTCTTTCATCCCACTTTGGGTTTTTAGGATCATGCTTCATGGTATTATAGAATAGTGAAACCAGGATATCAGTCGATGACAGTGCTCCTCCGGTATGTCCGGTTTTAGCGTGATTGATCATTTTGATCAAGCTGATTCTGATATCTGTCGCTTTGTTCTTCAGTTCGGTAATATCTTTCATGCCGTTTCCTTTTAAAAAAGTAATTAAAATAGGGATAGTACTACTTGTATTTTAATACCAAAAAACTCTTAGTCAATAAATTTATTAAATTAATTTAATAAATTTAAAGGTTTGTGGGTAAGGGGTGTTAAAAATTGAAATTAATATTTTATTAGACTATAATATTGCATTTTAAAGGCAATTTAATGGTATTATATATAATGTAAAACAGTTATTGATAAATATATACTTATTCAAGTTAGCATAATATGGCTGAATGGTTAGGTTGTTACTAAATTAATTTAAATAAAAATTTTAATTTAATTTGACAAATAAATTTTGTGGTGTATTCTCTAGTTAGGTGCTTTAAATTAATTTTAATGCATTGTCCCGTTGCTTTCATTTGTTACAAATTCTTATTCGTTTATTCATAGTTTTCATGTTTATTTAGCTATTTTTTATATTGTTTTGTTGCACTAAAAGCGTGGCTACATTTTGTTTTGTGTTGTACTTTTTTATGTTTTTTTTTAAGGAAATTTACTATGAAAAAACTTCTATTGACTCTTGTTGCACTTGTTATGGTGTTTGCTGTAAGTGCTAATGCCGCTGAAAAAGGATTAATTGTTGTTGTTACTCCATCACATGATAATCCTTTCTTTAAGACAGAAGCTATGGTAGCAAAGAAAACTGCTGAAGATATGGGGTATACAACTCTTATTCTTTCTCATGATGATGATGCCAATAAACAGGATCAGGCTTTTGAAACAGCTATCGCCAGTGGCGCTAAGGCTATTATCTGTGACAATGCCGGTGCTGATGCAACTGTTGCTGCTGTTAAGAAGGCAAAAACAGCAGGTGTTCCTGTATTTCTTATTGACAGAGAAATCAATGTTCCTGATCTAGCTGTCAGCCAGATTGTTTCAAATAATTATCAGGGCGCAGTTTTAGGTGGTGAAGCGTTTGTTGATTATATGGATGAAGCTGGTGAGTATGTTGAACTTGTTGGTAAAGAGTCTGATACCAATGCTGGTGTGCGTTCAAAGGGATTTCATGAAGTTATTGACCAGTATCCAGATATGAAACTTGTTGCTCGCCAGAGTGCCAACTGGTCACAGACCGAAGGCTTTTCTAAGATGGAAACTATCATTCAGGCAAACCCAAATATCAAGGGTGTTGTTTGTGGTAATGACACTATGGCTATGGGAGCTTATGCTGCACTCAAGGCTGCTGGAATGGGCGATGTCGTTGTTGTTGGTTTTGACGGCAGTAATGATGTTCGTGATTCAATTCTTTCAGGCGGTATTAAAGCAACAGTTCTGCAGACATGTGCTATCAATGCAAAGATGGCTGTAGAGCAGGCTGATAAGTTCATAACTACCGGTTCAACCGGTCTTCCTGAAAAGCAGTTGACAGACTGTATTCTAATCGATTCTTCAAATGCTAAAAAGCTTGATAATTTTGATCTTGCTGAATAGTTGAATTTTGTATTAGAACCTAGCCATAATAATTTAAGACTCGATACTCTGGCTGGACGTTGCAGCCGGGTATCGGGTTGAACAAAGCAAACAGAACAGTATTTAGTAAAACAGGATGAGGATGGTTTAAATGTCAAAATTCAAGGTTATTGGGATTGTGGTACTGGTTGTATATCTTGTGGCTTCAGTTGCAACTGCAATAACTCTTTCACCTAAAGAGATTAAAGAGTTGGAAAAGAAGGCGACTGCAGTATCAAACAGTGATAGTGGTAAAGATATGAAGGGCTATGTGACAGATATCTGGGCAGCCAAAATAATACCGGAGTTCGATAAGAATGCCCAGGAACTCTCTGTTGTGCTGGCGGGGCTTAAGGCTGATCCTGAGGGATTTGCAAAGAAATTCGGCAAGCGTAATAATAACTTCAGTCCAATGAATTATATTGTTAAGGGCAAGGCTGTTGTCAAGGCTATGAAAACAAAGTCTGCAGCAGGTACGATCTCTCTTGATGTTAGGGATTTATCTGGAAAGAAGGATGTTGTTATTCAGGTTGGTCCGGTTATTAAGAAAAGTGCAATTCGTGATTCTCTCTCTTTTATTGATTTCAATGACTTTCAGAATCAGATAGAATTCGGAGAGTTGTCTAAGGAGATTAAGAATTACATTCTTGACAATGTAGTAAAAGATATTAAAGAAAAAGACTTGGTGGGTAAAGAAATAGAGTTTGAAGGCGCATTCACCTTTGATAAACGGCGTGGTAAAGTTCTTATTTCACCAGTTAAGATAAGTGTTGGGGGAAAATAAATTATGAGTAATAAAACATCGGTACATCAGCCAATACCGGATAACATAATTTACCGAGCCCAGAATATTGTAAAACGTTATCCAGGTACGGTAGCTTTAAAAGGTGTTGATTTTAAAATATATCCTGGAAAGGTAAATGTTCTTGTTGGTGAGAATGGTGCCGGAAAATCAACATTGATGAAAATAATGGCGGGTATTGAGTTTCTTTCTGAAGGTCAGCTCTTCTGGAAGGGCAAAGAAATTAAAATTGATACTACTGAGCAGGCTGAGTCCTTGGGCATTAGAATTATTCATCAGGAACTTAATCTTTGTCCAAATCTTACGGTTGCTGATAATATTTTTCTCAATTGCGAGTTGACAGACAAATATGGCAATATAGATGTCAAGCGCCAGGAAAGAGAGGCCGCTGTATTGTTGAGGCGGCTTGAGCAGGATATCAATCCTAAAGAATTGGTTTCAAATTTAAAAGTAGGTCAGCAGCAGATTGTTGAGATTGCCAAATCACTGCGTAATGAGATGGAAATTCTTATTATGGATGAGCCTACATCTGCTCTTAGTAACACAGAAGTACGGGTTTTATTTAATATTATTAATGACCTCAAGAGTCAAGGGGTAGCGGTAATTTACATCTCTCACAAACTTGAAGAACTAATTGAAATCGGTGACAATATCACGGTTTTGCGTGATGGGGAACTGGTAACGGTTAAAGAAATGGAAGATGTGACTCTACAGTGGATTGTTCGGAGTATGGCAGGAAAAGACTGGGGGGATGTATTTCCTAAGCGGGATTTGCCTGATTCTGATGATATTGTTTTGAGTGTGAAAAATCTTTCATGCAGGTTCGGGACTGAACAGGAAGATCTGAAAGATATTTCATTCGATTTAAAAAAGGGAGAAATCCTGGGCATTTATGGGTTGCTCGGCGCCGGTCGTTCTGAAGTGCTGGAGGCAATAATGGGACTTAATCTTGATTATGAAGGTGAGATAAAAATCAATGATAAGTTACTGAAAACTCAGGATATTGAAGAACGTATCAGGGAAGGTGTCGTGCTGGTTCCTGAGGACAGACAGCGTGAGGGACTGGTGCCGGTTTTGTCGGTTGGTCATAATATGACTATGGCGGGATTGTGGCGTATTATCAAATATGGTTTTCATATCGATAAGGCTCTTGAGAGCAGTTCTATAAAGCGCATGTTTGAAAAGATGAGTGTCAAGGCTCCAAGTCCCAAGGTGCCGGTTTCATCATTGAGTGGTGGTAATCAGCAGAAGGTTGTAATTGGTAAATGTCTGCTCACAGAGCCAAAAGTTCTGCTGATGGATGAACCGACCAGAGGTATTGATGTGGGAGCAAAGGGCGAAGTATTCATGCTTATGGATGAGCTGGCAAAAGAGGGTTTGGGAGTACTCTTTGTCTCCTCTGAAATTAAAGAGATTATTGGTGTTTGTGATCGTGTTATAGTTCTTTCTAAGGGGAAAAAGACCAAAGAGCTTACCAAGAAAGATATAACCGAAGAGAATCTTGTTGATGCCTCTGCTATCGGTCACAGGACGACTAAGGTTGGGTAAAACTTGTTTGTGATGATATTAAATATACCTGAATAAATGGTATCTAGGAGTAGAAATGCAAAATAAAAAGAATGTTAATCTTAGCCTGTGGATAATGAAGATGCGTACTGTTATTGCGCTGGTCATTATCACTGTGATTATTACAGTGCTATTAGAGGTGACAAGAAATATCAATTTCCTGAATCCACTGAATCTCGTGACTGTTGGCAAGCATGTGGCCATAACTGCGATTCTTGCTTTGGGAATGACCTTTGTTATTCTTACCGGCGGTATTGATCTTTCAATAGGCGGTATTGTAGGTTTGTGCGGTATGATCGCCGGTGGCTTGATTTATGAGGGCTTTGCTATACCCGGCGGCGATATTATGTTCTTCAACATATGGTCCATTATTATAGCAGTACTCATTATCGGTACATTTATCGGATATCTCAATGGTGTTTTGATAACTAAATTGAATGTAGCTCCGTTTATCGGTACATTGGGTATGATGTATATTGCCAGAGGTCTGGCTAATCTCCGTTCCGGCGGAGCAACTTTTCCTAATCTTCAGGGTAAGGAAGAGCTGGGAAATACCGGGTTTACTTTCCTTGGTGCCGGGCATATAATTGGGATACCGGTTTCGATCTGGATTATGATTATTCTGGCTATTATAGCCGTATATGTAGCCAAGAAAACACCATTGGGAAGGCATATTTATGCCATTGGCGGTAACGCCAAAGCCGCAAAACTTTCCGGCGTCCAGGTTAAAAAGGTTACGCTCTGGGTGTATATGTTCTCAGGATTCTGTGCAGGTCTTGTGGGTCTTATTATATCTTCTCAGCTTGTTGCATCTCATCCGGCTACAGGTGAGAGCTATGAAATGAATGCTATTGCGGCTGCGGTTCTTGGAGGTACATCTCTATCAGGAGGTGTTGGTACAATCGGTGGTACTGTAATTGGTGCTTTTGTAATCGGTATCCTTAATGACGGTCTGGTTATGCTTGGGGTTTCGGAGTTCTGGCAGAATGTTATTAAAGGTATTGTAATTATTGCCGCTGTAGTTTTTGATCAGATTCAGAAGCGTATGAACGCAAAAGCTTCAGTAGCAAAATAAATTTCGTTGTCTGTAAATATTGATAGGAAATAATATGAAAAAGTATTCTGTAAAGATAGGTGTTGCTCCTACAAGAAGATTTATCTTCAGCAAGGAAGATGCACACGCCTATAAAGATAAGACTTATCAGAAATTGGATGAGCTCGGGGTTGAGTATGTCGGGATTGATGATGTAAACGATGAAGGGCTTCTGCATTCTGAAAGT
Organism: Planctomycetota bacterium; assembly: GCA_963677015.1. Classification (GTDB taxonomy): domain Bacteria; phylum Planctomycetota; class SZUA-567; order SZUA-567; family SZUA-567. The sequence goes on from OY781533.1 coordinate 1,619,411, forward strand.
GATGTTGAAAAAGTTATTGCAAAATTCAGAGCGGAAAAGGTTGACTGTCTGTTTTTCCCACATTGTAATTTCGGTACCGAGGATCTTGTGTGTAAAGTAGCGCTGGAGTTTAAATTGCCAGTTCTGCTCTGGGGACCACGGGATGAAAGCCCGCTTGAAGATGGTTCACGTTTACGTGACAGTCAGTGTGGTCTTTTTGCTACCGGTAAAGTACTTCGTCGTTTCAACCTTCCTTTTACTTATTTGCCTAATGACCGTCTTGAAGATGTAAGTTTTGAACGCGGTCTTAAGAACTTTATCGCTGCGGTTAATGTTGTGCGTGAAGTCAGAACTACACGTGTGTTGCAGATAGCGCCAAGACCTGCTGGTTTCTGGACAGTAATGTTCAATGAGGGTGAGTTGCTGGAAAAATTTGGCATTCAGGTATTTCCGGTGAGCTTGTCAGAGATTGTTTCGGCAGTAAAGCGGCTTGATGCTGACGTTAATAATTCTGAAGTTGCTGCGACTATAGAATTTATGAATGAAAAAATGCAGGTGAATGTCAACCCTGATGAAGTACGCAGAGTTGCCGCTCTCAAGGTTGCAATGGAAGCCGCAGCAAAGAATAACGGCTGTAATTCCATAGCTATTCAATGCTGGGATTCGCTTCAGCATGAACTTTCAATAATGCCTTGTGTCTGTAATTCCATTCTTACCGATCTCGGTATTCCTGTTGCATGTGAAACCGATGTTCATGGTGCGGTTTCAGCAGTAATTGCGCAGGCTGCAACTATGGGAGATACTTCTCCGTTCTTTGCTGACTGGACTGTAAGGCATCCTGATAATGACAATGCAGAACTTCTTCAGCATTGTGGACCATATCCGCTGTCGCTGGCTAAGGAAAAACCTATTCTTGGCCGTCCGTTCGCTCTTCCGGGAAAATGTGCCGGTGCCGTACTATCTGAGATCAAGGGCGGGGAGATGACAATTCTGCGTTTTGACGGTGATCATGGAGAATACAAGCTTTTGGCGGGAAAAGCCAAGGGTGTTGAAGGTCCGTATATTATGGGTACGTATGTCTGGATAGAGGTTGAAGATTGGCTTGCTCTTGAGCGTAAACTTGTCGAAGGCCCATATATTCATCATTGTGTCGGTGTTCATGGTGACTTTGTACCGGTAGTATATGAAGCATGCAAATATATTCCTGGTCTTAATATTGATCTTTATGATACTGATGCTCAGAAGAAGATAGACGCATATCTGTACGGCAGGTAAAATTTAAGCTCTATATTTATTTATAGCTTTTAACCGGGAATTCGCTGTTTTGGCGAATTCCCGGTGTGTTTTATAATACAACAAAAAACCCTTTGGAGATCCAAAGGGTAGTTGGGGGATTTTATTATATGTAGAGTAAATGCAGTTATATGGTGCTTGAAATCAGACCTGAAGAGGCGGCTGTACCTGACGCCGCAGATGCCTGATTCATGTATTCCTGAATTTGTGATGCATACTGCTGGTTGAAAATACTGGATGTTTGAGTTACTATTTCATCCTCCTCTGAATTTTCATTGGCTGTATCCATCATATTCATAATGGTCTGGAAATTCTGAGCCATAAGTTCATTCATCATGCCGCTGTTTGAAGCGCTCTCACTATCATCGCTGCTGGTATCTGATGAGTCTGAGCTCAATGCTTCCGCCAATTCTTCGGCAGTTACCTCTCCATCACCGTTAAGATCAAATTGGCTGAAAAGATCACTTGAGCTTTCTTCTGAGGAAGAGGAGGATGCAGGAGGTGGGGGAGGGCTGCCAGCTCCACCTGAAGCGCCGCTACTCATCGCTTCCTGCATAGCACTATCAAAACTGGCGAATTCTTCTTCATTAAGTCCGCCACTGCCATCTACATCACTTGATGAAAAAAGGTCATCAATATTATTTTGACCAGATGACTGCATATTCATCATCGGCATTGAACTAAAGCCGGAAATTCCACTTATACCCATATTTATCTCCTATTTATACTATCTACTTACTGTAAACAGTTAAAATCTTTCAATTATTATTTACGAATGGGTTGTGAATTTACTTTCAAAAATTTTCATAATTAAGATGAATATTGTTAATAAACATATAGTGCTGATTAAATTGCTCCAGAGTATCATATATAATTATAAAATTTTAAGATACCTGCAACGTTATTTAAAGTTTTGATTTAGACATTACAGCTGCAATTTTACTGCTTAATTCGTGTAGTTTGTAAGGTTTTTCCATAAAGCCGGCAAGTCCATTATCAAAGAGGTTGTTAATGGTATCATCAGGTGTAAATCCCGAGACTGCAATAATAGGGACTTGAGGGTCTATTTTTTTGAGTTCATAAAAACAATCAGTACTGCTCATATTAGGCATTACCATGTCAAGTAGTACCAAATCCGGTGTGTTCTCTTTGAATTTGCTAATCCCTTCAATTCCGTCGACAGCAGTATTCACTTTGTAACCTAGTTTTGTAAGCATTTTTTCGCCTACAAAACGTAGGATATCCTCATCATCAATAAGTAATATTGTGCCACTTCCAGAAACTTCTACGGCTTCAGGAATTTCAGGATTTTCAAAGGTTACCGGAGCGGTTATTGGAAGGTAAATCAGAAACTTTGAGCCCCGGCCGATTTCACTTTCAACTTCAATATAACCATTATGTCGCTTCACTGCTCCATATACCGCTGCCAGCCCCAGTCCTGTGCCTTTGCCAACATCTTTTGTTGTGAAAAAAGGTTCAAAAATATGTTTTCTTGTATTTTCAGTCATTCCTGTGCCGGTATCAGTTATGGTTAGGCAGATATAATCGTTATCAGAATCTTGTGTTCTGAAGTGATTATTGTGATCGATAACCTGATTTTCCGTCTGAATAAGCAATAATCCTCCAGAAGGCATTGCGTCTCTGGCATTTAAAGACATATTGATTATTATATTTTCAATTAATGGAAGATCCCCGTATATAGTGTCGTTTTCTGCGTCAAGATCCAGTCTTAGTTCGATGTTACGGTCAAAACTACGTTCTAGAATATCTGTCGCATTGCTTATTGCCTGATGAAGGTGGAGCGGCTTGAGTTTAGAGCTGCCTTTACGGGAGAAAGATAAGAGCTGCTTTGTCAGATTACCGGCTGTTTCAGCAGCTTTGATAATTACATCGGCCAACTCCGATATTTTATCATTGTTACTGAGTTTACCTATAATTTCCGCGGATCCCATTATTCCTGAGAGCATATTGTTAAAATCATGTGCAACTCCTCCGGCAAGCTGTCCGACTGCTTCCATCTTTTGACTCTGGTTCAACTGCTCTTCAAGCTGTTTTCTAGATGATATGTCTCTAACTGAGGCAATAACACAGTTCTTGTTGTCGATGAGGGCCTGTTTGAGTATAACATCGGTCCAGAATAATGTTCCATCCTTTTTGCGGCAGTGCCACTCGAAATTCTGAACGCCTTCATTCAGAGTCTTGTAAAGGTAGTCCATAGCGGTTTTGCGTGTGTATCGGTCTTCTCCACTGCAGAGCCGGTTAAAATCTATCAGGAGAAATTCTTCCGATGTATAACCAAACATCTGGCATGACTGATTATTATTATCAAGTATATTGAAGGTTTCAGAATCATGTATAAACAATGCATCGGCAGTGGCGTTAAAAATTGTTTTATAGCGGGTACGTGATTCTTCAAGCTCCCGCATGTGTTTGCGGAGTTCCGGATAGTAATTCTTACGCAGAGATGATTCACCGAGTCCAAGCAGTTTCTTGCGGTACTCTTCATGTCGGTTGGAACGATCAGAAGGCATTATCAAATATTCCTATTATGTCATCAATTTTCGGTACCCGCGGATTGGTTGCCATACAGGCATCCTGTAATGCCATCTCGGATAGACTGTAGAAATCGGATTGCTTAACATTAAAATCTTTCAGTGTCTCTGTAAGACCTACAGCCTGCATTAAATCTTTGATGGAGTCAACGAGAGTTTTACAGTCAGCGTCTTTATTTGGAGCCATTCTATGACACGCCCGGTTGTAGTGGTCGCTGGCTTCCGGGTAGTTGTATTCAATTACGTATGGAAGTAATATTCCGTTGCAGACTCCGTGTGGCAGATCATAAAGTCCACCAAGGGCATGTGCCATCGCGTGTACTGCGCCTAGACTTGCGTTAGAAAAGGCTAGGCCGGCATGGAGGCTGCCAAGCATCATTATGCTGCGGGCATTAATATCATCACCATTGACGTATGCTGTTTTGAGTCCTTGCTTGATAAGTCTGATTGCTTCAAGTGAATGAACAGTAGTTATTGAAGATGAAGCATTAGAAACTAGTGCTTCACAAGCATGCGTAAGGGCATCCAGGCCGGTATGGGCTGTTAAAGTATCATTCATTGTCAGTGTTGTAACTGGATCTATAAGTGATACATCCGGTACAAGGGCCTTACTTACGATAGCCATTTTTACCAGTCGGTTAGAGTCACGTATAATGGCAAATTGTGAAACATCCGCAGATGTTCCCGAAGTTGTCGGGATACAAATAAGAGGAGGGCAGGGAGACTGAATAGTGTCAACACCTTCGTAGTGAATTATGGTGCCGCCGTTAGTGGAAATAATACCTATACCTTTTGCACAATCAATAACACTGCCGCCACCAATTGCAACAATACCATCACAGTTACTGGAATTATAAACCTGAACCCCGGAGTGTACTTCAAAATCTTTGGGGTTTGGCGTTAGTCCCATAAACAAAGAATGCTCAACACCTGCTTCATCAAGTTCAACCAGAACTTCTTCGACCCATCCTGCCGCATGAACTCCCTGGTCGGTGACAACAAGGACCTTTGAAAGGCCTAAATTTCGTGCATATTGTCCTACTCTTTTTCTTGCACCTATTCCAGTTATGAATTCCGGTGCAACAAACTTTCTGAGGTTGTCTAGCATGTTGTCCCCTATAAGCTGTAAGATTGAAGATATACATTAAGTATATGGTGTAAAATTTTTTCTGTCAATTATTTTTGGTTATAATGAGCAGATTGATTATTACACTTAAAATGTCTAGTTTATTGTCATTTAAACGGTGTAATCGTCATATCTTTTTTATCTCTTTATAAAAAATAATGCAGATTTTCAGGATATTATTTTAAATCAATACAGGGTCTGATTAAATGCTCGCTTGAGTAGGCAGTTATACCATTTTACAGTAATATAAATATGTTTTCCCGGATTATATTAATTGATAGGCAGGTATTAAAGATCGGGTACAAGTTTTATTAATTGCAGTTCATTGGTTGTTCCCAGACGCATCCAGGGACCGAATGTTCCTGCTCCTGCTGAAACTAATAGCGTGGTAGGACCTTCGGTGTATTTTCCTTCAAACATGGGGAAAAGGAATTGAATAAGAATAGTATTGGGAAATAGCTGACCGGCGTGAGTATGACCTGAAAGCATCAGGTCTATATTTCCTGCGGCTGCATATTTAAGACCAACAGGGCTATGGTGAATAAGAACTGTTGGATGCTTTGTTGTGCGGCTGATTTTCGGGAGTTCTTCAGCAATTGTAAGATTATTTACACGGTGGGGATTGTTTGCGTTGCTGTCAGCACTCATGTAGTCAAGTCCAATTAGCTGAATCCCGTGTGTTGTAACCATTTTTGAGCGCAGGATGGTAATGGTATTAGCGTCAATAAGCTTCAATGCTTTGGTTGTATCCATATAATATTCATGGTTTCCCAAGGTATTGTACTGCTCTGATGTTACAGTTTGAAATAATGCAAATAATTCTGGTCTTAATGCAATATTACTGTCAACGAGGTCTCCATTGTAAATTACAATATCAGGTTTTGTTTTATTTATGGCGGTAATAACTTTTTGCAGATATTTTTCGCTGCGTTGCGCTCCCAGGTGAAGGTCAGGAATGTGCATTATTGTAACCGGCTTCTTTAAATTATGTAGTTTTAACTCTTGCCGGGTTATTATGAATGACTGTGCGTGAATAAAGCCGTAAGCAACCAGGAAGAAGCTTAGACAAATTCCTGATATTGCAATAATGCGTTTAAGCTTTGTGCTTAGAAAAATAGCTGGTATATGAGTTATCAGCATATATATAAACAAATATACCTGAAACATAAATACCAGTCCCAGAATATTGTATGCGGTTGCTGAAAAGTAATTCGCACTGGCGAATAAGCCTTTCACAAATATTAGAAAGTAACCGCCTAATATTATCAGTGTAAGAAGCTGTAAAGGCCATGCCCGCCTGAGCGGGAGAAGTTTCTTTAATCTAAATGGAACATACCAGATAGAGAATATAACAAGCAGCATTGATATAAGTACTATCATTTTTATATGGTAATCCTATTTCAAGTTAGGTTTATAAATATCCATTATTATAGCTTATAATAGCAATAGTAATAGAATAATTCTCCAAAATTATTGCCTAAAAGTATAAACAGTAGACTGTTAGCAACTGTTTAGGGTAATGGAAGGTTTGTTTAAATGTAGCCTGTCAGGGCAGAATTAAAATTTGAGCTTTGCGCTTAAAGCAAATTCTGTATTGAAGCCGGTTTCCCAGATGGAGTGATTGAATCGGGCGTTTAGTTCCCAGCGACTGGAGATCATGGTTGTCAGACTGGCTCCGAAATTCGCTCTGTCTGCAGAAATTTTGCTAACAGGTGTTGTCCAGCTCTGTGAGGGGACGGTAGCAAAAGCTGTGGTCACTTCTGAATCATCATTGAGATATTCGTGTTGCCAGCCACCCCAGATTTCAGGCAGCAGCACTATGTGATTATTAATAGTGAAGATTTTCCCAAGTTTTAACTGCAGTTTCTGGCGCAGTGAGCAGCTGGTGTATTCGCTTACCTTCAGGTTAGCTCCACCACTGGCACCTTCTTCAGTATACTGAGGATCATAGAGTGTCGTAAAGCTGAGACTGTAGCTTGGGGTGAGCATAAAGTTTTTAGGAAGGTCAATACGGTATCCGGTTTTGGCAAAGAGATCAATATCCATGCCGTTGCGTTCACCGGTGGCGGTGGTGTTCATGAAGCTGATATTACGTACGGTCCTGAGCTGATGCAGAGCGACGGTGGGAGAAAAGTCAACAAACATATTGTCAAAATTGTAGCTGGAGTATGGACCTATACGCAGAACATGGTCTGTTGCATTTCCAAGGTTATTATAGAGATTGGCCCGGTTGTATGAATAGTTGATTAGACCTCCAAGGCGCAGTTCGTTACTGAACGTATAGTCAATACCTGCAAGAATGCCGGCACTGCCAAAGTCATAACCGGCAGCGGAAGTGGTTGAGCCGTTTTTACCAAAGCCGCCGTATAATTTTAGCATGCCGCCCCAAGTATTATGGTTGAGGCTTGCGATATATTCTTTGGTTGGAATTCCGCCAGCGGCATCACGAATTTTCGAGCGGTTCTGATTCTGCGCAACTGTCACCGGCAGGAGAGATTCGGAGAGATTGGACATTCTCATTAAACTCATCTGGTTGCTGAATTCGGTGTCGAACATCTGTACGGCGGAGTTGCCGATTTCAGTTATTGAGGTTGTTGCCGTACTACTATTGAGCTGGGTCATGGCCGAATTAACCGCATCGCTGCTTGAGAGACTGTTGAGTGCCTGGAAAAGATCATCCATACCGGCAGGGTGATCTGCGGAAAGACGATCCAGCTCCTTACCTATCCCGACATTTTCAGTGCTTGCAGCATTGGCACAGGTAGTGCCATTGGCGGCTTTCTGGGTCGTAACTGTGAGTTTTCCATTGGCTCCGGTCGTAAAAGTATAGCTGTAGTCAAGTAGAGCTGAGTTGTCAACTATTTCTATGTTTGTGCCGTTATCGGTCAAAACGTTAGTGGAGAGCAGGGTATAGGTGGTATCAACCTGTCCACCGGTGCCGGTAACCTTGATTGTTGAATTATTGGAAAGAGTGGCAGTACCACTAATAGTGACGCTGGAGGAGTATGTGTCGGCAATATAAAGACCGAGGGTACTTCCTGCTCCCAGAGTCAGAGTTGAGGCGGTGAGATTGGTTTTAATGTTGAGTGTGGCGGTTGCGCCGCTTATGCTTTTAATGGTATTTGTTAAACCAGTGCCGTCTGGAGTTGCAGTCAGAGTGAAACATTCAGCACCTATGTAGATTTTTGAAAAACTATTTTCGGTTCCATTGAGGGTGGTCGTGCCCCCAGCGAAGTAGCCGTTGAATTTTCCTCCTGTAATGTTATCGTTATACACAAAGTTAAAAGAAGGATCCACGGTCGATAAGCTGGAATCCGAATAACCGAAGGTAATATGTGCAGTATTAGCGGCATGTATGTCGCCGGTTATTTGGGCTCCGTTAAGTATATGTAGAGCGGAGACTGTCGTATTTAAGAAATTGACCGCATAAGAGTCGGTGCCGGTAGCACTGACGTTGCCATTAATATAGAAAGCAGAACCTTCATAGCCAACTAAAGCCACAGACCGTGTACCGGAGGCACTGATAGTGCTGCCTGAGTTGCTTTGTATTTTGGAATTAGCGCCCAACTGTATGCCGATAGACTCGGTGCCGGTAACTGAAACTGCGCCGCCATTGTCAACGTCAACAGTAATTCCGGTCTTTGACGTGTCGGCATTTATACCGATAGAGTAATTGCTTGACATGGTAATTGAGCCGGAGTTTGCAACAGTAAGGGAGTCTCCGGTTTCAAGAAAATTTGTTAAACCGCCGTTTGTAGCGGTAGTTGCGGTGGTGACAACGTAGTTGGAGCTGGCAAAGGATGTGCCGGAACTAAAAAACAGCAATAGAAACGAAAGTATTAAATACTTTATTGCTCCAGACATTAGCAGGTCTGGATTATGTTTGGAAAGTTTGGGGCGCATTTTATAAATACCCTTATTACTAGATTCACTATTAAAAACATTGCGAACTCTGACTTTCACAATTAAAGTTTTTAATTGGCAAATGAATAATAAATAATACTACATATATGTCAATATATTCTTTTTGTAATAATGTGCTGATATTAGCGCATTATTATAGTTTCGTATTGATAAAGTTATATTTTTAGGACAATATTATTTGTAAAATTCTCCTAAGATACAGAAGTAGTTATAAATAACACATTAATTTTTAGCATATACTAAGTATGATTAGACGTGATCAATAAAAATTAGAATATTTTTTTAAGAATAATCCTATTTGAGTGTTTTGAATTATCAAGGCGTTGAAAAAAAATCTATTCAATTAACCCAATCTTCTTCAAGATATACCGTGTCAAATATAAGTAGTCTGGCTGGCAACTATTTCTAAACCCTATTTGTTCTGGTGAGATGCATTTTATTATTAATTTTGTATTATTAATTTGTATTATCACTTCAAGCGTGATAAAGTGTGTAATATATTGTGCTAGTATGTTGAGGGTTATTTATTGGGGTTACGAAAGAATATAGAACTGGTTATGTCGTAATATTTTGAATGTAAATAATATTATTCTGCATTCTTTAACGAATATTTTAAGGTATACTAAAATAATATTTTATATTTTTTCTATATCTGGAGTGTGTGTATGACAGGTAAAACTTGTCATACATGTGTGTTTTTTTATACCATTTCTAAAGTATTTTAATAATTTTGTATTAAGAATTATATCAGCTGCTTGCTTTGGCAGGTATATTATGATTGTCATATTATAGTGTGTGTAAAATTAAGATTCGTCTTAAATTGTGTGTACTGTGTATTTGTTTTTATTATTCTATTGCAGGAGAAATTAATGATTAGACATCTTATCGGTTTGTGTCTTTTGGTTATTGTAAGTCTTTTTACTTCATCTGTGCTAAATGCTGCTGAAGATATTAAAATTGGCTTTATTGTTAAACAGCCAGAGGAACCATGGTTTCAGTTGGAATGGAAGTTTGCTGAGGAGGCTGCTAAAGAAAAGGGTTTTGAGCTTATTAAAATAAGTGGAATTGATGGTCCTAAGGTTCTTGCCGCTATTGATAACCTGGCTGCAAGCGGGGCAAAAGGTTTTGTCATCTGTACTCCAGATGTAAAACTCGGGCCAGCTATTATGATGCGTGCGAAGAAGCATAATATGAAAGTAATTGCCGTGGATGATCGCTTTATGAAGGGTGATAAACCAATGGAAGAGGTAAAGTACCTTGGTATATCAGCCTATAAAATCGGTCAGAAATGTGGTGAAGAAGCACTGAAAGAGATGAAAAACCGTGGCTGGAAAGAGTCTGAAACCGGTGTCTGTATCGTAACATTTGATGAACTTGATACCGCCCGCGACCGTACAGACGGTGAGTATGATTCAATAGTAGCTGGTGGTTTCCCTAAGGACCAGATCTTCCATGCGCCACAGAAAACTTCCGATGTCCCTGGAGCATTTGACGGTGTTAACATTCTTCTTACCAAGGAAACAAAGTACAAAAACTGGATCGTCACCGGCATGAATGACAGCGCAACTATTGGTGGTGTTCGCGCCATGGAAGGACGTGGTTATAAGGCTGATAATGTGATTGGTGTTGGTATTAACGGTACCGATTGTATTACAGAATTTAAAAAATCATCACCAACCGGTTTTTATGGTTCAATGCTTCTTTCTGCAAAGCAGCATGGATATGATACCGCGAAAATGATGTATGAGTGGATTGTGGATGGTAAAGAACCTCCTGCTGATACCCGTACTGTTGGTGTATTTATTACCCGTGATACTTGGGAAAAAATCTATAAGGAACAGGGACTATAATAATAATGGAGAATTCAAATTATCTACAATTTGACGGAATATGTAAGAACTTCCCCGGGGTTAAAGCTCTAGATAACATAACTTTCGGAGCTAGAAAGGGTTCTGTTCACGGTCTGATTGGAGAGAATGGTGCTGGTAAGTCCACATTATTAAAGATCCTTTCAGGAGCTTATCAGCCGTCTTCAGGTTCGATAATTATCAATAATAAGGATGTAAAATTTGCCAATGCTTCAGCCGCTATTGCGGCTGGAGTGGCAGTAATATATCAGGAACTGCAGCTGGTTCCGGAATTGTCGATAGCAGAGAATATCTTTTTGGGACATTTGCCTGCTAATCGTTGCGGCTGGGTTGATAAAAAGGAACTACTGAAACAGGCAATGGTTGAGCTTGAAAGAATAGGGGAGAAATTTTCACCAAATACCCGGCTTAGTAAATTATCAATTGCGCAGCGGCAGATGGTGGAAATTGCCAAGGCCTTGTCGCAGGGAGCGGAAATTATTGCGTTTGATGAACCGACCAGTTCGTTATCGGAGAGAGAGACAAAACAGCTCTTCAAAATTATTGCTGATTTGAAGGCGCAGGGAAAGATTATATTCTATGTGTCTCATAGAATGGAAGAAATCTTTACCGTCTGCGATGCGGTGACAGTATTCCGTGATGGTCAGCATGTCAATACTGAGTATGATATTAATAAAGTTGATAATGACAGCCTAGTCAAGATGATGGTTGGGCGGGAACTCAAGGATATTTATAATTACCGTTCACGCCAAACAGGCACGGAGCTCATTAGTGTTAAAGAGTTAACCGGTCCCGGGCTGACCGCGCCAGCTTCATTTGCCGTTAATAAAGGTGAAATTGTCGGCTTTTTTGGCTTGGTTGGGGCGGGACGTACCGAGCTTATGCGGTTAATCTTCGGGGCTGAAAAAACAACCGGCGGTTCAATTACACTGAATAATAAGAAATATAGCTCAGCCAGGCCGTCACATGCGATTAAAAAACGGGTCGCATATGTTCCTGAGGATAGAAAACAGGATGGGATAATACCTATTGCAACGGTTGAAGAAAATATAAATGTTACTTCACGGCCTAATCACAGTACCGGCAGATTCTGGCTGAATAATAATTGGGAAAGAAAAAATGCTCTGGATCAGATAAAATCACTTAGAGTAAAGACTCCTTCTGCCAAACAGCTTATGAAAAATCTTTCAGGTGGTAACCAGCAGAAAGCAATTCTTGGACGCTGGCTTTCAGAAAAGGTTGATCTGCTCTTATTTGATGAGCCGACCCGGGGTATTGATGTCGGCGCCAAAAGTGAAATTTATGAAATAACCTATAAACTTGCTGAGGAAGGGACCGGGATTATTGTTGTATCCAGCGACCTACCTGAAGTTTTAGGTATCAGTGACAGAATTATCGTTATGCGTGAAGGCAAAATTTCTGGAGAACTGAGTCGTGATGAGGCTTCTCCAGCTGCCGTTTTAAAGTTAGCTCTTCCTGTAGAAGAGGACGCATAGAGGAAGTTTTAATGACAGTTCTTATGCTGAATCTTCAGTTAAGTATTTTTATAGAAAGGTGATGGAATGAGTTCTCAAGTTGAATTTTCTGATTCAATGAGGCAACATAAAGGAATAATTGGTGGCATCTGGGAAGAGGCCGGGATGATTCTTGTTCTGGTTGGTCTCTTTGTTTTATGTTCTATAGCAGTTCCTAATTTCTTTACGGGTATCAATATGGAGTCACTGGCACTGGCGGTTTCACAGACCGGTATGGTAGCCTGTACCATGCTGTTTTGTCTGGCTTCCGGTGATTTTGACATGTCTGTCGGATCTATTGTCGCTTGCTCCGGTGTCGTCTGTGCGGTGATTATGGAGTATACCGGGAGTATCTTTTTGGGTATATCCGGCGGGTTACTTTTAGGGTTGATTGTTGGAATTGCTAATGGTGTTATTATCTCTATTTTAGGTATAAATGCACTTATTACTACTTTAGCGACTATGCAGATTGTCCGTGGTGCTGGGTATATCTTCTCAAACGGGCGGGCAGTTGGAATTTATATGGACAACTTTTTTGTTCTCGGTAATGAAGATTTTCTGAGTCTGCCTATCCCTGTTTGGATTTGTATTATCTGTTTTGTGGTTTTCGGAACCTTACTGGCGAAAACCACCTTTGGGCGTAATACTCTGGCAATAGGTGGTAATGAAGAGGCGGCGTATCTGGCAGGAATTAATGTTAAACTAACCAAAGTAATAATTTTTTCATTACAGGGTGTTATTGCCGGTTTTGCCGGGATTGTGCTCGCGTCCAGAATGACCAGTGGTCAGCCAATGACCTCACAGGGTTTCGAGCTGGAGGTAATCAGTGCCTGTGTGCTTGGCGGAGTGACAATGAGTGGTGGTGTAGGTCGAATCTCTTTTGTAATTGCCGGTGTGTTGATTATGGGAATTATTCAGAATTCAATGAATCTGCTTAATGTGGACTCCTTCTATCAGTATCTGGCGCGAGGTGTTATCTTGCTGGCTGCGGTTATATTTGACAGAATTAAAAATCGTAATAACGCTTCCTAGAAATATTATAAAAAGTATAAAATGTTTGAAGCAGGTGCTGTTTTGGCATCTGCTTCAGTGTTTTGAGCTTTACTCAAGAATTTCTAGAGGGATTAACCGACTTATTATAGTTATGGTACAGTGACGTCCTAGATGGAGTAGAGTTTTCTGTACTCCTTGGGTGAGTAACCTGTTACTTTGCTGAAAGAGCGTGAAAAGTAAAATGGGTTTTCCCAGCCACACAACGCAGCAATATCTTTAACTTTATATGAAGTTGATATGAGCAGCTGTGCGGCGCGTTGCACCTTTAACTTTATATAATAGTCTATTGGTGAGTAGCCGGTTTCTTCTTTGAAAATTTGAGAGAACCTGCTGACAGATAGCTCTGCAAATTCTGCAATACTTTGTAATGTCAGATTTTCCTGCAGGTGCTCTTTCATATGAGCAATTACATCGTTGGTTCCATAATGGGTATGGGGTTTGTTTTCAGTGAAGTTTTCGTATAAGCAGTATCCTCCCAGCAAATGGCTGATTGAATAGTGAATATAGCTGATTGTTGAACTGGTGAATGAGGCTGAAAGTTGTTTGAGCAGATCTCTGAATATATCGATAGAGACATTTCGTGTTGGCTCACTCTTGGGTGCAATGCCGTTTTTATTTATAGTGTCGACATATGCGGATGCGGATTCTCCTTCAATATGAACCCAATAAATTCTCCAGCCTTTTTGACTACCGTACTGGTGCGGTACCCCTGCAGGTATAACGAAGAACTCGCCTTCATATACGTCATATTTTTCATTATCTATTTTATACCAGCCATGTCCTGAAACACAATGAATGAGAATATTGCTGTTGATACCAATAGTTCTTTCAACAAAATGGTTGGCGGCGTAAGGATAATATCCGATGTCTGTAGCATAAAGTTGTCGGTGAACAGGGTGTTTTTGAGCATTGTTTATTTCGCCAGGTGTAAACTTGAATAATAATTGTCCTTCAAAACCTTCCTGTTTTTTTATATTATGCATAGTAACTCCTGATTGTCGTAATATATTGTATGTTATAAATGCTATTATGCATTTTATAAGGAAAAATATCAAGTATACTATAGTAAAATTATATATTGAATTGAAATTGATTAAGTATTGCTGTAATTCTCTGAAGAAAGGTCTTCAATAATGTCTAGTGTAAATGTTATGGTAAAAGATGTTACTATTCCTACATATACTGTTCATGAGCCTGAACAAAATCCTATTTTTCTTGAAAAAAGGGTGTTTCAGGGGAGTTCAGGTAAAACCTATCCTCTGCCGTTTTATAACCGGATAAGTGAGAAGAAAATAGATCAAATCTGGAAAGCTATATATATTGAAAATGATTTTATTGAGGTTGCTATTCTGCCGCAAATCGGGGGACGGATTTTTTCTGCCAAAGATAAGTCCAATGGTTATGATTTTATATATCGTCAGGATGTAATTAAACCTGCATTAGTTGGTCTTGCAGGGCCGTGGATCTCTGGTGGAATTGAATTTAACTGGCCTCAGCATCACAGGCCGGCCACATATATGCCGGTGAGTTATGAAATTGAAAATGGTGAAGATGGTTCCGTAACGGTATGGCTTTCGGATCATGACCCGTTACAGCATATGAAGGGGATGCACGGTGTATGTCTGTATCCTGATAAATCATATTTTGAACTCAAGGTTCGTGCCTATAACCGCACGGAAAATACTCAGACTTTCCTCTGGTGGGCGAATATTGCCACAAGGGTTCATGAGCAGTATCAATCATTTTTTCCGATTGATGTAACGATGGTTGCTGATCACGCAAAAAGAGCACTCAGTACGTTTCCGCTATGTTCCGGAAAATACTATGGTGTTGATTATGCGGCAAGGGGCAGAGATGGTGTGCCTGATAATGAAATCCCCGCAAAGTTTGTACCACCTCACTGTCGTCGCGATAGCAATTCGGGCGAGCAAGATTATAAACCGAATGATCTTTCATGGTATGCCAATATTCCAGTACCGACTTCATATATGTGTATTGGATCCGAAGGTGATTTTTGCGGTGGTTATGACTATAAGGAACAAGCTGGGATTGTTCATGTTGCGAATCATCACATATCACCTGGTAAGAAGCAATGGACTTGGGGTAATCATGATTTTGGGTACGCCTGGGATGATAATCTCAGTGATAGTCTGGAGCCTTATATTGAACTTATGGCTGGAGTTTACACCGATAATCAGCCTGATTTTTCTTATCTTATGCCTGGAGAAACCAAGACCTGGTCTCAGTATTTTTACCCTATTTCAGAGATTGGCACAGCTAAATATGCGAGTAAGAATTTTGCTTTGAATCTGGTATCTTATAATAACCGGATACGTATTGGCATCGCTTCAACAGCACAACATGATAAAGTTGCTGTAATTGTAATGCATTCTGAAAATATATTATATCAGGGTGATATTGCTGTTGCACCTGATAAACCGTGGTTATATGAATTTTCGGTAAATGAAAAGATTGCTGAAAATGAATTGAAGTTAATTGTGCGGGCAGGGAATAATATTGAGGAGTGTTTGAAACTGGCTGTGGTTAATAATTTAGAAGAACCGGAGACTGCTACTGAGCCTTCGCTTCCTGAGGAT
The DNA here is from genome assembly GCA_963677015.1 of Planctomycetota bacterium. Taxonomy (GTDB): domain Bacteria; phylum Planctomycetota; class SZUA-567; order SZUA-567; family SZUA-567. Next base: position 1,635,317 of record OY781533.1, read on the forward strand.
ATTATATCAAATGATGAGTTGTATATAACCGGATTGCATTTGCAGCAGTATCGGCACGCGACCAGATCGGCTGAGCTGTACTGGAAGGAAGCTCTGAAACGTGACAATGGCGATTACCGCTGTAATAATGCACTTGGGTTAAAGTGCTTCTGGAGTGGTAAATTTGCAGATGCAGTTACTTATTATACAACAGCAATAAAACGACTAACACGGAGAAATCCAAATCCAGAAGATGGTGAGGTTTTTTATAATTTAGGAATTACCTATAGAATAACCGGTAATCTTAAGGAAGCGTATGATTCTTTGTATAAAGCTACGTGGAATATGGCCTGGCGTGCTCCGGCATATCATGTGCTGGCTGAGATTGACTGCGTAAATAAAGATTGGTCACTGGCTTTAGAACATTTGGATTATTCCTTGCGGTATAATACCGATAACCTGCGGGCGCGTAATCTTAAAGCAATGATACTAACCAAAGTAAACAGGTTGCAACAGGCTAAAAATCTCATAGATGAGACGTTACAGATGGACATGCTAGATATCTGGGCAAGATATCTAGCGGGGAAAGATTCTCTGGCAGACAGTCAGGCAAGGATTGATTTAGCTATCGATTTACAAAGGGCGGGATTTTATGAGGAAGCTGTTGAAATTCTGGTAAAGACTAAACCTGAAAAGGTCAGCGGTACCGGTCCTATGCTGCGTTATTTGGCGGCTTGGATAGAAGAGAAGGCGGGTAATTTTGGTGCAGCAGAAAAATTGCGTAATGACGCCAATTCATATTCTAAGGATTATTGTTTTCCTTCACGATTAGAAGAAATACTGGCTTTGGAGTCTGCGTTATATTGTAATCCGGGGGATGGCAGAGCCGCATACTATCTGGGTAATCTGTATTACAATAACTTGAGGCATGAAGAAGCTGTTTGTTTATGGGAGCAGGCTGCTAAAATAGAACCTGAAAATGCCATTGTCTGGCGTAATATAGGTATTGGCGCTTATAATATTCGTCATGATACTGAGTATGCGAAAACTGCATTCAAACAGGCGTTGCTGAATAATCCTGATGATCCCCGTTTGTATTTTGAGCAAGATCTACTGTGGAGACGTTTAGGTGTTGAGCCATTGCAGCGCATTGAGGTACTTGAGAAATATCCCGAGTTATTACTTCAGAGTGATGAATTACTGATAGAGTATTGTACTTTGCTTAACCTTTTGGGGAGGGAGAAGGAAACGGAAAAAATTCTATATTCACATAAGTTTCAGCCATGGGAAGGTGGAGAAGGCAAAGCTCTCGAACTTCATGTTAGGCTGAATCTGATACTAGGTAGAGCCTCTCTTTCTGCCGGTGATAATGAAAAAGCATGTGGTTATTTTGAAAAAGCGCTCTCATCACCAAGTAATCTAGGTGAGGCAAAACATTTACTGGCCAACCAATCTGATATCCATTATTGGTTGGGAAAGGCGTATTCAAATAGTGGCAGAACGGCTGATGCTGAGAAACAGTGGCAGATTGCAGCGCAAGCCAGAGGCGATTTTCAGACAATGGAGGTAAAAGAATATTCGGAAATGACCTACTATACTGCACTTTCACTACGGGAACTTGGAGACAATATGGCCGCCGATAACCTTTTACATTCCTTGAAAGAGTATGCTGAAATGTTGATGAGTACGAAGGCTAAAATTGACTATTTTGCTACCAGTTTACCTAATCTTCTGTTGTTCGATGAGGATCTGGATGAAAGTCAGAAAAGGCAAGCCTGTTTTCTTAAAGCTCAAGCTTTATACGGTTTGAATAATTCTGCTGAAGCCAAAAAGCTTTGCGGTTTAATTCTTGAGCAGGATCCGGGAAATACATTGGCACATGATTTTATGTCGATGATGGCGTAGGTATAAACGACAAATAAATATACAATATTATATTAAACACAAAAGTACTTTGAATAACAGTACTTTTGGTGAAGAGCAAGACTAAAAAGAGTAGGATAGAGTATAGTAAATTCCTATTCCAATAAATATTATCCCCGTAACAAAGCGAGCCCATTTTTCGAAAACGGTAATTTGGTTATAGGCTTTAGAAACTATGTTGGTTCCAGTTGCCAGTAAAATGGCGAAGAAAATAACCGGTAAGCCGGTCCCGATACCATAAAGCGTGGGCAACAGTATGCTTGAGTTGTGCTCAAGAGCAATAGGCAGGAGTGAGCCAAAAAACAATGCAGCGGAGGTCGGGCAAAAGGATAGTGCAAAGATAATTCCCAGGAGACCTCCTCCGAGAGTACCGAGTGATTCTGCTCTGCACTGAATTTTTTTGCTTATAGTGAAACCTTTTATTTTGAAGGTAATAATTCCTATGAGGATTAATCCGACCAGAATCATTATTGGCCCTAATCCCATTATCATGTATTTCTGTAGATTATTCACGAAAATAGGTGCAGATGCCAGTAGGCTTTTGATTATAATAAAAGCAATTATTATATATGTAAGTACTCGCCCAAGTGTATATAGCAGTCCGGTTTTAATTACACTTCCCGGCGAGTCTATTCTTCGACCGATATAGGAAATTGCAGCGATATTAGTTGCCAGAGGGCAAGGGCTGATAGATGTTAAAATACCCAGCCAGATTGCCGTTAGCATTGGGATATATAATTCAGGCATCGAAAATCCTTTATTTATCAGCTAATAACTTTTTAATATTTTCGGTAAAATAGCTATAAAATTCATTTTGGTCTGAGTGGTAGTTCCAAACTTTATCCAGACGTTGCCATGCTGTTTCTTTACCATTAACTTCTTTAGCAATAACAACACATTTGAACATAAGCTGATAGTCTTTTACAAAATGCTCATTCATTTCTTTTTCAACATTAATAGCTTTATATACAACATTGTGCTCTTTATAATCTTCGCCAAAGGTGTTTTCAACAGCTTTTTCAGTTAATTCCTCAATACTCATGCAGGTAGCGCAGCGCACATTTCCATGAAAATAATAAACGTATATTCTTTCATTATTGTTGACTTTTAATTCGCTGGCATTGGTATTTTGTATTAACAGCAGGCTTGTAAAAAATGAGATCAGCGTCAGTATAATTAGTTTGTTAAGACGAATGTAATTCATTATCAAGTTATTCCTTTATATTGTAATTAATAAATGTAAAAACGCTGTGATAGCGTCATGTATAGTTTTATAGTTTGCCAAATAGGAAACTATAGATTGAAAAAAAAACATTTAAATTACTTTACTTAAATTACTTTATGACGGCAATTTAAAATATTATATTAAACGTAAATATTATGTCAATTTATTTCGTGTGGTTAATTGCTAAAATCAGTAGGGGCGTAATTGCTATTTAATTCACGTGTGTTTTGTTAACTTTTACACTCTTTAATTCATAATTAATGTATTAAGCTGATTATTATTCAAAATATGATTATTCTAAAAAATGCTACTATTGTATTGTATCAGACGCTTGGAATTTATCTGCCGCTGATTACTGCCAACTGTGCAGTCCTTGGTGTTACTCAAATGAAATTATCAAAGCACGATAGATCTTTATTTCTGCTTTCTAAATTAGTTTTTTGGGAATATTTTGTTAGGAAACCTATTTGAAATTGTGTGAGCCAGAATTATTTTCTGCCGTAATTGAGAGTTCTGCTTGTTTGTGATTTTATTTATAAGGAGTTCTATCGCTAAAACGGCAATGTCACCAGTCGGCTGTTTGATAGCTGACACCGGTGATTGCAAAAATTCAAACCATTTGTTATCGTCATAAGCAATAATGAGAAGTTCTTCAGGTACTTTTATACCTAGTTCTTCGGCTTGCGACAGGAGTTCGAAGCAAATATTGCTTGACGCACAGAGAATACCATTCTTCTTAGGCGATTTCAGGAGAAAGTCTTTATAAAGATCTTCACTTACATCATTCGGCGCTTTATATCCCTGCATCAATACACAGTCATCGTTGAAATTGCCTGTTTCATGCAGAGCTACCTCAAAACCGCGTTCACGTTCTCTGGTGGTATAGTTTTCTTTATTGAAGCCGATATAGCCGAGATTTGTTGCATTATTTGCCAAGAGTAACATTGTCGCTTCATGCGCACTCTGAAAATTATCAATACCGACAAAATCGAATGCTCCATTATCAAGGTCACGGTCAATAAGGACTGTAGGTATATTCTTTTTTTGCCAGTAGCTAAGTGAAGACTGGCAATTGGTTGGAGCCAGTATAATACCGTCTACTTTTTTTTCTGCAAACATTTCAAGGCAATCGCGTTCCTTATCCTCATCTTCCGATGATTCTGTAAATATTAGATTGTAGCCGTTTTCAAAGGCAATATCACGCATATCACGCACAACTTCTGTAAAAAAATCAACTCTAATATCTGAGATAACAACACCAATTGTTTTGTCGGCGGTTTTTTTTGCAGAATTTTGCGCAATATTATAGCCCAATTCTGCTATTGTTTTTTTGATTATATTTCTAGTGTTTTCGTCAACATGCCTGGTTTTGTTTATTACGTGTGATACTGTTGTAATAGAAAAACCTGATTTCTGCGCGATATCGTGCAGTGTGACCTTTTTTTTCTGAGCCATATTACTTCTCTTTTCCGTAATTAAAAATTTGCTGTTTAGTCGGAATATTATATAAAACTTTGGATTATACATTTATCATTATAATAAAATAGTTTCGTATAATAAAAATATAATATCATTCATGTCGTTATTATGTACCTATTTTGCAAAATAAATTAAAGTTCGCAACAAAAATAATGGTATGTTAATGATAATAATTGCGCAAAAATAGATAATAATTTCTTCATTTGCCTGAATTATATATATATAAAGCTATGAATCAAGCCTTGATATCAGGATTTTTACATTCAAATATATTAAATATATCGGGCAAACATTTGCTTATAAGTCAAACATTTTATATTAATAATCTATAGCATATTTTCGAATCTGTCAAGTAATATTGTGTTTTGTTTGCGGAAAACTGATAAAAAATTGCGCAAATAATTTGACTAAGGTTTTTTTGGCTGTACATTGTAGTTGTTAGTGTGTTAATGAGAGTGTCTCGTTACGGTTTACAGTTTTATTTGTTGTTTTTTTGTTTGGAGATTATTTATGTTAAAGAAGTTTCTTTCTCTATGTTTGGTGGCTGTTGCCATGGTATGTTTAGTCGTTCCAAATGCAAAAGCTGAGGACAAAGATGGTAAGTTGACTATTGGTGTTTCATTTCAGGAAATGAATAACCCATATTTCGTGGTTATGAATGAAGCAGCGGAAGCTATTGCCAAACAGCTTGGTGCAGAACTCATCGTTACTGATGCCCGCCATGATGTTAACAAGCAGATCAATGATATCGAAGATATGATTCAGAAGGGTATTGATATTCTTATTCTGAATCCTACCGATTCTGTTGGTGTTCAGGGTGCGGTTGAATCAGCTAAGGATGCAGGTGTTATTGTTGTATGTGTTGATGCTCAGGCTGAAGGTCCTATCGATTCTTTCGTCGGTTCAAAGAACTATGACGCTGGTCTTTATGCTGGTGAATATCTGGTAAAACTTCTTAATGGTAAAGGTAAAGTAGCTATCCTTGATGGTATTCCTGTTGTGCCAATTCTTGAAAGAGTAAAAGGATTCAAGGATGCTGTTGCTAAGGCTCCTGGTATAGAAATCGTTGATGTTCAGAATGGTAAACAGGAGAGAAGTATTGCTCTTAATGTTGTGGAAAACATGATTCAGGGACATCCTGATCTAGATGGTATCTTCAGTGTAAATGATACCGGTGCATACGGTGCTCTTGCTGCTATTGACGCTTCAGGTAAAGATATCAAGCTTGTAAGTGTTGATGGTGCTCCTGAAGCCATCAAGTACATCAAGGAAGGCGGCGCATTCAAGGCTACAAGTGCTCAGTATCCACGTGACCAGATTCGTATCGGTATGGCTATCGCTCTTGCTCAGTACTGGGGAGCAAACATTCCAAAGGTTATTCCTGTAGATGTTAAGCTCATAAATAAAGACAACGCAGAAGGATTCAGCTGGTAATAACATCGTGGTAAAATGTTATGAAGATTGGAGGCCGGATTTAGGTTTATTAATATTCGGCCTTCAGTATTAGCAGTATGAATTAATTTGACGTATGTCATATTATTAATGAGGGTTTAAAATGAGTGATAATTGTCTACTTGAGTTAAAAAGTGTTTCAAAAACTTTTAGCGGGGTCAAGGCATTACAGCATGTAGATCTTAAAATCAATGCTGGCAAAATACATGCACTCGCTGGTGAGAATGGTGCCGGAAAATCTACGCTGATGAAGATTATTGTCGGGGTATATCAGCCAGATGCTGAAAGTGGTGAGATGACCTTTCAGGGGCAGGTTGTAAGTCATACATCTCCTCAGCAGGCACAGGAATTGGGTATTGGTATAATTTATCAGGAATTCAGCCTTATACCTTATATGACGGTTTATGAAAATATATTTCTTGGCAGAGAAATTCGTAAGAACGGTTTTTTAGATAAGAAAGCAATGCGGAAGAAGGCAACCGATCTGCTTAATCATCTGGGTATGGATATTAATCCTAATTCCAAGATTAGCGAACTGAGTATTGCCCAGCAGCAGTTTGTAGAGATTGCGAAGGCTATAAGCCTGAAGGTTAAGGTTCTTATTCTCGATGAACCTACTGCACCGCTTACTCCAGTGGAGGTAAAGAATCTTTTTAAGTTGATGAAGGAGTTGAGAGAAAAGGGTGTGGGAATGGTATTTATTTCACATCATCTTGAAGAGATATTTGAGGTATGTGATGAGGTAACCTGTCTGCGTGATGGTCAGTCCGTCGGGTATAAGGATGTAAAAGAGCTTCGTATGGATGAGTTGATACGGATGATGGTCGGACGCGACGTTTCACAGACTTATCCGCAGAATCATGAACCTATAGATTATTCTTCCAGACCATTACTCAGTGTTAAAGCTTTACAGAGGAGTAGAAATCTTCCCAAGGTATCTTTTGATCTGTATCCTGGAGAGATACTCGGTATTGCCGGACTCGTCGGTGCCGGGCGGAGTGAGCTGGTACGGGCGCTTACCGGAGCTGATAAATCTATTGCAAAAGAGGTGGAGCTTGAAGGGGTGGGAGTCGCTATCCGTAACCCTAAAGATGCACTTGATCTTGGAATCGGGTTACTTCCGGAAGATCGTAAGACACAAGGGCTGATCCTTGATTTTAGTGTTGAGTATAATGTTGTCATAAATACATTGAAAGAATCATTGAGTAAGTTCAAAACCATAAGAAGAAAGTCTTTATCCAGTCGGACTCTTAAACAGGTCAGAGATCTTGGAATCAAGACTCCTTCGGAGCGTACTAAAGTGAAAAACCTGTCTGGGGGAAATCAGCAGAAGGTTGTTATCGGGCGTTGGCTGAGTACGCAGTGTAAGATTCTTATTTTTGATGAACCTACAAGAGGAATTGATGTCGGCGCTAAGGCTGAAATTTATGAACTGATGCGCGGGCTTACTAGAGCCGGTATGGGTATTATAATGATATCATCTGAGCTGCCGGAGGTTGTTGGTATCAGTGATAGAGTACTTGTAATGAGAAATGATGATATTGTGGCTGCTTTGAAGGGTGATGAAATTACGCCTGATGGTATTATGGAATATGCTGCGGGTGCAAAAGGAGGAAATAATGGTGTCTAATGTGGTGATCGAGAAGAAGAGAGTTGATGCCGAAGGTATATCGCACTATATCTCTTCCCGACCTGAAATACTGTCATTTATAGGTTTTATTGTTTTGTGTATTCTGATGTCGATAATTTCAGATCGTTTTTTAACAATGAACAACCTTACAAATATAGCCAGACAGGTATCAATTAATGCTATTATTGCGTCTGGTCTGACATTTGTTATTCTTACAGGCGGTATTGATCTTTCAGTTGGTGCGGTGATGGCATTGAGCGGTACTTTCCTTGCCGGGGCACTGATTGCGGGCTGGAATCCGCTGCTTTCTATTATAATAGGTCTTGGTGTGGGAGTGATTGCCGGCTTTATTAATGGTTTTCTGGTTTCATATGCACGTATGCCGGCATTTATCGTTACTCTGGCTATGATGGAGATCCCACGTGGTATCGCCTTGCTGTATACAGGCGGTTATCCTATGAGTGGCCTGCCTAAGTCGTTCTCAATAATTGGACGTGGATCTATTATTGGAATTCAGACTCCGATTCTTATCATGTTTGTTGTTTATATTCTGGTGTATTTACTGCTGAATCATGTTCCTTTCGGGCGTTATGTATATGCAATCGGAGGTAACGAAGAAGCGGTTCGTTTGTCTGGTATCAAAGTTGAAAAATTTAAGATGCTGGTATATGTTATAAGTGGACTTACAGCGTCAATCAGCGGTGTCGTGCTTACCAGCAGACTTATGAGCGGGCAGCCCAACGCCGGAGTGGGTTTCGAGCTGGATGCAATTGCTGCGGTAATATTGGGCGGTACTGATATTGCTGGTGGTAAAGGGCATATAATCGGTACTCTTGTCGGTGCGATGATACTTGGTGTGCTCAATAATGGCCTGAATCTTATGGGTGTGTCACCATATACACAGAAAGTTCTTAAGGGAGCAATAATAATACTGGCAATATATATAAGTTCCTCACGCCAGAAAAATTCCAATTAGTGTTTTACCGGTATGAGTGTTATCTGTTACTCAATATATAGTTCGCACTACAGATAAATTACTAACCTTATGCATACACTTAACAAATCATCATAGTAACCTGAAGTACATGTGGCGAATGATATTTTTCTGTCATTTATGACAGAGGAGGGTTGTTTTGTCTATTTTTCCGCGCAGAAGCATTGCTGAGAAATATATGAATACGGGTAACACTTATACTTTTTTAAAGATAACAGAATTCAGTATTTTGTACTGTAATTTAAAAAGATTATATATTAAGGAAGGATATCAGATGAGTAAGCTACCTAGCAAAATGCAGGCTGTGATCTGCCACGGACCCAAAGACTATAAGTTGGAGGAGATTGACAGACCGGTAGCCGGCAAAAATGAAATTATTATCAAGGTTGAAGGATGTGGTATTTGTGCCGGTGATGTGAAGGCTGAGGCTGGAGCTCAGATGTTCTGGGCCGGTGATAAGCCCTGGGTTAAGGCGCCGGTAGTGCCTGGGCATGAATTTTACGGACGCGTGGTTGAGCTTGGTGATGGAGCTGCAGAGCATCACGGTGTTGCTATGGGAGATCTGATTTTATGTGAACAGATAGTACCTTGTAATAAGTGCCGGTTCTGTAAAAGCGGTAAGTACTGGATGTGTGAAGTGCATAATATCTTCGGCTTCCAGAAGGATGTTGCTGAAGGTGGTATGGCTGAATATATGCGTTTTCCTGAAACAGCAATTGTACATAAGCTTCCTGAGACTCTGACAGCCAAAGAAGCGGCTCTGGTGGAACCGATGGCTTGTGCATTACACACGGTTCGCAGGGGTGATATTGATTTTGATGATGTTGTTGTGCTTGCCGGAGCGGGGCCTCTCGGTCTTTGTATGGTTCAGGCGATAAAACTAAAGACTCCAAAAAAATTCATTGTTCTCGATGCCGATGACAGCAGACTGGAACTTTCTAAAAAGTTTGGTGCCGATATGGTCATAAATCCTTTGAAAGAGGATGCAGTAAAGATTGTTAAAGATTTGACCGACGGCTATGGCTGTGATGTTTATATTGAAGCTACCGGAGCGCCGGTTGGTGTTACTCAGGGGCTGGAAATGATTAGAAAACTGGGTAGATTTGTTGAGTTCAGTGTATTCTCAAAAGAGACTACTGTTGACTGGTCTGTTGTCGGTGACAGAAAAGAACTTGATATTAGAGGCTCACACTTGGGACCATATTCATACGAAGTGGCAATTGATCACTTTGAGAGAAAATTGACGTCTGCTGAGGAAATAGTTACTCATGAGTTTCCTCTTTCTGATTTTGAAAATGCATTTAAAATTGCTTCGACTACTGAATCGATCAAGGTTGTTCTTGTTCCGTAGTTGTATTGATTGTAGAGTTGGTTCGTAATTTATCGGTAAATAAGAGACTGAGACTTTATCCGGTGATGTCTGTCGGCGGTACTTGGTGTCGGTCTTGCCGGTAATACTAGGTATTTTAAAAGCTGATCAATCATTTAGTATAAGCGGAAGCCGGTAGTAACAATGTTGCAAAATATAATAAACTGTTTACTGAGTACGGAAGTTTTTATCAGCAGACATAAGATATTATGGCTCGTATGAGCTAATGGTTTGATAAATAGTATCGCAGACTCTATATGCTGCTATACTATTAAAATAAATGAAGGAGTATAAAATGGGCTGTTTGAAGGGTAAAAAGATAGTTGTAACCGGTGCCACAAGTGGTATTGGCAGAGCAATCGTTACAGAATTGCTCGCTGCTGAGGCATATGTCTATGGTGTTGGCTTCGGCGCAGATATTGTCGCTGAATTGAATGCGCTTGCAAATTGCGAGGCTATTGAGCTTGATGTAACTAGTGAAGAAGCGGTAGCAGCTTATGCAGCGGGTTTGGATACGGTGGATGGTCTGGTGAACAGTGCCGGTATCAGCATCCTCGAACCTGTTCTGGAATTCAAAAAAGAAAGCATTGAGAAAATCTTTGCTGTAAACGTTATTGGCGGTATGCTGATGAGTAAAGAAATCGCCAAGGTTATGATTAAGAATAAAACAGCCGGTGCTATTGTTAATCTGTCTTCACAGGCATCAATTATTGCTCTCAGGGATCACCTTGGCTACTGCGCTTCCAAGGGAGCGGTTGATGCTCTTACCAAAGTAATGTGTCTTGAACTTGGTGAATATAATATAAGGGTTAATTCGGTTAATCCAACTGTAACCATGACTGCTATGGGAAAAATGGCCTGGTCAGATCCAGCCAAAAGCGGCCCGGTTCTTGATGCTATGCCTTTGGGTCGGTTTGCGGAGCCTGAAGAGATAGCAAGACCGGTTTTATTCCTGCTCAGCGATGCTGCATCCATGGTGTCAGGGGTGTCACTGCCTGTTGATGGCGGTTATACCATTCAGTAAGTAAGGTTAAAATCCTGCCTGCGTTTGCCATATCAAAATTTATATTCCTAAGTTCAAGACATGATTACACATTTATTGTATAATCAATCAAATGTTATTTTGTTATTTTGCAGGCAGGGTTTTAATTGAAGGAAATATTAATGAGTGATAAGGCTGTAATATTTGATATGGACGGGGTGCTGATTGACAGCTGGGAAGTACATTATCAGTCCTGGGCGGTTACTGGAGTCAAGTTCGGTTTTACTATTGATAGAGGAAAGTTCGGTAATCATTTCGGGCAGACCTGTGATTCTTTTGTGCGTACTTTGTGTAAAGACCATGGGGTGACTATGACACCTGAGGAGATTGCAGGGTGGATGACGGTAAAAGATAACTATTACCGTCAGACTTTCAGGGATACTTTTGAGGAGAATGCGCCGCTTAGCAGGTTATTGCTGGATATAGCGGGAAATGGTTTTAAAACTGGGATTGGTTCATCCGCTCCTCGGGAGAATATCCAGGATCTTATTGAGATAATGCCGCATGGGGATTTATTGCAGAAGTTTATTTGTGCCGGTGATGTGAGTACCGGTAAGCCTAATCCAGAGGTGTTTTTTCTTGCGGCGGCTAAACTTGGTGTTGCTCCTGAGAATTGCGCCGTTATTGAAGATAGCATTCACGGGTTACAGGCAGCCAGAAGTGCCGGAATGGCCGCAATTGGACTTACAGGAACATTTACCAGAGATGAGCTGGTGCCTCATGCAGACAAGGTTATTGATAATCTTGGTGAAATTGATGCAAAAATGATAGAGAGCCTTATTTTTTCAAGATAACGTAAACTATATGTCATTATTGTTTTGTCTATGTCATATTATCAGTTATTTATAAATCAATGAGGTTAAATGTTTTTTGGGTATTACTGTGATATTGTTATTCAGTAATTTCGTAAAGAATTATAAATTTCAGTAAAGGCTCTGTAGTTGTGTGTCTGCAGAGCTTAATATATGGATAGCTAATAATATAATGCTCATTAGCGAAATGCGTACGAATTGTTTTCATTGCTGCTATGCAGGGAGAACGGTGCGGAAGAAGTGATGAGCCATACAGGAGAAGATTATGAAGGCATTTATACTTGAAAAGAAAGGTGAACTGGCGATCCGGGATATTGATATTCAGGAAGAACTTGGTCCTGATGATGTAAGGATAGCGCCAAAATTTGTGGGAATTTGCGGGAGTGATGTGCATTATTATACTCATGGTCATATCGGTGATTTTATTGTACGTGAACCAATGGTTTTAGGTCATGAAGCCAGTGGAGAAGTTATTGAAGTCGGCAGTAACGTAAAAAGTATTAAAGTTGGAGACAGAGTATGCATGGAACCGGGAATTCCTGAACCGGGGAGTCGGGCGGTATTTGAAGGTCACTATAACCTCGACCCCGCAGTGCGGTTTTGGGCGACACCTCCTATCCATGGCTGTATGCGTGAAAGTGTAGTGCATCCGGCCGCTCTTACCTTTAAGTTGCCGGAGAATGTGAGCTATGAAGAGGGTGTGCTGGTCGAGCCTTTGGCTATCGGAATTTATTCAGCACAGAAGGCTTGCATCAAACCAGGTGATGTGGCTGTGGTTATTGGAGCTGGTACTATTGGTCTGGTTACTGCTCTTGCCGCGCTGGGGGCAGGTTGCTCACAGGTGATAATTGCAGATTATAAACAGGGAAAACTTGATTTTATTCAGAAGCACTATTCTGAGCTTAATATGCGTGCTGTAAATCCTCAGAATGAGGATCTACAAGAGATAGTAAATGCGGCTACCGGAGACTGGGGCGCGGATATCTTATTTGAAGCCAGCGGAGCTCCTGCGGCTATTCTTGGATGTATGGATTATATCTGTCCGGGTGGAACCTGTGTGTTTGTAGGTATGCCTCCTGAACCGGCTGCTGTTGATATTGTAAAAGCTCAGTCCAAAGAGATAACGATGAAGACAATTTTCAGGTATGCCAACGTTTATGAACGTGCTATTCGCAGTATTTCCAGCGGAGCGGTAAACGTTAAGCCACTGGTTACCTCAAAATTCCGTTTTACTGAGTCGCAGAAGGCTTATGATCTGGCGGCAACCTTCCCCGATGATCAGGTCAAAATAGTTATCGAGATGTAGTCTTTCCAATCCAACTAATGCACCAAAACGGCTTCCCGGAATTGCTATGTTTCGGGAAGCCTGTTTTATTGTATTAGAAATGTTAGTTGAATATTGCGGTCTTTAATGTGATTTAAGATCTTTAGGATTTACCATGTAGGCAACGTACACATTTACAATTGAGAGCAGTGCTACACTGTAGAAAATATATTCGGCACCGAATTTATACCAGATTATACCTCCTGAAGCTGCGATTACAATAGTTACCAGATGGTCCAGACTCATTCCCATAGAGAGAGTTTTGGTCAGATCGCTTTCCTCTACGAGAATATTTTTCAGGTATATTGTACGAATAATAGTCATCTGCATTGACATCTTATCTAGCACAACCAGTGAATATGCCAGTATCACTGATATACCGGTGGTTGCGAGAAAGCCGCTTCTGAAACCGGAGGTTATCAGTCCATATGAGATATATACAAATACAAATGAGAGTGCATCGGCGTAAAGCATTTTTTTTACTCCGAATTTATCAACCATTTTACCAAGCAGCGGGATAAAAAAGATGCCAATAAAAGTGGCAATAAAGAAGAGCAGTGATATAGTGTCGGCTTTTTTGTTGAGCATCTCAATAAGTACCCAGGGACCGAATACAAACATTATCTGTTTCTGGACACCTGACATTATTGTAAGCATATAGTAGTATTTATATTCACGCCTTACTACCCAGCGTATTTTTCTGTCGGCAAGAATCTTATGCTTCAGAATAACAATCAGTTTTATCAGCGCAAATGCTGCGAGTGACATTGAAATTGCACAGAAAATAAATGGTTTAATTATATGTGCGGTATATGAAAAATAGCCGGTTTTGAAGCCTATAAAAATAATTATCATCGAAACCATTGAGAAGGCTGTTGATATGCCGCTGAAGCGTCCCAGCTCCGCGCCCATAGTTTTCACATTTTTAATTAGTGACAGACCAATGCTGTTCTGAAGAGTGATAAGAAGGTGCATACCGGTTGAGAAGCAGAATAACAGGAGAATCATTACCGAATAGCTGGGAAATACAGTGCCAAGAAGGGTAATACTTATTACGCAGATAATCTCTCCAATAATCGCCAGACGTATATCACCGATATACGCAAGGCTAGAAACAATGAAAATACTGATTACTCCGGGAAATTCACGAGGAAATTCGAGAAAACCACGTTCCAGAGCATCGGTATTATAGGCATCGCGCAGATAATTGGATATAGTTTCAAAACTCAGTCCCAGCCCCATAGCGGTAAAGGCCAGAAAAGCATAGAAATATAGCATGGTTTTTTTCTGTTGTGTCATTACAAACTCCATTGTATGAGCGGGTGGTTTTATAAGGTCTTGGTTGTTTCTATATGACCGTACGTCGTTGCTTTGGTTTCCAGATAATCATAGTAACCGTGTAAAATGTCACTGAATTGTTTGATGGTTTCAGTATCAAACTGCTTGAAATATTCGGAATCGAGATCTGTAAATTCCTGGTGGATTATGGCATGTTTCTCAAACAGTGAATACCCTGCCGGAGTCAGTTCATAATAGATCTCTTTTTTGTTATCAGGTATTTTGTAGCTTTTAATATGTTTATTACGTATCAGCTTTTTTATAACTTTGCTTATCGCTCCTCGGGTCATACCCAGATGCGTGGCAATACTGGTTACGTTTGGATGTGTGTTTTTGCCGATATAATCTAGCGTGTGCATTTCGGAAAATTTATAATTGCTGCGGAAATATTTGAAATTTAACCTGAGCAGGCCGCGTCGTTTAAAAGCGATACTCATTAGTTGCGGTATAATATTTTCAATCTTAGTCATTACGTACTCCCTATATTTTGTTTCTATGGAAACAAAATATAGGGAGTACAGTGTTGTTGTCAATAATAAATTGTTGAATTGGAAACAATAATACAGATTTTGCCGATACGATTAGCCTGTTAGTTTGTGATAATTAACAGTTTGCATGAAATATATTATAGTTGAGTATATCTATAAAAAGTTTGCGGGTAATAATGTTATGATGACATTGAGATTAAGATTTTTGAAAATGCACGAGGGTTATGTTTAGATTTGGGGTCACCCGGTTTATGATACTTTGGATTGTATTCCAGTCACCTCCGGCAAGCCCGGCGCCTATGAGTGGTATTCCGATTTTTAAAGCGGGGGCAAGGTCATAATTCAGTTTGGTGAAAACTGTTTCTACTGCGTTATAATCAATAGGTTTGGGGCCACCGCAATCATACTGAGTGTAGGCATTTATGATTTTAAGATTATTAATTGTTACAGAAGTATAGGTTCCGAGTTTGGATCTGTCGCCGATAATTGTACGTTGGTCGGCAATATACGCTTCCGGGAAGCGTTCGGCGATGCTTCTGGCAATGCCGGCTCCCATACTGCAGAAGCAGTTACAGCCGTGTATAATTACATCGAAATTACCATTAATGGCAAATTCGAGCAAATCTCCGATTCTTTCACTGGTTATCATAGGGCTTTCTCCACACACATGTAATAAATTATAACATGCTTAGGGAAATTATCAATATAAAACTAGTGTTCGATTTTTCATAGTTCTAATAACCTGCTGGATGAATTATTTGTGATGGGGTTATGATATAATCAATAAATTTATCATGTTCTTCAACTGGAATAGAAGCAAAGAGCTGTTCCTGGTAGCAAAGACCGACGGTTATCCCCGTATATTCATTTAGAAACCGGTCGTAGTAGCCTTTTCCTCGTCCGAGTCTTGCTCCGGTACGACTGAATGCCCGCCCCGGAATAAGTGCCAGATCAATTTCTGATGCTTTGACATTGGGACTCGATGCTGGAGGTTCACTTATGTTATATCTTCCTTGGATCAGGTTTTTACCGGCAAGTCTCAGAGAAAGGGTTGAGTCTGCTTCTGATACCGGCAAGACCAGTTTGGAATTGGTGAGTTGTTGCATAATACCGGTTATATCCGGTTCGTCGGGCAATGGCATGTAACCAAGTATTGTAGGATTATTCTGATTTTCAGGGAAAATGCCGGATATTAATTTGAAGAAAAGTTCTGCAAGCTGCAGGTTATACATCGTCCTTTGCTCTGCTGTCATACTTAGAATAGACTTTTTTATTGTTTGCCGTAACTCTCGCTTCTGTTCTTTGATGAGCTCATTCATAATGATTATCCGGTATTGTTTTATTATCCGGTATATTATAATAAAGATAAGTTGACTTGACTACTTTAAAGTATAAAATATTAGTAAAATCTTATACGTTAGTGTGTTACTTTGTATGGAGCTTTGTAGTGTATAAATATTTTCTTCTTATTCTGACGCTATTTTTTATAAGTTCAGCAAGCTGTTTTGCTGATGATTCGGCGGGTTTAGTGCTTCGTCTTATTTCGGTTAATCTTGAAATTACCATCATACAGGCCGTTCTGCTAGCGATTGCAGTTTTTTTATATGCCAAGGTTATGCTGGCTACCAGACGCAGGAGGGCTATGCCGCTGGATGATGTGTCGGTCGTTAAAGATGAGGTCGGGGCGGGCAAGATCGAGAATGCTATTAATTATCTGAATGAGCATTTATCGCTTTTTGCATTTATCGTTTTGCCAGGACTGAAGCTTCATAACACCTCGCATATGCGTATAGTTGCAGCAATGCAGGGGCGTGGACTGCGTGAAATCGGTGCTCTGAAACAGCGACTTTCTCATATTGCCCATATTGGGGTTCTGGCACCGCTTATAGGAATGCTTGGAACTGTGATTGGTATCAGTAAGGCATTCGAGGCGCTAGGCAGTGAAGGTGCTGCAGGTATGCGCAGTACAATGATGGCTGGTGGTATAAGTGAAGCTCTGGGTGCGACAATACTTGGTTTGCTGGTGGGTATACCGGCGTTAGGCGGCTATTATATCTGTCTGGCGCGAGTTGGCAGGCTGGGTAATGAACTAGAGTGTGCGGCGGAAGAGATTGCCGCGACTCTGGTTGATGTGAAGAACTCGGAATCATGATTTTACAGGAGTTTTTATGAATTTTAAAGGCAGAGGCGAGGATGTGGAGAGTGTGGCATATCTGATAGTGCCTTTTCTGAGCCTGCTTTTTTTACTGATGATTTTCGCTACGTGTGTTACAGCACTCTTTCGTGATGAGAAGTTGCTTGGGATTGAACTGATAAATCTTCCAACTGCCACAGAAGGTCGCTCTGAGTATCGGACAAATAATGAGCTGATTATAAATATCAATGCCCAGGGTCAGGTCTTTTTAAACGGTTCCCCGCTTAGCACTGAAGTGCTGGAGACCAAAATAAGTCAGCTGGCATTATTTTCACAGGCAGCCGCTGACGATGTCTCTGTTGTTATAAGAGCCGATGGTCAGGCGCAGCATCGGACGGTAATAGATGTAATGAATATTTGTGCCCGCGCCGGTGCGAAATACATATCTTTCGGTATCTACTCCAGTACAAATATGTAGGTTAGCAGATAATATAGGATTTGCAGAATTGCTGCAAATTAATATAAATGTTTAGACGTCGGTCAATAATAATAGGCTTTATCTTTACCCTCGGTTTTTTCATGTTGATAGGCCGTCTCTGGTATCTTCAGGTATATTCTGCGGATTATTACCGTAAAATGGGGGAACGCAGGCTTCATCGGCTGCGCCCCATACCTCCGGCAAGGGGAAGTATTCTTGATCGGCGTGGCCGGATTATTGCCGGAGATATAGCCAGTTTTGATCTCTGGTTTCAGCCGGCTTCGTATCGCAGTATCGAGGGTAAGCGAACTCTGGTAAGCAATGTTGATGTGCTTGATCTGGAAAGTGTATATCAGGCGCTTATTGCTGAAGGAACTCAGCAGGAGATCAAACTCAATCTTTTAAGGAAGAATTTGCTTGAACACTCGGATTTTGTTGATGATCTGGCGGTGATTATAAAGCGAAATAATTCTGATTTCGCTTCGCTTGAGGAGGCAAAAGCAAAAGTTGTAGAGAGTATTGTTGAAGTGCTTACAAATATTAGTGTAAAAAGCGAAAATGGTATTCTAAAAGGTCGCAACAGCATCCTTCATTCTTTTACAGATCCCAGAAAAATGCTTCAGGATATCGATCTAAAGACCTATCAGGAAATTCAACAGATTCAGCTCAATCCCTATAGTAAAGATCGTTTTGCAGCTCTGGATGTCAGGGGCGGTTATAAACGTGTTTATCCATATGGAGCTTTGATGTCGCATATTACGGGTTATACCGGTAATTTGATTGCTTCTGAGTATAAGCAGCTGCGTGGGTATTGGGATGAAAATAACAATCTGGTTTCCGGTACAGAAGAGATTGATAAAGGCGGTCATCTTTTTTTCAAGGTTGACCCGGGATCGGAAGAGGAGGAAATGATCCGTCCCCGCATAAGGCGCAGGGAAGGTAAGGAGTATTATCTTTCTGGAGGTTCTTTTGCAAATGAGACTGTTGGCCGCAGTGGTATTGAGCAGTGGTATAATCAGGAGTTGAGAGGTGAGCATGTCTGGAGAGTTGAGAAGTTGGTAAAACCTGACCCGGATGGTCCAAGATTGTTTATTAATGCCGGAATGCGAAGGGACGCGATTAACGGCAGGAATATCAAACTCACTATTGACGTAGATTTTCAGCAGATTGTTACCAATATTGTTCAGGATGAAGTTGCTAAACTAAGTCGTGAACCCAAGCATCGGGCAGTCCTTGATAAGCTTGGGCTCAATATCTTCCCAGCAGCTGTGGTGGTTATGAATGTGCATAATGGTGAAATTTATGCTATGGTTAGTCTGCCTGAGTATGACCCGAATAAGATTCATGATACCGCATATTTTAAGAGTATTATGGCTGATAAGAGCTATCCGCTCTATAACAGGGTTATTTCAGGCATTGTGCGCGGAGCTTCTCCTGCCGGCTCAACAATCAAACCTTTTGTCGGTATGGCGGCTCTGGAGGAAGGGGCTATAACCCGCAACACGCTCTTTGACTGTGAGGGTGTGGAGTATATTGGGGACAAAGAATATGTCTGTATGAACAGGGCACATCACGGGTTTATAAATGTCGTTGATGCTTTGAAAGTTTCCTGTAATATTTTTTTCTATAATACGGGTAAAGCGCTTGGCGGAAAAAAGCTTGCTGCCTGGCTTGGTGATTTTGGTTTTGGCTCTGAAACGGGTATTGATCTGCCTAAAGAGCGTTCAGGGCATTTGCCGGAACATGCTCTTACTGGTTTTCAGTGGTCCTTAGGAGAGAATTATCACCTTTCTATAGGGCAAGGAGCTATTGATGTTACTCCGATGCAGTTGGCCTGCGCCTACTCTACTCTGGTAAACGGCGGTAACAAAATTAATCCTCATCTGAAATATGATCCTGCCGATCCAACACTTACTGAACCCCGTGGGAAAATAAAGCTTTCACAGCACAATATTGATACTATTGAAAATGGTATGTGGAAAGTAGTGCAGGCCGGTGAGTATCCACATGGAACCGCTTTTCGTCTGGGTATGATTGATGGCTTTGAGTATATGGGGAAGACGGGGTCCGCAGAAGCAGGCAGGGGAAAGAACAGAGTTACTCATGCTTCTTTTGCGGCAATCGCGCCCTATAAAGAACCGGAAATAGTGGTTGTGGCGCTGATCCCTTATGGTGATCATGGTGGTGCCAGCTGTGCCAGACTGGTTAAACGGGTAATAAAAGCATATTTCAATCTTGATGATTTTGAGGATATAAATACGGATCCCATCAACAGTAATGATGCAGAAGGTTGGGATGATTATGAGAAAGAGGATATTCAAAACGGAGCCTTGGGATGATTGTTTCTTTGTTTGCGACAGGGTATAACTGGTGAGTGATAGAGGATGGAGAATAGACTGGGTTGTATGCTTTGCAACAGCTATTGTTGTAAGTATCGGTCTTTACTACTTAAAAAGTGCTGATGAATCATTTTATGACAAGCAACTTCTTTGGCTTGGGGTAAGTATCGCTGCTCTTGCTGGGGGCTTTCTTATCGACTATAAAGTCCTGATTCGGCATGCATTTGTGTTATACTGTATTACATTTTTCCTCCTTATAATGGTTCTATTTTCTGCTCCTATCAATGGGGCCAGGAGTTGGATCCGACTTCCTGGATTCAATATGCAGCCGTCAGAACTTATGAAGGTTTCTCTCATACTGCTGCTGGCAAAAATATTAAGCTCACATGAGAATCAGGCTACCGTCAGAGGGATGATCCTGCCTTTTCTTGTTACGCTTATTCCTTTAGGGCTTATCCTTAAGCAGCCTGATCTGGGAACCGGTATGCTTTTCCCGCCGTTACTGATTCTTATGGTTTTCGCCAGTGGCGCGCGTATTCTGCATCTTGCTGTAGTCTGTATTGGCGGAATTTGCGGGGCGTTTCCCATGTGGTTCTTTCTAATGAAGGAGTATCAGAAGAATCGTATAAGAGCATTTTTAAATCCTGAGCTGTATAGTGCCCGTGAAGCCTGGCAGTTGATACAGAGTCTTATCGCGATTGGTTCTGGCGGGTTATATGGTATGGGCTGGGGGCAGGGGAGTCAGACATCTCTCGATCTGCTTTCAGAAAAACATACAGACTTTATTTTCGGTGTTATCGCCGAGGAGGGTGGTTTTTATGTTGCGGCAGTACTTCTTGCTGCTTATCTACTGCTTATTCTTGGCGGACTACATATTTCCCGCTATACCAGAGAGCCGGCCGGAAAACTGGTTGCAGTCGGTATTTCGGTGATAATTGGTGCTCAGGTTTTGGAGAATGTCGGAGTTGTTACCGCCAGTCTGCCAACGACCGGAATTACTTTGCCGCTAATTAGTTATGGTGGAAGTTCAATGGTTGTCACTTTTTTTATGATTGGTATGCTACTGGGAATTGGTAGAAGTCGTGAGTTTATTATGGGGCCGGAAAAATTTACTGGAGTTGTACCAAAGTAAAAAAATAACAGGTAAATGTATAACAATTATTTGTTCTAGGGTTGGTTGGGGAGAAATGTTGTGAATAATGAGGCACCTATAGGAGTTTTTGATTCTGGAATTGGCGGTATTTCCGTTTATCGCCGAATTCGCTCCATGTTGCCGTTAGAGAGTGTAATTTATGTTGCTGATCAGTATCATATGCCGTATGGCTCAAAAGATCTTTCACAGGTTTTTGAGTACGCTGTTGCAATCTCCAGATTTTTACTTCTAAAAGAGTGTAAGATTATTGTTATCGCCTGTAATACTGCCTGTGCTGCAGCGCTCCATCCTTTACGAAAACTTTTCCCTGATGTATTATTTGTTGGGATGGAACCGGCTGTCAAGCCGGCGGCAGAGAATACTCTGTCTGGATGTGTCGGGGTGTTGGCTACTGAAGGCACATTTAAAGGTGATCCTTATGCCGGTGTGGTTAAAAGATTTGCCAAAGGGGTTAAAATTTATGAACAGCCTTGTCCCGGGCTTGCTGAAGCCATCGAGGATGGATTGGCTGCGTCAAGGATACGTGATATGTTGCAGCGTTGGATTCAGCCTTTGAAGGATAAGGGGATTGACCAGCTTGCTCTTGCCTGTACTCATTATCCTCTGGTTATATCAGATATTATTGATATTGCCGGTACAGGAATAAGAGTAATTGATCCATCGGAGGCTATTGCGCGGCGAGTTCGATCATTATTGGAACAGAACAGTGCTTTTTCAGGTGTTAGCGGTGTTACTAAATTTTATACCACTTCTGAAATTAAGCCTGCTATGTTAAAAATTATTGAAGCCGGATTTGACTCAATATCAAATTGTAAGTGGAATGACTTTAAATGTTTAGAAGAATTATAGTAGAAGTTGTGAGATTCCTGGATCGGGCAACGCCACAACTGTTGCTTATATATACTTTTGCATTCCTGATTGCAGTGGGAACTATTCTTCTTCTCCTTCCTGCAGTACAGGCGGAAGATATCGGGTTTATTGATGCGTTGTTTACGGCAACATCTGCAACCTGTGTCACCGGTCTGGCAACCTTGGATATAGGTACGCATTTTAATATCTATGGACAGTTTATAATTCTGGCTCTTATACAGCTGGGCGGGGTTGGACTGATGAGTTTCGCGGCAATTTCATTCTCTCTTCTGGGCGCGAGAATCTCATTAGGAGCTTTGGATGTGCTTGATGATACTCTTTCAATACGCAGCCCGGCCCGTGAGTTCACCAAGACATTCAAGCTCATGTTCTGGGTTATTCTTAATATTGAGTTTATTGGTGCAATTTTCCTCTTTTTCGGACTTTTGCCTTCTTTGCCGCTGCAATCCGCTTTATGGAATGCCTGTTTTCTTTCAGTTTCAGCATTCTGTAATGCTGGATTTACCTTATTTCCTGATAGCCTTGAACAGTTATCCTGGTTTGCTCAGTTGGTCATAATCGTGCTGATAATTTTGGGAGGGCTGGGCCATATTGTACTGGCCGAGCTTTATAGCCTGCTGTTGCTGGTAGTAAAGAAGCGCAAAAAAAGTCATCCGCGTTTCTTTTCGTTTCATGTTCGGGTCGTGCTGCTGATGACTTTTATCCTGTTAATTATCGGAACTGTGGCAACGTTTGTTTTTAATTATAATAATCCGCAAATAACTTTATTTCAGTCATTCTTTGAATCGGTAACAGTGCGTACTGCTGGTTTTTCTACCTTCAGTCAGACTCAGCTTACGACTCCTTCTGTGCTGATTCTAACACTTCTGATGCTTATCGGGGGAAATGCCGGATCGTGTGCCGGAGGTTTGAAAACAACGACTCTAGCAGTTTGGTTGGCCCATATTAGAACTATTCTCAATGGTAGTAATGAGATACGTATTCTTAATATGAAGGTGCCGCTTATTGTTGTTACCAGAGTGTCGCAGATAATTGCATTGGCTATTGTCTGGAATATTGTTGGTTTGATAATAATGAGCGCCGGTGAGGAGACTACACCACTTCAGACCCTGCTTTTTGAACAGATATCCGCATTTGCAACTGTTGGTTTGTCTCTTGATTTTACCTCAAGAATGTCTGATATTTGTCAGATTTGGATTATTTTAACGATGTTTGTCGGCAGGCTGGGAACTCTTACAATTGCTCTGGCTATACCCAGGTCTGCACCGATAAATATTAATCACCCAGAAGGGAGGATACTGGTAGGATGAGAAAGAGAATATGTGTTATCGGTTTGGGACAGTTTGGTCGCGAACTTGCAACCAATCTGGCTAAAACTGAAGAGGTTATGGTTATTGACATTAAGCAGAGCTCTATCAATGATATTGCCGAGGATGTGCAGAAAGCATTACGCTTGAATGCCACTAATTTTACAGAACTCTCAACTGTTGTTGATAATTCTTTTGATGAAGCAATCGTAAGTGTCGGGGAGGATCTGGAAGCGAGTATTTTAATAGTGCTTCATTTGAAGAAATTAGGTATTTGTAAAATACATGCAAAAGCGCTTTCTGATGATCATGCGCGTATTCTTGAGGCTATCGGCGCATCAAATGTTATTTTCCCGGAATCAGAGGCGGCAATGAGACTCAGTAAAAGAATTGTAAATCCAAGTGTTTTAGATGATTTTTCACTTGGTGAAGAGTATACAATTGTCGAGTTGGCTGTGCCTAAGTCTTTCGTTGGGAAGACACTTATGGAAGTTGGTATACGTAAGAATTTTTCTTCATATCTGTTAGGTATTAGAGATATTGAAACCGGTAGAACAATTGTCATGCCGGATCAGGAGATTGTTTTTAAAGATAATGTTTCACTCATTGTTATTGGGAAAATCGAGAGTATCGGTAAACTTAAAGAGCAGGGCAGTAATGATGCTGAGTCAGTAAAAACAACTGATTAGCTTTAGAATAAGGGACTTTTCCGGTAAAGCTGTACCACTTTTTTCCGGTATAGGATCTCATTTACCATCATTCCATTATGCAGGTAGACTTTTGCAAGAAGCCTTCCGAAACGATCGCGTTTATCGGCGGTAGGAAATTCCAGTCTTACTTTCTTCCCGTAACATAGTTCTTCAAGTAATGCAGCTGCTTTAAAGTATCCGTACTCTCCTTTTTCCGGCGCGTCAATTCCAAAAAGCCGGACACGTTCTGTTCTTCCTTTATATCTGATTTGCAGTGTGTCTCCATCAATAATCCGGGTTACGGTGTACCAGTTATCATCTGTTCCCAGTGATTCAGTTGCGAGAATTGTTATCAGTAAAACGATAATGTACATTAAATATTTTTGCGGTTTCATAGTAAATCCTTTTTAATCCCAGAGAATACTGGTAATGGGATAAATTGCAATTATATCTGTGTAATTAATAATATATGGCTGATGCTGTTGGTTTGCAGTTGTCAGCAGTAACTGGCTTCCTGTATTATATACGTAACGGCAGATAATTGATGATCTATTTGTGCCCCGCGGATTATTTTCTTTCATGTTTCGTACATCAATAATTGCAGGATGTGGTGTATGGGGGTAATAGTTGTTAACCGATTGCTTTGAACCAATAATAACAAGCTGGTTGTTATTTATTACCGGGGACATGTCATTACCAATAACCCTTATTCTCCGTGACTTGTTGTCTTCAACACAGCTTGTATTGCAACAGGTATAAGTATTAACTTTTGTTACAGCGGTAGGATACGGGATGCAGGTAACAGGATCTTTTATGCCGGGTAAATTGTAATCTTTTGACACATCAATATAGTCACTGATCATTCGAGCAAGAAACGTTTTAATATGCTCGGATTTTTCTGTTAGGCTTGAAAAGTCATAATCGCTGAAATTTCTGTTACTTAATTTGGAAATAGTTTTGTATAGTGTGTCATTAGTGCCGGTTTTAAAAGCAATCCTGTGTAAAATAGTCAGTAAAGGCAGAAAATTTCTGCCTAGTGGGTTAATAATTGCTTTAGCTGCTATTGAACGCGCGAGCTCATACGCGGGTAGTTCAATTATCGTATTTTTTGCATAGAATCTGGGGTAATACGCAAGTGTTATTGAGTTGATATCACTGGTTTTACCGGTAATATACCAGCGTTCAGAGATACCGGTTATTTTAGCGAGAGTATGTATATGTTTTAGTCTGGGCCAGCTTTTACCTTTTCTCCAACCCTGTACTGATTGTCGTCTAAGGCCAATAAATTCACCAATTTTACTGTCGGTAAGACCTGGCACAGAAAAAAAAATTCGTTCACATAACTTCTTATCAAACTCTGACATCGGTAATATTTTCTAAATCTTTCCTGAATATTAAATCAAAATAATTAATAAAAACGGTTTGATTGTGCCTAAAATTTCTGCTATACTTTTTTTTCGGCATAAATTGTATATATATTTAATAAAATAAATATTTTTGCTGTAATATTTTATAGGGCTGTTGTGTAAATAGTTGTTTTTTAATGCGCAAAATACTTGTTTTAATGCAGCCACAGGCAATAAAGTATTTGTATATTTAATATATATAATTATGCATTTGTGGAGAGATTGAAAACGAATTTGGAGGAAATATGTATAGTGAACAAAGGCCGTATGTACAGTTAAGGTGTATAAGAGGAAATGCCAAAGCGTATGATGAAAATTATGTTTCCAGGGAATTGTATGAAAAAGTAAAGTCAGACTGTGACAGATGGTATAGGTTATGGCTTGAAGAATGCAAGAAAAGAAAAATGTGAGCGGTTATATTTTGATTTTACCAATTACTTGCACGATTTGGGTAAATAAGATAAAATTATCTATTGTTTCAAAGTGCTTATGAATAAACATAATAAATGTAAAGATTTTTCTGTCGGGGATAGAATGATTAAAAAGTGTATTACTCTTTTTATGATATTTTTTTATATCGGCCTGTTTACTATAGGTGGTGGCTATGCGATGCTTCCTCTTCTTGAAAAAGAAGTTGTCTTTCGTCATAAATGGTTGAATCATGAAGAACTTTTGGATGTTTTTGCACTTGGACAGTCTACCCCTGGCATTATTGCTTTAAATGTATCGACTTTTGTAGGGGTGAAGCAGTGTGGTATAATTGGCGGTATCTTTGCAACTGCGGGTATGATTATGCCTTCACTGATAATCATTTCAATCCTTGCGAGTTTTATTAGCAGTATTAATCAGTATCCATTGATTGTAAGTATATTTGCCGGTATTCGCGCGGTTGTGGCTGGTTTGCTTATTTGTACTGTTTATAAGTTGGGTAAGCGCTCAGTTCGATCTTCTTTTGCGGCTGTTATTCTGATATTGTCTTTTGTATTAATAACTTTTTTTGCGGTATCTCCTATTATTATAGTTATTGGCAGTGGTCTGGCTGGGGTCGGAATCTACGTGCTGGGTGTCTATAAGGAACGTAAGAGGTAGGTTTATGGGTTATCTGACACTTTGTGTCATCTTTTTTAAAGTAGGGCTTTTTACGATCGGAGGCGGACTCGCCTCTCTGGGGCTGCTCAATGAATATTTAGTCAAACCCGGTTTTTTGAATGCGGACATGTTTTACAATATGGTTGCTGTCTCCCAGTCTACTCCCGGGCCTATTGGTGTCAATATGGCCACTTATATTGGCTTTGAGTATCACGGAGTACCTGGAGCAATTGCCGCGACTTTTTCGCTGGTTCTGCCGTCATTTATTATTATTACTCTAATCGCATATATCTTGAGCGGATTCAAGGATAACAGATTTTTGGCAGCGGCATTTAATGGATTCAGGCCGGCTGCTATCGGTATTATTCTGAGTGTCGCCTATATGATTGTAATTAACTCTGTACTTGATCTGGATGTACAGCTGGTATGGGGGCAGGAATTATTGGTAAAGACAGTGGTGTGCGCTTTGACAATTATTTTGACCATGCGTTTTAAGCTGAATCCTGTATTGTGTATTATTATTGGTGGTATTGTGGGTGGAATATTTTTGTAAAATAAAAGAGGACAGGGGCGACCTGACCTCTTAGATATATATTATTTGCAAGTACTGTCATCAGGAGTTTGAGTTTCCGGCAGTTTATTACACTGACAGTTACAGCCGGAGCACTTAGGAGGTTTTTTGGAAAATAAAACCAGATAAACTCTGCGCGCAGTAAAGATCAGCGCCAGTGCAATAATAACAATAAGAATAATATCATCTATTTTCATTTTGCTACTCCTTTCGGGCATTGAATTAAATCCATATGTTAGGATTATTTTGTGAAAATGTTAAGCCCATCTAAAATAATAAAATAGTTTGAGAACTTATACTTATTAAAATTAGCATATATTCTATTAATTACTTGCCAAGAATAATTTACAAGTTAATTAGTTTTCTCTAATATTTTACAAATAAGTATGTTACATGATTTTTTTATAAAAACTATTTGTAATCGATAATTAAGTATTGTACAATAACAAATGTCGTTAAGGAAATAATATTTTTGACTTATACACTTCATAAATTACAAGGAGAATGTAATGGCTTACAAAATTTCTGACGCTTGTGTTGGTTGTGGCTCTTGTCTTCCAGCTTGCCCAGTAGAGGCTATTAAAGAAGGTGAAAAATACTCAATCGATCCAGACACATGTGTTGACTGCGGTTCATGTGCCGGCGAATGTCCAGTAGAAGCTATTTCTGCTGAGTAGTTTGTTTTATACATCTACAGTTTTTAGTGGCGACTCTATTGTATAATAGAGTCGCTCTTTTATCATAAAATTAAATTATCAATGAACCAAGCTGATAAACGATAAAGGTCACAATATAGGCAAGTACGGTCAAACCTACAAGCTGAAAAAGAGCCCATTTCCACGAGTTGCTTTCACGTCTGGTTACGGCGATTGTTGCAATACATGGAGCACTTATAAGACAGAACAGCATAATACAGAATCCCTGAAGCGGAGTGTAATTACGCCCAATTATTTCTCTGAGTGCATCTGAGCTGGAATCTGTATCACCTACTGCGTAGACTATTCCAAGCTGCGAAACGAAAACTTCTTTTGCCGCCAGAGCCCCAATAAGTGCGGTACCGATGTGCCAGTCGAATCCTAAGGGTTTAATGATCGGTTCAATAATACTGCCTACTCTGCCGGTAACTGTATATCCCATGCGTTCTGCGCTCTCTTCATTAGATATCTGCGTTAGCTTATTTTCCTTCTCGATTACGGGGAGATCGCTATTTTCGACGTAACTAATTTCTGCGGCATAGTCTCTTGAAAGATTCTTTTTCTGTGGAAATGTGGAGGCTATCCATAGTATTATAGATATTGCAAGTATCACGGTGCCGGCTTTTTTCAGATATAATCCAGCCCTTTGCCACATATGTATAACTATACTGGTAAAGGTTGGAATACGATATGGCGGTAACTCCATTACAAAAGGTACGTCATCGCCTTTAAAAATTGTAGAACGCAAAATCTTGGCACACAAAATAGCGAGAACTATTCCAATAAAATATATCAGCCACATTATTGTCGCGTATAACTTTTCCGGGAAAAAAACCGGAATAATTAAAGCATAAATCGGAATGCGGGCGCCGCAACTCATAAGTGGCGCAACCAGCATTGTTGTCATACGGTCACGTTTTGATTCGAGTGTCCTGGTTGCCATGATAGCAGGAACAGAGCAGCCGAAACCGATTATCATCGGGATAAAGCTTTTGCCGTGCATACCAACTTTTTGCATAAGTTTATCCATAATGAAAGCGACTCGTGACATATATCCTGTTCCTTCGAGCAGGGCAATTGCCAGAAACAGCAGAATAATGTTGGGTAAAAATACCAGCACTCCACCGACCCCGGCGATGACTCCGTCTATAATCAGTGATTTCAACATGCTTTCTGACTGCCAGAGTGTATCAATACCGGATGATAGTATATTGATGCCATCTTCAATAAGCCCCATAAATGGGTCGCCTATAGTAAAGGTTAGCCAGAAAACGAGATACATAAGTATGAAAAAAAGTGGCAGTCCCAATATTCTGTTGGTTACAATAGCATCAATTTTTTCACTTATGTCCAGGCGATTCTGCAGGCTCATAACTACACTTTTACGGAAAATACCGGTAATAATTCCATAGCGGTGTTCAGCGACGGCAATTTCAGAATCTTCGCCGATATGACGCTGGAAATTCTGAATGATCTCTGAACATTGCTCAATCAGCAAAGTGTTGTTTTGCTTTAACAGCATATCAGATATAATCTGGTCTTTTTCCAGCAGCTTGATCGCGTACCAGGTATGCGGCAGATTGCTGTTAGGGAGTTTTGCGTCAAAAAGCACAGCATTTAACTCTCTGATACAGTCCGCAAGGTCACATCCCAGATCATGTTTATGTATATCAAAGTTGTTACAACTGAGGTGCTGAGAATACTTCTCAATCGCTTCCTTTAGTTCATTTATGCCGGTAGCTTTATACCCTACAGTAGTTGTAACCGGAGAGCTGAGCAGTTCACCGACGGTCTCAGGTGATATCTTCATGCCCCGGTTCTGCGCCGTATCCATCATATTAAGTACAATTAGAACAGGTGCTCCAAGCTCTAAAAGCTGTAGCGTCAGATAGAGATTACGCTCGAGATTAGAGGCGTCTATGACATTTACAATAAGATCAAGGGGCTGATCGATAATTTCATTTCTTGCAATCAGCTCTTCAGGAGAGTTTGTGTTGAGTGTATAAGTGCCGGGAAGATCAATAACCGATATCTTATTACCATTGAATTTATATTCTCCGGTTTTCATTTCAACGGTAACACCCGGATAATTGCCAACGTGCTGGTTTGCGCCTGTTAAACCATTAAAAATCGTGCTTTTACCCGAATTCGGATTACCAGCCAGAGCAATTCTAATCTCTGCCATTATGTACTTTCTATGCATAGGTCGGGTAATTATGTTAGTTCCGACTAATAGCTATTATAAAAAAAACCACATTGAGTAAGTTCATAAACTAAGGTATTAAAGGATCTCTATTTCAATATGTGATGCTTCATTTTTGCGTAGAGAGAGCTCATATCCCATAATTTTAAGAACCATTGGGTCTCCGAGTGGTGCTATGCGTTTTACTTCAACCAAGCTGTTACGGATAATTCCCATTCCGGCATAACGTGTACGATTACTTAAATCAGGCAGTACTCGTGTGATTTTTGCTTTTCTTCCAACTTCAAGATGATCAAGTGTCATTAGTGCGGTCATCATCTTATCCTTTATATAACTGGTACTTATTTTTCACATTTAGAATTACATGTTCTAATATCTGTTCCATCACGATAAAAAGTTTCAAAACCCTCGCGCCACATCTGCTCATTTTTAGGGCAGGATTTAATATATTTTGAAAGTGCCACAAACCTGTCTGCAACATCTTTTCCGATGAAATGCTCCATTTTACAGGCAATTTCTTCAGCCTTTTCTTCCTTGACGCCGAGTAAATCCTTCAAGAATGCTTTTATATTCTGGTGTTTATAAATTATTTGATTGGCAATTTCCCGACCCTTTTCAGTAAGGGTAATAGGCTTGTATTTTTTATAAACAATAAGATCATACTCAGCCAGATTTCTCAATGCAACTGTTACTGAAGAGCGTTTGACCTCCATCTTGTCAGCGATATCATTGGAAAGAGCATAACCATCCTCGTCAGAGAGCTTGGCTATGACTTCAAGATAATTTTCCAAACTAGCAGAGATATCCATTATTTTATAACCTTTTTTATAAGTTTGTTAGTTAACACTAATTTACTTAGAAAGTGTCCTAAAGTCAAGTCAAAAATGTAAAAATTATCGATTTCAAGTAAGCTGATACATGATGTCTTACTTTTTTAGTCCAAACTAAATTATAAAGCATAAATTTTAGCTAATATTTATTTAAGATTCTACTTGAAAGGGAGATATGTCAAATGTAAAATATCCGGTAGAAGTTGATGGTTGTTGTAAAGGGGATATTTTGCAAATAAAGGTCGGTTATCATAATTATTACTGCGCTACATACGTTGTTGCGTTATCAATAATTATTTTTTTTGTGGTTGCGATGGATTTTACTTCACCTGCTATTGCTGGTGATGAGGAAGCTATTTCCGGGGAAATTGATTCACTCCGGGATGAGTTTCGCTCTATTAAAAACGAGTACGATTGTTCTGCTGACAGTAAGAATGTGGAGCATCTGCGTTCTGCCAAAGGTAATTCGTCTGTCAAAATTGGCGGAGAACTTTTTCTGGATTATATAGGGACCATGTATTCAGGGGATGATTATGATGGTGCCGGGTATTCAGGCAATTGGCAGTTGCATAATACAAATCTTAGATTTGATTTCAATTTTGACTCGGATTTACGTGTGCAGGTAAAACTGGATCTCAGTGATTCTCCATACCGGACTCAGTCCAGGGTCATGGAGGAAGCTCTTATGATCTGGGATTCGGTCTGCGGGGGACCGATTGGTTTGTTTTTTGGTATTGGTGAAGTGCCGTATGGTCAGGACAGAACACTTGGTATAATTCAAAGCTATAATCATACAGAGGGTGACTACAGTAGTGAAGGTCCGATAATCTTAAGTGCTCCGTATCTTGATAGCGTAAGGCGAGATAATATTATTTATCATCCCGGTGAAATTGACCGTGTTGTAATGGCTGGTTTTAATTACACCTGGCGCGATACCTTGAAGGTAGAGTTCGCCTTCTTTCAGCCTGACAGTTATGCTGATCAGATCGGGATCTACGAGCGTCTTGCCAATGACGGTGATAGCGGGATGGAAAGTTTTGCGGGGCGCGTCTGGTGGAATACTCCAATTGACGGACTTGTTGCGGAATTATCCGGTGTTCGTAAGCATGTTGTGCGTAGAGGTGATAATGGTCTTTATGGCCCTGACGCAGTTGAAGATGAGTACGCGGTAAGCCTGGGATTCGACTGGAATGTAAATGCGGAGCTTGAGATCTTTGCAGAGTATCAGCATGGTTTTGACTGGGGCTTCATTGAGGGCTATAATACAGATACTGTCTCGGCTGGGGTTTTATATGCTTTGACAGAAAAGTTTACTCTTGGTGGTATGGTTGAGTGGCTGCATATATCTGACAGGGGTGAAGAAACAGATTTAAATAAATTCATTCTACATACAAAATACACCTTTAGAAATGGCGTTTACCTTATTGCCGAGTATGGTGCAGAATTATATAATTGGGATAATGCTCTTAGTAATGTCTTTGCCGTTCGCAGCGGAATACAGTTCTGATAACAGGGTACCCATTCTTGGATTAGAGGGTGGGGGTTGGGTGAGGAGTTAAGGTATTAAGCTAAAAGATATTATTTATACAATATTTTTATTGCTGATTCTTGCAGTTTTGCTGCTTGGGGTATATTATCGTTCTCATTTTTTCAGTGCCCAATATATCGTATCAAACATTCCTGTTGCTGATTCCATTGTTTTTAATGCTAAGCAGCATGTCAAAACAAATTCACATACTGTTCATGATATTCGACCGCATGAAATAGCCGTATCACCTCCACCCAAGAAACACTATTCGCAGCGTTATCTTGTGGTCTTTCTCGGAAAGAAAATTTTAGGGGCAATTGAAGGAAAGAAATATGCTCTGGCGTATTATAATATTAACCTGCCAATTGATACTTCTAAAGGCAAATCTGTCAAAGGGGATAAACTTGTTCCGCTTGGTGACTATTATGTTCTGAAACATGAATTGCGTGGTAATGCTATGTTTTTAGTCTTGAATTATCCGAATATCAAAGATGCAGATAGGGGACTCAAAGCTGGAATTATCTCTCAGGAGCAGTATGATCAGATTGTGAATGCGAGCAAACAGGGTATACTTCCACCATTTAACACTCCTTTGGGCGGGCCGGTTTTTATTCGTGGTGACGGGGCTCCGGGTATGCATACATCCGGTAATATTGGGATACCGCCTGAGGCGATGCGTAAGGTTTGGGAGTTTGCAAAAAAAGGCACACCGGTAAGAATTGTACCGTAGATTAGGGTCACTGTATTCGTAAAAGAATGTGGCTGTTGTTATTTGTCGCTGCTGTTTATGCAGGTTTATTTGCGGTTTGCGAGTGCAGCGGCACCGATGGCTCCCATCAGTTGGGCTCTCGGGTCAACGTAGATTTTTATATTCAGTTCTTCCTCAAGGGCTAGACGCATAGCTTCATTTTGTGCTACACCACCAGTGAAATACATCTTTGCTTGCGGCGTTAGCTTTACTTGTGTATATAGTCTGTTTATGCGCATGGCGATTGCTCTTAAGACGCCTTTGAAAATGTTATTGATGGTTTCACCTTTCGCAAGGAGACCAATTATTTCACTCTCAGCAAAAACAACACAGGTTGAATTGATATTGATTTTTTTATCAGCGGAATTATATAGGTCCAGCATAGAGTCATAACTTATATTAAATTTATGCGCTATGTTATCTAAAAAGCTTCCTGTTCCGGCTGCACATTTATCATTCATTGCAAAATCAAGCACATTGCCATCATTTTTGAGGTGAATCGCTTTGCTGTCCTGTCCACCTATATCAATAATACCCTGCGCCTGCGGGTGAAAAGTATGAATGCCAAAGGCATGACAGGTTATCTCTGTTATGCGTTTATCGGCATTATCAAATAATCCCCGTCCATAGCCGGTTACAAAGATTCTTTCAGCTTTGTTGTACTTTGTAAGATGTTCAATTATTTTATTTCCTGAGGCAACCGGTGACGCGCCGGTAGGGATGATTATGCTGTCTACGATCTCATTGGAATCAGTAAGTAAAACACCTTTGCTTGTTGTTGAACCAATATCAATTCCTAGATTAATCATTTTCAAATTCAACCTTAATATTATTGGTGTCGGCTAGTCCACCTTCAATTATAATTTCGCTCATATCATCAAGTACAAGGTAGGCATCAGTATCGGGAAATAATTTTAGCAGCTCCCTGGATTTATCTACTCCCAGGACTGTTATTGCTGTTGCCAGTGCATCCGCTATAGTACATGAACGCTTGGTGACAACTGTTGCAGAGATAATTCCACCGGAAGTAGGGTAACCTGTGTGCGGGTCGATAATATGAGAGAAGCGTTTGTCTTTAACCATGAAATATTTTTCGTAATCACCAGATGTTGCTATGGAAATATTTCCTTTGGTCTTTAAATTTTTGATGATACTGTTGCTGCGTGGGTTTCTTATTCCGGTCGTCCAGATCTTTTCATTAGCGCCTATAATAGTTTGCGTTTTGGATTTTATCTCAGGCTCACCGATTAGTGTAACTTCTCCGCCTATTTCAATACTTGCTGTTTTTACACCTTCTTCTTTTAGGGTTTCAGCAAAGATGCTTACCCCAAGACCTTTGGCAATACCTCCCAGATCAAGTATTACATCAGAATTTGTTTTTGAAATATACATTCCTTCACGAAAGAACTTTATTTTATCAAATCCACTATTTTGTAGTGCCTGATTTATGATTGATTGCGCAGGCAGGGCAGGGATGTTTTTTTCTTTCCACGGATAAATATTGATAATACTTCCTACCGCGGGATCAAACGCACCGTTGGATAAAATATAAAAGCGCTTTGCTTCTACAAGAGCTCGCCAGGTTAACGGATCAACTTTTATTTTTTCACCGGCTTTAGCTGAATTGATTCGAGAAATATCGCTTTCTGGTATGTAGCGACTGAGAAGAGCCTCCGCATGCTTAATGCGTGCGTAGGCTTCAGTAAAAATTTCACTTGGTTTTTTTTTCAGGGAACTATCCGGGAGGATGGTAACACACCCAGAGGTTCCCATTACTGTACCGAACTGCTCTTGAAAAAAATTACCGTTATTATTGTTCTCAGCTGCAGTCTTTGAATAGTACAGGGCAACAATAACCAGAAGTACAGTAACAATGGGAACTGTATAGATATAAATCTTTTTGTCTTTTAAAAACTGCATTATTACTCCGAATGCTTTGAGTAATAATCTTCAACTGCAGCATGAAGACCATCAGCTGCAAGGTTGGAACAATGCATCTTTTCAGGCGGTAACCCTCCAAGTTCCTGTGCAACCTGATCTCTTGTAAGAGCCATTGCTTCATCAAGGCTCATCCCTTTTGCCATTTCTGTAGTGATACTACTAGTTGCAATTGCAGCGCCGCAACCTAGTGTCTTAAATTTACAGTCGGTTATAGTTCCATTTTCTACAGCTATTGTTATTCTCATCATATCGCCGCAGGTAGGATTTCCTACTTCACCGATTCCTGATGCGTTTTCAACTTCACCAACATTTTTTGGATTCTGGAAATGTTCCATGACAGCATCTGTATAATCCATATTATCCCCTTATATCTGTGCTATACCGGTAAACGGTATGTAAGCATTATAAAATTTATTTCCAGGATGGGAAGCCCCATTTCCTGATTAACCTTTTTATACTCTCTCTATTTTCACCGCTGATTTCAACAATTTTACATCCTATGGCGTTATAGTTTGGATTAACATCCTCCTTACACCAGACAATATCAATGATACAGGAAAAATTAGTCTCTTTACGAAATTCGTCAACCCAGTTGACTGTCGCATTGAAACTAGTCCCTTCTGCTATTGGATTGTCACCTACAATGAGAAAACCTTCTGTTGTGACATCAATAATTCGACCTATTTTTTTACCACTGCCAGTTTCTATAACTTCTGGAAAATAGACTAGGTTTTTTCGTTCAAGTTTCCGATGCTGTTTTTCCATGATACTATTTCTCCTGTAAATGTAGGAATGTAAAGCGAGCTTAAATTCCCAATTTATACGATGATTTCTTCTTCAATATATGAACTTACCAGCTGTTTAATAACGTTGTCTGTGGCTGTGTTAATCTTTAAAAACTCCATATTGAGAATGCTTCCGCCACCATCATCATTATGCTTCTTTTTGATGTTGTTGACACCTGCAAAGACAGTATGTTCTTCTGGGCGATCCGGTAATATAAAACTTATTACAGCCAGATCTCCCTGATTGAAATCAAGCGGTGAGCGTGTATGAATCGCACAACCACTGGCGCTTATATCGCGAATAGTTGACGGTAATTCTCCTTGAATTTTACCAGCAAGGTCAACTATAGGTATCGGCCCTATTACAACATTTCTTGGAATGATAGAGAATAGTGCCGGTAATTCCCTGAAAATTCTTGCTTCTTTTCGCTTTGGTGTTATAAAAAGGTCATAAGTGTGTAAATAGTTATAACCTCTAATGCCCTCATCATAAACTTCACTGAATTCAGAAATGAACGACCATCGCATATCGTTAATTTCAGCAATAAATTGTGTTTTTTCACCCTTTATAGGATTATATTTATGATTTGGATCATTATTTAAAAAAATAGTAAAATCATCATTAGTAATATTAATTACTGTTGCATCGTATTGTTCGTCATAATCTACCCTTTGTATTGTAACTCTAATTCCTTTGGGTAAATTGTGAGTAGAGTGAATGTCAGATGTATCTAGAGGACTGTCATCAAAGTATGAATAGTTATTTGACTTAGTTTTCAGATCCTTGGTATCCAGATGCGGGACAATGTGTTCTTCTTTGCGCTTCTTGAACAGGTAATAGAGTATGACTCCACTCAAGAGAAAAAAGAATATGATGCCAACAGTCTCAACCGGGTTAGTTGATTTTACATCTAACCAGGGTAAAAAAGGCATCTCTGTTACCGCATCAGGGTTGTTATCCATTCCAGGTTACACTCATTTGTCTTATCATATCTATCTGCTTGGGAAGTACCTCCAAGACTTTATCTATATCCTCTTCTGTAGTTTCTTTACCCAGGCTGAAACGAATTGATCCGTGTGCATCTTCCTGCGGTATTCCTAAAGCCAGCAGTACATGTGACGGCTCAATACTGTCGGTAGAGCAGGCGGAACCGCTGGACACCTGGATTCCGAACATATCCAGTCGGAGTAAGATTGCCTCTCCTTCCGCCCCGCAGAAGCGAACATTAAGAATGTTCGGCAGCTTTTCATTTGCATTGCCATTACGGTAAACTTTAGGAATAACAGACTCTATACCGTTCCACAGTTTTTCAATGAGTTTTGCAATCCGGCTGGAGTGTTCTGATATATCAGCCACTGCGAGTTCGGCCGCTTTTCCCATTCCGACAATACTTGCTACATTCAGTGTGCCAGCCCGCCTGTGTCCCTCCTGCGCCCCGCCATGGAGCAGAGGTATAACTTTCAGGCCTTTACGGGCATAGAGAATGCCTACTCCTTTAGGACCATGAAATTTGTGAGCAGATAGACTGAGAAAGTCCACTTCAAGGTCTTTAACATCGATATTTATTTTTCCCGCAGCTTGAACTGCATCTGTGTGGAAAAGCACTCCATGCTTATGGGCAATAGAGGTAAGCTGCTTGATTGGCTGAATACTGCCAACCTCATTGTTGGCGTACATGATGGAAACCAGAGCTACGTCGTCTGGGCTTAACGCCGCATCAAGGTCATCAGGATTTACTACTCCAGTTGCATCTACCGGGAGTATTGTTGTTTCGATTTCACCTTTTTTTTCGAGGTATTCCAGAGTTTCGAGAATAGCATGATGCTCAATAGCAGAGGTTATGATCCTGCGTTTCCCGGTTATTTCGGTAATTGTTTTGAGTATGGTGTTATTGCTTTCTGTGGCACATGAGGTGAAAATAATTTCACCGCGTTTGTCCTCGTCTTCAGGTATATTGGCATTGATAAGTGCTGCCACCTGCCGTCTTGCTTTATTTACAGCAGCGCGGGCCGTACGCCCAAGGCTATAGTACTTTGAAGCAGGATTGCCATAGTTTTCTGCAAGAAAAGGGAGCATTTCATCAAGAACTGCTTTGTCAATTCTGGTTGTTGCCGCATTATCTAAATATATGTTATCCATAATGATCTGGCCTTTCATAATAATATGAGACTAAAAGTACAGGTGTAATTTGCAATTCACCTGTTAATTTCAATTACAATCGTTATAATTATTATAAAAAAAGAAGAGCTATCTTAAAAGTATAAAGATTTATTTTTTGAAAAAATATGCTTAAAATCTGTTTGATGCATTTCACGGTGATTCTTTGCAATATCGGGTTAATCCTTACAAATACGTATTATTTCCTTATGAATCCTTTGCGGTTAAATCAAATATAGGGAGAATATGTAAACTATAATTTTATGGATTTATGCATATATTTAGTTTATGTTGACATGTAAGTAAAAATAATTTAAACTTTTTAAGGTGGAGAAATTTTATTTGAGATGGTTTCCGGGACAATATGTTACAGCTATTGTCGCTATTGACAGGTATAACTGCATATGAGTGCACGGGATGATGATAAACCTTTTGAAGCGGATGTGGATTTTTTGAAGCAGCGGGAATATTATTCAGAATTCGCACCGCTACGAAATTATTTTTTTGACTGGATATCCGCAATATACTGGGAACTTCAGGGAACATGCGGTCCTTTTGAATATGCGACCAGAGTTTGCGTTGCTCGAGATATTCTTGAAAAAATTAATACTGATTATGCCATGTCAGCGCATATTATGCTGAAGAAAATTTTAAAGAATCTTTTTCCGTATGATCAGATTAAGGATTCAAACTCTCCTTCTTTAAGAACGATTCTGGGTAATCAACGAGGAAGGGTGAGAATGAATAAGTTTCGTACTTTACAGGATCATTGTATTAAAAGTTCCGGTTTAGTCGCTTTACGTTATAAAGTTCTGGCGAATGCTTTTTGCACCGAGGTGCGGAATATTGTTAAGTTATTGCGTGAGAAAATAAATGAAGATGAACTCCCGGTGTATGATAAACTGGGACAGGAGTGTATCGCGAAGTGTCAGGAAACTTTGAAGAATCTGATCAAAACAAGAAAACAATACTATCTGAATTACCCAGAAGAGCATTTGAAATCAGTTTCTAATGCTACTATAAAAAATGAAGATAATCTGAAAAAGCGCAGTGATATGCCTAAAGATCTGGAACCGGAATATATTTTCAAAATGATCGCCAAAAACACCACAAGTATTAGAAATGAACTGCAGGCGGTGCTGATTCAGTCAAAGGATATATGTGCAACAATTGAATTGCGAAAGAAGCAATATTATGCAGAAATAAATGAACTGCTTATTATGTTATCCACCATTCGGAATTATGTGTCGGATGGACCATTTGATGAAATCTCTGCCATAATTACTGATTTAGGGCGGTTTGTTGAAGATAAATATGAGTATAAAAACTTTCTTCCTGCGGACATTTTAAGCGATATTGAAAAAGGAAATTCACTTTATAAGAATGGCTATCTATAATTTGAAATACAGCTCGGCGTAACCGGCAGGGATTCGATAAATTTTTATCGTAATTTTTTACTTGCTTCCGTATATCGCTACCATAAAATCGTATTATCTTCAATATATTTGTTTTGAAAAACTATTTATTATACATGAATATTAGGAGTTGCTGTGAGTATTGCAAAGGAATTTTCAAAAGGACTGATACGTGAAAATCCGGTTTTGGTATTGTTGCTTGGATTATGTCCTACTCTAGCAGTTACGACAGGGGTCTCCAATGCTGTCGGAATGGGATTTGCTGCGACATTTGTTCTTATCTGTTCCAATCTTCTTATTTCAATATGTAAAAAAGGGATTCCTAAAGAAATAAGAATCCCGATTTTTATTGTTATCATTGCTACATTTGTGACTGTTGTAAAACTCATTATGGCTGCATATTTTCCAGCCCTCAAAGCTTCACTGGGTATATTTCTTGCCCTTATTGTTGTTAACTGTATTATTCTTGGTCGAGCCGAGGCTTTCGCTTTTAAACGCGGTGTTGTTGAAAGTATGGCAGACGGGGTAGGCATGGGACTAGGATTTACACTGGCATTATGTTTGATCTCATTTTTCCGTGAAATTCTCGGTGGCGGCACATTTTATGGCATTCCTCTGGCTGACGGACTTTCTGATTTTACTCAGAAAATCTTTATTCTTTCTCCGGGAGGCTTTTTAACTGTGGGCCTGATCCTTGCGACTGCAGCATATTTTAAAAACCGGAGTAACCGCCGTTTGCAGATTCATAAGAATCTAAACCGCGGCAGAATCGAACGTGAGAAGAAATTGCTTTCTGGTGTTGATATTATTAAGTAACAGAGCGTAAAGCCTGTCAGCGGTGTAAAGTGTTGGTTGTATAAGGGAAAACAGGATGGAATTTACATTTGAACAGTATTTTGCCTTGATGTTCGGGCTTATCTTTACTCAGAATTTTGTTCTGAGCCAGTTTCTGGGGCTTTGTCCTTTCTTTGGCGTAAGTAAGAATCGAGATGCTGCGCTTGGTATGGGGTGTGCGGTAATTTTTGTAATGACAATGGCGTCTGTGGTGACCATGCTGATTTACAAAGGAATTTTTCTCCATCCTGCACTTCAGCAGTATCACATGGAGCAGTATCTTGATATTGTCTCATTTATTCTTGTTATTGCATCGCTTGTTCAGTTCGTGGAGATTGTTCTTAAAAAAGTGGCTCCAGCATTGTATCAGACGCTTGGAATATATCTGCCGCTGATTACTACCAACTGCGCTGTCCTTGGTGTTACTCAAATGAAATTAACCGAATTCTCCGATCCGGCATACTCTCTGGCACAGGCAGTATGGTATCAGGGATTATTGGGTGTTTTTGGCGGTATTGGTTTTACCCTTGCTATCTATCTGATGGCTGGAGTGCGCGAAAGACTGCAGTCTGCACCTATTCCTGAAAGTATGAAGGGGATGCCTATTGCGTTTCTTGCTGGGTGTTGTATGGCGCTTGCATTCTTCGGATTCCAGGGATTTATTTAAGCTACAGGTTATTGCGGTTTGTTGTGTTGCGTGAATTTTATAATATGAACAAATATAAGTGAATGGTTGGATAAATGGATATAATTGCAATTGTTACTCCGGTATTAATTATGGCGGTTCTCGGTGCTGTATTGGGGCTGATTCTCGCTTTTGCGTCCAAAAAATTTCATGTAGAGGTTGACCCGAGAACAGAAGAAGTTTCAGAGGCATTACCCGGAGCAAATTGTGGCGCCTGTGGTTATGCCGGCTGCGCTGCATATGCAGAGGCGATTGTTGAAAAAGGCGCGCCAATAAATTTGTGTGCACCCGGAGCATCAGCAGTTGTTGAGGAAATTAGTAAGATCATGGGCGTGACTGCCACTGCCACTGAGCCAAATTTCGCTGTAGTTCAATGTGATGGTAATGGTGTTAAAAATAGATTTAAGTATTCAGGAGTTACTACCTGTAAAGCTGCTAGTGTTATGGGACTGGCCGGAGCCTTTCAGGATTGCCCGTATGGTTGCCTTGGGCTGGGAAGTTGTATTGAAGCCTGCCCGTTTGGGGCGATGAAGCTGAATGAAAACAATATTGTTGAGATAGATGAAACACTTTGTGCCGGTTGTGGCAAATGTGTAGAGGTCTGTCCACGTCATCTGATAAGACTTGATCCTGAGAGCAGGGTTATCGTTGTCAGGTGTCAGAATCATGATAAAGGGGCGAAGGCGAACAAGCAGTGTAATCATGCATGTATCGCTTGTCAGAAATGTGTAAAAGAGTGTCCTTTCGATGCGATTCATATTGTTGATAACCTCGCGGTTATTGATTATGAAAAGTGTAAGCTCTGCGGAAAATGTGTGGCGGTGTGTCCTAAGAGCCTTATTGTTAATCTGCGTGCGGATCGTAAGCAGCGGCGTTCGGAACGAATTGACAGGGAAAATAATCTCTAGTTAGATTTTTAAGTGTATAAAAGGGTGTTTGTAAAGAGTATTTTATTCAGAAGAGATGATTTAAAATGAAAAAAATGTTCAGAGGTGGAGTTCATCCACATGACTATAAAGAGTTCTCAAAAGATTCTAAAATAGAAGTTGCAGATGTTCCCGAACTTCTTACTGTCTCTTTGCAACAGCATATTGGAGCTCCTGCCAAGCCATGTGTCGCCGTTGGTCAGGTTGTAAAGCGCGGAATGGTTATTGGTGAGGCTGGTGGGTTCGTATCTGCGGCTGTCCACAGCCCTGTTTCAGGAACTGTCAAGAGAATAGAGTCTATTACTCATCCGATGGGAATGAAATGTAAGGGGATAGTTATTGAAAATGATGGTCAGGATTTGTGGGAGGATGGCTGTAATATTGAGCCTGACCTGACCAAGGATCATACTCCTGATGAGATTAAAAATGCAGTAATGTGGGCCGGTATTGTTGGAATGGGCGGTGCTACGTTCCCTACTCATGTTAAACTTTCGCCTCCTCCAGAGAAAAAAATCGATACAGTTATACTCAATGGTGTGGAGTGCGAGCCTTTTCTTACCGCGGATCATCGTTTGATGCTTGAAAGTCCTGAAACTATTTGCTATGGGCTCAAGCTTCTGGTAAAACAGCTAGGGGCTACTAAAGCATATATAGGCATTGAAGAGAATAAGCCTGACGCTTATGCGGTTATTTCCAAAACACTTAAAGATATGGGCGGATTTGCTGAGGCGAAACTTCTGAAGGTAATGTATCCTCAGGGCGCTGAAAAACAGCTGATATTTGCCTGTACCGGTCGTGAAGTGCCGAGTGGCGGACTTCCTATGGATGCGGGGGTATGTGTTAATAATGTAGCTACAGCTCATGCAATTTATGAAGCTGTTTATAAAAAACGTCCATTAACTGAAAGAATTGTTTCTGTCACCGGTCCCGGAGTTGCCAAGCCCTCTAATTTTCTCGCAAGAATTGGTACACCGGCGAGCTTTCTGCTTGAAAAATGCGGCTATGACGAGGTAAAAACCAATAAGTTAATTTATGGCGGTCCGATGATGGGCGCTTCACATTTTGATATCACTATGCCTGTAAATAAAGGGATGAGCGGAATATTAGCTCTTACTGATCAGAAAGCTTATAACTACAGTCCATGTATAAGGTGTGGTCGCTGTGTTGATGTCTGTCCAATTAGTCTGATCCCTAGCGAATTCAGTATTCTTGGAGAACGGGGAAATTTCCTTGCAGCACAGGAGTTTAACGTTCTTGACTGTATAGAATGTGGTTGTTGCTCGTACATTTGTCCATCAAGACGTCCAATTGTTCAATGGATAAAGGTTGCTAAAGGCGAACTGGCAAAGGAACGTGCGAAAAAACAGGCCGCCGGTAAATAGTTGGAAGTTTAAATTAGTAGATTTACGATATTATATTAGGTATTGTCACTCATGAATGATCCAAAAACAAATTATATTGTCTCAGCTGCACCGCACTTAAAGGCTAAAGATAGCACTGAATCTATAATGCGCAATGTCTGTCTGGCTTTAATACCGGCTTTTCTTGTTGGATTTTATGTATTCGGCTGGTATGCAATGCTGATAACTCTTTTAAGCATTGCCTCTTGTGTGTTGACAGAGATTGTCTGTCAGAAAATGCGTGGAACTGCAATTACTATTCACGATTATTCGGCCATTGTAAGTGGCATGCTGCTTGCTGCTGTGCTGCCGCCAAATGTCAGTTGGTGGGTTCCGGTAATAGGTGGTATTTTTGCGATGGGTGTAGTCAAACAGGCTTTTGGCGGACTTGGCAGTAATATCTGGAATCCGGCGCTGGCTGCCAGAGCATTTTTGCAGGTGTCAATTCCAACCCAGTTGAATTCTCCAAGCTGGCCGATGATCAAAGAGCATGGGCTAGGATTTTTCCAGCGCCTTGGGGTTACAATGAATGGTTCTTTCAGTGATTATATGAAATCATCTGCTGATGTTGTCACTCATGCGACACAGGCGGGTGATGCCGCAGTGTCTGCCATGACAAATGTGGGTGTAATTACGCAGGCAACTCCACTAA
Organism: Planctomycetota bacterium; assembly: GCA_963677015.1. Taxonomy (GTDB): domain Bacteria; phylum Planctomycetota; class SZUA-567; order SZUA-567; family SZUA-567. Next base: position 1,679,208 of record OY781533.1, read on the forward strand.
CCAAGATGATGTTGCTTTCTGCTGATAAAACTACCGCTACCGCGGGAGCGACAGTGCAGCATATTATCCCTGATTATCTGTCTGTAGTCTGGAAGAGTTTTATTGGTTTTGAACCCGGGTGTATTGCTGAAATTTCTGCTTTGGCGCTCATACTTGGCGGTGTATATCTGCTGATAAAGAAGATAATAACTTGGGAGACTCCTGTTGTTTATCTTCTTACTGTTGCTCTTTTAACTTGGATTTTCCCAGCAAAAATTGCGATAACCGATGGCGGCTTCGGGTATACAACCTGGTTTTCCGGACCGGTATTGCTGCAGCTCTTTGGCGGTGGTCTGATGCTGGGTGCTTTCTTTATGGATACGGATTATGTGACTACTCCGATGACCCGAAAAGGAAAGATTGTTTTTGCTCTTGGTTGTGGTATAATTACTGCGATGATTCGTATGTATTCTTCAGCATATCCTGAAGGTTGCTGTTATTCTATTCTGATAATGAATACCTGCGTTCCTTTGATCGATGCCTGGACAAGACCCAAGAAGTTCGGTTCAAAAAAGGCAAACGCCTAATAAACACACTGGAGTTTATTTATGCATAAACTTTTTGTCGTAATTCTTTTGATCACTTTTATTACTACAGGTTGCGGGAATCCTTTAGCCGGCACCAATACAGGATTTTTACCGGTTGATGGGGATTACCCCGGGCTTGTCGCAGATGGTAAACGTAAGACATATTTGCTTGAAGATGACCGTGATAAATATCTTGGAAATAATTCTGTAATTTTTGAGAATTATGGACTGTTAGATTTTTTCCATAACTCATACACTTTAAATGGTCCTGCCAATTATCTAAGTATTGAGTCTTATCATCTTAATGGTGACAACGGTGCTGCCGGCGTCTTCTATTATTTTGTACGAAGAAAATTGATGACTAAGGGCAAATCAGTTGATGTTGGCTCTGATGGTGTCTTGGATGTAAAAAATGAAGGCCGGAATTTGTATTTCTATAAAGGAAGATGGTTCTTTGCTTTAATTTATTCCGGAAAGGGGGAAGTTCCTGATCTGCTGCCGCTTGCAAGAATGATTGCGGCAAAGATTCCGGGACAGAACTGGAAACCAAAGGGCTTCAGGTATCTTGAGGTTGATGGCATATCATCTAAATATGCGTACGTAAGTGCCGGGAATGCTATGAATTTTGCTTTTCTGCCACCGTCTGTGACTACATTTGTTAGCAGTGTAGGTATGGAGGCAAATATTTATATTTCCAACTTCTTCGATGAAGATAGTGCTGATGAAGCCGCAGATGCTTATCGTGGTCTCTTACGCATGGGAGATAACTATAAAACTACCTCTATACAGATTGATGGTAAAAAGCATGAAATATATCAGGCACTTGATGAAAAAGAAGGTCTGTTAATGTTTACAATGTATCGAAAAGTGATAATCTCGATTTCTCATGTTGAGAATACTGAGTTGGCTACAACATTATTTGAAAAGGTTATCCGAAAAATCAACGAGGACTCCGCCAGGTAGCTACCGCAGATTTTGGCATTTAAGGTGTTTGCTCTTTATATTAAAGGCTACTGTCAGAATCTGATAGTAGCCTTTTCTGTTTACATTTTAGCTGCTATTTTAATTTTTGGAGTTTTAATCTGTTATTAAGGAGACAGTCATGAAGATTAGGAACCTAGTTTATACAGTTTCGGTATTTTTAATCTCCATTTGCACGCTTTACGCCGGGGAAAAGCCGGAGGTTGTTATTTATGCAACAGGGGGGACGATAGCTGGTAGTTCTAAAAGCAGTACAGACACGACTGATTATTCTGCTGGTGAAATCGGAATTTCAACACTTATTGCTGCTGTGCCGGAGATGCAGAAGGTGGCGCAAGTAAGTGGCGTGCAAATTTCAAATACTGGAAGCAACAATCTTACTCAGGATATTGTGCTGAAACTCAGTAAAGAGATTAATAAGAAACTGCAAGACGGTAAAGTAAGCGGAGTAGTTGTAACTCATGGTACGGATACTTTGGAAGAGACCGCTTTCTTCTTAGATTTAACTGTTGATAGCCCTAAGCCAGTTGTTGTTGTTGGAGCGATGCGTCCGGCTACAGCTATAAGTGCTGATGGTAATATGAACCTGCTTGAGGCGGTGACGCTTGCAGCTGATAACGAGGCTATGGGGCGCGGAACCATGATAGTACTGAATGATCGCATTGGATCGGCATTTTATACTACCAAAACTAATTCTACGATGTTAGATACATTTAAGGCTGTTGAACAGGGGTATATTGGTGCATTTATAAGTGGTGATCCGTTCTTTTATTATCAGGATACAAAGCCTGTTAATAAACACATGTTTAATATAAACGATACCGATAAATTGCCGTTGGTCAAGATTCTCTACAGCTATCAGGATCAGGACAGCTCTTTGCTGGAAGCAGCTATTGCAGGCGGTGCTAAGGGTATCGTTATTGCCGGCACAGGAAATGGCTCAATACCTAAAATAATGGATGAAGCGGTTAATAAAGCAATGAATGCCGGTATTCCAGTTATCCGCTCGACTCGTACCGGTAATGGTTTTGTCAGTCCTAAAAATGTCGGCATTGGCTCAGGAGTCTTTAATCCGCAAAAATCCAAGGTTTTATTGGAGCTGGCATTGAATGCAGGAGCCGGTATGGCAGAGATTAGACGATACTTTGAAGGTGAGTGATTTTGATATATTGGTATTAATTATTTTCAGACCGGTAAAGAAGTGTTTGTTGTATGTATTATCGTTATTGGGCGTTTTATTTAGTTGCCCAGAATGTGAAAATGATTAGGGTATTAACTCTTAACAGCCTTTAATAAGGTGTTCAATTAAAATTTTAATCCCAAGTCCAATAAGGATTAGTCCGCCGCATATTTCAAGCTTTGTCGTGTCGAAAATATGACCGTAGCGGTTTCCAAGCCAGACACCGGAAAACGACATTATGAAAGTGATAATGCCAATTATAAGAACAGGTTGAAATATATTTATATTAATAACTGATAATGTCAGACCCACAACCAAGGCATCGATACTTGTCGCTACCGCTAAGGCGAATAGAATGTGAATATTGAGTGGATTGGACTCTTTTTCAACCTCGGCATCAATTTTAAGTCCTTCGTAAATCATTTTCGCACCTATCAGCCCCAGCAGAATAAAGGCAACCCAATGGTCGATCGCGATAATGAATTCACGAGCTGTGTCGCCTATAAGCCAGCCGATAATCGGCATTATTGCCTGGAAGATACCGAAGGTGGCCGCTATAGTTAGAGCATGCCGTATCTTCATGTTTTTTATTGATATACCGCTGGTTATTGATACTGCAAATGCATCCATTGCCAGCCCGAAACCGACAAAACAAAAATATATCCAATCCATATACGCTACCTGTCTAAATTTTCATCAATTTCTTCTGGCTCTTCAGATACCGGCTGTGTTGTCATTTGGCTGTCAGATGATTCTGAAACCCCTGTCGTTGCCGCTGTTGATATTGCTGTCCGGTTTTGAGTTGTATCAATAAGGGTAGGGAGCAGTATATCACCAAGCCAGACGGCAATGATTAAAAACATCACACCTAATATCAGTTTGGTTATCCAGACTCTTTTGCGGGCAAGGTTTCCTATCTGTTCACTGGTCATGCCAAAAAATACAGCGAAGAAAACTGCCAGCAGTGGAATTATAAAGAGTATATTATACAGTAAAAGCAGCCAGTAGCCACGCATTGCAGTGGTGTTGTCTGCGACTAGAGCTGAAATTATCGGCATGTATGTTTGGCCGGTACATGCTGCCTCTAAAAATGATATAACGATACCGCTGACAAAGGCTCCGGCAATTAACGAACCGCTGTGTGCGGTTACTCGGAGTCTTTTGCGGATTTTATTCTTTAGTTTCTCCGGAAGAACCAGCAACATTTTATCGCGGCCACCACTTCTAAATGCTCTAAATGCATCAATTAGTGAGAGTATTCCTGCCGCGACAACCATCAGCAGGGATATCCATTTGATGGTCATTGCTATCCCTTTAAAAATGGTTGATGCAGAACCTTGCATAGCGCCCATTATCTCAAAAAATAAGGCTCCAAGGGCATAATAGGTGAGGAACACAGCAATTATAAAAGAGATACCAACAGCAAGAATAGTCTTTCGGTCGCGACCGATGCCGGCAAGCATGGAGACGAATAAGATTACCGTGGCGAAAGCGCATGGATTCAGCCCGTCAAAGAGTCCGGTTGCAACGATAACCCCTAGTGTTGCCCGGTTTGTATAGAGATTGCGAATCTGGGCATTGCTGGCGGCGCCGAATTGCTTGAAATCAGGTGTTTGTGTGCCGTTTGCAAGCAGCTCTGCTACAGTATGATCCAGATTTTCGTTAATTTCATCATTTCCTAATACCTTATCACCAAGAAAAGCGACAAGATTCGGTGTGTCGTGGCGGTTGTAATATTCCAAAGCCAGAATCATCGAGTTAAAAGATTCTTCACTCTCGGAATGATTATGTTTTATAACCAGAACTTTATCACCGTATTTGCGGGAAACAGCATCTACCACCTGCTTTGTCGGTTCGCACAACGGGCAGGAGGGGGTAAAATAGAAGTGAATTATCAGAGGTTTGGCAGACGCATAACTTTTAGGGGTGAATATTGAGATTGATAATAAAAGAAGCGGTATTATATACAAAATTTTTTTCATTTGTATTGACCTTATATAGCTTTAATTGAAATAATATCATTGTCTTTATATTATAGTGACTAAGCGTATATTTGCCAGTGGAAATGTATATAAAATAAGGCATCAGAATATATCTGATGCCTTTAAAACAATATCATTTATGAAGAAATACTGTTATTTTGAGCATGGATCGCAAGGATTAGTTTTTTTCTTGCAAGGATCGCAGGGTGCAGGTTCTTCACAGGTATCACAGACATTTACTTCAACAGTCTTCTTAACCTTTTTGGTGATTTCCTTGTATTCAGTAGTGATAACCTTTTCCTGAACGGTCTTCATTTCAATTACTGGTTCCTGTACAGTCACTGTTTTCTTTACCTGGATAGGCTTGCATACAGCTACTTTGATCTTTGAAGTTGCAGGAACCCATTTGCATACCATGCGTTTTTTGGTAACAGGTATGGTCTTTTCAACACATTTTTTAACAGTGCATGGAACTTCAACAAGTACTTTTTCCATCACGGTGTAGGTTGCGGTACCCTTAACCTGAACAGGCACATCTATCTGCTTGCCGGTACAAGGATCACAGGCTTTTTCCATGACTGTTTTGCATACTTCTTTGGTCATTTCCTTAGGAACAAGTTTACAGACCTTTTTCATTACAGTCTCTTCAACCATCTCTTTTTTAACAACGTTCTCTGTGTATTCCTCTTCGACCATCTCTTTTTTCTTGATATTGATCTCTTTTTCCTGAAATTCAAGCTTTTCTTCAGTTACGAGAACGATTTTTTCAACATCTTTGTAAACCTTTACCGGAACTTTCTTTTCAACTATAGTACACTTCTGTACCGGTACATAATCTTTTACCTCAATTTCAACTGTCTGACATTTTGTAGCTGCGTTGGCTGTAACAACTGAAGCCATACATAGCATTGCGATAAATAGATAACGTTTCATGATTCTCCTCCAAATTTTTTGACAAGAGGGTTGCCAAAATATAAATTACTTCCCACAAAGATTACTGTCCCCCTATAAACAGCACCTATATACTTAAAGATAGCAATTTTTTTAAATTTGACCAGTAAAAAAAACGGATTGGGTATCAATTTTAGTGGGAAAGTTTGAAAGGAATATATGCTTTGAGAAATATTAAATATAGGATTATTATAACTTACTTATAGGCTTAGGAATTGTACTGTGACAAAATTTTCAAGAAATATACTGATATTTCTCGGCATATATGTATTTGCCTTTGTTTTAGGGGCAGATGGATTTTCATTTGAGGATAAGAGCCAGCAGAGGCACATCCCCAGAACGGTTGCAGGTTTACAGAAACAGTTGGGTGCTGAATTTCTTGTTTATAAACAAAACAATTATATTATAGCCACCGATTTAGATAAAAATAAAGCTGATTATGTTGTTAATGGAGTATTTGTAAATTGTAAGAAAATACTGGTTAATCAGTTTTTTGACGCAAGAGCAGATGATATTGTTGTTATATATATTTTTAAAGACAAAAGCAGTTATTTCAACGGAATGCAGAAGTATTTGAAAATGCAGCCCATAAGTCCTTATGGACATTATGGGAATAGAGACCGGTACATTGTTGTGAATTACGCAACCGGTCCCGGAACACTGGTTCATGAACTGACCCATTCGCTTATGGCAATAGATTTTCCAGGAGCACCGATATGGATCTCCGAAGGACTTGCAAGTCTTTATGAGCAATGCCGAGTTGAGAATGGTCAACTGGTGGGAGAGCAGAACTGGCGTCTTCCGGAGTTGCTTAGTGGTATTCGTTCTAATCGTCTGACACCGCTCAAGCTGTTATTTAAGAGCGATACAAAGGTATTCAGAATGCTGCGGGAAAGTCTGCATTATGCAGAAAGCAGGTATTTTTGTAAATACTTGCAGGAAAAAGGATTATTAGTAAGAGTATATAAAGCGTTCAGGAATAATCCGCACAATAGTAATAATGGGATTAAAGTTGTTGAAGCGGCATTAGGCAAGAATATCGATCTTATCGAAAAAGATTGGATTAAATGGGCAAAACAGCAAGAGTGGAATGGTAAAAGTTTTTAAAATTAGACGTTATAAAACTCTGGTATTAGCATAATAATTACATTTTGTATTATGAGTTAATGCTGTTGAATTTCTTCACGAGCCCATCTATTCCCAAGGCGAGTCGTTCTTCTTCCACTTTTAAAATTATCTCAATTGCCTCAACGACTGCTGGTGGAAGCGGTTTGGTTTTAAGCCCTTTAAATAATGCTATACGTGTTTTTAACGATGAAAAATGATTCTGGCAGATATCTTCAGGGGCATTTGGCATTGGACTGGAATTTTCGTTGTGATTACGCTGCCGCCTTAAATTTTCCAGAAAGAAAGTAAGAGGGTTCTTGCCGCGTTTTCTGCTTCTGACACCGGTGAACCGTATTTTGATTTGAATGATTTTTGCATAGTAATTTTGTAAATCAGATTTGAACCAGACCGCAAAACGACGCAATCCCTGATCTCTGCCGCGATAAGAACTGTTAACAACACTTTCTGAAGACTCTGTTAATAGATCCAGAGCGAAATCAAATATATCCTCTGGCTGCAGCCCGTTAAGCAGAGTCTGAGATTTTAGACTTATATTTTTACGTTTTTTATCTGAAGTAGTTATCAGCTGATCCGCAACATTCTTCATATCCGGAAAAAGCTTTATAGGTACAGCTTCCAGCCCGATAACGCAGGCAAGGCGGTACCGGGCACAGGATTCAAAGTTCTTTTTGCAGTATTTGTCCATTATTTCCTGAGTCTTCTGTGGCTTGTCAGCAAAATAATGTTCAAATATAGAACAGGACTCTATATGTTTACAAATCATATAATGTCTCGTATCATAGGTTATTTTGAAAGGGTTTCCGCAATACGTACAGCTTCAACTGCATCTGCAGCATAACCTGCAGCACCGATTTCGGCGGCGTACTCCTTGTCAACCACGGCACCGCCAATCATGAATTTCAAGTGGGTTAAACCTCTGATTCTAGCTTCCTCCATTACCTTGGCCATCTCTGGCATTGTCGTTGTCATCAATGCGGATAAGCCTATAATTTTTACATCGTTTGCAACAGCAGAATCAAGGATGGTCTGGGCGTCTACATCTTTGCCCAGGTCTAAAACTTCAAAGCCATAATTTCCCAGCATAAGGGATACGATATTCTTTCCAATGTCATGAATATCACCCTTTACCGTTGCCATGATAACTTTATTCTTATCTTTCTGTCCGCTCTCGGTCAATTCATTTTCGAGCGCTTTGAATCCCAAACTCATCGTTTGAGCACTCATCATCAGCTGCGGCAGGAAGTACTCTTTTTTATCATATTTGTCACCAACAGCAACAATTGCGGGTATCAGGGCATTATCTACGATATCTCCAGCTTTCTCACCCGAGGTCAGAGCATTTGAAATAAGATCAGTTATGGTATCTTCCTCACCATATAGAACCGCATTGTAGCATTTTTGCAGCGGAGTAATGCTGACATTATTTTGCGGTGCGGCAGATTTGGTTACACCTGAGTATTTTTTCAGATATCCCTGCAATTTAGCATCTCTGACCAGCAGTGCATCTGTCGCGTATTTTATATTCATCATCTGTTCCGATGATGGGTTTATAATCGCTGTGGTCAGACCTTTGCCTATGAGCAGAGAAAGAAAACCGGCATTTAAGACTCCACGCTGCGGCATTCCAAAGGAAACGTTTGATATTCCTCCGGTAGTATTCGCATGCAAGGTCTCGCTGCACCACGAGATGAATTCGGCGGTTATCCTGGGAGCCGCCGGTGATGAACTTACAGTCATTACCAGCCCATCAATAATACAGTCGTCTATGCCTAGACCAAGCTTTGAGGCCTCATTCAGGATGCTTTGGGTTACCTGCTGGCGTTCAGCCAGTTCTTCCGGTACACTTTCGTCGGTGACTGGCAACAGAATAAATACTGCGCCGTATTTTTTTACTAGTGGCAGCATGTGCTTAATTCTTTCTTTTTCGGCACTTATAGAATTAAGTAATGCTCTTCCCGGATATAGCCTTAAAGCTGCTTCGATAACTTCCGGGCTTGTACTGTCCAGACATAACGGACAAGGTGTTAGCGGTGAAAGCATCTTGATTGCTTCCCGCATCATTTCTGCTTCATTAATGCCGGATAAACCCATATTGACATCGAGCAGTGAGGCACCGGCAGTAGTCTGTTCCAGGGCATAACTGCGGGCAAGGTTCAGACTGCCTTTTCTCAGATCTTCCTGCAATTTCTTCTTGCCGGTTGGATTTATGCGTTCACCTATAACTGCAAAAGGTTTATCGGCGCCAAACTCAACTACACTCCGTACGGAGCTTACGGCGCAGATTTTATCCCGCTGAATTGCCGGCACATCCAGACTGGCAACAGCTTTTGCAACTTGGGCGATATGAGCTGGCGAGCTGCCGCAACAGCCGCCAATAATATTAGCACCTGCTTCAACCAGCTTAGGAAAATATCCAGCATACTCCATGGGTGGCATATCGAAAATAGTCTTGCCGTCAATAAGTTTTGGCTGCCCGGCATTGGGTTTTGCCATTAGCGGTACGGTCGCAAATGGTTTCATCTGCGCAATCCATTCAACCATTTTCAGCGGGCCGGCAGAACAGTTACAGCCGACAGCGTCTGCTCCTAATGCCTGCAGTGTAATCAGTGCGGTCTTTGGGTCTGTACCGGTAAGGGTGCGTCCTTCAGCACCATAAGTCATGGTTACCATTATAGGGTGGTCTGGAGCAACTTCTCTGATGCCTATGAGCGCGGCTCTTGCTTCCTGAATGTCCATCATGGTCTCAATCACAAATCCATCGGCTCCACCGGCTAGTAGTGCTTGTGCCTGTTCACGGTAGATCGCAACGCAGGATTCGAATGAGAGCGGCCCGAACGGCTCTATAAGCTCGCCGGTTGGGGCGATATCGCCAAATATGAGTGTGTCTGTCCCAACTGCTTCGCGACTGTAGGTGCAGAGGGTGCTGTTAAGTTCGTAGAGTTTATCGTCAAGTCCGAATTCGGAAAGCTTGGGGCGGTTTGCACCGAAAGTTGGTATATAGACTATATCGCTGCCGGCTTCTTTATAGGCTTTCTGAACATTTATTATTGCCTGAGGATTTTCAAAAACCCACTGCTCCGGGCAGACTCCGGCTGGGAGTCCCTGCTTGAGTAATTCGGTGCCGGTTGCCCCATCAAGGACAATTGGTCGTGAAAGACAGAATGATCTGAATTCTTTTCTATTCATATAACTCCTAAAACTGTTGATAATTTAAATTGTACCATTAAATATAACTTAATAACACTCATTCTCAAGACCAATAAATTCTTTTTTGGTATAAAAACACTTTCACCAGAGATATTGCCTTGAAAAACAGGTCAATACACGTAATATAGAGTAAATGAATTAACTGATTGCTGCTATCTATTATATTTGTTTATAATAGGTTTTTTTTATTTTATAAAATATTGCTAAGTAACGATAAATATACAATATACTTTTTTTATTGTCTTTATATATTGAGTTGAGGAATAATTAATGGCGAAAGATACAATGAAGAAGATCGTCTCTCTGGCGAAACGCCGAGGCTTTATCTTCCAGTCATCTGAAATTTACGGTGGACTTAAGGCTTGTTATGATTATGGTCCGCTTGGTGTTGAGTTGAAAAGAAATGTTAAGGCCGCCTGGTGGCAGGATACCGTTCATAAACGTGCGGATGTTGTCGGATTGGACTGCTCTATTATTATGCATCCAGATGTCTGGAAAACATCAGGGCACCTTGCCGGCTTCAGCGATCCGCTGGTTGACTGTAAAAACTGTAAAGAACGTTTTCGAGCTGATCATGCGCCTCGTGTCGCACCGGGTACTGAGGTCGAGTATCATCTTGGCGGAAAATCCAAGGGTAAAAAGGAAAAGGGTGTTGTCGGTCCACAGGGATATGTCTGCCCAGTTTGCGGCTGCGGCGATCTTTCGGATGAGCGCCAGTTTAATCTTATGTTCCGAACCAGTCTCGGTCCTGTTGACCCAATGCAGGAAATAATCAATAAGATTGACGAGATTGCGACACTTGACCGCGATGGCAGAAAAGCCCGTATTTCAGAAATAATAAGTGCAAGTGCGGTCTACTTGCGTCCGGAAACTGCACAGGGAATGTTTGTTAACTTTAAGAATATTCTTGACTCTTCACGTATGAAACCTCCTTTTGGTATTGCTCAGCAGGGTAAAAGTTATAGAAATGAGATAACCACATCAAATCTCACCTTCCGAACCTGTGAGTTTGAGCAGATGGAGCTTGAGTTCTTTGTTGAGCCGGGTACGGACGAGAAATGGTATGAGTACTGGCGTAATTCACGCCTAGAATGGTATATTAATCTCGGTATTAAAAAATCCAACCTTATGCTTCGTGATCATGAGGAGTCAGAGCTTGCACATTATGCTAAAGCCTGCGCTGATGTTGAATACTTCTTCCCGTTTGAAAATGATGAAGGAGAGGGCGAGTGGGGTGAACTGGAAGGAATTGCCAATCGTACAGATTATGATCTCACCAAGCATTCTGAAGCAACAGGAAAAGATCTCACATATTTTGAGACAGAAACCAAGAAACGCTATATACCATACGTTATCGAGCCTGCAGCCGGTGCGGACAGAGCAACACTGGCGTTTCTTTGTGACGCTTATGATGAAGAGGTGCTTGAAGGCAAGGGCGGTAAAGAGGATATCCGTGTAGTTCTGCGTTTCCACCCACGTCTTGCTCCGATTAAAGCCGCTGTCTTCCCGCTTGTAAAGAAAGATGGTATGCCTGAGAAAGCACAGGAAATTATTGATGCATTGCAGGGTGAAGGTATTAATACCGCATATGATCAGAGTGGAGCTATTGGCCGACGCTATCGCCGTATGGATGAAGTAGGTACTCCATGGTGTATTACCGTAGACGGCGAAACAATGGAAAACGATACAGTAACAGTACGTGATCGTGATACTATGGAGCAGAAGCGTATGAGCATAGCTGAAGTTGTAAGCTTTATCAAAGAAGCTGTAAAATAAGATTTTTGCTCCGTCTTAATAGGCTCTGTGGCTATTATACTATCTTATTAACAGTATACTCTAAGTTATAATTAAGTTTTCAGGACACGGTTGAATATTCGCCCGTGTCCTGAAATTTTATAACTGCTGCAGTTATAGTTGCATTTAACTAGTATTTATTATATTATTATTGTCTATATTGGTTACTCTTTTATCCGGGATAATATGTTATATCATTTTCTGGCTTTAAATATCCAGCAGATTCTGTTTCTGATAATTCTTTTAATAATGTCTGCGATCTTTTCCGGAAGCGAGACAGCTCTTTTCTCATTGAAAACGCATGATCTTAACCGAATCCGTAAAAGTGGCTTCTGGATAGATTCTCTGATTCTCGACCTTTATCACGAACTGCCGGATTTTCTTATTACTATTCTTCTTGGCAATATGGTTGTAAATATTCTGTACTATGCTGTTGCAACAATGTTTGTTGATACTATTAACAAGAGTTTCGGTACGGTTGGCGGGGTTATTTTCGGTGTCTTTTCGTTTTGCGCGGTTCTTATAACCGGTGAAATAGCTCCTAAATCGGTTGCGGCGGTATTGCGCGTCTGGTTTGCGCGTATATTTATTGTTCCGGTATATTATATCCATAAGCTGCTATTGCCGATACGCTATGTGTTGAGTATTATCCTGGGTTTTTTTGAGCGTATAATTAATATTGCGAAAAATGCGACTCCTCATACCAAGGAAATAACTGCACTTCTCGAGCTTGAGCGCAATCGCGGAACTATTAATTTTCACGAGGCGGAATTACTTGAGTCCGTTATTGAGTTGCCTGATATTAAAGTAGGCGAAGTTATGACTCCCCGGGTTGATGTATATTCCATATCGGAGGATGCGGATATTGGAACTGCTATAGATTTAGCGAAGAATTGCGGTCATAATAAAATTCCTGTCAGATCCAGTAATGATGATGAATATCTGGCGTGGATTGATGCTCGGGATCTTTTTTTTGCCTGTGCTAAACAGTGCACTATTCAGGATTATTACCGGGAGTTTACGGTTTTTTCGGTTTATGACAGGTGTGATGTGATACTCAATCAGTTTGTAGAGGATAAAGACCGAATGGGGCTAGTTGTTGATGAACGAGGTGCCAGTTCCGGTCTTGTTGTTGTCAGCGACGTTCTGTCTGAACTTTTCGGTGATTATGGCGACGAAGAGAGTAAACCCGAAGAGCTGCTGGTCAAGATTGATGAAAACAGTTATATTATAGATGGGCGCCTGACTATACGTGAGTGGGCAGGAATTTTTAATGTTGAGATTGATTCATACCGCAGTAATACTCTGGGCGGTCTGATTACTGATATTCTCGGTCGGAGTGCCCTGGTCGGAGATTGTGTGAGTTTTAAAGGGATTGAGTTTGTCGTTATTGAAACATATAAACGACGCATAAAAAAGGTCTCTGCGAATTTTACAGCAGTTGTGGATGAAATGTTTGGGGAGGATTAATTGCTTACGACTGTATTAATAATAACCGGCATCTTGGCTGCGGTAGCATTCTCCGGTTTTTTTAGTGGTATTGAGACTGCCGCCTATAGCGTTAACACTATTCATCTTCATGCAAGTGCTAATGGAGGTGATAAGAATGCCGCTCTGATTCTTTTAATGCTGGGCAATCTTCCGCGTTTAATAACAACGATGCTGATTGGTACCAATTTGTCAATATTTATTGCCACCAACTTATTGACCAATTTTTTCGCGTCAAACTATGTGAAGAATGCCGAACTGCTCACTACTTTAATACTAACGCCATTTTGTTTTGTTTTTGCTGAATCTCTGCCCAAAAGAATTGCTTTTTCGCGACCTAATACTTCATTACTGCTTTCTGCAAAGATTTTGCTGTTCTTTGAATATTGTTTTTTCCCCGTTTCGGTAATTCTCAGTGGCTTTGGTTCAGCTTTACAGAATATTATTGATAAAAAAGGGCATACAACTACTGAATTATTAGGGCGTATTCGGCTTTATGAAAATTTTGAGGCAAAAAATGCGGAAGGTAAGATAAGTCTTGAGCAATATCAGATGGCCAGTAGAATAATGGAGCATGAGAATACCACAATCTCTGAACTTATGTTGAACCCTTTAGAGACCTTTACTATTGATGAGGGGATGACAGCACGAGAGGCTGGGGTTGAAATTCGCCGTAATGGTTATGCACGAGCTTTGGTAAGAAACAGATATATGCGTTTTACCGGAATGATAGTGACTGTCAACGCTATCATGAATAACGAGGATAAACTTGACAGACCGGTAAGTGAAATCACTGAAAAAGCTATGTCGCTTAATCGTAAGACCCCAATTCTTCATGCAATTTCAAAAATGAGGCAGAAAGGGGCACGAATAGCTATTGTTACCAGTAAGAAAGGGGTGTACATCGGTTCTGTGCATTTTAATACACTGATAAACAGTATTGTTCGCGGACTTAGTGATACAGAGGAAGGATAACTAGATGCACTGTATTGAGATACACGATGAACTCAAAATGTTCAACCAGTATACCAATGATTATAGGGAAATGAATAGTGTTCGTTATAAAGACTTTAATGAATTCTCTCCTTATGACATTTCTGATATTATGGATTTTGCTGATAACTATAGCTGGGAAGGAGATCGTAAAGGACTTGTTGGAGTTCTTCGTGAGTATGCGCAGCAGTTGGGGGCGACAACGGAAACATCAGCGAATATAAGTTTATTAGAGCAAGAGAATACCATAGCGGTTATGACCGGGCATCAGCCCGCACTGCTTGGTGGATCGCTGTTTGTTTTGTTAAAGATTGCAAGTGTTATATCACTTTGTCGTAAGCTTAACAATAAATCGGGGTTAAAAAGGTTCGTACCGGTTTTTTGGGCTGCGACAGAGGACCATAATGCATCTGAATATACCGGCATTGAAGTTTATGATAAGGCTAATGACCTCAGCAGTTATAAATATTCGGATGATTCTGAGAATATTATTGCCTCAGCCCGAAATGCGATTACAGTCGAGCAGTTGTCAGAATTTTTTTCGGCGTTGCCTCAGACGGAGTTTTTACCCCGGATAAAGGATGAAGTATATGCTGCAAGTGCGGATAATCTCGGTGAGTCATTCTGCAGACTCATAAATAAATGGTTTGGTGAATTTGGTCTGATTATTATTAAGCCTGAATGTTTGCGTGAGCTTTCTAGTAAAATAATGTGCAAGGCTATTATGAAGCATAAGACACTGGTCTCGAATATGCACACCGATACCGTTGAAATGGAGCAGAATGGTTATTCAGCACAGCTTCCGGATTCAGATGTAGAGAATACTTTTTTGTTTTATATCAGTAACGGCGTACGGCATAGAATAAAGTTTATTGAAGAGCAGTTTTGTATTCCTGAGCTTAATTTAAATTTCAC
The DNA here is from genome assembly GCA_963677015.1 of Planctomycetota bacterium. GTDB lineage: Bacteria > Planctomycetota > SZUA-567 > SZUA-567 > SZUA-567. The sequence goes on from OY781533.1 coordinate 1,694,393, forward strand.
TGAGTCGGAGCTGAGGACAGAAGTTGCAGTGAAACCTGAGAAATTTTCACCGGTTGCCGGTTTGCGCCCAATCATTCAGGGGAATGTTTTGCCAGCATGTATTTATATTGCTGGAGGAGGTGAGCTGGCTTACCATTATCAGCTGCGCCGTAATTTTAATGCGATGGAGGTCAGTATCCCGCTGCTGATACCACGGATGTCGGGAACTTTTTTAACTCCCAGTATTATAAGGTTATTGGATAAATTTTCAATCTCATATAAGGATATTTTCTCAGGTGATGTCGACTGGGAAAAGGTAGAGAAAAAATTATTAGCCGCAAATACCGGTCTTAATCAGGCGTTTTCCTTGTATTATGGTTCGGTTGAGAGAGCTGGAACAGAATTGCTTGACACACTGCAGAATATGGGTATAACAAACATTCGTGATGTTGAGCAGGAATCAGTAAAATTTCTTGAAAGATTGCAGCGGGTCCAAAACCGCTTGTCACAGCAGAATACACCGCTTGGTAAAGATGCAAAAAAACAGTTTTTCAAGATGTATAAATATTTATTTCCCAAAGAAAAATATCAGGAATTAAGTATTGCCGGCATTTATTTTTATAACTTGCTTGGTAAGAGTTTTTTTGCTAAAATATGTGAAGCAGATGTACTTACAAATGATCATAAACTATGGATTTTTGAATAATGAATTATAGCTTTCTACCAGATTTTATTGAGGTTAAAACCTTTTTTACCGGCAATAACGATACGTTAATTATTGTCCCTGTTTATAATGAAATTCCTCACCTTAAGGAAGTACTGCACTCTATAAAAGATAACTGGCATGGAGATATTCTGGCGGTTGATGATTGTTCAATCGATGACAGCCTTTATGTTTTAACTGAAATACCTGAAATATCGGTAATATCTAATAGGGAAAATGCCGGAGCTGGCGGTGTTTTACTACAGGGATTTCAATGGGCTCAGGATCATAACTATAAAAGTATAATAACCATGGATGCTGACGGACAACACAATCCGGAGAGTATTTCCTGCTTTTTTAAAGCTATCGAAAAATGTGGCTGTTGCTGTTCCTGTGATTTTGTCTGGGGCTCACGTTACCTCAAAGGAGTCGACAGTGTTACTAATGAATATCAGGATCGTCAGGAGATTAATAGAGAGATAACGGCACGTTTGAATGACGTTACTGGATATAATCTTACAGATGCTTTTTGTGGCTTCCGGGCTTATCGTGTTGAATCGCTAGCTAAACTTCCGATTACAGAAACAGGATATGGAATGTTTATGCAGATGACCGTATTAGCTTCAAAGTTTGATTTGAGTATTCGAGAGATAGAGGTCCCTCTTGTATATCTGGATGAGACCAGAAATTTTAATGGTAATTTCACTGATTCACAAGAGCGCTTAAAATATTATCATCAGATTATAAATACTGAGCTGGCACGCGAAATTTCATTATAAATAGTGCTGATTACCGGCACTGGTGTTATGTACATAGTTACTTTTAAAAGCTGAAAGACAAAGCCCGACTGAGAAATAACTCAGCCGGGCTTTAATTTATGTACTTAGTAAAATATAGCCGTTACATACCGGACAGCGCACTTATTCTGGTCTGTGCAAGTTTGCGGTATGAGCTGCCTTCAGGATAGTACTCTGCAACTTTTTCCCAGAATGGCAGCGCCTGAGCAGGGCGATTCGTCTTTTCATTAATAAGAGCCAGATAGAAGAACGCTTCTTTAGGTGCTCTATCTACCGGAGCAACTTCCTGAGCTTTTTCCAGCCATTGTTCTGCCTGATCATAATCAGTGAGGCGGTAGTTGCAGATACCGATCTGCAGCACTTCACGGTAATCAGGCTGACCTATTGCGTAAGCTTTCTGATAATTTGCAATCGCTTTGCGGAGGGTATCCGCAGCTTCAGCTTCGTTATTAATTACTCTGGTTGCACGGAAATAATCGACCTGTGCAAGACGGTAGTATCCTTCCTTTACATCAACGTCATTAGTTGATGAAAGCATCTTTGAGTAAGCTTCCTGCGATTGATTCAGGGCGGTTATCAACTGTGAGCCCAAGTTTGAAGCCTGTGCAGGGGTGAGGTCTGAAGATGAGAGCATCTTATTAATTTCAGTAGCTTTCTGATACTGAGCATAGCCGAGTATCTGAAGGTACTCAGCGCTTGACGGTGCAAGATTTATCGCTTTATGAGCAAAATCAAAAGCACTGTCGTAGCTTCCTTTTTCAGTCAGGACACTGGCAACTATCGCATAGGCCCGGGCATTGTTCGGATCTGCCGCGATAACTTCACGAGCCAGCTTTTCCGCTTTATCGAGATCTTCCTCTTCTTCAAAAGCAGTCTGAGCCTGAGCAAGCTTGTCTTCAAGTGATACCGTTTCAGCTGCGGCAGGAAGTTCTGTGGTTAAGTCTAAAGGAAGATCAAGCTCATCAGTGGCGGTATCGGCTGTTTCCTTAACATTATCAACCGTTTCACTTATTGTCTCTTCAACATTGGTTTCTGATGCAGGTACCGGAAGGTCAGGTATTGCCGGTATCTCGTCGGTTGTTGTCGTTTCTTCAGTAACTGTCGTTTCAGTTACAGGGGCTGGAATATTTTCAATACTGTCGATATCCGCGGTTGTTCCGCCGATATCAGGTATGGCTGGTATTGACATATCGTCAGCTGCAGGAATAGTCGGTTCTGTAGTATCTGTCTGTGCAGGGGAATCTTCAGCTACTGATTCCGGAGCCGGAATCGGAGCGAGATCATCGCCGTTAAGTAGGCTGTCATCAATACTCAGATCAGATTCTTCTGAAGATGATTCTGGCGCCGGTATATCAATTGCTGCGGGAGCCGGCTCGGCAGGCGCTAAATCCGCATCAGGTGTTAATGCTGACTCTGTTGCTGGCGCCGGTGCCGGTATGTCAGGTATACTGTCGAGATCCAAATCGGAAAGATCATCTGTTGTTGCTGATTCAGATACAGGTGCAGGTGTTTCATCAGGGTTAACCGGTGCAAAGTCAGCATCAGTAAGCTCATTATTAGCAAAATTCTGGTCAATATTTGGAACAGTTTCATCATTTTCCGTAGCAGGAGTATTGATATCTTCTGAGCCAAAGCCTGCAGTCAGATCATTAGGTGCATTATCTGCTGTATTGTCCTGAGCATCTGAAGCAGCCGCTGCAAATGGGTTGTCTCCTATATTATTAGTGCTAGCGTTACCGGAGTCAGCAATAGGAGCTGAAGTATCAGTGATTGTTTCTGATTCAAGTTCTACTGTTGATGGTACAGGCGGTGCCCACAGATCATCATTTTGAGAATTATAATCTTGCGGCTGATTCATTGACCCGGTATCGACGGAGCCGTTGTTGTTGATTGGAGTAATGCTTTCAAATTGCATTGTAGGGCGTTTCTCATCGACAGAGAAAGGCATACTTATTGCTGTTCCCACATTACCCATCATGTCGGAAACACTTATCTTAAGCAGAAGATTATTGCCTGCTGCAGTCGGCACCCATTGCCATGAGCCGTTTACCGGTTTGTCATAAGCCAGATCTGTCCAGGTCGCTCCACCATCGGTAGATAGCTGGATTTGAGCTGACCCTTCCTTGATATTTGCATCACTGGCATTCCAGGTGATGTCAATCTGCTGGTCTTTTGCTATTACCTCACCGCTGGTTGTAAACGGTGGAAGAATATTCACTTGTGGCGGATCCATATCCAGAGTTACATATGACATTGGCATGGCTCCGCGTGCAGGTGGTGGATTTTTGTTCCCGTTCTTGTCAGTAGCTACTATATACAGACCTACTTCCTTAGCGGCAGGTGAACTGAAGTTTATCGGAGAGCGTAAATCGCTGTCAGGGCCGAAATAGAACCATTCTGTCCCGCCGTCAACTGTATAGTAAAGTTCAATATTGCTTACGCCGCTTTGATCATCAGTTGCTGTATAATCAATGTCAAATTTATAGGAACCTGATGAGGATGGTCCCAGAATAGTAACAACAGGAGGAGTGTTGTCTAATGTGAATGTGGTTTTATTCTTTACAATACGTTTATTCCCGGCAAGATCAGCCGCAATAAGCCGTAACGAGATATCTGTATTGCCGTTAATTACCGGAGGTTTCCAGTTAATACTGCCCTTGGCGGGAAGATTCTCACGCAGCGGCAGCCAGAAATTTCCACCATCTGTGGAATACTCTATTGTCACAGGAGTAAGACCAAGGTGTGCATCACTGGCTATCCATGAGAGTTCAATACCAGCTTCGGTGAGAAGAATATTCTGTGAGTTTGGACTTATCCAAGATGCTTGCGGTGGTGTGCGGTCAACAATAATAAACCGGTCTGGCTTGGTTCCGGGGCGTGGTGGAATGGCAGGTCTGACATTGGTTGAAACCGCAGTTATAAGACCATATGTACCTTCTCCCGGAACAGTGATGATCATCGGACTTATTTTATCCGGATCTTCACCATATTTTTTCCATGTCATTCCGCCATCTTCAGTGATGTAGAATTCAACTTTAGAGGTTAGAGCGTTACCAACAACCCTTACAGCATAATTAAGACTAAAACGTTTCCAGGGAATAACTGGGGTATTTGCTGGCGGCTGATACGAACGCGGTTCAGCAGCACCTCCGACTGGAATATTGGTAAATATTACCAAGGCCAGTGTTAAAGCTAAAATTCTACCACGCATGGTCGTTCTTCTCCTCATTATTACTAATATGACAATTTTTTAGATTAATTGATTTCATTAGGAAATTATAGATAACTCCCCCCATTATGTTATATAAATTGAATATATACATAATTAAACATATATTATGCCAGTTTTTATCTTAAATAAAAGTAATTTTTATGTAATTATGCGATATTCGGCATGAAATTTTGACAAAATTGCTATAATTTGTTTGGTAATTTGGTATAATGATAAAAAATTAATTTATCCTTATTATTTTATAATAATAACAAATGGTAAATACTGATTATGTGATATATAATCAGTAGCACAACTTAATTATCTTAGTATTGAGAGGTTATAATAGGATAACTCTATGAAAAATAATAACTTTGAAGTTCAGGATATTACACCTATTGTTGATAGACTGGTTTCATCATATGATGATGGATTCGGTATCAACCAGCTTGAAGGGCATGACCTGCCCAATCGTGAAAATGTACTAAAAGCTCTCGATCGTCTGTTTGATGTTCTCTTTCCCGGGTACTTCGCCGGTGGGCATCCGGTAACCAAGTGTAATCTTGCTTACCACATTGGTGATCAGATAAATCATATTATACTTGAGCTTACTACTGAGGTGCAGCGGGCATTCCGGTATGCCTGTAATCAGGGGTGCTGCGAGCTTTGTAATGTTAAGGAGCGTTCTGCCAAGGCGGTAATGTCTCTTGTTGACTCATTGCCGCGTATACGTGAGATTATGAAGAAGGACATAGCCGCTGGTTTTGACGGTGATCCGGCTTCAGCCAGCATTGATGAGGTGATAATTAGTTATCCTGCGGTTCAGGCGATAGGAATACACCGTCTGGCACATGAACTGTTTAAAAAGGATGTCCCGCTTATTCCGCGTTTATGGAGTGAGCATGCTCATAGTAAGACCGGGGTTGATATTCATCCTGGTGCTTCAATAGATGAAAGTTTTTTTATTGATCATGGTACCGGGGTGGTGATTGGTGAAACCTGCAGAATCGGCAAGTCCGTACAGATCTATCAGGGAGTTACCCTTGGCGCTCTTGCACCTGCCAAGGGACAATCCATTAGAGGGGAGCAGCGGCATCCGATTATTGAAGATAATGTTATTATTTATGCGGGTGCTACAATCCTTGGAGGTAAGACGGTAATAGGTAAAGGCTCTACCATTGGTGGTAACGTCTGGCTTACTGATAGTGTAGAGCCGGGAACAAAGGTGGTACTGGGAAAGGCTGATCTGGTATTTTTACAGCCTAATAAAGGTGAAAGCGCTCGTATCCGTCCAGGTGAATTTAAATGCCCGGCTCAGGATATATGCAAAGCAGACGGCACTTATGCCGGTAAAAATTAAGAGCCTGCTGTTCTTGCCTTTATATGGCAATGTATATGAGTTTATAATCTGGGAAAGAGGATAAACGTTAATGTCTGCAATAAAAAATATTGATATGTATATTTTCAGCGGTACTGGGAATACGCTTTATGCTGCAAAATGCATGAAGACCTTTTTCTTAGAGCAAAAAATAAGTTGCAGGCTTCTTCCTATCGATGCGCAGACGATTCCCGCTAGAGTTGATTCAGGAACAATGATTGGAATTGGATTTCCCATTGCCTGTTTCTGCACCTATCCGGTGGTGCTGGATTTTATCCATAAGCTTCCGGATGTTGAAGGTGTTGAGCTTTTTTTCTTTTCTACTATGGGCGGATCTGACGGTTCTGTGGATGCTCAGCTCTTGCCTGAATTACAGAATAAGGGGTATAATGTGCGCGGGTATGAAGCATTTATCATGCCTTCGAATTTTATGCAGCACAAAATTATTCAGGAAAAGAACGATAATCTTTTAAAAATCTGTGAAAAACGGGCTCGTGAGTTTTGTCAACGAATTTTAACCGGAGATAATTTTAAGTATCGCGGAAAATTTTCAGCATGGTTTTACCATTGGATTTTCCGTGTTGCAATGGAGTCTGGTTTTGTTTATAAAACCTTCAGGGTTAAAGTTGATGCTGAAAAATGTACTGGGTGTGGTTTATGTCAGAGAATCTGTCCGGTTGCTGGAGCTGTTGTAGAGAACGGTGTAGCTAATATTACCGCCAAATGTCAGGATTGTATGCGTTGTGTGGGCTTTTGTCCAGAGAACGCATTGCGTGTACATAAGGCAAAGTCATATAGTTGCTGTACACTGCAAGAGTTCACTTCTTCTTTTGACAAATAATATATTTGTGCTTTTATAATTCCCAGTGGATAAATAATGAAAAATAACAATTCAAAGGATAATATCTCTTCGGAAGAAGAGAAACATAATTCATATACTGTTGTTGATAGATTGAATCATTTTTTTATTTCTTTTTCACATCTATTGCTTTATATCCTCTGTGCTCTTATTCTGCTTTTTGCTGGTGGTCTAGTTTATCTTAATTTTAAATATAGTGATGATAATATCAGGAAACTGGTAGCGTTGGAGTTCAGCAAGAATACCAATGCTGAAATTACTATTGGAGATTTGGATATTGAGTGGCTTTCGCAAAAAATTACATTAAAGGATGTATATATCGCCCCGGACAGAAGTCCGGAATCACCGATAGTTACTATTGATAATTTTGTACTTCGTTTTGACCTGTTGCAGAGCATTAAAGAAAATTCACTATATGGGTTTTTAAATATCGATGGGTTTAAATTTAATATACATCGTTTTCGTATAGTTGATAAAGTAACTCAGCAAGAAAAATATACGACAAATATCACCGAGTCCCTTAATAATCTGATAGATCTTCCCTGGAAAAAATGGCTGGGTAATATAAACTGGCGGCGGGCAGGGGGCAGTATAGAATTTACTAACGGCTTAATTCATGTAACCGATGACTTGAAGCTCCTTGATGATTGCCTTATAAGTCAGATAAATTTTCAGTTAAGTCGTAACAATGCGGATATTACACAAAAACTTACTTTCAAATCATTAACTCATAAAGATCTTATTGGAACTGTCAGTGTGAAATGTAAGGCCTTATTGAGTTCCACTGCTGGAAATTCAGCGGATTCAAAACTGGATTTCCTTGAGCAGATTAATGTTGATACGAACTTGGTTAATATTGATTTTGCTGAATATGCAGCGTACTTTGGTGTTGAGCAATTAAAATTTGGAAAAGCGGCGTTGGTTTTTAAGGATCCGGTCTCAGCGACGTTTAAAGTTGAATCAAACACCATGAAGGATGTAACTGTTTTATCGCAGATACGTACCGATAGTCTGGGAAGTCTGGAACTGGATGATGAACATTTGGGAATCACTCCGAGATTGCTGCTGGATCTTGCGGGTAAGCTCGATTTCAGTGATAACTGGACCGAAATAAAGCCTTTGAAAGCCGATCTCAGCTTATTTAATGCCAAAGGTAAAATACTGGCTGCAACCGCTAATATTAATGGTAATTTTGGTAATGAAATTGTTGCGACTATTGACGCAATTTCTGATCTAACGCTTTTCAGCAGTACCGAAATCGGAAGTAAAATCGGTGGTAATGTAACAGGTAAATTGAACCATACTTTTGCTTTGAACTGGAAGCGTAACGGCGTCTGGAAAGCAAACTACAGTCTTAAAGGGATTGATGTCAGTACTATTATTAACAGTCAACAGGTTACGGTGCCGGTTTCTGGGGATATAAATTGTATTATTACTAAAAGTCAGCTGCTGACACCGTTGGAAGGTAATTTTGATTTTTTGTTGAAATTGCCATTTCTCGATCTCCAGTCGGTAAAACCAGTTAATGTAAATTTTCAGAAGTCTGATAAAATTTCTGATACGGATGTAAAATTCCGCCTGGATCTGGAAAAGGCCTATGATACTTTTGCCAGTCTGATGCGTTCGCTCAAGGTAGGCAGGGTGTCTGAGGTAATAACAGGGGATATAAATGCCGATAAATCAGGTATAATCAGCTGTAATCTCTTATCTACTTCCAAAATTTCCGATTTCGCGTCATCTCCTGTTAATTTGAGTGTGACATTCAAACCATTGAGCGATACTGCGTTTGATTTTAGTCTTAATGCCGGAGAAGGTTCGAATCTTAAAGTTGATATTACAGGAAGCTTAGTTCGTGATAACAATGACTGGACGGCACAGATCTCACATACCGGGGTTATTCAAGCACAGATTATACATGATTTCCAACGACGCTTTAATGAGATACTGGCAGGAGTTGTTTTCCCCTTTGATTTTAATGGTCTGGTTCGAGAGGCTGTTAACGCTAATGTAAAATATAGTTCTGCACATCAATATACCGTTGCGGCGGGTGTTAAAAGTCAGATAAGTGATTTTTCAACCAAACTGCGGGGAATAAATATTACACGAAAGTTCCTTAATCTTCAAACTTCGCTTGTTTTTACTCAGGACACCAAAGGCAAATCAGTTTCAATAAATTCGCTTAATTTTGCAACACCAGACTCTCTTTTGGATATGAGTGCGGCTGAGTATGATTTAAACTCTATTAATCCTAAAAGCTGGAAAGCATCAATACTGGCTTTGCCTGCAATTAAAGGACAGCTTTCAGTATCCAAGGCTGATATGTCCCTTATAGGTGCTCTTACCGGTAATGATATAGCTGATCTTTATTTTAGAGATGCGACTGTAAGCGGCTTGTTTAACAGTGCTGGCGGGGGAAAATCGCATATTCATGATTTCAAATACACCTCAATTCCGCTTACGGTAATATCACACAAAGATTTTGATATTGATCCTGTTGTTATGACGGAAAAAATCATACAGAAAAAGTGGTTTGATATACAACGAGCACTTTCGGATGTGTCTGCGTACGTCTCGGCAGATTTAAATAACTGGAAACTTTTTCTGCCTAAAGTTGTGGTTAAAACAATCGCACCTTTTGAATTCATGGCTGATTATGTTCAATCTTCCGATCAGCTTGTCGTTCATAATTTTAATACTATCCAGACTGCGGCGAAAGATCTGCTGTTGCCGCAATTAAGCTTTAAGGGCAGTGTTGTTAATTTCTTCAACAATCTGCAGCATTTTGACCTTAAAAAATTCGTACTTGCTATAAATGATCATATTATTATTAATTCAGCAGATATTTCCGTTCCGAAGCTTAAGCTGTTAGCGGGCAGTGCACCAGGTTCCAATGTTAGAGCGCTACGCGGGAAAGCGATAAAATTGAGTGATATTATATTAACTCATAAACTGGGGGATGATTTTATTGAGCTAGTCGGCAGTGCTGCAGCGGAAATGTCATATATGTCGAAATCCTCTAAATGGCCGTTAATGAAATTAAAAGGGAGTGTTTCCAATTATAAATCACCATTATTGCTTCAGTTTAATAATAATGGTTTGATTTCAAAAGGAGCCATCAATCTTACTGATGCGGACATCTCTTTTAACGCGCTGTCTCCATATCATTATTTTAAGGCGGTAAAGCAGCCATTGAAGTTAGATTATAATGCGGCTCTGGGAGATAATGGATCTGCTGTTGTAAATAGTGCTTCGCTTGTCGGCGGTCCATTGTCAGTAGAGCTGAGTGCTCTTAAATTTACTCCTCTACGGGATCGTTTTGAACTTGCTATCAACTCGGTAAAACTTGATGGCCCTTTTTCTATCAATATGGATAAGTTACTTTTTGATAGTTATAATGATAGAATTCTAGCTGATATTTCTATTGCACCGATTGATTTGTCACGATTACAGAACAGTATCAATCTCAGCGTTCCGCTGCAGCTTTCCGGAACAATTAATGGTGTCGAAGCACATATAGACGATGGTTACTGGAAGTATTTTGCACCTGTTAATACCGCTGTTAAACAAACAAGACTTCCGAATAATCATGCTGATATCGGAGCCACTGAAGTCAAACTTTCGTCGCTGGAAAATCCCGATACATCTGTGAATTTTGCTTTTGCCAAAGGGGTCGCAGATGCCTCAATAAATAGTCTCAAGCTTGAGAATTTTACGGTAGATAATCCGCAGGGATTTTCTGATACCAAAGCAGTTGATGCGGAATCAATACGTATTGAGCCAGATTTTCAGACGCTTTTCAGTGATCAGATCATTATAAACCGTATTGATGTTGATAAACTTAATGCATATTATGAGGTCGCTTTTACTACCAATAATTTTGCTGTGCTTAAGGATAATCTGAATAGTATCTTTTCAGGCAATGTTGCCAGCAATAGTACTTCGCAATCAAGGAAGACTCTTATTAAGGATCTTTATGTTAATAACGGTCTGGTGCGTTTGAGTTCCAAAATTCTTCTGGGAGTTGCGTCAATACCGGTACCTTTGAATTTACACTTACAGAATATTGGCGGTGATAGTCCTGGTCAGACTTTCGTGTCCAGTGTTGGGTCAATATTTACCAGCATTGGTAAATTGGGGGTAGGTCTGGTTGGAGGTGTTGGCGGGGTTATCGGAGAAGTCGGGAAGGTTGGTAAGTCTATACTGAAAGCACCGCTTAAATTATTCGGGAAAGATGATAACACTGGAGAAGAGGAGTAAGCTTTTATGAAATTGACATTTGGGAGTAACAGAAGGTCTGTTATCTTTAGTCTGCTCTCAGGAATGATTCTGTTAGTCCTGATGTTCTTTTTTTTCTTTATGGATAGCACAATCAGCCATACTGCTCTTAACTATAAACAACTGGCGGAAAATGAAGAGCAGGCTTTAGGGGAATTTTTTCAGCTGGTTCGTCTTTTTGGTAAGGCTGACGTCCTGATTTTTATGGCGATTATTCTCGGGCTCGCCGGTAAGAGGCGCATCTGCAAGCGGATAATTTTATCACTGATTTTGGTAGGGATAATGGTTCATCCGGTAAAACATCTTGTTGGCAGGGAACGCCCAGATCATTCTTCTCATACCTCCTTCCCAAGTGGCGATACTGCTACGGCTTTTATTCTTCCTGAAATTCTCACAGGCTCTTCTACTTCGGTTGTCGCGAGCTCAGTTGTCGCAACGGGTGTCGCTGTTTCCAGAATCTTTTATCAAAAGCATTATCCCAGTGATGTCATAGCCGGGGCGCTTGTAGGTCTTATCGCCGGATGTCTCGGGCTAATTTTAAGTGATAGAATTCCGTGGCTGCCAAGCCGTTTTCAACTACTCATTGCTTTGACTGTCATGTTAGTATTTTTTGCCGTTTCAGGTATTATTGATTCGCATCATCGCCATGATTTGCAGTTTATTGCCTGGTATTGTCCGGCGCTTTTGCTCTTTCTTCTGCGACCGTATGTTGTGCAGAAGTATCCTGAACGGAGCAGAAAAATACTGAGCGGCAAATTGTATTACCTCTTTAAAAATAGTTTGTGGGGGTGTTCGTTTATCGGTTTTTGTGCAATTGTTCTCCCTTGGTTCACCGGTATGAATGGTATGCGTGGCCCGGCTGTTTCTTTGGGTCTGGCGTTGCTGGTGTATGCTTTTTATATGCGTAAGGAACTTATGGCCGCAAGAATCGGAGCTTTAATAGCACTAAGTGCTGTCTTTATGTTTATAGGTCAGTTCTGGGTATTGGTGTATCTACTGGGTAAATTCTGATATTTGCGTCCGGGTTATTTTTTTAGCTTTTCACAGGATTCAGGCAGGTCAATGAAGTTGTTGATTATTACCTCATAAAGTTCAGAACAACGGAAGAATAGATATTTCCCGCTTTCGAGTGCGCTGCTCATATAAAGCTGATAATGCCTGCGCCAGTTATTTCTTTCGGTTTCATCAAGATATACCGCAGCTTTTTTGCGGGCTTCTTTCTTTTTATTTCTCATGTTCCAGCGGTAGGTAGCATATGCGGCAACAAGGGTGTCACTGGTCATGATATCAACACCCGCCTCAGCTTTACTGCAGTCGAAACGGAAGTCTGCCAGCGTCGAGTTATATACTTCGTCGCTTATCATACTCTTTTCAAAGTAACCGGGAAGAGTCAAGCGTCCATTTTCTATACCTGAACGTGGTGATATAACAAATCCCAGAATGCCGCATGAAGGGCATATCATGATGTATGGAGCTTTACGGACCAGTATTCGTTGTTTGCGTTTGGCTGTCGGTATAAGTTTGGTATTAAAGAGTAGCGGATCTTTAATTTCTGCATCTGAAATTTGTTTATAGACAATTTCCCGATTATTAATAATATCCGAGGTTGTTTTATAATTGTCACGCAGTACGAAAGGCAGATATGGCTCTTTCAACTTCGCAACAAGTTTACTATATCTACGGATGCTTTTTACTTCGTGATGTATTATTTCATATACTTTTAAGGCTACGCCTGAACTTTCGATATTATTTAGGGCTTTATCAGAATCTTCAAGTACCTGCGGCAGCATCTGTTCATGAATACGGTCAATTATGTTGTTAATTTTGGTGCTAATGACTTTATATCGTTGAATTTCCTGTTTTACTCCTGAAAGAGTCTGCCGGTGTTGTGGTGATTTAGAATGCGACTTAAGCAGAGCCGTTTCACGGTCTAGCGCTTCACTAAGCTTCTGGGAAATTTCATTAACTTCTTTTTCCTGTGTTTTAAGAACATCCAGAAGAGTATAATAATGCAGTTTAAGATAATGATAACGTTTATAACTTTTATCACACCGCCATTCTGGAGAATTTCGGTGGTTTAATTCTAAATCTTCATTTGGAGAGGTTGGGATATAACCTCTGGCTGTAAGCTCAATTATTTCATCGGCATAGTAAACATAATTTGAAGAAGTTGAGTAGAAAGGTGCTGTTAACTCTTTCGCGCAGGACTCAAGAAGTACGCAACAGATATCAGGAGAGATCCACTTGCTGTTATAGCCCAGCAGTCCCCAGCGAAGAAAAGCTTTCAACATTGTTTTTTCAGCACCGGGCTGTAATGTTAGCAGGAGAATAGCTGCTTTACCATAGATTTTCCAGAACTCACTAACCATCTGTTTTTCTATGGTCGCTATTTCTCTGCGAACAATTGTCTGAATTAACTTATACTTCTTTTCCTGTTTCAATAATTCCTGGAACTGCTGTTCGCGTTCTTCTTCATTTTTTTTGTTAATTTTAAAGCGGTTTACAAGTGATTTCAGATCGGTTCCCAACTCTTCTATATCTACTCGTATAGAAGCAATCTTATCATTCTGTATATTGGAATATTCTTCAAGAGCCATCTGATAAATACCGAAACCGAAGACTTCTCCGGCATTAATTTCATATTTGGCAAAAGTCTGAAAGAGCGGTTCTGCAGCAGCGTATCTTGAGCATATGGCGATTACGTCGGGCAGTATTTCATAGCGTTTATGCAATAATTCCTTTTGACGGATTGAGAATGCATATGCCTCTTTAAGTTTTTTATCTATCTTTTGTTTTACCGTTTCATTCGCTTCCTGTTGAGATGTCGTTTCATCCAGAGCTTTAACCGTTGCAGAAGAATTTTCTGGATTTTCTATTTTATCACTTACAAGTTCTTTGATTCGTGTCAAACTGTTTATAAGCGATTCATGTGGAGGAATTCTTGTGATTTCAGATTTTTGGCGGCTTATTTCGGTCTTTAGAATTTCTGTTGGTTCGGCGATAGTATTAAAGAATGCTGTCCGCTCCGCATCAATGTCGTCAATATCCAGAAAGAGTGTTACTATTTGTTTTACAGCGGTTACTATCTCTTTTGGAAATGGACCAGATTGATAATTTCTGATCTGGTCGCAGAGAACTGAACAATCATAAGCGGTAGAGATAATCTCTGGTTCAGTCGCGCGTTCCGTTGAGAATGGTTTTACATTAATTACAGCGTCTGGATCTCCAATATTCAGATTATCCATGTCGGAGATTTCGGTTTCTTCAGTCGAGAAATCAGTAGCATTATTTTGATCATTTTCCAGTGTATCAGGATTTACATAATGTATTTCAGTCGGATAATCTTCACTTTGATTTGCTGCTGAGTTATTATTTTCGCTGATAATATTCTCAGCTGCTGTTGAAGAATCGATCGCTTCTTCAGGTATATCTTTTTCAGGGGAATCATCTTGGGGCGCAGCCTCTGGGGTATAGTCAGAAGTTTGCTGGTCTTGCGATTTTTTAAGTGCTTGCAGTTTAATAAGATCAGCAGGACTTGGTTGTGGTTGAGCTGAAGCAGTATTGTTTTCTGCGGCTGGAGCGGGTTGAGCTGTTGTGGAAGTAGCTCGCACCAGTTTGTTAAACCTTTGAGCTATTCTTTTAGCAATTTTCAGCCCCATTTCAGGGCGGTTTGACAGAAAAGAATTTACTTCGTTATTGGGGATAACAAAAATTTTTGAATCTCTGGTTACTACAGCTGACTCTGTGTAATTGGTACCGGTGAGAACAGCTACTTCACCGAAAAATTTTCCCTTGCCGCTAAGAGTGTCAACAAGCTCGTTATTTCGATAAAAATCCACACTGCCTTCATGAATTAAAAACAAATTCCCCAGGCTTGTGTTTCCTTGATGATAGATATAGGTACCAGCCGGGAAAAGTTTTAGTATATTTCTGGTAGATTCATAGGCCTTATTATATTTTGCATCTTTCTGCCGCTCTAGAATAGTTTCCAGCTGCTTTGAATTGATATATTTTTTTGATAATAGTAAACTGCCAAGGCGAGGCACTTCTTTTCCTGCCTTTTGGAATTCAAACTGCAGATGCAGACATTCTTCCAGCTGCTTGATGTTGAGATATCCAAGATCAAGAGCGACTCGACCAAATTTTGATACATTTTTGGGTGGCATAAAATCCCTACCGAAAAGTTTACAATATATTAATGTTTATCTTTTGATGTTCAACTTTAGAGCACGCCCACAGTTAGCGCAGGTTATGATATTGCCTACACTTTGTATTGTCTGACTACCCGGAGTGTGGCAGCGAGGACAGAGAAATTTAACCATTTTAGGTTTATCTGCGGTATGTAAAGTATTATCCTGTGATTCGGTATTCTCAACGTTCTCCGGTTGCTGCATCTCATTGTTTGCGGTAAATGATTCCTGCTGCTGTTCGGGTGAATCCTCAATGTCCTTTTTTTCGCGCTCAAAACGTACAGTTGGGGTTTCATCAGGGGACTTAATCTGATCAAATACCGAGGTACTGGCAGCATCCGGTTTAGTCTTATTTTCACTGGCCGAATCAGAAAATTTCAAATAGTCCGGCAGAACATCATCCTGATTCTCAGTTTCGGTTTCTGTTCCAGCATTAGTAAGATTTTGGTCATTTTCTGTCTCTACCATATTTATTTGCTCAAGTTCGGGATTAATATCGGCTTCAGTTTCATTCTGTGCCTCAAATTCTTCAGCAGAGACATTCTCTTCAACTTCCTCATAATCAGAGTCATCATTTACCGCCTGCCATTCTACATCGGCGACCGGTTCTCCATATCTGGCATGAGTTTCGGTTTCAGTTTCTGTTGACTTACCAAGAAGTGGCGATGAAAAATTAACTTCATTGTTGATGAATTCCTCTGCTGCTGGAGTAATCTCAGCAGCAGGTTCATTGATTTGCGTGTTATCAATCTCGGTATTATCAATATATGCAGTTAATACTAATTCAAGTTTACCATCTTTTATCTCCAGACTCTTAATATCAAAAGAATCTGCTGAAAGTTTTAGATTAAGTTCTTTTTTTGTATTCATGACAATTCCTCAATTGATAATAATGTGTAATACGCTGATAACAAATTCTAGTGCTTAAACGCACGCTGTGCAGTAAAGACCATGGCTACATCGGATTCATTACAGGCTTCAATAATTTCACGGTCGCCAAGTGATCCTCCAGGCTGAACTACGGCGGTAATGCCTTCTTTTATGCAGGCGTCGATACCATCACGTTTGGGGAAGAATGCGTCAGAGATAGCTACGCCTCCTTTAATGCCGCCATTGGCTGCTGCCGCTTCCGCTAGAATGGCATCAGCACTGTCTTGAGTAATTTCCCCGGCTTTGATCTTGTTCTCGATCTCAAAAAACAGGCAGCCGAATTTTTTAAATGATATGTCGTCAGCCAATTTTTTGTATGCTTTGAAAATAGCTATTTCCGCAACTCCGACTCTATCCTGTTCACCGGTACCGATACCGACAGTTGCGCCATCTTTTACAAAAATAACTGAATTTGAGGTTACACCCTGTTCAACAGACCAGCCAAAGAGCATATCTGAGATTTCTTTTTCTGACGGTGCCCGTTTGATATTTGTAACTGTACCGTCTTTTGCGGTATGCTCTGCAGCCAGGAAATCGGCCGCTGAGGAAATACGGTTTAACGGGGACTGCTGCACCACAATTCCACCATCTAGAAGGCTTTTAAAATCAACAAATCGTTCGGTCTTATATTCCCGTATCTGATCCATTCTTCTGATTTGAACAATACGGAGATTCTTTCGTTTCTGTAAAATCTCAACCGCACCAGCTTCGAATTCCGGGGCAACCACAACTTCAAGGTAGTTCTTTGACATTGCTTCTGCAGCTTCTTTGCTTACTGCAATATTGAAGGCGGCACAGCCGCCAAAAGCTGCGAGGCGGTCGCAGGCATTAGCGCGCTCATACGCTTCTTCAGCATTGCTGCCATATGCAACTCCGCAAGGGTTGTTGTGCTTCATAATGGTTACAGCAGGAGTGGTTTCAAGATACCGGAGTATGTTACAGGCGTTATCAATATCTGTAAGATTGGTTTTACCAGGGTGTTTGCCGAACTGAAGCAGTCCCTCTTCACTCAGGCAGGATACCAAACCTTTACCTGGGGCAATAAAGCTGCAGTCTCCCAACGAAAGATTACCGCTTACCAGTTCATAGAGAGCAGCTTCCTGCCCGGGGTTTTCCCCGTAACGCAGGCCTTTTTCAATAAGTTCGCCACCATCCTCAATTTTCCAGGTCCTTTTTCTGTATATCAGTTTCTGGTCACCAAAAGTGATAGTCATCTCACCGGGAAAATTATCCTCCATTACCGTGCGGTACATCTTTTTAATATCAGCCATTTTCTCTCCGTATCTGAAAAATACGGGGTTTATACTTAAAGATATAAACCCCATTAAATATTATTTATTATCAATGCTGCTCTCAGGATCACCAATATGCATCAATGGCAGGGGTGATGGGCTGCTGCCGTCTAGAAAATATATCTTTGATGCAGGGTTCATGCTTATCGATTCAAGTGCTTTAAGCGCTTCCAGTTTTATATATGCCGGATTCTGAGCGACTGCGGCATTAATCTTTTCAATCTCGTAGGCTTTAGCATCTGCGAGCATTTTCTGCTTGATCGCAATCTGTTCGGCTGCTTCGCGTTCAATCTGTGCCTGAGAAATCTTTTGCTTCTGTTCGGTTTCAAAACGCCTTAACTCTGCTTTCTGCCGTTCAGCCTCCTGTTCGCGCTGTTTCTTCTGCTCCACACCTTTTTGAATAGTGGCAGGAAGCTGAATATCACGGAGTAGAACTCCACTTACAATTACTCCGCGTGGTCCCAGATAATCGCGCATTGATGCAGATAGGGCATTTTGCATACGCTCCTGAATATCCTCCTGATAGAAGTCTTCAGCGTTTTTAACACTTTTACCCTGTTCACGCAGTACACTACGCAGTTTAGGGATAAGATGGATATTGATCACATCACCAGCGCTGCCGGTTTCCCCGAGGATTCTTGGGGCCATTTTAGGATCAATACTATACTGCACAGAGACATCGAAGGTAGTAAGCAACTGATCCTGTGAGGGAACAAGGGCGCGTTCGCTGTGTGTTTTCTGGCGGACATCATAAAGCTGCCATTTATAGAGCGGATTTGCCAGATGAAGTCCGGCTGAATATGATTCTTTCTGTACCGAACCAAAAAGTGTCGCTACACCTACATGACCTGCAGGTATGCTTATTATCATAGTCATTATAAAGGTCACAACAGTTGCTGCAAGAGCAATAATTGCCCCCAGTCCAGCCATACTTCGTGATTGGTGATTTCTCGGCAGGGTAAAGAACAGACCTGCAAGTACAAGTGTAATAACCAGGGTGAAAATCGGAATGGTTACACTCAGCATATTACCTCCTTAAGGATTTAAATGTGATTAAAGTTTGAGCGGTTCCTGCCAAGCTGTTTTCAGTTCGGCATATGGTGCATTTATAACCTCAGCTCCAGCCATGTTCTTTATCTGCACCATTGAGCTGGTATTTACTTCGCCGATCTTAGAGTAAACAGCGCCGTGCTTCTGCATTGTTTCGGTGAATGCGGCTTCATTTTCCGGCTTGACTTCAACAACAATACGGCTGTTACTTTCGGAGAAGAGCTGGGCAGGGGTGTCATCTGCTGCAATATCATTTACCGCCAATGCCTTCAGGTCGATTGTCACGCCTCGGTTTCCGGCAAATGCCATCTCAGAAACAGCCGCTGCAATTCCGCCTTCGCTGCAGTCATGCATTGCCCGTACAATTCGGGACTTACTGCACTCGGCCAGAGCTGCATAGTTTTTCAGTGCTTCTTCTGGCCTTACTTTAGGAACATTGTTGCCGATATTTTCGTTTAGTGCATAATAATGGCTTGCTCCCAGTTCATTATAGGTTGTACCTACAATATAAATAGAATTACCTGCGTCTTTAAGATCCATAGTTACCGCACTTTCCAGATTTTCCATAACCGCCATAGCGCTTATAAGCAGAGTTCCGGGAATGCAGATTGTTTCGTCACCAACTCCATATTCATTGTTGAGCGAGTCCTTTCCGGAAACAAACGGAAGACCGTAAGCGGTGCCTATTTCATAACATGCTTTTGATGCTCTGACCAGGCCGGCAAGACGATCCGGCTTGTCACAATTACCCCAGCAGAAATTATCAAGAATAGCACAGCGGTCAATGCTGCCGCCGGTAGCAATAATGTTTCTGACCGCTTCATCGATTGCTGACGCTGCCATCCAGTATGGATCAATGTCAGAGTATTTCGGATTGAGACCGTTACTGACGACAAGGGCTTTTTTGCTGCCGAAAATCGGCGCTATGACTGCAGCATCGCCAGGACCGTCATGTTCTGCTCCCACTAATGGTTTTACTACAGAGTTTCCCTGAACTTCATGGTCATACTGGCGGATGATCCATTCTTTTGAACAGACATTCCATGAGCCAAGAATGGCAGCAAGTTCGCTGTTGTAGCTGTCCTTGAGTTCTTTTTCCGGTTCCGTGTGTACGGGAGTCTGCCATACAGCCTCGCGGGTTATACGTGGACAGCCGTCATGCAGGAAGTCCATATCCATCTCAGCCACGACTTCACCTTCGTAACGCAGTACAAGTTTCTTATCATTTCTAAAACGCGCTATAGCTGTAATTGAAACATTTTCTTCTTCAGCCAGAGCTTCAAGCGCTTCCATACAGCTTTCGTCGGTTGAAATTACCATACGTTCCTGAGCTTCACTGATCCAGATTTCGGTGTAGTTCAGTCCGTCATATTTTAATGGTACTTTGTCAAGGTCAACTTCTACTCCGCAAGTCTCTCCCATCTCACCAACAGCAGAGGAAAGTCCACCGGCACCGCAGTCGGTAACACAGGTATAGAGCCCGGCATCTCGTGCCCGGAGCAGGAAGTCTAAAACCTTCTTTTCTTCGATCGGGTTACCGATCTGTACTGCACCGGATGAAACCATCTCGGACTCTTCATCAAGCTCGACTGAACTGAATGTCGCGCCGTGTATTCCGTCACGTCCGGTACCGCCACCGACTACAAGAGCCAGCTGACCGGGAGTAGGGAAGCGTTTTTCCGCCTTATCCTTTGGAATCATGGCTATATTTCCGCAGAAGACGAGGGGATTTCCGGTATAACGATAATCATAAAATACTGAACCATTGGTTGTAGGTATACCCATGCGGTTTCCATAGTCACGTACTCCGCCGACTACACCTTTCATAATGCGCAGCGGGTGTAGCGAACCCTTGGGAACATCTGAGCGTGGTGTGTCAGGGAGACCAAAACAGAAAACATCGGTATTCATAATTGGTTTGCCGCCAAGGCCTGTTCCCATCGGATCTCTGATGCAACCTCCAATACCGGTACCGGCACCACCATAAGGTTCTATAGCAGATGGGTGGTTATGGGTCTCAACCTTGAATGCTGCTCCCATATCACCTTCGAACTCAATTACTCCGGAATTATCAACAAAAACAGACCAGCACCATGGCTTATCCAGTTCTTTAGTAACTTTTGCAACCGTATTCTTCAAAAGATTATCAATAGTTTCAGATTCTCCGGTATCCTTATCGGTATAATTTACAATACCTTTTAGTGTCTTGTGCACACAGTGTTCACTCCAGGTCTGAGCAATAGTCTCAAGTTCGATATCGGTTGGAACACGACCAAGTTCTGCAAAATAGCGCTGGGCCTCTTTCATCTCCGGCAAGCTCATATATAGCTGTTTTTCAGTAGAGAAACGGAGCAGTTCATCATCTGAAAGACCGTTCAAGTCCATATACTGCTTCTTAAAGGCGTATTTACTGTTGGAGGGTGCCTTGACCTGAACATCGTGTCCTATCTGAACCTCTTCTATTACTTCATTTCCCAGAATTCTGTATGCCACCTCTTCAAGCTGTTCTTCAGTGATCATACCGGTAAAGATATACTTTTTGCTGTTTTTTACCCAGTCTGCATTGATGCCAAGTTCACGCAAACCTTTCTTGACAGATTCTTCAGCAGGGTCCATTACGCCGGTTTTTCGCATTGTTTCAGCCGCAATACCGAGAGTTACGGGGAGAACCGGTTCGTCAACAGTGAATTTATCAACTACAGCATCACTTAAGAATTCTCTGCCGGCTCTAACTGCATCCTTGGCAAGAAAATCACCGGATATAGTATATACTCTAACCGAATATACCTCTTTAACACCGGTAAAACCATAATCATGAAATGAGTGTAGAACTTCACGTCCTTCAGAATCATTCTTAATATCCGAACACGTGATTTCAATACGAAATGTAGGCATTTTTTCCCCTATAACTTTCTCAACATAATAATAATACAAAGTGTCATAAATATTTTCTATGATTTTGAAGTTTTGTCAACGGGTACCGCGATAAATATAGCTATTAAAAAACATTTCCTGCATTATTTATTACGATAATGCAGGAAATATTATAATTAAATCTGATCCATGTTAAAATAACAGTTAGTTTTCGCTGTCTTCTTCTCTAATTTGTACCCGGCGGATCTTACCACTGATTGTCTTTGGAAGAGCTTCGACGAATTCCACAACTCGTGGGTATTTATAGGGAGCCGTTACATTTTTAACATGATTTTGCAATGTAACTTTCAGTTCGTCACCAGCGGTATAACCCTTTGACAGCACTATTGTCGCCTTTATGACAGAACCTCGTAAATCATCAGGAACGCCGGTAATGGCGCATTCCAGTACTGCCGGGTGTTCCATCAGCGCACTCTCTACTTCAAAAGGTCCGACGCGGTAACCGGAGGTTTTAATGACGTCATCGGTTCTGCCAACAAACCAGAGGTATCCTTCCTCATCCATCCAGGCGACATCACCGGTATGGTAAACGCCATCATGCCATACACGTTTTGTATCTTCTTCAGCTTTGTAGTAGCCTTTGAATATACCGATAGGTTTTTTAGGTTCGGTACGCAGGCAGATTTCACCTTCCTGACCAGCCTCGGCTTTTGTCCCGTCGTGACCTATTACCTCAACATGCAACAGCGGTGATGGACGGCCCATGGAGCCTGGTTTCGGTTCCATCCAGGGGTAGGTGGCTGCGGTTATAATGAGCTCAGTCTGACCATAGCCTTCATAAAGCTTGAGACCTGTTGCCTTGTAGAACTGATTGTATACTTCAGGGTTCAAAGGTTCTCCGGCTACGACCGCATATTGAATGCTTGAAAGGTCATAATGCGTAAGATCTTCACGAATAAGAAAACGGTAAATTGTCGGAGGAGCGCAGAATGTAGTAACGTTATATTTTGAAGCGAGTTCCAGTGTTTTTTTCGGATCAAAGCGTTCATAGTCATGCATGAATACTGCACAGCCACAGATCCATTGTCCATAGATTTTACCCCAGGCGCATTTCGCCCAGCCTGTATCAGCAACGGTATAATGCAGTCCATCTTCAACAACATTCTGCCAGTATTTAGCAGTAATAATATGCCCGATTGGATAGAGCATATCATGAACAACAAGCTTTGGGTAACCGGTAGTCCCTGAGGAAAAATATGCCAGCACTGTGTCTTCATTAGTCGTCGACTGGTCACCGGTTGGACGGGTGAACTCTTCGGGGCTTTTTTCAATTTCAGAGGTGAAATTCAGCCAGCCTTCACGTTCAGAGTCAATTACACATTTGATAAAATCGCCTGAATATTCAGTACTGGTTTTATCAACTTCTTCAAGAAGTGTCGGGCTGTTTACACAAACTATCATCTTGGCTTTAGTAATATCAAAACGGTATACCAGATCATGAGAGGTTAGCATATGAGTACCCGGCACGGCAATTGCACCCAGTTTATGCAGAGCTACCAGTGAAAACCAGAAGTCATAACACCCTTTTACCAGCAGCATTACATGATCCCCTTTTTTTATGCCGTTTGCAGCAAAGAAATTTGCGGCTTTGTCGGCCAGACGTTTCATCTCCTTAAACGAGATAATTTTTTCATTGCCGAAATCATCACACCAGACCAGCGCAATTTTATCCGGTTCATTTTCGGCGTAGACATCTACGACATCATAGGCAAAATTAAAGTTATCAGGGTAGTCAATTGTAAAATTTTCATAGAAGTCTTCATAAGACTCAAATTCGGTGTGGGGACAAAATTTATTTAACAGGGACATATCAAGTTTTCTCCGGTATATATAGTGTTTTTTTATTATAAAATTATAGAATTACATCAATAAAACGAGCAGGGGTTCCATCAAGGGCTTTCATGGAGTGCGGGTTGGTAGAATCAAGATATATTGAATCGCCAACTGCTAGAATGATAACATTATCAAGTACTTTGACTTCCATTTTACCTTCAAGGACATAGATAAATTCCTGTCCTGGATGAACATTCTGTTCTGCTTCTGTTTCTGTAACCGGAACTGTGACAATAAAAGGCTCACACTTCTTATGCAGGAAATTCTGAGCCAGATTTTCATAATCATACTGATTGCGGCGTTTAACAATTACTCCGGCTCCATTTCTAGTGACTGAAAATTTATTGACATGGGCAGGTCTGCCGGTAAGAATTTCGGTCAGATCCGCACCAAGCCTATTGGCTATTTCCCAGAGCAGACTTGCAGGGAAGTCTACGTCTCCTTCTTCCATTGCGGTATATTCGGCAACACTTACACCTATCATTTCGGCAATGGATGGGATATCAATATTGCTGCAGTCTCGGAGTTCTCTCACACGAGAAGCTATTTCCTTCTTAATATCTGACATTATTATCTCCAGTATAGTATGATCTTAGACATGATTCAGTAAATAAAACTATAGTGAATGATACTGTATGAGCAAGAAAAAAATTATAAAGATGTCTTGAGGTCTTTACTGCGAACAGGCAGTAAGTTTAAGAACTGTAGCATTGAATGTAATGCGATATTGTTATTGTAACAATTAAGCAGCTTATATAATAGTTTTTACTATATATTGTTGTAATTCTTTAGTATTATCTTGAAAATTGTTATATTTGGTGTATAACGATAACAGTTTCTCGTATATGCTTGAATATATTTCTATCTGAGATGAGGTGCAAATTCATGAATAATCTTAAAATAAGGACAAAGTTACTTGTTGGTTTTGGCATCGTTACGATTCTTATAATAATCGGCGGTATCATATCTTATACTGATGCCTCTAATCTTGCCATGCAGACTGTTGCTTTCTATGAACATCCTTATACGTCTGGTATCGCTATCAGGGAGACTGAACTAAGTGCCAATAAAATCCTTGATATTCTTCATGATATAACACTTGCTGATAATGAAGAAGAGTTGGCAATGCTGGAAAAAGAGATAAATTCCGCCAAGGAAGTTTATACTAATAATGTGCTGATACTGCATTCAAGCTATCGCGGAGATCCTGCCTTTATTGATGAACTGGACGCGATAAGTAATTCGTCCGGAGCTATTATTAATGAATTCCTTGCCAAACAACGGGATAAGATTGCAAGTAGTACGATAACAGCTGCGGAACTGGTTGTGCCTAAAGTCTTTTCAGATACTATGGCAAGTATAGACAAGGTTAAGAAATCGATTACGCAACGCAGTAAAAAATTCATTGATAATACATTGAGTTATGGTGCTATGACGCATTATAAGATAGCCGGCACTTTTATTCTTGTTGCGATTTTGGCAATAATTATCTCATTGATTATAGCCCGCAGTATTGTAAAACCAATTAATTTTATTACAACATCGGTTCAGCGTATCTCCAATCATACAAATCTTCTTTCTGATATTATGAAAAATAATCTTGCTGAGGGAAACTGGACACAGGATCATTCTCTTACTCTAAATACTGATCGTCTTGGAACTCTTGATGAGTACAAGAAGCGTAAAGATGAGATTGGGGACATTGCAACCGCTAATAAATCTATTATTGATGGAATTGTTGAAGTGAGCAGTAGTCTGAATTTGGTTATCAATCAGGTCAATGATATCTTACAGAAGGTAAGTTCGACTGTGTTACAGGTGAAAATGAGTGCCACTCAGGTATCATCTGCTGCTGACTCGGTCTCTGAAGGTTCGACTAAATCTGCCGCTTCACTTGAGCAGATAACTGCATCCATGACACAGCTGGCCAGCCAGACAAATACCAATGCCGAAAATGCTGATGCTGCGAATGAATTGGCGAGAACAGCTGCTCATGCGGCTGAAGTAGGGCAGAAAAAGATGGAACAGATGAGTGGCTCAATGCAACAGATAACCAAGAACGGTGAAGAGACGCAGAAAGTTATCAAGACGATTGATGATATTGCGTTTCAGACCAATCTGCTTGCACTTAATGCCGCTGTTGAGGCAGCCAGAGCCGGAACACATGGTAAAGGGTTTGCTGTGGTTGCTGAAGAGGTGCGTAACCTTGCCGCTCGCAGTGCCAAAGCCGCTGCGGAAACTGCCGAGCTGATAGAGAACAGTAACAAGGAGATTCAGGAAGGGGTAAGAAATTCTGAAGAAACAGTAGAAACATTCAACGAGATTGTTGATAATATAACCAAAACAGCCGGGCTTGTAAGTGAGATTGCCACTGCCAGTAAGGAGCAGGCTCAAGGGATTGCACAGACCAATGTCGGGCTAGGGCAGGTTGATAGTGTTACTCAGCAGAATACCGCAAACGCTGAGGAAACAGCGAGCTCTGCGCAGGAAATGACAAGCCTCTCAATACTGCTGGAAGACTTGCTTTCACACTTCAAGTTGAAAACCGGTGGTAAAAAGAAGGCTAGGAAGAAAAAGGTTTCTTCAACTAAACGTGGTGTCTTAACAACCGATAATTCAACAAATATTGCTACCCCTTCTGATGTTGCAATGGTTACACCACAGGAACAAATTGTTTTGGATGACGAGGAATTTGGCAAGTTTTAATTTTTCGCAAAACTCTTAGTCTCATTATAACGTATTTCAAGCCATCAGATTATCATTATTCTGATGGCTTTATTGTGCAGCAGGGCATTATTTTAATTTTGTAATTAATGGATTTAGTGCCTCTAATAATTGGTTTGGCGAGACAATGTCATCATTTCCGGGCCATACACTTTCAAGTTCAGCAATTTCAATACCTACAATGTTGCATGCAGCTAATGTTTTAGCTAAGTTGCTGAGTGCATCTAATGTCAGACCATTAGGAACTTGAAATTCAGAGGGAAGAATACCGGCATCGAGTACATCACAGTCTATATGGATATAAACCGGACGTCCGTTGATTAATTTTTGCAGTGATTCTGCGCTGTCTTCACTGGGACCAATAACTTTTATATCATGCTTATCAACAAGATTCAATTCAGCTCTATCCCAGTCTCTGGTTCCGACCAGAATCAGATTTTTAAGATCAAATCCGGAGCCGAGTCCACTGCTCCAAAGACCCGCTGTTCCAGCAATTACCATACCTCCTAAATATCCTGACTGTGAGGTTTCCGGAGTGTTCAGATCAGCGTGGGCATCAAACCAAACCAGGCAGACATCAGGATAATATTTTGCGACTACCGGTATGGTTGCCAGACCTGCGGCACAGCGCGGTATCGCTGATAATGGGATATTGGCGGCTTGATAAATTTTGTCATAGTGCTCAGAAAGTTTTTGTAATTCGGGCAGGGCTATTTTAAGCTCAGTCTTCCAGTCAAGCAGTGCCGGCAGTTCAGGTTTGCCAATAGTTGTATAAGAGATATTCAGCATGGCTGAAAGTTCTGCAGCTAGAATCTTTGCACCGGTAATGGCATGGCAGGTTCTGTCTGCTGCACGCCCTTGAAATAGAGTTAATACTGTTTTGGCCATGTTTGTAAGTTCCATATCTTAAGGCATAATACTGAATATAACATAACATAGATTATCGGACGTTGAAAAAATATCTTATTATGTCCACTGGTATTGCTGATTGATAGCAATATAATATATTACTGTTGAAAGTATTATAAAATGTGTCGCTGATAAATCAATAAGTATATATTTTGTGATTGCTCAATATGTATAACCTCCGGAGGCTTCAATGATTCTTGGGATTTCAGGTAGTCCGCGTTTGAATGGCGTGACCGCAAATGCTGTTAAATATATTCTGGGCGCAACAGATCAACCTGCTGAATATATTACTCTTGCTGATAAATCAATCCGCAGCTGCTTGAGTTGCCTTGGGTGTGCTGTTACTAATCGCTGCGTGCTCAAAGATGATTTCTCTGAGATTTCTGAAAAGCTTTTGCAGGCGGATGCTTTGGTCTTCGGTGCACCAAATTATTATAATTGTTTGAATTCTTTATCACATTGTTTCTGGGAGCGCTGTTTCTGTTTTCGACATTCAGCGAAATTCGAGCTTGCTGACAAGCCGACAGTGTTGCTGGCAACTGGGTATTCCGCTGCCGTGAGCGATAATCCTGTTCTCAATCAGCTGTCATATTTCACTGCATCAAATAAGCTCAATGTTATTTCAACCCTGGCTGTAAACGGTGTCTCTCAATGTTATGACTGCAAGCCGGGAAAAGAATGTGTTGTTGGAAATGTAGTTAAAGATCATGGCGTTGTCTCCGAAATTACAGAGGAGATGCGTCCTCCATCTTTTTATAAACAGGTCGCGGCGCAGGAAGACGCTGCTAATGCCGGACGTAATCTTGCTGCATTTTTAAAGGAGAAAAGATAATGAATCCTGACAGGCTCAATATACTTTGGACCAATGCGGATGAGACAACTGCTGAATTAATGGTCTTTATGTATGCGGTTAATTCACTTAAATGGGAGCTTTGGAAAGATGTGCGTATAATTATCTGGGGCGCCACAGCCAAACTTGTTGCTGAGAATATAAATATCCAAAAGCTTATAGCTGAGGCTATGTCGGAGGGAGTACAATTCAGTGCATGTCTGTCGTGTGCTGAAAAACTTGGTGTTAAGGATATCATAACAAATCTTGGCATTGAGCTTATCCTTTGGGGACGCCCACTTACTGACATAATAAAGAGTGAAGAAAAGCTGCTGACTATCTGAAAGGTAGCGATCCTATGTCCAGGCATTTAATGAGTGATAAAAAAATTGATGCGGCATTGGCTCTGCGTAAGGAATACTTTGAGAGTTATTTGAAGAAAACAATCAAGGCCCCTTCCCGAGTAAATACCCATGGGTTAAGCACTTCTATGAAAAGGATTTTAGTTGTAAACAAGCTTCTTCTTGATACTTGCGGCAAGAAGTTGCTGTCTGGCAAGCAGCTGAAGAACATTAAAGCCTTTCGTCAGTGTTTATCTTCAATTCGCGATAATTATGAGTTGTTGAGCAAATTGGATAAACTGGGGCTGGATAATGAGTTTCTGCTTCTGGTTCGCAGGAAATTACTTGACGAACAACTGAGTCTGGAACAATCAATTCAAGATAAGTCGAGAAAACTGCACAAAGACAGTATTACTGGATGCCTCTGCAAGAAGCAGCGTCGTAAATATCTTAAACCGTTAAGTGCTATTAATATTACTGATATATTAAGTAAGCAGTTAGCTGACACAGAGAAATATGTTGATAGAGCTGTTTCTCATAGTGATGATGAAGCTCTGCACCGTCTTAGGGTTAAATTAAAGACTTTTCGCTATACCTATGAATTTTTTTCTTTTGTTTTCCCTTATGATACTGCTGATGATAATATTGATTTTCTACATGAATTTCAGACAGTTTTAGGTGAAGCCCACGACTGGTATGTGCTGGTGCAGGCTGTTGCCAACATACCAGAGGAGCCCGAAATTTCTGATAAAGAGGTCTTGTTGATCTGTCTCAAGGACAAATTGCAACAGTATAATTGTCGTGCCAGAATTTATCTGGAGACTGGAATCCCTCAACTCAAAAAGTTGATATCCGTTTAATATATATCTTCAAGAAGGAATATTATATAAGTGTCGCTCCGCCATCAACGGTAAGGACAGATCCTGTAATATAGGTGTTTTCCAGCAAATATATATAAGCAGCGCAAATCTCATCAATTCTTCCCAGGCGTTTGAGTGGAAATGAGTGTGAATACTTATTTACAGTTTCCGGTTTGGGCTCGATAAATCCGGGTCTGACAGCGTTAATACGGATTGGTGAAATTTCAATAGCAAGTGATTTTACCAGAGTCTCGGTTGCAGAGTTGATAAGAGCCATGGTTGATGATTTCTGGTATACTTTGGTTCCTGCAATACCACTGGTCAGTATTATTGAGCCCCCTGCCCGCATACTTTTAAGACTTTTTTGAATTACCCGGTATTGTCCCCAGAACTTAGTATTAAAGGCCGCTTGAGCTTGTCTGATATCTGTTTCAGCAAAGGATTCTGGAGTGTATTCCGGTCTTACTGTAAAAATAATATGATCTATGTGAGAAACTGTAGAAAAGAATTCGCCGATATCTGAATCATCAGTAATATCCAGATTATGTATACCGGTATCGTTGCCCAGACTTTGAGTTATTTCAGCACGCTTGGTGCCAGCACTTCTTGAAGCGATAATTATTTTACTGCCTTTTTTCTTTGCCGCCCGGGCAACAGCAAGTCCGATGCCTGATGCCCCTCCTGCAATAAGTATTGTTCTACCATGCAATCTCTTGTTCATTATCAAAATTCCTCTTCTGGGTAAAACAATAACCCCAGATAAGCGATCATGTTGAAA
Source organism: Planctomycetota bacterium (assembly GCA_963677015.1). GTDB lineage: Bacteria > Planctomycetota > SZUA-567 > SZUA-567 > SZUA-567. Next base: position 1,724,265 of record OY781533.1, read on the forward strand.
TGAACGCATTCTCTGGGGTCCTTAAAACTTTTAAAGTGAGTAATCGTTACTGCTGAGGAGTATCTGGACCGATATGATCCACGATTTTGTACTCTTTGCCGGCTGAATCAGTAAGAACCTGATCAGGAGTGGCTTCGGCATCTCCGTCAGCAACAGGCATGGTATAATTATCAACAAGGTTCATCATATAACCATCTCCTTGTCTTAGTTTTGCCTCTTCCGGATCCATGCCGTCATCACTTTCCACGACAACTTCTTCATCAGAATACTCTGCCGTTACCTCTTCATCGGCTGCCGGTGGCTGTACTGGCGTGCAACCGGACATCGCCCCTGCGGCAAGTAATAAAAGTGCTAGTAGCATATTTTTCATTGTCATAGTCCTTTCAATATTAAAGTCATTTACAATTCATAAATTTCAGAATGAAATAAATCCCGCAGCATTTTTCAGAGCATCAGGTTGCAGTTCATACATTAGTATGTTTTCATCCGGAAATCCGTTGCCATTCTTGATATTGTACATAATTGAAGCTTTAAAACCAAATCTTGAATAATATGCCGGATCTCCTGCAAGTACCACCGCAGTATATCCAAGGTTTCTGGCAGTGATCAGTGAATTACTTACCAGCAGGCTTCCGACACCAGTATTTCTATGATCCTTTCTTACACACAAAGGTGCTAAAAGGAGTATCTCTTTAATACTGCCTTTATTATCATAGGTAAAGCGCGAGAACATTATATAACCAGCCAGTTCTCCAGCAATTTCCGCAACAAGGGAAAGCTCCGGAATATAGTTTGGACTTTTGCGTATATCTGTTACAAAGTCCGCTTCATTGCCTTCTGATACTTTTGCGGTTTTAAAAGCTTCCTTAACCAATAAATATATATTATTATAATCTTTAACTTTTTCTTTACGTATTATCATCATTATCATCCATTATGCAAGCAGATGATAACACAGTATCATCTGTCGCAGTCATGACACAAACGTTCATGCTCTTTTAACATTTCATAAAATTTTCCATCTTCTTCAACAACAATCTTTCTGGAACTTTCTTCTTCATCCTTACGAGCCGGTACAAGCTCAACCTCTGTTTTATCAACATTTACCGGAGCAGGCTCTTTTGCAGGCTGATTAGTACATCCAGAAAGAACAGATACCACTAGAAGTGAAGTAACTAGTAACTTATTATTCATACATTCTCCATAAATTAATTTATTCCATCCCCCGTTTTGAGCGCTTAAAGGGGGAAATATTGTCATCAACAAAGCTTACATAGCGGTTATCACCAATAATGATATGGTCTACAACTTCAACACCGAGTAGCCTTCCTGCCCTGCACAAGTCACTGGTTAAAGATATATCATCTTTAGAGGGCTTCGGGTTACCTGAAGGATGATTATGAACTAAAACTACAGCCACCGCCGATTCTTTAAGTGCCGGCCTGAAAACTTCGCTTGAAATCACCTGTACTGAAGTCATACCACCAAGAGCAATTTTTTGCTGCTTGATAACGCCATTCATGCTGTTGAGCATTACAATATAAAAACTTTCCTGTTTCTGATCACGTAATTCTATATTAAAGAGCTCAAAGATATCCTGACTCTGTCTGATTACTATTTTATCCAGATTGCTTTCTTCAACAAACCTTTTATATAAAACAAGAGCAGAATAAATTCTAAGTGCTGCTGCAGCACCGACATTCTGTAATGAATTTAATTCTGTCAATGAAGTGTCTGCCAGTGAACGGAGGGTTTTAAACCTTGAGCAGATATTTTCAGCAGCTTTTCGGCTGGAAGCAGTTGGGCGGTTACCACCGATCAGAATAGTGAGTAATTCAATATTAGAAAGGCTGGTGTCAGCGCCCTGTTCCAGTTTTTTTGTTGCTGATTTGTTTTCTTGATATGGATCTGCCGGCGGTGAATTGAAAAAGCGGCAATATTTAGTAAGCTTGCATTTTGAACATTGTGGTGAAGAACCGCATACAGGATTTGAAATAATTCCATATTGTCCGCATGCAAATAACCTGAAGACTACAGATATCAAGGCCGGTGACCGGTCAGTGTCCTGAGCTATGGCATTGATGAGATAGTCTAAAATCTTTGTATTATAATCAGGATCGGAGTACTCATGAAGTACTCCGATCCTGATAAAGGTACGTACAATTTCACGATTCAACGCAACCGGTAATGCCAGCGAATGACCAGAGTTGTTTATCTGCTGATATAGAGTCGCCAGTTGCTGATTTTCACCGGTGTGTTCTATAGATTCAATCATAAGACCATAAACTCTGGCAAAGTTCCCTTTGAAAACAGAATTTATAGAGTCATTATGAAGTTTATCCATAAATTTAAACCATTCTACTACATGTTGCTGATAAGAGCATCACCAAATTCACTGCATTTCAGAAGTGTTGCTCCGGTCATCAGACGATGGAAATCGTAGGTTACAGTCTTATTGGCGATAGTCTTTTCTGTAGCGGATAAAATCAAATCAGCTGCGTCATTCCAGCCCATATAGCGGAACATCATCTCCCCTGAAAGAATTACTGATGATGGATTTACTTTATCCTGTCCGGCATATTTTGGAGCTGTACCATGAGTAGCTTCAAAGATTCCAATACCGGTAGAATAATTAATATTACCACCCGGGGCAATTCCAATGCCGCCAACCTGCGCTGCAAGTGCATCGGAAACATAGTCGCCATTAAGATTTAGAGTAGCTATAACATCATACTCTTTAGGTCTAAGCAATATTTGCTGCAGGAAGGCATCTGCTATACAATCCTTAATGATAACTTCATGACCATCTGGGCTCTTTATGACCTGCCATGGTCCACCGTCAAGTTCTGTTCCGTTATATTCTTCTTTAGCAAGTTCATAACCCCAGTCTCTGAAAGAACCTTCAGTAAACTTCATAATGTTTCCCTTGTGAACCAGGGTTACGCTTTGGCGTTTATTCTGTACTGCATAATCAATAGCTGATTTTACCAGACGTTTGGTTCCGTCGATAGAAACGGGCTTAATGCCTATACCGGTTGTTTCAGGGAAGCGCACCTTTGAGTACTTATCAGGATAATTATTTTTCAGATATTCCAGAAAATCTCTGGTTTCAGCATCACCTTCTTTAAACTCAATTCCGGCATAGATGTCTTCAGTATTTTCTCGGAAAATAACCATATCAATTAATTCCGGAGCTTTGACCGGACTTGGAACACCTGTAAAATACTTTACCGGACGCAGACATACATATAGGTCAAGTATCTGCCTTAAGGCAACATTTATAGAACGTATTCCACCACCAACCGGGGTTGTTAATGGGCCTTTAATTCCAATATGGTATTCTTTGAATGCTTCGACTGTCTCGTCAGGAAGCCAGCTGCCGGTAGCATCATAGGACTTCTGACCTGCCAGAACTTCTTTCCACTCAATCTTGCGTTTGCCGCCGTACGCTTTCTTAACCGCAGCATCGAAGACTTTGACTGAAGCCGCCCAAATATCAGGACCGGTACCGTCACCTTCAATAAAAGGTATTACTGGATTATTAGGAACATTCAGTACACCATCCTGTATTGAAATTTTTTCGCCCATTACATCTCCTCTTAAAGTTAGTTGAATTAGTGCTTTTGGTTCATTATTATGCCGTCAATACCCTCGATTTCAGAGAGCATTCCGACAAACTGGTCCGGATCAGACCCGGTATTAACCTCGCCTGTATAACGTGTTGGAACCGCCATCTCCGGATCAATCGTAGTTGCCGCTTCTACAGCTTCTGAAACAGAATCCACTCCGTGTTCTTTATCAAGAGAAATGAATACGACATCAATTTTACCGTTTAGCTCTTCCATCTCGGGAATTTTGTTGGTATCACCGGTAAAATACAGATTTGATTCACCGCGGGGAGTAAAGACTGAAACAATATATCCCAGCCACTGATTAGTTTGAGGGTGTAGGTCTTTAGTCGTATTGTAAGCAGGAAAAGCCCGGAACTGATAGCTTCCGGTTGTCACTTCATCACGTGGTGTGAGTATATGAAGCTGGTCTTCTCCTACTTTGACTCCTGCCTCGCGAACTTTTGCTATAACATCAGCCGGTCCATAGATATTAGTATAGCCACCTAGGAGTTTGTTGATATCTGAAATACTGAAATTTTCCGGATGCGGATGAGTAATCAGTATAGCATCCGCTTTGGGTTCTCCATCTGGCACATTAACCGGATCAACATAGATTGTTGTTCCGTAGGCGATAAGAAATGAATTGTTCCCATAATAAGTAACAAAGCTCATTCCATAATCACCCTTGGTTAATGAAGGCATATCTGCAGCTTCATGTGCCTGCAGCGCTAGTGATGTGAATGATATAATCAATAAAATAGCGATAATTTTCAGTTTAGATATCATATTTATCCTCCTTATTGAAAATACTAAAGAGAAACGTAGAATGCTTTTTCAACTCCGTCAACTGCAAGAAGTTCTTCAATCAGAGCATCACTTGCCGCTTCACCAAGACCGATTACCATGCTGGCACGCTTTCTGCTTTCCAGACAACCGACCTCCATATGTTCAATATTAATGCCATGATTTGCAACAATAGTACCAAACTTGCCGACATATCCGGGCTGATCTGGGTAACGTAGAAGCAGCAGATGTTTGCCGATTCTTACATCCATATCGGCATCATCAACAGCAATCAGACGGCATATTCCTGTACCGCCAAGAGTACCGCCAACTTTGCATGAAACATCGTCACTGGTAATAATTACGTCAACTCTATTCTGATAAACACCACATCCCTGAGATTCAGTTTCAGCGATATCAATGCCACGTTCCTTTGCAAGATGCTTGGCATTTACAAGGTTGACGCCATCTGGTTCGAAAATAAATGAGTTGAGCATTCCTATTACAGCTCCGGCAGCAACCTCACCGGTATCCTTGCCTTCAAATACGGCACCTGAGCAGGCAACTTCAATTTTAACCGGAGCACCGCGAACGATAGTTGAGCAGATTTTTCCGAGTTTTTTAGCCAGATCAACATAGCTTGCAAGTTCTTTTTCACGAGTAATATCAAGATTAACCGCATTAATGATATCCCCTTCTTTGAAGTATGCTTCAACCTGCTGTGCCATCTGCAGTCCGCATCTTTCTTCGGCTTCATCAGTTGAAGCGCCTAAATGCGGTGTTAACAGGATGTTTTTGACACCAAATATAGGGCCTTCTGTAACTGGTTCCTTTTCGAATACATCAAGAGCAGCACCAGCAATGTGGCCTGATTCCACGAGTTCGGCAAGGGCCGCCTCTTCAATGATTCCGCCGCGGGCACAATTTATGATGCGTACACCCTTTTTGAGACCTTGAAGAAATTCACGATTCAGCATTCCGCGTGTTTTGTCGGTCAGCGGAGTATGCAGAGATATAAAATCAGCATCTTTTTTGAGCTGATCAAGGTCAACAAGGGTAACTCCCATCTGCTTGGCTCTTTCAGGGCTGAGGAATGGATCATAGGCGATAACGTTCATGCCAGCTGCAGTCATTACCTTAGCGACATGAGAACCAATCTTGCCCATACCGATAAGTCCTAGAGTCTTTTCAATAACTTCAACACCGACAAGTTCTTTCTTTGCCCATTTACCTTCCTGCATCAGACGGTCAGCCCTTGCTGTATTTCTGGCAGTGGCAAAAATGAGTGCGATAGCCTGTTCTGCAGCGGATGTAGTATTACCGAAAGGAGTATTCATTACAACAATACCTTTTTCAGTAGCTGCAACCTTATCAATATTATCAGTACCTACTCCTGCACGTCCGATAAGCTTCAGGCGACTTCCAGCTTTTTCAATAGCTTCACGGGGGACAGTCGTGCCACTACGAATAAGTAGCGCATCAATATCTCCAATTTTTTCGAGAAGTTCTTCTGGTGAATATTTGCCGCGTACTTCAATTGCGTCTTCACCAAAAACTTTTTTCAAATGCTCAAGGCCACTGCCTTTGATACCGTCAGCAGCGACAATATGTAATTTGCTCATCTATGTTGTCCTTTGTTTTATTAATTTAATAGTATTTATTATGTGTAAACAAAATATAATGGATCTGGCTTAGTAGCTCAAATCCCCGTATAGTGGAAACTGTTCTGTAATAGCAAGAGTCTGTTTCCGCAGTTCGGCAAGCTTTGCATCATCATTGACATTACACAGTGCCTGGTCAATAATTTCTGCAACCTTGCGGATAGCTGTTTCATCAAGACCACGGGTTGTCGCCGCTGGTGTTCCAATACGTATACCACTGGATTTCATTGGTGGTAGCGGATCAAACGGGATCTGGTTTTTATTGACCGTGATCTCAACCTTTGTCAAGGCGTCTTCTGCTTCCTTACCGTTTATGCCTTTAGGAGTAACATCAAGCAGCAATAAGTGATTGTCTGTTCCTCCTGAGACGACACGGTAGCCGCAGTCGATAAAGACTTCAGCCATTGCCGCTGCGTTTTTAACGACCTGCTGCATGTATTTTTTGTAATCAGCGGTTGCAGCTTCTTTCAGTGCTACAGCTTTTCCGGCGATAACATGCATGAGAGGTCCGCCCTGCATACCTGGAAATACGGCAGAATTAACTTTTTTGGCAAATTCTTCCTTGCAGAGGATAAGACCTGCTCTGGGACCACGTAATGTCTTGTGAGTCGTTGTTGTCACAATATCACAGTGAGGAACCGGACTTGGGTGTAAACCCGCAGCAACAAGACCGGCGATATGCGCCATATCTGCGACCAGATACGCACCAACTTCTTTGGCAATTTCTGAAAATTTAGCGAAATCAATAATTCGTGGGTAAGCACTTGCGCCGCAGACAATTATATCAGGACGAAATTCTTTTGCCTGAGTTAGAACTGCATCATAATCAATTGTCTCAGTATCTTTATTCAGAGCGTACCCTGCGCATTCAAAAAGTTTGCCGGAGAAATTCAATTTATAACCATGAGTAAGGTGACCGCCATGAGCGAGATCCATACCCAGAATTTTTGATCCTGCAGGGCAAAGAGCAAGATATGCGGCCATGTTAGCCTGCGATCCTGAGTGTGGCTGTACATTTGCATGTTCAGCGCCGAACAGGGATTTAGCTCTGTCAATTGCCAGTTGCTCGACTTTGTCAACTTCTTGACAACCGCCGTAATAACGCTTTCCAGGGTAGCCTTCAGCATACTTATTAGTAAGGCAGCTCCCTTGAGCTTCCATCACTGCTTGGGAGGTAAAGTTCTCCGAGGCAATCAATTCGATACCATCTTTCTGACGCTTGAGCTCTGAACAGCAGATGTCAAATACATCAGGATCGACACTCTGTAATTTGTTTAAAGACATCTCAGTCTCCTTCTTAAAACAGTAATAAATTACGGCTATATCACAAATTGATATTATTATATTAATTTTAAAGCTAAAAGGTAGCCCTTCCGAGAATATTTTCTATTTTTTAGAGGAAAGCAGGCGCAGGTAGGCATCAATGAAGGGTTCAATATTACCATCAAGAACTCCCTGGATATTTCCTGTCTGATATTCAGTTCGGACATCTTTTACCAGTGTATATGGGTGCATTACGTAATTTCTGATCTGCGATCCCCAGGCGTTGATCATTTTGGCAGAATTATGTTCACTGGCTTCCATCATGCGTTTGTTTTCCTCATACGCATATAAACGACTTTTCAGAATTTCCATAGCCTTGGCTTTATTTGAATGCTGTGACCTTTCGTTCTGTACGGCAACAACAATATTGGTCGGTAAATGAGTAATTCGAACAGCAGAGTCGGTGGTGTTTACATGTTGACCACCCTTGCCGCCAGCTCGGTAAGTATCAATTCTCAGATCGTTTTCATCAATTTCAATATTGATTTCGCTACGGAAATCTGGTATCACATCAACAGCCGCAAAACTTGTCTCCCGTTTGCCTGAGAATGGTGAAATCCTTACCAATCTGTGTACTCCCATCTCGCCTTTTAGCATACCGTATACGTACTCGCCACTTATACGCATATCAACACTCTTTATACCGGCTTCTTCACCCTCTATAAAGGATAAAGTCTCAATATTCCAGCCTTTGGCATCAAAATACCGGGTGTACATGCGCAGCAGCATCTGAGCACATTCACAGGCATCAGATCCTCCAGCACCGGTATTAATACTGAAAAAAGCATTTTCTTCATCATGTGGCTCGGAAAGCAGAGCCATTGTTTCCAGACGTGTTAAATCCTGCTGTAAATCCAATATCATTTCAGAGGCTTCATTGATCGTCTCTGTATCATCTTCTTCTTTGCCGAGTTTCAGTAATTCCTCAGCGTCATCCAAATCAGTAACGAATTTTTTATAAGGATCAGTAATCATGGATAATGCTTTGCGTTCCATTACAACATTTTGAGCTGCTGTAGTGTCGTCCCAGAAATCACTGGAGGCCATCTGCTCATCAATAAGCACGAGTTTTGCACTTTTGTCTTTAATTCTAAGAGAACTTTCCAGCTCCAGCAAACGCGCATGCGCATTTTCAAGAATATTGTTGATCTCAAATAGATCGGCCATTTTGATTACCTTAATTGATTACCTTATATTAACAGGATAATAGGAAATAGAGAAAAAATTATAGATACAACAGCATGTCGGGTCAAGTATTTATATAAAAAAAGAACTGCCATGGCCTTGATATCTAAATTGTGCTACTGAAATCATTTTTTTAGTAAGTAACACTTGACCTGTGTGTTAAAAAAAAATAAAATTAAATATAATGTTTAATAATGATACCACGTGCTAAAGTTAATTATATCGGTGTCAGGTTATAGATAAATTACTATACATAAGAGTTTGAATATAGATTTTGATGTTTAATGACATGTAATGCTGTCGGCTGCGATTTATTGGGTTTTGATAAAACTTTTACTCCCTGCAGTTTGGCAGAAAATCAACCTCATTGTTTCTGTAGGTGATTATTTGGTGTCTTATGTTGCCCTTCAATTTATCTTGAGTGTGTTATTATATTTAAGGCAAGATCCTTTGCCGTAATGGTTTTAATTGCTATTTTTGTATAATATCTTTGCAACACTCCCTGCCTCCCCTGATTAACCCCGGTATCGTATATTGGATTGTTTGTTATATGTTTTAAAATGTTCAAGAAATAACCTGCATTTTGCAGATATGCGAATAATAAAGGGGAAGAAATGATAGAAACAGTTATTTTTGTAGTCGGTATTCTGGCCGGTGTCCTGGGTAGGCACTACTGGGCTGTATATCGAGCGGTTGCTGCTGAAAAGGATATAGCAGAACTTCTTGAACAGGCTACAAAAGAGGCAGAGCGTTTGAAGCAGGAGGCAATTGTTTCAAATAAAGCGGAACTGCTTAAACAAAGAGAAGCGCTTGATGCGGAGGTTCGTTCTGAGCGCCATGAACTAAAGCAGATTGAGAAAAGACTTACCAAAAGAGAAGATAATCTTGACCGTAAATCCGAAGCTGTTGAAAAACGTGATCAGCAGGTTAAGGATTTTGAAACCAAGCTTGAGAATAAAGAACGTTCACTGCAGAGCCGAGAACATGAGGTTAATAAAATAATTGAGGCTCAGCGAGCACGTCTGCAGGAAATATCGCAGCTGAGTGTTGAGGAAGCTCGGGAACAGGTTATTAAACATACTGAAATTGAAATGGAAGATGAAGTTGTTCAAATAGTTAATCGAGCAACAGCCAGAGCTAAGGAATTGGCCGAAGAAAACGCCCAGAAGTTTATACTCAACGCGATAAACAGAATGGCTGTTGAATATACTTCTGAGCATGTAGTAAGTACGGTTGAACTGCCTAGTGATGATATGAAGGGCAGAATTATCGGTCGTGAAGGCCGTAATATTCGTGCTTTTGAAAATGCGACAGGTGTTGATGTCATTGTCGATGACACCCCTGGCGTGGTTGTTCTTTCCGGTTTTGAACCTGTTCGGCGGGAAATTGCTGCCAGAGCTATGTCACGACTTGTTAGTGATGGTCGTATTCATCCGGCCCGAATTGAAGAGGTTGTTCTTAAAATTCGGGATGAAATGGATAAAGTATTGGAGGAAACAGGTAAGAAAGTTGCGCTTGAACTTGATGTTAGAAACCTTAAACCTCGTGAAATCATGTTGTTAGGCAGATTGAAGTTCCGTAGTAGTTATGGGCAGAATGTGCTCGACCACTGCCGGGAGGTTGGTTTTATTTCAGGTATGCTTGCGGTACAGCTTGGTCTTGATGAGTCACTTGCCCGCAGATGCGGCCTTCTTCATGATATCGGCAAGGCAATAGATCATGAGCAGGAAGGTACTCATCCTGAACTTGGCGGAGAAGTTGCAAGAATCTGTAGTGAGCCTAAAGAGGTTATCTCGGCAATTATCAACCATCATAGCCCAGATGCTGCGGATAATCTATATGCGACAATTGTACAAGCAGCAGATGCCATAAGTGCGGCTAGACCTGGGGCAAGACGTGAGACTCTGGAAAATTATGTAAAACGCCTTGAACGGCTGGAGTCGATTGCCAATAGTTACCCTCAGGTAGAAAAGACCTTTGCTATTCAGGCTGGACGTGAACTTCGCGTTATTGCAGATGCAGCCAAGATAAGTGATGGAGAGTGTCAGAAAATCTGCAGAAGTATAGCGCAGCAGATTGAAGATGAACTTACCTACCCTGGAGAAGTAAAGGTTACAATGGTTCGTGAGTATCGTATAACGGAATATGCTCGATAAGTTGTTCATGGAATTTATTGAAAGCACAATCCGTTAAAGGATTGTGCTTTTTTTTATTTTTTTACGAAGGATTATACTCATAACAAGATATAACATAATGTGAATATAATTAAAATAATCGGGGAGTTATTATATATATGCGTTTATTTGGAAAAAAGCAGACTCATGATAGAAAAGAAGATGCAAAGCTGATCGCTGCTATTGCCAAGGGTGATGAGGAAGCACTTGAAATTTTTTACAACAGGTACTTCCCTAAGCTGTATCGTTATATTTATTATAGGGTTAGTAGAGATCATCAACATACTGAAGAAGTAGTTAATGATACCTTTATAGAGGCTATTGATAAAGCAAAGAAATATGATGCTTCACGCGGAAGCATCGAATCATGGTTGATAACAATAAGTCGTAACCGTATTCGCTCTTCCAATGCAACTGTTGGCAGGGCCAAGGAGTATGAACAAAGCTGGAGTATGCTTGACGGCGAGTTAGAGACTATATTTGCTGATCTTGATAGTGGTAAGTTACCGGAAAATGTCCTTGAGAACAAGGAACTTGCTGATATTGTCGGCGCGACAATGGGTTCGCTTCCTGAAAATTACAGTAAAGTTCTTGAGCTTAAATACATGTCGAATATGCCGGTTAGAGAAATAGCCAAGGTTTTAAGCAAGACAGAGAAGTCTGTTGAGAGCCAACTGACCAGAGCTCGTACAGCTTTCAAAGAAACATTTAAGGCTGTGGCTGTGGATTTTAATTCTGTATATTAAGTTATTTGTTACTCTGATGTTGTCTGATTTTTTTTAGTTGATATATATTCAAAGGGTTACCTGTATGTCTAATGATGATTTTGAAAAGGGTTTAGATTTGTTACTGAATAATGCTTACAACGTTCCATCTCCTAGTGAAAATTTCCGCAATAATCTGTTAGCCAATCTAAAACAGCGTCAGAGAACAAATACTAATATACGCAGAGCGCGAGTGATAACGCTTTACTCCTCATTTTCTGCAGTAGCCGCAGTGATTCTTTTTGCATTTATCCCTAATATTGATATTTTCTCAAATACAGATGCAGAAATATCGATTTCACCAAAAGCTGAATTAGCAGAGGCGACTAAAACTCTTTCTAAAAACGTTGTAACAGATAAAATCAACTATATTAGCTCCAACACTGACACTTCAGCAACAACTAAACTCGCATCATACTCCTCACCATTCCATCCTACAACTGCTTATGCAATAAATTCTGTCGATGTTTATAACCCTGTTACCAATAAATGGGCAACTATAGAAGACGGAAAATCATTTGCTCTTACAAACGGCACTCAGATACGTACTCCTTTAGGCGCAACAGAATCTGTTAATATTTCTCTTAAGAATGGCCCTTCTGTTATGCTTGACGGGATGAGTCAGATCGCAATTAACGATAACCTTTTAACACTTGAAGATGGACGTGCTGTCATCTCGGTAAGTAAAGATTCTTCTCCGGTAACAATACAATTAGATAATCAGGATATTAATCTTGATTCTGGTTCAATGGTATTCGCTACTTTAGATAATGATAATTCATATGCTAAAGACGGTCTTCCTGCTCCTATTCTGGTACTTTTAAAGGGAACTGCAACTACTGCTAACAGTAATGATTCTCAGTTGGCTCAGGGTAGAGTTTATGAGTTATTTGATACTGGTACCGGGCATTATCCTAGTCGTAAAGTCGGTTCTTATGAAAATAAGCGTCAGTTTATGCCGATGATAGATGCTGTACAGGCTGCTTATAAAAGTAAATAAATAAAGATTATTCTTATCTTCACCTCCTACCTTTTCAAATAAAACCTGACTTTTGTCAGGTTTTATTTTATTGACAAAAAATAATTATTGTTATATGATAAAAAAAATCTGTTCACTAGCTAAAGCCGGGATTTTTCATTATTCGAGGAGGATAATTTATGGCATCTGAAAAGTACAAGTGGTTTGCGCAGGATATTGACACCGTAAAGAGTGAACTCAATGTCGATGATAATGGATTAACAGGCGAATCAGCAAAACAACGACTCAAAGAATATGGTTCAAATAAGCTTGCTGAAGAAAAGGAGGAGACGGCATGGGATATACTAAAAGCGCAGCTTAAAGGCTTTTTTAATATTGTCTTATACTGTGCTGCTGTACTGGCGTTTATTGTCGGCGCATATACAGATGGTATTTTTATCGTCTGTATTTTAATTTTAAATACAGCACTTGCTTTTTATCAGGAGTATAAAGCTAGCCGTATAATGAGTGGGCTTAAAGATTTTCTCGTTGCAAATGTTAATGTCATTAGAGATGGCACACCGGTTGAAATCAACGCTGAAGAGCTTGTGCCTGGTGATATTGTTCTGCTTGAAGAAGGAATGAAAATTCCTGCGGATTCAAGGCTCGTGGAACAGCATGCACTGGCGGTAGATGAGGCAATGCTGACGGGCGAATCCCTTCCGGTTGAAAAATCTACAAAAACAGTTTCAGATAATGCTGCGCTTGGAGATCGTATTAATATGGTCTTCAGCGGTACAACAGTGGTAAGAGGTACAGGTAAAGCTCTCGTCTGCAGTACCGGTATGAAGACTGAATTAGGAACCATCGCGCAGGCTCTTGCAGACACGGAAACACCTAAAACTTCATTTGAATTGGAAATTGATAAATTGTCCCGTCAGATAACAATGGTAATTGCTGTCCTTGTTGTTTTGTCTGCAGCTCTGATGTATTTGCATCATAATATGCAGTTTTCACAGATAGCAATTTTCTCGCTCAGTCTAGGTGTTGGTGCGATACCTGAAAGTCTCCCTGTTGTCCTTTCATTTGCTCTAGCAATGGGAGCACAACAGATGTCACACCGCAGAGCACTAGCCAGACGTCTGGCTATTGTCGAGTCACTCGGTTCTGTGGATACAATATGTTCAGATAAAACCGGAACTTTAACAAAGAATGAAATGACTGTACAGTTACTTTATACCCCAGGTCATGAACCTTATTATGTTACCGGCGAGGGTTATAACCCAGAGAATGGAGCAATCCAGACCAGGCATGTTGGTTCTGAACGTTTAAAATTGCCATTGATATCCATGATGCTTTGCAATGATTCAAAACGGGTGGAAAAGGGAGAGGAAATCAGTTATCTTGGTGATCCAACTGAAATAGCAATGCGAGTTGTCGGTGAAAAAGGCGGGTTTAACAGTGCAAAACTAGATGAAGACTTTCCTAGACAGGATGAAGTTCCTTTCACTTCGGACCGTCAGAGGATGACAACTGTTCATACATATGAAGGGAAAAAAACCGCTATTACCAAAGGTGCACCGGAGGTTATTCTGAACCTTTGTACACAGATCCTTATACATGGTGAAGTTATCCCTCTTACAGATGAACATAAAGAGGAAATAAAGCAAATTCTGGAACATATGCAATCGCAGGCACTACGTACTCTGGCTGTTGGTTTTAGATTTGTTCCAGAAGGAGTTACTGGTGAAGAAATGGAGCATGAATTATGCTTTCTTGGCCTCGCCGGAATGATCGATCCACCACGCCCTGAAGTGAAGGTCGCTTTAGCTGAAGCCAAGCGTGCCGGTATTCGTACAGTGATGATTACTGGTGATCATATTGTAACTGCAAAAGCAATTGCAAAACGTCTGGGAATGGGCCAGAATGCGGTTAATGGTACAGAGATTGAAGTAATGTCCGATAGTGAGCTGGAGGATAAGATTGAGGATATAAGTATTATAGCCAGAGCTACCCCAACTGTGAAATTGAGAGCGTTAAAAGCAGTAAGAAAGAAGAAACATTTTGCCGCGATGACTGGAGACGGTGTCAATGACTCCCCTGCTCTTAAACAGGCTGATGTCGGCATAGCTATGGGACTACGCGGTACAGATGCCGCTAAACAGGCTGCCGGTCTTGTCTTGCTGGATGATAATTATGCAACGATTATCAGTGCTATTGAGGAAGGGCGTAGAATTTTCGATAACATTAGAAAATTCGTCAACTACCTGCTGACTTGTAATATAGGAGAGGTTATTACTGTTTTACTTGGAGCAATATGGGGTCTTGCGCCATTAACTGCTATTATGGTTTTGTGGATTAATATTCTTACCGATGTTCTCCCGGCAATTGCTCTTGGTATTGACCCTGCCAACCCGGGACTGATGAAACGTAAACCACGTGAACATGATGAGCACATCCTAAACAAGGGTGTTATCTGGACAACGGTTGTCATCGGGTTTAAAAAAGGAATTGAAAACTTCATCGTATTTTTAATTGCTTATTACTTGCTGAATGACAAGATCTCCGGCGGTGCGGCCGAAACCCTTAAATATGCCCAAACCATGGCGTTTACCGGTATTGTTGTTTATGCCTTCGTACGTATCTTTGTCATAAGAACATTTGATACTCTAAGTATCTGGAGTAACCCTTGGCTTGTTATAGGCTTGGCAATTGCCGCTTTCACACAGCTGTTTATAATTTATTGCCCTCCAGTACGCGACTTCTTTATGTTGGCTGAGCTTGACCTGCAGGATTGGGGTGTTCTTGCAATACTTGCTGTCTGGGCTTCTGTTACCGGTGTTTATACTGCAAGATGGGTTGAAAAGTGGGCCGGTTCGGTTATCAGTACTGAATCTGCAGAGTAGGATAAGATTTAATACTATTAGTTATTTGCATCTTAATACGGGTCGCTACTATGTAGTGACCCGTATTAAACTATAAATTTAATAGCTGATAATAAATTTATCTAATGCTGCAGCTTACAGTCCCAGAAAACTTTGGATATCTTTCATCATTTTATCTTTGTTTTCATATACATAGGTGCTGCAAGGAAGGGAATCTTTAAAGGTTTTACCGTAACGCTTGGATATAATACGTCTGTCAGCAATGATTACAACCCCACGGTCCCCTTTATGTCTGATTAGACGGCCAAATCCCTGACGGAACTTTATTATGGCATTAGGGATCGAATAATGAATAAAAGCATTTCCTCCTTCAGCTTCAATTTTTTGACACCTTGCTTCAATTAGTGGTTCGGTATAGACTGCAAAAGGCAATCTGGCAATTGTCAGGCATGACAAGGTCTCCCCGACAACATCAACTCCCTCCCAGAACGAGTGTGTTCCTAAAAGAACCGAGTGCAGGTCACGTTTAAAGATTGAGGTGATATTTTTTCTTGAGCCGCTCATTCCCTGCGCCAGTATTTCAATACCATCTCCGAGTAATTCTTCATTTAGAATCTCGTAAGAGGTACGAAGCATCTCGTAACTGGTATATAATGCCATACCACGTCCATGAGTTTCCCGATAGACATCCGCCAGAAGATAGGCCAGTTCCGCTGAAAAATCTTTACCACGTTCCCCCGGTTCCGGTAAGAATGTAGGAATTACAACAAGGCATTGCTTGGGGTAATCAAAAGGGGATCCGGCATCTAATTCACTATATCTGTCTTTGGCGATTAAATTTATACCAGTACGTTTCTTTATATAATCAAATGATCCGCGAACAGACATCGTTGCTGAGGCAAAAACAACACTTCGTTTTCGAGAATAGAGTTGATCATGAAGCAAGGCTCCAACTTCTATTGGCGCTGCTATAAGCTTTACGTTGCCAGGCTTATTGGAAATTTTTTCTATCCAGTAGACATATTCTTCGTTATCTGCGTTCATTGTAAAAACAAGATCATCAGAGAATTCTCTGACTGCTTGTGCAGAGTACTCAAGGTCACGAATGAATTCGCGGTGATATTCTAGAGTACTGTCTTCGACCTCTTTCAGATCTTCAATAAGATAGTCCAGTGTGTGCATTATTTTTGCGAGCAGAGTGAGTAATTCTTTTTGTGCTTCAAATGACGGCAGCCACTTATCCGGATCCATACGTTGAGCAAAGAATCTCAGTGAGCCAAAGTTCGATCCTGAATGGCGGATAGTGTCAATTTCACTGAATAATGCATCTGCAGCAGCTTCGGCATTATCAAACACATCAGGAAGTATGCTAAGATTGTCAAGAATGCGGCCTTTTATTGTTTCTTCAATTACAGCATTTAGGACTTTGTCCTGAATACTTGGCAAAAGTCCGCTACGATTATTTTTTCTGCCTTTATGAACCAGACGTCCCAGTATTATCGAGACTCTTAGAGGCGATATTTCAACAGACAGATGGCTTGTTGCCGCATCTTCTAAATTATGTGCTTCGTCAAAGATTATCTGTGCGTATGGAGGAAGATTCGGGCTTCTCATATTCATATCAGAGAATACCAGAGAGTGGTTCGCAATTATGATTTCCGCATTTAGTGCTTTTGCCCGTGCTTTCCAGAGAAAACACCTCTTATAATGCTTACATGCCCTGCCGAGACAATCATCTCCCGCGCATGACATTTTTGCCCAAGTCTTGAAAAACCCAGGTCTGCCAGTAACAATATTGTCGGAAATATCACCGGTCTCGGTCCAGGCTGCCCAGCTCAGGACTGTTACCATCTGAAGCCGCTCTTCGATATCTAGCTCGTAATCTGCCTGTTTAAGGACATATAATAATTTACGAATACAGAGATAGTTCCCCCGCCCTTTTATAATGGCAGCCTTAAAATCTATCCCAAGGGTATTCTTAACAAATGGAATATCCTTTTCATATAACTGTGTCTGAAGGTTTTTGGTATTTGTACTGATAACAACCGGGACATTATTCTCGCGGGCCCAGATAACTGACGGGACCAGATATGCCAGACTCTTACCGGTACCAGTTCCGGCTTCAACCAGTAAATGAGAACCATTGTTAAACGCATCAACTACTTCACCGGTCATATTCACCTGACCGGAACGAGGTTCAAAGGAGTCAAAAGCCTCTTCAAGGAAGCCTCCTTCCTCAAAGACCCATTCTACTTTTTTGCGGTCAAGTTTTACCCAGTCATCCTTATCATCTATATTGTCAAATGATGGTATTTTGAAATCATTAATTTCAAATATATCAGCAATTGACGATTCATTGTGGCCAAAATTTTTCTCAATAACTTCGGCTTCCAGCTTGCGGAACAGATTACAATAGGGATTGGTAGGATGAGAGGCTAAAAGATAATTTATCTCTCCAATTACCGGCAGCGGCAGAGTATAAAGTTTGTTTATGAGAATTTGCCATACTTTTGCAAGAGTGATGCAATCTGATAATGCACGATGAGCAGATTCATTAGAAACTTCCAGATAATCACAAAGGCAGGCAAGACTGTGACTTTCAAGTTCGGGAAAACAGATGCGTGAGAGCCCGACAGTGTCAACAACAATATTATCAAAGCGGTTATTCGTCGCTTTTTTAAGAAACGTCCGTTCAAAATTGGCATTATGAGCAATACAGATTGCACCTTCTGGAAGAAAGTCCAAAAATTTGTCGATAATATTATTCAGAGGAGGTTTATCCTCAAGCATTTCGGGAGTAATGCCTGTAAGTTTAATAATTGCCGGAATCATTGGGATTTCGTTCTTGGCAAGCTCACTGAAGGTTGCGGTTATAATCCCATTTTTATAGACTGCAGCTCCAATTTCAATAATTTGATCCTTAAGGGGATCCGCTCCAGTTGTTTCCAAGTCTATTGCTACGACTGTATCGTACATTAGTACCCTTTATAAATAAAGACACAGTAAAAGCTATATATCACGCATCATCGCCACTTCACCGCAATCAGGGAAAAAAGGACATTTCATGCAGTCCTGCCAGATTTTATGCGGGAGGGTAGAACGTTCTACTTCAGCGAAGCCAACTTTCGAAAAAAAATCAGGAACAAAGGTCAGTGTAAAAACTCTGTCTGCACCTAAAATTTTTGCTTCTTCGATAGCCGCATCAATAAGCTTACGTCCAATACCTGTGCGGTGAATGTCTTCACGTACCGCCAGAGAACGTATTTCAACAAGGTTTTCCCAGGACACATGGAGTGCCACACAGCCGATTATCTGGCCATCAGTATCAATATATAGTAAAAAATCTCGGAGTCGTTCAAGAATCTCACCATAGGATAAGGCCAGCATCAGCTTTTTTTCGGCGAATCCTCTTGTAAGATTCTGTATTACCTGAATATCGGTAAAGCAGGCTTTACGTATCATTTATTACCCTTTAATAACATATTTACAAGTAATTAAATCATATATAATACCCTGTGAAATGCAACGCTATTAATATTTTTAGTATTATTTATTTATATTGATGATCTAATTCTTTATAATAATTTTTTATTATGTATTCAAGGAATTATTATGGTTCGAACGTTTATTGGAATTGAGTTGGAAAATAGTGTGATGGCTGAAATTTCTGAAGAAATAAGCTATCTTCAATGTAAATTCCCGGATATTAACTGGGTTCGCAGGGAAAATCTGCACCTGACTTTAAAGTTTTTAGGTAATGTACAACCCAATGATTTACGCAATATCTTCAACGATATAACAGCTCTTGAAAACTTTGCTTCCCCCTTTTCCATTGATATTACCGGAATTAATTTGCTGCCAGATATTAAACACCCGCGTATAGTATGCGCCGGCTGTAATTTTGGCAGGAATGAATTGGTGCGACTTCATAGCAGAATAGATGAAATTTGCCATAATCTTGGGTATCCTGTGGAGCAAAAACCATATTCTCCGCATGTTACTTTAGGACGAATTAAAAAACCGTCATTTGCTAAAGGATTTGAGGAATACCTGAGTGATTTGAGTAATGTTGATTTTGGAATTACCGATGTTGATGAAGTTGTTGTCTATATGAGTGAGCTGGGAAATAAAGGTGCTCTATATAGTCCTATGTATAGAGTTAGATTGGGATAAATGCTTGAAATCATATTTGAGAATAAAGAGGTTATCGTCATCAATAAGCCCGCAGGGATAGAGAGTGTTCCTAGTCAGAATAAAGGATGCTCTCTTGCGGAATTACTTCATGACAGGCGTAAAGCCGAAAGTATTTATCCGGTTCACAGATTGGATCGAGATACTAGCGGTACTATTATTTTTGCGAAAACCGAGAATACCCTAAAACAGCTGGAAGATCTTTTTCGCCAACGTAATACGACAAAACGGTATCTTGCTATCTGTGTTGGAGTTCCGAGAAACCGCGAAGGAACTATCCGCAGAAATTTGAGTAAATGGAGAGGTGGACATAAGCCGGTACGTGTAATAAAAGGCGGTAAAGGGCTCGTCGCTGAAACCGATTACCAGTTGCTGATTGCAAACCCTGAGGCTGGTGCGAGTCTGATACTCTTTACACCGCATCAGGGTAGAACGCATCAGATTAGAGTTCATGCAGAAGCTTTGGGAAGACCAATAATCGGTGACCATCAGTATGGGGATAGAGAGTATAATAGAGTCATTAAGGAATTGTCTGGATTGAAGCGGCAGGCACTTCATGCATGGACACTAAAATTTTCAGGTATAGATATTAAAGGACTGCCAGCAGAATTTAAAGCAGATATGCCGGAAGATATGAGTCAAACATGTGATAAATTATTTGTGGACTGGAAACAGATTTTGGAAAAGGTCAAATTATGAGATATAAAATTAAAGACTTACAATTACTTGATTTTCCGCCTGTAGATGAGGTTACGGTCTGCGGTTGGGTAAAAAGCGCCAGGCATAGCAAGAATGATTCCTTTATTGCGCTCTCTGACGGTTCATGTTTTACTGATCTTCAACTTGTCTGTCCGGCAACGCTTTCGGGTTTTTCTGATACAGTTCAATTATTGGGTACTGGTTGTGCGGTGACTGCTTGCGGTAATATTGTTAAAAGTCAAGGTAAGGGACAAAAATTCGAGCTGCTTGTAAACAGTATTGAGTGTACAGGCGGGGTGGAACCGGATTATCCTTTACAGAAAAAACGTCATTCCTTTGAATATTTAAGAGAAATAGCGCATTTGCGTATGCGAACCAATACTTTCGGTGCTGTCATGCGAGTCAGAAACGCTGCTGCGCGCAGTATTCATAATTTTTTTCAGGAGCGCGGGTTTATCTGGCTGCATTCACCGCTAATAACCGCGAGTGACTGTGAAGGCGCCGGTGAAATGTTTCAGGTTACAACCTTGGATATGGCTGAGGTCCCCAAAGATGAGTCCGGGAATGTTGATTACAGTCAGGATTTTTTCGGTAAGAAGTCGCATCTTACAGTTTCCGGACAGCTTGAAGGTGAAATAGCCGCACATGCACTGAGCAACATCTATACTTTTGGTCCAACTTTCAGAGCTGAGAATTCACATACCAGTCGGCATCTGAGTGAATTCTGGATGGTTGAGCCGGAAATGGCTTTCTGTGATCTTGAGATGAATATGGATGTTGCAGAATCATTTTTAAAGCAATTATTTTCTGACGTTATGACTTCAGTACCTGATGATATGAATTTTTTTGGCACGATGATTGATAAAACTATACCAGAAATTATGCAACAGGTCATTGATGCCCCTTTTATTCGTCTGACTTATTCAGAAGCGATTTCAATACTTGAAAAGAGCACTGCTGATTTCAAATATCCTGTAAGCTGGGGGATAGACCTTCAGAGTGAACATGAGCGTTATATTACTGAAGAATACTGCAAAAGTCCGGTTATTGTTACCGATTATCCGAAGGAAATTAAAGCTTTTTATATGAAGCTGAATTCTGATAATACTACTGTTCGTGCCATGGATGTGCTTGTTCCGCGTGTAGGAGAGATAATCGGTGGTTCTGAGCGTGAAAATGATTATTCAAAATTAGTGCAACGTATAAATGATCTGGGCTTGAATCCAGCTGACTATTGGTGGTATCTTGATCTTAGACGTTACGGAAGTGTTCCACATTCCGGATTTGGTCTTGGTTTTGAGAGAATTGTACAGTTTATGACCGGGATGAAAAATATACGAGATGTGATCCCATTTTCACGAACCCCGGGAAACGCCGATTTCTAAAAAATTTGCCAGCATCATAAAAAGATGCTGGCAAAAAAATAGTATATTACAAGTTAGCATGAAGTGGTGACATTATCCCTGGTTTTTCTTTTTATTGATAAGATTATCAACAACACTTGCTTTGAGACCGGCCATACTTATTGGTGTTGACAGATGATCGTTAGCATCAACCATTATTGCCTGATCTTTCATTGATGGGTCGGTTGATTCAGAAGTTATTACAATCGGGATATTCTTCCCGTATTCTTCAACCCTAATCTTGGTACATAGATTAAAACCACTTATATCAGGAAGGTCCTTGGCTACATAAGCAATAATAACCCGGTTGCGTTTCAGAAGTTTTATTGCATCTGCGCCGTTCAGGGCAATGAGTGAATCAAAACGCAAGGTCTTAAGCATGTTCTTAAGAAGAGCGGCAACACGTTTATTGCTCTCGACGATAAGTACTGTACCTATTATCTGAGTCTTAACCTTCTCGACATGAATACGTTGCTTAGGTGCAGGTTTTTTGACTACTGGAGTACGCTGTTTCGTTGTTGTTGCTTTGTTTGCGATACTGCTGACAGGAATTTTTAACTTAGTCGCACTTATTGTTTGTTTTAACAGCTTTTCAGCTTCTTCTTTATTTGTTGCCATCGTTCTTCTGCCCTAAAATAAAAATAATATAGTTTAATATATCAACTTGGATCAACTACTGCCATCTCAAGTCTATTCTTAATAATATCAACAACATAGGATAATGTTTTGCTTTGGAAACTGCAACCAGCTGCTCTGGCGTGTCCGCCACCGTCAAATTCACGGCATATCGCCGCGACATTATGTGGTGGGTAACTGCGCAAGCTTACCTTTACACTGTCTTCAAAAGGTTGCTCATAAATAAAAGCAGCCAGTTCAACACCCAGAATGGATAATCCGATATTCACAGGATCATGTAAGTGCTGCGGTGTACAGCCGGTATCGATAAAATCATCACGCTGGGCACTCAATATTGCAATTTTACCATCTGCGAAAGTATTTATGCTATCAAGAATAAGCCGCTGAAGATCCAGTTCCTTCTTTTCAATACATTCATACAGCTCTTTTCTTACAATACTCGGATCTAGTCCAAGATCCATTATTTCTGCTGCAAAGCGGAGTAACTGTGAAGAAGTGTTGGAGTAATTAAAATTACCAGTATCTGTTGTTATTGCCACCCATAATGGTTCCGCTATACTTTTGGGCATTACATACCCTGCTTCTTTTGCGAGTTTATATACCATTTCTCCAGTACTGCTGTACCCGGTATCAACCCAATTATACTTTGCAAACATATCATTTGACTGATGATGATCTATATTGACAAATGGGATTCTTCCCTGCGCATACAAAGCAAATTCACCTGCCCTGCGGATATCACCACAATCCAGAACAATTATCAAATCATATCGTGACAGATAACCGGTATCAGCCGGAATAATTTCATAATCATTTACAAGAAACTTATAGCGCCTGGCAAGAGGCTCAAAACCAACAAGAACAGACTCCTTACCATTGGCGTTAAGTATTCGTGAAAGAGCCAGCGAAGATCCAATTGCATCACCATCAGGTTTCTCGTGAGCTACGATCAAAATTTTACTTGCCGAGTTAATACCATCAATTACCGAGGTGATAGAGCCTGAGGTCATTATTCTCACTTTACTGCCAGGAATTATCAAAATAAACAGATATTTAATTTAGACACAAAATAATAACAACGATAAATAACATATGTTATTTTAAACTAAAATCCGCACT
Source organism: Planctomycetota bacterium (assembly GCA_963677015.1). Lineage (GTDB taxonomy): Bacteria > Planctomycetota > SZUA-567 > SZUA-567 > SZUA-567. The sequence goes on from OY781533.1 coordinate 1,747,657, forward strand.
ATGCAAGCGGTAAAAGTTGATATTTTTTGAAAAAAAGTTATGATTTAATACATATCTGATTAATTTCATTTTATAACATTGCTGGCGCGGTGTTGCTATTAATTCAACCTCACAGTTAAAGGTAGTCGAATAATGAGCACAAATCCTAATCATCATTTTACAATACATGGTCATTTCTATCAGCCTCCAAGAGAAAATCCCTGGCTTGGTATTATTGAAGAACAGGAATCTGCGCAACCGTTTAGAGACTGGAATACCCGTATATGTGCGGAGTGCTACACTCCTCTCACCTGCAGCCCGGTTAGCGACCATACGCATAGAACCTGTGATTTGTTTAACTGTTATGCTCATATCTCCTATAATTTTGGTCCTACTCTGCTTAGTTGGCTCGACAAATATGCACCATTCACTCTGGAGCGGCTTCAGGTAGCTGACAGCATCTCAAGACATAGTTATAGCGGCTCAGGTTCAGCAATGGCTCAGGTTTATAATCATCAGATATTACCCCTGTCTGATGCCGCAGATCGTCATACACAGATAATCTGGGGAATTAAAGAGTTCTGGTATCGTTTCAGGCGTCAGCCATCTGCTCTTTGGCTGGCTGAGACCGCTATCGATATGAATACGGTACGAGCACTGATTGATCATAACATTAAGTACATCGTTCTGTCGCCACTTCAAGCGTCATATATTAGAAGATTTGGTGATTTCGACTGGACAGGCGTTCCTGACGGTACAATTGATACACGTGTGCCTTACCGATTATTCGAGGTTGATGGTGGTGGGCGTACGCACTTTGACCGTTATATAGATGTTATCTTTTATGATAAGGAGATTTCAACAAAAGTTTCTTTTGAGCATCTCCTGAATGATACTACTAAAATGGAGTGGCTTATAAAAGAGCGCTTCAGTGAACAGGCTACCCTCCCGCAGATTGTTCTTATCGCTACAGATGGCGAAATATATGGACACCATGAAAAAGAAGGAAATAAAAGTCTGGCACAGCTGCTTCATAATCTCTTGAATAATGGAGGTTGTGCTGTAACCAATCTGGATTGTTTTATGAAAGAAAATATGCCGTCTCAGGAGGTAAAACTCTGGGAAGGTGTTGACGGAAGAGGGTCGAGCTGGAGCTGTAGTCATGGTGTCGGGCGCTGGCACAGAGATTGTGGCTGCAGTGATGGACCTCATAACTTTAATCAGCAGTGGCGTGAACATTTACGTAATGCTTTTGATGAGTTACGTTATCATATACGGATTATCGGTAATGAAGTAGGTAATGAACTGGTCTATGATTTTATTGATGCACGTAATGATTATATCAGTGTGATCCTTGAAAACACCTCTGCTGCCCGTGAACGCTTTATTTCACGGCATGCCCGCGAAGAGCTTTCAAAGCGGGGACAGATTAAACTGTGGAAGATTTTAGAGGCGGATAGAAATGCTATGCTGATGTATACCTCCTGTGGCTGGTTCTTCTCGGATATTTCCGGCTGTGAATCACAACAGAACATGCGGTACGCTCTTCGTGCTGCAGAATTGGCAAATGAATTTTCCGATTTTAACTTGATTACTATGCTTCAGGACCGGTTAAAAAAAGCAAGTTCGAATTATCCGGAACAGGGATCAGGTGCTGATATCTTCAAGAATCATGTACTTAATTCTCGTTATACTTACAAGGAAATAACCGCAATTCATGCGTTGCTCAGCTTGTATCAGCTTCAATTACCGGATTATAATATCAATGTTCTATTATCAAATCTGACAACAGCAAGTAATGGGGAAATCAAGTATATAGTTGGCACCGCCGAATGTCTTGATAAATATACATGCCAGGAAGATGAAACTGCTTTTTTCGGGTTTTCTGTAAATACTACTCTAGAATGTGGCGTCTGCTTCTGTCCGGATATCGCCACCGCCAGAGAAATGTCAAATCTTACCGTAGATGAATTAGACAAACTTCTAAAAGCCGACGGAGTATCTCTGGTCGATCTTCCGTATACGGAACGTAAAGTACTCAATCACCTGATCCTGAGGGATAAACTTATTGACGCTGACGACAGCCTCCACCAGTGCTTTAATTCGCACAAACCGGTTTTTGAACATTTAACGGCAAATCACCTTCCCTTGCCAAAACATCTCAAAGCTATTGGCGAAGAATCTCTTTCTCATCAGTTGACTCTATGTATACAAAAAGCTGTAAATCTTGGTGTGCTTTCCATGGAATGTAAAAATGAGGTTTATCGTATCAAGTCTGAGGCAGTTAAATACGGTCTTAATCTTAACTTTACAGAATCCTCCCGTCTTATTGCGCAGAAGATGAGTGATAAACTGATAGATTTGCTGGCGAATCTCAGTGATGAGGCAGTGAGACAGGTTCTTGAGCTGCTGACATTTATACAGGATAATGACTTTTGGTTGGAAAACTGGGACGAACTGCTTGATCGGTACTGGAGGATTCTTCACCTCCCGCCACGTGAAATGCCAAAATCCAGAGCAATTGTGGATAATATGCGGGCTATCGGTAAAAGATTATACTTTTCGGAGACTACGTTAAAGCATCTGACTCAAATTCTGTTCTCTACTCCTGTTTAATTCAGCGGGCAAAAACAGCAGCATAAACTCGGCGAACACCTGAATTTCGAAGAGTCTTTGCGCATTCATTAATTGTACTGCCGGTAGTAAAGATATCATCAATGAGCAGGATTGATTTTTTGTCCAATAATTCAGGCGCGGCAAAGGCATCTGTCAGATTCGCTTTACGCTCAGTTGCGGTAAGACTTGATTGAGAGACGGTATAGCGTTTTCGAAGCAATAATTTATCTGAATATTGTATCTCCAGCCTCTTGGCTAAAGAGCTGGCTACCAGTGCGGATTGGTTATATCCGCGTTCATAGTGCTTCTGTTTGTGTAATGGTACGGGTATGATATAATCAAATTTCTGATTAGAATATTCTTCGTTAATGCGTGTCAGCATCATTTCTGCGATAAGTTTATAGATATTCCGGCAGTTATTGAACTTAAAAGCATGTATTAGCTCTTTAGCGGGAGAGCAGTATGTGCTGGCGGCAATAACACGGGTATAGGAATGATTATTGCTCTGACATTCACTACAATGTTTTAGACGTGCGCTGTATTTTCCTAAAGGTTTAGCGCAGTACCAGCACGAGTTGGAATCGATAAGTTTAAAACTTTGATGGCAATCGGTGCAAAGATAATGTTCTGAATGACCAAATAATGAACAGCCGCAATTCAGACACACCGGTGGAAATATCAAGTCAGGCAGAAGGCGTAATATTGTTGAAAGTTTGTCAGTTAATTTCATTTTTTTATATGTTTGCCATTCATGCGGTAAACATAGGCTAAAATTTCAGCTACAGCCGGGTAAAGCTCTGGAGGGATTACTTCACCCAGGTCAAGTTGTGCCAGAGCCATTACCAGATCTTCATCCTTGCGTACAGGTATATTATTTTCTTGTGCAAGTTCAATGATGCGTGCTGCAATCTGCCCTGCCCCCTTAGCTACAACCTTAGGAACAGAGTCTTTGTCCGCATCGTATCCTAATGCGACAGCAAGCTGCCTGTTTACTGGCTTTTTTTTCATGTATAACCGCCGAATTTATATCAGAAGAAAAATAATATTACTGATATTATCGGCATTAATTATCTTTACTGTTACTCTTTATCAGGATTAAGATTAAAGTTGAGTTTGAATTCCGATTTATCACTATTATTGTCAGTGTTGTTGCCGGAATTAGCACCAAAATCAAGTTTAAGATTATTCGTTGTTTTCGTCTGGCTGGCGTTTGGAGATGAATCTTTGGTGCCAAAATTAAGTTTGAATCCTGTTGTGTCATTCGCTCCCGCAGTATCAAATTTATTGAAATCAAGAGTTGCTGGCGTTTCTTCTGATTGCGCTGAAACATCAATATCCTTAATGAATGAGTTATACCTCTGAGAAACACTTGATTCAGGAATAAATATTTCACTTGGATTAAATGATGGTTTGTCAGCAACAGTAAATGTGAGCTCTTTATAATCAGTTATACCTACAGCAGCCATTAGTTCTGAATATACTTCCTGTGGATTTTGCAGGAATTTATCATAATCAAATGATATAATGTCCTCGCCATATAATGTCTTCCAATATAACATCATTTCTTTAGCCGTTTTGCAGTATTTGACTATACTGGACAATTCACTCAGATACTCCATGCCAGGTGTGTTATTAAAGAAAATCTCCAGCACCTGATCGTTGAATTCTCTGCTTGAACATATTATTGTAGCCTTAGGGAACAACACTTTCATCAGCCATATATTTACAAAATTTGTTACCTTGCAGTTTACGACATATTTACCGCTTTTTTTGAGCCCTGCTATCAGCTTCTCATAATCCATAACCAGCGCAGGGATCGAATCGGCATTCAGTGAATTTACAGTAAGGTTGAAGTTATTTTCATGCGCTTGCAGCATCTGGTATATCTTTTGGTTAAACCAGTTAAGTTCGCCGGCTATAACTGCTTTTGAGCTTTCCTGAAGCAGATAGGCGGCTGTATGCAGGCCGCTTTTAGGAAGACCAACAATAAAAACAAGCTTTTCGCCGGATTGGCTTAGATCCTTATATTTTTCAAGATATTCAGCATTGACGCTTTGCTTTAAGGTTTCAAGGTGACCGGACAGATCATTTGCCGCCTGTTCGCCGCTGATATTTGCAGTTCTTGAAAAATCTTGATTCGCTTTGGTGAAGTATTCAAAGGAGGTTGTACATTCACCAATATGATCATAATATTTTCCCAGCGCCAGATAGATAAACTTGTCGTTTTGCCTCTGACCAGCCCCTGCTTCAATATTCCGTAAAACAGCGCTAACATCAGCATCTGTCAGTTCTGCGTATTCAGCTAGTTCTACTATGGCTGAAGTCAATGAAGGATCTGCGGTATATGAATCCCGTAGAATTTTCGCACCATTTATCCTGTCACCACGTCGCAACTTCAGACAGCCGTAACCAAGTTTGGCTGTGGGGTTGTCAGGGTCAATCTCATAGACAGCATTGAGACAGCATTCAGCACTATCCAGCTTATTCATTGCTAGTTCGTTGATACCATTTTGAAGGATTTTAACGATATACTCAGGCTTTCGCTTAATTGTTTTTGTGTAAAAGCGCTCTGCATTTGTATAATCACCTACTGCATGATATGCAATTGCCAGATTAAAAGTAATTTGATCATTACGTCCGTCACGTTCCAGAGCTTTATTTAAAAGACGAATTCCTCGCTTATAGTCGCCACTTCGACAAAACGCTAAAGCCTCATTTGCCATAGCTGCCGCCTTTTGCGGATTGACCTTAGCACGATTAATATTCTTGTTACTGTTTCGCCTTTTTTTCACCATTGTAAATCCTTTAATAACGATACAAATATTATTCTAAATTTTCTTGATATTAGTATTATCGGCTTTTTGCAAACGGATCTGCACTCATACCAATTCTGCGGGTATCACTTCTGACATTTCCTCCCTGCCATAAAAGTTGAGCCGGTACATCCTTCTGTTTAATATCTACCATCATTCTGGTTTTTAATTCGTTATAAAAGTTGTTTGACTGTTTCTCCCATTCGTCACTCTTAATTTTGTCAACGATCTCCTTTTGCGCTTTTTTGAATGGAATAACTCTGCCTTTGGTTATTTTATGCAGGACTGTTATATGAAAACCGATTGGGCTCTCAAGTATTTCAAGTTTTCCGGGCTGCTGTTCACGCACCGCATCCCGGACGTCTCCCAGCCATGCTTCCCTTCTGGAATTACTGCTTATACTGTTTTCCCTGCCGCCGTTTTTTCTGCCTACAGGGTCATCGGAAAATTTTTCTGCAGCTGTTTTGAAAGAAATCTTTTTGTCTATTATTGCCAACCCGATTTTTTGCGCTATTTCATCGGCTTTATCCCTTCCCCCACGCTTACTGTTCGAAACCAGTATTTGATCAAAAATAACCTCTCCCGGGAGGGTAAACTTATCAATATGGGTCTTATAATATTTTAAAATCTGCTGTGGACGTGGTTCAATAGAGACTCCCAGTGGTTCAAAAACACTATAAAGATAGCCATATGTGAAAGCTTTACGTACAATACGGTCCTTCCATTCTTTGAATGTGATCCCGCGGGATGATAATACATTGTTAAGATTGTCCAACCCGCCTGCTGCTTCTATCTGCCGGTTTATAACTCTTGTAACCTGTTCATCCTGTTTCTTCTTCATTAAGCGTCTCATGCGGTCTTCTATATTTGAACGCATAACCGATGCGCCCTGAGAAGTTGATGAGCGAAATTGTGAGTCAACAAAACTCTGGAACTTATTTTCATAGTCATTGAGAGCTTCCTGATAGAACATTTCATCTTTGACTACTGATTTAACCGCTTTGTCCCAGGCTTTTTCCAGCTCGGGATTAATCTGAGCTGAATTAATTTTTCCAGAAACCGCTTTATTTAAAATTTCATAGTATGCCGGTCCAAAAAGCTCAAGAACCTGATCAAGTGTAACACTGCCCCGATCAACTCTGGCTACAATACTATTACGATCAATATCTATATCATTAATATTTGCAGAATAAGCCACACTGCAAATAACAAAATAGAGTAATACAACCTTCTGTAAAATAGCCATTTTAGTTTCCTTATAATTCATAGGTATTGAATGAAACACGTTCGGCCATGCCTTTTTTCTTTGGCTGCTTAGCGCTTTCAGCAGGTTCTCCTACGGGTAAGAGGATCTGAACGCGTTTGTTATCCGGTAGCGCTACTACTTCTCCTATATTCTCTGCATTATTATTTCTCTTGAGCAGTCCGTCAATCCAGACAGTGGCATATCCGAGATCTGTTATTGCATACAGCATACTCATTACTGCGGCAGAGCAGTCTTCAATTTCAAATGAAAGATCTCCTACAACGGGGATATGCTCTGTATTTACAATGCAAAGAATAACGGCTGACGCTCCAGCAAATTTAGGCTTTTCAAGAATTGCGGCTATCTTGTCTATTTTATTTTGATCATCAACAACAACAAACTCGGTACTTTGCGCATTCATTCCAGTTGGTGATAATAACGCTGCTGAAAGAATTAAATTAATATCTTGTACAGGGATTTTTTTTTCGGTATAATTCCCACGATAGCTGCATCTTTGCTCAATTAAATCAAAATAATTCATATTTTACTCCTTTTGTTGTCAGTGACTAAAAACATTATTATTATACAAAATTTATGCATGAAAACTAATATGAATTTTAAATCTGAAAAAAATCCCAAATTACTCATTATTGAAAATGATACCGGGTTCAGTCAATTGTTTACTGCAATTCTGACAAAAGGATACTTTGAAATAGAGATATGCGCCGACGTATCAGAAGGTTACAAATGCACATGTCTTCAGGATTCACTATATGATATAATTATTCTGGATTGTGATAACTTAAGCGGTAAAGATCAGAATGATTTTTTTAAATTGTACTCAGAGCATCCGAAAATTCCAATTATACTCATTGGAGCAGAAGATTCATGTTTTAAGTTCTTAAACGGTAATAGTACGTTTTACATAATTTCTAAACCCTTTGATCTGTTACAGTTAATAAATAAAATCTGTGAGATTTTGGATATTTCAGATACATCGGAAGCTACCGCAGGAATCAATGCCGAGCTGTTTACGTCTGACTGGATTGAACTTACTGCAAAGAGTGAGATTGATTATCTCTCCAGAATACAGAATCTCTGTTCAATACTTCTTTCAAAGAAAATTGATGATGCAGTTGTAGATGACATAAAATTGGCGATGGAAGAGTATGGACGCAATGCTATTGAGTGGGGAAATAAGTTTGACCGGAATAAGCTGTTTAAAATCAGTTATTGTATTTTCTCTGATAGAATTGTTTTGAAGTTCGAAGATGAAGGTGATGGATTTGATTTGAAATCTATACCCGATCCCTCAAGGGATCCTGTAAAGCATTTAGAGCAGCGAAAACTTGCTGGTAAAAGACCTGGCGGATACGGTATCTTTATGATGAAACAAATAATGGATGATGTGCTGTATAATGAGAAGGGGAACGTCTGTCTAATGAGTAAATATATCGACAGACAGTAGATTTGATCTCTTTTACTATAATTTTAGAATTAAGAAAATAAAAAGCGCCAGTACTAAGTACTGGCGCTAAATTTGCAATGGCTACATTATTTTTTGTAAGTAGCACGGCAAGTATAGGTAGTATGGAGAAGATGGTGTGATTTTTCACTTAGAGGAGCTCCAAGGAAGTCGGCATAGAGCTTCTGAACCATTGGGTTCTTATGGCTGCTTCTGAATTCACTGTCAGCATCATCTTTATATAGGCCTTCAATTCTCTTCAGGCGCTTGGTGTCCTGTACACCGTATGGCTGTCCACCACCTGCGATACATCCGCCGGCACAAGCCATAACTTCGATAAAGTGCCATGGAATGGTTTCAGGATTGCATCCGGCTTCCTTCCAGGCTCTGATCTTCTCAAGCAGGAAGTGTACATTGCCCAGACCTGAGGCTACAGCCACCTTGACACCGATACCATCAATGTCAATTACAGCTTCTTTGATGCCTTCAATACCACGTACATCATTGAATTCAAGATTATCAAGCTGTTTTTCGGTAATTAGCTCGTAGGCAGTTCGTAATGCCGCTTCCATAACACCGCCACTGTTACCAAAGATAGTGCCGGCACCAGTGTATTGACCAAGGATGTCATCAGCTTCTTCATCCTCAAGGCTAAGGATATCAATTCCTGCCTGTTTGAGCATACGAGAGAATTCGCGAGTTGTCAGAACAATATCAACATCCTGTTCAGCAGAAGCGCTCTTCATATGCTCATCACGCTGAACTTCATACTTTTTAGCAGTACAAGGCATGATTGAGATATTCTTGATCTTGCTAGGTTCAAGTTTCTGGTTATCTGCATAATAAGACTTTATCAATGCGCCCATCATCTGCTGCGGACTCTTGGCGGTTGAGAAATTCTCCATTACATCGCAGGCATATTTTTCCATGTAGTCGACCCATGCAGGGCAGCAGGTAGTGATGAGTGGAAGTGGTGCTGTTCCTTTGGTAAATCTGGAAATAAATTCGCTGCCTTCTTCCATAATAGTGACATCAGCGGTGTAGTTGGTATCGAATACCGCATTAAAGCCAAGACGGCGCAGAGCTGCATAAATCTTCTTGGTAAGGTTTACACCTGGTTCCAGACCAAAGGCTTCACCAAGAGCAACTCTGACAGCAGGAGCCATCTGTACTGTTGTATAGCAGTCGGCATCATTGAGCAGATCCCAGACAATTTTAGTGTCATCATGCTCGAAAATTGCGCCGGTTGGGCAGTGTGCAGAACACTGACCGCAGCGTACACAAGGAGAATCTGAAAGTGAAATATCTTCACCTGCAGGTGAAATTGTTGTGTCATAACCACGTCCGATGAAGCAGAGAGCATGTACATCCTGAACATTCTGGCAGATTTCAACACAGCGGCCACATTTAATACATTTGTTAGGCTCAAGCTTTATAGTCTTTGTTGAGTCATCATCAGCAGAATGGTCAACACCGTTCTGTGCGAAAGGTATTTCGCGGATACCGAACTCAGCAGCAAGACGCTGAAGCTCACAGTTGTTGTTTCGACCACAGGTAAAGCATTCATTTGGATGATCAGCAAGAATCATTTCCAGAACTGTTTTTCTGATATCTACCAGTTCGGCATCACGAGTTATAAACTCTTTACCTTCTTCGAACTTGGTAATTGGAGTAGAGCAGGCTCTTACCGTTTTAGGAGATCCGACAATCTTTACTACGCAGATACCGCAGGCAGCTGTCGCTTTAACATCTGGATGCTTGCACAATGTAGGGATATTCACGTGCACCTTTTTGGCAGCATCTAGTATAGTTGTGCCCTCTTCTACCTGCACATCAATACCATCTATTTTAACATTTATCATAATTATATATCCTTTAGTAATTTCAAGTTATAAAAAGTGCATCAGCACTAAGAATCAAAAAAGGGATCAAATTGATTATTCTTTGATCACAGCGTCAAATGGACAGCTGGTTACACATAATCCACACTTGATACACTTGTCCTGATCAATTACAAACTCACTCTTCCTATCGCCGGAGATAGCATCAACAGGACAATTCTTCTGACACTTACCACACTTTTTACATTTATCCAGAATAATTTTATACTTGAGGAGTTTCTGGCAGACTCCAGCACGGCAAGATTTCTTTTCAATGTGATCGATATATTCGCGTTCAAAGTAACGCAGAGTTGAAAGGACAGGATTTGGTGCAGTCTGACCAAGTCCGCAGAGTGCAGCTTTCTGCATCGCCTTACTGATCTTCTTGAGCTGATCAATGTCTTCCATCTTACCTTCACCATCGGTAATGCGTTCAAGAATACCCAGCATTCTCTGACCGCCGATACGGCATGGTGAGCACTTACCACAAGACTCATCAACACAGAAGCCCAGATAGAATTTCGCAATATCAACAATACAATCGTCCTCATCCATTACGATCATACCGCCTGAACCCATTATTGATCCGAGTTCGCCCAGACTTTCATAGCTGATTGGAGTATCCAGATAGTCTTCAGTAATAACTCCGCCTGAAGGTCCTCCTGTCTGTACCGCCAGATATTTCTTTTCGTTAGCAATACCGCCGCAGATATCAAATACAACGGTTCTGATGCTGGTTCCCATTGGAATCTCAACAAGTCCGGCATTTTTAACCTTACCGGTTACAGCAAATACCTTTGTTCCTTTGGACTTTTCAGTACCGATGCCGCCGTACCATTCTCCGCCCTTGAGCATTATCGCAGAAACGTTAGAAAGAGTTTCTACATTGTTGATTACAGAAGGTTTGCCGAATACACCGGAATCGGTTGGGAATGGAGGACGTGGGCTTGGGGTACCACGTTTACCTTCGATAGATGCAATCAGAGCTGTTTCTTCACCACAGACGAATGCACCTGCACCAAGACGAATTTCAATATCAAAATTAAAACCGCTTCCGAAGATGTTCTCACCGAGAATACCGTAGTCTTTACATTCATCGATTGCCTTCTGCAAACGTCTGATAGCCAGCGGATATTCAGCGCGGACATAGAAGAAGCCTTTGCTTGCACCAATTGCGTAACCTCCGAGCATCATACCTTCAATAACGGCATGTGGATCACCTTCAAGGATTGAACGGTCCATATATGCACCTGGGTCGCCTTCATCCGCGTTACAGATGATGTACTTCTGATCTGCTTTACTGCGAGAACCGAAGGTCCATTTCATAAATGTTGGGAAACCTGCACCGCCACGTCCGCGCAGACCAGCAAGTTTTAATTCTTCAATAACCCCTTCAGGGCTTGATTCTGTTAAAAACTTACGTAATGCCTTATAGCCGTCGCTGTAAATATAGCTGTCAATAGATTCAGGATCAACAACACCACAGTGTCTCAAAGCGATTCTCATCTGCCCTGGATTCAGTTCGGCTGAATCAACATAAGCACTTCCGGCAACAGCAACTCCCTGCGCTACATGCTGATCTAGAATTTTACTTGCAAGTTCTTCATTAACAAGTGTATACATTAGCTGCTTGCCGCCGGCTTTCACTTCAACCAGAGGTTCTGCAAAACAGTTGCCGATACAGCCTGTTGTTCTAACATCAATATTGAGACCGCGTTTGTCAGCCTCAGTTTTTAGAAAGCTAAAAATTTTATCCGCACCTGCGGCAATACCGCAAGTTGCCATTCCGACTTTAATCCAAGTTGTCTCTTTGTCATCCATAGAGCCCTGGATTTTTTCGAGTTCTTCTTTCTGTATAATTCCCATTTATATCATCCTTGTCACTAAAAGTTATTCGTATTCAGAAATAATAGCAGATACCTCATCAGGTGTTACCTTGCTATATACCTTCTCTCCAACAACCACGACAGGTGCGATACTGCAGCAGCCCACGCAACGCACAACTTCCAGCTGGAAGTTTCCATCTGCAGTGGTACAGCCCTCTTCAACTTTAAGCTGGTTCTTGAATTCCTCTACAAGAGACTGTGCACCCTTCAGGTAGCAGGCTGTTCCCATGCAGACCTGAATTTTATGCTTACCAGGAGCTTCAAGCTTGAAAAAGCTGTAAAACGTAATAACTTCATAAATTCGAGCCAAGGAGACGTTCATCTCAGTAGCCAGTTTCATTGCTTCATTTCGAGGTACATACCCAACTTCTTCCTGCAATTCATGCAAGGCCATAATAAGGCTTCCAGGTACGTCCTTCCATTTCTCTGCAATTTCTTTTACATTGATTTCAGACATATAACAAACACCTTTCTATAAACAATAACGAACCCTTTAAGTAATATCTTATCGGTAAATAATTACTTATTAAGGAGTTACAAAAACCCGCTACTTGCTTTATATTGTTATTATTTGAGTTAGTCAACATATTTTTTTAATAATATATTTTCTTGCCAGAGATCAGTAGCGTTGAATCGGTATTATCTGTTATCGATTGAGTAGATTTAAATTCAACAATAATACTTATTTTAAAGTGGATTGAATTGTCAGGTATTGCTGCTGTTTTTTATATATATTGTGTGGATTTTTTTTTGCTTTATAACAGTTTTTTTTTGTTTCAAAGGCCTTATAACAGTAAAAAATAATCTATAAAATCTTAAAATCTGTTATTTTATCAGTATAAAATTATCCAATAAGGCGTGTTTTTTGTTGTTTTTGTCAGAAAAGTGATATTTTTTCGAATTATAATCAGCTTTTCAGCGAAATTAGCTATCTCAAATGTCTCGAAATCCAGTGCTTTTAGTGGCGGCATTAGCTATTTAGTCCTTATTACTAAAAGATAATATGTGGATAATATTTTAATATTTTGATATATGAAAATAAAAATAATGTTTTTTTTAAAAATATAAACTTGATTTTCTGTTTAGTAATTCGATAATACCTACATGAATATAAATTACATTTACTCACTCTTAGACCTGCTACTTATGAACCTTACAAAAAACGTAAGCGCGGGTCGGTGATTGAATTTTTAAATCCATATGAGAAAAACTCACCTGATGCGCTGAAGCTCAGGTGAGTTTTTTTATTGCGTTTTTCGGGTACTTACCAATATTTTACATGATTGAAGGAGATAGAATGTCTAAACTACCAAAATATGCCCAACCGAAACCGATTAATATTATTGACCGTACTTGGCCTGATCAGACTATTACTGCCAGCCCATCATGGGTGTCTGTTGATCTACGTGACGGTAATCAGGCACTGCCTAACCCGCTAAGTGCTGAAGCAAAATTGGTATACTTCAAAATGCTCTGTAATATTGGTTTTAAGGAGATTGAAGTGGCGTTTCCTTCTGCTTCTGCTGATGATTTTGAGTTTACCCAGTCACTGATTACTGATAATCATATACCCGATGATGTTACCATTATGGGGCTGACTCAATGTCGTGAATCACTGATTCGCAAAACCTTTGATGCGCTTAAAGGAGCCAAAAGAGCAATTGTTCATTCGTATATTGCTACTTCTGACCTGCATATGACCAGAGTATTTAAACTTACTGAAGAAGAGACTATTGATATTGCTGTTGAAGCGACGAAACTGATCCGAGAACTTGCCGATGCTGCTCCGGAGACGGATTTCCGTCATCAGTTCTCCCCTGAGGAATTTGAAGATACAGATATTGACTTTGCAGTCAGAATCTGTGAGGCGGTTTATGAAGCCTGGGGAAAAGCAACACCGGAGAAACCGCTGATTATCAATCTTCCAGGCACCGTTGAACGCAGACCTGCAAATCAGTTTGCAGATATGGTGGAACTTTTCTGCCGTAAATACAAGTATATGGATAGAACAACTATTTCGGTTCATACTCATAATGATCAGGGGATGGGAATTGCAGCTTCTGAGTTTGCAGTGATGGCCGGTGCTACCCGTGTTGAAGGTACTCTTTTCGGTTATGGTGAACGCACTGGAAATATTGACCTTATTACAATGGCCTGCAACCTTGAGGGCCGCGGGGTGAAAACCGGTCTTGACTTCAGTAATCTGCCAGAAATTGCTGAAACCTATGAGAATCTGACCAATATGCCGGTGTATTACCGCCAGCCATATAGCGGTGAACTGGTATTTACAGCTTTCTCCGGCTCACATCAGGATGCAATTCGTAAGGGTATGAATATCCGTATGGAAGAGGCTGAACGCTTCGGTATGGGCTGGAAAGTTCCATATCTGCATTTTGATCCCAATGACCTCGGGCGTGATTATGCCGGTATTGTGCGCATAAACAGCCAGTCCGGCAAGGGTGGTGTGGCCTATATTCTTGAGCAGGAGTATGGTTATGACTTCCCTAAGGATATGCTGCCGCGAATCGGAACGATTGTTCAGCGTCTGACAGACCGCGAAGGCCGAGAAGTTACTTCTCATGAAGTGCATAAAGAATTCTATGCAGAATTTGTTAAGCCGGATAATACGAAGTTTGAACTTATTGGTTATTGGCCAAACCCAAATGAAAACGATCCAAGCAGTATTTATGGTAAGCTTAAAGTATTGGTTGACGGTGAAGAAAAAACCGTTTTTGGTGATGGTAATGGACCTATTGATGCCTTTGGTATTGCTCTAAAGGAAATAACCGGTAATATTTTCACTCTTGATGATTATCATGAGAATACAACCGGACACGGATCAAATGCTAAGGGTATTTCGTATATTTCAGTTAAGGATCAGGATGGCAGAATATTCTGGGGTGTTGGTGAAGATACAAATACCAGTCAGGCAGCGGTAAAAGCTTTTATTACTGCGGTAAATCGTATGTTTAATGCTAAAAAGTAGTTTATAAGCAGTTTAGCTGTAATTTGAGCCGGATTATCTATTATCAGATAATTCGGCTATTTATTTCTGTGTATTAGATAATCTGGATAATACCTGATGAATTTATTCGTAATTACACCAGTCACAATAAAGAACACCCAGCTGTAAACAAACACATGAGTACTATTATATTTAAATAGTAAAATAAGACTTGCACCTCCGGTAATTATGAATGCTATGGCCCATAACAGAGTTGTGTACAGGTTTGTCCGCTTAAATATTGCATTGTTAATCATTTCACGGTTATAATTTTTAATAGAGTAATATGCTGTTAGTGGTCTCTTTGTAAAACATGAACAGCCCCATATGCAACCATAAACAATATATGAACAACCGATTAGTTCAAATTTAATATCAATGATAAGCCCGAATATTGCCAGAATAAAACCTAGACCGCATGCAATATAATCATATGGTGTGAAGCTGTATCTTCTGCTCATTATTATGATAACTGTCGCTACGATTAATGTCGCCAGACATCCGTATAAAGTTGAAAATGGTGTGACATTCCAAAATACTAATAGCGGTAACAACACGGTCCAAAAGCCGCTTCGGGACTTATTCTGCTTAAGTTCAGTACCTTGTCCCCTGCTGCATTGAAATAAACTGCCGAAATATGTAAGTAACTCTAAACTTCCATTTACCTTGTACCTGCCGTCAAGTAATGCTTGTGACCTGTCAATTTTACCATTTGATATTTCAATCCAGGTATTCAGGGTTGTATTAATTATAATATCTGGCTCATTAAAGTCAGCAGCCAGCACCTGACAATAATCATTGGATATTGCTAACTGATAGTTCTCGTCAATATCAGTAAACATAAAAGTAACGTAGATATCATGTGAATAATAGCTATTGTTATAAAGAAGAGACATCTGAGTTAAAAGTCGCAACGCTTTACTTTCACACCTGCCGGCTATATCCCAATCCGCATTTGCCAAACCTTTAAACACTTCAGGTGATAATAGTTTTTCCGTAAGCTTTTTTTTTGTCTGATCTGAGATCTGCTGTGTTTTGCCATATTCTTCACCGGCACATTTTACTATCTGCAGATATTCAGCGCACCGGTCTTTTACCTGTGAAACTCTGAATAATTCACCTTCTGCACATAATATCGGGGTATAACCATCTTTAAATACCAGATCAAACTGCTGTAATAACGGTGCATAATTAGTAGCAGTTTCAGAAAATCCGCATGTCGAGATTAAAACAATATTTTTCTTGCTCAAATCATAACGGGGTGGATGAAAACAGGAACCATCCGCTGCTATCTCAATAACCGGCAGCAATAATGGTAATAATCTGTCCATTACACATTTGACCTGTGATGGCATATTGAAGTAATACAGCGGGAAAGACCAGATTATAATATCCGCATTGATATACAAATCAAGAGGCATATCGTCATTGTAGATGCACGTGCCTGGAGTCGTTGTCCAACAGCTATAACATCCGCAACATGGGTGTAAGTTACTACAGGTATACGGTGAAAAATAATCAATTTGGCAGGTTGTGACCGTATCAATACCGGCTATAAATGACTTTGTTACTTTTAATGTATTACTTGCTTCACCTTTAGGACTGCCATTGATGACTAAAATTTTCATTTAACTCCTAAGTGGCATACAAATGTAATAGCTGAATATGATTAATATTGAGCTCTAAAGAGATAAAGACAATATTACAGGCCATAATTTAAAGACGATACAAAGTATGAATGATCGGTTCACATACTGTCTTTATTCTACTTTTTTACACTGATAAAAAGTAGTCA
Source organism: Planctomycetota bacterium (assembly GCA_963677015.1). GTDB lineage: Bacteria > Planctomycetota > SZUA-567 > SZUA-567 > SZUA-567. The sequence goes on from OY781533.1 coordinate 1,764,341, forward strand.
TAATATATCTGGTAATAATCCATAAAAGCACTGAAAAGACAACCGCGTAGACAATCAGCTCATTAGAATTTGAGTTAGACTGATAAATAGCAATGAATATTCCGAAAAGAATAAATAGTCCACCCCACCCACCTTCAATAACCCGATAGATCTGTTTTATCTTTTCCGGTGGTACATTGCACTTATCAAAAACATCAGCAAAGTATTCAGTAAGGATATTCATGGAATTAAGGCATGAAATTAATAAGATTATACCTAGCGCAATGTATGCCAGTGGAACAGCATATACCGCAACGCCCTCCTTAATACAAAGTAATCCTGCTATAACTCCTACGGCTAATGCCACATAATTTAGAATTGGATACTTGCCTTTGATTAAAAATTTAATTGCTGACAGTGCCGTTAACAAAATGAGAACAGCACCCCAGAAATCCATTACCAGCACACCAAGCCACAACGAAATTATCGGTGCATGAAGGACAAAGAGTCCTGGTTTTCTCTTTATATCATTCTTCTGCTCATTAATAGCAATACTTGGAGAAAATAATTCAGGTAATTTTTTCAGTGCCGAACTATCGCCTTCAATTTTGCAATCTTCGGTAGTGCAGGATATCGGCTCGCTGGCTAACGAGTCACTTAGCTTTTGCAGATTATCAAGTGTTGTCTCTATCCTAACTGTAAAGTTGAGAAAGTTATCAGAGGCGACAATACAATTGTTTCTGAAAACCTGCAGTTGAAATTTTTCTGCTGTATCCTTAAAGGTAAATTCATAAACCAGATCCTGAGTATATGAGTTTTGGTTATACATTGCCGCCATGCCTTGCAACAGAAGAAAACCTACAGAAAAATTATTGTTGTTTTCGTTCATTATGATACTCCAAATCAATAAACAATCATGTTCAAACTATAGACCTATATAACTCAATTATTTCATTTACTTATTCAATAAAAGATAATAGTTTCAAGTTATACATGTTATAAGTTTAAACGATAGTAAGAGATTTGTTAATTAAAAAAAAGGACTCTGAAAAAAAGGTGCACTATTATCTGCAAGATAATAGTGCACTAATATTTGAATACGCTAAAAGCGTAATTATTTAAAATGCAAGAACTGCTCTGACAAAATGTGTTTCATCAACCATACAATTGCAAATAATTGATTCACTGGGCGGGGTTGATTTCCCTGTTCCTGATTCAGGAACAGAAAGTACAAATTTTCCCGCTTTCTCACCAAAGCTTAAAAGGAAACTACCAGCTAAAGTATTAGTAAGCTCTGCTACAGTGTCCATAACAGCTTTTTGTTCTATCTCAATCATGCCTGCATACATGGTATCTGCCATCTCTTTAGCAAATTCGTTGGGCAAACAAAATTCAACCGAACTCATCTCATGAATACTATCAATATGCACTTTTCCCCATAAAAAAGTCACGTCACCATCGACAATTTCATCGATAGTTTCATCAAACGGCCTGACTTCAGCAAAAGCCATGGTTTCGAGTGTGTCCTGAACCGATTGAAACAATGCGGCGCTCAACTCGTCTTTATTCATAATCGTTTACACTCCTAATTCCGGGAAAACCTTCTCTAAGGCATCAGCTACAACCGGAGGATTAATTGGTTTAGAGAGGATAGCAACAACGCCAAGATTCATTAACTCTTCCCGTTGTGACTCATTACCAGCACTTGTCACAACAAGAACAGGAGTACCATTTAAACGTGGACTTGCTGAAATTCGACGCATAAGTTCCAGACCGTCAACATCCGGCATAGTTAAATCAGTGACAAGTAAATCTGTCGGTACTTCCTTCAACTTTTCAAGGGCTTCAGCCCCATCTGATGCTTCAACAAATTCAGCATCATTAAGACCGGATATCTCCAGGCATCTGCGCAAAAACATCCTAGCCAGGGCTGAATCATCAGCAATAACAACTCGCTTGGTCATTTTATATCATCTCCTAAAAAGTTATTTTATCTTTGTCTCATCCAAAGCAGAAGCGGTCTTTCCAAATTCAAGTCCAAGCATCAACAACATTCTATCCAATTCATTTCTATCGATCTCTATATACTGGTCATAGGATAAATCCAATGAATAATGCAGTGTATCCACTCCGGTTCCGTTTCCAGCCATCATTGCGACCGTATCAGCAAGATGAATAGTAAAACACAACGGTTTATACTCAGCAGGAGCTTCGTGAGGGTGGTGATGATAGCGAACGACCGACTTGATAGTATCAGGAAGATTCCAGTGTTTTGCCAGAATAGCCCCTATTTCACAATGATCAACACCTACCAATTTCTTTTCAACTTCTAGAAAGTCCTTAGGTTCTGATGATGCGAATACTTCTCTGACTTCATCAAGCTTCTCCGCGAGATAGGCGGAGAGAACAGCTTTACCGATATCATGCAATAATCCTGCTGTGTAAGCGACATTTGGGTCTACTTTTTTTGATGTAAATTTTGCAAATTCCTTTGATGCAATCGCAGTACGCAGACTATGCAGCCAAAGATCACCTTCACTGCTTTCATAACCCTTTAGTTCAGATTCATATATACAGGCACAACTAGCCCCTAAGGCAATACCGACAACGAGTTTGTCGCCAAGGTAACTGACTGCAGTCGCAATTGAATCGACAGCGGTACGACGGGCATAAGTTGCAGAGTTGGCTATTTTAAGCAGTTGCCCTGCCAGCATGGGATCGCTCGCGACAACTTTAACAATATCATCAACAGTATGAGATTCAACCATAGTTAAATTGAGCAGCTCAGAAGCCGTTCTTGACATAGGCGGAATCATTTTAACATCACGAATAATTTTATTTACAATATCATCCATAATAGCTTCCCCTATATCTCCCAATCAACACGACCAGGGCTTGACAAAACGACTTTACCTGTGTCTTTAAAAATAGCTACACTTCTGCTGAAATTACCTCCGACATCTTCTGCAACCGCACCTAATCCATATTGCCATAAAACTTTACGTATCGCCAAAGCATTACGTTTGCCGATATTGAAAGTATTGTTGGTATCTGCGACATTAGCACCACCAGCAAGCTTAACGATAAGCCCTGCACCTTTTGAGACAGACCCCGCCTGCTTTTTCATTTCAGCCAATAACGCAGGTACAGCCGTATCGGCAAAATGTCCGGGATTTTCTTTTGCACGCTCCGGACTTATTTTTGAGTCAGGCAGAGCTACATGTGCCATGCCTACACAACGAGTCTTTCGATCAAGCATACATATTGCTATGCATGATCCTAAAGCCAATGTTTTAACAACGCCACCAGGTTCAGAGACAACGCCATAATCCCCAACACCCAGAATCATTTTTTGTGACATTCGTTATGCTCCCGACAATAAATTCAACAGAGTTGAAGCAATATTTTTAAGCGAGACCAATCTCTCTGCGCCCCCTTTAAGATATGCTTCTTTGGGCATACCAAATACAACACAACTCTCTTCATCTTGTGCAATACACCGCGCTCCAGCATCACGCATCGCCTTCATTCCTGTAGCGCCATCAGCTCCCATACCTGTTAACATCGCTCCAACAGCATTGGCACCGACACAATTCGCGGCAGATTGCATTAAAACTTCTACAGAAGGACAATGCCCGCAGCACAAAGGACCTTCTTTGACCTCAGCTATATAAAAACCTCCAGAACGAACCACCCGCAGATGTTTACCGCCAGGAGCTATTAATATCCTTCCGGTCATTATTCTATCACCATTTTCCGCTTCTTTAACTTCCATTGAGCACTCAGCATTCATACGCTCCGAAAACATTTTTGTAAATCCTGCGGGCATATGCTGAACAATCACAACCCCCGGGGTTGTTCGCGGAAATTTCGAAATTACTTCTTTAATTGCTTCCGTTCCGCCGGTCGAAGCGCCGATAACAATAATTTTATCTGTTGTCTCTGGCAATGCTGTGTAACTCAGTGTTTTTCCTGATGAAAGTTGCACCGGTTTGTTTTTCCAGTGTGAGACATTAGCGGTTGAGGCAATTTTGACTTTAGTCTTTAGCTGCGCCATCATCTCCTGAAGTCCGCTGGCTACATTTGCTTTAGGCTTAGTTACAATATCTACAGCCCCTGCTTCCAACGCATCAAGGGTGATTTTCTTGCCTTTTTCGGTAAGGCTACTGACCATTACCACTGGAATAGGAAACTGCGGCATAAGTTTTCTTAAAAATTCAACCCCATCCATACGCGGCATTTCAACATCCAATGTCAGTACATCAGGTCTATATTCAAGGATTTTATCTCGAGCCATGTATGGATCAGACGCAGTGGCAACCACCTCTATTCCCGGATCAGAGTTCAGTCCTTCTTTTAAGATATTCCTTACCAGTGCAGAGTCATCAATAACGAGAACTTTAATGATCTTTGCAGGCATTAATATTCCTTTCTATATACTGCAGGCATGATATAGTGCCATCTCGAGTTTTCACGGCCTAATGTTTCTGAGTGACCGATAAAGAGATAACCTCCCGGTACGGTTATATCATATAACCTGTCAACAAGTGCTTCACGTGTCTGCTTGTCAAAATATATCATAACATTCCTGCAGAAAATAGTATCCATTTTTTTCTTAAATGGAAATTTTTTATTCATAAGGTTGAGACGCCGGTAAATTACTTCCTTTTTTAATTCCGGAGAAACTTCCCATGTGTCAGGTCCAATGTTCCTCAAAAACTTGTTTTTAAGATTTTCCGGAACCAAGGAAATTCTTTCTGTAGGATATACCCCCTTAACAGCAGTATTTAGGGCTTTTTCAGAAATATCAGTGGCGAGTAATCCAACATCCCATGACCTATAATCCATGCCAAATGCCTGCATAATCAGCATCATTATGGTGTAAGGCTCTTCACCGGTTGCTGCAGCGGCACACCATAATCTGATATCCTTGTCATTACTACTTATATGCTTCTGCTTAATTTCAGGAAGAACAGTATTGATAAAAAAGTCAAAGTGCTCTTTCTCTCTGAAAAAAAAAGTATGATTAGTCGAAATACGGTTAACCAATTCACTTAACGCAGCCGGCGTTTTTGTAAGGTATTCGCAATACTGCTCAAACGAGGTGAATCTCAGCTGTTTCAATAGCTTTTGCAGCCTGCCGACAACAAGACTTTTTTTCTGCTCAGTGAGATTAATGCCAAAATTTTTATAAACAAGGCTTCTAATGATGTTGAACTCTTTTTCAGAGATATCCATCAGTCCTGTCATTTCACGTTTTATAACCTCACTGATACTCTCATGATTATCAGAATTCAACGTAAACTCTCCCGTCTTTTTCTTTCTTCTGGGCAATATGGCGGATACCAGTCGGTCTTTCTTATCTGTGAAACCTTTGCTATAAAAATTTCACCCGTGCCTGAATGAAAGACAATTTTACGCCCCTTACTTCCACCAACATCCTTGCCAATAACAGAAATGTTATATTTTTGTAAAATTTCACACCCGACATTTATATTGTTTTCACTGAGTCCAGGTACATAATATTTAGAGTTAATATCATCCGCACCGCCGCAAATATGAGCTTCAAGGTTATTACGAACATCATTGAGATCGCCAAACATGGAGACCAGCGAGGCAATAGATGGGGCTGCAAATGAAGCTGTTGACTGGTTATCAACCCGCTTAGGATGGGTATACACACACATTCCTCCGCGTTTTCGTTCAGAATCAAAGATAGTTACTGCCACTCCAGAAGCAATAACAGCAGCCAGGTGCATAGGTTCATAGGGCACACAGACATATCCTGGTTCAAGAAAGAATTTTTTCGTCACCTCATTTTTTTCCACTTTATCACCACTCTCACCTATCGCAGAAAGTTTAACTATTTCTCAAGAGCATCAATGGCATCTTGCGCCATTGTAACTAAAGTGCCTAAATCTAGAATCAAACTTACGGAACCATCACCTAGAATTGTACAACCAGAACATCCGCGCGCTTTACCTATATACTCTGACAGTCCTTTTATAACTGTCTGCTGCTGCCCTACTATTTCATCTATAAATATCGCTATTGGCACCCCTGAATCTTCTACAATAACAAGAATGCCGTCTTCAAGATTTTTAGAATCCGCCTTTGTATCGAAAAGTTCATGAAGTCTAAAAATAGGAATAAAGCTGTCACGCAGTGATAGGATTTCACTACCTTCAGGTGTGAAAGTAATCATGCTCAGTTCAGGTTTGAGGGTTTCACGTATTGACAATACAGGGATTGTATATTTTGTGTTTCCTACTCGTACAAGCATACCGTCAATAATAGCTAGTGTAAGTGGAATTCTCAATGTAAAGGTCGATCCAACGCCTTCGACACTTTTAACGTCAATTCGACCATTGAGTTTTTCAATGTTTTTCTTGACCACATCCATGCCAACACCACGACCGGAGATATCAGTTATCTTGTCGGCAGTTGAAAAACCTGGTTCAAATACCAGTTTAAAGATTTTTTCATCAGACAGGTCACTGCCGTCTCCTTTGACTAAACCGCGTTCTATCGCTTTAGCAAGGATTTTCGGCTTGTTTAGACCTCTGCCATCATCGGTAATGATTATCCATACTTCTCCGCCTTCATGGCGAGCTTCAATGGTAACATTTCCGGTATCAGACTTTCCAACCTTTAAACGTTCTTCCGGAACTTCAATTCCGTGATCACACGAATTACGTACAATGTGTACAAGTGGATCGGCAATCTGTTCGATAACAGTTTTATCAACTTCTGTTTCTTCACCAATAATATTAAGTTTGATCTTTTTTTGTGCCTTATGTGAAAGATCATGCACGAGCCTGATCATTTTTCTGAAAGTACCGGATACAGGAATCATTCGCACAGACATCGCCACATCCTGCAGATCATCACAAATTCTGCGTAACTGGTGTACTGCGCGGTAATAATTTTCTTCCTCAATCATTTCAGCTGCAGGATTACGCGTTACCATTGATTCTGCGATTACCAGTTCTCCAACTAAATTAATCAGACTGTCAAGTTTATTCAGATCAACTCTGATATCCTGACGTATAGCCCGACGTGCTCTCTCTGTTGATTTTTTGTCGGCAAGTTCCTTTTCTGTCAGCATTTCGCTGTCTGGAGCAGGTTTTCGTGTGACCTCAGCTACCGGGGGTACAATAGCAGCAACTGTCTGTGTCTCAGTAGAATCAGCAGAGTTGACCATTTCCGGTTCAGGCTGAACCTCGATTGCCGTGTCGGTATTTTCAGCGCTTTCATCTAAAGCGGAGACTTCTATTTCGACCTCCTCTTCCGGTATCATCTCATTAATCAATTCAAGATACACATCAATCGAATCGACCTTGCCATTGGCCACATCATCAAGATTAAGGCCGTTTACAACTTCACGTAAGACATCAATCATACTCAAAAGGACTCCGGTATTACCGGATTCCGGTTCAATAATGCCATCACGCATAAGATCTAAAACTGTTTCCATACGGTGTGAGATTGTTTCAAGATCTCCAAATCCCATAAACCCGCAGTTCCCTTTGAAACTGTGAATATTACGAAACGCTTCATTCAGAAATTCACTTTTTTCGTCTGAACCATCAATACTCAATAATGAATGTTCTGCCGCATCTAACTGTTCAGCACCTTCCTGAACAAATCCAGTCAACATCTCAGGCCCGATATCCATCGCCGGTTCATGATGAACAGTTTCAGGTATTTCAACAATTTTTCGCCTTACAACTCTTGTAGTTTTACCGCTCTTCCCCTTATTTTCTTCTGGTTTTTCGGGAGCAGCGGGAGAGATATTAGCAGCAGGTTTAGGTTTGGGAGCAGAAGTATTTCCCGTGCTTCCTTCTGAAGCTGCAATCAAATCCTGTTTAATTGCATTTGCTTCTTCATCAAAGCCCTCATCATTACCGTTTTCTTCGATAGAATCAAGCATTACTCTAAAGAAATCAAGTGTTCGACAGAGAAGCTGCGTAATATCTAATGTAAGTACAGCTTTGCCTTTACGTATTTTATCAAGTAGAGTTTCTGCCTCATGAGTTACCTGTGCGACAGTATTCAACTGTAAGAATCCGGCACTGCCTTTCATCGAATGAAAGAGACGAAATACCCCGTTAATCAGCTCAGAGTCAGCGTCTCCGGTATCTGAAGATGCCTCAGAAATTTCTATTAATGCAGGTTCTACCTCATCTAGATAATCTCTAGCTTCCTGAGTAAACCCAATAATAAGTTCTAAATCATTATCCATAGAATCATTTTCTCCAAATACTTGTTACTACAGAGGAATACTCTCAGAAGCATTTTATATTCGAAAACAAAAAAAATATTGTAATATTACTTACCAAATATACAATAAACATTATATATAACACCGAAAAAAAATGCAAACGTAATTTATTAGATAAAACTTAAAGAATGCGTCTATTTCTATTATATTTACTCTTTGTCCTGCCTGCGAATATGTTCATAAACAGTTGCGGGGTTTATAAGTTTACCGAATTTGACTTGTTTGTTGCATGGTAATTAGTTTAGGATTATTTGTGGTTAATATTTTTCTAAAAGTGTAGCTCCAGTTGGTAAGAAAGAATTTTTTATGAATTCAAATCCTTTACATAAAGTACTTTTAATTTCTTCAGATGACAACCTAAATGACATTTTAGCCGGCTATTGTGATAAATTTGGGTATTCCCTTACAATTACGGATTCCGGTTCAAAAGGGATCCAGACCGCCAGAGAAACGCCTGAGTTTCCAGTAGTCATTATTACTCAACTGCTTTTTGACATAAATGGCTCAAAAGCTATTTCAATCATGAAAAAACAGTCCCAATCTTCGCGATATATCTTGCTGACTGAAAGATTAAATAAATCTGATTATAATACATTTATTAAAGACGGTGCCGATATGGTTTACTCCCACCCTTTAAATATCGGAGAATTACTGTTGAGTATTCAAGACGGCATAGCCAATTTTATCGGTGCTGATACTCAAAGTCAGGATTTGGTAACATCTCCGTCAATATCCATGCCTGCGGAATTTCATTTTACGGTACGGGATATATCTGAGACCGGCTGCTTATTTCGTTCACCCTTTCCCATTGAGCCTGGCTCTGTAATTATTCTTGAATCAAAAGAAATATCTGATAAACTATCAGTAGCAACAAATACAATATATCCTGTTCGCGTTATGAATTGCGCGAAAACTGAGAACAATAAGGGATATGATCTAGGCGGAATTTTTGTCGGCATTCAGCGTAAAATTTCGAATCGACTGAAGCATGCATGTATTTCTGCCAAAGGTTTTAAGTTTACTACAACCTGATAGTACTAATATAACAGGAGGAAAATTTTAATGAGTAAATTTCATGAAATGGCATTACAGCTGGCATCAACCGCCAGAGAGTCGGCAAAAGCTATTGCCACCGCGTCAAGTGGCAAAAAAAATGCTGTGCTTGCGACCTTAGCTTTAAAACTGAAAAGCAATGCTAAATCAATTATCAAGGCTAATCAGAAGGATATAGCAGAAGGCAAAAAAGCAGGCCTCAGTTCTGCAATGCTGGATCGTTTAAAAATAGACACTAAACGTCTTGACGGCATAATACACGGAGTTGAGCAGGTCGCAATGCTTAGCGATCCTGTTGGTGAAATTATTGACGGATCGGTCAGACCCAATGGTTTGCGTATGTCTCGCGTGAGAGTTCCGTTAGGGGTCGCTCTGATTATTTTTGAATCCCGTCCTAATGTTACTATTGACGCCGCTATTCTCTGTTTGAAAAGCGGAAATGCCGCAATCCTTCGTGGTGGCAAAGAAGCAATAAACACCAATCTGGCACTTGGAAAATGCATTAAAGCTTCGCTTAAGAAAGAAGAACTTCCACCTGACGCGATCCAAATTGTAAGCTCTACCGATAGACAGCTGGTCCCTGAATTACTTATCCTTGATAAATTTATTGATGTGGTTATTCCTCGAGGAGGCAAAGGACTTATCAAAGCAATAATGGAACACAGCCGCATCCCAATGATCAAGCATCTTGATGGTATCTGTCATATATATGTTGACACAACGGCTGATTTTGAAATGGCAAAGAACATAATTATCAATGCCAAGACGCAGCGTCCAGGAGTATGTAATGCAGTTGAAACACTGCTGATCAATAAGAATATCGCTGCTGAATTTGTGCCGCTGATTGTTAAAACTTTACGGGGGTACAAAGTTCAGGTTAGAGGTGACAAGACATGTCAGCAACTGGTAAAGAAACCGGCGATAAAGGCTGCAACTGATGAAGACTGGGTTACAGAGTATCTTGACCTTATAATAAGTATTGCGGTTGTAGATGATATTCAGCAGGCTATATATCATATAAATAATTTTGGGTCACACCATTCCGATGCGATTATTACCAGAGATATTGATGCGGCTCGACAATTTAAGCTGGAGGTGAACTCCTCGTCTGTCTTTGTTAATGCGTCCACACGGTTTGCCGATGGGTATGAATACGGGCTGGGTGCGGAAATTGGTATCAGTACAGATAAAATACATGCTCGCGGACCAGTAGGATTGACCGGTCTGACTACTTACAAATGGATTGTTGAAGGAGAAGGACAAATCAGGTAATCTTATTTATACCGTGACTAACTGTATTACCATTAGATATTAATTTCAACTTCAAAATACATAAAGGGGAGCTAATGTTAATTAGCTCCCCTTTATAAATGGCTATATAAAAAACTGCTGAAAAGGCTCTACTCATCCGATTCGGTTGGGCACAAACAAACCTGCAACGAAAAAGGCTGTCCTAGTGCTTCAAAAAGTACAACAATGTTCGGCGTTCCTTTTTTGTGGCTAATCTCATGTGAGGAACCGGATACAACCGATGGAATACTTATAGTAAAATGATATTTCGTCTTTACAAGCATTGCTTTAGCCTGGCCGGCAATCATATTAATAATTTCACCGACACCATCACATACATCATCAGTAAGGTCGTTTGAAGGGTCTTCTCCCAACATCTTGCCTACTATAGTACAGGCAAGATCCTTGGAAAGGCTGACAACAACACTACCGGTTGCTGTTCCAGTGAGCCCCATAACACCAGACACATCCCCCATCATTCTATAATCTTCTTTAAGGAAGAGTTTCTTACGTGAAATTTCTACGCCACACATCGTCTGGAATACATTGCGTGTTGCATCAATAAACGGATTAATAAATTCAACATTTACTTTCTGCTTTTTCCCAGCAGTAGATTTAAGGGCATTTGCTACAGCTCTAACCAGTTCCTCAGGGTCAAAAGGTTTATTAACTACACCCGATGCTCCTGCCTTCATTCCCGAGAAGGTTGTGCCTGCTTTCTGTTTTGTTGCTAGCAGCAGAACAGGAACCTTAGGTTTTATCTTTTTTGAATGAACAACCAGATTGGTCGCTGTATTATCAGAAAATTCCCAATCGATTAAAAATACAGACTGATCACTCAAAGCAGCGGTAGCCTCTTCTTCATTAGAGACAGAAACAAAATCCGTATTTTGAACATGCATGCTTTGAAAAGCATTCTTTACCATATTCAACATGCTTGGATTTGGTGCTGCTATCACAATTTTCATTATCAACTCCCACTTTACACAACTTAACTATCCAGAATATCTTATTATTATTGTAAGAAAGGAGCCAATTTTTCAGAGAGAACTTCGGGGGTAAAAGGCTTTACTATATAATTGTTAGCACCAGCCTTTATAGCAGTAATCACATTTGCCTTTTCAGCTTCGGTAGTGATCATAATAACTGGGAGATCTTTATTACTTCTGGTCTCTCTTATTTTGATAAGAAAATCAAGACCATTCATATTAGGCATGTTCCAGTCACTTAAAACGAGATCAATGTCAGAATTCGCTTCCAGGGCGGCAAGACCTTCAACGCCGTCACCAGCAGTCACCACATCTTCCTGTCCTATAGTTTTCAAAGTATTGCCAATAATACGTCGCATTGTTGAAGAATCATCAACGATAAGAATTTTCATTTCCACTTCTCCTAAATTTCCAATCTTGCCAAATCCATTATTAATTAAAGAATATTGTAATAATAATGTTAGTTTTTCAAACTGTTTTTATAAACTATTCTTAATTTTTAAATAAAACACACTATTGCTAAAGCTTATCATAAGAATTATTTTTTTTCAATAATTTTATAAAAAAGAAAAGATAGTTTCTGGAACTGCATCTAATGGGACAACTTTATCAACTGCGCCAAGTTTGATCGCTTCTTTAGGCATACCAAAAACCACACAGCTCTTTTCATCCTGAGCAATTGTTTTAGCTCCTGTATCATGCAAGCGCAACATCGCATTTGCCCCATCTGCTCCCATACCTGTGAGCATTACTCCGATCGCTTTATTACCAGCTTCGGCGGCGACAGAATCAAATAAAACCTCAACCGACGGCATATGCCTGCAAACTAACTGGCCTGGAGTTGAATTCACAAAATATCGGGTTAAGCCATTTCTGGATATCGTCAGATGTCTTGCACCATTGGCAATAATCGCACGCCCCGGCAGTGCTTCCATTTTATCAACAGCTTCTACGACTTCAATCTCACAGCTTTTATCCAGACGACGTGCAAAGGCATTGGTAAAATTGTCAGGCATATGCTGGACAATGACAATTGGCGGGCACTTTTTAGGAATTTGTGTTAGAACAGCTTTCAGCGCATCGGTACCACCTGTCGACGCCCCAATTGCAATTATCCGGCCTGTATTTACCGCTTTTTCCGCAACAAGTCTTTTGCGTACCATACCATGCCTGGCCGGTGATATCATTTTGCTGACGGTTGCCTTTGAAGCTCCGATAATTTTATCACACAGTCTTGCCGAAAAAGCATCAACAGAAGCTTTATCATTCAATGAAGGTTTTTCAATAACATCAATTGCACCTGATTCGAGCGCTTCAATTGACAAGGCACAGCCTTTGGCAGTGATACCGCTTACAACAATAACCGGTATCGGCATTGCTTTCATGAGCTTTTTCAGAAAAGTAAGACCATCCATTCGCGGCATTTCAAGGTCGAGAGTTATTACATCCGGTTTTAACTCTACAATCTTGTTTCTCGCTACATACGGATCAGGGGCACTACCAATAACTTCAATATCTGAATTTGTTTCCAGCATTTGCTTCAACATTTTTCTGATGATTGCTGAGTCATCAACGATTAAAGTCCGTATACTCACAATTAACTCCTGTGTCCACCCTTAGAACTACCTGCAAGAATTTTACGCCAACGATACAACTTATCTGCAGTAATTTTAAGCATATTTACGATTTCATCCAAATCCTCAAACGGTTTAACAATATAATCTGCAGCACCATATTCCAGAGCTGATATTGTTGTACTAAAAGTTGAAAAACCTGTCATCATAATAACCTGAATACTAAAATCAATACTCCGTATCTGCTTCAACAGTTCTAGACCATCCATTCCAGGCATACTAATATCACTCAACACAATATTGATCTTATCATTATTGATGAGTGTCAAAGCATCCCTGCCGGATCCGGCAGTAAAGACTTCAAAACCATTCATAGCAAGGTATGATTTCAGCGTGCGTAAAATTTCAGGCTCATCATCAACAATCAAAACCTTATAACCATATTTCTCATCATTCATAGTTGCAACCTTATAATATCAAGTACCAAGATACGGTCAAATTATTATCAAATGTTGTTAGCCAGCTTTATTATCGACGGAACGTCAAGAATAAGACCTACTCGGCCATCACCAAGAATACACCCTCCTGATACTCCGACAAGTCCTTTAAGCCGTTTACCAAGATTTTTAATCACCACCTGCTGCTGTTCTTGTACATCGTCAATAATCAGACCACATTTTTTGAATTCATTATTAACTATTACCACTAATTTATCTTCGAGTTTTTTCTCAGAACATTGTCCGAAAAGTTCTGCAAGTTCTATCAGCGGCACCAACTCCCCTCTTACCTGTAATGATAATGCCCGATGTCCGGTTATTCCATTAATATTTTCTTTTTTGGGTTTAATAGATTCCTCAATATTCAATGTCGGTAACACATAACGTTCACCTGCAATTTTTATTACCATGCCATCAACAATTGCCATCGTCAACGGCAGCCTGATAATAAAAGTAGTCCCGACCCCCGGATTGCTGTCAACTTCAACAAGACCGCCAAGACTCGATATGTTTTTACGGACAACATCCATCCCTACGCCGCGACCAGAGATATCGGTTGCAACATCATTTGTGGAAAACCCCGGAAGAAAGATCAAGTCCAGAATCTCTTTATCAGTAAGATGCTCTTCCTCAGTAACAAAACCCTTATCGATAGCCTTAGACAAAATTTTCTGCGGGTTCATTCCTCCGCCATCGTCTCCGATTTCTATTATAACACTACCGCCTGAATGATAGGCTTTAAGGTTGATGGTGCCGGCTTTTTCTTTATTATGCTCAAGCCTAGTTTTTTCATCTTCAATTCCGTGATCAACAGCATTACGTAAAATATGAACGAGTGGATCCGCTATCTGATCAATAATTGTTTTATCTACCTCGGTATCCTCTCCACTAAGTTTTAAAACTGCAATTTTTTTGGTTTTTTTTGCTGTATCACGTACAAGGCGGTTCATTTTATTGAACAACCCTCTGACAGGCACTAAACGCAATGACATTATCTGTTCCTGCAGCGTTGTAGCAATTTTCCCTAAATTCGCTATATTCTTGGAAAAATCCAGATGTTTTTCATTATTGAGTTCCTTATAGTTAGCCACCTGTGAATGAGCAACAATTAATTCTCCGGCCATTTCAAGCAGTGTTTCCAGTTTTAAGGCCTCAACTTTTATAGAAGTTGACTCTTTAGGCTTACTTACGCCGCTTTGCTTGACGGCATTTTCGATTTGATCATGGCTGGCAATTCCCATGTCAGCCACAATATCACCAAGGGGCTTATTCTGAAGGGTCAATGCATGCTGCAGTTCCTCTTTGGAAATGAGTCCGCTATCAACCAGCAGTCCACCAACTTTACTGTGAATTATTTCATTTTCACTGGAGACACCGCCACCGCCTTTTTGTGCTAGAAGTTTTTGCGTAAGCAGGCGAATGTTTTTAATTAAAGGCAGGACATCATATTCGGGTAAGGGTTCACCGCTTTTATTCTCTGATACATGTGTCTTTACAATATCCAGCATTACCGCCAGAGAATCCTTGGTCGCAAGCATTATTTCAGTTACATCGCTGTCAATTGAAATTTCACCTTTACGCGCCTTGTCGAGCATGTTTTCACACTCATGACAGAGTTTATTAAGCGCTGTCAATCCGAGAAAACCTGCGGCTCCCTTGATACTGTGAAAAGACCTGAAAACACTCTCGACTATATCGCGAGGTCTCGCTCCGTCTTCAAGAGAAAGTATATCTGTTTCTATATTTTCCAGGTGGTCATTTGATTCAGAAATAAATTCATTATAGACCAGAAAATCTTCCTGAGTATTCAGCATCAAGACACCCATAGGCGGTGCCGTCTGAATATCAAAGAATATATCTTCAGGTTCTATATTATCATCCTGCTTGACATTATTGGTCAATTCAAGAATAATCTTTTGAGGATCCTGAGTTTGAGGAAGCTGCGTCAATTTATCCACAGCATTAATAACAAGATCCAGCATTTCCGGATCGGTGCTGTCACCGAGAATTATTTTTTCAACTTCAACCTTATACTCTTCTGCAACAACGGCAACTTGTGCCCATTTCTCTGCAAAAAGGTCTGCGGCTTTTTCAAAAAAGTCCTGAATGGCAGCAAGTTCCGGGAGATTTTCCACACTCAAATTTGAATAATCAGGCAAAAGTGCGGTAAGCCCAGCCAGCTCGGTAACAACCTCTTTACTGAGTGAATTCTTACCTTCAAAACTCATAAGCTTTAACTTTCTAGAAAAGTTTGTCAGAGTGTTTGCAGTATTTTTATCAACTCTTCTGTATTATTACAGAGTGTAAGCTTATTACGATTTATCTCGGAACTAAGCTTAATACTAATTTTGGATAGATACTGCAGATATAGTTTTTCTGAACCCTGTGGCATTCCAACTAGAAAAATAATATTTACATTTTTCCCGTCCATACTTCCATAATCAACAGGATTCTTCAATATTGACAAAGCCGCAACAGGTTCTCTTACATTGGAATTTTTAACATGTGGTACACCTATTCCAAGTCCAATTCCCGTTGGCAGCAAGTCTTCACGATTGAAAATATCAACACAAAACTTCTCATAATTAATAATTTCACTACAATCCTTGAACAATTCAAGGGTACGGAGTAGTGCACTGTTTTTATTCGCTGCCTCAATAATCTGCACACGCTTTGGAGACAGGTAAGAGCTAATTTTAATCATTCTTATCTTATTACTTTTACCTTAAAAAAAAATTTTTTGCAAATGAAATTAATAATTTAAAACATATCCTCTATCATGATTGTAGCTATTATTTTTAACCATTATATATTATAATGTGAACTATTACAATAATTATACCTAATAATCATTATATCCTAGAAATAAACGGTGATATACTTGAATTTATCGGTACATATTGATAAGATTAACATATGTTAATATTTAATTTTTATCTGCAAAATAAAGAGGAAGATTATGAATAAGACAACGCTGACAGTTCTAAAGGACTTACTATCTCAGCCAACCCCGTCAGGGTACGAAAAGCCCGGACAGGTTGTTCTGGAAAAATACATGAAAAAACTTGGTGCTAAGACATCCTTCGATGTTCATGGAAATCTTCACGGTGTGATCAATCCGCAGGCCAAAACCAAGGTAATGCTTGCTGGACATTGTGATGAAATCGGTCTTATGATCATGTATATTGATGATAAAGGCTTTTTATATTTCAGTGCAGTTGGTGGTGTTAATGTTCCTCTTCTGCAAGGCGAGAAGGTTTTAATTCATACAGCCAATGGACCGGTACCGGGAGTAATCGGAGTAAAACCTATTCATCTGATGACCGCAAAGGAAAGAGAAAGCAGTCAGAGCAAGATTGACAGCTTATGGATTGATATCGGAGCCAAGGACAAAGATGATGCGTTGAAATATGTCGCACTTGGTGATGTCGCGACAATCGACAAAAACTGGACAGACCTTCAGAATGATCTGATAACTTGCCGTGGTTTTGATGACCGTATTGGTGCTTTTATTATTACTGATGTCCTGCGTTATTTAAAAGGCAAAAAAATCAATGTTGCGGTTCATGCTGTCAGTACTGTTCAGGAGGAAATTGGACTGCGTGGAGCAAAGACTGCTGCCGAAGCGATAAAACCCAATATCGGAATAGCTGTTGATGTCGGGTTTGCTACAGACGCACCGGATATGAACCCTAAAATGGTTGGAGAAGCAAATTGCGGTGATGGTCCTATTCTGCATCGCGGACCTAATTTCAATCATATTTTATATCAGAAGCTATCAGATGTCGCAAAGAAAAGCAAAATTGATGTTCAACAGCAGCCTATTCCTCGCGGAAGCGGCACAGATGCAAATGCGATGCAGCTGAGTGCCAATCATTGTGCGACAGCATTAATAAGTGTTCCTAATCGTTACATGCATTCACCGGTTGAAATTGTTAATATTAAGGATGTTGAGAATTGTTCAAAGCTTATTGCAGAATTGATACTCAGTCTAAAAGGAAATGAAAACTTCATTGTATAATGAAAAATAATTCCGATATTAATACCTCTGGTGAAGATTCAGATTTCGCTTTGGACAAGAGCGCTCAGAATTGTGAACATGTTATTAGACGTATTAATAACATGTTCGCTGTTCATAGCCAGAATTCCACAATGCATGCCATGCAGGAAGCCTTGTTAAGACTTGCGAAAGAAGGATTGTTAAATGAATGATATCAGATCCAGACTTGATGAAATTAGTGATATCCTTACAATACCTGACGTTTTAATTGAAGTTAATAACCTTGTGCGTAACCCCTTTAGCTCTGCTTCAGATATTGCCAAGGTCATTAACCGGGATCTGGCATTATCAACCAAGATTTTAAAGCTTGTGAATTCACCTTTTTATGGATTTTCCAAGCAGATTACCAGTATAAACTATGCGATTGTAATCCTAGGTTTCAACACTATTAGAGATCTGGCAATAACAGTATTTATTCTCGATCTCATTGATGATAAAAAAAGTGGCGTTTTTGACCCAAAATCTTTCTGGCAATTTTCGGTAAATGTAGGTATCATTGCTGAATATCTGGTAGATCGCGTCAAACTTACCCGTAATGACAGTATTTATATTGCTGGACTTTTGCATGAGATAGGCGTTGTCATTTTAAATCAGTTTTTCCCCAGGGAATTCAATGCCGCGTACAGCTATGCTCAGGAGAATCGCTGCACACTGCTACAGGCAGAAAAAAAAGTACTGAATTTTAATCACACTGAGATCAGTGAGTATCTCCTTGAGAAATGGAATTTTCCCGAGACAATTTTAGATGTTTGCCGTCATTGCTATTCACCGGAAGCAGGCAATGAAAAATTGCCCTATATTATCCATGTATCCAATATATTTTGTAGGGCACTGAAACTTGGAGATCCTGCCGACAGCAGCATCCCGGAGATATCAGCAAAAGCACTTGAAATTGTGGTAATAGATAAGAGCAATTTTTACGACTTATTTAAGGATATCTTAAAAATTACGGTACATTCTGTTTCGCAAATATTATAAAAGAGTAAATATCATGAATACAGAAAGATTAAATAAGCGAGAACGCGAATTCTACTGGGATTGGTTTGATAATGCTCAATCTCATACAGTTCAGGATACCAGTAAAAATATTTTTATTGCCAATACTGTTACTAGGATTCTCCAGGAGGCAGGTGCAGATAACTGCTTGCATTATCTGTGCGGACTCGGGCATCTCAGCCGAATCCTTGCTGAAAAAAGCCGGAACATACTTGCATATGAAACATCACAAAGTGCATTTAAGGCGGCTCAAATTCTGTCAGGCGAATCTGATATCAGTACGATATTTTTTCATGGTGACAACATAAAGCCGCTTACTGATGTTATCCCTCACAAAGTTGCCTGTGTGTTCAGTGAAGAGCTTCTGCTTGAGCCGAACTGGCATGAATTAAAAACAGAGTTTTCCAGAATTTATGAGATACTCACTCCGGGAGGGTTGCTGATATTTGCCGGCGCTGGCGAACATGGACACTTTGCTGCCGATCTTATTAATGAATATGACCGCCGGGCAGAACAGGAGCTTGTCTGGAATGTAAAAGACGGAAGAACTCAATGCACAAAACTTTTTATTAAATCAGAAATTGCCGAAGATTATAGAGACTACAAAAGCCTTTTTGTTATCAGCACCGCAGAAGGTGCTTCTCTTGAGTGTCTTGAACATAGAATACCCGGATATTGGAATTATCATAATATCAGGTATCTGGCATTCGAAACCGGTTTTTCACACTTTGAATCACGATCTTTTACCAATAGCGAGGGATCTTTACCTGAACAACTAATTCTCAATATTGCCTATAAACCAGGAACACTGTCTGAGCCAAAAGAAAATTATGCGGAAGAGGCGGCATACAAAGATTTTTAATTGCAGGCTATTAACTGTAACGATATAACAAAAGGAAATAAATGAAATTCGTCGATGAAACAACGATTGTAGTAAGTTCTGGAGCTGGAGGAAACGGTACTGTTTCCTTTAAACGGGAAAGGAATCTGGCGTGGGGCGGACCTGACGGCGGAGATGGCGGTGACGGAGGAAGTATTATCCTGAAGGCATCACGGAATG
The DNA here is from genome assembly GCA_963677015.1 of Planctomycetota bacterium. GTDB lineage: Bacteria > Planctomycetota > SZUA-567 > SZUA-567 > SZUA-567. Next base: position 1,784,123 of record OY781533.1, read on the forward strand.
TGGATACCCTCCTTCCCCTTGCCCGAGGACAACGCTATACTGCAAAGAACGGACAACCCGGTCATGCCAAGATGGGACGAGGAAAGACCGCAGACAATATAATAATCGAAGTCCCTGTTGGCACCGAAATACGTCATAATGAGGTCGTAATCGCTGATCTCATTGAGGATGAGCAGGAATTTCTTGCGGTCAGAGGAGGTAAAGGCGGTAAAGGTAACCGCAACTTTGTCTCAGCAATAAATCAGGCACCGCGTGAGTTTACTTATGGCGAGGATAATGAGACCAAGACATTACACCTTGAATTAAAACTTATTGCGGATGTCGGACTTGCAGGGTTTCCTAATGCAGGTAAGAGTACACTGCTTTCGCGACTTTCTGCAGCCAAACCTAAAATAGCTGATTATCCGTTTACGACCATGCAGCCGCAGCTTGGAATCGTCAGCAGTGGTTATGGGCATGAACTGGTCATGGCAGATATCCCAGGCCTTATTGAAGGTGCAGCCGACGGGCATGGACTGGGGCATGAGTTTCTGCGACACATCGAGCGCTGCCGTTTCATTCTACATCTTATCAATATGTGCCCTATTGACGGGACCTACCCTTTGGATAATTATTTTGCAATTAATAAAGAACTGGAAAAATTCAGTACCAAGCTTGCAGCCAAACCACAATTAATTGTTGGTAACAAATTAGATCTTACAGGTGCTGACGATGCTCTTGAATGGGTGCGTGAGGAGACCGGCAAAGAAATAGTTGGCATCAGCGCCATAACCGGAGAAGGATTGCCGGAACTGAGAAAAGCTTTATTTGAAATGTCACGCAAATGCCCACGTGAAAACGAAGAAGCGTAAATTCAGCTTAATCTTTTATTCTAAGGAGCAACCAAATGTATCTGGTGGAACTTACATATATCAGTGAACTCAGCGATGTAGATCGGCATCTTAAAGCCCACGTGGCTTTTCTGAATAAATACCGGAATGCCGGCAATCTGCTCCTGGCCGGCAGGAAGAATCCCAGAGAAGGAGGTCTTATTATCTTTTCGGCAGATTCAATTGCTGGTGTTGAAGCTATTATCGCTGAAGACCCGTTTAAGATACATAATCTTGCCGAATACCGTATTATTGAATTTATACCTTCAATAACAGCGGAAGTAATTGGTTCTTTCATACAATCCTGAATGTCGCCGATTAGATTCTAATATAACTCCACCCCTGCGGTTTATCCCCATCATATGGCATAAACCCATGAAAAGTTCTTTTGTCATTATCAAAGACAAGAGGAAGGAAATGTCTGTCCCCTTCCCACATCGGCAAAGAATCCAGGCTGGTAATTTCCACCCAGCTCAGATCACCTTCTTCATTTCTTTCAAATGGTTCGCCTGAATATTCGGTTATTAAGAAGATAAATCCTAACCAGTCTTCTCCTTTAGGGCCAAATCCAGTCCAGTTGACAGTTCCGCGTAAAGACATTCCTGTTACCGTTAAGCCGGATTCTTCCATAATCTCACGCTTCATACAGGTTGCAATATCTTCATTCGCTTCCATATGACCGCCTAGTCCGTTATATTTTCCCAGCTGATCGTCATTTTTACGGGCATTGCGATGTACCATCAGCACCTTGCTTCCACATTCTGACAATATAAAACCCAGAGTTCCAATTATAGGACAATAATTCTTTGAAGACATTCTTTCTCCTGCGATAAATAAAAACGATATACTGAATAAATATATCCCGTATATCGTTAAAGTACAGATAAAATATAGAAAACCTTGGGTTATCAACCCGTAATTGGACACTCCTGCCCCCAGACTCTGGATAAGAATTCATCCCTTCCTGAGCGTGAACGGTAAAACTCATATTTAAACGGCTCTTTGCGGAAGTAATCCTGATGATAATCTTCAGCCGGGTAAAAATTCCTATAGCTAATAATAGGCGTTATTACCTCTGCTGAGAACTTACCACCTCGCATCAACTCCCGTTTTGATCTTTCGGCAGTGCTGCGTTGTTCTGAGTCATGGACAAAAATCGCGGAAGTGTACTGAAAACCTCTATCAACAAATTCACCGCCACGATCCGTCGGATCAATATGTTGCCAGAAGATATTCAGAATTTCCTCGTAAGTTATTTTTTCTGGATCAAAAAGAATCTGAACTGCTTCACGGTGATCAGTTCTGCCACAAGCAACCGTCTCATAATCCGGATACATCACATTGCCGCCAGCATAACCGCTCACCACGTCTTCAACCCCGTCGACTTCAGCAAAAGTTGATTCCATACACCAGAAACATCCTCCTGCCAGGGTTGCTATTTCAAGGTTTTTACTCTTAGACATAACTGACCCTCCTTTTCAGCTGGAGTACTCTCATTAACTAATAATAATTACGGACTTTTTTAAATAATCTTTACCTGTAAAAGCAATAGTATCACAATAGATCATATCGTAAAGTCTCATCCTCTATGTACATTATTATATGTAAGTGATATTCTTTCAATCATTTGCATTATATGTAAAAAAATATAAATATTCAGCGTTAACAGTCTTGAAAATCAAAATTTCTGAGAAATACTATAAACTTGTACTAAAATTATAGCATATTACAGCTATAGCACTCCTTGTATGCATAGCCCAAAACCGTATAATAAAACAGAAATACTAAATAATTATTTACTCATTATCAATAATTAAAGGATAAGAATATGGCAGAGACCAAATTTGACTTTATTGCCACAGAAAAAAAGTGGCAGAAACGCTGGGAAGAAATGGGACTCTTTAAAACCGGATTCAATGCCGGCAAGGAAAAATCCTATATCCTTAGCATGTACCCTTACCCCAGCGGCGTGCTTCATATGGGGCATGTTATAAACTATACCATCAGTGATGTTATAGTACGCTATAAGCTTTTACAGGGCTATGATGTTATCTCACCTATGGGCTGGGATTCATTCGGGTTGCCTGCGGAAAATGCTGCGATACGCACCGGAGAGCATCCTCACAGCTTTACAGAAAAGAACATTGCCCGTATGACCGAACAGATGAATCGTGCCGGTTGGGGCTTTGACTGGGAGCGTGAAGTTGCAACCAGCCATGTTGACTATTATAAATGGAATCAGTGGTTCTTCCTTAAATTCTTTGAAAAAGGTCTCGCCGAAAAGAAGACTGCCCCGGTTAACTGGTGTGATTCATGTCAGACTGTACTTGCCAATGAGCAGGTTAAAGACGGCGTCTGCGAACGTTGTGGCTCTGAAGTTATTCAGAAGGATATGTCACAGTGGTTCTTCAAAATGAGCAAATATTCACAGCGTCTTCTTGACGGACATGAGCAATTGCGCGGCAAGTGGCCGGATTCAGTTATTGCCATGCAGGAAGAATGGATTGGTCGAAGCGAAGGTGCAAGAGTTGACTTTAAAGTCAAGGAAACCGGTGACAGCGTCCCGGTGTTTACCACCAGACCGGACACCTTGTTTGGGGTTACCTTCATGTCAGTCGCGCCAGAACACCCTCTGATTGAAAAGCTGGTAAAAGGTACACCGCAGGAAGCGGAGGTAATGAAGGCGGTAAATGAGATGCGTGCCTCAGGAACCTCAGAAAAAGAACTTGCCGATAAAGAAAAGGTTGGTGTTAATACCGGTTTTCATGTTGTAAATCCGGTAAACGGAGACGATGTAGAGCTCTGGGTTGCTAATTTCGCCCTTATGAGTTACGGTACTGGTGCTGTAATGGCAGTACCGGCACATGACCAGCGTGATTTTGAGTTTGCTAAGAAATATGGCATCAAAATTAAAGTGGTTATAAATCCGTCAGCAGATGAAGAGCTTGATCCTGAAACCATGACCGAAGCCTATACTACACCTGGAATTCTGATTAATTCCGATAAATTCAGTGGCAGAGTCAACACCGACGCTATGTCTGATATCATCAGGTGGCTCGAAGAAAACAAGTATGGTGAAGGGACTATCAACTACAGACTACGGGACTGGCTTATTTCCCGTCAGCGGTATTGGGGAACTCCTATACCGGTAGTCTACTGTGATAAATGCGGTACTGTTGCCGTCCCTGAAGAAGAGCTGCCGGTTGTACTGCCTACAGATGTAACCTTCTCCGGTGATGGTAATCCACTTGAAACAAGTGCTAGCTTTATTAACTGCACCTGTCCGAAATGTTCCGGTCCTGCTCGTCGTGAAACCGACACTATGGATACGTTTGTCGATTCATCGTGGTACTTCCTGCGATTCTGTGATCCTAAGAATGTCGAAGCACCATTCTCACCGGAGAATATCAAGAAATGGATGACAGTAAATCAGTATGTTGGTGGTATTGAACATGCTACCATGCACCTGATCTATGCCCGCTTCTTTACAATGGTGCTGCATGATCTTGGACTTGTTGACTTTACTGAGCCGTTTGATCGCTTATTCTGTCAGGGAATGGTCTGTAAAACAGCCTACCGCTGTGATAATTGCAAGTGGTTATATGAATCTGAGGTTGATTTTTACTCTGAAACCGATAAAACCCGTACCCAGGGTAAGGTCGGTAAATGCAAAAAATGTGGGCTTGACGGCGTAACCGCTGAAATGACCAAGATTTCTAAAACAAAATTGAATGTAGTTGATCCTGACGAAATGTTCGATAGAGTCGGTACCGATGCGGTTAGACTATATATGCTTTCTGATTCGCCACCAGACAGAATGCAGATCTGGAGCGAAGCCGGTCTTAATGGAGCTTGGCGTACTATCTCCCGTCTGCATCTGACCGTTATGGAATGGTGTCAGGGTACTGCCGGAATGCTTGCGCCGCTTGGTTCGGCACGTGCAGCTGATATTGACAAGGATAATCTTGATCTGTTAAAGAAGACTCACCAGTGTATTGCAGCTGTGACAGCTTCAATTGATGGTGGTTTCCACTTTAACACTGCTATTGCCAGATGTAATGAACTTATTAATCTTTTCCGTAACCGCATGTCAAGCGGTTCTAAAATTGATGGCTCGGTCGCACGAGAAGTATTAGAAACAGTACTGCGTATCCTGTCACCGATTACCCCACACCTCTGCGAAGAACTCTGGGAAGAAATGGGGCACTCTGAAACTGTCTTTAAATCCGGCTGGCCGGTAGCTGACCCGGAACTTTGCAGTGAAGACAGTGTCGAAATTCCGGTACAGATAAACGGTAAAGTTAAGAGCAAAATCAATGTCAGCGTTGATGTTGATAAGTCTACGCTGGAGAAGACTGCCCTTGAAGATGCAAAAATTGCTGAACTTGTCAGTGGAAAAGATATAGTTAAAATAATTGTTGTTCCTAAACGTATGGTGAATATCGTAGTTAAAGGATAATTATTATGCCCGATTTTAATAGCACCGATACCGGAAACACTACAGAGAAACCTGACTACTCTAACGAAGCGAAACGTACTGTGGGTATCCCGCCGGTACGCCCTTTGCCTACTAGCCGGAGCAGTAATGGCTGCCTTCTGGCAGTAATTTTTACGCTGGGTTTCTTTGCTATTTTTGTTTTCGGCGGAGTACTTCTTTTTAACAGTGGTGCCAAAGTTTTGACCAAGCTTGTAGACGTTGCCTCTGATTCGGTCGCAGCAAAGAATAATAATGACCCATATTATGAAGAAGTTCTTACGGGCGACAGCACTGCTTCAAGAATTGCAGTTATACCGCTTACCGGCCCAATTTTTGGAACCGGAAATTCATATTATGGGGTTGGGGCAGTACACAGTGCCTGCGCAATGCTCAAAAAAGCTGCGAGCGATCCAACTGTCAGCGCAGTTATTCTGCATATCGACTCTCCTGGCGGCGGGCTCAGCGCCAGCGACATCATTTATAATGAGATCTTAAAGCTCAAGCAAAAAGGCAAAAAAGTTCTGGTATATGTTGGACAGCTCTGTGCCAGCGGCGGTTATTATGTCGCAGCTCCTTCAGATTATATTGTAGCCGGGCCTACCGCCTTGGTTGGTTCATTTGGGGTTATAATGGAACATGTTGAAGTATCGGGTCTTATGAACAAACTTGGTATTGTTGTTGATCCGCTGAAAAGTACAGAAAGTAAAGATATTGGCTCGCCATTCAGAAAAATGTCGGCCGAAGAGAAAGAGTTCTTCGATCACATTCTAAATACATATCATAACCGGTTTGTTGACATTATTTCAAATGGGCGAGGCATTAAACGCTCGGAAGTAGAAAAACTGGCAAATGGGAAAGTCTATCTTGCAAAAGAAGCTTTAAATTATGGACTTATTGATAAAATTGGATACTTTGATGACTGCCTAAATGAAGCAATAAAGGCCTGTACCGTCGATTACCCTCAAGTTTTTATTTATAAACAACAATTTTCGGTGATGGATTTATTTAGAAATGAGACCAAGATAGAGCTTCCTGATATCAGTGAATTCATGAATAAAAATTCAGGAACTGAACTGAATCTTATTTATCGCGGAATTCAGTCAAATACATCTGATAAATAATAACTACCCAAGCAGCTTTCTATTAAACAGCCGGTATATCCCTTAGGATATACCGGCTGTTTTTAAGTATTAAAATAACAGGAAATTTAGCGCTTAAGATAAGATAATTCAATCGGTAACGGAATATTGTTACCAAATTCGTCCTCACCATATCCGTTTTTAACCAATATTTCAAGATCTTTAAGGACACGAATGTCCCCGGTGAAAGTTATTTCCAGCTGACTTTCAATATCAAGTTTTCCCATTGCCAGCAAGCGGGTTATTTCAGTAAGAACAAGTTGAGAGAATAAATCTTCATTCAATTCAATAGGTTTGAATTCACGTATAGGCAACGGATTTTCATAGATAACAATACGCTGTTCATATGCCAGCTTCTGAACCACAATTTTTACCGCGTCTGTAAGCTTTGAAGTATCCGCCGGTGCCTCCAAATGCATATCCGCCACCTGTGCCGCCAGACGCCTTCTTTTTACAGCATTGATATATTCATTCGCTCTGAAAAGATCGAGTGGAGCAGATGCATCATACTCTTCACCTTCCAGATGCATTTTGACCTCACTGCCATAATGCAGGCATATCTTTGCCACCAGTGTTGATGGACGTACGTGAAAACCGCGATATTTCGGTACAGGAACAGTAATGGAGCCTTTTTCTGCATATTTACTGAGCATTTTCTGCGAAAGCTGAACCGCGTCCTTGAGATATTCACTGACATATTTAAGAAAATATTCAACAAGAACCACCAATAATTCATCAGGATCAACGAGAGGATGATTAAAGTCTTCAGACTGTCTGATATATAGATGACGCTCAAAATAATGACAATACTTTGTCGCCTGTTCAAGCAGATGGTAAATCAACGAAGCATGACCGCGCAGATAGCTGAGCTTATCATCTTCATGTTCGGTATAGGTATTAGCGATATAAGTATCATACATTGACTGCAAACTATGAAATTTATGTTCCAATACTCGTATAAGCTCTTCACTGAGCAGAGACGGAAAAAAAGTATAGTACAAGTCTGGATTTGATTTGTTTACACTATGCAGCGAATCAGCCTCAGCGGCAAGATTCAGGAAGGTTGTTGACAATCTGGCGATAGTCTCCTCCGAAGAACAGATCTTCTGCGAAATCTTATCCTGAGGCAACCTGCTGTCTGGTAAGAGTTCTGCAAATTCATCCTTTACTACAGCTTCTTCAGGAATTTTCAGACCAATTTCTTTTCCTTCTCTCACTACCTCGCTGGCAAAATTAAAGATAACTCCATTATTGAATTTAATAGCAGCATCAGTCGCTTTTTTTATCTGCGAAAGATCTGAAAGCAGATCATAAATATCAAGTGAATACTCTATATGCAGCAATCCGTAACCGACACTGGCAAAGAGTTTTCCTGCGGTCATAAGATGCCGCATATAATACCACGTCTGATTATTACGGGCACCGCAAGCATCCAGAAATTCAACCAGCTGGGTACAGCCCCCCAATACCTCTCCAAGAAGAGGTCTCGTCAGGCAATCATCAGAGTGATCCGATTGATATATATAATTGCAGATAGCCAGGCATCGAGACATCTTCTTCTGCGCAATTGCCGCAAAATCATCGACATCTACATATTCTTCATGATTAATATCAGAATCCATCCACTTCCCTTTTTTAAAAGACGTTAATTAATTCTACTGTAATAATCGTCCTTTTAAAGTTTTTTTTTAAATTATTACGTAAATATCCCCTATGTATAATCATTTGGCAATAAAAGATTACACAACTAGTTACAACATATACTTAAAGTGAGGTTGCAAAACTATATATCGTTTTCACTCCAAAGCCTTTAGCTCCTTTACCAAGATGTTCATGAGCATCCGTCTTGATACCCGGGCCGGCAATATCCAGATGTGCCCAGGAGGTACCACTGACAACAAACTTGTTCAAAAATAGTGCCGCTGTAATTGAACCACCATACTTACCGCCCATATTACTGGTATCCGCAACTGTAGACTCGAGCTGTTTCGCATACGGAAGGTGTAATGGCAGCTCCCACACATACTCGCCGGAATCTTCTGCAGCATCAAGCAGCAGCCCGCTGAGAATGCTGTCCGTAGAATATAAACCGGCAATATCCTCACCCAATCCAACCATGCATGCTCCAGTTAAAGTAGCGGCATCAATGACATAATCCGCCTTCTTCTCGCATGCAAGGGCCAAAGCATCAGCAAGTATCAGTCTACCTTCAGCATCAGTGTTACCAACCTCTACCGTCATGCCACTGCGCATTTTCAGAATATCCTCGGTGTGGAAGGAGGTTTTAGAGATATCGTTCTCGACCAGTGGAGTAATAACAGTAATTTTAACCGGAAGCTTGGCTTCAGCTATAGCACATGCTGCCGCAAACATCATCGCCGCGCCCCCCATATCCATCTTCATCCCTAGTTGTGAACCTCCGGGTTTGAGGCAATAACCGCCTGTATCGAAGGTAACCCCTTTACCGACAAGCACAATATGTTTACGAGGTTTGGCTGGGGAATATTCTCCGATAACCAGACATGGCCTGCTCTGAGCTCCGGCACCAACAGCCAGGATACCACCACAAGACTCTTTTTTCAGACGGGGCTCATTCCATAATGTCATTTTAAGTCCAGCCATACGCCCCTGCTGCATGAAAATCTTCGATAGACTGGCGGGATGTATAGAATTTGCCGGCTCATTTAAAATATCCCGAGCGAAATTAACCCAGGAAAAAAGATTTTCAGTCTTGTCTAAAGCTGATTTTACGCCGCGCATATCAGCGACCTGAACGAGAACAGTGGCAGCAGGAGCTTTCGCTTCCTGTTTATATTTATTAAAGACATAAGACCCAAGTAACGCCCCTTCCTGTACCGCACTTATAATATCTATAGATCCTGACGTGAGAGGTACAACCAGTCTTTTACTTCCTGTGAATTCAAATTCATCAAGTGCTTTTTTAACAGAAATCTTTGCCTGGGTTAAAATATTGCTGTTTGGACTGTCAAGCCTTTCTGCAACGACAGTAATACCTTTTACTCCGGCATACTCTCCTGAACAGCGCAACCTTCTAGTACCTGCCTCCTCAGGAACGGAGATATCACCAAACTCATCCTTAAAAAGTGCTGTCTTATTATCAGAAAACAACAGTAAAATATAGTCACCGGATCGTGGTTTATAGGACTTGCTTAGCATTAATTTCATTATGATCTCCTGTCTTGCTTAAATAGTAATACCCTTTAATTTACAGATATATTCAATTAATTCAAGTTTATTATATGCTAATTAATAAGAATAAACTTATTAATGTATCTTTTTACTAAAACTCAACAAATTTGTATACATTTCGCTAGAAATTTATCCCGATTGTAACTACAATCATTTGCACGATTGTGTTTAATAGTGTAAAGTGTTAAAGTGTTTATTTAATATTGTTGTGTTAAAGGAGGAATAATGTCGAGCAATAACGAACTCGGTAATAAAATTAAGCAGACCCGTATGCAGCGTGAAATGTCGATTAGTGAGTTGGCAAAAAATTGCGGCTGTTCAGAAGAGCTGATAAATACACTTGAAAATGGTGAATTGATACCGTCGCTGACGCCGCTTATGCAGATATCACGTGCGCTTGGAGTTCGACTCGGAACTTTCCTTGATGATACCGAAAGCTGTACTCCAGCGATTACACGTAATGGTGATTATCAAAAGGGACTGCATTTTTCCGGCAACACAACAACGCAAGATAGTTCTGTTCTTGATTTTTTTGCGCTGGCACGGAATAAATGCGACCGCCATATGGAACCTTTTGTCGTAAATGTTCACCCCACAGAAACGGAGAAGATACTCTCTTCGCATGAAGGTGAAGAATTTATATATGTCCTAGAGGGTGAATTACAGATTGAATATGGAAAAGAAGAGTATACCTTAAATCAAGGAGACAGTATATATCTTGATTCTGTTGTACCGCATCATGTCCACTCAGCCCCTGACACCGAAACCAAAATTCTAGCTGTAGTATTTGCGCCGTATTAAGACTAATTATCGACTCAAATTCTACAGAAAAGGATTTAATATGAAATTTACAAATATAACCGTAGGTCAATTTTTTGAAGAACAGGCCTTAAGACGTGGCGATAATGATTTTATTGTCTACCCTGACCGGGCATTGCGCTGGAGCTGGAAAGAATTCAATACCCGTGTCGACAATCTAGCCAAGGGACTTATTAAGATCGGTATAACTTATGGAGATCATGTCGGCATTTGGGCCCGCAATGTGCCCGATTGGCTCACTTTTCTCTTTGCCACATCAAAGCTTGGAGCAGTCCTAGTTACTGTTAACACCAATTATAAAAGTCATGAAGTTGCCTATATAATGAAACAGGCCGATCTTAAAGCGATTGCTATCATTGATTCTTTTCGCGATATCGATTATCTTGACATTATCAATGGACTTGTCCCGGAACTTAAAACATGTACCCGTGATAATATACGCAGTAAAGAGTTTCCAGAATTAAGAAATGTTATCTATATCGGTCCGGAAAAACACCGTGGAATGTATAATACGCATGAACTGATCAGCCTTGGTTCACATACCGATGATTATGAATTGCGTAAGATATGCGCCAACGTCTCTATAGATGATGTTATTAATATGCAATATACCTCTGGAACCACTGGATTTCCTAAAGGAGTAATGCTTACAAGCCGGAATATTTTAAATAACGGGTTCTACATTGGTGAATCACAAAAATTCACAGAAAAAGAACGTCTCTGCCTGCCGGTACCACTATTTCACTGTTTTGGCATAGTGCTCGGTGTTATGGCGTTATTGACTCATGGGGGCACACTGGTAATGGTCGAAGTCTTTGATCCGCTGCTGACTCTTGCCGCGGTTCAGAAAGAACGCTGTACCGCATTATACGGAGTACCAACCATGTTTATTGCCGAGATGGATCACCCCATGTTTGATATGTTCGATGTTTCAACTTTACGGACAGGCATAATGGCCGGTTCTCCCTGTCCTATGGAACGTATGAAGCAGTGCATGGATAAGATGTATATGAAGGAAATTACTATAGCATATGGCCTTACTGAAACATCTCCAGTTATGACTCAAACAACTACCGATGACCCTGTCGACATCAAAGTAGAAACAGTTGGGAAAGCGTTACCGGAGGTTGAAGTAATTGTAAAAGATCCTGATACAGGTGAAGAATGCCCTCCCGGGGTTCAGGGAGAGTTGTGTGCACGCGGGTACAGTATAATGAAAGGCTATTATAAAATGCCGGAAGCCACTGAACAGGCTATCGATAAAGACGGCTGGCTGCATAGCGGTGACCTTGGAACTTGCGATTGCAACGGATATTACCGTATTACCGGAAGACTCAAAGATATGATAATACGCGGCGGAGAAAATATATACCCGCGAGAAATAGAGGAATTTCTCAGTCTTATGCAAGGAATACAGAATGTTCAGGTAGTTGGAATACCTGATAAGAAATATGGAGAGGTTGTCGGCGCATTTGTTATTCCGGCCTCTGGTGCGGATCTTAATGACTATGATGTAATTGATTACTGCAAGGGTAAGATTGCCCGCTATAAGATTCCTAAACATGTTTTTATTGTTGACAGTTTCCCTCTCACTGCCAGCGGTAAGATTCAGAAATATAGATTGAGAGAAGAGGCTGTGGAGCGGCTTAAAGTTTCAGCGCAAGTATTTGAATAACTTCTATGAGTAGAATTCCGCTTTGAGCTTGAATATATTTTAACCAATATTACTACTTAGCGCCAGCATGCGCAGAAGTGTGCTGGCGTTACCTGATTGAGCTCGGGCTCTTCTTTAATGCAACGCTCAAAGGTATACTTACAGCGGTCCTGAAAATTGCAACCGTGAGGGTGTTCAAAAATGCTGGGGACACTTCCTTCTATTGAAAACAGGCGTTTACGTTCACCGGTTAACAACGGTACGCTTTTGAGCAGAGCTTCAGTATACGGATGGCGTGGAGACTTAAAAAGTTCTGCCGTAGAAGCTTTTTCAACTATCCTGCCGGCATACATTACACAGACTTCATGAGCTACTTCCGCAATAACTCCGAGATCATGAGTAATAAACAGAATACTCATCCCGTATTCTTTCTGCAGTGCCTGCAATAAGTCGAGTATTTGTGCCTGAACAGTAACATCGAGGGCTGTTGTCGGTTCATCAGCGATCAACAGCTGCGGCTTGCAGATAATAGCCATCGCAATCATGACCCTCTGCTTCATACCACCAGATAATTCATGCGGATAACGTTTGAGCATGCTCTGCGCATCAGCGATACCGACATCACTCAAAACCTTGATGGCTTCGGAGACAGCCGCGTTTGTACCTATTCTTTTATGAGCAAGCAGTGCTTCGACCACCTGATTTCCTATGGTATATACCGGATTTAGACTGGTCATCGGTTCCTGAAAAATCATGGCAATTTCAGAACCGCGAATCTGCTGCATTGATTTCTCGTTTAAGCCTAGTAATTCTTTTGAATTCAGATTTACACTACCACTGACAGCTGAGATCCTGGGATCAAGCAATTGCATCAATGCCAGACTGGTGACACTCTTACCACTCCCTGATTCACCAACCAATCCCAAAGTACGACCTTTGGGGATTGAAAAATCAATCCCGGTTACGGCTTCAGCTTTACGACCGGTAACATCAAAAGTAACTGACAGGTTACTGACAGAGAGAACACTGTCAGCAACCTGCTTAGACTCATTCTGCTTTAACAAGGAGTGACACCTTTTTTAAGAATGATATTGCCGTACTTAGCGACATCACCAGTAAGTACAATCGCAAATGCTTCTTTAGCCCGATCATAAAAACTGAAACGTTCCATTCGCGTAATTGCCGGAGCGTTTGGAGCATACTTCTTAATCGGGACCAGGAATCTTTCTTCAACTGCCGGATCAAGCTCATCGCCTGGAGCCGGTGTCATCATTACCAGTGGATCATCAACATATGAATCAATTTCAAACAGCGGCATAATACCTTCCAGAAGTACATCGACAGGAATACCATCTGCTCGTACTACTGTAGGATTGAATGCCTCAGCAGGGAAGTGTGCATCACTAAGCACAATTTCATCCCCATGCCCCATAGAAGCCAGAATCATCAGTAATTCAGGGCTTAATACCGGTGAAATTCCCTTTAACATTATTTTCTCCTTTAAAAAATACTAACCTATACACACGCAAACGATAAATGGTTACATTTTATTTGCTCTAAGCTGCCCACATGCAGCATCAATATCTCTACCCTTTTCCTCCCGCAGCAGAACATTATAGCCATGAGCTTCGAGTGTACTCTGAAAAGCCCTGACCTTATCGGCAGGCGGCGCAGTATAATCACAACCGGCAGTCGGGTTCAACGGAATCAGATTGATTTTACAGTCCAGTCCTTTTAAAAGTTCTACCAGCTCCCGGGCCTGTTTTTTACTACTGTTTATTTTATCTATCAGGCAATACTCTATTGTGATATTCCTGCTGGCCGTTTTTGAAAATTCCCGCAAAGAGTTAATAAGTTCCGGTAGCCTCCATTTAACTGCAGTAGGTATCAGCTGCTCACGCAGCTTCTGCTCTGGTGCATGCAGAGATATTGCCAGACGATAATTACAGCCGAGTTCAATAAGCCTGTGTATTCCAGAAATAACCCCAACAGTAGAAATAGTTATTTTTCTACCCCCGATATGCATACCATTCTCATCCTGAAGTATTTTACAGGTATTCAGTACATTATCCAGATTGAGCAGCGGTTCACCCATCCCCATGAAGACAATATTGCTTATACCTTTACCATCTATCTGATAGCAGCGACGATCAACGGTATATATCTGTTCAAGAATCTCTGCCGAACTTAGATTCCTTTCAAATCCGCTCTGGCCTGTTGCACAGAAGGTGCATCCAATCGGACATCCGCTCATGCATGAGACACATACGGTTCTGCGGTTACCTTTTATTTCACGGATCAGTACGCTTTCAATAAGAGTACCTTCTTCAGCGGATTCAAAAAGCCATTTTTCCGTCAGGCCATCACTCGAAACTTTATGTTCAACCTCTTTGAGAAAACTCAAAGTGTACCGCTCGGCTATTTTTTCCTTTAAAACAGCCGAAATATTGCGCATCGCATCGAAATTTACCACTCTTTTCTGGTGAAGCCATTGCCACAGCTGCTTAGCCCGAAATTTCTTCTCCCCCATCTCCTCCATCGCAGCAGACAATTCAGAAAAATCCAGCCCTAAAATACTTTTCATATTACTCCAAATTTAAACAAACAGATTGTTTGGCGGAGGTGCGAGGGAATCGAACCCACCCAGAACATTGTCTGCCCTGCACCGGTTTTGAAGACCGGGCCGACCACCAGACCGAACCCACCTCCATTTATCACTTAAGTTCATTATACATAAACCTAAATATGCTGACAATAGAAATATATCCTGTACGATATTGCTATATTCATGCAACTTGTTGACATAAGCTGATTACAATATACAATAAGATATGAATTTAAAATTATTTTATCGCCAACAGGGGTACAAAATGTCAATAATCTACGAAGAACTCTGTAAACGTGGTCTGGAAACGAATAATCCAGAAATCCACGACCAGTTAAGTTCTATAACTTCAGAAGATGTTCTCAAAGAACTTGCACAGCCAATCAAACCTTTCTCTTTCCAGCGGGCTATGACCTTTCTAAGCCCCGCAGCAGAAAAACATCTGGAAGCAATGGCTAAAGCCGCCTATCAGGTTACCAGACAACGTTTCGGGAACACAATGGCATTATACGCTCCACTTTATGTGAGCAACTACTGCTGTAACAAGTGCATATATTGCGGATTTAACAGCACCCACAGTATTAAGCGCTCTCGTTTAACCATTGCTGAGGCAATTAGTGAAGCTAAAGAAATACGCAAAGCCGGCTTCACCGATCTTCTTCTGGTTACCGGCGAAGATCCTGCTAAAATTTCAATTGATTATCTTTGTGAATTATCTACCGCGCTGCGTGAAATTTTTGCCACTATTTCAATAGAAATATATCCGGTTGATGAAGAAGGATATCATAAAATGTTCCTTGCCGGTGTTGACGGTATGACATTATATCAGGAGACCTACGATAGTAAGCTTTACCCCAGTTTTCATCCGTCAGGACCAAAAGCTGATTATGCTTACCGTCTCACAGTTCCCGAAAATGCAGCTAAAGCTGGTATGCGTCAGATCGGGATAGGTGCGCTATTAGGGTTGAGCGACTGGCGTTATGAAGCATTATGTGTCGCCACACACGCAGAGGTTCTGATCAAGAATTACTGGCGCAGCAAAGTATCTATATCCTTCCCGAGAATGCGTCCGGCTGAAGGTGTAAACCCTGAATGGCTACGTCCGGTATCAGACACCAATCTGACTCAGATTATTCTGGCAATGCGGCTATGTTTCTCAGATGCCGGTTTGGTACTCAGCACCCGCGAATCAAAGGAATTACGTGATAATCTCTTACCGCTGGGTCTTACCAGAATCAGCGCCGGCAGCAAAACCAACCCTGGCGGATATCAGCATCAGGAGGAGATTGAAGGTACAGAGCAGTTCGCAATTGCTGATGAGCGTACCCCTGAGCAGGTCGTTGCAATGCTGATTGATAAAGGATATGACCCCGTCTGGAAAGACTGGGATTACACCTACTTTAAAAAAGAAGCCTGAGCCTGAAACCGACATCTTTTATTGTTAATATTTTAAGGGACTGCTTCAGTTGAAGCAGTCCCTTAAAAATTATTAAACTTCATAAAATATGTTTATTCAATTATAACAGTTCTCCAGCCAAGATCAAAAAGCTTCTGAGCAAGAGCATTTGCATTTGCCGCGTTTGAAAAAGCGCCGACCTGTACAACATAAGTATCACCTTGTGGCGATGAAAGCCTTACAAGTGAGGAATTAACCCCAGAGTCCTTCAAGGTTTTCATCACAGTCGCAGCTTCAGTCTTATTGCTGAACTGTGTTTCAAGCCGTACCCGCTTAAGATTACTGACAGCAACAGGAGTTTCCGCCGGAGCCGTCACCCCAAATCTATCCTGAAACTCACTCAGTACTGTGGTATTTCCACACTGCTCCGCAGCATTCTGCAACAATTTATAAGCTTCATCCTGCGGATAATACTCAACATATCCAGCCAGCAGCAACATTCTGTATAGAGTGATAGCGCCATCGCAATCGCCTGTTTTTAGACAGACCTCTGCTTTTGCGGCAACTGCTTTGGCCTTAATCGCACGATTATCAGAATGTTCAATAACATTGGTAAAAAGAGTTTTAGCTTTATCATAACTCTGAAGATTCAGCCAGCACATACCTTCATAGTACATCGCCTCATATTTAATATCTGAGTTCCAGGCAGTATGTTGATGAAAAACCTGCGCAGCCATTATATAATTACCGCTGACATACTGCTGCTGTCCGACTTCAAAAGGAGTAACCGCCCCGCAGGCAGTTAAAATAAGCCCTAATGAACAGATTATTAAATATTTAAGCATCTTTATTAATCCTCTTCAGTTCAGTCTGTAAAAAAACACGCAAAGCACTTTTCCATTCCGGCATTGGGGGCAGGCCGAATAGAGGCAGTGCGGTATTTTCCATTCTCGAATCTTTTGGTCTTGGTGCAGGACGGGGATATTCTTCAGTCGTGCACTCAATAATATGTCTTTTAAGTCCCGCCAGTTTAAAAATTTCTTTGGCGAACTCATACCAGGTTGCATCACCATGACATGAAAGATGAAATAGCCCGGTTGCAAACTCATCAATTATACTCTTCACACCGTACGTAACAGCCATAGCGGAAGTTGGATTTCCTTTTTGATCGCCAACAACCTTTAGAGGTGTGATATCCTCTTCCATCCCCAGCCGCAGCATGGTATGCACAAAACTAGGACCTCCCGCCCCGTATAGCCAGGCAATTCGGCAGATAGCAAAATCATTACATAACTCACGCACCGCATCTTCACCGGCAAGCTTAGACTTACCGTATACTGTTTTAGGTGAGACAGAGTCTTTTTCCGTATACGGTCTGCCAAGTTCTCCTGAAAAGACGTAATCAGTAGAGATATAAATAAGTTTAGCGTGAATTTTCTGAGTAGCAAGAGCGACATTGTGAGTTCCCTCACCATTAATAAGCATCGCTTTGTCTTTCTCACTCTCGCACGCATCCACATTGGTCATTGCCGCTGTATGTACAATAACCTCTGGATGTGCCTTCTCAATAAATTTTAATGTTTCATCGCGAGAGGTAATATCAAATTCAGCTATATCCGCACGTATAACCTCCCACCCATTATTTTCATATTCAGAACTCATAGTACGCCCGAGCATACCATTACTTCCGGTAATTAATATCTTCATTGTTTCTCTATCTATTCAGCCAAAGTATATCTGGCTTTATGCTCTAACAATAAATCAGCCAATGCTAAAGCCATCATCGCTTCAGCAACAATAGCAACTCGCGGACAAATACATGGATCATGTCTGCCTTTTACCACAATATCACAATTTTCACCTGCAGCATTAATTGTATTCTGTACAGACGCAATAGAAGGTGTCGGCTTTATTGCAATACGAACTGTAATCGGAGCCCCACTTGAAATACCACCAAGTATCCCCCCTGCATTATTTGATACAGGTGACATCATATCAGAGGATAAAGGATCATTAAAATCGGAACCACGCATTCCAGCTGCGGCGAAGCCTGCACCTATCTCAACACCTTTGACGCCTCCTATGGAAAAAAGAGCCGCTGCAATTCTGGCATCGAGTTTATCAAAAACCGGTTCACCAACTCCTGCAGGCAAACCAGTAACCTCCAGAATGACACTGCCACCAACAGAATCATTCTCAGCTTTTGCGATATTGATTTCATTCTCAGCTGCTTGCAGAAGTAAAGCATCTCCAAAACGTAACTGGTTACTTCCAGCGCAATCGTAATCAATATCCTTAGCCACTATTTTACCTATCTGCGTTACCGCAGATTTGATAATAATATCATTTCCAAGTATTAGCCTTGCGATAACACCGGCTGCTACCCGGCCTGCTGTCTCCCTCCCTGAAGATCGCCCTCCTCCCGGAAGCGGAGTAACACCATACTTCTTAAAATAACTGTAATCGGCATGCCCGGGACGGAATTTCTGAAGCAAATCCCCGTAATCCTTACTCCGCTGATTTGTATTTCTAATAAGCATCATAACCGGACTGCCAATAGTTTTGCCTTCATATACACCGGAAACAATCTCGACAGAATCCGCTTCTTTACGCGGTGATACAAATTTGGAAGTCCCGGGACGCCGCTTATCAAGTTCAAGCTGTACAACTTCTTCAGTAAGCTCAATCCCTGCCGGCACCCCATCAACAACAACACCTATGCCGCCACCATGAGACTCACCGAAGGTTGAGACTTTAAGTATATTTCCGTAAACACTACTCATTTACTATCCTCTTTAATTCTATTTACTGCCGTGAGAATTTCAGCATTGGATACATCATCTACAATCACAGTCTCACCACGCGCTTTTAACAACACAAAAATAAGTTTACCCGAACGGATTTTCTTGTCATGTGACATTATTTCCATTGCCTCGTCATGATCCGGAAAATCAGGCAAAGCACCAGCAATTGCCCGCACCGTATCGCACATTATTTTTGTACGATCCGGATCAAGCATTCCGCGCAGCATTGATATATAAAGAGAGACTATCATTCCCAGCGCTACCGACTTGCCGTGAGAAATTGAATAATTATAAAATCCTTCTACTGCGTGTCCGTAAGTATGACCAAAATTTAATATAGCCCGTAATCCGCTTTCACGAAAATCATTGGAAACAACTTTAGCCTTTGTTTTAGCGGATAATGCTGCGACAGATTTCAGCAGTGGCAGATCTCCTTCAAGCAATCCGTTATAGTGGTTCTCAATTAAAGCCGCAATTCTGGTATTATAAATCAGTCCGGTTTTATAGGCTTCAACAAGACCGTCCGACAAAGCTTCACGCCCAAGCGTAGCAAAAGCCCCGGCATCCAACACCACCAGATCAGGTATGGTAAACGCCCCTACAATATTTTTGGCACTGCCAAGATTAACCGCAGCTTTACCGCCAACAGCCGCATCTACACAGCCAAGCAAGGTCGTACTCACCAGCATAAAATGCATGCCCCGTTTATAGGTTGCGGCTACAAAAGCACCAAGATCTGTTACCGTTCCGCCACCTAGAGCCAAAAGGTAGTCATCGCGATTAAAATGATTATCAAGAAGGCGTTTGTATATTTTTTCAGCTACGGCCAAATTCTTGATATCCTCACCAGGCTCCAGAACTATAACCAGAGCGTTGGGAAGAAATTTCTGATACTCGGGAATATACAGATCCGCCACATTTTTATCGGTAACAATAGCTATTTTACGCCCCTCAATTGCAGAGCTTACAGCAAATAACGGGCTGAAAGAACAAACAACCGGACAGTCAACCCCTTCCATGCGTACAGAAAATTTATCTTCAGGATAGAGTTTATTTATTGCCAGTTCTATTATACTGGTAATTGAATGATTATCCGTAAGTACCTTAATGTCTGCTTCATTATAATATTTCACACGCCGTAAATAAAGCTCATGCAAGGCATCAAGATTCTGCCACTTCGGCCTGTGTTTTATGCCTTCTTCGCCGATACGTTTTTTGCATTCATTCAGCGAGGCTTCGAGATATAGAACCGTACCGCTTGATTCCATAACATTTCGGTTGATTTTATTCTCTATTATTCCACCACCTGTAGAGACTACCAGCATATCACGAGCAGCAAGTTCTTTTAACGCCAGTGTTTCCTCCTGACGAAAAGCATCTTCTCCGGATTTTTCAAAAAAATCTTTGATACTGCAACCTAATCTTGCCGTAAGTACCTCGTCAACATCCACAAAAGTACGCTTCAGTTTTTCAGCAATACCTTTGCCGATTGTACTCTTACCACACCCCATAAAACCGGTAATATATATATTTTCAGGCATTTATACTTCCTATATATTAGAGAACAAAGCAAAACAACCAATCAGGACTAAACATAACGGGTAGGATCAGGAACTCCTGCATCTCTAAAACCGGCAATACGCAAAGCACAGCTGTCACAAACACCACACGAAAGACCTTCCGGAGATGGGTTATAGCAGGAATGTGTCAGTGAGTAGTCTACACCGAGACTGACACCACGTCGTATTATATCAGCTTTTGAAAGATCTATTATCGGAGTCTGAATCGTAAACCCATGACCTTCGACCCCAGCTTTAGTCCCTAAATTCGCCATTATTGAAAAAGCCTCAATAAACTCTCCCCGACAATCCGGATACCCTGAATAATCCACAGCATTCACCCCGAGAAAAATATCTCTGCAGTCATTGACTTCAGCAAATCCCAGAGCATAAGAGAGGAATATAATATTACGGGCAGGGACATATGTAACAGGAATATTACTATCACTGGCTGCATTCACGCTGCCTGCCTCCGGCACGTCAATATCTGCAGTAAGAGCCGAGCCGCCAAATGCTCTCAGGTCGATATTAACTACTTTAAATTCTTTGCCTCCCAATGCTTCAAAAACTTTTCGGGCAGCAGTCAATTCGCAATCATGTCGCTGACCATAGGAAAAAGAAAGACAATAACATTCAAAATTCATAGACCGCGCTATCGCTAATACAGTAGCAGAATCCAGTCCGCCAGAGAGTAAAACCACCGCTTTTTTCATTAAAACACACTTTCTATATAAAGTTCCGGTAAAATTATTGCTTTACTTTATAAGTCAATTTTACCATATTGTTATTCTTGGCATATTTGTATTCACATGAATCAAATAAATTTTTAACCAGATCCAGTCCCAAACCGCCAATTTCTATATCCTGGATATCGCGCGTAAGATCAGGTTTTTTAGCAAGATTAATATCAAACGCCCCGGCATTATCTGTCACACACATCTCAAGCATTTCCGCAGAAATTACCAAATTAACAACAATCTCAACCTCTTTTGATTCAGAGTTAAACTTGATAATATTGGTTATAAGCTCCTCAACCGCGACATTTAATGCATAATTACCGGCCGCATCCACACTATGCTCTTCAAGGTATTCATTAAAATTCCTGTTGAACTCATTATAAGCACTGATACTGTTATTCAACTGCCATGATTTCTCAATATTCATATTCAACAAGCCTTAATCATATCCCAAAGTTATACAGGAAATTATTTATTATTGATTATCCAAAGAATTTATTCTGTATCCACAGAATCAACAATATCAATAACCTGGTCCAGTCCGGATATTCTCAAGGCATTTTCAACTACTTCCTGCGGCTCAGCAACAATAATTTTACCTCCGCTTACATTCAAAGACTTTGCCGCCATCATCAGCATACGCATTCCAAGACTTGCCAGGAAAGCGACATCAGACATATCTACAACCAATTCACCAGCAAAATCGGTGTAATATTGCCTGAATTCATCTTCAATCTCGCCAACTCCCTGCAAATCAAGCCTTCCACACAGTTTAACGACACATCTGTCTTGGCTGGCCAGTACCTTCCTGATCTCCATATAATTCCTTTATCTAAACTTCATTAATAAAATTATGCAAATTCCATTTTTCGCCGTAATTCACGCAGTTGTCTTTCAAGCTCCTGGCGGCGTTGCTCTTCAAGTAAGAATTCTGACTTATACTCTTCAAGTGTTTCCTCCGCTTTAGCCAGCTTTTCTTTCAAGAACACTTTTGCCGCAGCACTGGCTTCATGTGTCAATTCCAGCTCCTCACGCATAGTCAATAAATTCTGGAGCAATTCCTGATTACGCGCCCTCTCTTCACCAAGATCACCTCGCGCCAGATCCCGCTCTTTTACCAGCGTGTCAATCTCTTCGCGATACGATGCAACCTCTCTGGAATGCTCTGATTCCAGCTGATCTCTTTCTGCGATAACACTTGTCCGCAACTCTTTTTCCACCTTGGTAAACGCGCCACGTTCAAGCTGAAGCTTATCTTCTGCAAGTTTTCGCAGGTTCTTTTCCTGTTGCAGCTGCAGCTTAATTTCATTTAATGCGGAATCGACAGCCTCATACTTTTCCTTGAGATATGCCTTACTGGCAGAGCTGGCTGAAACAGATTCCTGCATTAGTGATACTTCTTTTTTGAGGTTTTTCAAGACCCCACGCAAATCAGTTTCCTCCGCCTTAACTTCTTCAAGCTTGGCCTCAACACGCGACTTCTCATTTACAGCATCTTTTAAAATCCTCTTAAGATTTTCATGATCATCGAAGAGTTCATCATACTTACCAGTCTTTGCCTTGAGCGCATTCTGATGTTCCGCTTGCGTGTCACGCATGCGTTTTTCCAGATCTGCAAGAAGATTACGCATATTAACAGTTTGAGCATTTAATTTTTCATTTTTACGTGATTCATCTTCAAATGCCTTAGAGGTTTTATTCAATGCATTCGAGATACGTTCGACCTCTTTCTCCAGCGCCGCAATCTTATCTTCATAAGTCTCTCGGATTTCAGCTACCTCGACATCAAAGCCCTCTGCTCTTCTGCGAACATCTTCAGAATCCTTGAGTAGAACATCAAGCTGCCGGGTAAGGTCATGTTTTTCTCTTTCAGCCTGAGACAAAGCATTACGCATCTGCGCCCGCAACTGGTCTACCTGATTGCTCGCGACACGCTTTTCAACATTCATCTGCTTCTCAGTTTCACGCAACTTAAACTTCTGTGCATCGAGCTGCTTCTGCAGCATCTTATACTCACCCAGAAGTTCAGAACGATCCCGTCTGTACTCAAATTTAACTTTATTGTATTTGCGATTTAAACGCTCAAAACGAACCTCCAACTCCGCAATATCATGACGAGCAGATAGTAATTTTCCTTGATAAGCATGGGATTCTTCCTGAGAACGCTGATGTTCGAGGCTTAAACGCTGTTCTGTCTGCGAGAACTCTTGTTCAATTTTTTCTCTGCGTGTCACTTCACTCTCAAGATTTCGCTCAAGTATGGCATTTGAATCAGTAAGCGCGACTAGCTTCTGTTGAAGATTATCTATTATCTCTTTATTATCACGATTTTCTTTGAGCAATGCTTCTGCACGTGATGATTCGCGTTCTGCTGAAATTGAGTATTCTCGAGCCGACTCCTGTTCTTTCTGCAACGCCTTATCGTACTTACTGTTTATTACAGAAATTTCATGTTCAAGCTGTCGGCGCTCTTTTTCAGCTGCAGACAATTTATTATTAGCCAGTTCCAGAGCTTTAATCACTTCTTCGCGCTGTAAACGCTCGGCATCCAGATTTTCTTCAAACTCCTGCTTGACACGCCGCTCTTCCCCAGCCTGATGCCTGTTTTGCTGATTTATTTCAAGCAGTTCTTTCTCCTGCTTAAAGAACCGTTCTCTCTCAACACCAAGCTTGTCTTCAAGCAAAATGCATTTTTGTTCTAGAGTCTGACGCAACAGATCAGCCTCACTCAATTTATCTGAAAGAGTATCAAGCTGCTGGCGAAGCTCTGATTCAGTACCCTTGGCATTACTGACCGCACGCTCAAATTTTTCTTTATAGCGATCAGCTTCCGCACTAGCCTCGCGCATACGAATATGCCCGCGTTCAATCTCCTGCAGCAGGGAATCGCAGTCAATGATCCCGGCATTCTTATCTGATTTTTTTTTGTTCTCTGCGCTGTTCATTAATACACTCTCATCAGAAAAGTCAACATTGGCAAAATTAAGCAATTATATTATACATAATTATTGAGTATTTTCACACATTTTTTACTGTTACTCTAGTATTTATCGCACTTTTTTTCCATATCTTGAAATTTAACAAATTATCAAATACACCTTTTTAATAACTGAAAACGTTACGTTCCGAATAAAATAATATTTTATTACACATCAGTATGCATATAATACATATATGAAATATTTGCAAATACGAAATATTCTTTATTTTTCGGCATATTTTAATTTATTTTCAAAATAAGCATTGCACATTATCAATTAATTCCGTAAAATCTCGCAATTGAATATTAAGAACCTTTAAAAGTATACTTTTTTTTAATTACAGGAGCAACTTAATGGAAAAGCCACTAACAAAAAACGAACTATTCTCAGCAATTTCAGATGAGACGGGTCTTACTAAGAAGCAGGTATCAGAAGTATTTGACAGCCTCTGCAATAATATCACAAAAAGCCTATCAAATGACGCCTGTGGTAAATTTGTCCTTCCTGGTTTGTTGAAAATAGAAAAGAAAGAAGTACCTGCAAAACCAGCTAAAACAGGTGTGCCCAACCCATTCAAACCTGGTGAGACAATGGATATCCCTGCGAAGCCAGCGTCTACAAAGGTTATACTTCGCGCCCTGAAGGGTCTGAAAGAAATGATCTAAGTAAAATACCGAAATATTTTATTTTTTTTAAAGTGAGGATATAATATCCTCACTTTTTTTGTTACCTGTCCCCAATTTTTGCCATTAACTGTTTGAAAGCCGAAAGAATTAATGTTAGAATAACTTAGTACACGGTGAATAATGGAAGATATAATATCTCAGATGTCCGAGAAAACATATTTTGATGAAGACTATACAGAGGTTATCAAAACCCAGGGAGGAGACAATTCTGCTTTCGATGTGTTGATGTATCGCTATCAGGATGTCATCGCAAGACAGATGAGGCGGTTTTCATTACAACAACATATAATTGAAGAACTTACGCAGACTGTGTTTATTAATGCATATCAGTCGATTAATAATTATGAGCCCAAAGCTCCGTTCCTGCATTGGCTCCGTACAATAGCAAGTAGAGTTGGTTATAATTACTGGCGGGAAGAAGCAAAAAAACCTAAAACAGTTACTCTTGAAGAATGGGATCAGAAGCCAGAGCATTCTACTGAATCCGATACGGTCAATGCGGGAGAAATACTTGATAAGGTCCTAAGTAATCTTCCGCCCAAAGAGCGACAGGTTTTATGTATGCTTCATCTGGACAATCTAAGTATTAAAGAAATAGCAACGATAATGGGCTGGACAATTCCTATGGTAAAGATGCGATCGTACCGGGCCCGGAAAAAATTAAAAACCCTTTTTGAGGATCAGGAATTAGGAGAACTTATAGATGAATACAGATGATATAGAGTTACTGCAAAAATTAGATAAAGCAGCTTCACGTATTCCTTTAGAAAAGTTTAGCATACGTGAAAGAGTCTGGGCTGCGATCGAATCTCAAAATGTAGTCATTGAGGTTGATTCGTTCAGATACCTTGCAATGGCTTGTGCTGTAGCTGCAATTATAGCACTCTTCTTTTCTGCAGACATTTTGACTAATATTCAGAATACAGCTGCTTGGCAGCTATCTGATACAGCAGTAAATATACTTAATTAACAGGTAACAGAAATGAGCAATGACTTAGATATAGTACCTCCCAAAAAAATAATACGCCTGAAACATCTGCTTTTTGGCATCATCATTCTTCTTTCCGGAATAATGATAGGATTCGTCGCAGGCGCATATACTGTTGGAAAGCACTTTGAATATTTCCGACCAAAACCCAGCGAAATAGCAGGGATAATTTCAGGGAAAATTATTGATGATTTTCCATATCTGGATAAAGATAGAGATAAAATAGAATATTGCATAAATAGCGAATTTAAGAATTTTCGTATGCTAGACAACGAAGTTTCATACCGTATTTTGCAACTTCAACATGATATCGCCCTGCAAATAGAGAAAATAATTCCCAATCCTCAAGACAGACAGCGTTGGATGGCAACATTCCCGCAATATTTTCCCGGGCATAAACATCGAATGTTTAAGGCAAAAAAATTCGAAGAAAAACATAAACACGGCCCTGATGGCTGTATGCTTGACGATTGGGACAGGCCACCACCGCCGCCACCGCTTGGTAACTAGTTGATAATTCAAATACAAATTATATTTATTAAGCCTCCCGTGTTGAAAAACCGCGGGAGGCTTAATAAATATAGATAAACTATGAAATTAATTGACTGTTCAAAAACTACCCGGGCACAACCTCGAAGGACAATCTGAAATCTTTTACCTGTAAAGCCTCCAGATACTCAAGCCGTCCGCAGCTGCGTTCATCAGCACGCCCTTTAACCCGGCAGTTAGCCGGCTCAATCCCCATCACATGTGTAGAATACCCAGGCATGTACCACTGTACCAGTTCAGGCAGATTTGAGGTATCCCATGACATTTTCAGGCTGACGGCGCTACTGGAGCCACCGACAGGAAATTCAGGATTAGTAATTACAGCGGTGGCTATCCCTTCCTTTGTTTGAATATCAGAATAATAATAAACCTTTTCCTGATAACCGGCAACAGGTTCACTCCAGACAGCCGGAGGAGCGCCCAAATCAGGCTCACGTGGTTCCCAGACAGTTGAAGGTAGGGAAACAACCGATTTATCAGCAAGCAACGGGAAACCAAAATTACAATGATACAGAATGAGCAGCGGTTCTCTGTAACCGCTGAGATTCTCGATAGTATCATATATTTCAATTTTATTTTTTCCTAATGTTGCACTGATCTTTCTGGTAAGCACAAAACGCTTGCCAAACATCATGGTTTCAGAAATAACCCCGGAGACCTCGACTTTACACTCATCCGCTTCCCAGTAAGTTCTGGTGCCTACTTCCCTGGCCGGGATATTATGCGCATGTCCGTGCAGTCCATACGACACACCTTCATCTTCACATGGGCTGCCGACATTACTCATCCCGCAGGTAGTCAAAAGCCCACTGCTGTAGCTTCCCATCCATGCCGCACCATCTTCGTTATAATACGCTGGATTAACGACACCATTATTACCCTGCCAGCACAGAGATGAACCACAATATTCAGCCTGAACGATATCCATACATTTACTCGGAGAAATCCAGACTTTTAGTCCGCTTCCGGTATCCAGCTGGATAATCTCACTTTCAGACTCAAGACCTTCCTGCAACTTGAATCTTCGCAAACCACCGACCTGCCCTGCATTGCCGATACGACCAATGACCTCACTCTTTGAATAATCTTTTCCACCAATTTTCATAATTACACATCCTCAACGCCAAAAATCACACATTTATAACTGTAACAACGACCTCACGCATACGACGTGGCCCGTCAAACTCACACAAAAAATGTTTTGCCTGGTTGATAATATCAATTGAGAACCAGCAATAGCACCTTCTCAGAAGGACAGATAATTCCTGATTTCAGGTAGCTATTCCTATTTCCATTCTGCAGATCATGCTCCCAAATTCCGCTGGGAACCAGTCGGATAGTAGCGAAATAATTTCACTCTGTACCAACTCATCCCAATTCTCCTGCATTGTACCGTTGTTTACCGTGATGCTATGAAATTATCATACTCTTTCTGCATTTTCTTTAATAAAACCGGCGTTTTCAACCCATATGGACAACGTGACATGCAAGCACCACATTCAATACAGTCATCAACCTTACGCATTTTTTCTTTAAATTCTGGTGTCAGCAGAGGTTCAAGCGGCATACGCTTGATAAGATACCCCGCTCTGGCAGCCCAGGGAATATCGATATCCGCAGGACATGGAAGACAGTACCCGCAACCGCGGCAAAAATTTCCAGACAATTCTTGTTTGTCAGTATTTATCTCAGACATCAGTTTCTCATCAAGCACCGGCTCATTCGCCTCGTACTCGAGAAACTCTTCCAGTTCCGTCATATGCTGAATACCCCATATCGGCACAACATGCTCAAAGCGGCGCATATAAGCAAAGGCAGCTCTGGCATTGGTAATCAGACCTCCCGACATTGCTTTCATCGCAATTACTCCAATATCGTGGCGGGCACACTCCTCCGCCAGTTCCCAGTCCTCATCCAGAGAAATCATCGAAAGCGGGAACTGAATAGTGTCAAATATGCCACTGGCAATTCCTGCTCTGGCAACCTCACGGCTGTGATTGGTAAGGCCCTTAAAACGTATCATTCCCTGCTTCTGAGCATAATCAAGCGCCGCTATTGGTGATTCAGGGTCATCAATATCCGGAAGACTCTTGGGATTATGCAGCTGCATGAGATCAACGTAATCAGTCTGCAGCATCTTTAAACTGGTCTCAAGCTCAGACAGAAAATCACTTTTATTTGCAGCCATACTCTTGGTTGCAATAATGACTTCACTACGTTTTCCCTTCAGAGCATTACCAAGTTTTTCCTCACTGTCAGAATAAAAACGCGCAGTATCAAAAAAATTAACTCCACCCTCTAACGCCGCATGAATTATTCTGGTTACTTCCTTTGCTTCTGTGCGCTGTATAGGCAGTGCGCCAAAAGATGTCCGAGACACCATTAAATCAGTTTTACCAAGTCTTGCATATTTCATTTAAAAGACACTCCATTTAGTGATATTAAAGCGGGCAGTATAATAATAACTTATAAAGCCCACTTCTATTATACATTAGAAGTGGGCTTCTTCAAGAAATCAAAATAATTCTGGGCAAATTCCTGATTTTAATAAAATTTAATTGGCAAAAACCTCAAAATTTAAGCCTGATAAATGCTCAGATAATCAGATAAACTCAGACAAAAGCCTGCGAAAACCAGTACCAAAAAAAAGGTTTAAAAAAACAAATTTAGTACTGGACAATAATGATAAATTCCGTATACTTCTAACACGTTGAAGTTAGTAACACATTACTAACATCTGCAAAATACATATTCCCTTGTAGCTCAGTTGGTAGAGCAATGGACTGTTAATCCATGTGCCGCTGGTTCGAGTCCAGCCGGGGGAGCCAAACTTAAAAGCCTGTAATTCCTAGTAAATAAGGACTTACAGGCTTTTTTAATGCAATTTCAGAGCAAACAATTTAAGCAAATAAAGCCTTTTTTGACAACAAAAACAACCCGAAATAATAAAATAAACCACAAATAAACCACAAATTATTGAGTAAGCGTGATCACAATACCAGCAATTGCTATCAATGCGGCAACCATGCTAACAAAAACACCTGCAAGTGTAGCAAAGGCGCAAATAATAGTTGCGTATACTCCCCAGTTGTCACGAGTATTTTTACTAGAATGGTATTCATAAATATGCTCTTTATGCTGATTATGTAACTCTTTTACCTTCTCACTCTGTGAATTGATGTGTTCAGAAAGAAAATTACATGGTGAGTCATGAGGTTTCTGGCTTCTAAATTCTGCAACCACTCCAGCAAGACCTACCTGTATATTGCTAATTTTATCTCCTAATTCATTCCTTACATCATCAAGTTTATTGAGAAAAACCTCCGGATCAATCTTCGCCATCAACCACCTGGGCCTTTCTACGGCGGTGGAACCATTTAAGTGGAGACTCAATAAGCAGAAATACTAATGCAATCACTCCAGCGCCTACACCAATAATCCAGATAATAAGTCTTAAGTTTTCTGCTTCAGCCCTTATCGTATTCACCTTAACCTTGCCTTCGGCCAGAATCTCTACTTCTCTTAATTTTGCTTTTGCTTCTGTAATTTCCACAACAGCCTTGGATTTTGACTCTTTCCCTTTTGAATCAGCTAGATCGGCAAGCAACTTCTGCTCTCTAAGCTTATAATTTGCTTCCATATTTTTCACATATGCAGCAGATTCTGCTTCAGCAGCTAAAACTTTTGCCTTTGCTTCTGCATTTACTAAAATCATCCGCTCTTTTACATTAGCATCAACGATCTTTGAAACTTCTGCTTTTTTAACCATATCGGGTGAAACAGCTGGTAATTCTGGTAATTCTGTAGACTTCTGTTTCGAAACTTTTAATAAACGCGGTTCTTCCGACTGTTCCTTACATCCAATAGTAATTGAGTTGTTAGTATTAGTTTCAGAGTGGTTCTCTTTATGACTTGAATCAATGCTTGTTTTTGCCCCAAGAGCGAAGGTTTTTGGATCTATATCGCTAGTCTTTTCTGTTACTTCAACAGTCTCACCATCAAAATCCCTGGTATCAACGCAACCTAACAATGCTGCACAAGCAATAATAACAGCACCACCTACAGCCCACTTCCAATATTTAAACAACGCAACAGCAACACTATTAATTAATCCAAATAATATACCCATTTTCGCAAATCCCTTATTACATATCCTTATCTTTTGTGCCTCCCGATGGCGACAAAACAATATTAATGCTTAATCATTTCTAAAAATTTTTACTTCACTATGTCTAATCAAATATTACCATACAGGCGTGATATAATTTCACGTTTGGATTAGTAGTACCGGTCCCTCTTCCTGTTTTAATCTGAGAAATTATCCCTGACTGCTTTGATATATCAAATTTATCTGTTTCATACCAATATGCGTTCACAAACCCTTCAGTAGAAATATCCGTTCTTCTTATTGTTGAGCGTTCAGTAAAAACGCCTCCATTATCTATTGAGGTATAAAATTTAAGCTGATTATTACTTCCCATATCTGCAGAACTTAGATCTGTATTTTCAAGCAAGACATAAAGCTTTGCATCCCCTTCTTTTTTACTTGTGTCCCATATAGGATTCAAAACGTTTAAGGGTTGAATTGCCCCAATTGGCTGTGATTTTACTGATGTATAAAATGGATAACCACTAATAATATTTACACCTCCAATAATATATATTGTTTCATCGACCAGAAACGTACCGCATTGTGTTACATTAGATGTTGGCAATGCCCCAGCTTTTGACCAATCTGAAGATGTAAAGTCTTTTGTGATTAATAGACTCAAAGGAAGAGAATAGACATTATCAAAGTACACGCCCCCTCCCTGTCCTCCAATCAAATATAAATTCCCATCAGCAATTTCCGCTCTGGTCCATGCCGTATTAGTCGACGGATATGCTCCGATTCCCACCCATTCACCTGTACCAGCAATAAAGTTTTCTTTAGACTTATAGTAAATTTTAGAATAAACAGCTCCTGAATTATCCGAGCCACCAATGATATAAACTTCATTATTACAATAGAGTACATCCGTGTCGCTCAAAACGGCAGTCACATCGGGAATATTTCCGCACTCGATCCAATCAGACGAGACAACAGTCAATGACTCAAGTTTAGCTAAAGGCAATTTATAGATCTTGTCTGTCTGTTCCTTATCAGCTACTACACCACCTAAGATATATAGGTAATCTTCAATAATTACGGACGTCGAAAAACCTAAGGCTCCTTGTGGGTACTCTCCAAAACCTACCCAGTCGCCAATACCTGCAACAAAATCATCTTTTGGTTTATAATAAATTTTCGTATAATCGGCACCACTATAACTCCCCTCACGACCACCAACAATATAAACGATACCGTTATATTCAACCCCGGATGTTGCTGCAGCACCGGTATTATTAGGCAAGTTTCCTGAATTTTGAGACCAGGTATTATATCCGAATGGATTTGTTACATTGTTTTTTAAATATCCATTTTCAAGGAAATAGCCTTCTCCAGAAAGTCCGCTATCTGAGGTATACGGTTGAGACCAAGTTTCACTACCATTATTCACTTCAGGTATAAGTGTTTCTGCATATAAATAATGAGGTTCTAATGCTGCAGCTTCAATATATCCTGAAGTCTGAAAACATTCTCTGATATTTGCCATCACATAATCCCTCTTATTGTGTTATCAGACATTGTGATAAAATTATAACGGGACACTTCATTTTGAGTGATCTCAATATATGTTGAATCTGGTAGCCCATTGCGTTTAAATACAAATCCCGCAGGTGCATCAATCCTACTGGTGCCAGCAGTGGAAAGATCAGGTGTAATAGCAAATTCAGAGGGCTCAGAAATTTCAGGCAATGTATACGAACCTCCTGCACACTGAATAATATTATTCGCTTTCAACAACAAAGTTTGATTTGCTGCTGTGACAATATTTTCTGGAAGGATTGTATTACCACTATATACTGATTTGATAATGGGCTTTTTGGGATCTGAAGCATCCACTTCAATATTATCGCCTGCGACGACCTCAATAATCTTATTTACTTCTGCCCCTGCTTCTATGCCACTAAGTTTTGCACTTTTTGCGGGAGTAAAATTAATTTCGGTTAAGCCACCATCCCCAACATTATAAGTAGTATCTGTAAACTTAGCATTTGCAGGCACATCAGAATTTACAGTATGATTATTTACTTTAGTTGCATTATCTACTACCCCATCACCATCAGGATCATAAACTGTCTTCTCCATATCTCCAGAGCCACTATTGTTACCTGCAATAGAGGTCCATAATAATGAGTCCGTATCCCAATAATAAATTGTTTTAGCAGATTTGATTAGTGCGAACCAACCATCGTTCCCAACACTATAAGCTGTTTGAAGATCTTCAATTGTCGCGAACCCACCCTTATAATACTTCAAACTGTCAGGTATTTGTGACAAAAGTAATTTAGAGCTAGTGTCAAGTCCAGCATAGCCATCTGGGCTGTTTTTTTCAGACTTGTGCTGTAAATTAGCAGTGTCGTTAATTTCTTCAATATTAAGAGTTCTAAATTCCAGTCCGTTCCCCAAAGGATTTACAGTTACAACCATCCCCGCGCAATCCTTATAATCTTCTGGAGAATCAACAAGATTAAGAAACGCAAGAGTACCTGCAACTGAGATCTCTTCCCAATTTCCGTTAATTCTTGCATATGTTTTACCATTCCGCGGGGCATCAGAGATTGAATTTCCTATTATTTTTATTGATGCAGACATTTATTCCTCCAAATAATTAGGGAGATCCGGGAACACAACATCTCCCGAATTATCAAAATTCTCAGGCAGTTTCCTTAACTTATCTCTATATTCTTTACACTCTTCAATCTGATCATTAGTTAATACAGCACTTGCATCACCGCCTTGAGTCCAATCCGTTTTGGCAAGTAATACATTTCTTTGAGATCGTATTAACTCCCAAGCCATGCTTTCTTTATTCTTAGCAAGCAGTGGTTGTAAACTTTGAAATTCTTCTACAAGCTCTGTAATTGATTCATGCTTAGCATTTGGATATAGATTATAATCAATACCAATTCCATCATCTAAATAACAAATATAATTTTGAGGAAGTCCGATTATTTCCAAAATCTCAGATAAGTTAATACAACTGTCGTAAGGTATAATCACAGAATTCTTTTCTTTTAATAATATTGAAATTTCCTCTACACCCATAATATCTCCATATAATAAATTAGATTTAACCTACTTTATACACTAAGCACACAGCAAAGGCATTACCTCCTGCACTTGATCCTGAGCATCTGCCACGAACTAAAGATCCTTGACTTAAGTACTGATTTTGTATAATTCGAGATCCTCCTGAATTATTTACTTGGACAGTAGTTGTTATACCACCACCATTAGACCCAGAAGTATTACTCGCCAAACAACAAAAAAATGTATAATATCCATCTTCTTCAATTGTTATATTTGCAGTAACAGTACCGGAACTCATACTAGCACTAGCGACCCCAACTAACACGCCACCAGCTGAATTCCACTTATCAATATCATTTTGGGTTACATGAAAGAACTCATTTGTTGCTGAATCACCACCATCAAGTCCATCAAGTTTATTGTGGTCCAAAGTAAGACCTTCACCACCTCCACCGACTAAATTACCATCATCATCAACTGAAGCAAATGCAGTTATGACAAATGCTCCATTTGTATCAACGCTATGTAAATACTGTACTGTGACATCAACATTCTGCTTTATAGCATCACTAGTCAACAATTTGAAGTTCTTGCTAAGAAGTGGTTTATTACCAAGTGGGGAGCCATTAACATCTGACAATGAAACATATACTTCGGCAGTATTGGTCCTATTAGGTTTGAATGTGAAGTAACGACCATCATGTAAAGCATAACTTTTGGAAATTACGGCTTTGGGATTATATGGTACCAGCTCAATCCTATTGGGGACAACTGATTGATCACGCCAGCCATAGTTACCACACAAATCAACAGCTTGTGCAAGTTGTGTATTATCGTGATCTTCAGCATTGACTGGGCTCAGAGTCAATTGTGAAGCTTCAACAAGATTTTTCTGCCCTTGTGAAACTCCATTCCACTCTTGAGCATTAAGTGTATTAACATTAACATCAGGTTTTGACCCATCTCGTTGCTCTTTAATCTGTCTAACTCTCATTATTTACCTCGCGTTATAACTGTGTTTCTTCTTCAATATAGTTAAATACAATAGCATCGTCTCCTCGAATTATTCCCCGCAATAGACACTTAATTGAGCTTACATCTACTCCGACGCCGTTAAATTCAATAGGAAATTCAAGCGGAAACTTCTTTGCTGGCTTTACATAAACATCAACAATAATAATAAATCTGCTACTTCTCCCCTTCGCATTAAACAAGATTGGAAAAACATATGGAAATTCCAGGCCACTCTCAGACTCACGTCTTAATTTTAGTTTCAAATCTGGAAAATTTTGGTCAACAATTTCTTGCATCTGCTCTATTGTAATAACTGGCGTTTTGCGTAATTTTGCTCTGACTGCTCCACGCCTGTTTTCAATAGATTCGTTCAGAAGTACTCTGCATGGTGTCGGCAATCCAACACTTTTCTCCCACTCTGTAATCAACAATTCAGCTGTATTTACATTTAGCTCTTTTGAAAGTAATGCAATATAGCTCTGGGCATACCGTAACGACTCAGAATTTGCAGTAGTAAGTCGGCCAAGAACTGATTCGGTTATATTCTTTGCTTTCCAGACGTCGCCATTAGGCATGGCAGAAGCAACAGACTTTCGCATTG
Organism: Planctomycetota bacterium; assembly: GCA_963677015.1. Taxonomy (GTDB): domain Bacteria; phylum Planctomycetota; class SZUA-567; order SZUA-567; family SZUA-567. The sequence goes on from OY781533.1 coordinate 1,819,388, forward strand.
ATGCAGAATTAGGAACTTCAAATTTTGATAGCTTTACAATCTCATTAGCCAAACTAAACCTCCTTAACCTGCGTATAGGACATCATACCCACTTTCAAGATTACCAATTACAGGACATGAATTATCATTCTTTAATATCAAACTATCTTCTGTTCCCTCATACATAATTTTAATGTCACCTCCGGAAACATTACATATTTCGACATTAAACTTATCATAATCCGCAGGTGATGAAAATGCTGCGAGAGTGAGAATACATTCTGAATTTTTCACAATAAGCAAATATCCGGTTACGTTTAAATCAATCGTGAAAACATCATCTGTAATTACTATTTCTTTCTTTGCCATTACATTAGTCTTTATCTTATAAGCCATTGTTTTATTGATGGATCAAGTGAAATATTCACACTGCTATTACCGGTTATAATACCTCTATCCGCTCCAGACATAACCATTACCTGATTATCAGTTTCATTGATCACAATTACATTAAAGCCAATAAACTCATCTCCTGGACTTCCCGGTAATATCAACTCACGTTGCCCATAATAATCAGTTCCAATATCTCTAATTATAATCTGCGAATTATTATCATAATGAGTTAGAATAAACTTATCTGAACTGAATAATGTTGTATTTCTCTGATTAGTATCAAATGCAACTGGTAGTGTTGTTTCTTCATTAATAATAACCTTACCAGCAAAAACAATACTTCCCAGAACAGGTAGTGAGCCAGATTTTACTTCAATATCTGTTATTGGGGTAACAAGCGAAAAACTTCTAATATACTCACCCGTTATCAAATCCTGAGTTCTTGATATAGTCCCACGCAACATATCAATATCAATATTTTCACCAAAGTTAGTACTATCTTCAAAAAAGGATTTTATCTGCTTGGCAACAGCAGACTGCATTGTCGCAGTGTTAGGCACTAAATCAACAAAATCAAAATCTATTTTTGCAAGATTTGCCGGCAATACAAAAATATCAACATCCGCTCTGTCGGCAGGACTTTTCCCTTTAGCAATGATAGCTTCTTTAACTTTATTAAGAATATTTTGAGATGGTATTATACTTTCACTATTATCCTGAAGAGGATAAGCAACAACCTGTCCCGGAGCAGGAATCATTCCGGCCTTACCGGTCCCTTGAGGATATTCAGTACTTGAAACTGATGCCTCTGCTGGGACAACAAAACATCTAGTAATTGTTGAGATTCCAAGTGCTGCCAATTGAATCTGTGGAACTGTGAATACTCCGGGAGTCATTGAGCGACTAAGCATTATTCTTTGCCGATACAACTCATCCGTTTCACGATCGCAACCTCCATCAAGACCACCTTTATTAACAAAGCCGGATCTATCAATTCCCTCAACCTGTGAGTCAAGTAATATATCCGCGCCACCACTTAGATTTGTATTATCACCAACAGTAGTTGCCAACACATTAACTATGGCATAATCAGAACTAAATACAATGTTAGATTCCGATGTTGCAGGAGTAACTTCATTTGCTTCTACTGTGTAGATAAACTGCTTTTCATTAAGAACAGATATTGAAAATTCACCATTATATCCTTCCTGCGAAGCATTTGTCACATTGACTTTCTGCCCTGACGCAAGTCCGTGCTCATCAATTGTTGTTGCTGTAACAGTGCCATAATATAAATCAAGACGCTTAATTATCCCGCTATACCGCCCAACTGCTGAAGAACTTTGACTCAAATATTGAACGCCTGATGAGCTTTTAAAGAGTGTCCCATCAGGTATTACGGTATCTACAACTCCAGCAATGTGTATTTTACCGGATCCACCACAGGCTAATTTTCTTGGGAGGTTTTCATATCCACCCCATAAATCAAGGAATTCTCCCGCAGCTGTTTGAGGGAACGCTTGTTTAAGCAGATCCTTCAATGTCAGAATTGTCTCATTCTCAACAGTAGCAAGCGAATTAACAATAGCTTTAGCAAAACTTCCATCCACAGTAGGATCAAGCTCAGTTACATGCTCTCTTAATTCAAGAACAGCTTCATCTGATAAATTTTTATATGTAGGAAAATTAATAGGCACTATGCTTTACTCTCCAATTTTCTAATATTATCAGTTCTAGAGTTCGTCCAGAGCGTTGAATATGTTGCAATAACATTACGCTCTTTATGCAACTCAATATAAATCCTAATAGCAACGCCTTCTTTTGTAACCTTTATGTCTGCTTTATCAGCAATGCCCGGGGTAATCACATGCGTTCTAATTGCTTTTTTAACAACACTTTTAATACTGTTAATAACTTCAGGAGTAAGTCGTTCCTGTTTAAACAGCCATAACTTTGATCCAAGTTCAAAACCTCTATCGATAGTGAGAATGTTACCAACCCACCCTCTCCGCTTTGTCGGATCTGAAACCTCAGAACTTGCTGCTCTTGCATCAGTAAACAGAGCTACAGGTATTATTGTTTCAACGCCAGAGACAGATGCGAAATCACGTTTTGAGTTATCAATAACAAGGTCAAAATAGCCTTCATCAGTCATTTCTATTAATACATCTTGCATTGCAATTTCCTAGCCGGCAAATACATTATCCGATCCTTCTGCCATAGTACTACCACAGGCAACTGTGTCACCAATTCGACAAGCAGCTTTTCCATTAATAAAGACTGTTGAACTTCCAGTAGCAGCTACAGAATCGTGGGTTTCAGGGATCCTCGGACAAGTATGGGGCATCCAATGATCGCCAATCCTATGCCATCCTCTGCCATTAACCAACACATCAGGACTTGACTGGTCATTGGGACGTGGCGGCCAGCAACCGTGCCCACTACATCTATCATTAACCCGAACTGCTCCAGGCATTACAATCTCCTTAATTAAGATTAATTTTTGAAGCTTTCAATGTCATATTACCGCCACTCTCAATATTAATATCTTCATCAGCCTTTATCGTAATCTTTTTTTTACACTGAAGATTAATGTTGCCGTCAACATTAAGACTAACGTCACCAGTTATTGTTCCATTTACATTACCATTGATATCAATGTTTAGATCACCATCAGGAGCACTTACATTAATATTCCCTTCTTCATCAAAAAACACATTGGCTTTAGTCACGAAATTACCAACACCAAACTCACCAGGCTTTGTTTCACGCATAATTCTTGCTGTAGAATAATGTGGAAGAGCCATAGATTCACCAACATTACCATTCAGAGCCAGAAGAAGGCCATAACAAGGATCCATAGGCGTACCGAATGTCCCATACTGCATATACAGAGAAACCTTTTTATTTCCGTCATTGTTTTCTGCGTTAGCAATGAGAATATTACTATTGCTCTCATCCTTAATTTCACTCAAGACGGATTGACGCAACATTGCTCTTAATTTATTTATGAGACGTTTAAACATATAGTATCATCCAGAATACGGGGTATTTGAACCACAGGTACGAGTTGCCACAGCACCTTTGCCTGTATATGACTGTTGATACGTCAAATCAAGTCTTGTTGTACTGCCAGACGAAACATCAGCAGAATACACAATTCTCTTAATTAAAAATGTACCCTGCTGTTTAAACACTGAATCACTTACCGTGAGGACATAACCACACCGCAAAACTTCACCATCTAGAGAATGCCCCTGAATTGTAATCCCATAGGTCAAAGAACGAGTACGACGAATATTTGATTCTTCTTCCGCTCGTTTTTTTAGCTCACACGAATTCATCGATTCTTCACCTTGAATTTCAATATATCTTCCACTTCGAACATTGCTATCAATAAAGGTGTTTTCATTCTTTATTGCTTCAGGAGGAACATTTCCCATGATTTTCCCTAAAGCTTGTAAATTATTCGCTGAAGCATTATCTTGTGCCGCACATTTATATTTATTGAATAACTGAGTTCTATCATTCTTATATTCGATGCTCAAAATATTATTTGATCTATCATTCTCATTATGAATAAGACGACCACCATGTGTACCAAAAGGAGGATAATAAAGAATAAGACGACCCTTTCCGTCAGAAGTAATAAACACATTTCTTTTTCTGGAAATACTGGTAATAAAGTCAAAAGCATTACCGCCAAATTCGAAGGCCTCAATCTCTTTATCTGTAAATGGCGTAATACTTGTTGCGAGAGAAATTACTGAAAGGTCTTGAATTCCAATTGCACGAATTATTCGCATAATAATTTCTTGAAGTCCTATAGCCCCCTGAAATGTTTTGGCCTCTTCAGGGACTCCACTATCAGTTAGGTCACATATATTATCTCGGCCAGAAACACTGAAACTGCTGTTACTTGAACTAAGACTTACATTAATCACTTCAACATAACCAGTAAGTACAGTCACTCCGTCAACTAAAATCATTATTTTGTCATCATATTTAATAGGAAAACGGCTTTTTGTTGTCGGTGAAGTTGTAAATGAAAACTGACCACATGCTAAATCAAGAGTACGTTCAACACTGGCATTTTCCCAGTATGTATACCTCGAACCGTTTACGAAAATTTCCATAGTCATGAGACACCCTTTTCTACAGCTTTAATGTCTCCTGTAAGCACTATTGAGTTATTCGGCCTATTCATACCTGACAACAAGACAGCTCGTTCTTCAAGCTCATTCGTGCTGAAAATTTCCTCTGCATACATCATATATGTAAATGAAGTAACTCCAGTAACGCCTCCATATTCAATTAACGTCTGTTTATATGAACGCTGCTTCTTCATATCAATAAGAGCAAGTGCCTCAAACTTTACCTGATCCACAATATTCTTAATTGAATAATCATTAGTTAATATTTTACCTCTGGCATCAGCCTTAAAGATAAAGTTATAACTATCAGCCAACTGCTTAAGATTATTATCTATCTCTTCAGCTGTAAAATAATTCTTAACAGCTGCTTGTTCATAGGCAATAATCAAAGCATTTATCCTCATCACTTCAACAATAAGTATCCGATTATGATTACGCTCAATGCGCTCTGCAGTAGTGGGATTCCATAATGGAACAATACTACCCTGTTTTATAGTATTATTGTTTGAAACATAATACTCCTGATAATCTTGGGCAGAACGAATTTCTGTAAAGCTTTTAAGTAACTCTTTACCAAATGACATTGTATTAATAGCACTATCAAACGCATCTCCACCTAAAAAACTTAATGACAGTGCTTGCCACAGTCCCGGAAACGAATCACTACCAAATCCGAATGCATTTGCCAGTGCCTTAGGAACAGTAGAAAGAAATGGGGCATTGTTACTAATCAAATTTAGTGCATTCTGTACACCACTTGACACAGCTCCAGTAGGAGTAGAAAAGATAGAACCTATATTTTCTACAGCACTACCGATATCAAACTGCGAAACAAGAGCATTAGCCTGACTACTTGGTATATTCCACTGATCCTGAAAAGCGCCTTGAATAGCCGCCCTGGCGTTATCACCTGCATCATAAACAGATTCTTTCATTGCTCCCTTACTAACTGGAGCAGCATCCTGTTTTGTCTCAGAAAAGGTTATGGAAAACCTTATCATACCAAGATTACCAGAATTATCAGAGCTCATTGTCGGAGTCCCAATAACAGCAATATTATCATATGAGCCCAAAACCGGTAAAGTTAAGTTCCCCTGTTGACCATCACTCAAGACCTTTTCAAATGCTTCAGCTTCACTCTGCCAGCTGTCACCACTAACAAAACAATCCAGAGTGAATTCCTTCGGCATTTTGCCTAGATCCTCTACAAAACGAACAAGTGAATTCGGATAATCATGTATAGCAACCTTACGCCCACATGTACCCCGCTCTGTTTCAACAAAGAACTCTATACCTTTATAGCTTGCGACCTGCAAATTTTTAAGATAGTTTACCATAATAAAATCACCCGCTAATATGAGCCATATTCATACCCTTAGGCAAACTAATTTCAGCCTGCTCAACCTTACTGTCGCCTGTGGCAGAAACAACAATTTTTCCGGTAAAACTGTGAATAAGAGTCTGAACTTCACCAACTTTTTGTGAATAATTATCCGTATATGGCTTTATGTAATCTGGGCTATTAGAATTGTTGTTAACCTCAACCTCAGAATCATCTCCAACGAACCAGTCACCTACAGCACTGGCGATCTTACCCAGCCATCCTAAAAAATCTTTAGCTTTATTAATCACCCAGTCAAATTTATCAACTAGCCAATTTTGAATACTTTCACCAATATTCTTAAAAACGCCCGTAAGATTTTCAGAAATCCCGCAAACTTTCCCGATCCAATCCACGAAGGCCCCAATTTTTTCAGAAACCCATTCAAACGGCATAGCAACATATTCATAAATACTTCCTCCTATTTTCTTTAACACACCCCAGACAGACCCCGTTTCTCGATAACATTCACGAAACCACTTTATAAGCTCAATGATGGCAACTGTAAACGGAGCGATACCATTAATACCTTCTTGGATTTTTCATACATCATACCAAGTGCGCCCCAGACTGAACCTGTCTCTGTATAGCATTCTCTAAACCACTGAACAAGCTTATAAATGCCGTATGCTAAAGCACCAACAGCAACTACCACAATTCCAATAGGGTTTGCTGTAAGAACTATATTAAGTGCGGCTTGTGCTGCATTCCAAAGCCATGTCACAACAGTAACAGCCTTAGTAGCACCAGAAACAGCAAGCATAGCAGCCCCATGCGCCAACATTCCTGCACTCTGCTTAGCCCAGCCCATTCCTTTGAGGGCAACACCCCATGCTTTGGTCCATAATGCAGCTATTTTAGTTCGAGCTGTTTGAGCTTTTGTTGCTAAATCCAATTTAATTATATTTCTTATCAACTTTTTCTTTATAAGACGAAGCCGTTTGATTGAGTTGCCCCATAATCCTGTAGTTTTAGAAGCATTATTCTCACTACGAATCAATTTTTTGATTACTTTTTCCCAAAGTAAAGTTTTAAAGATCATCTTTGTTATAGGGCCAACCATTGTAGCTTTCGCAATCATCCAAGCTGTTCCAATAGAAGTTATGACTGTAAACAAGCCACCCAAACCGGCAATCAGCCATTTAATAGGTGCAGGCATTTTCTGTAAAGCTTTTGTTCCCCACGAAATAGTTTTCGCAAATAACCGTATTGCAGGAGATACCGAAGCGACTAGATCAACAGTTGCATTCTTTATGTTATTTACCATTATTTCCCATTGTGACCAATCTGAACTTAAAACTGTATCAGCCATTCGAGAAACGGTACCATCAGAATTTGCAATCTCTTTTTTGAATTTTTCCATATTACCAAGCTGAAGCATCAAACCTTTTATTGCTTCTTCACCCGTCTGATCCAAACCGAGTGACTGAAGGATTGTTAATTTATCTTTATCAGATTTTCCATTTAAGGCTTTTGCATAATCCTTGATAATATTTTGAATACTCTGTCTTTCTCCCTTTTCATCAAATATCTTTATACCCGCAACTTTAAAAATATCTTTATTCTGAGTATATTTACTCATTGAATTCATTAGAGCATTAAAAGCCTCACCACCTCTTTCTCCCTTAAAACCAGCTTCTGCAAGTGCGGATAAAGTCGCAAGTCCTTCATCTAATCCAACCCCAGCAGTTGCCATTTGTGCGGCTGATTTTGTGACAAGCATTTTTGTAAAACCAGCGGTACTTTCAGAAGCGATATTACTTGCCTTTGCAATCTTATCAGCTATCTTTTTCATATTTGCTAGATTTTCAGTTGGATCACTTGATTTCATACCAAGAGCTGATTGAGCAGTCATTAGCAATTCAGTTGCTTCCTGTACGTCTGTCATACCCGCTGTTGCAAATTCAGAAACAAATGGCAACGCTTTCATTGCATTATTGGCGTCCAATCCTGCAGAAGTAAGATCATAAAGACTAGAAATTGCTGAATTAGCGTCAATAGGAAGTTTTTCAGAAAGTGCATATGCGACCTCAAGCATTTGCTGTTTATTTTCTGCACTGTTACCAGACATAATACTCAAAGTCCTAGCTATTTCCCTGTCTTGCTCCAGATACTGATCAAGTCCATTTTTTGCCACCATTGCGCCAATCGAAGCTCCAACAGCCATACCCGCAAGTCCGCTATTACCAATGCTTTTTTTAATATTTTCTTTTGCTTTTCCTGCTTTATTCTTAATGCTGCCATAAGTTTTAGATGCTTGAGTTCGCAGTTTACGAAAAGCACTAGTGGTATCATTTACTGATTGCGTAACTTTAAACTGAGTATTTTTGAATTTTAAAGCTTTTGTTACAGTTTTGAGTAATGCTTTACCGGCCATAGCATTTCCTGAGACAACAGCCTTTGCTTGCTTTAAAGTTGTTTCCTTCAATTGCTGTTGTGATTCAGTAACCGGTACTATACTGCCATTCATTCGTACAAATGAACGACAAGCGGCGGCGGCCTGATTAGTAATAGCTTTTTTCAATTTGTCGCTTGATGAAACATTTGATGCCATAGTTCCATCAAAACTTATCAATAGTTTATTGATATTTTTAAGAGGATTAGAAAAATTATCTATCAACTTATAAATATATGCTATTGTATTACTTCCACCTGCAGCCATTAATTATCTCTCTTATTCCCAATCTTACGCATTTCCTGTTTGCGTATTTGACTAATTTCTTTCATTACATCAGAACCTATACGCAATTCGTCTGCACTCATTCCCAGTGCTGCCGAATAACTTATTGCCCCCTCAGTAAGCAAGGATATACGCCACGCATCTCTATATATTTGCTCTAAAGACCTCTGGCAATCCGAGTAAAAAAAGCAATATATCGAACAGCCACTTCAAAAACCTCATCTGGATTGAGCTCATTAAGGTGAATGTCTTTTAGAGGGATATCGTGCCCAGACTCTGACTCCCACGACGCAATACCGGAATTAAGCAGATCATAACACTTTTTAATAACATTTACGTCATCTGGAATATGTGAACTTGCCAACATCAAAGTATCAAAAGTATCTTTGTATTTGTCTTTCTCTTCAGAAGTATCTTCTTGCTTCTGATTTCGCTCTTCAATTTGTTTCATTGCATCTTCAAGGCCAGCAATGGTTTTAATCGCTGCAACCTGCATATTCTGAACAGCTCTGGCAAATATTCCCTGCAATGCACATACAAGATTGGCCTGTTTGCGCTTTGGTCTTGTTAGTAAAACTGCCTTTACATCAGTCACAATTCCTTCACCGGGCACTGCCACATCTTTTACTGTATTAGAAAACTCATATCTTAGGACACCTGCTAAATCCATTGTTATTACCTTTCAATTTTATATTATGTCTTTATTACAACTTGCAAATAATTATGGTCTGGGACTAAACATCTTCACACGGCAGCCCCTGGATAGTCACTGGAATCTTACCATCACTATTAATACCAACCTCCTGTCGTTCAACAACTGTTGCCCCCTGCATAATGTATTGCTTATCAGGAAATACAACTTTAACAACATTTACATTGTCACTTTCTTTTGCATCATACAATGCAGATAGTGAATCAGGATCATTAAACATGTCAAAAGACAGTGATGAATACGCCTCATCTGTTTTTTGTGTTTGGATTAAAACAGATTTACCACCACGAGTTCCGGTACGTGCAACATTCTGAAACCCACCCGGATCAAAACTTCCAGATTCACCATCAAAAAGGATTTCGTTATCATTGAGATAAATAGTCGCATTAGACAATCCACTTTTAACCCTGTCATTACCTTCAGCCATCTTTATAGCTCCTTATTAAGTTTTAATTGAAATCCATATTGAATACAAAATCAAATACACGCCCCTGCACGACAATCTGAAGAACAGACTGGACCTTTGAAAGCCCGTTAATTTTGTCAAACTCAATAACAAGGCGGTCGTCAAAATATTTTAGAGCATCACGGCCCTGCTCAACAAGCATCAAAGAACCAAGATCAGTATAAATTTCCTTACAGTCAGCCCTTAACTTTGCTTTATTGAATGCACTTCTACCAGGAGTTGTACCTCCAGAAGTCATTCGGGTTTGTTTGTATTTACGTTTAATCTCTTCATAAAAGAGTTCTCGAACGACAGAAACGGTATCAACATAGTTAAGATAATGAAAACTGCCATTTTCAGCACCAGTATCGTCATTAGTATATGGCGTAACAAAAGCACCGGTAATCACCATATCTTCTGAGTCATTGAGTCCGATGATACTATACCCGGTATCTTCAAGGTCCCGCTGCTCTGATTCAGTGAAGAAGTTTTCTCCTGTCCTAGTTGAAATATTGCTTAGCGGCGTATTGAAATACGGCAAACTGGCAAGAGCAGCACCGCCAATCTGATCTGAAGCAGCGATAGTTGTGACATAATTTGTAAGTGGAGCACCGGTTGTTAAACGTCTTGACCTGATCCCCATAAACATAACCGCCCGCCAATCAGCAGGAGAAATAAGTGAACCTCCTTTATGCTCAGCATTGTCGGTAGTGTTATTCCCGCAGAAAGTAAGGACCTGCTTATTGAGTGGGTTGACAAGACTCAGCAACTCCGAGTATGTACCATCAATACCAATAAATGCCTGCCCATCCTGAATAGAATTCTGGGTATAAAGCCTATTATATAAGAATGTTTCAATAACCGAAATCTGTGAAATCCATGCTGCTGGCCAGTTGATTCCAGTAAAACGAAGTGTACCGACATTGTCAAAGAGATCAGTTACATCAGCTTCTCCAGCACCACCTGTAAACCCAGTCAACGTATAACTGACACCAGCACCGCCATATTGATCAACAACAATAGGATAATAATTGCCAATGCTGCCGGTATCAACAGCAGTAAAAGTTAGCTTCTTATCTGTTTCATGAGTGACATCAGCGACAACAACAGCAGGCATTGTTGTTAATTTGTTATATCTTAACTTAAGCCTATTTATAATTGTTTCCGCAGTCTCACCCTTGACGATATCAACAGTCACACCATATTTTTTATCATCAACCGCACAAATACGAATGGTACCATCAGCTGTTGCGGTACCAGCAAGGACAACCTCAGCGGAGGCCTTGGTTGCGGATTCTGCTTCATTGGTCACAAGAATAGCAAGCTCTGCAATGCGACTACTTCCCGCCCACTGCTCTTTCCAGATACGAATTCGATTAAATAAATCAGAATTTGCCCCAAATAGTGATTCAAGTAAGCTATGCTCAAATTTCTCAACATTACGGTATATTTTCTTTGCTGCTGCCGTTGCTCCCGCAGCTATAGTACCAACAAGCAGGTCACGTCTACCATCTATTGTTGCCGCGATGTCTGCTGGTGTTACCTGAATATTTACAACAGGATTATCTACTGGATTACTCATATTAACACACTCCTAAAGAATAATTACTATATAACTAATTACTTGATATCAAAAGCCCTATACTCTGGTCAGACAAGGATTATTTTCACGAGTTACATCAGCTAACCGACGTCGGTAAAATTCCTTGACTGGCTTACCATGCTCATTGAACTCAATGTCAATAATATCGCCAATATCATAATCACGCATTGCGACGTTTACCCGGTACTTAAGGATTTTATTTCCACGCTGTTTATTCTGCGGCGTTACAATCGCCTTATTCAAAATTTCCTGACTATCTGCTTTATCATCAATATCATCAGATACGACACTTTTTTTAACCATTATTATTTTGCTCCTCAATATCTACGTTAATTTTCAATGGTACCTTTTCATTAATACGACCATTATTATCAATTCCAAATGACATATATACATCACGAAGCGCAACAGTCGGTTCTTCCACAAAATTAGAGTTAACCTCAATAGTATCTCTAAACTGGAAATCATAACCGTGGGTATAACAAGCAGTGTCATAGTCTCTCTGTGAATCACCATGATAGGTAATTGTGCAACTATCATTATGTTTCGCCGTATCAAAAAATAGGCGATTAGGATTTGCTGTTACCAAAGTACAGTTCAGAATATCAAAAATATCCACATAAGCTCTTCTCTGTGCGGCTTCAGCTGCAAGTTCATTGCTACATGGCAAAAATACTATTACAGTAAAATCACAGGCAGTATTTATCTTTACCCAGTTTTTCTTTGTATTATGACGGATATTGCCGCTAGTTCCGAATTCCTTTTCCGCGCTACGTGAACCCATAATTAAAAATATAAAAGGTCTACCATCACCATGCTGCGTAAACAGATTTACTGCTCTTTCAAAACTAGCAGCCATGGATATCCTTGTACCTGTAAGAATCCTGCAAGCAAATAATTCACCAGTAGGGATCTGAGGCGATGCCACAGTGGATTTTAAAATATATTCAGTCGGCGATTTGATTTCAAAAATTTCATAGAGACCGTTAATACCAAAACTTCTATTCTCAATAAGATACAGATTACCATCAATTTCAGGGACCTCATCAATCTTTGCCACAAACTGTCTGCGATTAGGGACACCATGCTCTGTCTGTTCTAAATTAAGCTTGACCGTATTACCAGAGCTGCCCAGTCCTTCAACCTCAACACACTTTCCATCAGGCCACTGTCTACCCGGTCTCTCAAACATAAAAGCTGTCAAGTCATGATTATACTCAACGGTAAATCTAACTCCGTAATCGTCTGACTCAGCAGCTATAATTCTATTTCTTACCTTGGCATTCTGCAGCCAGACATTGCCGACATTGAGGTTAGCTGGTTCAGACAATACCATCAATACTCTGCCATCGTCCTCAATTACAACCTTACCGACGTCGGTAAATTCTGAAAAATCGTCGGTAAACTGAGGGATATAATACTGCATCCATTTGAGCAATCTATATGGGTCAATCATTTGAGCTTCTTAACCTCTTCGAGCGGGGTATGTACCATAATATCAAGAAAGTCATCATCCAATTCACGAAAAACACCACCCATATGTGGTCTACGCGCCATATTCATTGTGCCTTGTTCAAGATATTCTGAATATTCCACTACATTCGTTACTTCAATACCGTTGCCACTACCCTCGTATACAACCTTTTTTGCTAACCGTCCACTCTGAGACTTGGGGACTTCACCCGGAGCACTTGAACGACTTGGCAATCCTGGATATTTCCTACCACTACGTGTTCCATTAATAAGTGAACGTTTGATCGCATCCTGAAATTCTCTGCCTACGCGGTCAATTCCCTTAAGCTGCCCACGTTTCAAAGCATTTATGGTATCTTCAGGAGTCGCCTTGGAGCTTTTTTTAACTGTAATCTTAATCACGCTTTTGCTCCTGCCATATCAATCGAACCACGCTCACTGCACTTTAGAACTATAAACCTATCGCTTTCGAGCGTTATCTTTTCAATACGGTAATAATTACCTTCACACAATACAAAATGCTGGCCGTCTGTTTCAAGATTCCTGAATTCTTTTTGAGAACGTATAATAAACTTATGGGTAATACTGTTTTCAGTATTAAGTCCACCTTTACGTTCAAAATCACTTACAAGCCTCAGTCCAGCCCATGTAACAAGTATTTCAGTATACACCTGTCTTGCAACAATCTCTCCTGCTGGCGCCGCTTTACTCTCACGCTTCAAGATTGTTATATTGAGATCCAGATCACTTATGCTGTATAAATTTCCCTTCAGGCTCTTCCGCTGTCTATTCATACAGAGTAATCCTACTTCTTAAAACACAGTCATTAATGGCGCTGGGAGTACCTGTCTGATATCAGATGGAAGAGATAGTGGGACATAATTATCAACATCCCCACGGTTCTCGTAAAGCCATGCTACATACATCATAATTGCAAGCTTAAGAACTTTGCCAAACCCATCAGACTCTGTTACCCCGACAGTAAGCAGCAACCTGATATGCCCGATATAGTTCATTCCACCCATCTCTATTACCGGATACTCCCAAGGCGATTTATAAATATTAGTATTGATGTCAATGATATCCCAAACAGTCGCGCCTTCCTCTTTAAGCTCTACAGTATCTACACTCACAACAGGGTAACGCTCAACAGGGATAGTAATCTCATCTTTGCTACTACATGACACAGGCATATCGAGATACATATATACCTTCTTTTGTACTATATCAATATTTAGATATTCTTCGATTCTTGAGGTCGCAGCCTGAATCAGCACAATCAGGATCTGATCGTCAACCTCTGAACTTACTCTGAGAAATCCTTTAACGTCACCAAGTGTTACATAATAACGCTGTCTGGGAAGCCATTGAACTTCACCATCATTAACAGAACCCGAATTTAACCACTCAGGCTCAACACTTCCTGATACCCCGCTCTTGCAGCAAACGTAATACATACCCTTATCAATAAGGGGTGTGACAGCCGAGGTCTCTGCCGTATAAGCGATGTTCGGCTGCCACTTTAACAGAAGAGAAGGAGTAATCTCAAAGCGTGGCATAAACTAATTATTCCTCTTCCTTGAAGGTAACAATAGCAGCAGCAAGATCTTTCTCATTCATCTTAGAAATAAGCTTGCTGTTAAACTTATTGCCACCTACTAGTACTTTGAGTCTATCTCGCATATCCTTGACAGTAAGCTCTGACATCAAGCAATCCACTTCATTATCATAGTTTTCCTGAGTTCCTTCAAAATCCGATATTGAAGTCTGGGTGTCCTCACTATCGGTTCCTATATCATCAGAATTATCAGATTCATCAGCAAGGAACGCCTCGGCAAGAATATCCTTATCAACAAGACTTTCGATCTCAGATAAAGGATATCCGGTCAAGTCGTAGATCTCATCTTTCTTAAATTCAATAAGATCCACACCATTAAAACAAAATGAATAACTTTTCCTTGCCAAATACAGCATAATACTTATACCTCCGCTGGTGTGATCATAGTATCGCCAACAACTGACACCCGATACTTATTAGTGTCAGCACCATTGATAACCGCTTGAAGATAACGCTTAACTGAAAAGACGCCAGCCTTACAACACTGCTCACCGTTACCAGTGCTTTCTCCTGGAGCATTACCAATAATTTTATTCGCATCAACCGGATCAGGATCAGACATATCTGAACGATCAGACTCCATAAAACTAAAAGTAGCCCCAGCAGTCACACTACCGCTATTCTGAGCAAAGAACCCAACACCTCTCAGCCCTTTTGTATCAATGACACTTGACATACCGCCGACATTACCAGAGATTGTCACCTCTTCGTTGGCAAGCTGTCTACGGTCAGAAACTGCATCTCTGTTCATTTCTAAAACTCCTCTATGAATAAGCCCTTAAATAACATTTCAAATCATCGTAATATCAATATCATTCTATTACTTAACCTTGAGAATTTTACCTGCTTCAAAGTTCGTCACAGCACCACCGACCCTGGTACGATTCTTAATCTTAAGGAATCCGTCACTACTATATGGATCAGCTTGTGTCCACATGCCAATACGGTCCAGAATAGTATAGAACTCTCCCCAGTCAGCCAAACATACGGCCAGTGAATTAGCTGCAACTCCCGGCATATCATCAAAGAATGCAACCTTTTTACCCATGAGCAACAGATCAGCCCCCTGAGCAAGCATGGCAGGATTAACAAGGTAATGACCATCAGAAGCTTTAAGCGTCAAAATATTTTTGTAGAACGTAGTACTGTTCATCGCCCATGCAGCATTCTGCAGATACTCTGACTTTAGATCCCCAAGAAGACGAATAACATCATCACCACCAATCTTTCCAGAATCCTGAGTTTCAACCTGCTCAACAGCGTTTCTATAGTAATACTTCTTACCATTCTTTGGCCAAGCATCATAACTAAGGAATCCCTGAGCCTGTTTTACGCCACTGCCACGAACAAACTGTGTGTTTTCCTGACGCGAGAATTTCTTGGTAACTTTCTGCTGCAGCCATTCCTGAAGATTGAAAACCGCATCTTCAAGCAACTGAAGAGAAATAGGAACTTTGGCCCAGAGTTCATTGGTACCAATCTCTACGAATCCCATGTCAGGCATTGAACTTTCACTTCTTTTATCAGCTTCGCCAATCTCAGAAATTTCAATATCCTCATCATCAAGCATTATTTTCGCGCTCTCAGTAGAGATAGAGATAACAGAGGCATAGTTTCGCAATGGTGAGGTCTCATAACGCTTTTTGATAATCCTGGATAGAAGCTCAACAGGAACAACATAACCACTGTGCGGGTTATTACCGATAAAAGCTGCTGCCTTCATCTTTTCCTGCGCTTCGGGGCTAGAAAAACTGGCAAAACATTTCACATACTCATCAATAACAGCATCATACTGTTCCTTGAGAACATAATTATTATTTGCGCTCAGTGAAGACTTAAGAGCGCCCCAATATTCATTGTGAGCCTGATACCCGGAAGAACTTACTGAACCAGCAGCGTATTCTTTCTGAATAACTGTAATACTATCATTAATTACATCAATTGTTCCGTTCAACTTCTGCATAGCTTCGCTCTGGGCTTTAGCTTCTGCCTCTAGTCTGTCTGTCTTACTTTTGATATCAACAATATCTTGTCCGGCTTTTTCAACAACCTCTCTTGTTTCAGCTGCTTCCTCACCATACTTATCATTTTTTTCCTGAATTGCAGAGATAGCTTCATTCATCTTCTGCATATCTTTTTCTTTAACTTTTACTGTGGTTTCCATTACACATTCTCCAGTAGATTCATTAATTCCTTAAAAACTTCACTCTCACAAGCCTCAATTATTTTTGATTCTTCACTCTTTATCAGAACAGCTACAATTTTATCAGCAATATCTTCCGAACATTTAAACCCACCTGTGCATAGTAGATGCTTTAAGCCGACAGGATTCTCTGAATATTGTTTTAGTGATATACTGTTTAATGACTTAACCTCAGTAATCAACGCGTCAGTATTTGCTGGAAAGGTAACGAAAGAGATTTCCATAAGATCAATTTCATCAAGATAACAAACATCATCTTCATCAAGTCTTCCCATATGGGAACGGACAACTCGATACCCGATAGAGAGAGCACGGATGCTTTTAACAAGAAGTTGAGGTCTAAGACGTTCCTTTACAAATGAATCGGACAAGGGGAGATAAGCTTTAGCAATCAGTCCTTCTTCTACTTCTTCCATCATGCGCCACACGCCCAGAGGCTCATCACTTCGATGTTGCCAAAGTGCTGGAATCTCAGGGTTCTTATCCAAAGAATTTTCAAATGCCTTAGGTATGATAATATCAGAATAACAATCCTTGGTGTATGCAGCTGCAATCCCAGTAACCGTGAGGTATTTTTCACCATCGACGGTTTCCTCATCAGATGACTTGATTTCAAATCTCAGGTTTTTGCGCTTAAATTCCATTGGATCACTCCATAAAAAAAGCGCACCTCTCCCTGAGAAAATTGTCGGGAAAGGTGCGCTTACACGCTATATTTATAATTACACTTTAGCTTTAATTACATTAGTTATTAACAACTTCCATAATACTACCTCAACTAAAACCGAAAATCAAGGTTAATTTTTAAAATATATTTTGTGATATAATTATATTTTAAACTAATAATACTAAGCTATTGCTTTATACATATTTTCCTTATCATGGAATTTATCTAAAATCTCTTTCAGTCCAATCGTTTCATCAATAATATCCTCAAGACCATCCGAATAAATATTCTCTGAATCAGCATCTTCCTCATTCACGGATATTGCGTTATTGATAAAATCCATCACCTGCTCTACTCTCTTGGACTTAGCTTCTGATAATTGCGCGGTAGATGCTTTAAGTTTGCCATACTCATCAACCTTGATATCAAGAGGCGTATCAATGTCATATTCCTCCTTCAGATATTCACTGGCACTCTGACTAATCTCTCTCAGACCGTCGCCAAGCTCCTTCGTAGCCGCTTCATCCGCTTCGGGTGATATTACTTCATAACTGATCCCCTTCTGATAGTCTACACTAACTTTCACCGAATGCTCAAATTCATCGGTATCTCCATCCTCATAACTATGCTGTTCAAGTAGTAATGATGAAATGGTTTCATATTGAGCACCAATTTTTTCAGTATTAAGTATTTTACCGGCAATAGTTTTAAGCCTTTCAGTCAGTTCTTCACCTTCTCCGTTTACACCTCCTGTAACTTCAAGGTTACCATCAGCATCAAGGATAGCCTCAAATGACTGAATATACATGTCTGGAGTAACAGGAGGACCATTTATTCCAGATACCCCCATTTTATCATTTTCGTCATTATACCCAGTCATTCCGTCCATTACCATCTCTTGAATTGTCTTCTCAAGAATTGGCAGTGTCGTCTCAATATCATCGCTTACAAAATCACCGGCACTGAAGGCAATACCAGCAACAACATTATCACTAATATCATCTATACCATCGATATCATCAAAGAGACCTGATAGTTCCTCCTTATCTGCATTGTCAGGCATCATTTCGTATAATTTATATGCGGTGCCTATAGTCAGACCACCTTTGGTTGTGAGCTCTGTAAGCGCGGTTTGATTTACATCAAGCTCCTGTAATGAATCAGCGAGTTCTTTTGCTTTTTCAGGATCCTTGTTCAATGCTTCCTGCAACTTTGCAGCCAAAGCTTCTCCATCTTTTCCACCTTCAAGAGAAGTGACTGTTATGGTACCGTCTTCGGCTACTCCTATTTCTACTTTATCCTCATCGCCAATCGACATCCCCTGCTCAGCAAGGATATCATTGACCTGGGTAGAAGCAGCTTCTTTGAGTTTATCAACCTTTTTCAGTTGGCTGGAAATTAATGAATTAAGATCAGACCCATTTTTTAGGCCAAGAAGGTTCCCGATATTTCCTGTATCCAGCATTACCCAATTCAATCTACCACCAGCGGTATCTACAACTTGAGCAGTAGCCACTTCGGTTCCAGGAGCCACATCCTCAGTGTTATCAAGAACCGTTGAAACTAGCGTGCTCTCTGTTATTGTATTACTCTGACTACTAATCATTGAACCTTCTGGAGGGATATCGTCATTCCAAATATCTTCTAATATCCGTTGGTGTTCACCATACTCTTTCAATTCAATTTGTGACGCATTCTTAGTAATATCCCACATCTTTTGTGCCGCGGCAAGACCTTCTTTATTACTCTCCGTTTCTGGTGAATAATGTAGGATTTCATCAACATCATAAATGTCTCCCCAAGCAGAACCAAACACATTTAACTCCCACTGCTCAGTATTCGAATAATGAGCACCCACAACAGTGTGATAATCTCGAAGGTTACTCATAGTTTCATGCATTGTATTCTTAACATAACTGTCTGCACTAAGAATTTCAGAAACACGATTATCTACATCTTCCCCTTTTGCACTCTCAACTTTTACACGATAGATATTAGCTGGCATATTATTAGAATAATAAACCTGCTCAAGAGAAAAGGCCATATCAGTAGCACCGTCAAATCCAGGAATCTGTGACTTTAATTTGTCATTTATATAGTTAAAAAAAGAATTGCGTTCCTCACCAGTATTAAATAAACACTTTTTAAATGCAAAATCGACACCAGAATTTTCTTTAAATCCATTATCATCTGTATTATACCATGTATTAAACTTTCCATAGAATTCACCTGTTATCTCTGGAGCAGATGTTGAGTGCATGTCGCCATTAAATATGTATTCATCATATTCTTTGCCATTTAACTCAACATAATATGCATCCTGTGACCACTTACTGGTAGAACTGGAAGAAGAATTATCACCTTCAGTCGACAATTCTTCTTTAAGAATAGATAATATTTCAGAATCACCTCCCAAAACAGCTGCGATTTCATTTTTATTATCAATATTTCCAATTATTTCAAGTTGACCGCTTTCATCAATATCAAGAGCAAGCGAGCCCTGTCCCTTGACCGTAACGCCAGCAGTATTTAATAATTCTGAAACCCGAGTGAACAATCTTTCTTGCGGTGTTTGCTCAGTTGATGTATCTTGCTGATTAGTCTGATTTGAAATTTCCCGGTAAGACTCAACTGAACCTTTTGCTGATTCTATCATAATTATCCCCATAATATTTCTACTGATGAAAGTTCATCAGCATAATAAATAACACCAGAAATTTTTCATAAAAATTAGAATGGTTAATTATTAAAATTAACGGACATAATCTTAAAATCTTTAGCAAAATTATATTTTTTGTAGTCAATAAGTTAATATTTTAATTGTTTATCTACACAAAAATTTTAGGGGAACAAATTAATGTCCCCCTAAAACAACATAAACGTATAGTTTCCAACAGAATTAATACGGTAATGTAATAATCATTATATTAATTATTAGTACTACATCAAAATTAACTTATTCAGTTATATCTCTTAAAACATTTGAGGAAAACATTGATTCATCAAAGTCTTTACCCCCAGCTAGGGTTTCAAAATCACCTCTAACTGCAGAGACATTTACCAAAGCTTTTTTAGCAGAAGAAGAGCTTGAAGCAGCAACGACATTGATTGTTCGGGTTGCACTTTCAGCTATAATCTGATCAGCGCTATTCAAAGCAACAACCTTCCACTGCCAAGTACCAGCATTTGGCAAACCAGAAAGATTCATTGCAGTGTATGCGCCACGATCAATATAACGCCATGTTCCGCCATTATAACTATAAAGCCAGAAGTATTTCGCAGCATTCAGGGTATTTCCCCAGTCAAATGCAATTGTCTGACCAACAGAAACAGTTACATTGTTAGCAGGAGCCAGTAATTCAGGATTGTTTGTTGCTTTAACAATAAGTGAACCACTTACTGGAGCTGTAACTACTTGTGAATAATTAATAGTTCCTAGATCATTATAATATGCAAATCTAAATTGAGTACCGGCTGGAACAGCATAGCTTACAATCCCATTGGTATCAGTTTTATAACGGTCAGCAGTTAACAGTTTACTATTATCAGATGGATCAGCTATCATTACTTGTATATTTGCAGGATGTTTACCCAAATAACTGAGAGTTAGAGAAGATACTGTAGGCATTGTAAGGGTCTGACTTGCTGGGAATCTCATAATATTTTCTGAGCTGTAATGCCAGAATCCTTTGTATTTAGCGGCAAATACGGCCTGAAGCGGAAATTCTGATGGAACAGCAAAACCAAACTTACCCAAGTTATTTGTTACAACCATATCCTTTGTTGTATATCCATGATCATTGAACATTGCCGTATAACTAGCAGTATAGTCTGCATCTGTAGTTGGAAGCCATGCTGAATCAACATCTGTGCTAACTGGCGCACCTTTAAGACCTGGATTTACCACACGTACTGGAATATCAGACAAAGGCATTCCATTTGAATCTAAAACCGTTACCACGGAATCTTCAGGAATTGGCGTTACGTCAGCTTGAGGAACATTTATTGTCTGTTCATTAGGTCCTGGTCTACCCCTTGAAACTGCATAATGCCAAAATCCTTTATAGAGTGAGTAACAGTGATACTCGGTATCTGATGGCTGCAAATCCAGAGGGATCTGAACATACCCATTAATTTCACCGGCAATATGGCCACAGTTTTCATTAGGTGGATACGGCAATGTTCTCATTCTACTCGCAGCACAACTACGTGGCATTAATACATGTAACCCATTTTGCAGCATGCGATACCTTACATCAGCAGCATTTGAGTAATTCTGCGTAAGCATAACAACAGCAACGACAAATAAAATCATGAAACTAATTTTTTGCAACATTTTCATTATAAATTCTCCAAACTATTAAATATAAAAATAACCTGTACCTCCAATACTTAAGCTACAACTAGTTTTCTCCTTTCACTGTAGCACCCATATTAGTACGATAAAAAAAAGCGCACCTCTCCCTAAGAAAAATCGTCGGGACAGGTGCGCTTACACGCTCTATTACACAACATCATTACTTACTCAGTCGTCAGCAGGTATATTACTCCTTAGAAACATCCTTAAAAACAACTGATCTAAACTTTACTAACTCACATCTGCACTTAACAATCTCAGCGGGTGGAGCACCACGCATAGGATCTTCCGGGCACAACATACGATACACGCCATTAACAACAAAATCATCTTTTGACGGAATAGTCACTCCATGCATAGCCCTATGTGTTTGTCGGACTTTCTTGTCTAACTTTGTAATCCATTGTTTAACACGGGTACCCGAGACTTCGACATCAATATCATCAATAATACCGGCATTAACAAGGTCTTCATCATCAGGTGCAGCAAGTGTTCCGCGGTTCATAAACTGACCGGTTTCTGTAATAGCTATCTGTTTAATTCTTTGTTTAAAACTCCTTTGAACCAACCCAGAGGCTGTTTCAGCAATAGAATCAATTCTCCGCGCCGCACCAACAGTTTCAGCAACTGTTTCAGCTTCGATCTTAATGGCTCGTTGATAAAATTCTGTAAATTGCTTATTGGTAGTGTTAACTATTGTCGCAGCCTGAACAGGCAAAATTTCACTAATCAGCCCAACAAGAGCAAGAGCATACAAACTCTTTGCTTTATTTGATTCATCCTCTGTAAAACCAACTGATATATGCTTACTGTAATCAAGCTCCTGAAGGAATTCTCCAATGTGACTATATTGGCTTTCAAGCAAAGATTCAAGTTCTGTAACCATACTATCAGGGACTACCGGAACTGTACCAACAGCAACTGAATGCTTATATAGTAGAAGCAACTTTCTAAAATGTTTGGAGAGTTCAGGCACAAAAATATTTTCAAGTCTAAACCTAGCCTCGTACTTCAAGGTCGCTTCGGCAATATGCTCATCGCGGACAGATGCGTTCTCTTTTTCCTGTGCAACTTTTATCATCCGCCCGGCAAAATTTACTGTTTTATACTCCCAATCATTTATAGCCATGATTTTTTACTCACCCCCAAAATCAAGCTCACTATCACTAATGGCGACAAGGTTAGCAGGTTGATATAATTCATCCCCGCCCTTTAGTTTATTGCGTCCAGGAAGTTCAAGACGAAGTTCATTTATAGTTTCAACCCCAAGTTCCTTACGTTTTTTAAGATCCTCAATTGCCTGTTTCTTAAGGCTCTCAACCTGCTGCACATCATAGGAAAAACGAAACCCATCGTACTTTTTACCATATCTCGAAAGGATAAGACGTGTCAGCAGTGAAAATACCTTCTTACAAAGTGGTAACACCGCCTGTCTATAAAACTCTGGTACCAAGGTTGATATATTGTTATATGTTGATGATGTTTGCATTACCAATTCAACAGGAATGTCATAAATACCATATACCTGAATTGCAGCCCAGTCGGTAAGCTCTTTAAAGTTCATGTCTTTTGGCGAAGCCCCAACAGTAATAACATCAACCTTCTCTCCATCAAGAACTGCAATCTTACCGGCATTGTTGGTCCCAGAATACTGATCTCTCAGCATCTTTGCCCGAGCTTTTATCTGATCATTATTTGGTGAATCTTTAAAGAGAATAATATTTGAGAGATTACCACCATTTTTCAAGATCATTTCATTATAATGAGATGCTTCGACTGCAGCTTTAATCTGCTTCATAACTGAATCTAAAACAGATTTGCCACGTAAATTATTATTAGGATTATACGAAGAGATATATCCAAGCTCGGCCATATTGCCAGAAAAAAATCTAGCACACTCTGGAGTTGATTGTTTACTGTAAATTCCACTGCCAATAGAGTTCGATCCAACCATAAACCTCATTGGCCAACCCTTGCCACCATCATAAATACTGATGCACTTTGACTTAACTGAATAAACTTCAACTGGAGGTCTTCCAAGTACGCCATTTACAAAGACATATGAATTGCCAGTAAGAAGATACTCTCTGACAACCTCACCAATAAATTCCTGGTATTGCTGATAGTCATTTGGCCCCTCTAAAAATTCAAGAGGATCGGCATTATCAATAGAATTACCATCTTTATCTACAATTATTGGACTAATCTGTTCAATTGCACTAGCGATCTTATTAACCGCAATGGCTACAGGAGAAAACTGATCATACACCTTATGTGCATTGTATGGAGTGACACTTCCGTTCAGAAAACTAAAGTCAAATGTATCAAGAACAACACTATCAGAATTTTTTAGCTGAATAGTAGAGTTCTGCTTCTTTTTAAATTTTAAGAATGAAAACATTGTTGTAGAATCCCATGACTAACATACCTCTATCACGAAGTTGTCGGGATTCTTCGCTTTGATGAGTGGTTCTAATGCGTAACGTAACGCATCGATATAATGATTATGCTTATCTACAATCTGTGGCAAAATATCATCTGTCTTTTTATCAACCTTATACGAATAAAAGACAAATTCATTATGCACATCTTCAAGCTCAGGCGCAATGGTAATCTTATAACTTTTTAGGAAACTAATTCCGGTCTCAATACTGCCCTTACCCTTCTCAACCGGTCTTATACGAAAACAGATTTTGTCTCCATTTTTAAGAGTAGCATTCTTAAGATGAGAGATCATCTCAGGTCTGGCACTGTCTGCCCGAATAACATGATCTACCGTCGTCGGTATTTTCAGCATGAAGTCAGCAGTATCAACAATCTCCACCCCTATCTTTCCTATGGCCTGATCTATATAAATTATTCTATTATCATGATCAATCCAAGTCCGTATCACAGCAAGTGGATCATTTGCAAATCCCCAGTCAAGACCATGATAGTATGGAATATCAGCTGGTTTATCGGGGATCTCACCAATCTCCCAACAGCCCTTAAATACCTGGGCCTCAGTATTAACAACAGGCTTGCCTTCCCAGATGTGCTGATAAACATCTGGACGATTCTCTTTGTCCCACTCCATATCCGCGACAAGAGCCGTTTCCCAAAACCATGGATTATCGTAATAGTTTACTTTTATAACTACGGTACCAGGTCTTGAATCAAGGACACAATCCTTATAAACTGGATCTGTCTCTTGTTTCGGATTAAGAGTATATATAAGCTTACTTCCTGATTTACGTATAGTCGGCTCAAGCAAATCCCAACTTGAACGACTCATCTTCTGAGCCTCTTCAAACCAGCAATAATCAATGCCTTCCATTGATTTAATAGATTCTTCTGTAGTTGCCTGCATACCGGCGAAAATAAATTCACTACCGACGTCGGTACGGATAGTCTGCTTGTTACTCACAATATTGGGATACAACTGATAACGTGCAATAGTATCGTCAAGTAATTTTTTCACGCTATCACTGATCGAATGCTGCACCTCACGTACACACAAAATACGTTTTTTACTTTCAAGAGCAAAAACCAGTAAGACAGTGGCAACAGTCCAAGACTTTCCACCGCCACGACCTCCATAAATCACAATACGCCTTACTTTATCCGATCGCATTGCTTTAACAAACTGTTTTGCCCATTCCGGGGGCATTATTTTAACAACATTACCCACTTCACTCGGCTTCCCCTACAAATTCAAAAACAATACCTGTAACTTTCTCACCTCCTGAAGTAACGTCAACAGATTTGCCGAACTCATCTTTACATTTTCTTTCAAGATACCATCTTGTAGTTTTCATGTCACCATTTTTAATAGCAGCGACAACATTCTTTTTTGCAGAGATAACAGGGTTCTGCTTGAGCAGCCTTTTTTCTTCCTTAAATTCTGGGTGTTTATCCTGATACGAATACAATGAATCTCGATGAATACCGACAACATCGCAAGCAAGCTCATCACTTATACCAATAGTAAAAAGAGCCCTTAATTTTCCTAGCACTTCTTCGGTCATGACTGTAGGTCGCCCCATTTTGACATCAGCTTCATCTACCGGGGGCTTTACATTCTTCTGAACAGTCATTTTAGAATTAGATTGTTTTGCTACTTTTTTTGAAGCCGCTTTTTTTCTAGCACGGTCAGTTGAGCGCGCAGAAAACTGTTTAGCAGTTTTCTTAGTGGTCTTTTTCTTGGCAACTTTTTTAGCTGTTTTCTTTTTGCTAATTCGTTTTGATGTTTTCTTGATAGTCATGATTAACTATTTGTACCC
The DNA here is from genome assembly GCA_963677015.1 of Planctomycetota bacterium. GTDB lineage: Bacteria > Planctomycetota > SZUA-567 > SZUA-567 > SZUA-567. The sequence continues at coordinate 1,845,315 of OY781533.1, forward strand.
ATATGTATAACCTGGTAATAAATTATATGCTTCTATTATATCCATATCTGCATACTTCCCATCCTTATACCTGATATATTCTTTCTTGACAAATTCTCCTCCAAATTCCTCGTTAAGTCGTTTTGCAGACTCAACATTATTTTTTTCATAGTACTCAGGATTGAAATCAATTCCATATTTATCACTAATTATAGTAATTAGATCAGCTTCATTAATTTCCTTTTTCAATTCCATGTACTCAGAAAAAGCCTGATAATGTTTATTTAAAAGCATACCAGAGGCTAAATACTGGTCAGCTTTAATCTCCTTTACTGTTCGCTTTCCCCATCCTTCCCAAGTAACATCGTCAAGAATATACTCACCACTATCCCAGTATGGTCTTGAAAGTGTAAAAGACTCTGGTGTATCTTTGTGATATGCTGCTGTTGCCCACGTCGTCTTATTGATATCCATATTTGGAAGAAAAAAATCAATATAAACTCTATCCACACTATCATCTCTACTAAACAACTTAATATACGCAGCACTCATATATACCAAGTCACTCATGTATACCGGTTTTTTCAAAATAATAGTGGCAGTAGCTTTAGTAAGAAATTTATTGTAATCCGGGGAACCAATAATTTTCTCCTTTGAACGGCTTAAATCCTTTGTTATATTAATATTCTTATACTTATTGGGAGTTGATTTACTTGAGGCTTCCCCGACATCATTTACTTCTGCATTATTCTGCGCATTGTGCTTTTCATCATCTTCACCAAAAAATAGCCACATGAGTAGTCCCAGAACAGATCCAACAATAATAAAGCCAATACAGCCGATAGCACACCCCTTAGTGTCAAAAGGTACTTTGACCTCCTTGCCACAATTTGGACACACGATAACCTTCTCTGCATTGCGGTCTTTAGTCCGAATCATTTTACCACAGTGCTCACATTTAAAATCCATCGTACTATAATTTTTTGTATTTTCACTGACGCTATTATCAAAGATAACATCTTCACCTACGTCTGTCTTATCTACCTCCTCAGTTAAATTTTCTTCAACTACCTCAAGTACTCTCTCCCCACAATTTCGGCAAAATTTATCCCCGTCGTTCAGCTCAGCCCCACACTTTGAGCAAATTATATTTTCTTCCACGTCCCCATCACCTTGTCTATTCCAAATCATTATTCTGTCCCCATCTTTAACATTAGCGTATCAAGTATATATATATCACATATGATCTCAACAGAAAACTATATATTGTAAACAAACTAATCCAAGTTCGGTGTGTAAAGTTCCCAGTCACACTCCTTACCATATCTAAATTCAGCCCAACGTTTACGAATTACATCAACGTACTTTGGTTCAAACTCTATGACTCTGGCTTTTCTTGCTGTCTGCTCACATGCAATTACTGTCGTACCAGAGCCAGCAAAAATATCGAGAATGAGATCACCACGCTTACTACTGTTGTATATTAACTTCCGAAATAGTTCTACGGGTTTCATTGTCGGATGTTCTGCATTTACCAATGGTTTGTCGGCCTTTAATACAGTCGATGAATTCTTTTCACCATAAAATTTATGTTGTTTTCCTCGCCAACCGTACAGACAGGGTTCAAATTGCTGCTTATAATCACTGAAAGACAGAGTAAAATGATTCTTAATCCATACAAGTTGTGCTTTCACCAATAGTCCGTTAGCTGCGCAGGCGTTATAAAATGCGACTGATTGTGATGCCGCAAACCAGATATAAAAATTAGATGGATTCGAAAGATGCCTAACCGCAACATTAAAGGAATCACACAGAAACTCTTCAAGTTCACTGCCTTTTTTTTCATCATTAGCAATTGCTGATCTAGCACTTCCCTTACAACATCCAGTATATGAAACACCATATGGTGGATCTGTAAGCAAAAGATTAGCAGCAGTATCATCCATTAAGCGACTAATCAGAGAAATATCAGTATTATCTCCACAAGCTACAAGGTGATCTCCTAATTTATAAATATTCCCGCTTTTACTTGAATAAGACTTATCATCCACTTTCGGGATGCAATCTTCATCAGGGTTGGAGCTATCAAGCTTGTCCAAAATATGGTCAAGCTCATCATCTATAAAACCAAGCTGAGTCAAATCTATATCAAACTTTAAATCTGCAACTTCTGCTGCAAGTTTACCTAAATCCCAATCCGCAATCTCACCAATTTTATTATCAGCTAAACGTAACGACTTAACCTGCTTAGCACTAAGATTATCAGCAATATGTACAGGCAATTCCTTAAAGCCAAGTTCTTTAGCAGCTTGTAGCCTTGCATGACCAATAACCACAACACCTGAATTATCAACAACAATAGGCTGTCTGAATCCAAAACGTTCAATACTCTTCTTGAGTGGTCCTATTGTTTCAATGAAATTTCTTGGATTATTATCATAAGGTACTACTTCATCAATTTTTTTTAAAACAATTTCCATTTAAACATTAAACTTCTCCTTGCCAATTTACCGATAAGCTATTGCTGGCAAATCCGGTTAAACCTTGTCTTCCGGATAAGAGAAGTGTAGCACCACTTCTCTTACTGTCAGCATTTCTAAATTATATGTGGCAGACATGACGTTATCTTCTACCCCGACAGTATTGAATAACGTAATGTCAGCCACTAAAATTAAAAGGACCAATATCTATAAATGATATTTCCACCTATAGTAACACATCTTACAGAAAATTCTTAATTCCTGATCATGCAGGACCGGTGCTATCAAATTAGCAAGTTCCTTTGTCCCTGTGTCATGTAAAGCATGATGGCAATCGCCACATAACGGTATTGTATAGTAATCAGGAACTTTCTCAGCCATTCCTCCACCAAGAGAGATATCATTAAGATGATGAGCTTCACAACGAGAACATGACTTCCCACAGATGATACATGGTTTACCCCTTACAAAACCAAGGTATTGATGGTCCCTGTTTTTCCACTTTCTTGAATCATGTATAACCTGATCAATTTTTTTCTCCGAAATGTTTTTCATCCAGAGATAGTCGATATACGGTGGCAACGACAAATCAGAAAATTTCTCTTTAATATACTTTATACACCAATCTGTAAATTCTCCAGCCTGACTGACACTCATTTCCGAGAGCCTAGTTGGTACAACAGTCGGCTGCATAGTTTCAAAATCAAACCCATGAGTTACGGCCGGGTTATCGTCCTGAGCACAATATTTTGCAACAAGTTCCCGCTCCAATGCCTGTGCTTCTATATTAATACCATATTCTGCAGATAGAAATCCAGAGAGAGGTGTAATAATATTTCCAAAAAGATTTCTAAGCTGACGGTGGGATTTCCTCTTTGTAACCTTATCAAACCGCAAGACAAACCGGTCACCACTCTTTATACGCCGATTAATCTCAATAAATACATTCTTTAAATGCGGGGTATTATACACATCATAGGTAAGACTCATTAATCATACTCCAACTCGTTCATCCTCAATTGCATCGCGATATTGACCACTCTTTTTGTAACAGGCAATTCCTTAAGATATTTACTTTTATCCTTTCGCTCGATACTTTTCCTATTAAACAATAAAAATAACCTTGCCAGTAATAGCCGTATCCATGGTCTATCAAAACTATCTGTATAGTCATTCTGCCCAACATAGCGTTTGATATACATCTGAGCCAGATCCTTATCGCATTGAGTTATTCGCTTTCTCTCAAGAATATGTTTTAACAACCCAAGCAGTCCATCCTCAGGTATCACCGTATATTCTCCTTTAATAGATCAATTTAGCTTTACTGAAACACATCAAATATTACATCAATATAACCTAATTATCTTTCTATGCTGTTTTACAAGCTAATCTCGCAGCAACACCGCGCCAGGGCATTTTCTTTTTATTAGTATTCACACTCATAATGGTGTCATAAAATGGATCCGTTTTTATACCCTTTTCGACCTGTTCATCTGTAAGACGTTGTTCATCAAGGTGCCGCATGCGTTCAAGGTTATACTCTTTTTCCCATACTGATTCCTTAACTAGCCCCACTCTTTTAGCATCCAATTTATCAAGTTTATCCCAAATATCATCACCATCATTAATTACCCTATCCCAATTAACCCAAGAACCTGGTCTTAAAACAGAGACGTCTATTGTCAGTAGTGATATTTCATTGTCTTCCTCAATTAAAGTACTTCGTTTCATTGTCTGTTCTCTACTCATTATTTCCTCTCTAATAACAGTCAATATTATTTAAGATTTAGTGCAATCGCGGTTCTAACCAATGGCTTTGAGAAAACAAGCATCCCCAAAAACACTTTTACTTATCTTCCAACGCCCAAGACCTTAACCTTTTCCCGGTGCTGTGCATAGGCATTCTTACAGAATTTTTCTCTAGTTATATTGCACAAACATTGCATGTACTGCTCATAATGTTTTTCTACCTGAGTCCCGTATATTTTGTACCACTCACAATATGTCATTTATTTCGAACCTTTCAATGTTTTATGAGATGGTCATCGTCATAATATTAAATTTCCTCAGTTATCATAATAGTCCCGTTGCAACGCGGACATTCAACAGATCCACTTCTTGTAGCAGTTGTGTTATACCCGCATTTATGGCAAGTCCCGGTATAAAATTTCACCGCTACAGTCCGGTTTAAATGCCTGGTCTCTTGCTTATCCGGCGGAGATCTACTCAACCAGACATCAAAGTTGTTTGCCAGCCCATCAAGAGAATAAGTATCGCGCTTTTCCGGATCTGCTAGGAGGTTGCGTATTGCTCGTTGTACATCCGAAATATTAGTTTCACCTTTGTCTATCGCGGCAGCCAACTTCATTGCACCTGTCTTGGAATTTTTGCCAATCAATCCGGTAGTAAGTCCGGCGTTGTCTCTTTCAACTCTCCAACAGTTAATCACAGCCGTAAAGCTTTCTGAAAAGCTTGCTACAAGCAAATCCTCCCCACCAAAATCAACAATAACACGGTTCTCTCTTTTACGCTGGGGGGATATAGGGGGTATATCTTTATCTACTTCTACCTCTACTTCTTTGCTTGCAAGCAACTTGCCAGTGTTTTGGGAGTTCTTAAAGTGGTTGTCTTTTATTTTCAATAACTTAGGACAATTTATCATCAAAACATCTTTAGACTTTTCTGAAAAAAGAAACAACTTTCTTTCAACTTTCTTTGAACTTTGTTGCAACTTTGTTTCAATAAAGTTGGTGATTTTCTTAAACTTTTGCTGTGAAAGCCCTGTCATCTGAGCCCATATTTTCCAAGAATAAGTTAATGAAGTCTGCGTATTAACGATCTTCATCTGAGAAGCGATCGTCTCTAATACTCTCCAATAGTACATATAACCATCACCACCAAACTCAGCAATCAACCTTGCAACGTCTTCGTCACTACTGGCGTCTGAAAAATGCTTAAACCACTTCATTTGCTGCCCTCTTTAAACTCAGCTACACTAACTCTTCTAACTGCCTATATATCTCTTCAATTTCACCAACGATCTTATCAGGTACTCTTTCATTATGTACTGCCAGATGGTGAAGTTGCTTATAGCCTTTTACAAGCTTCTGAAGCCCTTTAACGGTAGGATCACTATCAATTACAACCTTTGCCTCCCTAATACCTCTAGTGGCCTCCCTACCGGTTATTTCACCATCCAGCAACTTCGCCTTTACTTCCTCAATCTTGGTTTCATCATAATTTACGATATTCCCCTCTGCAGCCCGCAAATCATTAATTGCTTCATAGCCGGGAAGGGAAATTTCTTTATTACCGACGTCGGTAAGATGACCTTTTAATATGTCAGGTTTATGGCTTTTTAAATAGTTGTAACCAACCATCAATTTTCGCACCTGACGTTTTGTCAGTCTAAGCTCGACATGAACATACATTTCAAAATCATCATAACCATAATCCTTATAGTCACCGCCATAAGCTATCTGCGTAAGATAATGCGCCAGCTTTACCCATGATGAATTAAAGTCTCTTACAGCACATAGCGTTTTTGCTCTTATTGACTCAGGATCCAGGCTTTTCAACAATTCCAGATTATTACTCATTTGAATACCCAATTGCGGCGATCTTCTGCGACCTCACCATTTTCAATAACTATTCCCATCTTTGAATCTGTACCAGCAACTTCTGAAATAACAAGCCCTTCATTCTCTGCAGCAAGTCTCGCAATTGTGGCCCGGCTATTATTATCAAGGAGTGATCCGTTATGAATGAGCAACAATTTACATTTAGGTTTAAGAGCAAACCCCATAAGCGTTGAAACTTTAATACGTTCGGCTGATGAAGCCTGTGATAATGGGAGATTGTTTAAAAGGAGCTCTTCGCCTTCAGGATCAAAGCTGAGTCCAGTAACCGGCATTTCTTTTGCGGCAATAAGCTCTCTTTTCTGCCTGTCAATCTCCTCAATCTCAGCAGTCATTTCCTTATACCGCGTTATCATAGCATCAGCTTCCTTCGCGGCATTCATGCGATGCATGTTCTCATTGATCTTTACCGCAATATCATCTGAGTCCTTTATAATACGCAATATCTGTTTCTCACGTTCAAAATCAGGTTCAGGCAAAAGCTCAAATTCATACCGTTGAGCTTCAAGATCAGACTTTACCCTGGCACCTTCTAGATTAAGAGTACTCAAAAAGTTTTCAGCTTCATCCAATTCCTTTTTAAGTCTTTCAATATTTGATACCGCCTTTGTTGCTTGTTCGCGTAATTTTCCAAGTTCGTACTCTTTATTCTGAATCTCATTCTTAAACTGGCTATGCTGCTGCGCACATTCTCTGATATTTCTGAGTTCTTCAGAATAAGATGCGGTACTCTCAGGCTGGCTTGGGAGCCCCTCATGATACGGCATGTTATCAGCCTTACCCCGAAGATCTTCTGCCTGCCTGCCAACATAAGTTCGCTCTCCGAATAATTCCTTACGTTTTGCATCAAGCTCAGCGAAATCAAGCCCAAGAAACTGCATTAATGTCATTACCTGCTGCTTCCCTTTCATCCGGGAAAATGCTTCCGGATCAAATGATATGGTGCTGAATATTTCTGAAAGCATCTTTTGCGGGCTTGATATCTTTACCCCGTCCAAAGTATGACATTCAAGCCTGTCACCCTTCTCAGTAAACACCCTCTTCGCGACAAAGCGGTCTGTCTCTACAACAACCTCTCCTCTGGTTTCACCTTTATGAATCGGTATTTCAACGCCCTGCCTTCCAGCCAGTGCTTCCATAATTGCAGAAAGAACAGAGCTCTTACCCTCACCATTATTTCCGCAGATCTCTACGAAATTTTCATCTTCATTAAACTTGAGTTCCACAAGTTTGGTCCGCATATAGTTTTCCGCTTTAATTGCATGAATTCTGATGTCTTCTTCTATCGTTGTAGTCATTATTTATACCCCTTGTATGAGTGAAAGAATTGTTTAATATAATTGACATGTTAGCGTTTTAGAAATTTACGCTGGCTTTTTTGCCGTCAAGCTTTTTACCGACGTCGGTAATGGCTGCTACAGAGGTTCCTGATTCTAAATTTGTTTCTGGTGGCTGTTCAGTTACCGCGTTTACAGTATCTTGATCCTGTGAAGAAATAGTGGCTTTCCATTGTTTGCTGGACTTAACCTTTTCCTCCATCCATTCCGGCATTTCCTGGGGAAAAGCTGGCCAGAGCTGATTTGTATAGTCATAATCATATATAAGCGAACTATTAAACTGTATTGGCGCGGTAAGACCTTCAGGAATAGGAGTAATAGTAGCGACTTTGTCCCGGATAATTCCTTCTTTACTTTCATGAACCACCTGCATCAGACAGGACTTACCCACAAGCGTAGCAGGATCAAAACCTCTCAACTCATCACCACTAACGGTCCTACCAAGCCAACTCATAAGATGAGCATAAAATTTACCCTTATCAGAAAGGCTTGCAGTATAAGTAATACTCATTACACGCGGTTCCTGAACTTTAGTCCCATCTTCTTTCTCAACATCTATGAGAAGATTAGGAAACTCCCAGGTCAAAATAAATTTACCCATGACCTTTGCCACCCCCTTAAACTTCTCCTCCTGCAAGCCTATATTGACACAGCTATAACATGTCGCAATATGCTGCCCAGCAGGGAACGGTTCGCGTGGTGCCATCATTTCGCCTATTAGCATGCTTCCACCTCCAATCTCTGCCGATATGATGGTGTTGCAGACAGCACAAATTCTTTGTCTTTTCTCTGCCAAATTGATTCCGCTTTGCATTTTTTGTAACGAACAAGGATGGCCCTGACTCTGGTAAGCGCTAACTGCATTAGTTCGTTCGGAACTATATACACGCCACAGTAATGTGGTTCCTCTTTACATACTGCAAAGAAAGCGAAATTTGGCATTTTGCCAGTAAGTCGATACAATCCTTCAGAATAATACGCAGCTTGCAGCAGATAATCAAAATCAGCTACTGCATAACCAAAGCTATCAAGATCTTTCTTAGTTGTTTTAAGATCAACAATAAGGTTTCGTTCTTCAATGTAATAATCCGGCCTAGCCTTACAATAAATACCATTCTGCTCCCATATATAGGTAAGCTGTGGCTTACCACCTGAAAGATATTTTGCGAAAAGAACCGAACTCTTTGCTGCTTCAGCCATATTAAGACAGTAATCATATTCTTTTTGAGCCAACCAAGTTTGACCATTAAGCCCTGCATTATATACAAACTGCTCTTTATAGGTTTTACCCTCTTTTGTTCGAAGATTAACATCCTCCATAATTGCAAACTCGCTGGCAAATTTATCTGGTTCAAGGACCATACAATCCACCGCAGAGCCGATGCGAAACGAATCCTTATCCGGATCATCAGGGTTTGCCAATTTGTATTGATAATAATCCGGACAATTAGCAAAATTCTTCAACTTACTTGAATTCAAAGCATCAATCTCATTATGATACTTTCGATTACTAATTCCTTCATGAATTCCTACCCCATAATCTGTTACCATAATCATTCTCCTCTTCTGTTTTAACCTCAAAAATAACACTGTACATTTACACTTGATTTTTCGTACTATCTTTCATTTTCATTTTTATAACGTTCAATATATTCTTCGAATACAATCTCTATCATCTGCCGCGCCCCTGCATAATAACTTCCGACGGCATAAACTATTGCACCAGTGGCATCAACAACAGCCCAACCGTTACCAAGATCCTCGATACCAGCAATCCTGCCATTTGTATCATTCCGCCATGATATTTTTCGCTCTGTCATACTCCTAAACTCCCCATGTAGTACAGAGACCAAAACATATAACAGACAGTAGCGGCACCAATTACAGCAAAGACACAGATAGCAATGAGAATTAAAACAATCATGCTCCAACCAAAAACCCTTACTAATTGCATAAATAATAAATCAAGCATTTTTAATCCCTTACTATCTTGCTCTTCTATTGTTAAAATTACTTTCAAACTGCTTTAAAACAGCTCCTATCTGAAATCTTCTGAATCGCCCACTCTCATATGCTGTGGGGATTCTCTTTTGTTGGGCCCAAATATTTACGGCAGCAGGAGTAACCCCCAACGCTTCGGCCACAGTAGCAGCATCAACTATCTCGCTTTTTACAATCTCAAAAGCCTCATCAAAAGTAATCTCTTTATTTTTTCTCATGGTTCTACCCCTTTTAAAAAATGCGTATTTCCTTGCCGACACGCCGAGCGTCGTTAATTAATTTGGAATAATTGATATTGATTTACTATTTTATATGATAGCTGTGCTTACCGGGTTGCCCTGCCACCAGCTATACAACAGTGATGATATACAGAATCTAAGAACTATATTTACTATAGAGGGAAATACTTCATCACTCGGCCATTTGATTAAGATTATCATAGGCACATTCCAAGCTCCCTTCTAATAAAAAGAAAAAGCCCCTTAAGGAAACTCTACTAACCTTAGGGGCTCTGAGCTTGCGCTCAAATACAATTCATATATTAGGTAGAGTTTTAATATTTATTGGTCTAATTAAACAAAGTTAAAATAATATCACCAAATTATATACTTTTTAATAGCATGATATTACGATATTGCTTTGCTACATTTCTGTTGTTTAAATTATTACATTATTTTTATAAACCACTATTAGTTAAGTATATCAACTAATTTAATGATAAATTTTGTTGTCATTTATTTTTTAAAAAAAATAATTTTTCCGGTTACCAATTCTAAATATCAGCACAGTTCAGACAATCAAAGACCATTGTCGGCTGCATTAATTTTAAACTTATTCTTACATCGCCCGCATATATAGATTATTACTTCTTGCTACTCAATAGCAGTTTTATACAAACCAACTGTACAATAGAAAAAATTACGTTTATGAACACAAGCTCAATTCAACTATGCAAATCACTATCACCTTCCTCATTCCACTTCTACCAGAAACTAAACTTTTTTTGTAGCAAATACCACCTATAGAATATAGAATAAGTAAGTCGCATAATACATCTCGAATACAAAACTAACTTGAGATCAGACAAGCAGCTTTAAGAGTCACCTCTCTGATCTCATTATTATGAGGTATTTATTGCGGCGTTAAATTTTAAATACAATTTCAGTATAGAGTATATATAGTCTATTGTCAATATAATTTTAGGGCATATATGCGACATTGATATTTAAGGATGATAATGCTTTCAGCTAAAGATAATTCAAATAAAGACTTAAACAGAGGAAAACGCTTAATGGAAGAGCGTAAAAAAATCTGGAATAGCCGAGAAAAATTCAGAATAGAAACAAATTTATCTGATGGAAATCTAAAAAACTGGGAAAATGGCTTAAATATAAGCTGTGATTGTTTACGAGAAATACACAACCATGGCGGCGACATTGTTTATATCCTAACCGGTAAACGAAGTAACCCTGCTAAGGAGCTAACGCCTCAGCCAAAGTCAGAAGCAGTAGATTTTTCTGATATTAAGGTGCTGAAAGAAACAATTAGCAAGCAACAAAAAGAGATCGAAGAACTTAGAAAAGATAAAGAAGATTTAAGGAACAGTAAAGCCGAATTACGAGAACTCCTTGACGTTACTAAAGCCCGGCTATTAGATCAAGGTCAAAAATCAGGTTGATATGATAGAGTTATGAGAGATTTATTCAAATGAGCAGTAATTCTCCTGAAATACTTTGTGATAAATGCTATCAAAAGGTTTCGCTACCTGACCAGATAAGATCAATTAATTTTTACCGATAAAAAGCTGGATTTTATCCTTTTAATGATATATAGTTATGGAGTGGTTATGAAAGACAGTTCAAGTAATTCTCTATCTCAGGAGCAGGCAGATAATTTTATTAAAGCTCCTAAATATTTAGTCTCTGACCACCAAACAACTAAGTATAATTTCGCACAATTATCTGAATCCGTGAATTTTGATTTATCAGACAGAATTAGTGAAGAAAAGTATGTTCTGGATATTAACCGCAGACGAATAGAATTAACAAAAAATACTTTTCAAAATAGAGTTAGACGGGATATCATCTTAGTTCGACTTGACACACAAGACGACATCAGGCATCATAAGAATCCAGACGGAGAGAAAATCTACGGCAGTCATATTCATATTTATTCTGAAAGATATAATGACAAACAAGCTTATCCGTTAACAAAGATAGGCATTGATGATGGCGATAACTATTTCGAAATGTTGCTGAAATTCCTCAACTTCTGCAATATAAGGGATTTAAATATAATAAACGATGAAGGTTTGTTTAATGACACAACTGGCTGACACACACATTAAAGATTATTTTTCCTGGCTGAAAAAGGATACCGTAATAACTCCTATGAATGACATGTGGAGTAGAATATCTACGCCATTCTATGATCGTCATAATGATAACCTGGCATTTTATTATCGTGTGGACGGAAATGGGTATTACTTCAGTGATGATGGATATATTCTTGATGATCTTGCCATGTGTGGTTGCGCAATAGAGAGTGAGAGTAGAATCAAGCTACTCAATCAGACTTTAGCCGGATTTGGCATAAGTAGAGACAAAAACGCATTAGTATGTTTTGTACCTAAAGACGAGTTTGCCGCAAAGATGCATTGCTTTATCCAAGCGATGCTGGCCGTAAACGATTTGTTTTATACCTCCCAGACCTATGTAAAAAATATCTTCCAAGATGATGTTCAAAATTGGTTTGAACTCCATAATATAAGTTATATTGCAGGAGCAAGCTTTACTGGCCTCTCAGGCTATAGCCACCGATATGAGTTCATTATCCCTCATTCGCGCAATGCCCCTGAGCGTTTTATAAAAGTTCTTAATCAAGTCAAACGTGATAAAGCGTTATCAATTGTTGCTGGCTGGAATGATATACAGTCAACCCGTAAAGAAGGAACAAAACTATATATAATAATTAATGACCAGGAAAATCAACCATCAGCGCAAGCTATTCATTGTTTTGAAAGTTACAAGATTTTACCACTACCCTGGTCAAATTTAGAGGATAACGCAAAATTACTGACGGCATAGCCTATGATGAATTTGTGTTGATACTACAACAAAACTTGTGGAAAAATTTTGTTCATTCTGATTCAGTAGACTATTTGACAAATATTATAAATATGACTCCTGCTGTATTTGGGGAAAGACCATCTAATAAATGGTTAAATTATTGAGAATAATAATGGATCTTGAAACCTTAAAAGAATTTTTCAACACATTTAATACTTCATTTTTCTCTGCATCAATAACCCTCGGCGCTTTCCTTCTTTCCATGAAAACATTTATTATTCAAATAATGAAAAAAGATGTTTATGATACTGAAGAATATAATAAAAGAATACATAATCTAAACGCTGCAGGTAGAAAGACAAATAAATATAAACCATTATCAAATTTACGCCATGCTCTTGCAAGTACAATTTATGCGGCTTTTATAACAGCAATATTGCAGCTTGTGGCAAGTCTATTTCCAAAAAAATGGTTGATAATCACAAGTTTAATAAGTATGGCAATAACATTTTTATGTGTATTTTGGGCAATTATTTTAGTTTCCCAAAATCTAAATAAGCTGCTTGACACCAAAAGAAATGAATGACAGCAAGTTGTAAAGAATATAAGTGAAGACAATGTATTAAGGTTATAATGTTGCAAAGTGATTAAGTAATATTTACAATAATTCTTGAAAAGGGCTTGTTACCATAACATATAAAATTTTTACCTCTTATTTAACAACAATACAATACATGATAAGATAAAACATTATAATACAATACACATTATGGGTGCTATTAGGTTGCCGCCAAAATACAACTTATTTATATATATTATTTATCTTTTAGAAACATTCCTCAAAAAGGATTCTTATAATGCTTAAAGCCTTTATTTCACACTCATCAAGAGACAAGTTAAATTATGTTAAACCTGTAGTAGATTTACTCAATAAAAATCATTATGAATATGATGAAGAAACATTCGAAGGTGGTCTTCCTGTTTGGGATGAAATTAAACGTGGGCTTAATGAATCACAACTCTTTGTCATATTTATTTCTAGTAATTCCTTAGCTTCTGAGTGGGTTAAAACTGAAATTAATCACGTATTAAAAGATTTGGAAGAAGGGACTGGTCCTTCTATTTATCCTGTTATTATTGATGAAAAAATTTCATACTCCGATGATCGTATACCGACCATGCTTAAAGATCAATATAACATAAAGTATTGTGGCACTCCAACGTTAGTTGCAAGAAGAATTATTGAAAGACTTAGGGAATTAAGCTGGAAGCGGCATCCAAAAATATTAGAAATGAATAAGATTTTTGTTGGCAGAAATGATAAAATTGAAGAGATTGAGCAAAGAGTAGATGATTTTGATTCTCTAACCCCAATTGCCTTGATCGCATCTGGACTAAAAGAAATTGGTCGCAGAACTTTTTTAAAACATTCTCTTAGTAAATTAAATATTAAACCATTATCTTATAAACCTCTTGAAATTCTATTGACTGAGAAAGATAGTATTGAGGACTTTATTATTAAAATCAACGATATAGGCATATGCACAACAAATACAGTTAACTTTATTAACACATCAATTGAAGAAAAAGTATTATTGGCACGAAACATACTAAAAGAGCTCCAAAAACAAAATGAAATTCTGTTTATTATTGATAACCGGTGCATAATTAACTATAAAGGCGAAATAGCTCAATGGTTTATTGATATTATTGATAACGAATTAGATTGTAAAATAACATTAGGTATTGCTTCTTCTAACCATATTCGTTTTTCACAACAAAATTCAGAGGGAAAAATCTGGTTCATTAGAATTAATGAGTTATCACCTGACGAAAGAAAAAGGCTACTTAAGAAGTACTTTATTCTTGAAGATATTAGTACATCACGCGAAGATTTTTTATTTTTTAGCAATCAACTTAAAGGGTATCCAAATGAAGTTAAGCTCTGCTCAACAATGGTTAAAGAACTTGGTGTCAATGTAGCTAAACAAAGTTCAAGTGATTTGGTTGAATTTAATGGTCAAAGAATAACCTCAGTTCTTGAAGATTTAAAAATTGATATAAATCCTGACTTTTTAAGATTTCTTGCGGAAAGTGAATATTTTAATTGCTCACTAGTAACCAAAATTTGTGGTTCAGAAGCAATAGATATCATTTGTGATCTTGAACAAGTTTCAATCTGTGAATTCATCGGAGCAGAAAAAGAATTTGTACGGCTAAGTGACATTGTAAGAGATTATATCCTAAGAAAAATTCCAAAACTACCAACACAATACAATGATGCAATAAAATCACATTTAGAAGAAACAATAAATAGTTCTAACTTTGAAAATGAAGACTCTTCAGAACTCATGTTGGATATTCATTATGCCTTGCAACATAACATTGATGTTGACAATAAGTTTTTAATCCCTTCACATTATATTAAATGCATGAAAGATCTTTATGATAAAAGACAAGGCTACAGAAGAATTATACAATTGGCAGATAAAGTTCTTCAAAAGAAAAATAATGTTGATGATAAAGTAATTAAAGATATTTATTACTTCAAATGCCTTGCTTTAGCAAGGCTAAAAAATAAAGCGTTGTTAGCTGAAGTTCAAAACATTTCTGGAGACGATCATACATTTTTATTGGGGTTTTATTATCGTCTTGTTGGACGTTATGATGATGCAATTGCTAAATTTGAAATGATTAAAGACTCTCAGTATGTAAGTGCTAAAGCACGACGTGAGCTTGTGCAAATTTATATTCAAATTGAAGATTATGATAAGGCGTTTTCTCTATCAAAAGAAAACTATAAGAATAAACCAAATAATGAATATAATATACACGCATATTTTAATTGCCTATTAAATTCAAATGAAGCAGGTCATGATTCAAGCATTTTTGATAAATTAATTAACGAACTTATTGATAGAGATACAGCACAATCTTTAAATATGGCTGCTTGTGCAAAAGCTCAAACATCATATTGGGTTAACCATGATAAAAAGAAAGCTATAGAATTTTGTGATAACGCTATAGCTCAAAATACGAAAAGTGAATATCCATATTTAACCAAAATATCTATTGCACTTAACTCCAATGATCTTGAATTAGCTAAAGAAACGATAGATGCCATAAAATCAGTATCATCCAATGAAACACACAAAAAATATTTAGCATATTATTTGGCAAAATGCGGCCAAGTCCGCGAGGCAATTAATATAATTAATACAGAGGTTGCTTCAAATTACCCTGACAGTATAAAAACAAAAATCTTGGATAAAATTAAATCATATGGGGATGACTCACCGAAAAATTAATATGAAACCGATCAACATATAAGTTAGAACACAATTATAATATAATATTTATAATTAACCTTATATAATTAGTATATTAATCTACCAACACAAAAAAATAAATTTGTTGTTTTAGAATAGTAAAGAATACAGTTATAAAATCATGTCTATAAAGAATAGAACGCTCCAACAATTAACATGTATAAAAACAACCCGAAAGTATTTAATGATATTTGGGGCAATTTTGATTGTTTTGATTATTTATAAAAACACAATCACTAAAGTCAACCTCAATATTATCGAACTAAAAACTCAAAATGCAAACGATCTCAACGGACATATTTCAGGTTTAATAGATAATATACTTTACGAAATACAGAAAAACAAAAAAATTATAAGCAAATATAAATACCCATACATTTTTTTGCTTAATACAATATGTTCGATAAACTCAAATAAATTTAACAGTCTTAATCATGCAATCCATCTTGCAGAGCAATACCAAATACAGATCCCAACAAAATTACATGATGAATACAAAAGGATATTTGAAAATTATGCGATAAAATCTATACCGCAAGTAACCACCAACTTCCTAGATGATGTAAACAAGTTCTCAAATATTTGTTTTCTTGCATCTGAATTTGCCAAACAATCTTTTTATACTACTATAAATGAGGCACACAATACTCTATACAAGTCAATTAATTGTCTATTATTGGCGTCAAAGTATAGCGACATTCCACTTTTAATTGAGTTAAATGATGAATTAAAACTAATGAATTGCAAAATATACAAACAGAAATCAATAATGGGTTATTCTTTAGGATTAATGAATAATACCTTAAACAGTCCCCCCGATAAATTATATTTTGATAGAAATATGCAGAACAATTTTTTTTATGAAAACTTGCGGAGAAAATTATATAAAAATGGGACCCTGTATATTAATGCTATACGTAACCATGCTGAGGGAAATGCTTCATTATTTGAAATTATTTTCAATGAAACTCTTTCAAAGTTATACAATAAAAACAAATATATTTGCAATGATTTATCACATCAATGGGATGATTTTTATAAAACATTTAGCAAATTATTATTATTTAAAAAAAATAAAAAATCAACTGACGATACTATTCAACGCCTTTCAAAAGTTTTGAATAGATTAAATTATCATAAATACAAGCAACATATTTCATTTTTACGTAATGCTATATTTCTAACACCATCTAAAAGTATTATTAATAAAACACTAATGAATTTCGAATTTTACAAATTAACACTTTTGCAATATGACATACTTGAATATATCATTTTAAATAGTCGCGAAAAACTGTACAACGCATTTATTGCAGATAAAAAAGCGTTTGATATTATTCGCATTAACATCCCTCAACACCCGGAAGCAATTTCTTTAAGAAGAAATTCACAATACTCAATTGTAATTAATATTACTATGTCAACTGTAGCCTATTTTTTATTGTCATTTCTAGTTTTATCAATCAATGAATTTAAAACTGAAACAAAGTTTATAAAACGAAGTGACTTATCCAACAATGGGGTATTACAACATATTTATAGCTTCAACAAGATATCACATATAGCCTGTATTTTTATTGATTATCTTTTGCCTATAATAATAGGCTTATTCTCAATAACTATCTATATTATTTACATCTTTTAACAGCAAGATATCATTAAAAATTGTTTACTCTATAATGGCTCAACCACTCTCACTCCATAATTTAATCATATAGCTATAATTAACATAAGTTGGTCTAATCTGTCAAGACAAAATATCAGGTTGTTAAAGCGGATAAATCCAATAGAAGAACTTAAAACCAAAGTTGCTCTTGAGGCGACCAAAGCCGATAAGACATTATCTGAACTGACATCCAGTTATGACGTTGATAGAATCAAATTCAGCAATGGAAGAAAGTGCTTCTGAATAGTCTGGCAGATCAGATATTAAATTAAAATTGATTCCAGTTTCAATGCAACTAAGGATTAATTCTAGATGCTAATCCAGTTGCCTTTTGAGAGATAGTTTCTTTCCATTTTGGAGCATCTAAGTTTGCAGCAGCTCTACATTCATAAAAAAAAGATTTGAAGTGTTTTAATAAGTCATTTGGAGTGTTTTGTACTGCTTCTGCTAACAATTTGAAATCGCCCAAAGTAATTGGTAAGATGTTCAGTACTGTTTTTTCATCTTCGCTATTATACCATTCACCAAACCTAAAGGTATTTGCAGTATTCGTATCTACACTTACCGCCATAAACAAGCCAAAAACAGCTTTATCTGTTCCTGCATACTTCGCTGCGTATTGAGCAACATGACGACGTACAGGTTCCCCTTCTGCAGCCTCCTGACGCGAAGAATTTGTAAGTGTGACTTCAACAACTAATAAAAAATCTTCAAATTCAAAAATCATGTCTGACCCCCTACCAGGAGCAGTACCCACAGGTAGAAAATCTTGATCTATTTTAAATTTTCTAGCTTCCCATGGTTTAATAACAAGGCTATTTACTGCAAGAAAAAACCTCCAAATAATCCATTCAAAATAGGCTGGACCTTCCAAATATGGCAATGAAATTTGTTTACCTGAACTTAAAGTTGTCTTTTGAGTTCTTTTTAAACGAGAATAATTTTCAACCATATTCATATACTCAAGTATTTCTTCCATTTGAGCAGATTGTTGTGTAGCGTATTTTTCTTCATTAATTTGAATAATACTATTTTCAATATCTCTTCTAGCAATAGAAACACTCGTCTCGTCACTAATGTCTAAACTTAATAAATCAATATCACCTCCTAAAGATCGTAGTAATTCAACATCATTTTCAAGCAATTTTTTTGATTTACTAGCATTATCGTAAGGAAGCCTGCCACCAGAGGTGAGTCTCTTAACATACTCATCTCCTTCAAGTATTTCAAATTCTTCTTCAAGTATTTCATTTACTAATTCAACCTTGGAAGGAGAAATAACAATACTTCTTCCTTTAGATTCAAAAATTCCTGTAGCCTTTAAATACCTTATATTTGCATCAGAATAATCATTTATTGTGCCTGGTTCCCCGCCGTACTTTTCTGCAACTCTTTCTTTCAATTCTCTATCAAAATTACGTTTATTAGTAGAAGTATCTCGGTTTTGTCTTAATTCAAGAATATAATTTGTAACTGTTTGTATTGTATCATCATAAGAGCGATATTGAACAATAACCCCAATCTCCAATGGAGTTAAATATTGCGATTCTTTATCACCTAAAGAGGTGATAATCTCTAAAACAAATCTAAATGGTGAAAATGGATTAAAATTATCGTTTTTCTCAAATATTGAAGGAGTCTGATATGCAACAAATGACCTTAAAAAGCATTCATTCCACGCTTGTACAGAGTCATGTTTTATTAAGTTCTTTCCTAAAGAGGTGATTACATAATTTTTCGGTTCGATTTCTTGAAGAAACCCCAATTGCCTCATTGCTGAGCGCCACTTTCTTCCGGCACTATATGAACTATCAGAACCGTTCCAATTCATTACTCCTCTTTTATTTAGAGCTTGGCAAAAAATAATTTCATTTTCTCTCCCATTTAGTTTTCCTTCAAGGTCTTCATCTTTTATGGCAATAAGACCTTCACGAAGTCTAAAAGGACTCCGCACTGTGGTATTGCCGAATTGCCAAGGCTTAACTTTACTCATTTAGTACCCTATAAACAAATACTCTTGAACATTGTTCTTTCTGTTATTCTTTTGGTTAGCAAAAGAGTACTTATAATCAATAGAAATAATTTCTACATGCCTTTTGTATTCCCCTAATAGCATTACCATTTCATCTAGAGTAGGTATTGAATTAGATGAATATGAAACAACGATAATACTATTTTTAAACTTTGAGAACAATTTATTAAATGCTGAGTATGCACCAATTTTTGTAGAAAATGGTGTTGGATAATTTTTGAACTTTTTAGTCTTAGTGTTCCATTGAATATCCACGCCTTGCCAGTCTCTAGCAATTCCTTCAACAAAATGATATCGCCTAACATATTCATTATCAGATAACGGGCTATAATATGGAGGATCCATATAGACTAAATCAGGGCAACTCCTTATTGTCATAGCATCTCCACACCTAGCTTTATTCTTCATGCCATTATCAAAAACAGCATTATTAATACTAGCTACAGCACTAATAAATTGATCTTTTAAAGACAGCTTTAAATCTTTTCTTCCATCATTATACCTCGCGCCAATATAAGTAAAAATCCCACGAGGTCGCTTCTTCACGCATGCACGAATCAATGCAGATAAAGCTATGGACTTTTTCACATTACTTTTCAAAGACTTAATATTTGCACGAATTAAATCAATAAGCCGATTATCTTCATCCGAAAAATACAATCCTTTAAATGTATCTTGAACAGAAAATTCGAGTTTATAATTTGATGGCAAAAACAACGAATTGATCTCTTTAGATGTTAATCTTGTCTTATTATTTTCAATAAGTGCGTTTGAGATATGATAATTCATATTCATATAATCATTTGATGAAACTTCATATCCTTCAGATTTCAACATATAACTTACAACACCAGACCCAGAAAACACATCATAGATTGTTTTACAAGAAAACTTTGAAATTGCATCTCGAATATATGGCAAAAGCTTAGACTTTGCCCCCATATATCTTGTCGGCGGAAACAATCCTGTCTGCTTATTTATGTTAATTTCAGGAACTAATATTTGCGGCTTAGGTTTTGGAAAAGCCGAAACAATAACATCTTGCCCAATTCTCTTCTTGCCATTACATGATATATTACGTTTAGTAGAGTAAATATCAATTTGATATTTACTGTATAGTTTCTGAATTAATGGGTGATTTGAATTTGTTAAAACAACGTAACAACCCATTTCGTACAAACGGTCAACTTCTTTAGCCAGTTCTACCTGATCTTCCTCATAAAATTGCTCTTTAGTATAGCGTTTAAAATCACTATACTCAGAAACGGGCAAGTACGGTGGATCAAGAAAAATAAAATCACCACTCTCAGCAAATTCCATCAGAACATTTTTGTAGCCACTCGCTTGTATTACCTGAGTATTACTTAAAGCTGAAGAAGCATTATAAAGTGCATTTTCATCGCATATCTTAGGATTATTATATTTCCCATAAGGGGTATTAAATTCACCTTTTCTATTTACACGATACAAGCCATTAAAGCATGTTTTATTCAGATATAAAGTTCTAGCAGCCTGCTCAACTGCAGACATTTCAGACATATCTTTTGCTCGTAGCTTATAAAAAAATTCCTTGGAGTTTGTATAATTTTTAAGTTCGCTAATTAGCTCATAAGGATTATCACGAACAACTTTGTAAAAATTTATAAGTTCACAATTCAAATCAGAAAGGACTGATGATTTTGGGCAATGATCAAAAAACAATGCGCCTCCACCTAAAAATGGCTCAATGTATTTATTATATGACATTGGGATCAACTTACGTAATTCAGGCAATAATTGGGTTTTTCCACCAGCCCATTTTAAGATTGGTTTACAAGAAGAGACATTAATTTCTGCCTTTTTTGTACATGATTCAGTAAATATTGACATATATGCTCTTTATACTGATAAGCTAAATAAAAATTTTAAATATTATACATAATTTAACTTGAAATTCAAACAAATACTGATCTACCCTCGAAATGGTGGACACGGAAATTCCAGATTATTATAGTAGTATAACAATAGTAAAATCCATCATGACGAAGGTCAATCATTATTATAAAGAATTCAAAGTAGATGCAGTGAAATTTGTTATAGAACAAGGATATTCGTATTCTAAAGATAGTAGAGAACTGGGAATTTAAGCAGTTGTTTTAAGGTGTATAAATCCAATAGAAGAACTTAAAGCCATAGTTGCTCTTGAAGCGACCAAAGGCAATATGGCATTATCCGAACAGACATCCAATTATTAAGTTCATCAAATCAAATTCGACAATGGAATAACGAACTTATAAATAATCTGCTCGATATTTTTTCTTAACACATTAGGCTAGCTTAGTTCTCTAATTATGCTAATAGCTTTTATTTAAATATCCTAGTATCATTTAAATTTTTAGAGATATTCATGATTGTATGGAGTGCCGTCTAAGTGTAAGTAATAAACTAAAGGACTTCCTGTAGGAATATTCAGATTCATTATTTCCTCATTTGACAGATTATCCAAGTGTTCCACCAGAGCACGCAGAGTGTTGCCATGGGCAACAATTAACACGTTTTTCCCGGCCAGTAGTTCCGGCTTGATTGTACTATGTCAGTACAGATAGAATTTATTTCTGATTATAGTTGACGAACAACCCTTTAACCACCCAAACCAACATTTTATAATTATTAATATATAAATTATAAAGGATATTAATAATGGCGACAGGGAAAGTAACTAAACGTGGCAAGAGTTGGCTAATCACAATCAGCATGGGCTATGTGGAAGGCAAACAGCAACGCAAACGCTGGACCAGCAAAGCCTCAACAAAAGCTGAAGCCGTAGATGAAATGAATGATGAGCTTTACAAACTCAATCGAGTAGCCCGCACGGGCGATGCAGTAGACAATGATTACCCTCTAATTGATTTGTTTAATCAATGGAGCGAGTACATCATAACAAATAAAAACAACACGAAGACATCCCACGATTATATTCTCTGTGCCCGACGAGCACTTGAGTTCTTCCCTGAAAATAGCCTTGTATCTGATATTACTCCTAATAAAATGGATAAACTGCTTTCAAAACTTATCACAACATTGAGCCACAATTCAATAAATAAAACTCTAGCGCGTTTCAAATCTATTTTTAAATATGGAGTCAGTCGTAAAATAATTGCTGAGTGCCCAATCTTAGATGTGAAGCCCCTGCCCACGAAAAGAGTCAAATTACGAAGAGCACTAACCGTCACTGAAGCCCAAACACTGGTAAATACTGCTCCTGGCGAATGGTCGCGGCTATGGAGATTTATTCTTTCTACAGGACTGCGTAAACAGGAAGTAATTGAACTGCGTTGGAGAAATGTGGATCTTGAGAAAGGTATTATACGAGTACTCCCTACAGACAAATGGAATCCCAAATCTGAAGCTGGTGTGCGA
Organism: Planctomycetota bacterium; assembly: GCA_963677015.1. Taxonomy (GTDB): domain Bacteria; phylum Planctomycetota; class SZUA-567; order SZUA-567; family SZUA-567. The sequence continues at coordinate 1,868,244 of OY781533.1, forward strand.
ACAATACCTCTTTCAGACGAAGTCAGGGAAGATCTGAAGTACTTACAAAATAAAGCAGATTCTGAATTGGTATTTACCACCAAAAGCAGCAAAAAATTGAATACCTATTTCTTAAAAGCCCTTAGAGCCCATATGCACAACGCATTCTGTATAATGTACAATTTACCTTATGGTAAAAGGCTCAACAAGAAAGAAACCATTAAGTACAACGAATATAAGGATCAGATTGAAGCTGATTTAAAGATGATCGACCTACACGCATTAAGGTACACCTTCTGTACACATTTAATTGGATCTAATGTTGATATCAAAACAGTGCAAAAACTAATGGGACATGCAGATGTTTCTACAACTCTAAACATTTATGCTCAATATTGTCATGGAAATGCTGAAAATGCAGTTAGACACTTTCCATGGTAAACCACAAATAAACCGCATTAAAAACACTAACTTATTATATAACAATATGTTGTCGACCAAATTTATGGACTGTTAATCCATGTGCCGCTGGTTCGAGTCCAGCCGGGGGAGCCACTAAATTTGAACCGTAACAACTAATAGTATAAGTTGTTACGGTTTTTTCTTTCTCTACATTTCCAAAAATTGGTACTGAAAGGGTTGCACTAAAATAGTTCCTAAGATCATCGGCGAGAGACGACTCTAGCCATAAGATTGCCCTTCTCTTTGCTTTCTCATTCTGTGTTCTAATGGTTACTGTCGCTGGCTCCGTATCATGACCAAAGTCACTACGCTTTAATGCATAAATTTCATCCCATCATTGCTTTATACATATTTTCCTTCTCATGGAATTTATCTAAAATATCTTTCAGTCCGATCGCTTCATCAATAATATCCTCAAGACCATCCGGATAATTATTCTCTGAATCAGCATCTTCCTCATTCACGGATATTGCGTTATTGATAAAATCCATCACCTGCTCTACTCTCTTGGACTCAGCTTCTGACAATTGCGCAGTAGATGTTTTCAGTTTGCCATACTCATTAACCTTGATATCAAGAGGCGTATCAATATCATATTCCTCCTTCAGATATTCACTGGCACTCTGACTAATCTCTCTCAGACCGTCGCCAAGTTCCTTCGTAGCCGATTCATCCGCTTCGGGTGATATTACTTCATAACTGATCCCCATCTGATAGTCTACACTAACCTTCACCGAATGCTCAAACTCATCGGTGTCTCCATCCTCATAACTATGTTGTTCAAGTAGTAATGATGAAATGGTTTCATATTGGGTACCTATTTTTTCAGTATTAAATATTTTACCGGCAATAGTTTTAAGCCTTTCAGTCAGTTCTTCACCTTCTCCATTTACACCTCCTGTAACTTCAAGGTTACCATCGGCATCAAGAATAGCCTCAAATGACTGAATATACATGTCTGGAGTAACAGGAGGCCCATTTATACCTGATATTCCCGGTTTATCATTTTCGTCATTATATCCAGTCATTCCGTCCATTACCATCTCTTGAATGGTCTTCTCAAGAATTGGCAGCGTCGTCTCAATATCATTACTTACAAAATCACCAGCACTGAAGGTAATACCAGCAACAACATTATCACTAATATCATCTATACCATCAATATCCTCAAAGAGGCCTGATAATTCCTCCTTATCTGCATTGTCAGGCATCATTTCGTATAATTTATATGCGGTGCCTATAGTCAGACCATCTTTGGTTGTAAGCTCTGTAAGCGCGGTTTGATTTACATCAAGCTCCTGTAATGAATCAGCGAGTTCTTTTGCTTTTTCAGGATCATTGTTCAATGCTTCCTGCAACTTTGCAGCCAAAGCTTCTCCATCTTTTCCACCTTCAATAGAAGTGACTGTTATGGTACCGTCTTCGGCTACACCTATATCTACTTTATCCTCATCGCCAATCGACATCCCCTGCTCAGCAAGGATATCATTGACCTGTGTCGAAGCAGGTTCTTTGAGTTTATCAACCTTTTTCAGTTGGCTGGAAATTAATGAATTAAGATCAGACCTAGTTTTTAGGCCAAGAAGGTTTCCAATATTTCCTGTATCCAGCATTACCCAATTCAATCTACCACCAGCGTTATCCACGACTTGAGCAGTAGCTACCTCGGTTCCAGGAGCCACATCCTCTGTATTATCAAGAACCGTTGAAACTAGCGTGCTCTCTGTTGTAGTTTTACTCTGACTACTAATCATTGAGCCTTCTGGGGGGATACCTTCAATTTGAATATCTTCTAATACTCGCTGGTGTTCGCCATACTCTTCCATCTCATTTTGTGACGCATTCTTAGTAATATCCCACATCTTTTGTGCCGCGGCAAGACCTTCTTTATTACTTTCGGTTACTGGCGAATAATATAAAGTTTCATCAACATCAAAATAATTTCCATAAGCACCAAACACATTTAATTCCCACTGCTCAGTATTTGAATAGTGAGCGCCTACAACTGTGTGATAATCTCTAAGGGTACTCATAGTTTCAAGCATTGTATTCTTAACATAATTGTCTGCACTAAGAATTTCTGAAACACGATAATCTATCTCTTCACCTTTAGTACTTTCTACTTTTACACGATAGATATTGGCTGGCATATTATTAGAATAATAAATCTGCTCGAGAGAAAAAGCCATATCAGTAGCACCGTAAAAGCCAGGAATCTGTGACTTTAGTTTGTCATTTATATAGTTGAAGAAGGAATTACGTTCCTCGCCACTATTAAATAAACACTCTTTAAATGCCAAATCAGACCCAGTACCAAGTTGGAAACCTGCTTCATCTGTCTCATAATATGTATTAAACTTTCCATAGAATTCACCTGTTATTTCTGGAGCAGATGTTGAGTGCATGTCGCCATTAAATATGTATTCATCATATTCTTTGCCATTTAGCTCAACATAATATGCATCCTGTGACCACTTACTGGTAGACCTTAAAGAAGAATTATCACCTTCAGTCGACAATTCTTCTTTAAGAATAGATAATATTTCAGAATCACCTCCCAAAACAGCTGCGATTTCATTTTTATTATCAATATTTCCAATTATTTCAAGTTGACCACTTTCATCAATATCAAGAGCAAGCGATCCCTGTCCTTTGACTGTAACGCCAGCAGTATTTAATAATTCTGAAACCCGAGTGAACAATCTTTCTTGCGGTGTTTGCTCAGTTGATGTATCTTGCTGATTAGTCTGATTTGAAATTTCCCGGTAAGACTCAACTGAACCTTTTGCTGATTCTATCATAATTATTCCCATAATATGTCTACTGATGAAAGTTCATCAGCATAATAAATAACACCAGAAATTTTCATAAAAATTAGAATAGTAAATTAATAAAATTAACGGTCATAATCTTAAAATCTTTAGTAATAATATATTTCTTGTAGCTAATAAATTGATATTTTAATTGCTTAGTTACATACTAATTTTAAGGGAACAAATTAATATACCCACTAAAACAACAAGAATTAACTTAAAAAATTAAGTTTAAATCTAGGGAAATATTAAAATATGAATTAAACTCTTGGGTCATCTAATTACTAACAAAGGAATAAGTATAATGAGTTTTATGTTTTGATTTAAATTTAATTAGAACATTCAATAACTGAAAATGTTCGTTTATAATTTCTATAATATTTAAACTATTTAAACTATCACCCCATTCAAATTTTTAAAGTTAACTTATCTAATCTGGTTATGGTGAAATTGAATTATCGTAATATTACTTTTATTGCATAATCAATAAGATTAGTAAAATCATAGCTTTTATCTATTATTGTTTAAAAAAATACTATACATATCCTCATTTTTTTAAGCACAACGTAAATGAACATAACCCCTACAAATAATTCATTTTGAAAAAAATAAGAATATAGTGACTCTGGAATATTTCTACCCATATCATTTACATATATTTTTTCAATAAATCCAATAATTATTAAGCATCTTAATATTGGAATATTTACTTGACGGCACCGTGTAATAGTATTTCACCTTATCCACCATCCCTGAACTTAAAGCAAAATCACTCAAAAGGTGTGCTTCACAATGCAGATTCCTTGCTCCGCAGCTTCAGCATAACATCAGCCAAATAGATTAAATTTTCGTGACGGCTATCTCTTATACTTATAAACTACATATCTGCTCAAATTTTTTACGTGTCATACTTACAATTTATTTAAAAAACAGTTCATAAAACAATACTATAACTACAAATATAAGACGACATTTTATTGTCGTTGTTTAAGGCGTAAAATAAATATTTTGTATCATGTTTATTATTTACTATTAAAAATGCAAAACAGGTCTGAGAGATAGCACCTCAGACCTGCCAGTAAGATTATGATCAATCCATGGCTAATCAAACCGATTATACCGCCTCACGTTTGAGTTTACGCGCGAAACAGTCTAGCCAGATGATAAAGACAATCATCATCCCCTGCAGCAGGAGCTGATAATACGAATCAATCCCCAGCATATTCATCCCGTTCTGTAACACCGCGAATACGAGCAGACCAATAAACGATTGCTGCGCGCCGCCAATGCCTCCTGCAAAGGAATTTCCCCCGACCACCACCCCGCAACATACCAGTAGCGCCGTATTGTTTCCGAAGGTTGAATTTCCAGAGTTAAGCATCGAAGAAAGCATCACACCTCCCAATGCGGCAAAGACCCCGCTGTATATATAGGTTGCCGCTTTTATTCTGAGCACGTTTATTCCTGAATACTCCGCGACACTATAGTCACCGCCGATTGCGTAACAATTTCTACCAAAGGGCGTACAACGCAATATCCAGAAGGTCAGCGTAAATACCGCCAGCATAACCAGAATCACACATGGAACCTGATGGAAGATCCTGGCATTAGCCAGCCAGACAAAATCCGGATTTTTGCACGGTACAGGATGCGCATCTGTCAGCTGCTGTGCTACTCCGGTAAGTAATATCCCGATACCTAGCGTGATAATAAACGGCTCCTTCTTCTGATAGACCGAGAGAAAGGCATTGATCATTCCGACGCAGGCTCCTGAAAGCAGCGCACCGAGTATCGCCAGAACCATTGGCACACCAGCATTCATAAGCTTAATCGCTATTATTCCGGCAACCACCATGACCCCGCCTATAGATAGATCACACCCTCCTGCCACCAGAACCAGTGTAATTCCAAAAGCCAGAATAAGCAGGATTGAACCTGATTTCAATAGATTCATAAGATTATACAAGGAATAAAAATTAGTCCCTGAAAAAATCATTATAATAAACATGACAATAAGTACCAGAAATGCCTTCTGCCGCGTCAGTATATTCACTACCCGCCCGGCCATTAAATCAGCTTTCATTATAATATCCTTTCTGCTATTTATGCCTGTCAAGCCAGATAGCCAGAACCAGAATCAACCCGCGCAGAATATACTGCATATAAACCGATACGCCCAGAATGTTCATACAGTTTGCCAGGAGAATCACCAACAGCGTTCCGACAACAGTGCGCAGCACGCTTCCTTTACCGCCTTCTAGTGTTGTTCCTCCGACCACCACCGCCAAAATAGCGTTAGTCTCATAACCGAAACCAATCACCGGTGAAGCTGTGGTTATACGTGAAATCAACACGATAGAACCAATAGCCGTCATTACTCCCGAAATAACATAAATAAATATAATACTTCTATTGACCTCCAGTCCGCATAATCTGGCTGCAGTGATATTACCGCCGGTAAGCTTCATTACTCTGCCAATATATGACTTATTCTGCAGTAGATAGAGAATTATAAGTGATATTGCAAAGAGGGCAAAAGAAACCGGCACAAACGCAATTTTACCAGAACCGATAACACTAAAATATGTTGTCGCATTCTTCGCCCAGCCGATATGCTTCGTCGAACCGTTACTCAGAATCAACGCCAGTGCCCCGTACACTACACTCATACCATACGTCATGAAAAGTGCTTCCGCCTGAGTAAGTGCTCCGCTGCTGAGTAGTAAAAGACTGTTAAGCAGACCGCAGACCGCGCCCACTCCCAGCCCGATAAGTAGAGCCGGTCCCTGCCCGACAACATCTATCAGTAATACCGTACACACCGCTACCAGCGAGATAATCCCCGCAACCGACAGATCAATAAAGCCACCGATTATAACAAAGGTCATACCCAGCGACACCATTATCAGTGGTCCGAACTGCCGCATGACATTTATCATGTTCCCAGCTGATAAAAACACCGGTTCAATACTTGCGGTCGCAATTACCAGAAGTGCGATCGCCACCAGTATTAAGTTTTCCCTGAATACCTTGTTGTAAGTATTCTTTAACTTATATTCCCGATTCACTATCATCTTCCTTTCCGCTGAAATCCAGAGCCTTCTCCATTATCTGATCAGCAGTATATTGCAGCGGATCAAACTCACCGGTTATTCTACCGTCACAGACAGTGAGGATACGATTACTCATATTCAACACCTCAGGCAATTCTGAAGAGATAAGTATCACTGAACCGCCATCCTCTACTATCTTTTTCATCAGCATATATATCTCATACTTTGCTCCAACATCAATCCCGCGGGTAGGTTCATCTAATATCAGAACTCTCGGTTTCAGCTCAAGCCAGCGTCCAACTATGCACTTCTGCTGATTACCCCCGGATAGAGACTCAACCCTGCTCCTTTCGGATGGAGTTTTAATTGCCAGTGACTTCACATGGCGTCTGGCTACAGTTGATTCCCGGGTCGTACGCAGAACCCCAAAGTGGCAAAGCCTGTCCAGCACCGCCATAGAGATATTCTCTTCTACTGAAAATGATAAAACCAACCCCTGCAGCTTCCGATCCTCAGGGACCAGCGCTATACCTGCCCGCTTGGCATCCTTGGGATTGCGAATAGTCACAAACTTCCCGTCAATCTTCATGCGATGTCCGCGCACTTTATCCGCGCCGAAGATTGCCCGGACTATCTCAGTTCGTCCAGCTCCAACCAGTCCGACAAACCCCAGAATCTCGCCACGGTTCAGCGTAAACGAGATATTTTTAAGCTTCCTGGTGTTTATGCCTTCAATTTCAAGGAGTGTATCACCAACACAGTTTGGGCGTGGCGGATACTCATTCTCAATGGTCCTGCCAACCATCTTGGCAATCATCTCACTTCTGGTCAGTTCAGTAACCGGCTTGGTTTCGATGACATGACCATCACGCATAATCGTCACGGTATTGCAGAATTCAAAGATTTCATCCAGCTTATGACTTATGTAGATAATCGAAATCCCGCTCTCTCTGAGCTGCCGAATAATCAGTGCCAATTCCTTCATCTCATCAGCAGTCAGACTGCTGCTGGGTTCATCCATTATTATAAGTTTTGAGTCAAAAGACAAAGCCTTGGATATCTCTATCATCTGTTTTTCAGATACACTTAGATCCTCTACAAGTCTTTTCGTATCTATACCGCAGCTGATTCGCTGCAGCACCTTACGCGCCTCACGGTGAACATTACGCACCCCGCCCAGCTCACCCAGACGCCCAAGAAATATATTCTCACCGACACTCAGCGTATTCACTAAATTGAGTTCCTGATAGATAATCGATAAACCACGTTTCATCGACTCCATCGGGGTTGTTTCAGAAATTATCTCATCATCAAATATTATCGTTCCTTCATCCTTGGTATAGACTCCGCTTAATATTTTCATAAGCGTCGATTTGCCGGCACCATTTTCTCCGACTATTCCATGTACGGAACCTCGAGCCACAGATATTGACACTCTATCAAGTGCTTTCACCCCGGGAAATGCCTTACAGACATTCTCAATCTGCAGGATAGCTCCCTTCTTTGTATTATACATTTAACCTACCTGTAATTATCTACCCTCTCAAGTTATCATTAGAATAAGTATTGAAGCCCGCTACAGTAATCATACGAGCGGGCTTCAGCAGCAGTTATCCTCTTTTACCATTCAGGAGTGGTAAAATTATCGATATTCTCTTTACTTACTATATCAAGCGGTATGAAATTAGTCTTCATAATCTTCTTTCCGTCAAGAAGCTCCCGTGCCAGTTCCAGCGAACGTTTGGACATATTGGTAAAATTCTGCATAATAGTCACATCCTGCACCCCGCTGCGCACCTGTTCAAAACCAGCTCTGGAGCCATCTACCGCGACAAGATAGACCTTTTTCAGCCCAGAGGCCTTCAGCGCCTGAATCACCCCGGTAGCTCCGTTATCCCAGTGACAGAATATACCGTCGATCTCCGCGCCCTCTTTGGTGATCATATCTTCGGCAATAGCCATTGCCTGATCAGTAGCCCACTGCTGAGTCGCCTTGTAATCGATTACATCTATATCCGTACCTTTAAGCGCATTATTAAATCCATCATGCCGCTTATTCTGGGCATCATGTCCGGCCTGTCCACCGATCTCCACGATCTTCGCACCTGACGGAAAGTGCTGCAGAAAAGCCATAGCTGCGGCTTCACCAGCTTGATTATCATTTACACCGACAAAGAAGTCCCGTACATCCTGCCTGTCTTTGGGAAGATCCGATGAAAACAGCCCTATAATAACTCCTTGCTCACGCGCCACCATCAGTGAAGGTATTATCGCATTAGCATCATTTGGATTGACGAATACCACCTTTGCTCCCTGCGCAACTGCATTCTCAACCGCTTGCGCATTCATTTGGGCATCACCCTTGGCATCAAGGACCACCACTTCAAAACCATAGTCTTTACCATACTTTTCAAATTCCCGTGCAGCAAAAGACATTGATTCATTGGCCATATCCTGTGAGATATAAGCAACCTTAACTAATTCCTTATCTGTATCTGCGGCAATACACCTGGCTTCAACTATAAAAATGAACGCCAATAACACCATAATTAAAACAGTCAACCGTCTCATTATTACTCCTCCAAAAATAAACAAAATAATTACACAACATCTCTCAGGCTTTAAACGATCTGTACACAGATCTCCCGAACAACTAAAAGACAACTATAAATACCACACACTAAACCTAATTAATCAATATTACTTGTGACATAACTTAATTTTTTTACTGATACAACAGTTCCATTGCTCCGGTTACACCAGAATAAGTACCCAACTGCGCTTCATGAAAATACACTTCATACTCATTATTGTTGTAACCGTTGAATATATCTTTCACCCTGCCAAATAATTTTTCACCCATAGACAGTAATCCTCCACTGAATACAAAGCAATTTATATTCAGTAATATATAAATGTTATAGAGCCACATTCCCATATACTCAGCCATCATCTCAACTGCGTCATGTGCCAGCGCATCCCCAAGTTCATAAGCCAGATTTATGTGCTCAGAAGTAATATACTCCCTGCCTCCGGCAAGCTCCGGTATGACCGTGTTTCTACCTGAATCAATCCAATCCTGAATTCTGGCAACCACCATCTTTCCGGAACAGAATGAATTAAAACATTCTGGATTATTGCAGCCGCAAATAATTTTCTGACCACCAGCGGGCACAGTCAACATATGTCCACTCTCACCTGACCAGCCATAGCTGCCACGAAATATTTCACCTTTAATTATAATCGCCGAAGATATTCCGGTACTCACCGGACAGTAGATAAAGCTCTCATAATTTTTACCTATGCCATGCCTGTATTCCGCCAGCGCCCCGGCATGACCGTCATTATCGATTACGATCTGCATATTCGCTCCCAGGCGTTGATGCAAATATTCACTTAATGGAAATTCCTTTATAAGAGGCAGACTGCCGGTCTTAACAATATACCCTTTTTTATAATATATATGCGAAGGGATACCGATACCGATACCTCGCAGGTCGCCTATTTGCAGATCATTCGCCTTCAACAAAGATACAAGCTCATTGATCACATTGTCAAAAAAGGCATCTGGTTTCAGGACAGCATCTGAATCACCCTTCATTTCCGCAAATAGTTTCTTCTTATGATCAAATAGACCGTATGCAATCTTAGTTCCACCGATATCTATGCCTACCGCGACACGTCTTTCTTTATGTGCTGTCACGCCCCTACCTTTCTTTTTCCATAAGATCCCGCACCACCGAATCAGCGGAAGCCACTCCCTGTGTTTTTAGCTCTTCTATCTTACTGCTGAACTGCGGCAAAAATCTCTCATGCGCCACCAGCAGTTCATCAAGAATTCGTCGTGACTCCTTCCCGCTTTCAATCAGGGGATTTATTGTAAACGCCTCCAACGCCATGCCATAGTCACCGGTAAGCGCAGCCTCAATTACACACTCTTCCATCGCCTTCATCAATTGCAGCCAACCCCGCTGTGCAGGACGCATGGTTCCACAAGCCAAAGGTTCTGCGCCATTAGCTGTAATCAGTGATGACACCTCAACTATCGAGTTCGCAGGCAAAAACGGTATCGCACCCCGATTTTCTGTACTCACCACCATATGATTATGCTTGTCATTCTGAATTCCACATATACACTCACAAGCGGCATTACTGTAATAGGCTCCACCCCGTGACTCAAGTTGTTTCGGTTTCTCAGTTAACTCACAGTTCCTGTATAATGCAAACAGCTCTCCTTCAACCGCATACATCTGCTCAGCTCTGGTACCTCCATGTTGGAATTCTGCAAGCGAGTGTTCCAGCATCTCCCTACTCATATAATAATAGCGATGATAACCACATGGCACATATTGCATAGATCTTAGCATCTCCAGCGGAAAATCAGTCCTGAAGATATTCACAGGCATACCGTTTTCAGGCTCATTCATATGTTCTATTAACTCTTTGGTAAGATTATTACCCGCATCATCATATACTTTATGCCAGTGAAAATGATTCAACCCGACAAACCGGTGATTCAATTCTTTTCTCTGCCGGCCAAGAACTGTCGGCTCCTGCATCATGGCTATCTCTGGCACATTACAGAGTCCCACACATTTTTTCCAACCGAAATGCTTGATAACCGCTTCGGTAATTATACCGCTGGGATTAGTAAAATTGATCAACCACGCTTCCGGGCAAAGCTCGCGCATATCCTGAACAATGTCCCGGATAACCGGAATTGTTCTGAAGGCCTTGAGTATACCTCCAGCTCCATTTGTCTCCTGCCCCAGCATTCCGTGCAGAAGCGGAATACGCTCATCCTTTATCCGCGCTTCGAGCTGGCCTACTCGCAGCTGAGTTGTTACAAAATCTGCCCCCTTCAGAGCCTCCCGCCTGTCCAGAGTCAGATGAACTTTAACATTATATTGCGAACAATCCCACATGCGTTGTGCCAGTGCTCCGACAATCTCCAGTTTTTCGCGGCCTTCCGGGATATCGACAAGCCAGATTTCCCGCACCGGCAATTCCTCATACCGCTTGATAAATCCCTCCATCAATTCCGGAGTATAACTACTGCCCCCGCCAATGGTAACAATCTTCACAGCTTTCTTCATAATTATCAATCCTCACACAAACGAACTCTAATTTCTTTACAATGATATTCATTCATTATTATGCTATTTTATTAGTATATCAGGCCTGTAAACCGTTACATTTTCACTTAAATGAACAGCTATAGCAGGCCAGTCAGCAGACATGGTAATTACATCAAGTCCATCACAACCGGTAATAAATGTATCCTCCAGCTTTACTCCGGCAATTGAAGGATTCCAGGTAAAAGCCTGGTTGCGACATATAACCTTATTCATATTAGGAGTTACAATGTAATCACGATTTAAATATCCAGTCGCCCCTCCCTGGTGCAAGAGCTTCCACTCATCAGGATACCCCGACTCTGCGTACTTTTGTACTCCACGCTCAAATACATACCCGACGGTATTACCGGGAACAGTGCTGCGAAGAATTTCTGCCTCAATATCCAGCACCTTTTCCTGTTTTCTTTTTAACTCATCAGGAAGAGCTCCAAAGTGAACAAAACGGGTAAGATTAGCCACAAGTCCTTCTTTCCGACCACAAATAACCACCATTGCATACTTCTGCACCTTCTTTTCTGTCGGTATAGGATGCCGATAGCGGAGAATTCTATCATCTGACGCCACCAGTGCCACCATAGGGTCGATCCCTTTTGCCACAGCCTTACCCATCAGACTGGCACAAACCTCATGCTCACTCATTCCCGGCTCAATTTCCCGGCAGGTATCCTCAACCGCCGCTGTACACTCCTGACCAACTCTCTTATAACGAACAATCTCTACCGGCTGCAGTGAATACCGTAATTCCCTGAATTCTTCGTATATATTTTCTGTACTGGATATACCAGTATCACTTCCAAGTTTGCCAGTAAGTACGATAGAACGGGCAAGTTCATACACTTTATCTTCCCACCAGTCATACTCCAGTATCTCAAAACCCAAACCGTCCAGCTCTTCATCAGCAACCCTAAATTTTTCTGCCCGATTCGCGATACAGTATTTCTTATCCATTGTAAAAAGCAGATCAACAAAGCCGTCCTCAGTTGAGCGGACAATATAATTTTCGCTGCCACCGGTAACCCAGGCAAAGGTATCGCGCCGTCGCAATAAGATACCCGAAAGGCTATTTTTAGCCATAAAGTCCCTGATGAGACTGTCCTTCAGAGCAATCTCCTGATTCATATACATCCTCCATAATTTATTGTGAAACATACTGAATGCCGCTGCAACAACACCTATTTGAGGTACCCCAGATACTCCTGCTGATAACTGCAGATCGCGGCAAAGGTTTTTTCCGCAGCATGCATGCTGTTTACCGTAGGCTCCACAAGCAGTGCCTGAAGTGCCAACGTTTTTGAAGCGGTCAATGCCGCCTCCACAGTCAGAGTAATACATCCGACACGGTTTGCAAGCAATGCGGCAAAGCCAGGCGGGAGTTCACCAATTTGCTGCGGATGTACTCCTTGGCTGTCCACACGTGCGGGAACTTCAACAACAATATTCTCGGGCAACACTGAAATCAACCCATTATTCGGCACATTTACCGCCAACTCCTCATGCCCTGAATCGGTTACAATCCCCTCAATGATCGGTACAACTCTCCAATACTCCTGAGGAGCAGTCCCGGTACGCAAACGACGCACCCTATCCTGCTGCTGTAAACAGCTGCGTTTATAGCTCCGGTAAAAATCAAATATTCCCTTATGATCGGCGACTCCCTGTGCCCAATGTATATACTCACTGAAATGACTGTCAGTCGTTACCGGCAAATAACCGAAAAGACGGAAAAACTCGACAAATAGCCCGTGTTCAGGGAGCCTGCCGTAATATTCTATCGCCTTACAGCGAATATCCGTATAAGCATCCTCACCGGAATCAGCATATTTTGCCTTCAGTAAAATACTAAAGTGATTCAAACCACCAGAGACCGTCTGCAAATCCTTGAAAGGTCTCCCCAGAAGTTTCGGCAAGTGCTCTATTACAGCAGCAATTTCATGACAGACGCCAACAACTCTAAGCTGGGGATACCGGGCAAGTATCGCCATATTTATCGTCGTTAGCGGATTACTCAGATTAAACACCAGGCATTCCGGGCAGTATCGGCAGATCTGCTCACAGATTTCAATAATCGGAGGAATAATCCGAAGCGCATGAAAAACTCCTCCCGGACCGCCGTTCTCGCCATAAACCTGATTTATACCGAACTGCTGTGGTATATGCCAATCCTGTTCCCAGAGTTTATACCGGTCTCCTACTTCAATAGAAATTATGCAGAAGTCAGCACCATCAAGAGCTTTCTCAAGTGTTAATGCGACAGTCACGGTATAGTCCAGCTCAACACCGGCGAGGTAGTTTCTGACAATACCCTCTACCTTACGTACCGCTTCAAGATTTATATCATAAAGGACGACAGTGCTCCCCGTTAATGCTCGGCTTTTGAAGATATCCCCCAGAGCGCCCAGACCGAACATCGCACTCCCTGCTCCGATAAGCACAATTTTGTGTCCCATAGTCACTCCATTAAATAATTATTAACTGTCAGCTGCCTGCAACCGTTGATCCCCTGATTATAAGTTCATAGTCCATAATTACCTTCTCAGGAAGATCCTGCTTATGCTCAAGCCTTTCCAACAGAAGCTCCATGGTCCTACATCCCATCTTATAAGTAGGCTGCGCTATCGTTGTAAGTTCCGGTTCGCACATTTTAGAAAATCGTATATTGTCGAAACCAACCACAGCAATATCATCTGGAATTTTCAGCCCTTTCTGCCTGAAGGCCTTGAGTGCTCCGATCGCCATCGGATCGGAGATGGCGAACACTGCCGTTGGTTTATTCTGCATTCGCATAAACTGCTCAGCACATTTCATACCGCTGCCATAACCGTAATCACCAAACTTGATCAGCTCAGACTCAAATTCCAAGCCCGCATCCTGTAACGCCTGCAAATAACCCGCCTGACGCTGAGCGGCTGAATAATAATTAACCTTCGAACTTATCATACCTATCCTGGTATGACCCAGTGACGCCAGATGTGACACCGCTTCATAAGCAGCAGAAGCGTTATCTATAGTAACATAAGGTACTCCTGCAGCATCAATATATTCGCTGCACTGTACTACCGGGTACAAACGCCCCAACTCTTCAAGTTCGCTGTCATCCATCTCCTGTGACATAAGTATAGCGCCGTCGACCAGCTTGAACTTGAGTAAATTTAAGAAATCCTGTTCCAACTTCCTGTCTGAAAGTGTGTTGCATACCATTACCGTAAAACCATTACTCCTGGCCACAGCAGTTATGCCATTAACCGTTTGAGAATAGAACGGATTGGAAATACTCGGCAGTAGCACCATTATTATCTCTGTCGCATTACGCCGCAGATTTCTTCCCATCATATTTGGGCTGTAGTTTAACTCTTGTATCGCCCGCTCCACCCGCTCTCTTGTTTCATCAACAACTTTGTCACTATGGTTTATCACCCGTGAAACAGTTGCGACCGAGACCCCTGCGGCTTTTGCTACCTGCTGAATAGTCGACATCACAATCCCCTTAATGTAATCGATTACACATAATATCAAAAAAAAACAACTCTTATTATGCGCAAAATCAGCAGCTCATCAACAAAAAACTCGCTAAATATGAGAAAACACCAAGAACACAACGGAAAAAGTTTAAAAATTTCTCATGTAATGGATTACACAAATACTATACCTCAGCCAAACTCTTATGCAAGTTAAAATTGTTATTTTTAGAAAAAATTGATTAAAAAACTCACAGCCAGCGATCAAGTCGTTGGCTGTAAGTATATCTTTCCACACTATAATTATGTTATTTAGGATTGAAAAATGTCTGATTTATATCTCCAACCAATAAATTTAATTGCAGTCTATTTACTATATTTGAACATACTGAGAATTTTTTAGGTTCATGTTTTAGTAATTGATTTACGGGTGAGTATAATTAGCCATAGTTATTGTAACATTGCTACGCCACCTCAAGCTTTTCAACAGAGCTGAAAGAATTCCCGCTTGGCAAAGATTAGACAGTAAGCATTTCTTAAATACATCAATAGCTTTCCCCGCCAATTAACAGTATGTTCTTTAGATATTAAACAATAATTTACGTCAAATTAATAACTACTTTATAAAGAGAAATGGCTTTTCAAATATAATGTTATGAAACTCCCATATTAATACACAAATAGTTAATATAAAATTTCATACTCAAATACATCTAAAAATCACTAAAGATATCTGTAACCATTGCATTATAAGGTACTTAAGACATCATGCTCATTATTTCTCAATAACAAATTTTTCAAAACAAGGCGATTATAATAAAAAAAATGTTAAAATTATATTACTTTTTTGCTAAAAAAATAACTATCATTAAAGAATAATGTTTCTGCGCATTTGCTTTAATCAATAAAAAAGGGAAAACAATGAAAATCAAAAATAAGATTAACTTACTTGGTGGAATAACAATACTTTCACTAATTTTACTTTCAGCTATTTTTGCATGGATAATACAAAGTGGCCTCAATGGTGGGCAACAGCTTATAAATGCATTTGACAAGGTAAATAATACGATTCCTACCATCGAAAAATCTTTACAGAGTCTGGCTTTGGTATTAAATGCTGATCGGGATTCATACCAAGCATATGTTGCCAGACTTCAAGCAAGTAATACAAATAATGCAAAGGAAATTTCTCAGGCGGATGCGACCAATGATGAAAACATACAGCAAGTTTTAGATAGAGCTACTCAGGCGGCATCTAACTTCAACCAGGAAACTGCCGATGTGTTTTCAGAGTTCAAGGAAGCATTCCCTAAATGGAAAGATAACAGCAAACTCTCATTAAAACTTGTAACACAAAGGAGCTCAATATATTCAGAACTCATTAATTCCAGCAAAGATTCAAGAAATAATTTTGAAAAAATGCGTCCCTACATGGATGATATTTCTCAAATGCTTGAAAAGAAAATTTCAATTAATTCCAAGTCAGCAATAGAACTGTATAAAGTTATTGATCTGGTATTTAACGCTGACCGGGATGCATATCAGGCACAAAATTTTGAATTACTTGCGATATCCACTTCTGATGTTACCGCTTTCAACTCCTATGAAAAAGGCAATTCAGAAAATATTCAACAAGTATTTGACAGAATGGCAGAAGCTAGCAAAAGCTTTGATTCATCAATGAACGATAAGTACAATGATTTTAAAAATTTTTACTTACAATGGAAGCAGGCTAGTATAGACACGATCAAGCAATGCAAAAAAATTATTGCCCTTAACTCTAAACTTGCTAACGTTAACAAAATTGCAATTTCTGAATTTGACAGAACAAGAGATACTTTGGACAGATTAGGAGATAAGGCTACCGCGATCTCATCCGGTAATGTTCAATTAGTGCAGAATGAAGCTAAAAACTTTAAAACCACTGTAGAAAAACTAAAGTCACTGATTAAACAAACTATTATGATGGCTGTAATTATTCTTGCTATTGTTATTATTGCAATAATTATTATTGTTTATTTCATATCTCGGAGTCTCATTAAGCCAATAATGTCAGCTATATCTGGTGTTGAAAAAATTGCCATGGGAGATCTTGCTGTAAACTTCAAAACCAGTCGCGATGAATTTGGTCATATGGCGGAATCGTTAAATAACATGACTTTTGAGTTGAATAAAAAAGCCGATCTCGCGGAAAATATTGCTAATAGAAATCTCAATGTTGACGTAACGACTCTTTCAGAAAAAGACAAACTGGGTAATGCTTTTGTAACTATGGTAGACCGGCTTAACCTTGTTTTAGCTACTGTAAAAAGCGATATTATAAAAGTGTCATCAGCAACCACTCAGGTCTCAGCCGCAAGTACATCGCTTTCACAAGGCGCATCAGAACAAGCTGCGGCGATTGAAGAGGTAAAATCATCCATTATTGAAATTTCTGAACAAACCTCGGTTAATGCTGAAAATGCTGCACAAGCCAATACATTTGCCAATAAAGTGACAGAAGCATCTGAGACTGGTCAGCGCCGCATGAATAGGATGCGTGAATCGATGGATCAGATTTCACAGAACAGTAAACTTACCCAAAAAGTTGTGAAAACTATTGATGATATTGCATTCCAGACTAATCTCCTGGCGCTGAATGCCGCTGTTGAAGCAGCTAGAGCCGGAGTACATGGAAAAGGGTTTGCCGTTGTAGCCGAAGAGGTAAGAAACCTTGCTGCAAGATCAGCAAAAGCTGCTGCCGAGACAGCGGAACTCATAGAACGTTCAAGTAAAGAAATTTCTGACGGAGTTTCAATTTGTGACCACACCGCTGAAGCACTTGCTGAAATCACTCGTAATGCAGAGAGTAATAATGCCCTTGTAGAAAAAATAGCAAATGCATCTTCAAATCAAGCACATGCGCTTACAGAAATAAACAATGGCCTCAATCAGATTGAAACTGTAACTTATCAGAATACTGCCAATGCCGAAGAGACAGCAAGTGCCTCCGAAAACATGGCCAGCCAGGCCCTCGAACTCAAAAAATTATTCTCAATGTTTAAATTAAAAGACGTCGAAAAAGGTTCTCCGATAGTATCAGATCATATCCAAAATCAATCATCTACAACGCCAAAAAAAGCTTTGAAGAAAGTTACGCTGGATAATGCAAAATTGGTTTCTCCATCAGATGTAATTAAACTTGATGATGATGAATTCGGTAAATTTTAATAATAAATAGTAATTGAATTGTTATACATAATACAAAAATAATCATAATCTCACAGTGCAAAAAAAACACGATATTAATAGATTGTTAATATCGTGTTCTTCTTGCACCGCAAATTATTATGAAAGAACAAGAAGGTTTAGCTGTTAGATTTTTAAGTGTTCACGTAATACACAATATATAACGTAGAAACATTACCCGTTATAATTGCTATCATTGACAATACAATACTTGGTAAAATGTTACGATTCCGCAGCAATAATATTTTTTTATATAAATAATACAGTTTTTATCACCTCAAATCGTATATAATAAGTATGATTTGAGTTTGTTTAATTTATTATACAGTGTTAATTTAGTTGTTAACTTATATTTGAATACAATATTAATTATTATAAAGACAAGGCCATGATTAAAAAAATATTACTGATAATAACATTATGCAGTTCTACAGCATATACAGGAGAATTGCGCCACGAAGAGCCTATGCCGCGTCCGGCACCAGTTCGCCCAAACCATCCGCGCATGGTTTTACCTGAACCGGAACCATTACCCCATGAAGAACCAAGATTAGACGGTGAACATCTTCAGGAGACAAAACGTATGCCGGAACCACACCCTAAACCAGAAGATAAGCCCAAACCTATTGAGAGGCCGCATCGTAATCCTTACCCAGAGGCAGATAATACTCCTCCTGATGAATCCGATCCTCCATTAGCCTGGCCTGAGGATAATGCCGGCAAGGAATTTATGTCTGGCGATCTGCCTATACCAGATCCGGTACCAATGCCGAAAGACTTATTTCCTGATGACGATTCAAACTCTATGCCATAAAAAATTCTGTCATGGTATATATAATAATTGACGTTGCGTCGCGGCAAAGTGCTCTGCTTGAAAAAAACATTTCTGCTAAAGATTTATATTATTATTAAATCTTAACTATCGATTTTACTAACAAGTGTTTCCAATGTCTGTGAAGCCTCACTATATTGCTCATCAAACACCTGTTTATCAATCAGGCCTAATTTTGACATTATGAAATCCGGCAGTTCCATAACCAGCAGAGCATCACTTTTAACCTCATAAGCATGAATATCTTCCGCACATATAGCTGAATTCATTTCATTAAGTGAACTTATGATTTGAATCTTAAGCTTCTCGCTCAGTGCAGGTATTTCATCTTGTCCTATGAGCGCAAAGCTCTCATCATATATTCTCTCAGCCTCACGAATAGTACTGTCAAACAATGTATTAATAGCTTCAACGAGCGGCTCAATTCCAGCAAGATTATTATCGCGTGCTGATTCTTCGATCCTCCCCGCAGACTCGGCTAATTTTTGCATAGCAAGATTCGCACTTGCACCTTTTATCTTATGTGCGGAAAACTCCAACTCTCTAATTTTTGACTGTAAAAAATGATCCCTGAGTTTACTGATTTCAGGATAAATATCAGCTGTATATTTTGAAATCAGCTTAACTACAGCACCCTGCCCCATTGTTGATTCTAAACTTGCAAGCAGAGTACTATCAAAAAAATTCAATTCCACTATTTTAGATATCGGTATCTGTTCTTCAAGAGCAGAAACACCTGCGACTCTAGCGATTTCCCGCATCAGAACAGGCGCTTTCACCGGTTTGGTAACAAATCCATTCATTCCTGCTTCAAAACATCTTTCGATATCAGACGACATCGCATTCGCCGTAAGCGCTATAATTGGAACCTGTGACCAATCCCCACCTGATTCCCTTATTTTTCTGGTACTGGTTATACCATCCATTTCCGGCATCTGCATATCCATCAGGACCACATCAAAATTATTCTTCGCACAAGCCTCAAAAGCTTCCAATCCATTCTTGACCACACAGACATCATGATTATCAACCTTGAGAAAACCTAGAGCTACCTGCTGATTAACAAGGTTATCCTCAGCTAAAAGGATTTTTAACGGGGGCAAATGCAATTTTGTCATAGTTGAGACCTCAGCAATATCAAGCGCTGATTTGTCAGAAACAATCATTGGTATTGAAAACCAGAACGTGCTTCCTTTATTCAGTTCACTTTCAACCCCAATCTCTCCATTCATCAACTGTATAATTTTACTGCAGATTGATAATCCAAGACCGGTTCCACCGAATTTTCGTGAAATAGACGAATCCACCTGTGAGAAATCTTTAAAAAGCCTTTTTTTACCTGCATCGTCAATTCCGATACCAGAATCACTTACACTAAATAATATTCGGCCATTATTAAGTACTTGAATTTCAAGTTCAACCTTACCAGCACTGGTGAATTTTATTGCATTGCTTATAAAATTCAACAAGACCTGCCGGATTCTGTTCCCATCGCCAAGCAGTACCTCCGGTATATTCTCTGCTATATTTGTTATCAGGGTTAGACCCTTTTCTTCAGCGCGGTTTAACATTAAGTTTGAAACCGCTTGAATTATCTTACGCGGATCATATGGTATAGCTTCCAGTGTAAGTTTTCCTGCTTCAAGTTTTGAGAGATCAAGTATGTCATTAATAATTGTTAATAAAGCCTCACCGGAAGAATATATCGTTTTAGCATATTCCATCTGCTGTGAAGTAAGCTCTGTCTCAAACAAGAGCTGCACCATACCCAGCACACCATTCATCGGTGTGCGTATTTCATGACTCATTGTCGCCAGAAATTCCGCCTTTGCTCTTGTTGCCTGTTCTGCTTTTTCAGCATTCTCCTGAGCAATTTTTCGCTGTTCTTCAATTTCACGCGCCATAAGATATATTGACAGATGCGTTCTTACTCTAGCTTTAACCTCCAACACCTCAAACGGTTTGGTAATGTAGTCAACCGCGCCTTGTTCAAAACCTTTGGTTTTATCCTTTATATCAGTCAATGCGGTCAAAAAGATAATTGGGATATTCGCTGTTTCCGTGTGTGATTTCAACCTTGAACAAACCTCATAACCATCAATATCCGGCATCATAACGTCAAGCAGAATAAGATCAGGGATTTCCACCGCAACCGACTCCAATGCTAATTCGCCATTAATAGCAACACTAACATCGTAATCCTCTCCCAACGCTTCGAGCAGGATATCAACATTTGCCTCGGTATCATCAACAACAAGAATTGTTGCGTCATTTATTGATTTCATCACCTATCATCTTTCTTGATTATCACAGATACTCTGAATAATAACCTGAGCCTCTTTGAAGCGATATTTATTGATCAGAGTTATTATTTCAGTTATTTGTGACGATACAGCCACCGGCCATGTTTTGATATTAAGTTTGGCTGAGATCTCCTTACAGTATCGAGCTTTTTTGGTTTCGATATATGGCAGCAACTCCGTGAAAATTTCCAAAAGCTCTTTATAATCGCCATCAGATTTATTCGACACATCAGCTTGTTCATACTCAACATTTTCCCTGATTCCATCGGTTACTATACCAAGCTTCTGCTGCAAAATATCTAATAACCCGGAGACTTCATCAAGTCTATCCTCCTTGAAAGCAAGTTCTACCGATGCTGAAGCTGCCTGCAATGATTCAGCGCCCAAGTTTCCAGCAACCCCCTTAAGGCTATGAGAAAAACGTTGCGCTTCTTCCAGCCGGTTTTCAATAAGCATTTTAGAAATCTCCGTTGTCGCATTTTCATATTGCTCAATAAGCTTAAACAACAACTTTTTAAAGAGCTGTTTATTGCCTGCTACACGCAAAAGTCCATCCTCAATATCAATGCCCGGCAGACGTTGCGGTAAAACAGAATCCAACTTCTCTTGTTTTCTCACCTCATTACTATTCTTCTCTTGGACATCAGCTGACGAAATATGCACAAACTTCTTGAGCGTTTCAAATAAGTGTTCCGGATTAATTGGCTTGGCAACATGATCATTCATTCCAGCAGCAAGGGCTTTCTCTTTGTCACCTGACATCGCATTGGCCGTCATTGCCAGTATAGGTAATCTTTTTGCATAGAAGTCATCTTTATACGCTCTAATTTCTCGTGTAGCGGTATATCCATCCATCAATGGCATCTGTATATCCATGAGAACGGCGTCATACTTCTTTTCTTTTACCTTAACCGTTGCTTCTTTACCATTATTAGCGATATCAACATTGATTCCGGCAGCAGCAAGTAATTCAGTTGCGACCTCCTGATTTAACTCATTATCCTCAACCAGCAATATCTGAGCCCCGCGTAAAGAACTCAAATCATCATTACCTGCACTTTGTTTATTGTCAGATAATCGTGCAGCACTATCATCTTTATTGAATATTGACATTATATTATCAAGAATTACCGATTGCGTAGTAGGTTTTACCAGAAAGCCGTCAAGACCTGATTTTTCCGCATTCATCATAATCTCTTCGCGTCCATATGCTGTCAGCATTATCATCTTCGGTTTAATTTTTATCTCTGGATTATTCAAAATAGATTTTGCAGTTTCAATCCCGTTCATTCCAGGCATTTTCCAATCTATGAATAACAGTCTGTATGGATCCGCTTCAGAATTACGTAACAACTCAGCAATAGCATCTTCACCGGAAGCAGCAAGAGCGACCCTAAAGCTCATTGCAATAAGCATCGACTCCAGAATTTCCTGTGCAGTCAAATTATCATCAACTACCAGAATTTTCATATTTCTTAAATCCGGATTGGGAGTGATTGGTTTTCTAACGGCATTTTTACTCTTTTTAAGTTTGACCGTAAACTGAAAATTACTTCCAGCCCCCTCTTCACTTTCGACCCAGATTTTTCCATGCATCATTTCGCATAAATGTTTGCAGATTGATAAGCCTAATCCGGTGCCGCCATACTTACGGGTTGTTGAGACATCAGCCTGTGAAAATGCCTGAAACAATTTATCCTGTTGCTCAGCATTCATACCAATACCGGTATCCTTAACTGAAAACTTCAAAGTGACATCTTGATTTAACGTTTCAATTAATTCTACCGCAATAACAATCTCACCTTCCTGCGTAAATTTTGTGGCGTTATTCGCAAGATTAATCAAAATCTGACCCAAGCGCAGTGGATCACCAAATAAAGCCTTCGGAACATCCGCAGCAAACCTTACTAAAAGCTCAATACCTTTACTCTCGATTTTGATTCCAACCATTGTTGTTACATCATTTATGACCTGATCTAAATCAAAATCAATTTCTTCAATAGTCATTTTCCCGGCTTCAATTTTCGAAAAATCCAGAATATCGTTTATAATGCCTAATAATGAACGTGCCGAAGAATCGATTTTCTGAATATAATTCCTTTGTTTGGAGTTCAATTCTGTGCCTAGAGCCAAATGAGCCATTCCCATAATAGCATTCATAGGTGTTCTGATCTCATGACTCATATTAGCCAGAAAATCACTCTTTGCTTTTGTCGCATCTTCCGCTTTTTCTTTTGCAACAACTAGATCCTGCTCCATATTCTTACGGTCAGTAATATCAAATGAATATTCAATCATCTGTACAACATTACCAGTATCATCTAAAATCGGATATCCATGAATTTCGTAAAATTTCTTTCCGGACTTTATATCTGAATAGCAATGCTCAATAACTACCGGCTGTTTAGTACTCATCACTAAATCAACCGGACAGGTGTTACCTGCATCATCTAGACATGGCTGGCTTTGATTGCGAATTAACTCATAACAGGTTTCAGATTCCTGTATTCCTAGCTGTCGCGCAGTCTCATTCATCATCATAATTGAACGGTCTACAGTATTAATAACAAAGAACGGGTGTGTTAACGAATTTAAAGTGCTTTCCAGGAAGTCTTTCTGATGCTGAATTTCCTTTTGCTTTTCCATCATCTCCGCATCAAGAAGACATCTCAGCCAGACATGGCCAATTTGCTGGACAAGTGTTTCAATAAGTGGAGCCAACTGTACAACAATAGAGTCCTTTCCAGAATCAGGAGAACATATTACAAAAATTGCTTTACATTCATTCCCGACTTTTATTGGAAATATGGCACAACTCCTGAAACCGGATTTTTCTGCAAACGCTCTACACTCCAGATCATGTCCGTCACTAAACACGTCATCAATTATTATTATACGCTCTTTATTAAAAGCATCCTGAAGATAAACTATTTCGCTTTGCTCTGTCAGCATCTCAATATCACCGGCGGCAGCAATAGGATATATTTTCCCATTTTCCTCATCAGGAGCACCAATCCAGACGTTATGTAACCACAGGCTGTCAACTGTTATGCAGCATGCCGTCTGTGTCAGATCCTCAACAGACGTACACCGGGATATACGCTGCCCGGCTTTTTGCAGACCCTGAGCCCAGTCTGCTCTCATCGCCAAATTGTCTTCCATCTCCCTGCGCTCTGTAATATTATGCCCCAGAGCAATAATGAATGAGATATTATTATCTTTATCCCTTACCGGCATAAAAGATACATCCAGATACATTAAATTACCATCACGAGTTGGTAATGCCATATCCAACTTGGAGTTTTCTCCATTTATTGCGGAACGGACGGCTGCAGCCACCTGAGATTTTATTTCAACAGATCCGCCCCATTCAAGCTCATCGACAAGTTTTTTACCTATAAGATCTTGCTCGCTTCGCTCAACCATTTTTATCCCGGCATTATTTACTTCAAGAATTGTTCCTTCGGTGTCCATTATTGCCATAAGCTGAATTGTCTGTACAAACATCGCCCGAAACTTCTCTTCTCTCTTACGTAATTCAGCAGTACTTACAGCAGCTAATTTTTCCCAATCATCCCGCGCTTTCCTTAACTTGGCTTTTGAACGCTCATTACTCCATATGGCAGCAGCAATAAGAAGTAACGAAATGACTACGGTAATTCCGACAACAGATATTATTATTTTTCTATCATAATAATAATCACTAATACCTTCTTTTTCATCAATCTCAGTAACAAGGCCAATATTATATTCCTTACTCCAAACCCAGGCTCCAAGAACATCTCTTCCGCAAAAGTCAGAATAACTGCTTATACTGCTGCCGCTCCCGCGCTTTATTGCACTATCAACGGCTTTAGTGAATTCAAGCTCACGCCCCTTCCGCTGGTATTTTGTTTTACTATGCATAGCTTTTGGAACAACAGCCTTGATATTCATGATAATCTGTTCATGAACGTCTATTACTCCACATTCAATCAAACGCTCCCTATTGCTTACTTTACTAAGAATAATTCCCTGATCATTAATGGCATAAATTTCACTTCCTGATAAAATACGGGCACTCTGAAATATCTTTGAAAAGCTCTTTGCTGCATCATAATACAGCGCCAATACAGCAATAATGCCACCTTCACTATTATATAATGGGGTAGCAACCGCCATAACCGCTGTCTTACGCGCATTATCATTTGAGTTTGAGCTCAAATTAGGGAACAGTGTCGGTGGTAGCCAAATAGTCTCACCATATAGAGAACGCTTAAGCAGTTCAGGGTAGGCAATGGCGAATAAATTTTTATTATTTGAATTTTTCC
The DNA here is from genome assembly GCA_963677015.1 of Planctomycetota bacterium. GTDB lineage: Bacteria > Planctomycetota > SZUA-567 > SZUA-567 > SZUA-567. Next base: position 1,893,817 of record OY781533.1, read on the forward strand.
CGGAGGAACTGGCAATAGTCCGGAAATTCCTTGAGATAACACAAAATCCCAAATCATCCGAACGCCTACTTCTTGACTTTATTATACTGCGAATTCTATCCGTTTCCTTATTACCACCCGTATTAGCACCATTTGAAGATTCAGTGACAAGCTTTTGAACCATTTGTTGTAATTCAGATTCAGCTGCAAGGCTTTGAACATAATCACACTCAAAGTCAACCCAGTCACGAAAAGAGTCATATGCTGTATCAGTGACAATTCTCAACAGATTTACCGCAGTTTTACGGCATTGCTTCTCAATATCATTAAGTCCTATCACTGCCCCGATAATTATAGCTGTTAGAAAACCACCCAGTACAATCATACTTAACAACATCATATTAATTCGGTTTGATAGCGCCGGCAGAAATTTTTTCATAAGTAATGAAATAATATACAGAATAAAAATCAATAACGCCATTACCCCAATTATCATAGGTATATTACGCCAGAAATGGCTGCCTTCCATCTCCATCTGCTCATTTTCTGAATACTCTCTTTCAAACGAGCTGCGCAACCTCCATTTATACAAGAGTGAATCAAATTCACTCTTGGTTATTGAGGCCATTGATTTTTTTATCAAAGCCATAAGTTTGGGATTATCTGCTCTTACCCCAATTCGTAAATTATTATGCTCTGAATCATCAAACTCAAACTCACCGCTTGTAACAAGATTTGATATCATATTATCACGAATTACATAGTTTATTACTGATTCCTTCTCCAATGTTGCATCAGCACTCCCCAGTGAAACAGCTTTCAAAGACTCTGCAACATCCTTTACTATCAACAATCTGACACGTGGAAATTTATCTCTAAGTATTTCCTGATAATAGAACCCTTCAGGAATTGCAACTACTTTGCCATTCAGTTCATTAATACTCTTATATGCTTTTCCTCTTCTGCTTACAATTACACTACGACTTGAAAAATAGGTATCACTAAAACGAAGATACTCTTCTCTGGAAGCAGTCTTTACAATATTAAGAACAACATCCAAATCTTTGTCTTTAACCATCTCCAGAAATTCATCCCAACTCGGACCTGTGACATATTTAATTTCCAGCCCCAAGCGTGAAGCGATCAAGTTTATGTAATCAACAGAAAATCCTGCAGGGAGTCCATCACTCACAAAATTAAACGGAGCAAAAGATTTTTCATTATCAACAGTAATAACAGGATGCGCGCCAATCCAGCTTTTCTCTTCATCGGTAAGTTCAATTATTGATGCGCGCTCAAGGTCAAAGCTCAACCACTTTTCCTTTAGTTCCGCCATTTCATCAAAACGGATACTTTTAATAGCTTTATTTAGAATATTTCTAAGCACTGGCCAGTCATCACGTACTGCTAACCGTAAATTCTGTAGATCAGGACTTCCCAACACTGCCTCACCACTGACAGTTAAAGAAATCAAATTATTATCATCAATAAGATGTCGTGAGACCGCTTCAACAGCAAGTGTTGCATCTGTCCTCCCTGCAGCTACTGATTTTAAAGCTTCAAGTGTATTTTCAACCGGAAATAAATTTATATCAGGGTAATCATTACGCAATATTTCCTCATATAAAAAATTTCGCGGTATTGCGACGGTTTTACCCACAAGCTGGCTTAATGAACTTATTGGCGAACTTTTAGGACTTATTATTACCTTGGGATTCTTAAGATATGAATTTGTAAACAGCAGAAATTTTTCACGCTCGGGAGTCTTTGCAATATTCAGCATGATATCAAGCTTCTTATTCTTGATCATACTGATAAAATCGCTCCAGCTGTGTCCTGAAATATACTGAACTTCAACCCCAAGTTTTTTTGCAAGTAAATCCATGTAGCTTATAGAATAGCCCTGAGGTTTACCATTTTTATTGAAATTAAAGGGAATCCAGTCTGTTTCATTATGTACTCGCCAAACCGGATGTTCTTGCAACCACATCGATTCTTCACGAGTTAAATTTACTCTACTTGAATTATAATCTTGTGATTCATCGGCAAACCCGCAGGGACATAAAACTAAACAGCAAAATATAATAATGATTTTTACACTTCTGTGAATAATCATATATTATCCTTATAAGAATTGCTTTCCCGCAAAGCTTCGGTGACTTTTTCCAACAGATTTTCACGTGTTACAGGCTTCAGCAGATAGCCTTTTATATTATTATATTTCACTTTGATGATAGCTTCTGGATCTTTTCTGGAACTTGATACCAGCAAAGGGATTGATTTTCCCCAACTTCGTTTTCTCAAGGTAGATAAAAATTCAAATCCATCCATATTAGGCATCATCAAATCAACAATAACAAGATGAAACGGTGTTTGTTGAATTGCATGTTTGCGTAGAATCGCCAAAGCCATAAAACCATCTTCAGCCTCTTCGATAACACAACCGATCTCTTTAAGATAATTTATTAAAACAAACCGAGATGTGACATCATCATCAACAATCAAAATCTTTTTATCTACATACCCGCTTGCGTCATCAGGCTTATCAGATTCGATAATATATTTAAGGCTTGCTACAAAAAAATTCAGTGACACTTTACTTTTTAGACAATAGCGTTCATTCCTGACATCGTTGGTTTTGCCAAAGACATCTTTTTCCGGTATATCAGTAAGAATCACAAGTGGAATACCCTTGGCAAATTTGCCATATGAATCAAAAGTTAATTTTCCTTTACTATCAGGAAGATCAATTTCAGAAACAATAATATTTGGAGGAATCTTTTTTATTATTACCTGTGCTTCAGCTAGTGATTCAGCCCACAGAACCTGAAAAGGTGTTTCTGTGAATTCTTCAAGTGATTTTCCTAACTTATCCCTGTATGCCTTATCAGGATCAACGACAAGAACAATATTTGGACAATATTCTGCCACTTCAAACTCCATAACGGTTACTGAGTCATATTTAAATAAATTAGTGTTTTATGATAAGATGTATTATTATTATATTACTTTTAATAATTTTTTTTTGCAAGCGACATATGCTAAAATCAAATTTATTTTATTAAACATTACATATTTGTTACAAAATATTTATTATAATAACCGTGAATTTATACTTATAAAAGATTATTAAAGCCATCAGATTACTAAAAAATATTAATAGCTTTTATTGTTATAACCATGCTGCAACTCTAGAAATGCTTATAAAAAATACGTAAGCTGTGAATTGCTTACGTATTAATACAAATTCAGGGTATTCTTAATGTGAAAACGGTTGTTACATATTAATAAAAACATAATCTGAGTGAGGCAAATGCTGACAATCAATTCAACAGCAATATACCTGTAATCAAAGTAAAACAATAAACGAGATAACATTGCTGTTACAGCACAGCATAGTCCAAAATTATAATATCCAAAAACAAAAACAACCACTGAATTTATTACTTTACCGTTTTTATCAGGCTTCTTTTTACGACTCGAAATGGCTTTTGCCAGAGCCGGACCAAATACCCGACAGACAAAGCGGCAATTACTGTTCCCTCACGTATGCCGTAAACCTTTCCACTACCATATAGCGAAATACAAAAAGCAATCAAGACTAATAATACATCAAAAAAGACCTTCACTTTACCAAAGTTCAACCGCCAGTGTGCAGCTATTGCTTTGACCAGTCCCTCTCCGGGAATATAAGTTATATCCGCCGCCAATTCACAGGAAATACCCGCAGCCATGATTATACATCCGATAAAGATTTCAACTAGCCGCATAAAATAAGTGTGTGGAATACAAAACTGTGACAGCCACATTCCAAAATCAATAAAAAATCCTAACACACATACCGCCCCGAGTTGTGATAATTGTAACCACCTAAAATTACCCCGTAAAATAATAATTTGACCTAGCAAAAATAGTATATTTACAATTACCGTCCACACCCCAAAACTTAACGGCGCAAAAAGAGTCAAGACATACGGCAAACTTGAAATTGGACTTGTTCCTATTGCAGGCCTAGTACTAAATGCCACGCCCAGACCACACATAGACAATCCAAAGAACAGACAAAAAAGCCGCCGGCGCTTACTATATTTATATTTCATTATTATACTCCAAGGCATTTGCATAAATAGTGTTAAGTGACTTAGAAAGTAGAGCAATTTCCTGAGAATTTAATCCTGCGCATAAGCTCTTCTCAATATCCACAAAGCAGGAAACTATTCTCTCACCTATTTCCTTACCGGTATCGGTTAGGGAGACAACAATATTCTTCTTGTTATCAGCTTTTTTTTCACGACAGATAAGGCCCGAATCTTCCATTTTATTCAGAATAACACTCAATGTTGGAGGCTCAAGCAGGCAGGCTCGTGCAATCTGAGTTTGGTATGCTGATTCTTTTCTGATTAGATAGTCAATTATTTTAGGCTGTCCGGGTAATAAATGCGGATAGTATTTTTTTATCTCACTCAAAAATGTCTTTTGAAACAGTGTGTGAGCCGCCAAAAGCTGAAAATGTATAGTGTCTTTCATTATAACTCCTAAATATTGTTAGCATACTAATAATACTCAAACAGAGGTTAATGTCAAGATTCTTAGTTATTATTATTATCACAGCAATTTAACCTGACTGTTAACAATGCGCTATATTCTAAACTTCTTATATTAGTTTTAAAAAAAAGCCAGTGATTAAATCACTGGCTCAAATAACATGAGCGCGCCAAATCATAAGGAATATAATTATTATAATATTCATATCCAGATTACATTATAAATAATCTATACCATAATATTATGCGCCATCATTCTATAAAAAACAAATCAATACAGACGTTATAACAGCTGCAGAAAAAACTACCGAGTATACCAATGATTTTGCACTTGATGCAGTTTTAATCTGGGATTTTAGGATAAGATTCATATCATTTTGAATTTTTGCACCAATATTAGACTTAAGTAAAGCAATATTTCGATTATACTTGGCTGCATGCCAGAGGATGTGTAAATACTTTTTGTTTGACGCAGCAAACTCTTTTATACTTGCAGGAGTTTTAGAGTCATTAAGTACCAACTTACAAGACTGGTGAAGCCCATTGAATGCATTCATTTCCTCATGTGTCAACATATTATTATTATAAGAATTCAACATAAGGCCAAACACCAGAATAGTTTTGCCAGGAGCGCAATATCTGTATTCAGAACGGATGAAACTTTTAACCATTATTTGCAACGCATTTTCACTGATATTCAAATTACTCAAGGAACGAATCCAATTTCTACAAATATGCTTAATTAAAAAATTTAGTTCATTTATATTCATTTTCTCCTCCCTTATAAAAATATTCCTAACAGAAAATTGAGCTTTATTCCTCACATATACCATAAAATAGTTAATAATATAAGCTCGTGTTAAGTCATTACAGTTCAATGACGCGTATTATATTGAATATCCAAGTTACAGCTGCGCTACATGAAAAATTCCCGATATTTACGTTACGGAATCTTGAATATATTTCAACTTAGTAGATATTAGATAAAATTCTAACTTTTTTTTGACATTTCCTTGAGTATTTCATTATCAAAAGATAAATCGGAAACACGTTTTCTAAGACGTTGATTTTCTTCTTTTAACTCAATAATTTTGGCTGATTTTGCTTGATATTCTTTATCGTATATAGATAAAAATTTCCCCCGTGTAAGTCTTTTGCACGATTTCTCAAAATCCAAGCCTTCACCTTGTAACATCTCAACATCTTTAAGAAGTTTAGAAATTATTTGTTCAGAATACACCCTGTTTTTCACGATACTTCCCATTATTTCTTAATTTTTAAAATATCATTAAATTACTAATATGATTAAATGTATATCATAATAATTGCCTACACCCAGCTAAACACTCAAATCACCGGTTCAAAGTATTGGCAAAATTAACCATATTCTGAGGTTCATACCAAGTATAATGACTGACCAGATATTATACTTTAAAGCAGTAGCATTATTTTATTAAAATACATCTACTATTATGATAGACAGACATTGATAAAATCACCGTTTAATTTAATAACACTCAAACTAAATTTTGTAATAAATTTTAAGTCTTTATTAATTATATAATCATTATTTCTACAATTTCTTGCAAAATTCTTTAATATAATGAATTTATATCCATAACTTCAAATAAATAATTTAGCAATACTTACTAAAAAAATCATATTCTTGTGAATATCCAAACTAGTATTAGCTTACTGTTTCACCTTGATTCATAATTTATTAGCACTAAAATTAACAGCCAACAAAAATATCTATAGATCTAAAGGCATAAAGTTATTACCTTAGCATCAGCTACATTCTAAATCACTACGCTGTGACAGAACCAACACACTATAATATATTGTGGTATAGTACGAGCAAAATATGATCACTGACAAATAAATTTTGAACAGTAGTAAAAGTCGGATAATATAGAAAATTCTTGGCTCACCAAAAAAATTTCTATCTGTTTGTGTACCAAATAAATAAGCCAAACCCTTTATAAACAAGGATTTGGCTTTATTATTATTGGCACGCCCGAGAGGATTCGAACCTCTGACCGCAGGATTAGAAATCCTGTGCTCTATCCAGCTGAGCTACGAGCGTATAAATCAAATACTAAACATTTTAGATATTTATATATACTGATAATCGCTATAATTGCAAGTGGATTTGTTATTTTAAATCAGTTTTTTTAGCCGTTATGACGCTATAACCTCTCAACAAAATCAATGTAAAATTTTCTAAAGAAATTGTTAATCTAGATTTATTATGTTGACGAAAAATATCCTGAAACTAAAATTAATAATATAATTCACCTATAACCGACAGGACTTTATGGATACGTATTTCTCGCCACCAGATAAATCAGCCGGAGATGAACTTGCTAAAGAAATTGCGTCTATCAGCAATAATCAGATTATGGATGCAATACTAACAACTACCAGCGGATTATTTGCTGTTTTAAACACTAAACGCCAGATTCTGGCTGTCAACAAGGATTTCCTTTCAAGCCTGGGCATACGTGACGAAAAAGAGATTATTGGCTACAGGCTTGGTGAAACCATAAAATGCATTAATGCTAATTCATTCCCCAATGGTTGCGGAACAACTCTAAACTGTACAACCTGCGGTGCTGCTATTGCAATTGCAAGCAGCATACAATACAAAAACAGCTTTGATGGACATTGCGTCGTTAAAAGAAAAGAAAAAGGTGTAGAAAGCGACTTGATGTTTCATATCAAATCAAGCTACGTAAAGCACGGTGATCAGGAGTATATCTTAGTTTTCTTACGTGATGTCAGTAGAGAGCAGCAACTTTCTGCTCTTGAAAGCATATTCTTTCATGACATTAATAATATTATATCAACAATCAATGTCGCCGTTGAACTTGTTACCCCTACAGATAACTCTGATAAGATGTTAAATATTATCAAGCGCGGCTGCTCACGTCTTAAAAAAGAGATTGAAATGCAGGAATGTCTGTCAAAAAATATTGCCGGCACCTACATGCCACATCTGGAAAAGACCACAATTAGTGATATCCTTACAGAAATATACAGCTTTATAAAAGTTCATAATAGCTGTGACGGAAAGCTATTCCTTATCGAAGCTAATAATGAAGATGCAGACCTGTATACTGATCGCTCTGTAGTTTTAAGAGTTTTGACAAATATGGTTATAAATGCACTTGAGGCCACTGATTATGGTGAAAAAGTTAGGATGTGGGTTACCCGAAATACTGATAACACCCTGACTTTCTCTGTACATAATATCACAACTATACCACATGAAGATGCCCAAAGAATTTTTCAGAGAAACTTTAGTACTAAAAGTAATATTGGCCGTGGCTTGGGTACCTATTCAATGAAACTATTTGGAGAGGAAATTCTTGGCGGAAGCGTTGAATTTACATCAAACCAGGAAGATGGCACAACTTTCAATTTCACTATTGCGGAAAGATATGAGGAATAAAACCGCAATTCATGTACTTAACGGAACCTTACGGTATTTCTACCGCTCTGCTTGGCATCATATAGTGCTTTGTCAGCCCTTGACACAATCTTAACAATTGAATCTGCTTCATTTTGTGAAACAGTATAACCAAAACTGGCGGTTAATTGCCCCGCATCGTTAAATTTTACCTTTTCAATCAAGGTGCGCAGATTTTCAGTCAATACACCAAGCCTTCTGGCACCGGTTTCCGGACAGATAATAATAAACTCTTCACCGCCCCATCTGCCAACAATATCGGTATAACGTGTATTCTCACGTATAAGTGTTGCAATAGTCTTCAACACATAATCACCAACCTGATGCCCAAAATTATCATTTACATCTTTAAAATGATCAATATCCAGCAGAATAACACCAAAAAAATACCCCTTATGATTTAAAAACTTCATCTGCTGGTGTAACGTTGCATCAATCTTTACCCGGTTATACAACCCGGTAAGTTTATCGGTTATAGCCAACTTGTTAAGCTCTAAAATATTATATTCAAGCTGAACCCTCAAATGGTTTAACTCGGTGTTTTTTGCCTGAAGTTTTTCATTTGATTCCGTAATTTTTTTGTTATATCTGTGACTCGAAACAATATTAAGCACCAGCAGAATAACAAGGACAACACCAATGCCGGCAACCTGCCAGACAATACGGTAATCTGTTTTATGTTCAAAGCCAACAGTATACCAATGACTGAGAATTTCATTACGCTGTTTCTGATCTATATGGTTGACAACCTTCTGCATAATGGAGAACAAAACAGGCTCATTCTTTACCACCCCTACTCGAAAGTTATCGCGCAATTGAGTCTGACCGGCTATTTTCAGATTAGAGATGCCATAATACCTGATTATACGCGAAGCGGTTAATACGGAAGTAACAGTAGCAAACGCTTTTTCTTCTGAGACCAGCTTGAAGGCCTCACTTTCATGCATGGTATTAACCAGCTCAATTTCCGGATAATCCTTCTCAATCACCTCAGAAATATAATAACCACTGGCAATGCTCACTTTTTTGTTATTTAATGCGCTTATTCCATCCAGATAAAATTCACTCTTACGGGCAATTATAACAATTGCATCAGTAAGGTATGGTTCTGTGAAGTTCAAAAACGCCTCTCGCTGAGGAGTTTTATTAAGCAAAGGTAAAATATCACAACGTCCGTTTTTAGCGTTATCTATCGTCTCTCGCCAATTTTTCGTTGGAATCAGTTCGATTGGTACAGGCAGAAACTTCTGAAACTCCTGAACAAATTCCGCACCAATACCTTGATATTGCCCATGACTGTCAATGCCCTCATAAGGAAGAAAATCTGGATCTACCGACATCCGTATACTTCCCTTATTAATTAAATACTCAAATTCCTCATCAGTAAAATCAAGTGAATTAGCCGTGCTCTGCTGGTCAATCCACTTTTTCTTTAGTTCTAGTTCTTCCCGGTAGGTAACAGCAGCAATAGCTTTATTCAAAATACTTAAAAGTACCGGCCAGTCACGGCGTACAGCGATACGGTCGTAATACTTATCCATATCGGGAAGTGTAACGTCACCTGAAACCACAAGGTTACCAATATTATGCTCCAACGCAACAGCCAGAAAAACAGTTGCATTGCCAATTACAGCGTCAATCTCACCATAAGCGACCTTCTTTAAAGCATCTAGCGGTTTCAAAACTTTTAGAATTTTGATATCAGGGAAATATTCACGTAAAACATCATCACCCCAATAGCCGGCAACTACAGCAATTTTTTTTCCTCGCAAATCAGTTATACTGCTTATATGGCTATCATTGCGAGTAATTATTGCAGGAGAATATTTGAATATTGGCTTAGTAAATAATGCATAATTCTTGCGTTGCTGCAATTCAACAACATTACCAATAATATCGATTCGGCGTGATTTCAACATAGCAAGAGAATCATGGCAACTGGTTACAGGAATGAATTCAATATGAATTCCAATTTTACGAGCCAGAATTTTCAGGTAGTCGACTGTATAGCCTTGGGGATTACCGTTTTTATAAAAATTAAAAGGCATAAACTCAATATTGTTTTGTGCCTTTATAATCGAATGCTCAGCAATAAATTTCTTCTCAACATCCGTGAAATTAATCTCAGCAGCAGTCAGTCTGCCTGTAGTAAGCAGACATGCAATTATAATGAGAAGTAAATTTACCTTATTCATATATAACAATATTTTTTAACAATTAAAACTTTACATTTTCCCGAAAGATATCCAATTACAATATAATACACATTTAAGTCGTGTTTTATATAGTATTTTGTATAAACTTAAAAAAATATTAGTTTCACTTGCATTTACAGAGGAATTCAAGCTCAAGCCAAGCAAATATGAGATAATATTCATTACAATGCAACCTACGGTTATTATGTAAAAAAACGCAACATTTGCAGAATAATAACAACTAAATTTATTAATAACAGCCAATGTTATTAAAAGTTAATAACTAGCTCAAATCATTTGTGCTGACTAACTTCATCAAGCTTAATCTTTTCTCTGCTATTAAGAACCTCTAGGAGTAATTTTTCAGACTTAACCAATAGCTCATCAGCGTTCTCGTAATCACCTGGATGACCAATTACAATCCCAATATTCACTGCAACGCGAATAATGCCATCTTTGATCGTAAACAATTCATTAAGGCTAGTAAGCAAGCGGTTGGCGGTATTCACGCAAAAAACGCTATCAGGTTTTTGTGTCAAAACCAATGCAAATTTATCTCCGTCAATCCTCGCAACGTAACTTGAATTAATATCAAGATTTTTTAAAGTTTCAGCAACAAGCTGCAATACCATATCCCCTGTTTTATACCCTTTAGAAAAATTAATTTCACACAATCCCACCAAATCTATACACATAAGCGCATAATCGAATTTATGATTATGGGAATCAGCAATAATACTGTCAAGATATTCAAAAGCTCACCCCGATTATTAACCTTTGTCAGGTGATCACAGCGAGATAACTGTTTCAACGCATTACCGTATTTATTTCGCTGAATTGTAACATATGCCATAATTACAGCAAGAATACAGACCAGCAAAGCACATATTAACAGATACTTGACAATATTATGATAAAACTGTTCATGACTGAGGTTATATTTTGATAAATCAATAATATTAATTAAAAACCATATAGGAGATTTCGCACTTTCACTAACATAATTTAAAGGTTTAATTGTAGAATAGGAGATAATGATATCCCCGACTTTCTTCTGCATAAATCTCGCATTCATTATCTGCGACCATATTTTCGGAAATTCAGCAGAAAACTTATACTCATCCCTCTCTTTATACATGAATCCCCACTCTTTACTGCTGTCAGGGTTACTCAACCAATAGCCATCCTTATCTACAAGATAGAAATCACCGCCAAGTAAATTACTCGAATCTCTTATTAGACTTAACACATTATCTGCAAGATAATTCAAAATTATCACCCCGTTAATATCTCCTGCCTGATAAACCGGCACACCTAAACGTACCATTGGTTTCAGAGGCAGCTCAATCTCACTATTTTCGATGTTAAGATCCATTGGAGACATATAAATACGCTCAGATTCCATAGCAAGAGTTTCTTTAAAATAATACCGGCTTGATTTATCCTGCAAATCCTCAGAATTAACTATTTTAGGATTACCATTATTATAATTAACCCTGACAACCTCCATCCCGGATTTATCAATATACCTGACCTGATCATAAATTTTTTTATTCTTTAAAAAATCAAGAAAAACATTAGCGATACCATCTTTATCAGCAATATCACTCAGATCTTTACTTAGCAGCATTTTTTCAAGTTTAGGCAAAAACAATAAATCTGATTTTACAGTATCAAACATGTTATGAATTTTAATGTCAAGAATCTTTATTTGTGATAAAGAGTCCTCTTTAATATGTTCTATAGATTCGGTTCTGTCATCATCTGCAATATAATAAACTCCAGCTACAGCCAAAACCATAATAACACAAAAATACATTAAAAACACAAACCAGAACTTCTCAGTGAAATTATATATCTCTGCTTGTGCTTCAAAATTATTATTCATGGATTACCTCCAGCTAATTATAACAATCCTGCGGCAAAAATTATAATTTCATTCTACTACAACTATATCATTTCACAAATAACAATAAGTATTTATAAAATATATTTCAAAACCACATGCGACACAACAACGCATACTGATATAAACAATTATCTCAAAAACTGTTAGACGATAACAATTTATCACCGTCTCCAAAACAATAATCGCACTAGAACTATTCACTATTGATAAATAATAGATTATAACAAAGGGTAGAAAGATCATATTAAAACACCCATACCGTATACATCCTGAACTTTTTGTATTATCGTCTAGTATCACGCCCCAATACACAACCACAAAACGAAAAAAGGGCTTGTAAACGTATAGTTTACAAGCCCTTAGTCTGGTGCGGAAGAGAAGATTTGAACTTCCACGATATTGCTATCACTTGGCCCTCAACCAAGCGCGTCTGCCGTTCCGCCACTTCCGCAGTTGAGAATAAAGATAATACCCATAACCATAAAATTGTCAATACATATTATTAATTTATTATTAGAAATTAGTATAAAATCTAAAAAAAAAGAACTATACAACCCTGCTGTATAGTTCTTCTCAAAAAGAACAATAATACGTCATAATTATGCCCTCTACTAAATCAATCCCTGTCTTATCATTTTAGCAATACTGTTCTTAACATTAGTAGGAGTTAGAAGTGAGCCACTATCGATTTTTTCAAGAATTTCTTGAATCTTCTCTTCTCTAGGATCAGGTATATCACTGAGTTTCTCAACTGAGTCATCACGCATTTTATACATACGTGCAGTATCAGAAACTTGCGCAGTATCGGTTCCTGTTGTCCTAGTAGTACGACTCTCTTCACGCTCAGACTTCTTACGAGTAGTGTCGTCCTTTTGAACTGTGCGGCGAATACTTTCGAACTCGCCCATGCCTTGAATTGAACTCATAAACCACCTACCTTTCACGCAGCCGATCTTCTGCGTACTATACTCAATTGTGCGCAATTCCCATTGCAGCCCAATCTTTAAATTCAATCACTGACAGAGAAACTCCTCAAAATGATTGAACCTTACCTCAACGGCGATACCGATACCATATTTATCGCCATATCCGATCACAAACTATATCCAAAAACTGATTTAAAGATATATAATTATTGATAATCATCAATATTTTAATCTTATACTGTAATTAACGGTATAATTAAAACAAACTTTAGGATTAAATAAAAAAATTATTTATTATATTCAGACCCTAATCATAATATTAACAATAAGTTATAAACTTTCAGAATATTTTTTATAAAAAAAGTCGTGACCACAACTTTTTTTTTGCAAGAAAATCTGAACCCTATAATTCAAGTCCTTCCTCATAATCTAGAAACTGCCCGACAGTTTTACAGAAATCACGGGTATCCCCAACAAGATACATGCTTCCACAAACAACAACTAAGCCGTCATTACCTGATATATGCAAAGCTAAATCTACCGCACTCAACGGGTTATCCTTAACATCCTGTGTCAGATTAGGATACAGCTCCAGCGCCAACTCAGCAAGTCTGCATGGCGGAGTATGACGATCACTATTATTAGATGTAAAGACAACGCTGTCAAACAAAGGAACGAGGATTCTCAGCATTGCTCTGGCATCTTTATCTTCATTCGCGCTAAAGACCAGGGTCTTAGGATATATTGATGGAAAATATTTTTGAATACATTCAGAAAGAGCCCAGATACTCGCAGGATTATGTGAAGAATCAAGAACTATCCATGGCACAGAGCTCACTATTTCAACTCTTCCAGGCACTACCAGATCTGTCCACGCCTCTTTCATAATAGTTGGCTGTATAGGCGTTTCAAGAAATTCTTCAACCATAGCCACTGCCGCAGCCGCGTTATCAAGCTGATGATCGCCAATAAGTGGTAATTCAATCTCATCATAAACCGCACGCTTGGTCTTAATCCTGATTTTCTGAGTCATAAACCTTGAAAAATCATATTCTATACATTCTGCGGTAACATCCTCTGTTACCTTTACTTCTACACAGTTATTGTTTTTTATAATTTCCTCAATAACAGCAAGCGCCCTGTCTTCCTGTCTTCCCACAATTACAGGTGTATTTCTTCGTATAATACAGGATTTTTCATATGCTATTTTCTCAAGTGTATCCCCCAGAAGAGCAGTATGATCATAACTTATAGGAGTAATAGCCGAAACAACTACCGGTAATGAAGGAATATTTGTTGAATCAAGTCTACCGCCAAGACCAACCTCAAGCACCGCCACATCAACAGGAATTCGTGAAAACGCAAGAAATGCAATAGCCGTCAACATCTCAAAATATGTAGGTCTGTTTTCCTCAGCCATTAACTGCGACGCTTTATAAGCGAGTTCAAAACAACTGGCAAACTCATCTTTTTCAATATACTCACTATCGATCTGAATACGTTCACGCAATTCGATTATGTGAGGCGATGTAAATAAACCGCATTTAAGACCAATTCTTTTTAAAATTGCCGCTGACAGATGAGCCGTTGAACCCTTACCCTTGGTTCCGGCAATATGAAACGCAACAAAATTGTTCTGAGGATTGCCAAGAATATCAAGAAGCTGAATCATCCGGGATAACCCGAAATTTTCATCCTTAGCAAGATATTTACTTGCTCTTTCATAGTTTATAAAAGTTTCAAGGAGCCTCAAAGAGTCAGAATACTCCATACACCACTGTCCTTAATAGTATTTGAAAAAACATGATATAACTCAGTATAATCTATTATACTAATTGCGAACAACGATAAAAGCTAAAACTAGCTGCCAAGACAAAATTATCAGGAATAGCACAGCTTAATAATTAATTACCAAGTCTGTTATATAGATTTGAAATCTGGAGAAAACCTTGGAGCAAGATCAACAGTAACACCTTCAATACCTGATTCCAGGCTCTGTTTGAGTTGTAAAAGAGCCATTTCCTCGCACGGACAGTGACCAAGTATAATTACCGAAACATCATAAAATGCCAGCACTTCAGCATCATGATACCCCAGCTCGCCACATACCAGGCATTCCGCTCCACTCGCTACTGTTTTACTGACATTAACCCCACTGCCACTCCAAACCGCGAGCTTTTTAACAGGTTTATTGCTGCAGTCTAAAATCTGCACCGCACGGCTCTTAACTGCTTTCTTATATTTACGGGCAATAGTTTCAACCGTAAGCGCCCTAGGTAGAATTCCGATCCTCCCCAAACCGTAGCATTGCGCCGCATCAATAGCTGTAAAATCATAAGCAGGTTGTTCATATGGATGAACTTCACATAATATGCGTTCAATTCCAGACTTAAGTGACCGCGGCAAAATAACTTCCAACCGCCACTCTTCAGATTCATAAAGTTCCCCAGCCCTGCCGCAATATGGCTTGGCATTTTCAAGTGGCTTGAAACAGCCGATACCAATTGTTTTATAGGCGCAATCTGTATAATTACCCAGTTCTCCCGCCCCTGCTTCACACAATGCACTTTTAAGCTCATCAATATGATCTTCATCAACATAAACCGTAAGTTTCAAAAGTTCATCTCGAATCAATGGATCCAATGGCATCGTCTCTGAAAGACCGATAAGATCAGCGAGGGTATCATTAACTCCGCCTGGCACAATATCAAAGTTTGTATGTGCATTATACAGAGCAATATCATGTTTACAGAGTTTATACGCCAGATTACCACTAAATGTATCACGGCATAAGTTCTTTAATGGATGATAAAACCTCGGATGATGAGTCACAATCAATGAATACCCATTATCAACGGCATAATCAATAGTTTTGCTGGTCGCATCAAGGGCCAGCAAAACTTTTGAGACACTATCAGCAGGGCTGCCTGCCTGCAGTCCGTTTACATCACCGGAACACGCCATCCAGGATGGTGCAATAAACTCCATTAGATTGATTATTTCACTTACCTTGGCCATGACTCCTCCAGCAGTAGCCATATTAAGATGACTATTTTACCAATAATTTAATTATTTTTTCGGGGACACCGAATGACTCCATCTCTCCGCGTGAATTGAGATCACTGATAGAATGCGGAAATACCACCCATTCATCACCTTTATACTCTCTGACAAAAAAATCAGGTTTAATATCAACCATGCAGTTATCAGGCTTATAATAAAGTGTCGCAATTGTAATCAGCTCAACCTGAGGGAAATTCTTGTGCAGTGCCGCTATTGTTGCTTCAATGGTCTTGCCTCTATCAAAAATATCATCAACTAGTAATACTCTGGTTCCATTGCGAAGCTCATCTCTCACCTCTTCCAGAGATCCTATTATCACCTCTCCGGCACTACCAATATTATCATAACTTCTAGTACGCAGAGTTGCAAACCCTATAGGAGTATCCCAGAATTTTAAAAGGAACTCCTGCACATAGAAAGCTATAGGTGCTCCCCCACGGGTTATACCAATAACCAGATCATATGGCTTATCCATTGTAGTACAGATATCATATCCCATATTCCAACAATCAAGTCTTTCCTGACTTGGCTCAATAAACACCTTATTTACTTCAGCACTCATTCTCTCTTCCCACATCAAAAAAAGGGGCGTAAAATACGCCCCTAAACAGACCAATAAATATAATTATACCCCAAGATCAATCTTGCCGGTCAGCGGAGTCGGCAAAACAAAAGTCCGGGCGCCCAATTCATTATCAAGCATAAAGATGCCACCACCAGCACTCTTCTCAATAAGCTGCAGTTTACCTAGAATAGTGGAGAAATTAGCCTCTTCCTCCAATTGTTCATCTACAAACCAGTTTAAGAAACTGGTAACAGCATGATTTTTCTCTTCAACCGCAATATCCATCAAGTTATTGATGCATGAGGTTACAAGTTTTTCATGCGCTAACCCCTGTTTAAAGACATCCAGAGGACTTTCAAAATCTGCTGGCGGCTGATCGATTGCAGGAAGTTTTACTTTAACTCCGGCATCAAGAATAAAATTATACATAATCATGGCGTGAGACATCTCTTCCTGCGCCTGTATCTGCATCCACTTTGCAATACCCTCCAGGCTGGCATCCTGAAGCCATGCTGACATTGACATATAAAAATAACCAGAATAAAACTCACGTCCAATCTGAGCATTGAACTCATCTGCTAATTTTTGACTCAACATAATGCTCTCCTTTTTTATTAAATATATCATATTTAAATTATTTAGAATAGCTAAACCGTAATACCTACGGTACCATATTGATATTATAGCTGAATTTTTGTTGTTGTCATCTGCTAAAATTGATCTTTTTTAAAAATAAGTAATATAGCGTTTGCAAATTAATAACAAATTAATATATAATGTATATTACTCAATAAACCTTGAACAGGAGGATTTTCATGCCATTTATCAAGATAATGTTGTCAGCGGCAGCGAACATTAACAAGCAGCAAATAATGAAAGAGATCAGCAGAATAACCGGTGAAGAAACAGGAAAAGGTGAGTCAAAAGTGATGGTGGCTATTACCGAAAGTGATTTCATCATGCGCGGCGAAGAGGCAGAGTGTGCATTTATTGATATTAGAGGTATAGGCAAGATTGAACGTGATATAAATGACGAAATCAGCCGCAAAGCAGCAGCAGTAATTGCTGAGTTCACCTCTATTCCTGCAGAAAATATTTATCTTAATTTTACCGATTTTTCCAGAGATAACTGGGGAAATAGAAATGGTGTATCTTCAAAATGAGCGAAAAAGAAACCGAATTTTTTGACGACGAAGACGATGAAGAAGATATTGATGACTGTGAATTACGACTTGTCCTCCTCATCGAAAACACCTCCTGCGATGAACATATTGTTCCGGAGCACGGTCTGTCAATCTATATCGAATTCAATGGTCAGAAAGGCTTATACGACACTGGACAAACCACTCAAATACTTGAAAATGCCGAAGAAATGTTCCTCGACATTGATGACCTTGATTGGATAGCCCTCAGTCACGGGCACTATGATCATACCGGTGGACTCAAATGCGTCCTCAATAAAAACCCCGGACAAATTCCAGTATTCGCCGGTACCGGTGTTTTTGAGCCAAAATTTGCGCTTCGCGAGAATAATGAATATGAAAATATTGGAATTCCATACTCAAAAGAGGAACTTAGTGAATTGGCGAAAAGTATAACCGAACTGAGTAGCAAGACAGAAATCGCCCCAAACATTTTTCTTATCGGTCCCGCACCACTACATGAATCTTATGAAGCCCCTTCACAGTATATGTTTACAAAAGACAAAGATGGAAATTATGTTAACGACATGATGACCGATGAGCGTACACTGGTAATACGTACAACTCAAGGCATAGTAATCATCACCGGCTGTGCTCATAGAGGATCAGTCAACATAACCAAAGATGCCATGCAGCAGTTCCCGGATGATGAAGTTCTAATGGTTCTAGGTGGTTTTCACCTCGGAAAGACCAACGATGCCGCAGTCAAACAGCGAATCAACGCCTTTGCACAACTCAGTATTGGCGGTATCGGTCTTTGTCACTGTACCGGCGCAAAAGCCTGCAGATTATTCAAGGATGAATTGGGAGATAGATGTTTTATAGCTCCGGCTGGAAGTGAGATCATGATATAATACAGTAACTCCTGCAAAGTATAATATCGAAATTATAATATAAGTATACGCGTCAAGCACATTTTTTTATAATTTAAAAGCCTTGCTCTCAACGGAAGCAAGGCTTTTAAATGAGTATCTTAGTGCTTTCGCACCTTTGATTTAAGATATTTTTTGCAGACAATCTCAACTTCATCAAGATCATACTCTCGTAATCTCTGTATTATCTGCCGCATCAACAAACTGTTTTGCGACTGCCTGCGCGATTTTGTTTTAGCCATAACAAATCAACCCCTACTTACATTGTAGCTCAAATACTATCACATACCAGTTAGTGTGTAAAGTGTTATTTTGCTGGTTGCATATCGATTATTCGCAACTCAAGTCGTGGAGGATCATAGAAGTCGTTGAAATTAAGGGAGAAAACAATATCCCATTTTCTTATTCCTCTATCGATCATTTCCAAAGGTTTTATATTATTGAAGACTACTGCGCGATACGCAGTACGGTTTTTTGCAGCGTTAAAAGTAAAATGTTTATTTTCACGCCCCATGAGTCTGGGACTTCCTGAAACCCTGACACCACGACACAAAAAGACCGGCTGCGGATTTCCTTCACCAAATGGAGCCAGCATTTTAAGTTCATAAAGCAGAGAATCATTGACATCGGTAAGGTCTACCTCACAGTCAATATCTAAGGTATACTCAATTTTATTCTTTTCAATCTGATTCCGGCACTGCTGATCGAGCTCCTGCTTAAAGGCCAGAATCTCGCTTTTATCGATTGCAAACCCAGCAGCCTGTTCATGACCGCCAAATGTTAGCAGCCGTTCACGCGAGTAGCTTATCGCCTTATAAAGATTCAGACCTGGAACTCCACGGGCAGAACCCTTTCCTTTACCCTCACTATTAAATGAGATAACAGCTACAGGAAGATTATAATCGTCCGACAGTCTTCCCGCAACAATTCCGATAACACCTTCATGCCATTCATCAGCGCAGACAACCAGAACAGAGTCCTTCTCGACATTATACTCACGCTCAACAATATCACGAGCGTGTTTAAGCGTTTCCTGACATAAAGCCTGACGTTCTTTATTCTTGTTGTCAAGAATTACCGCAAGTTTTTCAGCTTCATCGTCAGATTTAGCAACAAGTAAATTTAAAGCAAGGTCCGCAGCTCCAAGCCTTCCCGCAGCATTAAGCCGTGGTGCTATTGCAAATCCAATATCTCTACTGGTAGCCTTTGACGGATCAACCCGCGAGACATGTAGCAAGGCTCTAACACCCGGAAAAGAACTGCCGATACGATTAAGACCGAATGAAACCATGACTCTGTTCTCTCCGGTCATAGGAGCGACATCAGCAATTGTTCCTATCGTAACAAAAGGAAGCACCGATAAAAGGGCTTCCTGAAGAGTTTTTCCAACCTTTTCATTGCCAATATATTCCTCACAAACCGCCCAGGCAAGTTTGAAAGCAACCCCTGCACCGGTCAGATCTCGAAAAGGATAGCTGGCATCATCACGTTTTGGATTGATAACAGCCAGAGCTTTTGGCAACTCCTGACCTCCCGGTTCATGGTGGTCAGATACAATTACATCTATTCCAAGAGAATTGAGCTTATCTATATTCTCATTCTCACTTGTTCCGCAGTCAACAGTAACTACGAGCGTCGTGCCGGTGCTCTTAGCATGCTCAATAAAAGTGTCAGAAATTCCATACCCTTCTTCCATTCTACTAGGCAGATAGTGCGTAACATTTGCGCCTAATTCAGAAAAAACGGTAATAAGTACAGCTGTTGCGGTGACACCGTCAGCATCATAGTCACCAAACACAATTATTTTCTCTTTACTGCGTATTGCACTAACTATGCGCTGTGCGGCTAATGCCATGTCACGCATCTTAAAAGGAGACAATAACGTAGAAAGCACAGGATTTATAAAATTCCTGGCTAGCTGCAGATCATTGCCCACTCTCCGCGCCAAAACCCTAGCTGTAACAATAGAAATATTCAAATTTTCCGCAAGTAGCTGTGCATCGGTATTATTGTTGGAACGCACAACCCATTTAGGTTTAGCGGTTTGACATTCGTTATCTTGTCCTGATATCATTAATTAGCAACCATTAAAAAATAAATAATGAAAAGATTATACAGAATTATAAGCAGACTGCAAGTATCTATTACTATTATTGGATTCTTAACCCACCCAGAGTAATAACGTTAGAACAATACAATTATCATTGTAAATTTATCCTCCTAACAGCATATTTTAGCTGCACCCTGTCTTTTCCCGAGTATTTTGCTGCTACAATAATTAACTGCCCCCAAAAACTCCTGATAAAATATTAGGTTTCACTAATATTTTGCTTTTAAAATTTTTTTAATTTTTTACAAAACTTTTCTACAAATTGGTAATAAAAGCTGTTGAAACTAATTTTAACAGTAAAACCAATTACATAAATCGACCAACAACAAATGTATCGAAATGCGATACCCAACAAATACATACAATAAAAGCAAATAAAGGATACTATCACCAGTACATGACAGTATCCTTTATCTATTCTCGTTGTTTAATCGAGTTACTGCGATAAATTGATGAATTTCGCAACATATTCTTTCATGTTATCTAATGAAACAGGTTTTATTCGGTTTTTCTCAATTAATATGTCACTTTTTGCACAATACGGATCAGAATTCTCAAGCGCGGCTTTTGCAATAATCCCAGCGCCTATCGCTGTCGCCTGTTCTAGATTTGTTGTGTATATTTCAGCCTCAGGATATAAATCCGCGATGAGCTGACAATATGCCGGATTATTTCTAAATCCACCCTCAATGTAAAGCTGCGTTGTAGCATTCGAATTAGTATAGTCAATGGCAATCTTACTCTGTGCAGCCAACGAACAGTTCAAAGCCGCAAAAGCAAGCTCATAGTCAGCAAAAATAACTTTGGCGATTTCAGGCTTTTGCACTTCAGTCAAAGGATATGCGCTCCCCTTATAATGTACCGCCGGTATGGAATTGGGAAGTATTCCTACTCCGACCTCAACAGAAGGGATAAAGAAATAATCACATTCCGATAAGACCTGCTGGTAAATATCTACTGAAAAATCAGGCATCCCGCTTCTTCCATGGACACCTTCTATAATTCTGCTGTATACCTCATACTCTTTTCCTCCCATAAACACTGAAGTTTTAACAGGTTGGGAAAATGCGTCAAAATTATAAAATATAGTCTTACCCAGTTCATCATCCTTTATTTTCGTCGAATTGCTTCGGTGCATCAGCACACACCAGGTACCACTGGAGTTAAGGGTAAAATCCTCTTCAGTCGTTATAATATATGGAAGTAAACTGGAATTCGAGTCATGAATCCCCGCAGTCACTATACAATCCGGATTTACCCCGGTGCGTCTCACCACATCTTCTGTAACTCTTCCAACATTAGTCCAGGGAGCAACAATTCTTTCCGGCAATAATTTGGTAATTCCGAGTTCAGACGCTACCCGGGAATAACCTTTAAACTCTGCATCAAACAAATATGTATGGCACCCCAGATATGTCGGCTCGGTTACGGACTGTCCTGTCAATCTATTCACGAAATACTGCGGATAAAAGAGTACCTCTGCTACATTAGTAAATTCAGAAGGATATTCTCGCTGCAAAAAGTATATCAGCTTGGCACAATTTATCATACTGCCAATTGGAGCCGTTAAGGTTTCACGCTGCAGTTTTTCTCTGGAGCCAAAGCGTGAATAGAAATCCTCGTCAAACTCAGCACCGCCATCATTAGTATATGCCAGCGGAGGGAGTGCTAAACGACCTCCTTTATCCAGACAGACAAGACTGGCACCCTGAGTTGTTACAGATATTGCATCAATTTTATATATTCCGTTATATTCACTAAGACAGTCTAAAAACCAGTTGAATATCTCTTCAGGCTGCTCAACTCTTTTACCGTTCTTTTCATACTCACCCAGACTTGTTTTATTCTGAGCCACAATCTGCAGTGAAGAATCAAAAATTATTGTTTTCTTATTGGTCTTACCGATATCAAGTACAGCTATCATCAGATCACCTCATATCTAGAAAAATGCAGACGAAACCTTACCCTGAACCTTGGAATTCAGGGAAATATACACCGTCGGATCAAGCCAGGTTATTTCTTCAAGAAAATTTCTTCCAGCTCTTCCATCTGCGCATCATTCATTCCATATGGGATATAGCCACTCTCAAGACAGGTAAGATAAACTTTCGCACCTTTATTAGCAACATCTATAAAGTCAAATGCCATCTCCGCGTCAAGCCCGGCAGCTGTTGCCCCATGCATACTCCAGATGGCAACATCTTTAGTTCGCAGGGCTTTAACTGTCCTGTCAGCCAGTTCTTCAGAACTTGGAGCAGAATATGGAGTCAAACCAATACCACGCGGTACATAGACCCGGACCTCAGGCAGCATACTCCAGACACAACGATTGAATAATTCTTCACTGGCGCCGATAACCGGATGATGTGAGAGTGCAATCAACTCAATAGGATGTGTATGAAGTACCGCTTTATAGTTGCTGCCGCTGGCAATTATATCAAGATGCATTTTTACGTGCGGAAGCAGTTCACAGCTCGGCCTGAATTCAGGATCATTATTTCCGCCCCAGATAATATAGTACCCTGTTGCTTCAGAATTATAAGTAATAATACATGATGACGTCTCTGGCTTTCTCAGATCCCGCATCCTCCTGCCGGTTCCGGTAACAAAGAAACTCATACCTGCAGCTTCTTTTGCGACTCCATCCTGCTGCACAAAAACAAATTCGGACATATCTGCCGGCAGTTCACCAATACAATCAGTGAGGTTGAGGGATATATTTCCTCCATTACGCTCCGCCCATTCACGCTGCCACAAAAATTTTGCAACCTCCGCAGCCTTGGTTATCTGTTCCATTACTTCAGAGTTTGGCTGAATTGATTTCATATCAGACCCTTTCATTATTAATTTTTATATTCTTTATAACTAAAATCATAATTCATATTTTTAGCCGCGCTTACTGAGCTCTATTGACTCATAAGCCTTAACCTCTTTATACCAGTCAATGCCAACTGGTACATTATTACGCTCGCAATACATATTCCAGACGGCAGAGAACGGCATGCTTTTTGCTTCTTCCTGCAAAGCTAAGCGAGTCGTAAAGTCGCGATTAAGTTCCGCTTCACGCATTTGTGATACTGGAGCCAGAGCTGCCTGCAAAAGTGCTTTAAGCATATTACGCATTCCTATCACCCACGCAGCGACTCTATTTACACTCGCATCAAAGAAATCAAGTCCGATATACACCCTGTTCTGATAATCATTAGCGATGATTTCATAAGCTATATTCTTTAGTTCATCTGAAAAAGTTATAATATGATCACTGTCCCAGCGAACACCTCTACTTACATGCAGGAGCAATTCATCAAGGTACAACAGACAGGTCCCAATTTTATCATCTATTGTCTCAGTTGGATGAAAATGACCTGCATCCAGACATAACAGTTTTTTGTTTTTGATAGCATAACCCAAATAAAATTCGTGCGAACCAACGACATATGATTCCGTACCAATGCCAAACAACTTACATTCAACAGCTTCGCGCGAATTCGAAGCAGACATATCCTTGGCAAAAATTTTATCGAGTGAATCTATAAGGCGCTCCCGCGGTCCCACACGATCTGCAGGTTTATCTTTAAAGCCATCAGGGATCCAGTTATTCATAACAGAGGTGATACCTAGAGAGTCCCCAAAATACGCGGTAACTTCTCTTGATTTAATACCATGCTCAATCCAGTAATCACGAACAGCCTTGTCAGGATCAGCAAGAGTCATGTCAGAATTAGCCATAGGGTGCGCAAAATATGTTGGATTATAATCAAGCCCGACCCTCTGCTCTTTAGCCCAGTCTACCCAGCCGGTAAAGTGACAGGCTTCAATCTGATTACGCTCTACCTTAGCACCACCGGTCTCGGCGTAAATTGAGTGAAGATTAAGTTTATGCTTACCAGGAATCAGTGAAAAAGCTTTTTCGATATCACTGCGCAGCTCTGCCGGATTTGTTGCTTTTCCTGGATAAGCCCCGGTAGTAAAGATTCCGCCATCATTACCTACCGCAGTTTCAAATCCCGTAACATCATCACCTTGCCAGCAATGCATTGAAATCGCAATTTTCGCGACCTTATTCATTGCCTGTTCAACATCGATACCAAAATCCGAATACCTTTCCTTAGCGCTTTCAAATAACTTTTCTATCTCTGACATTATAGACCTTTCATTAAAATCAGGCATTTAAAACAAATATTCTATTATTTTATTAGCATATAATTATTGCACAAAAAGACACTTGACTATTGTTTAACAAGTAAGCAATATATACAATTATTGATATGTTTGTGCTTTGTCTTGTTCGTTTTTCAATATTCCAGTTAGCCTTATAAATATAGAAAAACATTCACCATTTTATGAGGAACAGCTTATGAAATTATCCCGTCATGATTTTTTCAGTGTCAGCCAACATCAACTGCCTTTTTCTATTCTGCGTCGTAATCCCCAGGTAAATTACCCTTTACATGAGCATGAATTTGTAGAGCTGGTTGTCGTTACCGGCGGCACAGGGATACACTTCACCGAAAAGCTTTCATATAAACTTGAAGTCGGTGATGTCTACATAGTAAATCCCGGAGTCCGTCATGGTTATAAAGATGTAGACAACCTGACCCTTATCAATGTCCTTTATAACCCTGAAAGCCTGACGACCCACCTTGCCGATATAGGAACAATGCCGGGGTTTCATGCATTATTCAAGATTGAACCACACTTCAGTTCACAGAATACGTCCAGACTGCTTTTAACAACTCCTCAGCTCAATAAAGCTCTTTCAATAATCACTCTCATTGAAAATGAAATGAATGATAACGCCCCGGGATATATCTTCTTTGCCAAAGTCTACTTTCTTGAGCTGATCGGACATCTTGCACGCAGTTATAACAATGGAGAAAATAACAAATCACCAGAAATCATGCGTGTTGCTGAAGCAATATCTTTTATTGAGCTGCATTTTACTGAAGAAATCAATCAGGACACCCTAGCTAAAATTGCCAACCTTTCAAAAAGCCATTTCCTGCATATTTTTAAGAAGACAACCAATACAACACCACTACACTATCAGAAAGTTCTGCGTATTGAAAAAGCCTGCTCTCTGCTGAATCAGACAGAACTTTCCATCAATGAAATTAGCTATATGTGTGGCTACAATGACAGCAATTACTTTACCAGACAATTTAAAAGCGTCATGAATGTTTCCCCTAAACAATATCGCAACAATGTCAGTAAGGTAAACGTGCCGAATGTCTGACAACGGCAAATGCCCGACAACTATTCTATTCCAGATGGAATACTTCACTCAGATCGCTTGATAGCGGACTGTCATCAGAATTAGTCGGCATTACATCACGCATATATTTCCACCAGCGTCTACAGCTGTCAGTCCGGGAGATTGCATTCCAGCGTTCCTCAGACTCTACCTCAACGTAACCAAATAAAGCGTTGGTTTCCGCATCAAGGAAAATACTGTAATTATGAACTCCATGCTGTTTCAAAGTTTCTCGTAGATCATCAGCAATAGGATTATGCCTTTGCGCATACTCTTCCTCTTTGCCACGATCAACACTCATAACAAAAGCCTTACGAATCATGCATTATCCTTTCGTCAATATGCAGCCATCAACTGCTTTTTATCTACCTCAATTATTATTTAATCATTTATGCTGAGCGTCAATCTCTCGCTGCTGTCTGCGTAATTTACGGTTTTCTTTTACTTTATCCAATAAGCCTGGAAGAAGAACCGCACCAATCAGCAGAAAACCTGTTGTGATCACCATCACTCTTCCGGATATACTCATAATACCCATACCATACTTTAAATACCCAAGAAGGAAACTGGCAATAAGTACCCCAATAATGTTTCCACGTCCGCCCATAATTGACACCCCGCCCAGAACTACCAGAGTGATACTTTCAAGATCAAAGTTTGTAGCCATATTAGGACGGGCACTGCTGATACGGGATGTAATAAATATCGCGACTATTCCTGAGAATACACCATTAAGCATAAAATTAATAAATCGTATCTTGTTTACTTTTATACCAGAGAAGACTGCAGTTGACTTGCAATTACCTATTGCATACAACTTACGCCCATATCCTGTGAAGTGTAACACAAAACCGATGATAATTACTAAAAAGATATACGCAATCAACTCAAACGGCACATCACTATCAAAGATATATCCCTGACCAAAGTATGAAAAGCTCTCAGGAAAATCGGTATATGCTTTATCCTGCAGAACAATAGTACTTATACCGCGGAATAGCGACTGCGTACCAAGAGTTATGGCAATTGCAGGTATACCTACAAGCGTTATCAGTAAACCATTAAGCGCGCCAGCTGCAGCACCAACCGCAATACCGCATATTACCATGACCCATGGATCTGCGCCAAGACTGGCAACATAACCAATAACCATTGATGATAAAGCAATAATGGAAGCAACTGAAATATCAATATCACCGCAGATAATTACAAAGATCATTGAAAGCGCAAGAATAGATTTCTCCACAAAATTAAATGAGGCATTAAGTAAATTAAACGAATCAAAGAAATATGGGGTTTCAACAGAAAAGTAAATAAACTCAACTACCAGAAGAAGTC
Organism: Planctomycetota bacterium; assembly: GCA_963677015.1. Lineage (GTDB taxonomy): Bacteria > Planctomycetota > SZUA-567 > SZUA-567 > SZUA-567. The sequence goes on from OY781533.1 coordinate 1,921,246, forward strand.
CTAGAATAGCCTCCCACGAAGTCAGGCTTCTAATTAAACGTTCTTTCCAAGAGTTCTCAGCAATTAATCTATTTTCACTTACCAAAGTATTAACTGTATTCATAACTATTTCAATCTCCTGTTCAATACTGCTCTGTTGCTGTTTCTGGCGATCAATTCATTAAAGACCATTGCCAGAATAACAACCATTCCCTGAATAAACATTTGATAAAAGGCCATATTTTTAATCATAGTTAAGGAATTGTTGAGTAACCCCATGAATAATGCCCCAAGAATAACCCCGCCAACAAGACCGCTTCCTCCTGAAATACTTACACCGCCCAGCACACACGAAGCAACAGTCATCATTTCAAACCCGGTAGCCATTTCATTCACAGCCGCAGCGTACCTTGCTGCCCATAGGACACCCGATAGGCCACATATCAAGCCACAGATAACAAAGATTATGATCTGCAGTTTTTCTTCTTTAATACCTACGAGCACAGCGGCAGATTTGTTACCCCCGATAGCATAAAGCTCGCGCCCGGTTCTTGTATACTGTACAAAATAAAAAATAACCAATGCTGTTACAATTGCAAAAACGATAATATTGGGTATTCCCAAAAGCATTCCATGTGGGATCTGAGTAAAACCTTCTGTCATTTCATGCGCCGTTACCCACTGACCCTGACTTAACACATAGGTAAAGCCACGAAAAACGCCCATGGAACCAAGAGTCACAATAATTGCCGGAATTCGCCCATAGGCAACAAATAAACCATTAAACAACCCGAATAATGCTCCGGTACCAGCTCCTGCCAGTAAACACCATACCGGTGAGATCTCAGGATAATACATATTTATCATTGCCCCGAGCATACCGCAAAAAGCCATTATCGCTCCTACTGACAAATCAATACCACCGGTTAAAATTACGAGAAACTGCCCTAAAGCAACCATTACTAAAATTGAACTGTCAGCAAAAATATTAGAAAAATTACTGATCTGTAAAAACCTCGGCATGCCGATAGACATAGCTATTACCGCCGCTATAATCAGCAAAAAAAGCATTGCCACACGGTTTTGGTATATTAATTTAAAACTGTCCATTTACCTTCATCTCCTGAGACTATCACGAAAGACACACACCCTCTTCTGAAGCCACCTCACTCACAGCCGCCTTGATAATTATCTCTGAACTCGCTTCATCTCTATTAAACTCTGCGGTTTTAATACCTTCATGCATCACCACAATCCGGTCACTCATACCCAGGATTTCAGGCATTTCAGAAGATACCAGAATAACGGCTAAGCCTTGAGAGGCAAGAACAGAAACAAACTCATGAACCTTGGCCTTGGTACCGACATCTACACCTTTGGTCGGTTCATCAAGAATCAGAATTTTAGGCTCTGTCGCCAACCATTTTGCAAGAACAACCTTCTGTTGATTACCACCGCTAAGGGTATCAACATCAACATTAAGACCTGCAGCCTTAACCTCCATTTTTCTAGAAAAGCGTTCTGAAATTCTCTTTTCCTTCTTACGCTGCAGAACTCCGAATTTGCACATTTCATCGAGCAGCGCCAAAGTAATATTATGACTGATACTCATTTTCAACACGGCACCCTGACTCTGCCTGTCCTCAGGAATATACGCAATTTTATTCCTCATAGCATCTTTAGGATCATTTATTACAGTCTCTTTACCCCAGAGCTTGATACTACCGGAATCAAGCTTATCAATACCGAATATAGCCCGCATTACCTCAGAACGACCAGCCCCGACAAGACCGAAAAAGCCTAATATTTCACCTTCATGCAATGTAAATGATATATCCTTGAAAAAGCCCGAACGACTCAGCTTTGAAACCTCCAAAGCGGGCCTGCCGATTTTAGCCTCAACCTTGGGATACATCTTATCCAATGATCTTCCCACCATCATCTCAACAATACTATCAATACTTGAATCTTTGATAACCCCTTCCCCGACATATCTGCCATCACGCATTACAGTAAAATAATCACAAATATCAAAGATTTCTTCAAATTTATGAGATATAAAAATGATTGCTTTATTCTCAGCTTTTAGCTGTCTGATAATTGCATAAAGATCATCAACCTCATGAAGACTTAACGCTGATGTCGGCTCATCCATTATTATCACTTGCGCATCAATTGATAACGCTTTAGCAATCTCCACCATGTGACGCTGTGCGACACTAAGATTTTTTACTAACGTATCCGGAGAAATATCAAGTTCTAATTTTTGTAATAACTCCTTGGTACGCTTTCGCATCTCTTTCCAATCAAGTGGAGAGAGGTTATTTCCTTTTTTTAAATGATGACCCATATAAATATTTTCAGCAACCGACAATTCGGAAAACATACTTGCTTCCTGATGTATTGCTGAGATTCCAGCAGCCTGCGCATCCTGAACAGTAGCAAATGTCACTTCTTGACCGTTTAGAATTATGGTACCGCTTGTTGGCTGATGCACACCGGTAACCACCTTTATCAATGTAGACTTACCGGCACCGTTTTCGCCAATAAGCGCATGCACCTCACCACACCTGGCTTTAAAATCTATCTCATCCAGAGCTTTAATACCGGGGAAAAACTTCGAAATCCCTTTTAGCTCCAATATTGGCTTAGTATCCAAAAACTTATCCTCCCTGCACACCACATTATAACTGCAACAATTTATAGTTAGGTTTTAATAGATGCGCAGAAGTACATGATCACATAATAAATCTGCGCATCTCGGTATTTTCAATTACAACTTATTTAACTAGAAAATTTTAGCAAATTTAGCAACATTATCTTTATCAAATACATATGGTTTTCCCATGACAGTCACACCGTCTCTACCAACTGTAACTTTACCCATATGTCCTGCGTCAATAACATCACCTTCCTTACCAGAGATCTTACCGGTAATCAAACCTTCACAGATATATGTAGAAGTGTAACCCAGATCAACAGGATTCCAGAGAGCCATTTCCTTACAGATACCATTTTCAATATACTGCTTCATCTCTGAAGGTAGACCAAGACCGGTCAGCTCAACCTTGTCTTTCTTGTCATAATCTTCGATAGCCTTTGCACAAGCGAGCAGACCGACAGTAGTAGGAGAAGTTATACCCTTGAGATTTGGGTACTTGCTGAACAAACCTGAAGCTTCGCGATATGATTTATCAGCACTGTCATCCCCGTATACAACCTCAAGCAGTTTAATATCCTTATAGGCGGGATTATTTTTAAGCTCTTTCTTCATTGCCTCTATCCATAGATTCTGGTTTGTTGCCTGTGATGAAGCTGAAACAATCGCAAAATCACCTTTTCCGCCCATAAGCTTTGAAATAATTTCAACCTGCTGCTTACCTACAAGGTCAACATTACTTGGTACGAGATCAACAATTCTGCCGCCCGCAGCAATACCGGAATCAAATGACATAACTTTTATTCCACGTTTCATTGCTTTTTTACAAACAGGGATAAGAGCATTTCTATCGTTTGCAGAAATAGCGATAGCGTCTACTTTCTGAGCGATTAATGTTTCAATAATATCAATCTGCCCTTCTGCAGTGGTTTCTGGAGGCCCCATATATATAACCTCTACATCACCAAGCTCTTTAGCCGCATCTTTTGCACCTTCAGCACAAGCATTGAAAAAACCATTTCCCATAGATTTTACCAGTATTACAACCTTATACTTCTTTTCTGCAGCAGTAGCAATATTAGTAGCAAATGATAATACAAAAGCCATTGCCACAAGAAGTACGGCAAATCTAAAAACAGTTGAAGATCTCTTATTCATACTTTTCTCCATTAATTAAAAAACACCTGAACAACAAACAATCATACCAAAAAATATATACATGGCGTATATATACAAACATTCTGAGATTAATGATAAGTACGTAGTAGATAATTGAAGTATTTAGATTAGAAGCACACACACACTTTTATTTATATTCTACAATAGTGCTTTTACTTACGCCTTAACAATTTTATTTTTAAATAGCACAATTTAGTTTTTTAATGATTTTTTTTTAATTTTAATTTCGTATTTTATACACAATAAGAACTGTTTTAAACGATTGGCATTACATAGTAAAAATATCTTTTATTAACACTCAAACTAAATATAATCAGATATAAGACATCACTTATTTACCATCAAAACATCTGGAGAAAAAAATGAGTAAAAACATTAATATGTACGAACACATGAATACTATCCTCAGCGCTTTAAAAAAAGGGATACTGCTAACGACCTCAAATGGCACTAAAAATAACAGCATGACGATATCATGGGGACAGATAGGAATTGAATGGAATAAGCCCATATTCACTACATATGTACGTACTGGGCGCTATACATACCAATTACTGAACGAGAACCCTGAGTTCACTATCAATATTCCCCTGCCGGGAATGGACATCAGTAAATATATAAAGATCTGCGGCACCCAGACAGGTAAAGACGTTGATAAACATGCTCAAGCAGAAATAACCACTGTTCCAAGCCCAAATGTAAGTGTTCCCGGCATTAAAGAATTACCACTTACTCTCGAATGCAAAGTCGTTTACCGGCAACTGCAGGACAAATCAGCAATTCCTGCTGAAGTCAAACCTACTTTTTATCCTGATAATGTTCCAAGTTCTGACTGCGGCTCTAATAAAGATTATCATGAAATGTTTTATGGTGAAATTGTCGGCGCCTATATTGCGGAATAGCTTAACGGTTATAACCAATAAAGAGACCGCTTAAACTCAGTTTAAGCGGTCTCTTTTACATATAATTACCATATTAATAAAACAAAAATAAATTACAGTGATTTTTCCTCACTTATACAATCCTTAAACACCTCGGTACCACGCTTATTTGCACAGAAATCACCACACATACTGCAGGTACCTTCTTCAGCAGGCGTTCGACTTTCATGAATACTCCTTGCGATTTCCGGGAACATAAGCTCAGAATATAACTCATCCCAACGCATATCACGACGCAGAATTGAAGCGCGGCGTTCACGTTCACGGCGCTCTGGATACTTAGCGATATCACCGACCTGAACCGCCACTCGTGTTGTACGCACTCCCACCCTGACATCCTCGACACTTGGCAGTGCCAGATGTTCTGCCGGGGTTATATAACATATCAGATCCGCGCCGAACCTTGCTGACTGAGCTGCACCAATCGCAGCGACCACATGATCATAGCCGGCTCCAGTATCAGCAGGTATTGGCCCTAATACATAATATGGAGCATTACCGCTCATTCGTTTTTCCAGAATAATATTTGCTTCAATTTCATCCAATGGCACGTGACCTGGGCCTTCAACCATCATCTGACATCCCATTTCGCGACCTAACTCGGCTAATTCACAGTTAGTAATCATCTCAGCCATCTGAGCCCGGTCATGACTGTCATGAATTGCACCTGCTCTTATACCATTACCAAGTGATAATACCGCATCATACTTCTTCATAAGAGCGCACACACGGTCAAATTGCTCATATAGTGGATTTTCTGCATTATTATAATCCATCCAGGAGACCATAAAGGTACCACCCTTGGATACAAGACCACCATACCGGTACCCCTGTTTGCGCAGTCTTTCAATTGAATACTGATTAATACCACAATGAATCGCCATAAAACTCAAACCGTCAGCAAGCTGCCGCTCAATAAGTTCAAAAAGATACTCAGGATCCAGTTTGTTTGGATTCTTATACTTCCTTGCCGCTTCACAGAACGCCTGATACAGTGGAACATTACCAAGTGGTAATGACGTAGCCTGTAACACCTCACGTCTGATAGCATCCAGATCGCCGCCGGCAGAAAGCTCCATCATCGTATCTGCACCTTCTTCTTCAGCGGCTCGAGCCTTCTCTACTTCAAGCGAAATATCACAAATATCAGAGCTGGTACCGATACTCGCATTTATTTTTGTGCGTAATCCGGCTCCAATTGCAGTGCATTTCTGACTCTTACGCGCCGGATTACATGGAAGCACAATTCGTCCTCCAGCTATTCCAGCGCGTATATCCTCAGCCTCAAGAAACTCACCTTTGGCAGAACTAATCATCTCAGGAGTAACAATACCTTCACGAGCCAACTCAATCTGACTTTTCATAATTTTTCTCCATTTCGGCATACAACTATATCAAACAACATTAAAATGCTATAAATACCAATAAAAAAAAGGATCCTAGCATTAACAGCTAGAATCCTTTTCCATAAGACTCATGTCAAGAAAGGTCCAGTTCACCCCTCTTAAGCATTAACTCAATTCGTCTTCTGACTCACAGATTCAGGAAAGACATCCAACATAAAAACAAACCTTCCCAGTACATATACCAGTGGCATTTCTGTTTTCATTAATCTGCATACAGCGATGGGATCGTTGTGGATTCACACCACATTCCGTTAATCAAGTTGCTAAAACTTATATTATAAATATGTACAAGCAGCAGTAATATTAGTTTGCAGAAACAATACTTACAGTATTCTTCTTACCCTTTTTAAACTCAACAACACCGTCACTCAGTGCAAAAAGAGTAAAATCACGACCCTGACCTACGTTTACGCCTGGATGAATTTTATTTCCGACCTGACGTACAATAATATTTCCGGCGACAACCTTCTCACCAGCAAATTTTTTAATACCTCTAAACTGAGGATTACTGTCACGTCCGTTTCTACTCGAACCTTTACCAACTTTGTGTGCCATTATATACTCCTTAAAAAAACATACATATTGCCATAATAACCGGAGGCTGATAAATAATCACACCCGCGGCAACCATCAGTGGCAACATGCCACTCCCGGGATTCCAGCAGTATATTATGCTGAAATAGCGGTAATTTTAACCTTAAGATACTTCTGACGATGTCCCTTAACAGTCTTACTGTCCTTACGACGGCGGAAGAATACGCAACGAGTCTTTGGACCCTTTACCATTTCCAGCACCTTACCGGTTACAGAAGCACCTTCAACTACAGGAGTTCCTATTTTTGTTTCATCACCGGTAATCATACGTACATCATCAAACGATACATCATTACCTACCTCAGTATCAAGAAGCTCAACGAAGATCTCATCACCCTCAGATACTGTATACTGTTTACCACCAGTCTGAATTACTGCCTGCATTTTACTTACCTCATTAATTAATAAAAGAAATCAAGTGTTACGATTGTATAGACTTACATGAAAAAATCCAGTGATTTTTCATAAAAAAAGCAACTTTTATTAAAAATCTCCAGCAAAAACGACATCCACGTATTTTTATCGGATTTCATAAAGAAAAAACGGAGAAATTCCTTTCTCCATAAACAATAATTCTTTAATATTTCACAAATCAGTGTTTAACATAATACAAAGAGCAGCAATACTTTCAATAACAATTTTAAAAAAAATTGTAATTATTTACTTTTTTATTACTAGCCCCTGTTATTTTTATCCATCTCGGTGCACAAATCACGCACTATCAGACAATTCTGAATGACAAGATCCATCCAGAAATTCATCGCTTTAGCATTGGTTAAATCCCGCCACTCAGCAAAATACTCCATATTCTCAGCGGCAATATCCTTTTGCCCGGGCTGTGGATGTATTTCAAGAGTCAGAGAAAGCTTCTCAACCGAAATATTAGCTATTGCGATTTGAAGGACACGCCTCAGACCAGTTACGCCATACAGCCCGCCAACAGCTCCAACCTCCCTAAGCTGTGTTGGAATCTCCCAGAAAAACGGAATATGATCCCTCACGCCATACGGACTGAATGTTGACAGCGGGTGGCCGTCATGTAGGTGAAAATGCACAAAATTAGCTATCTTAGCCAGAGATTCAATTAATTTCAGGGCTTTTCCACGCCCGTCATGTACCGCTTGAGCTACAAGCTTGTATTTATCGTATGTAAGATCCCCACCAGGCCGCAGTGCACGTTGGTCCTGTTCAGGTAATACCTTCGACAACTCTTCAGCAATAGCCTTTATTGAGATATGACCAATATCAATACAAATACCAATATTAGGTAAAGAAGTAATTTTCTCAGCTATGCTGTAATACAAATCAAATGGCAGACCAGCCGCATATTCAAGAAACACCACCCCATTGGTTTTACCATCAAGTTTATTACTTAATTTTGAAATCAGTTCAACTCCATGCTCAGAGTTTTCACGATAATATGCACTATCATGCATTACATACCCACCTATTATATCCCCACCCTCCGCGACAAAATCACATATCCTGTCAGTATCATCATGATCCAATACCACCGAATACGGAAGATGAGCTGTTGACGAGCTGCCTGCTGGTACAAATTTCAGAATTTCCTTCATATGCTCGGGCGTACCCGGATGCAGCTCAACCCCAAAACCTGCCTGCGTATACCTGCTGCATCCCAAATACAGCAGTGCCTCGTCACCTTTAATATGATAATTAAGTAAACCGTTGATTGCCGGCATCGCCATACTCTATCTCCCTATACCTGCCTGCGCCCGTGATTGCACCACAAAACATGTAGAACCGGTAAATACCCCTTCAACATCCTGCGGCGTGCCAAAATGCCGCTCAAGACTGCTGCCAACCCTCCAGAGATGTTCAGCCACCTGATATAAGTTATCACCCAAAAACGGTTCAAACGCAGAATAATCGATTATTTCTGAATCCATTTTTTCTATAACCTCGGAAAATACCAGTGCTCTGGAAATATCCGCGCACTGCAGTATCTCAATATGCTTCCCCTCTTCAGAGACGTTAATGCGGCAGGGAGAACCCGCCTGTTCCGCCGACACAAGTGTCTCACCAAAACCGGCAGCAAGCTCAAATGACATATCACCGGATTTGCCGGTAAGCGGATTTGCTGTGTGCAGTACAAAAGAAAAATCAGGCCGTACCATCTCCTGCAGCAAAACACCCATACACAGTTTATCATGTGCAATTTTATATTTCATTCTGCTAAGCACGGCTCTTCTAGTCCATTTAGAAGCCCAGACAGTCTTTACCGCTTCAGCAATACCTGCACCTTTAACTCCTATAATACTACTGTACAACCCGGCTCCAGCAAATCCAGCGAGATCCTCCCCGCTAGAGCTTGAACGTACCGCTAGTAAAGTATCAGCACCGAAATATTTTTTAACAGGCTCTATAACGGCAGCCGGAAGCTCGATTTTTTCTATAATCTTAACAATATTATCCAACTTATCATCAGTGACATCAGTAACCTCTGACCCAAGAGCATCAACCGCAGTATCATATTCAACCTTAAGTTGAGCCATCTCTTCCAGACAGAGTTCAAATACTCCATATGGAATCGCCATTACCCTTGGTGCATCAAAATCCTCGAAGTCTCCTGAAAGCCGATACATCTCTGCAGATACTCCAGCTTTATTGCCACAGGTTTTAATCGAAATATCCTCTACTGAACAGGCACAAATCTCAGAACTCAGTTCAATATCCGGGATACTTACGCTTTCTACCTCAGCAATAACAACACCAGTTATCACAGAATTCTGCTGTATACCATTCTGATCAAAGGTTAAGGATATTTCTTTACCGAGATAATCCTGGAATTCAGCAAAATCCGCAACAGAATCAGCCGCGGCAAACGGTATCCGGCCGCTGCGCGAACGAACCCCGAGATGTGAAAGATGCGGAATCTGGTGTGCCAGCAGCACGCCACGTACTGCAGCCGGTATCTCTTCATCACCTTCAGCTTTTGAGAGCAGCACAACAAATGCTCCATCACGCCCTTCAAATTCAGCCAGAGATTCAGCCCTTACCAGTATCCCTTCAGCTACACCGCCGGTTACGATACTCCAAGGGGGAAGTCCCAGCTGCTGTTTTAGCAGTCGCTGAGCCCGCTGTATGATTCTGGAAAACTGAAATATAATATTAGCACGGATATCACCTTCGCAATAAACGGTAATAGCATGTTCAGGTATATTAAAAGCATGCCCCAATACCATCGCGGCTCCGGCAAATTTATTATTTACAGTATCAGCAAAAGATGCGCACAACCGCAGACCGCGCTGCAAAGACGCTAGAAAACGCAACCAATCCAACCTCTTAGTATCTGAAGCCAGAACAGATTTACTCCATGACGTCATTTCAGACAGAATACAAGCCGTCTCTCTCTCCGCAAAACCGCTTAAAACCATATGCTGCAGTGAAGTGGTTATTATTTCGACACCCCTCTTATCTACGGTATCGACAATCTCAAGATCATTAATAGTTTCACTAACCGTCGCAAACGCATAATCTTCGAGCTCAATATCAGCAAGAAGCAGTGTTGAATGCAGATGCAGCTTCTTCCCCGAAGTAAACTTTCTCAATTCCGCACGCACTTTATAAGCATGTCCCGCACGCAGTAGCGGATCGGAGGCGGTCTTACCGCTGAGAAAAGCCTCAATGGCCCCTTTCAGTTCTGGAAATTCCTCAGCAATCAGCATTAGTCGCTTCTCAAGCCCTACGGCATTGAAGAACTCCTCCAGCTCGGCGTAAAAAGTCTTAAACTCCGCAACAAAATCCGGTGAATAAGCGGCAGTATCCTCAGTAATTTGTGCAAGTATCCTACCGGCAGTAATTAAATCTTCAGGACCGGCGCTACGATGAAGTTTATTCTGCAGGTTATGTTTTATATCCAGTTTCAGCTCTTTAGGAATATCATTTCGATGCGCAATGTCCCTTATGCGGGTAAGAGGCTCATGCCGCATAAATTCCTCCGCATGTGATGGCAGATATGGATAAATTTTACGCAATATCCAGAAATTTTCTTCATTTTTCAACGCAGCGACCGCATCCTCTATTTCCAACGCAGTCTGAGCATGATGGCATGGCCGGTAATGCCCGCCATCCTCTTCACATACTATCTCACCAGTAGCAAGGAACCGCAAATAAACCGCAATCGCCGCCAAATCCTCATCCTGTAACCGCCGCGAAGAAAAGAATAAATCTCTAACCCCTTCCAGTCTGCGCCTCCAGCTTTTACTGGTTTCACTAAAAGAAATTATCTCTTTAAGTGCCCAACTGCTGCTCTGATCTATTTCAGATTTCAACTGCTGATACGGAACCTCGGAAGTATCAGTCACAGGCTCAGACACCCTGCCTTCAGCGACAACAGTATCAAGAGCCTCTCGAATCTCATTCTCCGATCCGGCCTCACCCACGTCCTCTGAACTATCCCACTGATAAGAAACTTTATCAAGCCCCAGTATATCACAAAGGCGGTTAAAGATATTGGCAAGTATATCCCGACCATCAGGCCACTGCTCCATAATCAGACTACCTGTATACCCACGTTGTCTTAAACGCTCAATAAAAAGTCTAACCCCGGTATCATCCTTTGCCGCAGCAGCCGTAAATAATGGAAGATGACTATCTTTGTCACCCCAATTTTCATGTACATGAGCATGAATAATTCTAACGTCCGAACGCAACCGGTCTATAAATCCGATATAATCGTTTCGAGTCGCTTCACAGCAATTCGCATGACCAATATCGATACACATTCCCACATGCGTTACCTGATTATCGAGTTTTTCCAGCTCTGTGAAAAGCTCATTAAAATCTTCTGGAGCGTGAAGCGGAGTATTTTCAATTGCCAACTGAATTCCTCTAGCAGCAGTTGCACTTATAGCCGGTACCAGCTGCCGCACAAACGCTGCAATTCCTGAAGTTTTATCGAGATGAATATTTACCAGCTTCGCATCAATATCTTCGGCCAGTTCAATAGCTTTGAAAATATCTTTAATACCGCTATCGGTAAGTGGAGTTGCCACACAAGAAGCATGAATTGAAAATCGAATACCGGTCTTGCCGGAAATCTGACGTAACTGCACAGCTCGTTGAGCAGAGACATCATCATAACTCCAGCCACTGCTGCCGCCATCATCATAAAACTTTTTATCAGCGAACCATTCAAAAGCAGTAAAACCATGCTCAAGTGCATAACTGAAAGGCTCTTCAGGATCTGCCGTAAAAAATGCTGTCTGATTTCCAATATAAATACTCATTTTATAATCCAATCTGAGGTCTATTCTGCACTACAAAATATCTTCCATCATGTACCGCCCCTTCAATATCCTGAGCGAACCCGCATATTTTCTCGATTTCAACCCCGATTCTGCCAATCTTAAGGCAGAGATCCAGACGATAATCACTATCCAGCAGTAACTTTTCTCCTGTATAATCTATGATTCGACTCTCCGGTTCACGTGCCAGATAACTATCATACAATCCAGCTCCGGCAAAACCCTCTAAGTCCTCACCGTTTGAATCCGATCTGAAAATAACACCGCCGCCAAATAGCCCGGTACTCTTGCCCGGCAAGGAAAGAATAGTTATTTCCTCTGTATTTTTATCATAGGTAAACCCTAATGAACGCCCGGGATAATTTCCAACAAGAGTCTCTCCCAGGCCGAGTACAGTTTCCGCAAAAACCTGATCAGGATTTCCGGTTATTGGGTTTACCGTATGAATTACAAACGCATAATCAGCTTCAATAACCTGCTGCACCAGTACCGCCATCTGCAGCTTGTCATGCTCTAAACCCAGATGTTTGCGTGAATAATAAGCACGGTTGTTCCATTTCGAAGCCCAGACCTTTCTGATAGCACTCCATATTTCATCCCAGCTGATATCAGCAAAGCCGCAGGTTTCCCATACAGCCATAAACTCATCTTTAAAACCGGCAGGCTCTTTCAATTGCAGTATTAAATTTCGCAGATCAGTCAGATGTTTATCTGTGTCGGATTCCAGCAGCTCAAACATACTTCTATACATAGAAATATACTCACTATTCTCCGGAGCCTGTAGCGCCTGCTCAAAAGCACCAAACGGAACCGCCATCGACATCGGCAGCCCTATCCACTCTGGGAGATTTCCTAAAAGTATATTGAGATTATTCGATTTACCACCGAGTATCTCTCGGGTAAAATCTTTTCTGGCTACTGCCCACCCACTGAATTCACGCACCTTGACCTTTGAAATATCGAATTTTTTCAAACTGCTCTTATGACTGTCTTCATGCCCCTGCTTGAATAACATACCACCAGTAGGTGAAGAAGAGAGAATAATACTCTCACCGGTCAGTTCTTCAAGTTTATGCCACTGATCATCCTCAAAACACGCCCCGAAAACAACTCCGAGGTTTCTGGTTCGCACCGACAAATGTGAGACCAGATCCGGAGCATGACGGCTGATAATCCCCACTACGCCCTCCGGTACCTCTTCATCACCACCCACCGTTTCGGTCATCAGAATTACCGGTTCGCTATAAACAACCGACTCTACTGAATGCAGATCCTTTACTGACTGTAAAACTCCAGAAGTACTTCCTGGACCTATTATCTGCCAGCCACCCATACCAGCCTGAGCCCGCAGATGTTTGAGCATAACCTGTACAACCTTGGAAAGTGGAAAACTTTCTCCGCCACGTACCGTCTCTTCAGCAAATAGTTTTACCGACCACTCATCACATCTGCAGCTTTTTCCTATATACTCCGCTACCGGCTGAATATAGCTGGATATCTCAGAAGCATTCTCCTGCACAACCCTGCCAAAGCGTTCGGCAATAGTAACCCCTTCCAGCGCATCGAGTCCTGAAATATCAGAGGTCGTTGCAGTAAGACGATCCCAATGCTTTTTCGCCAGATCTAGTTCGGCAGAATAACGTCCGGCAAGAGCCATCTGCTCCAGAGCAAATAACAGGACATTTGTCAACCCAAAATAATCCTCCTGCGGTATACTCTCAAAATCCCGCCTGATCAAACCTTCCAGCGATAAATCCAGATAAACCAGATCAAGTATTTCCGTATCATCTGTAGCTCTTTCAATATATCCGGCAAGCTCCCGCCTGAACCCTGTCGCACTTTCAAGACGGTTATAATCACTATTAATAAGCGCTGAGATTCCACCGGAAAGAGCACCATCCAGTCTGCCCTGAGCCCGTGATAACGCAACCGATAGCTCAGCGCCTCCATGCACAGTCTGCAGAATTCGTAAATAATTTTCAAAATCATGTATTAAGGAATCTTTATCATCCCCTCTAAAATCAGGATCACTGACAATCGGACGGTCGTAACCACGCAGACGCTCTCTAGTTACTCCAGACTCCCCAAGAACCTGATAAAACCGGTCTACATTACCATTACTCCGCAGAAACTCAAGATACGCCTGGCAGATAACCACATCATCCGGAGTTGTATTGTTATGAAGCTTCTGGTGCCACTCCTCCATGAAATGACCATGAGTTTCTTTTATATGATTGCGGTGCATAATATTGAGTATTTCATCTCTAATCATCTGCCCCTGCCCACCGTCACCGCCACGGCCGACAGTACCCATTATCCGCCGTATCCAATATCGCTGTTGCGGATAGTCTTTCCAAAGACGGGCAAAAACATATGTCAGTTCCTTCTGACTATGCGCCAGTTCACGCGGTTTGGTATTATAATTACGCTGCCAGTCAAGCTGTCTGGTTGCACTATATCTGAGCCAGACAAAGATAATCATCAGTGACCACTCTGTGATGGTATTATGTGCCAGAAGATCCATGCATAAGTTATATCGGTGCATAAGGGTCCAGCTTCTGTGACCTGCTTCACCGGCGACAATAGCTTCCAGTAGATCTACATATTCCTGCGGTACAAAATCCGGTGATGTACTTTCAATAAATAATGGCAAAAAGAGGTCATTTCCTTTATATTTTATCCATTCATCATCATCCGACTGATATAGAAGAAATGATATGGCCTCAGGACCATCAGCCATACTACCGGGAATGCTTAGTTTCAGTGATGCCAAACCCTTCTCCTGAGTAAAAGCTGTTCGCACCGCCTTATCATCATAAACCACTGAAATTTTATTCCGCAGTGACAAGGGCGGACACTTCCAGCCACTGTTAAACCGGTCGTTTACGCCCCAATGCAGATAAACTGTCTCAGCAATATTAGTCACCATATAAACATCATAACCGCCCACAACTTCACGGCGGCATAAAGCAAGATCCTCTCCGGTGTCCAAATGATAGTTTTTATAAAAGTTCCCTTCCGCCTCAGCAGCATCTCCCAGCCAATCTTTAAGAGCTGTCTCAGGAAGAACATCAGAGCGTTCAACATATTTAAGACCTAAATGATAATCATAACGGCCGTTTTTCTCATACCGCTCTTCATCAGGATAATACAAAACAAACTCAATTGCGACCCACTTTACCGGAGAATCAATATGAAATTTTATAGTTGATACTCCAGAAGTAACAGCGAAAGGGCTGCGCACGGCAAGGTCATCAAATTTTTCACTTCCAGAGGGCCAAAAATGTTTGGGTGGAGCAATCCATTGTTCGACGCCTTCAGCAACCAGTCCCCAATGCAGGATACATCTGCGTTCTTCTCTCATTGAAAAAACCAGCGAAATACCACTCTCACTATAATAACTGGTAACAGTCAGAGGAATTCGATCCTCGCCTACAGCAAACTGTTGCTGGGTTTTCTTGCTATCGGCTGCTCCATGATCATTCATATTATATACCTTTACTGCATAAATTTAAAAAGATGTCATATCAATTATAGCAATTCAAATTATTTTTAGCTAACACTATCTAGATTTTATGACATATTACTTGAATCTATTTTCGAAGATACCAGAATATTTCACAGAAATAACAATGCCTGCCATTCATCATTCAAATATAATTAAATGATTTATATAAACTGGGAACCAAACAAAAAACGTTACCCGTGTTTTAAGCTTCTACAAATAACCAATAAAAAAGTAACTGCCATTAAATTAGGCAGTTACTGATTATATAAACAATAGCTTTAAATTAATATTAATTATCGGTTAAATCATCATTCGGCAAAGGAGTTATCCAGCATAAACTGATATACACCTTCAGTATAAGAAGCGACATTATCCCAATTAAACATCACCTCACATGCCCTTCTACCGTTAGCTCCCAAGGCTCTGCAATGCTCGTGATCAGCAAGCATAGAACCAAGTCCATGTGCAATTCCTCCCGGATTAGCATCAACAAGGAAGCCATTAATATTGTGCCAAACAAATTCGCGAGGCCCTCCTGCAGTAGTAGCTACTACCGGCTTACCAGCAGCCCATGCTTCAAGAATCACAATACCGAATGGTTCATTACGGCTTGGAACCGCAACAATATCAACCGCACGCATAAGATCAATATATTTATTCCGTGGCAAAGCTTCAAGAAAGACAATAGAATCATTGAGCCCCATATCTTTTGCTATCGCAACAACCTTTTCCTTTTCAGGTCCTGAACCGGAAATTATAAACTTGGTTTCCGGATAAGAAGCCAGCACCAAAGGAACCGCTTCAACCAGCATATCCATGCCCTTCTGCAGACTCATGCGCCCAGCAGCCAGAACAGTTGGAGCCATTGGACCAATACCATACTCCGCTTTAATCGCTGCAGGGTCAATGAAACCGTCAAAAGCATTGAAGTTCACGCCATTCGGTACAACATGAACCTTCTCATGCGGTACTGCATATATCCGCTCAACCTCTTCCGCAAGAAAGCCGCTTACACAAATAATCTGGTCAGCATGAAAACATGCTTCTGCTTCAGCATCACGAATTTCCTTGGCAAAGCCATCAAAGAAAACATTCCCATCGCGACCGTATTCTGTAGAATGAATTGAGAAAAGTCCTTTGATACCATACCGCATCATTGTAAGTTTCATCGCGTGGCCAGTCAGCCAGTCATGAGCATGAATAAGATCAAAATGTCCAACCATTGTTGTAATATCTGCAAATTTCGCAGCCATTGCTTCACACATTTTTTCCATAGTCAATAGAAAATCATCTTCAACAACTTCATGATCTATCCTATGATAATGTACTCCGTCAACCATACTGTAACTATCAAGGTTTTCTTTTCTCCTGGTAATAACGTGTATTTCATGACCACGGCGTTCAAGTCCAGCGGCCAACTCCGTAACATGTACACCAAGCCCACCCATAAAGATAGAGTGTAACGATTCCCATGAGAACATTGCTATACGCATAATCGAATTCCTTTTTTACACCAAAACACTCGAAAAGACACTACCGACAACTGATTATTTTTAATTTTAGAAGTGATTACGGTTTATAAAACCAAATGAAACAATTATGAACTTTCCATCACAAAACACAGAAAAAACATTAACTTGCATAATAACAGCCAGTTATGGTCTGTAATTTTGAGTATACCGCTTTTGCGCAATTATGTATATCAAAAAATTCCTTAATCAACATAATAACCGACAAAAAAACACCGAAGCACAAATAACAGTTTATAAAACATGTAATATCAACGTACTACAAAATCAACTTCGTTTAAAAAAAATATTTTTTTTACCGGATTACCACAAAAAGCGTATAATATGCAATACATAATCTTAATGAATTAAAATCCATGCAGACTTTTATAAATATCCAAAGCTGCAGGGAAAGGTTGCAGTGCCCTTTCAAATATTCCCAGACTGTAAGCGATGGTCAACCCATAATTTGTGACCGGCACACCCTGTTCCTGACATTTAAGAATACGATTCAAGACTTCCCTACGATTTGTCATACAGGCACCGCAGTGAATCACAAGTTTATATTGACTGAGGTCATAGTCAAAATCATGCCCCTGAACATGCTGAAAATCAAGTTCACCGCCGACATATTGCGTAAGCCAGCGTGGTATTTTTACCGTGCCAATATCATCAGCGATCGCATGGTGCGAACAAGATTCAGCAATTAAAACTTTATCCCCTGGAACGAGTGATTCAATTGCCAGCGTTCCTGCCACCTGCAAATTAAGATCACCTTTAAACCTCGCAAAAAGAATGGAGAAGCTGGTCATCGGGATTTCAGGCGGCGTATCCGCAGCGACCTTTAAAAATGCCTGCGAATCAGTAACCACCAGACGCGGAGGAGTCTTCAGCCGATCAAGAGCAGAGCGCAGTTCTCTTTCTTTAACTACCATGCAATAGCTGTCATTATCAAGAATATCCCGAATAGACATTACCTGTGGCAGTATGAGACGCCCCTTAGGCGCTTCCTTATCAATCGGCACAACAAAAACACAGAGCTCCCCCGCCGGCATCAGATCGCCAAGAATCGCCGGAGTACTGACAAACTCCTCTGGAGCAAGCTTTAGTAACGCACGCCGCACATCAGAGATATTAGCCCCGGATTCTGCCGAAACAGCAGCAAAATCCAGCTTATCCTGCTCGAGTTGCCGCTTGACTTCTACAGTCAAATCACACCGGTCAATTTTATTAATAACTACCAGAACCGGAACATTCCTCCTGCGTATTTCTGCCAGAATCTGCTTCTCATAATCACCCCAGATATCACCGTCGGTCACAATTACTCCCAGATCAACCCTGTCAAAAACCTTCTTTGTTCTGTCATTTCGCAGTTCGCCAAGTATACCCTCATCATCAAGTCCGGCTGTATCAATAAATAGCACCGGCCCTAATGGTAATAACTCAATAGGCTTCTCAACAGGGTCTGTTGTCGTACCGGCAAAATCAGAAACAATAGAAACGTTTTGCCGGGTAATAGCATTGAGCAAACTGGATTTCCCGACGTTCCTTCGCCCGAAAATACCAATATGTAATCTCATCCCTTTAGGTGTTCTCAACATATCCATATCCTTTATTTGTGATTATTCTTCTCAAATATCTTTGCTGCTATAGCCATCAGGTATTCCCCTGCCTGAGGTCCCGACAACCCCATCTCACGAGTGGAATAACTATCTCGCGACATATATGTATCTGCTTTAGTAACATAACCTTTCCAGCTTCCGTTAAAACTTGTTATTAATATTTGGTGCTCATCCTGCAGCTCTTTTGTCAGCTCACCGGCAATATCAGCAGGCATGCCAACCAAAACAAATTCGCCAAGCTGCAAATAGGAAATATAAGCTGGATTTTCAAACAGCAACCCTGAAATCAGCGGAAATACACTCGTGTGAGGTCCTAACAGTGACATACGAACCTTGGGCATAAATAGCGGCATATACAAACTTGCCAGTGTAGTCACCGTACTCGAAGGAGTTGCAGCAATAGCAGGCGCCAACCGCCGTGCCAGATTTAGACCTAAAGTATTTGCCCCCTTTTCATGCAGATAAATCGACCTGGCATCACCAACGGATCCTGCTGCAAACAACACACCATCAGCCCCGGTAAGCTTTTTTAATTCCTCACAAACAACTCCCGGGTAGTCACTTGAGAACCGGTGTACATCTTTGCGAATCACAGTTGCATGCGCGGCATATGCTGCAAGAATAGCGATAACCTTTTCAGGATTACTATCCGTGACAAAACTGACTCCGGTAAAATAAGGATTAACATCATGATAACTATCAGCATTAGTAGACGGATTATCTTTATATATTCTATCTTCAAGCCATTCGCCGGCATTGACTCGGGTATATTTCATTCTGGCCGGCTGTAAATTTTTCCGGGACACCACAATCGCTGATATCAGCGCCGTTTTTAAATTCGCATAATATTGCTGAGAGAATTTGCCGTAAAAAAGTTCAAACACCGGATGTTTAAACCAACCGCCGGCCCCACTGTGAGTATGAGTGGCGGTAAAGAACAATTCATCTCTTGCAAGCCCGGTTTCATGAAGGATATCATCAATAATATCTCCCATAAGCAGCATCACATCGGCTCCGACAATCGTTACAGCCTTACCTCCGACACTGACAGTAAGTGCTCTTGCATACAAGGGACTAAGCTCACCTTTACTTGCAAGAGGCGAACGATCTGAAAACCCCATAATAGGCTGTCCGACCTCAGTATTTATTTCTTGACGCGAAAAGCCTACTTCAAGACGCCCCTGTCCCTTGAGAAAATCGGTATTGTCAAGGTTTTCCAGCGTTTTAATATAATAACCGGCAGTTGCAAAATCATTATCAGAGACCCAGAACGGACCGACAATAAGATAAACAAATGCCAGAATCCAGAGAAGATAAATAATATTTACCGGAGCTGCTATTTTTTTCAAATCATAACCTTTATATTAATGTTCTTTTAAATATATTATCAGAATATTATATTATATCTCAAGTAAATAATCAATCGTTGCAATACAACTGTTAATCCTTATAATTTGATCCAATATTTAACATCCTGCATTATTAGTAATGTAGATAAAATTTGATCAACTGTGCAGTAAATACTAATTTTAAGGTATATAACATAATATGTCAGCAGAAATTTTCGCACCAAGAATAGACAATTCAAGATTAAAGCGAATGTTCAGTCCGCTTTATTTGCCCACCTACGACAAATACATTGTTCTCAACTACCTGAAATTCCTTCTTGCCTGTATAATATTGGTATTGGGACTGGTTGTACTGGTAGACCTGCTGGAAAATTTCGATGAGTTTTATAAATACGCCAATAATAATCATAACAACCTCACCCAGATGGTTTGGATACTTATAAAACATTACTCGGCATACGCGCCATCACTGGTTATTCAACACATGTTTTCCGCATTGCCGATTGCAGCAGCAATAATAAGCATTACAAACGCAACCTTAAACCGCGAATTGACGGTTCTGAGAGCCTCTGGAGTCTCACTTCAACGTACAATAATCCCGATTTTACTGGTAACTCTGATTATTTCTACTGTATTCACACTCACTCGGGATATGTATGTCCCCAGCCTGCTGCGTAAAAGTTTTGTAATGAATAATCGACTCCGCCCAGCAGAAACGATACCGCTTAAAATTGTTCTCAATGATGGAGACACTATACAATTCATTGAAATGGGGCATTACGACGGTGAAACAGGGCAGGCATATAATCTGCGTATAGAAGTTCGCCAGCTTAAAGATTTCCTTGAAGGTAAGAATATTTTCTATTCCTACCGGGCTAAACGCGCTTCGCTCCAGCCTTATATTGATGTAGCCAACCCTGAGGATGAACATTTCAATAAGTGGACCGCTGAAGACGGCGGATCCATCTTGGTTCAAATGAATAATAATCGCGTAATCAAAGAATGGGACAATTCACTGCCTACACTGGTCACACAGGCTATGCTTGAACGGCAGGTACTGACAGAAAAAGTTATGACCTGGGATGATTTAATGCGTCTTTCAAATGACCTTGAAGTCAGGCTGGAAATCAATAACCGACTCAGCGAACCCCTGCTCTCCTTCGCCATGCTACTCGTATCCCTTTCATTTATCCTTAGGCTCACCTCTTCAGGGCGCGAAGCAAGCTATATTTCAAATGCTATCATTGGTGTCGTATGCTGTGCTGTTTTCTTTATGCTCCGTTCTATATTCTTCTCATTAGGCGAATCGGCAACACTCTCACCGATACTGGCCAGTCAGGGACCGACAATAATATACCTGATTATCGGGGCATTTTTACTAACTCATGTTGAGAACTGATTATTCCATCTATTTTGAAACATAATGAATACACAACTGGAAAACTTAGTATTCCCACTACTTCCATCTCAGCACCAGGACTGGCTGATAGGTCTTTCCGGCGGTGTGGACTCAATCGTACTATTAACATTATGTGCTGAGTATATCTTATCAAATCCTGCTAAGATTTCATTATATGCAGTTCACCTCAATCACCAGACACGGGGCAAAGACTCTGACGCTGATGAAATACTTTGCCAGCATCTATGCGAGCAACTGGGAATTAAATGTTACACCAAATCACGGAATATCCCGCAGTACGCTGCGAACAACAGACAAAATTTTGAAGAAGCAGCACGCGAAATACGCCACCAACTCTTTCACGAAGCCTCTGTCCACTTTAAATTAACAAAACCGGCACTGCTTCTCGCCCACCATCAGGACGACAATATAGAGACTATTTTGATGCGTCTGATGCGCAACAGCGGTATGAGAGGACTATGCGGTATCTCATATAGCGCCCCCTTGCCGGTGTATGACTGTGAACAGGAAGCACAGATTACAATTTACCGACCACTGCTACAGACTCCCCAAAAAGATATTATCGCATATGCACAGGAAAATAACCTCACATGGCATGAAGACCGAAGTAATAACGATACCTCATACACCAGAAATCTTCTCAGAAATATTGTAATCCCGGCACTGAAAAGCATTGATCCCGCTACTACCTCAAACCTGAAGTCGTTATCAAACATCGCACAGCAAACTGAAGCAGTGATACAGTCAGAGCTTAAAAAAATAAAGTACCGGCCCTATCGTTTTCAAACAACAATAGACGAAAGTTCCGCCAGAAAAGCAAAACTTCCAGCTTTTATCCGTCTAGTTGAAGCTTTGTGTGCTAAACGGATACCAAATTTCCTGTTACCGAAGACTGCGTACAGATCACTAAGTAAACTTCATTCCGGAGAAATTAAAGCAACTGACATTGCCTGCGGCTTGCACATAAACCTCTATGACAGTAATTTCTTCATCTACCCCAAAGATACAGAATTCAACGTGATTAATTTTGATTCCTATGCAGAAAACTTCCACTATGAAGACTCCAATATAATAATCTCAATTGATAAAACCACACTCAATGGAAATATCCCTGAACAGAATAACCCGTTTATTGAATACATATCCACTTCATTTATTGATGCGCCACTCCACCTTGCCACTGTCAGCCTCAATACCAAATTAACGCCTATCGGTATCAAAGGAAGCCAGAGACTAAGCCGCATATTGCAGAATCACCGAATTCCCCCGCATTTACGCCCCGGCATTCCGGTACTTTTTTACCAGGACATTCCACTCTGGGTAGCTGGTGTTATTCTATGTGAGCCCGCAAAACTGACAAAGACAACAGGTGACGTATTTTGTTTACGATATTCACAAAAAACGCTTTGACAACCATACCCAAATGCTCTATCTTAATAGAATATCATGATCTTATCCGCAACCAATTAACTGGAGAAAATATATGAGACTCACAAGAGTTGTGGCAACACTTGGCCCTGCCTCATTTGACGAGGAAATACTACGTAAATTAATACTTGCCGGGGTTGATGTATTTCGTCTGAATTTTTCACATGGCACCCATGAATCACACCGGGCTGCTCTGGAAAGCGTCAGAAGCCTTTGCCTTGAACTTGATCACCCCGTCGGAATTCTTCAGGATCTTTGCGGTCCCAAAATCAGAGTCGGGACTATGACCGATGGTCTGATAACGCTCGTTGACGGTGAAGAGACAGTCATAAGTAAAGAGGATGTCATCGGAACTCCAGTTAAATTTTCCTGTTCATATAAATCTTTGGCAATTGATGCTCAGGTCGATGATAGAATTTTACTCAATGATGGCTTGCTGGAATTAAAAGTGACCGCAATCGAAGGCGGAAATGTACGCTGTAAAGTTATTCACGGTGGTGCATTACGCAGTCATAAGGGGATGAACCTCCCGGGAATGAAACTGTCAACCCCATCGGTTACAGAAAAAGATATTGAAGATTTAAAAGCCGGACTGGATATGGGGGTTGACTTTATAGGGCTTTCTTTTGTTCGTCAGGCTTCAGACCTTGATCCGGTAAAAGAAATAATCTCAAGGCACACCCACACCCCAAAAATAATTGCTAAAATTGAAAAACCGGAAGCACTTGAGAATTTTGATTCAATTCTCGCGGCTGCCGATGGGATAATGGTGGCCAGAGGCGATCTTGGGGTTGAACTTGCGGTCGAAAAACTCCCTGCCATTCAGGAACAGCTGATATACAAAGCTAATCAGGCTAATAAAATTGTAATTACCGCCACCCAAATGCTGGAATCAATGATCAATAACCCGGTACCTACCCGGGCGGAAGTCACAGATGTCTCAGTCGCGATCACTCAAGGAACCGATGCCGTAATGCTTTCTGGTGAGTCTGCAGCCGGCAGCTACCCGGTTGAAGCAGTGACAATGATGTGTAAAATTGCTGTGGAAACAGAAAAGAGTCTGAAACGGAACCATGACCACTGGAACTGGCGCAGAACCAAAGAAATTCACCCCGTCGGTATTGCAACCAGTGACGCAGCCTACAGAATGAGTGAAGAGCTTGAAGCCTGTGGCATTGTTGCTCACACTATGACCGGTCAGACAGCGTTATTTCTTTCGAAAAGCCGCCCGTTTGCACCAATAGTGGCACTCACCAGTAAACGGGAAATTGCCCGACAGATGCGGCTTTACTGGGGTGTTGAACCAATCTATAATGGTAATATCTACAGCAATGCAGACGTAAGAAATTTTGCTATTGACTATTTTAACAATAAGAAAAATATTAAAGCGGATGACACCGTAATTGTAATGACATCCCGACCATTCGGTGAAGTAAATCACACCAACGGTATTGAAATAATTGAGATAAAGGAATGAAGGAAGTGGCTGAAATAAAGCGAGTAATGTTTATCGGAGCTCATCCGGATGACATAGAAATCGGAGCTGGTGGATTAATCTACCAGCTCATTAGTTCAGATATTGAAGTATTAGGGGTTGATATAACAGATGGTGAGCTTACCCCGATGGGAAACAGAGAAATACGGGCAAGTGAGAGTAAAGCAGCAGGAAAGATCCTTGGACTGGAGAACCGCTGTTGTCTGGATGAACCGAACCGTATACTCCAAGATACAATAGAAGCACGCACAAAACTTGCGATAACAATAAGGAAATTCCGCCCGGATCGAATTATTACCCATCTGGAACAAGATGCCCACCCAGATCATACCGCCGCCTATAATATTACCAAAGGTGCTGTTTTACTTGCCCGCATCCATAAAATTGATCTTCCGTATGAACCCTGGCGTTCAGGAAGAATATTAAAATACCCTTGTTACCACTTAAAAACTGTATATAATCCTAGTATACTCTTGAAGCTTACAGATGAAGAGTATGACAAGAAAATGGCTGCAATTCGCTGCTACGAAAGCCAGTTTATCTGGCATGAACCAAATCAGCAGATATTTCAGGAATTAGAAGTAAGAATGCGCTATTACGGCAGTATGATTGGGGCAAAATTTGCAGAGCCATATTATACAGAGACACCTCCGGGTATTAACTCTCTGCATAACCTTTTATAATTGATATTTCTAGGATTAGACAAGTGCCTGAACTTAAAATAAATGGAAGTGTAAAGTCATACGACAGCAATAACTTTCCAGCTTTTCTTGCAGATCTGATTATTGAGCTGGATCTGGACAATATTTCTATAGTAGCTGAAATTAATGGAACAATTATCAGAAAAGAAGATTTTCCTCATACTGCTCTGCAAGATGGAATGACCATTGAGCTGGTTAAATTTGTTGGTGGCGGGTGAAAATCAACATAATAGCTTTTTATTTCACATATTTGTATGAGTAGGAAAAAAATGAATAATGATAATTTAGTAATTGCTGGCAAAGAGTTTTCATCACGTCTATTTGTCGGAACTGGTAAATTCAGCTCAGCAGATGTCATGTCTGCAGCAATTAAAGCCTCAGAAAGTGAGATGGTCACAGTCGCATTACGCCGGGTAAATATTTCAGACCCCGGTGATAATATGCTTGAAAAAATTGATACCCAGAAGTGTCAACTGCTTCCTAATACCTCTGGTGCTCGTGATGCCGATGAAGCAATACGAGTGGCAATGCTCTCTCGTGAAGCAAGTGGAAATAACTGGATCAAGCTCGAAGTTACGCCAGATCCATACTACCTTCTTCCCGATCCTATCGAGACCCTTAAAGCCACTGAAAAACTGGTAAAAGAAGGTTTCATTGTCCTGCCATACATAAATGCAGATCCAATTCTGGCACTTCATCTTCAGGATGCCGGAGCTTCAACAGTAATGCCGCTAGGTAGTCCTATCGGCAGCAACCAGGGTATTAAAACCCGTGCTAATATTGAAATCATCATAGAGCAGGCACACGTACCAGTAGTTGTTGACGCTGGTATAGGTCTTCCAAGTCATGCAGCAGAAGCAATGGAAATGGGGGCAGATGCAGTTCTGGTTAATACTGCACTCGCAGTTGCCTCAGACCCAATTCAAATATCTACCGCATTCAAACTTGCCGTTCAAGCTGGACGCATGGCCTTTCTTTCCGGTCCGGGAAGTATCAGAAAACATGCGGAAGCATCAAGTCCGCTTACCGGCTTCCTCGCATAATTTTAAGCAAATAAATTATACATCAAAAAGACCATCTCAAGCAGAGATGGTCTTTTTGATACAATTAAATAAAATTTTAAATTTTACCAATGGCTGACCATTGAACGGACTATAGTCTGCGCAAGTACGGCCAATGCTTTGTCCTCAGCGTTATCATATACTTCATTCTTGGATTCATTATAAATACCAGCTGTAGAACTGTCATAATTACTGGCAACAGTACGATTATCAACGGCAAAATACCCTTCATTATTATCATACAATGAAAATGTAGCGGAGATAACGGTAGTCATTGAAGTAGGCTGATAATTTGAATCGTAAGCAAGCCCAGTATTGGTAACTTTAAAAATATTACCGCTAAGTACTGCATCAGCTCCGCTGTTTACAACTTTCAAACCGGGAGTGAGGTTGATTGCTCTGATAATTTCACGTGTCAGTTTCCCCTCCAGATTATTATAGTATGTGGTATTTCCAAAGGTGGTTACCTCTATAGCTTTAATATTTTCCGGCAATTCGGATTTAGTGGTATAGGCGCACCCGGTAACCAATACACCAAAAAACAACAGCAGGAAAAAAATAATACCCCGAAACATAATTACTCCAAAATTTTAAAAGTGAATAACAGACTACCTTGACATCTTCAAATTATAAACACAATTATAAAAATGTATAGTTAAAATTCCTCAGAAAAACTCCAATCATTATTTTCAGCAGCAGCTTCATTGGCTTTAACTCTAGCGGAACTCTCAGCCTCATCAACAATACTGGCACTGCTGCGCATTGAAACCGGAACAGCAGAAGCCGAAGTTTCATTCTTAATATTATCAGGAGCAACATCATATGTAGGAGCTTGAACATTACGTGCGAAAGGATCGTCGGCCGCAGCTGCCTGCCCTGCTGAACTTTGTTGAGGATACCTGCTTGCGGAAGCGGCAGCCACCGGCACTGCCGAAGCTCCCAATCCTATTGGTGCTGCCGGCGCAGCAGATGCACCAGCAGAAGGAACCGGTTCCGAACTTACACGTTCCGTTACTGCAACAGTTTTAACTTCCTCTTTAACCGAATCTGCCCCACCGGCAGTAGGGTCAACAAAATCAGTTGTTGTTTCTTCTTCAGTAAAGCTAAGCTCTTCATTATTATCAAAACCACCTCCCTGAGCCGCATCATTCTTAGCCGCAGAAACAGCAGTACTTGCTGGCTTAGAACCTTTGGCAGCATATTCCTCACCCATCGGAATTTCTTCTCTGCCCTTTGGAAGCGGTAACGCCGCTGGCTGATTCTCATCGGGTATATCTGAATCGATTCCAGGTACAGGAACATTATCGGTATGAACATAGTCATCACTATTAGCCGCTGTAACAAAAGTTGCCGGTTTTTTAGAAATAAACGGAATGTTAAATCCGCCGCTGTCCTCACTCTTTTCTGGAATATTGATTGTTCCAATAATACGACGGGACTTGCTGGCGTAAGAAGTATTAGGGAAACGCACAACAATCTGCTCCAAAGAGAATTTATACGCCTCCATACTCTCTTTAGTACCACGCTTTTTATAAAATTCAGCAGAATCCCAGAGTTTCTTAGCCTGGATTTCTTCAAGTTCACGAATCTCAGAATCATAATCATCGACAGGAGCTAAGTCAGCATCACCGGCGTTTTCATCCGCATCCGCAGCAGCTTTTTTAGCCTCGCTCACAGCAGTTCTAACCGAATTGATATCAGCATCACCCTGCATTACCTCCATGGTTTTCTTCAGGATTCTTGCCTTGGCAACAAGCTCTCCGCTCATACTGAACTCAGTCAACACTCTATCGGCGTAAACAATACCACGGGCAGGCTCATCCAAATCCTTATAACAACTTGCAATCGCTAATAGTGATGCTCCTGAATATGGGCCTACAGGGTCATTAGCAACTACCGACTCAAAAATTTCTATTGCCGCTCTCTTGCCAACAACCGGATTTTCATTATCATCCAGTAAATCAACTCTGGCTCCAGACTGAAACTTTCTGCCGATAAGAAACTCGATTTTGATAAGATCGCTCTTTTCCGCAGAGAATGGATACGATTTAATTACCTGCTCCAAAGCTTTATAGGCATCATAATAATTTTCCATCAGAAACAGGCAGTTAGCCAGACGCTGCAGACCAACACCAGCCTCTTCGCTATCAGGATACGCTTTAAGCAATAGAAAATACTGCTGAGACGCAGACAGGTATTTACCTTCCTTTTCAAGTTTATATGCATATTTTAACTGCTCTGCAGGATTCGGCAGCGCGCGCCCTACCGTCTGAGACCAGCCTTTATTCTGTGTCCATTCCCAGTCCGCAACTGCCAACGCAGTACGGGAGAATACAGTCAAACACAGGAGCAAAAGCAATAAAGATTTTAAAACACCAAACTTTTTAGCATATAACATAGATTTATCTTCCATACGATTCATTCAATAAATTACTGTAGTTTTTCCAATCTCTCTGCAGCTGTTTTCGCGGCAGCAGTCTGAGGGAAACGCTTAATTATATCATTTAAAAGAAACTTAGCTGCAGATAGTGATTTACTATTACCTCTGGAAATGTAAAACTCCGCTTTGTCAAGCATCGCCTTTGACTGAGTATCAGCCAGAGCCGCATTGGCTCTCTCAACACTTTCCGCCATTTCAGGTGAATTTTTAGCGACAGCTTTTGCCTGCAGCAAACGATCCTGCACCTCATCCTGCACCTCACCCTCGATGCCCTTATCTGCAGCAGCATTCTTTTTTGCCAGAACTTCTACAAGTTCAGCCTGAGCTTTTTCAGTTTCAACCGATTCAGGATATGTCTCAACCAGATGACGATACTCATCTTCAGATTGTTTATACATTCCAAGCTCATTATAACATCTGCCGCTCATAAGTAGGCCGCGCGGAGCATACGGACCTTTAGGATCATTAAAAGTAATCGCTTTATAAATAATTGCAGAAGCTTCCAGACAGCTTATACGGTCAGGAAGCATATTTCCGTTTATATCTTTTTTAAATGGTGCGCCAGTGGCTTCCCGCTTACCCATACGCGCCAATCTACCGGCGAGATCAAGCTCCATCTTTATTCTCAGAGCAACTCCATCCTGATCAAACTCCTTGGGAAAACTGCTTTCAAGAGCTTCAAAGGCATTCCAATAGTTTCCCTGACGGAATTCACAGCGGGCAAGTCCCATATAGGCCTCTTCCAGTTCAAAACCTTGTGCCCCGTTATGAATTGCCATACGATATATCGCTTTG
Organism: Planctomycetota bacterium; assembly: GCA_963677015.1. Taxonomy (GTDB): domain Bacteria; phylum Planctomycetota; class SZUA-567; order SZUA-567; family SZUA-567. Next base: position 1,950,601 of record OY781533.1, read on the forward strand.
GCGTCGTCAATTCTCGCGCCACCCTCTGCAAGTTCAAGTCTTTTAGCACTCAAATAGATCTGCTTCTTTGACGGTTCCTGCACTTTACGCACATTACTGCTGTCCGCATAAGCAACACCGGCAATAAACAAGCCACAAAGCACTGAAGCACAAATCCCAGTAAAAAACCTCATAAATTCCACTCTCAATTATAATTACCTTAAAAAAGCATGTAATATCAAATTCTAGCACCATTAAGTATTCCAGCAAGGAAACTCAATGACTTCAACTGCACCCCCAGCACATATTCGGTATATTCTCCAATAGCAGCCAGCAAATCATATTTATGAAACGAGACCCTGACACTCTGATTATTCCCAGCGACACACCTCAGTCCAGCCAGATCACCAGCATCCAGCACTATCTTTTTTCTGGCAGTTGCACATTCAGCACAGACAACACCGCCATGCTCTGGACTCAACACAAAACTGGTAAGCTCCTTTTTATTGCAGACCCGGCAATAATCAACAGCAGGTTCAAAACCAAGATCCCGTAATACCAGCCATATCACTCCAATTAGAGATGAAACCGGCTTAAAATCATGATCCTCACTCTGAAGCAGCAAATCTTTGAATGACAAAAAAGAAAGTTCATGTTTATCATAAAGCATACAACTTTTCAATATAATCTCTGACACTGTAGTAGCACATGCAAAAATTACCGGTATACTTCTGATTTTTCGAAATTCCACCAGCATATTAGCCGCTGTAGCCAGATCCAAATCTGACCGACGCTTCTGAAAAACCGTTATTTCTTCCAGATTAAAGAGATCAAAGTGCCCATACATCTGACTGTTAGAGCGTCGTGCTCCCTTAGCAAGAGCATTTATTCGTCCATATTCTCTTGTAAAAAGATGCAGTATATAGCTTGTCTCGCTATACCTGTACTTTCTGAGCACAAAACCTTCACAATCTACATACATCAACGCATCTCTTATAAAACTTAATAACCAGTCTTACTAGAATCTATCTTTATCGACAAAATCTCCTTCTATATATAGTTAATATTATACATATTTATTGGCATCAACTTCAACCGAAAATAATTTTTAATTAACTTAAACAGTGATCAAATGTTTAACTTGCTAAAATTATTATTGAAATTAATCCAACAAAAATCGGGGCAGACATATGTCTGCCCCGATTTAAACAAAAACGTATTAATTCAACCTTCACTTATATCCTCAAAAAGCGCTTTACAATACTCTTCAGGATCAAACTGAGCCAGATCATTCTCTTTCTCACCGGTACCGATAAACTTAATCGGCAATTTTATCTGCCGGTTGATCGCCAACGCGATACCACCTTTGGCCGTTCCATCCAACTTGGTCAGCACCAATCCGGTAACCCCGACCCCATCAGTAAATTTCTGCGCCTGTGACAGAGCATTCTGTCCGGTAGTTGCGTCAAGTACCAAAAGAACCTCATGTGGCGCTCCAGGTATTTTACGGCCAGCCACCTTATAAATTTTATCCAGCTGCTTCATAAGATTGTCTTTTGTATGAATACGGCCGGCAGTATCAACAATAACATAATCAATATTACGGGCAATAGCAGCTTCGCAGGCATCAAAAACCACTGCGGCAGGATCAGCGCCATCTGCATGTTTTACTATATCAACACCGACACGATTAGCCCAGATATCAAGCTGCTCACCAGCTGCGGCTCTGAAAGTATCGGCAGCGGCCAGCAGAACAGTCTTACCATGATCAACAATAAAGCGTGCAATCTTTGCGGTACTTGTAGTTTTTCCAGTGCCGTTAACGCCAACCATCAGTATTACAGTAGGTCCAGAGTCATTCCTGCCGAGTTTCATTTCATGCAGAGAAGGAATTCCCATTACCAGCAGTTTTCTAAGTGCAGTCGACACCTCTTCAGCGGTTGTTATCGCTCCATCTTTATGCATCAACCTGAGCTTTTCCACCATTTCTATCGAAACAACAGGGCCAACATCAGAGGTTATCAGAGACTCTTCAAGCTCTTCCCAAAAAGTATCATCAATTACTCTGCTGCCCTTCATCAGGCTGTTTACCGGAGAAAATACAGCTGCTGTCTTTTTTAGACTATTCTTTAACTTACTTAGAAATCCTGCCACAATTCTTCCTTTCGCTTGCGTAGAGTATCTAATACTGAATACCGGACAAAGGGTATCCCCATATTCGGCCCACTGGTATTAGAATGAAAATCACTACCTCCGGTCATAATAAGATTATGTTTACGGGTATACTCGATGAGATAAGCTTCCACCTCCGGAGAATGCTGCGGATAGTAAACTTCAACCCCGGCAATACCCCAACCAACAAAGACATCCAGTTTATCTATCAGACCACTAGGCCCTGGATGCGCCAGCACACTGATTCCATGCATCTGCTGGATCATAGCAATACCCTCGGGAATACTCCAGCGATCCTTGGGAACATACGCAACACCCCGGTCACCGATATACTTTTCAAAAGCCTCACTGATATTACTACAAATACCCTTATCAACAAGCAGACGAGCCAGATGCGGACGCCCGATAGACATCCCTTTCTCAACCGGAAGCTCTGAGTAATCTATTTTAAGTCCCAACAGCTGCAGCTTCCGCACCATACGTGACATACGTTCTTCACGATTATTCTGCATTTCATGAAGCTTTTCTCTGATCTCTTCTTTAGGTTCAATAAGCAGACCAAGTAAATGCGCTTCCATCCCCTGATATTCACACGAAAGCTCAACCCCGGGAATAACCTCAATACCACGTGCTTTACCGGCAGCAACGGCTAAACTCACCCCATCGAAATTATCGTGATCAGTCAATGCTATAGCTGAAAGACCGTTCCATTGCGCTTCTTCCAATAATTTTTCAGGGTTGAGCACACCATCAGAAAAAGTACTGTGAGTATGTAGATCTATTTTTTTTTCATTACCTGTCTCTGTAGCCAAATTCACTCTCCCTGAGGGTATTCTATGCCACTGGCAACTTTATCCAGAATACCATTGACAAATTTACCAGAGTCTTTAGCTCCAAAGTTTTTAGCCAGCGTTACCGCTTCGTTGATTACCACCTTTTTGGGAGTTTCACGCTCCAGCAACTCAGCACAGGCGATTCTCAGAACATTCCTGTCGACACCGGCCATTCGTTCAAGGCTCCAATTTTTTGCATACGACGCAATAAGAGTATCGATATCCTGTTTATTACAGGACACCTGATTGATAAGATGATAAGCAAAATTCCTCGCCTCATCGATATCAGTATGATCATAAAGAAAATCCATCACTCCTACCGGCTCAGCATCATTACTGAGATCACACATAAAACAATACTGCAACGCCAGTCTCCGAGCCATACTTCGAGGTCGTATCATTAATTTAACTCCCCGAAGAGGTTAACCATTTCAATAGCAGTAAGAGCTGCATTGGTACCATTATTTCCTGCCTTAGTGCCCGCTCTCTCAATAGCCTGTTCGATTGTATCACAGGTCAAAACACCGAATGAAACAGCTTTATCGGTACTCATCGCGACTTGGGCGATCCCTTTTGTCGCTTCCGCACTAACATAATCGAAATGAGGTGTTCCGCCTCTAATCACCGCACCCAGAACCACAATCGCATCGTAGTTACTTTTTGTAAGACGAGCTGCAGCCTGAGGCAATTCAAATGCACCCGGAACCTTGACGATATCGATATCAGTCTCAGCCGCACCATGACGCAACAGACAATCCATTGCACCTTCAACCAGACGGTCACAGATAAAACTATTAAAACGGCTAACAACAATAACAAACTTTTTACCGGCCGCAGTCAGATTTCCCTGAATGGTTTTTCCCATTTTTTTCTCCAGATTCTTTTATATTTATATAATAATTTATTATTTACACTATTTTATAACTTCTTGCCGCAGGAGAATATTTAGATCCAAACACTATCAATATCAACTTATGTGACCTGCGACGTTTTTTATTATGCGTTTAAACTCTGTATTGTCAAGATAATGAAGCAAAATACCCTTAGATAATATGCCAGAATATAAATACATAATATATTACAATATTAGAAGTCACCTTCAAGCATATGACCAAGCTGGGTCTTTTTAGTATTTAAATAACGCTCATTGTGCTTTTTGGCCGGCATAATAATCGGAACCCGTTCCACAACTTCCAGACCATAACCGGATAACCCTGAAATCTTACGGGGATTATTGGTCAACAGGCGCATCTTCCGCACGCCAAGATCGGATAGAATCTGTGCACCAAGACCATAATCACGCAAGTCTGCCGAAAATCCCAGGGCTATATTAGCCTCGACCGTATCCATTCCCTTATCCTGAAGTTCATAGGCTTTAAGCTTATTATCAAGACCAATGCCCCGACCTTCCTGACGCATATAAACGATAACTCCTTTTCCTTCCTGCTGCACCATCTCCATGGCTTTGTTCAGCTGCTCACCGCAGTCACAACGACAGGAATGAAATACATCGCCGGTAAGACACTCACTATGAACTCTTACAAGCACCGGCTCATCAACCGCAGCGCCACCAGGCTGAAAATCACCCAGAGTCAATGCCAGATGTGTCTCACCGGTAACCTCGGAATTATAACAGTACAGCATGAAGTCACCATATTCAGTAGGCATTGTTGCTTTAGCCACACACTCTACGAGCTTTTCTTTTTTACGGCGATAAGCAATAATCTGCTCTACACTGCACAGCAGCATATCGTGTTTCTCACAGAACTTTTCAAGATCCGGAACTCGCGCCATGGTTCCATCCTGATTCATAACTTCACAAATCAGTCCGGCTGGCGGCAACCCGGCCAATTTCAGTAAATCCACAGACCCCTCTGTCTGTCCGGTTCGCTTCAGAACGCCGCCCTCAACCGCTCTAATAGGCTGCACATGTCCCGGACGAACAAGATCAGAAAACTGTGATGCGGGATCGGAAGCTATACGGATAGTCCTGGCTCGGTCCTCAGCACTAATACCGGTAGTAACTCCCTCTCTGGCTTCGATCGTAACTGTAAATGCGGTATTGAAATTTGATTCATTCTTACTGGTAATCAGTGGCAAATTCAAACGATCACAGTATTCACCGTCCAGTGCGAGACAGAGCCAGCCACGGCCTTCTGTCGCCATGAAGTTCACGGTTTCAGCAGTCACATTATAACCGGCTGCGACCAGATCTCCTTCATTCTCTCGGTTCTCATCATCAATAAGTACAACCATCTTACCTGCTTTAAGCTCGGCAAGCACATCTTCTATCGGTGCTAATTTCATTATTTTTTCCTTATATTATTCTTTTATCCGCGAACAGCGCTGTGTTATTTGAACATCCCGCCAAGATCAATTCCTAATGAGGAAAGATCCATTCCACCGGTAAGTCCCTGCATCTCATCAACCTTTGCCTGTTCAACCTTCTTCTGCGCATCATTTACGGCAGCAATAATCAAATCACTGAGCATATCCTGATCTTCAGGATCAATAACGGTTTTATCAATTTCAATATCAATTAATTTACCTTCACCGTTTACCTTGGTCTTGACCATGTCTCCTCCGGAACTTCCGGTAAAGACCTTCTTTTTCAACTCGTCCTGCTGCTGTTTAACCTTCTCGCCCATAACCTGAGCCTGCTGCATTAACTTTGCTATATCCATATATGCCTTTCTGTAATATTATATAAATTTATTATTCATAAAATTTTTCCAAATATTCAAGCCTTCTTCTTCCAATGCCTGGATGATATATAACCCCACGCTATTCCGCAAACGACACCACCCAGATGCACCATATTTGCCATGCCATTACCGGTAAAGCCAAATATAAACCAGATCATCATCAACCAGATAACCCCGGGGTTGAGCCGCATGCCATAATGCGGGTCGAATTTTCCGCGTATCCAGAGAAAACAAAGAAGAGCGTAATTGACGCCACTCATACCAAGAAATGCCGGACCGGCCATTTCATACTGCAGAATATTGGGCAATGCCGAAAAAACCAGAAACATCAACAGCATATATCTGCTGCCATGACGCGCTTCAATTACACCACCAAGCTGCTTCAACCACATCATATTAAACAGAATATGCATTATTCCCATGATCTGAAAACTTCCGCCTTGAAATAAGGGATAATGCAGAAGTGCCGGCGTGAAAGGTCGCCATAACTGCCCCCGAAGCAACTCATCAAGAAGTGTTACACCCGGCTCAAGCGGATTGGAGATCATAAAAATACCCTGAACAAAATCAATCAGTCCGGGGCTCAGAATCTCAAAAACCCAGATTGCCACGCATATACCAATAAGAGTAGAGGTTACAACTGTAGAACCACGCCGCTGCCACTGCTGGCGCATATCGCGCTGATTTTTTGCAAATTTAACTTCCTCAACTCGCTTTGCTTCTTCAGCTTTTCTGATATGTGCCAAAGACTCACGATAAACATTCTTATCACTCTGCATATTAAACTTATTGAATAATTCCGTTGCAGTGCCGAGTTTATCCTCATCAACAATCCATACAGAAAAAACACCTCCACCTTCAGCTTCTATCTTTGATTCGACACCATTCTGCAGCAGATATGCCTTTAGCAGCAAACCTTCTTCACCGCCTTTAACCTCACCTATAACGCGCATTTATCAATTATCCTCAATATTAATTATACTGCCTTCAAAATTATCCAAAATTACCTTAACCCCGCGCTCTCTGCCGGCATCAAGCATCCGCTGCGCCGGTGAAGTATAGCTGTCTTCGATTATATTCGAAGAATCCTCACCAGCATTCAGTGCTTCACGCAGTACCAGGTGAATCTTAACCTCCTGCCCTAAAATCTCCGAAGCACTCTCAGTAAGCCGCTGTTTGCGATGCTTATCTTCAAGCTGCTCGTAAATAAAGGTTCCACCGCCAGGTACAGAGAGATATAACTCACCCGGAAGATATTTATCAATATAAACATCACCAAGAAACGGGGCATCAGCTCTACTCTTCTCCGCCAGAGCTGCAAGTATTCTTTTCCATACATCTGCAAGGTTTATGTCAGTTACAGCACACTCTTCCTTTGCTTGATCGTCGATACTGACTTTAGCTGGAATATCAGCAGCAACTTTTCTAGCCAGAGCAGACGAGACTTCAAGCTCATCCGTAATGTCATCATCATCATCAGAATCAGCATCAGCATCAGGCTCAACAACACTGACTGCATTCTCTGCCGATAGCGGACCAGTGCTTATTACATCATCATGCCACGGAAGATCGGTTTTCTCTTCAGCAGGCACAAAATGAACCTCTTCATTCTTGGGAACATAGCCCGAAACCGGTTCATCATCTTCAGGCGCTGCTGGCTGAGATGGTTCAGATTTTATCTGTGCTTCTGATTCAATATCTTCGGAAAAATTTTCTGCACTGCCTGAGCTGTGCGGCACAATATCCGCAACCGGCTCCGCTACGACTATTTTCCGCTCAGGTGGTAAGACTGAAGGCTTCCCGACCTCAGGCAGAGGAGCACCGCTAGCGTAGGCACTCAATTTATCAACCAGATCTTTGACCGGAACAAGCGCCTCCAGACCAGCCAGACGGGCAATCGCCATCTCCAAAGGCACCAGAGGATTTGTAAGCGCCCTGCTCCGGACTCTGGTTCGAGCCTGAGTAAGCACATCAAGAATCAAAAGGACCTGTTCAAGAGTCACAGAGACAGCCAGCTCCAGCAGAACCGTTTTAGCCGGACCATATACTGTTATTCCGTCTTCACTGCCGGTAGCAACCACATACATCAGATCCCGCCCGAAAGCAATAAGCTGATCGAGAAAATCACCAACGTTTGTCCCCCGGGAACTTACAGCGTCAACAACACCCAGCGCCGTTTTAAGATCATGCGACGCAATAGCTTCAAAAATACCGGCAACAGATTCGGCGCCTGCAACTCCCCGGACGCGCTCAACATCTTCACGGGTAACACTGCCGGCAGAAAAACTCACCAGCTGATCAAGAAGAACCAGTCCATCACGCATAGATCCGCCGCTGAAAGCTGCAATAGCAGCAAGGGCGTCATCGGTTATTTCCGCTTTCTCACTTGCAACCAGACGTTTGAGATATTCTGTCATCTTAACCGGCGGAACCAGCCGAAAATCAAAGCGCTGACAGCGCGAGAGTATTGTACCGAGAATTTTATGCGGATCGGTTGTTGCAAGAATAAACTTCACATGAGCCGGCGGCTCTTCAAGGGTTTTCAGCAGCGCATTAAATGCAGCCACCGACAGCATATGCACCTCATCAATTATATATATTTTATAACGCGCCCGTGACGGCACATACCCAACCTGTTCACGGAGTGCACGCACCTGTTCAACACCATTGTTTGAAGCACCGTCTATTTCCTGAACATCAATATCCTGACCACGGAGTACATCCTGACATATAGCACACTTACCGCAGGGAGATGCCGTCGGACCTTGCTCACAGACAAGTGCACACGCAAATATCCGGGCCATGGACGTCTTACCGCAGCCATGAGGGCCACAAAATAGATACGCATGCGCAACTCTCTGAGACTCAATGGAATTTTTCAGCGTTTGAGCAACATGCTCCTGCCCGATAACATCATCAAAGGTATGAGGGCGATATCTTCTCGCCATTGCTTCATACATGCAGACCACCTTTCAGCTACATAAAAAATAAAATAAGCTTGCCACAAATCAGAATTTATTTTTATATCCAACTATATTCAACATTGATTATTATATGAATAATAAAATAGAAATCACGGACTATTTTGATTTTAGGCCATAAAAAAACGGAACTCTATTAAGAGTTCCGTTTAAACCATTAAAATGACAGATAGAGGGAACCGGCGGTTCCAACACAAGTATCGGTCAGCTTAGGGCTGCTCCCGTCAAGGCCTGACCCGGTTAGGCGCCGTCACATTGCTGGGCCGATTCCCACTACCTGTCACTTGATTTAGGTTAATAGATCTTATTTAAATGTTGCATACAGTCAAGACAATATACAATTATTTTTTATCTTTTTTAATCGCCTCTGAAAAGAAATTGCCCAATCCGGCCACCATTTCAGCAGTAACATCTCTTGCACCGTCAATTCCAACCTTCAACATATCACCCAGGTGAATTCGTAAAAACTCCGCCGTGGCCTTGGTATCCGGCAGTCCCCAGGCAATTCTGGCGTGAACATCCTCGGCTTCCCAGGCCTCACCCCTGACCCCCAGACCATCGTAATAAACCGAATCATCTTCTACGGTGTCATCATCAGTCGCAACAACATAATCACCGTCAGACCATCTCTGATACTCATCACTGCCGGCAAATTCCTTCATCCGCCCCATTCGGTATATATAATGTTCATTACCGTTATAAAGATCTGACCAGGCCCTAAACACCGGACATGCCGGTGTCTGTTCAGTATTTTTTAAATACTCATTATAATCAGCAAGAAGTGACTCAACGCTATAATTACCCAGCCCTTCCGTAGCCAGCTTCGCATAAACAGCCAACACCAGTTCGGGATCTTTATTCAAAACCAGCATCCCCCGGTCCGCAGAAATTTCCGCTTCAATCGCCCACTCTTCAAGAAGTGTACGCGGCAACGCAACGACACTCTTAAAAATACCGAAGTTATCAGAAGCCGCAGCGAGCAGTTCGCGCATCATATAAGTTTTCATATGCCCTGAATGGATATGAACCAGTGCCTGCGCCAGGACCACCAACACCTCTGAAGTATTCAACTGCTTCAATAGAGAGCTGGTTATAATAAGCAGCGGCTTGGTTTCACCCAGACAATACGCAGCTGCTTTATCACTACGCTGCAGATACATATCAGGCACATTAATCCCGAGTTTTACGCATAAATCCACAGCTCCGCGGTATATTTCATTAAAGCTGTCTGCAGTTATACGCATACAATTCGCACTTGCCGTCTGCCGTGCAAATTTTTCATAACGCCGCCGCGACAACTCTTTACTTGCCCAGTCGATCCCTTTCATTTTCATTAATTTTGAAGTGATAAACCGATCTTTCGGAGTACAAAACAGACCTTCGGGTATAGCAGCACCTGAATTTTCCACAGCAATCCTCCTGTTTTCATTATGTAAAATCATTAATATGTTAATTACACTTTATTTAATATTATATAATGTTATAAGCTTTAATTATAACCTACGCGGCAACACTTGCAACCTCGTCCTGACGGGACTCAATATTATTTTTTTGCATCTGCCGGTATTCTTTATAGGACTCAAGGAGCTCAATCCGCATTTTATGAATTGATTCCGGATCGACAACGTCATCCGGACTGCTTACGCGCTGAGTCAAGCGTCTGTATACAGTCTCAAGTTCAGCATCAGTCGGAGGATTAAACCCTCCAAGCCAGCGTTTGGATATTTCATCAGTCCCTTGTTGCAACAGACGCATCCCGACAATTGCAGCAAATATACGGTCTTCCCGCAGACAGTCTTCTTCACTAACTGTAAGCAGACTGCCAGCTGACAGTTTTTTCGCTACCTTTTCGGCAGTTTCAAGTTTTTTAGCGCGAATACGTTTAGGGACAAAACGGGAAAAATACACTGTCTCATAACTGCTAATAGCGGTATTTACTATGTTTGACCGTGACAATACTACTGTATCAGCGGACACACTGGAATATCCCTGCTTGTTTTCTCTGACAGTATTTCCGGTTGAGGCGGCTTTCCCGAATGTTTTACTTATAGCAGAATTAACAGTATTGACTATTCCCATTTACTCCAACTCCTTTAATTTCATAGTATTCTTACCGTTAAATCGACCATAATTTGATTTTATTTTAATACTCTTTAATTTTTTCCCTAAAGTATTTGACTCAGCGATCGCAAAATTATATAATTCTTACACTAAATTTATTTAAGGACAAATATTAATGACTAACCTATTTAACCTCGTGCTCGTCGTTGTCGTGATTATAACTGCCACAAGTTGAGCAGCCGGGTTAATATTAAGTTTAAAAACAACCCGGGCTGAAAAGTCCGGGTTTTTAATTTACCAAGAGGAGAGAATCAATTATGAAAGGAACAAAGCTATTTGTCGAAGCACTCCGTAACGAAGGGGTTGACACTGTATTCGGGTATCCTGGCGGCGCACTTATCCCCCTCTTCGATGAACTAGTAGATGCTAAAGACATCAACTTTATCCTTCCAAGACATGAGCAGGCAGGAGCACATGGAGCTGACGGTTACGCACGTGTTACCGGCAAACCCGGAGTCGTAATTGCAACCAGTGGTCCAGGAGCCACAAACCTTGTTACTGGAATTGCCAATGCTCATATGGATTCAATACCCATGGTTGCCTTTACCGGACAGGTAAAGACCAATCTTATTGGTAACGATGCTTTTCAGGAAGTTGATATCACCGGTATTACCCGTTCTATCTGCAAACATAACTACCTTATAAAAAATGCCGAAGAAATGCCGCACATTATACGCGAAGCGTTTCATCTGGCAACTACCGGTCGCCCGGGGCCGGTTGTAGTTGACCTGCCGGTAAATATCACTACAGCCGATATTAAAACCCCGGTTCAGGATAGTGTCGACCTGCCTGGATATAATCCCAAGCTTAAAGGCAACCCGCACCAGATTGAAAAAGCGGCCAAGCTGATTAACGAAGCAAAAGCGCCTCTTTTGTACATTGGCGGCGGTATAGTAGCAAGCAAGGCTGAAGATAAAGTTCTGAAGCTCGCCGAGAAAGGCAATATCCCTGTAACCTCTACCCTTATGGGGCTTGGCGCCTTCCCGGACACCCATCCTTTATCATTAAAAATGCTGGGAATGCATGGCACTGCTTATGCCAATTATGCTACAAGCAACTGTGACGTTCTTATCGCCGTAGGTTCACGCTTTGATGACCGGGTAACCGGTAAACTTGATGAATTCGCCACCAAAGCGAAGATCATTCATATTGATATTGACCCAACATCAGTAAGTAAGAACGTACCGGTTGATGTACCGATAGTCGGTGATGCGAATATCGTCCTCAGCGACCTTATCGATCATGTAACGGAATCACCACGTAGTCAATGGCTGGCTCAGATTGCTGAATGGAAGCAGAAGCACCCGCTGAAATACAGTGAGGATGGACTTATGCCGCAATATATAATCGAAAAGCTTTATGATATGACTCAGGACAGAAAAACCATTATCGCTACCGAGGTCGGTCAGCATCAGATGTGGACAGCCCTGTTCTACAAGTTCACCAAGAGCCGTACACTTGTAACCAGTGGCGGTCTTGGCACTATGGGCTTCGGACTGCCGGCAGCCATGGGCGCTCAGGTAGGAAAACCGGATCACCTGGTTGTAAATATTGCCGGAGACGGCTCTATTCAGATGAATATTCAGGAACTCATAACGCTTAAGAACTATCACCTGCCGGTTAAAATTCTTATCCTGAATAACGGTTATCTCGGTATGGTCCGGCAGTGGCAGCAGTTATTTTTCAATGAAAAATATGCCTTTACCGACCTCAACAATAATCCTGATTTTGTCAAGATCGCAGGCGCTTACGGAATCAAAGGTATCCGTCTGGAAAAGAAAGAAGATACCGAGAAAGTTCTTAAAGAGATGATCGATTTCGCTGGGCCGGTACTTGTTGATGCCAGAGTAAAGCGTGATGAAAATGTATTCCCGATGGTTCCGGCCGGGGAAGCAATCGACCGCATGATAGGTGGTATGGCATAATTTATCCAACATGAAGTTTTAACTAGAAAAAAAGCCGATATAATATTATGGTAAACAAAGAAGTCGTGTCAGTGACAGTGTTTGTAGTAGTATTTCCTGCCAGAAGATGAGCAGCCGGCTTATATTTGTCATTCAGCCCGGACTGCATAGTCCGGGCTTTTTTTATACTGTAATCCAACGGAGATCCAACATGCAAGGAACAACATTGTTAATAAAAGCACTCTTGAATGAAGGCGTAGACACCATCTTCGGCTATCCCGGAGCTGCGCTCATTCCACTATTTCATGAAATGGCGGATGTAAAAGAATTCAACTTCATTCTGCCACGCCACGAACAGGCAGGTGTTCATGCTGCCGACGGATATGCGCGTGTCACCGGCAAGCCTGCTGTTGTTATTGCCACCAGCGGCCCGGGCGCTACCAATCTGGTTACCGGTATCGCAAACGCTCATATGGACTCAATCCCACTCATAGCCATTACCGGACAGGTAAAAACCTTTCTAATCGGTAACGATGCATTTCAGGAGGTAGACCTTACCGGCATTACCCGTTCTATCTGTAAGCATAACTACCTGATCAAAAATCCGGAGGAACTTCCGTACGTCATCAAAGAGGCTTTTCATATTGCCACCACCGGCAGACCCGGACCGGTTGTTATTGACCTGCCGGTAGATATTACTACCGCCGATATACAGTCACCAATACAGACCGAGATTTCAATGCCGAGCTACCGTCCGACAACTGTCGGTAATCCCAGACAGATTACCAAAGCGGCGGAACTGATCAACCAGGCGCAAGCCCCTCTGCTCTATATCGGCGGCGGGATAATAGCCAGCGGCGCCGAAGCTGAGCTTCTGGCCCTCGCGGAAAAAGCCAATATTCCAGTAACCTCAACCTTGATGGCTCTAGGGGCATTCCCCGATACTCACCCGCTATCACTTAAAATGCTCGGAATGCACGGCACCGCCTACGCCAACCATGCGACCAGCAACTGCGATGTTCTCATTGCGGTTGGAGCCAGATTTGATGACCGGGTAACCGGAAAACTGGAAGAATTCGCCACTAAAGCAAAGATAATACATATAGATATTGATCCAACCTCAGTCAGTAAAAATGTACCGGTTGACATCCCGATCGTTGGAGATGCAAAAAATATACTGACGTCACTACTGAAACAGGTTAATGAGACGGAACACACAGACTGGCTTGAGCAGATAAATATCTGGAAACGTCAATATCCACTCCGCTATAACGAGAAAGGTCTGAAACCTCAGTATATAATTGAACGACTCTGGGAGAAGACCAAAGACCGTAAGACAATTATTGCTACCGAGGTTGGTCAGCACCAGATGTGGACTGCTCTGTTCTATAAATTCACCAAAAGCCGCACCTTTGTTTCCAGTGGCGGACTGGGAACAATGGGCTTCGGACTTCCTGCCGCCATGGGAGCACAGCTCGGCAGACCCGATCATCTGGTCGTAGATATTGCCGGTGACGGCTCAATCCAAATGAATATACAGGAACTCATCACCTTAAAAACCAACAAGTTACCGGTAAAAATTCTCATTCTAAACAACAGCTATCTGGGTATGGTTCGCCAGTGGCAGGAGCTCTTCTTTGATGAAAAGTATGCATTCACGGACCTGAACGATAACCCTGACTTTGTCGAGCTGGCCAAAGCCTACGGAATTAAAGGACTGCTGCTGGACAAGAAGGAAGACACCGATAAAGTACTTCAGGAAATGATAGACTACCCGGGGCCGGTAATTGTAAATGCCATTGTTGAGCGTATTGAGAATGTCTATCCGATGGTTCCTGCCGGCGAGGCTATAGACAGAATGATAGGAGGAATGGCGTAATTGGCCTGGAGTTTTCCACACTAATGTAGATTATTCAGAATTGATGTATTCTAATTATTTATAATTTATTTACAAAACCTTTACAGCCTTTTAACTACCAAATGATCATAAAATATCGAAATGCTCTAAGAATTAGCTATTTTTTTATCGCTATTTTATAAAAATCAGCATTCTTGCAATATTTTAACATGGTTTTAAAGACTTTTTTCCGTATAATATTTGAAATTTAGATAAGATATCGATTTGTATTTTAATACAAGTCGATATTTTTTGGTATTTTAATTGTTTCGTTAACGTATAAGGAAAATACTTATGAGTAATTTCACCCATGAAGTTGAGCAAATGTGTCCTGTAACCAAAGGAGCAAAACACGGCCCAGCTCCTATTCCTCAAGAAGGCAACTGGACAAAAGCAACAAAAATCGAGGATATAAACGGTTTTACACACGGTGTGGGTTGGTGTGCGCCTCAGCAGGGAGCATGTAAGCTTACCCTGAATGTTAAAAATGGCATAATCGAAGAAGCTCTGGTTGAGACCCTTGGCTGTACAGGTATGACTCACTCTGCTGCGATGGCAGGCGAGATTCTTGCCGGCAAGACAATACTGGAAGCACTCAATACTGACCTTGTATGTGATGCGATCAATACCGCTATGCGTGAACTATTCCTCCAGATCGTTTATGGACGTACTCAGTCAGCATTCTCTGAAAACGGTCTTCCTATCGGTGCGGCTATGGAAGATCTAGGTAAAGGTTTATGCTCTGTTACCGGTACTATCTACAGCACAAAAGCCAAAGGTGCCCGTTATCTTGAAACAACCGAAGGTTACATCACCGAAATAGCTCTTGATGATAATGATGAAATTATCGGTTACAAATATGTTAAAACCGGCGTAATGATGGAAAACATCGTTCAGAAGAAGATGGATCCAGCAGAAGCTCTTGAAAAAGCCACTGGTACTTATGGACGTTTTGCAGATGCCGTCAAGACTATCAACCCACGTTGCGAATAGTCTACACCTCTGTTCACTATAATATTACAACCGAAATCATAGGAGATTATAAATGGCATTATTTGAAGGATATTCACGCCGAATCAAACAGATCGAAGCGTTGATAAGTCAGTACGGCATGTCTACAGTTGAAGATTGTGAAAAGGTATGCAAGGAAAAAGGTCTTAACGTTATAGAGATCGTTAAGGACGTTCAGCCAATCGCTTTTGAAAACGCCGGTTGGGCATACACCGTAGGTGCTGCTGTTGCGATTAAAAAAGGTCAGACAAAAGCTGCTGATATCGCCTGCACACTTGGTGAAGGTCTGCAGAGCTTCTGTATACCAGGCTCTGTTGCAGATGACCGTAAGGTTGGTCTTGGTCATGGTAACCTTGCTTCAATGCTGCTCAAAGAAGAGACTAAGTGTTTTGCTTTTACTGCAGGTCATGAATCATTTGCTGCAGCTGAAGGCGCTATTGGTCTGGCTCGTTCTGCAAACAAAGCACGTGTGGAACCACTTCGCGTTATTCTTAACGGTCTTGGTAAAGATGCAGCTCAGATCATCAGCCGTATCAATGGTTTCACCCACGTTGAAACCGAATTCGATTACGCTACCGGCAAGGTAAACGTTGTAAGCAAGAAGCCTTACTCAACTGGCGAAAGAGCTGCGGTAAACTGCTACGGCGCAGATGACGTTCGTGAAGGTGTTGCTATTATGCACCTTGAAGATGTTGACGTTGCAATTACCGGTAACAGTACCAACCCAACACGTTTTCAGCACCCAGTAATGGCTACCTACAAGAAGGAATGTATCCTCAAGGGTAAGACCTTCTTCTCTGTAGCATCAGGTGGTGGTACTGGACGTACTCTGCACCCTGATAACATGGCAGCAGGTCCAGCATCATACGGTATGACCGACACCATGGGCAGAATGCACAGTGATGCACAGTTCGCCGGTTCTTCATCTGTTCCAGCACACGTAGAAATGATGGGACTTATCGGCATGGGTAACAACCCAATGGTTGGTGCTTCAGTAGCAGTTGCTGTTGCTGTAGAAAAAGCTAACTAATATTTTATCAAAATATTTTATATCCCCCATTCTCTTGTATGGGGGATATGCTTATAATAACTCTACAGGAACTGATAGTTAAATCTGGAGAGAAAAAAATGGCAATAATTTACCTTGTCCGCCACGGACAGACAGAACACAATGCAAATGATATTATTCAGGGGCAGATAAATTCCCCTCTCACTCCACTCGGCCTAGAGCAGGCAGAAATATCTGCAGAACGCCTCAAGGATATCGATTTTACCACCTGTTATCATTCACCGTTAGGACGCACCACCCAAACAGCCCAGGTAATACTTAAATATCACGATATTCCCACATTTCCCTGTCCTGAACTTATGGAAATAAACATGGGAGTTCTTGAGGGCGAAATAAATGACCATACTGTTCACGGTGAAGAATTTGAAAATTTCACCCTATACCCCCATAAGTATACAGTCCCGGTCAAAGACGCAGAGACTTATCAGCAGCTGACTCAGCGAGTCTACAACTGCTGCCAGAACATCGCGGATAACCACGGAGCAGATGAGAAAATTCTTATCGTTTCACACGGCGGCCCGCTACGTTCATTGCTAAACCCTCTTATTGACAAACCTCTGGACGGTTTCTGGTTCAACCCAGATATCCCTCCAGCAAGCATAAGCATCGTACGCTGGGAAAAAGCTGGAAAACCACAGCTTATTTCCTTTGCGGGAACTCCGGCGGCCGAAATGAAATATGATCCAACTGAACCGCATGGCTTCATAAGACCAAACTAAAATATATTGGAAAGACCAAATGGCAACACTCTACTTAGTAAGACACGGACAAACCGAATACAATGCGAACCATATAATACAGGGACACTGCGACTCCCCCCTTACAGAACTTGGAGTAAGTCAGGCGCAGGCCACAGCAGAAAAACTAAAAGATATTGATTTTACAGCCTGCTATCACTCGCCCCTACCAAGAACCGTACGAACTACCGAAATAATCTTGAACCAGCGCCAACTTCCCCGTATTCCAGATGCAGAACTCAAAGAAATTTATCTTGGTACGCTTGAAGGGCTTTGCTTCACCGATGAAAGGTATGCTGCTGATTTTGAGAAATTCTGGAAATACCCTGAAGATTATACAGCTGAAAGCAATCAGGGAGAAACTTATGATGAGTTGGAAGCCCGTATCTATAACTGCTGCAATAAAATAGCTGCACAGCATTCCGATACCGACGAAATACTTATTGTCTCTCATGGTGCAGCCATACGTTCAATACTGAACAGACTGACCAACCGCCCGCGCGCTCAGTTCTGGGCTCCGCCTGAAGTTAAACCTGCCAGCATCAGTATTATAAAATGGGATGCAGGCAAACAGCCGGATGTCCTGTCTTTTGCAGGTAACAAGGTCAATTAAAAATTTTCCGGAGCAAACTCTTATAATCATTTACTCAAAAGTATTTTTTATTATAATCAATATAAGGAGATAGTATTATGGCTATGTTTTATCTGGTACGCCACGGACAGACGGAATGGAATAAAGCAGGAAGAATGCAGGGAAGAGGCGATTCGCATCTTACCCCTCTTGGGCAGGAACAGGCTGGAGCCAGTGCCGATGAACTTAAGAATATTCCAATAACCCACTGCTACCATTCCCCAATGATACGAACTGAAGAGACAGCGAATATTCTGCTCCAGAACCACTCCGCAGTAACCAAAGAGAAGAATGAAGACTTTCTGGAGATTGGTTTTGGCATCTGGGAAGGCAGCTATAACCGCCGGGCAGAGCACGAACAGATACGCAGCAAAGAGGAAACACAGCTGCATAACTTCTGGTTTGATTGCGCCAACTTTACCGGTGCTCCAGAAGATGGTGAAGACTTTTACCAGCTGCAGGATCGGATGTATGCCGGTGTTGAAAAACTTATGAAGCAGCATGCAGACTCAGATACAGTACTGATAGTCTCACACTGTGCGGCGATCAGAGCTTTTTTAAATAAATGTATAGGCCGTGCGGTAAAGGATTTCTGGGAACTTCCAAAAACTGCACCCGCGAGTATTAGTATCGTCAGATGGGACAAAGGACAGAATCCAGAAGTACACCAGTACTCAGGATATCCAGTGCCGGAAGTATCATCTGCACTATAAGCAGAAAGAAGGTATGCCATGCACACACTTACTCCAGAAGAATGCGCCACTATGATAAAACAGGGAGGAGTATGTGCTTTTTCGGGCGCAGGAATATCGACCGCCGCGGGCATACCGGATTTTCGCGGCGTCGGTGGTCTGTATACCACTGGTAAATATGACCCCGACACTGTATTTGATATCGGTTATTTTCACCATGACCCTTTGCCGTTCTTCAACTTTTCCCGAGATCTACTAAGCGTTGTAGATACGCTAAAGCCAACTGCAACCCACAGTTTTCTCGCTGAAATTGAAGAAGCAGGCCTGCTGTCAGCTGTCGTTACTCAGAATATTGATCCGCTGCATCAGCTTGCCGGATCAAAAAAAGTAATTGCCCTGCACGGCAATTACGCCAGCGCTCACTGTCTAAACTGTTCACACTCTTTTAATTATGCTGAATTTCGTCAGCAGCTGGAAAATAATGCTATACCGAGATGTGAATCCTGTAATGGTATTATCAAACCGGACGTAGTATTTTTTGGTGAAATGGTTTATGGAATGGAAGAGGCAATGGCAGCGGTAACCGGCTCGCAGCTTCTACTTATTCTTGGTTCTTCACTGGTTGTCAATCCGGCAGCAAGCCTGCCAAACTACGCGAACAGAATTGTGGTAGTCAATAAAGGCAAAGTGAGCCTGAGTGAAGGCAGAGACCGGTATTTTGTTGATTCCGATCTGGATACTTTTTTTACGCAGGTTAGAGTATATATGTAGCACTCATAATTCTTATAACAACGGAAATATATCGGATTTATTTACATATATACTTGATTAATACATGAATAAAGACTATATTCTGTACAACAAGCTATAAATAATATAAATTTTGTGGTGAGCTATGCGACTGCTCCGTCATCCGACGGCGAGGAAAGTCCGGCCACTATAGAGCAAGGGATGTGGGTAATGCCCACCAGAGGTAACTCTAGAGACAGGCAACAGAGAATAGACCGCCGATGGTGTACTATTATAGTACATACAGGTAAGGGTGAAACGGTAGAGTAAGAGCCTACCGCCCTCTTGGTGACAAGAGGGGCACGGCGACTGCCTCCCAGTGCAAGCGCAAATAGAGACCCCTCGTTTGCTAGGGTATCTTCGAGATACTGGCGGAGTTGCTCGCTCCGCAGCAGGGTCCGGGTAGCGTGCTAGAATTTACAGGCAACTGTAAATCCAGTCAAATAGTCGCACACGACAGAAGCCGGCTTATCGGCTCACCACTCTTTATATTATTGATCAGAATAGAGTTGTATTCCCAGTCGTCTTTATTGAGTATATCATCTTATCCATCAGGGTCCAGCCCAACGTCAGATCTGCCCGCATGTAACTGATGCCATATAATGCATAACCCACATTCCGGGCGAGCTCAAAATTAAAATAATCCATATTTTTATACCTGGGTGTGAATAAACTCTGTGAGGTTACCGCATCCAAATAACGATGACGCAGTTCAGGATTACTATTGAGAAAATCAAAAAAACCTTTAACACCAACCCGTATATTCTTAACGCATTTATTAGTTCCTTCACACGGATAATCCTTGAACACATCATTAACATATAAGACAATAATCGCTGCCATTGTCCGATATGCGCTTTTCCCGCGTAACACTCTATCCACCTGTTGATTTGATATATCCAGATCACGTTTATCAAGATAAAAAGTATAATACAGTTTCTGCGTTGTGGAATTACCACGGATATGAATGTCGGTAGTGAGCTTTATGTCATCAATCGATGTTTTCTTACCCCCGATCTTGCAATACTCACGCGCATAAACCTGAGAACAGAGAAGACAGAACACTGCAATAACAGCCAGATAGTGTACCGGTTTAATCTTTAACATATAGACCTCCTTAATCCTGAATATCTCTATGATAAATCTTATTTCACATAAAATCAACTTTAATAATATTCGAACTTTTCTTAATACTTGCCAATAAAGCCGAGATCTGCATAATAAGCATCGGTTTTTAGGAATAAACAATGAAATATAATATATTACAATTAAAACTACACCCGAAATACTCAGAAGCCGAGCTCTATAATGCTGTGGCTGAACGATTACAAATTACGTCAAGCTCAATAACCAACCTTATAATAACCCGCCGCTCGATAGATGCCCGAGACCGCTTTAAAGGTGATATCTACTATATCCTTAATATTGAAGTAGAAACTTCTGATAATATCACCACCACTGCTTTATGGCAGGTAAGCCCGATCACAGACCAGTCTCAGGAACAACCGGTTTTAAAACATCCGGCTACTGACGGCAGTCGACCGGTAGTCATCGGTGCTGGACCAGCGGGACTCTTTGCAGCGCTGACACTTGCAGAGAACGGCTACAAGCCGCTAATCTTTGAACGCGGCAAGGAAGTAGCAGAAAGAAGACGCGATGTCGGTTTATTCTGGGGACAGGGAGAACTGAATTCAGAGAGTAATGTGTTATTTGGCGAAGGCGGAGCCGGCACTTTTTCCGACGGAAAAATCACTTCACGCTCAAAAGACAGGCGCAGAACCGGTATTGTCCGAAAAACGTTCTACGCTGCCGGAGCAGCGGAAGAAGTATTATATGACACAATGTTTCACATTGGAAGTGACCGGTTAGCTATTATTATCCCTGCTATACGCGCTAAAATACAAGACCTTGGCGGTGATTTTTTCTTTAACAGCCGTTTAAGCCACCTGAGTATCCTTAATAATAAACTCCAGGGGATTGTGATAAATGACCGGGAGATAGCCACAGATACCTGTTATCTGGCAACAGGTCACTCTGCATATGATACATATGCACTGCTTAATGCTGCAGGTGCTGAATTACAGGCCAAACCGTTTGCTGTAGGAGTGCGTGTCGAAATTCCACAATCAGCAATCAACAACTCACAATACGGTGACTGTAACGATGCCAGCGAACTTGGAGCAGCTCCATTCTCTCTTACACTTGGGAAAAAATGTTATACTTTCTGTATGTGCCCAGGCGGCACAATAATCCCCTGCTCCACCGAGCACGGTTCACTCTTCAGCAATGGAATGAGTCTGTCTTCACGCAGCGGTACCCTTGGGAATGCAGCGTTCCTGCTGCCACAGGACTTCCCAAACTTTTCAGCAGGGTATGATTTTATACAAAATCTCGAAAACGCAGCATACACCGCTACCGGCAAAGATTTTTCATTGCCGGTGACAACCATGAAAGATTTCCCTTTTGCCTGCAAAGACCTGCCGAATAATCGCAGCTGGAAACGCTCCAAAGCTGCAGATTTTACAAGAATTCTAGGTGAAGAGATGTGCGCAGATCTGAAAAATTATATCCCCAGAATGCTGCAAAAGATGAAAAATATCGATGTTGATACAGCAGTTATTGCCGGCCCAGAAACCAGAACCTCAGCTCCTGTAAGAATACTGCGCACAGCAGAGATGGAATGTACCACCATTAAAGGCTTATATCCTATAGGTGAGGGATCAGGTTATGCTGGAGGGATAATGAGCTCCGCTATTGACGGTATAAAAGCTGTAGAGATATCAAAAAGCTGACTACTCTGCTGATACCCGGTTCCAGCAGCCGCGCTCCATTTTATTGAGTATATGGTCTAATTTTTCTTCACTTATATGGTGAAGTTTTAGGCAGACCAGGTGGTGTTTCTTAATCGTTGCCACCACTTCGCCAAGAAAAATCTTACTTATACCGTCCGGCCAGGTTATCTGCAGTTCAAGAACATAGTTTATATCCTGAGAAGGCAGCTGAATATTAGCAAGAATTCCTCCACGTCCAACAACAATGGTATCACCAGGCTTATACAGTGAACGTGAAGTAATGCGCAATACACGATAACTCAGACGCATTTTTGAGGGTAAAGCACGGTACTGAGTCATCAGTTCATCGACGGTATCGGTCTGCTTGAGTTTATCAGTAAGACTGTTATTCGGTGTTTCCAGAAACTCGATAACTGTACTGCCGGCCTGAATATGATCGCCATAATAAACCTTGCGAGTTTTGACCTCTTTATTGTTGATCAATGTGCCGCAACTGGAGCCCATGTCCTCAATAAAATAAAACCCGTCCCGAAGAAAAAGCTTAAAATGCACACGGGAAACCGAGATATCTGCAATACATATATCTACGCGAGAACTATCTCTGCCGATAATTAACTGTTCACTGCACACGACATAATCTCTTACACCATCAATCATGTCAAAAATCCGCAGAATAGGCATAAATCAACTCCCCGCTAAAAATTAGGGTTATACCTCATAATAAGATATAACCCCAAATAAAGTTTATTTCTGAGCAGGTAGTTTGGCAATCTGCTCTTCAATAAGTTTATCGTCAAACTTAGGGAACAACACTTCAGGAGCGTTAATCTTATGTCCGGAATCAAGCTGGGATCCAGAATTCCAATCACCATTCTCAAGTTCGGCAATATTCATAATACTACGCAGCTTCTTAGCGGCAAAAGGCATAAATGGTGCCATAAATACCGAAAGTGCCTCAACAATTTTAATACCGACATAAATAGTTGCCCCGCACTGCTGCATATCTGTTTTACGGGTCTTCCATGGTTCCTCTTCACTGAAGAATTCATTTCCTTTTCGTGAAAGTGCCATCAGCCGTTCCAGGGCATCACGATATTTATGTCCCTCGATAAGCTCAGCAATTTCAACACGAGCAGTATCTATTTCCTGAAGTGTCTGTTTGCCGAGTTCGGTGATATTACTGCCATCAGGTACAAGAGCATCAAAATACTTATTACAGAACGCCAGATTTCGCTGAATAAAATTACCCAGATTATCCGCAAGCTCACCATTATTGCGATGCTGAAATCCTTTCCATGAGAAATCACTGTCACTGTTCTCAGGAGCAATAGCAGTAAGATAATAACGCAGTGGATCAGGCTCAAAGACATCTAAAAACTCGTCAACCCACACGCCGTACTGACGACTGGTTGAGATTTTATTGCCTTCAAGATTCAAAAACTCATTGGCAACAACAAAATCCGGCATACGGTAATCACCATGAGCCATCATCATGCCCGGGAACATAACCGCATGGAAGACAGTATTATCTTTACCGATGAAATGGACCAGTCCATTCTTCTCGTCCTGCCAGAAATCCTTCCACATCTCCTCACGCCCCTGCGCAGCAAAGAGTTCTCTGGTAAAAGTAATGTAACCGATAGGCGCATCAAACCAGACATACAGGACCTTGCCTTCACCCTCTTCAAGCGGTACCGGCACACCCCAGTCAAGGTCGCGGGTTACACAACGTTCCCGCAGCCCCTGATCGAGCAGCCCATAACTGAAGCGTTTGACCGCTTCACGCCATTCAGGATGTTTATCAAGATACTCACGCAAATCCTTTTCAAATGTATCCAGACGTAGATACCAGTGAGTAGTCTCACGAACCTCAATGCAGCCTTTTCCCGAACGCCCCTGCTCTTTACAAACCATACAGACAGGATCAATCAGTTTTGTGGCGTCAACAGGTCTGCCGCAACTCTCGCACTGATCACCACGTGCACCCTCTTTACCGCAGTCTTCATGATAACAAGTACCCTCGATATAACGGTCAGGAAGGAACATATTACATTCAGTGCAATATACCTGTTCAGCACTGCGCTTTGCTACATGTCCCCGTTCATGAAGAGTTGTAAAGAACTCCTGAGATATCGCATTATGACGCTCGGTATGTGTTCGGCTATAAATATCAAAATCTATTCCAAGTCCTTTGAAACTCGCAGCGAGAATATTATGATAACGGTCAACTATATCCTGAGGAGAAACTCCTTCGCGAATAGCACTGAAAGTTATTGGAGCTCCGTTTTCATCTGATCCGCAAATAAACCATGACTCCTTACCCATAAGCCGAAGAAAACGATTATAGGTATCAGCCGGCAGATATGCACCGGCAATGTGGCCAATATGAGGTTTTCCGTTTGCATACGGCAAAGCCGCAGTAATCAAAGTTCTATCTTTACTCATTATGATCCTTTTCTTAAAATAAGGAAGCGAACTGAAAATTTTAATATATTTTCGCTAAAACAGGATGCAAGTCAAGATGTCAGCGTAGAGTCTAAAATAACATAAGCTAATAAAAATAGACTTATAGTAAGCCTATAAGTCTACTGATCAGACTGCTGAAACGCCGAATCATGTTCGCAAATATTCTTTGAGTGCTTCTATCTCTTCATCAATTGCTTTCTCACTGGCCACTGACTGACGAATTTCATCCCGCAGCATCTTCTGAAAAATATTTCTACCTCTGAAAAGATAGTTGGTTATATCAGTCTCGCTTACATCCAGCTCATCGGCCATCTCACGATAACTCATTGCCTTGCTGGATCCGGTACTTTCAAGGAACAACTGCAAAGCTTTATAATACTTTTCTTTCTTACCGGAATTACAAACACGCTGCATATTTCTAAGCGTAGTTTCAATCAGAGAAAGAGCCCACCTGCGGTTAAAATCATCTTCTGCCGTTTCATGTACAGAGAGCTCAGGAAGCAGAAAATCCTCACCATCGTCATCGGTGGGAATCATAATATTCCTCTTCGCCTGTACCCGGTTTTTCTTCGCCAGCTGCTTGGTCAAAAAACGATTAACAGTCACCAGGACAAAAGTTCTGAAACGACCTCGTTCTTTATCCGCAGTAGCGACAAAATTCTTCTCCAAAAATGTTGCAAAATACTCCTGAGTCATATCTCTGGCATCATCGTGAGAAAGTCCTCTGCGCCGGATATACTGATATACCGGCTTCCAATAGGTAGTACAGAGTCTGGAGACACACGTCTGCCTGTTTTCTCCTTCAGGATTCTGCGCTCCTATCACTACACTCCATGCGGTAGTACGAAAATGTGTAGGTCCAGAGATAAGATCCATTTCAGCCAAAGCCAGCTCCTTGCAACAAAAGTAACAATACACAATTAAATCTATTCTATAAATATATCGTCAAAGTACCAGTACTACTCCATGCTATTTAAAAATAATTTAGCCAGCGAGTATTCCAGATACAGGTGCTGACCAGTAGCCAGACATGCCTGTAAGTTCCTTTTTGCACTGGCATTATCACCTTTTGACAGCTCATATAAGCCCATATAGAAACGAACCTGACAAATAGCCGGAAGATTTGTGGCGGAACTTATCAGCGCCCGGTCTTCGGGAGAGTCGGTATACATACGTTCCTCGTCACGACGCAAACGGGCAAACGGGTCACCCGAAAGTGCCAGGACATCAATCTCTTCCGCTTCATCCAGCATAAAACTGGTAAGCGCTGAGACCCAGAGCTTATCCTCAGTCACTTCTATACTGCTTCCAATCTGATTTGCATCATACGGCAGACCGGACATCTTCAGTGCCAGCAGACGCATAAGGGCTGAAGTATTACGGTCCGCATTTTCACTGCGCATCGAACTCTCAAAATCACTGATAGCATCAGCATACTTCTCCTGAGCAAAACGAGCCATACCACGCTTCAGCATTATATTGGCACGTTCTTTATCACTGGCATACGTTAGCGCATCAGTAAAATATGTCTCCGCTTTATGTGAAAATCCCATATACATTGCCAGAATTCCGTTACTATATATAATATTTACATCCTCTGGTGCGAGTTCAAGTGCTTTTTCATAATCCTCGCGTGCTGCCGGATAATTTTTCTGCCCAATATAAACCGCTCCTCTACTCATGTAGCTCCACGCAGCATCCGGATCAAGTTCAATAGCTTTATTCAGATCATGCAGCGCCGCATCTGGCATATTCAGATTACGGTAAAGGACATATCCCCGGTTGCGCAATGCCCACAGGAAATTCGGATTAAGCTTTAGCGCCTCGGTATAATCTACAATCGCCAGCGTATACATCTCAAGATCTTTGTAGGTATCACCGCGGTTGAGAAAAGCCGATGAGCTGTCACGACGCGACATAAGGTATTTGCTATACGCCTCTAAAGCCTTATGTAAATCCTTGTGCTCAGGTGATTTCTGATAAATAAGGCCACGCAGATACCAGATATCACTGAGTGCGGGATTGGTTTTCTCAATTACAGCACAGCGCTTTAAAGTATTGGCGTATATTGAAGAAGCGAGTTCATAACGATTGTCATAGTTAGGATCATCAGGAGAAAGTTTTAGTACAGCTTCAGCTTCAACCAGATCCACGCGAGCCTGTCCCAGTTCCGCATACTCATCATCAGGAAAAAGCTCTGACATTTTATTAAACTCTTCCCGTGCTTTCTGGGTATCATGTAGAACATCGACATAGATCATGCCAGCCTCATAAAGAGCCATTATATATGAAGAATCGAGTTCAAAAGCCTTATTATAATCGGCTAGCGCCTTGCCATAATCCTGAGTTATCCGGTAAACATTAGCCCGCATATTATAGCCTTCGGCATAGGTTGGATCGGTTTCAATCGCTTTGGTATAAAGTTCTATTACCGGCGCCAGAATCTTTTCCTTTATTTCCTGTTCCGGGGCAAGCTCCGCCGCTTCACGGTTTTTCTCAAAAATATCATTTGCACGCTTTAGAATACGCCGTGCCTCATATAACCGGCGCATAGCTGCCCGGCGCTCTACCTCGGCACGCTCAAACTCAGCCTGACGTAATTTAGCCTCGTCACGCTCCTGTTCAGCCCGGTGTTTATAATTAATCGCGTAACCAGTAACAGCAAATAAAGCCAGCGTAATCAGAATTACCACAACTTTTCGCCGATGTTTACGCAGACAGCGCCAGGCTTTACTTAACGGTCCTTCATCATAAGCGCTCACCGGAAGCATCTGCAGAAAATGCTCCAGATCGGTCGAAAACTCATGCGCATAGCGGTAACGATCCTCAGGATTTTCAGACATGGCCTTGAGTACTATAGCTTCAAGCTGCGGCGCGATACTGCGATCGCGTTTGCGTGGCGGAATAAGAGGGATACTGCGATAATTCTTCTTGAATTCACTGAGCTTCATCTTCCCCACTTCCCGCGGATGTTTACCGGTAAGCAGACGGTACAGCATCGTTCCGAGAGAATAAATATCAGCGCGTTCATCATAAGGCTGCTTATCCATTCTCTCTGGTGACATATAATGCATGGTTCCACCTGACAAAGTAGTAACCTCTTCAGTATCCTTGGTTCTGGCAAAGCCCCAATCGATAACATATACTTCACCGAATTTTCCCAGAGAGATATTTCCCGGCTTAATATCCAGATGAAGAACCCCTTTGGAATGAGCGAAATCAATTGCATGCAGCACCTGAGCAAATATATTCAGTAGCCGTAACCGGTTATCACGCAAAGCATCCACACCCTCGGCACGTATATCCATGAGAAACTCATTCAGAGTCTGCCCCTCAATCTTCTTCATAACAAACAACGGGCTATCGGCTTCATCACGGGCCAGATCATAGGTCGGAATAATATTCGGGTGCTCGAGCCGGCCGCAAAGCTTGGCCTCCTGCTCCAGCATCCGCTCATGTGCCGGATTATGGGTATAACGCAAGGCTTTGATCGCCACTACCCGCTCAAGCAGACGGTCATTTGCGGCAATAACCACCCCCTGGCCACCTTCACCAATAGTCTGAGAAAAAGTGTAACGCTCCGAAAGGTCGCGTTGCTCTATCCCTCCGGTTTCAGAGCCGTCGAGCAGACCAGCCAGAATATTCTGCGGAACATTCTGAATTGATGAGTCAATATCCGAACTGTTATCAGACATATCTATCGAATTCTCAATCATAACCTGAAAACCTGTATAATATATAACCAACTATAGAGCCGGCAGCTAATGCCAGAACCAGCAAAAATTCAAAAAACAGAACTAAACTACCAAAGGACATAACTAATTAATATACAGAGAATTATGTCCGTTTTCGTGGCGGCACGAACCCCTCTGGAAGATCGAAATTATCATTCTTCAGGAGCTTTTCCCACTCAATATCACAATAAAGAATTGTCCCGCCAGACACACCCAGCGGCAACATCAGCAACCCGGCAAACGGGATCATGAACAGCAGATCCATGCCGGCACCAAATCCGATTATCTGCCAGCGATTCTGATATATAGCCGGCAGCTTACACTGATGCGGCAGGTAATTTCTTGCCATACCGACATCCAGAAAACCAATCCCAGAATAATACGCAGTTACCAAGAACAGAACCGTAGCTCCAACAAATGGTATAAGCAACAGCGGAAGCACCAGAATACTATATAAAATCTGTCGAAACGCGAACTTCAACGAACTTATAATGCTGATCACCGCCGCTTTCATATCCAGGCGCAAAGGCCTTTCCTGAGCGACATCACTGATACTCCGATCCAGGCAAATATAGTTCTCAAGCTTTTCAGATAAAATATCATTAAACGGTGCCGCCACGACCATTCCAACAACCGTAAAGGTAAAGTAACAGAGCGCAAAAGCCAGAGGAATACATATTGTCCATTTAAGAATTCCAGCCATGTCATTTATAATGGTACTAAGCCAACTGCCGAAAGAACCCCAGAACTCCCAGGACAACTGCGGTATCTTCAACAAGGAGACCAGCCAGAAAAAAGTCGACAACAGCATTATGTAAATTATAAAATTAACTATCAGCGGCATTGCGGCCCAACGCTTTGTCCGTCTGGTACTGAGCAATAACTTTGCTCCTTTTACGGGGAGTAAAAACCCCTTAACAAAGCTCCGAAGATTTTCCATCACCTTCTCAACTCCTTATGATAATATTAGTATCAACCTGACAATCCAGACCGCCGGCATAAATAAAAGAATAAATAACATATACAACACACATTTATTTGTTGAGCAGACTGCCCTGAGTCTTTGAACGCTCAAGCATAATTTCCGCCGCCTTCAGTTTATTCTTCTCAACCTCATCACGACTCTGCTCTTTAAGATTATAAGGATCGCTGCCGAGCTCTCCCAAATCAGTATCATCATTAAGCAGGTCAATAACATCGGAGAAATCTCCGCTCTGAGCTTTCTGCAGCAGCATATCCGCATCCGGTTTTACACGGGTATCAGTCAACTGTTGCGCGGGAATAGAAAGCCGCTTTTTACCGCCAATTGTAAAGACATAGTCAGTATCAGCTATCGCTTTTCCGTAGCGGTCGGTACAGGTTACAATCAGGGTATAACTTCCGCCTTCAAGTCCCGGTGGAATTCTATAATAAATAGTCGCGTGCAGATCTTCTATAGGACCATTATATTCTGGCGCATAACGTCCATAATTATCCTGTCTTTCAATAACATTCTGCAGCTCATCCCGAAGCTCCAGCGCAAAATCAAGATTACAGGCATAGGAGCCATGCTGCTGCTGCTGAAAGCGGGCCCCATTAACCTCGATATACAATATCAGGGTATCCCCCGGCTTCGGTAATCCCCCGGAATATGGGGTATATAATCTGTAAGACTGCACCTTATCCACTCTCACTGGAGAAGACAATGCTAACGGTGTCTGCTTACTCAGAAGTTTACTGACCTTAGCTGCATAAATCGCTGCCTTTGAATAATCACCAAGTTGCAGATAGATACTGCTGGCCAGCTCCGGCCATTGAATATCCTCAGAGGAATTTGGACTCGTCTTACGCAAAAAAGACAGTGCATTTATCGGATCCCCCAACAATAACAGTACTTTAGCGGCATTAAGCTGAGCCAGACGATTATCCTCATTTGATTCCGCCTTCATTACCACCAGTTCCTTGAATTTGTCGGCGACTTCCTGCTCTTCCTGACTTAATGATTTTTTCTGCAGCTGCGCTTGCAGACGGGCAATTGCCTCATTAAGATCGCGCATCTCCTGAAAGGACAGATTCCCCTGCCGGGCAATTTTTTGCAGCCCCACAAGAGTATCTTCCAGTTTCCGGCTTCCAGTTTCATCAGCGGCGAAAAGCCGGCCGATTACACAAAAACAGACCAGCAAAGCAATCAATCCAGCTTTCACTCTGTGTATTATTATATTCATAAAAATACTCCATCGGCAGCGAGAACAGTATTGACGTTAATTCAATTACCAACTTACCTCATGATATATATTCTAGGCTTCAATATCAAAATACTTTTTCAAAACAACTTCAATTCCACCACGAGGCAGATCAGGAACTATAAATTCCTGCTCAAAATGACAGAGTAATTCCTGAGGAGCACTTGCCACAGCCAGACCTACCCCGCATTCTTTAAGCATCTCATAGTCATTCATTCCGTCACCAACTGCAACCCAGTCATCAAGAGACAAACCGACAATTTCATTCATCTTCTCAATTCCGGCAGCTTTATTCGCACCAGTAGGCAGAAATTCTACATACATTCTACTGCTGGTAGTCACATGTACCCGGCTGCCGAAGCGCTCCTTAATCTCACTATCCATACTCGCCAGCTTTTCCGGTTCACTGCCATCGGTGGCGATTATCAACGCCTTTGTCGGTGCTTTCTTGATCGTCTGATAATCCTCGGGCAAAATCTTATACGGCACACGGTTTATACGGGCATACATTCTAGAATAATCATTATCGGCAAGCGTATACAGACAATCACTATAATATGTATTCAGAGACAATCCTCTCTCTTTAGCGAATGCGATTATTTCCTGAGAAATTCCGTAATCCAGGCCTATTTCATACAACGGCTTCTCCGCATCAGGATGCATTATACGGCAACCATTATAACTTATAATCGGTGTATTAAGACCAATTTCCTTCCAGTAAGGATACATCGCCCTATGCATACGTCCAGATACCAGATAAACCCCTATACCTGCATCCTGCGCCAACCGCAGCGCTCTAATAACCTGTTCTTCCAACTCACCTTCTGGATTGAGAAGGGTTCCATCCATATCCAATGCCAATGCTTTATAACTCATTTTCTTCGTCCTATCGAATCAAGCAAACTTTTTAAAACAATTCTATTCGCAGCAAAATTCGCATGCAGATAACTTACCAGCACACCATCTTTTGCAAAACCTTCTTTCCTGGGTTCAGCCTTCATATCCCTGCCAAAACTGAGTGAATATGAACATTCCCAGCCCTCAGGGATGCCGCCAACTAGCTCAGAATAATGATATTCATGCCCACGCACCTTTGTACCGACACGACCAAGAATATTATCTTCACGAATATCAGCCTCAACATACCCCAGCGTCTTGAACCTCTCAAGCATCATAACCTTCGCCGGAAAGACCCCACACATTTCATACTCCGCCTCCTCAGCGGTTATAATCGCCTCAGACATATACATCAGCCCGCCACACTCCGCATACAGCACCTTGCCACTGGCAGCAAATTCACGAATACTCTCCAGCATTGTGGTATTCGCAGACAATCTCTCTGCCATACATTCAGGATAGCCGCCACCAATATAAACCGCATCAAGCTCTGGAGGCAATACGGCATCCTTGAGCGGACTGAAAGGCAAAATTTCACAGCCGTGAGCAGCCAGAGCCCGCAGATTATCGGGATAATAAAAATGAAAAGCCTCATCCAGCGCCACACCAATCCGATAACCGGTAACGCTCACAGCATCCTGCCAAATATCACACTTCGCCGGTAACTCAAACTCCTTAGCATTTTTCAAGAGTAGATCAATATCAAAAGCTTCTTCGATCCCCTCGGCCAGACAGGAAATGACCTCCGCTGACAACACCTCCTGATCCGCACTTACAAGTCCAAGATGCCGGCTCGGAAGCGTCGGCAGCGCACCACGAATAAGAGTACCGGCATAAGGCGGCAACCCAGCAATACTTGTCAGTGCCTCGGTAATAACCTCTCCATGCCGATGCGAGCCAGCCATATTTGCACCAATCGCGGCAAACTCCGGCGCCCCGGTAAAATTAATAAACCCGCTTACCAGTGCAGCAAATGATCGCGCCATAGACCTGCAGGAAGCGAGTAAAAATACAGGTATACCAAGAATTCTGGCAATACAGGCGGTGGAACCGAAGTCTTCCCCACTGAAGATGCCGTCATATAGCCCCATCACACCCTCGATAATACAGACATCGGCCTCTCTGCCACCGGTTTTATCAGCAGCAGCACTGAAGAAAATATCGCGGACATACTGCTCACCGGTCATCCAGAGATCAAGATTGAAGCAATCCCTGCCGCTAACCAGCTTGAGATATGTCGGATCGAGAAAATCCGGACCTATTTTATAAGTTTGCACCACCAGACCGCGACGACGGAGTGCCGCGACGAGCCCCAAGGTGACCGAGGTCTTTCCTGAACCGCTGGCAACACCGCCAATGACCAGTGCTTTCATCTCCACCCTCTCTATTTCATATACTCGCGCGCAATATCAACAAGCTGCTGCAGCTTCTGCAGTCCCATCAGCGGAGTCATATTATCAATATCCACCTCTGCCAGCTCCAGCACCAGACGATCATTAGCCTTTGCCTGGGGCGCAAATAATTCCGACTGAATCTCGCGGGCAGCTGCCCGCAATACCTCGCCATCATGAGCAATATTCCAGTCACGCTCCGCAGCCTGGGTTTCAAGCCCGTCAAGAATCTCGCGAGCTCTCTCAGTGACCCCTGCCGGTATACCGGCAAGACGCGCTACATGAATACCGTAGGATTTATCTGCCGAACCGGCAATTATTTTATGCAGAAAGATTACCTCACCGCCCCATTCACGAACCGATACATTATAATTTACCGCCTGCTCAAGTATCATTCCCAACTCCGCCAGTTCATGATAGTGAGTTGCAAATAAGGTACGTGCTTTGACCTTATTATGTATATATTCAGTTATGGCCCACGCCAGAGAGACACCATCAAAAGTAGAGGTACCGCGCCCGACTTCATCGAGCACAATCAGTGAACGGCTGGTAGCATTATTCAGAATATTAGCAGTTTCCGCCATCTCGACCATAAATGTCGACTGCCCTTTGGCAAGATCATCAGCAGCTCCGACACGGGTAAACACCCGGTCAA
This sequence comes from Planctomycetota bacterium, assembly GCA_963677015.1. GTDB lineage: Bacteria > Planctomycetota > SZUA-567 > SZUA-567 > SZUA-567. The sequence goes on from OY781533.1 coordinate 1,984,279, forward strand.
CAATTCCGATTCTCGCCTTTTCCGCCGGCACACCGCCACCCATCTGAGCCATAATACATAATAATGCGACCTGACGTATATAAGTACTCTTACCTGCCATATTTGGTCCGGTTATAATATGAACCAACGCTCCTGAATGTGAAAAAGCAGTATCATTAGGGGTGAACTCACTGAGTGAAACATCAAGTACCGGATGCCTGCCGCCGGTTAATTCGGTCTCAATATCCACACCTGTTTCAGGGATTATATATCCCTGAACCGCAGCCATTTCAGCCAGAGACTGCAGACAGTCGAAAACCGCCAGGATATGCGCCACCTGCTGTACGCGCTCAACTTCAGCAGCAACCTGCTCTCGCACCTGTGCAAAAAGCTCCAGTTCAAGCGCAAGTATCTTCTCCTGTGCCCCCAGCACCAGTTCTTCATACTCCTTGAGATCCTGGGTTATATATCTTTCGGCATTTGCCAGAGTCTGTTTACGTATATAACTTGAAGGAACCTTATCTTTGTGAGTATTTGTCACCTCAATATAATAGCCGAAGACTTTATTGAAACCAACCTTTAAAGACGGAATACCGCTGAACTGCTGCTGCTCCTGCTGAAAATTCCGGATCCAGTCCTTACCACCACTGGCAATATCCCTAAGCTCTGCCAGCTTCGGATCGTATTCACTGCGTATCACGCCGCCATCTCTTAGATTTAACGGCGGTTCCGCAACAATCGCTCTACCGATAAGTGCAGTAACATCTTCCAGTAAATCTATCATTCCTGACAAATCAATCAGATGCTGCGCCAAAAACGACTCCGATAATTTCAATAAGTCAGGAAGCCGGAGAAGACTGCTGTGAAGATTTATTAATTCACGACCGCTGGCTCTGCCGGTAGTTATACGAGCCATTATTCGTTCCAGATCATTTATTCCGGATAGAATTTCACGAAGCTCTTCCCGCGTCGCAGCTTCTGTAAGTAGTTCCCTGACCGCTTCCTGCCGGTACCGAATATGATTCAGATCAATTAATGGTCTCAGCAACCAGTTTTTCAACAGACGTCTGCCGGCACCGGTACTGGTTCGATCAATAACCTTGAAAAGCGACATCCCGGTACCTTCCGCCAGCAAAGTCTGAGTTAATTCGAGATTACGCTGGGTTGTCCGGTCAAGAATCATATAGTTCTCACGGTTAAGTCGCTTGAGAGTACGGACATGGGTAAGAGAGATCTTCTGAGTCTCTTCGAGATAGACCAGTATCGCCCCTACCGCCGCAATTGCTGCGGGAGAATCCTCAATACCGAACCCGGCGAGATTATCAACTCCGAAATGCTGCTTTATCCGGATCCGCCCCTCACGTTCAGAAAATTCGTAACCGTCACGACGGGTAATAAGCCCGACACTTCTAGCAAAGAGCGCCTCAGCCAGTACTTTGCCCTCCTGCATCAGTTCAACCGGCACCAGCGTCTCAGAGACACCCATCTGCTCAAGTTCATCACCCAGGATATGTTCCGGCACTACCTGTACAAAAAACTCTCCGGTAGAAATATCCACACAGCCGATACCCGCCTGTCTGCCCGCTACCGCAACTGAAGCCAGATAATTATTACTGTCACCTTCAAGACACGATTCTTCAATCAGAGTTCCCGGGGTGACTACTCTGGTGACCCCCCGTTTGACTATACCCTGAGCTGTCGCCGGATCCTCAAGCTGATCACAGATTGCAACACGCACCCCGGCCTTAATCATCTCTTTAAGATACCGGTCAAGGGCATGATGCGGAATCCCGGCCATAGGCACCGCATTCTCCTGCTTTTTACTTCTGGTTGTCAGTGTTAGGCCAAGAATTTCAGCAGACCGGACAGCATCAGCACCAAACATTTCATAGAAGTCACCCATACGAAAAAAAAGGATAGTATCGGGATTAGCCTCTTTCATAGCCTCCCACTGTTCCATCATTGGTGTAGTCTTAGTTTTAGCCATAAGATCCTTATTCTTCTTCGACAAAAATTGATACCCAATTGTACTTATACCCCTTACCGATGGCAAGGGGTATAGCTAATCATCCGGAAAGAAACCTGTTATAATACAATCTATTCGTTTATAAGCGCCAAGAGCTTATCAGCACGTTCGAAAGTAATCTTAGCCTGTTTCATTACATTTTCCATAAACTGGTTATCATCGAAATAACCTCTTATATTGACAAAATCCTGATCTTTTGTTTCCAGAAGTCCGTACCCGATACTCATATTCTCCGTAAACTCTTTGTATGAATCACGTTTAATAAGCTCAACGCGTAACATTGCCGCTTCTTTCCAGTTTTTCAGGATTTCCCGTACGTTCTCCCGGCAGTCAGCTCTCTCAAGATCAAGATCACCAAATTTACTCGAAACCCAATCCCATTCATAAGTTTTGTAATTTTTGCCAAGTTTCATAAAGAACTCTTCCACAGAATAGTAATCAGTTATACGGCCACCCTCAATCCCGCTAATAAGAAAGTGAACAAACTTTTTCGGGGTTATCAGTCCGGCAAGATCAACCCACTCCTCACTGATACTTTCAGAATTTCCGCTCAACAAACCTTTACCTTTATTATAGTAATCATCCAGCACCTCAGCCAGCACCTCGCCATAATAATAGTTTACTCCTGCATGATAACGCGCAAGTGCTTTATCAATATAATCTTCCGGAATTTCCACACCAACAGCCCCTAAAATATTATTTCCCGCTTTCATATCCTTTAAGAGACTTATGGCATGTAATATTTTACCTACCGTATACGGATTCAACAACTCACTATTAATAATATCATACGACGCTCCTGAACGCTTATCCCGTGTATTCCACTTCATTGCATCCCGTACATAGCCACAGGAAAAAATCAGGGCTCCGGGAAGCAGCACACTCTTATCATTCTCCGCCAATAATAAAGAAAATGGGAAACTGGCTGTATCCACAATCCGGCTATGCCTGCCAATAACACTGGTAAAAGGCGCAATATGTGATGGCCAGATAAGATAACTTGAGGAACCGGTCTTTGATCCGCGCTCAATAACCCCCTGATGCAGCGGTCCAAGCTTGAACCGATGGTTTGAAAAATTACTCCCACTACCTGCGGTATAGAATGAATATACTCCTGCCAAAAGCAGGGTTGACTTATGATGAGACGAGGTGTAAGGACCTGCAAATACCGAACACCCTTCTCCCCTCAAGCACTCAGAATTCGCAAAAAACAAGGAGTTATCTGCAGAAAAGCCATAATCAAGAACCGCAGAGTCAGCGACGAAACAGTTATCGAGAATGCAACCGTCACCGACATAACCATTAACTGCAACAATAGAATTCTTTACAATACTGCCGGCACCGACATAGCCGTTAACCGTCGTATTATAAATTTTAATCGCTCCGTGTATTTTAGCATCTCTACCCACCGCAGAATTCATTAGTTCTCCAGCATCCCGTATTACCGCACCATCACCAATTCTGGACTGCCTGAACTGCTTTTTATTGAAATGCTCAAAAAGAAGTTTACGGTAGGCCTGACGAAAACGTTCTGATGAGACAAACGCCTGAAAATATGCGGATTGTGCAGACAATCCCGGATGCAGTAAAACCTCTCTTCCACCGGATTCATTTATTACTTTTACCTCCACTCCTATTCCGTGGGCGGCAGAAGCATCCGAGACAATAGCACCGACATTTTCAATAGTTACATACTGACCGATCTCACAATTCTCAACTATTCTGCCAATACGCCTTATAACAGCCCCATTTCCAAGAACAGTATCCTTCAGTCTGGCCTGATAAACTTCACAATCAGCTCCGAGCCTGACTTTATCAACAAAATCAGCAAACCTTATTTTATCAATATTATACCCCGGATGCACCGTCACCCCACTCCAGTTCGTGGCTGAGCAACCTTGAGAAACCAGAATATCCACTTCATCCTGAGTCAAAGCCCTGTAGCTATCCATTATGATCTTCCTCTATTTCTCAAACAGTATTATATCTCGAATTAAATAATATATTATATATTTTAATCATTATCACTAATACCAAATTCAAAACAAAACCTTTTTTATATAATTCATGAGTGTTAATCTTATGCTTTACATTTATTTTCATTACTGTATAATATTTAACTTGAAGTAATAGTTTAAAATTTCATATAAAGAATAAGGTTTTATATGGCAGGACAGCTAAGACATGAGATTGTGCAACGATCGAGAGAGAACGGAAGGATACTCCGTTCAGCGCACTCCCATACATATGTACCGATCAAAACGATACTAATCCTTACAGTTTTATCTTTGTTTCTCATTACCCCCTTCCTCCTCGGTTTTTCCATAATACCAATTAATGTAGGTACTATTGCAACTGAAGACCGTTTCAGCCGTGTAGATTTTCAGTGGAAAGTACCAAATACCACCGAGATTTTCAGAGAAGTGGAAAAAACCCACTTACCGATATTTGAAAATGTTCCGTATAATGTTTGGATGAATGAAGTATTCGAACCTATTGCCGAGCTTATGGAACGGGCAATTGACCTGCGTGACCCTGACAAGCTTTTTAAATATGCTCAGGATAACAATATCGAAATAACCAAACAGGAAGCGGAAATTCTCACTAATTATCTATTGAGTGATATAGACCAGGGAATATACTCCGAACTTATTAATCCGGCCAGACGAGCGGTAGGTCAATGGATATATACAAAAGGAGTAATTAGTGATGAACAATATGCTCTCGCGATGTCCGAGGGAGGAAATCGCTCAATAGAGGTAATCAGACCGGACAACCTCTTCTCACGCGGTCTAATAATGACAATAGGCTCTGAAAACGGTCCGATCAGCATATCAGAGACAGCATCATACCTGCAAAAAGGGCTCTATGACAAATTATGGCTAGTAAGGCAGGCTCTGCGTGAAACAATTGAAAATATTCTTGAAAAGAGGATAAGCCAGCACCCGACACTTATTTATCAGAAAGATCTGACTGCCCAGACCCTTGAAAACCGTAAAACACTTGCTCTGAAAAAAGCCAGTCATATTAATAAGGGTGAGCTTATAATTGAACGCGGTCAACCTATAACCTCTGAAGTTTACACCAAACTGCGAACTGAAAATGAAGCCTATAATAAACAACGCGGCAGCAGGTTTAATTTCAAGAATATCCTCAGCAAATTTATTCTAACCTTCCTGCTCTGCCTCTTTTTCTATATTATATCCAGAAAGCGTGTCTCGAAGAAAGTTCTAGTCGGGACGGTGCTTACATTTATGATAACTGTCTGCATCAGTTATATTATTCTTCTTAACGGCAGGTCAATCACTCTGGTTCCGATCGGCTTTCTTGCCGGAACGGTAGCAATAGGCAGCAAAAAAACTGTAGGGATGCTGGTAACAGCAATGTATGCCCTTTTCATTATTGCAATATCCTATCAGCAACCTTCAGAAATCCTGGCGATTACCGCCATAGGCACCTTGTTCTCAATTCTGGTTCCACAGGAAAGATTCAGACTCGGAATTTTAAAAGCCTCGGCTATTTCCGGTATTATTGGTGTCATGGTCTACTTATGCTGGTATATAAGCGACGGTATTGATATTGCGTTTCCAAACAGCATCTCAGACCTGATCGCTCTGCACTTCAGTGACTCTATTGATATTCTGCTCAGACGCTCAGGCTGGATATTAGCGAGTTCGATCGTTTCCTTTGCACTTATTTTATTGTCTCTGAAAGCAATTCAGCGTATCTTCGATGCCACGCCTACTATCATACTCCAGGATCTTCAGGAGCATCAGCTTCAAAATAAGCTGCTGTTAAAAGCTCCAAGCACGTACTACCACAGTTCGATTGCAGCTGCTCTTGCTGAAGCCGCAGCTAACGCCTGTGGTGGAAATGCTCTGCTCTGCCGGACATCCTGCCTGTATCATGATATCGGCAAACTGGTGAAGCCGGAATACTTTACAGAAAACGAGAGCGGTATAAGCCGGCACGATATTCTTACTCCCAGCATGAGTGCCCTTATAATTGTCAGCCATGTCAAAGACGGAGCGGAAATGGGACGGCAGAACAAACTGCCCAAGGCCATCATAGATATTATCGAACAACATCATGGAACTACTCAGGTATCATACTTTTTACGTCAGGCCATGGAAGAAGCCGAAGACCCAAGCGAAGTTGATGAACAGCAGTTCCGCTATCCCGGCCCCAGACCGCAATTCATTGAAGCAGCAGTAGTTATGATTGCCGACTCGGTTGAAGCAGCCAGCAGATCACTGGAAGGAGCCAGCAGCGCCAGTATCAGAGCACTGGTACATAAAATTATTATGGGAAAACTCCATGACCAGCAGTTTGATGACTGTTCTCTGACATTCAAAGATCTGGCACGCATAGAAGACGCGCTAGTAAGAGTTTTACAAAGTATGTTCCACTCCCGAGTGAAATATGACAAAAAAGAAACAAAGAAATAATAAATCAATATCATTATAGCATATTATATGAAAGCAGGAAATGTCTTACGAATTACAAATTAATTTTATTGATGAACGTCCGGAAACCACAACTCCGGTACCGGAAAGTATGATAAACAAAGTTCTTTCCTCAGCCTACAGTCTGCACGCAGAATCTGTTGCTGCTGTTAATCTCATGATAGTAGATGACACCCGCATCAGCGAAATTAATGAAGAATTTTTGAATCATCAGGGGCCAACAGATGTCATATCATTCGAAGATGGCGACATCGAGGACGGGATACTCCAGCTTGGCGATATAGCTGTCAGCGCTGACACAGCCGCAAGAATTGCCGCGACTAAGGGCATGAGCTTTGACGAAGAGCTAACTCTATACGCACTGCATGGCATGCTCCATCTACTCGGTTTTGATGATATTGATGATCAGGACCGAGAAAAGATGATAGAAGCGCAACAGAAGGAATTTTCGAAACATAACCTGAAATATGTTATTTAATTAATAATTAAGGATTAAACTAAAACACCATTGATATGAATAATATACATATTATAGCGGCAATAGTGTCGGCAATATTAGGCTGGCTGACTGTAGCTTACGAATCAGCATTACAGGAACTGAGTATCTCCAGACTTGACGACATTATCGAAGATAAACTTAACTTAACCACTGCCAGCACGACTGGGGAGCAGTCACCGGAAAAACCCTTTGTGCTCACAAACATTATAAATAACATTAAAAATTTCCGTCTGGCGACAGCCTTAGCCAGTTCCTTCTTTCTCGGGGCATTTCTGGTTATACTAATATTTCTGCTTCTTGGAAATGACAGAATTGAATCATGTCTCAATAACTACCAGAACAGTATTCCTATTCCCTACTTTACAATGATTATTCCAATGGCGGCGGCACTAATTATCACCGGTATTGTAAGAGGGTCGGCACAAGCTATCGGAGAAAGAAAATCTGAGGTAATTATCTACCTGTTTTCTATTCCGACATGGATAATTACACTTTTATTCCGCCCCGTAAGCTACATACTACTTGTCTCTTCCCGCATTATTGCCCGGGGTATGGGTATTGATGTAAACCGCACCAGCGATGATATAGAAGATGATGTCATTGCAGCTGTAACCGACAGTGAAAAAGCCGGCGTTGTAAATGAAGAACAGCGTGAGATGATTGAGCGGGTATTTGATTTCAATAATACCGACGTAGCTGACATCTTTACACCTAGAACCGACATGCAGTCAATCTCCGCTTCAGAATCACTGTCAAACGCCATAAAAATATCCTTGGAATACGGCCACTCACGACTCCCTGTCCATGAGGACACCCGGGACAATATTATTGGTATTTTTTATGTTCGAGACGCACTGAATTACTGGGAATTTGAGGACAAGCCCAAGCTGCTGGACATTATACACAAGCCGGCCTTCGTTCCTGAGACTCAGAAAGTTGTAGACTTACTTCAGGTTATGCAGAAAAGCCACACTCAGATAGCAATAGTTCTTGATGAATATGGCGGTACCGCCGGACTGGTAACAATTGAAGATATTCTTGAAGAACTCGTAGGTGAAATTCAGGATGAATATGATAAACATGAAGACGAAAGCGGGATACGCAGTTTCAGCAAATATCATATCATCAGTGAAGGCCAAACTCATGTATTCGATATCAACAAAGCACTTGATGAAGATATCATACCGGAAGATCATGACTATGAAACCATCGGCGGCTTTGTTCTGGATAATTTAGGTCACATTCCCCAAGCTGGAGAAGAATTCCGTTTCAGTGATCTAAATGTTAAAATACTGGATGCTGACGAGAGACGGGTACTCAAAGTTGAAATCAAACGGGACACCAATGACTGAAGGGATAACAGGCTTATATTATGAAAGAATTTACAGAACTGTTAACTACTATCAAAGCGCTGCGTGACCAGGATACAGGATGCCCCTGGGATCGTAAGCAGACCTTGTCGACCCTCACAAAACCACTCAAGGAAGAAACCGAAGAATTAATCGAAGCATTATCAGCTAAAGACTCTGCACACATAGCGGAAGAACTCGGTGATGTCATCTGGAATGCGTTAATGCTGCTTGAAGTTTGCGAAGAAGAAAATATAGCGACCATGAGCCAGGTACTGAATGCAGTTAATGACAAGATGATAAACCGCCATCCTCATGTTTTCGCTGATGCTATAGCCACAACCAGCGAAGAAGCGGCAGCAGTTTACAAAATGGCCAAACAGCAGCATCGTCTCAAACAGAAATATAATGAATAACATCAATGACGCACCTTTAAATAATCCCATTGTTCTGCTGGCGTTACTGCTTGCAGGCGGATTCATTATTTACTGTATTATCAGATCCATAAAAAGGATATCTAAAAAAAACACCTCAAAATCATCAAAGAAATCCAAACATAGCAGCAAGTCAGAGAGCTGTTCAACAGACAAGCAGACAGCTGAAAAAGAAGGAGCTATTGCAAAATTCCGCCAGATCCATCAAAAAGCAAGAGATAACCGTAAAAAGCTGGCACAAGAAATAGATGCCAATCCTTCCGAAGCGACCAAAGCTTTTCGGAGAATGATGAAGCATTAAGTTAAAATTCTCATCCTGCACACCTATTCATACCGTAAATATAAATCTGCAAAAAGTAGGTATAAACTCTTTCTTTACGCCTGCTATAGAGTAAAATTAATACCTATTAATTTATGATTGCAACTATTTATAATGAAAGTGACAACAGCATGAGCAACAAACCAATAGTACTTGCCGACAGGGCTTCAAAAACAAATATCAGTGGTATACGCAAGGTATTCGATCTTGCAGCAAAGCTTGAATCACCGATCAATCTTTCAATCGGTCAGCCTGATTTTGATGTACCAGAACCGGTAAAGAATGCGGCCATTGAAGGAATAAAAAATGGAGCAAACAGCTACACCCCGACTCAAGGACGCGCAGATCTGATCGCGGGAATAAGTAACGCACTGGGAAACAAGTATCAACAGGGTGAAATAATAATAACCTCAGCTGTTAGTGGCGGTCTTAACCTTGCATTTCTGTCACTATTGAATCCGGGAGATGAGATTCTCATTCCTGACCCATACTTCGTAATGTACAAGCAGCTTGCGCTAATGCTCGGAGCAAAACCGGTATATTATGACACCTACCCTGAATTCAAACTCCCGGTAGATAAAATTTCCTCTTTAATTACCGACAAAACCCGTGCTATAGTAATTGGCAGCCCCTCAAACCCAACAGGCATTACCTATTCAGCCGACTCGCTCAAAGACCTTGCCGGCATTCTTGACAAGCACGGCATCGTTGCCATATCCGATGAAATCTATGAAATCTTCAGTTATGACCACCCTGCTGTCAGTATAGCAGACTACTACCGTGAAAAGACTGTACTGCTGAAAGGCTTCAGCAAGAGCCATGCCATGACCGGCTGGAGACTTGGATATGCCGCCGGACCAAAGGAAATTCTGCAGACAATGGCTAAATTCCAACAGTTCACCTTTGTTTGCGCGCCATCAATTGCTCAGGTTGCAGGACTGACAGCGATGGAGACAGATATGTCGGAATTTGTCACCCAGTACAAACAGAAACGTGACCGTATCTATAACGGTCTTGTTGAAATCGGTTACGAAGTAGTCAAACCTGATGGCGCATTCTATATTTTCCCCAAGGCGCCTTGGGGCACTGGTGATGAATTTGTTGCAAAATGCATTGAAAATAATTTACTGGTTATTCCAGGAAATGTATTCTCTGAAAAGAATACCCATTTCCGTATTTCATATGCCGCAGAAAATAAAACTATTGATGACGGGCTGGAGGTACTTGCGACACTGTTTAAGGAGAAATAACTTTTCATGCGTATACTAATCATTGGCTTAGGAAGAATGGGGTACTCTCTGGCAGAACAACTTGAGAGTGAAGGTCATAGAGTTTACGGCATTGACACAAACAAAGAAAATGTTGAACGAGCCAGCATTAAACTCGACATCATGTGTGTCCATGGTTCAGGCTGCAGTCTGTCCACACTACGGGAACTTGATATAGAAGGAGCCGATCTGGTAATTGCAGCCAGCGGCTCGGATGAAATTAATATTGTTTCCTGCCTTGTAGCGAGAGAACTCGGAATCAAACGCTGTATTGCGCGTATTGAGAGTGAAGAACTGGCAAATAACCTCCGGGAAATGCCCCCTTCTGCACTCGGGATTGATGAATTTGTCAATCCAAGAGAAGAAACTGTCAGACGCATGGCAGATATTGTCCGTACACCCGGCACAACCATGACTGCGGAATTCGATGAAGGCAAATTCCAGCTGCGCGGACTGAGAGTTGAAAAAGACTCTCAGCTTACCTCCCGTCCATTGGTTGAGCTACAGGCATTATTTGTCGAGCATTTCCTGGTTCCGGCTGTTCAACGTGGTGACACGCTGATAATTCCGCGAGGTGACTTTACAATCAAAACCGGTGATGTTGTATACGTGCTGTTAAAGACCAATACCTTCCAGAATTTCCTTTCACTTTTTGAATTCGCCAATACCAAAACCAGAAGAGTCTTTATATACGGTGGTTCACAGCTTGGTATAGAACTTGTCCACACTCTCGAAAAGACTATCCCCGAAGTAATTCTGCTCGAAGAAGACTGGGACAAACGTCAGCAGGCTTCTTCACAAATAAGTAAAAGCGCCATCATCAATGGCTCACCGCAGGATATGACATTAATGCAGGATCTGAAGATCAGTAACGCTGATTTCTTTGTAGGGGTGAGTGACAGCGAAGAATTGAATTTCTCAAGTGCCTTACTGGCCAAAAGAATGGGCTCTAAATACGGGGTTATGCTGACAGACCATCCCGATCACGTTGAACTCTTCGATACTCTGCCGATTGATGCTGTTGTCAGTCCGGCAACACTCTCAGTAGGCGCCATCCTGAAAGCCGCCAGATCAGGAGCGGTACTTTCAATGTTCAATATTGCTGGAGGTCGAGGCGAAGCGCTAGAACTTATTGCCCAGCCAAACAGCAAAAACATCGGCAAAGCTCTTAAAGATATAAGTTTTCCTGAAGGTGCACTGGTAGCGGCAATTGCAAATAATGAAGGTTTTCATATAGCCTCAGGCAATACTGTAATTGAAGCCGGCAGTTCAATTATTCTTATTTCAAAGAAAAAGAATATCAAACAGGCTATCGAACTTTTTGAATAATAAAATCAATTGAGCTCTAAAAAAAAGGAACCAACGGAACCTATAACGGTTCCGTTTTTATTAAATCTCTTCCAAACTTCTTAAATGCCCTTATGCTCCCAGATTAACAGCGTAATATCATCAAATTGACCAGTAAGCTGAAAAGCACTCACCTCCTTGACAATATTATCCCCGATACAGGTAACTGATTTAGCAACATTCTGCTGTAGAATCCTCTGCAGGCGCTCTTCCGAGAAGATCTCCCCGGAATCAGAATGAGCTTCCGTAACACCATCAGTATACAATACGACCTTGTCACCAGCACCCAGCACAAAATCGCCAGCAGTGTAAGTAAGCCCATTAAAGCCGCCGATCAGCATACCATTCAGTAGCGGCGTAATATCAACAAACTCTTTTCGCAACACAAACGCAGAGTTATGCCCTGCATTGGCAAAAGTACATTTCCCGGTCAGAGGATTATAGTACACCAGAAAAACGGTTGCGAACATACACTCTGAATTATTATCAGAAATTGTGTTATTAAGACGCTCCAGAGCTCGCGCAGGATTTTTTTCGTCACAGCATATCGCTCTTATCAAGGTACAGACCATAGTCATAAAAAGAGCCGCGGGTATGCCCTTACCTGAAACATCACCAATACAAAAAACGACACAACTATCACTAACGGTAAAGAAATCATAAAAATCGCCACCAATCTCTCTTGCCGAAGAATAAAAAGCATATGAAGAAAATTTGTCGGATTGGAGTAAATCCTTAGGAAGAATTGAATTCTGTATGCTCTTTGCAGCCCGCAGCTCACTGTCCAGCTGCGCTTTCTGCAGCTCATAATCCTTCATGTCCTTGAGCTCTCTGGCCATATAATTAAAACTATGCGTAAGATAACCGAGTTCATCGCGAAGGGTTGTATCAATATAAAAATTAAAATCACCACGGGCAATCTTCTCCGCTCCATGAGCCAGCATTACAATCGGCTTGGTAAAACGAGATGACAGTACAGAAATAATAATACCAAATGCAACAAGAAGAAGCATAGCGCCTGCAAGAAGACCATAATTCAGCAATCCCACTTGAGAATAAATAATGTCATTATTAATCCGGTATGCAACAACCCACCCCGTAACCGAGTCTTTGATCGCAAAATAGGCATCTTGTGAATTATTGAATATTTTTATAACCTCATTATCATTTCCAAGCACACTGACAATATCAGCAAATTTAATATTCATCAAGTGATCATTAATATTCGAACCAACAAAATCCGATTTACCACCAAAGACCAGAATGTCACCATCTTTTGAAAAGACGCACCAGTTGCCCATAACATCATCAATTGTCGCCATGCGTGTCTCAAGCTCACCAATATCAACATCAAGTCCGGCAAAACCGGTAAGAATTCCGGATGAATGCAGCGGTGCAGTCATCGTTATAACCGTCCGCTCACTGCTCGCGGAAATATAAGGTTTGCTGTAATATACCTGATTCCAGGTCTTAGAGTTGCTGAAAAACTTCTTACTCTCTTCAAACCATGGACGTTTAAGAACATTATAATCTGCAGTCGGTTGCCAGGTTTTACTGATAAAATCACCGTCAAAATAGGCAACATATGGCAGATTGATTTCAAATTTATCACCTTCATATGCAATAAAGTCCGCAACTTTATCCTTGGAAAGATCCTGAAAACTAAGATAATTGGCAAAACCTTTGATAGCAAGGCTATCCTCATCAATCCAGTGGCTGAGCAATTCATATGCGAGTTGAATCTTTACCTCAGCCCGCTGATAAACCATATTCTTGACAATTGTATACGAGGTATAGTGCAGAAAAGTGCCGATGAGCAGCATAACAACGGCTAAAGAAGCTAGAAAATTGACGAATAATCTCGTACTGATTCTTTTATTGAATATATTATCATTCTGCATAGCTCAACACCTCAAAACAGTTACAGTATAACAATATAAATATAGCTCCTGTATTCCATACAGAAGCTATAAAATATATTATATTAAAAGTTATTTATCATGCTACAGCCCCGAGCAAAAGATTCATAATAGATATAAGCTTGCCACGTAAATCGTGCCGGTCTACAATCATATCAATCTGCCCATGCTTCAGCAGAAATTCGGTAATCTGAAAACCATCAGGAAGTTCCGCATTAATGGTCGACTTGATAACTCGCGGCCCGGTAAATCCGACAAGAGCCCCGGGCTCACCTATAATGATATCTCCAAGCGCCGCCCAGCTCGCCCAAACGCCACCCATAGTACTATCAGTTACAATACTGAGAAATGGTAATCCTGCTTCCTTGAGTTTACCGAGTGCTGCCGACGTCTTTGCCATCTGCATCAGTGAATACAGCCCTTCATGCATTCTCGCACCACCGCCGGAACCAGACACTATAATAACCGGAAGACGCTCCTCAATCGCGAACTCAATCAGCCGGGTTATTTTTTCACCGACTACCGAACCCATAGATCCGGCAATAAAAGCACTGTCTGTAACGGCAAAAGCAACTCTGCGCTTGCCTATTTTTCCCTCGCCTGATTTGATCGCAGAGAGCATACCGGTCTTGTTAATCTCCGCATCCAATTTTTCTTTATAGCCTTTACCACCGCCCGAAAATTCAAGAATGTCTTTACTCATCAAACCTTCATCATGTTCAATAAATGAACCTTCATCGAGTGTAATTGCAATACGGCGATCTGCAGATATCTGTGTATGATAGTGGCAGCTGGGACAGACACCAAGGTTTTCATGCAGTGTTGTCTTAATAATAATTTCACCGCATTTTTTACACTTCATCGCCACGCCTGTACCATACTCAGACGGTTGAATCTGTTTTTTATCGGTTTTAGTTAAATTCTTAAGCTTGTCCCATCCAAAAAAAGCCATACCGGTATAACTCCTATATTCAGACAAAATATACAGTAAATATCAAAATCAAAATAACCATAAACAATCAGGCGTCAAGCATACCCTGTATTGCAGATTTCATATCCCCGCTTCTAAAAACAGCTGTTCCTGCTACCAGCAGATTAGCCCCCGCCTCTTTAATAGCAGCGGCGTTATCCAAACAGACCCCGCCGTCTATTTCAATTTCTATGTCACGCTCTCCTATCAGCTCCTTCGCTTCCCGCAGACGATCCAAAGATTCCTCTATAAATTTCTGTCCGCCAAAGCCGGGAAATACCGACATTATCAGCAACCGGTCAAAGTTATCCAAAAACGGAGCAATTTTACTTACCGGAACATCCGGGTTTATAGAAAGGCCGCGAACCATTCCGCGTTCACCAATATCATCAAGGATAGATCTGGGATCAGGGCAAGGCTGCAGATGGACTGTTATACCATCAGCGCCGCATTTCTGAAAAGAATCAATATACTTCCATGGTTCATCAAGCATCAGGTGCACATCAAAGTGAAGCTTGGTTATAGGTCTTATAGCTTCAATAACACATGGTCCAAAAGAATAATTCGGCACAAAGTGCCCATCCATTATATCCAGATGAAGAATATCCGTGCCGGACTCTTCAACCCTCTTAATTTCTTCGCCCAACCGCGTAAAATCAGCAGCTAATAGCGATGGAGCAACTCTGCATGTCATACTTTTCCCCCTAACCTTTACTAATAAACACCATTATTCCACACATTACTTCTTCACTGCAACTCAAATAATCGATAGAAGTTGCAAATTTATTATAGCGATCCATCACAAAATAATCAATAAGAGATAAATAATAATCTAAATTTGTCAGATTTAGCCAAAATACACATGTTCCTATTAACTGTTTATCACCAAGGTGTTACAAGAACCAAAAAAGCTAAACCTTTAAAAATTAAAATTGCAGCATTATTTTTTAAAAAAAATCAAAAAATAACTATTTTTTATTTCCAATTAGTTGTGAAATAATATAGTATTAGCTTATGTATTAATTAGTACATATTTTTTTAACCCCAATATGTACAATAAAAAAAGATTTATGGGGTGTTTATTATCTGCTTTCGCAGAGTATTACGGAGATGTATAATGGCAAGTGGCACAGTAAAATGGTTCAACGATCAAAAAGGTTTTGGTTTCATCATTCCTGATGACGGTGGAGAAGACCTGTTTGTTCACCACACAAACATTATTATGGATGGATTCAAAACTTTAAAAGAGAATCAGGCCGTCGAATTCGACGCTGGTCAGGGTAAAAAAGGACCAGAAGCTACAAATGTCAAGCCTTGCTAAGTAAGTTTATAGATATAAGCAAACGAAGCTTTTGATGTTACTCCCAACTCTTTATAGTTGGGAGTTTTTTTGTATACTTCACTCGTTTACTTCTTTTCTACGCCATAAACTGTTATTCGGAGATTACTCAATGGTTAAAAAACGCCTTTCAGCAGACGATGGTATCGTATATTCCACCGCATCAGGAGAGATATGCCCCAACTGCGGACAAGCTATAAAAAAGTGCATTTGCCGAAAAATTAAAGCTGAACAAATACCTGCCGGAGACGGTATTGTTCGTATTACCCGCGAGACTAAAGGTCGTAAAGGATCCGGGGTAACACTACTTAACGGAATCTGCAAAAATGCAAACGATCTGAAAGTCCTTGCCAAAGAACTAAAAAAGAAATGCGGCACCGGCGGTTCTATTAAAGATAGCACCATAGAACTTCAGGGAGATGTTCGTGAACAGTCAAAAACTATTCTTGAAAAAAAAGGTTTCAAAGTTAAAATCTGCGGTGGATAGTAATATCAGATTCAAGAATATATAGTAATATCAATTATAACTTGTTTTTAACTTCAAAATTCTTATACTTTCAGTAAAAGTTGATAGTTATTCTTGGATTAAAGGCAGACAAATAATTGTGGCTGGTAATACTGACATTGATTATGATTTTCTAACCCCTGAAGAATTGCTGGAACACTTTGTTTCCGGCGATGACGAGGCATTCATCAGCCTTGTCGGGCATTTCGGAGAAAAATTACTCGGCTTTCTGAGCCGGTTCACCGGTGACTACACTCTGGCAGAAGAAATATTTCAGTCGGTACTGGTAAAAATTGCCACCCACGCTAAATCTTTTAATCATCATACGCGCCTTAATACCTGGATTTTTGCTATCGCCCGAAATACAGCTATTGAATCGCTGAAATCGGCCAATAATGACCAGCATCAGCAACTCACTGATGCTGCAGAACCGGATAACGACGATGAAATTGACAAATCCATTCTAAACGCTTTATGCAAATCTCTTCCCCCTGTAAACCAAATTACCGTTGAAGAACTCGGCAGACGTATTGCAGCTGCAGTGACCATGCTTCCGGAAACAGAGCGTGAAGTATTCCTGCTACGCGAAGATGCCGACCTGACAATGGATGAAATTGCCCAGATAGTAAATTGCAGCAAAGAAACAGCAAAAAGCCGCATGCGCTATGCAATCAATAAGTTACGCGTAAATCTCAAAAAAGAGACCAAACTATACAGCCTGCTGGATCGACTATAAGCATCCCCAGCGGCTTTTCCCTACTGACAAATAAGGATTTAGGCTGTTATAATGAACGAAGATAAAATAGACACTATTCTTGATCACCTGTACGGTGAACTTGATCCCGATAAAGAGGAAGACTTCCTGAACGAAGTATCCATTTCACGTTCACTCAATAGCAGACTTACTGAAACAAGACGGCTTCTAACAGCTTACCGTTTAGGACCTGTTATGGAAATCCCGCCAGAGTCTGCAATCAACGCTCTTAAATCTTTTAGAAAAGAGGAAAGACTCCGTGCAGAGCAGGCAGCAGCAACTGCACATCAGGCTGCTGTGCAGGAAAATCTCAAGGTTACAGAAGCTATAGACGCGGATAATGCTTTAAATTCAGCCCCCGCGATTCAGCCGATTTCTCAGCCGGACAGTATCACCGTAATCAATCCAGAACCAGTCCTGTCTGAAGAGAACACTAACAGCCAAACAGACCAGCCCATCAGTTCAACTGCCCCCCTGAAATCAACACCCAAACTTGGCCTGATAACTACTGCGGCATTAATAATTATTGGCATTGGTACCGGCATCTACTTCGCCATACCTCAGAATAAACCCCAGGCGGAACCGGATTCTAGTGTTAAAAACATGGAACTGACGCTAAATGTCAATGAAAATCAGGATCTGGCCAAAGACCAGACAAGCAATTTATCTGATACCGCTGCCATAGAGGATAAACGCTCAAGCAAAGAACAAGCTGAAAAATCCTCAGTAAAAAATTCAAAACAGACCCAGAAACAGGTTGCTGAAATTTTAGATGATATTGACAAATTAACCCAAGAGAAATCAGATGAATCGTATGCTCCAATTGAGGTTGCGGATGCTATTTCCTTGGAAAACTCTGATATTGCAATAACCGAAAACACGGTTACCAAGGACTCAGCAGATATTGACGTCACACCTATCCAAGAAGAATTGGATGAAATACTCCCTGAATTGGATGACGCAAAAGACCTAGAAGATTCCCTAAACATTCAAACTGGCGACCAAACTGTTGAAAACTATATTTCTGAAATTGAAAAACCAACCTCAACCCCAGCACAAAACACTATTAGTAGAAAAAACAATTCTGAGTCCGATATTGAAGAGGAAATGCGCCTCCGAGCCGAAGAGATATCTCAGCAAGAACGTAACAAATCTGCACCAGACTTAAAGTCAACAGAACCTGAAGCAAAAGCAGAAAAACTAGCTCAAATTGAAAAGCAGAAAGAGGCAGAAAAACTAGCTCAAATTGAGAAGCAGAAAGAAGCGGAGAGACTAGCTCAAATTGAGAAACAGAAAGAAGCAGAAAGACTAGCCCAAATAGAAAATCAGAAAGAAGCGGAAAAACTAGCTCAAATTGAGAAACAAAAAGAAGCGGAAAAACTAGCTCAAATTGAGAAACAGAAAGAAGCAGAAAGACTAGCCCAAATAGAGAAGCAGAAAGAAGCAGAAAAACTAGCGCAAATTGAGAAACAGAAAGAAGCGGAAAAACTAGCTCAAATTGAGAAACAAAAAGAAGCTGAAAAACTAGCGCAAATTGAGAAACAGAAAGAAGCTGAAAAACTAGCTCAAATTGAGAAACAAAAAGAAGCTGAAAAACTAGCGCAAATTGAGAAACAGAAAGAAGCAGAAAGACTAGCCCAAATTGAGAAGCAGAAAGAAGCAGAAAAACTAGCTCAAATTGAGAAACAAAAAGAAGCGGAGAGACTAGCCCAAATTGAGAAGCAGAAAGAAGCAGAAAAACTAGCTCAAATTGAGAAACAAAAAGAAGCGGAGAGACTAGCCCAAATTGAGAAGCAGAAAGAAGCGGAAAGACTAGCCCAAATTGAGAAACAGAAAGAAGCGGAGAGACTAGCTCTAATTGAAAAGCAGAAAGAAGCAGAAAAACTAGCTCAAATTGAGAAACAGAAAGAAGCGGAGAGACTAGCGCAAATAGAGAAGCAGAAAGAAGCAGAAAAACTAGCTCAAATTGAGAAACAGAAAGAAGCGGAGAGACTAGCGCAAATAGAGAAGCAGAAAGAAGCAGAAAAACTAGCTCAAATTGAGAAACAGAAAGAAGCGGAGAGACTAGCGCAAATAGAGAAGCAGAAAGAGGCGGAGAGACTAGCGCAAATTGAGAAACAGAAAGAAGCAGAAAAACTAGCTCAAATTGAGAAGCAGAAAGAAGCGAACAACACTGCGAAACAGGTGAAAGTTGTTGAGCCTATTATGCTGAAAGAAGGTGAGGAATTATACTCAGTTGCTGAAGAACCTGTTATGGCGTTAAGTGAAAACTCCAGAACACCGATTGCCAAGGAAATTAAACCTGGTACTGTAAAAACTGATAAAATAGAATTCAAAGATTCGGATAATGCCGCGGAATTAATTCAAAAAGCCGAAGCATTATACCTTCAGAATTCATATTTACAGGCGCTTTACGGAGCAGAAGAAGCGCTGACACGGGCTAGTCTGAAAGAAGATAAAATTTCCGCCTTGGTTCTAAAAGCAAGAATTGAGCTCAAACTTAAAAGCTTTAACGA
The DNA here is from genome assembly GCA_963677015.1 of Planctomycetota bacterium. Classification (GTDB taxonomy): domain Bacteria; phylum Planctomycetota; class SZUA-567; order SZUA-567; family SZUA-567. The sequence goes on from OY781533.1 coordinate 2,003,969, forward strand.
TATGAATACAACCATTGCACGACTAAAACCGCTTTCGCCTTTGGAAGCATCCGCATTACAAATTCTTTGTAACGCCGGACTGAATCACAACCGGGCTGAAATCCGTAAAGAAACCAATGCTGCCAAAGTTGAGCGCCCTTCCCTCAAGCCAAAAGTAGAAAGTAATTATATTGTTGAAGATAGCCCAACCCAAAAACAGCAGACTAGACGTAAAAAGTCTAAATTCAATCCGACAACAGACACCTACTATAAACGTAAATAATTTCTATCCACCTCTTGGAATAGCGCTTAATTACAGTATAATAATCTTTTGTTACGTATTATTGTAACATTATTATCAACAAACAAGATGGAGGGTGTAAGTATGCCTACATATGAATATGAATGTACCGCATGTGGTTATCAGTTTGAAAAATTTCAGAAAATGTCTGACAAGCCAATGAAAAAGTGTCCTGAATGCGGCAAAATGAAGCTTGAAAAACTAATTGGTTCTGGCTCAGGAATCATTTTCAAAGGCAGCGGGTTTTATGAAACTGATTACAAACGCAGTGGTGAAAAAAAATCTGATTAATTGTCACCGCATCAATTAAAGCAAATAACTTAACGAGGGGCTGATGAATATGCTCAGTAATAAAAATATAGTCTTGGGAATTACTGGTGGCATCGCAGTCTATAAGATAGCGGAACTGGCGTCTCTTCTTACTAAGAATGGCGGGAATGTTGATGTTATCATGACCGATGCAGCCCAGAAGTTCGTTACGCCCCTCACTTTTTCAACCCTTACCAATAATCAGGTAAATACTGATATTTTCAAGGAATATATTGTTAAGCCTGGTCATATATCATTAGCAGATAAAGCTGATATCATGGTTATTGCCCCGGCTACAGCCAATACTATTGCTAAAATCGCTTATGGTCTTGCTGATAATCTACTCACCTCGACAATTCTGGCGACCCGAGCCCCAATTCTTATCGCCCCGGCAATGAATAACAATATGTATAGCAATCGTGTAACCCAGGAAAATTTACAAAAATTAAAAAATCTTGGAATGCATACAATAGGACCAAATGCTGGAAGACTAGCCTGTGGACGCTCAGGTAAAGGTCGAATGAGTGAAGCCAGTGAAATCTATGAGGCAATAACCGGTATTCTTGATAAATAACTTATTTTGCAAAAAAAGAACCCCCAAAAATATCAACCGGCTTTATAACCTTTACTGAGGGTTCAATTTCACTAATTTCATCAAGTGGCTGAATATCCTGCAGATATTCTTGTTCAAGACTCTCAATCTCGTTAATGCCTGGTGTTTGCGGTATATCAACTCTCTTAATATCAGGAGTTTTCATTGCCAAGACACTAATATCAGGAGTACTAGGCTGCTCCGGAAGGCTTGGGCGGGTTATTTCCGGCATTCTCAAATTTTCCCCGACATTACCTTCCGCAGTTACAGGCTTGCCATTTACAGTCACAACACTCTTATCAATGCTGCCTTTAGCTTTACCATAGACTAAATCTTCCGGTACCCTGGCTAAAATCGCTTCTTGAGACAGATTGTATAACTCCGCGCATATCTCACGATTATCTTTATCCATGAGTGCCTTCCAGACAAAATTTTCTGGCAGGTACGGCAGGTCCGTCCAGCATGCAGAAAGAACCGCAAGTAATTTCCTGCTCTCTGGATAGAGTAACTTTCTACGCCCCAGCTCTACCGCGTCAGAAAAGCCTTCACAACGTCTCCAAAGAAATAGAACTCTAGCCAGCCGACCCGCTAATGTAGACTCTTTTGGCAACTTCCGCCACTCAGCAAGCCGCACTCCACGAATAAGCCGTGAAACTTTATCAGAACCGGCATTTAGCGCGGCAACATTTATCAGCTCATCCTTTTTATCGATCTTTCCTTCAATTGCATATATTATCAAGGCATATACCGCTCTACATACAGCATCACAATCCTCATCAACGCCGCCAAGTCTGCCCGCATGCACCGCAGCTCGCATTCCATCCGGCGATGGAACCGTATAGGCAAAAGCAACTGTGCTTGCCAGAATCATACTACCCGGGCGCGGCACACGCTTCTGCGCCCCCTGCAGTTCATCCATAATCATCGCAACATACTCGACCTCAGGATCGGTGATATTCAGTATCGCATAGAGACGTTTCGGTTCATACCCTCCTTCCTGAATCATCATCCTGCAGATACCGGCAAGTTGAGCTTTCTTACACACAAAACTACGCTGATATGAAGGAGACTCATTATACTCAATGAGTGCCAGAAGCCCCGCCTTATGTCTGGTACGTGAAAAAGCAGCCTCACTGCCATCAGCATTGAAGCCAGCAAAAAAAGCCAGCAGGATAACGACAATAATTCGCCTGTTAATCATACAACCTCATCAGCCTTTCTCAGAAGTATGGGCGGTAAAACTGTTCTTAATATTTTATACGGTTAAAGTTGATAATCAAGCTATTAATCTTTACATATTATTTATAAAGTAACAAAACAGTATCTATTTGAAGAAAATATCATTCGAATTGACAAAAAAATAACGCCACCCGTTGCGACGGTGGCGTCAGAAGCTGTTATGCCATATGTTGCGGAAACTGCCTTAAAGTTCCCATTAAATTTGTGCCTTAAACAAATTTACGCCTTGCAACAAATTAAGAGCAATAACATGTTATAATTTTATAATCGGCGAAGTAATTAATATCTTTAGCTGCACTTTATTTTTTTATTCACAATAACACTAAGAAAAGTATAATACACAATTGACTAACAGGATATTATAAGGAGAAATGAATGAATGGGTTCTTTGCAGCACTCACCTTTTTAACGATTATCCCATTGCCTAATAAGATGTTACAAAACGGCTCGTTTGATAAGTGTCAGAATTTTTTCCCTGCAGTCGGTCTTCTGCTTGGAATTATTGTCTCAATTGCCTCGTTGCTTTTTATTAATATTTTTCCTCTTTCAGTCAGCTCTGCTCTTAGTGTAATACTATTATTAATCCTTACCGGCGGGCTGCATTTTGACGGTCTGAGTGACACAGCCGATGGCTTCCTCAGCCGTAGACCCAAGGAAGAAGTTAAAACAATCATGAAAGACAGCCGCCTCGGCAGTTTCGGCTCTCTTGCTCAAATATGCGTAATAGTCCTGAAAATAACCGCGCTCAGTGCACTTGGCGGAAAAGCCAGTCTCGCTCTTCTGTTTATCCCGATTCTGGGTAGAAGCTCAATTCTTTTTTTAAGCCATATTACCCCCCCAGCCTCAGAAAGCGGACTGGGCTATACGCTAAATTCAAGCTCCAATAAAACTGCACTGACCCTGGGAATATTATTATCACTGCTCTTTGCCGTACTATTCTTTGATCTAACCGGTCTGCTATCGATACTTTTTGCTCTTGCAGCGCTTTATATTCTCAGTAAAATCAGTATTAAAAAAATTGGAGGATATACCGGTGATGTTCTGGGTGCCGGTTGTGAAATCAGCGAAATGACAGCACTGATTATTCTCAGCATCTCAGGTTAATATAGGAAATATCATGGCACACGGCGGCAATATCAGAAAATTTCAGGAATATACCAATGACAACACCCCTATCCTGGACTTCAGTGCCAGTATCAACCCTTTAGGGTTTCCCAAGTGGCTCAGGGCGGTAATTTCCAGAAATCTCAGTGAAGCTATACATTACCCGGATATAGAGGCGCAAGATTTCATAGAAGCAGCAGCCACCGCGTTAAATCTGGAACCTGCGGAAATTACACCGGCAAACGGTACCACCGAACTTATTTTCACCCTTCCCGGATTGTTCGAATTTTCTCAGGCAATAATCCCCGAACCCAGCTATATTGATTACCGCACCGCCTGTGAAAAAGAAGGTCTGGACATTATCTCGCTTCCTCTTATACCTGAAAACTGTTTTACACTGGATTATCATCTCCTTAAAAAAGCTCTAGCCACCCCTAGTCTGGTATTTCTTGGTCATCCTAATAATCCCACAGGGACAATTATTGACATTGATAAAATGGAAACAGTCATAGCTGAACATCCGCAATCAGTATTTATTATTGATGAAGCTTACATAGGTTTTACCGAATTAACCGAAGAATTAAGTTTCAAACCCCTTATCAGGAAATACAATAATCTGATAATCCTCCGCTCCCTGACCAAACTCTACGCACTTGCCGGCCTGCGTCTGGGAATTGCATTATCCTGCTCAGATCTTGCCTGCCGCATGCGTGATGCTCTCCCGCCATGGAGTGTAAACACACTCTCTCAAAAGGTCGGAACCAGAGCGGTTCAAGACTGCGAATTTGCTGCGAAGTCGCGGGAAATAATGGCCGCTTTACGGACAGAATTTCATGCGGAGCTTCAAAAAATTGCCGGGATTAAAGTCTTCCCGACTGCTGCAAATTTTGTACTCTGCCAGCTTACCGCTGAACTGACAGCACCAGAATTGTTTAACCTACTGATAAAAACCGGTATCGCTATACGCGACTGCTCAGACTTTAAACATCTCGACAATTCATTTTTCCGTCTTGCAATAAAAGACCAAGCTGCAAATGCCAAGCTATTCTCCGCGCTTAATTCAGCGCTGCACCCTGAGACAAGACGTCATAATAATTCTCCCAAGCCGACACCATCACTCATGCTGCTTGGCTGCAGTTCAAATGCCGGCAAAAGCATAATCGCTGCGGCTCTGTGCAGGATTCTTTTACAGGACGGTATCAAGGTAGCCCCATTTAAATCCCAGAATATGGCACTCAATTCTTTTGTAACCAGAGACGGTCTGGAGATGGGTAGAGCTCAGGCGGTTCAGGCACAAGCCTCACGCCTGGAAGCAGATGTCAGGATGAACCCGATACTACTCAAACCAAACTCAGATACCGGCTCACAGGTTATTGTAATGGGTAAACCTGTAGGCAATATGAGAGTTAAAGAATACATCAACTACAAAGATCAGGCCTTCACTGCCGCCAAAGAAGCTTACGACTCACTTGCTAGTGATTATGAAGCCATAATTCTGGAAGGTGCCGGCAGCCCGGGTGAGATTAATTTGAAACAACATGACATTGTAAACACCCGTATGGCGGCCTACGCCTCGGCTCCAGCCATACTGGTAGGCGATATTGATCGCGGCGGCATTTATGCCTCATTTATCGGTATGTACGAGACTTTTGAAGAATGGGAGCGCGAGCTGGTCAAAGGCTTTCTGGTCAACCGGTTCAGAGGTGACGCGTCACTGCTGACCCCGGCTCATGAATATGTCAAAGATTTTACCGGGCGCGAAGTAATTGGAGTTGTCCCCTATCTGAAAAACCTCGGGCTGCCGGAAGAGGACTCCGTATCTTTCAACGACAATTTTATACCCCGTTCCCCAAAAGACAAAGAAACTCTGGATGTCGCACTTATTGCCCTGCCTCATGTTTCAAATTTCACTGATTTCGATGCACTATCCAACGAACCGGAAATTAATCTTCGTCTGGTCAAAACATCTTCAGATCTTGGGCAGCCAGACTGCATACTTCTTCCAGGGTCTAAAAATGTGATTGGTGACCTGAAATTTTTGGAAGAAAGTGGACTGTCCAACCTTATAATTGCTTCTACAGATAATTCTGTCATTGCCGGCATCTGCGGAGGCTTCCAGATTCTGGGACAGACAGTAAGTGACCCGCATAATATTGAAGGCGGTGGCTCTATTGCCGGACTGGGATTACTTGCCGTTTCAACAATTCTGGCTCGTGATAAAACTCTGATCAGAACCGAAGCCCGACATCTGCCCTCCGGTGAGACAGTACATGGCTATGAGATACACCACGGTAAAACCGAGGTTAACGCAGAGGATATCATATTCTCAAACTCCAGCCCGGGTATTCTTGGAGCCGGCACCAACCGCATCTGGGGCAGCTACCTGCACGGTATCTTCGATAACGATTCATTCCGCAGATACTTTATCAACACGATTCATCAGGTTAGAGGCAGTCAGCCTACAACTGAAATTCGCTATCATTATGATCTGGAACCGGCATTCGACCGTCTGGCTGATACTGTCAGAAGTGCAATTGATATGGAACAGATCTACCGGATTATGGAGCTGTAATTATGGATGAATCTCTCAAACAGAAATACAACCGCCTCATCACGGATATCAGCAATAAAGCACGACTGATAATCGCCTTCTCCGGTGGCGTAGACAGCACACTGCTGGTGCATCTCGCCTCAAAGACAATCGGCAGCAACACCATAGCAGTCACTCTGAATTCAGAATTCTATCCCATATGGGAACTTGAGTATGCCAGTAAAACCGCAGCACAGCTGAATATTGAGCATCACATACTCATGTCCTCGCCACTTGCTAATCCGGAAATTGCTGAGAATCAGCCAGACCGCTGCTATAAGTGTAAAAAACAGCTTTTCACCGAATTACGGGAATTCGCCGACAACAGAGGTCTCGAATACATTTGTGATGGTTCATGTCTGGATGATCTGGGAGACTACCGACCTGGGTTTAAAGCCATAAAAGAACTTAAGATATACTCACCATTTATTGAACACGAATTTACTAAACAGGATATTATCACCCTGTCACAAGAGTTGAATATACCCGGCTGGGATCGACCTTCCGGTGCCTGCCTTGCTTCCAGGATTCCATACTATCAAAACATCAATACCCATAAGCTGGAATTTATAGCCCAGTCAGAAGTGTTTCTGCATAAGTTCGGACTCGCTGAAGCCCGCGTAAGACTGCATGGTGACATCGCAAGAATTGAAGTCTTCCCGGAAAACATACAGAAGCTGATAAATAACCGCGAAGCAGTGTCAGAGAAACTCAAAGAACTTGGCGCTAATTATGTAACCGTGGAACTGTCCGGCTATAAAACCGGCAGCCTTAACGCCCAGATACAGACCGAAAGATAAATATGAATACTCCCTCTGAGGCAACCAACACCAAAGACTCCGGAAAAAGCAGTCTGGGAGAACACCTTGAAGATCTCAGGGTACACCTGATCAGAATAATATTTGTACTGGCAATAATATTTATAGTATGTGCCGTCTTTTATAGACAGCTCTGGGATCTGGCAATGCTGCCACGTGAGCGTGCTGCTGATCTTCTGGGAGTTGATGCGGCAAAGACCTTCCCTCTGCAACTGCTCGGCCCTGCCGAAGGGATAAGCATTGTCGCCGGTCTGTGTTTTAAAATCACTCTGGGTATTACCCTGCCATTTATCTTTTATGAAGCCTGGAAATTTATTGCCCCAGGACTGCACAAAGCTGAAAAACGGGCGATACGCTGGATAATGCTGGCCGGTACGATGCTGTTTATGCTTGGAATCTTATCAGCTTTCTTTATAGCACTACCTACCGGCTTAAAGTTCCTGGTTGGTTTCGATCATACTCTGGCCGGCACAGTTACCCGCTGGCGGGTAGACAACTATTTCAGCCTCGTGACCATGGCCTGTTTTGGCTTCGGCATCTGCTTTGAAACCCCGCTTATAATGCTCAGCCTGACCATTGCCGGTCTACTGAAGCCTGCAACAATTATCAGATACTGGCGTCATGCCGCTATTATCATATCTATACTCGGAGCGCTTTTCACTCCACCCGATCCTTTCACTATGATTATGCTCGCAGGTGCAATGCTGCTGCTGTTTTTTCTGGGCTACTATCTATCCCTGCTGGCATACCGCAAAAAACAGGCTACCGCTTCAGAGTATATAGCGGATGATCTCGGCGAAGACTGATGCGATATAAAAAAGAGCAGCAGCCCATAGGCTCCTGCTCTCTATATTTACAATATTATGGTTTAATTATTTTTCTGAAAAGACTATTTCATCACCGGACATTTTTGCCAGAATGTTACTTCCGCCGGCAAACTCACCTTCAATAAGTGCCAGAGATAATGGATCTATTACATCCTTCTGCAACACTCTAGCCAACGGACGTGCGCCAAAATTAGCATCATAGCCACGGTCAACCAGTACCGCTTTGACTTCATCACTAAGCTCAAGTACCAGTTCTTTTTCCTGAAGCAATTTATTCAATTTAGCAACCTGAATATCAAGAATCTTTATCAGTGCCTGCTTATCAAGCCTATTAAATATTATTGTCTCGTCGATACGGTTCAGAAATTCCGGACGGAAATGCGACAATAATACACTGTTCACCTTCTGCCGCAGCTCTTCAGAATTCAATGATTCACTCTGCTGAATATACTCTGACGCCAGATTGGAAGTCATAATAACAATAGTATTCTTAAAGTTTACAGTTCTTCCCTGACCATCTGTCAGACGACCGTCATCAAGCAGCTGCAACAGAACATTGAATATCTCCGGATGCGCCTTCTCAATCTCATCAAAAAGGATAACACTGTAAGGCTTACGCCGAACCGCTTCTGTAAGATATCCGCCCTCTTCATAACCGATATATCCCGGAGGTGCACCGATAAGACGCGCCACAGAGTGCTTCTCCTGAAACTCGCTCATATCAATTCGAATCATACTATGCTTATCATTGAAGAGAAATTCCGCGAGCGACCGGGCAACTTCTGTTTTACCCACACCGGTAGGTCCAAGAAAAATAAACTTACCGATCGGGCGATCCGGACTCTGAATACCAGCTCTGGCTCTTCTTACCGCATTGGCTACAGCTTTAACCGCCGCATCCTGGGCAATAACCTTGCTGGAGAGTTCATCCTCCATGTGCAGCAGTTTCCCTGCCTCACTCTCAAGCATTTTGGATACCGGGATTCCGGTCCACTTGCTTACGATCTCCGCGATATCTTCCTCACCAACCTCTTCCTTCAACATGCCTTCGCCTTTTGCGTGCATTTCCTGTAGCCGGGCATTCTCAACCTCAAGCATCCGGTTAAGCTCAGGGATACGACCATGGAGCAGTTCCGCCACCTTGCCGAGATCTCCCTGACGCTGCGCCAGTTCAGCCTCGGTCTTGGCTTGTTCTATCTCTTCATTATAATTCTGAATAGCGGTAATGGCCTCCTTCTCATTCTGCCACTTAGCGGTCAGTGCCGAAATCTTCTCTTCCAGATCCGCCTTGCGCTTCTTCAGGTCTGAGACAGTTTCAGTAACATCTTTTTCGTTCTCAAGCGCCTTCAACTCGATCTCTATCTGCATCTTCTGTCTGGTAAGATCATCAAGCTCGCGCGGCATAGAGTCTATTTCAATTCGCAGAGTGGAACATGCTTCATCGATCAGGTCTATCGCCTTATCCGGCAGAAAACGGTCACTGATATAGCGTTCAGAGAGATTAGCCGCAGCAATAAGCGCCTCATCCTTGATGCGCACACCATGATGCACCTCATACCGTTCCTTAAGACCACGCAGAATTGCAATACTGCTTTTTACAGAAGGTTCACCAACCTTTACCGGCTGGAATCTCCGCTCAAGCGCAGCATCCTTCTCAATATACTTCTTATACTCATCAAGGGTTGTCGCGCCAATACAACGCAACTCGCCACGTGCCAGAGCCGGTTTTAACATATTGGCCGCATCCGAACTACCTTCGGTTGCACCCGCTCCAACAATAGTATGCAGCTCATCAATAAAGAGCACAATATCACCGGCTGAGTTTTCAATCTCGGTAAGTACAGCCTTGAGCCTTTCCTCAAACTCACCACGATACTTACTGCCCGCCAGCAGCGCTCCCATATCCAAAGACAACAGTGAACGGTTCTTCAATGATTCAGGAACATCTCCTTCAACTATACGGCGTGCCAGTCCTTCCGCCAAAGCAGTCTTACCAATACCCGGCTCACCGATAAGCACCGGATTATTCTTGGTACGCCGTGACAATACCTGCATTATACGCCGTATTTCCTCATCACGCCCGATAACCGGGTCAAGCTTGCCTTTACGGGCCAAAGCCGTCATATCACGGGTAAACTTTTTCAATGCCTCATACTTATCCTCAGCATTTTCACTGGTTACCTTGGCAGAACCACGAACGCTCTTCATCGCTTCGAGAAAATTATCTTTGGTCATTCCGCTTTCAGCTAAGGCTCTGCCCGCCTCAGTATTCGAATCAATTATCGCCAGTATCAGATGCTCACTGGCAATATACTCATCACCCATCCGTTCAGCCTTGGTAAAAGCATTTTCCAGAATCTTACCAAGCTCCCGGTCAATTCCGTCCCCGGCCTCTACTCCTGAAACCTGCGGCAGACGTCTTATCTTGGCTGTAACCTTCTCCAAAATCAACTCCGGCTCAAGTCCCAGACGATTAATAATCGGAACAACAACACCCTCACTCTGCCCCAATAGCGCTGCGAGCAGATGCAGCGGCGTAATCTGCTGATTCTGATTATTTTGAGCAATCTTCTGAGCTTCTTCCAAAGCCTCTCGAGATTTTATAGTTAATCTATCTATTCTCATATCTTCCTCCTTAAAATGGTTTATTATCAATTGTCTCATTACAAATACTATGCCAGTTTTATAAAATCAGACACAGCACAAGCAACAACATATTGAAAATTAAGGAGATACAACATTATTGAAATATTTTCAGTTATATTTAGAATAACTCATTTTTCCCATTATAGTAATTGTCAAAATGACAATATTAATATATAATGATAAAAAAAGCCGCGGCAAACCGCAGCTTAAAATAAAACATAAAGTGATAGAATCAAATTATTCAGCGTTACCAATCGAAAAAGGCTTGGCATTAGCAATAAACGGAGACTGCAGAATACCATGCGGACGACTCCAGACACTCATCCGGTCGCGGATATCACGCCAAAGTTCATAAGGAGTAAATTCAGGAGTAGAGTCTTTAATCTCAAGCGCAAAATATTCTGCAAAGTTTGTCATATCACCACCAGCAGCGTTCATAGACCGGTCCCAGCGCGCAGCCGAAAGAATAACCGTAGCCTCAGGTACCGCACTACCGACATCTGCAGCAATATCCTCCCAGATTTTCAGGGAACTCTTCTCATTATTAGCATCAATTACCAGCATCAGATTCTTACATTCACTTTTAGCGGTAAAGGCTGCCACCAGCTCTTTGAGAGATAATCCTGATGCCGGAAGATAGAGCTCAAGATCGATACTTCCGTCACTCAGCTTCTGCGGCTTTGCATCCCCAGAGAAATATACTACTGCGGTATCCTCTGAACCGGATAAACCGGCAAGTTTCTCCATCCCGTCCAGCACCGCCTCCTTGGACGCGTCACTGCCTAGGAGCTCAGTTACACTACTATATTTTGCCTCTTTAAACGCCTCAGACACGACCTGAGCACTCTTCTGAGCCGCAGGCAACTTCTGCAAAACCATAGTAGAATAATCCACCCCGACAACCAGCGCATTTTTCTTACCGGCCGGGTTAAGACACGTCTGAGGTTCGATCTTACCCAGAGCACGCTCAACCTCTTCTGTCACCTGAGAATGGAATTTACCTCTGCCGAACCAGGTAAGTACACCTTCTTTATCAATTACCGCGACATACGGATATTTATTTATTGTCCCAATATACTGATTCATAAAAGATCGTGTCATATCCTGAAATATAGGATAATCCCCTACCCGTTTCTGCAAATATTCTTCAATCTTATCACTAGTATATTCAGTTACCCCAATTACCGACAGATCATCTTTATTCTGAAGCAATAAACGATAAAGATGCGGAGCAAACTTATCGCAGCTGCCACATCCGGGTTTCATAAAATACAGTAACGTTACCTTCTTACCAAGATTATCAGCAACACTGGTAGCAACACCACCAAACCAGTTTCCGGATTCAGGGAAATCAACAGCCTTCTCACCAACACTCAGCTCACCTGCATGTACCGCTATCACTGGCATTACAAACAGCAGTAATAATAAATTTATATTAATTAAAATTCTTTTCATATGTATTTCCTTAATTACAAGTTAAACAATATCTCAACTTTATTAGAAAATAAGCACATGTCAAGACATAAATACCCCACGCTCAAGCATAGTCAACCCTCAGATACACTCCGAGTTTGAGTGAATTTCCCGTACCCGGTATCGACATTCCGCCAAAATCACAATTACCGCAAAGTAATTCAGCGGCATTCTTCTTTACAAACGCCACCTGATCAGACTCAATCCAACCGGTATTATGTGAAGTAAGAAGCAAAAAAGACGGTGAAGAAGATAACAGTTCAGCGGCCAAACTCAACAGCACAGGCATATCTTTCTCGAATTTCCAGATTATTTTCTTCATTCTGCCAAACGCCGGCGGGTCAAGAATAATAACATCATATTTATTACCACGCTTGACCTCACGCTGCATAAATTTCAGAGCGTCCTCGGTTATCCAGCGAATAGCTGAATCACTGCACCCTGATAATTCAGCATTTATCCTTGCTCTGGTATTAGCACCCTTTGCCGCATCCAAATGACAGACCTCAGCCCCGGCAAGAGCCGCAGCAATACTGGATCCACCGGTATGAGCAAAACAATTAAGAACTTTTAGCTTCCTGCCCGCACTGGAAATCTTCTGCTGAATCCAGTTCCAGTTACTTTGCTGTTCTGGAAATATACCGACCTGACCTCCAGCAGCCAATTCAAGCTTGAAAACTATCTTCTCTACAGTAATTGACCAGTCGTCCGGGACATTCCCTCGCCAACACTTTTTTTCCCCGTCGTAGTATACATCAGCGGCATTCCATATTTCCTCTGGGATTTTTTTAGCAATTGAAACCATTGGTGCCGGACGATCACAAATAACACCGTCAAAGCGTTCCAGTCGTCTACCTGCGCCACAGTCGATCAGTTCATAATCTCTATCCGTCAATTTTTTCCCTTTTCTCTCTACACAAGCAAATGCGGTTATCTCAAAAGAGATAACCGCATAAATTCTATTCATCAGCAGCTTTATTGCAAAAGGATACCACTAATTTCCTTCAATACACATGCCCAGTGTCTATTCAGGATTGATTATGCAAAATGCCAGTTAGATATCAGTCAATTTTCATCTCTGCAACTACCCAGTCATGAAGAGTTGTTGGGGGTACATGTACATGATATTTCTGACGCATACGCTGTGTCGCCTTCTCGAGTGTCATTTCCTGCTTCACAACCAAATCAACCGCTGTTCGACGTACACGATTGGTAAAACGACCCGATGGTTGAGCCAGATGATCCATAGGAAGTGAAAAGTGTTTTCTGCAATTGACACAATAATGTTTTGAGTAGGTAACTTCAAGAATCGTAGGAGCACTAATTCCAACCTCTCTTAATCTCCTATGACCAATTGAATGTCTTTTACTGACAGTTCCGCAACGGGGGCATGGAGCAGTCTTTCTTGAAAGATTAATTTTCCTGATCTTGGTACCGCGTGGAACGACACTATTATTGGGCACTTTGTTCTCCTTAACATTCTTTTCCAATTTAGACACAGAATCATATTGAACTGCGTATTGTTAAATATTTTCTTATACTTTGCTATCGTCAAATATTTCTACACAAATTAGCTTTTTTACGATTATGAATGATTTTTTTTATTTTTTTACGAAGGATTTAGAGGCCCTATTTGCAGCACTACTTACTTTCTTTTAAATTTTAATTCAAAAATGAACGATCAATTTGTATAATAACAAATATTTTATTCTCAAATACTGCTGCTGAATTATGAAAAATATAGATATTTCACAATACATAAACCTGAGTCATACTGAAATTCTTGAAAAATTTCCTGAGATCTCACTGATCAAAGAGTACTCAGCTCTTATCATTGAATTTTATTCGGATAAAATAAGTGAAGACTATTTCCGCGACTCTCTGAAAAAACACGGTATAACGGCCGCAACTATAGAAACTCTGGTTTTATCTCTGAAGCAGAAACGTCAAATTAAGATTGAACAGAAACAATAAGGTTATAAAGCATTATGGAAGAGGGATTTTCAAAACCGGCAAGTTCACCCTTTGTTGCCTATATAGATTGCAGTCGCCGACCTATAGCCTGCCTTTATTTTATTCTGCCTTTTCTGATAATATACCATGGCGGTGTCTGGATTTTGAAATCCCTTGAGCGCCCTGTAGCAAACGGCGCCGACATCATGCTCGGCAAGATAATTAATATATTCTATTATGGAAGTGCCTGGCTTTATTCACAGGTTTTTCCCGGAAGTGAAATTACTGAAAGCTCTATTCTCTGGGTTATTAAAATCCTGGGCTCATTCTTCAGTCTGTTATTTATTATTTTTATTCTCCTGCTCCAGCAGCATCTCAGCAATACATCATGGAAAATCAATAAAAGTACCATTCTATACATGTATATTGAGAGCCTGATATTTGCTATCCCGCCATTTATTCTAGTGTGGATTGTAAACAAAATAATCATGCTCAATACCGGTTACAGTGCGGTAAACGACTGGATTAACGGTATCGTATTATCGGTAGGAGCTGGCGTCTACGAAGAATTCCTCTTCCGCATGATAATAATGTCGATATTATTTCTCACCCTCCCAAACCTTTTACGCGTAAAGGATCGCAGCCTCTATATTATTGTAATGCTGGTACAAGCTATAATTTTTGCAGTTTTCCACTATCTTCCATGGTCAAAGGAAGCTTTCTATCTACCGGTTTTCACCTTTAGAATTGTAGCAGGTCTGTATTTCGGTTACATTTATCAGGAAAGAGGTTTTGGCATTGCTGCCGGTAGCCACGTATTCTATGACATCATTGCAGAGACAATAAACGACATCTGACAAGCATTCATTTTACAATACCAGACTCTGCTTAACCCACCCGGTACATACAGCATCGGCACCAAGCATACGACAGTCAAAATCTTCCAGCATCATTGCGTCACACATCAACTCAGGAGCAGCTCCCGATGTCGGAGACAGCCCGTTACCGCCGAGAACTTTCGGAGCCACAAAAGCAACAATTCTATCAACAAGCTCCTGGCGCAGCAGAGCCCCGGCAATTCCGCTGCCACCTTCACAGATAATACTGCGCACCCCAAAAACTTCTCCCAGACTCCGCAAAGCCGCAGACAGATCAATATGCCCGGATTGTTCCGGTACGGTTAGAATTTCAGCTCCGGCCCGCTGCAATACCTGCCGCCTTTCTAGCGCAGCCCTCTCACCAGCCAGCAGAATAACCTTTCCGCCGACAGTTTTAAAAATCTCAGCCTCGACCGGAGTAACCAGAGCAGTATCAGCAATAACTCTGAATGGCTGCGCCTGCGTATAATCACGCACATTCAGTCGCGGATTATCCTTGAGCATTGTTCCAGAACCGACAAGAACCGCGTCAGACTGACTCCGCAGCAACTGTACAGAATCCCGACTCTCATCAGATGATATCCACTTTGAATCCCCTGCAGCAGTTGCAATACAACCGTCAAGTGTCATCGCATATTTTAGCGTAACGTGCGGCAATCCCATGCGGATATACTTGATAAACCCATGCATAAGTTTGAAAGTATCTGCCGCCAGCAAACCGATTTCAACGGTAATTCCCGCTGCACGCAACGTCTCTGCCCCACTGCCGCTGACCGGATCTGGATCATCAAGTGAGACAACGACTCTTTTCACGCCAGCATTAATCAATGCCTGAGTGCACGGAGGTGTTTTACCATAATGATTGCACGGCATAAGGGTCACATATGCGGTTGCATCCTTAGCCTCTACTCCGGCCTCAGTCAGAGCATTCACCTCTGCATGCGCCTCACCATAACGCTGATGCCCCCCCTCTCCAACTATCTTCCCCAGTTTATCTACGATAACACACCCTACCGGCGGATTAGGACTTACCCAGCCAAGACCCTTTTTCGCATGCTCAAGCGCCAAAAACATATAATCACGATCTGTCATTACTCACTCCTGAAAATAATAATAAATTCAATATTATATAATAGCGCTTGATAAACAGCACGCAATAAAAAAAGGAGCTCAATTCACGGGCTCCTTTAAATCAAAATACATTATAATATAATATTAACCAAGCTAATCATCAGATTTTTCAGCATCATCTTCTTCCGCTCTCTCTGCTTTAGCCTTTTTATTGTATATACAATGCTCCGCATTCTCACAGCCATCATCACCACCTTCACAGAAAGAGACATTTCCTCCTTCAACACTTATCGGTTTACCATTAATAATAGCATCGGTAACCTTCCTTCTGGCATCGGTCAGAATTCTGCCAAATGTCGCACGTGAGGTGTTCATCCTTTTCGCTCCATCCTCCTGATACAACCCCTCAAGATTGGCGAGCCTCATTGCCTCCAGCTCATCCAGTCTAAGTTCAACAATCTCAGTCTTCTTGATTGGCACACCAGCAGGTTTGAAGAGAGTAAAAGTAGGAGTGAAACATACTCTTCGTTTCTTGTGTGGTCTTGACATGTCATATTCTCCATTCTATTTGAGTAAATTTTGTTATTGCCCGCACACAACCCGGAAAAATGCTGTAAACATTTATCATAATGGGTATAATACAATAAAAAACCTTAAATATTGAAGCGATGCTCATTATTATAATGAGCAAATTCAGAACTGAAAAACTCGAAAATGACTGCCAGAATAAAAATTCAGGCAACAAAGATAAATACAAGCCGAAATAGAAATATCATCCAGCATAAAATAAAAATCAACTCATTATCTCAAAAAAACAGCCGGAGGCAACTTAAAAGAAACAAATAATATCTTTACTCAAATTTAATTTAGTATACTATATATTATAAGTTTAGTCAACATTATATAAAAAATTATCAAACAAAAGTCACAAATGTTTTAAACACATATGCTTGTAAAGCAATTAATAATCTCATAATTATATATAAACGATAGTTGCCTAATATGCCCAAAACAAAAATCACAAAACATATACACTCCACGATATTACAATATATCAACAGTATACCGATTGCTAAAGATTACGATCGTTTTTTTAAAAACAACGCTTTATTCCAGTACGATTGTGAATTCATTCATGATCAGCTTACGCCCCCCGGCAGAGTACTCGATCTCGGCTGTGGTACAGGTCGGCACCTGCTGTTTTTAGAAAGCCTTGGATTTGAGACCTATGGCATAGATCTAAGCGAACATTTTCTGGCAGCATCCCAGCAAAAACTACTATCATTTGGCTGTAAATCCCCCAGACTTATCCATGGCGATATTATGCACCTGCCTCTGAACAGAAAATCAAAGTTTGATTGCATTCTACTTATGTTCAGTGTTCTTGGACTTATTCAGGGCTCAGAAAATCGTGCTGCAATTTTATCTTCACTCCACTCTCATCTTCACCCAGGCAGCAAACTTATCATACACGTGCACAATTATGAATTTCGTTACTCAACCTTGATACGTAAATACAGACAACTTAAATCAACGATTATCAACCGGGAACTCAAAGAGACAGGAGACAAGATAGTTCATAATTACCGCGGTATACAGGATATATATATACACTCTTTCACTTTGAAGGAAATTACCGGATTACTTAATAAAACAGGATTCCATATAAATGCGCTTCTTGGACTCAATACCCGCAGAGACGGAGCATGCAGGGGAAATATCCGCAAATCAGCAAATGGATTCCTTATATCAGCTTCACCATATGAAAATTTATAAATAAAACACCATAAAGAACATATGATCTGCGCTTAGGTCTTGACAAATTATTATTATTTGATAATATTAATGTTGTCAAATTATTAATGTTGTTTTATTAATAATTTAAAATACATTTTAATACACAATCGAGAACAGGAAAGTAAGATGCCAAGTGGATCGATTAAGTGGTTCAGTCCCTCAAAAGGTTATGGCTTTATAACCCGAGATACTGATGGTGAGGATATATTTCTCCATTATTCCGGTCTTGCACAAGGACAGGAAAGAAGACTCTTCCCAGGAGACAAAGTAGAGTTTGAGGAGGAAGATGGAGAAAAAGGTATCAAAGCAACAGACGTACGCTGTACGGAAAAGGCTGTACCTGAAAAATAACATTATTTCTTTTTATTGAATACACATATAATTTTACAGGAGAATACCATTGCGGTTTTATGACTCTTTAGCTGCTATACCACAGGATAAACTTGCTGATATGGTAGGCGGAAAATTTCACCTTACCAGACTTATATCATTACGTCTTAAAGATGTAAAAAACGGTGCGCCGCTTTTTGTTGAGCGCAGACCCAATGAAGCTCTACTAGCCGCTGTATGTCGTGAAATAGAAGAAGGTTATATTAATCTTGAAACTTACGAACCTGTGGCACAGACAGATGATGTCGATTACGATATCAGCAGTCTTCTAGGTATTGACGCGGACGATATGTAAAGAAACGCTGTCCAAACCTTTGCTTTTATTGTCCTGATAGTTTTTAAACTATCAGGACTTTTTTATTGATCGCGTTTGAGCAGTCGGTCAAGCCGCTCCTCTTCAATCCTCACATTCAGTGTTTTCCCGTTATTAACAATCACCTGGCCAGCTGGGGCTTTTTTAGCCTTACGTATATTTTTGGCCTGAGTGTAATGCACATCAGCTCTTGTTGCTTTGCGGGCTTTTGAATAATAAACCGCCAAGGTTGCAGCATCCAGCAATGTCTCCTGCGGCAGAGCCAAGCCCTGCTGCTTGCTTTCCAAACGCACAACAACATGTGATCCTTGTACACCGGCAACATGAAACCACCAGTCATTGCCGCGGGCCATCCGGATAGAAAGATTATCGTTATCGCGCGCACTCTTACCGACATAAACCTTCATTCCATCGTATGACTCAAATATTCGTACTCCTTCAGGATCGGCTTTACGCTTACTTACAACCGGCTTCTTTTCTTCTAACCCCGCAACATGTATCTTCAGTTCACCGGCTTTCTCGGCAAATAGCTCTACAGGTGAAACATCCGCAGCCACCTCTTCTTCCCATGCAAGGTACTCATTCAGAAGTTCCTCAATTTCCTGATTCAACTGCACAGTCAAAGAAAGCTGTTTTTCTATTTTTTCCTTACCTTTATTCAATTTACGCTGTCTTTTAAAGTACTTTTTAGCGTTATCCAATGGTTTTAAGTAAGGATCAAGCTCTATGACTCTACTCTCGCCCGGATAATACATATCCGGCAACTCAACTTTATCCGTTCCCCTTTTAACAGACTGCAGATTCGCCTTGATTATTTCACCACATTCAAGATAATAATCGGCTTTTGCACATTCCTGCAGTTCCTGCTCAAGTTTTTCGCATTTTTTTGTTCCACGCTTTAGTGCCGTCCGTATCGCTTTACGCAGAGGCGATCTAATAGCATTAGGCTTGACTTCTTCTGATTCAGACACAATATCCTTTCAATGCTGATATAATCTAAGCATATCATTTACTGCCGCGTCAGTAACAGCAGCATTCTTCCCTAGAAACCTGACACTCTCATCAGTTCCTACACCAAGTAGTATATCATTATAATAATATTCTTCATTCTGTGCCGATATCACTCGACATCGAAGCAGATTAATGAAAATAGTTTCCCAGATGTCAAAGCCTGAATCATAATTCAACAGCAGTGAAAAGTCAGCACAACGGTTAATCTGTTGCCCATTTTTGTGAATACGGACGCCCAGCTCAACCCCTGCTGCATTTGCATTGTCAAACCTTTCAGACCGGCGGTAAAACTCCATCCGGAGTGCTGCACGTAATACAAGCTCACGTTCAGCCGTTGACTTTGCAGCAAATACATTTATGCCGGCAGCAGCAGCACGCTGCTGACTTACAATCACAAGTGCTGTAAGCGAGCTCTTAAGGGCATTCCCTAGGCGCCGGAGCCCACACCCTATAATCCGGTAATATTCCTGACTCGAAGATACACCATCAGCACCAAACTCTGCAGCCGTCAGCAACGCTGTAACCGAATCAATAACCAGGATTTCCACGCCACCACCACGAAGAATAAGTTCGCAAATATCAAAGACCTCTTCGGCAACACACGAGTCACATATCTGACATCGCTTCAGATCTACACCCAGATTTTTAGCGTATCCGGGATAAAACTTACCCTCAACATCAAAATAAACAGCGTTACCGCCCAGACCTTGCACGGCAGAAATTAGCTGAAGCGCAAAAGAGCTCTTTCCTGCATCCGTCGCCCCGAATATTTCGGTAATCCGTCCCCCCGGAAGTCCCTTATAACCGGTCAAGCAGTCAAAAAGTGAAATACCTGTACTATACGCGACCTGTGATGTTTCCGGAATCATACCGCCACCGCTCCTGTCGAGTTGAGCCCGGCTAAAAGCTCCTTCAAGATAATCCAGATACCGGTTATATTTGTCATCAGAATTACGAGTCACTTTTATTCCGCTCCAGCTTGAGCCGATGCCAATATTCCAACCTCTTTCTGATCTCACGCTCAAAACCAAAATTTCCAGGAGTATAAAGTTCTGTTCCCGCCAAATCATCCGGTAAATATTCCTGACCTGAAAAAGCATCAGGACAGTCGTGATCATACTGATACCCCTTATGATACCCCAACTCCGCCATCAGCTTGGTAGGAGCATTTCGAATATGCAGCGGCACCGGCTCGTTCCGTGAATTTTTTACCAGATCTTTCGCAGCCATTATAGCCAGTTCAAGGGAGTTTGACTTCGGTGCAGTAGCCAGATAAACCACCGCCTGCGTAAGTGCAGTGTCAGCTTCAGGCATACCCAGAAAATGCACCGCATCTTTAGCAGCCACCGCCTGAATCAGCGCCTGGGGATCGGCCAATCCTACATCCTCACTCGCGATGCGCACCAGACGACGGCAGATATATAGTGGGTCAGCTCCTCCCTGAAGCATCCGGCAAAGCCAGTATACCGCAGCCTGCGGATCAGACCCTCTAATCGATTTATGCAGCGCCGATATCAGGTTATAATGCTCCTCCGCGCTTTTATCATAAGCGATCGTCCTGCTGGCAATAGCTTCTTTAATCATCGAAGAAGTAACGGATCGTACACCCTCATCATCCTCTTCAGCACCATTAACCGCAAGTTCCAGTGCACCCAGTGCCGCCCGGGCATCACCATTCGCGAAATTAATAAGAATCCTTCGAGCATCATCGGCAAGAGAAACCCCGTATTTTCCCAAACCTCTGATATCATCCTTCAGTGCGGCAGCAACAATTTTAGCAATATCCTCATCACTAAGAGCCTTGAGTGTATAGGTCCGGCAACGGGAAAGTAAAGCATTATTAATAGAGAAAGAGGGATTTTCAGTAGTTGCCCCAATGAGAATTATCTCTCCGCTCTCAACATGCGGCAGAAAAGCATCCTGTTGAGATTTATTGAAACGATGTATCTCATCGACAAAGAGAATTGTCTTAATGCCGCTGAGCAGCATACGCTCTTTCGCTTTTGCAACCAGCTCGCGCACATCCTTCACTCCCTGTAAAACAGCAGAGAACGAGACAAAATGATGATTTGTGGTATTGGCGATAACCTTTGCAAGCGTTGTCTTGCCACTTCCGGGCGGGCCCCAGAGAATCATACTACCAACAGCATCATCCTCGATCGCCCGGCGAATAAGTGTTCCTTCACCGACCAGATCTTCCTGACCGACAAATTCTGCGAGCGTCTGTGGCCGCATCCGGTCAGCCAGAGGCTGTGCTTTAGAAAACAATCCCATCGTTATAAACCTTACTTCCTGTATTCAAGCACTCTGCTGCGCCCATGCCTGCGGTCTTTGAAAAGAGTAACCCCCTCCCAGAGAGGCGGATCAATCTTCTGATGCTCAAAGCGAAAAATTATTCTCCCGTCAGGAGCAAGTACCCGGCAGATACCAGCCATAATTTCCCGGACATTGTCAGCCCCCTTCCAGTCCGGCATGTCAACAAAAGGCGGATCAACGAATACAAGATCAAATTCAGATGCGGCGCAAGCAAGAAAACTCTCGACTCTTCCCTCAAAAATCTTGGCATACTCTGTCAGTTTACTGCGTTCAAGATTACTGCGTATTGCATGCACTGATCGACGCTCCACCTCAACAAAAACACAAGAATCCGCGCCCCGGCTGAGGGCTTCAATACCTACCGCACCACTACCGGCATAAAGATCAAGAACACGTGCACCGGTAATAACCGCGCAAAGAGAATTAAAAATCGCCCCGCGGGTTTTTTCCAGATATGGTCTGGCGCTCACATCTTTCTCAACCTGTAACTGCACCCCTTTGGCACTTCCTGCAATAACTCTCATTGTCATACCACTCCATAATCTTAAAATAACACCGTTATGATTATAAACTTTCCTTGAATTATAGCAATAATTCCACTATAATTTTAAACACATTAACATAACAAAACACTCAATAATAAAGGAGAAAATTCTTATGTTAAAAAATGCTATCAGAGCAACACTCTTATTTATTATCTTTATATCATGCCAAGCCTTTGCGTCCCCAGGTTTTAACGCCTTGATTGATGCTGTGAACAACCGGGATTATGACACTGTAAACAATATGCTTCTGGCAAACAACGACAAATCACTGATCCGAGAACGTGATAATGCCGGCAGAACAATTCTGCACTATGCAGCCAACAAAGGAAATACCAAAGTTCTTGGGCTCTTTCTCGCGGCCGGTGCTGACCCCAATGCATTGGACAATCAGGGACAAACCCCTATCTTTTACGCTGTTAACCGCGCATTCGAGGATAATGCTCAGATGCTGATAACAGCCGGAGCAAATGTCAATATTGCTAACCGCACCCGCTTTACCCCTTTGCTTCTGGCATCACAAAAAGGCAAACCCAAGATGACCCGTATACTTATACGCGCCGGAGCCGATGTCAACGCTGTCAGCGCAGCCGGTGCGACAGCACTTATGTTTGCAGCTGCGCGCGGTAATACAGATCTGATCGAACTGCTGTTACGCAATCGTGCCGATCTGCGAGCCCGTGATAAATTGGGTAACACCGCTATGCACTATGCGGCAAAGAACAACCGTTACAAAGTCGTTGACCTGCTCAAGCCGCTGATTAACAAACGCAATAACGCCGGTCAGACACCACTGGATATCGCAGCTCTCGGCGGCAACAACACTAGAGACGTAACAACGGAATTACTTAAAAACGGTGCTAAAACCGGAAGATAAATCTTAACCTTTAATCAATAAAGCTTGGCTTGCAGTTATAGTGCAAGCCAAGTTATTTTTATCAGAAAATCAGCTCATGAACAGACGTATCACTTTTGACATTATTATTATTACAATATTTATCGGCGCGAGTTCCTTCTTCGCCTATAAATATTTATTCAAAACAAATACGCCTAAAAAAACAGTTTCACTCCAGGAGACAGCACCAGAGGTCGCTGATGAAAAAGTTATAAATTTGATCCGCAGTACCACTCCCGGTGATACATATGATTTGTGGTATCCTCCACGCCTCTCAAACCGCTGGAAATATATTGAAATATACCAGAACGGAATGCTTTCAGGCAACTCCCAAACCCTTCAGAAACGCATAACCGGGAAAAACGGCAATGCCGATTTTCATTTTATCCTGACCAACGGCTATGGCGGAACAGATGGCGCAGTAGAAGTCGGCAGTTCCTGGCTTGAGCAGACAGACTCTGCTCCAAGTCTGGATTCCGGCAGCATTCATCCAAAAGACATGAATAAAATCCATGAAACAGTCAGCATCTGCCTGATAGGTGATTTTACAACCCAACCACCCAGCAAAAAACAGATAGCCAGCCTGAAAGCCTTACTGAATTACCTTCTCTCTGAGACACCGGCAAAAGGTTACAATACATTTCTCAATCCAGCCAGCACCTCAATAAATAAGCAAGCGCCGCGCTATCTTCCTCTGGAAATTCTTCTTAAAACCAGAACCGGAGAATAAATCAGTACCTTAATATCAGTCAACAAGCCAAGTCTCTAGCACACCTATTCCGTAATGCAAGAGGTATTCGGCTCTCTCCTGACTACCAGCCTCAACATAACACCGCAACTCCGGCGCATTACCGCTAGGGCGAAAATGCATAATATCGCCACTGACAAATTTAATTCTTATGCCATCGGTAGTATCAGTCGCAGCGACCTCTCCGAGTTCAGGAAGCAGTTCCGCTATTTTTGAGCTGCCTCCAACCAGAAGTCCATCAAGTTTTGCAGAACTAATTTCAGTCGGTACCCCCTGCAGGCGATCACTTCCGCCATAACGTGCCGGCAACCTTTTCACCAGCTCAGAAACCGGAACTCCTAACCGCCGCGCCAGACCAAGCACAGACAACTGCACAATCATAGGATCACGAGTCGGCAGCGGCGCGAGAGTATGCCCGTCAATACATACAGGAGAACGCTGCAGAAAACCGCCGTTTGCCTCATAACCGACAATTACTTTACTTGAATCACCATTATACAGCTCATTCAACCCCGCAATAACAAAGGGTGAACCGATCCGGGTACGCTTTACCACCTCAAACTTCTTACATAGTTCAACCGCCGTATTACTGCTGACAGGAGTAACCACACAGTCTGCCCCCAGAAATTCCGCTGTCAGAACTCCGGCAATATCCCCGCGCAGCCAATTCCCCTTCTCGTCACTTACCAGAGGACGGTCACTATCACCATCGGTGGAAATAATTGCATCCAGAGTATATTGAGCTGCCGTCTCTCTGGCCAGAGTAATATCTTCCGGCCTGATAGCTTCCGTATCCACCGGAATAAACTCATCACTGCGCTGCAGTGGAACAACAACTCCACCCATACGCGAAACGACCAGATTCATTATATCACGCCCGACAGCAGAATGCTGGTATACACCGATAGTCATACCCTTTAAAAAATCCACTGGAAAAGCCTGAAGCCAGCGATCAATATACAGCACCCGGGCCCCGCTTTCCGGGTCCACCAAAGCAGAATCCCCTGCTGCTAGCATACCTTGAGGATCAAAGATATCAGGTATAATCACCTCCTGCGCTTTAATTCCAATCTCATCCTCTTTTAAAATTTCTCCAGCTCCAGTATTATATTTAATTCCATTACGATCAGCAGGAATATGACTCCCGGTGACCATCACTGCCGGAATTTTATTGCTTATGCCATACAGCGCAACCGCAGGTGAAGGGACAAAACCTGAATTAATAACCTCCATACCGCTATCAGCCACCGCCCTGGCAACAGCCGCCATAATACGTGGAGTACTTGGACGCAAGTCACCGGCAATGGCCATCTGCTCAAGTTTGTACCCGGGATTATGCTGAAGCCAGTCATTTTTAAGATACTGTATAAATCCAAGTGTATAGGCATAGCATACATAGTCACTCATATCAGCCACCAGACCTCTGGCACCGCTGGTGCCAAACTTGACATTCGAACTCTCCATCAACTCGGAAATTATGACTTTTCTCTCCATAGCACTCCCTTTTCTCCATATCAATATAATATCATCCCGTTTCTGTTAAAATCATTATACAGGCTCTTTTGATTTTATCAATTTATTTCGGAAATATCTTTGCAACCCTCTAATAAATTGGGTATAGTAACTGATGTACAGGCTACTCTTTTTTCGGTAAACCACCTAGAAAGAAACAGGGACTATGAAGAAAACATTCGTTCTGGACACCAATATCCTGCTGCACAATCCTGAAGCACTCTCACTTTTCGATGATAACACAATAGTACTTCCAATAACCGTTCTTGAAGAACTTGACAAATTTAAAACCAACACCGACGAGCTTGGAAGAAATTCCCGCTATGTCATCCGTGAACTCGACCGACTGCGAAAACAGGGTAATATCAGCAAAGGCGTACCCACCGGACGTGGCGGCCAGCTTATCATTTATCTGGAAAAAGATGTAGTCTCTGAAACCGGACTCAGCCGCATTACAGCAGATAATCAGATTATAGGAGTTGCCTATCATATTTTCCGCAAAAGCAAGGAAACGAATCCCGAAGAGAAGGTTGTCTTTGTTTCAAAGGATATCAACTGCCGGGTAAAAGCTTCAGCACTGGGAATAGAAAGTCAGGATTTTGAAAGCCAGAAAATCAATATTGATGAGCTTTATACCGGGATAACCGACCTGTCTATAACCAGTGCCCAGATAGATAAACTCTACCATGATCACGAACTGGAACTTGAAACTGACGAACTGCTGCCAAATGAATTTATACATCTGCAGGCTATCGACAACTCACAGCAATCAGCTCTGGCACGGCATACAACCCACGGTCATCTGAAAAAACTCAGTGACAAGCCGAATAAATGCTATACTATCCGCTCGCGCAGCAAAGAACAGCAGATGGCACTGGATATACTTCTTGATCCAAGCATACAGCTGGTGACCCTTGTAGGTAAAGCCGGCAGCGGTAAAACCCTGCTGGCACTTGCTGCCGGAATGGAAATGGTTATTGAGAACAGCGCATACGACAAAATATCAGTATCGCGCCCTATTATTCCTATGGGAAAGGATATAGGCTATCTCCCGGGAAGTAAAGACGACAAGCTTAATCAGTGGATGCAGCCAATTTTTGACAATCTTACCTATCTTATCAGTAAAAAAGAGAATGAACTTGACTCATTGGCAGCACATAGAGAGGTGGATAACTACATTCAAGCAGGTGATATTGAACTTGAAGCCCTCACCTATATCCGTGGTCGGTCTATTCCGCGCCAATACGTTATTATTGATGAAGCGCAGAATCTTACTCCTCACGAAATCAAGACAATTATCAGCCGTGCTGGTGAAGGCACCAAAATGGTACTTACCGGCGATCCCCAGCAGATAGACAGTCCATACCTTGATGCCGAAAGTAACGGACTGACTTACGCGGTTGAACGACTGAAGAATTCACCGCTGCATGGGCACATAACGCTCAAACGCAGTGAAAGAAGTCCATTATCAGAGATAGCTGCAGAACTGCTGTAAAAGATTGTATAACTGCTGAAATAGTGACTTAAATTTGCAGCGGAATCTTTTTCTTGACAAAATATTTTTATCTGCGAAAATTGATACTGATATTCTACAGCACAGATAATGGAGACACAATGAAAGCGACAGAAGGAAAGATAGGCAGAGTATTCATTCTGCGTCTGGAAGACAATGACAAACTTCCCGACTGCATAGAAGAGTTTGCCAAAGATAATGATATTACCAACGCCTATGTCAGCTTTATTGCCGGAATTAAAACCGGTAAGATTGTCACCGGTCCCAAAGATCCAGCAGCCCGGCCAGTTGAAACACTCAATGTCGATATCAGCGACACACATGAGAGCGCAGCTGTAGGTATTATCGCCAGAGATACAGACGACAATCCCATACTGCACATCCATGGATTTCTGGGAAGAGATGGAAATACCGTCAGCGGCTGTCTGCGTAACGGCGTTGATGTCTGGGTTACCGGAGAAGCGATTATTTATGAAATCCTTGATGCCACATGTGTCAGAGCAATTGATCAGGAAACAGGGTTCAAGCTGCTCAATGTTGGAGAAAGATCCGCAGCAGCAACGGTACCAGCTGCAGATGCGGTCTCACCGGCACATATGGCAAAAATTGATCTCAATGACGGCTATAGTCATATAATTCATTTATTTAATTCATCACTCAACTAATATTATATAATATTTCAAAGTTAGACCGGCTGCGAGTTATACCTGCAGCCGGTCTAATTTTGTATTGTTCAGAATATAACAGCTGATCTACATCACCAACACAAACCCCACATCCAACAATAACAATCCTCTAACTTGCATTCAGACTTTATCCAATACAATATATAGTATGTACTGATTATGACCGTAATATATTGAATCTCTGATCTCTCCTTACTAAAGGGAAACTTAATGAATATTAAACACAAACTTATTTCCTCACACCTGTCACTAATGGTTCTTCCACTACTGCTAATTTCCGCGGTCACACTCTATACCATAAATCATACTTTTACTGAAGTTTCAGCTGAAACCAGAGATGATCTTACCGATGAAGCAATAACCTCGTTGACAAATACCGGCAGGCTCAAAGCTGAAAGACTCAATGATTACCTGTTCAGTCAACAGCTGACACTTGAAACACTCGCCAAGTCTGAAGGAGTAAAAAGTGCTTTTGCAAAACTGCTTGCTTATCAGAATACCCAGAATATTACCAGTGATAAAGACTTCAATACCAATACCAAAGAGTACCGTAATATCTGGGCACATATAAAATCAAATTTCAAAAACTATGTAAACAAAGATAAATACAACTGGTACGACGTATTTATAATCAGCAAAAATAATGGACAGATAATTTACACACAGAAACGCGAATCAGATCTCGGCCAAAGCCTGCTTCACGGAAGTTTAAAAGCAGAAGGAATCGGGATGTTATATTCAAAGGTACTTAACAGCCGCAAAACAGAGTTTATTGATTTCAGTCCCTACTCTCCTTCAGGAAATATTCCTGCAGCGTTTATTGGCTGCCCAATATTCTCAAATCATGTTTTTCAGGGTATACTGGCCTTGCAGTTACCTGTTGAAAAGATTAACATTATAATGCAGGGAAATTCCGGTCTAGGTAAAACCGGCGACAGCTATCTTGTCGGCAGCGACCTGAAACTACGTTCAACACCGAGGCATAATAATAATGAGGCCCTCACAATCAGCAAATCATTTGAGAACAATATTATCTTTGATTCTGAAAAAGTTAATGAGGCTCTATCCGGTAAAACCGCAACAATACTAAATGACGACACAGCTAAAACCGGTACAACCGTATTTTCAAATTATCTCCCTTTCACCTTTCTCGGGGTAACATGGGCATTAATTACCGAAAAAGACGAAGCAGAAATTTTTCATACCTTAAACCATTTTCAGGAACACATTGAAGAAGGACTGCAAAATATTCTTCTGATCACCGGTGCCTTACTGCTATCCTTTCTTATTATTGGCATCTGCGTGGTATACGTTATCTCCCATAAACTTTCAAAACCAATAACCATAGCCGGCAAATCGTTGCATTTTCTTACCTCCATTACCGCACAACTATCGCATATACTAAAAGACAATCTGGCGGCTGGCGACTGGAGCAAGTATCTCAGCATTACAGATAATGCAGAGATACGGAAGGACATTGACAAATACGCAAAAATGAAAGATGAAATTGGACAGATGTGTACGGCAACACTTGAGATATTGGATAAGACTCTGGAATCAGCTGAATCAGCAAATATTTGCATCAGGCAGATGAACCATACGATCAACAATGTGCACACTACAGTACTTGAAGTCGCTTCAGGGTCGGCACAGGTATCTACCGCCTCTCAGGAGTTATCAGAAGGAGCAATAAGTTCCTCTGCGGCCATGGAGCAGATCAATGCTACTATGACCGAAATTGAATCCCAGTCTGTTGCCAATGCTGAAAACTCGGAAGATGCCGGCAGACTTTCAAGAATAGCCACCCAGGCAGCCAGGGAAAGTAAGAACAAGATGGCCGAAATGTGTACTGCCATGGACAGCATAAATCAGAATTCTGAAGAGACCAGAAAAATCATCAAAACCATCGATGACATAGCATTTCAAACCAATCTCCTGGCTCTAAACGCTGCTGTAGAAGCAGCACGAGCCGGAAATTACGGAAAAGGATTTGCAGTCGTCGCCGAAGAGGTTCGCAATCTTGCAACCCGCAGTGCCGAAGCTTCACGCGAAAGTGCAAAACTTATAGATAAAAGCTATTCTCAGGTTCAGCATGGATTGGAAATATCACATGACTCGGAGAAAATACTGGAAAAAGTGTCAGAGAATATAACCCGAACCGCTGAGCTGATGGATCAGGTTGCCTCAGCATCAACAGAACAGACCAAGGCGATAAAAGAAATAAATATCTCGCTCACTCAGATCGACAGCATAACCCAGCAAAATGCCGCCAAAGCCGAGGAAACAGCAACAACTTCCGAGCAGATGGCCTCCAGAGCCGAAAGACTGCAAAACTTAGTAGAAGATTTCACACTGGCAACGGAACAAGATGTTCCATCTTACTCACAGCAAATTCAGAGCCCTATCGAACCTGCTCCTGAAGAATCAGCGACCCCAAAAAGCATATTCAACAAGCTCACACTGAGCCCGGCACCATAAGGAAAAAAACAGCTATCATTATAATCCTCAGTCTCAATAAGCTAAAAATGTACCTTTTTACGTGATACTTTAAGTTCAGACCGGATACGCTTATTCTTGAGTCTCCTTTTCTTTGCGCCCTGAGTAGGTTTGGTATTTACCCGCCGCTTAGGGCGGATAACGGCTTCTGCTAAAATCTCAGCAAGTCTGCTGAGGGCAAGATTACGATTATACGACTGACTTCTGCTATCCTCCACCGCAAGCCGCAGAATACCGTCAGCGGAAATTCTATTACGTAGTCGGGTTTTAATAAGTAATTTTTCAGCGGCGGTAAATACCTTGGAGCTGTCCACAACAAAACAGATAACAACACGTGTCGCCGCCTTATTCACATGCTGCCCGCCAGCACCGCCGGCATGTGAAAACTCAAACCATGACTCACGTTCAATCTTACTCTTCAACATAATATCAACATTACTCCTGTTACCACTTTTTTACGACAACATAACTTAATATATGTATTTATCAATTTCAACTAACTAATATTGACCTTAAGAACAACCATATTCCATATTATTTATCTAAAACCGATTATACTGTAATTTCTCCAAATGCCCAGTCTTTTATCAGCACTAAAACAAAACAGGCACGCCCGAAAGCGTGCCTGAATAGCAATAAGCTGATTACAATAAACTGTATTAGTTCATATCAAGTTCAGCAAGCTTCTGGTAAAGCTTCTCACGAAGAGTTACCTGAGTCTGACCAAAGTCAAGCAGTGAGTTAGAACGCTCTGGGTTGACCTTATTCAAGCTCATGAAGCGGTTCTCGGTAAGAGCAAAGTCCTTATAGCTGATAGAAGAAGGTTTGCTATCGAGAGTAAGCGGATTCTTACCTTCAGCAATCTTACGTGGGTCAAAGCGATATAGCTGCCAGAAACCAGAATCAACAGCCTTCTTCTGCTGAGCAAGACCATTACAGTGTGGTGGGTTCATTGGGATACCCTGAGCAATACAGTGACTGTAACAGATGATAAGTGATGGACCATCATAGCTTTCAGCTTCCATAAATGCCTTAACCACCTGATTATCATTTGCACCCATTGCACACTGTGCAACATAAATATTACCGTAAGTCATTGCAATCATACCTAGATCCTTCTTAGGAAGATCACGACCCTTAGCAGCAAACTTAGCCACAGCACCAGTTGGAGTAGCTTTTGACATCTGACCACCTGTGTTAGAGTAAACACCGGTATCCATTACAAGTACGTTTACATTCTTACCACTTGCAAGGACGTGGTCAAGACCACCGTAACCGATATCATAAGCCCAGCCGTCACCACCAACAATCCAGACACTCTTCTTGACCAGATAATCAGCCAGAGTAAAGAGCTGCTTAGCCTTTGGATCATCATTACCTTCAAGCTTAGCCTTAACCTCAGCTACACGCGCTCTCTGAGCTTCGACATCAGCCTGAGTTACCTGTGTAGCATTAAGGATAGCATCCTTGATTTCATCACCGAATAGTGGGCAATCCTTCAGAAGTTCACCAGCGTATTCTTTGAACTTATCGCGTGTCAGAGCAAAACCGAAACCAAATTCAGCGTTATCTTCAAAGAGGCTGTTTGACCATGCAGGACCACGACCGTTAGCATCTGTAGCGAATGGAGTAGTTGGCAGGTTACCACCGTAAATTGAAGAACAGCCGGTTGCATTAGCAACAATCATTCTGTCACCGAAGAGCTGAGTAGCGAGCTTGTAATATGGTGTTTCACCACAACCTGCACAGCTGCCGCTGAACTCAAAGAGAGGCTTACGCAGCTGAGAACCCTTGACGGTTTCCATAGATACTTTAGAAAGATCAAGCTCAGGAATAGAGAGGAAGAAGTCAACATTCTTCTTCTCGGTCTGACGCATCTCTTCAGTCTTGAAGGTCATGTTGATAGCCTTCTTGGTTGCGTCTTCCTTGCTCTTAACCGGACAAACGTTTACACACTGACCACAGCCGGTACAATCTTCTGCAAAGCACTGAATAGTAGCTTTCATGCCTTCGTACTGCTTGGTCTTGGCATCAGCGACCTTGAATGCTTCAGGAGCTTTGGCAGCAACGTCAGTATCATAGATCTTCATACGGATAGCAGCGTGTGGACATACGAGAGAACATTTACCACACTGAATACAGAGGTCAGATTCCCATACAGGGATATCACGTGCGATATTACGCTTTTCATACTGTGTAGTAGCAGCTGGGAAGGTACCGTCTACAGGCATCTTGCTTACAGGAATATCATCACCGCGCTGAGCCATAATCTCTGAAGTTACTTCCTTGATGAAATCATTGTCAGGAGTAGAACCGAGGATTGGAGGACGTGGAGTACCGGTTACAGTCTTACCTGCATAATCAACCTGGAAGAGCTCAGCAACAGAACCGTCAATAGCGTCATAGTTCTTCTGAACAACCTCTTCACCCTTCTTACCATAAGCTTTCTTAGCCGCAGCTTTGATAAGTTTGATAGATTCATCCTTGTCAAGTACACCTGAGATATAGAAGAAACAGGTCTGCATAACAGTGTTGATACGAACACCCATACCGGTCTTCTGAGCAACAGTACCAGCGTCAATAACAAAGAACTTAAGTTCTTTACTGATAATATCTTCCTGTACTTCCTTTGGAAGGTGTTCCCAAACTTCATCCTTAGAGTATGGGCTGTTGAGCAGGAAGGTAGCACCCTTAACTGCGTTCTTGAGCATATCGTACTTCTCAAGGAAAGGCCACTGGTGACATGCAATGAAGTTAGCCTGACGGATGAGGTAAGTACTCATAATTGGGTCTTTACCAAAACGCAGGTGAGAAACTGTCAGCGAACCGGCTTTCTTTGAGTCATATACGAAATAACCCTGAGCATAGTTATCAGTATTATCAGCAATGATCTTGATTGAGTTCTTGTTGGCACCGACAGTACCGTCAGAACCCAGA
This sequence comes from Planctomycetota bacterium, assembly GCA_963677015.1. Lineage (GTDB taxonomy): Bacteria > Planctomycetota > SZUA-567 > SZUA-567 > SZUA-567. Next base: position 2,036,905 of record OY781533.1, read on the forward strand.
CCGTAGAACATACAGCGAGTAACTGAATCTGGCTCAATATCAACTTCATGATCATAATCAACGCTGGTGTTTGTAACATCATCATTGATACCGACAGTGAAGTGATTCTTTGGAGTTTCCTTGCTGAGGTTATCAAAAATACCTTTAACCATAGCAGGAGTGAATTCCTTGCTGGACAGACCGTAACGGCCACCAACAACTAGAGGCCAGCTTCCGCCGAACAGACTGCTGTCATCCTGCATAGCTTCGCCGAATGCAGTACGTACATCAGTATATAGAGGCTCACCGAGAGAACCAGGCTCTTTAGTACGGTCAAGCACTGCGAAGTGACGAGCAGTTTTTGGCAGAGCAGCGATAAAGTGTTTTGTACTCCATGGACGATAAAGACGAACCTGAAGCAAGCCCCATTTCTCGCCTTTTTCTGCCCAGTGAATAACCGCTTCTTTAGCAGTCTCAGCACCTGAACCCATAAGAATAATAACATTCTCAGCATCTTCAGCACCGAAGTAGTCAAAGAGCTTGTACTGACGGCCGATCTGCTTGGCAAATGCATTCATTGCATCTTCAACGATACCAGGAGTCTTATCATAGAATGGGTTTGAAGCTTCCAGACTCTGGAAATAAACGTCTGGGTTCTGAGCAGTACCACGGATAAATGGTCTGTCTGGGTTTAGACCGCGGGCACGGTGAGCCAGCACATCTTCATCATCAATCAAAGCTCTAACATCTGCTTCATCCAATACTTCGATCTTCTGAACTTCGTGTGAAGTACGGAAACCATCAAAGAAGTGCAGGAATGGAACACGTGCCTTGAGAGTAGCCATCTGTGAAATCATTGCCATATCATGAGCTTCCTGTACTGAGTTTGAAGCCAGCATAGCAAAACCGGTTGCACGACAATCCATAACGTCAGCGTGATCGCCGAAGATTGAAAGAGCATGATTTGCAAGAGAACGTGCAGAAACATGGAATACTGTGCTTGTCAGCTCACCAGCAATTTTGTGCATGTTAGGAATCATTAGGAGCAGACCCTGAGATGCAGTAAATGTAGTGGTCATCGCACCAGCCTGTAAAGCACCGTGTACAGAACCGGAAGCACCGCCTTCACTCTGAAGTTCGCTAATTAGCGGTATAGTACCCCAGATATTTTTTTTACCTGCGGCGGAAAAAGCATCACTCCATTCACCCATTGGTGAAGATGGGGTAATTGGATAAATCGCAATCACCTCATTGGTTGCATGAGCGATACGTGCGACAGCTTCATTGCCATCCATAGGAATCATTTGACGCGCCATAATACCTCCTCATAAAATTAGAAATAAATAGTTACCACGACTATTAAGTAAAAGTTCACAATATCAAATTGCTAATTTAAAAATTTACAAATATCAACTTTTAGCGAAAGCATAATCAACAAAACCGTCATGATTCGCCGAAACTACGTTTTATTCTCGCACATATTTGATCCTTTGTCAATAAGTTTATCAAGATTACTCCCACAAAAGCAACCATTAGCATTACCATAAACTTTTATTAACAAAGCAGTAACAGAATTATAATTTACCCATACCTATAAGAGAAATATTTCTCGATCTGTTACACCAGAAAACACTACATTTATGTATGAAAACATGAAAATGTAAGCAAAATAAATAAAATTAACCCTTTTATCGGCTATTTAGCACTCCAAAGCCAACTATATATATATTAAAACACACAATAAACTTTGAGTAAATAACCTTTATCCTGTTACCTTTCAGAATTAACGGTATTAACTTGTTGCCTTGAGCAAGCAGTACTTTAATTATTAATTTACCACTACTACAAGTCAGAGGAAATAATATGTTGACATATATCAATAAATTTAGATTAATTATTCAATTAGTAATCCTGGGACTCTGGGGAACAGGCATGTTTTATATATTCCGTCCAATAACTCCTGTATTCCTCCTTGGTGCCCTGATCTTTGGAAACTTTTTCTGCGGCTGGATCTGCCCATTCGGTACAGCCCAGATGATGTTTTCCAAGTTCGGCAGGTTATTTCTTAAAAAAAGCATCAAAATGCCGCAGTATATACAAAAATATCTCAAATACAGCAGATATTTACTTCTTCTGCTCATAATCATCAAACTAATTCCAGAATCAGCAAGCAACATCAACGGCTTCAGAAGTTTCATGCACCTTGCAAATGACTTACTGAACAGCACCTTCACAGTAACAACCGCTTATTGTATTATGCTCAGTTATCTTCTAATCGCCATGTTTTTTGAACGTCCTTTCTGCAACTACCTCTGCAGTGAGGGGGTTAAGTACGGACTAGCCAATATAACCAGAATCTTCTCTATACAGCGTAATACCAACATATGTATTAATTGCGGGAAATGCGATAATAGTTGCCCAATGAATATTCAAGTAGCACAAAACACACAAGTCCGCGATATTCAATGCATAAACTGTATGGAATGCATATCGTCCTGCCCAAAATCCAAAGCTCTGACGTATAAGTATGTAGGGTGGAAACGAAACCCGCCAAAACAAAAATAAATTCGCATTAACAGAATACAGCTATTACTAAACGCACCCCATTTCCGAGGTGCGTTTAATTTAATCAAACCCTATTGTAAGTTATCAGAATCATCAGTCACATTTTTTGCTCTATGCCGGAGTAACTTTTCTCGTGCGGCCATGGCTTTTTCTACGGCTCCACTTGCCTGTGCTTCGATAATTTCTCTGGAAAGTATCACAGTCTTATCCCGAGTTCTCTCAACCTCTTTTTTTATTTCTTCAATTTTAGGCGCGGATTCAATACTGCTGCGCTCAGCCTCTTCAAGCTCCTCTTCACTGAGATTAGCGGCTTGCGAAATAGTAATTGGATGATACTGATCAAGGTGATGCTTAACGATATTGCCTTCGGTCGCGTAAATTACCTCTTCCGCTATATTTGCGGCCTGATCAGCGATACGCATCAGCGACTGTGCAATAAAGAGGATATGACAACAGCGTTCAACATTACGCGGTTCAGCCCCCATAATCTCAACCAACTGCCTGAAAATCAGGGTCATTTCAGACTTGACAATCTGACGTTCATCGATAATTTTCCAGGCCAGTGTTGAGTCGCTCTCAAGTAGTGCATTAATACTCTCACGCGTCATTTCACATGCCTGATCAACCATCGGAATAAAATCAACCACCTGAGCCAGGATACTCTTTTCTACAATCAGAAAGAGCACATGCTCACAGATATGAGTTGCCTGATCACCAATACGCTCCAGATCATTATTAATCTTGGCTGCAGACATCACAAACCGTGACTCACTCTTACTGAGCTTTCCGCTATTGATCATGGTAAGGCAATGACGATCTATACATAGTTCCATCTCGTCAATCTCACGGTCATACTCAATAACGTAACACGCTAATTCCTTATCCCGGTCAAGAAGACTCATTATAGCGGTCGAGATGGCATATTCACACATCTCACCCATTGCAACCAGATTACTCTTAAGTTTATTCAGTTCTAACTGCGGCATTTAAACGTCCTTATAATGCTCATGATAAAATAACAAACAAACAATAACAATTATTTATCAAAGAATAGATAACAATGGCAATGACCATTTTCCTCTATTTCTTTTTCGTGATAATCACACGGACAGATAATTTTCTTATCTACCTCTTCATTTCCTGTAACCAGCCTGCATGGGCAGTAATAAGCCCCTTTAGATTCCTTTATCTTCTGCATTCCTTTGATAACCTTCTCAAGAATATCAGTATCAGTATTGAGTTTATAGCCTTTTTTATCGGCATAAAATTTCATTGTCTTGTAAAGTAATTCTTCTTCGGCGGTTAAATTCACGATTATTCTCCAGCAAAACTGATTTAGATAATATAATGATAATCCTTAAAACCTCAAAAGTCAAGGGAAGTATTAATCCACTCGCTATTCATTCTCTCTTCTGGTAAAAACAACCAGTCGTCTTTTCTGGTTTGTATTGGGAAGATCATATTTATAATCAGCAGTCATCTTATAAATACCCTTAAAATCCTGCTGAGCATCGGTAATCTCCTGTCCGCATGACGGCCCCTTCATAAACATCACTTCACCACCACCGGCAACAAACGGCTGAACCCGTTTGAGAGTCGCAGGTATTATTTCAACCGCTCTGGTAACAATAGTCATCGCTCTTAATGGCGAATCTTCACGGACACTTTTAGGATAGATCGTAACATTATCCAGCCCCAATTCGTCTTTAACCATTTCAAGAAAACGCACCCTCTTTCCCCTGCTCTCCGCTAATATTACCGGTAAATCAGGTCTGCGGATAGCAATCGGCGCTCCCGGAAAGCCCGGACCGGAACCGATATCCAACAACGGTCCCCGTATTTCATGAATATCGGCAACTATCGCACAATCAATAAAATGCTTGAGTACAGTAGCTTCAATACCCATAATCCTCGTAAGATCAAGTTCAGCATTCATTTTTCGCAGAAGCAGATAATATTTCCAGAACTGCTCCAGCTCTCTATCACTGACAACAAAGGAACGTTCAGAAAAAAGACGCTGCATATATTCGATAGTTGCTTCTTCCTTTTCATAAAAAGAATAATCATACGGCCTTTTCCCATCAGAAAAGCCTTTTTTACGATTACTGCTGATCTTCTTTTTCGCAGGAATCTTCTTTGTTACCTTTTTTCCCCGGTTATTCTTTTTCGCTCTTTTCTTGTTTACCTCAAAGTCAGAGAGGTGTCCGCGACTTGCACCATAACTGGTATTCTTCTTCTTTCCGCTTATTTTCTTTGCCATTTAGCATTAATCTCCTTAATGAACCTTAGATTTTAATAATATTATTATTACATAAAAATACAAGCCAGATTTGAATTTATTCCAATTGCAAGCACTGTCAAACCGGCTATAATACAAAAAAGAAAGGATCGCGCATTGAACTCTCCCGAAATAATATATGAAGACAATCACCTTATCGCTGTAAATAAACCGGCAGGAATGCCGACACAAGCTGATAACAGTGCGGACCCGTCCCTGTTAGAATGGACCCGGGAATATATAAGAATCAAATACAATAAGCCCGGAAACGTCTTTACCGGCCTGCTGCACCGGCTGGATCGTCCGGTATCCGGTGTTATCTGTTTTGCCCGCACCAGCAAAGCTGCCGCCAGATTATCTGAACAGTTCAGAACCAGAGCAACCCGAAAGATTTATCACACCATAGTTGAAGGCTGCCCCGCCAGACAGAGTGCCACTCTTAAGAACTGGCTAATACCCGGCAAAGGGGCAAAAAACAACAGCAGTAGAATTGTTGTCAATAAGCAGACCAATGCAAAACCGGCAGAGCTCCGTTACTCCATAATTAAACGCATGAACAACCGGGCACTTCTTGAGGTTGAGCTTCTTACAGGACTAAAACACCAGATACGCACACAGCTGGCATTTATCGGTAATCCTGTAGTCGGAGATTTTCGTTATGCTTCCCCAAAAATCCCTGCAACAGGTATAGACAATGGACACGCGATTTTGCTGCATGCAAAATCTCTCACAATAACTCACCCTACACGTAAAAATATTCTGACTTTTACAGCTGATTATCCACATTATTTTTCGCTTTAGACACAGTATAATCCTTATTTTTTTTAAAAACTTAAAAAAAAAGATGATCTCCTTGTTACTTTTTATATCTTACCTCCATTATCCCTACATAGAAAACAATAAAGTTGCCTGGCAGCAAACTTAAAATTCAAAATGTATTCAGGAGATAAAGATGAAAAAGATAATATTAGGAGCAATTATTATTGCTGCAGTATTAACACCAATGGTACTTGCTGCAAGTTCCGAAACAGATTTTAGAAATTACAGAGGCACTCAAAATCAACTGCGTTCAGATACAGATTCCGGAAGTTTCTTTGATTACTGCTTAAATGAAATTAGGGGTTGCAGAAGAAATTCCAACAATTGCGGTTACTAAGTCTTTAATATACTAACTGACAAATACAATCAAACATTATCAAACATAATTACAATATATGAGTTACTATTAAAGACAAATGGGGAGAACTATTATGAGAACAACTATTCTCGGGCTTGCAATTCTGTTTATTATTTCCTGCACCACCACTGCATCAGCTACAGACAACTGGAAAAAACGTTCAAAAAAGTCGGATGATTACAACCAGACGACCAAAAATCATAAGAATCATAAAAGCAATAACAGCAACAATAATAACAATACGAACTCCAGCAGTTATCGCCATAATTCAGATAACAGAAACAACAACAGAGATTTCAACCAGCAAAATAATAGACAGGACAGAAGGCCGCCTGAGAACAGACGTGATTTTAATGATTCTCGCAATAACCCACCAAGAATGGAACCGCCACAAGATAATAATATGAGGCGTGATTTTAGCGACCTTGAAAATTATGAAAATTCAGATAGCTCAAGTAATTGATTTAACAGAATCTTCATAATTAACTTTACCTTTACTAAGGAGATATTATGAACATTAAACATGTAACAACCGCCTTTATACTGGCTTCTGCTATATTCACTCAAGCAACTTTCGCAGCAGACACTCAACCGGAAAAACTAGATGGCGCGGTCACAGCAGCTGCTGCAGAGCAAATGCCGCCACAGTTTGCCAGAAGACAGGCACATATGAAATTCTTTAAAGATTTCAAAGAGAATGAAGCCGCATTACTACAAGACCTGGCCGGTCTTGATCGAAAAGAAGCAGAAGCCAGACTTACAGATTTCTACACCCAAGTTTTCAAAGCTATTCCAGAGCGCAGCTCACGTTTTACCAGCCGTGTAACAGCTATGATCAGTGATATGGATATACCGGATGAGGTAAAAGAGCAGGTTCTCGATAAAATTGAAGACTATCCTGCAGCCCAGACACAGCAGATGCAGGATGAGGTCATTAATTTCGCTAAAAGCCTGCTTGACCTGCCGGCAGAGAAACGTGAAAACGCCATCGCCGGTTATAATAGATATGTAGCCCGCTATATTATCGGCAACGGCGGCAAAAAACATAATATGAATAAAGACCCAAAACATATGGGTATGATGGGTATGATGGGTATGATGGGTATGATGGGTATGGGGCGTATGGACAAAGGAATGGGTGACAATAAAGAAAATTGCCCTGCGACAGGTTTTAATGGCATGCCCATGATGCCTATGCGAGGTCACGGAATGAGAAACCAGTCATTTTCAGCAATGCCCCCCAAACAGCAGATGAATCCAGAAGAAGGCATGAATAATCCTGGTTATATGTGTATGCAGCCAAAACCTGAAGGGCACGGACCAATGCGTGGTTTTGCCGGTAACATGCAAAGACCTGACTTCATGGGAAAACAGTGCCCGCAGCCAATGAATATGCGTAATTGCCCCTTCTTTAATATGGGTATGCAGCCAAAGCCACAAATGATGAGAAGAGGTCCAGAAGGTTTTCCTCCAGCAATGCGACCACAGGATTTTAATGGCAATACCGGCCCACGTTGTCCCAAAGGGATGCCAATGATGCAGCCAAACCCTCCAATGCCCTGTCCAATGTTCGGCAACATGCCAATGAACCCTATGCAGATGAACAATATGCCCGGTAATCCTAATCGCCCAGATCAGTTTTCAATGGGAATGCCTGGAAGACATCACGGAAAAGGTATGAATGAATTCAACCGGAAAGACTGCAGACAGAATTTTCAGGATATGCCTCCTTTCATGAAAAAACGATTCATGAATCCTGACCCAAGATTCCGCTATGGTCCACAGGCTCCTGAAGGTGGTGCCCCTGAAGATATGATGCAGATGCCTCCCCGTAACCCACAGGATGGAGAGCAAATCCCAGAGGATCAGCCAATACCACAACCAGAGAATGAATAAAATTTCTCCCAACTATCTTTCTCTGATATCCCTATAGATAAATAATGGAGTACAGATTTTCTGTACTCCATTATTTAATTTAAACCAACCAAGTTAAGCTTATTAGAAAGTACTGAGACGAGAATCCTCAAGGGTAGCAAAATAATCAGTAACAGTCTGGGCTCTGCGAATTCGTGTATAAGAACCATCCTTATGCATAAGGTACTCTGCAGGGCGTAATTTGGCATTATAATTGAATCCCATTGCATACCCATGCGCTCCGGCATCACAAATCACCAGATAATCACCGATTGCGATTTCAGGAAGCATCCTGTCGACCGCGAACTTATCACAATTTTCACAAAGGCTGCCGACAATATCATACTTCTCTGTTTTCTCTAGCTCTTCCTTTCCCAAAACCACAATATGATGATAAGCACCGTACATACCAGGGCGCATCAGATCAGCCATACTGGCATCAACACCTTTATATTTTTTATAAATATTCTTTTCATGCAAAACTCTGGTAACCAGATAACCGGCATCACCAGTTATCATACGCCCCATCTCAGAGAAAATTTTAAGCTTCTTTCCCGCCGTAAGAATTAGGCGGTCATACTCCTCTTTTATACCTTTACCGACAACATCAAGGTCAACTGCCTTATCCTCAGGACGATATGGGATCCCGATACCGCCTCCAATATTGATGAATTCAAACTCAATACCTATTTTAGCGCTTATTTCCAGAACAGCTTCAAAGAGTATTCGTGCAGTCTCAACAAAATAGCTGTCAGTAAGTTCATTAGACGCAACCATAGTATGCAGTCCAAATCTTTTCACCCCTTTATCTTTGAGCTTACCATAAGCCTCCAGAAGCTGTTCAAATGTCAGACCATACTTCGCTTCCAGTGGACTGCCTATAATAGCATTTCCTTCCTTAGCTTCACCTGGATTAAAACGGCAACAGGCAATCTCCGGGAGACATCCCACATTCTTTTCGTAAAAATCAATATGAGTAATATCATCAAAATTAATTATTGCCCCAAGTTCCTGCGCTCTTATAAACTCTGAGGCCGGAGTCTCATTGGAGGTAAACATAATCCTTTCACCAGTTATACCTACGGCATCAGACATTAGCAGTTCAGGAAGCGAACTGCAATCAGCCCCGCACCCCTCTTCAAACATAATATCAAGAATACGAGTATTGGGGCAAGCTTTGACCGCATAAAAATTCCGATACCCCTCACACCAGGCGAATGCTCCCTGCAGACGTTTGATATTTCCCCTAATAGCTTCTTCATCATATAAATAAAATGGTCTTTGACCATTTTCAGCTATAATTTTTTCAACAATTTCCTTACCGAACGGAAGCTTATCCTTCTCCATATTCATCTCCTGACTGATACTGTAAACGCCAATAAAATTTTAATTTGTCTATTATAATACTAAAGAGAATGAGTCAACTTACAATGACCTTCAATAAAAAAAAATGGATCACCGCCAACTGTACAGCAGCGGTAATCCATCAATACTTTTATAACTAATGCGTTACATAGCGCTCTTATCTGCGCCCTCTGTTATCGCGGCGTGGACCACGGTTATTTCGGACTGGCGGAATATATTCTTCACCACGTTCCTCAAGAATAACAGCCTTACGGCTCAAACGAATTTTTCCCTGATTATCAACCTCAAGAACTTTAACCTTAAGTTCATCACCAACATTAACAATACCGTCGATTTCCTTGATAAACTGATCGCTAAGTTCAGATACATGGCACATACCTTCAATACCAGGAAGGATCTCAACGAAACAGCCGAATTCACGTACACCGGTAACTGGACCGGTATAGATCTTACCAACTTCAGCCACCTGACACATTGATTCAATCTTCTTGACCGCTGCTTTGAGCGCATCACCATCAGGAGCACAGATAGTTACCTCAGCGACATCACCATTCTCTTCAATGTTGATTTCACACTTAGTCTCTTCCTGCATTGCCTTGATAGTCTCACCACCCTTACCGATGAGCTTACCCATAAATTCACTTGGAACCTTTACCATCTCAAGGCGTGGCGCATGTTCATTAATTTCTGAACGTGGCTCAGCAATACATCCGGTAATAAGACCAAGAATATGATCAAGACCGGTACGAGCCTGCTTCAATGCCTTCTTCATTGTATCCTGAGAAATACCGGTTATTTTGATATCCATCTGCAGAGCAGTAATACCCTCAGCTGTACCGCAGACTTTGAAATCCATATCTCCATAATGGTCTTCATCACCAAGAATATCGGTTATAATTACCGGTTCTTCACCTTCATCCTGAATCAGCCCCATAGCGATACCTGCTACCGGCGCCTTGATAGGAACACCCGCATCCATAAGTGCCAGAGTACTGCCACAGACAGTAGCCATTGAGGAAGAGCCATTCATCTCCAGAACTTCACTTACAGCACGGCAGGTATAGGCAAAGCCCTGGTCATGTGGCATAACCGCCTGTAAAGCACGCTGTGCCAGCATACCATGACCGATATCACGACGCCCCGGACCACGTGGCGGACGAGCCTCACCAACAGAGAAGCCAGGAGCCTGATAATGAACATACCACATCTCATCATATGGTTCATGCAGTCCGTCAACCTTCTGAGCATCAAGAGCAGAACCAAGAGTCATAGTTATAAGAGCCTGAGTTTCACCGCGGGTAAAGAGCGCAGAACCGTGAGTACGAGGTAAAACACCGATACGGCAGTCGATTGGACGTACGGTATACAGGTCACGACCATCAATACGGTCATTGTCTTTGATGTACTTACGAACGACCTCAGTCTTAACGATAGCAACAGCCTCTTTTACCTCTGCTGCTGTTGGACCTTCTTCCTCACTATCCTCAGCAACAGCGAATTCCTCAACCAGTGCATCTTTGACCTCACTGAAAGCTTTACCTCTGCCATCTTTATACGGGGTCTTCATGGCGGCAGCAATACGTTCTCTTCCGGCTTCACGGACAGCGTCCAGACATGCAGGCAACTCTGGCTCAACATATTCAATCGCCTCTTTAGCAGCCTTGCTGGTCAGTTCAGTTACCATCTCGCAAATCTGCTTGATAATCTCATGTCCCTGATACAGCGCTTCGAGCATAGCATCTTCAGAGATATTATTCGCCCCAGCCTCAACCATTGTTATAGAATCCGCAGTACCGGCAATTGTAAGATTAAGATCAGAAGAACGAACTTCAGTCTCTGTTGGATTGATAATAAACGCACCATCAATAATACCTACTCTAACCGCACCCACAGGACCGGCAAATGGGACACCTGAAAGGCTGCAGGCACAGGCCGCACCTATCATACTGAGGATATCACCAGGATTTTCCATATCACTTGAAAGTACGATGGACTGAATAATTACATCACGCTTAAATCCTTTTGGAAATAGCGGACGTATAGGACGGTCGGTCAAGCGCATAGTGAGTGTTTCGTGAGTTGATGGTGCCTTTTCACGTTTAAAGAAACCACCAGGGAACTTTCCGGCAGCATAAGTCTTTTCACGGTAATCAACCATCAATGGGAAGAAATCACCATCTTCTCTCTCATCACCCAGAGCCATGGCAGACAATACAACAGTGTCCCCATACTGTACCAGACACGCTCCAGCTGCCTGCTTGGCAACAAGACCGGTACTGATCTTCAGAGTTCTGCCGGCGATTTCGCGTTCAACAACTGTTTCATTAAATCTAATTTGTTCCATAAATTCTCCATAAATTAAATGGTTCTTTGAGACGGCGATTACTCTGGCTTATCAGTGTTCAGTCCATAACTTTTATATAAATAAAGCTATAGAGTGAAAACTGAGATCCAGCAATCCCCGTGCTCAGAAAGCCAATAAAAAAACATTCTTACAGCACACGGCATTCTAATGCCGTCAAACTGCAAATATAAATAATAAAATATACAGAAAACAGGGTCGCACCTGCGACCCTGTAATAACTGAATTAGTCAAGCTTGGCGCGGAGTTCAAGAGCTTTAACGATATTAGTATAACGTTCATGGCTCTTACTACGCAGATATTTTAGAAGCTTGTTACGTGAATTAACCATACCAATAAGACCGCGACGTGAATGGTTATCCTTGAAATGATCACGAAGATGCTCAGTAAGAACGGCAATCTGTTTGGTCAAAAGCGCAATCTGCACTTCAGGACTGCCAGTATCACCTTCTTTGATCGCATACTGCTTGATAATTTCTGCTTTCTCTTCAATTGTTAATGACATTATTTCTCCTTGTTATTATAAATATACCGAATATGATACACGAATTCAATGAAATTATATAATTCTCAACAGCGCTCAAACAGAGTGCAATTTCACGCGAAATCAGTATATCAGGGTTAGGAGCGGAGTGATAACAGAAAGGTAAAACAAACTGTATACTTATTAATACATAAGCATTAACAAAAAACAGTAAAGTATAATTTCAGATACCAACCACAACCGCCGTATACCAACTGTTTCTGCTGCACAGTATTTACAAACGCTGTAGATGTTACAATCGGTTTATAGCCGATTTTTAATAATCTTAGTGGAAATCACCTCAATTGCAAGATCAATTTTAAAAACCTCAGCATTATATGATAATTTTTAAACTCGAAATTTGAAATAATATTACTCTTGCTTAAAACAAAAAAAACTTCATAATACCATTCATAAAAATATACGCAATTCATTACATATTAAGGAAATATTTATGACAAAAGCCCTGCTTTGCTGCCTGGCAGTATTAATTCTTTCACCACTGACTCTGGCAATTGACAATCCGTGGGACACCCGACTTCCCCTTGAATCAGGATTAATTACCTACAAGTCTTCCGGCAGCATGCGCGGCAAAAAGGCTTTATACTTTAAGAATTACGGTAAAATTCGTGCTGAATATGAAAAAACAGAAACAAAACTAATGGGTATGTCTCATATAGAAAGCACTATAAAAATAACCACCCCAGACTGGATCTATACAATCGACAAACAATCCCGCACCGGAACCAGAGAGATTAATCCCGACAAATATCTAATCAGTGAGTTCAACCGCCTTTCTAATGACGATAAAATTAAAGTTGTAAATCAACTTGGTAAAAACGGAAAAATAGGACTGGAAGGCTTCAAAGGCAAAATGGAGCGAAACGCCACCAAGCTTCTAGGATTTGACTGCGACCGCATTACGTTTATGGGGACTGAGGTTTACGTTATCTCAGGCACTGATATTCCACTCAAGACCTCGGGCAGCGCCATGGGTATTAATGTCAGTGAAACCGCCATTTCTGTTAAAAAAGGAATCCCACCGGCAAAAGCCTTCAAGCTTCCGAAGATTCATTATGACAACCCCATTCAGACAGAGGCAGAATTACAGCAGCAGGCAAGGGACATAATAAGAAGCATTCTGGAAGACAGACCGCTGCAAATTTCAGATCAGGACAGCTTTGAGCAGGATGATATGCTATCAGACGAAAGCGAATTCGACTTCGGCGATATAGATAATATGAGCGATGAACAGGCAATTCGCTTACGACAGCAGCAGCGTTATAACAACGCTGATGACTATACCGATGATGACGACTCGGATAATACTCAGGAAGCGACAAAAGAACTTCAGCGCGGACTGACGACAATGTTTAAAAACATGTTCTGAGCTCCCAGCTGTATTTTCTTCCCAAGTTTGAATAATACCGACAAACAGGGTCACCGGCATACCGGTGGCCTTGTTTGCCTTATTATTATAAACAATAATAATGCAAACACCCAGCTATAAGCAACTTATTTTAGTTACACTGCAATTTTCACTTACTTCCGCTTTGTGCTCACATTTTACCTGCAAACGAGTATAGAATCGCATAAAAAAATATTACAACATACACAAAAATAAATAAATACTTCCTGTAAAACAACACTTACACGTCACATACAAATCTACAAATTCGCATAAAAAAATATCATATAACAAATTATAAATCAAACATTTAACCAAAATGACCCAACAACAGTAGCATTTATTACAATGCGAATACCGCACCTGTGAAAACTACATATTACTCCACAAAAAATATTTATTTTTCTCATTGCATTAGCAGATAATTTCAGATAACATTATCATCTTACCAATAGGAGTTCTAAAGAAGATGAACACAAAAGCACTACACGAAGCAACACCGGAAATTACTGAGCTTATTTTAAAAGCAAAGGCTCAAGCATACCAGGAAACAGATGATGAACCGGAACCAGAACTTACCCAGCCACTCAAATGGCCTGTAAATGGTACAATCGGTCCCGGACTCGAAGGAGCAATCGCCTGCGAAACCAAGGTTGGTTATGTCAATGGCCGCAAAGGCTGGCTGGTATACCGTGGTTATAATATCTTTGACCTCTGTGCCTATTCTACCTTTGAGGAAGTATCATATCTACTGCTGCATGGGCATCTGCCGAACAATGCGGAGCTGCGTGATTTTAATGATCAGATGATAAAATCACGTGATATCCCTAACACGCTACGCCTTATGATGGGCTTTCCAATTCAGGAAATGAACCCTATGGGTGCATTACGAATAGGCGTTAATATGCTTAGGATGCGCCTCAACTGGAAGGATATTGATAACTCGATTTCACCTGATCTGCAAAACATCATCGGCACTGACGAAGATGCTATCCCTCAGGAAGACAAACCCAAAGGTGAAGAGAAAGCCATCTATGAGTTTGATAAAAAGAGTCTGAAATATTCTAAGCCGGAAACAGCCCGGGAAGCTCAGGATAATGGTGAAGAAATTCTCTCATGTGTACATCTGATTTCGGCAATGGCAGTACTTACTGCAGCCATTGCGCGTATCCGCACCGACCATATTCCAATCGAATGGGACAACAACCTCAGCCATGCGGCAAATTTGCTGTACATGATGACCGGCAAAATTCCAAGCCCGATTGAAGAACGTATCATGGATATAAATCTAATTCTACACGCCGACCACGGCATGAATGCCAGCACCTTTGCATCTATGGTAGTAGCTTCAACCCTATCGGACTTTTATATCTCTGTTGGTGCGGGTATTGCTGCACTCAATGGACCACTCCACGGGGGCGCGAATGAAGCTGTTATCAAGATGCTCAAGGAAATAGGGACCACTGAGAATGTCAAGCCCTGGTATGCCAAGATGCGTGCGGAAAACAAGAAAATTATGGGCTTTGGTCACAGAGTATACAAAGCTTATGATCCACGAGCCAGGATTCTCGCTCCTCTGGCTGAGTATCTTACCCGTGATCACCCACAAGCGGCTGAATACTTCAAGATTGCTAAACTTCTTGAGGAAGAAGTCACAACAACTTTGGGCAAAGAGAAAAAGGTATTTCCAAACGTTGACTATTATTCCGGAATTGTTTACAGCTGTATGAATATTCCTGATTCAATGTTTACCGCTATCTTTGCGGTATCACGAACTGCCGGCTGGACTGCGCGAATACTTGAATATGTAGATAACAACCGAATATTCAGACCACGAGCAATGTATACAGGCGATTTCAATGACCATTATCCAGAAATCAATGACCGCCCGTAAAACAACGCAACTATTAAGTATGGTCAATAGTATTTTTAATCAGGATAATATCACTTTATAGCAAAGATACAGCAGAACTCTAGTATTTCCAGTTTCTGTTATTCAGTGAGACCCAAACATCTCAACTAATATCAGAATACCGGATCACCGATAGTCAAATATATAGGGAAGATATGTCATCTAGGTTTCATCGGTACGAATAATCGTATATGCTGAATAACTATTCTAAAACTTAATTTGTTAGCACCAGGGGAAAAATAAGGAGTAATAGCATGGGCTATTGCTCCTTATTTTAAAAATCATTATTATACTCCAGCAAGACTATGCCGTTCTGGCTTCAATCCCATTATCGGTATTATCACGAGGATGCGCCTGATCATACAGCGCCTTCATCTCTTCTCCGGTTATATGGGTATATATTTGAGTAGATGAAATATTTTCATGCCCCAGCAACTCCTGCACTATACGCAAGTCTGCTCCCCGCTGCAATAAATGAGTGGCAAAAGAATGCCGCAAGGTATGAGGTGTCACTTCACAAGATAAACCTGCCTGCGCAACATAACTCCCGAGCATTCTTCTTATACTGCGGGTGGTGAGCCTGCTGCCCCGGAAATTAACAAATACCGCACTCTGATCAAATTTAATATAATCCGGATGCTGATACTTAGCCTGAATATAAGTGTGCAGAGCATCTGTTGCATATTTTCCAATAGGATTTATTCTTTCCTTCATTCCTTTTCCTTTGGAACGAATTGTCTGACGCACCAGATCTATATCCTCATGGTTCAGACCAACGAGTTCGAATGTACGCAGCCCGGCACTATACAATAGCTCAAGAATCGCTTTATCGCGCAAGCCAATAAAGGTTTGATCTTCCGGAGCCGAGAGCAGCTTTTCAACATCTTCAACACTAAGAAATACCGGCAGTTTCTTTTCAAGCTTGGGAGTGCGAATATTCTGTGCCGGATTGGTCTGCATTCTTCCGCGTTTTAATTGAAATTTATAGAAACTCCGCAACGCAGCTGTTTTTCTCGCAATCGTCTGCTTACTGATGCCATTCTCATTGAGCTGAGCCATAAAACCTCGTATAGAAGTATACTCCACTTTATAGGGAAATAACTCGCCATTACCACCAGCTACCAGATAGTCATAAAACTGCGACAAATCAACCCCATAATTTCGTACGGTATGTTCCGATAAGTTTCTCTCCAACTTTATATACTCCAGAAACTCATGAACAGCAATATGACTACTCTCACTAAAAACGGACATAATATTTCTCCGATACATACCGGCCACAAGGTTTAATGCGGCCAGAGACAATAACAGATACAAACGGCTTGCAGAACGCTCCCCAAATACCAATAATATTTTATCGGTCATTACTGTTACCAATCTCCAGCCAATCCAGATAGATTCCGGTTATAGTTGGCGAACTTATATGCATTTCATAGCAGCATTCAGCCATCATAGCGACATTACTTTACTCCCAAACAAAGTACGTTTATATTCCCGCATAACTCATTTACCCGCAACACCAGTAATCCATAAAACAACCATTAATTATCCAAGCTCTTTTCATAGAAATAAATAAAGAGTCGGCAAATCACCGACTCTTTATTTAACAACTATCTTTATTTAAAAGTTATTTAGAAGAATAATTTGGGACCAGCAATGTCCTTCTCTACTTGAGTTTCGGTGCTTTGCTTTTTAGCGGCTCCCGCAACCTTAGAATCAACTCTTGCCGGTGCAACCTGCATATTATAGACATTTGAAACAGGCTTGCGAACCTGCTGAGATTTAGAGGCAGAGGCATCATCCGCCAAAAGATCATCAGGTACAGCCAAGGCCTTCAGAGAATCTTCAATATCCTTATGACTAAACTTATCTGCACGTTTTTTAATCTTACGCGGTGCATTCTTAACAACCTGATATCCCTTCACCGTTGTATTAGTCTCATGCTGATACTTACCGATAGAATACTCAAGATCAACCAGCGAAATATTATAAGTGGCAACACCTTCCCAGTACAATTGCTGAGACTGCGCCAGTGAATCTCTCGCATCAAGAATATCAAGATAATCACCCGCACCTTCATCCCACTTGATAGTCTCCTGCTTGAGAACACGCTCAGCCTGAGTTACATTCTCTTTCTGTGACTTGACCCAGTCAATAGATGAAAGCAGAGTAAGCACAGAAGCTTTTACTTCTTCCTTGACGTTATCAATTGTATCCTCAGTAGCAAACTCATAACTGTCAAGAATCGCTTTTGCCTGAATAATCTGACCGCGTACCAACTGACCGCCTCCGGCAAGAACATTCCAGCTCATTTCAAAGCCGGCACTCCAGGTCCAGTCAGTTCCGCGCTTACCCAGAGTCGAGCTGCTTGACGCACCGGAGAACCTGTTTGTCTGCCCCCAGCTGGCAACAGCAGAGAGTTCAGGATACAGTCCGGACTTTGCCTGCTTGATATTTTCTTTCTGAATCGCTTCATTCAATTTACTTGCTTTGATTTCTGGTCTTGATGCCATAGCTTCAGCAGTAAGACTGTCAACGGAACCGGGATCGAGCTCTTTAAATTCAAAAGGAGTAGTCAATGTAAGTTCAGTGTCCAGCGGAGCTCCGACAAGACGCAGTACATTCACCCGATAAACATCATACTCACTCTTAGACTTTATATATTGAGCTTCAGCAATCTTGTACTGAACCTGATACTTTAGCACTTCAATCTCTGCAACATCATCAGCTTCATAACGCCTTTTCGTCTTCTCCCAGTACTCTTTGGCAATTTCTGCCTGATCTTTATATATCTCAGTAAGTTTCTCATAATACTGAGTATAATAATACTGCGTACGCAAAGTTTTGATTACAGCCTGCCGTGAAACTTTTATATCCTCACTAACCCAGTCTTCATAAAGTTTAGAAGATCTGATAGCTGAGAATATTGCCCCGCCCTGAAACAGTGGCTGAGAGACATCAACAGAATAAGCAGAAGTATTTCGTCCCGCTGGCGTTGCACGTGAACTTTGCCCTTCGTAGGCATTGTACTCAAGACTTCTTTTCTGTGACCACAGGGTACTTGCAGAAAGTCCGACACTTGGAAGAGCCCCGCCAATCGCCTCAATGCGCTGACCTTTAGCACCCATTTTCTGTGTAAGAGCCTGCTTGAAAGTTGGCGAATAATTTATCGCCATCATCTCAGCATCATCAATAGAGAGGTTTAACACTCCATGCTCGATCGAACCTGTAGTGTTATAAATATAAGTCGTTCCATCCTCAATAACCTCAATCCCAGCATCATTTCCCTGATAAACAGCGGTACCGCTGACAGCATCTGGATTAGTACCGTCATAATAGACCGTAGGCAATTTATCCAAATTCTTTTCATCATCAAGGTTTACTACAACTCCATTATCATCAACCTTAACATCAGTAGCGCCAAAATCATCAGCTCCAGCTGAAAAACCCGACACAAGAAGACCCAAGCCGATAATAGTGTATCTCTTCAAATAATTCATGTTCATATAATTCCTCAAATGTTAGTATCGTCATAAACAATATGAGTTATTTAGACCGCTCAAAACGAGCAAAAGCTTTTATTACAAGCTCTTCTGAAAATACATAATCAAACATTACTGCATTATAACTAGTCGTCATTTTTTTTCAATAAACATTAAACATTTTATCAACAATAACTAAACTTTTTGTTTAAATCAACCTCTATCAGATACATAAGACATAAACACATAAGAAGTAATGTAAAATAAACACCACTCTAAAATTATCCACAAAATACTGACAAATGTAAACTCTTACAATAATACAACTTTAACCGGAAAAAACCACTGAATGAAAATATTTTCCGTCCCCTCTGATTTCTCA
Organism: Planctomycetota bacterium; assembly: GCA_963677015.1. Classification (GTDB taxonomy): domain Bacteria; phylum Planctomycetota; class SZUA-567; order SZUA-567; family SZUA-567. The sequence goes on from OY781533.1 coordinate 2,056,252, forward strand.
AAAAGGGTTGGTTTCAAAACGTTTGCTATCACCTTCCCCCACCCGCAAACCCGATATCAACATTTTTTCAACAAAACAATCAGTTGCATCGGGTATCGGCATTAAGTAAAATACACTTATTCAGATTTAACAATCAGCTTCTGCATGAACAGCCGAACTTTGTCATATCTGAAATATCGGGGGAGGAATATCTAACGAACAGATTAATTCCTGCACATTTTTAAGAAAACAGTTATTTGCGGTTTCCGGCAAATTCATATTATTTGTCAGAAACGACAATGTTTATTAATGATCATGCGCCCTGAAAAAAACAATTTTAACCGTATAACTTTTAGTAACTAACGACTTTAGACTATCTAGAAACAATTATAATATGACCCAAACAAATACACTGGCACAATGGAAAGAGGTACAGGAAGCGCTCAGAGCGGCTCTTCCCGAAGCCAGTTATAATACTTGGATCAGCAATCTGGCAATCGAAAAAATAAATCCGCTTGAGCTAGTCCTCGGCGCTGCCAATAAATTTGTAAAACAATGGGTAACAAAGAATTACCTAACAACTATCTCCGAAGCAGTCAGAGAAACGCTGGGTATAAACCCGGAAATTTCTATTACAATCTCAGCTGAAAAATTCCGTGAACACCGCAAAAATCTTCAGGAAGAGATAGAATCACTCAGCATGGTGTCTTCTGAAGATGAACCGGTACTAACCTGGAAGAAGAAAGCGTCAACACCGGTGCTGCCGCTATTCAGTCAGAGCCGCCATTCACTCGACAAATTTGTTGAAATTCCACAAAACAGTTTTGCTCTTTCAGCCTTGAAACAAGCATTAAAGCATCCTGGAGAATACTCTCCTATAACTGTATTTGCGAGCCACGGACTGGGCAAAACACATCTTTTGCACGGACTGTGCAACAGTTTTTCCGAAATGTATCCTGATAAAAATATTATCTGTCTTACAGCACAAATGTTTGTACAACAATTTGCCGCATCCACAATGAATAATAGTATTGAAGAATTTCGCAATCGCTTTCATAACACCGATCTTCTGGTAATTGATGATTTCCAGAATATGGGACAAGGTAAAAAAATTGCCTCCCAGAATGAGCTTTCTAATATACTTGACAGCCTTACAGCTGCCGGAAAACAGATAGTACTTTCCGCTAATTCAGCGATACACGAAATAACAGGTATTAACTCAATGCTCGCCAGCAGGATCTCTTCTGGTCTGCAAATTCGCCTTGACCCTCTTAATGAGCCGGCCCGTAAAAAACTGCTTCAGGAACTCGAGCCCGCTCTTAAAACAGAGCAGATAAGTGTTATTTCAGCCAGATTAAAAGGTGATATTCGTGAAATTGAAGGCATTGTCAAAACGATAAAAGCACTCAATAAATTCTCCGGGCATTCTGCAACAAACTGCTCAAATATTATTGATTCACTAAATATTGCTCAAAAAAGAACCAGCTTCACTATTGCAGATATTATTGCTGCCGTTTCTCTTGAGTTCAATGTCTCGATTACAGACATAAAGAGCAAGAAACGCACAGGCGATATAACCAAAGCCAGACGCGTAGCCATACACCTCTGCCGCAGATTGACAGACCAGAGTCTTATTGATATCGGTCTGGAATTCGGCGGCCGTAAACATCCTACAATTATGAATATTCTCAAGACTACACCGCTGGAATCATCACGATTGAACCTGGCCAAACTGGAAAATCTCCTCACCAGTCTGGGAGCCGAAATTACTGCAACTGAATTACTTAAAAAACAAAAAGAAATATTTTAAGTCAGCCGGCAACCGCTACTCAAGGTATAGTAATTATGAAATATGACGCAATTGTAATAGGTGCAGGACTATCAGGACTGGCTGCAGGTATACGTCTGAGTCATTTTGACAAAAAAGTTATTATTCTTGAATCACACAATATTCCTGGAGGTATGAACTCCTATTACACACGGGGAGGACGCAGTATTGATGTCGGACTGCACGCAATGACCAATTTCTGCCTGCCCAACACCAGAAATGCCCCGCTGACCAAACTCCTGCGCCAACTCAGAATCAAGTATTCAGACCTGCAGCTTGCAGAGCAACGTTATTCAGAAATACAATTCCCCGGCAAAACCATTAAATTCACCAATAATATAGAGACCCTGCGTCAGAATATTTCAGCACAATTTCCTGAGGAACTGGCTGGTTTCGACAAACTTCGACAAGAAATAACATCATTTTCCGCCACCGCACTTGATAACAAACCGGAGAGTGCCCTTAATAAAATTTCCCAGTTCATTAACAACCGAAAACTTATCGATATGCTACTATGTCCTATCATGTTTTACGGAAATGCTATGGAAAATGACATGGACTGGAATGATTTTGCTGTTCTCTGGGAATCAACATTTGAAAGCGGACTGAGCCGCCCGGAACTGGGTATGAAAAATTTACTGAACCTTCTGGAACAAAAGTACCTGAAGAATCAGGGTGAATTACGCTATAACTGCCGGGCAACAAATATTATCCGTGAAGACAGCGGTGACCTCGCTGTAACTCTTTCTACCGGTGAGACTCTTTATGCCGACAAGGTTTTCTCCAGCGCCAGACTGGTAGAAACTTATGACTTATGCGGTATTGACCGCTCCGCAGATCTTGGCAAAATCTGTTACGGTGAACTCGTGGTCTATCTTGATACACCGCCGGCAAAGCTCGGATGTGAGCAGTCGATTATCTTTTTCTCACAGGAAGAAAATTTTACGTATAAAGCGGCGACAGAAAAGATTGATCTCAGCTCAGGGGTAATCTGCATACCGAACAACTTCAACTATACTGCAGAGCTTCCCGAAGGCTGTGTCCGCCTATCCTTCAAAGCCGGTTACTCAGCTTGGGAAAATCTCACCAAGGAGCAGTACCGTCAATCCAAAAAACAGGCAGAATCCGAACTAATTGATTTCCTCCAAAGATATATGCCTGCTATCAGAGAACATATAACCTTCACCGATATGTTTACGCCCCTGACAATTACCCGTTACACCGGGCATAAAGGCGGATCAATATACGGTTCAGCCACCAAAGTTAGAGACGGCAGATTAGATATAGATGGAGTATACCTTATCGGCACAGATCAGGGCTTTCTCGGCATCGTCGGCGCCCTGCTTAGCGGCATCAGTATAGTAAACAGCTATGGTCTGAAATAAAATGTACGGTAAGACACCGCTGCTCTGGCTGGCCATCCCTTACCTCAGCGGAATAATTATCTGCACCAAACTATCTGAAATACAAGTATACATCAGTATATTATTACTGTTACCTATTGCCGCCATCTTCATAATACACCAGATTATAACGACCAAGACAGAAAAGAGATATTTAAAAATCCCCCTGCTGCTGATACTTCCAATACTGATTCTTGGAATATACAATTATCACAACCGCTACCAGAAACTGACAGCACTTACCGCCAGCTCCTTGCCGAAAATAAATTCTGCTGTTTTCAAAATACTAACACCGCCTGATGCATACATCCAGAAAAAGAAATCAGGGAAGTGGCGAACCCAGGCACAACTGCTCAAACTAAACGGCAGCTCTCTTAAGAACCCGTTAAAAGTAACTCTTAGCGGCAAAGGGGAAACAAACCTGCAGTATAACGATATAATCAATACTCACAGCACACTTTACTTCCCTCCCGAGCCGCCGTCATACAGCGGAGGATTCTCCCAGGCCGGCTATTATTATGCACAGGGAATAGCTGCCAACTTTATTGTTACCGGTATCTACGATAAAATTTCCTATAATAAACCCAGCTTACATCGTTATTTGCAAAAAATAAGAATCAAGGCAATTCAAAATACTCTATACTATTGCCCGGGAGAAACCGGAGCTTTTTTAACCGCCACTATTCTCGGTTACCGGCAGGCACTGACAGCTAATCTTGAAGAATCATTTCGCAACACCGGAATAGGCCACATTCTGGCAATATCCGGACTTCATATCGGTCTAATCATTCTAATTATCAACTTTATCTGTAAACGCCTTCACCTGACACCACGTCAGCGTGCAGTGGTAGTAATCACCGCCTGCCTGTTCTTTCTACTGCTCTCAGGAGCAAGAAGTTCGGTTGTGCGCGCCAGCATCATAACATTCATATACTTTGGAGGAATTCTATTATACCGGCAAAGCAATTTTATTAATTCGCTCGCAGCGGCAGCACTGCTTATATGCCTGATAAATCCTCTTCAAGTATTCGATGTCGGCTTTCAATTAAGCTTTATCTCAGTAACATTCATATCCATAATGACCCGCCGCGGCAATACACTTTTCAAATTCCTTAACCACGATAGAAAATATAAGGACAAAAACCGTAAGACGTTACTGAGATCACTGCTATACGACACTTTAATGCTGCTGGTTGTTTCTATCAGTGCCTGGCTGGGAATTCTACCTCTGAGCGCATACTATTTCCATTCGGTATCAATAATCGGTTTTCTGACCAACCTGTTAATAATTCCAATTATGCCTTTTACAATTGCGGGAGGCTTGATTATTCAACTCGCGCCACTGCTTCCAAATAGTTTCAATATATATTTTGCTGCCATCTGTTCACTACCGGCACAACTTGTAATTAATATCAGTGAAATAATATCCAGTCTGCCTGTAACTGCAGTCGACCTTTTCCCTCCGTCCATGCCCCTAATTTTTATATATTACAGTTTCTTCGCTATAATTTTTATTATTACAGGGCATAAAGCTTTTTCTCATAAAACTTTCATAATATTTTCTGTAATAGCGATAACACTAATTACCGCTATTTTCATAGATGGACGAATAAACACCCACGCGGCAACACCGAGTATTACCGTACTGCGCAGCAGAAACGGCGAATCAATGATTCTGCGCAATTCAACTCATAATAAGGATAACCCAAAAATTCAAAATGATAACACCGTCCTCATTATTCAGGAATCAGAGTCCCCGGCAAAGCTGCTTACATACCTCTATACTGAGCATATAAGGACCATTGACACCTTATATTATATAAAAAATCGAAAACAAATTCCCAACCAGTATACAGACAAACTTAATATCAAGAATCTGGTGGTTGTAAATACCAGACAGGATAAAAATACTCAAACCAGCTATCACCCCGCTCGCGGGATAAATATAACAATTACCAGAAACAATAGCGGAAGAATATCCTGGTATAATATAAACCTCGACCGGATAAACCTGCTGCTGACTAACTGGCAAAAACCGAAACTGTATCATACTTTCTGTGCAGAAAAAACTCCGGGATACAATGCCCCAATAAAGATACTAAGAATAACCGGATACGACACACTTTCTACGTCCAGTGAACAGAAAGAATTGATTATCAGAGATAAAAGTATTAAAGGCAATAAAAGTAGAAAGGATTACGGAATAATTAAAATCACCCGGGAAAAACTAGAGCTGTGGGAGAAGGACAGATTTATTTCTTGGACTTATCCGGCAGCAGAGAGATAAAAGCGACGACCTCACGTACCGCAGCCTCGGGCGTACTGGCTCCGGCAGTAATGCCGACAGTATTACAGCCGTAAAAGTCACTGCCGGATAATTCAGTCGCAGATTCAATATGAAGTACCCGAGCCCCCTCTTCCAGACCAATCTCAGCTAGTCTGCGGGTATTGGCGGAATTCCTGCCGCCAACAACTACTAATAAATCAGATTTCCGTGATAACGCTCTAGCCTCTTGCTGCCTCTTTGCCGTTGCGTCACAAATAGAGTCAACAACCGTACACTCAGGATAGCTGTCTGAAAGAAAAGCGGCAACAGTATCAAACAACTCCTTGCTGAAGGTCGTCTGGGCGATAAAGAGGAACTCAGCCGGCAGCTCAAGCGCTTCAGCCTCGACAAGAGAATCTATTATATGCACCTTTCCACGGGCATACCCGGCCAGACCCTTGACCTCGGGATGAAGATGATCTCCAAGAATAACAACGGTTGCTCCGGCAGACGAATAAGCTGCTATCCGCTTCTGACTGGATAGCACATGCGGACAGGTTGCATCAACATACTCCAATCCGGCAGTGACTATACTGTCCTTTACCTGTTGCGCCACACCGTGGGCACGTATTATCACTGTCCCTGAGGCCGGCAGTTCGGATATAGCAGACACCCCGCGTTGCAGCAACTCAGCAACAACCCGGCGGTTATGAATAAGTTCACCAAGAGTATATACCTTACCCTTACAGCGGTCAGCTGTTTTGCAGGCGATATCCACAGCACGGCGTACCCCCATACAGAATCCGGCAGTATCCGCTACCAGAATCCTCATTTTATAATATCCCCGACTCCAGCGAGAACATAAGTGGGAGCATACGCGAAATTTTTAAGATCTTCCATCTTCGTACAACCGGATAAAACCAGCACTGTATCGATCATACTCTCCATTCCTGCAATAATATCGGTATCCATTCTATCACCAATAATTACAGTTTCCTCACGCTGAACGTTGAGTTTATTCAGCGCATGGCGCATCATAAGTGGATTTGGTTTCCCCAGAAAATACGCTTTTTTATTTGTTGAAAGCTCAATAGGAGCAATAAGCGACCCTGTAGCCGGAGCCATACCATGTTCGGTAGGACCATTCAGGTCAGGATTACAGCCAATAAGTTTCGCCCCGTTAATAACCAGATTAACCGCAGTTGTGATCGTATCGTAGTTATACCCCAGCCCTTCTCCTACTACGACATAGTCCGGGTCAATATTATTCATAGTAAAACCGGCTTCGTACAGTGCATTGATCAGCCCGGCTTCACCGATAACATACACACTTCCCTTCTTCTTCTGGCTGGATAGAAAATATGCTGTAGACTGGGCACTGGTATAAAAATGATCTTTATCCACATTTACCCCCAGCCGCCGCAGCTTATCGGAAAGTTCCTGAGGAGAACGCTCACTGGAATTGGTCAGGAAAAGATACTTTTTATCCTCATCCTCCAGCCACTGCACAAATTCTTTTACCCCTTCCAGCAGCCTGTTGCCATGGTACAGCACACCGTCCATATCACAGATAAATGCTTTTTTATTCTGCAGCTCTTTCAAACCGTATCCTCCTCTGTCAAAATTATTATGCAAAACAACCATAGCTATAAAAGACCCTTGAATATATTTAGAACACTATCCAGAAACAGCAGTAATGGCACACCGATTACCCTGAATATTCCGGCAAAAGCAAAATAAGCGATCAGCATTCCAGGAAGTGCCATTGACGGATTCCAGATTATATTAAGATATGATTTTAAATGTTCCTTGGGAATTATCAAGCAGGGAATAGAAGAACCATCCAGCGGCGGCACAGGTATAAAATTAAATACAGCCAATACTACATTCAGATTTATAGCCATCCGCAGCAGTTCATTTACCATGCTGTTATGCCAGTTCCAGATACCGAATTTAACTCCGAATACCAGATATACCCCGAAAATTACGACAAATAAAAGCGCAAGCAGAACATTGGATAACGGACCGGCAAGAGCAACCAGACCAAACCGTTTCGGATTCTGCTGAGCCCAGAGAAAATTCAATGGCACACTGGCAAATCCTAAAGGCCACCCCAGAAAGAAATATGTTAGAACAGGCACGACAACCATCCCTACAGGTGTACGTTTTATATGCGGCAAAGGGTTGAGCGAAATATAATAACGTGCTGTACCATCACCCATTTTACAGGCGACCCAGGCATGAGCCGATTCATGTACCATAAAACTAAAAAGAAATATCAGATATGCCGGCAACAGCATTGCTAAATCATATGTTGTTATATCGCCCATTATTCTCCTGCCTACTATATACTCCGTAGATTAAACTTTAAAAACAAAAATACCATTTAAGAAAGAAATGCCAGAAAATCCAGCCCTGATTAACATACAATACACACTATGGACAATGATTGCAACTTACTCAACAATTACTAACATTTTTCTCTTTTACACTACATGCAACTCAGTATAATCAATATTTAATAGATATTATTACCCTTTTAGCATCACAGTCAAGGACAGAGTAGCAGTGATTAACCTTAGTTACGGCATATACTATAAACCCATAAAGCTAATACTAATACTTATATTATTCTGCCGAATATCCTTCGCACAAGATATTCAGGGTCCGGCTCCACTGACAGATAACGACCCGATTAATCTCGAAGATTATATTATTCCCGGAGAAGAGCTCGGCTATACCGCAAGCTGGGCAGGATTTCCTGCCGGCAGCATAAAGACCAGGGTATGGAAAAATTTCAAAAAACTTGAGGACGTTGAGCTATATCTTTTTGAAGCAAATCTTGAAACTAATGATTTTGTATCCCTGTTCTATCCGATAAAGAATACTTTACATAGCTATGCAGAGGCGGCTACAGGATACAGCCGCATATTTACCCGTAAAATCAAGGAACAGGGATATCAGGCCAACGATAGAGTCGACTATGACTATACCCATAAAAATGTACTGGGCGAACCCGCTCCAGAGTTGAACATCTCAGTGCTGCATAACAATACTGTCGAAAAACTTCCGCCGCGAAGTATTCCCGGGAAGATGTCGGATCCTCTGAGCTTTGCCTGGCTGCTGCGAGGTTTGAGTTTTGACCAGATAGGAACGAAAAAATCAGTTCTTATCAGTGACAGATTCGGAACAGGAATTGTCACTCTAACCCTGCTGGCCGAAGAACAGCTTACCCTTCCCGAGCTTGGCAAATTCGATTGTCTGGTTATTAAACCGGAAGCGACCACCTATGACAGCAACCGCAATCTGCTAAAGATTGAAGGCAATGCCAGAATATGGCTGGAAAAACACACCAGAATAATACTGCGCGCTGAAGCGGAATCACCGATTGGGCAAGCAAGCGCAGTACTAACCTATTATAAAGGCACAAATCTCGATCGTTACCGCATTGATCCGGAATCAGACAAGGAGAAAAATTAATGAAATTTCATATTGTAATACCAGCCAGACTCGAATCTTGCAGACTTCCAAGAAAACTCCTTCTTGATCGTAGCGGGACTCCGCTAATAAATCACACCGCGTTACAGGCACTACAGATAGTCAAAACGGCTCCAGATTTATTCTCAGGAATTACTGTCGCTGCCGATGATATGGAGATAATAAATGCCGTCCATACCATCAAAGAACAATCTGAGGGACTAATTGATGCGGTACTCACAAGCGTTGATCATAAAAGCGGATCAGATCGAATTGCGGAAGCTATTCAAGTAGCAAAAATTACCGCCGAAGCAATAATTAATATTCAGGGCGATGAGCCGGAAATACCCGTCAATACCGTAGTTGATTTTGCCGAATTTATCACCGGCCTGACCGAATTCAAAATGGCAACTCTCGCCTATCCTCTAACCGAGGCAACCAGTATACGCAATCCCAACCTGGTAAAGGTTGTAGTAGGCAATAACAACAACGCCCTGTATTTTTCGAGAGCTCCCATTCCTTATAACCGTGATTTTCCCGATGGCATTCCTGATTCGGCTCTCGGACATATTGGTATCTACGCCTACAGAAGTGACACTCTTAAAGAGTTTGTCTCACTTGACCAGGGTATACTCGAGATGAGTGAAAAATTAGAGCAGTTGCGCGCACTGGAAAACAATATTCCGATTGCGGTTCAGGTACTGCCTCGCCCACTCCCTAAAGGCATTGATACCCAGGAAGATTATGACGAGTTTCTCTCAAGGCAGCCTTAAAAGGATAATTAAAATTTCTTGCCAGCAGGATACTAATTATATAAAATTGTTTTATTCACATATTCGACAACAGAAATGATTGAAAGCGTAATGTCGAGAGAAAAGCTATATTTTTATATCATAACCATAATCTGGACTTATATAATTGCTATCGCCGGACCTATTATACTGCTAGGTGAAGTTAATCCAGACGGCAGCGGAAAAAGAATTATAGAGTTCTTTTTCGAAAATTTTTTCTTCCTTACTACTTATATCTTTACTGGTCGAGACGGCATTGAAGTCTTTATTATCAACATGTCCTCAACACTGCTGATAGGAATTATCCTAAGCTGGCTGATAACCAGAATAGCAGTTGAGAAAGAGTACACCAAAAAAGGATATAAGGAATAAAGTTATTCCTATTAAGCATTTTAGACAAACTGACAACAGGACAATCACCAATGAAACAAAGCAGAACCATTCTCAAAGACGCAAAAAAAGTTGTCGTAAAAGTCGGCTCCAGCCTCCTAGCCAACCTCAACGGCCATGGAATAGAAATAGATTTCCTTCGTAAACTTGTAAACGCTATCGCCTATCAGAAACAGAATGGCCGAGACCTCGTACTTGTATCTTCAGGTGCAGTTGCTGCCGGCTGTGTGGAGCTTGGACTCAATAGCCGCCCGACAACTCTGGCTGAACTTCAGGCTGCCGCCGCAGTGGGACAATGTACTCTCATGCAGCTCTACAAAGATCTATTTAATCAGCATCAGCTAAGCCCTGCCCAGGTTTTACTTACAATTGACGATCTTAAACAGCGCCCGCGTTTTTTAAACAGCCGTAACACGCTGCGAGAACTGATAAACTACAAAACAATTCCAATAATCAACGAAAACGATACTGTAGCTATTGAAGAGCTGCAGTTGAAGATGGGGGATAATGACGCTCTGGCCGTGTCAGTGGCACAGCTCATCGACGCTGATGTCGTAATTATTCTCTCTGATGTTCCCGGATTATACGACCGCCCACCATCTGAAGAAGGCGCCAAACTCATAGGACATGTAGCAGAAATAACCCGGGATCACTTTGAAGGAGCCTCCGGTTCTATAAGTGGGGTCGGCAGTGGAGGGATGTCGAGTAAACTGGGCGCGGCTCTCGGTGCCGTGAGCGGTTCAATACCGCTGATCATCGCCGAAGGTAGAAGAAAGGATGTAATAAAGGAAATCCTTGAAGGCAAGGATGTCGGTACTTTCTTCGCTCCCAGACAGAAAAAAACCAGTCTCAAACGCCAGTGGATTGCTTTTTCCAGACCGGCCGATGGTAAAATCGTTATTGACAGCGGTGCCCAGCAGGCACTTACCAGGAGAAATAAAAGCCTGCTGCCGGTAGGTGTTGTCAGAATAATCAATGACTTTGCCGAAGGAGATACTGTAAGCATACTCAATGAAGCCGGTGACGAACTGGCTCGGGGAATAACCAACTACTCCTCAGATGATGCCAGAAAAATCATTGGTAAAAACACCAAGGAAATTGACAAAGCTCTGGAGAAGCTCAGCTTCAAGACCATTGTCCATGTAGACAATCTGGTTATTCTCTAATTTTATACTCAAACCTAAACAGCATTGGAGCTTATTTTGAATAACAACATTGAAAGCAGTGATAATATCCGTAATGATATCATCTCAGAATACCAGCAGAGCATACTTTTCTATGTAAAATCCAGAGATTACACCCCGATGCGCACAAAAGAGATAGCAAGAAACCTGGGAATTCCCAAGGATACCAGAAAATTATTCCGTGAAGCAATAAAAGACCTCAAGCATCGACATAAACTGATGAAAATACGCGGCAGTAAATGGGTACTTCCGGAAGATGGTGAACACATTCGCGGCACTTTACGTATTACCCGCAGTGGCTGCGGCTTTCTAATTCCAGATGACAGCAGCAGAGATGATATTTTCATCGGTGAAGAGAACTTGCTCAATGCGCTTGACGGCGATAAAGTGCTGATTTCAATTGATTCTCCCCGCGGCAGTGGCTACCGCCATTATGGTACAGTTCAGCAGGTACTTGAACGCGCCTCAGCCCGCTTTGTAGCGGTCGTAACCCCAGAACTTTCAGCTGAAGCGGAAGATATCAGAAATCCCTATAACTATATTATCGAAAATCCGCCCAAAGACCTCAAACCGGCGACCAAGGTTATCCTGCAGACGACCGTATTTCCTGATAACATTAAAGACCCCAGAGGAAAAATTATTGAAATTCTTGGTCCCGCCGGAGAACCGGAGACAGAAATCGCAGCTATCCTTGCCGGTTTTGACGCCCCGGGGGATTTCCCGGAGGAAGTAAAGGATAAGGTATACCGTCTAGGTGATTCAAATCCATTTGCCGACAAAACCGGCAGACTTGATCTGACAGACACCATTACCGTAACAATAGATCCTGAGACCGCCCGGGATTTTGATGATGCTCTTTCAATAACCAGAAATGCTGACGGAGGATTTAACGTAGGAGTACATATCGCCGATGTCTCATATTTTGTAAAACCACAAGGAATAATCGACCAGGAAGCACGTGAACGCTCTACCAGCATCTATCTCCCCGGAAGAGTAATCCCAATGCTCCCGGAAGAACTGTCAAATGATCTCTGCTCACTTCGCCCTCAGGAAGAACGCTTTACAAAATCAGTATTTATTGATTATACTGCTGACGGTATCGTACAGGATTACAAAATACACCGCAGTGTTATCAAAAGCAGCAGGCGTATGACCTACCCTGAAGTTAAGACTCTCCTCAGCAATAATGATGCCGCTGAAGAATTTGAAGATAAAAACATTCTTCAAGCATTGCGGGATCTCAATATGCTGGCGCAGAAATTACGGGAAAACCGACTCAATAATGGAAGTATCGAATTGAATATGGCCGAATATATTATACTCTTTAACGAAGATAACGAGGTCGAAGGCATGGAAGAGGTTGAGCATGACTTTTCCCATCAGCTGGTTGAAGAGTTTATGCTGGCGGCAAACGTCTGTGTTGCCAGCTGGTGCCATGAAAATGGTATGCCGGTACTGCACCGCATACATGAAGCGCCTAAGGAAGAGGCACTTGAAGAGTTGGCCGAATTTCTTACCAGCTCCGGCTACCCATTCAAGCCACCACTGCGTCGTGACCGGCTGCAGCGGATTATCAATGATGTCAAAGATAAGCCGGAAGAACACTCAATAAACCTGTCAATCCTTAAAAGTTTTCAACAGGCAGTCTATGGAGCAGATTCAAATATCGGGCACTTTGCGCTAAACTTCTCACATTATATGCACTTCACGTCACCGATACGCCGCTATCCCGACCTGCATCTGCATCAGACACTTGATAAAATGTTCGCGGAAAACTCAAATAAATTAGCGAAACATCCTCACAAGCATCTTGAATATAACCTCAAGGATCTGGTCTTACTCGGCAATCATACCTCCGGAAGAGAGCGCCGGGCCATGAAGATTGAAGAAGGAGTAAAAGATTTCCGTAAATTACAGCTCCTGCAAAAAAGCGGCGAAGAGGAATTTGAAGCGGTAGTTACCGGCATCCGAAAATTCGGAATATTTGTTGAAATCAAAGACTTTTTTGTAGAGAGCCTGATACCGAAAAAAATGGTTGAAACTCTCGGTTATACTACCAAGGAAGTTATACCGAATCAGAAGAGAAAAAGCCGCAATCAGCCACAGGGATTCCATCTTGGTCAGCTTGTCAGAGTGAAACTTAAGAGTGTGGATTTAGCGGCTCGAAACTGCGAACTAACACTTACTAAAGTCATAAATTAGCACAAAACAACATATTATGCACCTCATGCGCAAATAAATAGCTAACATCTTTTATTACAAAATGTTAGCTATTTATTTCATACATAATTAAATGCACATTAGCTACAAATATCCCGAATTTTTCGCTATTTATTCCTACAAAAAATTTGCTTAAGCGAACATATAGTGTAAAATAGAGATACAAGAATATACTTTTCTCCCGCGAGATTTTTCTCTATAAAGGGTTTACTGAATAATCAACAGCATAATACGCATGGAAAAAATAAGTACTTCTCTCCATTTGCAGATTTAGCAGCTATAGATTAGTAAAGGATCCATACCATGAAAAGAATAATTATTGCCATGAGTGATAGACACCAAAGCCAAAAACTTGCGATTGTATTATCAAACTCCTACGACTCGATAATTATAAACACCCCTGCAAAACTAGAAGCGCACTTTAATCATTTAGAGAATGATTTGTTTACCATTATCTTCGAGAATACAGATTCCGAAGACTTTACACCAGTAGTAAACCTGCTCTATGATGAAGCGAAACTTAAAAATCCTGTAATTCAAATTACCAAAGATGATATTACGAATGACGACAGCTTTAAGAAATTCATTCTGAAAAAGCCATTTGGAGTTAAAGAATTACTCAAAGCTTTCTCTGAACTGGAGAGACAGACAAGTTCGTCAGAATCAGCAATAGCGTAGAGCAAATGAGATTACCCAAGCTATTTAAAAAGAAAAATAATATTTCCAATAAAACTTTCGGTGATATCGGAGAAGATATTGCCGAAAGTTTTTTATTAGCGGCAAAATACACTATACTGCACCGTAATTTCCGCAGTAAGCATGGTGAAATCGATATTATCGCACGATATAAAAAAACAATAGCCTTTATTGAAGTGAAGACACGCAGCTCAAGTCTTTTTGGACTCCCTGAAGAAGCTGTTAATCATAAAAAACAATTGCGGATATCCCAAACAGCCAGATACTACATTTATAAAAATAAACTGTCTGATCTTAATTTCAGAGCAGATATTATTTCTGTACAGACATCATCAGACCCAGAAAACCCTGAAATAAGACATATTACCGATGCCTTTACAATTATCTGATTCCTCCCGTCCAATTCATACCACAACCTCTTGAAATTAATGAACCACTATATATAATAGGATATTTCTCGATAAAGTTATATATACAGCAGGGACATAAAATGGCACACAGTTCCACACTTTATAACAGACATTATCTGATTCTCATCCTATTTTCAACCATACTTTTCGGTTACTCCCTTATCGGCGGCCGCCCTCTCACCATGCACGAAGCACGGCTACCGGAAACAACCAATGAAATGATAAAAAACAGTGATTGGGTTGTTCCGCACAGTGGAGACCGCCCATGGGTAGAGCGTCCGCCACTTCCTCATTGGATAATGGCGGCCATAACCGCGCCTTTCGGAAAAATAGACACTACCTGGAAAGCACGTATAACCCCGACTCTGATGGGAATATTATCAGTGCTGCTGCTGGCAAATATTGGTGCCAGACTTTTTGGAAGTGCCACAGGTATAATTGCCGGCTTTATACAGGCTACCACATTTGAATTTTTCAGCTATTCATGGCTGGCCGAAGATGATATATTTCTCTGCACAATAATATATTTCATACTATACTTATTTGTGAAGCTTGAATTCACTCCTAAATACCGGCTTCACGAGAATGAAAGCCTGAACCCGCTGAAAAACCGGCCATTCCCGGTTTATCTGCTGTTTATTGCACTCGGTTTGACAAACATGGCTAAAGGCCTGGTCTTCGGAACAGTAATGTCACTCATTCCGATATCCTGCTATCTGCTCTGGAATCATGACGTAAAAAAAATCATGCGTTATATATGGATCTGGGGCTGGCTCATTTTTATTATCGTTGGCGGAAGCTGGGCACTTTATGTCGGCTTAACTGTCGATGGGGCTTATGATGTCTGGGCAAGCGATCTGTTTGACCGGTTAAACCAGGGTTATCTGCAGCAGCCCTGGTATTACTATCTTGAAAACATGCCGGCAATCACCTCACCCTGGACTATTTTCAGCCTGATAGGTATTGCGGTATGCCTTAAGCCGGTATTCAATGAAAGATATTCAGCGATACGTTTCACCTTCTGCTGGGCGGTTCTGCCAGTAATAATCTTCTCCTTCTCACAGAGCAAGCATCATCATTATATGCTTCACATAACCGGCGCCTGGGCTCTTTATGCGGCTCTTTCGCTGCGTTGGGTCTGGGAGTGGATACTTTGTATACCTAAAAAATTCAGATCCCCAATTGTGGGACTGGCTTTATCCGTGGTACTGACAATTCCTCTCTGGATAATCCATGACAAGCTTCACGCATCTCTTTTCTGGACCGGAATGCTTATTCTTGCTATTGTTATCTGCAGTACAATGCTGTTCATTGGCTTCTCAAGGCGTCAGGGGATCATATCATTCGCAGCCTTTATTAGCGCAATACTCTTTATTGCAATGTTCGGTTATACTTTTATTGCGGCATACACTGATCAGACTATTGATGACACCAAATTCCTGCAGGCAGTAAAAGACAAAGTACCTGAGAATGCACTCCTGCTGCATAACGCTGACCACCGTGGCGGAATGGACTTTTTCAGAGTAATGTTTTACATCCCGGAACAGGCGGTGCTCATTCATAACGAAACCTACCTGATGCAGAGTAAGTATATCGGCAAAACCGTATATCTGATCGACAGATCATCTCAGGAGAAAAAACTCGAAAAATATGGGAGTGTTGTTATAATAAGCCAGAGTATTCATTCACGCAGAGAAAATGAACACGCCGGAAAGCTAACTCTTTTTAAAATTGAAATAAATCCCAACCTGCCTCCTAAAAAGTACATCAAGATTGATGCCATGCAGGCAATGGGAAGGCGAGGCGGTCCACACTTGGATCAATAAGCGGAGAAGCCGAATGCACATTTCGCGATATTTAAAACCGGATTTTATCCAACTTGGAATGCGATGTGGTCATATGGATGAGATCGATGAGGAAAAAAACTACGAAACAGAGCTCTGGAGACTCAAGACCGAAGTCATTTCAGAACTCGCAGACCTATTCGATAAAACCGGAATAATCAGAAACAAAACGAAATTTTCAACAGAAATGCTGAATTACGAAAAAAGCTCGAGCAGTGCTACAGGGAACGGAGTGGCAGTACTTGATATCCGCAGCATGACTCCTAAAGCAATGGGTTTAATTTTTGCCAGAAGTCAGGAAGGCGTATGGTTTGATGCGACCGATAAAGAACCGGTACACATTTTCTTTGGTATCGCCTGCCCTTCATATGATACGAAGAAAGCCCAGCATTTTTATAAATGGATAGCCCAAAGCTTCCTCCAGGAAGATTGGCTGCCTTCAGCTCTGCTCTATGCGAATGATGAACATGAAATAATTGCTATTCTCTCCAGCCTTCAGTAACTCCCCTCTTTAACACCGCTAGTCAAAACTACTAAACCTTGATACTCTGCAAAACACCTGAAAAAATCAATTGTTTTATTATATTTTGAGATACTCATAAACAGTATTTCTGTTGTTATCATCACCCGTCACCGAAAAAATAATGTCTCAAGCAGTTTTACTGAAAGATAATCGCTATTTTCTATAATTATTAGGTATAGTTTTCAGTTAGACGATTAAAAACACATCTTGTAATTAAGGATTTAAATTGAATGCTTCACGAGGAAGATCAACGCAAGGCATATCTGCAGCTAATGACAAGTTTTATTATGGAAAAAGCTAATCATTCATCACAAAACATACACCCAAAGCAGGAATCACAAGAGTCTGCAAGAGTAAAATACATGATCTCTCAAGCCGCACACAGCAAGATTGAATTATCTGCCGCCGGAGTTCAGTTATATAGTATGTTGAAAGAAGGCATGACAGCGAGCGAAGTTATCCAGCTTGGAAACAGAATATGTATTGAGAGAGGCTATGTTCTCATTAGTGACACCTGTAAAAGGCTGTATATGCACTTGAATAAAAATGCCCAGATTTGGGTTGAACTTACTCAAAGAAATCTTGATGAACCAGCTGTCGTAACACGTAAAAGTAAAATAGAAAGAAAAAGCACCTGGAAAATATACCGAAATAATATTTTAAAAGTTTCCCAAGAGTAATATACCCAATACCGCTAATATTAAAAGCACCGTCTGAAAAACGGTGCTTTTAATATGAATAAATTCAAATGTCATTCAGAAATTTAGAATGAATCATCATCAAAAGCTGATTCATCTACCGGCAGCAGCTCACCAAAAATACTGTCAGTATTATCATTAACAGGTCTCTCAGGAACAACCGGTTCAATTCCCAACCGCTTCATTTCAGCCTTAACCTCATCAATCTCGCGTCGCCACTTTATTCGACCATCAAAACCAATAACATTATTATACATCGTCTGTGCGCGTTTCAACTCACGCTGTAAAGCTCTGATTCTATCAGAATCACAATCTCCACTACATTCGAGCGATTTGTCCTTTTCTGAATAAATACGACCTTTTCGCCACAATTGTCCATAATGCTTACGACAATAACCTTTAGCATGCACAGGATTGTTACAGCCTTCAACGATACACTTCTGATTTTTTTGCATACATCCCCCTAGCTACCTTGCGGTAATTCCCCTATTTTCAGCAGTATTAGAGCATTTTCTGCTGCGTAAAATGTCCTATTATTATCACACACGTAAATCTTTTGTAAACAATTCGTTAAATATATAATAGCTTATTCTGATAATGTCAGTAATAATAGAAATGTCTCTATATTTAAATAATAAACCACAATTTTCAATTGTCAAGCAATGAAATTTAAAACAAACGTGTACTCTTTTTAATACTTGATCTAACGTTCTACGAAATAATAAGTTAAAATATTGCAGGTAATTTTATTTTTCCGAGCTTAGTTGGCAATTACAGAAACTTACTAAAATGCTTTTTCAAAATAATCAGCGGCAGCAACATACCTACCAGAATGCCAAGAAGTGTCAAAACCG
Source organism: Planctomycetota bacterium (assembly GCA_963677015.1). Classification (GTDB taxonomy): domain Bacteria; phylum Planctomycetota; class SZUA-567; order SZUA-567; family SZUA-567. Next base: position 2,074,815 of record OY781533.1, read on the forward strand.
CTTGTGAAAAGGGATTTATCACTGTAGAAGATATTATAATGGCATTAAACAGGGAAATACTTATTATTCCATCTTTATAAAAATTATATACTGCATCAACTTCGCGTTTGAGAATAATACGGAACAAAGGAAATAGCAGAAAGACTATAATCAGCCCAAGTACAGCCAGTTGTAATGGATTTATAAGATTCATCAACACCAGCGCAGCCGGAATCATTAAAAGTACAGCTATTGCAAAACAAGTTAGCCAAAGTGTGGCAAGAATAGGTTTTTTAGGTATTTTTATATTCTTAACAACGCCACCATGTTCATGCTTATCAGGAAGAATGAGTGATAAATTACGCTTTATCATCTTATCACTAAGCTTACAGGCCAGATCATAATCATTTGTCAATTCATGATTAACGTGTCCCGGATAGACAGAATCAATCTCGGTAGAAAGTTCGAGTGATTCTCGTTCCTGATCCTGATCCGGTATTTCTTCTTCCCCGGCAGTAACCTCCTTCACACTAACATTTCTGATTATACGAAGTACCAGAATATACAGAAATAAACCTGCAAGCGGGATATAAATAACCGGTTCAATCATGAGATATATAATATAAGCGTGCGCGCTCAATCCCAAAACTATAAGCAAAACATAATTCAAAGAAAAGAAAATCGCTTCTATTACCGGGATTGGTTTAAAGATAGCATTCAACAGAAAGCTTAATAGAATAAAACCGCTCACAGTATAAAAACTCAGTAAAGATACGGTCATACTTACCATCAAAGCAATAAGATAAAGAGTAGTAGCAATAGTAAAACTCATACTCATGGATACTTTGGGAATTACAATTTGTAATGATTTATCCGTATCATCTCCAGCACAAAAAATGGTATTCCAGGCAGAATTACCCATGGCAAGAAATATTGAAGCAAGAATAACATGTGGCAAATAAGTGGTTTTATCAATGCCAGTACCTGAAAATACAGCCAGAAAGAAGCCTGTAAGAGCTCCTGATAATGATAAAAATACTGCCGGAAGGGAGATAAGACGCAGAAAATTCAATAAGCACCTCCAATTGATTATTTCAGCACCGGATATAGTTTATCACAGAATACCGGCGTATGAATATTTAAATATAGTATATCCAGATTATAAGGAATTTCCATTGTATTAAACGGCTAAATAGGTTAAAATATAAAAAAATTGATACTATTATGCTCGACAGCACAGCATATTTGAGAACCTAATTACGATAGCGGGAGTCGATAAAATATACCTGCGCGGACATGCCGTCGTTTGAACGGACCTCGGCCCTGTATGCTGAGACACCCACCTGGAACACTGCGGTTCCAGAATCTACTGTGCAACGACATAATGGTTTAATTTTTACCCGGGTTTCCCGGGTTTTTTTATAAAAAACCAGAATTTACTATAATAAACCCCAATCAATGAATATAATGCTAATAAATTACCACCCTACATTCAGCTTATACGGAGGAAGACTATGAAAAAACCTGGACTACTGCCATTCTTTTTTCTAATAGCTCTGCTTAGTAACACAGTATTTTCAGCAGATGATATTCACTACCAGGACATAAAATCTCTTCAAAATATAATTCCACAGCAAAGCACTTATTACACAATATCTTCAAATGTCGAAATAACCGGCGAATACTATACATTTACTATTAAACCAGAAGACTCTGCCGATATGCAGGTAACCGGCATCCCTTCATTAATTAAAACAATACATGAACTCAGCGTCATTGAATGGTATAAAAATACTCCGCAGGGTAATCAGGTCTGGAAGGGTGCAAAAGACTCTGTTAAAAACATAGGCAAAGGAGCCAAAGCGATAGTCATGCATCCCGGCGATTCTTTTGCGGCACTTGGAAGATCTGTAGCCAGAACTGGACGGGCAATAGGAGGCTTCTTTAAGGGACTGGTAAAAAAAGAACCTAAAAGCAGTACCGGAGAAGATCTGGACAAAGGTGCCGGTAACTTTATGACTGCCGATATCGCACGACAAGCGGCGTATGATCTGCATCTGGATGTGTATTCTAATAATCCACTGGTTATCGCACTGCTCAACGAAATAAGCAAACAACAATGGGCAGGCTCTATCGGTGTTTCAGCCGCCAGCTACTTTGCGACCCCTGGTCTCAGTACTGCAGGCAGCATTGCAACCGGTGCCCTAACCCCCGGAGCAGCAATAGACGTTACCGAAAAAATGATACGTGACAACAGCCCAAGTGAGCTTAACCGGGAATTACTCAAAGTAGTGAAAGACGAAATGGGTTATGAACCGAAAAGCAGAATATATGAAACTTATAAGGACTTTCTGGATAATCCCAACTATACTCCAAGGCAAAAAGCATACTTTACGCTCTATCTCACAATACTTAAAGACCTTAAAAACTTCGAACAGGCGGTTCAGGTTTTACAGCGCTGCAATTCTGTTGAAAACGGGGCGATTCTTTTCCACCAGCTTCAGCTTCTGACAGCACTCGAGAAAAAAGCTGAAAACATAAAATTTGCCGCCTTTACAACCGCCAAAAATAGAATCTACGCAATTACAACGTCAGGTGATCTCATTGCTATGCTACCTTTCGATTATGCCACAAACGATAAATTTATGCGTAACGAACTGGCAGAAATACCGCAGACAGGTAAATCACGGAGTGTCTGGCTTCTAGGCGATGCTACTCCAAGTTTCACAGCCTTAGCTAAAGACAGTGGTTTTTCTGCTGTTTATGATGGTATTCTGCGTTTTGCTGCCTTTAAATTTGGTGAAATCAAACAGTAATTTAAACTTTTCACTAATGTTTTTGTTTATACCGATATATTCAAGGAATCTTCAGTTAACAAAGGTTTATTAATGAAACTAATTGAAAGAGCTCAAGAAGCCTTTAAGCAAAATTTTAACGGCACTGCAGATTTCTGTGGTATTGCCCCAGGAAGAATAGAAGTTCTCGGCAACCATACAGACTACAATGAAGGTTATATTCTGGCAGCGGCAATCGACAGAGAAATTATCCTTTGTGGTAGAAAATGCCAAGGAAGTACAGCTACAATCTATGCCACCTCATACGACACCAAAGAGACCTTTGATACTTCGTCACCAAAGCTGAATTCTGAAAATTTCTGGATTAACTATATTCAGGGGGTTGTTAATGAATTAAATAAACAGGGAGTGACAGTCGGAGGATTTGAAGCTGTTCTTGACGGCAATGTTCCACTGGGAGCCGGCCTGTCAAGCAGTGCGGCCCTGGAAGTGGCAACGACATACCTGTTAAAAGCAATTTTTGGGTTTACAATGGGACCTGTTGCTATCGCTCTCACAGCCCAAGCCGCAGAGAATAAATTTGTTGGCATGAACTGCGGCATACTTGACCAATTTTCTTCAGCTATGGGTAAAGAAGATAATCTGGTATATCTGGACTGCCGTGACCTCAATAAATACCGTCATATTCCACTGGGTGATAATATAGAATTAGTTATCGCCAATACCAAAGCACAGCACTCACTGGTTGACGGCGCCTATAACCAGCTGCGCAGCTCATGCTTTGATGCCGCGAAATACTACAGTCAAAAACTGACTCCCAGAAAAATTACTCATTTGCGCGATGTCAGTGTCGAAGAAATGAATCTTTACAGCAATGACATGAATGAAGATACCAGAAAACGGGCCCGGCACATCATCACTGAAAATCAGAGAGTTCTCGATGGTGTTACTGCGTTGGAGCGGGGGGACTTGGAAAATATGGGGGAATGCATGAATTTATCCCACATATCCAGCCGTGACGATTTCGGCAACTCCTGTGAAGAACTTGATATTATGTATGACTGTGCTGAAAATATCCCCGGGTTATTCGGCCGGCGACTTTCCGGAGGTGGCTTTGGAGGCTGCACTGTAAACTTGGTAAGTGCCGATAAAGCAGAAGATTTCGCCGAGGAACTTACAAGACGCTACATCCAGAAAACCGGAATTAAACCGGAAATGCATATTTGCAAAGCCTGGAACGGCGCGCATTCAGTAGCATTATAATCGGAAAGCAATATAATTTTAAAGTTGTTATGTACACGCTACCTGATAATATGTAAACAGGAAAAAATTCTGCAGAATATATTGTAAAAGGGATAACGCATGCGTGGTGATATTACCAATATCAATACCAAAATAGTAATAGCTTTTATTCAGATAATACTGATATTCTCGATTGGAACCTTCGGTTTCAACTATCTTTTACAGGATATATCTCTTCTTGAAGCCCTGTACCTTACAGTTATCACTCTTACAACAGTCGGTTACGGTGATATCTCGCCATTTGCCAATGCTCACCCTGATGAAAAAGCTCCGGCCTTAATTTTCGCTATTATCCTGATGATTTTAGGTATATCATCATTTGTTTATGCTGCCGGTATCCTGACCCAATATGTTACATCCGGTGAACTCAGACGCCATCAGCGCATAAAAAAAATGCTCAAAAAGATATCACGCTTTTCCGATCATTATATAATTATCGGTGCCAGTGAAACTGGGTGCTACATAGCTGACGAACTCAGTCTGCTCAAACGGCAATACGTTATCGTCGATACTTCCTTCAAAGCACTCGATGATTATGCCGGCAATGACAAGTCGATATATTATATTCAAGGAGATGCAACTGAAGAAAACACACTTCTTAAAGCCGGTATCGCCAAAGCCAAAAGAATAGCCATAACTCTACCAAGCCCTAAAGATTCACTCTTTCTGATAATGACACTCAAAGAAATGGCGACAAAAAACAACTGGAATTTTGAGATAATTGCCAAATGCCCAAATGCCCTGTTCGAAAAAAAATACACCATGGCAGGGGTAGATTACATAATCAAGTCCGATATAAGTGTCGCAGATCAGATAATCACCGAATTATACCGCCCAGCGTCAAAGACATTTATAGACCGGCTCCGCAATGACAAGACCCAGATTGTCCGTATTGATGAAGTCACCATAAGTACCGAATCTTCACTTGCCAATACCCTACTCAAAAATTCCCTGATAAAGAAAAAAACCGGCCTTATAATCTGCGCAGTAAAAGATTTCACGTCTGGTGAGTGGCATATTAATCCAGACGGTGAATACTTGCTGGAACCGGGAGATATACTGATATTCGTGGGCAATTTGAAAAGTTCACAAAAGCTCAGGAGAATAGCAGAAAATGTATAATAACACCGGGAAAATCATTATCTGTGGTAATACCAAGTACCCGCTATATCTGATGCAGCAGTTATTCAATACCGGCGATGAAGGCGTTTTGACTATTCGCAAACGGATATTCCCAAAACAAAAGGATTTTATACTGATCAGTGACGATCAGGAGCTAACTAAAAACGCCAGCAGCAGTTTTAGTGGTATCACCATAATTAATGCCGACGCGTCAGATGATGAAGTGCTTATTGAGCAGGGAATAAATAGTGCCGAAGCCATTGTCATCTCATATAACGATGACCGCGAAAATCTGCTCATAACTCTTTCAACCAGACAGCTCAATTCAGACATCAAGATAATTGTGACCTGTTCAATGATTGAAACAATGCGCCCAAAACTCCTCAAAGCCGGCGCAGATTCGGTTGTCTCGCCCAGTACGATCAGCGGTAATAAGATGGCAGCGCAACTGGTACGCCCTAATACCACAGAATTTCTCGAAGCGTTTCTTCACAGTGAAAGCAACAACTTCTCAGCTCAGGAAATATATATAAGTAGTGCAGACCAGAACCTGGGAATGACAATTATAGACTCAGAATACGCTCATGCCAGCCTGCTGATTCTAGCTATTTCACGTGATGATACTGATGAAATTCTGTATAACCCTCCCAGTTCTTACAAACTCCAGAAAGGCGACGTTCTGCTGGTTCTAGGGACTATCCCGAATTTTCAGAAACTATCACCCTACACCCAGTATCACCTGAAAGATCTGGATATTGATGATCCTAAATGAAACCATCATACTTCATGTAATCAATAAAGCCGCTACTTCAGAACGAAAACCAGACAAAATATTCCTGGCTAATCACAAAGGTATTCCTAATCTTTTACCGAATAAGCTTCAAGCTTTCTATAAAGTGTTTTAAGCCCTATTCCCAAACTTTTAGCAGCCTTGGTTTTATTTCCGCCAAGTCGGTCAAGCTCGGAAAGCACATATTTTTTCTCAATCTCCTCAAGCGGCAAGCCTTCATCAAATTTATTACTACACGGCTCACTTTTAATCACCGCCTCTTCAGGAGTATGACCGGTTATCTCTTCTGGAAGCTGCGAATACTCGATAATGTCACTTGGAGTGCGCACAACCGCCCCCTCGATCGCATTCTCCAGTTCCCGTATATTACCGGGCCAGTCATAATTCATCAACCCCTTTAAGAAACTCTCAGAGAATTGCTTTTGAGTATTATAGCGTGAAGAATATTTCCGCAAAAAATGCTCAGCAAGAAAAGCAATATCCTCTTTACGTTCACGTAGCGGCGGTATCCTGATTTTTACCACATTTATACGGTAAAAAAGATCTTCACGAAAATCCCCTGCTTCACACATCTTCTTAAGATCCTTATTGGTAGCGCAGATGAGTCTAATATTAACGTTTATTGTCTCATTACCCCCGACCCGCTCCAATTCGCGCTCCTGAAGCACACGCAACAGCTTGACCTGCATATCAAGCGGCATCTCACCAATTTCATCAAGGAAAAGCGTACCCTCATCAGCCATTTCAAACCGCCCTTTGCGGGTTCGCAGCGCCCCGGAAAAAGAACCTTTTTCATGTCCAAAAAGCTCACTTTCAACCAGCTCCCGGGATAGAGCGGCTACATTAATCTTCACAAAAGAGTTGTTTGAACGCGAAGACAGACCCTGCAGCGCATTGGCAACCAGCTCCTTACCGGTACCACTCTCACCTTCTATAAGAACGGTCACATCGGTATGTGCCACCTGTTTAATAAGTTCCTTGACCTGAGTTATTGCCGGTGACTGCCCGACAATTGAGACCAGATCACCCTTCTGTTCAACCTGCCGCTCCAAAGCGACCAGATGCAGCGCATTTTTTACAATAACCCTGAACTTATTTAAATCAATTGGCTTGGTTACATACTCGTAAGCGCCTAATCTGGTGGCATCAATAGCATTTTCAATCGAACCATGACCGGTTATCATAACTACCGGCATCTCTGGATACAGCTTTTTAGATAACTCAAGTATCTCTAACCCGGTACCATCAGGCAGCTTATAATCGGTCAATACCAGATCAAAAACCATCTCTTCAAGATACGAACAAGCCTTTGATTTATTCTCCGCAAGTTTAACCTCATGTCCTGCATCAGTGAGAACTTCCTGCAGTGTTTCCCGTGTAGCCTCATGATCATCTATAAGCAGAATATTACATGTTTTATTCTTCACAGTCATCCTTCTTCCTACCTCTGACTCCGTTCCTTATCCTTCTGCAACAGGGATTTAACCTTAGCCAGCCACTCATGATCACTCGGTGCCAACTCGACAAAACGATTTAAATGATATAACGCTTTTTTACGACTGGGTTTATCAATCATATATATATGCCCCAATTGCAGATGTGCCGCATACTGATCCGGATCAACAGCAAGAATATCCAGAAGCTCCTTCTCAGCCCGATCAATATGATTATCCTTTCTGAACGCCACAGCCAGATCATAACGCGCCGGAAGATTCCGGGGATCATGCTGAATAACCCATTGAAATGAGACTATTGCCAGCGGCAGCAGCATCTCATCTAGTTCGCACAAGCCCTGATAATAACGCGCAGGCAGAAAGTTTTCATTAAGCTCCCAGGCCTTCCTGAAAAATTTTCTAGCCAGAACCTTTTTGGTCCCGTCAAAACCGTAATAATAACAACGGCCAATATTATAAGCCGCAAGATAATTCTCGGGGTTCAACCGAAAAGCTTTTGCCAATTTCTGGACCGCATCAGTATATTTATTTTCATACATCAGCGACTGTCCCCATAATAACCACGCATCCGACATCCGCGGATTCAGAGATACCGCCGCTTCCGCATTTTTAGCCGCTATGCCATAATTTTTAAGATCAGAATACGAGAGGCCAATCCAGAAGTAGCAACTGGCATTCTCAGGGTCAAGTTTTAAAGCACTTTTAAAGCGTGCCAGAGCCCTGGCCTTCTCATCCGCAGCGAGCAATCTTGCCCCCTGATATATATAGTCGTCACGTTTATATTTAGTCTCTGCATCCAGAACTGCTGCATTAGCTCTTCCAGCAAAAAGCAAGAGCAACAGCAACATATATAAGTTAACTCTACATCTCATTGTATATTTTATACCTTCCTTATTTGCTAACCATACTATCCGCTTTCAAAGTACTATATTTTACAGATCAGAGAACAAGAATACAGCAAAAAATTGCCTGTTAATTAATCATAAGAATAAATCAATAATTCGATGAAAATTGTCGATATTATGTTATAATTACTGCTCCGTTATTGTTTTACTGAATCAGGTATATTATGCGAATCGCTATTTTTTCATGGGAATCTCTCTACGCCATAAAAATCGGAGGCGTAGGAATACATGTCTTCAATCTTGCCAGAAGCCTGCAGCGACTGGGCAATGAGGTGCATATTTTCACCAGACAAGGCAACAAACTAAGTCTTGAAGATATGATTAACGGAGTCATAATACACCGTCTTCCATGGGATCACGGTGAAGATTTTTTTCAGGAAGTCAAAGCATTCAACAATACTCTAGTCTATTATTATAGTGAAATTAGTTACAGAGTTGGTAATTTTGATGTACTGCACTGCCATGACTGGCTGACTTTTGATGCCGGACTGCGCCTCAAAGACGAAGTCAGACTTATCGCCACCTTTCATACAACCGAACTGGGACGTTCTGGACACTGGCCGGAGTCAGCAGTAGCCAGAGAGATAAGTTCACTCGAACAGAGAATGGTAGATAATGCCAGAAGCATAATTACTGTCAGCTATACTATTCGCCGCGAACTGGAACTTCTATACCACTGCCCAGACTGGAAAACCGAGGTCATCTACCATGGTATTGACCTGGAACAAGCGAACTTACCGGTTACTAACCCTAAAACAAACGTTCAAGAACAAGACATCCCCAGTAATTCACGGATTATTCTTTATGTCGGCAGCTTTTCTCATAATAAAGGCACCGATATTCTTCTAAACAGCTGCAACGAGATATTAGCAAAACACCCGGATACCGTAATTGTTTTCTATGGGAAAGGTGAACTTGAAGGCAGGATTGCGGGATTGAGCCGGGATCTTCCGGGAAAAATCATACTCAAAAATGAATCAGACGCCAATATGCTCAGAAGCTTATATAACCGGGCATATTTTATTGCCTGCCCCTTCAGAGTCGATCCCTTTGCCGCCATAACCCTAACCGCCTGGGCAGCAAGAAAACCGGTAATAAGCCTTGACTGCGGAGCCAGTGCTGAAATAATCTATAATGATGTGAACAGTATTATAAGCAGTGAAAAAAACTATACCCGCGATACCCTTGCACTACTTGAAGACAGTCAGAAAGTTAAATGGCTGGGCAACAACGCCAGAGTAACTGTTGAAACAGCCTTCACTTGGGATGAAGTCGCCAAAAACACGGAAAAATCCTACCACCCTAAAACTTAAAAAGCAATACAAACATAGAAGCAGACCCAAAAGCAGATCATTAATGATGCGACTGCAATACCTCAACATTTCGTTAAATATCAGCAAACACCAGCATTGTATCATACTTCAATACCATAGGGGTACCAGTCATGCTAGCGCAGTGAATGAATAACATACGACACAACACCCCAGACATCCAGACTCGCCTCATCAGGTATCACAATAGGATTATAGCGCGGATTTTCCGATAGCAGCTGCACCCTTCCCTGATATAACGATAGACGCTTTACCGTAAGCTCGCCATCAATCACAGCAATTATAATACTGCCGTTTTTAGGTTTCAGACTTCGATCAACAACCAGAATATCATCGGGAAATATTCCGACCCCGGTCATTGACTCCCCAGTCGCTCTGGCGAAAAAAGTAGCTGCCGGATTTTTGATAATATGATCATTAAGGTCCAGAGTCGCTTCAATGTAATCATCAGCCGGTGAAGGAAATCCTGCCTCAACCTTTGACTGAAACAGCGGCAACTTATAACCTTGTCCGGAAATAAACTTCATTATATCCGCAACCAGTTCCCGGGGAACCTGAAGTGAAGTCAACTCGGCATAGTCACGAGACTCTTCCTCATTGTTATCCACGGTCATTCCTTGATTTTTCAACTATCATCAGAACCTCTTCAGCGTAGAGATTATCACTTACTCCCAGCTTACGAACCTTGCCCTCATTGAGCACAAAACCTTCGATCAATTCGATTTTAGCCTCATGCATCCACTCGAGAAAATCCTGGATTGACAAACAGTGGATATTTGGCGTATCATACCAGTTATACGGGAGCCAGCCGGTTTGCGGCATACGCCCTCTTAATGCCAGATCCAGCCTAACCTGCCAGAAACCAAAATTAGGAAAGGTCACAATACCCCGACGCCCAACACGCAGCATTTCTGCCAGCACCTTTGTCGGTTTCATCAGAGTCTGCAAAGTCTCCTCCAGCACAACATAATCATACGACGCGTCAGCAAATGAAGCGAGTCCAGACCTGATATCGGACTGAAAAACCGGTACCCCGCTGCGTACACACTCCATCACCGCCTTAGAATCACGCTCAATCCCCTGACCATGCACCCCCTTCATATCACGCAGACGCGCCAGCAATTCACCATTACCACACCCCAGATCCAATACTGAAGATCCTACAGGTATCTCCTGTTCGATCACCTTATCCTGCCAGCGCAGTTGTTTGCCGTCATCATCAGTAACCGGCTTTGAGCCGGATCCGACACTATTAAAAAAATTAATTATACTCCCTGAAGCGACATTGAGCAGTGCCGGGTCAACCTGCTTCTGCAGCAGATGCACCAGTTCAAAAAAAGTTTCCTGCTCTTTATGCTTTATTTTTTTATCCATTATAGATTCCTTATTAATTTACCGGCAGCTTGAACTCCATCAGCCACACTCAGGAATAACGTTTTTTTGCCGTCAGGAAATTACCAAGCAACTCATTTACCTCATCCACCTGAACCAGAAAAGCATCATGCCCAAGTGTCGAAGGAACATCAATATAGGTTACCGGAATATTGTTTCTGCTCAGAGCCAGAGCGAACTCTTTGCATTCCTGCGGCGGGTATAGCCAGTCCGAACTGAAACTTACCACCATAACATTACTCTTGATACGTTTACAGGCTTTGAGCAGATCCCCATCACCCCAATACTCAGCCGCATCATAATAATCCATCGCCCTGATTATATACAGATAACTATTGGCATCAAAACGCTGCACGAACTGCTGTCCCTGATAATTAAGATAGCTTTCAACTTCAAACTCTATCCCAAAACCAAACTGCAATTCATGGCTTTTCTGCAAACGACGTCCGAATTTCTTATGCATCACCTCATCTGAGAGATAGGTTATATGCGCCAGCATTCTTGCCGCCGACAATCCAGCTGCCGGTGGTTCATGGTCATAGTAATCGCCATTATCAAAATTGGGATCATTTCTGATCGCATAACTGCCGACAACATTGAACCCCAATCCCTGCGCTGACAGCCGTGGCGCCGCTGCAAAGACAACTGTATTCTCTACAAAATCAGGATACGCAAGCGACCATTCAATAGCCTGCTGACCTCCTAGAGACCCCCCGACAACCGCATAAAGTCTTTCAATACCCATTTCATCACAGAACAATTTCTGCAGACGCACCCAATCCTGAACCGTTACAATTGGAAAACGCAAGCCATAAGGCTTTCCGGTCTCTGGATTCTCTGAAGCAGGGCCGGTTGTTCCATAACACGAGCCAAGAACATTGGTACATATTACGCGGTATTTGTCGGTATCCATAGCCTTGCCCGGACCAATGACAGCGTCCCACCAGCCTGGCTTCTTTGTGCGCCAGCGTCTGGTTCCTTCAAGATTTTTATCCCACCCGGCGGCATGCGCATCACCAGAAAGCGCATGACAAACAAGTATGACTCTGTCCCCAGAGCCATACTCTTCATACTCAATCTCAATAGGTCCTAATGATCTGCCGCACTCCAACTTGAACGGATGCTGGAGTGAGGCGACAGTAATACGTTTTGCTTCCGTCCAGCCAACTGAATCGGGAGCGTCTGGACCGCTAAAATTATCACTAGTTTTTTTACTCATTAATAACAAACTTTCCACTATCTATTACAACAACCCACAATAACCTGCAAAACTAAGCGGTCGCAATCGCCAACGCCTGCTCCAGATCAGCCTTTATATCCTCAACATCCTCGAGTCCGACAGACAGACGGATAAAATCAGGTGTAACCCCGGCAGCCAGCAGCTCTTCTTCAGATAACTGCTGATGGGTAGTACTTGCATTATGAGTAACCAGCGTTTTGGTATCGAGTAAGTTTGCCAGATGAGTAGCCATTTTCACATTATTACAGAGCTTCTTACTTGCTTCGTACCCTCCCTTGGGAGCAAAACCAATCAATGCCCCAGGCCCCAGCGGATAAGTGGCCTTTCCCAGTTCATAGTCAGGATGACCTTTAAGCCCCGGATATTCAACCCAGGCAACAGCAGGATTTTCAGCAAGCCACTCCGCTATTATCTGTGCGTTTTCACAATGCCTTCTTGCCCGCAGCGGCAGAGTCTCAACCCCGAGCAGCAGCTGCTGCGCATTGAATGGCGAGAGACAGGCACCGGTGTCACGAAGCAAACCGCAGCGAATTTTAAAGGTGAAACTGAATCCTGGAAGTGCTGCTTTATCATGATTACCAAATGCTTCCCAGAAATTAAAATCATGATAAGATGCATCAGGTCCGGCTATCTCCGGAAACTTACCGTTCGCCCAGTTAAAATCGCCCTTCTCAACCACAACTCCGCCAAGGCTGGTACCATGCCCGCCAACCAGCTTGGTCAGTGAATTCACAACAATATCCGCGCCATATTTGAACGGATCAAAAATTGGAGGAGGACTTACAGTGTCATCTACAACCAGCGGTAAATCATGGCGATGTGCGATTTCCGCCAACGCCTCAATATTTTCCACATTACACTTAGGATTACCGAGTGTTTCACAGTAAATTAAACGGGTATTCTCGTCAATTGCCGCTTCGACCTCCGCAAGGTCACGGGAATTCACCAGACGGCCTTCAATACCGAAACGTTCAAGTGTCTTGGTCAACAGGGTGACGGTACCGCCATACAAACAGCTGGAAGCAACAACATTCTGCCCTGCTCCGGTAAGAGTACATACAGCATAAAATATTGCCGACGTCCCAGACGCGGTACAAACAGCAGAAGTACCGCCATGAATAGCGGCAAGTCGCTTCTCCAGCACATCGGTAGTCGGATTCATCAGGCGGGTATATATATTTCCCAGCTCCTTAAGCTCAAATAGGCGCGCACCGTGATCACAATCTTTAAAACCATACGCTGTTGTCTGATAAATAGGAACCGCTTTAGACATAGTAGTAGGGTCAATTTCATACCCTGACTGTACCGCTTTTGTATCAATACCTTTATATTCCATAATTTAAATCTCCATATATTTTCCCGCCGGATAAACCCCGGGAAGTAAGCAAAGTAATTATATTACATAATCATGAATAACGCCGAAACGAAGTATCCTGCCCTTTTCGACGAGCTGTTTAAAATCGACACTCATATACACATCAAGTAATGCTTGTGCTGCCTCATCCCAGAGTGGCGCAAAGAGTCGATCCTGCCACTTATCCTGGTCAACACTTTCAACAGGATACAGTTCGCCCTCAAAGATAACGACAACATCGCCAACCTTGATACTTTCAGGTTTCTGTGCGAGAACATAACCTCCATCCTTTCCTCTTCTACTCTCCACCAGACCGGCGGAGCGAAGATCACGCATAATATTCTGCAAAAAAGCGGCTGGTATATCCTGCTCTGCCGCAATAACCGGTATAGTCTTGGGCTTGACCGAATAGCTGTCCGCCAACGAATATATCGCTTTTATTGCATATAGAGTTTTCTGTGCCAGACGCATAATCCATACCTTTCTGATCAGTTTTGTTTGGATTATATCATAAGCCAAAGAATTTTCAAGGATTTAAATGTTTTTTTTATTAAAATCACAATAAAATCTTATTCTCAAAACACCCGCAGACAAAATAATTAAATTCTAACACCAAAATAGAATAAAGAAGATAGTATGAAATGTATTAAATACCCGTGATTTTACGGGTAATACAAAATTCTAATATTTTTTTCCTTTTTATTATTGACTTAATATGCTAAAATCATATTATATAAATCTCACCAAGGAACGGTGATAAAAAAGTAAAAATAGGAGCGTAGCTCAGTTGGTAGAGCACCGCCTTTTTAAGGCGATGGTCATGGGTTCGAGTCCCCTCGCTCCTACCAAATTTATCAATGTAAACTCGGATATATAAGTGTTCCTATCGTCTAGCCCGGTCTAGGACACCAGCTTTTCACGCTGGCAACAGGGGTTCGAATCCCCTTAGGAATGCCAAAATTAACCTTCCAGTTTTTACTGGAAGGTTTTTTTCATTCAAAACCTCAATAATTCAGCAATAAATAAGTATAATAATAATATAACATCAGGAATGTCTAACAGTCAAAATAAGGAGAGCAACAACAATGCAATTCTATATTACCGATGTATTCAGCTGCGGCAGATATTCAGGAAACCAATTGGCAACAGTCCTTCTAGAGAAAGAAATCCCGGCCGCAACCATGCAGCAGATCGCCAGAGAATTCAATTATTCTGAGACAACCTTTGTACTATGCCCTAAGCAAGGTTCAAAGTCCTTCTCTACCCGTATTTTCACTCCCAGCGAAGAACTGCCATTTGCCGGACATCCGACACTCGGTACAGCCTACCTGATGCAAAAATACTTCAGCCCGCAATTAAAACAGCTTACAATATCACTTCCTGTGGGAGAAATCCCGGTCGAGACCAGCGCTTCTACACTCTGGATGACCCAAAACCCTCCCGAATTCTTCGAATCCTATGCACCGGAAGACGTTCTTTCATTATTAAGTCTTCCAGCAGATTCAATACGCACCGACCTGCCTATCCAGCGTATCAGCACCGGTTTATCAACAATTATAATTCCATTATGCACACTGGAAGCGGTTAGACGATGTAATATTACCACCGAAGCTCTTTACCGTTTCTTTGAAGGTAAAGAAAAATCTGCACTCTATCTTTTTTCCGAAGAGACCTGCTTGCAGGAAAATGACCTCCACTCACGAGTATTCTGCGATGTCTTCGGGATATACGAAGATCCCGCTACCGGCAGTTCTACGGGATGTCTGGCAGCTTATATGGCAAAACATCTCGGACATGACATCGACGTAAGTATTGAGCAGGGTTTTGAAATTCCCCGTGCTTCCATACTCAAGGCAAAGGTTAATAATTCAACTATCAAAGTTGGTGGAGAAGTTATTGAAATCGCTCGGGGAGAATTACTTTAGCCAAACTCCAGTCTCAAAGAGAATAATCAGTTAATTAAAAAAAACAGACCGGATCAAACCGGTCTGTTTTTATATACTGCCCTAAGCAGCAAAACATCTCTAACGCAGCCGCTTAATAACAAACCTCTTATAACCGCGACGCACACCTTTATACGAAGAGTGCAGCATTGTAGCAGTCAAACCCAAACGCTTTTTAGACGTCTCAACTAAAGATACCAGGCTGGGAAGGGTCAGAAGGGTAAGCACGGTTGCAAAAATAAGCCCAAACATCATTGCTACCGCCATAGGCTGCCACATCTGAGTCGATTCACTGGCAAACTGTATACCAAAAGTACTTGGATGAAAGTCCCAGCTGATACCGGTCACCATAGGCATAAAGCCCAGCACTGTAGTTATCGTTGTCAGCAGCACCGGGCGCAGTCTGGTAACACATGCCTCTTCAATAGCTGTAGTAAGCGACATACCCTCATTGCGCAGCTGAATAATATACTCAATAAGCACAATCGAATTATTAACCACCACCCCAGCCAGCGAAATAACACCCACTCCGGTCATGATAATACCAAACGGCATTTTAAATGCACCCAGCCCAAAAAAGATACCGGTCAGAGATAATATCACCGAGGTCATTATTATAAACGGATATATCACCGAGTTGAACTGAGCAACCAGAATAAAGAAGATAAGAGCGATTGATATACCACCGGCATAAAGAAGAAAGTCACTGGCTTCCTTCTGGTCTTCATCTTCACCAGAGAACTTATAGGTATAACCGGTAGGCAGAGTAAAATTCATTTCCGCCAGTTTTTTAGCGAGTACCGTCCGTACCGCTGCTCCTGAAGTCTTGGTCTCATCGACATCAGCGGAGACGGTTACCACACGCTTGTGATCCTTACGCTTTATTTTACCGATACCATTGGTATAAGAAAGTCTGGTGACCGTTGACAATGGCACCAGTGTTCCTGAAGCCGTAGGAATAAAGAGCTGTGAAAGTGTGTCCACCAGAGTTCGGCTCTTATCATCCAGACGCACCAGAATATCATAATCATCATCACCATCACGGAAATCATCCACGTTTATACCATTAATTGCAGTACTCAGCACCTGACCTATTGCACTGCTGGACAATCCCAGTAATGCTGCACGTTTACGGTCAATGTCCAGTTTCAGAGTCGGCTTTGACTGCCCAGCATCATCGCTGATATTTCTGGTGAAAGGGATTCCTTCCAGAACCTTCTTGAAGCGTATTGCACTTTCTGCAAGCACCCCGAGATCATCACCGGATATCTCTATCTCTACAGCCGCACCAGTAGGCGGTCCCATCTCTTCTTCCTCCAGAGTGAAATCCGCTCCCGTCAAGGTCTCGACCCGTTTTTCAAGTTCTTTAATCGTTTCAAAACTCCGTACAGTCCGCTTCTCCATATCAATAAACTCTATAGTAACCGAATTATCACCGCCCAGCGAATCCGCTTTGGAATAAGTAAAATCAATATTCGGTATATCACTGATAGACTTATATGCTTTGCCAAATTTATCCTTATGCTCCTTCAAGGCAATAGACTTTTCATAGGTATGCTTATCGTGATCCTTATCTGAAAATCTGGCTTCAGCCTCTTTCAGGACATCATCACAATATCCCAGACTGGCACCAGACGGCATCGTCAAGCTCAGCTCTATCTTCTCTGGATCGGTAGAAGGAAAGAACTCAACCGGGATATTATAGCCGATACGATACATCCAGAAGGAAAAGGCCAGAACAAGCGCCAGACCGGATCCCAGCAGAATGCTCACTCTCGGGAAGATCCTCTGTTTGGAGCCGTCACGGCTTAACCCAAGGAAGCTGCGCAGAATACGTCTATAGCCAGAGATAAAGAAATTATCATTCTTCGCATGCTCGCCAAGAACCTTATGCATGCGTTTCTTCCTTACCTTCATCAACCCTGCCGCCATTGCCGGATTGATTACCAGCGCCACAAATAAACATGAAGCCAGAGTCACAATCACTGTAATCGGAATATAGCGCATAAACTGCCCCATGATTCCATTCCAGAGAATGAGTGGAAAATAAGCGCCCATAGTCGTAAGAGACGACCCGATAATTGCCCAGGCAACCTCACCGGTAGCTTTTTTAGCTGCTTCAATCCGCCCCATTCCGCTCTGCATAAAACGGTAAATATTCTCAATGATTACCACCGCATTATCCACCAGCATTCCCAGAGCAATAGTCAGCCCGAACAGCACCACCATATTGAGCGTTACCCCGATAGCTCTGAGTATGATAAACGAAATAAGCATTGAAAACGGGATTGACAAAGATACCAGAATAGCATTACGCATACCCATCGCAAAACAGACGACCAGTACCACCAGCAGTAATCCCGTAATAATGTTATTCTCCAGATCGGCAATCTGGTTTTCAACTCTCTCGCCCTTATCCTCCAGAACATCATAGGTCACCCCCTTAGGCCACCCCTGCTCGGACTCGGCTATTTTCGCGCGAACCCGGGATACCAGCTGCACAATATTCTCACCGCTTTTCTTTTTAACATAGACATTGACACTATCCAGCCCGTCAACTCTACCGTCGGAATCAAGATCCTTATTCCCATCTTCAATCGTTGCGATATCATTGAGATAAATTGGAGAGCCGTCTGCTCTTGAAGCGACCACAATATGCTCTGCATCCTTGGCCTGCTGAAACTCACCATCGATTTTAATCTGAAACTTTGCCTCTTTGGTTCTGATACTACCACCGGAAAAATCACTATTCTCTCCCGCCACCAGACTGGCTACAGTAGCCATGTCAATACCGTAGAGAGCCATGCGCATCGGATCTATTTCAACATGGATTTCCCGTTCAAAACCACCACTTACATCCACCTCAAGCACTCCGGGTATGGCCTCAATACTCTCCTCAATATCCTCAGCGATTTTACGCAACGTTCGCTTGTCACTACCCTTAATAGCAAAAATATAAAATGGGGTTTCAGAAAGGTTTATGTCATATACCAGCGGATCATCATCGAGATCTGACGGCAGATCGGTTTTCGCTCTGTCAACAGCATCCTTAACATCCGATTCCGCCTTATCAATATCAGTACCATCAACAAATTCCACGCTGATTTCACTGGTACCCTCATAGGATGAAGAAAGTATTTCCTTTACATCATCCATTCCCTTTAATTTGTCCTCAATCTTCTTGGTTATCTGTGTTTCAATTATCTCAGCCGATACCCCGCGGTAATTCGTACTGACAAATATATACGGGATCACAACCTCCGGCTCCGCCTCCCGCGGCATAAGCATATATGATATATACCCTGCAATTGCAAGAATAACGGTCATTACATAAACTGTAACCCTTTTCTCGACAGCAATATTCGATATGATCATTATTTATCTTCCGTCATATAACTGGTAGCAATTATAAATCGCCACATAATAAACAAATTCCAAAAGACTACAACCCGTTATGAGCCTTTGTCACTTCGACCAGTTCACCGTCTTCCAACTGCCGCTGCCCTTTTATAATAACTCTGTCATTTACCGTCAATCCAGAGGTAATCTCAGCCAGATCCCCACTAATAATACCAGTAGTAACCTCACGAATTTGTGCCACGCCATCATTCTCCACATAACAATAATAACGTGAACCAACCGGAATAATTGCATATATAGGTAGAGTGATTGCCGCATCCTTCACTCCCCGTATGATATTACCGTCAACAAACATTCCCGGGCGCAGCAGTCCTTTACTGTTATCAACTTCAAGCTGAAGCTCATAAGCCTGCGCCCCTTCTGTAGGCGCTTCTGAGAGAAAAATTACTTTCCCTGTAATTTTAATACCATGATTATCATTTAAATATATATCTGCCTCTTTCAAACCCTGAACCTTGGTAACATCTCTTTCAGGTATAAAGACGTTAACCCTCACTTTACTGGTATCCAGAATATTCGCAATTTCAGTACCGGGGACAACAAGTGTTCCCAGACGCACATGACGTTTGTTTATAATACCGTCAAATGAAGCCTTGATCTCGGTTCTATCAAGATTGAGAGCTGCTTTATCAAGAGCTGCTTCTGCCGCCCTGGCCGGAGCTACAACAGCATCATACTTTGACTGCGAGATAATTTTTTTCTTGAAAAGTGCGGTATTACGCTCCAAATCACTCTTACGCAGATCAACATTTGCTTTAGCTTCTTTAAGAGCCGCTTTATAATCACGATCATCAACCTTTACAATAATATCGCCTTTACTTACCTTATCCCCTTCATCCTTGAGAATATCGGTAATCCGTCCTGTTACTTCAGATTTGATAGTGACCCGCTCCCAGGATTCGACTATCCCTGGCAATATCAGAGAATCGACAATCCTTCCGGGCTTGACACTTACAGTTTCAACGTTTTTCTTTTTCTGAGTTGCCGTCTTAGCGATCGCATCTGTTTCAGCCTTCTTGGCAGCACTCCGCTGCTGTGTCAACTGAAAGAATAAAAGAATACCGGCAACAAAAACAGCCAGCATCAATACAAAAGGGATATTAGCATAAACAGCACCTTTTACTCTGCGAAATCTACTCGGTTTGCTTTCCATATAGATTATTTCCTTATTACCTCAAAAATATAATAAAAACCGAAAAACACTTATATATCAAGATCAAGAATAAACTCAACCTGCTTATTACCATTTATAATATCATTAAAATCAGCAAAAATCGTATCGGTTACTTCCTTCTCCAGAGCCTTATAATCATAATCCTTTGACAGCGGACGCCAGTTCAACCCATCCAGAAAAGTACTCACTGCAAGTCGGAGAACACGGGCAGGATCCTTTACCAATCGTGAATTACACAGACACTCGATAATATTGTGTGGAATTTGTTCATCACGGGTACTGCGCAGCAACCCGCTAAACCCCATACTGATGCAGATAATTGAAAAGTAAATATCGATACTCTCATGTTCCCCAAGCTCAAGATTTCCATTCTTAACCGCCAGCTGCACCAGTAGCTCGAAGTCATCAAAAATCTTAGTCACCATCAGATTATGTTCGTCCTTCAAATCCTGACTAACCTTACTCCATATAGACTCAACATTACCAATCTGAATAAGACGGTGCAGATTTGGATTGAGCTTATTATACAGTGACATACCATATGTACCCGCCATAACCAGCGCCCGCTCAGGGACATTCAGAGTTTTTATTCTGTCTAAAACCTTTAGTCTCTGTTTAAAGGCCTCATTGAGAACCTTCATCACAATATCCTCTTTACATGCAAAATGTTTATAGACGGTCCCTTTTGCATAGTCAATTTTTTTTGCCAGCTTATCTATTGTAAACCCCATATACCCCTCAGCTAACAGCATATCATAAGAGGTACGCAGGATCAGCTTTTCCCTTTCCTTAAATTCACGCTCTTTTCTTGACGAAATACTCACAATTTACCTTTCCAATGTTATAAAAGACCATTATTCACAATATGACTAATAGTAATATTATGATTTTGTGACTCTTAGTCAACAATTAACTATGCGGCAATAAATATGTTTTTACAAAATACCCGACGACATTCTTGCAAAAAAATTTGATTGAGCTAAAATACAATAATCTTTTTTGCCTGTTCAACTTATGGATATTACACATGGTTATTCACTGCCCACACTGCCGGAGAGTTCTTACAAAAAGCGAAATTAAAAATCACCGTTGCCCGGAATGTAACACTGAGATAAAAATAACATCAACCACCTCAGTGCAGCGACATGGAACGACCTCTATCCCCAGAGAAATCGCAAACCAGTATTTTTCTGATTCCCATATTCTCGATGGCGATGGGGAAAAATCAATTACACAGGAATATCCGCAATTAAATGTTAATACTAATCCCAGAAACTTCTCTATCCTGCTGAAAGGCACCAATATCTGTACCAAGATTGCCCCGGACGAATCAATTGATTACGAGATATCTGAAACTATCGGCAGCGGCGGTATGGGAATAATTTTAAAAGCCAAACAGAAAGCAATTGGACGGGACGTTGCGATAAAACTTGCTGATACCAGCAATAAACTAACCATTGAGAATACTCAGAAACTATGCACCGAAGCTGCCATTACCGGCAGACTGGAGCATCCCAATATTATACCGATATACGACTTGGGGCTTAACGAAGAAAAAAATGTCTTTTACGCAATGAAACTTGTAGATGGAACACCTTGGTGTGACATTATTGACGCCAACTCATTACAGGAAAACATTGAAATTCTGCTTGCTGTCTGTAACGGCATAGCGTATGCACACAGCCAGGGTATAATTCACCGGGATCTAAAGCCTGATAATGTTATGATTGGGAAATATTCAGAGGTTCTGGTTACAGACTGGGGACTTGCAGCCGGAATCAGTGATGATTCATTTGCACCACGTGTCTCATATGAAGATGCCATTGCCGGCACCCCCGCCTACATGTCACCTGAAATGGCCTTGGGCTATGAGGAAAAAATCGACCATACCAGCGACATCTATCTTCTTGGAGCCATATTATTTGAAGTGCTTACCGGCCAGGTTCCACATACCGGAGAAAGCATTATTCAGTGCATCTCCAATGCCGGAAAGAATGTCATTGAAGAGCCTTGGATCAAAAGTGAACTGCTGAAAACAGCAATGAAAGCTATGTCAACCGACCAGTCTGAACGCTATCAGAGTGTTGAAGAATTCCGTGATGCGATAAGCACTCATTACGAAAGTGTTCGGCTATCAACCAAAGCCAAAAAAATACTGGCCCAAGGAAAGATCAGCAGAGATTTCGGCGAAATACTCAAAGCAATCATTTATTTCCAGACTTCTCTGGAAAAATGGTGTGATAATGAAGAGGCAAAGAAAAATCTGGAAAGTGCGGTGAACTTCCTGGCCGACTGCGCCAAAGATCAGGGAGACGAAAAATTCATTCAAAAGATAGCCTCCATGCTTATCTGACAGAAAACACATTCCAGATCAATTTACTGTAATATATTATTACTGAACAATCAGCAGGTACTGAGATCACCTCAAATCATATTATGAGCTATATGCTTCTAATGAGTCTATTCTTCAACCTTACCCCAAGTACTCTAACACTATAAATTTCTGAGTTCTATTGACTTGTTATACCCGCCATAATAAAATAGTCTATCTATTTTTAAGACACAACCATGATTTATTCTTCCGTTTTACTTTTCGAAGAGACACAATGAATACTGATATAGTTATAATAGGTGCCGGACACGCCGGCTGTGAAGCCGCATTAGCAATCGGCAGAATGGGACTTGAAGCACTGGTAATCACCATGTCAATGGATACTGTTGCCCAGATGTCGTGCAACCCAGCTATCGGTGGGCTGGCCAAAGGGCAGCTTGTTCGGGAGATAGATGCACTCGGCGGTGCCATGGGGCTATGCATAGACGCAACCGGTATTCAGTTCAGAATGCTTAAATCATCAAAGGGGCCGGCAGTACGCTCCCCTAGAGCACAAGCCGATAAATGGGCCTACCAGCACTGGATGAAGCACTATATGGAAGCGGCACCCAATGTAAAAATGCTGCAGGACAGAGTTACAGACATACTCACCGAAGACAGCAGAATAACCGGTGTCAGAACCGCCATCGGTCTGGAAATAACCGCCTCTGCGGTTATCGTCTGCACCGGCACATTTCCCAGAGGAAAAACGCATATAGGCAAACATATCGCCCCCGGCGGGCGCTTTGGTGAGCCGGCGGCAGTAGAAATTTCCGAAAGCATGCAGAAACTCAAGCTGCCCCTGCTGCGCCTGAAAACCGGCACCTGCCCCAGAGTAAGCTCCAGAACTATCGATTATTCCAAGATGCAGATGCAGCCTGGGGATCAGCCGCCACAGCCGTTCTCTTACCTTACTGATAAACTTGACGTTGAACAGATACCCTGCTGGGCGACCTGGACAACACCGCAGACGCAGGCAGTAATTGAAGAAATCCTGAAAGACGCCCCGCTCTTTAGCGGTCAGATAGAAGGTGTCGGTCCGCGTTACTGCCCATCATTCGAGCTAAAGATAGCCCGCTTCCCGGAGAAAGAGCGGCATCATGTATTTGTAGAGCCGGAAGGACGGGATACAGAAGAGGTCTACCTGAACGGTCTGGCAACAAGTATTGACACCGTCTCACAAGAACGGATGGTGCATTCCATCCCGGGACTGGAAGACGCAGAGATTATCCGGTACGGCTACGCGGTCGAATATGACGCCATATCCCCAAAAGCTTTACGCAATACTCTGGAGACCAAACAGGTAAAGGGGTTATTCCTTGCCGGACAGATAAATGGAACTTCAGGTTATGAAGAAGCCGCGGCACAGGGTATATATGCCGGCATAAATGCCGCCCTGCAGGTTCAGAAGCGCGAACCGTTCATACTTGGTCGTGATGAAGCCTATATCGGGGTTCTGGTAGATGATATTGTCACCCGCGGAACAGATGAACCGTACCGCCTGTTTACCAGCAGAGCCGAATACCGGCTCCTGCTGCGTCAGGATAATGCTGATCTCAGACTGGCGGCAAAAGCCCAAAAGCTTGGCCTTATCAGTGCGAAGCGGGCAGATGAAGTTGAAAAGCTAAAGCTTGAAATCTCTGAAACAATCACCACCCTTGAAAACACCAGAAGCGATGACAAAACCCTTGCACAGCTCCTGAAAAATCCTGAAACGACCTGGGAAGACGTAGAAACAAAGGCTCCTGATCTGCTCAGAGAAATATCTCCAAGAGCCAGTGAACAAGCACTAATTGAAATAAGATATGCCGGCTACATCCAGCGCCACCTGAACCAGATAAAAAAGTTAAAAAGGAATCACAATATGCGTATTCCCGATAACTTCAACTATAAAAGTATTTCAGGTCTGCGACTGGAAGCCAGAGATAAACTACAGGATATTGCTCCAGAGACAATAGGCCAGGCAAGTAAAATTTCCGGTGTGTCTCCAGCTGACATTTCTCTACTGGCAATCAAAGTAAAACAATATAATGATAAAAATAACTCAGAGCAGAGATTAAAATCATAAAGGGATAAAACTTAGTTACCGCTAATTACTAAATCCAATCAACTCCAGCGATAAACGGAAGTATTTATTAAAATTCAATGCCTTTTCTGGCAGGAACCCCGGATTTATAATAATGCTTCACCGGATTGATCTCGCTTACAAGATCAGCCAGAGCAACAATCTCTTCAGGAACGTTCCTGCCGGTAAGAATAAGCTCCACTTCAGACGGTTTATTCTTGAGAAGCTCGACGACATCTTCAAGACCAACTACCCCCTTATGCAGTGCCCCGAGAATTTCATCAAGAACAACAACCTGATAATCTCCGGATTGTATTGCAGCACGGATACTGTTCAGGCCCCGAATCCCAAGCTCCAGCTCTTCTGCATAAGCCTGCGGATCTGATCTATCAACCCAGCGCCCACTGCCAAACCGCTCAAGAGTCACCAATTCTCCCAAAAGCCCCAATCCGACTACCTCAGCACAATCTCTGGCTTTTAAAAACTGCCCGAAATAAACTCGTAACCCGGCACCTACAGCACGCAATGCCAAGCCCAGCGCCGCGGTTGTTTTTCCCTTACCGCCACCGGTATAAACCTGAATATAACCTCTTTGCCAATCCAAAATATCATACCTTTTAAAAAAATATTTTTATTACCATACGCCCTATATATAAAAGCATTATCACATTATTTAATTGTATTAATTAGTAATTTTTATCATAATTCAAAAACTTTTCTTGAAGCAGACTTAACAGATTTATATTATAAATCATATCAATTACAGATTGAATAGTGTAATCAATACTTTTTCTCTTCCAGAAACAGACTAGCAGCAATAATTAATTTTGTAGTACTCTTAAAACCATAGATCCTGTCAGCCAGACAACAGATAATGGCTTGTTAAGGAATGATAACTCCATCGGGAGCTGCTCCATGAATACCGCAAAATCACTTCATAATGACTCCAAGCGGCGTCAGGCATGCCTGAAGGGCTTATCTCCTGACGGAGCACAGGTAATCATCAAAAATGATGGTGAGTTTGAAATTATAGGGGGAGACCCGAAAAACTACAATACCCTTGTTCGAGTTGCCAAGACCTACCTCGCTATAATTAAAGCCAACGGCTATGATATTTCTCACATTACTCCCGAAGAATTCTCAGAGATAAACGCAATTATCAAAGATCTTAAAGACCACAACACCCACTAATCTTCAGTATTGTTTTATTTTAACTTCATTCGCGAATAATCTCCATCAACAGCATATTTTACTTGCGAAAATTGTTTTCATCGATAATATATTATTATTTAAAACAACTTTATGGCTAACGTCAATCGCGAAATGCCAGCATATATGGAGATAAAAATGAGATACCTACTTTTTCTTATACTTTTCTGCACCGGCCTTCTGGTTTCAGGCTGCACACAACAACAGGTTGCAAAGCAGGAAAATGATTTCATGAATAAATACCGCGAAGGTACTGTAGTAGTATACTTCTGGGACAAAGATTGTCGTGCCTGCCAGATTCAGAGCAATGAAATCAATGCAGCCAAACAATCAATGGAATTCCCGCTTATCAGGGTTATTCCAAATGATACAACAATTGCAAAATACAATCTCAAAGCTTTCCCAACAACTCTAATCTTCTACAATGGCAAAATAGCCAAACGCTTTGAAGGAGTCGCATACAGAGATCAGATACTTACAGAGCTGGAATTTTTAAATAAAGAGGCCTCTGAAATATAAAAAACCAGATTACTTCTTGACTTACATTCAAATCTATGTATTTTATAATACTTCAAATTATGAAAAAATATAATTATTATTAATTTTAAACATAATAGAGAAAAGGAAAGTAATATGGCAAGAAATACTAAGAAAGCAGAACGCGAAGAGCTTGCAAAGGCCCGTCGTAAAATCCGTAAAAAACTCAGCGCTCATAAAGCTGCAAAACATGGTGGATCATCAAAACTACGTGCCAAGAGCACCCATCCACATCGTAAAACATCTGCACTTCGCTAAGCAATATACTTATATTAGTATTTACGAGTTTAAAAAAGATAGCTTCGAAATTATAATTCGAAGCTATCTTTTTTTACCAAATAGTTTCTTGAAAAGCCCCGGACTGGTATTACAGACATAATCTGTAACTCCATTAACACCACGTGAAATTTCCATTTTTTCAAGCTTCCGATACCCTGTGCCGTATATATCCTTACGCGTTCTAAGAATATTCAAGCTGGCATCAAAACCTTTATAAATCAACACTTTAGAAGCCACCCACTGACAAAATCCTTCCTCAACCTTCAAAGACGGTTTATATCTGGCATGCTGCGCAACCCAGGCATGTGCCCATTCATGCGCCAGTGTTTCATAAACAAGTTCCTTCGGCAGACCATCCTGAATAAGAATTACCGAGGTTGAACCATGCTGCTGCATAAGCCCCATCTCATCCCCATTCATTTTTCTGCCCTCTTTAACGATATCTGGACAAAGCTCAAGCGCTGCCGGAGATTTCAAGGTAAGATGAATATTTGCCCCTATAATCTGCTGAACTTCCGAGAGTACCTGCTGTGTGGAATCTATACCGTATACTGCTTTTTGTTTGCACTCTGAACACATATACCAGCCTTCACCATTATCAGCTGTTTCATTGGTTGGAGCAGAACAGAACCGGCACTTGGGAAGGCTACTCACACATTCGCGGCAGAACCGCCCGGATGAAAGCGGGAAAACAATAAACTTGCGCCCCAGCAGCTTCCCGCACTCCCTGCAGACGTTTGGATGTTCCGCACAACTTAAACACAGAGGTTCACCCTGAACCATATTCAGCGTAGGCTTACCACACTGGATACATTTAGGTTTCTGCATACATTCATTACAAAAAACAGTACCGTCCTTGAACCGTACATAGCTTCCAGATATTTCTTTATGGCACAATGAACAAAAAACCTTTTCTCCAGCATTTAATACCAGAGAAAAGGTCATAATAAATACAATAATAAATATGCTTACACCGAGAGAATAAAGATTTTTTCTCATCAGGCTACCCTATCCAAGCTGAATTTTACCTGGATTTGCAGGTGCATTGGGCACTACTATTTTAGAAGCTTCCTGCCGCTGCATTTCCTTGGCTTCCTCAATAAGACGATCCATCGCTTTCTCAATTGCAGCAGGAAATTCAGCTGCGGCCTCTTCAAGATTCTTTGC
The DNA here is from genome assembly GCA_963677015.1 of Planctomycetota bacterium. Lineage (GTDB taxonomy): Bacteria > Planctomycetota > SZUA-567 > SZUA-567 > SZUA-567. The sequence continues at coordinate 2,102,644 of OY781533.1, forward strand.
TTCAAGTTTCGCCTGTAGCGGAATTACCCCCATTGGACTCATTACACTGGTCTGAGCAGAGATAAAACGCTCGCGCGACTCATCTTCGGAACCATCTATCTTTACAGGAATCATAACCTTAAAAGTAGCAGCTTTAAGATCTGTAATAACCTCTTCACGATACAGACCGGCAAGATCAACACTCAACTGATCCTTAATCTCGTCTTTCATAGAGCTCATAAATTTCCTTTCACTAAATTCATTTCATTTAATTTCATGTACTGATACAGTTATTCTATACTAATCAGTACAGGAATCAAGTATAATATAACTAATGAAACAATTGACAACCTCTTAATAATAAAGAGCTAATGCGTAAAAGTAAAAACTAAAATTATCCGTTCATAAATGAATAATTTATTGTAATACAGTGTAAAATTGCTATAATTCAATTTAATAATAATTTTTTTGCAACATTTTCCATACTTGCCTGAAATGAGTATTAAATAAATATATTATGGGGGAATTTTTTAAATGAAAATTTTAACTATAGCGGCTATGTTCGGCGCAATATCAATTATGACCGGTTGCCAGACTAACAATACAACCACACAAGAGCAGATTAATCAGCTATCAGTACAGGTCACCGACCTCAAGCAGAGCGTATCCGCATTGAATGAACAGGTAGAAACCATCAATTCTGCTCCACCGGCAAGCGATCTTACTCTTCAGCCAAGTTCTGCTACAATGTCAGTAGCAACAAATGACCCTACTCAGCCGGTTGTAGAAATAACTGATATCGAACCCGCTAATGGTTCATCAAATCAAAATATCAAGTCCACCCTGAAAACCCTCTCACAGGATATACCAGGTAAAGCTAATCAGAGTAAATACCACGGCAAAAAATATATCGTAATTTCTGGTGTCAGCACCTCGGATGTACAGCTTGCCCTCACCAATGCCGGATATAATCCAGGAGCTATTGATGGGAAAATAGGTAATAGAACAATCGGAGCAATAAAACGCTTTCAGAGAGCGGAAAAGCTAAAAGCCGATGGTATTATAGGTCGCAGAACCTGGGCGCGCCTATCCAGACATCTTTAACATTCACTGAGTATTTTCCATGCTAAGAATTTTCGGTAATAACCATGACTCGCCCTGGTGCGGGAAAAAAACGACGGTAACAATTGGCATGTTTGATGGCGTTCACTTAGGTCATCGAAAAGTAATTGAAGAAGTCGTGAAAATATCCAGAAAAAACAACCACCCGTCAATAGCCCTGACGTTTGATATTCATCCTCGTAAAATTCTTGGCAATGCTCCTGCCATGATCTGCAGTCTTGAACACCGGTTACAATTATTGTCTTATCTTGGTCTGGATGCAGTTTGGGTTATCAGCTTTACAGATGAATTCTCGAAAATTACCGCTCAGAAGTTTACTGAAGATTTTTTAATCAATAAACTTTCAGCCCATAGCGTGGTTCTTGGTGAAAGTGGTAATTTCGGCTATAAGGGTGAAGGAAATATTTCATTTCTTAAAGTAAATTATCCGGATATTAACGCTATATGTGTTCCCGGGGTTATTATAGACGGAACAAAAGTTTCCTCATCACAGATTAGAGCTGATACAAGTTGCGGAGACCTTACAGGTTCCTGCAAGCTGCTTGGAAGGCCTCCCTCGGTTTTAGGAAAAGTGGTTCAAGGCAAACAACTTGGCAGGACTATAGGCTTTCCGACATTAAACCTTAATCCTGATCATGAGCTTTTTCCGCCAAATGGAGTATACGCGACTATTACCAGATGCGGAGATTCGTACTTCAAAAGTGTGACTAATATAGGTACCTGCCCGACAGTAAACAGTGTAACCGGTATGGCCGAAAGAACGATTGAAAGTCATCTGTTTAATTTTCACGGGAATTTATATGACCATACAGCTGAAGTATTTTTCATCAAAAAAATAAGGGACGAAAAAAAGTTCTCAAGTCTTGATGAATTAAAGCACAACATAACTTCAGACCAGAAAACAGCACAGCATATTCTGGAAAAATGCAACGTAAATAACTGTAAATATTTTGGTTTCTAAATTAGTTACCATTACTACCACCACACTATGAATGGATCAGCCATGAATAATTCAAAAGGTAGGATTTTAATAATTGACAGGCATCACAACACATTAGCACCATTACTCAGTTCACTTGAAGATTCCGGTTATGCCGTCACACTGGCGTTAAAACTTGAAGACGCACACAGTGCACTTTTTGAAGATGACATTGATATTGACTGTACAATTATAAATGTTATTGAACCAATTACAGACAATATATACGAGTCAATCTCAAGTCTGATTCCACATACAGATAACCTTAAAACACCTCTTCTGGTTTATTCCAGCAAGCTCCCTCCCAAGGTTGCGGAAACTTTTTACGACCTTGGAGTATTTCAAATTATCGAAAAACCATGCAGCAATAAAAATCTCTCAGAAATGCTGACAAATCTGGTCCGATTAAAAAAACGCACGGCCCTCTCGACCCAGAACACCACCGCACTTTATTCAACACTCATGGATAATCTTCCAGTTGAAATTACAATACTGAATAATTCATTTTCAATTATTGATTATAATCTAGCATTTAAAAATGCCTACCCCGGAGTTTCAACCGGTGAAAATTATTTTGAAAAATGTTGCGGAGATGATAACCTTGACCTAACCGAGCATCCAATAAGCAGAGCCGTTCGCAGCGGCAATACTGAATATGGAAATATTGTAATCACTGAAAATGAAAATCAGCGCCACTATAACATTATTGTAACTCCTGTTATCAATCAGAATAATAAGATTGATATCCTCCTGATTCAAGGAATTGATCAGACATCTCAAATCGTAATGGAAAAGAAACTGCGCCGGCAGGTACAGAATTTTAACCGCATTCTTAAAGAACAGGATCGAACTACAGATTATCTGATCAGTGTTCAGAAAGATTTACAGAAAAAAGGCGCAGAACTCGAAAAACTATCGATAACCGATTACCTTACAGGCATCAACAACCGGCGTAAGTTCAACGAAGCGATTAAGAGTGAAACATTGCGTGCCTCACGCTATAACCACCCACTTTCATTATTACTGATTGACATTGATGATTTTAAAGTTGTCAATGACACCTACGGCCACCCTTTTGGTGATATTGTACTCAAATCACTGACAACAGTCTTCCAGCTTTCCACCCGTGAAACCGATATACTTGCCAGATACGGTGGAGAAGAGTTTGCAATTATACTCCCGGAAACAGAGTATGAAACAGCGCTGGTTGTTTCTGAACGTATTAGAAGTAATGTCGAAAAAAGAAAATTAGCAGCCAGTAGCGGTGAAATCAATATCACCATCTCTATTGGCCTGGCAACAATTGCTTCGGAGAATATTGACCCGGATAAAATTATTCAGCTCAGCGACGAGTGCCTGTATGCAGCAAAGAATCTTGGAAAGAACCGGGTAGAATCTATTAATCTGTCTTAATCACTCGTCAGTTTTTTCAATAATATTATATTTCTTGTCCTCTATATATTCTACCGTATAACGTAGATAAGAATCATTGCCGCTACGAATAAAACTTTCAACCAGATCAATGTCTGTAGGCACGACTCTGGTATCCCGCATGAAATCATCTTTAGCGCACCAGAAAAGGTTTCCTTCAGAAGAAGAAGTTAAATGCAGGGACTCTACCTCCAGCTGCACCAAAACCATCTCATACTCGAACAGCACCCGCCCGCTATCACCTGAAATTACAGTTTCATAGCCAGAGCCACGGACAACAGCCTTGACCGCAGTCAATCCAGTCTCCTCCAGAGTCTCACGACATGCCGCGTCAACCGGACATTCACCACTCTCAACCTTTCCTCCTGGAAGCGCATACATCCCACTATATGGAGGATTGGACCTCTGTAGCAGAAGAACTTTTTCGGCATACTCTATATAACATAAAACAACCTGCATACTATCCTTCATCATCGGAAATATATTCTTTAGGCACCACTCTTATTCCGCGTAACGCTTTCATGCCGTAGTCAAGAGCATCAAGCAAGACAGCTTTTTCATTTTCTTCCTCAACCTCAGAGAGTTTTGCATATATTCCGCGCACAAACATACTCTCCGCAGTCGCCCCCTTACCCTCAGCCTCGGTTAATAATTCCTCAACATCATATCCAAGATGCAATCCTGAAAAATCAGCAGTGAATGCATACTGTTCTAGTGTATTAAAAATAATTTCAGGCCTGAAATCATTTTTTTTGGTACCCAAAAAACGCAACCTCAAAATATCATCAGGAAGAACATTATTACGCTGGCACTCATTATGGGCAAGTTCAACCAATTCAGCATTACCACCTACATTCTCACAACTAACTTCTAAATCAAAAATACGCCGTGTATCAATATCATATTGAATCAAAGAAGAAACACCAGCTTCACCAACTTCACCTATTAAAATACAGCCATTTTTTGCCCGAAACTCACAGGCAAAGGGGCGTCCGGAATATGCGGCTTTAATTAATCCTTCAGCATTATCAATAGTAGAATAACTATGATAATGCCCAAGAGCAGTGTAAGTAAAATCCTGCGCCAGAAGTTCAGAAGCAGTAAACGGAGCTGTTATCTTCATTCTTTCCTCAAATGCAAACTGTGTGCGTGCGCCATGATGCAGAAGCAATGATATCGCAGCCGGATCGCGCTGTATAGGCTTAGCCATAAGATGCTCGGTTACAGCTGTATTACCGGTAAAGGGACACCCGGTAATAACGACATCCCCTCTTCCAGGCAGATAAACCGAAGAATATGAATTTCCCCTGAAAATATGCACATTTTCAGGTAACGGACTGAGTCCTCTCGAAGCACGTTCATATTTGGAGTATGGACTGGAAGCTGAGATATAATCGTGATTACCTGGAAGAATACAGGTAAAGGGTAAATCACCAAAGATGGCAAAAACTCTATTTACCACCTCCGGACTGACCGCATCATTATCAAAAAGATCGCCCGCAACCAGCAATACCTCTGCGCCCTCTTCGCTAAAAATATCAACTAGACTTTCCAAGCCCTGCAGTATCTCTTCTTCTCGAGCCAGACGTACTTCCGAAGTCACAGAAAAACACCTCGGTAACACTCTGGCACCGAGGTGAACATCACTGATCTGTATAAATTTCAGCACATCACTCATAAATTAATATCCCGAACATAATCTGGATAATAGCAAAGCAACTACTTGGCAAGAGCTTCCTTACGCCTGCGGCGTACTGATTCTTCGGTTGATTCACGGGAAATACGGGTGGCTATAAGGCCGTCCTGCCCAGTAGCCAGCAACTCACTCTTGCCGGTATCAAGCGCAGAGACCAATTCTTTATACATTGAGGCAAATCCAAGATCATCACTATGTGGCAACTCAAATGAATCCTCTTTACCATGAACAAAGATAGATTTCTGATTACGATCATAGCGTATAACACCGTCGGTACCAATAAGCTCATAAATAAACTCATTTACGGGATCGTTCGCAGTATGACAGTATGAAAAACTTATTTCAATCATGGTATGCGCGCCATTTTCGTGATCCATATGCAGCCAGCTGTGATCTGGAGCCTCATAATCTTCGACCCACGAACCAAAGCCATTAAAACTAACCACATCAGAATTAAGCCACCAGCGTGCAAGGTCAATCTGATGCGTACCGCAGTCAACCATAGGCCCACCTTCAAACATTCTACCTTCACGCCGACGATTTATGCCGTATTCGCCGGTATCATCATCATTGCGATACTTACCATGACAGTTCCAGTTGAATATCAGCCGCACTGTTCCGACTTTGCCGATCGCACCATTCTGAATAAGCTCTCTGATTTTCTGCGCAACAGGAGAAAAACGGCAAACGAGACCGACAAAAAGTTTCAAGCCAGCATCATTAACCATATCTATCATCTGCTGAGCTTCTTCTTCAGTAAGCGCAAGAGGCTTCTCACATAGAACATGTTTACCATATTTGCAGGCGGCAGCACAGTTTTCAACATGAAATGACGCAGGAGAGGTAATACTTGCAACATCAAAATCCTGCTTCATAAATTCGTCGATATCGGTAAAGCAGATTGCAGGATCAATATCATATTTATCCTGAATTTTCAACAGCTTTCTCGGATTCGGATCAAAAACAGCCCCTAATTCAATACCTTCAGTCTCCATTAATGCCGGAATATGCCTGAATGTAGCCACAATACCACAACCCATGATACCAACTTTATACATTTTTATCTCCTGCATTCTCTATTGTCTGCTTAAAAGAATGTTAACGACACAATTAGACTAACCAAAGAGAACATCTTCCATGGTATACATACCCGGTTCCTTACCACACAGCCATTTCGCAGCCCGAATAGCACCGACAGCAAAAAGATCCCGTGTCTGAGCACGATGAGAAAGTTCTATAATTTCATAGTCGCTTCCAAAGAACACACTATGATCTCCTACTACAGACCCCATACGCAGTGCATGCATACCAATCTCTTTTCTGGTTCTCTTACCAGGGCGACCTTCGCGGCCATGTACCAGGTCACTGGCTACATCACGATTGGTAGCATCACAGATACTCTTAGCCAAAGCCAGCGCGGTACCACTGGGAGCGTCTACCTTCTGATTATGATGTGCTTCGGTAATCTCGATATCAAAACCATTACCGAGTATTTTAGCTACTTCTGCGGCGACCCGTATCAACATATTCACCCCTAAAGAGTAATTTGAAGCATGAATCACCGGTATCGACTTTGACGCTTCCGCTACCTGTGCCCGCTGCGCTTCATTCATACCGGTTGTACCGATAACCAGCGCAACATTGTTCTCAATAGCTTCAGGAATACGCTTTTCAGTTCCTTCAGGGAGAGAAAAATCAATTATCACATCTGCCGCGACATCAAGAGAGTTCGCCAGAACAACCTCCGAAGAACCAACATCAGGTTCAATAGTGGATACCAATTCGCCAATTTTAGGGTGCTGCGGATAATCAATAGCTCCAGCAAGCTCAATTTCATCATCCTCTGAAACCAGAGACATAAGCTTGCGCCCCATTCTTCCCGCTGCACCGCTTATAACAACTTTATAACTCATATTATACAGACACCTCAATTCTTCTGTTCAACAATTAATTATCAATATTCTTTCTGATAGCATCTACGATCTGTCCAAGATTATTGGCAACTGATATTGGACGATTACCGTATTGGCTGGTCGCAATACCGTAACAACCATACTGTTTTTTCAGATCAGCTTCAGAATAACTGTGATAAGCCACTGTAGCGTGCGGATCCTTCAGCTGATGTCCGGTGAGGACACAAGCGACAGTCGCATCTTTATCGATTATTCCTTCTTCAACCAGCATCTTGGTTCCGGCAACACTTGCCGCACTTGCAGGCTCGCAGCCAAGGCCTTCACGTGCTACCCAGGCTTTAGCATCAACAATCTGCTGGTCACTCACCGCTCTAACAACACCATTGGTTGCATCAAGAGCTCTGAGACATTTCTTCAGATTTACCGGACGGTTGATTTCGATAGCTGATGCGATAGTACTCGCACGTTCATTATTCCGGTCAAGATAACGATAATATTCTCTAATTATATTCTGATCAACTGCGCCGCCATTCCAGGTCAACCTGCGCTTATTCACCAGATTATTGAGTGTCGGTGCACCGGCTGAATTAATAACCGCGATACGCGGCATCTTATCGATAAAGCCCAACTTATACAATTCAATAAAAGCTTTACCGAACGCACTGCTATTACCAAGGTTACCACCCGGCACCACAATCCAGTCCGGAACCTTCCAGCCAAAGCCTTCCAACACGCGGAACATAATTGTCTTCTGACCTTCAAGGCGGAACGGATTAACAGAATTTACCAGATAAATTCCTTCCTGCGGACAGACCTCCTGCACCCGTGCCATAGCATCATCAAAATCACCTTTGATCAGCAGCGTCAGAGCACCATAATCCAGAGCCTGCGATAATTTACCGTACGCAACCTTGCCATCCCCGATAAAGATAATTGCTTTCATCGCTCCGCTGGCTGCAGCGAATGCCGCCATACTGGCCGAAGTATTACCGGTTGAAGCGCAAGCAGCAACCTTTGCCCCAACCATCTGGGCATGAGTAAAGGCACCTGCCATGCCATTATCTTTGAATGAACCGGATGGATTCAAACCTTCATACTGCAGAAAGAGATTTTTTACCCCGGTATAGCCGGAAACAGTCGGTGATGGACGCAACTGAGTATGCCCCTCACCTATCGTAGCCCGTTTAGCAACAGGAGCGAACGGCATGAGAGCGCCAAACCGCCAGACACCGCTAACTCCGCATAAACCATTTGCAGGAGTTTTAAAAGCACTTAAATCCTGAAGTTTTTCCGGCAATTCGACACGGTCCCAGTCATATTCCACATCCAGAAGTTCGCCACATACCGGACACTTGGGCAGAACCTGCATTATATCATAAGTCGCTTGACAAATTGGATTTATACACTTCTGATACGCCACTTCCCTGCTCACGCAAAATCTCCTTATCTGAGTCATAATTTTATCTATTCCGGTTATAATTGTATGCTATTAACGCCTGATGTCAAGCGCTATACAGCATTTTAGATTATATTAACCATCAGTAATCATCCCGCTTACACGGTGCGGTCACGCTTCCGGCCCCTGCGAAAATCATGAACAAATATCTGAGCGCAATTGAACAGATTCTGGCATATAATATAACACACCGGACCTATAGCTGACACCGGATTCAAAAAGGTAATCCCTATCCAGACAGAAAAAATAGTATTCTTCTGCCCCAAAACCTGACCGCTTTCCCGCCAGAACTCCTTACCACCCAGCAGATAACCTACAATAAAGTTGAAAGCGCAAACCAGCGCTACAACCTTACCGGTAGCCAGCAGAATGTCTGCCGGAATACTGTATTCAATAATAAAATGCCGGGCTTCAGCACAGGCCAGCAGAATGGCAAAGGCCCAGAGATACAGACTTAGAAAACGCAGACGCACCGACGCAGCATACACCGAACCGCCAATTTTACGCACAATAAGCGATGCAACCAGCGGTACAAAGATGGTAAAACCAACCGAAGATACAGTATGGTATATTCCTATTTCTCCTTTGTACTCAGCAATCATCGGCAAGGCAAGCGGAAGAGCAACAGCCATAACCACATTGGTAAGCAGCACCCCCATCGCCGCAAAATGCGTCTTTTTATGCAGGAATTCAATAACCACCGGCACCGCCACACCTGTAGGTGTAGCCGCCACCAGAAATGCCGCCTGCGAAACATCCTTACCGAATACTCCTGTAAGGTAAAATACCGGCAGCGGTATCAGCAGATTAGCCAATACAATAAAAAACAACTCTTTGGAGAGAACACTCCGGTCAAATGTTATAACCAGAAAACCAAAGAAGAGCATAAGCATAACCAGAGAGCGGATAAGCCAGGACAGACTGTTTAACTCAGGAAATAACAGCCCGAGTGAAATAGCGATCAAAATAATTAGCGTCTTCATTACAACCTCCTTAATGGGACAACCCTACTGCCCCCGGCGCTTCTGAGAGATTTCAAAGAGAAGAATCTGCAGCGCATTATAAATATTTTGAAATACGATATAGGCTACCGGAGCAATCACCGCCATGGGATTGAAAAAAGTAAAACCCACCCAGACCGAGAACAGAGTATTCTTCTGCCCCAGTGACTGACTGCTCTCCCTGGCAAAATGCTTACCTCCAAGAAGATAACCAATACCGAAATTAACGATACAGACAGCAGCGGTCACCAGAGCGATACTGATCAGAAGATCCCGCGGCACATCATTCTCCAGCACAAAAGCGCTAGCTTTAGAGCAGGCAAGAGCTATCGCGCAAAGCCAGATATATAGTGTAAATTGTTTGGTCCATAGCGCCGCCTGGTAAATACGTCCACCGATCATCCTGATAACCGAAGCTACAGCCAGCGGAATAACCACCGTCATAATTACCGCGACCAGAATCGGATACACGCCCTGATCAACACCGGCGACTTTACTGCTGGAAACAAGCGGTATCGCCACCGGCAAGGTAAGAACGGTTATGATATTGGTAAGAAACACCGCCATAGTAACAAAGTCAGTCCGTTTATTGAGTAAACCGATAACCACCGGCGAAGCAACTGCAGCAGGCGCAGCTGCGATAAGGAACGCCGCTTCCGCCTGAGCCTGCCCGACAAAAGTTGCCAGAAAATATACCGGTACAGGAATAATAACATTAGCCAGCAATACCAGAAAAAGCTCCCTGGAAAACATATCGCGCCTGAACTCCATGGTCAGAAACCCCTGAGCCAGCATAAACATGACCAGACCTCGTATACCGGTAGCTAAACGCCCGATATCAGGAATAAGCAACCCGATAATAATCGCCATGCAGAGCAGAACAGACTTCACCAATCAACTCCCTTTATAACATAAAAAAGGTATAATCAACATTCAAAGCAGTGATTATACCTTTTATTTAATTTTAAATGCAAAAAAGTATAACGCTATGCCTTGCGGGCCAGCTGTTTTCTCTTGGTCTCACTGAGAATACGTTTTCGCATACGGAGGTTTTCCGGAGTAACTTCCAGAAGCTCATCATCCTCGATATACTCCAGAGCAGCTTCAAGCGAGAACTGGCGCGGCGGTGCAATTTCCATATTCTTATCACTGCCGGCAGAACGGACATTGGTCACCTTCTTTGCCTTACAGACATTGACAACAAGATCGTTGTCCTTGCTGTGTTCACCGCAGATCATACCCTCATAAACATTGGTACCAGGGGCGATGAAGAAGGTTCCACGCTGCTGAAGCGCGTCAATGGCGTATGGTGTACTTGGTCCCTTGTCAGAGCTAATCAACACTCCCTGAGGACGTCGCGGCACCTCACCTTTAAACTCTTCGTAACCTTTAATCACATGGTTCATAATCGCCTCACCTTTGGTAGCATTGAGCAGGCGAGTACGCATACCGATAAGCCCGCGGCTAGGTATACTAAGCACCATATGCAGCCTTGAACCACGATTCTCGGTCTTTTCAAGAACAGCCTTACGATTACCGGTTATCTCCATAACCTTACCTGCAGACTCTTCCGGCACATCAATTGTCAGTTCTTCAACCGGCTCGAATTTCTTCCCATTCTCCTCGTGGAAGATAACATGCGGTTTTCCTACAGCAAACTCATATCCTTCACGCCGCATATTTTCAATAAGAATACCCAGATGCAGCAGACCACGCCCGGAAACATGAAAACATTCGCCTACAGTCTGTACTCGCAGCGCCACATTACTTAATAATTCACGCTTTAACCGGGCATCAAGGTGCCGACTGGTTACATACTTGCCGTCCTGACCGGAGAACGGAGAATCATTAGCTCTAAACTCCATAGTCAGAGTCGGTTCATCAATAGCTACAGCCTCCATCTGCTCCTGATTCTCCAGATCACAGATAGTATCATAAATATCAACCTCAGGTGCTCCGGTAATAATAGCTATATCACCGGCCTCGACCCGTCTCATATCTTTCTTGCTAATGCCGTCATAAACCCTGAGCGATTCAACACGGATTTTCTCAACCTTGCCGTCACCCTTGATCAGCGCCACATCCTGCTTCTCAATGACACTGCCGCGGAAAACCCTGCCGATAGCAATTCGTCCGACATATTCACTGTATTCAATCGCCGCGACCTGCATCTGAAACGGTCCCAGACGATCAACTACAGGCGCCGGAATCTGTTCAATTATAGCATCAAGCAGCGGCAGACAGTTATCAGACTTATCTGTCATCTCTCTCTTGGCAAAGCCAGACCTGCCCGAAGCATAAATAACAGGGAAATCAAGCTGTTCCTCATTCGCCTGAAGATCCACAAAGAGGTCAAAAACTTCATCAAGCACACTCTCGGCACGCTCTTCAGGGCGGTCAATCTTATTGATCACAACCAGAACTTTAAGCCCTGTTTCCAACGCTTTCTTAAGCACAAATCGGGTCTGGGGCATAGGCCCCTCAAAAGCATCCACAAGTAAAAGCGCACCATCCGACATCTTCAGAACACGCTCAACCTCACCGCCGAAATCCGCGTGCCCGGGAGTATCAATAATATTTACTCTGACACCCTTATACTCGATAGACGCATTCTTCGAAAAGATGGTAATCCCACGTTCACGCTCAATGTCGTTGGAATCCATCACACACTCTGCCACCTCCTGATTATCTCTGAACACATGGGTCTGGCGCAGCAATGCATCCACAAGAGTGGTCTTACCATGGTCTACGTGCGCAATAATTGCGATATTCCGTAGATTTTCTATCCGTTCTAAATCCAAATCATTCTCCACGAACCAAAAAATATAAATAAAACATTCACGATTATAAACAAAATATTATCAACAACAATAGATTAAAAAAAGGTCTGCTAACCGCAAACCTCCAAATAATCGATTTAACACTCTAGTAACAAAGGAGTTAAATCAAATTGTCATTCTTCAAAGAAATAATCTTCTAACATAAGACAGATAGAATGATAAATAGGCAGATGCAATTCCTGAACCTTGTAGGTTTCAATTTCGGGAACCTGTACACTTATACTTGCCAAAGACGACAACCGACTGTCTTTTGCACCGGTCAGAGCAATAGTCTTTATCCCCCTGGCAGCAGCAACCTCAAAAGCAAAACAGACATTTTTAGCTTTTCCGGATGTACTTATACCAACCAGCACATCTTCCCTGCGCCCAAGCGCCTGCACCAGTTGCGCAAACCCGAATTCACCGTTCACATCATTCAGAAAAGCCGTATTCAGCGCAGTAAAGCTACCTAAAGGTATCGCCGGAAGAGCCTGCTGTAAACTGTCAGCAAGATCAGCAGACAAGCCTTTTTTCTGCTCGTCAGAGAGCTCACGACGTTTGACAAAACCCTTGAGCAGTTCACTGCTCCAATGCTCAGTATCCGCAGAACTTCCGCCATTACCACACAGCAATAGCTTTCCTCCTGCACTGTATGAATCCCGTATCACATAATATGCCTGAATAATGCTTTCAGCGCAACTCTGAAGCTGCGGATATCTTTCCAGTAAATCATTGAGTAATTCTTGCATAAATTTAAAACCTAACGCCCTGCATCCCAGGCACACAAAAAATCATCGAAAATCCGGTCCAAACCAATCCCGGCACTGTTTTACAAACGCTTGCGAACCGCTGCCAGATCTTTCTGCAGCTCTTCCTTCTTAATTTCAAAGCCTTTACCATCAATAACTTTTATCCCTGGATTTTCCTGCATAAGACGCCCGAAATAGAAGGTATCCGGAGCAAACTTCTGCAGTGGACTCTTACTGAGATTTGTCTGAAGATCGGTTATGTACTTCACAGAAACAGCCTTACTGGTTTTGGCCGGAGCGCTGGGATTCAGCGGATTGACCTTTGACACCATTCTAACCGTCTTTATCTTCCAAGGAATTACCCCGCCAACTTCAATCCACATGTCAACAAGCTCTTTACGCTTGCTTTTATGCTTGCTGTCAATGGTATCCAGCACAAAATGATAACTCTTGGTTCCGTCAGAAAACTTCTCAAGTTTTCCGGAAATATCATAATAATCACGCAACTGCTTACCGGTGGCCACATCTGCACCGATGAGTAGCGCCGCAATGTTAATATCCCTGCTGCCAGCACTATTCATATCAATACGCTCAGCTTCACGCACACCCTTACTGTCTGCAGGTTTTATATCCCAGAGAAATACGCCATCAATAAGAATTATCGCATACTGAGCCGGAGGCACATTCTCCCCTTCATTACCCTTATCAATAAAGAGCAGTTTATCCGGCATCTGAGCATAGACATAAGCCTCATTAGCCTTGGATTTCTTGAAGATCCCTCCTGCCTTCTCAGTAATAACCTTGGCCTGCATGCGTTCAAGTTTCTTCTGAATTTTAAAGACCTGATCAAACGCTGCGTCAACCTCCTGAGCACTCAATTCTTTCTCAGCAACAACCTTTTTTTCCACAGCCTCCGCACTCACCGTCAATAACAGCGCCAGCATAACTGTACACACACCAAATCCAAAGTTAAATATCCTCATTATTATTATCCTTACTTAAAAAGAATTTTTATTATCAGTAACAGCACTCATACGCCGTTTCATGAGCGACCATACAAGAATAGCCACCCCTATCCCAAATGGAATAAGCGAGAGGTACTGCCCCATAGTAAAGCCGTGAGTCTGAGCCAGGTCTGTCTGATACTCCTTGAAGAACTCAACAAAAAACCGTAGCAGAAAATATAGCGACAGAAAGGTTCCGAAAAGCAATCCCAACGGCCGCTTCTCTCCTCCGAACTTCCTATCCAGCAGCAACAATACCCCAAGAACCAGAAGCCCCATCAAAAACTCATACAGTTGAGAAGGGTGACGCAACACCGCCCCACGGTCATAATACATAAACCGCACACCCCAGGGCAGATCTGTTTCCCGCCCCACAATACCGGAGTTCATAAAATTACCAAGGCGCACTCCAGCCGCACCAATAGCGGCACTGAACGTAAACCGATCCATAATCTCCAGAAGCTTGAACTTATAAACCAGACAATATACTATTATTGCCAGAATAATTCCAATAGTCGCCCCGTGAGAAGCCAGTCCGCCACGCCAGAAATAAAGAATAGTTATCGGATCACGTTTATAAATATGCCAGTCATAAAAAAAACAATGCCCCAGTCTGGCCCCAACGATTGTTCCTATAACCCCGTAAAGCAAAAAATTATCGGCTTTCTTCTGCTCATACCCGCCACGCCGCATCTGCCACTTCCAGAAAAGAAAAGCAATCACCAGAGTAATGGCAAAAATAACTCCGTAGTAACGCACCTGTACCGGACCAACATGAAAAAGTACAGGATTAATATTATGCACAAAACCAACTGTTTTATCCAAAACTCAGTCTTCCTCTCGTTTTATGTCAGAATCCTCGGTAGAACCTTCATTATCAGTAGATTGCTCACTTGGATCCTTACTGTCGCTTTCAGCATCAGCCGCCTCTATTTCTGTATCATCAGCTTCGATTACGACCGCGTCTTCTAGTTTACTGTGAACTTCAATAGAATCATCAGCCTCAGCTCCGCCGGCAACAACTTCAGGCGCAGGCAGATCGACCTTGGTAAGACGCCTCAATTCTGCAGCCATCGGCAGCATATCCAGTGATGCCAGTCCAAACTCCTGCAGAAATAAATCGGTGGTACCGTATAACAGCGGATACCCGATTACATCCATCTTCTTACCTACCGGCCTGATACTTCCACGCTCCATAAGCTGACGCATAACCTGACCGCAACCGACACCACGCACCGCTTCAACCTCGGCTCTGGTTACCGGCTGCTTATAAGCAATAATAGCCAGAGTATCAAGTGCAGCCGGACTGAGTTTCTTGTCCTTTTCCTCCTTGACCGCCCTCTTGCCATATAACGCCTGCACATTGACGGCAAATTCAGCTCTAGTGAACATCTGAAACTTTTCAGCCACTTCAACTATCTCAAAAGCCCGTTCCGTCTCCCGATATATCGTCTGCAGTTCTGCAATCGCTTCACCCACTGCTTCCCTGCGGATACGTGTCCCGGCAGCTTTGGCAATCTTTTCAATAGTCAGCGGCTCATCTGCTGCGAACAGTACCGCCTCGACCACCTGCACCAGCGGCATGGAAAATTCATCACTGTCATCAATACCCTCTGCCTCATCTTCCTCAGCTGAAACGTCCATATCCTCAGCAGTATCAGCTTCAGCAGCCGCAGAAGGTTCTGTATTATCCTCAATAGAAGCAGAGATATCATCATCCTCGGTTTTCACACCCTCTTCTGCATCATCGTCACCAGCAGCATCAGAGTCAACGATTGAAGTTTCTGTCTCCGCCATAACGACAACAGAATCTTCACCGGGAGCAGCAGTATCCTCCGTCCCGGTTACATCATTATTATCCTGTACATCATCCCCGGTTATATTCTTATTACTCTCAACTTCACCCATACTTATTCCACTCAAAGCTGCAGACCAAAACCGCAGGCAGAAAACTACAATCCATTATATCATTCAGGGATTTTACATTTTTATTATTCGCTGTCAACTCCAATCGTAAAACAGAACTTGAATCACAGACTTTTTTCTGTAAAATCTTTTGAAATATTGAGCTCCACCCTTATCATTACATTAAAAGCAATAATATTTATAAGAAACTCTCAGAGCAAGGAAAATTATAATTAATGGAAGCCTTCGATACCGGCAAAAAAGATATTGCCTACGAAAATAAACTCCGCCCCAGAATATTTGAAGATTTTCCCGGGCAGAGCCAGATCAAAGAGAATCTGGAAATTTATATCAGCGCTGCCAGAAAACGCTCTGAACCTCTTGATCATATACTCTTTTCCGGTCCTCCGGGACTCGGCAAAACCACCCTTGCCGGCATTATCAGTTCAGAGATGGAAACAGAGATGCGGGTAACCTCAGGACCGGCGCTTGAACGCCCGGCGGATCTGGCCGGTCTGCTGACCAGTCTGCAGGAAGGTGAAATCCTCTTTATTGATGAGATCCACCGTCTTTCAGCAGTTGTCGAAGAGTATCTCTACTCCGCTATGGAAGATTGGGCGATTGATGTAGTCATGGAATCAGGGCTTTACGCAAAAAGCGTTCACCTCAGCATTCCACGTTTCACCCTGATCGGCGCCACCACCAGAGCTGGACTGCTTACCGCTCCCTTCCGGGCACGGTTCGGCATACAGGAGCGGCTGGAATATTATGCACCGGAGTTTCTCAGCCAGATACTCCACCGTTCTGCAAAAATTTTAAATATCGAGATTGATGATGCCGGTGCACTGGAAATTGCCAGACGCTGCCGCGGTACCCCGAGAATTGCCAACAGATTTCTATCCCGGGTGCGGGATGTTGCCGATGTAAAAGGGGAAGGAAAAATCAACCGTGAATTCGCCTGTATCGGACTGAACATGCTCGGAGTGGATGAAAATGGTCTGACCGATATGGACAGGAAATATCTTGAATGCCTGCATCTGCACAATGGAGGCCCGGTAGGACTCAAAACCATCGCAATGAGCGTCGGCGAAGAGGATGACACACTTGAAAATGTTTATGAACCATACCTGATACGAGAAGGCTATGTCAGTAAAACACCTCAGGGACGACGACTGGCACCCAAAGGTATGCTGGTGACAGAAACCTTCAACAACTAAGGGAGAATGATAATGGAACGAAAATTTGATTTTTTCGACAAAAGAGCGGCTGAGATGAATATTTCTCAGATGCACATTAAACGCAGCGAAAAAATTTCAGAAAATATTCGGGACAATATCCGTCTGGATCGAAATACCACCGAAATGCTTGACTTCGGCTGTGGTACCGGTCATCTTTCTTTCATTCTCTGCCACTATGTCAGAAGTGTAACCGCCGTGGACGGCTCCGAGCAGATGATATGCATGCTGAAAAACCGCATCTCCGAGAATAATATTGCGAACATTGATGCAGTCAAACTTGATGTCGAACATGAAGTGCACACGCTCAAGGGCAAAAAATTCGACCTTATAACCAGTTCCATGGTACTGCATCATCTTGAAAAACCTGAAACCGTTATTCGGGAGCTGAAAAAGCTCCTTAAAGACGATGGCGTCATCTGTCTGGTTGATCTTGATTCAGAGGATGGTTCTTTTCATGACTTTGATCCCTTCATACCACACCATGGTTTTGACCGCAATGAAATCAAAAAGATGCTTGAAAAACTCGGTTTTTTCTCGGTTACACTACATAGCCCGCTAACTATGAAAAAAACCGGCAAGGACAATATAACCCGAGAATTCTCTCTTTTCATGGCTATAGGCAGCGCCAGCCCGGAGATGCCCGCAAAAGCGGATCGAGGAGGAGACCTCTAAATAATGATCATCAAATATACATTGCGCATAATTATCCTGGGTATTGCTATTGGCCTGCTGCTCTTCTCAGGATGCAAGCAGCAGCCAAGCAAGAGTCAGATAAATCTTGCAATGTACCCAGAAAGAATAGAAGGCGAAGCGGATATCCGGGTACAGGTGCTTGAAACCAGAAGCAGCCTGGAACTTATTGTTGCCGGACCCTACAAACTTGTTGTCAAGGAACTCAATGGCAGAAGTCAGTCTGGAGGCGGCAGTAAACCGGTGACCATCCGGGTATCAACTATTGACAACGGTATCAAGCTGGGGATTAACTCCTACGAAACCGCAGAAATAATCCCTATCGGTAACACCAAAATAAGCATACGCTTTGTCGACGGCAACGGCAAAACGGTCACAAAGAATTTTCCTGGAAGCTTTATCTTCTCACGTGAGAGATCAGGAAACCTGCGTGTGGTTGTAAAATTACCTATGGAACGCTATCTTATTGGAGTCCTGCCGAGTGAGATGCCGCTCTCATTTCCTCCTGAAGCTCTAAAAGCTCAGGCGGTAGCAGCGAGAACCTATGCGCTATACCAGATTAAATCCCGCAAAACACAACCATATGATGTCTATGCCGATGTCAGAAGCCAGATGTGGGTACCATCCAAAGAAGCGGATCCCCGTTCCCGAATGGCGGTCAATGCGACCCGTGGTCTTATTGTTACCGATAATTTTCGCCTCTTCCCAGCCTATTTCCACAGTGACTGCGGCGGCGAAACCGCAAAAGCCAAATATATTTTCGCGGCAAGCGATATAACCCCGCTATCCGGACGTGAATGTCCACATGGTCCGCAAAGCTATAAGTGGCGTTATACAGTCAGTAAAGCCACTCTCTCTGCCCGCCTTACCAAAGGCGGTGTCAGCAGCGGCCGCATTCTGCGCATCGAAATTCTCGATGAGAATAAACGTCCTCTCCAGACTATTGGCAGAGTATACTTTATCAAGCTGTTTATGGACAACGGCGTAGTACAGACAGTACCGGCGAACAAATTCCGTATCGCCCTCGGTGCCGGCAAGAGCGAACTGGCCAGCACCTTCTTCAATGTATCCACTGACAGCACCGGTAAAAACCTGACCTTCGAAGGACGAGGTTTCGGGCATGGCGTGGGAATGTGCCAGCATGGAGCAATGTATCTGGCCAAAGAAGGTCAGAACTTTGATGAAATTTTAAAATTCTATTATCCCGGATCAACAATAGTAAAGGTTTGGTAAATGCGAATAATTCAGATAAACATGTATCAGGTAAAGATACCTTTCCGCTTCTCATTCAAACATGCCGGCGCCCAAAGAAAGTTTGCCGAAAACATAATTGTTGAAGTCAAGACCGAAAAAGGAGCTACCGGCTTTGGTGAAGCCATCCCCAGAGAATATCTTACCGGTGAAACACTCGACAGTATCTGGGATGATATTGCGGAATACTGGGTACACCGGATTATGGATATTGAATTCAGCTTCTCACAGCCCCTGCACCAGCAACTGCTCCCACTTTATAAGGAAGCCAGCAAACTCCGCAAGCTCGCCTCATATGGTGCCCTGGATATCGCGATACACGCTGCGGCCTCTTACACCCGTGGTGAAAGCATTGCCGAACTTATCGGCTGTCCGCTGCAGTCTCCATACCTTACAGCTCCTCTGGGAGGTAAGTCTTTGGAATCCATAAAAAAACTCAGCAAACTATTCAAAGCCCTAAGGTTCCGAGAATTCAAAATCAAAACCGGAATGGGTAAAGACGAAAAGAAAGTAGCGCTGGCACGTAAACTTCTCGGTGAGAGAGCAGATATACGGGTCGACTCAAACCGCGCCTGGAGTCTTGAAGAAGCTCTTGAACTAATCCCGCAACTGCAGAATTACGGTGTGAATACTTTTGAGGAGCCGGTTAATAATATTAATGAAATGGCTTTTCTTAAGCGCACACTCGACGTCGATATAATGGCGGATGAATCCCTCTGCAGTTATGAAGACGCGCTCAAACTTGTTGAGCTTGACGCCGCATCAACCTGGAATCTGCGTCTGGGTAAAAACGGCGGTTTCACCGGTATTATCGAATTGATCAAACTGGCAGAGGCAAATAATATCAAGCCCAGCCTGGGAGTGCTTGTCGGCGAGACCTCAGTACTCTCAGAAGCCTCACTTGCCATCACCGGGCTTACCGATTTCTCTCACGTGGAGTACGGTTTCAACAAGATTCTGCTCAAGTCAGATCCGTTTATCAACGCCACCCCTGGATATTTCGGCAGACCACGTGTAAATCCAGCCAGAAGCGGACTCGGACTGGTAATGCTGAGAAAGAAAATAAAACGCTGCAAAAAACGTGAAACAACACTCAATAACGGAGTATACTCTCCGCCGAAGCATCAGCGTAAAAGCTTTATCAGCGATCTCTCATTCTTCCGTAAATAAGCTCCAGGATATCATCCTTACTCATCGAGGTATCAAGAGCTATACGCTCACAGGGAAATTTTCTAAACCAGGTACACTGGCTCTTTGCCAGATGCCTGGTATTTTTTTTCAGTGTCTCCACCGCTTCCTCCAGAGACTGCGCACCGGAAAAATACGGAAAGAACTCCTTATAGCCCACCGCCTGCAAAGGAGTACGCGAGAATTCTTCCCGCCGCCGGTAAACATACTCCGCCTCAGTCAGTAATCCGCGCTCAAGCATAAGATCCACCCGTGCTTCAATTCTTTTATACAGCTCAGCACGCGGCCAGTCCAGAAGCAGCATAGTAAAATCATAACGCAGTTCACCTCTGAATGCACCGTCATCATCATGAAAGCCGCTCCACTCATTCCGACTGCCACTCACCGGTTTTCCGGTAAGTGTAATAACCTCCAATGCCCGCACAACCCTGCGTATATCGTTATAATGATACTTTAAGGCCGATACAGGATCCAATTCCTGCAACCGCCGATGCAACGCCTCATTACCATGTTCACCGGCATAAGCTCTCAGTTCTTCACGCAAGGCACTGTCCTTCGCCGGTGCCTCGAATATTCCTTCCAGCAGTCCTTTATAATATAACGCTGTACCACCGGAGAGTAGCGGTATTTTACCCCTTGAAACAATGTCACCTATTGCCGAATCCGCCGCCGCGACATACTCTCCCACCGAAAAATCGTCATATGTCGGCTCTATCAGATCCAGACAGTGATGACGCACCGCGCTGCGCATTTCAGCAGTAGCTTTGGCGGTTCCTACATCGAGAGTCCGGTAAATTTTCATAGAATCAACCGAAACGATCTCCGCACCAAGACGTGGCGCCAAGGCAAAGGCTGCAGACTCCTTTCCAGAAGCGGTTGGCCCGAGAATTATCGTAATCGCAGTTTTTTCACCCATCAGACAAATCCGTTATTCGCCAGAAAATCCATATCAATACCACCGGAAGTACTCGCCTCCGTAGTTACTCCCCCGCAGCTTACCAGTCTGGCAATATAACGAGCAAGGACGTCAACCTCCAAATTAACCTCATCACCGATACCAAGGTATTTCAATCTGGTCTCACTGGCGGTATGCGGAATAATGCTTACTGTAAATGTATCTTCATACACCGCAGAAATAGTCAGAGATATACCATCAATGGTAATCGATCCCTTCTCCGCAAACATGGCTTTAATTCCACCGGGAAGAGTAAAATACCAGACTTGAGAACTGCCTTCGGGGCGAATATCGGTGATACTGCCGACAGCGTCAACATGGCCCAGCACAAAGTGCCCGTCCAGACTGTCTCCGACCTTAAGCGCCGCTTCCAGATTGACCATACTGCCTTTATTCAACCGTCCTAGATTCGAACGCCTGATAGTCTCCTCAACCGCACAGAAGGTAGCCACTGCACCAGCAGTGACCGAAGTTACGGTCTGACACACCCCGTTTATCGCTATTGAAGCTCCAACTTGAGGAAGAGCCTCAAGCCCGCTGACATCCACCTCCAGCTCCCGGGCACCACCAGAAAGCGGAGTTGAAGATACTATTTTACCTACAGCTTGAACAAGTCCTGTGAACATTATGTAATCCTCTTGCATTTTACACCAAAATATATTATGCTATTATTCTACTTAGTATAATAAGGATACCGTATAGTTTTTCAATAGCCAAGTAAGAATACACAGGTATCAGTATCTTGCAATTATAGTTTTAACTGGCTTATATTAATAAGGTTAACGTCTTATGGATATAAAAAGTATCTCTCAGCAGCGTGGTGCATGGCTTGATGTTGTCGATAATGACATAGATGGTATCATCATCTCAAACCGCATTCGCCTTGCCAGAAATATCGAAGAATATAATTTTATTCCCAAGCTCGATAAATTCGGCAGGAAATGTGTTATTGATGCAATTCAAACTGCAATTGAAACTGTCGATGAATGCAAAGAGCTTAAATTTCTTGATACCACAGAACTTGATCCAGTAGAGCAGCAGCTTCTGGTTGAGCGGCATCTTGCGAGCAATGAACTGATAGAGACTCCAGACACCTGCGGAATTGCCTTCAATCAAGTCGAAAACATTTCAATTATGATAAATGAAGAGGATCACCTCAGGCTGCAGGGACTTGGAGGCGGCTTCAACCTTCATGAGACCTACGATATGCTGGATAGAATGGATACAGCCTTTGCTTCCGTGCTTGGATACGCTTTCAGTGATGACTTCGGCTACCTTACAGCCTGCCCCACAAATGCTGGGACTGGACTGCGGGTATCGGTAATGATTCATTTACCGGCACTAACCATGACCGGACATATAGAAAAAGCTTTCCGGGCGATACAGGATCTGCGTCTGGCAATACGCGGCTTCTATGGCGAAGGCTCTGAAGCATTGAGTGATATTTATCAGATTTCCAATCAGATAACTCTCGGACGTTCAGAGATTGAGATTTTGAACGATCTGATTGCGGTAATTGAAGAGCTGGCAGTTTATGAGAATAAAGCCAGAGCAAAATTAATGGAGAACAACCGCGTTAAAATTGAAGATAAGGTCGAGAGAGCCTACGCTATACTGCAGAGCGCCCGCATCATCTCTAATTCCGAAGCAATGAATCATCTCTCCAGCCTGCGTCTGGGCATTAATACCGGGCTCCTTGAAAACCTCAACTTGGAAAAGCTCAACAACATCTTCTTGTTTTCACAGGAAGCGCACCTGCAATGCCGCCATGGTATAGAATACCTGAGTGATGAACTGGATATTGTCCGTGCCGACTATATACGTGAACAGCTGGAAGCATAACCAGTAGACCAAGTCACACCCTATCGATATTATTATCTACCAGCGCTAACCCATAAAAAAACTCTGCCGGGTAAAACCCAGCAGAGTACAAAGACAATTACGTCCATTTTAATTATCAGTATTAGTCGCCACTATCGCAAATTCACTCCCGAGAGAATTATAGGTATCCCCTGCCACATTGGAGTAAACGCCGGTAACTTCAAAACCACCAGCTTCAATCTCAGCTATAAGAGAATCAAGTGAATAATACTGCAGCCAGTTATAAATCACTCTTTGCTTCTCAGGCCCAATGATAGTATACTTATCCAAAGCAACCTGCTCGGATTCATATTTAAAAGTATTGAGAAAACCATAATAATCATCTGCAGACCAGAAACCGTCAAGCAGGTTAAGCTCATAAAGAGCTTTCTCCTCTACCCTTTTAAATGCCTCAAGCGAATATACATCAAGAAGTACAGCTCCAGACGGCTTGAGAATTTTTTTGAATATTGAAAGTAATTTACTACGCTGCTGCGGACTGAGGGCGCAGAAATCACACATTATCAGCGTAACCAGATCATAAACACTATCGGCAGAAAAATCCAGATAGTTCTGACAATGGTAATCAATATCAAGATTCTCCTCAGCAGCCAGTCTTTTAGCGTAATCAATAGAATTTCGTGAAATATCTATTCCGCTTACCTTGACTCCCATTCTGGCTAAAGCCGTAGTGTAATATCCGGGGCCACATCCGAAATCACACACCGAAGAATCTTTTCCCAAAGAAAAATACCTGCTGATCCAGGAAACGGACGCAGTAATAAATTCCTCTTTCCGTGATGATATATCAACATCCTTATTTAAATGGAAATCCAGCATCCGCTGAGCAGTATAGCTACCATTCCATAATTCATTTACCGTATTGAATGAAAACGGTTCAGGGCGTGAGCTAATACTCTTCATCGTCTTATACATTGCCTCTCCTAATTATTATCAGGCAGCAGAATAACAGACAGAATACAACCAAAACTGCCGCCAGTTTACAAAAACGAACCTCCAGTAAATTCAACCAAATCAGATACAATCATCAGTGCACCTCCTTTCATCAGAAGTTTTATCATTCTAAATTTTATAAAACATACAGAAAGATAAAAACATAGCTTAATATTATCTACAACCCAAGGGAAAACGACCAAACACACAAAATATATTGCTGCAACAGGCAGGCCTGCAAATATAGTCTATATAGTATGTACCAAATTTTTAAATACAACCACAATCTAAAAAAATATACCACAAACATTATTGGACATATTCTTACCATCTCCAACATCATATATCCAAAAAAATATGCGCTTAATAACAATACAAATATAAAAGAATAAGCCAAATCATAAAAAAACTGCCGTAAAGCTACGGCAGCAAAAAGATTCAAACTTAATTAATAAGAAAGATCACAGCAACAGTTCAGATTGCAGAGTCAACGGAGTTGAGTCAACAACCTTTAATCTGGCCAATTTACCGATAAGATCTTTTCCACCATTTGCCGGAGCATCAAAAATGCAGATCATATTGGTAGCGGTACGCCCTGAAAAACGTGTCTCATCTCTGGCAGTAGGCCCTTCAACCATTACTTCAACCTCCTTGCCTACATATGAAGCGGTTCTTCTGGTGCTTACCTCCTCCTGAATCTTCAGAAGAATCTGGTTTCTTTCTTTCTTCACTTCCTGCGGCACATCATCTACCATAGTATCGGCAGACACCGTTCCGGGACGTGGAGAGTATTTGAATATATACGCCGTCTGGAACTCAGCTTTAACAAATAAATCTCTTGTCGCTTCAAAATCTTCATCACGCTCACCCGGGAATCCGACGATAAAATCACTGGTAATCAAGGTACCCGGCGCGTAACGCTGTACCATCTCCAGCTTCTGATCATATATCTCTCTGGTATAACCACGCCGCATCGCCTGCAGAATTTTTGTTGAGCCTGATTGTGCCGGCATATGCAGGTGCTTACAGACCCTTGGCAATTCCTCCATCGCCTGAAGAAGCTCCGCATCAACATCACGTGGATGGCTGGTAACAAAACGCCAGCGCAAGACCTCAGGCACCCCTTCATGCACAGCATGCAATAACCGCGCAAGGTGGCTGCCATTATCCTTACCATAGGCATCGACATTCTGTCCCAGCAAAGTTATCTCCGTAGCCCCCATATCCACAAGGCGACGGCATTCATCAAGTACTGCAGCGACAGGCCTACTTACCTCCCGCCCCCTGACATACGGCACAATACAATACGAACAGAAGTTGTTACAACCACGCATCACCGAGACAAATCCCGCATACCCTTTGTGCAGCGTGCGATTATGCGCAGCAAGAACACCGGCAGAACGAATCATATCTTCACTGGTATCACAAATCTTCTCACCTAAGAGAGCCTGATCAACCATATAAGCAATATTTGCAAACACTCTGGTGCCACAAATAATATTCAGATGCTTCGGCAAAATCCGAAACAGTTCTTCTCCCTTACGCTGAGCAAAACAACCCATAATCCCAATAATCTTATTGCAGTCAAGCTGTCTGACCCGCTGCAGCACCCGCTCTTCAGCATGCTCCCGGACCGAACAAGTATTGAAAAGAACGATGTCTGCCTCTGTTTCATCAGCTACCAGTTCATACCCATTATCGATTAGTGACTCCTCGACCAGCTCACTGTCAAGTTTATTCATCTGACACCCGAAGGTGTGAACAATTACTTTATTCTTACTACCCATAAATATACAGCATTCCTCTATTATCTAGTGTCAAAACGATACTACAGCCCGCCTGAATCAGGCTGGAACCTGTAGAAGTATCCAGTCCAGACACGGATTTTCCGCAATAATTTTATCATATACACTCTTACTCATTTTATGAAATTTTAGATATACACACTTCTGTGATACAGAGTAATCTATTACCTCGGTAAAGAAAGAGCGGACCTGGCCTCCGGGCCATTTTATTTCAAGCTCCAAAACATTATATTCACCGAGCAGCATCTCCGGTACAGTTACCTTGACACCATCTTTGCCGAAAGCAACGGTATCTCCTGTGTGAAAAATCTTTTCCGCGTCAATATCAATAAAACGTCCATGAACTTCAAGTGAGGTCGGCAAATCAAGATACTTTGCCAATATTTCGTCTTCAGAAAGATCAGTTCCCCGGACTTTATATTTTTTCTCAGGCACCCCTTCGCGAAATTCAATAACTATCTGTCCCAGTTGTACATTCATCCCTTCAGTCAACCGAAATAACTTCTCGGGGTGACCGTTAATAATAATACCCGAGCTCGAATCCAGATCACGTATTATATATTTTTCGCCGTCATAAATTATTTCAGCATGCTCACGGGACACCGTTGTATCATTGAGTACACAATCACACAATGACCGCTTCCGACCAATGACGGTACGGTCCTTCGTTATCTCGTATTCATATACCCCGAGGCTGGGATCAAAAATATTTATATAAGCCATAAATCAACCCACTTGCTAAAAACCACAAACACCAAAATAACGATAGTCCTAAATCTTTTTAACCAGAACCCGTACCTTTTCCAGTTCTTTCCAGCCGGAGCGCAAGAAATACTCCATACCGCTAAAATTTTTCTCAAAGACATAGAGAGCAGCTTCACTTACGCCGTACATTTTGAACCCCAGAAATGTATGTTCGATCAGCTTACGCATTATCCCCAGACCACGGAATTCAGGAATTACAACAGCGTGACGAAGTGTACCGTAAAGTCCATCGGTTCCGCCGACCAGTGTTGCAACCATAGCCCCAGTCTCTTTCTCTCTGGCAATATAGCTCAAATCAGGATTACGCTCAAGATACCGCCGCATAACAGCAGGATAATCTTTCTCAGTGCCAACGTCTATACAACTGGTTGCTTCCCAGATCGTATATGCTTCCTTCAGATCAGAATCCAGCAGCGGTAACACTGCAAACCTCTCATCCATAACTAGACCTCAGACATCTCACCCGGCATCTTTTTAAGCCTCTCATAATCGGCCTTTTCCAAAACAGCCGAAATAATTACGTCACTCCCGTCGTACGCTGTATCATTTACAATACCAACCTGATTAATAACCGCCAGACGCTTACCATCCCCGGCTGAAAATCTGAGTTTAACATTGCACTTTCCGGAGAGGACTTTATCCTCAATAATAGCCAGCATCTCGTCAATACCCTGCCCGGAATGAGCAGAAACAACTACAGACTCCCCTAGCTCGCGCCGCAAATCAGCCAGGACTTCAGGGTCTGCGACCTTGTCAGCTTTATTAATAACGTACAACCTCTCTTTTTCACCCATTTTGAGTGACTCAAGGGTCTGTTCAACCGCAACAACCTGAGCCTTTGCCATCGGATCAGAACCATCAATAACCAGAAGCAGAAGATCAGATTGCGCCGCTTCTTCCAGTGTCGCATGAAAACTCGCCACAAGATGGTGCGGCAGACGCCTGATAAACCCTACCGTATCTGATATTAAAATATTACTGCCGCTAGGAAGAGTAAGCTTACGGGTAAGAGTATCCAGAGTAGCAAACAGCTGATCTTCCACGTAAGCGTCATCACCGGTTAGTTTATTGAGCATCGAACTCTTGCCGGCATTGGTATACCCTACCAGACAGGTCGTAAATATCCGCTCACGTGATGCAACCTCCCGGGCTTTACGACTCTCAATCTCATCAAGATCCTTACGTAAAAACGAAATTTTACGGCGGATAATTCTTCTATCGGTCTCTATCTGGCTCTCACCCGGACCTCTGGTGCCGATACCGCCGCCAAGCCTTTCAAGGTGTGTCCATTTACGGGCCAGACGCGGCAGTTCATACTCCAACTGAGCCAGTTCAACCTGCAGTATTGCCTGCTTGGACGTGGCTCTGGTCATGAATATATCAAGGATAACTTCACTCCGGTCTATAACCTTCAAGCGCGCAGCCTCTTCTATTGTACCCAATTGTGTCGGAGTTATATCATCATCCACGACAATGGTATCAGCCCCGCATTCATGGGCCATATCAACCATATCATAAAACTTTCCCTTGCCCAGATAATACTTTGTTGTCGGCTTATCCAGCTTCTGAACAATAGTACCGACAACCTCCGCTCCGGCTGTCTCCAGCAAAGCTCCCAATTCAGAGAGCGGTTCTTCAGACTCATCATAACGCCCCGGCTTTATAACTCCAACCAGAAAACATCTTTCATTATGAATAGTCAATTCTTCTCTATCAATTCTATCCTGATTATTACTAGTCATTTCAACCTTTTCATAATACTTTTTTCAAAGTAGATATAATTAAACCAAAACTAAAGATATATTATAACATTTTACAAAAAAAGATTTTACAGTAAATAGACTCCTTTTAAAAAAGTATTTTCACCGGTAGCAAGCATAAACCAACTATCAAAGTTACATAAAAGTAAGGATGATTTGCGAAAAAAAGTGACAAAAGAAATGTAGAAGGTGTCACGTAGAGCCGATTATTAATATACAACCGGTAAATACCTGACACTAATCACTGATGATAATTGTAAGGATAACAGTATAATTTAAATTTTAACTTTTTTTGTTTAACCGGCTGACCCAAAAACATATAATTAACAGTATAGATTTCACATGTTCAGTCTGAACAGATTGATTGAACAGCAGTTATAAAGGAAATACCATGAACGAACGTGAAAGACGTAAAGAAGAGCTACTAAACGAACTTGCCAAGCGCTATAAAGATTCATCAGAAACACTGAAAAATCTTGCGATGCGTATTCAATCAGCAGCTGATGAAAGTCATGAAAACACACGTACTCATGAAGATCAGAATAAAGATCTACGTGAAAATCTTGATACCGATCAGGGTCCGCTACCATTCTCTTACCTTGAATTTCTTGAATTCTCATCTTCTGCGGAATTTGAGAAATACAAAAAGATGCCGGTTATCACCAGCGATGAAATAGCTGAGACAAACATTGACGAACTGATCAATGAATTACAGGCTGAATAATTCAAATTGTTAAGTTGACATTTTTTTATTTTTCGATAAGCTATCAGTAATGATAGCTTATTTTTTATGAAAGGGTTATGTTTCCTATAATGACAATCGGCATTCTTGGCGGTACATTTGATCCACCACATCTCGGGCATCTCAGCATGGCACTTTCAGCAATAAATACAGGTGCTGTAGCTAAAGTTATTTTTATTCCGACAGCAACACCACCTCATAAAAGCCGTGCAGATATTACTGAAGACACTCACCGTCTAAAAATGACTGAAATAATGCTTGAAAACTACCCTGAATTCAGCGTTTCAGATATAGAGATAAAAAGACAGGGATTAAGTTATACCGTATTTACCCTGAGAGAATTAAAGAAACAATATCCCGATACGGAATTACGCCTGATAATAGGCGCTGATATGGCACAGATTTTCGGCTCGTGGAAGAATGCCACCGAAATTTTTGAACTTGCACGGCCACTTGTAGCAGCAAGACCGGGATATGAATTTTCTCCTGATTTCGGTTTAACCGCTCCGTCAGGTCTGCCGACAGAATATTGTAAGCAACTGAAAAACTGTATTTTCTCTGCTCCTTTAATAGATATTTCAAGCACCGAAATAAGAGAAGCCGCAGTAACAGGAAAACTCGACACCGTCGCGGAATATATTTCCCCGGCAGTAATAAGCTATATCAATAAAAACAAGCTCTACCAATAAAAATTATATCTACTTACTTCATTGACAAAAGGCGTTATTCCGTTAATATTGTTAAGACTGTCACTCAAGTAAGCACTGAATAAACAAGTCCCAGTAGTCCAATGGATAGGACGGAAGCCTCCGGAGCTTCAGGTTGGGGTTCGATTCCCTACTGGGACGTTTTACTTTCAAACCTCCTGTGAGTGCCTATTATGAAACTAAAATTAATAGATTATCTGCGGTATGATACTCAGGAAAATTTCGAACTGAAACTGGTGGTATTTACCAATATTATCGCAGCATTACTGGCGCTCTTCTCTATTTTTACCGGTGAATTACTTGCAAATATTGATACTGCAAATATTTCTCCAACTCAAAATAAACTGACATACAATTCATTTTTCTGGCTCGGAGTACTGCTTATATCTCTTTTCCTGGCCGAGATAGCACTACGAAAAAATCTGTTTTCATTGAGCCGCAGACTATCAGTATACATCTACACCTTTATTATCATCCCTTTGGGATTATTCATAACCAGCTCAATAAGCATAACCTCTTTGTATTATCTGCTCTGTATAATTTTACTGAACATAATAGCAACCACACGCGAAAAATATATTGTTAATATATTCCTCATGGCTCTGATATACGCTTACATTATCATGTATTTTCAATTTCCCCAATACCTTCTTCCGGAACCGGACCGTAAAATAACATATGTCCATTTTCTCATTGATACTCCGATAGTAATAGCACTCACAATCTGCGTTATTAACGGATTACTCCGCACCTACCGCCGAGAACAGGAAAAAATAGTTCTTCAAAATAACAAACTTGAACAGTTAGCCCGCACCGATAGCCTTACCGGACTCTACAACAAATCATATCTAAACGAACAGCTCAGCCAACTGCTGACAGAAGCAGCGATAAAAAAAATACCGCTGGCGTTTTTCATAATTGATATTGATTTTTTCAAAAATTACAACATCTTTTACGGAAACCTCAAAGGAGATTCCTGCCTGATTGAAGTCTCTAGAATCATAAAAAAGAACTGCTCGAACATAACAAAGAATATTTTCCGTTTCGGCGGAGAAGAGTTCGCGATTATTATTGAAGACTGTGACGATGAGGGCGCGAGAATACTCGCCGAATCCATACGGGAAGACATGCATATTGCCCAGCTTGACAACTACCGCTCAACAATCTGCAATTATATCACCGTCAGTATCGGCATTTGCTGCTATGATTCGAAAACCCCGACAAGTGCCGAGGAAATTATCAAAAAAACCGACAGCGCCCTGTATACAGTCAAACGTCAGGGACGCGACAATTATCATATAGAAAATTCCACCGGTTGAGTTATACTCAGGAAAATAGTAATATCAGAAATCTTCCGGCATAATCGGCGGCGCTATTAAAATACAAACTCCAGCCCATCATAAGCGACAAATATTCCCGGCGGCAGATCCCGCTCCACCTGCACATGAAGTGATTCGGTTCCGTGTGACAGATGAGTAAGCCAGGTCTTTTTTGCTCCAACCCTCCTGGCCGCAGCCACCGCCTGAGTGACGTTAAAATGCGTCCGGTGCAGCTCACGCCGCAAACCATCAATAATCAGCAGCTCAACCCCTTCCAGCAGCTTATATGTTTCTTCAGGGATACAAGAGACATCACTTATATAGGCAAAATTTCCAATACGATACCCGTAAATTTCATAATTTCCATGTAACACCGGCAGAGGAATTACCTTGAGACCGATCACCTCAAATTCAGCCTCTACCGGGAAAAGATCAACCTTCGGCAAACCGCCGCCGATCTGCTGAGCCTCCCAGATATAGTCAAAACGTTTACGCACCCAGGCAGTAGTCTGCGGATGAGCATAGAGAGGAATATTAACCTTCTGTTTGAAACAGAAAGGTCTGATATCATCCAGACCGGAAACATGATCGGCATGATTATGAGTCAGCAGGATCGCATCCAGACGCTGCATATTACTCCGCAAAGCCTGATAACGAAAATCAGTAGTAGTATCAATAATTAGATTACGTTCCTTATATGTCAGCAACACACTCGAACGCAACCGTTTATCTCTAGGATCAGCGGACTTACAAGTTTCGCAACTGCATCCTATCACTGGAACGCCGGTACTGGTTCCGCTTCCCAGTACCAGACACCTAACACCCATCTCGTCACTCATTTCCCGACTTATCCGCTCCGATCTTACTATCATATATTTTCTGCCAGTTTTCGGCCTTATAACTTAACATAGAGGTCTGCATAACCATCTGCAAAACTATTCTGGCGGCATATCGAACCGTACGGTTATCCCCTTTGAGATTAGCAGAGGCTCCGGCAAATTCCCGATTATCACCAAGTGCAGTGAGGAGCAGTTTCAACGCCACAGAAGCAGCCTGTAGACTCTGCTCACTATGCACGACATCCGGATCAATTGCTTTTCCTACAATACTTCCCAGAGCCTGTAAAGTGACCACAACCCGCCTGTATTCCTGAATCTGCATCTCACGTTTTACCGCAACACCACGATAATCTACCATCAGTTCAAGAATTCTGACTGCCTCTTCACCGCCAATAAGCCCCAAAGCTTTAGCAATATGCAGACGCATATCCTGTGACTGGCTGTCTTTACGCAATGCCTTCTTGATAAACGGAATCGCTTCTTCAGATTCGGTAGCTCCCAGACAATCAACAATCGACAGACGGATATCAAAATTATTATCTCCAAGATAATCCTTTGCAATCAGCAGAATTGTTTGTTTCAACCGTTTATTACTTTCGATCTTTCGCTCACGCCAGAGTTTCTCAGGCTGAAAATCAACTCCCGCGCTCAGCGCCTTTCTATGTTCTTCAACCTCACGGTTGGAAAATTCGGTTATATCCCGCAGCATCAGTAATACAGCCTGCCGTACGGTATCAAACGGCGTAGACATGTTCCACAAGACATGGCTCATAAGCTGTTTCGTACCCTCAGCTCCGAGATTTGAGAGCATTTTGCACGCCAGCACCTGGGTTGTAAAGATTTCATCCTGAATCGGTGACTCATAAATACGACCACGACTGCGCCAGAACTCAATCCAGCTGTTCTTACTATGCCCCATATCAACACCGAGCATCTTCTTCAGAATCGCCAGTGCCCGATCCTGATTATCATTCTCAAGTCCGAAATTAATTATCGCCTCAACCGGCTCCAATTGCCATGACAACGAGGTCTCGACTCTTTTCCTGGTTGATTCTTCTACGGTCGAATCATACTCGCCGGTAATAACAGATACCGGCGGCATCCGTAATGACTCAAGCAGTCTTGGAGTCAAACTGTACTCGCTGTCTTCAAACATATTTACAATTTCATAGCGCTTATCCGAATCAGCTATACAGAAAGCGGGTAAATGAACAATAATAGAGCGGCGCACATCCAGTGAAGTGTTATACAGCAGTTCATCCTGAAGAGTCGGTATAACTTCCGGGTCAGCCACACGCGCAAATATTTCAACAACCCCTTCGGATATCTGCATATTCTTCTGCGAAAGAGCATTTTTCAAAATACTCATTGTCAGTTCCCGCTGCCCGCTCTCAGCCAGCTCGACCAGCTTAGTGATATACTGCAGTCTATAATCAAAAGGAGAATCAAGCCCTTTAATCAGGTTATTTATATTATTACGCGCCTGATAATCCATTTCTTCCTGCCACAATACCTCATCAGCCATCAATGGAATCGAAATAAATAATAAGAGTAACACACTAACAATTCTATATTTGCAAACCATAATCAGTCTTCCGAACTCACAATAAGATCTATAGCATTTATGCACTACATCAACAACAATAAATTCTTGAGTATAGCACCCTAATTCGTATTATTACAGATTATAACACTTTTCCCGGAGAAAGCAAAGAAAGATGACTGATATTCCGAACTCATACGAAGAACTTGAAGAGCTTATAACCAAGAAAAGACAAAAAAAACGACCCTCAATTCTTAAAACAATTTTAATTCCCGTCATAAGTGCTGCGTGTATTTTTATTATCTGGATATTATATCCGGTTTCAGCACCTGATTTTTCTGTTAGCTCGCTCTTGCCGGCCAACACCGCACTCTCTGTTGAAGTGCATAAGCCGCAGAAAATTGTCCGACATCTCAACAAAATCAAGTACTTACCCAAGCTGGAACAGCTCCCTATCTGGAAAAGCCTCGCACGTGAATATAACACAGCAACCGGCAATAATCTGCAGCAGGATACAACGACGGCATTTCAGGAACTGACCTCACGTGCCGAAGATTTATTCGGTATGCGCAATATCCTTTTAGTATCTGCCGGAATCGGCTACAACAACCAGCATAAAGAGATTATAAATGCTGTCGTATGGCTTGATAATATTGGTTATCTGGCGTTGAAAGCAGCAACAATGTTTACTGGCGCCAAAGAAACCATCTCCGGCTTGAAATACTACCAAATCCCGTTAAATCAAGAAGAAACTCTCTATGTCAGTTCACACCCGAAATACCCGAGAGGTATAATAATCAGTACAGATCTATCCAGCCTCTCCGACTTTGCAGATAATCCTGACACTAAAACCGAACTGAGAGCGAATACAAACACTGCAGCTACCTTAATAACAGGGACTGTCTTCCCGACAAAAATTCCTGACCAGAATATTTTTACCGATTCCCCGACCGTCAGCAACAAACTGACTTTTACCTGCAATGATTCAGAAATAATTCTAAACGGAAGCATAAAACTTGCTGATCATATAGAAAAGCTGTTAAACCTCAACACCGAAAAACACCTTGAGGTGATCTCTGACAGACCAGGCTTACTGCTGAACTTGAACCTGTCTGAAGCAGTCACCCAAGATAGCCTCCAGCAGGCATTAACCCAAATTTCCCGAAATTCCCCTTCTCCATTAGCACCATTATTCAATAATTTTAACCCGAAACTCTTCACAGAACTGGGTGGAAATATTTCACTGCTGCTAAATGAGCCTCAAACAATAGAGAGCTATCCGGCAAATAATTCTCACCTGTACCTTGAAGTTGATGACGAAAATAGAGCTCATTCGCTCTTATTTGCGAATCTTGAAAATATGAAAAAAAGCCTGCAGAACAGTAATGATTTAAGCCAGATCTTTATCGGCAGTCAGCTTAAAATAGCAAATAGCGACAATTCTATATCATTAGAACTTCCTATGTTACCAATAGTTACAGCTAGATTCAATCACCTTGAGGACATAGCTTATTCAATACTGTCACCCAATACCACTATGCCGCCACTTCCAGTACTTACCAACAATCCTTCAATCAGTCAGGTAAAGTGGAGTTACTCATCATCACTGCTTAAATATGCCGAAATGATTCTCCCGTCCGACCTTAAAAATGAAGCTGTCTTCCACTTCAATTCTGATAATAAAGTACTGATTTCTGATGTCCTCAATTTTTTAGCTTCTAGCGCTTTTTTCTCTTTATGTTTACAGCCGGATTATGATAATATCAAAAGTAAAAGGCTGCAACTCCGGTCAGAGCTGAAGTTACGAAATATTAAATAAAACACTATCACTGACACCAACAGGGACAGAAATGACTACAGACAATACTAATGAAAATGAAAATAGTTATTTATCCTCAAGAAATAGCACTGTTATCAGATTCCGCCCGTATCCGTATCTTAATGATGCAATAAAAGCCGCCGAACACTATACCTCTCTGAAATCCAGTCCTACAGACAAACGAAAAATTATTGAACGCCTTCTAATAACCGACGAGTTTTTTCGTGATGTATCCCCCATCATGATATCAGCTTTCCCGCGGATGGAATCACCAATACGCCACCTCATACTGGACAACATCATCAGGCTCATACATAAAGGCGAAGATTTCACTGTCATAGCTGGCGAAATTGCAAGGTTAATGACCGATAAGAACTTTAACCTCCGTGAAAAAGCCGCTCTTTTACTTCAACATATGGGGGAAAATGCAGCTCCGGCTATTCCGCGCGTCGTTTCATATCTACGCAGTAGACTCCCTGATGTCCAGCATTCGGCGATAAAAGTCCTTGCAGCTATCGGTCCGGTTGCAGCAGATGCATCTATTCCCAAGCTCAAGGCTTACCTCAACAGCAATGCTTTACCGGCAGAATATCGAGAACTTGGCCAAAAAACCCTGCAGATTCTTCGCGGAGAAGAAAAGCCTATTCGTCCTGACATTAAAATTGAAGGTGTTCTGGAAAGCTCCGGCAATGAAACAGCTAAGTCTGACACTAAAGCTGAAGAACCGGCTGAGCACACATTACAATATCTGGCAATAAAAGGAAAAAGCATTGTAATTGCTGAAGATCAGGAGAGTGTTCGCTCAATGATCCGCCGGGCACTTACAGCCTGTGGTGCTACTACCAAAGAGACCTACGATGGTGAAATTGTCTTGAAAATGCTTCAGGCAAAACTCAATATTGATCTTTTCATACTGGATCTTATGATGCCGAATATCAGTGGCGCAGAAGTACTCAAAGAGATCAGAGAAAACCCTCAATATAAACTAACACCGGTTATTATAGTAAGCGCCAGAACTGAGCGTTCCATAAAGCTTAAAATGGCACAGCTTGAGGTCTCCGCTTATTTTTCCAAACCGTTCAAACTGACAGAACTTCTTTCATGCATTAACTCAATCTTCAGTCAATGAAACCTTGACTGCAGTACTTATTTACTATGCAAAAAAAACAGCTGTTGTACCGTATTCGGCACAACAGCTGCTATTTAGTTTCACCCTTTTCCCGGTGTACTAAAGCATACACTTCTGAAGGACATTCCAGAATACTGTAATATTTTCAGGCTGATGCGTCTCACCTTTATCAGATCTTATATTACGGAGTAATCCCTCTTTAACCACCTTTATAGCTTTAGCAAATTCTGCCGGCGGTAACTCACCTGAAGCCCGGACTTCAACCAGACCGCCATCAACAGCCAGATATACCGCAACCGGATCTTTAACCGCAAACATACTGTTCTTGAACCCCGGATAAATATCACCTGTCGGCACTGCGGTTGCTATCCCCTTCTCTTCAAGTACCCAATCACTAAATCCATAAATACGATTTAAAGTATAAAGATCACTCTTCGTGAATCCATGTATTGGTTTTCCATTCATAACCCAGGTTACACTGAGAGCAACCGGTTCCTCAACCGCATAGTTGCTGTATACAGATCTGGCTATAGTCTTTACAATCGGACTCTCGGTAACAATACTCTCCGTATCCTCCTGCAGTAATCTGGAATTACTGTCTGCAGTAGAACCGCTACCAGAACGCTTAACACGCGATTTTGAGACAATCTGCTTATCAACTTCCAGCCAGTCATTACCCAGGTTTGATGCTCGCGGGATTATATTCTTTGCATATACTTTTCGTGTAGAATGAACAATACGCACATTCTCACTCTCATTCTGCTCGAGTGAAGCGGTTTTAGGACTATCACTGCAGCCGCTTACCAATAAGCCCAGACCAAGAGCAGTAACCGCCAAATATCTATTCATTACATTTCTCCATAAACATGTAAATATTATTTTCAATAACTATTACTTACAGTTTTATCGGAAATAAGTTGAATACACTCCAATCTTTCCGGTTAAAGTTGACTGACCATTCCCTTACTTATAACCATTCACAATAATACCATGGCACAAAAAAGCTGCAGGATAAAAATCCTGCAGCAATTTTATCTCAAACCGTCAAAATACTTATTATATATTTTAACTTAATAAATATTAAATAATCCCGGCTAAAGCTCCGCAAACCGTTGTCGTAATTCCGCTGCTGATATCTCCTGAATCAAAAACTTCTTCTCACCGGCTGTCTCACCACTCATAAGAACAATAACTTTCGGTGCCAAACCCAGACTCTTAGCCAACAGTTTAATAATCGCCTTATTAGCTTTTCCCTTCTCCGGTGCTGTAGTTACAGAGACCTTCAATGAACCGTTAAACACACCATTCAGCTGATTACTCCTGGCGGCAGGCTTAGCCTTAACCGGCAGAATACAGCCATTATCAACCGTATCTAGTGCCAACAGTTCATAATCCTGCACCTGCTTATCTCCCCTGCGCCAGCTCTTCACTACGTTCTTTTGCCCGCAGAACAGCAGCAATCAAAATATCTTTCATACCACGCTCTGTCATAACATTCAACGCAGCTTCGGTTGTACCATTAGGACTGGTCACCTTTCGGCGTAATACCTCTGCCGGATCACTACTTTCAATAAGAAGTTTCGCCGAACCGAAAACCGTTTTAGCCGCCATTTTTTCCGCTATGTCTGCCGGAAGCCCTGCCGCCACCCCGGCCTCAGTAAGAATTTCCGCAAAATAAAACAGATATGCCGGACCACTGCCGGAAAGACCGGTAACCGCATCCATCTGACTTTCAACGACTTCATAAGCATCAGCAGCAGAACCGCAAAGAGCCAGAGTAAGCTTTGCATCCTCCTCTGTCGCGCTCGCACCAGGTGCGACGCCGCAGACACCTTCACCGACAAGCATAGGTGTATTCGGCATTACCCGGACTATTCTCACACTCGGTGCAACTTTTTGCAGCGAACCGATAGTTATACCGGCAGCAATTGAAATCAGCAGCTGCTTATCAGATAATCGCGTTCCGATATCATCCATAACAGAAAAGACTACCTGCGGCTTAAGAGCCAGAAGAATTACATCCTGAGTTATTACCTGATCCATTCTCTCGGTAACATTACATCCCAGACCGGAAAAAACCTCCCGACGGGCTTCTGAAAGATCACAGGCGGTTATTTTATCGGCAGGTATCAGTCCCGCTTTCAACACCCCATTTATCAACGCTTCCGCCATATTCCCCGCACCGATAACTCCCAACGTTTTACCCGCAAACATACCTTCTCCTTAATATCATCTCACCCGCCCCCCGTCGGAGCAATATAACCACCAGCCAGACTGCAGATAATATCAACTATTTAAAGAGTTCACTTCCAACTCTTACCATTGTCGCCCCCTCTTCCACAGCCACTTCAAAATCATTACTCATTCCCATTGATAACTGGGAAAACTCTCGCCCGAATTTTATCGCAAGCCTGTCCCGGAGTTCACGCAAACCGCGAAAAACGCCTCGTGTATCCTCCGCATCAGCAAAATAGGGAGCCATCGTCATAAATCCGACAATATTTACTTTACCGGCATATTCACCGACCAGTTCTTCCGCCTGCTGTACAGTTAGACCATATTTACTCTCTTCACCCGCGACATTCACCTCGATAAAAATTTCAGGTGAAAAATCACTCCCGGCTATTATATCAAGCAAACCAGCCGATTCCACGCTATGGATAGACGCAACCTTCCCCAAAACCTTCTTCGCTTTGTTACGCTGCAAATGACCGATAAAATGCCAGCTAACCCCTTCAAGATCACTCAGCGCCTCAAGTTTAGGGAGCAGTACCTCTATCCTGTTCTCACCGAAATCACGCACACCGCAGGCATAGAGTTCACGAATTTCCTCGATCCCAACGGTCTTGGTAACAGCTATCAGTCTTACCGCATCACCATTGCGCCCCTTGCGCACACAGGCCTGCTGTATGCGCTCGGAAACACCGGCAAGGTTTTCAGAAATTTTACTCAAGAGCTCACCTCCAGCATACGGTCAATAGCCTTGACACCTTTGGCGGCAGTCTCAGGATCAACCCTCACCTCAACCTCCATATTTTCAAGGCAGAGCATAATTTTCTCGGGGCTGGACAGTTTCATTGAAGGACAGTCAGCAATAGGAAGTAGCGGATAGAATTTTTTACCAGGGTTCTCCTGGCGCAGACGATGCAGAATTCCTATTTCCGTACCGATGATAAATTCTTTAGCCGCCGACTCTTTACAATAATTAAGAATTCCGGTGGTACTTCCAACCATATCCGCTGTTTTAAGGACATCCAGACGCCCCTCAGGATGCAGACACATCTTCGCAGTGGGATATTCATGACGCGCCCTTACCGCATACTGTAAGAGCATACGGTCATGTACCGGACAAAATCCCTGATCATAAAAAATAATATTATCACGTCCGAGTTTATCAGCAACATAACGCCCAAGATTACGATCCGGAATAAAGATTACCTCACGCTCTCTGGGAATAGAGTTGACTACCTGTACCGCATTTGCGGAAGTACAGCAGATATCACTCATTGCTTTTATCTGAGCGGTACTGTTCACATAGGTAACAACCACCGCATCAGGATGCTCCTTTTTTAAAGCTTCCAATTGAAATGGAGTTATCATATTCGCCATATCGCAACCTGCATTGGCATCAGGTATCAGAATCGTTTTATCTTGGCAAAGCATAGAAGCCGTTTCAGCCATAAAATAAACACCACAGGAAACAATAACATCCGCATCTGTCTCTGTTGCTATCTGTGCCAGCCCAAGACTGTCTCCAACATAATCCCCCAGATCCTGAACCTCCGGACTCTGATAGTTATGTACCATGATAACAGCATTCTTTTCTGCTTTCAAACGTTCGATGCTCTTGATTATTTCTTCACTCATTGTAATATTTGCCTTTGTATAAAATAAAATAAAGGTAAATTCCGCTGGTTCAATAATTTTTATTATAAGAGACTATACTGCTCAGTCAATACGGACACCCGAGGATTTACCGTAATTTGCCGATTATGCGCAATAAATTATCAGTTTCAGAATTATACGAATAATCCATGGAGACAATAAACATGCCCAAACCAATACTTACAGTTTCAAATGCGGACCTCAGCGTACACCGCTTCAACAGTACCGCAGCGATACCGCAAATTGTCTTTTCCAGCAGCTTTTACAGCATTACCCGTACTGCCGACGAGCTTTCAATTGTCTGTGAAACCGGAATAAACCTCGAATCAGACAGCTGTGAATCAGCATGGAGCATGCTCAAGGTTCTAGGCCCGCTGGATTTCAGTCTTACCGGGATACTCGCTGACATTTCCGACTGTCTGGCTCAGGCGAAAGTCAGTATCTTTGCCATCTCAACCTTTGACACCGACTACATACTTGTAAAACACTCCGACCTCGCAAAAGCGGTGGAATCTCTACAAAATAATGGCTATAAAATACAGTAAATTATCCACAGTTATTTTAAACACAGGAACAATAAACAGTTCAACTGTTCAAACCGATAAATAAATAACAAAAAAGTATTGAGAAAATCATAAATATCGGTAAAATTATGGCGAATAAGTGTTAAGAATATACGTATAAGTCGGTTATACATGTTTATTAGAACTTACTATTATTAGGAGAAATCATGGCAGTTAATTATCGCGAACTTGGTCTTATGAATACCAGAGGTATGTTTGCCAAGGCTATTTCTGGCGGCTTTGCTATTCCAGCTTATAACTTTAACAACATGGAACAGCTCCAGGCTATCGTTATGGCTTGTGTTGAAACAAGCAGTCCTGTAATCTTGCAGGTATCAGCTGGTGCCCGTAAGTATGCTAACGCTACAATTCTACGTTACCTTGGTCAGGCAGCTACAGAATACGCCAAGGAACTTACCGGCGGCAAAGGTATTCCTATCGCTCTTCACCTTGACCACGGTGCAGACTTCGAAATCTGTAAAGCTTGTATTGAATATGGTTTCTCCAGCGTTATGATTGATGGTTCTCATCACTCATATGAGCAAAATGTTGAACTCACCAAGCAGGTTGTAGAATACGCTCACCAGTACGACGTAACTGTTGAAGGTGAACTAGGTGTTCTTGCCGGTATAGAAGACGAAGTTTCTGCAGACGCTCACGTATACACTCAGCCAGATGAAGTTGAAGACTTCGTAGGCAAGACCGGTGTTGACAGCCTGGCTATCTCTATCGGTACCAGCCACGGCGCGTTCAAATTCAAACCGGGTCAGGATCCAAAGATTCGTCTGGACATTCTTGAAGAGATTGAAAAACGTATCCCTGGTTTCCCAATCGTTCTCCATGGTTCTTCATCAGTACCTCAGGAATACGTAAAGATTATCAACGAAAACGGTGGTAAACTTGATGACGCTATCGGTATCGGCGAAGATCAGCTCCGCCTTGCTGCGAAGAGTGCTGTATGTAAGATCAACATCGATTCAGATGGTCGTCTTGCTATGACTGCTGCTATCCGCAAGCACCTGGCTGAAAATCCATCACACTTCGACCCACGTCAATACCTGAGCCCAGCTCGTGATCTTCTGAAAGAACTTTACATGCGTAAAAACAACGAAGTTCTTGCCAGCAGCGGCAAAGCTGAAGAAATCTTCCAGCTTTCCGGTGGTTGTGGTGGCGGTTGCTGCGGTTGTGGCAACTAATTAGCAGTTTACTGCAACTTAAAATATTAACCCTGCAGCTTTTCAGCTGCAGGTTTTTTTTATAGTTATGTCAACTGCTACCGGAAATAACAGAGTACTACTAAAGGATAATATCAATTTTTGCCGATGTGAATAATAGTACAATCCGACTTAATCATATAAGTGAGAATTGAGATGAAATTCAACCTGA
Source organism: Planctomycetota bacterium (assembly GCA_963677015.1). Lineage (GTDB taxonomy): Bacteria > Planctomycetota > SZUA-567 > SZUA-567 > SZUA-567. The sequence goes on from OY781533.1 coordinate 2,145,096, forward strand.
AGATTTATCACCTGCTGCTTATTGCCGCAATTACTGCCTGGACAGGTTATAATCCTGACAGTATGACCGCTATAGGGTCGGAAAAACGAATTACCCCGCCAACAGCCGCATACCTCACTGATCACAGTGAAAAAACCGCTATTAATTACGCTATCATCGAGAGCGGTCCCAGCGAGGAATTAGGCCAAAATGAGGTATATATCGAACATCTGGACGAAGCATATAACCCTAAAAATACAGATAATGAAGATATATATCCTGCCGCGCCCGGAGTATTTATCAATGACGATACCACCATACCGGAAAATCTGGTAAGTATTGAAGATCCTTACAATTCACCGGCACTCACAACGGATGCAGCCGCTAAATCCACAGCAACTCAGGCTGGTGAGTTTGTATCTGATCAAAGCGGAGGAATTACAGCTAAGACACAGGAGAAAGATCGTTTTCAGGCTTTTGCTCCCGGTGCTTTTACAATAGGTTACCAGTTTCAATATCTCAACATCCGCGAAAATGGTAATAACTCTGATATCATCTATAATGGCATAAAAGGAAAATACCATTTTGAAACAGAAGCCAATACTGTTATTGAAATAACAGCAAGTTTACTGGGCGGGAAAAAACTTGGAGAAGATTACGGCAGCATATACACCGACAACAGCATAACAGTGGGGCAAAAATTCACCTTGCCGGTAGATGGTTTAACCATAACCCCATATCTGGGTATCGCCCTGCGTTACATGAATAATGTTTTTGCCGACACCAATACCTTCCAGAGTGACGATCTGCAACTGTACATTCCATTCGGTTTGCAGACAGATTATTCACCGACAACAAACACTCATTTCTTCATTAAAGCTGAAGTTGCCCCTATTGCCTTTTCCCAGAGCTGGCGCAGTACAAATCAGGGAAAGCTGGATAACTCCGCAGCCTTCAGCGGTATAAATGCACTTTTTGAAATGGGTATGGAATATAATATAAATAACAATTTAACCTTAGGTATAACTCCATATTATCAATATACCTATAGCGATACTAATTCAGCTGATTCAACTTCCAGTGACATTCATGCAGCAGGTTTGAACCTTTATCTGAACTTCTAAATCAGTAGTAATGTGTTATATATTACTTTAACAAATTATCATACAAAAAACGGGTAGAGTCATAAACTCTACCCAAAAAACAAATTACTATTTAAAGCAAATTACTGATTTACGCGTTCCAGATACTTTCCGTCCTCTGTACTGAGCTTTACTTTATCACCAACATTGATAAATGGAGGGATCTGAACGTTCAAACCGGTTTCAACCACACCGCTCTTAAACACATTGGTAGCCGTTGCATTCTTTACTCCTGGGTCACACTCGGTTACCTCAAGAACAACTGCAGGAGGAAGCTCAACACCAAGAACTCTACTATCAGCAACCATGACAGTTGTACGGTTACCTTCAAGCAGGTAATACTTATCATCACCAAGAATAGTCTCATGAACCTCAATCTCATCATAAGTCTTATCATTCATAAAGACAAAGTTATCACCACTGCGGTAAGAGTAAGTACAAGTCTGACGGTCAACATTGACAGTTTCAACTTTATCCTCAGAGCGGAAGCGATTTTCAATAATCTTTCCAGATTCCACATTACGCATCTTTGTCTGCTGATATGCAGGACCTTTACCCGGTTTTACATGGGTCATAGAAATAATCATATAAATTTCACTGTTGTAAATAATCGCCTGACCGCGACTGATCTGGTTGATAGGTAGACTTGGCATTCTACAAAATTCTCCATAAAATAAATTAATAAAACATCCTAAACAAAAATTAAATTACCAAGAGTTTATGAAAAGTACGCTAAAAGTCAACTGTAACTGCATTTTTTTATTGATATACAGTTATTGGTCAATAATGCATACTCCCCTCCTGCCCAGCACGGCAGCACAGTCAAGAGACCGTTCTTTTTCTCACCCTCTATCTCTCTTGTCATATATTGATGCAAATGTCCGCAAATAATATGATCAATACCGGAATCTATAAGCGGAATAAGCGCTTCATCCTGTTGCAGCAGAAAGTCATAAATTTCATAACGGTTTCTTCCCGCTCCGCGGTTATAGGCATTGAATAATCGGAAAATAATATCAACTCCAAAAGCAGGGATAAATCGAGAGAGCACACGTGCGGGATTGCCCATTAGCAGGTAACGTAAAAGCTGATGCCAGATATTATCAATACAGAAGATATCACCATGAGCACAGTGATAACGCTGCCCGCCTGACTCAAACTCATACGCCCACCCCCTAAGCTTAATCCCGGCAACAGCCAACGCTGAAAGCTCGATAGACTGCGGCAAAATAAATCCCTGATATATTTCAGGTTCAGAAGTTTCAGCTCCCCGTGAAAAAACAAAATCACGATTTCCGGAGATTATATTAATCTCCAAACCGGCAGCAGCAGTCTCCGCAAACATTGCAATAATCTGCTGATAATCACCGGAATACCGGCCTCTATTCTCATACCAGCAGTTGAAAGTATCACCCACCAGTACCAGAGAATCAAAATCCCGGCAAACTTCAAGGAAATTCGCCAGTTTCCGCTGTTGCTCCGGATATGCGCCGGGCTTCAGGTGCATATCTGCAGCCAATACTATATTCATATAATTATCTGAAGCTTTCACTTATTTGAACAACTCAATACTACCACTGGAGTTAGAAATTTTACGCTGGCCATTATACTTCTTTTTAATCTGCTGATTTATTAGTAAATCCTCTTTACTGTCCCAATGGATTTCAGACATTGCCTGTTCGGTTTTTGCAAAAACTTCAGATGAATCCGGACCTAAAATTTCTGTTAAAGCATATCTGGATAACTCCAAACCTTCAGAACGACAAGCCCATATCGCAATCTTCAGTTTACAGAGACAGATTTTTTTCTTTTCAGTAGCTGTCAATCGCGATTTTTTTTCGAGCTCACGTATATTGCTCACCAGAGCTTCAACATTTGGCGGCATTTTCTGCTCATCTTCCATACAATTTCCTCCCTGGAAAGTCTTTATAAAGTTTAGCGTATTATGTAGCAGTTTTCAAACTAAATATTACATTTTATACCTAATTTTACACATTCCAAAGCTTTTAGTTCTTATTTCAAATACCAGCTTATTATTTTATGAATATAATATAAAGGAAATTTGACCAATTATGATATGTAATACTAGGTTATTCACTATATACATTAAAAAGGAGTTAATATGTCTATTTGTAAACTATACAACAAAGAAGGTGATAAAAAAGCTGTAACAATTCAGGAAAATCTTGAAAAGAACTTTGGCAAAGTACCTGAAGTTTTCCAGCTTTTCGGTAAAAATGGTGATTTTCTCGATGCAATGCTGAAGTTAGCTGGTGCTGCCGGCAAAGATCTTGACCCCAAGACTAGAGAACTGGTAGCTTTTGCAGTATGTGTTACCAACAATTGCGGCTACTGCGTTGATGCACACCGGGCCTCAGCGCTCCAGGCAGGTGCAACTGATGAAGAACTGTCCGCGGTAGTTGAGCTGGTAGCAGCTACAAGCGCATTCAATAAGGCAATCGGACCTCAGGGTCTGAATCATGACATCAAAGCACCATAACGACGTGATAACGATTTTAGCCAGTATTTTTAAACCGGGAGTGACCTTCACACCCGGTTTTATAATCTTCTACACCCGGGACCTGTCAGGCTGCTCTTACCCCCTGCTCCTTTTTCAATAGCAACTTGCAGATTAATTCTTTCCTTTAAAGCCGAGACATGAGAAATAATACCAATAAGTTTACCGCGCTGCTGAATCTGCGACAACGCTGAAAGAACTTTATCCAGCTCAGCTTCATCGAGTGTTCCAAAGCCCTCATCCAGAAAAAGAGAATTAACCTCAACCTTACGGCTCGACATATTTGAGAGCCCTAACGCCAAAGCTAAACTGACAATAAAACTCTCACCGCCGGATAGATTCTTAGCCGACCGTATTTCACCAGCCTGGTCCTTATCAATAACATCAAGTTCGAGTGACTCTGCCGTACTATTTCCAGCTACAGCGGAACGACGTAATAAATAACGGTCATTCATCTGCTGCAACTCATTATTTGCATACTTCAAAAGGATATCAAAGGTCAATCCCTGTGCAAAATTCCTGAACTTCGTACCATCAGCTGAACCAATCAGCTGATGAAGATTCCCCCAGCGTCGGCAGATATCCTGCTGCTTTAACAATTCCTGACGTTTCAGACTATACTGTTCATACATCTGAGCGTGTTTCTGCAGCATATTCTTCATCGCCCCCAGACTTTCAAGTAAAGCACTCCTCTTTGCGGTCACCTGCTCAAGCCCAGCAGTAACATTATCCTTAGCCGGAGCAACAGCAAGCGATTCCTCTAAATTCCGCATTTTCTCCTGATTAGCATTTCCCAGCTGTTTCAGATTACTAGCCGATTCCTGAAGACTGCTCCATTCAGACTTAAGCTCATTCAAAGCCTCAATGTCAATACGGGAAGCACAGAACTCACTCTCAGAATTAAAGCCGCGTTCTGAAATATTAACCTCAAACTCAGACTGCATAACCTTCAATTCCGCCTGCTCATTAAGAATACCAGCTTGCAACGAATCAATGCGTTCCGCGCAACGTGCCACATTCTCTCGCGAAACCCTTGCCTGTTCTGACAGCTCAGTCAGCACCTTCTCCATAGAAGAAATTTGTGTATTAAACCGTTCCTCCTCAACGTCGCAATCTTTTGTCCCATACAATTCATGACGTTCATCAGAACATTTATTCTGCTCCTGCTCAAGGTTTGTTTTTAATTCGGTGAATTTATGCAAACGCGTGTCTTCCAGAACAAGAGTTTTGCTTAGCTCCTGTTTGCGGACAACTCTAATTTCAACTTCCCGCCTGCACTTCTCTGATTTTTCCACCGCACGCCGATACTCTTCAGACCTGTTTCCGAGTTGAGCGGCAATGTCAGCAAATCTTGCCTGATCCAGGTCAGATACCGGATAACCATACTTCACAAAAGCAGAATTCAGAGTTTCATTCAAACCGGACAGACGATCTTCACTCCGCTTCAACTCTTCACTTATATACTTTTCTTCAGCAGTGACAGAACTTTCTTCCGCTCTTAAATTACCAGCAACTTTCTCCTGCAGCAACAAAGAATCCTTGGATAGTGTCAGCTTTTCTTTACAGTCAAAAACTTTCTTTTCCAGTTCGTCAGATTCGGCAATTACACCGGTCATACGCTCTAAAATATTACGATTATTCTGAATCTCCGAATCTATAATGCTTTTTAAATCGTCTTCAGAAATAATCCCAACTAAAACAGAATGCTCCGATACTTGTCTGGATATATTATTATAATCAGTTTCCGCATCCTGCAATCCTGCCGTCGCAGTTTCAAGGACCCCCTCTTCATGTGAACAGGAATTTCTCAAACATAATAATTGCTCTTGAACAACTATCAGGCGTTTTTTCACTTCTTCCATTCTAAGGTCAAATTCATTAACCTCCGGAACGCCATTTTCCACAAACGGATGTTCCAACGAACCGCATAACGGACATTCTTTGCCAGCGACAAGTTCTGCTCGACGTTTCTCAAGCGTCTTCACTTGTTCATAATATTTCAAACCCAACTCAAGATGCTCCTGCTCTCGCACAACATCTTTTTCTGCAGCAGAAATGCTGCGCAAGGAGTCCTCAATTTCGAGAATACTATCTTTACAGTCGGCAACTTTTTTTCTCAGCTGCTCCACTTTCAGAGCAGCATCTACCTGCTTAGTACACAACTCTCCAAGTTCTTCAAGCAACCGTTGTCTGTCTCTATACTTTTCAGCCCCAAGTTTATACTCAACAGTCTTCTTCCCACCTAAAAGCAGCTCCAGCTGATGCTGATAATTAGAAATTTCAGAATTTAACTGCAGGCACGTGTCTCTAATTTCAGCGCAGTGAATCTCCTCTTGTATAGCTTTTTCGTGCAAGCGATTCTTTTCATGAACCAGAGAATCAAGCTTACGAGCGTTTTCACAATAGTTCTTATCTTCTGCGGCATAATCATCTACAGCACGTAACAACCCACCAAGCTCATCGACTAACAAACCATCAATACTATTATCTTGCAGATAGCCTTCAGCAGAGCGCAATTCATCTTCAAACAGTAAAATATCTTTTTCTGTCTCCATAATAGAGCGACGACAAGCATCAATGCTCCCTGATGATTTCTGCACTTCCTCATTAAATTCTTCGAGTCGTTTAAAATAATTAACCAAATGCACATCGAGATCACGGACAGCACGTATAACCTTTAATTCCGCGACAAAAGCTTCTTTTATTACCGCCAGATGTTTCTGCTGAGCAGCATATTTGTTTTCACAATTATCGCTCTCACTCTGCAACTCGGACAAAAGCTTATTATTACCGTCTAAAAGCTTATTATCTGAATCAAGCTTGTTTCTTAGTTTTTCAAGACGGACATAGTCCTGCCAGCAACTCTGCACCGCTTCTGCTTTATCAAGTAATTTTTTCTTTTCCGAAAATGCGATAATCTTTTGCTCCAACACGACATTCTGTTCGCTGAGCTCATTATTAGACTTTATAAGCTCATCCTGAGAATGATAAAGATTCATAAAACCGCGCAGTTCATCTTCTCGCTTTTTCAGATTATTTTCACTCTTTACAGCATCAGCGATATCAGACTCCAGCTGTTCTACTTCAGTGTCATTCAACAGCAAAATCTCGCTAAGCCCCGCTTTAAGCGCTTCCAAAGCTTCTTCTTCACGGCGCATGCGCTTATGCACAGCAATTGAGATAAATGAATAATCAGCAGTATCAGTAATATTCTCCAATATTTCCGAACGTTCTTTAGTATTTGCCTTAAGGAATTTTGAAAAATCACCTTGAGCCAGTAACATTGCTCGAGTAAACTGATCAAAATTCATCCCCGTCAGCTCTTCGATACAACTGCGAGTCTGACTGACCTTCTCCGCCACCGGTTTCGCTTCACTAATATTATCAAGACGATGCTTATGGGGCTGAAGCTTTCCTCCGGCACGTTCCCGTGCCCGTTTCTGACTCCAGTGTGCCGAGTACTGCACCCCATAGATCTCAAAAAAAACCTCGGCAGAACATACACCCGTCCCACGCGACATAACCTCATTACTACCGGCGGAGACAACTCCAAGTCTTGGAGTTCGTCCATACAAAGACAGTGAAATAGCATCAAGAACCGTACTTTTACCGGCTCCTGTAGCCCCGACAATTGCGAAAATTCCATTACCGGCATATTCACCACCGGTAAAATCAATCTCCCATTGTCCATACAGGGAATTCAGATTTTCAAATCGTAATTTAAGTATTCTCACAGTATAGTTATATCACTCCCTGCCATCCTCATCCTGCATTTCCTGTAGAATCTCCGTGTATAACTCCTCAAGCTCTACTGCCTGATCTGACACGATATCCCGCTCCTGCAAACATAACCTGAAAACCGACATTTTATCAAGCTCACCCAGTTCAACAATTCCAGTACCGGAATTTTGCATCAGGCTTAGTTCCAGACTAAGATTATTTCTTATCCGACATACCTCAACACAGCTCCCGGCAACTGCTGCTTCAACCTCATCCTTGAGTTCAGCACAGATAGCACTTCCAGTATACTCCACTTCAATCCAGACAGACTCATTCTTGCTTTTCAGCTCATTAATTCTTGTCAAAATCACGTCAAGATCACCACTGACACTCTCTAAACGTTGAAATACCGGCACCGGCAATTCGGTAATATTTAATTTCAAATCATCATTAAATTCCAGACAGAGTACCACTTTCTGTTGTGTTGCCTCACTAAAACTCATTGGAATAGGTGAGCCGGAATACCGAATAGTCTCAGAGCCACCGACAAGCTGCTTGCGGTGCAGATGCCCAAGAGCATAATATGCTACCTCAGAAGGAAGGTCAGACACATCAACATGTGCCAGAGTACCAACATATAACTCCCTCTCAGAATCCTTACCACTACTGAAAGCGCTGGCGGTATACAGATGCCCCATAACCAGCACCGGAACCTTTGCCGTAGCGAGGTCTTTAGCTATTTTCACTACTCCATTATAATGCTCGCGCAAGCCTTCAAGCAATTTACTCTCTTTTTCAGCGATGCATTCCCCCGCTTCAACCCTCCTTAAATCCCGCTCCCGCAGAAACGGCACCGCACAAACGACCAGTTCAAGCTCACCATCTCTGTCGCTGACAGTTATCACCTCTTCCGCCAATGACTCTCGTGCAGCTCCGACCACACTAATATTCAGGGCTTTCAGTAAATCCTTAGGAGCATCCAATGAAGTGGCAGAATCATGATTGCCGCCGATAACAACTATTTTACGACAACACGAATTAGACGCCGCAGAAAGAAAAGAGTAATAAAGCTCCAACGCTTTATTACTCGGTGTGGTTGTATCAAATACATCGCCTGAGATAAGCAGTATATCAATACCCTGTTCCGCAATTAGCTGCAGCAACCAGTCAAGAAATGCCGCAAACTCTTCATAACGCCTCTTTGAATATAAGGTCCTGCCAATATGCCAGTCAGAGGTATGCAAAACTTTCAACATAAATAAACCTGAACTCCTTAGAGTTAAATTTCACCCCCGGCACCAGGTAATGAAATCCAACAATTCAAATATGGGTACTTGACCTTGCAATAATCAAGGAACAGATATGGATTCTCACTATTATCCGGGAACATTTCCCAGTGCCCCGGGCAGACAAGCCGGGGACGAAGTTCACTGCAGAGATCTGCAGCCTCCTGCCAGGTCATACACCCCATGCAATTACGTCTATAGCGTATAGAATCCCGGCCATTTATCGGCACAAAGGCCACATCAATATTCCACTCTTTAAGTTTCGGTAGCATTCCCTCATAGCGCAAAGTATCCCCAGTATGATACAATACCAGCCCGTCAAGCTCTATAATATACTGCAAATACGGATACCCATTCTCCTCGGTATAATCAAAATCCTCATGTGCCGCCTTAATCGCAGTAATCCTGCAGCCGTCAATTTCAAGAACCCGCTCCGCCTGCGAAGCAATTATTCTCTCCTCACGTACACCGTCTTCCGTAACCAGTCTGGTCACCGCAACATCAGGCACAACCAGTATCGCTGCGGGTGAAGAATCCATAATTTTCGGTAATGCCGGATGATCAATATGGTCTATGTGATCATGAGTACAAAGAATGATATCCGCATTGTCAATTTTTTCAGGATCTAGAACAGGCGGATACACCCGTTTTTCCCGCGGCGTAAGATAGGGATCAATATAAATTGTCCGCGAAGCAGTTTTCAGACACCAGCCCATCTGACCCAGCCACCAGAACCGTAACTTGCCGGGTGAAACGACAGCATCTTTTATCGCCATCAGTAAGTCATCAGTTTGCATTTCTTTCTCCTGAAAAATTACTCTTAATCTTTAGAAAATAGACACAGTAGATTATAACTTTGATGCCGCATCATCTCTGCCGATAGTCAACTTTCTATTCGGATCACCGGCCAAGTAGAGTGTCTGAGTTGGGAAGGCAAATTCAATACCCTCAGCCTCAAAACGCCGCATTATCTCAAAATTAACCCACTGGTTAAGCTCACAGAACGGATACCAGTCAGCAGGGAAAAACCAGAAGGTTGCCAATATTTCAAGATTATCAGCATTCATATTGGTAAAGAATACCCGTGGCGGATACTCAGGATTCATACCCTGATGATTATCCAGTATATCTTTGACAATTTCCACCGCTTTTTCAACCTTCACTAACGGTGTATCATAGGTTACAGTTATTGAAATTTCCTTCTTCAGATATGGCCTGCGGGCAATATTTCTTACCGCATCACTTACAGTAAGTGAATTTGGAATTGACACCAGATGACCGTCAAGACGGCGAATCATTGTCGCCCTAAGTCCAATATGTTCAACCACCCCGTCATATCCTTTGACTTCAACCCTTTCACCGACAACAAACGGCTTATCAGTTACAATAGTAACAAAACCCAACAGGTTCTTGAGCGTATCGGTAGCAGCCAGAGCTACCGCCATACCACCAATTCCAAGACCTGCAATCAATGTGGTTATAGAATTACCGGTTACTATTGAATAAATATGCAACGCTGCAATCATAACAATAACGAACCTTATTGATTTTTTAAGCAACGTACTTATTGCACTGCTCAGACGCAGTTCTGTCTTATCCATCCACCGCATTACTATAGTCTCAATGATGTCAGAAAGATTATAGAAGAATACCGCTACTGCATATGTGATAATAACATCAAGAGTCCAGGACGCAGCCTCCAGCACCACCGGAATCAGAATAGCAAGTACTACATAAATTCCAATCCAGCGGATAATAAACCGCAATGATGAACGCAACGCCATGAACGCCGAGACAATATAAGTACCGCGCAATCGGATATTATCCTCCGCAGACTCACGGTCGTTCTTATAGCGATCGATAATCCTGGTAAAGTATTTCTGAGAGATACGGTTTATAAGCATTGTCAGGAGTAAAAATAATATCGCGACAGCCCAACGCCAAATCGGTCTTCCCAGAACACTTGAACGCATCAGACTACGCACACTCTCCGGCAGATAATTCATGAAAACACTTTCATCAATCCTGATAAAGGAGTTAGCGCGATATTCAAGAATACGGTTATAGATATCCTCAGCCTGACGGCGCAACACATACACACTTTCCGGACGGTTGCTCGCTTTTTTAAGACTTGCCGCCTTATCCAGAGTATAATTTTTCACATAATCAGTCGCACTCATATTATTAGCATCAACCGCTGATGTTTTTATACCCCGCATTTTGAGCAGCACAGCCACAAACTCCGGACGCACATTCTCCGCAGCGACAATAAGCAGAGACTTCCCTCTTACGCCGGTAGCATTAGGATCAGCGCCATGCTCCAGCAGAGTTTCAAAAACGCCCAGTTTACCGTTATAGATAGCCAGCGCACTCAATGGATTACCACCAACACTTGAATTCACATCAAGCATTCCCTCATCCAGTGCCTTAATAAGGCTGGAATTGTCACCGGACAAGATTAATTCAAGGGTCGCTCTATCCTTATCTGTAAGATTATTAATCTTTTCCAGACTAGTCGCGTCTTCATCGGCCGCATAAAGAGTCGCCGACAAAAATGCCATAACCAGCAGAAGTATCAGGAGAAAACTTCTTTTATCTCTACATTTTTTCATAGCATACTCCAACATCAACAAGTTCGATACGAATAATCTTAAGTATGTTTATATAACTACCACCGCTCCCTGAATGCTACTTCCGCGTAATCCGTTCAAGACCACCCATATATGGTCTCAAAACTTCAGGAATAATGACCGAGCCGTCTTCCTGCTGATTGCTCTCAATTATAGCGACCATAGTACGCGGCAGAGCCAGACCAGATGAATTCAATGTATGCACAAACTGAGTTTTATTGTCTGCGTCCTTATAGCGTATATTCGCTCTACGTGCCTGAAAAGCCTCAAAGTTACTGCAGCTTGATACTTCCAGATACTTATCAACACCCGGTGCATAAGCTTCAAAGTCATAACACTTCGCCGCAGAGAAAGAAAGATCACCTGAACAGAGTTTAAGAGTCCGGTAATGAAGCCCCAGCCGCTGCAGACAGGTTTCCGCGTTGGCACGAAGTTTTTCCAACTCATCATAACTGGTTTCAGGTTCAACAAATTTTACCATCTCCACCTTGTTAAACTCATGAACTCTTAATAATCCTCGAGTATCCTTGCCCGCTGCTCCGGCCTCTCTACGGAAACATGCAGAATAAGCTGTGTAATATAATGGGAGATCCTCACGCGGCAGAAATTCATCACGATGAATATTCGTAACCGGAACTTCAGCGGTAGGGATAAGAAAGAGATCATCACCCTTATCGCAACAGTACATATCATTCTCCATCTTCGGAAGCTGCCCGGTACCAATCATGGAATCACGGTTAACCATCAATGGCGGAAGCCATTCAGTATAGCCGTGTTCAGTGGTATGCAGATCAAGGAAGAATGAATATAACGCCCGTTCAAGACGTGCCCCCAAGCCCTTATACAGAATAAAACCGCTCCCAGACAGTTTTACTCCGCGCTTGAAATCAATCATATCCAACTCTTCACAAAGTTCCCAATGCGGTTTTGGTTCAAAAGAAAACTCCGGCGCTTCCCCCCAACGGTCTATCTCCTCATTCTCATTTTCACCGTCTCCTTCAGGGACATCCTCTGCCGGATGATTTGGTATTGACAGTACAAGCTGGTGCAGGCTTTCTTCAACCTCTTTACGGCTATCCTCAAGCTCCTTTACCCGTCCGGCGATCGCCCGTACCTCTTCCATAACCTCAGTAGCGTCTTCACCGGCTTTCTTCTTCTGTCCGACCTCCTTACTGGCGGCATTACGCCGTGCCTGCAGCTGTTCAAGTTCACTTATAATATCCAGCCTCTTAGCGTATAGCTGCACACCTGCGTCTATATCGATATCCACCCGCTTGAGATTACAGGCTTCACGCAGATACTCCGGATTATCACGAAACAGTTTCATATCAATCATGATTCATACTCCATTATAATATATTGAATTTATACTTTAATATTAATTTCAAATAGTCTCTAACTTAATTTTCAAGAGCCGCCATAGCCTCCGGCAGTGTCATCCTGCCGTCATAAAGCGCCTTTCCCGAGATAATACCGAAAAGATCAAGTTTCGAGAGGGCTTTAATATCAGCGACAGAAGTAACTCCACCCGAGGCAATGATTGGAATATCCGTTGCTTTTGTCGCCCGCTCCATCGCTTCAACATTAGCTCCGACCAGAGCGCCATCGCGCGAAATATCAGTATAGATTATTGCTCCAAGTCCACTCCCGGAAAGTTCCGCCAGAAAATCTTCCGCCTTCTTCTCACTGGTTTCAGTCCAACCTTTTATTGAGACATAGCCATCTCTGGCATCAACACCGACATTGACATGCCCCGGAAGTTTCACGATCAACTCATCCAGAAACTTTCTATCCTCAAGTGCCTTGGTACCGATTATGACCCTGTCAACACCATAATCCACCAGGCGCTGAGCTTTCTCCAGCGTGCGTATTCCGCCTCCCACCTCGACCGGTATATTTATAGTCTGAGCAATCTCACGAATATACGATTCATTCTCACTTATACCGTCAAAAGCACCGTCCAGATCAACTACATGCAGATATGTAGCCCCATCATCCACCCAGCGCTGTGCCATACTGACCGGTGAATCAGAGTATACGGTCTCTTTATCTTTCTCTCCCTGAAACAATCTCACAGCCTTACCACCTTTGATATCAACCGCAGGCAAAATATGCATTATCACAAACCCTTCACTAGTAAAACTCATTCATTTCTAAAAATATTAAAAGACAACGGTACCCGCATTACTGCCTGCATGCCTGCTGTATTCCCTGTATCTGACGCAGCAGCCGCTCCAGCTCAGAAAAACGTATCATATTCGGGCCGTCACATAAAGCAGAATCAGGGTCATCATGCACTTCAAGAAATATACCGTCTACACCAGCGGCAGCAGCTGAACGTGCCAGCACCATAGCCATCTCCCTATCACCGCCACTGCAGCCACCCTGACCGCCGGGCAATTGAGCACTGTGTGTCGCATCAAAAATGACCGGAGCAAACTCGCGCATTACCGGTAATCCGCGAAAATCACTGACCAGATTATTATAACCAAAGGAAGCACCACGCTCAGTAATACATACCCTCTCATTACCTGATGATGTCACCTTGGCGACAGCATTCTTCATATCCCACGGAGCCATAAACTGCCCCTTCTTGATATTCACTACTTTACCGCTTTTACCGGCAGTGACCAGAATATCAGTCTGCCGCGAAAGAAAAGCCGGAACCTGAAGAATATCGACAACTCTGGCAACCGGTTCAACCTCAGCTTCAGAATGAAAATCAGTAAGAACCGGAATGTTGAAGCGTTCACGAACCTCAGCGAGTATATCCAGCCCCGCGTCTATGCCTGGGCCACGAAAATTCCCGACACTGGAACGGTTAGCCTTATCATACGAAGCTTTAAAAACATACTGAATTCCCAATTTATCAGTCAATTCTTTGAGCATCTCAGCCATCTTCAAAACATGTTCCCGTGATTCGATAACACAAGGTCCGGCAATTAGCAGTAAATCAGAGCCGCCTCCCAGCGACAGACCACAGCCGATATCAACTTTATTTATAGCTCCCACAGCTATCCTCTCTCCAAACAGTCAGGTAATAGACACCTGGCGGCATCCACGACCTAAAGTACTAAAGAAACAATAATTTAAGCGATCATCTCTTACAATATAAAACGTTATTACATCATACATTCTATTTAATAATGTTCAAGTTGATTTTTCACAATATCTCTTTACTGAATTTAGTTATTACCTTAATTATTAAGATTATTTTAGCATTCAGGCGGTATATATTATATAATTGTTTGAAATTCAATATTGTTTTTACTGCGCCCCAAACGTTAAAACATCACAATTACAGGATAAACGGATTATGACTGTAAAAACCGCATATAACCGGCTAATTTACTTACTCGCTTTTATTACCCTTGCATCAACTCTAACCGGATGCATCCAGGCGGATGCAAAAATAGTGCTAAATAATGATGGATCAGGAAAAGTAATTATCACCGAACTAATTACAAAAGAAGGAATAAACAGAATAAATACACTCAGTAATAATGGCAGCATCCCCCGCATTGATATTACCGGCTACTTTAAAGATGCAAGCAAGTCAGACACTTCAGCTGAGCTACAAAGGATCTCCTCCGGCATAAGCTGCGACTCTGTAAACACCTTTATACCCCAGGCAGGTGGACTGGGGAGAAAATCAGTATTCAGTTTCAAAGATATAAACAAAGTCCGCCTTTTCAGTGGAAACAACACCGGCAGTTCATATTTAAAAGCAGACTTTACAGGGGCTGAAATAAATATTTCAGCCAATATAAATCCGGCGGAAAGAGACAAAATACTCAAAATACTGCGTACTATTAACGCACTGCCCAATACCATCAGAGCTGCTTTTACCGGGATGAAAGTTAAAATTGATCTCTCGTTGCCTCGGGAAATCCAGAAAACCACAGCCAGCTTTGTACATGCCGACAACAAGGGAATAACTTTTTTAGATATTGATATAGGAAAGCTTATTGCAACCCCCGGAGCAATCGATAAACTTAAGCAGTTCGGAAATAATGCTTCCAATGGAAACGCTTACGACATACCGAATTCCTTATCATTAAAACTTGAGCCGAAAACAGAAATTTACATCAAACTTCAAGATTAACTATTCATTGGGAAAAACATATTAAATGAATAACCTAAAGTTGAATGCCGTAGTCAGAGACCCGGGAACTGTATTTATCTGCTGGGATACCATACAGGATCTACCAGCGGATACTGCCTGCTTTCTGGAAGTAAATAATATTGCTACCGGAGAAATTGAATCATACCCGGTTAATATTGAGAGCGGGAAACACTACCTGCACTCGCTAAATCCTGATACATATTACCATATTACAATTCGCGCCTGTACTCAAAGCGATACGAAACTTGAGATATTGCTCGATTTCGGTAATATACATACATTCAATAACAATATCAGCACCCAGAGTTCAAATAATGAAAAATGGAAAACCGACAGAGAATCACTGCTGAAACTTACAGGAAATAATTGGGAAGAGAGAAAATCCAGTGATGGACGCTACTGCTGAAGCCGGGAAACAACCTATATTTCAAAGCCTGCTTCTGCATGCACACCTGCCGTATGTCCGCCACCCGGATCACCCGCAGTTCTTTGAAGAGAATTGGCTGTTTGAGGCGATCAGCGAATGCTACCTGCCACTTATCGACATGCTCCAGCGGCTCTATACAGATAATATCCCGGGCAGAATAACCTTTACCCTAACCCCGACCCTAACCTCGATGCTGCAGGACGATTCACTTATAAAAAAGTATAGCAACAGGATCCGGCAGCTATGTAAACTGACAGCTTCAGAGGCCGCAAAACATACAACTGATAAACAGCTGCAACATATAAGATATTTTTACCGGCAGCATTTTGCTAAACTGCGACACCTGTTTGAGGATATTTATAACCGTGATCTTATATCTCAGTTTAAAGATCTCCGAGATAAAGGTAAAATTGAAATCATCGGCTGCGCTGCGACTCATGCGCTGCTGGCTCTCACCGACAGTCCCCGAATTGTCCGCTCGCAAATAAAAACCGGTCTGGATTCATATTGCGAGACCTTCGGTGACAGGCCTCGTGGAATCTGGATGCCGGAATGCGCATACACTCCGCTGGTATCTGAAATAGCCTGCGAAGAAGGCATCGAATACAGTATAGTAGACAGTCACGGCATACTCCACAGTACACCGATGCCCAAGTATAGTGTTTTCGCACCGGTAACAGACTGTAACGGCCTGATTCTTTTCGGTCGCGACCCGGAAAGTTCTAAACAGGTATGGTCGGCGGATACCGGTTATCCCGGAGATTATAATTACCGGGAATTCTACCGTGATCTCGGTTGGGACGGAAAACTCGATGATATCGGAGAATATCTGGTTTCAAAATCAATACGGCACGATTTAGGTCTGAAATATTACCGTATCACCGGCAATGTCCCCCTTGAAGAAAAAGAGTTCTATCATCCTGAAACCGCCAGAATAAAAGCTGCCCAGCATGCGGAGCACTTTGTCTTTTCACGACTGACGCAGGGACGGCGCATACTCAGTGAGAGCCGGATTCCAGCACATATACTCAGTCCATATGATGCCGAACTTTTCGGCCACTGGTGGTTTGAAGGACCGATTTTCCTTGAAGAGGTCCTCCGCCAGGCAGCAGCAACTGCTTTGAAACTTATAACTCCGGCCGATTATCTGGATCTTAACCGGGAACTGCAAAAAGTGAATGTCAGTGTCTCAAGCTGGGGCAATAACGGATATTTTGAAACCTGGCTCAACGGCAGCAATGACTGGATATACCGGGAGCTCAGAAAAGCTGAAGCGCAAATGGAACACATCTGCCGGCACTACTGCCAGTCTCAACCTGACACTCCGACGGTCAAGGCTCTTAATCAGGCAGCCAGAGAGCTTCTGCTGGCACAAGCCAGTGACTGGGCTTTTATTCTTACAACCGATACTACAACCGAATATGCCACACACCGGGTAAAAGATCATTTGAATAATTTCAACTCCATTATGCATATGCTTGATGAAAACAAAATAGACCTTGATATAATACACAAGCTATACCAGCAGAATAATATATTCCCTAATATTGATTACTCTGTTTTTGCATAGAAACAGGTGTATTATTATTGACTTAACAAAGTATATAAAATATAATTCAATAATATATTCTACCTAATTTAAATACTGAAAAGGAAAGACCACATGGCTGAAGATTACAAAGTTGCAGATATCTCACTGGCGGACTGGGGAAGAAAAGAACTCGATATTGCTGAGAATGAAATGCCTGGGCTCATGGCTACCAGAGAAAAATACGGACCTGAAAAGCCACTCAAAGGTGTCCGTATTATGGGCAGCCTGCACATGACAATTCAGACAGCGGCACTAATTGAAACTCTGGTTGAACTCGGCGCTGATGTACGCTGGTGCTCCTGCAATATCTTTTCCACTCAGGATCACGCTGCTGCTGCTATAGCTAAAGCTGGTGTTCCGGTATTTGCCTGGAAAGGAGAATCACTTGAGGAGTACTGGTGGTGCACCAAACAGGCGATGACCTGGCCTGACGGCAAAGGTCCTCAGCTTATTGTTGACGATGGTGGTGACGCATCACTCCTTATTCATAAGGGCTACGAACTTGAAAACGGCTCAGACTGGATCCAGCAGCCGGCAGGAAGTGAAGAAGAAGGCGTTATCAAGAATCTTCTTAAGAGTATTTTTGCCGAAGACAAGGAGCACTGGCATAAAGTTGTAGCCGAATGGAAAGGTGTGTCAGAAGAGACTACTACCGGTGTACACCGTCTTTACCAGATGGAACGGGATAAAAAGCTACTGGTACCGGCGATAAATGTAAACGACTCTGTTACCAAGAGCAAATTTGACAATATCTACGGCTGCCGCGAATCACTTGTTGACGGTATAAAACGTGCAACAGATGTGATGATTTCAGGTAAAGTCGCGATGGTCTGCGGCTATGGTGACGTAGGTAAAGGCTGCGCTGAAACTCTTGCAGGTCACAAGGCACAGGTATCTGTGAGTGAAATAGACCCAATATGCGCACTTCAGGCATACATGAGCGGCTACCCTGTACGTACTGTAGAGGATATGCTGCCGTACGCAGACATCTATGTAACCACCACTGGTAACCGCGACATAATTACTGCCAAACATATGAGCAAGATGAAGGATCAGGCAATCGTCTGTAACATAGGTCACTTCGATAATGAGATTCAAATGGCACAACTTTCTCAGATTCCAGGTATTCAAAAACTTGAGATCAAACCACAGGTAGATAAATGGATTTTCCCTGATGGTCACTGCATCTACATCCTTGCTGAAGGCCGTCTGGTAAACCTCGGTTGTGCCACCGGTCACCCATCGTTTGTAATGTCCAACAGCTTCACCAACCAGACTCTTGCGCAGATTGATCTCTGGAAAAATAAGGACAGTTATGAAATCGGCGTGTATACCCTTCCAAAGCAGCTTGACGAAGAGGTCGCGCGTCTGCACCTTGACAAACTTGGTGCCCACCTGACCAAGCTTTCACCTGAACAGGCTGATTATATTGGAGTTACAGTAGACGGTCCATTCAAACCTGACCATTACCGCTATTAATCATTAACTGCTGATTTATATTTAAACAGGTCTCACTCTTCTGAGTGAGACCTGTTTAAATACCATAGCAAATTAGTTAATAATTACTTATTATTCCACATCTGCTTCAATCCTATACAGAGGGCTATCTGATTCTCTGCCGCCAGTCTTTGCTCCGATGCACCCTTGGCGATAGGTTCAATAATCTTCATCGCCTCGTCAAGATTACCGCTAGCTTCCTCAATATGCCCGAAAGGCTGAAGAATTTTTGCTCTACGCACCAGAAGACTGCTTAACAGCAGCTTGGCCTCATCATCTTGCGGCTTGGTAACTATCCGGTTCTGAGTCGCACTGATTGCAGTATCAATTATATCCATACAATTTCTGATAATCTTCTTGGCCTGATCATGATTCTCAGTATTCAGAGCTGATTTCGCGATCTTATATAACTGCCTGCTGACCCCTTCAGCTGCAAGCGACTGCCCATAGGCGGACAATTTGTCATCGGCATGAACCTGCAGGCATTCATGAAATGAACTTAGTGAAAGCTGAAAAAATTCATGCGCCTTATCGGTGTTTTTAAAGTCATAACACTGATACCCAAGATATAACGCAGCAACCCCCTGACCTCTCAGTGCCAGAAAGTTCTCGGGATCATACTTCAGAGAATTTTTATACGCCTGGAGTGACTCCTGAACCTTATCAATATTATACTGGCAATCACCCAGTTGTCTCCAGGCGTCAGAGTGCATAGGTAGGTCATCCAGATATTGCTGTAAAAGAGTCTCTGCCTCATGCAGACGCCCTTCCTTCATAAGTTCAAGAGCTCCGGTATAACGTTTATCGTGATAGTTGACATCAAAAATTTCTGTAAGGTTATTTTCCGGTTCCTTAATACTGGTTATCTCCACCTCATTACGGGACCCGTTGCCACTGCCTTCAAGCAAATACACATTCTCATCATAGTTAAAGAACTCTTCAGGGGATAATGGCCCTAAATTATTAACTCCGGGGAGCCATTCTTCCAGATTTGCTTTAGACTTGCTTACCTCACTGTCAGTAATCGCATAATAACCAATTCCAAGACATATCAAAACACAGCAAAAATTTATTATAAAGTTTCTATATTTCATTTATCTACCTTAATAGCTCATAATCCAAAGGTTACAGAAAGTGTTCTCCAAAATCTATATCGTCAAATCTTCACTAATTGTTAAACTTTTGTTTGTTTTTCCGCTTTAACTTGATAATGATAAATAATACTGATATATTATTATATATATCCGAAAGGATTAATATTGGTCAAAATACATAGCAATAATAAGGGGATTACTTTGTCTAAAAGTAAGAATAAAACAAAAACCTTCAACATGCCGCAGAATGTTGCTGCCATAGATATCGGCTCTACCTCTGTCAGATTACGACTTGCCGAAATCGCAACTGACGGAAAAATAACAGCACTTGAAAATCTGGTTCATCCGGTTCCTATTTCAAGTGACTCCTTCTCCAAAGGCTATATAACCCCTAATACCCTGCGAATACTCTGTAGAGTGCTGAAGAATTTTGCAAATAAAATAAAAGAATACGGCATTACTTCAGTAAATGCGATTGCAACCAGCGCTTTGCGTGAATCAGAGAATACAGATATTGTTGTAGACCGCATACGACTGGAAACTGGCATCCAGATCAAAGTTATCGATCAGGTTGAAGAGAGTCGTCTGAACTTCGAACTACTCCAGCCATTTCTTGAAAATAATCTAAAACGCTGCCGTAAAAATATTCTCTACATTGACCTGGGTGGTGGTTCGACGGAAACACTCCTTATTAAGAATCAAAAGGTTGTACTGGCAAACAGCATGCGTCTGGGAACATCAAGACTGTTTCACAGCATCGGTCAAAGTGAGGGTACAGAACGGAAAGTTTTGACTCAAAGCGTAATTAGAAATGTCGTAAACGCCACGATCAAACATTTCGCCGATTATAAAATTGGTGAATACGTTGTTGCCAATATAAATCTTCACCGGTTATTCACCGGTCAGGAAGGGGTAAAAGAAGTTCCGGGCGGTCTGGAAATACCTATTACTGTTTTCAACAGCCTCGTCGAGAAGTTCTCCGCTGACAGCGACCGCAGTAAAGCGGAAAGGCTCCATGTCTCCATCAATGAAATAGAACTGCTCAACCCTGCAGTTCTAACTATGCAGCGCCTGTTTAAAGGTTTGAAAATAAAACGCTTTTTTACCGCCGATATTGATTTTATCCAGGCGATAATAAATGATATGCGTGTAGATCTCTACGGAATGAATCCAATAATCGAGTTCCGCGATCAAATACTGCAGTCAGCCAAAGGTCTAGGCGAAAGATTCGACTATGACGAGGATCACGCTAACTGCGTAACCAATCTTGCCGGCAAACTTTACGATGGTCTGAAAGACATGCTGGGATTATACGGTAAAGACAGACTTTATCTCGAAGTTGCGGCAGTTCTGCATGATATAGGAATGTTCCTGAATGACCACGCCCATCATAAACATTCTCAGTATATGATTGAATGGTCGGAGATAGTAGGTTTAAATCAGGACGAACGTAAAAAAATTGCGATGATAGCCCGTTACCATCGTAAAGCGCACCCCAACCATTCACATCCTGATTACATGGCACTCAGCACGCAGGAACGCATCCGTGTTGCCAAATTAGCCTCTCTTCTTAGAGTTGCTGACGCACTTGACCGCCCGCACAGGCAGAGTATTACCGATTTATCAGTCAAGATTGAAGATAACACCATAATAATTACCACCACCAATATTTCCGATATCCTTGTCGAACAGATCGCAGTCAATGAAAAAGGTGAACTGCTCAAGGATATAACCGGCAATGATATCGAAATTCGCCAACTTGTAATTTAAAACTTTCTTCATAACAGGATTTATCAATGAGTACCAAGAAAACCAAAGAGTTAATGGCTCCAGAAAATTTTATCAATCGCGAACTCAGCTGGCTCAGCTTTAATTTCCGGGTTCTTGCGGAAGCTGAAAATTCTGATGTGCCGCTGCTGGAACGCATAAAATTTATTGCAATCGTCTCCTCCAACCTTGACGAGTTCACCGTAGTAAGAATAGCCAATACCATAAGAGCCTATAAAGAAGGCAGCACCACCAAAGATGTCGCCGGAATGAGCCCTTATGAAGTATTATCACAGATGGCGCTGCAAAAACGTGAAATGATAAACCGGCAGTACCACTGCCTGCAGAATATGCTTTTGCCAAAGCTCAAGGCAAATGGTATCGAACTGCTGCGCTCAGAGGATCTTACAGATGATGACATGGAATTTCTTGAAGACTATTTTCAAAACCACGTCTCGGCTGCATTGACCCCAATGGCTATTGACCCCGCACATCCTTTCCCCTTACTTTCAAGTGGTGCCGTATATTCAATTTTTAAAGTAAAACCCATAGAGGCTGTAAATTCTCAATTTGTAGTCAAAACCGATACCATCCTCGTACAGGTTCCCGGAAGTATGAACCGGTTTATTAAACTACCAAGCAGCGACGAAAAAACCAGAATTGCAACACTAAGTGATACGATTCAGCTCTTCGCTTCAAAACTCCTCGGCGGTTATGAAATCACCAGTACCAATACCTTTCGGGTACTGCGCGATGCAGAGATGAATGTCGATGATGAAAGCGCAGATGATCTGCTAGGAGCCATGGATGTGGCGGTTAAAAGCAGACGCTGGGGTGAGCCGATTGCCTTGGAAATTTCTTCCGGAATGGATGATACAGTCAAGGACTACCTCTGCAGCAAACTTGATATTGATGAAGAGGAAGGCGTCGTAATGCGCATGCCTTATATTCTCAACCTCAAGGACTTCTTTGGTTTCCTTGGTTTGGTTAAGCGACCTGATCTCTGTGAAGAACCATGGCCGCCACAACAGATAGCCGGACTACAGTCAGATAATATTTTTGAAGATATCAGACGTTCCGACCACTTTATCAGCCTGCCCTACCACAGTTTTGATCCGGTAGTGAAGCTGGTAACACAGGCTGCAGATGATCCTGATGTCCTCGCCATCAAAATAACACTCTACCGAGTATCAGGTAACAGCCCGCTGGTCAGAGCCCTTATTAGAGCCGCCCATAACGGCAAACAGGTTACGGCTCTTGTAGAACTGAAGGCAAGATTTGATGAAGAGGCGAATATTCACTGGGCACGGGCTCTTGATGCTGCCGGAGCCCATGTAATCTATGGTGTGGTAGGGTTCAAGACCCATAGTAAAGTTCTAATGGTTGTACGAAAAGAAGAGCTTGGAATCAAACGCTATGTTCATCTGGCAACTGGAAACTATAATGATAAAACCGCCAAAATGTATACCGACTGCGGTATCATGACTTGCAACCCGAGTATAGCTGAAGATGTATCGGGCTTCTTCAACGTTATTACCGGTTATTCACTGCCGCCGCAATGGAATATGCTGACTATCGCTCCAACCGACATGCGCAACCGGATTCTTGAGATGATCAACCGCGAAGCAGACAAAAGCACTCCGGAAAACCCCGGCCATATAAGAGCCAAAATGAATTCATGTATCGACCCCAAAGTCATCGAAGCTCTATACAAGGCTTCTCTTAAAGGAGTAAAAATTGAATTACTGGTACGTGGACTCTGCCGTCTTCGCGCCGGTGTTAAAGGACTTTCAGAAAATATCAGCGTCCGGAGCATACTAGACCGCTTCCTTGAACATCCACGTATTTTCTACTTTAAAAATGATGGCGCCAGTGAGGTTTACATGGGCAGTGCTGACTGGATGGAAAGAAATTTTGATCAGCGTCTGGAGATACTCTTCCCGGTTATTGATGCTGACTGCAAAAAGCAGGCTCTTGAGATTCTTGATATAGGATTTAAAGACAATGTTAAAGCTTGGGAAATGCAGCCTACAGGGGTGTATGAACGGGTAAGAAAACCCAAGTCAAAGAGTGATCAATACCGCAATCAGGAATATCTCTATCGACTGGCATGTAAACGTGCCCCCAAACCAAGCATAAATCCCGACGGTGTATTCATTGCTAAAACCAAGCCTTCAAATTGATCTTATTTTGAAAGTATCAACCATTCAGCAGCGGACTCAATAATAAGAGCCCGCTGTTTTTACATTCACTTCATTTTGCGGACAAAGATATTATAAATAAAATCAGAAACTAAAGTTAGCTGCATGTAACGTACAATTTAATATTGCCGTAATAATGCTTTATTAATATTGATAATAAAAATCAGGCTGCCTACTAAAAGGCAGCCTGAAAATATTTTACAGAAAACTATTTGGAACGAACTAGTTTCCAAGTTCAAGACGGGCAAAATCAACGATTTTAGCGGTGCCGCCAAGCTTTTTAGCAGCATCTGAAATCATAGAGCCGACAGTCTGCTTACCGTCAGGATCCTTGACAAAAATCTGCTCTTCAAGGCACTTATCGCCGTAAAACTTGGACATCTTACCTTCAAGAATCTTCTCTTTGATGTTCTCAGGCTTGTTCTTGATCTCTTCAAGGAATACTTCTTTCTCCTTGTTTACAAGCTCATCAGGCACACCAGAACGATCAAGAGCAACAGGTCTGGTCGCAACAGCATGCATACAAACATCATTTGCAGCAGACTGGAAAACATCGTCAACGCTTACACCTTCTGTCTCAATAATGCAGACAGCACCGGATTTTCCGTTGAAGTGTGAATAGGCACCGTAAATAGCATTTTCTGGAATAGTGAAACTGGCAACATTCTTTACTACCACATTCTCACCGATAACACCAATAACAGCCTGAACAGAATCTGCAACGGTTCCTTCCTCGGTAGGAGCTGCGATCAGTTCCTCAATAGTCTTGGCACCAGATGCAAAAGCAGCATCATAAACCTTATCAACAAGGGCAAGAAAACGTTCATTTTTAGTAGTTGGTTCCTGCTCACATTCTACCTGCAGACAGATAACAACCCCATCCTTTTCACGAACAGAGACAAGACCTTCACCAGTAGCACGGTCAGCCTTCTTTGCAGCCTTATCAAGCCCCTTTTTACGAAGAATCATTTCAGCTTCTTCAACGTTACCCTCAGCGGTCACAAGTGCCTTTTTACAGTCACTCATACCCATACCGGTCAGTTCACGCAAATCCTTAATCATCTTGGCGGTAATTTCAGCCATGGTATCATCCTTTATATCAATTAGTTAACAAACAGCATAAATTTTGATGCAGATCCTTAAATACCAGATCACGCATCATCAGGCATAGTGAAAGCACCCATCTTTGAAAGATTGGAAGGTACATCCATGCCCTTATCTTCTGGTTTATCAGCAGCTCTGGCTTTGATTGCAGACTTACTTGAAGCCTTTTTAGCGCCTTCAATTATTGCTCCGCCTAAAGCGTTAAGAATAACCTGAATACTTCTCTGTGAATCATCATTTGCAGGAATGATGAAATCAATTGGATCTGGATCACTATCAGTATCAACAATACCAACAAGTGGAATACCGAGCTTCATAGCTTCAGCAACAGCGATATCTTCCTGAGTAGGATCAATAATCACAATCGCCCCTGGCATTTCCTTCATATCCCGAATACCTTCAAAGTTTCTGAAGATTTTCTTCTTTTCTCTGGTCAGACTGGAAACCATCTTCTTTGAAAAATTATCAATAGCTCCAGACTTATCAAGAGCTTCAAGCTCTTCAAGACGTGTTACACGCTTACGCATTGTATCCATATTAGTAAGTGTACCACCCAGCCATCTATGTACAACAAAGTAGCTGTTTGCATCTGATGCTTCCTGACGCACAATATCAGCTGCCTGTCTCTTAGTTCCAACAAAAAGGACCTTTTTACCACTTGCAGCAACCTTATTCAGGAATAGGCTGGCTCTAATAAGTCCCTTCAAAGTTTCACGCAGATCAATAACGTGTATACCACTCTTCTTTGAGTGAATATAAGGTTTCATCTTTGGATTCCAGCGTGAAGATTTACTTCCGAAATGTACTCCTGCCTCAACAAGCTCTTTAAGAGTAATGTCTGCCATTTTATCTCCTATGACATTGTTTCAGCCTGTACCTGCAGTGCTTGGCGTTAAAGCACACCAAAACAGAATACAGACAACAAAAAATAAAAAAAAGTGTAACAAAAATAATAATCAGACCCGTCATAGGCCTGACCTGTACCTAATATAACTATAACTCCTGTCAAGTCAAGTACTATAACATAATTTTATTTAATTTTGAACAATATTAATATTATTCAGTATCAATGAGGGCACCTAAAAGTTTTTGCTTGATTTTCTCTGGTTTTGTAATAATAATTAAGTCATGTTGAGTTACCATCCAGAACTCTGATTTATTTTCC
The DNA here is from genome assembly GCA_963677015.1 of Planctomycetota bacterium. Classification (GTDB taxonomy): domain Bacteria; phylum Planctomycetota; class SZUA-567; order SZUA-567; family SZUA-567. Next base: position 2,171,343 of record OY781533.1, read on the forward strand.
TCACGTTATGGACTCAGGAGCAAAAATAATGAAAAAAGTCGTACTTGCGGTTGGAGAAAAATACCAGAGTATCACCGGCAATTCAGCTCAGGATTTTATCAATGATCTGCTGGCACTTGAAAAGTCACCTTACGATGAAATAATTCTCGACTTTAAAAATACAGACAGCATAAGCTCAATGGCTATGGGGTCGCTCTATTCAACATATCAGACCCTCTCCGGCCAGAACCGCAGCATTAAAATAGTCAACCCTTCCAATAATGTTTCACGCCTGTTTAAACTGATCAATATGGGCGAGATTATTGATGACGAGTAGACCCCGCAGCGGCCTTTTGCATGATAATAATTAATAAAGGACAGTTTTGGAAAGTTATAATATAAATCCTAGTAAAGAGCAGACCGATATACTGGATAAACGTATTCTTATCGTCGACTCGGATATCCAGTCCAGAAATCTTCTGGCACTGGTGCTGCGTAAGCTTGGCGCTACCGTAGAAGAAATTGGCAACGGTAAAGAAGCCTATGAACTGCTGCAGGATAAAACCTACAGGAAAAAAGATGAGATCAATCTCATGATCATGGGGATTGACATGCCGCAAATGGACGGCATCAACCTGTTGCGTATGATCAGAGATCATAATTTGCTCAAAGAACTCCCGATTTTTGTTATGCACTATAGTAATGAAGACAAAGAACTTCATGAATGCCGTTGCCTCGGTATTTCCGACAATATTCCCAAGCCGATTAATGTGGTGGATGCGGTATCAGCTATTGCCAATACCTTCGCCCGACTGAAAAAAGCTAAAAAAGAAGATCAGCCGGCACCGCCGGCAAGTACTACCGAGTATACCGAGAGCGGCTTTCCGATTGAATATCAGAATATCGCAACCCGCGAAACCTATCCTCTTAAAACCTCATTTTATCGCTGCCCATTCTGCGATCAGACCTTTACCGCTCCAAAGATTAAAGAGAAGTCACTCGATCCCGATCCGACAGATCAACTTCTTATTGGCCTGTACAGTCCCGGAACTGCAGATTTTGAACATGTTGTCCCGTTTCTGATCGAGGTTATCTGCTGCCCAAGCTGTCTCTGGACCGCAGACAGAGAAGGTTTTCTGCGAATCTGGAATCGGGATTCCGCAAAAATACATGAAATTATCAAGGTCCCCAAGAACCGCTGGGAATTTCCTGCTTTCAACCTGACACCCAAATTAAAGAATGATTTCACCTTATTTCTGCGCAAGCGTATGGAATATGTCCATAAAATCAGTGATCTTGGCGAAGCCCTGTTCACCATTTCAAAGATTGACCGTAAATTCCCGCGCAGTTTTGCAGATGCTCAACTCAGCATTGATCTGGCATTATTCTGCAATGAATTTGTAATCAAAAATTCAGACACCAAAACTCGCTCAATACTGCGCCACAAAAGTGCCGAATACTACATAAAGAAACAGCACATAGCCAGCATGATGATAGAAAGAGTCAGAAAAAAAGAGGATAAGAAAAATCTGCTCGCCAGCAGAATTGAAGCGATTATAAAAGCTATGGAGCTTATGCTGCAGGTTGATGAGATTGATCTGCCGACACTTCAGAACCGCTGTAAGTTTTTGCGACAAAAATATTTCCTTGCTCATATGCTCAGCAATATCCTGCGCAATCCAGATCAGAAACTGCGTATTATTCAGCATAGGGATAATGCACTGCAGACTCTTAATGAGATGCTGGCCAATGCGGTAGCAAATAAGAATACAATTGAAGCACGAATAATTAATAAAGAACTGGATGCCATAGTCAATCATATAAATATGTCGAGTATGAACTTCCCCGGCTAATGTTTTTTCCTGCTCCGTCAAATAGTGGCCACCTGTATAAAACTATTCACGCCTCTGCCGGCAGATATTATTTTCCGGCAGCTTTCTCCGCGTACTCGCAGGCTTCACGCATATAATGTACCGCCTCAAGAATCATATCCAGCTCCTCAAATCCATAGCTAAGCCGCAACTGCCTGCGCCCCAGTTCAACATTATCGCCATCTGGATTCTGACAGATTTCACCTGGAATATAAACAACGATTGGATTTTTCCACCCATCCATATCACAAAGGTCATACATGGCGATACCGGTGGTACGCGTCAGATACTTATAAAAATCAGAACCCTCATCTGTGTAGATATCACTAAAGGTGAGATAGAAATAGAAGCCGCACTCACCTCCCGACAAAACCGACAGCCAGGGAGAGAGCTCCTCTTCAATTACAGTTCGTATCGCCTCTGCCTTTTTCCTGTATGCCATATTTACAGTCTGAATCTGCTTATCTACAACATTATCCAGCATCCAGGCAGTGACTTCCTGCATAATCAGGGAATTAGAAAAACCAATATCCGCTGTCTTCTGTACAATGGCGCTTATTACTGGTGAATCCTCGCCCATGAGATACCCGATACGCAATGCCGGAGCCAGTATCTTTGAAAAAGTACCAATCTCAAAAACCGGTATTTCGTAGCTTTGATGAAGAACAGATCTGATCTCAGGGCAATGCGCACCGTGATTCAAAGAATCATAGGCGCAATCCAGAAACAACGGTATCTTCCTGCCAAGTTTTGCTGAAAGATTCTCCGCCACCCTGACAATCCCAAGTCTATCCTTATATGGTATTACATTACCACTAGGATTATTTACCGTAATGATATACAGAAACTCCAGACGCTCCAGATCCTCCGGCGACATTTTTTCCAGAAACTTCTCCAGGACCTCTGGACGAAGCCCGGCGGAGCCTTCCTCTACTGTTCGGATATCAAATCCCTTGCGTTTTAAGGTCTCACAATAAATATAATAATAAGGATCAGCGGTAACAACTATACCCGGACAGAAAATATCTCCTAAGGCATCCAGAATTGATGTCGCGCCATTGGCTCCAATAACAAGCCGCAACTCTTGCAGGCGCTCCAATGCAAGACCAGGATCACGTCTGGTAAGAAATCGTCGAACCGCATTGATCAGGTTAGCCGAGCCTTCAGGACCACCATAATTAAGCGGCATGCGGTGTTCGTGAGGATGAGTACAGACAAAACGTACAGCCTCCATTACTCCGGCACTCGGTATCGTCTCTTCATTTACATAACCGACTCCAAGATTTATATCAACCCCATCACGGAAAAATGCCGCAAACTCACTGGTCAGTCTGGCAACAGGTGACGGTACAAGCGACCGCTTAGCAAATCCCGATAATCTAACATCCTCAGTATTATCCTGCATGGCAACCCCACATTCTTTACTCATCAATACCGAAATATCTTAATGATATTCTAACAATTTATAACTTATGATATATCATAAGTTATAATAATCTACAGGTCAATAGCGAATAAGCCGTAAACCGAAACCTAAGGTAATTTTTTAAAAATCAAATTGACTAATCGCCTAAATAAAGTATATTTACCTGTTGAACACGCGTTCAAATTTTTGGAGATTTCACGATAATGAAAATTAACAGCACTGAGGTCGCTAAAAAAGCCGGGGTCTCACGAAGTACCGTTTCCCGAGTCATCAACAACAATCCGAATGTTATAGAAAGCACCCGTAAACGTGTATTAAAAGTTATTGAAGAATTGAATTACACACCCAATACCAATGCCCAGACACTAGCCGGTAAAAAAAGCAGTGTGATTGGATTATTTATTGTCGAAACCAACTACAACAACGCTCTTGATGCTTCACTGCTGGAGTACTTTATGAACTTTGTTTCAAAGCTCAGTGAAGAGGTCTTCCGAAACAAACACCAGCTGCTGCTGGATGTTGTATACGATCAGGAGAGTGAGATACGGGTCAAAAGCCTATTCCAGAACGGCAATATCTCCAGCGGCATATTTATCGGTTCACCGATGCATAACAAATTTATTGATTATTTTATCACCAGCGATAATAAAATAGCCCTTATAGATTACTCTACTGATTCCAGCCTTTTGAGACCGAATGTCAGCCTGATAAATACCGACGATCTCAACGCGGCCATCGAAATTACCACCGAACTGCTAGAGAGCGGATCCAAGCGAATTCTGCACATAGCCGGTAATCTTGAAAAACTTACCGCAGCCCAGCGCCTTGAAGGCTACAAACAAGCGCTGCTTAAATCAAGAATTCCTCTTTCTGAAGAATTAATTTATAAAGGTAATTTTACCGAGAAATCCGGCTATGACGCAATAATAAACACCATCAATAAAGGTATTAAATTTGATTCTATTTTTGCCGCCAATGATCTCATGGCTCGAGGAGCGAAAGCGGCACTGGATGACAGTAGAATCACCGGTATCCCTATCTGGGGCTATGATAATCTGCAGGGAAGTGTCCCTCTGGGAATAATGACCGCAGACCCCTGTCTCAAGGACAGCGCGATAAAAGCCGTACGAAGCATACTAAACCCAACGGGGGAAAAGAAGCAGATACAGTACACGCAGGCTCGTCTGGTAAAAAATATGCATGACTACCTCAGCCGGTATGAGCCCTGCCACCACGACTGATTTACTGTCCCGAGCCACACCCAACAGGCATGAGATTAAAACCATAATTCATATTACACCGGCGGATCAAACTCAGCAGACACCAGCACCCCATCAAGAAGCCTATATGCATGATCGGCAAGATCGGCAAGCTGCTTATCATGGGTGACAATAACCATTGCCGCGCCCTGCTTTTTTACGACTTCAAAAAGCAGCCCCATCACTTCGCTTCCACTCTGCGGATCGAGATTTCCAGTTGGCTCATCACATAACAGGATTGCCGGCTCGGTGAATAACGCTCTAGCAATTGCCACCCGCTGCTGCTCACCACCGGATAATTTGGCCGGTTTGTGCCGGAGTCTGTCTTGCAGTCCTACCTGCTCAAGCAGTTCCAGAGCAAATTTTTTACCCCGGTTTTTACGCGCAAAATTCCCCGCAATCAGCACATTGTCCAGAGCGTTCAGATCAGAAAAAAGATGATACTGCTGGAAAACAAAACCTATCTCCTGACCTCTGATTCTGGTTTTGGCAGCATCACCCAAGCGACCGATATCAATATTATTCAGAAAAATACTGCCGGAAGTCGGAGTATCCAGTAAACCGATGGTATTAAGCAAAGTACTTTTACCGGTTCCGCTCCTGCCGATTATCGCGATGCTCTGCCCCGCAGCAACTTTGAAATCCAGGCCACAAAGTATATCCAGAGTTTTCTCGCCATCGTGAAAGCTCTTATACAGTTTTTCAATGCGTATGACGACATCATCATTATCAAACAGATCCATATTCTATCTCACTTTGAAAAAATTTTGCAAAATTAAGCACTACTCCTCTTTTAGCGCCGTAACCGGTTCTCTGCAACCGGCTGATATCGCCGGATAAAGAGCGGAAATAAGAGAAATAAGCAACGCTGAACCGGCATAAACAGCCACCTTCCAGACATAAATAACCGGTGGGCTGGTATGGCCGAATAACTGCGGAGAATAAAAAGGCTGACCAGTAAGAAACTCCCAGATGTCACTGAGATTCAGACCTACAAGATACCCGGCACCGACCCCGACAACAATTCCCATAAGCCCGATAAAGAGACCGACAAAGAGAAAAATTGCAATCGTATTCCCTCTTCTGGCACCCAGACAGCGCAGCAGACCTACATCTTTAACCCTTCGGCTGGCAAGTGTCGCTAACACCGCAAAAACACAGAAGCCAGATGATATATTCATAAAGAACAGCACCACCTCCATAAGCATATTTTCATATGCCATACCGTCATGAATAGACTTCCAGCGCCGCTGCCAGGTAGTGCTGTAAATTCCACGATAACTCAACCCGAGAGCCGGAACAACATTCTTTATAATCGGCACCTCAAGGTTATTCGCCTGCTGCGGATCATTGAGAAAAAATGAAAGCCCGGAAACACCGTGTATCTCCTGCTCCGCCGCGGTCATAAACAGCTTTCTGGCATCAGCAAGCGAGATAAAAAAGCCATTGCGGTCTTTAAGCGGTGAACCGCTGCTGAATATACTGCTGACAAAAAAATTCCTGCTGATCAGTTTATCCGATCCCGGAGGAGAATAAGTGACGGTCATAGTATCACCGGCCTTCAGTCCTAAGCGTTCAGCCAGATTAATACCTACAAATGCCGGAGAATCACCATTTGGATTCGTTCCAGGCGCATACCACTGTGGATTATCCGTATCCAGCTTCAAATCCTGAAGATGCTCGGCAAGGGATGAGAACTGCATCTCTTTCTTAAGATCAATACCATATGCAACTCCGGGCTCAGTAATAAGACCATGCTTCAAAAGAGCATAATCACGAATCAGAGGCGTAAAACCGCGGACCCCGTCCATATGGGGAACGGCAGAAAGTTTCTCTTCAGCTACCGGAGATCTGAAAGAAATTGCAACCTGTTCACCAAGGTTGCGTATACGCCGTTCCATATCAACAAGCATCCCGTCTGTAACCCCTATGACAACAATTGATGCCATAAGTGTCAACCCGACAACCAGTACCGCTACATAATTTATAATTCTGGCATGAACGTATATCCATGCAAGTTTTATCATATACATCAGCATACCTCAATAAGTTTGAATAAAACAGCTTCCAGTCATTGCGCAATAACTTTTTATTTTATGAATATACCGACACCGTACAAGTAGACATTTAGTTTTAGTAAGATTATATCTGCTTATACGGGCTAGTTAATAATAGTGGCTTACAACTGCAGCATTCATATTAGTTTATTGAAAATATACTTTTGAAAATTTTAGGATTAAATTCTGAAATAACAGCGCAAAACAAATGTCGCAATTATCCCTATTAATTTTAGGATAAGCTTATGACCAAATTCAACAAAATCAAAAATTTCCTCTCAAATTGTGACAATACACGTAAAAAATTCTTGCTGATAAAACTATAAAGAATAAAATTAAAGTAGATATATCATTTATTACTTAGATGAGAAAAAACTCGGTAAGGATCAACAGAATGAGTGCATCAAGAGCAGATATAGACCTTGCAACCAGAGGTGAACTTGAAAATATGATGGCTCTTGAGTCATTGCCCTTTTCAAGCCTTACACTGGTTTTCGGTTACCGTGATGATTACACCTCAATTCTGCGTCTTATTCTGAGGGGTTTAAACTGCCTGAAACTGGTATCCAGCAAAAAAAATCAGGATCTCGATATAAAAGCAATAATTGAACTACCGGTGAATTACGAGGACAGTATACTCTTTAAAAACTGGTCTAAATATAAAAGAGCAGCTGTCGGCTTCAGCAGGGATTTTGCAGTTGATGAAATTCGTAACTTATATCCAGCTATTGAGAAATGCCGAAATTTTTGCATCGAAAATATTATTGACCGAGGTGAAAGTAGTGATTTTATCAAGGCCTGGAAAGGGATTCTCGCAAAATGCGCAACCCAAAACCCCAGTACTACAAATCGCTTCCGTCTTGTTGAAGCTAAAGACATACTGGCAATTGCCATTCGCCCATTTCAGATACTACGTGATGCAAAATTAATCAAAGTTGAAGAACTCACCGACTTCAAGGAAACAAAGGTAAACGGCAGATTCGAGATGTCAACCTATATGTTTATAAACGACACTGAAAACATAATCAGGTTTATTGAAGGTTCCCTAAAACCGGCAACGTAACAATCAACTCCTTTATCGAACTTTAACTTCGATAATTTCTTCAGAAATACCTTAAAACACCACTCAGAAAAATACCATTTCTTGCCCCTCAATAACTTTACACTTGCTATCACCCCTAAACTTGTTATTTCAGACTAAATTATAAGGTAACTTTAAATTAATAGAGTTACCACTACATAAAATCCAAAATCAGACAATGCAAAACCACATACACTTTAAAACAAGGTGTATGTGGTATAATATATGCTATAAAGTCATAAGAGGATTAAGAAGCTTGAGAAACGACCTTTTTGCTTCTAGGCTTTTTGCGAGCCTTAACAGAACGAGCCTTTTTCTGCTCGATTCTTCTCTCAGCTGCACCTTCAACCTTTGTGCGTTTCTTGTTCTTTGAAGTACTGCTCCACATTCCTGCGGTAATGCCTTCTTTACGAAGCAGACTAGCGACAGTATCACTTGGCTTGGCACCTTCGCTAACCCAGTACTTTACTCTTTCAACATCAAGTCTAACTTTTTCCTCTGCATTTGATGCAGGATCATAGAAACCAACCTGCTCAATTGGTCTTCCATCACGACGTGAACGACTGTTAAAAACACAGATGTGATAAAATGGAAGATGTTTACGTCCATCACGTTTCAATCTAATACAGACAGCCAAATTACTACCTCCTCTTTCTTTTCTTTCTACGTTGCTTCTCTTTCTTACGATTTTTTAATTTATCTTGTTGGGCTTTAGCCCCTTGTTTCTTAGACTTCCCGAAAACGTTACCCATCCCAGGCACGTTCGGTAGTTTTCCCGGATCCTCACCACGCTCGGCCGCTGCCAGCATTGCTTCAGGATCAGCATCCATCCCTTCCATACCGGCATAGGTTTCGGATGAGAACATACCGAGCTTACCCATTTTTCCGATCATCTTTTTCATCTGGGTAAACTGCTTGAGCAGTTCTTTTACCGGACGGGTAGCAGGATCACCATTAACATCAAAATTACCGGAACCCTTAGCGATACGCTTCATTCTCGCCAGACCGATTATTTCAGGGTTGACACGCTCCTCCGGCGTCATACTCTGTATCAGAGCTTCTATCTTTTTAAATTTGGATTCATCTATATCCAAACCCTTCAGTTTACTGCCAATACCCGGCAATAACCCTAGAAGATCTTTAATACTACCCATTTTCTTGATCTGTGCAAGTTGTTTTTGAAAATCTTCTAAAGTAAATTTATTTTTCTCAAGCTTAGCCCGCATGGCTTCAGCTTCTTTTTCATCTACTACACTCTGTGCCTTTTCAACCAGCGAAACGACATCACCCATGCCGAGTATTCTGCCGGCCATTCGCTCTGGATGAAATTCTTCAATAGCATCCAGCTTTTCACCAACAGTAACATATTTAATACATACACCGGTCAGCTCCCGCAAAGACAGTGCCGCACCACCTCTGGCATCACTATCCATCTTAGTCATTACCGCACCGGAAATATTCAATCTCTTATTGAATTCTTCAGCGGTATCAACAGCACTTTGACCGATCATCGCGTCACAGACAAAGAGAATTTCATTCGGATTAGTCGCCTTGACAATCCGCTCCAGCTCATTCATGAGCTGATCATCAACATGCAGTCTACCAGCAGTATCAAGAATTATCGTATCAAGTTCCTGAAGTCTGGCAATTTCAAGACTCTGTTTACAGATAGCAACAGGATCGCCGCCTTCCTGGGCATGAACCGGAACCTCAATCTGTTTTCCAAGCACCCGCAACTGCTCAATCGCAGCTGGGCGCTGTACATCCGCAGCAACCAGAAGTGGTTTCTTTCCTTCTGCCTTAAAGCGTGACGCCAGCTTACCACAGGTTGTAGTCTTACCCGCACCCTGCAGACCGCAGAGCATTATTACCGTTGGACCTTCCGGAGCAAAGTGTATCCCTTCACGCTCACCACCGAGAAGATTTACAATGGCATCATGAACAATTTTGACAAACATTTCACCAGGGTCAACAGCGGTCAGCACCTTCTCGCCCATCGCTTCAGTCTTGATGCGCTCAACAAAAGATCTGGTTATACTGATATTTACATCCGCTTCAAGTAAAGCAACCCGAACCTCCCGTACCGCCTCTTCGATATTACTTTCGGAGATCTTACCCTGCCCGATCAGAGACTTGAAAGCCCCATTCATCCTATCCGTCAAGCTGTCAAACATAATTCAAACTTTCTATTCATCAAGCCTATATAATAATAGACATTTCAAGTAAAGCCCACGGTAACACAAACGCCACAATAAACTGTCGTGATGCAAAAATCAATCTATAATTCTGTTTACCACCAATACCCGGGGTATTCCAGAGTAGTCCTTCAAGCTCGAAACTTCAGCCGCAGGATACTTTGCAAGCACTAAATCAGTGACCTGACCTAACTGCCCAGCACCAAGCTCAAGCAGCAGCACTCCACCCGGTTTTAAATACCTGCCAACAGAGTTCACAATTTCACGATAGCAAGCAAAACCATCATCCGCGGCATATAGTGCCAGTTCCGGATCATATCCGGCCACCTCCGGCCAGATTTCCTCATCACCCCGTACCAGATACGGTGGATTGGAAACAATAATATCAAATTTATGTTCAGAATCAAGAGCGCTGAAAAAGTCACTCTCGATAAATTCAACCCTGTCTGCGACAGCTAAAACGTCAGCATTCCTCTGTGCCACCTCAAGAGCCGCGCTGCTGATATCAACTCCTACCGCTTCAACACATTCCGCATGCTTGATAATAGAGATAGGAATACAACCACTTCCAGTCCCCAGATCCAGAATTCGCCGCAGTTTCGGACCAGATGCGTTAACTGCACCATCGTGCATCTGCTCACTGTCATACTCCGTGATAATTCGCCGCACTTCCTCAGGGACCTCATCAGGCTGCATCTGTGCCACCTGCTCCTTGAGCTGAGCAATATTCTTTTTATCCTGCTCACGATAGTAAATTTCAGAACGCTTTATTTTAGGAGACAGCTCCAGCAGCTGAACAACTTTTTCAACCAGAATTTCTGTTTCCGGACGTGGCGACAGAACCGCTGGAGTTACAATAAAATCAAACCCCATAAACTCCCTGCGTCCCAGAATTCTGCTTACCGGCTCGCGCGCTACCCTCCGGCGTATCATATCCCGATATTCAGTAAGTTCCTCTGCAGTCACCGGCTCATCATATATTGTATATAGCTTGACTCGTGAGCAATCGAGAACAGCACACAGCAGCACTTCCGCGTCAAGCCTGGGTGTCGGAATTCCTTTTGATTCCAGGTAACCCGCAGAGGTCTTGACCAGTTCTAAAGGCAACCACTCGCGCTCACTCTTATCCGCCATAAATCATGTCCCGCAACTCTTGTCTTGCACAGCAGCACCACAGTACAAATATTGAATAAACAGCTAATCTTCGAGTTCCTGCATCCGTCCATACTCGATAAGCCCGTCAACAAGCTTCTGCATCTTACCGTTTATAATATCATTCAGTGGAAAATTCTTGCCTAGACGATGATCTGTACACCGGTCCTGAGGATAATTATAGGTACGTACCCGTTCAGAGCGGTCGCCACTTCCAACCTGACCTTTACGCTCGGCTGCACGCGCCTCCTCTTCCTCACGCACTTTGAGTTCATAGAGTCGGGCACGTAACACACGCATCGCTTTCTGCTTGTTTTTCAACTGACTCTTCTCATCAGCCACATGCACAATCAACCCGGTCTCAAGATGAGTGATACGCACCGCTGAGTCGGTAGTATTGACCGACTGCCCACCCGGACCGGTAGCCCTGACAGTCTCCACCCGGATATCCTGCGGCTTAATTTCAACCTCATACTCCTCAGCTTCAGGCATTACCGCAACAGTCGCTGCCGAAGTATGAATTCGTCCCTGACTCTCAGTCGCCGGGACCCGCTGCACTCTATGACCGCCACCTTCAAATTTCAAAGCCGCGAAAGCGCCTTCACCCTGCACCGAGAGAATAATCTCCTTGAATCCTCCCTGCTCAGCCGGACTGGCGGAAACCTCTTCCACCTTCCAACCGGTAATATCAGCATAACTCATATACATTCTTGTCAGGTCGCCTGCAAATAACGCCGCTTCATCACCGCCGGTACCGGCACGTATCTCCAGCATTACATTACGGTTATCATTACCGACATTGCCATAAAGCACATCAAAAAGTTTTTCAGAAAGCTCCGAGATACCTGCCTCTTGTTCCTCAAGTTCTTCCTCGGCCAGCTCCGCCAGTTCCTTATCGGAACCACCGATAAGCTCCTTACTCTCTGCTATCCCCTCCTCAAGCTTGAGATACTCTTTAAACATCTCCATAGATTCGCGGAGCGTACCATATTCACGCAGCATATCAGGGTACTTCGGATCAGTAGCACCTTCTGGAGAGTTGATCGCAGCTTCCAGTTCCTCAAACCTTTTCAGACGCTCACAAAACTTTGTTCTGGCCTTTTCCTCAAGCATTATTATTCCTTAACAAGAGAAGCGCAACATACCACAATATCACTAAAAGCAACTACCTTTTATCTAACCGCCAGCAACCTCAGCCATGACCTCTTCACAACAAGCCCAAATCAGACCAGGCAAACAGCATAACCCCAGTCAGCAAATATCGGACACTATTTAAGAGAAATCATGCCCGAATTAAAACGAGCATGAGCAGAGAGCGAAAACCTGTTTATAATAAGTAAACACCGCAGAGACTACGATATTAGCAATACAGACGTTCTCCCCTCTGTTCACACACTACCGGCAGCACCTATTGTCAGGCAGTGCTATTTAACATAAATATCCCCTCTCCCGACTTTCAAAAGCTGGGAGAGAGAAGAATTTATTGATCAAGTCTATTTTTTGACCTTCTTTTTGGTATATGGATTACCACCAGCAGCACCGGCAGCTCCAAACTTCTTCTGGAACTTCTCAATACGACCGGCTGTATCAACGAACTTCTGCTTACCGGTGAAGAAAGGGTGACACTGGCTACAGATAGTTACCTGAATTTCAGGCTTTGTAGACTCAGTTTCAAATTCGTTACCACACGCACAGCGAACAGTAGCTGGGCCAAATTTTGGATGAATACCGTCTTTCATTGTTACTTCCTTATTTTATTTCAAAAAATTATAACGACCATTTAACAATTTAAATATAAAAACCATATATCAATCACTTTTATATCCAAAGCGACCTTTTGCATATAACTTTAACATACACAAGTAGATATATCCCTCACATCACTGCAACAATGATATGAGGGATTATATTGTATAAGAAAACAGTAGAATGTCAATAGGTTATGCGCTGACTTCAACCTTACCGGCATCAATTATTTTTTTGGCAATACTTGCTGGAACTGGTTCATAGTGTGAGAGATGCATTGTATAATCACCTGATCCCTGCGTTATTGCTTTCAAAGTAGAAGCATACTCCTGAACCTCACCCAACGGCACCTGAGCTTTAAGAACCTGCAAGTTACCCAGCTGCTCCATCCCCGTTGGCCTGCCGCGCCGAGTGGAGATATCACCACTAATATCACCAGTATACTCACTGGGGAAGGTTATTTCAATATCTACAATCGGCTCCAGCAGCACCGGCTTGGATTTTACAGCAATTTCAGAAAAAGCATGCTCCGCTGCAGTCTGAAAAGCAATATCCTTAGAGTCGACCGGGTGCTCCTTACCATCAAACAGTTCACAAACAACATCAACTACCGGATATCCGGCGAGAATTCCCTTATCCATAGCCTTATAAACGCCCTTCTCAACCGAAGGTATAAAGGATCCTGAAATAACCCCGCCAACAATAGAATTTACAAACTCAAAGCCCTTACCCCGCTCATTAGGCTTCAACCTCAGGTGAACCTCGGCAAACTGACCGGCACCGCCTGACTGCTTCTTGTGACGATATGAGCCTTCAGCGGTTGTAGAAATAGTTTCAAGATATGGAATACGCGGCGGCTTGGTTACAACCTCAAGATTATACCTTGATTTCAAACGTCCGAGCATAAACTCAAGATGCAACTGCCCGACACCTCGAATTACCTGTTCATTGGTTAAATCATTACGCTCAAAATGGAAGGTCGGATCCTCATCGCAGAGCTTATGCATATTAATCGCTATTTTCTGTTCATCACCGCGATTTTTTGCAGCAATTGCCAGACCACACATCGGATTAGGGAATGGCAGAGAATGAAATACTGCGCCAAAATCGCCTTTATGAATAGTAGATCCGACCTGCAGCGTCTCAATCTTAGGGGTACAGATAATATCGCCTGCCGCTATTTCCGGAACATCTTCATACTTACCCCCCTGAGGTACCATGAATTTTGCGAATTTCTCTTTTTTACCATCCTCACCGATCACCAGAGTATCGCCAGCTTTGGCAGTACCGGAAAAGACCCTGAAAAAACTTAATTTTCCAACATGCGGGTCGGAGACAACCTTGAATACCTGAGCTTTAAATGAACCGTCAACAGATGGCTGATAGATCTCTTCAGTTCCATCATTTTTTATAACATCACGGTGAGTATGGAAAGGATCAGGGCCCCACTCGGCAATACCGTGCATCAACTGTTCAACTCCGATATCCTTCTCTGCAGAGAGACAGAAAATCGGCACCACGTTCCCGCCGCAGATAGCCTCACGCAGCACAGACATTACTTCATTATGACTTATGTTGTCACCCTCAAGATAACGTTCCATCAGTGACTCATCACATTCCACAGCCGACTCGGTAATCTCAAGCCGTTTAGCTTCAAGGCGGTCCCCCTGATTATCTTCATTCATAACCCGCAGTGCACTCTTGAAACCAACCCCTTCCCCCTCATTGATTGTAAATGCCACACACTGTTTCCCAAAGGTGTCTTTAATATTTACCAGCAGATCACCGAAGCTCGCACCCTCGGCATCCATCCGGCTTACCACCAGCATTCTGGCCACACCTTCCTTTTCAGCAAGATCCCAGGCTTTACGGGTAGACATCTCAATACCCTTGGTAGCATTTACACAAATAACAGCCAGATCAGCCGCGTCAATACCTCTTACAGTAGCACCGATAAAATCCGGAGCTCCCGGAGTATCAATTATATGAAATTCCTTTCCATCATATTCACAATGCATAACGGAGGTAGTCAGGCTGTGACCACGAGACTTTTCATCAGGATCAAAATCACTTACAGTCGAACCATCCGCAATCGAACCCAATCTAGTAATTGCCCCGGCCTTCAATAGCATAGCTTCAGCCAGCATTGTTTTTCCAGACTGGCTATGTCCACAAAGGACAATATTTCTAACATCTTCGGGTTTGTATTTTGCCATATTAACGATCCTTTCAAACTGTACAACACATGCTAAGAACTGCTAAATTTTCAACTACACAACATTAAAATTATAAACTCTAACACTATCTTTACAAGCATATAATCTTAGCCGAACAATTATTTTTCACTGACTAAACACTTTATATATAATATCTTTCAAATATGGTTTCAGCTTGTTTTTACAAAGTTATAATTTATACACGCCTTTCACAAAAACCCTAATATCCAAAATTAAATTTACCCCGAAACCGAATAAAACCGACAACCATAACCGCCAACCAGATATCAGATTCTATCCAGCTCAAATCACGCGATTCAATACGGATTTTTTCCAGACTCATCTAGACATATGATAAAAATTTACTATATTTTCCCTTAAACAATACAAGGTGTTTATTGAAAACCGGAAAACTTTTCAGTATAATTATTAGTACATTATATACACGTATGTTAAAATGTTTCAGCTTACTCGGTATATTTACTGGGAATTCATTGGAAAAGGAGATTATAATGCACATACCTGACGGTTTTTGTTCACTGCCGGTCTGCATCGGTACAGCAGCTGTGTCAGCAAGTGTTCTTGGAGCAAGCGTAGTTCAGACAGTTCGCAGTAATAAAGTTTCAAAAGTTGGCAGCGCTATCCCCGCTGCTGCTGCCGGTACTGTTTTCGCAGCACAGATGTTAAACTTCCCGGTAGGTGCCGGTACCAGCGGTCACTTTCTGGGTGCATTGGCAATGGCTTCATTATTTGGTCCATGCCGCGCCTACCTTATTATGCTGGCGGTTCTGGCGGTTCAGGCTTTCGCTTTCGCTGACGGCGGTATTACCGCTCTTGGTGCCAACCTGTTCAACATGGGGCTTATTGGCGGTTTCGGAGGCTATGCAATTCTCCGGGGAATAATGCACTTCCTTCCTAAAGGACGCAAAAGCTACCTCACCGCAGTTGGTGTAGCTGCCTGGACATCTGTAGTTCTCGCGGCAATAGCCTGCAGTATTGAACTAGCACTATCCGGTACAATCCAGTTCTCATTTGCACTTCCAGCAATGACCGGAACTCACGCTCTTATTGGTATTGGAGAGGCACTTATCACCTGCGCTATTGTTGGTGCTGTTTCCTACTCACGCCCTGATATTCTTCCAGACTGGAGCGGAGTCAAAGAGAGTACCAGCCATAAGAAGCCTTCAACACTCTGGCCTGTTGCTTTGGTAGGACTTGGCATATCCTTCTTCCTCGCTGCCGTAGTAAGCCCATTTGCAAGCGCTTCTCCGGATGGTCTGGAAAAAGTTGCAGAAGATGCAGGATTCATTGAAATGGTCAAGGAACTCTGGACGATGTCACCACTCCCTGACTATAGCGTAACCAGCATATCAGATTCAGCGCTGTCAACCGGTATTGCCGGTGTTCTAGGTGTAGCAATTGTTTTTGCCATCTGCTACGCCATTTACAAAATACTCAGTGCGTTCCGTATAGCTCGCTAATCAATACCAGCGACAACCTTAAAAAATTATCAAGTTTAATCAATAAAGCGTACAGTCATAATGGCTGCACGCTTTATTGATTAATACTAATAACAAATAAGATTAGGTTCGATAACTCTATAGTCTTAATAGATATTATACCATAAAAAGGTGTTAAAACTTTTTCAGCCCTTATTTAGCTCTAATTTGTTTCGTTTGATAACCGCTAAATAAAGTAATGAAGTAATCATTAAACCGGCTGACGCCGCAATAAATCCCAGAGTAAAGACAACCGGATATCCAAACTGATCCGCAAAATATCCCGCCAGTGGAGCAGAAAAAGCATAAGCCACATCCTGAAACATGGCAAATGCCCCGAAAGCAGTTCCCCGTAATTCCGGAGCGACCCGCTTAACAACTTCAGATCCCATTGCCGGAAAAATCATTGAACACCCCAGTCCGGTAAGCAATGCCCCCAGAAGTGCATACTCATACTCTGGGGCCAACCAGAGCAGCAACTGCCCGAGGGTTTCCACCAACATTGAAACCAGCGCAACTTTTACCCCACCTATCCTATCTGGAAGCCCACCAAAAAAAACACGGCAAAAGACAAAACCAGCTCCGAAGAGAACCAGTCCCAAGCCGGCATAAGGCCAGTGACTGCTCATAAAATACAAAGAGACAAAAGCCCCAATAACCGCAAATCCGACCCCCTGCAGACAGACAACCATTCCTTCACGCCAGATTTGTCTGGTAATTCCCAAGAAAGACCGCTTGACAACGGTATTGACCGGCTGCGAAACCTCAGGGAAATTCCGTATAAGCACAGCTCCCAGCAATGACATTACCAGTGAAGCCAGCATAACTCCCATAAAGCCATACTTTTCATAAATGAATAACCCCAATGGCGCTCCTGCTGCAAAAGCGCCATACATAGCCATGCCAATTACCGATAAGATCCGCCCGGAATGCTCCGCACCGATCAGAATAAATGACCAGTTAGAGATTCCAACCATAGTCATACTCTCCCCAAACCCCAGGCATAGCCTGCCGCCAAGAAGAATAATAAAAGCTGTCATTACCTCAAACCCATTCCATGCAGCCAGAAGACAGAGAACAGCAGCAAGAACATACAATCCGATACCTAAGAGAGTCCCTCTCCTGCTACTTCGTAAATCAGCGTATTTACCAGCAAATTTTCGGGATAAAATTGTCGCAACAAATGATATCCCAACAGCCAGACCACCCAGCCAGTTTGAAAGCTGCAGCTTCTCAGTCACAAATACCGATACCACCGGCAACGCCAGTGCTACCGACATATAAGTGAGAAAAAGAGTTATCCCTAATTTTACCAGACGTGACTTAAATAAATTTTCAGCCATAATACCTCCAATTATCATTACCTTTGAGGCTGTGGCACAAAAAAAACGCACCACTAACCCGGAAGGTCAGTAAGTGCGTTGGTTGACGTTAAACGCTTACGTAATAAACTTACAACAGTTTATATTTTTTATTATAAACTATTATAAGAATTATTCACCAAAACGCAAGTACCTGCAACGGACAAATAATTACAGCCTGATTAACTCTCAATACATAGGCTGTAGTTTTTAAAATCTGTTTTATCCAATGACAGATTACTTCCTTCAGTAACATAGAAGGTTGCCGGTAAGCCGCTTCCCATACTGCACTCACCATGCGGCACCTCTTTCTTCATAACAAAAAAACTCAACTCCGGATCATTAAAAACAACATCCAAACAGATAAAGTCCTGAGAGGTCAAGCTTTCAGCTGCTATCTTTCTTTCAAGTTCTTCCCTGCTCAAATATGACACAAGCAAGAGTAAACTTTTCTCACCAATACCACCCAGTAACAAAAACTCCTCATTATCAGGGTGTGTGCCAAAATTAATAAAATCAGTATTATCCAAAGCCACATTCATTAATGCATGAGTCCCCGAAGTTGCCATAGACTTATACATATATTCGCCTCTAGCTTCACCACTTTGTATTGCAAGACGGTGACTATCACGGGAAGGCATCATACGAATGATAAGGCCTTTCTGTTCCAGAGAATCCATTATCTTAGCATTCATCTTCTGCGGCTTTATAATTATATTGTTCATCGTTTCTCCAAATTAGCGCTAATATTTTCATCAAATACAATTAATATTCTCTTACCAACCTGATAAGATTTAATTAATCAATATCAAAAGTTACCGCAACTTTACCACATTCACCACTGGCCATAAGCTCAAAGCCTTTTCCGGCATCCTTAAGAGGCAATCTGTCTGTAACTATAATTTCTGGATTGATCTTCCACTCGTCAAGTTTTTCTACGAGCAACTCCATATTTTGTATGCTTGTAACCCAGGAGCCATATATTGTTTTCTGATCATGCATAAGATCGGTGCTGGGCGCAAAAGTAACCGTACTCTCTTCACCAACAAACACAATTTTACCCCACTTCCGCGCCGCCTGAACCGCAACAAGCCTTCCCGCAGGATGACCGGAACAATCAAATGTACGCTCACAGCCATGCCCACCCGTAATTTCACGTATCTTACTTACCGCCGCCTCACCACTGGCATTCACCACCTCATCAGCTAACCCTAACTTCTTAACTATATCACAGCGCGATTTATTCAAATCAACCCCAATGGTTTTGCTTGCGCCCATGGCTTTGGCGAGATGCAGGCATGCCATCCCCACCGG
The DNA here is from genome assembly GCA_963677015.1 of Planctomycetota bacterium. Lineage (GTDB taxonomy): Bacteria > Planctomycetota > SZUA-567 > SZUA-567 > SZUA-567. The sequence continues at coordinate 2,190,499 of OY781533.1, forward strand.
TCCAAGTCCAACAACCAGAACCCGATCCAAACCGCTTACCCCAACTTTAAGAATAGCTTCAAAGGTTGTACCATACCCACATGCAACACAAGAACCATCGATATATGACAACGAATCAGGAAGAAGCACGCAATCTTTTTCATCTGCTAAAATATATGGCGCCATTCCACCATCACGCTGCCACCCATAGGCTTTGCGCAAAGGACTGGTACAACTTATCATATATCCCCTACGACAATCATTACATACGCCACACCCTGAAATATGGTATATTGCAACTCTATCACCTTCTGAAAACCTCTTCATTCCAGGACCTGTACTTACTATTTTACCTGCAGGCTCATGACTGCACACTTTATCAAGATAAGCCGACGGCCCTGCCCCCAAATGTTCATGATAAATAAATTTTATATCACTGCCGCAAATGGTAGCCGACCCAGTCTGTACCAATACCTGTCCATAACCCGGAGCAGGTATTTCTAGATCACGAAATTCAACAGTTGAATTTCCAGGCAAATATGCACCGGTCATAATATCTGACATGTTAGTTCTCCTTTTAAGTAAAACCCTCTACACAAAAAACAAACCAATAATAATAACAGTAAACTCAGACTCCTTAAAGTTGTAAAAAGTTTAGTAAGTTAGATAGCATGCATGCTCTAATAAGTACTAGACCAAAAATATATAATATTTAACTATAGCATACACCACAATAAACCTTAAAAAATGCATAAACAAATTATAAACATATAATATATTACAATTGAATATTCATTAATTTATAACACGGCAAACAACAGAATTAAGTAAATCTCCAAACTAGTTAAAAATTAAATATACGAGTAAAAACAGATTACGATACAAAAAAAATGCAGCCACAAAGACTGCATTATACATCATATAATGATCGTTAATCTATGAGCAAACTACAGAATAACAAACAACTGGGTTATTAAAATATATATCACTTGATAACTTTGAACATACCCGTAAATCAAAATTTGAGCACTCAAAAAAAACGAATATAACTATAGCTCTTCATACATACCATTAATAGTTAAAACAAACAGTAACAATAAAACAGCAACATAATTATTATGCTATAATATATCAGCTCATAGACACCGAAAAGAAAAATATCAATAAAAAAAGCACTCTCAAATTGAGAGTGCTTAAAATAATATCTTTTGCTTAACAAAAACTTATGCTTCCTCAGATGCAGTCTCTTCTACAGCTTCTGGAACTTCGCTCTCAACAAGCTCAAAGATCACCTGTGGTGCGCCATCACCGATACGGGTCTTTGAAAGATGAAGAATACGGGTGTAACCACCAGCTCTCTCAGCATAACGAGGCCCAATTTCGTTGAAAAGACTTGCAACAATACTCTTATTATCGAGTTTAGAAAGAGCAATTCTGCGGTGGTGTAGAGTGCCTTTCTTAGCAAGCGTAATCATTTTTTCAGCGAATGGACGTGCTTCTTTAGCCTTAGCTGGAGTTGTTACGATTCTTCCATGTTCGAACAAAGAGCAAACCATATTACGGAGCATAGCTTTCTTATGCTCTGGAGTGCGGTTAAGGTGACGCCCACGTTTCAAGTGTCTCATAGCTCTTCCTTTTATTGTATCAAAAAAAACTAGTTAAAAATTAAACATCCATACCGAACGAAATACCACGTTCAGCCAACTTCATCTTAATCTCTTTCAAACTTGTCTTACCAAAATTTCTGACCTGAAGCATATCAGATTCATTTCTGGAAACAAGATCCCGTATAGTCTTAATACCTTCTGCAGACAGACAGTTTGCAGCACGTACACTAGGATCAAGTACACTAACAGGCTGATCAAGTTTTTCTGCAAGTTCATTATCTACCGGTGCAATATCCTGAGTGTCTTCGCTTACACCAGGTGCTTCATGAGGAACTTCAACACCAATATCATTAAGCTTTACAATAGGATTAATATGTTTACGTAAAATAATACCTGCTTCAACAATAGCGTCTTCAGGAGTTATGGTACCATCGGTCCAAATCTCAAGAATAAGCTTATCATAATTGGTCATTTTACCGACACGAGTCTCTTCTACTCTCCATCTTGCACGACGAATAGGTGAAAAAGAGGCATCAAGCGGAATAACACCTGCATCAGAATTAATTTCCCATGGGAAATCTTCACTTCTGATGTAACCTCTGCCTTTTCTGAATTCAATTTCAGCCTTAAAAGAGGTATTATCATCGACTATTTCACAAATCACATGATCAGGATTTGCAACTTTAAGATCGGTTGCACCAAAAAGATCTCCGGCAGTTACAAGACCTTTTCCGGTTTTATCTATTTTCAGGATCTCAGCACTACGTCCCTGGTAATTAACAAGGATACCTTTAACATTAAGAGCTATATTAATAACATCTTCATATACACCCGGTATAGATGCAAATTCATGCATAACACCTTCAATTTTCATAGATACAGGCGCTGTACCTTCTAATGAACTGAGTAAGATGCGTCTTAAGGAGTTTCCGATTGTAATTCCGAATCCACGTTCAAATGGTTCAATTAAAAATTTACCATAACTTTCAGATTTTGAATCCTCTTCAACTTTGACCTGAGTTGGAAGCTCAAAACCTTTCCAGCGTATACGCATTTATTTTCTCCTTTTTTTCAGTTATATTGTTTAATATAACTGTGAATCATTGAGCAAATTGACGACCACACATAATTCACAAAAAACAATGCAAACTATACACGACGACGTTTACGTGGACGGCAACCATTATGAGGAAGAGGAGTTACATCCTCAATTGCTTTGATTGTAAGGCCAGCTGCCTGAAGGCCTCTAATAGCACTTTCACGACCACCACCAGGACCTTTAACCTGAACTTCAACCTCTCTCAGACCCATCTTTGTAGCTTTCTCAGCAGCCTGCTCTGCAGTTCTCTGAGCCGCAAAAGGAGTACTCTTTCTACTGTTCTGGAAACCGGAAGTACCGGCAGAAGCCCAGACTAGAGAATTACCATAGATATCAGAGATCGTAATAATAGTGTTATTGAAAGTAGCTTTTACGTGAGCGATACCTTTTGCAACACTTTTCTTTACCTTCTTTTTGCGATATTTCTTCGCCATTTTATATGCTCCATTTTATATATAATGATATCAAATACTAACGCATAGCCTTAACACTCTTCTTACCGGCAACAGTCTTTTTACGACCTTTTCTGGTACGAGCATTTGTACGAGTACGCTGACCATTTACAGGGAGACCACGACCATGGCGGATACCCTTATAACAACCGATCTTCTTAAGACGGACAATGTTCTGATTAATCTGTCGTCTCAACTGACCTTCAATCATATACTCATTTTCAAGTACACTTGCAATCTGCTTTAACTCTGATTCTGTAAGGTCCTTTGCGCGCATGCCCAATTTCAAACCTAACTTCTCACAAATATCAAGTGCGGTCTTTCTACCAATCCCATAAATATAGGTCAGCGAAATTTCAACAATTTTGTCATTTGGAATATCAACACCTAAAAGCCTTGGCATCTATCTCTCCTGTGTTTAGTGGTGTTCCACTTTTATAGCTACATAAACAAGGTTAAAATATAATATTTAACCCTACTGTTAGACTAATAATAGGATAGTCATTTTATCAAAACAAACAAGTACAATTTTATTTTTTTATCCCTGACGCATTTTATGTCTAGGGTTAGCCTTGCATATTACACGTATAACACCTTTTCTACGAATAATCTGACATGCTTCACAGCGTTTTCTTACTGATGGTCCTACTTTCATTGCAATATCTCCTGAATATATGTAAAAACTTATTAACTTCTATAGGTAATTCTGCCTTTTGTCAGATCATATGGAGATAACTCAACTGTCACAGTATCTCCAGGCAGGATTTTAATAAAGTGCTGTCGCATTTTTCCTGATATATGTGCCAACACAACATGACCATTGTCAAGTTCGACTTTAAACCTGGCATTAGGCAATGCTTCTCTTACAATTCCGTCTACAGGTATTGATTCTTCTTTTGCCATATTAAATCTCGCTTAAAATTGTACAACCACTCTCTGTTATAGCAACTGAATGTTCCCAATGCACAGAGAGGCTTTTATCTTTAGTTACCACGGTCCAGCCATCTTTTTTAACCTGAACTTCAGATTTTCCGAGGTTTACCATAGGTTCTATAGCAAGTACTGACCCTACTGGTAATTCAATATCGAGGCCTGTCAGAGTACTGGATACATAATTTGGAATTTGGGGCGGTTCATGCATGTCTCTGCCAATACCATGCCCAACAAATTGCTTTACTACACTCATTCCTGCTGCTTCAACAACTTGCTGAATTTTTGCAGATACTTCTCTAAGTATAATCCCCGGTCGTAATAGTGCAATAGCTTCATCTAGGGATTTTTTACATACATCAGATAATTTTTGTGCCTCTGCACTAACATTTCCAACAAAGAATGTACGCGTCGCATCACCACAAAAACCGTCAAGCTTGGTACCGATATCAACACTTATTATATCACCATCTTCAAGAAAACGCTTATCAGAAGGAATCCCATGCACAACCTCTTCATTTACTGAGGCACAGATTGACGCCGGATAAGGCTTTACTCTACGCATATGGCTTGGATACCCCTTAAATGTCGGGAGAGCACCATAACTGCGTATAAGAGATTCAACTGCTTCATCAATAGCTGCTGTGGTTATTCCAGGTTCAATCATATCGGCGATAGCTTCGAAAGCTTTTACAATAATATGATTTGCCTGACGCATTTTTTCAATTTCTTGAAAATTTTTGAGTATCGGTCTTTCCATCTGATTTTCCAGAGGTTATCTTCTTCCTCTGACCTTTCCACCGCCGACACCAAAACCTTCATAATTTCTCATCAGCAGATAGCTCTCAACACGCTGAACTACATCTAAAGCTACACCTACAACAATTAGCAGACCTGTACCACCGAGCATACCCGCAACCGTATAGTTAACTCCAAGTACATTACTTACAAACTGTGGTACAACTGCGACAAAAGCCAAGAAAATACTACCGGCTAGCGCAATTCTGGTCATAATTTTTTCAAGATGCTCAGCGGTTCTTTTACCCGGTCTTATACCAGGCATATACATACCACTCTGCTTAAGATTATCAGCCATTTCTGTTGGATTAAAAGTAATAGCTGTATAAAAATAGCAGAAGAAAACAATCAAAAGTATATATAGTACAGTGTAAAGATATGCACCAAAACCGAAGAAACCTGAAAGGTGCCAGTTAAAATACTGATCAATCCAGCTACTTACAAACATTGGAACAGACATAATAGCCTGAGCAAAAATAATTGGAATAACACCAGCCTGACAAACTCTCAAAGGCAAATACTGCTTTTGCTGCGCTACCATTTTACGTCCACGCATTGCCTTGGAAGCCTGAACACCCACTCTCCTGGTTCCGAGCGTAATCATTACTACAGCCAAAGTCATGGCAACAAATAACACAAGTATAATGGCAACAGTAAAAGGCGTCATGCCATTAGCTTCCATGAAATTGGAAAAAATATCTTTTAATGCGCGCGGCATACGTGAAATAATACCAGCCATGATGATCAGTGAAATACCATTACCGATACCAAACTCATCAATCTGCTCACCAAGCCACATTAAAAATACAGTACCGACAGTCAAACTCAAAGTACCATAAAAATAAAAACTGGCCCCTCTCGCATTCGCCGCAACAAACGAACTACCGGAATGCTCTGAAGCGGAAATCAAAAGACTACAAGCCATAACCGCCTGAATAATACAGAGAAGTACAGTTGATACTCGAGTATACTGATTGATTTTCTTACGACCTGCTGCACCTTCATGAGCAATTCGCGAAAGAGCAGGTACTATAGCCACCAGCAACTGGAAAATAATAGATGCGGTAATATAGGGCATAATACCCAGGCCAAAGAAAGAACCAGAACTCATCGCACCACCGGACATCATATCAGCCATGGAAAAAATTGTACCAGTAGCACCTCCACTAGAGGTCATTTCTCGTATAAAATCACTAAGTGCTTTATAGTCGATTCCAGGTGTAGGTATAAACTTACCCAAACGAAACACAAGGATCAATAGCAGTGTAGCCGCAATTTTTCCCCGTAATTCTTTTACACTTAGAACCTTTGATAATGTTTCAAACATGGATTCAGCCTTTTTTATTCAGAAGCTTCAGACATTTCTTTCTTGGCAGTTACTGCTTTACCACCTGCTTTTTCAATCTTCTCAACCGCAGATTTACTGAAAGCATCAGCTGTTACAGTAAGAGCTTTTGACAGATCTCCGGTTCCAAGAACCTTGATCAGGCCACCACGACCGATTTTAAAGCCGTGAGCACAAATTGTCTGAATATTTACTTCATCCCCAGCAGCAAAGTTTTCTTCAATCCATTCAAGATTAATTGGTATATAAACAGTCTTGAAATTGGCATTATTGAATCCGCGCTTTGGCAAACGCTGACGTAACGGTGTCTGACCACCGATAAAACCTTTTAAACCACCAGCACCAGAACGTGAATAGTAACCTTTGTGACCTCTGCCGGCAGTTTTACCACTTCCACTACCCGCACCGCGGCCAATACGTTTACCACGTTTATGAGCCTTTATTCTATTATTAACATCTGTAATGTTCATTGTTAAAATCCTTAATTCTGTTAATTGCTTATAGCTCAACACCACGTAAATTCTGAACAACTTCCTTGCTTCTCAGACTTTCCAGCCCCTGAAGAGTAGCCTTTACAATATTTCTAGTGTTATTGTTACCGACACTCTTAGTAAGAACGTTCTTAAGACCAGCAGCCTCAAGAATTGCTTTTACAGCAGCACCAGCGATCACACCTGTACCAGGTCTAGCTGGAATCAGGATTACTTTAGAAGCTCCGAAACGTCCAACAACCTGATGTGGAATGGTATCCCCGTCAGCAATAGTAAATGATTTTACATTGGTATGTGCAGACTTAATCGCTTTCTGAATCGCACCAGGAACTTCTTTCGCTTTTGCATAGCCAATACCAACCTTGCCCTTGCCGTTACCAACTGTTACCAATGCGCCGAAACTCAGACGACGACCACCTTTAACAGTCGCAGAACAACGGTAAATATCAATTAGGGTTTCAGAAAACTCTTTTGCAGGACGATCTTCACGGTCACGTCTTTTCTTGCGGTCACGTCCATTTCTTGAACGATCTCTGCGATTATCACTTCGTGCTGAAGATTTTGTTTCTGCCGCTTCAGTCACAACCGTCTCTTTAGCCTCAGGTGTATTTTCACCACTATCTACTTCATTTTCTGCCACAATTAACTCCTAAAAATTAGACCTATAGACTGGTGCCCTGGCACTTCAACTATAGAAAAAATAAAGACACATTAAAATACAAGACCACCTTCGCGAGCAGCATCTGCAAGAGCCTTGACTCTTCCATGAAACTGTCTGCCGCCTCTGTCGAAAACTACAGTCTTGACATTTTTCTCTGCTGCAAGCTCAGCGATCTTTTTTCCGATCTGACTGGCAGCTGTGATATTTCCACCATATTCATTGAAAGACTTGCATGCTGTAGTTGCAGCCACAAGAGTCTTTCCTTCTGAATCATCAATAATCATAGCAGAAATATTCTTCAAAGTTCTTTTAACCAAAAGTCTTGGTCTTTCAGTTGTGCCTGCAATCTTATTACGGACACGATTGTGACGACGTCTAAGATCCTTTGATTTTTTCTTGCAAATATCCATTGTAATACAATCTCCAAATACCGCATAAAACCGCGATAGATAATATATCAGGAACCGAAACTCTTACCTTCAAGTTTACGTGGAGTTTCATCAGAATATCTAATACCCTTGCCCTGGTATAGATCAGGTGGACGCACTCTTCTTACCTTAGCTGCAAGCTCCATCACCTTCTGCTTATCGCATCCCTTAACCTTGAAATCCATATATTCACGGCTATTACCTTTAGGAATTTCAAACTCAACACCCTCAGGAGCATCGAGACTAATAGGGTGACAATATCCAGCACTTATAACCAGTGTTGTACCTTTAAGTTCAACACGGTAACCGGTACCAACAATTCTCAGCCCTTTTTCATATCCCTGAGTTACGCCAATTATCATATTATTGATAAGTGAACGATACAACCCATGCATACATTTACCTTGCTTGCTGTTTTCAGTTGGAGAAACGACAACTTTGCCATCTTCTACATTAATACTGATCTGAGGAACAAGCTTTTGTTTTACTTCCCCTTTGGGACCCTTTACGGATACTTCCTCTTTTGTTACATTAACTGTAACACCTGTAGGAAGATCAACAGGTATCTTGCCAATACGTGACATGTCAATTTCCTGTTACTAAATGCTAAAAATTAACCCTCGTACTAATAAATAGTACACAGTACTTCTCCACCGACATTCTGAGCACGACACTCTCTATCAGAGAGCATACCTTTATTTGTGCTAACAACAGCAATGCCTAAACCATTCAATACTTGTGGCAAGTCTGAAACTGCACGATACTTGCGACATCCTGGTTTTGAGAATCTTTCGATCTTCTGAATTACAAACTCACCTTCAGGTCCATACTTTAAATCGATACGTATCTTGTTCTGAACAGGCTGCTCGATAATTTCAAAATTTTCAATAAAACCTTCTCTCTTCAAAACTTCAGCAATGCTAAGCTTAACCTTTGAAGAAGGCATAAATACTTCAGATTTTCTACAAGACAACGCGTTGCGAATACGTGTCAACATATCGGCGATCGGATCGGTCATACTCATTTTTTTTTATCCTATCCTTTACCAGCTTGATTTCTTCATGCCAGGAATCTCACCACGGTTGGCTAAAGTCCTGAGACAGATACGACAAATCTTAAATTTACGATAAACAGCTTTTGGCCTCCCACATAACTCACAACGAGTATATTCTCTAGTAGAGTACTTAGGAGGTCTCTTACACTTGACTTTGAGGGCTGTCCTGGCCACGGTCTACTCCTTTTAACGATCAACTATTTTTTTTCGGCGAATGGAATACCAAGAAGCTTCAGAAAAGCACGACTCATCTCAGGTCCAGTACTATTCTTGATAACAAAGGTAACGTCCATACCGAAATTGTAGTCGGAATTGTCGGCATTAATTTCTGGGAAGATGCTGACCTCTTCAATGCCGAGTGAATAATTACCAAATTTATCAAATGAAGTTGCCTTAACACCATTAAAGTCACGAATACGTGGAATAGCAACATTAAGGAGTCTATCCAAAAAGCTATACATACGCTTGTGACGAAGTGTTGCTTTACAACCAATTCTATTACCTTCGCGCAACTTAAAGTTACTTACAGCAATTCTTGCCTGACAGATAGCAGGCTGCTGACCAGCAATAGTAGCCATATCCTTACGGGCGGCATCAATCATTTTAGAATCTTCAATTGCTCTACCTACACCCATATTAAGGCAGACTTTTTCAATCTTAGGCACACAATTGATATTTGCGATTCCGAAGTCTTTCATGATAGCTGGAACGACTTCTTTTTCATATTTTTCGCGTGTTAGTGACATTTTAACTATTTCCCTCCAACGACTTCATTGCCAGTAGTTTTGGCAATGCGTACACGACGGATTTTCTTCTTGCCATCAACCTCGCCTTCCACAACCATTTTACCGATGCGAGTGACAGTATCACTGGCACCATCAACCAACATCAAGTTTGAGAGGTGAATTGGTGCTTCCTGTTCAATTCTTCCACCACTCTGAGGGTTATTAGGATCTGTTGGCTTTTTGTGTTTAAAGACCATATTCAGTCCTTGAACTACAGCTCGACCCTTTTCAAGATCAATACTTATGATCTTACCGCGTGGCTGGCGATCTCTTGGGTTGTCACCTTCAGCAAGTTTGCGCTTTAGACCAGCAGCATTCTTGCCAGAGATTACTTGTACCATATCGCCCACACGCAGTTTGGTTTTGTACTGCTTACTTTTTTGTACCATTTTTCAAACTCCGAGTGCCTATATTACTTCAGGCGCAAGAGAAACAATTTTCATAAAATTCTTTTGTCTTAACTCACGCGCGACAGCACCAAAAATACGTGTGCCACGAGGGTTTCCATCATTATCAACAATAACAACTGCGTTTGTATCAAAGCGTATTGATGAGCCGTCTTCACGTTTTACACATCTCTTAGTACGGACAACAACACCTTTACATACACTGCCTGGCTTTAGGTTTGAACCAGGAATAGCTTTCTTAATTGTTAGAACGATGATATCACCGATACTTGCATAGCGTCTTCTAGAGCTACCTAGAACCTTGATGCACATAGCTCTTTTAGCTCCGGTATTATCGGCTACATCAAGCATTGTCTGCTGCTGAATCACGATATCTCTCCGATTTATCAATAATACTTAACTAATTTAAATCAATCACAAGAAAAATTACTCTTTGTGCTTTAAAATCTTGACCAGTCTAAAGCACTTATTTTTTGAGATTTTTCTTGTTTCCATAATCTCGACAGTGTCACCAATTTTTGCTTCGTTATTTTCATCATGAACCTTATAGGTTGTACGGCGGTTAACACCTTTTTCATAGATTGGATGCTTTACCTGAGTATTAACCTCAACAGCAATAGTTTTGTCCATTTTATCACTGTAAACAGTTCCAATAACGATTCTTCTGGTATTTCGGGAAGCGACTTCACTCATTATTCACCACCTTCCTGAGCTGCCTTAGCAGTCTCTGCCAAAACTGTCTTCATTCTAGCAATATCTTTTCTTAGCTGTTTTAGCTGCATAGGATTGATTTCATCGCCCAAAGCAACCTTACAACGCATTTCCAGAAGCTCTTTCTTTTTACCTTCGATTTCAGCCAGAATAGCAGCTTCTTCCATGCTTCTAATCTCACTTATCTTCATACTGTGTGTCTCCTCTTAACCATACATGTCTTTACAGGGAGCTTGTAAGCTTGAAGACGGAAGGCCTGTTTCGCAAGATTTTCCGATACACCTGCAATCTCATAAAGTATTGTACCGGCTTTTACTTCGGCGAACCAGTAATCAACATCACCTTTACCCTTACCCATACGAGTTTCAGCAGGCTGTTTGGTAGCTGACTTATGAGGGAAAATACGAATATAAATTTTTCCGGTTCTTCCCAGCATTCTGTTTGCAGCAACACGCGCGGCTTCAATCTGAGCAGAGGTAATACGTCCTGCTTCGAGAGCCTGTATACCGAATTCACCAAACTCAACAGAATTACCGGCAGTAGCCTGACCTCTAATTCTACGCTTATGCATCTTACGATGCTTTACGCGCTTTGGTAGTTTTACTGGAGGCATTATTTCATCTCCTGTTCTTGACTGTGCTCGACATCGCCTTTATACAACCAGACTTTTATGCCGATAATACCCATAGTTGTACGTGCTTCAGAGAAGCCGAAATCAATATCTGCACGTAGCTTCTGCAATGGAAGATTACCAACAGCGTAGCCGTCAGCACGTGCAATTTCAGCACCGCCAAGACGACCTGACACTCTGATTTTAATTCCATAAACACCTGCATTAACACAAGTTTCAACAGCTTTTTTCATTGCACGTCTATAATTTACACGCTTAATGATCTGCTCACCAATGCTTTCAGCGACTAGCTGCGCATTGATTTCTGGCTGCTGAACTTCACGAATCTTGATCTGAACTGACTTATCATTAACGATACTCTGCAAATCTGAACGCAGCTTATCAACTTCAGAACCACGACGACCAATTACGATACCAGGTCTTGCAGCATGAATGATAACTTCAACATCATTCTCAGTTCTTTCAATCTCAGTTTTTGCCACACCGGCGAAAGCAAGATTCTTTTTTATATAATTACGAATCTTAACGTCTTCGACCAAGAAGTCACCGTAGCTTTGCTTATCAGCGTACCACCTTGAGTCCCAGTCCTTTGTAACACCGGTTCTAAATCCTATCGGATGTACTTTTTGTCCCACAACTTACTCCTTCGGTCATTTATTGACGAACATCAACCTCAACACATAGGTGACTGCGACGACGCTTATATGGATGTGCCATACCTCTTGAGCGTGGGCGCCAGCGTTTAATACGCATACCTTCGTCAACCCATGCTTTTGAAACGTATAGACCATCAACATCATCTACACCACCATTTTCAGCATTAGCTTGTGCGCTACGAACAACATCATATAATAATTTAGCAGAGCGCTGTGGAGCAAACTTTAGTATTGTTAGCGCTTCACTAACATTCTTTCCTCTGATCATGTCGATAACAAGGCGTGCCTTGCGTGGACTTACAGGGGAGAATTTGTGCTTGGCGATATAAGCCATCTTAAATTCCTCTTAATTCAAACTATTATCTATCATGTCCGTGATAAGTACGGGACAATGCGAATTCACCCAATTTGTGACCTACCATTGATTCTGTTACAAGTAGAGACACAAAACTACGACCATTATGAATATCAAATTTATGACCAACAAACTCTGGAACTATAGTACATGATCTTGCCCAAGTCTTAATTGGTTCTATTCTTCCAGCTTCCTTCTGCTTCATGACTTTGATATACAGTTTGTCATCTACATAAGGACCTTTTTTAGTCGAACGACCCATGTTTCATTCTCCGTTATTCAGTAAATTACTTCTTCTTACGTCTAGTAATAATCATATTATCTGTACGGTGGTTTTTCTTTCTTGTCTTACCACCACGAGCATAAACACCGGTCGGACTACAGAAGTGCTTACCACCAGCTCTTCTCTTTTCACCACCACCAAGAGGGTGGTCAATTGGGTTCATGGTACTACCACGAACAGTCGGTCTCCAGCCCATATGGCGCTTCTTACCGGCTTTACCAATCTTTACCATACCATGGTCTTTATTACCAACAGTACCGATAGTCGCACGACAATTGATATCAACCCTTCTCATTTCACCAGAAGGCATAAGCAGGATTGCATGCTTACCTTCTTTAGCCATCAGAGTAATACTCATTCCAGCAGAACGGCCAAGCTTACCACCCTGGCCAGGATTAATCTCAACATTATGAATCTGCATACCCAGCGGAATACCGGACAGTTCAGTACAATTACCGACTTCAGGCTCAACTTTGACACCGTTCTCAACATGCATTCCAACTTTCAGACCTTCAGGCGCAAGTATATAACGCTTGATACCATCTTCATAGTGCAGAAGTGCAATATTAGCAGAACGATTTGGATCATACTCAATAGTAGCTACCTTAGCAGTCTTACCATCACGATCATTTCGCTTAAAATCTACAACACGATATCTTTTTTTAGCACCACCACCACGATGACGAACAGTGATAACACCTCTATTATTACGCCCGCTGTTTTTGACCAAGGTCTTAACAAGGGTCTTCTCCGGTTTATCTGTAGTAATTTCCGCATAGTCTAGCTGCGTCATATTACGAAGAGAAGGAGTTATCGGTCTAAATCTTTTAATACCCATTATATCACTCCGAATCTAAAATCTCTCTAAATATTACTTAAGAACTTCAATTGCCTGATCTTCAGCCAGACGAACCATTGCCTTCTTTATAGGGCTTGTGCTACCGATATTTCTACCATAGCGACGCTTCTTACCATGAGTGATAATAGTTCTGATACTCACGGGAGACACACCCCAGATAACCTGCAAAGCATTTCTTACATCAGTCTTTGTTGCTTCCAAATCAACAACAAAAGTATATGTATTTGTTTTATCAGCACTCTCATACCCTTTTTCAGAGATATAAGGTCGTTTAATCACACGATACGGATCCATATTATTTACACTCCTCTGAAATTGCCATGAGCGCATCTTTAGTAATAAGAACCTGCTTTGGCTTCAAAACACTATAAGTTGTAAGAGCACCCAGAGGACTCATTTCAATCTTTGGCAGATTTCTAACACTCTTCCAAAGAACCTTATCAGTTTCCTTAGTCACAACAAGACAGGTTGATGCGATATTTAGATTCTTAAAAACTCCAGCCGCCTCCTTTGTCTTTGGGGCATCCATTGACAAAGAATCAACTACAACAAAATCACCATCTCTTAGCTTACCGAGTATTGCACTCTTAAGAGCTGCACGACGCGCCTTCTTAGGCATTTCCTTACTGTAATCGCGAGGCTTTGGACCATGAGCGACAGCACCGCCACGGCTACCAACACGACCAGCATAACCCATACGCGCACGGCCAGTACCTTTCTGACGGAAAGGCTTACCTGCACGACAAATCAACTCACGCCTTGTCTTGGTACTGTGAGTACCGGCACGCTGATTTGCCTCATACATAACAACAGCCTGATGCATCAAAGGGTAGTTAACAAACGCACCCAAGCAGCTGTCATCAAATGAGATTTTTTCAATCTCTTTACCGCTTCGATCATAAACTGGTAATTCGATCATTTTCTCTTTCCCTATTCGACTCACCGAGCCGAAAACCAATGTGGCTGACAACCGGCGAAACAGACCTGTTACCATCTGCCTAAATTCCACCAACCACAAAACAATAATAAAAACGAGCTCTCACTACAATAAATGAAAGCTCTCCCGGAATCAGCATTAATGCAGATCCACGAGAGCCAACAGTTCGTTGCCAAAACTTCTGCGTACTTCAACGCTTGAAGGCTCCTTAACTTAAATGTTTTGACAAGTATAGTCATAAATCCCTATTTTACAAGGGGCTTTTTTATTTTTTTATTCTTTTTTATGAAGTAATACCGAATTATTACTCAAAAAAAACACAACCAGCAGTTTTCTGATGATGGCAATATGTAAAATATCAACATAAACTCTTTATTTAAAAGCCATTACCTGTAAAACACAATAAATAGAGTTTGTTAAAATTTTAACGTACAAAAAATACAGAACTTTCCATAAATTCTTAATTTCAACCGCTTAGCGCTAAAAGAACATACCAAAACACCAGAAAATTAACTCCGAGTTAATATACCAGCTGCAATCCAGCAGTAATAACGTGGAAGCCGCCTTCGCTCAAATAATCTAAGAATTTTTATTCTACAACCGTCTCGGCTGAAATGTACAAAAGACGACCACAGCCCGGACAAATAACCTTATCCAAACTTTTATGAGCTATAACCAGATTTTCTGTACTAGGGGAGACCTTTCTGAAGCACCTCTGACATGCAGAATCCTTGAGCTCAGCAACCGCATACCCCTTACCTCTTGCTAACGCCGTATTATAGATATCAATTGCATCTATGTCGATTGATTTGATAGCAGCCACCATGCTTTTCCGTTGCCCGACAAGATCACGCTGCCTGCCTTTAATATCGGTTGCATCCAGTTCATTTGAGTCCATTATAAACTTGAGCTTATTCTCTTCCGTTTCTAATTCATCATTCTTTTCAGCGAGGACCTTTTTCAAACCTTCAAGTTCCTCCATAAGCTCAATTTCTTTTTTTTCATTATCACTTATACTGCTCTTAACATCTTTAATGCGCTCAGTAACAATCTTATACTCTTTTGAATTCTTTACAATCCCGATTTTCTGATCAAGCTCTTTAACCTCCGCTTCAAGGCTTTTAACATCCAAACCAAGGGAATCAAGCTCTGCTGCACACCTCATACACGCTTCCTGCACCTCACTCCTGGCAGCTTTTACAGCATCACAATACTGCATCTGCTGCTCAAGCTCTTTAGGTCCGGCATCCACCTTCCTCTTCAATGCCACCAACTGTGAATCAATTTCTGCGAGTTCTCTCAACTTTCCAAAGACACTCATTTTCATTCCCTCCGCACACAAAACAGAAAACCGCGAACCAATTCTTGATCCTACCCTTGCAGTTATCCTGTCAAAAAATAACCTAAAAAAGAAGAAACAAAAAATCCCTACCCAAAAAAACCAGGTAGGGAAATACTCTATTGCTCTACAATATCTTCAAGAAAACCATTTAGTTTTCTACTACGAACCGGATGCTGAAGTTTTTTCAACGCCTTAGCTTCAATCTGCCTTACACGCTCTCTAGTCACATTGAATTTACGGCCAACCTCTTCAAGCGTATAAGTATAATCATCACCTATACCATACCTGAGCTTGATAATTTCACGTTCCCTGAAGGTTAGCGACTCAAGCACACTGTCAATCTTATCTTTCAGCATCTCATAACTGGCGACATTAACAGGATTATCAACCGTAGTATCCTCTATAAAGTCACCAAAATGACTGTCATCAGCATCTCCAGCTCCAATAGGCCTATCCAGTGAAATAGGATGTTTACTGATACGCATCACACGCCGGGCTTCGGTAATTGGAATATCCGCCTCTTTTGCAATCTCTTCAACTGTCGGCTCTCTGCCAATGCGCTGTACCAGCAACCTGGTAATACGACGCAATTTACTCATAGTCTCTATCATATGAACAGGGATACGAATAGTACGCGCCTGATCAGCAATAGCCCTGGTAATAGCCTGCCGTATCCACCATGTGGCATAAGTCGAGAATTTATAACCCCGGCGATATTCATATTTCTCAACCGCCTTCATCAGTCCGGTATTACCCTCCTGAATCAGATCAATAAAAGAAAGTCCGCGGTGGCGATACTTCTTGGCAATCGAGACAACAAGCCTGAGGTTACCACTTGAAAGATGCTGTTTAACCTTCTGATACATTTTATAACGTTTACGAATATGGTTTGCTCTGGCGCGCAGCCGTTCAAGCGGTTCCTGAGCTTCGAAACGGATACGGTTGAGTTTATCTTCAGCCATCTCCATTTTACGCTGCTCAATAACACTCGCTTTGCTTCCCTTCTTCGCAACTGCGTCAATCTCACGCTCAAGACGGTATGACTCCATAGCCATATCCTCAATACGCTTCTTGACCGGCATAATACGTTTTGTACGCAGACCTAGCTCTTCAAGCAGCATTGCCGCCCGGCGCTGGCGCAATCTCAATTCAGAATAAACCTTGGTATATTCTTTCTTAGAAAGGCCGCCTTTCTCGAGTTTCTGCCATAAATCAACACATATTTCATATATAGCTTCAAGGGTTTTGATATGTCCCGGCAGCCTTGACAGTATATCATTCTTACCAATTCCGGCAGGATTGGTCGTACGCATAATCTTATCAAGAGTCTCACGGTTCTGCGCGACCTTCTTATTCAGCTCCATAACATATCGGATAGCAATAGGACTTTCTAACGTCCTTTTACGAAATCTTTTACATGATAATTCGATCTGTTTGGCAAGAGTTACTTCTTCTTCACGCGTCAAAAGTGGAATACTGCCCATTTCAGAAAGGTACATACGAACCGGGTCATGAATATCACCACTGTCACCATCGAGATTTACCGCACCATCGTCATCGTCATCATCGGTGTCAGGGCTTTCATCAGGCAACAATTCTTCATCACTGTCATCATCAACATCACTGTCGTCATCATCAAGTTCCACACCGGCTTTTGCCAGACGAGACAGCACAGCATCAATATCCTTACCGGTAACTACATCTTCCGGCAGGACTTTATTCAACTCACTGTAAGTTATTGAAGCTCTTCCCTTGAAAGCTTCAAGGATCTCTTCAATTACCTCTTCGGTAAGGACAACAGAAGGAGCTTCAGCTTCTTCCTCATCCTTTTCTTCGGTGGGTTCCTCATCATCTGGTACGAGCTTGGCTACTTCATCATCATCTAGATCGTCAAGATCATCTTCATCAATATCAGCCACAGTCTTATTACCTGATTCCGAGGTCTTCTTTGCAGTTTTTTTCTTAGTTCTGACCTTCTTTTTAGCCGCAGCTTCAGTAGAAGAGGTTGCCCCCGAACTTTTAGCTACAGCTTTCTTACTACTCTTTTTGCTGACCTTCGCCGCTTTTTTGGTAGTAGTCTTCTTTTTTGACACTTTTTTGGCACTCATGCTGTGCGCACTCCTGCTTTCTATTTTAAGTACTTATTAGTTATTACTCATATAATTAAAAACTAAATGCCGCCGAGCGCACAGAGACAACGAAACACCAACACGCTCTATATTTAAGCTGCATTCACGCAAATAGTAATTGTAATATAACCTATAAATTACTCATTTACAACAATTAAAACCAAGAATCATACTTGAGAAAAAGCTTAATTCTTTTCAGCAAGTTCCAATTATATACGAAATTATCTTTCCGTCTACCTTTTCTTTAGAAAATAATAATAAAAGCTATGACCATATTTCCCAATTTTAAAGACGGTTATTACCAGATAAAGGACAAAGCCCCCTGACTCATTTTACTCAAAAACAACAAATATCTCAACAGACACCAAACAACGATTTTGTATAATTTATTTAACCGCTTGCTATTAAATGGGTAACAAATCATAATTATACAACAAAACAATATTTTCAATTTATTATCGGCAACCCCAAAAGCGAATACAGCTATTTTACAAAAAAATTACAATGGCTCACCATTAATTTACAAAGCCCTAAATATTACATAAAACCATAAAAAAAATATAATATTTGCAAGAAAAACCCGAACAAATTAAATACAGCAAAATTTATCTGTCACTGTTTCAGAGGATTCCTCTCTCTGCCACCAGACAAATTCCACTCAGTCTATTGCTCCGATACCCCGTATCTGCTTCTCCAGTTCTAATTTTTCAAGCAATAATTTGTCTGCAAGCCCAGCATTACCACTAAGTTCAGCCCGGGCATACTCTGCATTGATTTCTGTACGGCGCTCTTTAAGTTCATCAACCCGGATATGCAGCAGCAAGTCTTCAAGTTCAGCACTATTCAAAGTTTCATCATTATTCGCTGAAACCGCTGCAGGGGCAGTATTGTCAAAATCAACAAAATCAAGGAACAATGACTTTACTCTCTCATCAGAAACCTGTGCTATCAGTCTCTCCAAACGTATTTCTTTATCAGTTGTGTTGAGCCAGGCATCACGTATAGCAACTGCACAACGATGCTCTATCTCTTCATACCACTCATCAGGAGGGTACTCATCACAAATATGCAGGCACCAATCCCTGTCTGCGAGCATATATTGCAGCAGTCTCTTCTCGGCTCTAACCCTTGCCTGCTTGCGCGCATTGAGAATAAGCGGCGTACCTTCAGATTCACCGGTCTTATAATTTCCCATATCCTTCTTATGCGCTCTTTTACTCCCAGCCGCCCTATATCCGGAAGTATCTCCATACCTTCCTTTATGTTCAGCCGGTAAAGGCAGAAGATCAACATTTATACCTGATACTTCAGCAACCTTACTGCGCATTATATTACGGCGAATACTGTTTGGACATCGGTTAACCAGTTCCATAACCCGCTCTATTGCAGCTGCCTTCCCCCCGGCATCTCCAGAATAATCCTTATTCCCGAGCTCCTCCTCTACTACAAACGCAAAACTCTCTCTGGCGCTCGCAAGAAACTCCCGGAATTTTTCCGCCCCAAACTTCGGAAGAAACTCACCGGCATCCTTAACCTCAAGGCTTGAAAGCACCCAGAGATTAACATCTTCCTCCATGAATAATTCTATCGCCCGGCGCGTAGCTTTCTTCCCGGCATTATCATTATCAAACAACGCCACCACCTTGCCATCACTATGAATATAACGTTTCAAAAGGCGTATATGCTCTACCGTAAGACTGGTTCCAAGAGTAGCGACAACATTTCTGATGCCATACTGATGACACATAATCGTATCGGTATAACCTTCAACAACGAAAGCCGTCTTGGTTAAACCAATCTCCTTGGCCGCAAAGTTGAGTCCAAAAAGAAGACTGCGTTTCATAAATAGCGGTGTCTCTGACGTATTGAGATACTTCCCGCCAGACTCAGGCTTTTCAACCAGCACCCTTGCCCCAAAGCCTATCGGACGCTGCTGCAAATCAAAAATAGGGAAAACAACCCTGCCGCGAAATGCATCATATACTCTGCCGGTATCATCATTCTTACGGAAAATTCCAGCTTCCAGCCCTACCTCTCTGGCCTGATCAACCTTATGCTCACCACTCAACTGCACTACCTTATGGAGATAGCTTTTCAGCAAACCATCCCAGGCCTCCGGAGCCCAGCCAAGTCCCCAGCCACTGATCGTCTCTTCTTTGAATCCCCGTGACAATAAATACTCTCGCGCTGCTTTTCCCTCAGACACATCTGCAAGTGCCGCCCGAAAATAATCAAAAGCCTGCCTGCACGCCCAGAACAAAGCCTGCTTACGGTCTTTTTTAGCCCGAGTTCTTTCTGAGCCGGAACCACTGTTTCCCCCTTCATAATCCAGGGTAATACCTGCCCTTGAAGCAAGTTTTTCAACCGCTTCAGGAAATTCGCAACGCTCCATCAGCTGTACAAATTTGATTACCCCGCCTCCGACACCACAACCAAAACACTTGAATATCTGGAGTTGCGGATTTACATTAAAAGATGGAGTCTTTTCATTGTGAAAAGGACATACAGCCAGAAAGCTTGAGCCCGAGCGCTTCAGCTTCACACCATAACTTTCCACAACATCAACAATGTCGCAGCTATCCTGAACTCTCTGAATTGAGTTTTCACTAATTAAAGGCACAACAACTCTTTCCGGCAATAATATCTGTTCAACAACCAACTATTCTAAATATTTTAAATGCTGCATTTAAATTATACAATTATCAAACAAATAAAAAAGAGCCTACTCACAAGGAGCAGGCTCAAAATTTTAAAGACCGAATCTCTATATTAGAGGCTCATAGCCTTAGCAATCAGGTCAACAACGCGGTTAGAGTAACCCCATTCGTTATCGTACCAGCTGATGATCTTGAGCATGTTCTTGCCCATTACAGATGTGCACTTAGCGTCAAAGATTGAGCTGTGTGAGTTGTGAATGATATCTGAAGAAACGATTGGATCTTCAGTATACTCGAGTACACCCTTCATTGGACCTTCAGCAGCAGCCTTGATAGCAGCGTTTACAGCGTCAACAGTAACTTCCTTTTCAGTCATAACAACAAGGTCTACACAAGAACCGGTAATAACTGGAACACGCATAGCCATACCGTCAAGCTTACCGTTAAGAGCTGGGATAACCTTACCAACAGCCGCAGCAGCACCGGTTGAAGTTGGGATGATGTTAGCAGCAGCAGCACGAGCACGACGCATGTCGCTGTGGATCTGGTCAGCAACGTTCTGGTCATTAGTGTAAGCGTGAACAGTAGTCATGAGACCTTCTTTGATACCGAAGCTGTCGTTAAGAACTTTAGCAACAGGAGACAGGCAGTTAGTAGTACAAGAAGCGTTAGAGATAGTCTTGTCAGATGCCTTGAGAACATCTTCGTTAACACCCATTACGATAGTTGCGTCGATAGCATCCTTAGCAGGAACAGTCAGAAGAACCTTCTTACAGCCAGCCTTGCCGATGTGACCGCTGATAGTAGCCTGATCGCGGAAGAAGCCAGTTGACTCAACGATAACGTCAAGCTCAATTGAACCCCATTCGATTTCAGCAGGACCACACTTGCCGCCAACGATTTCGATCTTCTTACCGTTAACGATAATAGCAGAACCGTCAACTTCAACAGTACCATTGAAACGACCCTGAGCACTGTCATACTTTAGAAGGTGTGCAAGAGCCTTAGCGTCAGCCAGGTCGTGAATTGCAACAACTTCAAAGTCTTCACGTTCAGCCATAACACGGAATACCAGACGACCGATACGACCGAAACCGTTAATACCAACTTTGATTGCCATGAATAAATCTCCTTAAACATCAATAATAATAAATCAAAACTACAAAAATTGTAACTTTGCAACTTTTTCTTAAGGCATAAATTCATAAAATACACTGATTTTCATGCTTGTCGCTGGAAAATTATAATGTATTATTCCCGATTGTCAAGAATTTATACCCGTTTAAACGCATTTTAAAATATTTTTTTATCGGTTTGTTTATAACGATTCAACAAATTTTACCGATTAACCATTAAATACCCAGCATCAAACCGACAGTGTAGAAATAAATCAGTAAACCCGTAATATCAACGATCGAAGTAAGAGCCGGAGCAGCGATAACAGCCGGATCAAGCTTGAAACTACTGACAATAATCGGTAAAACCGCACCGATAAGTGTTGCTGACACAACCTGAATTCCAAGAGCGACCGATATGGCGATACCAATCTGCGGCAAAGTATACCCGCCGGGTAATACAGCCCCGCCAGATAATAACACAATTTTAAAATATGCCAGAACCATAAGAATCAGTGAAATCATCACGGAAATCTTGAATTCCTTGATAATCACCCGACCGATATCGGATACTTTAAGTTCCCCCAGCGCCAGTGCTCGAATTACCAGCGTTGATGACTGACTACCGGTATTACCACCGGTATCAGCGAGCATCGGCATATAAATTGCCAGAATCACCAGCCCTGAAAGAACATCCTCAAAAGAGTTCAAAACATACCCGGATACAAGGCCCAGCATAGCCAGACTAACAATCCAGGTTATACGTTTCTTAAAATGCTGCCAGGTAGAGATGCCAAAATATGTCTCGCCATTATCACTGTCACCGGACGTAATCGCCATGATACGCTGCATATCCTCGGTCTGCTCTTTAATTATTACTTCAAAAGCATCATCATAGGTTATTATCCCTATTATTCTCCCAACTTCATCAACAACCGGTATCGAAAGTAGATCATAACGCTCCAGCTTACGGGCAGCCTGCTCCTGATCTTCAAGAGCCCTGACCGAGATTACTTCGGTCTCCGACAACTCACTCAACATTCTGTCTGAAGCTACATTTACCAGATTGACAATCCTGACCGATCCGCACACACGCTCACTATCATCATATAGATAAATATAATGCAGATTTATTGTGTCTTCAAAAGCGGCAATAGCTTTTTTAGCGCTATCAGCTGTGGCTGAAAGCGAGACCGCAATAAATGACTTTGTCATTACCGCTCCGGCAGTACCCTCAGGATATGCCGCAAGTTCGCAAGCATGAGCAGAATCCTGCTCCGGCAATAACCCAAGAATTTTATTTCTTCTGGCTTTGCCAAAGTGCTTGATCAGGTCAGCCTGCTCATCCGGCTGCAAAAAGTCAATAATTGCCGCAATTTCCGTATCCGGTGCAATTTTAGCAATCTTCAGCTGCAGCGAATCACTGAAGTAGTTAAAAATACGCGCTGCCTTATGCGGATTAATCTTTGAAATCACATCATAAATTTCTCGCACCGGCAGCTCAGAGAGCTTCTTGGCAATATCCGCTGAATGCGCACTGCCACAAAGTTTACGTATTTCCGCAGTATTATTCTCATTTATATAGCGTAGAGAAGTACTGATATTATTTCTCATTACTCACCTCCATAATGCTGTCTTATGACATAGCGGAATACCGGGGCTAAGCCGTAGCTCCGGCAATATTTAGTACATATGAAGATTTTAAGGGATTACTGCGGATATGCAAGTTAAGATACTATTAGCTCCATATACACACCAAAGCAACAACACGGGTGTTATTCCGGTAGACAACGCTCTCTGGTATATACTTTATAGATTATAACCGGCTACTCTGGTACGGACATCAAAGCAAACTCGTCGTCCCATACCGCCTTTGACTTTCCAGTCACGTAACAGTTTTCCAAGCATCTCAACCTTTTCAGCAGTATCAGGTTCCCCCGGGAAATTATCAGAACAGGTACCCCAGAGAATAGAGATTTGTGAATCAGTGTCAATTATCAGACGCGGCCTTGATTTTCCAGGTCGTTTAAGTTTATCGATAAAGCTTGGAGACTCGATACTTATCTTTTTAACTCCAAGTTCCTTACCCAGCTTGGAATGCTCCAGAGCTTTCAAAGCTTCCAGAGCCCCGCCCACTCCGTCACTGTGCCAGACCTGACCGTTCTCGGGGCGGTGCGCGATATCACCGGCAATCTCCGGGAGGTTAGCATACTTCTTTTTTACACCGTCAGCCGGAAGGAGCACCCCGTCAGCTGCAACCAGCCAATAATAGCCGTTCTGATGAAGCTGTGCGGCCACAAAGCGCGGCACAAATTCAATATTTATCCGATTAGGATAAACCCGTTTAAGCGAACATACCTCTTCAACCCATGGACTCGCGGAGTATACATTCTTTACGTCATCTAAGAGTCCCGGCTTGAGCAGACTCACCCCGTTGAATTTATTACTCAGCCGTTCAAATTCACGAAGCGCCTCGGGTGAATACTGACTGTCATTGGAAAGATATATTGAAGGTCTGATTTTAAAAAGATCACTCTCTATGCCGCGCTGCCAGAGTTTTACCACCCCGAAAGCAAAAAACGCTACCAGTAACAACATAGGCAGTACCGATCCAACCGCAGCGAGATAACGCCCGATTCTTCCCCCCACAGTTATCTCCTGGATCTGTGACTTATCAGCTTTAAATTCTATAACTTTATTGGCCATTGTTAATTATGATCTTTTTTCTTTAAAATAATCCACACCAGAACCTTCAGAATATTTCACCGGTCAGTTCATCCGCAAGTATGCCATATTGAGGATATCCAGACAAAGTTCAGCAAAACTTACTCCGCTGACCCCAGCCGCCTTCGGCACAAGACTGTGCGAGGTAAATCCGGGTATAGTATTAATCTCCAAAGCTACCAGATTACCGTTTGAGCCGAGTATATAATCTATTCTGGAGAGATCACGAAGCTTGAAATTCCGGTAAATCTCACATGAAAGATCAGAACACACCGCCTGTATATCCCCGCAAATACTCTCTGGAGGACAGAGGTACTGCGTATCTTCTGAGTTATACTTTGCATGATAATCATAAAACTCACCGGCTGTTCTCATTTCAATAATCGGCAGCGCTTTACCGTCAAGCAGACCAACAGTAAACTCCACCCCGCTCACATACTCTTCGATCAGTGCCTCGTCACCACTCTCAAGAACCTGCTTGACTCCTACCTCAACCTCTGCAACCGTTTTAGCAATAACTACCCCTACAGAGCTTCCGCCTGAATTTGGTTTTACCACCAGTGGAAGTTTTAAATTGCTGTTCTTTAATCGTCCTGCAAGCGACTGCAGATCCGAAACACAGATCCAGGGCGCAACCGGCACTGACATCCGCTGCAGCATGGTCTTACAAAGATTTTTGTCCATACAGAGCTTGCTTACCTGAGAACTGCTGCCGGTAAACGGTATCCGACGGCGCTCCAGCAGATGCTGTATCGTTCCGTCTTCTCCAAATTTGCCATGCAGTGCGATAAAAGCCAGATCACAATCCAGATTAAGAATCTGCTCCTCGCTCCCGTCGACAATCACCTTCCTGACATTCAATCCGGATGATTTGAGAGCCTCATATACCGCCTGACCACTCTCAAGTGATATTTCAACCTCTGTCCCGACACCGCCACACAGGACAGCCACATTCAGTTTTTTAATTTTCTCTAAGTCATTCATCTGCAATTTTACGTACCTCTGCATCTATATTACCCGCTCCAATACAGATTATTGTTGAATAATCAGGAGCATATCGTCGTATAACCTCTGTAATATCAGCAACCTCTATCCGTTCTGGAGCAACAGTTCCACCGATACGGCGTATATGCTCCCGGATAAGCTCGGAATCCACACCAGCAATCGGTTCCTCACGCGCCGGATAAATCTCTGCAACCGCCACCATATCAGCACCAGCTAACTCCTGGGCAAAATCTGCGGCATAATCACGGGTACGGGAATACAGATGCGGCTGAAACACTGCAAGTATTTTCCCCGATCCATCCAGTTCGCGCGCCCCAGCCAGTGCCGCCCTCACCTCTGTCGGATGATGTGCATAATCACTGAATATTCTGGCGCCTGCAACTTCATGAATAAACTCCATACGCCGCCCGACAGTTTCAATACCGGCCAGAGTCTCTATGCCCTGCTCCAGACTCACCCCAAACTCCCTGCCTACCAGCAGAGCCGCAAGAGCATTGAGAATATTATGCAGGCCACAGAGCGGAAGACACAGAATTCCCGCTTCAAACCCGTTGTACAGAATCCGCGCCTGCTGCACCCCGTTTACCGAAGTGATATCCTCAGCATAAAGCCCGATACCACCGGTATTCAGTCCGAACGCTTCTTTACGTCCCTGATGTCCGGCATAAATCTGCGCACAATATTCATTATCAATACCGGTTATAAGCAAACCTGTATTATTCTTTTCGGCAAATAATTCAAAAGCCTCCACAACTTTTTCAGAAGTATGATAATATGCCAGATGTTCAGATTCAATATTGGTGATAACCGCCACCTCCAGCTCTGGCAGCAGAAAACTCCCGTCGCTCTCATCAAGTTCACTGACAAATATATCACCACCACAACGGTAATTACCGTCCATTTCAGAGGTTACACCTCCCAGCAGCACCGTAGGATCAAGCCCGTTATGTAACAGAATATACGCGGCCATCCAGGTTGTACTGGTCTTACCGTGAGTTCCGGCAATTCCAACTCCCCGATATTCCGCCATAATTTGCGCCAGAAATTTACCTCTTCTTATAGCCTTGGTTCCAGCTGCCAAACGTTCCGGATGATTCTCCGCAACCGCACTGGTAAAGACCAGCAGATCACAATCCTCTACATGCGCGGCGGAATGACCGATAGCCACCTCTATCCCTAAGCTCTCAAGCTTTTCCGTCTGCTCATTATCAGCACGGTCACAACCACTTACCAGCGCACCTTTGGAGCTTACAATACCGGCAAGAGCACTCATCCCAATACCGCCTGCCCCCATAAAATGTATCTTTTTACCAGCAAGACTCATTTCAACCTTTCTCTGCAATCAGCTGCATAATGCTTTCAGCGATCTCACTTGCTGATTCAGGTCGAGCTAGCAACCTCACCGCTTCAGCCATGCTGTCACGCAGTTGCTTATCCTTCCAGATCCGCACCACCTGTCTGGTAAGAATATCCGGAGTCAAAAGAGGCTGTTCAAGCACGATGGCCCCGTTCTTGGCTGCAACCCATTCCGCATTTAGCTGCTGATGATTATCCATGGCGGTAGGAAGCGGTACCAGAATAGAAGGTAAGCCGGCAGCAGCCAGTTCCGCAATGCTTCCGGCACCGGAACGGGATATTGCCAGTTTTGATTCTCGGTAACAGTCGGACAACTTACCAAAGAAGCCGTGCACCGTCGCCTCAACCTTAAGATCACGATAAGCCTTGCGTATTCCCTCTTCATTACCGGCTCCGGCAACATGAATGATACGGCATCCTGTCTGCTCCTGTATCGGTTTTATCGACTCCAAAACTATTTCATTAAGTCGCTGTGCTCCCTGCGAACCACCTATAATAAGTAGAGCATCACCATCAACCGGTTTCTCTTCAGCCAGTTTACACATCTGCTCACGCATAGGAGAACCGAGATCAAAAAATTTGGCTCTGGTATTGGTAAAGCGTTCCCGGGCACAACGAAACTGCAGATAAATTCCTTTAGCCCAGCGTGAAAGTAAGCGGTTTACCCGCCCGGGAACAGAATTCTGTTCCAATATCACTACCGGCACACCTAGAATCCGAGCAGCTATTCCAGGTGTAGCAGCCGCAAAACCTCCGAGTGCGACCATAACATCAGGTTTATATGCTTTAAATAATTTAAGACTCTGCCAGATGGAGAGAATAAAACGCGGAAAATTGCTCAAATGCGACAAGGATAAGGGCGACCCTCTGCCGGCAGAGAGGATATCTATAAAGTACCCCGCACGCGGCACAATTTCCATATCAAGGCCATGCGAAGTTCCAACAAATGAAACCTCAACATCCGGATCAATCTTTTCCATGGCTTTTGCCAGTGACAACCCGGGAAATAAATGTCCGCCTGTTCCCCCGCCGGCCATGATAACCCTCATGCGACCTTCCTCTCTTCATATTCAGAACTTTCAAGACCGAGCACCGGTTCAACATCAACCTTGACCGGTACCTCCGGCTCAATTCTGGTAATACTTACAAGTGTCCCGATCATAGCGAGCGCAACACACAAACCACTGCCGCCAAAACTTATAAAAGGCAGAGAAATACCTTTAGGAGGAATAGACGCAGTTACCACAGCAATATTAAAGACCGCCTGCAGCCCGATCACCGCAGTTATTCCATATGCAACAAGTGCAGTAAACTTACTGGGAGCATGTTTCACCAGACGCATTCCCTCATAGACCAGAATCGCAAAGAGCAGAATAATCACAACCGTACCCACAAGTCCCAGCTCCTGACCGGCAATTGCCAGAATAAAGTCGGTATGCGCCTCCGGCAGATAATAGAGTTTTGACACCCCTTCACCGAGCCCCATTCCGGTAAGTCCACCGCTGCCCAGCGCCACCTTACTCATCCAGATCTGATACCCCTTACCATCTTTATCACCGCTGTGCCAGGCATGAATACGTGAAGCTATATAGTCCATCTTGGCTATGGCAATATACGCTGCAGGCGGCAAAGTTCCGGCAAACGCAATAAGCGTATGTATAAGTCTGGCACCACCAACAACAATCATTGAGCCCATAACCGCCCCGATCAAAGCCGAGGTTCCGAAATCCGGTTCAAGCATAATCAGCCCCAGAACCATTCCGGTCATCATGACCGCCGGCACAAACCCGCGAAAGAACGGTAGACTCTTGCCTGTATAACGCGACAGATAGCTCGCCATTACAATAACCATACCGATCTTGGCGATTTCGGAAGGCTGCATGTTAAAGCCGCCAAAACGGAGCCAGCGCGAAGCACCATTCACCTTGGTACCGATACCGGGAACCAGAACCGCCGCCAGCATTACCAGCAGGACTACAAATAATGGTGCCGCAAAACGCCGCAGCCGCTCAATATTGATATAACTCATAAACAGCATGGTACAGACACCTATACCAAGCCAGATAAGCTGCTTTTTCAGATAGGTCAGATCAAAACCGGCATTTCCGGCTTTAACACAACTTGCGGAATATACCAGTACCACTCCGAGCCCGACAAGAGTCAGAGAGACCGCCAGTATTCTATCCCGTATGGATTTCAGTATCCGTTTCTTTTCAATTATAGATTCATTCATGACCGATAGTTTTACCCGTATTATAAATTTTAAATCAATGCATCTTCAATGATCCCAGACCGATAACCGCCAATAACGCCCCGATCATCCAGAGACGTACAACAATATGATTCTCATCCCAACCGCTGAGTTCGAGATGATGATGATAAGGGGCACACTTGAAAAGTCGTTTACCCCGCATTTTAAATGAAGCCACCTGCAGCAGCACCGAACCCGCCTCGATAACAAATATTCCTCCGATTATCGGCAGAATCAATGCATGCTTGCTGATCAAGGCTGTATACCCGATCAGACCTCCCAGCGCCAGACTGCCGGTATCGCCCATAAAGAGCTGCGCTGGTTTGGCGTTGAACCAGAGAAAACCGGCAATTCCACCGATAAGAGCTGCCATCAGAATACATAACTCACCGGTTCCGGCAATATAAGGAATACGAAAATGTCCAGCCATAACACTATTGCCGACGATATAGGCAAAGACCGCGTAAGCGGCAGAAGCAAATATTGAGCAGCCACCTGCCAGTCCATCCAGACCATCGGTGAGATTCACCGCATTTGAGCAGCCGATAAGAACAATTATAAAATAGGGATAGTAAAGCAGTCCGAGATCAAGCTGAAAGCTGTCCCATTTAGTGAACGGTATAAGCACCTTGGTTGTAGCAGAATCCCCATAGGTATTAAGTCCGAAGCAGATTACCGCGGCAATGACAATCTGCCCAAGCAACTTCTGATTCTTGGTCAGACCATTCTCCCCGAGCTGACGGAACTTCATATAATCATCAACAAGGCCAAGAAGACCGTACCCTATAAACACAACCAACCCCATCATTACCAAGGGATTGCGCATATCCAAAAAAAGTACTGAAGCGATACTGACACCTATAAGAATTATCAGCCCGCCCATTGTCGGCGTATCCGCTTTCTTTGAGTGAAGTTCAGCAATTTCCTTACTGTCCTTGATCATATTTTCGGTAATATTGGTATGCTTCATATGCCTGATGAATAAAGGAATAAGTTTTAGACATATAAAAAAAGCTATCAGCAATGCAAAGGCAGCACGAAAGGTTATACTGTCAAAAATTCGGAACGGACCATAACTGATTGACAAATCGGCTAGAAAGCGCAGCATTATTTACCCTTTACTAATGAACAAGTATATACAAGACAAAACACTTATCGTCAAAACGGGTAAAATTAGTTTAGCAAATAATGATTATATGAATAATTATATACAGTGACCGAATAACAGAAGTCAGATGAATACTCACGATTCAGGAGTGAAAATAATACAAGTATTTATAGAAATGTTTATCAAACTTCAACTTATACCGTAGACAAGCATGTATATCACACGACTTTCAGTCAAGCCGGTGATATAACTTATCTAGACATTTTTATCGAATAAAATTCAGAAATAAAATTCGCAAGATAACAACATGAAGAATTTAATATGCCTGCTAGGTACAACACAAGGCAGAACACTATATAATAAATGAAATATGAAAAAATTGGATGGTAGAACAGATCGCTACATTATTTTAAGAGCAGAGACGACTCTTCCCAGGCGCATGGCATTCGATCCTTTAACGAGAATCGTATCACCATCCTGCAAAAGCTCCTTCAAATGCCCCAGTAACGACATTGTCCCGCGAAAATGCTTTATTACCTGCCGCGCATTCTGCGCATGAGCGCCTTCAGCAAGTGACATGCACATCTTACCGACAGCTAGAATCATATCAACATTGGTACCGGATAGCCAGCGGCCGAGTTCAAAATGTATTCTTGCACTTTCATGACCAAGCTCAAGCATATCTCCGATAATCAGCACTTTACGTCCAGTGTCGAGTTTTTCAAGTGTCTTTACACCTGCACGCAAACTTTCAGGATTGGCATTATAACAGTCAGAAATTATTTTATAGCGTTCGGTCTCGATCACATGCTGCCGATCCTGCAACGGCATAAAACTTTTTACCGCCTCGGCCGCTTCTTCAAGACTTACCCCCATAAACTCCACCACTGCTAGAGCCGCCAGACAATTCATAACATTATGATTCCCAAGCAGCGGCAGGTTAAATCTTACTCCACGCACGGAAAATTCCGATCCGCCCCAGGAAAAGTCGATATTTTCCGCCAGATAATCAGCACCGGTTTCAATACCGAAGGTCTTGATCTGAGCCGTACTGCGTACCCCGCTTTTCAACATCTCGGTAAATCGACTCTCCGCCGGAAGTACAGCCAGACCATCACCTGGAAGCTGCGAAAAAGCCGCCATCTTCTCACTGGCAACTCCGGCAATGGATCCAAGCCCTTCAAGATGCGCCGGAGCAATATTGGTAATTACTGCTGCAGTTGGCTTTGCTATCTCGGCCAGACGGGCAATCTCACCCTGCATACTTGTTCCCATTTCCAGAACACCAAATTTATTATCAGGATTATTGCCCAGAATTGTCAACGGCAGACCGACAAGATTATTATAATTCTTTATTGGTTCGAGCACACTGCCACGTATTCGAAGAATATGTGCTATCAAATGTCTGGTAGTTGATTTACCATTACTGCCGGTAACCCCGACCCAAGGTATAAGCGGTTCCTGCCAGCGATATATCATCGCAAAATCACCCATAGCCCGAAGTGTATCAGATACCACAATTCCCGGATTATCACCGAGTGAATCAGGATCAGAAACAAGAGCCGCCGCTGCCCCCTTGGCAAATGCCTGCCCGACAAATTTATTACCATCAAAATTATCACCCTTGAGGGCAATAAAAATATCTCCTGCCAAAATTGTTCTAGTATCAGTCGACACACCAGTAATTACAAGCTCACTATTACCGGCAATCTCACCACCGACCCACTCAGCGATAGATTTCAACTCAACCTGCATTCCAACTCCCCTAACTTTTCCCTACGTTCAATATACACTCTACTCATTTTATACATATTCCAAATGCAGGTCAATCTTTATTATGCCAATAATGATTTTCCAGAAACCAGAATTAATCAACCTATACTGTATTACCCTGACCAATAATATGCAACGTTATTTATCTATAATGTAACATGGGGACTGACAAGAAGTTGTCAGCCCCCATACTGTATAAACCGAATACATCTGCTATAATCTGAACTATATAGTATAATATCAAATATTAATTTACTGGTTAAAATTAAACACTTTTAAAGAATTCTTTTACCACCTCACGGTCATCAAAGTGAACTTTTTCCCGACCCAGAATCTGATAATCCTCATGTCCTTTTCCAGCTATCAGCACAACATCCCCCGGCTCCGCCTCAGCTAAAGCAAGCCGTATTGCCTCTTGTCTGTCATACTCTACAGTGACTGCCGCCGGTACCTGTATACCCTTAAGAACATCTTCCATTATCTGCTCCGGATCTTCAGTACGTGGATTATCATTGGTTAATATTACCCTGTCAGCATTCGCTTCTGCAACCTGCGCCATAAGCGGGCGCTTCCCACGATCCCGGTCTCCGCCACAGCCAAAGACAACTATCAGTTTGCGCGGGGATATTTTCCGCAACACAGCCAAAGCATTGGCCAAAGCATCATCAGTATGTGCATAATCAACAAATGCTACTCTGCCATCCGTAGCATCTATCCGTTCAAGCCTGCCTCCGGCACCTTTAAAATCAGCCACCGCACCCAAAATATCACTGACTGCAAAACCAGCACGATAAAGAACAGCGACAGCTTGAAGCATATTCACCGCATTATACTCACCAATTAAAGCGGACTCCAGACAATATGAAATCCCGCAAATTCTGATATCCAGGATAGTATTATTAACACCGAAATCTGCCCGATCAAGACGAATATCATCATTCTTTTTACTACCGACACGGAATACCTCTGCCCCGGTATCGGCTACTATCCTTTCAGCATAGCTGTCGGAAGTATTGATTATCGCGACACCTTTTGCTGAAAGCCTATCAAACAGGCGCTTCTTTGCCAGAAAATAATTTTCCATATTACCATGATTATCGAGGTGATCCCGACTAAGATTGGTGAATACCGCATAATCAACATTATCCCCGGCAACCCTCTCCTGAGCCAGAGCCTGCGAAGAGAATTCACAAATAGCATACTCCGCCCCATTAACAGCCATTCGTGAAAGATACTGCTGATAATCAGCACTCTCCGGTGTTGTCAGTGGCGCCGGTAAAATCTCCGAACTCAAATCATACGCTACAGTTCCCAACACCCCGCAACTTGTACCAAGACGTCTTAAAGCATGAGCCAGTATCTGCGCAATAGTTGTTTTACCATTTGTGCCGGTAATCGCAACCAACTTCAGTTTACGCTCCGGACATCTGTAAAAATTTTCAGCGATCTGTCTCAAAGCTTTTCTGGGATCCGCAGCTATAAACTGCGGACACATGCAGTCTTCAGCAGCCTTTGAGGTAAGTACACAGCAACAGCCATTACTTTGCGCCTGCGGAATATACTTATTTCCATCGGTATTCCCACCGCAAAGCGCGGCAAAAAGCGAACCGGGGAGAACTCTTCTACTGTCATAGGTAATCGACTCAACTACTATCCCATCAATATTACCAACCAATTTACCGGGTACACCATTAAGAACGTCTGCAAGCAGCATTACTTGTCCTCCTTCTTTCCCGGGCTCATTGGAACTTTATAATAGTTCAAGACTCCGTCAATGATATTTTTAACCGCCGGTGCGGCAACCGTTCCACCGTAATGAGACTTTTTAGGTTCTCTAATCGACACCAGAACTATAACTCTTGGGCTTTCAATCGGAGATACGGCAATAAAGCTACCAATATAACGGTTGGGAGAATACCCCTTATGACCAGCGGCAATCTCCTCTGCATTACAGGCAAGCTGCGCCGTACCGGTCTTTCCGCCGACTGTATACATCTTCGAACGGGCTCTTTTACCGGTTCCGGTCTCTACAGTATCTTTGAGCATTTTAAGAATATCCTCTGACACCTTGGATGATATCACCTTTCTTACAGGTGTTACCGGCACAGTTTTCTCAAGTTTATCCTCTGAATAAATATTCTTTACCAAGCGCGGTTTTAACAGGACGCCACCATTGGCAATTGCCGAATACGCAGTAACCGCCTGCAGTGGTGTAATTGTAACCTCCTGCCCCATAGGCAGCGAACCCATACTGTAAGATGTCCATTTACCGAAATGACGCAATGTTCCAGACAACTCACCCGCTATCGGCACACCGGTTTTATCCCCTATGCCGAAACTCTTCAGTCCGCGATAAAGATTCTCCTTACCCATAATTGCCGCAATCTTGGCCATACCAATATTTGAACTCTTGGTAAGAATAGTCGCAACCGGCAGCACGCCATAGCCATGTGAATCATGCAGGACTCGCCCGTTCTCAGGCATTCTCCAAGCTCCACCCTCACAGTTAAACTCGGTTGTCGGGGTCACCACTTTCTGCTCCAGAGCAGCCGACATAACAATTGATTTAAAAATACTGCCTGGTTCAAAGACCGAAGCAATTATCGGGTTCAGTCTGTTTCCGGCTGGAAAATCTGCCGGACTGTTGGCATCAAAACTCGGATATCCAGCCATCGCCAGAATATCACCGGTAGCCGGATCCATCACTACGGCACACCCTGAAAGCGCATTATTATCAGTTACTGCTTTTTCCAGTTCCCGCTCGGTTATATCCTGAACATAACTATCAATAGTAAGTTCAACATCAAGTCCAGGTTCCTTGCTGACAAGAGCGGAACTGTTACCGGCAAGCTTACGTCCAACAGCATCACGCTGGATATTACGTGTCCCCTCCAGCCCCCGCAAAATAGAATCACAGGTCTTTTCTATACCTTCCATTCCAGTGCCGTCAATATTGCTGAACCCGAGTACCTGTGACGCAGTAACTCCCTGAGGATATTTTCTAGTATATTCTACCGGATATATCAGTCCCGGGAGTTTCAACTCTTTCACAGCTTCAAGCTCGTCCGGTAACAGCCGGCGTTTTATCCAGACAAAACGGGAATTTTTCTTCATTGCTCCTGAATAAACTTTATCCAGTTCGGCTGGGGTCAGATTAAGAGCCTTACCGACACTTGCGATAACCTCCATTCTGTCCATACCGTGCATCTCGGCAATTTTAGGATCAAAAGCACAGCTGGGAGTCTTAATTGAGATTGCAAGATCCCGCCCGCGAGCATCAAATATCCTGCCCCGACGCGGAGTCCAGGAAATATTACTTTGAATATAACCCTGAACACTGTCAGATAGTTCTTCGTAGTGAACATACTGAATCTGATACAGTCTCCAGATAAGCCCGGCAAATAACACCAGCACCAACCCCAGAAATAAGAGGCTGCGAATATATATTCTGGAACTGTATTCATACTGTAGCTCGCAAGTACTCTTCACCTTATTTCTCCCCTTCTTTCTCGGTGTAATCACTAACACTGCGCAACGGCTTCATTCCCAGCTCATACTGCTCGTTATAACGCTGAAGGTTCTCCGGTGCCAGCAGTTCCGAGAGCTCCACTTTGGTCCGCAGCAAACTTTCAGATACTCTCTGCTCTTCCTCAAGCACCCGGGCCAGACGATACTTTGCCTGTGTCTGCATACTCTTCTGGTTCACGGTATATACACCCAAAAGGCAGACCAGAATCAGAAATAAACAGTATGTAAATATTCTTACTCTAAAAATTTTTCTACTCCTGTTAAATTTAAACAGCTAAAAATAAGTTCTATTTCTTCTCAACAACCCGGAGTTTCGCACTTCTGGCTCTGCGGTTTATTTGGCACTCCTGATATGACGGTTTAATTACTTTCTTTTTAACCAGCGTAATAACCCCGGCCTCAGCCAGTTCCCGGGTTCGGTACTTGGCGATTCTGTCTTCTAGGGAATGAAAAGTTATCAGAACCAGCCGACCGCCCGGATTAAGAACTTTAACTGCAGCCTCAATTCCTGTCTGCAGTTCCTGCAATTCCTGATTCACTTCAATACGCAACCCCTGAAAGGTTCTGGTTGCCGGATGTATTTTGCCGCGACGTGGTATAACCTTCTCAATTATCCCGGCAAGCTGCAAGGTTGTCGTAATCTTATTCTGCTTGCGGTATTCGACAACCGCTCTGGCAATTTTACGAGAGAAGCGTTCTTCACCATATTCATAGATTATCCGAGCCAGCTCCTCTTCACTATATGACATTACAATATCTGCAGCCGTCATTCCTCTTGACTCGTCCATGCGCATATCCAGCGGCCCGTCACGCATAAACGAAAACCCACGTTCAGCCCGGTCTAGCTGCATACTCGAAACCCCAATATCCAGAAGTACACCATCTACTCCGGAAACGCCTATACGTTCAAGAACAGCCGACATCTCCGAATAACGGCTATGGTATATTTCCACCAGGCATGGAACATCACTTAGTCTGGCAGTAGCCAACGCTATAGCATTTTCATCACGATCAAGCCCGATAAGCCTCCCGGTTTCACCAAGTTTTTCCGCTATTAATGATGAATGACCGCCCAGCCCTAGGGTCCCATCCAGAATAGTCTTTCCTGCTTCAGGCTGCAGCCACTCCAGTACCTCGTCCGGCATTACCGGTAAATGCTCTGAAAATTTGTCATTATTTTCCATACAGCTGCTTTCTCACAATTTAAAAAGAATATATACTCCGTTATCGGCTAAAATTGATAATTTATTGAGTGCAACTGAAAATATTCAAAAAAAGCGGGGTACCGCCACCGCGGTACCCCTGAAATGCCGATTAATGAGAAATTTCAATACTTTTTACCGGTATCACTGTCATGAATATCAATAATAGAACGATCGGTAATTCCAGTCATTGCCAGAATATTATCTTCAATCCCGTCAAGATCACTCTTATTCAAACCATTAACCCCGGCTCTGCGTTTAATTATAACCTTGATAAAACTTATATCACCAATTACATTATCAGCACCAAGATACACTCTCGCCTCAGCGACGCCTTCCGCCATGGTTGCAATCATATTAGCGAGCAGGTTCTGAGTAGCCAGCCGCTGCTCGACTCTGTACTGCAGACTGCCCTCAGCAGCAGTAATATCAGTAAAGGTGAAATTTTCGACTCCGGGTATCAGTCCTACAAGTGAAAGAACATCCATCGACAAAGCGGTTTTCCCGCTCTCAACCATAATCCTTGAGTCATGAACCTCCGCTTTAATTCCGGCTTTTACCAACAACTCCACCGCCTGTTTACGCTCCTCTTCGCTGCCAAAGAAATACGAGAGCTGATCCATCAGTACACCATTACTGTCATAGACTTCAGATACCAGACCGGAATCATTACGGTTAAGACTGAGCGTTACCTTTCGCACTGGGGTATCATCACTCGGGAAAAATACCGAATAGAGATAAACGCCTACACCACCAAGAGCGAGACTCATGAAAAAGACAATAACACCATGTACAATCAGCCTAACCAAGATAAAAACCCCGAACTTGAAATAACAGTAAAATCAAACACACATTATAACACGTTAAAAGACTCAGCTTGCATCCAGATCCCTGAACATGCGCCGCAACAACTCCATCGGTAATCCGATGACATTGGAAGTACTACCCAAGACAACTTTTACAAAACGCCCGCCACGGCCCTGTATACCATAACTTCCGGCTTTATCACGCCCTTCACCAGTGACGATGTAATCAGCTATCTCCGATTCAGAAAGCTCATAAAATTCGACTTCGGTTCTTTCCACCGACACAACCATCTGGTTTATCGCGGTATCAAGGATACACACCCCGGTAAATACTTCATGGGTTCCGCCAGACAACTCCCGCAGCATCGACTCAGCCTCAGAATCATTCTCCGGCTTACCCATGATTCTGTCAGCAAGAGCCACAACGGTATCAGCCGCAAGCACCAGTTCACCGCTCTCAAGCGTTCCAGCGACCTGCCCCGCCTTACGCACAGCCAGCATTTTGGCAAACTCACGCGGCGGCATTCCTGGGATCAGACTTTCATCAACATCAGCAGGTTCCGCCTCAAAATTCAGTCCGAACTCACTCAATAACTCCCGCCGCCGGGGCGAAGCACTCGCAAGTATCAGCTTACGCTTCTTCAACGGAGTATATCTACGCACCACGGTCTTGCCAAGAATATCACCAAGCCTCTGACGTTTACCGGTTACAGATGCTGCTATCGTTGCAATCAGGTACCAGAGCCTCATGCCACCTATAGGAATAGGAAAAAAGTCAATGATTCTGGCAGTATTACGCAGCAGAATCTGATAAAAAGTAGCCCTGCCGCCGGCAGCACTTCTAACTCTGACTCTAATCAGCGCTTTTCCCACGCTCTGCCCAAAGAGCAACTCGGCAATAAAAAGATAAACCGTCAGAGATATCAGCCAGATAAAGAACAACACCATCTCTTTCGCCGCAAAAACCGAATCAACAAAATCCAGATTCTGCGCACTAAGGTAAAAATACGGAATCGGCATAACCAGAAAACCATCGATAAAAAGGGCAAAGCCGCGATCAATTACCGAAGCAAAGCCGCCGATACGCTGTAAACGCGCCTCTTTAAGCATGCGCAGCAGACGCGGATCCTTTATCTCTGCCGCGGCTTCATTCTGATTCCCCGCTTCCAATGCCGCTCTCAGTTTGCGTCTCCTGCGGACAAATGTAACCATCAGGATTATACTCAAGGCTATGAGCAGATAGTTGAAGATTTCTTCTGACTGCACAAAAGCAAACCAGTCTTTCTCTTCCTCGGCAAACTGCTCAACCCGCTTCCAGATACCGTCCTCAATATCCTTGGTCTTGGCATAATAAAGCTGAAGTCCAGCCTCATCGGCTCTGGTAAAGACGTAGTGATCACCAATATATTTCAAATCCACCCCGAAACAGCTCAGCTCCATACTATCCTTGCTGAGAGGAATATCTGCAAGGCTTCTCCAGCCACTGTCTCCGGTATATTCATATAATGGCATACCGTTTCCGGATATACCCTTCATTCCACCGATATCCTGTACCAGAAGCAGCGCCTTACCGGTAGAGCATATGGCAAAGCCGCCGGACTGCGGATAATCCAGCCCTGCCTGAGAAAGATACTCCCAGCCATCACCATTATACTCGGCACCGCGGATAATACCTTCCACCCGACTGCCGATCGCTTCACGCCAGAACAGCACCGGTTTGTTATCTATTTCAGATAGCTCCGCAACCCCTATCTGCGCAATACTCAGAACCGGACTGGGAATTGTACTTTCCACCCATCCGGCAGCGGCAAACTCATAAAACTTCCACTCTCCTTTATCACGGCGCGCCAGAGCTAAAATATTACCGTTATTTCTTACCGCAGTAAGAAATTCCATATTGCCCGGACTCTCAAGAACCGGCTGCAGACTCGTAAAATCCGCCTTCTCAATTTTGAAAACCGAGCCGTCACGGAAGACAATATCTACTCCACTCCCGACTATCTTCTCCGGGACAAGTGCCGCAATATAGCCATTGAACACCCCTTTACTGAGAAAACTGTTTTTCTCAGCTCCAAGTGAATCAGCAGAAAGCAGCATTGAGAACTTATTTAAATTACCGCTTCCAGCAAGATCATATTTTCCGGAAGTAAGAAGAGTTTTTTCTCCAATCCCGGCGACATGCGGATCAATATTTCTCTCATTTACACATCCTGCTAAAAAACAGAGAGATAATATTACCAATATGGACAATTTGAATATTTTCATTATATAAATTTCTATATACTCACTGTAGTAAATAAAGTGTCACTCACAATGGCTGCAGAACCCGCATTCCGGATTGCGCTCACGCTGCATCTTGGTTACCCGCATACTGAGGAAATTAAACGAAAGAAATGAAGACTCAAGCCCACTACCAACCCCTGAAAGCAATTTCACAGCTTCCACCGCCTGCAAAGTTCCCATAACACCAACCGCAGGACCAAATACCCCTACATCCTTAGCCTTATTGTAAACTACCGGTTCCTCCGGCATCAGACAACGCAGACAAGGATTATCTCCGGCACGTATCATAGACATAATATGCCCGTCAAACTCGAGTACGGCCGCACTGATAAGTGGAATTCTATTTTTCCAGCAGTAATCCGCCAAGAGATAACGCACAGCAAAATTATCGGTGCAGTCTACAACCAGATCCGACTCGACGGATACGGCCTCTACAATATTATCAGGAGTAAGCCACAACTCACGCGGCAGAATCACAGAACCGGCTCCAAGCCGGCGTAGATACGCAGCGGCAACTTCAGTCTTTTTACTGCCGACATCCGCCTTGCCATATAAAATCTGACGCTGAATGTTT
This sequence comes from Planctomycetota bacterium, assembly GCA_963677015.1. GTDB lineage: Bacteria > Planctomycetota > SZUA-567 > SZUA-567 > SZUA-567. Next base: position 2,230,820 of record OY781533.1, read on the forward strand.
GAAAGTTCCACCTCACCCTGATCAATAATCGTCACCTCGCCGGTTCCGGCAGCAACAAGATACGGCAAAAGCGCACATCCCAGACCACCAGAGCCTACAACACAGACTTTTGCCCCCAGCAGTCTCTGCTGAGCTTCACGCCCAAAATCACTGAGCAGCAGATGGCGTGAATAAATAGCTGTTTGTTCTTTATTCATATTTCGTCACTGTAGTCCTTGACAGTTTTCGCTTTTTCATTAATAATTGTTTATATTCCGTTACTTTTCATTTCATGAATTAATAACAGTTTATTTTTTTAATTTTAGCGAAAGACCATTTACAATCAAGGAGTAAATAGCATGGCAGAATTTACAGTAACCCTTCCAAGTCTCGGAGATGATGCAGGGGATGAAGCAAAAGTATCATTCACATATTTTGATGAAGGTGACAGCGTTACCAGTGACGATGATATTATTGAAATGGTAACAGATAAAGCTACATTCAATGTCCCCTGCCCAAAATCAGGGAAAATTGTCAAAATGCTGGTTACTGAAGATGATTCACTAAAAGTGGGAGACCCTATCTGTATTCTTGAGATAGCGGATTAAACTCACACCATGACCAGGTTACAGTCCATAACCAGTAATACTGAATACCGACTGCTAAGAGAGATTTCTCATGGTGGAATGGGTTGTGTTTATGAGGCTGAGCAGTATGGAGTGGAAGGCTTTGTAAAGCGGGTGGCAATAAAGACAATTCAGGAGAAATACCTGAATAATCCTGAATTTGTCTCCCGCTTTATCAGCGAAGCCAAACTTGTCGCCAACCTGGTGCACCCGAATATTGTTCAGATCTACCAGCTGGATAAATATGCCGGAGGCTACTATTTTGCCATGGAATATATCGAAGGGATTACCAGCAGCCAGCTCCTGGCGCTACACCAAAATATCGGCATAAAAATCCCTATCGACTTTACCACCTTCATTATCAGCAGAATTGCCCGCGGTCTTGAATACGCACACAATTTCCGTGGCAGTAACGGGGAATTACTCGATATCGTACACCGTGATGTCTGCCCCAAAAACATTATGATAACCTCTGAAGGCGAGGGAAAACTCACCGACTTCGGCATCGCTAAAACCCGGGATATCGGCAGTGTCAATGAAGGAGAACTGCTTCTGGGCAAAGTACAGTATATGAGCCCGGAACAGGCACAGCTGAAACAGACAGACAGACGCAGCGATATTTTTTCACTCGGTGTCGTCTACTATGAACTCCTCACCGGCATATCCCCCTTCAAGGCCGACAGCTCAGTAGCCAGCCTGAGCAAGGTGCGCCGCGGCCAGCTGCCCCCGATCACGGATCTTCGTCCGGATCTGCCGGAACAGCTGCTTGACATTCTCAACCGAATGCTGGCCAGAGATCCTGCCGACCGCTACAATGACACCGGAGAGCTCAGTACAGATCTGGAAGTTTTAATGTATCAACACGGTTACGGCCCCACAATAAAAAAGCTATCTCAATACCTTAAAAAAGTATTCCCTGATTTTACAACCCGGCGAATATCACAATACCATGATATTACTACAAGCGGACCGAACAAGACTGATTTTACCACACACACTTTCTCAGAAAAAAATAATACTTGAAAAGCACCTACAAAATATAGACAAATATAATTAATATAATACTATTTATAACCGATATAAAGAATAAGGATTCAACTTGAGCATACACACACTGGTTCCCGGCATAGCAGCCATACTCTGTGGAATATTTCTTACATTACTGGCCTATAATATAATCGGTAGAAATTTTTCCCATCAGGACTTCCACAACTGGCTTGAAAAAAGAAAAACACTATACAGATTTTTAGGCCCGGTTCTGGTAATTGCAGGTGTTATAATACTTATATTCCGCTAAGAACAGCAGGTTCTACGGCATAATCAGGATTAAAGGCACAAACCAATGAATAATATACATACAGCAGCAAAAGCCGGAAGCTGGTATCCGGCAAATCCAGGTCAGCTCTCAAACCTTATGCAAGAATATGAAAATACCTGCAGAACCGCATTAGCCGCTACTGATCTGAGCTCACAACCGTGCTACGCCGCAATATGCCCGCACGCCGGGCTCGCTTTCAGCGGTTTATGCGCGGCAAAATCCTTTTACGCACTGGCACAAAAGCATCCGCATGCCAGAACAATAATTATTTTCGGCGCGGTCCATTCCTACTGCACCAGCAGTGCCGGTATCTGGGCCAGCGGAAAATGGCAGACCCCGCTTGGCGACTTGGCCGTAGACACCGATCTGGCTGATAAAATACTACAGCTGAATTTCACCGAAGAGGACTATCTGTCACAGTTAAACGACAATGCCATCGAACTCCAGACACCACTGCTGAAACACTTTTTTCCTGAGAGCATGATCCTGCCTGTCTCAATACCGGCAAGCTCTTACGCCAGCAGAATCGGTGAAAAGCTGGCGGAATTAACCAGAGACGAACCGGATAAATATCTGGCAATCGGCAGCAGTGACCTGACCCACTACGGCTCGGTATACGGTTTCGCTCCCGCTGGAGACGGTATAGACGGAATAAACTGGGCAAGAGCTAATGACCGCAGACTTATAGCTAAAATAGAAGCGCTTGCCGTACCGGAGATAATTCCTGAAGCATCAGCCAATCATAATGCCTGCGGCAGCGGAGCAATTACCGCGACCATGAGTTATGCCCTATTCCGCGGGGTAAATTCAGGCACAACTCTAGAACATGTTTTGAGTTATGACATAATGCCCTCAGACCCTCCGGAGCTCAGCGTCGGTTACTGCAGTATTGTTTTTTAGCATATTAAAGTATTTTTAACTAAATATTTTTTCTGCCTGTGTATATTACTTGACAGAAAATAAAAAGCAGATATCATATGAACATCCCTCAGGCAGCTATTCTACCTGAGTTGTGCCGTGTAATACCAATTTATGAATTGTGATAATCCTATGTTTGAATCCTCACAGCCATTAGATATACGCCTTATCAAAGGTTCTATCTTTGACGCTGTCTCACAGCTCAGTAGCGCCATGATTGAGAGTGCCGAAGCTATCGAACTGGTACTTCCGAATGTTATAAAAAACATCTGCACTGTGCTGGAATTAAACCGCGGAACCCTTTATACCCTAAACGAGGACGGAAGTTTTCTCGAGGCCTTTGCCGATTCAGACATTCCAGCCTCTGATCTTTCACCGATAGCTATTGATGTTGATGAGCCGATTGAACTTATTGCCGAAGATATCGCCGATATACTTCCTGAAGATCACCCGCAAATCGCTATCTGCTCCCCCTTGCTGCTCAATGAAATTCCTTACGGCATAATCTGTTTTTATGGCGAAAACTCAGACTTTGAACCGGAAATACTTGAAGTTATCAATACCATAACCGAACAGTTGACACTTGCGGTCTACTCCTGCTACTCCGAGTTCACCTCAAATTACGGCAATGATTTTGAAATCCTTTCGGAATCACCGGAAGAGTATACCGATGCGGAACTGGTATCGGAGAGTACACCTAATATGGTGGACTTCGCCGCTTCACTGCAGATTCTGCGCAGCCTTGAAGGTGGCGGAGATTTCCACGACTTCCTGCATCTGCCGAATAACAAGCTGGCAATTACGGTCGGCAAAAGCTCAGGACGCGGTGAAAAGGTAGAAAACATTCTTGAATTTATTATACCACAGGTTCGTGAAGAACTCAGCAACAACCGTCCGCTGCCTGAGGTTCTCTCTATTCTGAATGAAAAGATTATAGAAAAAAGCGAACGCGGTCTGCTGGTATCGATCGCCCTCATGATACTCAATACCCGTACCTGCAAGGTCAGTATCTGCCGCGCCGGCAGTGTAAAGATGCTCCGCTTCAAAGATGCGAAGCTCTCACTCTTTGAGGACGGACTCGGCCCGCATCTAGGAGCTTTCTCCGGGGTAAAAATCAAAGAACTGGAACTGCAGTTCGCACCGAATGACTCTTTTGCTGTCATGACCGACGGTATTAACCGCATATCCGAGAACTCCAACTTCTCACTGGATCAGCTAACCCACAACCTGTCTCTGTGCATGAAGGACAATCCTGATGCCCAGATTGCCGATCAGATTGCCGCGCTGCTTAAGGCCAGGCACACCTCATACACTCCTGAGCTCGACATTACCGTACTCAGCCTCCAGCGTCTGCGCAAACCAAAGTCCATAAGCCAGCGTCTTTTCGCCAAGAAATAATGAATATTTTCAGCGGCGGTTCAGCTTATAGCATAATTCCGGTTATAATTATTGCGTACCTGCTCGGATGTCTAAACAGTGCCTACTACCTTACCAGATTTCTCCGTGGTACCGATATCCGCAGCGAATTCAGCCATAACGCCGGAGCAACCAACGCCGGCAGAGTACTCGGCAGCTGGGCTTTTGTTACCGTTACCGGAATAGATATAATTAGAGGCGCAGCCGCAGTTGTACTCGCAGCCATTTTTGTTCCCGATCACTCCGCCGCCGGCATAGCCCTGCTGGCAGTAGTTCTCGGACACATCCACCCGCTGCAACTTGGGCTGCGTGGCGGTAAAGGTGCGGCGCCGCTTATCGGAGGCGCTCTGGCAATATCATTACTGACCGCACTGGGTGTGCTTGCACTCTGCGCCCTGCTCTACCTGACTACCCACAGAAAACACCTCTCCGCTTTTATCGCCTTTGCCGCTTTCCCGCTGGCACTCGCTCTACAGCACTACCCGCCGGTAATTATTATTCCAACAGTACTCACAATCTTTCTGATACTTCTTACCTACTACCGGCTGCGTAATGCCGACACCACTATAGACAAATAAAAAATCCCTGAATTTAATTCAGGGATTTTTAAAAACCATATTCAAAGTTAAAGCTTATGCTTTCTTTGCCTTATGCAGCTGTACATTTCTGGACTTAGGACAATACTTCTTAATCTCCAAACCTTTATGTTCCTTCTTCAGACGAACAACATAATTTGGTTCACCACAGTCCTTACAGATGAGCTGATAAACTTCAACTGGATTCTTCTTCTTAGCCATCGATATATCTCCTTAATATATATAATTAATAATTTTACATAATCTCAAATTGAAACTAGCACAACCATAACCCCTTCAGAATAGTTTCAAGATTAATATTTTATGATACTCTTGGTAAAGTTCAAGAGTTATTATAAAATAAACCGCAGTTTTTATATAAAATATCAATTTATCTTGCCATCAAATACTCTCTGCATTAGTATTATATCATTTTCAGACCAAAAACCTTTTAAAATATCCCGAAATACCCCTAACATCATACAGAACCGGCAATTATCCGCAGCAATTTTTACCAGACTCTGCATAAGCCGAATACGGTCGGATTACTAGTTCAACTCCGCACCCTGACAGCTTGTAAATATCATTGAGTCATGCTATAGCGGCATACGATCCCCCTAACCTCCCGATAATAATAATAATATGAAAGATCCTTGACTAATTATAGGTGAATCATATAATAACTGTCCATATCCCTGAAAAATGGGTATAATAATAACAAACTACCCCATGGTGTAATCGGCAACACAACAGTTTTTGGTACTGTTATTTAAGGTTCAAGTCCTTATGGGGTAACCACATTGTACAGAGTCTGGATTTTACTTGTAAGTCCAGACTCTGCTTGTATTAAGGCGGTTCGACCATAATTTTCTTATTAGTTGAACCTCTAAACGCTTCAAGACATTAAATTTTCATTTAACCCATAAACTAATTTTTCAATCGAATATTCTCATTACCCGCTTAACAACCGTTAAAAAGTATACCCTCTGCCGCCATCCCGTATTTAACGATTATCTCATTAACTCATCCAATACCCTGACAAATTATCAGAGAATAATCTCAACATCAAAAACACAACCAATATAACTTTCGATATAATATAAAGTTAACCTATACCGCGTCGTATTGCTAAGTGAAGCAGAAAAACATAGTTATCATTGCCTGTTCAAGTTATAACTGTTCTATATGTTGTGGTTTCATATAAAGCTATTCTCCAAAAGCTATCAGATAATCCCAAAATAGCTGACCAGATAGCCATTAATTACCGGGAAGCAGAAATTACTGATCGTCAGAAAGACATGCTTGATTTTGCCCTGAAAGCTACTACAGAATCATATAATATTACCGATAATGATTTTACCGTATGATAGACGTAACTAAAATAGATGCCAATAAAGAATCCTATACTATTAGGAAGAAATATAATTAATAACCAAGATAATTAAAAGCATTTATTACCGTGCAGACAATTATTAATTACCAAGAACCAATACTCATGATTGAACGCTTTTTCAAACAACACAGTAATTTCGTATATGTTAAAATGAACGCGACGATTAATGATACAGAAATAATTGATCACATCGGAAAGCTGAATCGTGGAATAAATTCAAATACGGCCTTAGTAGAACTATGCGACATTAGAAATATTTCTCTTCGCAGCAATTTATCAAGAAAAGGCTTTGCTAGCATTAAAGCTAAAATCTCTACCTCAAAAACCTTACATAATATTAGCGGAAAATTTGCAATCGTCGTAACTAATTCATTCCAGCTCAATATTGCAGAAGAATTTATCAAACTGGCGTCAGAAATACTTTCCAACGGTGAATCTAAAATATTTTATAACTGCAACGATGCAATTAAGTTTCTCAATACTAAAGAATCAGTCTCTGAAATTAACGCATTTATAAATAACTGCAAATAACTACTCAAAATAATTCATTCTATTTCATCTATAGTCTCAAAGACTCAACTAATTTCACTATATAACTAAAATGTACTAATTTATCCTTGCAAAAAAGCACCCCAATGTATATTCTGAATAATATTGATATTAAAAGAAATATCAGCAAAGTTGGGTATCGGAAAGCTCTAAAAGTATTTTCCCCAAAGCAATAGCAATAAGAGAGAATAATAATGATCAAACGTTATTTTAAAAATAACAGTAATTTTGTCTATGTAAAAATGGATTCAACCATTGATGATATGGAGATCCTCACTCATCTCGGCAAACTGAATCGCTCAGCAAAAGAGAATACAGCCTTATTCGAATTATGTGATTTGAGAGAGCTTTCATACAATAGTAATTTCACTTTAATTGGGTTTGAAAATGTTAAAGCAAGAATTAAGACCTGTACAAATTTAGCTAAGATTAAAGGCAAATTTGCAATTGTTGTCGCGAACTCATTTCAACTCAGTATTGCAGAGTGGTTTGTAAAATTAGCCTCGGAAATACTTTCTTCAAGCGAATCACAAATTTTTTTTAACTATTATGATGCAATTGAATTCCTGGAGACCGAAGAATCCCCATCCGAAATAGAAAAATTTCTCGAAGAAATACAATGACTGGTTTTACAATATAAGTCTTCTTGCAAATATTAGCTCTAATATAACCCTATTATTACAGAAATACCACCCACAGATAACCTTCTACAACTAAATATAATTTCGCAAATAAAAGCATAACTAGCTACAATTACCAACTCTTATATAAAATCAAGCAAAAGACCCAAGTCTCCCAAACCTGCTGCTATCAGCCAAGATCCAGCTTCAATACCCCGTGGCACCCAAAGCAAATTCGAAATCAAGTATTTTCAAGAAACAACAAACTTATCTCTGCATTAATTATCACTCAATTCCATAGATAACCCATAGCTTTTTGCCACAATATATTATATCATTATAATAATCTTCACTAATACTGCGGAGCAACCAATGAATAATAATTATCTTTTCGGGATTCTGGATTTCATCAAACAGGCAGAGCAGTTAAAGAACACCGTAAGAAGCGGCATAACCTCCAACGGACGCATCGAAAGCGTAGCCGAACACAGCTGGCGCCTGTGCCTGCTCGGCATGACACTCGAGCAATACTACCCGCAGATAGATACCGCCAAATTACTCAAAATCTGTATTATTCATAATCTTGGTGAGGCCATCAATGGCGATATCCCCGCTATCGCCCAACAACCGGATACCGACAAAAGCTCTCAGGAAAGACATGACCTGCAACTCCTTCTCAAACCCCTGAACCAACCCCAGCAGGAGGAATTTCTCGCCCTCTGGGATGAATACGAAGCTGCCGCTTCACCCGAAGCCAAACTCGCCAAAGCCTTAGACAAAATAGAGACCCTGCTCCAGCACACTCAGGGTGAGTGCCCTGAAAAAATCAATTACGCCTTCAATCTCGATTATGGACGCGACTATACCGATTATGACGCGCTAACCGCCGAACTCCGCGCTCTGATCGACCTTGAGACCGCCAGCATAATCAATAAATAATCTGCCTCACACCCAGACTACCTGCACCGTAACCATAACCACTCTTATTAACAACTCTATAATAAAGCAACATAGATAAACTGACAGCCAAAAACAATAACTCCACTCACGACAAAGAACAGCAACAGCCGCGGCCAGAATTTCAGCCACCAGTTTTCCAGCTTGCTTTCAGAGCTGTAATCATCCCCTAACAGCTTATATCCATACTTCAGCACAAATCTGGCCCCATAAAACACCAGAGTGTATAATAGCGCTGTCGCTACCGTTGTGGAAAACAGCTTGACCACATTGAGAGCTTCCTCAAGGGACGGCACCGCAGCACCGTCATCGATGCTTCTCAACAGACTCATAATAGACAGCACATTAGTCAGCAGAATAAGAGCCAGACTGTAGACTATCGCCAACTGCACCGCCTTCTTCCCCGGCAGCGGCTTTTTGACCACAAAAAACCTGATAATCACCGGCAAAAACAGAAAAATAAATGCAAACCAGCGTAAAACCTCAATCATAATCAACCCCTACTCTATAACCCCTACTCTATAACACCTTCTTTATAATACACCTAAAATATCTTCGCTCCAGCCGGCAAAGCCCCTTACATATACTTGCAGGGCACAAATGCCTCCAGTATTCCGCCACCCTGCCGCATTCCCTCCACCTCAAAGATAGCGACACTAGCCTTGCGTACATGCAACGTATGCGCCGGTGATCCCAGAAGGTGCGCCATAAGATTCCCCATATCAGGTTCATGCCCTACCATAATCACCGTATCCTCAAAGGACAGCTCCTTGAATATCTCCATCGCCTCCGCCGGAGTCATACCGCAGCCCAGACGCTTATCCTCAATAGTCGTATAATAATGCTCAGAACCTTCGGTTATTATCTTCGCTGTCTGCGCCGCCCGCAGATACGGGCTGAAGATAAGTATAGACTTATCCAGTTCCTCAATTCCTGAGAGAAACGTACTTACCTTTCGCGCCTGTTTAATACCTTTTGCCGTCAGATTCCGCTGAAAATCACTCCCTGCATAATCCTCAGCATCAGCATGCCGAACAAGTACCAGTCTCATAGCCGCCTCCTATCGCAAAATAATCACTTCTTATTGCCTTGAACGTATCTATTATGTAGAATAATCTCTTACGATTATTAATATTTATACATTAGCAGTTGCAATAAAAAAGTCAAAGGTTAATTTGGAACTATCATGTTAAAACTGGGTCTTGCCCTTGGCGGCGGCGGCAGCCGGGCCATGTGTCATATCGGAGTTATCAGAGCACTGGAAAAAGCAGGTATCACGCCTGACGTCATTGCCGGCAACAGCATGGGCGGCATAATCGGCGCCACCTATGCCCACACCCGCGATATTGACAGAACCGAAGAACTGCTGCGCTCCCAGTTTCACGGCGCCGGACTCTTCCGCCCGCGTAAAGGTGACGGACTGGAGCTGAAGCACGGTATCCTCCATTACCTCAAACGCAACCTCAGAGCACTGAGTATCGCTCTTGTACTCTCTTTCAGAAAGGGCTTCCTCTGGAATAATCCTTGTGTTAAAGCGGTGCGGAATATTTTCCCGGAGCCGCTGACCTTTGAAGACCTTTCACTGCCGCTGGCGATAGTAGCGCTAAATTCCACTGCCGGCGAACTGGAAGTCTTCACCTCCGGCAGCCTGCAGGAACCGGTTATAGCCGGCACCAATGTCGGTGTTGTCTTCCCGCCCTACCGCTGGGATGACACAGAGTACTTTGATGCCGCACCGGTATGCAGTATCCCGGTAGAGCAGGCAAAAGACCTCGGAGCAGATATTGTTCTGGCGGTGGATATACGCTCAACCGTCCCGGATAAATTCAAGATTTATAACGGATTCGACAGTATTTTCCGGGTTGAAATGATAGAAAGCAAGATCATAAATGACCAGCAGGCCGCAAAAGCCGATTATCTTATCAAACCGGCAACCGGCGACCTTTTCTGGGGTGATTTCTCCTCTATGACCGCAGTAATCAGCTCAGGGGAAGAAGCTGTAAATTCGATTATTAATAGTTTAAAGGAAAAACTAAATGCACAATAAAAAAGCGACATTAATGGTAAGCAGCGAGGACAAAACCGGTATTGTAGCCTCACTTTCAGATATGGTCTTCCGTTACGGCGGCAACATTATCGATGCGGATCAGCATTCCGATGAAGACACCGGAATGTTCTTCATGCGCATCTCATGGTCGCTTGAAGGTTTCAACCTTGACCGTGACGGCATTGAAGATTCACTCAAAGTTCTCGCCAAAGGTTACAAAAAAATGAAATGGAAACTTTGGTACAATGAGACAGAACAGAAGATCGCCATAATGTGCAGCAAAACCTCCCACTGCCTCTATGACCTGCTGCTGCGTGAAGCTCAGGGAGAGCTGAACGGTGAAATAGCGCTGATTATCAGTAACCACCCCGATCTTGAGAGTGCGGCCAAACACTTTGCCAAGCCGTTCTACCATATACCGGTAGTCTCAGGAAACAAAGAAGCTGCCGAAGCCGAACAGATAAAGGTTCTAGAGGAGAATAATATCGACTGCGTCGTCCTGGCCCGTTATATGCAGATAATATCCGGAAACTTCCTCAAAGGCAGAGAAGGCAGAGTCATAAATATTCACCACTCCTTCCTTCCGGCCTTCATCGGCGCCAAACCTTACCATCAAGCCAAGGAACGAGGAGTTAAAATCATCGGTGCAACCGCCCACTATGTAACCGAAGATCTCGATCAGGGACCGATTATCGAGCAGGATGTCAGCAGAATAACCCATCGTGATTCGATAAAGGAGATGATCAGAAAAGGCCGTGATCTCGAACGGCAGGTACTCAGTCAGGCCGTCCGCCTGCATCTGCAGCACCGGGTACTGACATATGGGAACAAGACAATAATCTTCAACTAGTCGCTATTGCAAGAATTGTTTATTTTGCTATAATTTCACTAATTAATTATTTGAAATTTTGCATGACAAAGGATATGAAAATGCGTACCAGAACCGAACGTGACAGCATGGGTGAGGTCGAAGTCCCAGAAGAATCCCTCTACGGCGCCCAGACCCGGCGGGCGATACTGAACTTTCCCGTCAGCGGCTGGCCACTCCCGGCAGGAATGATCAAGGCAATGGGGCTGATCAAACGGGCAGCGGCCCAGACCAACCACGAACTCGGCAAGCTTGATGCAGAACGCACCGCCTGGATAGAGAGCGCCGCGGGCGAGGTTATCAGCGGAAAATTAAACTCACACTTCCCTATCGATATCTTCCAGACCGGCAGCGCCACTTCATCAAATATGAATGCAAATGAGGTAATAGCCAACCGCGCCATCGAACTTGCCGGAGGAAAAATCGGGAGCAAAACCCCGGTTCACCCCAATGATCATGTCAACATGGGACAGAGTTCAAATGATGTTATGCCTACAGCTCTGCATGTTGCCGCGGCGATCAGCCTGAAAGATGAACTGATCCCGGCGATGCAGCTGCTGCAGTCAACACTCGCCGACAAAGAGAAGATCTTTGCCGAGTTTGTCAAGATAGGCAGAACCCACCTGCAGGATGCAACTCCTATCACCATGGGACAGGTTTTCAGCGGTTTCACCGCGCAGGTGAAAAATTCCATTAAGCGCATCCATAACTCACTGGGCTCATTATCCGAGCTTCCTCTCGGCGGAACCGCGGTAGGTACAGGACTGAACACCCACCCTGAATTCGCGCCAAGGGTCATACAAAAACTATCCGCAGAGACCGGTATCGCATTCTTTGAAGCCGATAATCACTTTGAAGCGCAGGCGGCACGTGATGCGATGATAGAAGGCATGGGGATACTCAAGACCTTCGCTATCAGTCTGAACAAAATCGCCAATGATATCCGTTTTCTGGCTTCAGGTCCACGTTGCGGCTACGGGGAGCTGCAGCTTCCGGAGATTCAGCCGGGAAGTTCAATAATGCCGGGAAAAGTAAATCCCGTAATCTGCGAATCAGTAATGCAGGTTGCTGCTTTTGTAGTAGGTGCGGAATCATCTTCCGCCTTCGCCGCCGGCACACTGAGTAACTTCGAACTGGCGGTAAATATCCCGCTTCTGGGACACAACTTCCTTGAGTCAACCAGACTACTGGCAAACGCTTGCCGCGTATTTGTAAGCCACGCTCTTGAAGGGCTAGCCTGTCACGTCGAAGCCTGTGAGAGCTATATCGAAAATTCACTGGCGATGTGCACCAGTCTGGCACCGCTTGTCGGTTATGATCAGGCAGCAGATATTGCGAAAACAGCCTACATCAGCGGCAAAACTGTAAGAGAAGTGGCAGAAGAGTCCGGCGCTATCGCTCCCGATGTTCTGGACAAAGCTCTTGAGCCGATGTCGATGACCAGACCTTCAAAATAATATTATTTACAACTGTTATAAAGAAAGTATAAGGTAACAAATCAATGAAACATTTTTACAAAGCAGCAGCAGAAATACTGGCCCCCGCTATCGAGATGGATGTATCAGAGGTCGAAGGACTCTTGCTTATTCCGCCAAAACCCGAACTTGGTGATATCGGTTTCCCCTGTTTCACCCTCGCCAAAAAACTGCGAAACGCTCCTCCAAAGATTGCTGCAGAAATCATAGAGAAGCTTGAAGTTACCGAACCTTTCGCTGAAATTAAACCGGTTGGGCCCTATATTAATTTTATCCTGTCACAGCAGGCACTCACCGGAGCGGCCGTTACCAGTGCGCTGAAATCAGACTGGGGCGAATCAAAAGATGGCAGCGGCAAGACTGTAGTCATTGATTACTCAAGCCCAAATATAGCCAAGCCTCTAGGTGTACACCATATCCGTTCCACCATGCTCGGAGCCGCACTAGCCAGATTGTATAAGGCTACCGGCTGGAATGTTGTCACCGTAAATCATCTTGGTGACTGGGGCACCAACTTCGGTCAGCTGATGGTTGCCTACACCGCCGCTGTAGCTGCCGGGGAGAACCCGCAGACAGATATTGATTCCCAGCTCAAGCTATATGTCAAGTACCACGATCTTAAAGACGCTGCTCCCGAGCTTGAAGAAGAAGCCCGCAACTGGTTTAAAAAGCTTGAAGACGGCGACGACGAAGCGGTAAGACTCTGGACAGTCTTCAGGGACGAAAGCATAAAAGGACTGGAAAAACTTTACAGTCGGCTTAATGTCAGCTTCGATCATTATACCGGTGAAAGCTTCTATAATGACAAGATGGCAGCTACCGCCGCACGCATCAAAGACAAAGGACTGCTTGAAGAGAGTCAGGGCGCGCTGGTTGTAAACCTTGAAGCCAGTGCCGGTATCAAGGAGCCATGCCTGATTCAGAAGCGTGACGGTGCAACCACTTACGCAACCCGTGACCTGTCCGCAGCAGAATACAGACAGTCTGAATATAAATTCAATAAGAGTCTCTATGTTGTAGCCAATCAGCAGGAGCTGCATTTCCGCCAGATATTCAGCGTCCTTGAACGTATGGGTTACTCCTGGGCCAAAGGCTGCGAACACGTCAAATTCGGTATGCTCTCATTCGGTCCCGGCGTCTTTGGCGAGGAGCGGACAACCGGCTCAACCCGCAAGGGAAATGTTATCTTTCTGGAGGATGTGCTCAACCGCTCTGTAGAGAAAGCCAGAGAAATCATCAGCGAAAATGCACGTGATGACGAGGTCAAGTCCAATGTCGATAAACTCTCAGAAGAGGTTGGTGTCGGCGCTATAATATTTACTGAATTTATGCAGAGACGCATGAAGGATGTTATCTTCACTTGGGAGAAAGCGCTCAATATGCAGGGTGAATCAGGACCGTATCTGCAGTATACCCACGCACGTCTGAGTTCGGTAATAACCAAAGCCGATATCGATACAACCAATGCCGACCTCAACCGTCTCACCAGCAGACTGGAGCGCAATGTAATGTTAAAACTCGGTGATTTCCCAACAGTTATAGCCCAGAGCACCAGAGATAACGAGCCAAGCATTATTGCCGAATACCTGCTCGACCTCTGTTCCGAATTCAACCGGATGTATGCTGACAAAAAGAATCACCAGATAATTACCGATGACAAAGAACTCAGTGCCGCCAGAGTACAGCTGGTAATGGCCACCAGAAACACCTTAGCCCGCGGCCTGGCACTGCTTGGGCTGCAGGCTCCGGAAAGAATGTAAGCACAACACTTTTTTAATATTTAGAAGGATAATCACTTATAACAGGAAGAAGAACAATGAGTACCCCGGACGCCACTAAGAGCTGCGCAGAAAACAGCCCCCAGCAGGAAAAACGCCAGGGATTCCATCCAGCTCTGGTTATTGCCACTATTGTTGTAGTTGTATTTGTTCTCTGGTTCTGCCCCTACGCACTTATGAATGCCAGAATCAGCCAGACCGAAGCCAACGCAGCAGAGATACTCAGCAATGGAGATTTTGCCCCGCAAGCCGACTCTGTCAACGCCGAGGGTCTTATTGAGCTCAAACCGCTAAAGACCTATACCGACTATGCCTTCTTCAAAATAAATGCTGCTACTGATGTTATTTATGCGGTTCCGCGTTATTACAACCGAACCGCCAGGACAACGTTCTGCTTGAAAGACGGAGTTATCTACAAAAAAAATATCAGCGATATTCATCCGGGAGCAGTACTTCCGGAAATTGATAAAACCTGGAAAGAATAAACCAACAGAGGTATAGCAGATGCTGCCGATCCTTCTTACCAATAACAGTAAACAGCTTTCAGTACTGATTGTCGGTGCCGGTCGTATTGCATTGCGGCGTACTCTCTGGCTGCTCAGTTCCGGAGTTACCAGTATCACAATAATCGCTTCTGAGTTCAGCTCGGAATTTGCTGATCTCTTTCCACAGCCGGAAATGATCAGATCCGATTATTATCCCCAGGATCTGCAGCGCTACTCTCTGGTTCTAGCCTGCACAGATGACCCGCTGGTCAATTCTCAGGTTGAATACGATGCCCGCAAAAGCGGAGTACTGATAAATCGTTCCGACAACCACAAAAAATCCGATTTTTATATCCCGGCGACTATAGCGAGCCCCGATATCACAATAGCGATAAATACCGGCAACCCGGCTTTTACCAGAGAACTTAAACAGAGGATAGAGCAACTGCTGACCACTGATACCAGAAGACTCGGGAATATATTGAGTAAGACACGGAAACTTCTGCAAGAGAACAATATCTCAGCCGGCAGGCTCCAGAGCATTATGCAGATTCTGAACACTGAAGAAGCAGGTGAAAAACTCCTGAACAGTGAAACAGAGGAACTCAATAATCCGGACTTTATACTCAAACTTTACAATGAGCTGAAAAAATAACAGACCATTTAGTATGTACCGTTTTACCACAGATAATCAATGAGCAAAGATGGAGGAAATTATGCCGCCGATTATTTTTTCAATTACAGATATAACCAAAGAATACACCGACAAAGCCATACTTGATGGCATTTCACTATCGTTCTACCATGGAGCTAAAATCGGTATTGTCGGCTACAATGGTGCCGGTAAATCTACCCTGCTGAAAATCATGGCCGGACTGGACAAAGATTATAACGGTGAAGTAAAGATCAAAGAAGGTGCTTCAATTCTAATGGTGGAACAGGAACCACAACTCAACCTTCAGAAAAATGTCCGGGAAAATATTGAAGAAGCGGTTCAGCCGATACGCGATATGCTCAACCGCTACGAAGAAATCGGTATCGAAATGGGAGAGAACCCGGATAAAATGGATGAACTCCTTGAAGAGATGGATCAGTTGCAGCAGAAAATTGATGCCACCAACGCCTGGGACATTGATCACATGCTCGATCTTGCAGCTGATGCGCTGGTACTTCCGCCGGACGATGCCGATGTTTCACGGCTTTCAGGAGGAGAACGCAGACGTGTCGCCCTCTGTAAAGCCCTGCTGCTGAAACCGGACATCCTGCTCTTGGATGAGCCAACCAACCACCTTGATGCCGAGACTATCCAGTGGCTGGAAGATCAGCTCAAAGAGTACCCCGGAACTGTAATTATCGTAACTCATGATCGCTATTTTCTGGATAACATCACCAAATGGATTCTTGAACTTGAAAACGGCAAAGGCATTCCATTTGAAGGCAATTACTCCTCATGGCTAGAACAGAAAGCCGAAAGACTTCGCCTGATCGAAAAGAAGGAGACCGAAAGACAAAAGGTTTTGCAGCGCGAGCTGTCCTGGATCTCTACAGCGGCAAAAGGACGCAACAAAAAGAATAACGCCCGTATTGAGCGCTACGACAAACTTGCCAGTCAGGACTTTACCGTCAAGAACAGTGATATAATTATTCAGATCCCTTACGGCAGAAAAATTGGAGACAAAGTTGTTGAGTTTAAAAACGTCAGTAAAGGATTTAATGGTGTAACCCTGATAGCGGATCTTTCCTTTGAAATCCCCAAGGGCGCGATTGTCGGTATTGTCGGCCCTAATGGTATGGGTAAGACCACACTATTCCGCATGCTTGTCGGACAGGATACGCCTGACAACGGTAAAATTGAAATCGGGAAATCCGTCGACCTCGCCTATGTCGATCAAAACCGTGATGAACTGGACGCAGACAAGACCATCTTTGAAGAGATCTCCTGCGGCAATGAAATCCTTGACGTCGGCGGTAATAAAATGAATGCCAGGGCTTATGTCGCCCGCTTCAATTTCCGCGGCACCCAGCAGCAGAAACTTGTCGGACAACTTTCCGGCGGTGAACGCAACCGGGTACATCTGGCAAAACTCCTCAGAACCGGCGGCAATCTAATTCTGCTCGACGAACCGACCAATGATCTCGATGTTAATACACTTCGGGTTCTTGAAGAAGCTCTGGAAGATTTTCCCGCCTGTGCCATGGTTATCAGCCATGACCGCTTCTTCCTCGACCGTATCTGTACCCACCTTCTGGTCTTTGAAGGTGACGGCAAGGTAACTTGGTTCGAAGGCAACTTTGCCGACTATGAAGCCAAACTTGAACAGGATGGAATCTCTCACTTTACCAACCGCCGCAGTAAATACAAAAAAATGCCACTATAATCTTTGCATATAATCACATTAGTAAAAACACACTGGAACTTATCAATATAAGTTCCAGTGTGTTTTTACTCTTGAAAAGTATATTTTAAACGCTAAAATCTTAAAAATAATACATTTTGGTTAATATAAACCAAAGCAGTAATTAAATTAGAAGCAAGAAAAAATGGTAATATCTATTTAGAACGCAACCTATTCTATCTAACCGATTAATAATAAGTTAGAATTTCAAAAACTTGGAAAAGGAGAACATTGAAGAATCAAATAATACTGATCGTACTACTCGTATCATTAGCAGTTATACTCTCAGGGTGCTACAGCCATACCAGTTACAAACCAAACGACTCCCTGATAACCAAACCAACAACCGACCTCACGGTCTTCACAAATAAATTTTAAAACTGCTATACTAGGAATGATCCAGAAATAACCGGCACTCAGGGGGTAGACTTCACCTTCTGAGTGCTTTTTTCCAAGGTGATTTCTTCGCGGCTGACACCATAAATTATTCCACCGACAGCCCCGTATATCAGCATCCCAAGCCTGTAACACAGCATCATAACCGCTGCCCGGTGCGCATTCTCCGGAAACCCCGGAGTAGCTACTGCAAAAATCCAGGCAAACGCCAGCTCACCCTGCCCCGCGCCTCCAGGAGCCAGAGGAATAAAATTGACCATAAGCCCGGCAAAGACCAGAAACAGCATAATAGTGACATGCACACCCTGCAGCCCAACCGCCTGAGCAAAAGCTAAAAACGCGACAAAGGTAGCGAGATGTGAGAGAATAGAGATCAGAATTACATACAGCAGAGTACGGCGGGAATTTTTATATACCACTATAGACTCAACAGCCTGAAGAAGCGCCCTGCCCAAAAAGCCCTCAAATTTTTTGTTCCGCAGCCTGTCGGCAAAGTAAAATGACAACAAAAAAAGCAGAGCAAAAAATACAGCACTGCCGATAGTGAAGGTAGCATAGGCTTTAGCCATACCGGCCAGATCCTGATTAGCACCGATAAAACTCATATTGATAAATATTCCGGTAAGCACCATTACCAAAAGAGCCGGCAGGCCCAGAAGGCGGTCAAGGAATACCGAGGTGGTTACCGGAGCAACCAGCGCCTTGTTTCCCTTGGCTACTTTGTAAATCCGGTAAAAATCACCCCCGGTTGAACCGGGAATAAAGGTATTGAAGAAAAAGCCGATAGTAAGAAGTTTTACAGAGGTAATAAACCGTAACTTTATCCCCTGACCATGAAGCAGAATTCCCCAGCGCCAGGCACCGGTGATTATCTGCAACGACAAAACCGCTATTCCGAATGCCACCCAGGGCCAGTTGGTAAGCGCCCCGCGTATCTCCTGCGGATTTATGGTTCCGTTAGCAATCAGAAATACAAGCAGACCCAGGGCAAAACACAGCCGGTGCGTTCCCAATGACGGGCGCCTGAAAAGAGTCAGCAAAGCTCCAGGTAAAAATGCTCCAGCCAGTGACGGCAGAAGCTGTCCGTCAAGAAAAAGCGGGTCAAGTAGCCGGCCCGCAAGTAATATCCAGAGAATAATGTCAAATACCAGTAGGCCCCATTCAAAACGACCGGGCCGGTACTCTGCAAGACTATCCGAGTTGCTCAATAAATGCCTCAATTCTTGTAAGTGTTCTTCCGTCAGTTACCGCCGGTCTATCCCCTTCAATGGTCAGTACCGGCACCTTAAAACTTCGCCGCATCAGCAGATCATGTATCTGCCGGTGGCAGAAACTCTGAGTATAATGAATCACACCGTCAAGTCTTCTGGCAGTGATTTCACGATTAATCGCAGCAATTCTGAATTCAGCCGAATACGGGTAAGTATAATCCAAATAACTCTCTTCAATGCTTAGGCCAATACTCTTAATCAGTGAAAATTCATATGGTACTTCATGATATACAACCCGAGCCCCAAGCTCATCAATAATATCACTCAAATCAGAGAGAATTGTCGGTACCCCAAGTACCCCTAATCTCGGCATTTCATTACCGGGTTCGCGCTTTTTTATTTCCTCCAAAAGCTCCTGCTGGTAAGAAAGGCATTGAGCCGGATCCCCCATAAAATCGGTAAGATTAAGTTGTGAAAGAAAGAGTTCAAGGCTGGTTACAACCTGAGATTTCACCGCCAGAGCATCAATCTCAGCCGCTACACTGCGGATTTTATCAAGCTTGCGCTTCCATTCATCAACCTCGGCCAGCTCAACCGAAAAACTCCCGGCAAACAAATACAGTTCCCGCTCTAAATCCTCGGTAGTACGCTGATATGGATAAGAGAAAGGGATTGTTTCGATACCATCATGCTTCCAGACATCCTCCAGAGCAATATTCTGCGAGCAGTCACCCTCACGCACCGCAGCAATTTTTCTGAATCCATGCTTGGCGGCAGTCGCATAAAGCCCCTTTACCCAGGCGCAGGAATTCTGAGGAAACCCGTTCTTCTCCGCGGCCAACACAAGTTCATAGGCATCATTATCTGCAACAAAGAGATTATTCAGATCTGCCGGCACATATCCCCCGGCATACAAGACCTCTACCGGTAGTGTTGTCGTCAGCCCTACCTTTTCACCAGACATCGCTACCCTTCCAGTCTACCAGCTATTTATACACAGTAGCAATACGGAGCTTTTCAGCAAGCTCTTCATCGATAATAGCACCTACCAAAGTAAAGCCCAATTCCAAAGCTGTACCTACACCCCGACTGGTAAAGATATTACCGTCACGCACAACCTTCTCTTCACTCAAGACAACATTGTCAGCGATCTGCAGCAGCTCATCCATATTCCCCGGATAACAGGTAGCAGTCTTACCGTCAAGCACACCATTAGGACCCAGAATTTTAGCGGGAGCCGCACAGATTGCAGCGATATATTTATCTGCGGCCACATGCTTTTTAAGGATATCAATCACCTCAACACTCTGTGCCAGATTTACCGATCCAGGCATTCCGCCAGGAAGAAAAATCAGATCATACAACCCCATATCCGCCGTCAGGACAGTATCAGCAACAACAGTAATACCCTGAGCACTCACAATCTCTTTACGACCCAGACCTGCCAGAGTAACCTCAAAACCGCCTCTTCTAAGAATATCTACCGGCGCAATCGCTTCAACACTTTCAAAGCCATCAGCCAGAATTGTAAGACATGAAGCCATGCTATCCTCCTTTATACCAAAAATTAATAAAGACAAAAAACAGCACTCAAAGCTACAGTATAAAACTGCCGCTGAGCCAGCTGCGGATCATCTTTATCCACTCATCATTAAAATTAACATCATTGGTAATTGCAATAAATGGTGAATCATTATAACCACCCAGCGTATAGATCTCAACCCCGGGAATATCGAATTTCTGCAGAAATTCCTCTACCGCATTGACCGAGGAATTATAGAAACCAAACTCAATCCTGTCGCGGGAATACACCCTTACTCTGAAACTCATCTTCGTACCGCGAAGCCAGAAATAGTATTTATGCGCCCAGGCCATTGAAAAGGTATCTTTTCGAACAGTTACCAGCAGACTCTCTAAGAACTCTGCCAATGACGGGGTCAGACGTTCAAGGTAATATGTTTTCCCTTTTATCTTCCATGGTTCAAGGACATCATGATTAGTGCCGACAACATCTCTGGCATCGATCGACGGATCCACACGCGGCACAACCTGCTCAGCAAAGAATATCTCCTGTCCGCCTACCAGATATTTAAGATACTTCAAACCTTTAATATTAACCCCTGATGACGCAAGCCACTCAATCTCATTGACGATGCGCGTGGAGAAACCTTCCGATGCTATTATGACCCGCTGCTCACGATTGAGGGTTTCAGAGTAATCCGCCGCATCACGGTTAAATGTCGAAGCCAGCAGACTTGACACCTCAACCGACTCCTCATCCATCTCTACCCCCAGATCCTCCCAGGCGCGCTTGAGCAGATCATTCTGCGGCAATTCCAGAAATTCCGCGGCGATTTTCCCCAATCCCTGCGCAGTAAGTGAACTGACATACGAAACAAATTCCATCGCCCTGCCATCAATACGCCGTTCACTGTCAGCCACTCCAATATTAATAATAACTGCCACCGCTCTACCCAGAACATCGACAGCCAGTAATTCCCGAACTCCCTCGATAGCAGGAAAAGAAAAATTATCAGATTCACCGATAACAACCAGCGGCTCACCGAGAAAATGCGGTTGCACCTTGACCCTGGTTACTATTTCATTCAGATTATCCAGATCCAGCTCCACAGCTTCAAGCTGTTGAAAATGTTTTCCCGATCCAGTAAATACACTTCCCATTACGACCACCTTTAATTTAAATTTACAGTGCCTGTACTCAAGCACCACCGTTTAAAGTTAGACAACAGAGAATAAATTATAGCAAATATGGCGTTATTCGCTATGAGAAATTTCAATATATGCGCTATTCTTTGCAATTATTTCTTATAACATCTTATATGAATGGGTGATAATCGAAATTTTATACTTGACCTAACGCGCACAAATTGTAAGAATATAATATCGGAGAAAGTTGATGAGCAAAAATGATAATCCCTTTTATTTTTTAGAAGACTTTGAGATATCAAAGGTTGCGCAAATTCTTTCCAGCGAGCTCCCGTTCGTTGCCGGAGCAGCTTTATCACGTACGTCCCCCATCTTCAACGCAAAAGTAATGGCAAATATGCCCGACGGCATCCGCAGTGAAATTGCCTCCGCAATCAGTAAATACCGTAAAATACCGGTTGAAGTTCTATATGACATCGCCGAAGAACTGGAAAAAAAGCTCCGGAGTCCACTGCCCGGAAAGTTTGCCACTCAGAAAAGCTCCATGCTGGCAAATCTTGATCTGGGTGCCATTATGCAGGATATCAATAATCTGAAATCACGCAAAAAACCTACGGAAGATTCTAGCAGCAAACCAGAACCGGTTGAGTCACGTATAATCTCTCCTGAAGAATATGACACCTACCTGCGCGGCGGCATTGCCAATTCTCATGATGATGATTTGAAATTGGAGCAGGAGTTTTCTAAACTTGTAGACCCGCAAGGTTTTATTCCTGATAATCATCATAACAAAGCGCAGACAGCACGATCAGGGAATAACCGTGAAACCGATAGAAGATCTGACGCCGCGGCAGAACTAAGTCCTGAAACCAGGAAAGAACTTGCTTTGCAGCAGGCATTGCTGCACACCCGCTCAAAAAAACAGGAAACCAAAGTTACCAGACCTGCAGCTGGAAATACAACGAAAAATAAGTCATACAAAGCCCAAAAAATTGACGGTATGGCACTTGCAGCGCACATTCTGCGGGAATCATCTCCCGAACTGAAAAAAATGGTAATGCAGGAAATCCCTGAGCTTTACACAAAACTTAACGAGCGCATGTTTGACTTTGCCGACCTCGAGCACAGCAACCGTGACGCTATCGGCAGAATATTTACCGGGCTTGATCCCCACACCAGCGCTATAGCACTGCGCTTCGCTTCAGATCATCTAAAAAACACCGCACTTACATCTGTCAGTCGTAGAAAGGCCAAACTGATAATAGATGAATTCAAACGTACAGCCAAGGAAAAAGTTAGACTCACTGAAATTGAAGATGCACAGCAGGAAGTCATTGATTATGCAATACTCCTTCAGAACCGCGGCGAGATAATAATTGATCCCGATGACAGCGGTATTGTATAAAGTCTTTTTTTACATATCATAATAATCAAATAATACCCGCAAAAGAGTAAGCAGGACGGTTAAGAGTCCTGCCATTAATAAAGGTGATACATGCAAGAAATAGACAATACACTTCAAAAGATTCTACCGAGAGTTACTATGCCGGGCCAGTATGTTGGTTCAGAGGTTAATTCCATTATAAAACAGAATACAAAATACAATTTTGCGCTCTGTTTTGCCGACACTTATGAAATAGGCATGAGTAACCACGGTCTACGCGTACTCTATGAAATAATCAATTCATGTACAGACTGGAGCTGTGAACGCGCCTTCTGTCCCTTACCTGACATGGAAGCGGAACTACGCAATGCTTCATATCCGTTATATACTCTGGAAACCGGACGCCCACTGCGCCAGAATGATTTTATAAGCTTCTCACTCCAGTACGAACTGGGTATCGGAACCGTTTTCACCATACTTGATCTGGCCGGTATCCCGCTCAGACGTCAGGACCGTAAAGAAGGTGATCCGCTGATTATAGCCGGAGGCCATGCAACCTTTAATCCCGAACCCTTTTCCGATTTTTTCGATCTCTTTTTTATCGGTGAAGGTGAAGAAGGAATAGTAGAAATTCTAGAACTGTATGAAAACTTCCCCCAACTTAGCCGGGAGGATAAAATCCGGGAGCTCGCCTGCAAAATTCCGGGAATATATGCTCCATCACTATACCAAACCGAAGAAAGCGCCGGTTTTACTGTAGTACAGCGGCCGCCAGAATCAGCTATTCCGTATCCGATCGAGCGCCGTATTGTACACGATTTTAATTCAGCACCAATGCCGGTTAAACCGGTAGTACCGCTGGTGGAGACGGTGCATGAGAGAGTGGTTCTGGAAATCATGCGCGGTTGCCCTAACGGCTGCAGGTTCTGTCAGGCTGGAAACATCTGCCGCCCGGTACGTGAGCGAAATGTCGAAACACTGCAGAAAACCGCTAAAGAGTGTTACTGCAACACCGGTTATGATGAGATAGGCCTGATGTCACTCAGCACCAGTGATTATACCAATTTTGATGAGCTGGTTGAAAAGCTCGACTCCGACTATTCCCAGCTCGGTGTCAGTCTCTCACTGCCGAGTTTAAGAGTAAACCACACTTTAAGTGATATACCGGAACGTTTCAAAACTGTACGCCGCTCCGGGTTGACCCTCGCCCCGGAGGCTGGAACCGACAGGCTGCGCCGGGCAATAAATAAAGATGTTACCGATGAAGATCTGCTCAAATCCTGTGAAGAGGCATTCCGACAGGGCTGGAAAACAGTAAAACTCTACTTCATGGTCGGCCTACCGACCGAGACCGATGAGGATGTAATCGGTATTGCCGATCTGGCAACCAAGGTTGCCAAACTGCGCCGCGGCGGCAGAGGTGCAGCCTGCACAGTATCGGTCAGCAATTTTATTCCCAAACCATTTACCCCATTTCAGTGGGAGGGTATGGTAAACCGCGACGAACTTACCAGAAGACACCAGCTTATAGCCGCCAACCTGCGCCACCGGCATGTTGACCTGAAATGGCACAATGTTGAAGGCAGTTATCTTGAAGGTATTTTTTCCCGTGGTGACAGACGGCTGGGAGCGGTTGCGCTCAGAGCCTGGGAAAAGGGAGCACGACTGGAAGCATGGACCGAGCACTTCAATCCGAAACTCTGGGAAGAAGCCCTTAATGAACTGGGAATTTCAGGCGATGCCTACGCCTGCAGCGAAAGAGACATGGATAGTAAACTTCCATGGAGTCATATTGATTCCGGCCTGAGCACCGAATTCTTCAAACGTGAGCGGCAGAAATCCCGCAGCGGAGCTCCTACCCCACGCTGTAATTTTGACAGCTGTGCCGGGTGCGGTCAGGAAGGTTGCGGTTATCAGAAATAATTAATGGGCAGTGAAGGGAACTTATAATGCCAAAGGCAAATATTCACCTCAAACTTCTTGCATTATTGCTATTACTGCTTGCAGGCACCACTGAAAACCTGCAGGCAGCCGGAATTATCCCGGACAGAGCTCATGCTCAGAAAATTGTTGCCGCAATGTCGCTGCGGCAGCGAATTGGTCAATTATTCATCGTCGATCTGGCCAGACTTGCGGCAATGCAGGAAATAACCCAGCTCACTCCAGAACTGAAATCAAAAATCAACGCTGATAATTTTGGTGGTATCATCCTCTTTGCACAAAATCTGCGCAACCGCCAACAGCTGACAGCTCTGACACATGACATTCAGAACTGCAGTAGCACCCCGCCGTTTATCTGTATCGACGAAGAAGGCGGCAGAGTGAGCCGTTTGGAACATTGCAAAGCACTCGGTCTGACTCAACTTCCAAGTGCCGCTGAAATCGGCAGTAAAGGCTCCAAATCATATGCCTATCAGATAGGCAAAACACTTGCAGAACAGGTAAAATCATTTGGTTTCAATGTTGATTTTGCCCCGGTACTTGATATTAATACCAATCCTGACAATCCGGTTATTGGTGCCCGTGCCTTTGCTGACAACCCGCAACTGGTAACCGAGATGGGACTTGAAGTAATCAGAGGTTTGCAGGAAAATGGAGTCATGGCCTGCGCCAAGCACTTTCCCGGTCACGGAGACACCTCTACCGATACCCACCTTGAGCTAGCCTATATTAACCATGATATCACACGCCTGAACAATGAAGAGTTTGTCCCTTTCAAAGCGGCCATAGACAGCGGCGTAATGAGTATTATGCTGGCACACATTGTCGCACCAAAAATTACCGGTAATAATCTCCCGGCAACTATGTCTCAAAAGTTTGCAACAGCAATACTCCGTAATGAATTAAACTTTAAAGGACTTATCATTACCGATGCGCTGATGATGAAGGCTATAACCAATAACTACACCTCCGGTGAAGCCTGCATTAAGGCTCTGAATGCCGGTGTTGATATACTGCTTATGCCTGATAATATTGCACAAGCGGTTGACGCCGTCTACAAGGAAGCGCAGCAGAATGAACATTTCCGTGACCTAATAGAGAAAGCTGTTACCAGAATAATTCTCGCCAAGATGCGCCTGAACATTCTGCCATAAGTTGCCGGAAGCTCCAGCGAATTCCTGAAATAATTCTAATTTTAATCTGAATCACTGAATATTGACTTAACAACAAGACTCTGCAATATACAGCTGATACAGAGCAATCAATATATTTTTACGCGCGTATTCTGAAAACAGTTGATACTTTCCCATTGTATGAATTTATTGTATGTGTATTTTTTATTACATAAAATTAATTATCAGAATATACAAGGGGAGAATATGAAAACTGTAATTGTACTAATGGCTATTATCTTATTATTTTGTACCGGCTGTTCCCATACGGAGGTGTATGGCGACCTTGACCTGAGCGAAAAAACCATCATTGTTCCTCCTGGCAACAATCGCCTGGTCAAAGACTGTAAAAAAATACTCCGGGAATGCGGCTGGAAAGTCATAGTAAAGTCAAACCACAGGAGAGTAACCGAATTTAACGGCAGTAAAGCGGAAAGCTATGATGATTACAACGCCAGATATGAGCTGGTTGTAACCTCGGTAAGAAGAGACATCGCCCTTGATATGTCCGCCTATATCGACTATGAATATTCACTTATCGACAATGAGACAGGCGAAGAGATATTTGCTTCATCAGGCGACACCTCACAGCGCATCGCCAGTAATGAATTCAAAAAGCTCATAGGCTGTCCGGCAAATTAAAAAATCAATGAAGGGAGCAAAAACAATGTGCTGCAATTCAAAGAATCACGATGAAGAAACCACACCCTGCTGCTCAAAGAAAAATAACGCTGAATCACAGTCTATTTCAGATACTGCGGTATCTCCATGCTGTAACTCTGCAACAGCCACCTCATGTTGTCCAGATTCAGCAGGCGAATCAAAATATGCTGAATCCCGAATGATTGCAGAATGTCTGGAGTTTGCTAAAAACGCCAAAGCAGCCGGCAAACCGATTATCGGCATCATGTGTGAATATGCTCCCCGTGAGATTATCAATGCCTGCTCAGGAGTAGCAGTCTGCCTCTGCGGCGGCTCACAGAAAACTGTAGAAAGCGCTGAAATTGTTCTCCCATCTGGAATCTGCCCGGTAATAAAATCAACTTACGGCTACCTGCTGGACAGATCAAACCCTTTCCTTGAGCTGGCAGATCTTATCGTCGCCGAAACCACTTGTGATGGAAAGAAAAAAGTCTTCGAACTAATGGGAAAGGAGAAGGAATGTTATACACTTCACCTACCCCAAACCGCTACAACACCGGAAGCCAAAGCAAACTGGGAAAAAGAATGCCGTAAATTTGCTGCTTTTCTGGAACAAAGATTCAATACCGAAATTACCACGGATAAACTCAATGCCGCTATCAGAGAACTCAATTCAGAACGCAAGCTGCGCTATGACCTTGCCGAACACATGCAGCACGAAAACCCGGAGCTAACCGGTAGAGATATTCTGGGGTTTAACAGCATAATATCACCGCTGCCCTGGGCAAGTGAGAGATATACCAAAGCACTTGAAAAACTTGAAACACCTGATAAATGCAATAATTTGCAGAGAAGAAAACGAGTGCTCCTTACCGGCGTACCGGTTGTACACGGAGCAGAAAGAGTTCTGGAGCTGATAGAGAATGCTGGCGGGCTGATTGTAGCTCAGGAGAACTGCACCGGCATAAAACCCTTATACCAGCCGGTAGCCGAGGATACCACAGACCCAATTCACGCCATTGCGGAAAAATATCTGGCACTGCCATGCTCGGTAATGGCAGAAAATCATGGCAGAGTAGAATTGCTGCGCCAGCTGGCAGCAGCATACCGCCCGGATTGCATTATTGATCTGTCATGGCAGGGATGTCATACCTATGATCTGGAATCACTGACGATAAAAGATCTTGCAGACGAACTCTCTCTGCCGCTGCTGAAAATACAGAGTGACTACTCCGGAGCGGATACCTCTGCTCTGACGACCCGCCTGCAGGCTCTCTTTGAACTATGCTGATCCTAAAAATCTGCATAGTCATATATTTTTTTATGGTATATAAGTATATATTTATAACTTGAAGAGTCTTTTTAAGAACCCAACCGCTTAAAACTAAAAAAATACAGCT
Organism: Planctomycetota bacterium; assembly: GCA_963677015.1. GTDB lineage: Bacteria > Planctomycetota > SZUA-567 > SZUA-567 > SZUA-567. Next base: position 2,259,033 of record OY781533.1, read on the forward strand.
CGCTATAAAGCGAGCTGTATAACTTGGTGGAGGATAACGGGTTCGAACCGATGACCTCATCGCTGCCAGCGATGCGCTCTCCCAACTGAGCTAATCCCCCGGCTGATTTACGCGCTGAATTATACAAATACAACAATATATGTCAATAGTTAGTAAAACTAAAATGAAATATCTTGAAAAAAAAGTCATAATATAAATAATATATAATGGATCATAATATATGGATATATTGAGAATATATTGAATTCACCAATTGCCCAAGCAGGACAGAAATGAAAGAAAATCGCAAACCCTATACCTTCGACCGTGTGGTGCGTATCTGCATAAGCACCCTGTTGTTTATTACTATATGCTGGTTTCTAAGCTACCTGAGTGAGGTTCTTATACCATTCGTCGTTGCTTTCCTCATAGCCTACCTGATAAATCCACTGGTAGGTCTGCTGCAGAAACATGTCATAAAAAACCGGGTAGTAGCGGTGTTTCTCAGCCTGATTATCGTCTTTGGGGTTATTGTTGCCGGCTGCTGGCTGGTACTGCCAATGATAGGAAGTGAAATACAGCACATGGGAGTACTCGTAACGCAGATCAGTTCGGATACGAGCGGATCTCTCACCAAACGTGCGGAGGCAATTGTCCCGCCGGATATCTGGAATGATCTCAGACATTTTCTTAAACAGACAGATATTATGCAATACCTCCAGAATGAAAACTTTATGGAATCAGTAAAGATCGCTCTGAATAAAGTTATGCCGATAGGTGTCGGTATTTTTTCAAGCGCCATCAGTATTCTTCTGGGTATTATTGGCGCCTCCATAATTCTGCTCTATCTGGTCTTCCTGCTTCTGGACTTTCAGAAGGTGAAAAATGACTGGAAAGCACTCATACCTTCCGCCTATCGCCCTTCTGCTGTTGCTTTCGTACATGACTTTAATATCGGCATGAACCGCTACTTCCGGGCCCAGGCGACTATAGCCTCAATTGTCGGGGTACTTTTCGCAATCGGTTTCAGTATCATCGGACTGCCACTGGGAATTGTCATCGGTCTCTTTATCGGTCTGCTGAACATGATACCATATATGCAGATCATAGGTGTTTTCCCGTCACTGCTGATGGCTCTGGCCGCATCACTTGAAACCGGTGAAAGTTTCTGGTATATGTCAGGTCTGGTGCTTGCGGTCTTCGCCGTTGTTCAGACTATTCAGGACACGATACTCACACCGAAAATAATGGGAGATGTTACCGGATTCAGCCCCGCCATAATTCTACTGGCGCTCTCCATCTGGGGTAAACTTCTCGGGATTCTGGGACTGCTGATCGCTCTTCCGATGACCTGCCTGCTCTGGGCTTATTACAAGCGCGTTCTATCACATGCTCTGGAGGACTCCACACTCTCACTCTCATACGAAGTTGACTCCGAAGTCTTTGACAGTGAGGAAGATAGTGAAACGCCCCCGCAGTCTCAGAAAAGCTCTAAATAATCATGCAGGGCAGCCGTATTTTCCGGCTGCCCTGCTTTATATAGTATTTAATAATAATAAACAAAAAAACAGCTTATCAGAGTTTTCCTTCTCTGCTGCTGAGCAGTTCTTCATTAATCCGTTTATGCCGCTTTATCTTCTCCTGAATTTCATAATCATTCATAATTATCTTTATCAGATAGGTCATCCAGATAACAGCCAACAGAAAACATGCCCCTATTGACAAAACCCATATCAGGGCAATGACCATCGGATTATTAAAAAATGTGATCATAGCAACACATTATTTCTTCAAAAATAAATAAACTGAACTCCAACCCAAACAACAACGGTTACAAAATTATATCGGAAAATTCAGTATAAAACTTGGGTAAAAATTTCAACTATTTCCCGGCAATTTTCTTTATCGCCAAATTAGCCAGAGTAAGCCCGAATATTCCGGTAATAGTTGAAAGACTCCCAAGTGCATTACGCTTACGCCCCTGCCCGGTGCATGGGGTAATATCTTCAGTCATCAGATACTCCCGGTAGTTCTCCGGTAAATCTTCATAAGAGTACACACAGTCGATACCTTTACTAACCCCTACCCGGCGCAGACGCTTACGTACCCTGCGCGCCAGCGGACAATTTTTTGATTTTGCAAGATCACAAACCTCAATCTTTGTCGGATCGGTTCTAAGAGCAGCTCCCATACTTGAAATTATCGTCAATCCGCGAACGACCGCTCCATGCATAAGACTGACCTTGGGATTCAGCGAATCAATGGCGTCAATTATAATATCAGGATTACCGGCAAATACCTGATCAAGACTCTCTTCACGAATAAAAAGATCAAGATTATCAATCGAACACTGTGGGTTAATATCGAGCAGACGGTCTCTGGCGACATCAACCTTCTTGCCCCCGAGCGTTGAATGCAGAGCAAAGAGCTGACGGTTGATATTCGACTCGGAAATAACATCAAAATCAACAACCCGCAGGTTATGCGCCCCTGCCCGCACCAGCGACTCCGCCGCATAACTCCCTACCGCCCCCATTCCGGCGACAACTATAAACGCATCCCGCAATCTGGCAAACCCCTCACTTCCAAGCAATGCCTCCGTTCTTACAAACTGCATCCGATCTGACTCTCTATCCATATATTTCCTTTGTAAATGCCTTAAAATTGGCTTCAATAATATTTACCAGCGACCTGAGATCAATCCCTTTTATTGCAGCGACCGTTTCATACAGTAAATGAATATTAGCCGGTTCAATATCTGCACCCTCACCAGCGACTGTAATTCCGTAAGCTTTAACTAAATCCGCAGAAATTACCCGATCCTGCGGAAAGTCAGACTCCAGCAAGAGCCGCTTAAGCGGAAGATATCCGACAAGCCTGCGAATCACTGGCTCAGGGCGCAGAAGAATTTGTAAAGGTAGAGACAGATAACCGCCCAAATCCAGTAAATCACCGGCTATCTGCGAAGACCCGGTAAATGAATGAACCATGAAATGTTGAGCCCCTTTTAGTCCCCGGAGTAATGATATGAGTTCATTATAGGCTTTAAAACAATGCAATGTAACCGGACGGCGATATTTATGAGCGATATCCAGCTGCTCCTGAAGAACAGCGGACTGCAGCTTTAATTCCGGCATCCCCTGCTGTTTATCCAGCCCTATCTCTCCAAGGCCGCAGGCATTTTCAGAGACAAGACTTTCCAACTGTTCAAGTGACTGAGCAAGTTGAGAATTGTTCTGCTGAAGATACCAGGGATGAATACCGATAAAGGGCATAATCCCATTGCGGCTTCCCAACTGCAGCACGTCCGCCCAATCTGCTGGAGATGTCGCATTTACAAGATGAAAATTACAATCATGCTCAGTTGCAGCCGCAAGTAGTTTTTCCACATCTGTTTCAGAATTTTGTAAATGTGAATGCGCATCAATAAAATTCATACTTTACCTCTGGATAAAACTTTCACAAATATTATAATAATAAACTATTAGGATTTTAACTGAATCTGAAATTATTTCCAGCAGCTTTCACTACTTTATCTGTTTCTGATTCGTTTTTATATTAAATAGAATTTTTTATAAAAAAATAAAAAAAGCTATTGATTCAACCAGCAGTACCAATATAATCCTAAAACCTAACAAAAAGACATGGCGAGGTAGCTCAGTCGGTGAGAGCGGTAGATTCATAACCTACAGGTCGGCGGTTCAAGTCCGCCTCTCGCTACCATAAATAATTTAGTACGCAAGTACTTACAGTTTTATAAATTTGATTAGAGAAGGTTAAGGTAAAAGAGAATGCCAAACATTAAGTCAGCAATCAAAAGAGTACGTCAGACTGAAAAACGTACCGCCCGTAATCGTGTCCGCAAAGAGAGACTGAAACAGACTCTCAAGTCATTCAATCGCGCTATTGAAGCAGGAGACGGCGCTCAGGCACAGGAACTTTTCAAGAAAGCAACCAACCTTGTTGATAAAGCAGGTAACAAGGGGATTCTGCACAAGAACGCAGTAAGCCGCAAGAAATCACAGTTAGCTCTCAAGCTCAACTCAATTTCAGCATAACCCCTTAACCAGCTTTCTCTAAAAGTCATTAAAAACTCTTACTCCGGTAAGAGTTTTTTTATTATCTGTAAGACCTTAAAAAAAATCAGGTTATATCCATAAATTAATTGAAATATCTTCACCTTCGCTCTTGCAATCATATCCCTGTAAAGATAGAATTTATTAACCATTATATTATGCTGTAATAAAATACATTCGGTGTATCCTCGCAGCTGATATTAACTCATGCTGGAAAACCCTCCCAGTTTTTCCTGGAATCTGCTTTAAACGCCAAGTTTCGAGTAGTAATAACTGACAGCATGAACCTGTTTGCAGTAAATATTTGTTTTAATAAAATTATATCTAAGCATATTTTAGTACTCATAGAAGAATATGGAGAAGTAATGGCCTGGTTAGGAATAGATATAGGCAGCATCGGTCTGGGTGTTGTACTGCTAAGCGATGACGCTAAAATAATATTTAAATGCTATAAGCGCCATCAGGGCGAGTCACTCACTGCGTTACAGTCTGCACTTAACGATATTGATGTCTCGAGTGTACAGGGTCTGGCTCTTACCGGCAGCGGTACTGAACGTCTGAAGATAGGCGGCATACACATTGACCCGATAGTTGCAGGAGCTGAAGGAGTGAAAAAAGCCTTCCCGGATGTTCGTAATATCATCTATATCGGAGGCGGCTCATTCTCATTAACCCAGCTGGACGAAGATGGAAAATATACCCGCTCCAGCATTAACTCCGCCTGTGCTTCAGGTACAGGGGCATTTCTTGACCAGCAGGCGACACGACTGCAGGTTCCGCCAACAGAACTGGCACAAAAAGCCATGAGTTATCAGGGGCACCCTCCCAGTGTCGCTACCCGTTGCGCAGTATTCGCAAAAAGTGATATGATACACCTGCAGCAGGAAGGTTTCTCGGTTGAGGCCATCGCCGCCGGTCTCTGCGCCGGTCTGGGACATTCAACGGTTGATGGACTTCTAGGCGGCAGAAGCATCGAAGGCAAGACCGCTATCATCGGCGGAGTAGCCAAAAACACAGTCGTCGTAAACGCAGTCAAGGAAAAGCTCGGCACCGAAGTAGTAGTACCGGGAGAACCCGAACTGATAAATGCTTTCGGAGCCGCATATAGCGCGCTGAAGAATAACGGAGCCGGCGGAGTCAATCTTTCCGCTCTGCGTCCTGAAGATGATTTTGAAAAACGCAGCTATCTCCGCCCGGCACTGGAACTGAAACTCAGTGACTACCCCAGTTTCGAAACCGCTGAACACTGGGTAAATGAGGATAAATCTGAAATAGCAATTGTAAAACCATCCAGCGGCAAATTGACAGTATCACTCGGTATTGATATCGGCTCAACCTCTACTAAAGCTGCGGTTATGGATGAAGATAACAATGTCATAGGCTGGATTTACCGCAAGACCGCTGGCGATCCGATCAAAGCGGTACAGCTTCTTTTCAAGGCTTTCCGCGAAATGGAAGCTAAAGGCGGCTTTACCCTTGATGTCAAAGGAGTCGGCACCACCGGTTCCGGACGTAAAATGATTGGAGAACTTATCGGAGCGGATCTTGCCACAAATGAGATTACCGCTCACGCAACAGCAGCCTGCTTTATCGACCCAGAAGTTGACACCATCCTTGAGCTTGGAGGACAGGACGCGAAATTCACCCAGCTTCAGAACGGTATGGTTTACAATTCAATTATGAATTACGTCTGTGCCGCCGGTACCGGAAGCTTCATTGAAGAGCAGGCTCATAAACTTGACATTCCTCTTTCAGAGTATGCTGATAAAGTGATAGGTCTTGAATGTCCTAAGACGTCAGACCGTTGTACTGTATACATGGAGCGGGATCTTGATCTGCTGCTTGCTCGCGGCTGGAGCAAAGAACAGGTGGCGGCAGCGGTACTTCATTCAGTTCGTGATAACTATCTTAACAAGGTTGTCGGCGGACTGCATATCGGAGACCACATCTATTTTCAGGGGGCAACCGCCCGTAACAAGGGTCTGATCGCAGCTTTTGAAGTTGAACTTGGCAAACCAATTCAGGTAAGTCCTTTCTGCCATGTTACCGGAGCTCTGGGCATGTGCCTGCTGGCTAAAGACCGGGTACCGGATGAGAAAAAATCCGAACGCTTTGAAGGCTTTGCCTTTGCTGACAAAGAGATAACCGTAACCTATGAAGTTTGCGAGTTATGCCACAATAAATGCAACCTTTCAATTATCAAATCCGGCAGCAAGTCACTCGCCTGGGGGCTAAAATGCGGACGTGATTATGAAGACAACAAAGTTAAAGTCAAAAAAGTAACCACTTTTGACTGGTGGAAGAACCGGGAAAAAGCCTGGTCCGAAAAGATCAGAACCAGTCGTGACGGCGGTCCAAAGATCGGCATCCCGCGAAGTCTCGGAACCTATGGGTACTACCCTTTCTGGCATGCTTTCTTTTCAGCCCTGGGCTGTAATACAATACTCAGTGGACGCTCGAGTGAGGAAGTACTGCATAAGGGAGTAGAAATATCACAGGCGGAATTCTGCGCTCCGGTTGCGATGAGTCACGGACATGTCCGCACACTTCTTGACAATCCAGAGGTCGACTACATCTTTGTTCCGCATATGATCAGAGAACCAATCCCGGCAGGTTTCACCGATGCGCACTTCTGCTGCTATGTCCAGTCTCATCCATCCGTACTGTCACAGACAAGCGGACTGAATTTTCATAAAAAGCTGCTCAGCCCGTTATTGCAGCTGAATCTACCGGAAAAGACCCAGATACAGCAGCTTGCCAGCTCACTATGCGGCCCGCTATGTGTCAGTGAAAAAGATATCATGAAAGCTTTACGTAAAGCCAAGGAGCATTTCGCCTCTTTCAATGCAGAATGCTTACGTCTGGGTCAGGACGCCTTGAAAACCATCGAAGAACAGAACACCATGGGTATCGTCTGTATCGGTCGTCCATACAATACATGTGATGCCGGTATGACTCTGGACCTGCCGAAAAAAATAGCGGAGATGGGATACCCTGTACTTTATATGGATCAGATTGCCTATGATCTGGAGTCAATACTTCCGGATTACAGCAATATGTACTGGCACTACGGGCAGAAGATTCTGGCCGCAGCAAATTATATTGCCAAGAGCAAACGTCTTTTCGGCATCTATTTCACCAACTTCATGTGCGGCCCGGACAGTTATATTATGACCTATTTCAAAGATGAAATGGCCAAAACCGGAAAACCATATCTCTGTCTGCAGTTTGACGGACATGGAGCCGATGCCGGCTATCTGACCAGAATAGAAGCAGCTCTTGAAAGCTTCCATCTGTACTCGGATATTGCCCGTCCGGAATAAGTTTTATATTATTTATCAACCAGATATTAACACTGAATCAGGAAAAATAATAATGGCAAGATCAGAAGAACACAAGTTAGTCCATGCCAAAGAGGGAAAAATTTTATTCGTTCCCAATATGGAGCCATACTGTGTCAAAATAATGCACAGCGTATTTACCTCTCTGGGCTACAAGACAATTGTACTCGAAGAAAATGATGAGACCCTGGCTCTCGGTTTCAAACATACCAGCGGCGGTGAATGTGTTCCCTGCCCTATTACAACCGGTGCCCTGATAAAAGCAATGCAGACACATGATTTTCCTCCGGAAGATGTAGCCTTGTTTATGCCTACAGCCTGCGGCCCCTGCCGTTTTGGCCAGTACGCCAAGCTGAATGAACTCATCTTCAAGAGAAAAGGTTGGGATAAAATTGAAATTATGAGTCCCAGTGCTGAAAATGCTTATGAAGGCATGCCGGTAAAAGCCCGTATGAATCTCTGGAAAGCCTTACTGCTGGGTGATATTTTCCGTAAAATAGCCTGTAAAATTCGCCCATACGAGATCAATAAAGGTGAAACCGACAGTGTAATTGCCAAGCATATGGATATAATGTCTAAACTGTTCACCCAGTCTGATGTTTCAAAAGCAAGCGAACTCCTCAGAAACTGCGTCAAAGAGGTTCAGCAGATACAGATAAGTAATGAGAAGAAACCGCTTGTCGGTATAGTGGGTGAAATTTATGTACGTTCTGACTCTTTCATAAATAATGACCTAATCCGCAAAATTGAAGATCTTGGGGGTGAAGCCTGGTTATCACCATTTGCCGAATGGATCTTCTATACTATAAAAGTTACGGAACTTATCACCGAACAAAAAGCTGCAAGTTCAAAGAATCCTATCCATAAGATATCGGCTGTAAAAAATAAAGCTCTCAGCTGGCTGGAAAATACCCTCGTATTTGAAAAATGGGAAAAAGAGTATTACAAAGCAGCTTCTCCAATTCTTGATGACCGACACGAGTGGGATATCAGGGAAGTTATGGAAGAAGGTCTTAAATATGTACCTTGGCAATTTGAAGGCGAGTCGGTACTGACTCTTGGCAGAGCAAAGCTTTTTGTAAAGAATGACGGTGCCAAGGCCATAGTCAATGCCTCACCGATGTTCTGCATGCCGGGCACAGTTACCACCAGTATTTTCCCCGCAATTGAGAAAGAGCTCGGGGTGCCTATCATCTGCAATTTCTACGACGGCTCGGGAGACCCTAACAAGAGTCTCGCGCCGGTTATGCATTATATCGTTGAAGACCTGAAGCAGGAACAGGCGTAAAGAATAAAATCTTTATAAATAAGCAAAATCAGAGAGCAGCAACCGCACGGTTACTGCTCTCATTTTTATTACTGCAAATACAGATTTTAAGCGTTATAACTTCAGCACTCAGGCAACATTACACTTTGACTCCTGCCGCCACATCCAGAATGAGATAATCACGGCACAAAATATAAATATTGCCGGATACTTGATACTGTCCACCAGATCAAACCCGTATGAGGTTGAGACACCGAAAAAGACCTGAAATAACCCGGCAAAGCCCCAGCTGCCGCCTACAACCCAGCCCGCTCTTTCAGTTGGAGTCAATCCCCGAGCTGACTTGGCAGCAGTCGCAATAACTGGAAATATCGAACTGCCCCAGGTAATTCCAAGACACAAAGTCACAATTACCAGCCATGGTCCCGGCGCAATAAAGATAAATATCAGATAAATAACCAGCGCCATGATCTGAGTAATTCCAGCAAGAAAATATCTGGAAACCCTCTTTGATATCCAGCCCCAGAGATAAGAACCGGCAGCACCGGAAAGACCAAGAAGAGCAATTACAAAACCACTCCACTCCACCGCTGTATCCTTCCCATATAGTATTTCCAGATACTTACTGTAAATTGTAAATATAACCGCCACCGGAGTAACCAGACACGAGGTCAGAGTCACAATTGTCGCGATATGAAAAGACACACCCTTAACAGTCTTTTTCTGCCTTATAACAGTGCTTTCAGTTAGAGCTGCATAATTAACCCGCTGACGAATCAGAATAATCAATACCGTACTCAAGATACCGGGAGCAGCCAGAAGCCAGTAACCGCTAAATCCGAAATGCATAAACCACTGTGAGGATACGATAGCCCCGCAGGCAAAGCCGAAGAAACCGCCGGAAAGAAAGATCGGCACTCCTACATGTTCATAATCACCACTTGCAATATGCGCAGCGATCATACCATCGGGATGGAAAATACCAGTACCGATAACACTGACCAGTGCAAAAATAAGAAAAGCCTCATACGAATCGACAATACCAATCAGAGCCATCGCTCCGGATATAGCCGGACCGATAAAGAGGAAAAGCTGCTTGGGAAAACGCGATGAAACCTTGGCCGCCAGTGGCTGTATAAGATTAACAACAATACCACAAACGCCGACAACTCCGGCAAGAGCCGCAAACGAAACATTAAGCCTGCCTTCCAGAGCCGGAAGGATAGGCATCAGCAAACCGACATACATATCAACAACAAGATGTGCAAATGCCAGTATAAACAATGAAATCAGATTAACCAGTGTCATAATATACCCCAAAAAAAGCAGCCTGCCACATCCTTTTGAGCAAAAGAATTACAGCAGGCATATAACTGAAATAATACGCGTTAAAATACAAGAGTCAATCTGCAAGGTGAAATTTATCAGTATATAAAACATAATTCCAGCTGTTTAAAAAAAACAAATATTTGCTCTGGCGTTATACCGGTCTACGAATATAATTGTAACAATTTTGAATTAAAGGGTTGAGTAGACGGCTTTTTAAGTATAATTTAAGAAAAAAGCTGTTATAATTCTTATCATAAAAATGAAGAAAGAGTATAGAAATGACCAAAGGTTATGTAGCACTAGAGGATGGAAAGATATTTGAAGGTATATCTTTCGGCGCTGATGGCAAGAATAGCGCTGAAGTCGTATTCAATACCTCAATGACCGGATATCAGGAGATTCTGACAGACCCCTCTTATACCGGACAGATTGTAACCATGACCTATCCGCTGATAGGAAATTATGGTACTAATGATGAAGATGTAGAATCCCGCGGCATCTTCTGCTCTGGATTTATTGTACGCGAATATTGTGAATACCCTTCTAATTTCCGCAGCACCCAGAGTCTTAGTGACTACCTTAAAAAAAATAATATCCCCGCAATTTCCGAGATTGACACCAGAGCTCTTACCAAACATATAAGAACCGCAGGAGCCATGAGAGGAATTATTGCTGCCGGGGATTATAACCCGGCAGATTTAGTAAAGGAAGCACAGTCCGCTCCCCAGCTTGTCGGAAAAGATCTGGTTAAAGAAGTCACAACAAAAGAGAAATATGAATTTGATTCGACCTGCTACTGGATGGAAGACTCCTCTGAGAAAAAATATCATGTCGCGGTATATGACTACGGCGTTAAAAGCAATATACTCCGTTGCCTCTGCAGCCTGGGCTGTAAAGTAACGGTATTTCCGGCTGATGCCGCACCAGAAGAAGTTTTAGCCTGCAATCCTGACGGCATCTTTCTCTCAAACGGTCCCGGTGACCCGGAAGCAGTGACCTACGCTATTGAGAACGTCCGTAACCTTGTTGGTAAAAAACCGATCATGGGTATATGCCTCGGGCATCAGATCTCAGCTCTCGCTCTTGGCGGCAAAACTTACAAGCTAAAATTCGGACACCGCGGTGCAAATCATCCGGTACGAAATGAAGCTACCGGAAAGATAGAGATAACCAGCCAGAATCACGGTTTCAGTGTCGATATGGAGAGTTTCCCCGGCAGTATCGCCGAAGTAACCCATATCAACCTCAACGATATGACGGTTGAAGGTCTGCGCCATAAAACAGAACAGCTTTTCTCGGTACAGTACCATCCCGAGTCATCAGCCGGACCGCATGATGCCGATTATCTCTTCACCGAGTTTATTGAGATGATGAAAGAAAACCAGTAGCACAATGACCCTGACCGATATACTGACATTCTTGCTGATAGGAGGTGGTGCGGGTATCTTATCCGGATTGTTCGGCATCGGTGGTGGTATTATGATAGTCCCGGCGGTAGTTTTGCTGACCGGCATGAACCTCAAAGCGGCTTACGGCACCTCACTGGCTTCACTGTTACTGCCGGTAGGTATACTGGGCTGTATCGTATATTACAAAGAAGGTCTGCTAGATATTAAAGCCGCACTATCAGTGGCACTGGGAATTATCTGTACAATTGCCTTGGGAGCATATCTGGCTAACAGCCTGGATAACTTTATTCTAAAAATATGCTATAGCGTATTTTTATTCTATATGGGACTAAAGTTTATCTGGCCGTTAGTATTCAACAGAAATGCCCAAACCAAAAATACAGATTCTAAGATATTAACTGAACCGGAAAATAGCAGTAAAGAGCCGCCATATCTGAAATGCTTCCTTATCGGCCTGCTGGCCGGTCTGGTAGCAGGATTTTTCGGCATTGGCGGAGGCGCGGTGATAGTACCGATGCTGATTCTCTGGCTGGATTTCAATACCAAGCAGGCGATTGCCACCTCGCTGGGTATACTCCTGCCTCCGATCGGACTACCGGGAGTTCTGGTTTATTATGCTGCTGGAAACCTTAATATTCCTGTAGCTGCCTGCGTAGCCTTTGGCTTGCTTTTCGGCACTATTTTTGGAGCAAAGCTGACAGTACGTCTTCCCGGTGGAGTGGTAAAAGCGGCATACGGTATTCTGCTGATTTTGACCAGCATTAAATTCAGCATTAATTTTTTATGAATAACAAATAATTTTAATATATTACAGTTTATTTTATGAAGGACGAAGCAAAATGCCTAAAAGGACAGATATCAAGAAAATTTGTATTATAGGAGCCGGGCCGATTGTAATTGGTCAGGCATGCGAATTTGATTATTCAGGCGCCCAAGCCTGTAAAGTTCTCCGCCAGGACGGCTATGAAGTAGTCCTTCTAAATTCCAATCCGGCTACCATCATGACCGATACCATGATGGCCGATAAGACCTATATCGAACCGGTAACCCCTGAATACCTTATAGAGATTCTCAAGAAAGAGCGACCAGATGCACTGCTGCCGACACTCGGCGGACAGACCGGACTCAATGTCGCCTTTGAAGCGGCCAAGACCGGCATTATGGAGGAGCTCGGGGTTGAGATGCTGGGAGCCGATGCCGCAACTATCGAACGCGCCGAAGACAGAGACATCTTCAAACAGACAATGGCTAAAGCCGGTATAGACCTGCCCAAATCAGGTCTGGCAAGAAATATTGAAGAAGGTATGAAGCTTATTGAAGACATCGGTTATCCGTGCATTATCCGTCCTGCTTTCACCCTTGGCGGAACCGGCGGCGGCATCGCCTGGAACCGCGAGGAATATGAGCATTACCTGCGTACCGGTATTGACGCTTCTCTAGTAAATGAAGTTCTGGTCGAAGAATATCTGGCCGGCTGGAAAGAGTATGAACTGGAAGTAATGCGTGACAAGAACGATAACGTGGTTATTGTCTGTTCAATTGAAAACCTCGACCCAATGGGTGTTCATACCGGTGACTCCATCACCGTAGCTCCCATCCAGACTCTGACAGACCGGGAGTATCAGAGGATGCGTGATGCCACTATTACCTGTATCCGGGCTATCGGAGTTGAGACCGGCGGCTGTAATGTACAATGGGCTCATGATCCTAAAACCGGTCGAACCGTTATCATTGAGATGAATCCGAGAGTAAGCCGTTCTTCTGCTCTTGCGTCCAAGGCAACAGGATTCCCGATAGCCAAGATTGCTGCCAAAGTAGCTGTAGGTTACACTCTGGATGAGATCATGAATGATATCACCAGAGAGACACCGGCCTGCTTCGAGCCGTCCATCGATTACTGCGTAATCAAGATTCCACGCTTTAACTTCGAGAAATTCCCGGGCTGCGATCCTAAACTCACCTCAGCCATGAAGTCGGTGGGAGAAGCAATGGCAATAGGACGCACCTTCAAGGAAGCACTGCAAAAAGGCATGCGCTCACTTGAGACCGGACGTTCAGGATTTGGCTGTGATGCCAAAGCTATCGACTTTACCCTTCTTGAAAAAGAGGAGATTCGTTCCAAACTGACCATTCCGAATGCCGAACGCCTGTACTATATTGAAGCGGCTCTCCGGCAGGGAATGAGCGTCGAGGATATTCATGAATTCACCGGCGGCATTGACTACTGGTATCTCAACAATATGAAAGAACTTGTTGAAGAAGGAATGAAACTCAAAACTCAAACTCTGCAGAGCATAACTCCTGATGAACTGCGCCGTGCCAAACGCTTCGGCTTCTCAGACCTGCAGCTGGCTCACATCTGGAATGTCGAACAGACAGATGTCAGACAGAAACGGCATGCACACAATATCGAAGCGGTATACAAGCTTGTTGATACCTGCGCGGCAGAGTTCGAAGCTTACACCCCATATTATTACTCGACCTTCGAGCAGGAGGATGAAACCAGACCGCTTGATAAAGAGAAGATCATGATTCTCGGTGGCGGTCCGAACCGTATCGGTCAGGGTATTGAGTTTGACTACTGCTGTGTTCATGCCTCCTTCGCTTCACGTGATGAAGGTTACGCCTCAATCATGGTCAACTGCAATCCAGAAACCGTTTCTACCGATTACGACACCTCTGACAAGCTCTACTTCGAACCGCTTACAGTCGAAGATGTTCTTGCTATTATCAAGCGCGAACAGCCTAAAGGTGTTATCGTACAGTTTGGCGGACAGACACCGCTCAATATCGCTTCCCAGCTGGAAGCTGAAGGGGTTAATATCCTCGGTACTCCGGTTGAAGCAATTGACCGTGCGGAAGACCGCTCACAATTTAAAGCGATGCTCAATAAATTAGGACTGCAGCAGCCGGGCAACGCTACAGCTGTTGAGGTAGAAGACGCCAAGGGTAAAGCCGCGGTTCTGGGCTATCCTCTGGTCATGCGTCCGTCCTTCGTTCTTGGCGGTGCAAAGATGGAAATCGTACATGATGAAGAAGGACTCATCAAATACTGGAGCGAACTTGGCAGCTACTGCTCCAAGGCGGATCTGACAATAAGTGAAGAACGCCCGATTCTTCTGGACAAATATCTAGAGAACACCATCGAAGTTGATGTTGACGCTGTCAGTGATACCAAGGATGTATATGTAGCGGGAATAATGGAACATATTGAAGAAGCAGGTATCCACTCCGGTGATTCCGCCTGCGCCCTGCCTCCTTTCACCCTGAGTGAGACTATCCAGAACAGACTTAAAAAAGCGACTGTAGATATGGCGCTGGAGCTGGGAGTAAAGGGGCTCATGAACGTCCAGTTCGCAGTGCAGAAAGATGAGATTTATATTCTTGAGGTAAATCCACGTGCCAGCCGAACCGTACCGTTTGTGAGCAAGGTAACCGGTATTCCACTGGCCAAGATTGCAACTCAGGTAATGCTTGGACATTCACTGGAAGAGCTTGGTCTGAAAGACTTCAAACCGGAACTCAAGCACGTAGGAGTCAAGGAAGCGGCCCTGCCGTTCAGCCGTTTCCCTGGTACAGACTGTGTTCTCGGACCGGAGATGAAGAGTACCGGCGAAGTAATGGGTATAGATACAGACATCGCCATTGCCTTTGCCAAAGCTGAACAAGGTGTAGGAATGCGGATTCCGACCTCAGGAACCGCTTTCCTCTCAGTTATGGACTCAGACAAAGATATGCTCCCGGATGTTGCAACAAGTCTTATCAATCTCGGCTTCAAACTTATCGCAACCCGCGGTACTCACCGCTTCCTGAAAGAACATGAAATCGAAGCCACCGAGATAAAGAAGATATCTGTAGGCTCACCAAATATTATTGATATGATTATTAATGAAAGTGTAGATATTATTATCAATACCCCAAGTGGCAAGAACCCGCATAAGGATGAGGTCAGAATCAGAACCGTCGCCACCGAACGCGGCATACCACTGATAACAACTATCCGTGCTGCCAAGATGCTCTGCAAGGCAATTGACGCCAGCCAGAAAGGCAATACAATGAATGTTAAGCCACTACAGGAATACCATGCTGAGATGAATATCAGCATATAATCCTTGAAATGACACCTTTTGCTGCTGGTAAGTCACTATTCAAAAATAACTATCCATTATTAAAGCCGGTGCGAAAATTATCGCACCGGCTTTATTATCGAACCCAGGATTTCACCGTACTGTATTGACTGATGACTACTGCACGCGATCTAAAATATCGGTCAGATAAGAGGAGAAAGTTTACTGGCAACCGCTTATCTACTTATTCCCGCCACCACGCAGAAAGAGCCGTTCAAGATGCTCATTAACATTTGACTCAGCACTGCGGGCTACCTGTGTACCAACATATAGTAATACTGAAAGCTTCCAGACACTCTCCGGTGCGCAGATAATTCCGGTTCGGATATCATCACTCTTTCCCAGCCGCTCCATCTCCGAGTCAATAGCATCTGTTATATTGCCTCTGAAAATACGCTTCTCTTCATTCTTATTGACATATTTGGCCGGAGGCATACGCACACCACGGGCGATAAGCACCGGGATCATACCCTCTTCTTCAACTCCATCCATGTCAAAACCTTCAAACCCCATCTCCTGACCTGGAATAGCAATATGCGGTTTATCCGTTGTCACCTCACCATCATGAATATAAACACAACCATCCTGACTGTCACAAAGACATACATAAGGAAGTTTTGTCGGACCGAATGTATATAATAAATTCTTTCTGCTCTTAACAATTCTGGTTTCAGACCGTGCAAGCTCAATTGCATCGTTGAAGTCCATCTAACACCTCTCCTCAAATATACAGATCAAAGTAATTCAGCATATTATTCATAAATTGCCGGCAAATGCAATGACAATAGCAATAAAACAAAGCCCTGACAATTCAGCGCATCACTCTGATCTCAAGTTCGAGACAGACCCCAAACTCACAAAAAACTCTCTCCTGCACATACTCTACAAGATTACAGAAATCCGCATAGCTTCCTCCGGAAATATTGACCAGTATATTCGCATGCATCTCAGATATCGCTACTCCGCCAATCCTGTACCCTTTGAGTCCCAGACGGTCAATCAGTGCCCCGGCAGAGAGTTCATGCTCCGGATTACGAAATGCGCTACCACAATTGGGATACTTAACTTTACTGACAGTACGCTCGGCTATTATAGCACTGACTCGTTCTGTCAGCTCCGTAACCGGTGCAATATCACAAAATTCAAGCTCGGCACTCAGAATTATCCGGTCACTGCCACTCTGAAATACCGAACTGCGGTAAGCATATTCGATATCCTCCGGCAGCATAACCTCAACCTTATTACTGTCAAGAAAAAGCACCCGAACCCCGGTTATATAATCACCGATACAACCATATCTGCTCCCGGCGTTCATTACCACCGCGCCGCCAACAGTACCCGGTATACCCGCTAAGACTTCTATCCCACTCAGCCCCTGCCTGCTTCCTTCATAGACCAGCCGCGAAAGTTTTACTCCCGCACCAGCGGTCACCTTGAATCCGCTACCGCTAACATCATGCATCCCCAGATACGCCAGAGAGATAATATCACGTGTAACCTTATCGGCGAAGACTACATTGGTTCCGCCGCCTAAAATTATTGGATTTTTCACCCGCTCAAGGAGTTTAAATAATTCAGCTTCAGTCTCCGGCTGATATAAAAAATTCCCCAATCCGCCGATGCGGATTGAGGAATACTGAGATAAATCTGGTTCTCTAATAATCTGCATTGTTTCCTCTGCGAAATTACCGATAACTATAAAATTATTCGTGACACTGAACAGCAGTCAGAGCGATAGTGTCAACAATATCTTCCCACTTACAGCCGCGTGAAAGGTCATTAACCGGCTTTGCAAGACCCTGAAGTACAGGACCGATAGCAGTTGCGCCAGCCAGACGTTCGGTAAGCTTATAGCAGATATTACCAGCCTGAAGATCAGGGAAGACCAGAATATTAGCCTTACCGGCGACAGTACTTCCAGGAGCTTTGCTGGCAGCGATATTAGGCATTACCGCAGCATCACCCTGCAGTTCACCGTCGATATTAAGTTCTGGCGCACGCTGCTGTGTAAGCTTGGTAGCCTCAATAGTCTTATCAACCAGCGGATGAGAAGCACTGCCCTTAGTTGAGAAAGAAAGGAAAGCAACATTTGGCTCACGCTCAGGGAGCAGACTCTTGAAAGAATCAACGGTGGTAATAGCGATATCAGCAAGCTGTTCAACGGTTGGAGCAGGAACCAGACCACTATCAGTGTAGAAGAAAATATCGTTGATTGAGTGGTATGGACTGGTCTCAGGAAGAATCATAATAAAGAAACTGGATACAGTGTTAATACCCTTGGCAGTCTTGATAATCTGCAGCGCCGGACGAACAGTATCAGCGGTTGAGTGTACAGCACCGGAAACATATCCATCAGCCTTATCGAGCTTTACCATCATAGCGGCGAAATACATTGGATCCAGCATTATCTCAGCAGCTTTCTCCTCAGTCATTCCCTTAGCTTTACGCATCTCAAAGAATTCTTTAATAAATTCATCTCTGTATTCACTGGTTTTAGGATCAGCAAAAATTGCAGAACTGACATCTACACCAAACTCAGCAGCTTTAGCCTTGATTTCAGCTTCATCACCAATAAGAACAACCGGTCCCAGACCGATCTGAGCTGACTTTTCAGCCGCACGCAGAGTTCTTTCATCAAGCGCCTCAGGCAGAGCAATAGTTTTCTGTTTTTTGATAGCAATTTCTTTAAGATCTTCGAGTAAACCCATCTTATTCTCCCCTTTTAAAAGAATAATAGAATAAAAAATAAAAAGTATATACTAATAATAACTAATATCTTTATCTCATCAAGGCGTTATCAGGAAAGAATTGCAATAAAACCAGAATTATCTGTAAAAACAATAAAACTTCACCGCACTTGAAAAGATGCAGCAAAGTTTAGAAAGCGAAAACCGCCTGACTTACAGATAACGGCCGGTTGGTGACATGTTGATCGCCGGAGCGACTCCGTGAGTATCATAATACTCCTTACGTTTACAGAGACTGGAATTTTCAACATTATTACAGAATGAAAGAATCCAGGCCTCCTTAACGACCTCGGCATTACCCTGATACTCCTTGAAGAAACCGCAAACCTCAAGTTTTTCACAGGTCTCACTATCCATAAACACCTCACATCTGCAGTATATTTCCTAACTGCCTATAAAAAAAGAAACAAACGGACAATTTTGTCCGTTTGTTTGCTGTGAAACTATTTTTCAAGAGCTCTGTTCTTACGTGTCTCTTCAGTGAGCCTTGTACTCTTACCGACTCGATCACGAAGATAGTAGAGTTTGGCGCGTTTAGTACGTCCACGGCGTTTGGACACAATCTTATCGATTCTTGGGCTATGAAGAGGGAATATTCTTTCAACACCCTCACCAGCAACCAGACGACGTACAGTGAACTTTTCGTTGATACCTGTACCAGTACGGGAGATAACAGTTCCGGTAAAGACCTGGATACGTTCCTTTTCCCCTTCAACGATACGGCAATGCACATCTACAGTATCACCAACAACAAACGCAGTTTCTTCATCTTTACGGATTTTATTGGCTTTATCCATTTCCTGAATAATAGGATGACTCATTCTTGATACTCCCTAACTGTTAAATATATGTTAATAAGATAAATAATAAAAATTTTTTGAATTATATATAGCCTATACCAAAAATCAATGGGATTTTTAATAAATAGACCCAACAATTTCAACTTTTAAGGGACACAAGAAAAACTGCTCAAAGATACTGCGTAAAGCGCAAAAACACCCTTAAAATAATACAAAATAAAACAATCACTCCAGCTGGTGAAGTGATTTATAAACAATCCATTTATGTAAATATACGCAGAAAATTCAAAACGTCAAGTATTAATAGCTTTTTTTTATTAATTTCTTGATTATTTTCGTCTTCAAATAAAATCACACAGCATATCACAAAAAATATTAATATAAATCACCGGTTATCAGCATATGAGTCGAATTATATAGCATAATAAAAAGAATTTCTCAGACTTATATTTACACAAAACCTGATTATTCCATATATCGTAGAGCTGCAAAAAAATTCATTACATAGTAGACTGCTGAAATATTCTCATAAACCTCAGAAACTCTCCAAAATTTATTATCGTTACAGAGAATTTTATGGTTTAATTTTATTAAAAAAACATGCAAACTTCGCTATTTCTATGCACTGCCACCGCTACCGCTTGTCCTCAAATAATCATTATTCCTTAAAAAACTGCTCAAGCCGGCAAATATTATTTTTTAGCGCTTTTTAATTCACCCGCACATGCTTCAGCAGCCAGTCTTGCGGAGGCGAAAGCCCACTGAAGATTATACCCCCCGCAGCAACCGTCAACATCAAGAATCTCACCGGCAAAATACAACCCCTGCAACAGCCTGCTCTGCAGCGTTTTTGCTGAAACTTCAGCGGTTGCAACTCCGCCGCAGGTTACCATTGCCCGCTTCAAACCTTCACTCCTGCTCACAGCAAATTTTCCATCTCCCAGAATATTACTCAACCGATCACTAAATTCACGTTTCAATTCAGCAAGCGGTATATCAGCATCAATACCACCGGCAGCTAAGATATAATTAACAAAACGCTTTGGCAGATAATCCCGAAGAAAATGTCCCAGACTCTTCTTCCCATTATCTTGACGCCCCTGCTTAAAACACCGCCGCCACTCCTCAGCATGCCACTGATTCCAGCTTATGCTGATCTCCGCACTACCGCTATGCAAGACCTCCAGCGAAACCCAACGGGAAATATCAAGAACAGCCGGGCCACTAATTCCTTTATGCGTAAAAATTATACTCCCCGAGTGAGTTACAACCTGCTTGCCTACTGTAATTTTCACAGATCCGTTTAGAGATACACCGGCAAGTTCAGCACAATTTATATCTTTCAGTACCAATCCCGTTAATCCCGCAACCGCCGGAGCAATAGTATGCCCCAACTCTCTGGCAAGAGCAAAGCCACTCCCATCCGCCCCCAACTCCGGCATACTGCAACCGCCACCAGCGAGTAAAACCGCCCGAGAACCATACCGCAGTGATTCAGCCACAACCCCACACACCTCTTCCCCCTGCACCAGAATCTTTTTTACAGTGACACCGGTAATAATCTCACCGTTCATTCCAATATAAGCACTCTGCAGCGCAGTCAGGACATCTGCAGCCTTATCGGATGCCGGATAAACTCCACCGGCGTCATCAACCACCGATTCCAAACCCAACTCACCAAAGAAAGCTAGTAAATCCCGTGGCGGAAAATTATAAATAGCCGTTCTGACAAAATTTTTCTTCCCGTTATAACCTGCAACTAATTCAGACAATGGAATGTCACGACTGAAATTACACCTACCCCCGCCAGATGCCAGCAATCTCCGTCCCACCTTGGTTAGTCTTTCAAACAGCACAACCCGCAATCCGGACCGTAGAGCCCAGATCCCCGCCATCAGACCAGATGCACCTGCGCCAATAATTATCAGATCATACTCGTTTTCAGACATTCACAATTCTCGCAATTCTGCAATCTCAAAAAGCAATTAAATTCTATATAGCCTTATCAGACAACTTCAGTCTAACCATCTATTATTAATACTATTAA
Organism: Planctomycetota bacterium; assembly: GCA_963677015.1. Lineage (GTDB taxonomy): Bacteria > Planctomycetota > SZUA-567 > SZUA-567 > SZUA-567. The sequence continues at coordinate 2,280,155 of OY781533.1, forward strand.
ATTATCAATAAAAACCAATAATCACGTAGATAAAAAAACTCCTGAGCAAAATGACAGGAGTTTTAAAAATCAAAATTCAATAATATAAATATTAATATTCAAATACACCTGTTATACAACAAAACTCATAACCCGGTGAATAAGTTGAGCCACCGCAAAGTCATAACCATGCATTCCGGAAATCGGAGCCAGTTCAACAAAGTCCATTCCGATACAACTGCGCTTACTGAGAATCATCTCAAGCAGCCAGACACTCTGATACCAGTCAAGTCCCCCCGGTACCGGAGTACCGGTAGCGGGCATCAGCGAGGTATCCCAGGCATCAACATCAAAACTTATATAGACATTCTCAGGACAATCATCCGGCAATTTAATATTTACCACTCCCTGCCTGCAGATATCTTCGCCATCACAATACCAGATATTATGCTCCCGGCGGTAGAGATCCTCCTCCTGCGAATAACTTCTGGTACCCAACTGATAAACCGGCACACCCAGTTCATGAACCCTGCGCATTACACTGGCATGACTCAGTTTTGTCCCTGTATAACTGTCACGCAGATCCGCATGCGCATCAAACTGCACCACAGCAAAGTCCGTTCCATACTTACGCTTTAAAGCTTTAACAGCTCCAAGTGAAACCGTATGTTCACCACCAAGCAGCACCGGCAGTGAGTCAACCGCTATAGCCTTTCCAACCTCTTCTTCAATCGCAGCCAGTGCCTCTTGCGCAGTTGCGGTGCAGGAGATAGGCGAAGAGGTATACAGCCCCTGTTCCGAGGGCACCAGATTATTCTCCAGCAGCTCAAGCTGTTCCGAAGCCCGCAAAATTGCCTCAGGACCATTTGCAGTTCCGCCAGCATAGGACACACTCTGCTCCAGCGGCGCAGGAATAAAATAAAATAAAGCCTCCTCCGGAGAACTTTCAACTACATCCTCTCCATGAAAACAGAGTTTTGTCATTATCTGTCCTTTCCGGTCAAACGCATACGATAATCATCATAACCAAATTTCCTGATAAGATCAAGCGTACCGCGCTCCAGCGAATAACGATATAATGAAGGCAACTCAACACCGTTGAAGGTATTATTCTTCACAAACGAATAGAGCGCCATATCGGTAAAACATAACCGCTCACCAGCCTCCAGAGTTTCGGTAAAGCTGTAGTCACCGATAATATCACCGGCCAGACATGATACGCCACCCAGACGATATGTATTATCTGCTGTATCCTGTTCACAGCTTCCCAGAAGCTCAGGTCTGTATGGCATCGCCAGCACATCGGGCAGATGCGTCTCTGCCGAGCCGTCAACGACCGCCACCTTGAGGCCATTCTCAATAATATCAAGCACCGAGGTCAGATAAAACCCGGCATTAAGTACCACCGCTTCTCCCGGCTCAAGATATACCTCGACATTATAGCGCTGCTTGAGTCTGCTTATCAGCGCACAGAGCAAGTCAATGTCATAGTCTTTACGGGTAATATGATGCCCGCCACCCAGATTAATCCAGGTTATACGCTCATCCTCCAGTAACCAGCCAAATTTACCCTCAAAATGCTCTATTACCCGCGCCAAAACATCTGATCCCTGTTCACAGAGAGCATGGAAATGCATACCGCTAATTCCAGAAATATCAGCGCCTTTAAGCGTGTCAGACTTAATACCGAACCGTGATCCCGAGATACATGGGTTATAAAGATCCGTGGCTATCTCACTATACTCTGGATTTACCCGCAGCCCCAGCAGAATATTCTCGCCGCTACGCTGCTTATAAGCTTCTACAGCTGCCCGGTGAGTCTCAAGCTGACTCAGAGAATTAAATAATATATGATCGGAGAACTCCAGTACCCGCTGCATCTGCTCAGCGGTATACGCCGGAGCATAGGTATGAACCTCCTTGCCGAACTCCTCCCGCCCGAGCTGCGCCTCAATTGGACCACTGGCGCAGACGCCATGCAGATACTTACTGATAATACTGAAGACCTCGGGAAGAGCAAAAGCCTTCAGAGCCAGCAGAATCCGTGCCCCTGTCCGCTGCTGCACACTCTGCAGCACCCGGCAGTTACTCTCAATTATATCCTCAGCAATCAGATAGCTGGGAGTAGCCACCTGCTTGCATATACTCTCAGGACATTCTTCAGAATAAGATTCAATCATTTATCCAACCTACTCTGGAAGTTCACCAGCGAAATCAACCACCTGCCACGGCAGACCATAGCGGTTGAGAGCATCCATAAACTTATCCGGATCGAGTTCCTCGACATTGAATACACCTGCACCACTCCACTCGCCGGTAGCCATCATCATCGCGCCGATCATTGCAGGGACACCGGTTGTGTATGATACAGCCTGAGCCTGAACCTCCTTATGCGCCTCTGCGTGATCACAGACATTGTAAATATATTTTTTCGCTTTCTTGCCGTCCTTCTCTCCGTCAAAGACACACCCGATCACCGCTTTACCGGTATAGTTTGTACTCAGAGTACTGGGATCAGGGAGCAAAGCCTTGAGGAAACGCAGTGGTACAACCTTCTGCCCCTCATATTCAACCTCGTCAATACGGGTCATCCCGACATTTTCCAGAACTTTCAAATGAGTTATATACGCCTCGGAAAAAGTCATCCAGAAACGAATCTGTTTCAGGCCTTTAATATTCTTGACCAGTGATTCCATCTCTTCATGATAGAGCATATAGCTTTCACGCTCACCGGCAACCGGATAGTCAAAACTGAAATGCACACATTCCTTATTGAGAATTGCGGGAGTATTTACCCATGCACCATTCTTCCAATGCCGTACTTCCTGAGTTACCTCACGAATATTAATTTCAGGATTAAAATTAGTAGCAAACGGATGACCGTGATCACCGGCATTGCAGTCAAGAATATCGATCTTTTCAATTGAATCATACAGATGCTTCTGAGCGTAGGCGCAGAAGATATTGGTCACCCCGGGATCAAAGCCACAACCCAGCACAGCCATCAAACCTTTTTCTTTGAATTTATCCTGATATGCCCACTGCCAGCTGTACTCAAAATGCGCGGTATCCTCAGGTTCATAATTTGCAGTGTCAAGATAATTCGTACCGGTCTCAAGACAGGCGTCCATAATGGTCAGATCCTGATAAGGAAGCGCAACATTAATAATCAGCTCCGGTTTATATTTATTTATAACCGCAACCAGTTCTGGGACACTGTCGGCGTTTACCGGAGTTGTTTCAACTGTTATACCATATAACTTCTTTATTTCTTCAGCGATAGCATCACACTTGGACACCGTTCTACTGGCGAGAATTATCTCGGTAAAAACCTCACTGACCTGAGCACACTTCTTAGCGACAACATTACCTACTCCACCGGCACCGATAATCATTACTCTTGACATAGCCTTCTCCATTTTAAATCAGCAAATCAACCCAAAAGTTACATGCAGCATTCTAAACTAACAGTATAACCTAAAAGCTATATTTTTTCAAAATATGTATAACCCTGCAGACCTTCATTAAAATCATTAAGAATTTTTTTTCTATCCTTGGGCTTGATATACCCCAGCCTGATAGAGTCTTCCGCAATACGCGTAAGCCTGTTCTTCATCATTTTGATATCATACTCAACATATGAAAGTACATCAGCAACAGAATCTCCCTCCAGCTCACGTATAAACTCATAGCGTCCGTCCTGCTCCACGTGAATGGACAGCACATTGGTATCACCAAAGAGATTATGCAGATCCCCGAGTGTTTCCTGATACGCTCCGACAAGGAAAACTCCTAAATAGTAGTCCTCGTGCTCTTTAAGCTCATGCAGTCTCAGACTCTTCTTCATATGCATATAGTCAGGGAATGAATCAATCTTACCATCACAGTCACAGGTAATATCAGAAATTATAGCCTGCCTTGTCGGCATCTCCTTCAACCGGTGTATCGGCATGACCGGAAATACCTGATCTATCGCCCAGACATCCGGCAGCGACTGGAAAAGACTGAAGTTACCATAATAAACATCATAAACCATCTCCCTGATACTCCGTATATCATCCGGTACATAATCAAGCAGATATGAAAGTTTGGATATTTTAATCATAATATGATTTATCATGTTCTCGACATAAGCCCGCTCACGCAGAGTTAACCCGCGATGTTTAAACATCTGCAGCGCCTGATTCCGGTAGAAAAGAGTATCATTTGCACACTCCTGAATATTCTTCAGTGTGAGCATATTATAAGTCTCAAAGAGATTCTGCACCAGGTCACTCGCTCCCTCCGGCAACTCCTCAGGGAAAGCCGGCGGTGTGAAGGAAGCAACATCAAGAATATCAAATAAAAACAATGAATAGTAAGCTACAGTAGCCCGCCCCGATTCAGTTATTATCGTCGGATGCGCAGTGCCGCTCTTAGCCAGAGAACTCATAATCGTATCAACAACGTCAATACAGTACTCATCCATTGAGTAGTTACGGCTGGAATGATAATTTGTCTTGGTTCCGTCATAATCCACAGCGAGACCGCCGCCAAGATCAAGATACCCCATCTGGGCTCCCTCACTCACCAGCTCCTCATATATACGGCAAGCTTCCATAACCCCGGCACGGATATCACAGATATTTGGAATCTGAGAACCGATATGATAATGCAGTAATTGCAGACAGTCAAGCATATCCTCAGACCGCAGCCGGTCAATCACCTCAACCGCATGATTCATACCAAGCCCAAAGACGCTGGAATCACCACCAGATTCAGCCCACTGCCCGCTAGCCTGAGTTGACAGCTTACTTCGCAGTCCCAGATGTGGTTTGACTTTATGATAGCGTGATCTTTCAATGATTAATTCAAGCTCCCCCGGAACTTCAATAACAAAGAAAACATTGAATCCCATCTTTTGAGCCAATAAACCAAGATCAATAAACTCAGCATCTTTATAACCATTACAGATAATACAGGCATCACGATTATTCAACATACTGACCGCCGCAATAAGCTCAGGCTTACTTCCGGCTTCCAGTCCATGGTTGTATTCCTTACCAAAATCGGCAATAGCCTCAATGACCTGCTCCTGCTGATTTACCTTTACCGGAAACACCCCTTTATACTCGCCCTGATAACCGTTTTCAGCAATCGTTCTTCTGAAGGTTTCATGCAGACGCGAAATCTGTGAACCAAGTATATTTTCAATACGCAGCAGCACCGGCATTGAAAATCCCCGATCCTCAGCTTCCTTCACAATCTTGTGCAGACTGATACGTATCGGACTCGATTCACCAAAGGGCGAAACCACAACATCACCCGATTTTTTATCAATGGAAAAATACCCCGCACCCCAGTTATCAATACCGTATAATTCTGAAGCTTTCTCCACACTCCAGTCGGTATCTGCAAAATAATCTTCTACCATCATTCAACCCTCAAAGTAACATGTTTTAATGGACTAAAGATATCAAAAACCTTGACAAATACAAGTAAGATTTAAATAAATTATCATTAATAGAAAAAAATCTTCCCACAGCAAATAAATCATTATAACACAGTAATTTATAAGAAGTAACAGAAGTCTTCATATTTATCATACATTAATATAATTCATATCAGGATAAGTACTCTAACATTTCGGTTTTATAACTGTCATTATTTTAAAAACAAACTGGATCGTTTATTTAAATATTTTTATTTAAACCCGTCTGCAAAACAATAAAAATCAGGATCCGTTTTACACCGGATCCTGATATAAACATATATATAACAACAACCTAATATGCACCGAGAGCCTCGGTAATCATAAGCTGTTATTTACGCTTTATAGAAACTGTTATCGCAACATTTTCCGCAACCTCAACATCCTTCTGACCGTCCGCACCGGTTATCTCAGCTTCCTCAGCCAAAGTTTCGGAGAGAATCATATCCAGCCACTCAGACGGAACATCGCCGCCATTGAATGAGACAATTATACGGTCAGAAACATCATACTGCTGTTCTTTACGCATTTCCTGAATATGGCGAATCAATTCTCGAGCCATACCCTCACGTTCCAGCTCCGGTGTGATATTTGTATCCATACCGACAACAAATCCGGCATCACTTACCACCGCAGCTCCTCCCAGAGCTTTATACTGAATCATAACATCACCAGCCTCAAGCGACAGATCATTACCATTAACGTTAACGGTAAAACTACCATCAGCATTACTGATAAACTTACCCTGCTTTACCAGCCCGGCAATACTCTTCATATCCTTACCATACTTCGGACCAAGGGTTTTGAAGTTTGGTAAATACTCGACACTGGCTATCTCTGAAGGATCGGCCAGGACATCAATTTTCTTTATATTAAGCTCTTCAGCGATAATATCAACCTCTTCCTTGACATAACTGTCAGGAATATTCTCCGGCAGGACCACATCAAGTCTGGCAAGTGGCTGACGATTCTTTATCTTACACTGACGACGCAGAGACAGAGCCATATTAATAACCTTACGTGCCACTCTGGTCTTCTCCATAAGCTCTTTATTCTCATATTTTGCCGGAATATCAGGCCACATGGCGAGGTGTACGGACTCTTCACCGGTTAGCACCTTATACAGATATTCCGAAATAATCGGCGCCCCGGTAGCCAGCAGTTCACAAAGTTTTACCAGCACATAATGCAGAGTATTGAAGGCCTGAGACTTATCGGCACTCATACCGCTGCCCCAGAAACGTCTACGTGAACGACGGATATACCAGTTGGTCAGATCATCCATCAGCTCCAATAGCGGCGGCACATACTGATCAACAATATAAACATCCATAGAAGCCTTGATCTGCTTTTCAACGGTATACAGACGCGAAAGAATCCAGATGTCCAGAGTATTCTCCGGTACCGGTTCCTCAGGTACCCCCGGTTTATAACCGTCGATATTGGCATAAGTGGTAAAGAATGAACAGGCATTCCAGAGTGGAGAAACCAGCTTCTGATACGAAACCTTGATTCCCGCATTATCAAAGAGCAGATCACCCATAAGAGCCGCATTCGAATTGAACATATACATTCGGAAAGCATCAGTACCGAATTTATGCATAAGCTCTAGCGGATCTTCATAATTCTTAGAGGATTTGGACAGCTTCTTACCATCAGCAGCCAGCACAGTTCCATGCACCACACAGTTCTTAAACGCCGGCCGGTCAAAGAGAGCCACCGCCAGCACATGCAGATAGTAGAACCAGCAGCGAATCTGCCCGGTATACTCAACAATAAAGTCCGCCGGGAAGTGCGCTTCAAACCACTCTTTATTCTCGAATGGATAGTGACACTGCGCATAAGGCATGGATCCTGATTCAAACCAGCAGTCAAGCACATCCGGTATACGCTTATAGGTTCCGCCGCAGTCACAGGCAAACTCGACCTTATCCAGATGCTGACGATGCAGATCATTAATCTCCATGCCTCCGGCCTCTTCTATTTCTTTGATACTTCCGAGAACCTTGCGGTTGTCACAGGAATCACACTCCCAGATAGGCAGAGGAGTACTCCAGTAACGGTTACGGGAGATATTCCAGTCGCGGGCATTATCCAGCCACTTGCCGAATCTGCCGTCACGAATCTCTGCCGGCACCCAGTTGATATTATTATTCTGCTCGATAAGCTTGTCCTTGATCTTCTCGATATCAAAGTACCAGGCGGTCATTGCCTTATAAATTAGCGGCTCACGACAACGCCAGCAGTGCGGATAGTTATGGTCGATAGTCCGGTGATCAAGAAGTTTTCCTTCCTCCTTGAGCTGGCGAATAACATCACTGTTACAGTCAAGCACCTTCCTGCCGGCATAGTCTGTAACCTCTGGAATATAACATCCCTGCTCATCAACAGGACACAGCACATCAATCTTTGCCGCGCGGCAGGCCCAATAGTCCTCTTCACCAAAGCCGGGAGCGGTGTGAACAATACCGGTACCTTCACCAAGCTCAACATAATCAACCCCGATAACTCTGAACGCCCCTTTTTCCTTACGCTCAGCAAAATACGGGAATAGCGGTTCATAGGTTTCATCGATAAACTCGGCACCCTTTACAACAGTAGTACCAACCCACTCCTCACCGATAACACCGGCAAGACGCTTTGAAGCTTCCTGACTGAGAATATAACAGAATTCCTCACCTTCCAGAATTACATAATCAAGTTCCGGCCCGACAGCCAGAGCCAGATTTGATGAAAGCGTCCAGGGAGTAGTCGTCCAGGCAAGGAAATATGTTGGCTTACCGTTACGCTCTTTGTCAGCCTTAAAACGAATAGTAACCGATGGATCCTGGCGCGGACGGGTTGAATCAGATTCACGGGTATCAGAGATTGACAAAGAGGTCTCACAACGGCAGCAATACGGCACAACCCGATAATCCTGATAGATCAGCCCACGGTCATAGCACTCCTTAAAGACCCAGATCACACTCTCCATATAAGAGGTATCCAGAGTTTTATACTGATCGTCATAATCTACCCAGCGCGCCATGGCAGTGATATACTCTTTCCAGGTATCATTATTCTGAGATACGATACTGGCGCAGGCGTTATTAAATTCCTCGATACCGATACGCTCTTCAATTTCACACTTATTTGAGATTCCCAGAAGTTTTTCCGCCTGGGTCTCAATCGGCAGACCATGACAGTCCCAGCCCCAGCGGCGTGGTACACTCTTTCCCTGCATGGTTATATAACGTGCCAGCATATCCTTCAGGAATGAGACAAGGACGGTACCATGATGCGGTTTACCGGTTGGAAATGGAGGTCCGTCATAAAAAGTAGCCTCATCCTGCTTGTTGGCTGCAACAGATTTCTCAAAGATCTTTTCTTTATCCCAGAACTCAATAATTTCATCTTGAATTTTATTTATATCAAGTGAGTTAAGTTTCAGGTCAAATTTTTCAAGTTTCTGAGACATAATTGCGATCCCTCTAAAGCAAATGACAAATAATAATTAAATAAAAATAAAATTCACTGCCTGACAGTGAATAATTCAGACTGAAAATTATACTCAGCATTACCGGCATTTCAAGCACTCATAAGCATATTTTACAGAGATATTCAGTCTAAGTCTCAACCAGACCGATTCTCCGCTTTCTTATTCCAAATAAATTATCCACTAATAATAACCTTCATAAATGGTACCGGACAATTGTCAATTTACCGGCAAACACGGTAAGAACAAGCAAACAAAAGATTTATAATTGAAAAAGTATATTAACAGCAACATTTCAACCTCAACAGAATGAATAATTTTATTATTTTTTTAAAATTGCTCTTTACATGCACTTTAAAATCCATATATTCTTAAAAGTCAAACGCAGTAACTGACAAAATAATCACTTAATAATCCGGGCGATTAGCTCAGTTGGCTAGAGCACCTGCCTTACAAGCAGGGGGTCGCAGGTTCGAGTCCTGCATCGCCCACCAAAATATTTAATCCCAAGTCTTTTCAAAACAAAGACTTGGGATTTTTAATTACATATTAGTAATACTGGCAGATAACTACATATTCCCCAGACCATTTCATCATTATATTATTTAATCTCTTCGCATATATAACCGCATCAATTCAATTTAATATTTTTGCATCAATTTCCAAATGAACAAATTATTCCTGCGCACAATCGGTATTTACTCTTAACTACTCCTTAAACAAACAAAAATAATTTTACCCCGCCTGATATAAACGATAAGTACAAAATAAAATGCAAATATAGCATTCTAAAATGTATATTTTCGATATGAAACAACCATATTAACCCCAACTTACCATATACTGGTAAGTTTATCAGCGAATTCACTAAAAAATCAATTCCACTCGAATGAGCTTAAAATATAAAACCAACATATGAATTCGGTCAAATTTATAACCAGCTTGATTGCATGTCTTCCCCATACCTGCCGCAACCATTTATTATGTTATCATATTTACTCATTATATAGACAGTATTTTATACAGACTGTAGCATCCTATAACACAACAGTAACAAGGTACAAAATAACGCCAGATCTTCTCAGGAAGTACCCTTATGACATAAGGAGCTGCAATCACCGCTATAATACTCCCCAGCACCATAGACGGCAACAGCACAAAGTCGACATTCACTCCATTTGCCAGCAAAGAGAACCAGACAATAATCGAAACAACACAGACAGTTCCCTCGGATAGAGCAGTAACGGCCAGCATACTTTTTGCCGGGATTCCGGAGATCAGCCCTCCAACAGTCACAACCGGTCCATAGCCGCCACCTCCGACCCCTTTATTAAACCCTGCCAAAGCTCCGTAGAAATACATCCGATTTGGATGATATACCGGATCCCTCTTCGCATGAATAAGAGACAAAACACCCATCCCTAGAAGCAAGAAACTAACATACATTTTTATCCAGAATTTACTGACATGAATAACAGCATACACTGAGGTTATAGAAAGAATAACAGCAACACTTCCTGTTATCGCAATAATGAGCCACAATCTGGTCGTTTCAGACATTGGCCGTATCTTCCACTCAATATTACCATACTCTTTGTGAACATAAGCCGAGGTAAGCCCCGCACACGCCTGCTGAATCATAATAACCGGCACAATCTGCATTGGCTCAAACCCCATAACCAAAAGAATCGGCGCAAAAGCAGTTCCATACCCCATGCCCGCAGCAGAGTCCAGAAACTCAAATATTATAGCAAACACCACAACCGGCCAGATTATTGCCCAACTATCACCTTCCATTAGTGCACCATAATTCATAACGCCTTGTGACATAATTCGCTGCGTCCCCGCAAATGGATTACCCGCAAGCCAGCTGCCAAGCATATATACGGTAATAAGCACAACAAGCGCAATCAAACTTGCTCTTATTTCACCTTTATTTACAATAAGCCGTTCTCTAATGGTTGATTCGTTATGCCGCTGTGAGATTTCCCATCCCATAACCTTTGTATTCTTACTATTTTCCGCCATTTTTATCTCCCAAAGCTAAAACAAGCCACAAGTAAACAGCAAACACTAAAATCAACGCTTAAAACGATTATATTAATTCAGCAAGAGTCAACCGCTCCATTTTGTCAGCGATATAATCCCTTATCTCCTTGAATTCTTTGAGAATCTTTTTCTCCTTCAGAAGTGGCGTATCAGAGTAAAAATACTCACTTACAGAATCCGTAGGAGCTAACGCTCCATCCATAAGTCTGATAATATCAGCCAGGCAGATTTTATCAGCAGACTTGGAAAGCTTATAACCACCGGCAGCACCTCTTTTGGTGAGAACAAACTGATTCCGTTTTAAAGTAGCCAAAAGCGTTTCCAGATATTTCTTAGAAATATCATACTCTTCACAGATATCCTCTATTTTCACATAACTCTTAACACCATGCCGCGCAAGATAAACCAGCGCCAGTATTGAATATTCACTCTTTGTTGTCAATTTCATATCTATTAACTGCCTTCCCCATAAAGCCGACTTTGTCTACAGACATTATAGACAATATCAGCATAAATATCTATTGAAAAATATAATCGCTGAATTTAACTTAACATGATTAATAAATTACGTAATCACAGGCATGAGTTTATAATCGGTAAAATAATATAACCACCACCACGACCAAAAGAAAACACAACAAAATATCCGGACAGCAATCAGTGCTTTATTTCATACTGAAACATATCCGCCCGTATTTTATTATCATCATAAGTCAATGGTTTGTTATTTGAAAAGGTTTTCCGTTCTATGGTAATCAAAGGCTCACCGCACTTAACCTGCAACAATTCTGCTTCTGTAAAATCCGCTGCTTTTGCAGAAATAATATCATGAGTTGAATCAATCTTCAAACTGTACTCATCTTCAAGCAGTTTATACAGTGAATTCATGCCCTCAACCACCCGGTCAAAATCCGGAACAAGCTCTGGATTTATATAATTCACAATAATTGATATCGGAATTTCATCAGCCAACTGGATACGCTGAATACGCAGAACATCATCCCCCGGGGTAATATCAAGGATACTTCCTATTTTTTCTGATGCTGGAATAACATCAGTATATATAGTGCGCGGCCTTACAGTAAGCCCATTCTTTGTAAGGGTTTTATATATTGAACTCAGCATACCAATACTGGATTTTTCACTCTGATCCAGCACCATAGTGCCCCGCCCTTGCGTTACTTCAACATAATTCGCCTGAGCCAGCATCTCAATTGCCCGCCGCACCGTCGTTCTGCTTACATTATAAATTTTTTCCAGATCCGACTCTGGCGGCAGAAATGAATTTGCAGGGAATTCACCTGAAAGGATAGACTCTTTCAGAGAATTATGAACATGAATATAGGCTGGATGCGTGGGTTTCATTTTATAAAATTCCGAATAAACTAAGGATAAATATTATCCTTATGAATTAAAATTTGTCAACTTAAGAAAGAAATTAATTCATATAACACAATACACTATTAATTAACAGTATTATACCGGAAAAATTTATTATAACAGAAACGGGACAACTGGCATAACACCAGTTTTAATCTCATATTATTACTATTCTCACCGTGAATTCCGTAAAATTCCACTTATCATAAATCAATTTCCATTTTAGCAGTAGATTTTAAATACATATTAAACAACAATTAAATACCAATACATTAAAATATAAGTCATATGATCAAAAAAATCAATATTTCCACATTAAATTCGTATTAACATAAAAATAATAATAAAATATTCGCAATACAGCAATATGAATTCAATACAACTTATTTGCTTAAGAGATTTATTAGTGTATATTACACCTATAATAATAATTCAAACAAAAAAATCGTGTTAGTTGTGTTACAAAAGTTAAAACATGAGCTTATGTTTTATGAACTCAAAATATTGAGACCTGTTTTAATCAGTTAAAAATATCACTTAATATATTCCAGACATTAAACAGCAACGTCAGTGGACACACCATGTATGCCCACTCAAGGGCACTATGTCAATTTTTTAAGACATTGCAAATCTTCTGCAATAGCAGTAGCAAATATATCTGTAAGGAGCAAGTATGGGGAAGTCAATTCTTAAGGTTAAAAACGTGTACAAGCATTTCGGGGGGGTACACGCGCTGGAGGATGTCTCACTTGAGATAAGCACTGGTAAAGTATGCGCACTCATGGGCGAAAATGGTGCAGGAAAGAGTACACTCGGGAAAATAATATCAGGGATTATTCCGGCCACTTCCGGAACAATTGAATTTGACGGAGAAGTACTTGATTCACACACTGCACTTGAAGCCCAACAGCGAGGCATAGCAATTATTATGCAGGAGCTGGATTTATTCTTCAATCAGACTATTGCGGAAAACATCGCTCTGGCCAATGCAAACTTTCCAAAGTATGCCTCTGGTTTCATCAACCATAAAAGGCTCAACAAAGAATGCGCCCCATGGCTTGAAAAGGTAGGATTAAACATAAGCCCATCAAAGCCTCTGAGTGAACTTCCAATAGGACAGGTTCAGCTTGTAGCCATTGCCCGGGCACTATCGATGAATTGTCGTCTTATCATAATGGACGAACCAACCAGCTCCCTTACCGGAGAAGGAGTAACCACTCTTTTCAAGCTGATACGGGAACTCAAGGAACAGGGAATTACCGTTATATATGTCTCTCATAAAATGAGTGAAATATTCGAAATCGCCGATGAAATAATTGTAATGCGAGACGGACGGTATGTTGACAAAAAAGAGACCGAAAACACCAGCCCTGATGAAATCATATCACTGATGGTTGGACGTGAGATTGATTCCAGCGCCATTAATAAAAGCTACATGCAGGATAAGGTTATACTGGAACTTCAAAATCTTACCACCAAACATGTCACCGATATCAGCCTGGAACTTAGAAAAGGCGAAGTACTTGGTATGGCCGGACTGGTAGGTGCCGGCCGAAGCGAACTCGCCGAAGCACTCTTCGGTCTAGATTCAACACAATCAGGAAAAGTGCTGCTAAAAGGTGAAGAAATTATAATAAACAACCCCAAAGACGCAATGCAGGCCGGAATAGGATTTGTTCCGGAAGACCGCAAATGGCAGGGACTGATGATGAAACAGAGTGTAGAGGATAATTTATGCATGTCCATACACGAACGTATCAGTAACCGCGGCTTTATCAATAAGCACAGTGTTGAGAACTCCTATCTCAAAGCCTCAATCAGTACCAAACTTAAAGCTGCATCCAGCCGTATCGGCATAAGCACTCTCAGCGGAGGAAACCAACAGAAAGTACTCCTTTCACGTTGGCTGCTTGTAGACCCTGAAATTATATTCCTCGATGAGCCGACACGCGGTATTGATGTGGGCGCCAAGCAGGACATATATGAAATAATCGAGGATCTTGCCTCTCAAGGTAAAAGCATAATCCTCGTCAGTTCCGAACTACCGGAACTGCTGCGCTGCTGCGACAGAATTGCAGTAATGAGTGCCGGAAGACTTGCCGGAATTGTTCAAAAAGACAGTACAGATCAGGAAGAAATCATGAATCTGGCAATGAAATATCTATAACGAAAGGGTCGCTTCAATGAATGGATTTCTTGGTAACACTATTAAACTATTTGGTAAATTCAGATATATGACAGGCCTGGTACTGGTACTCGTACTGGCAATAATAATGAGTCCTGAACAACGAAAAACCGGCGACATAATATTTCTAACCTTTGACAACCTCTCTGATATTATGCGTCAGGTTTCAGAAAACGGCATTATTGCTCTGGGCATGACACTGGTAATTATATCTGGAGGTATCGACCTTTCTGCCGGCAGTGTCCTGGCTCTGTCAGCGACCCTGGTTGCAAAACTGCTGAAACAATGGGCTCCGCAGGAACTGTCCCCTGACATGCATATTATTTTCTGTGTTGTTATAACCTTAGCTGTCTGTGCCGCTTGCGGAACAATAATGGGTACGGTAATCGCCAAATTCAAGATACAGCCTTTTATTGTTACACTTGCCGGCATGATCGGTCTTAGAGGTTTTGCCCGGTATCTTACCGATAACGCAAACATAGATATTGGTTTCAGTGATGACACCTCCGCAATATTTGCAGATGCCGTTTCACAGAAATTTGTTGTTATAAGCATCTTTATCATAATGGCAATAATCTTCTGTGTTATTCTTACCAAAACAGTCTTCGGCCTGCGTATTAAGTCAATAGGCGATAATGCAAATGCCTCCAAATACGCTGGACTCCCTGTCACTAAAATTCTTATTGCCGTCTATGCTATCTCCGGACTGATGTGCGGTCTTGCCGGTGTTCTTCACGCAGCCCAGAACCATCAGGGGAGTCCGAATGACGGCGTCTCATATGAACTTGACGCTATTGCGGCAGTAGTTATTGGCGGAGCCAACATGAACGGTGGTAAAGGGTCAATAATCGGCACCGTGATTGGCGCACTTATTCTCGGCATACTGACCAATATGTTCCGGCTTCGCGGTATTGATGTCAATGTCGAAATGATGTTCAAAGCTGTAATAATTATTGTCGCTGTCAAAATGCAGACCACAGACAAAACCAGCTGAAAAATATAATCATGAATGCTCTAAGTTGAGTATTATAAAGATAATTGTGTGTTTCTTTAGGAGAATTGAAATGAAAAAACTTGTGTTTGTTGCACTACTACTGGCAGTTACCCTCTGCTGCCAAACTGTATTTGCCCAGGATACAAAAAAGCTGGTTGTTTTCAGCCAATGTAACAATGCAGAACCATACCGGGCAGCGCAGAATGAAAGTTTCAAAAATCTTTGGTCACAATATGATGATGTTGAATTCGAACTTATGGATGCACAGCAGGATAACAGCCGTCAGATATCTCAGATTGAGACCGCAATACGCAAACAGCCAGATCTTCTCATCGTTGCACCTAATGAACGCGGACCGCTATCCGCAATCATGGGAAAAGCCAAAAAAGCCGGTATTCCTGTTATCTGCCTTGAACGCGACATCAAGGACGCAGATAATTACACAACCTGGATCATGTCAGATAACTATGTTATAGGAGCACAGGCTGGTGAATTCATGAAGGATTACCTGACTAAAAAATATGGCAAACCAGAAGGAAAAGTCGTCGATATCCGCGGACTCCTCGGGGTTGAAGGTGAAATGAAACGTTTCAACGGAGCCTGGGATGTAATGAAAAAGTCACCGGGAATAGTTCAGGTTCAGGAAGCGGTTGCTAACTGGCTGCAGAGTAAAGCCCGTGAAAGAATGACAGAAATTCTCAGAGCTCAACCAGAGATAGATATCGTATATGGACATAATGACCCCATGGCTGTTGGCGCCTACCTTGCGGCAAAGGATCTTGGAAGAGAAAAAGAGATGATCTTTGTTGGCGTTGATGGACTGAATGGTCCTGGAGGCGGTATTCAAAAGGTTAAGGACGGTGTACTTGCTGCAAGTTTCACTTATCCTCTGTGTACTGATAAAGCCGTTGAAATCGGTTATAAAATTATATCCGATCCAAACTTTGTACCTGAAAAACAGTACAATGTAAATTCAATGATGGTCACCAAAGATAATGCCGCAAAGCTTTATAAAGAATAAACCACAGTCTCCTGTTAACACCTGTAAAGGAGAGGGAAATATATCCCCCTCCTTTACAGGTATTATTAATACAGAAAATCTTCAAAGAACACACAAAACTTGTATCACATGATTATCATACTATACTCCGGTAACCTGCGGAGACAACGAACAACAACTGTTTACCACACTCTATAAATAACCCTTAATCCCGCTATAATCAGAAACAATGATTACAGCGGGATTAAATTCTTTATATCATAAATAATAAATTGAAACACATACAGCATACGTAAAATATTTCAGTAATAACCAGAATCATCTTTAAAATCCATGCTTTAGACTTGATATTTTTCAAAATTAACTTGATTACACGCTCACTTAATATATCATCATCATCATAGCTACAATTTTGCAAGTATACTAAGGTGTAAACATGAAAACCATAACTGCCGACAACAAGCTGATAGCCAAATGCGGACTCTATTGTGGCGCCTGCAGTAAATTCCTGAAAGCATCCTGCCCGGGCTGCCACGACAACACCAAAGCCACCTGGTGCAAAGTACGCAGCTGCTGCTTTGAGCATTCCTACAATAACTGTGCTGACTGCACAACCTTTAGCCAGGCTGTGGAGTGCAGTAAGTTTAATAATTTTATAGCCAGAATATTCGGTTTGATATTCAGATCGGACCGTAATGCCTGTATTGAGAGGATAAAAAGAATCGGTGCTGAGAACTACGCCAAAGAAATGGCGTCCCAGAAGAAGCAGACTATTAAAAAATAGCTCGTACAACGCTTAAAAGTATTATAATATAATGGGAATAATTTTCTGAAAGTAAGATAGTAAAAGAACTAATTAGAACCGTACCTCAAGGCAAGAACTGTGATATCATCTGCCTGCGCTTCATCCCCGACAAACCCGTCCAGACAGGAAAGAATATTATCCACAATCACCTTGGCGGAAGGGACCTCTTTAGAAAGCGACTGACTCAGACGTTCCTCGCCATACATCTCACCCTCCGCGTCAACAGCCTCGGTAACACCATCAGAATACAACACCAGACTATCCCCGGCAGA
Source organism: Planctomycetota bacterium (assembly GCA_963677015.1). Lineage (GTDB taxonomy): Bacteria > Planctomycetota > SZUA-567 > SZUA-567 > SZUA-567. Next base: position 2,297,764 of record OY781533.1, read on the forward strand.
AAATTTAACCCTTCCGGATTTATAGGCATAGTCCCTGGCATACCCCAGAACCATACCATGGCGTTCGGATAATTCTATTACTGAAAGATCATTCTTCACAAGAAAAGGCGCATTATGCCCGCCGTTGGAAAAACTCAGGACACCATCAGAGACACAGAGTATACCGATAAAAAGCGAAACAAACATCATAAGCTGATTATCAGTACTCAATTCACGGTTTACCGAGGATAAAATTGATGCCGGAGAGAGCTCACCGTGGGCATAGGATTTTATCAGAGTTTTAGTCACCGCCATAAATAATGCCGCAGGCACACCTTTTCCCGACACATCACCGACGCAAAAGCATAAGTGATCATCATCAATAAAGAAGAAATCATAAAAATCACCGCCAAGCTCCTTGGCCGGTTTAAGAAATGCCGAAATATCGAATTTATCGTTCTTCGGATAAATTGTAGGAAGCATATCAGACTGAATCTTCTTCCCGAGATCAAGCTCCATCTGCATCCGCCGGCGCTGCTCATCAAGCGCATCATGTGCCATTTTAAGATTTTTCATATTCCGCTGCATGCAGATATGATTATGCACTCTTGCTTTGACTTCAAGTATTTCAAACGGTTTGGTAATATAATCAACCGCACCCGCTTCAAAACCACGTGATTTAGCCTTGACATCGGTAAGACCGGTTATGAATATAATAGGAATATCAGCTTTGCTTTTATCTTCTTTGAGAATTCGGCAGACCTCATACCCGTCAAGGCCGGGCATTACAATATCCAGCAGTATAAGATCAGGTTTGCACTTCTCGATCTCCTTAAAAGCAGAGAGAGAGTTGGTTGCGATAGCAACATCATAATCACCCTCCAGAGCACTCTGAAGTATTTTCTGATTTAATCTGGTATCATCAACAACCAGTACCCTGGCCGGAGCATCATCTAGCAAAATATAATCTTTCATTACCGAACATCACTAACCCCTAAAAGCTATTGCTATTTTATACATTTTATCGGACTATAACAATGAAGAAAATTCAATAATCAGACATATTCGACATTTATATACTAACCGATCACAGCTATAAGCAATTACTCTTGCAGTTTTTTTATAAAATTGTAAACTTTTATATATTATCCTTGAGATTCGCCTCAATTTCCGGCAAGTATTTATAAAAGTGCACCATAAACACCCAAAGAGAGAGAGACTAAATGGATATCAATACACTTACAAAATCATATTATACCGATATAACACTCAGCGTAGTACTGATTGTTGCCGCAATTATACTGAGTAAACTCCTCAGTTCGCACTTCCGTAAACGTACATCCAAAAAAGCCCGCACCCTGTTGGTGCTTATCCTGATATTTATTCTGGTTCTAAGTATACTTATCGAACTCTGGAAGGACAAAAGCGACTTTATCAATCACCTAGCCATCTATAAAGACTATCTACCGGGCTATGATACGATAATTCTAATCATTGCGGCCGCTGTCTTCTCACACTTTCTGCAGATCTGGCTCTCACGCCGCAGTTCAGACATGAGTCAGGATCTCAGTAAACGGCATAAAATCAAACTTGTTGCCCGCTGGGTATCATGGGGCTTCTTCTTCCTGGCAACTGCAATAATTTTCCTGATAAATCAGGGATGGGGAAACACCGGTACCTTCCTCGGTCTAATCGGTGCCGGCCTGGCGCTATCCTTACAGGAAACCATACTCTGTTTTATCGGCTGGCTGCATATTGTGTTCAACCATACGTATGACATTGGAGACCGCATAGAAATTAATGGTAAACTTGGTGATGTAATCAGTATAAATACCACACATACCCGTCTTTTGGAAGTCTCAATGAAAACCATCGGCGGACAGAGTACCGGCCGCATAATGACCATACCCAACTCTCAGGTATTCAGAGGCTCCGTGCTGAACTCAACCTGCGGTTTCCCCTTTATCTGGCTGGAAGTGATAACCTCAGTTACCTTCGAAAGTGATGTCAATCTCGCTATCGAAACAATAATGAATATCGCAGAAAGATCACAACTGAAAATAGAACCGGAGGTAATGAAGGATCTAACCCTTATGCAGGACGATTACGCGATTCACTACCGTCATCTTACCCCGATGGTCTATAGCCGTATTATTGATCAGGGAGTAGAATTAACCCTCCGTTTTCTCTCCCCTGTCCGCTCTGCCAGACAACGGGAAAATGATATCTCTCTGGACATATTACAGGAATTCAATAAGATCCCGCAGCTCGAAATTGCATATCCGACATCACGTCTTTACCGCCGCAATGAAGGGAAATACCCTGAATACCAGCCGCCGGTAAATAAATAAATTATCTGATACCGTTTGATATGAGTCCACAAAACAAACTCATATATCCGCGAATTCATTTATTCTTACGAATCTCTTATTCATTGCAATAAAACCGCATATGTCATAAAATAGACTTGCTTTAATTTTATAGTTGCAAGATATAACGAAAGGAATCAAAAACGTAATGAAGAGAAGTCTGATTCTGCTGCTCATAGCCATACTCAACATCATGCCTGTAATTGCTGATGACAATACCGAAGATAAAGCTCCGGCTATAAACATCAAAACCCCGCAGGAACTGCTTACCACCTTTACACGATATATGATATCAGGTACCGGAAAGGGTGCGAGTACCAAAGATCTGGCCAAGGCTCTCACCCTCATTCAACCCCATCTGGTAAATGGAAAACAAGAGAATAAAAGCAACGTTCTCAATAAAGCTGATGATCTTATCTTCCTGCTGAACACTGTAAATTATAACCCTGAAGACACCAAAATCATAGGCAACGACGGCAAAAATGCGGTTATAGAGATCGGTGATGAGATCTCAACAGTGAGGCTCGCCATTACCCGTGACCCAAACAAAGGCTGGATATTCTCCGACCTTAATTTCACCGAGCCAGAATTCAACTCAGCTTTCAAACACATTGAAAGCGTCCGAAATAATGTCGAAAAATATGCGGATCAGTTCGTACCTGAATTGTCCTCTCCGTTAAACACCATGTACACTTTTACCTACGGGGTACAGAATCTACACGGTTATGATCTGAATGACGCGGTACAGGCCCTGAACCTGCATAATCTTGACCCCAAGGTAGCGGCCGGTCTTGGACCGACCTGGGCTATTCAGTCCTATCGCATGTTGCATTATGCCTCCACCGTTAAACCCGAGACACTATCAAATGATCCGCTATATGAAGACAAGGTAGTCCTGCTGCTTGATCCCAATTATGGTATGATCAGTATGTCCTGTGTTACCGATTCCGAAACCGGTAAAAAAGCTTGGAAGATTGAGTATAGTGGTAATAACAGTGTAAATGCTGCCTACGACTCATTCATGTCACATGGAATGGTTCAAGAATTGCACCTTATGGGCACCAAAAACCCGACCCTTCATATTATACTTGATGACTTTTTTCAACTGAACTTTCCGATATTGGAATATAAAATACTGGGTACAAATATCTGGAAGATAATACTTTCACTGCTGCTGATACTATCAAGCTTCATAATCCTGCCGGTAATTCGCCTGATCTGCATTCCTCTAATTAATTTGATTTGCAGTTTACTGAATATTGACAGTTCCAGAAACACCACTAAGCGCTTTATACTGCCGGTACAGATAATTATTATGTCCATGTTCTGGCTAAAAGGCATAGTCATAATCACTGCCAGTCCGAAAATTATGGCAGCAAGTATTGTCGCACTCAATATTATTAAATGCCTCACTCTCACCCTGCTTCTCTGCCGCTTCATAGACAGCGCCTGCTCGGTAGCGGCCGACAGATTCAGCACCAACCTGCACATCATAACCAACGTTATGGGCAAAATTCTAAAGATAGCCGCCGTAATCATGGCCATCCTCTATATCTGTGATATATTCAACCTCAACACTACAAACTTCCTGGCTGCTCTGGGTATTGGTGGTTTTGCTTTCGCACTCGCCGGCAAAGACACTATTGAGAATTTCTTCGGTTCGATCATGATAATAATGGACAGACCATTCCGCAATGGCGATTATATTCAGGTTGCCAATATCAGTGGTGTTATCGAGCAGGTAGGTGTCCGCAGCACTACCATCAGAACCCTTACCGACACAGTGGTAACAATTCCAAACCGGATGTTCATATCATCGACCATTGAAAATCTCGGTATGCGTAAGTGGCGGCGTTATAATACCACCTTTGATATTCTATATGAGACCGATATTGACCGGATAAAACTCTTTACCGAAGGACTGACCGAACTGGCACACCTGATGCCGGATACCAAAAAAGATCAGATACAGATCTATTTCTACAGTCTGGGATCATGCTCGCTGGAAATTTTTATCAACCTGTATTTCCTCAACCGCGGCCGGCTGGAAGAACTCAAAGCCAGGGAAAAATTCAATACCCAGGCACTGCGTCTGGCTCAGAAACTCGGTATTGAATTCGCATATCCTACTCAGAAGCTTTACGTACAGCAGGAAACACAGCCATACAATCCTCTGGCTCAAAAACTTCCGGAACAGAGTAGAGATAAAGGCGGCAAAGTCTCCCCCGGAGTTACTCTGGCACGGGAAATCAGTCCCTATTACAAAGAGGATGGAAGTAACGGAAGCGGTGATTCCCAAAAAATTTAAACTCTTTCATAAGTTAATATTTTTACCATGAAACATATAAGAGGTACCGCACTATAGCGGTACCTCTTATATAAGCAGATAATTTTAGAAATGCAGCCTGGATAGTTACCTACCCCATTACCTTCTCACCCGGCCACATCAGAATACCACCGTCCATCACATAGACATCGTTAAAGCCTGCAGCCTTGAGCATCAGTGCCGCCTCATAACCACGGAGTGAAATCTTACAGAAAGCCACTACCGGTTTATCACGTGGAATCGCATCAAGCTTGGTCCGTACCGCACCGAGAGGAATATGCAGAGTATCAGCAATATGCATCTGTTCATACTCGCCGGGTGACCGGACATCCAGTAGCGTAAAGTCCTTGCCTTCATCCCGCCACTCCTTGACTGTAGCAGGTTTTACCCCTTGCATCAGACCATCAAATTTATTACGCATAACATCAGCCGCAACAATTATATTGTCCATAGCCGGTGAATAAGGAGGAGCATAACAGAGATCCACCTGTGCAAACTCGTCAAGATCCATCCCGCTATGCAATGCCATAGCCGCAACATTAACACGCTTATCAGCCTCACCAAGGCCTACTGCCTGTGCACCCAGCAGCTTTCTGGTCTTCTTATCCGCGATCAATTTCAGAAACAGCGGCTTGGCCTGCGGCATAAAATGTGGTTTATCCGGTGCCGGAGCCAGACAGTATTCAACATCATATCCTTCCGCGATAGCCTGCTTTTCAGTAAGACCTGTTCGGGCAACATTAAAATCAAAGACTTTGCATACAGAACTGCCGACAACTCCCGGATAAGTATCAGCGATACCGCAAATATTGTTGGCCGCAACACGTCCCTGCTTATTTGCAGTAGATCCTAGAGGAATAAAGCACCCCTTGCCCGTGACAATATTCATGGTTTCAACACAGTCACCAGCTGCGTAAATATCATCATCGGAGGTCTGCATCTTGCCGTTTACAAGTATCGCGCCGGTATCCCCGATATCCAGTCCGGCATCTTTCGCCAGTTTTACGTTCGGACGCACACCAATGGAAACAATAACCATATCAGCCGGAATCTCACCTTTACTGGTCACAACCTTCTCAACCTTACCCTCACCAACAATGGCCTCAACCTTGGTAGCAGTCATAACCCTTACGCCATTGGCCTCCATATGTTTCTCGGTAAGTTCTGCCATCTCGGTATCGAGTATCGGCAGAATATTATCCAGCATTTCCACCATCGTAACCCTGCAGCCCATCGAAACCAGAGATTCAGTCATCTCCACCCCGATAAGCCCGCCGCCGACAACAACACAGTCAAGAGCCGTATGCCCGGCAAGACGTGCCTTTATTCCCTCTGCATCCTCAACCCCATGCAGTTTATAGACACCGTCAAGCTCTCTACCCGGAATAGGAGGAACCACCGGTGACGCCCCGGTACATAGCACCAGACTGTCATATGAGAGGTCTTCCTCACCCTGTGCGGATGAAATCGTCAAAGTCTTTTTATCTCTGTTGATTGCTGTTGCTTCGGTATGATTTCTCACACTGAAATTCTTTACCTTCTGAAAGAAAGCCGCATCGCGGACAACTCCGACAGGTGTAGACATTAGCTCTTTCTGCTCTTTGACCACTCCTGAAACATAATATGGCAGACCGCAGCCCGCATAAGATAAAAACTCACCACGCTCAATAACTGTAACCTGATCCTCAGGACAATTACGCATAATCTTAGCAGCCACCTTGGTTCCTGCCGCCACACCACCAACAATAATGATCTTCTTTGGCATTTCTTCGCCTCCATTAACTGATTTTAAAGGGTTACTAATTATATTATTTTAAGACTCACCATATATTTTTGCAGTCAGTTTCACAATCCATGCCGCAGACTGCACCTGAATTATATAGCCAAGTGTTATTACCAGAGCAATATCCGAACCTTCCTTACCGAATGCGGTCATGGCAATAGCCAGAGCTATCGAGAGATTTCGCATCACAGTTCCATAAAGAAGAGCGATTGCATTATCACGCTTAAAAAATATTTTGCCTATTAAAATACTCAGAATAAAATTTATTACGTAAAGCAGCAGAACCGGAATAAAGATATCCAGAATTATCTCCGGTTTCTGTAAAATCCCCTGGGCTTTCAACGCCATTGCGACAAAAACAATTCCTACAACACCCAAGGTTGAAAACGGCGGAAATTTCTGTTTTATCTCACTCTGATAACGTTCTTTACCATAACGGGAAATAAGAAATCGCTGCGTTATATTCCCCAGAACCAATGGAAGGAATACAATAATTGCGATCTGCCGAAAAATCCCAGCCATGTCAATTTCAATACTGGCTCCAAGCAGCATTTGAATATATAATGGAGCCAATACCGATCCAAGTATCAAACCGATAACCGTCATCTTTACCGCCGCCTCGATATTTCCTTTCGCCATTCCAGTCCAGGATATTGTCATTCCGGAAGTCGGCAATAATCCGGTAAGCAGCAATCCCAAAGCCAGAAATGGTTTATCCCGAAAGAACACCCAGCCGATAGCGTAAGTAATAAAAGGAACAACAGCAAAATTTATGACCTGTGTAACTCCCTGCACACTCCAGTCACCACCTTCAAAAATTTTTCTCACTTGAAGATTGACCATCATAGGATAAACCATGAGAAAAGTCAGCGGCACAATAGCCAACTTTAAAAACCTTACCTCAAAACTTATCCCCACAACAAATCCAAGAATCATCATTACCGGAATAGTAAGTATCAGATTCTTCTGCATCCAGCGCAATAACGCCATAAAAAACACTCCATCCCTGCACCTTTTTAAAAGGTACAGATTAATAAATTATATCATCTGAAAATAATGCCCGCAACCTGAAATCATTATCACATATTATTTTTAAAAGTAAGATTAATTTAAAATAATCCACATTTATAAAGGCATAACGATTTACGCACCAGAGTAGAAATAACCCAGCAAATACTCGCCGATTCACTTAATACCCTACCGGGGTATAGTACAACAATTAATATCATTTGTCAATAACTTTTTTTGAACTAGCATCATTTAATTTATTATTTTTAAAATTATCATAATCATTAACTACTTGTTAAACAACAAACACTATAGAGCGTGTTAAGTAAATATTACGCGATCAAGTTTTACAAAGATCACAAAATCGACATTTAATAATATTAACTATAAAGGCCACGGAACAGTTAGTGTTCTGTGGCCTTTATAGTTAAAAAATCAAATAATCTTTGATTCAACCGGAGAAAGTATCACCGGTATAAATTACCCCTCTTCATAAAAAGAATGCAGCTGCTCGTACAGCTTTTCCTGATCTGCCGGATCCTGACAGTAAGTAACCGCTATAACCTTCATATCCTTGCCTATAAGTTCTTTAAAATACGGCAGCACAGTATCAGAATCACCAACACAGCGTGCATTCAGAATTATCCCAGTGCCTGAGAGCAATTCTCTAAACTTCGCAGGAGGATTACATATAGGATCGGTCTGAGGTGAAAACGCGCCATCGACAGTCAGGATATTTCTGAATCCTGTCACCATCTCGAGTTTATTCGACCAGTCACCGCAGGAATGAAAGACCACACCGCCAAATTCATCTCCCAGGCGCTCGTGAATTGACTTGAAGACCGAAGAGTACTGCTCCTGAGAGAACATCACAACATTATCAGTACTCTCACCAACCCCTGCAAAACACCGGCTGCTGGCAAACCCGTGCCCAGGTTTGGCGAGCACATCACCTAAAAGTTCCCGTTGCTTCTGCAGAAATTCTATCAATAGATCACCCAGCAGACCGGCAGCTTTCTCTACTGTCTCCGGCTCATCAATCAAATCCATACAGAAATCACTCATCGACATTAAATACGAAAACATATTAACAGGTGCCTGCACATCGGAGTATGAAATCGGTATCTGCCCTCCGGTCTTTTCCAGAAAATATTCTATACGCTCAAGTATAACCCGCCCTACCGGGCTCTGATGAATCGGCACATAATCAGCATTAAGAATATCCTCCGCAGTTTCAAACCTCGGTTCAACCGCCGGAGCCTGACCCTCTTCCCAGATATATTCCCCGCCAAATGCGGAGGCTATATATCCTATACCATACCAGGGTTCCAGAAAATTGGCGATATCCGCTTTATACCCCATGCTCTTCTCAAGCACACCCAGCTGCAGCGCTAAGGAATCTGCGTGTTCACGGCATTTATCATAATAAACACCTTCACCACGCATCCGGCGATATACCTGAATCCCGGAATCGGCTTCAAAAAATTTCATATTACCCTGCAGCAAGCCAGCCTCATAATCATGATATCGACCAAAATCAAAATCGTCCGGCTCAATCCTCTGAGCAGATGTCGCCTGTGAATCCGCAAGAGTAATGTCAAATCCCTTCTCTGCCATCTGTTACAATCTCCTTCCACCAATTACCGTATCAGCATATTAAGAAATACGATAAAAATCCGTCACCGCCGGCTACAGCTCAAAAATAACTCTACATTAATTAATATTCAATATTATCTTAACTTATAATTCAGCTAATTCAAGTATAATACCACTTGTTTTTCATATAATAAAACCTTTTTTCAAAACCATCCTGCCTAAAGAGACTGAAAATAGACTACAGGCCCCTGTTAATACGCCCAAAATAACAATAGCAAAAAAAATTCCGGCCGTTAAAAGCCGGAATTCACCAAATTTTTTATTCTGTACCCTTAAGCCCGCCGGTCAAGGATACTTAGCCCGCCTCCGGAATTATGACCACTCTTATCATAGGTATTATTCCTGCCGGCGCGCCCCTTTATCATGTTCATAAACTCATCAACATGTGCAATTGAAGCTTTGAGCAGCTCTTCATTCTGCCGATTACGAAATCTGAATTTCTCCAGCACGTGTTTAATCTTATTCTGGACATCATACAGTTCTTTACCTTTAGCACCGAGAAGCACTATCAGTGACTTTAGTTTCACCGGACGCTTACTCCGCGCGACACCGCATTCATCCTCAAGCTTCTCAGAAAGCATAGACCGCATTCCTTCCGCCTTATTCACCTTCTCCAATAATCGATATTCCTGCTCCAGTATCTTCTCCAAAGCGGTAATATCACCGGCGATTATAGCCTCGCGTTTTGCCTCTGCCTGCTTAAGCAACTTTGCATACAACGCTGTCATATGCTCTAAAATTGCCTTTAAATTCTCTACTGTACTCTTCATAGTACCATCCTCCTCAAGGTTCTACCCCTGTCCTCCAATATTGGCTGTCGCATTACCTTCCGACTCTGTCTTCAAAAACTGACCATACGCACTTGCTGCTGAATTTCGTTTCATTGAATCATACACCATACCCGCGAAACTTTTTGAATCCCCTTCAATGTTACCGCTATATGCTATATCACGCGCCCATTCATCATCAAGCATCCCCTGAAAAATCTTCTCTGCCTGACCTCCATTCATAAAGTCACTGACATCGACTGTAGAACGCATATTCTTCATCATCTGCCCCAAAAACATACCGGCGAATTCCCGTGAAGCCAGCTTCATTCCTTTCTCGGAATCATTCTTGGCAATCGCGGCAGCACGTAACAAAGCACTTTTACCGGAACTTGCAGTCAAGTTCACCTGAGTATCTGCCCCCAGACCTTCATTTGCATCTACAGTCAACATTTTATTCCACCTTCAGCTCGGCCTGAATCAGGCCAGCCGCCTTCATTTCCTGAAGAATAACGATAATATCATCGGTAGTACAACGCATAGCCGCCAGTGTATCCACCAGACTCTGCAGACTTCGTCTACCGCTACCGCCGGATTCATTCGGTCCAAAGACATCAACCAGACCTCGCGGATCATCAGCATTCAGGTTATACCGCGGATCCTGCCCGTTATTTTCCGGCGCCAGAGTAACCGTACGCCCTTTATAACTGATAAACCCAGGCATTACCTGAACATCACCACTGACAATCGCCGAACCTCGCTGCTTATTTATCCGTATCTCCGCCACAGATTGCAGCTCAACATCAATATCAAGCACCATGGCAATATACCGCACCTTCTCGTTCATATACATTTGAGGTATTTTTACAATCACCTCTTTAGCATCACTTGCAATAGCCACTTTGGGTGCATTATCATTGTCACTGCCGAAACCATATACCCGTGACAGATCAGGATTGGTCTTACGGTCACCGTTAATATTTGATGCCACTGTCGCCGCATCAAGAAAATTAGGGTTATTCAAGACCAGTCTGAACATACCGTTTTTATCCCAGACCGAGCGATTCATCATCTTGGTATTGAGGAGCAGACCGCCATCATTAATAAAGCCCGTTGTAGGATTATCACCGACAGCCACTCTTCCCATAGCTCTGACAATCGCATCCTCACCGGTACCGAATGAGAGATAGCAGCTTTTAAGCACACCATTAGCCAGACTCTTGGCATCTCCTATAGAACTTACCCGCAGATTTACCCTGTCACCTGGACGAGAGAATGGCTTGATTTCAGCATCAATCTTTACAAAAGCAATATTATCTGTAGCAAGATCATCCGCTGAAAAGTTATATTTATTCGCCTCAAGATATTTTTTAATCATTATCTTGGCCGCATCAACACTGTCCCCAGTGCCATTCAGACCGGTAACAATACCCTGACCTTCAACTCGTAAAGCATCAGCTCCAAGCAAACGACAGAACGAACGTATCTTGACCGCCTGCGCTCTTTCCGCTTTGAATACGACACAGACCATGAGTAAAACCAGTAACAGACCGATCCTCTTGCCAACTATTCTCTTCATCCAAATCATCCTTGAAATCAATCGGTAATTAACACCGTGTTTCCATATATCAGTTCGTATTAGAACGGCTTAAACTTGCTGACGAACTCAGAAAGCCATCCCTGCTTGATTGTATCACTAACATCACCTTCACCGATCAGTTCCACCTTCAGATCAATAATTTTAGAACTGTCTACCTCGGAATCCTCATTCAGATCATTCGGATTAACTGTTCCCAGAAGAGATATTACCTGAATCTCATTATTTACCTTGATCGTCTTTTTCGCCTCAACTACCAGATTACCATTCGGCAGTACCTGTATTACCTCACCACTGAGTGAAGTCGTAAAGGTGTTACTACGATTTGTCTCACCCTGACCATCATGCGAATGACTTGAATCCATATTGACCTGCGCATAATCATCGGTATTCAGTGAGGTATTTATGGTTCCGTCACTACTCTTCATAGAATACGGCTGCAATACGGTATCACCATTGTCATTGGTAGTCAGGTTGAACCAGTTATTAAGATTCCAGATCGCCGAAGTTTCCGAAGAAAGAGAGGTATCAGCGGAAATATTACTATCAGTACTCTCATCAACGACAAAGGTCACTCTATCATGCACCTTACTGGCTCTCGGTTTAATCATATCATTCTTAAATCCGCCGAAAGCAGCATAGAATTTCGCCTCCACCCGCTGCTCAGCCAGACTCATCTCAATATCTTCCTCTTCAAGCAGTCTGGTGGCATTTTCCATCGGGCTTATTACTCCAAAGCCGTCGCTCTGAGCCGTAGCGGCAGTTGCGTAACCAAGCACCACCAGCAGCAGAAGTGAACTCAAGCTCTTACCTAATCCCATAAAACAGACTCCTGTATTTTTATACGAATCATTCATAATAAAACTTCAATCAACTATAACGCATTCATAGGCATATCAGCCATATTTCTGCCTGTCACCCGCACCGGATAAATATTCTTACTCACAACCGATTCTACCTTGATGGTATCTCCAGAGTTACCGCTACCCAGAGCCAGAGCCATCTCCTTGATAGAGAAGCCATTACCCTGAATCAGTACGGTTACCATCTCACCCTTTTCAATATCCAGCGGTTTACCAAAGTAAGCGGCGCTCACCGGCATACCCTCGCGTAACGAACGAAGTGCCATCCGCCCGTTGATATCCTTGGGTGCAAGCTGCTCAAGTACCATCCCAGGCTTATAATCAACGCGTTTTATTACCACATCCTGCTCGCGTACGATTTCGCCCTTTTTAATACTGCGGGCCATGACCGGAAGCTCTGTCTGCATATCAATTGTAGCATCAACCGAAGCATAGCCGGCAACCTGTCCTTTATTTGTAAAGACAATAGCCAGCGTAACTCTTCCCGGAATCTTTCCGCGTTCTATGCCCTCAACCTTGGCAAGACCTTTGCTTGAACCGTCAAGCTCAAACCTGTTTACAGTTGTCTGCAGCATCACCTGAACATTTGAACCGAGTTTACTCGCCACAAACTCCTTTATTGCCTGACGCACAGCCTCAGCGGTCTCAGCCTCTTTAACCTTCTGAAGATACTCCGCATACTTACCGCTACCTCCGAACCCCTGACCGGGCTCTACCTTGGCAATCACCTCATTATTCCGAGATTTTTCGGCAGTATTATCCGCAAATACCGGTTTATTCGCCTCAACAGCACCAATATTACGGGATACCGAAACTCCAAGACTTCCGGTAAAAATAACCCCTTTACCCAACCCGATATCCATCAGACGTTCGGTTATATCCGAACGCAAAAGAGTCATTGAACCGCCACTGCGCGGTGAAGGTCCCAGAAAAACCTTCTTAATCTTCTCGGCATTATCCCCAGTAACGGTAGCGATATCCGAGAGCTTCATATACTCTGAATCAACAACCACGGAACGCTGAAGATTGATCTCAACATCAGCCAGAAGGCTACCGCTACTCATCAGTATCAGAAAAAAAGTTATCCATAACTTTTTCATAGCCAGTTCCTCTTTCCTTATTACCGCAATCAATACCAAATTAAAATCAATTTATACTATTAACTCTTTAGAGCATTAACCGTCTGCAACATTGAATCAGCGGTCTGAATACTCTTGGAATTAAATTCATACGCACGCTGCGCACTGATCATATTCACCATCTCGGTTACCGCATCAACATTCGAACCTTCAACCCAGCCTCCTGATATTGAACCATACCCCTCTGAATCCGCTTCACCCTGTGTCGCCGGACCCGATGATGCCGTCTCCAGCCACAGATTCTGACCATAAGCACTCAGACCCGCGGGGTTGACAAAGTTATACAGCATTACCTGACCAACCTCGACCCGGTCACCGGAAGTAGGATCTTCATAAGAGACGATACCACCCAGACTGACCTCGGGATCCTGAGCTCCCGTAGGAATACCGGTAACCGGCGGATTGAGTGACAAACCATCTGAAGTGAGAATCTCTCCGTTCTCATCAACCTGAAAAGACCCGTCTCTGGTATACGCTTCCCGCCCATCCGGCAGAGTAACAGAGAAAAATGAGGTATCGTCATTAATAAGCATATTGGACCAGACATCGGTCTCATACGGGCTACCGGTAGTAAAAATCGGGGTAGTCGCTACAAGCTTTACACCATTACCTATCTGTATACCTACAGGAATATTGGTATCACTATCGCCGCCCTGCAGACCGGCCGCACGTAAATTCTGATAAAACAAATCCTGAAAATTCAGGTATCTTTTCTTATAACCATTGGTATTAACATTGGACAGGTCATTGGAAATCGAGTCAATGTTGTCCTGCATTGCCCGCATTCCCGTAGCCCCGGTCCATAAGCTGCGAATCATCATAATATAGTTACCTCCGCCTTCTTTATCGTCAACTAATACCGTTTAAGTTTAATAAATATCTATAAATTTACTGCGTCCACTCATCACGCTGAACCATTCAGACGCTGAATCGCCGCACCGAGTGAGCTGTCCTGCATCGATATAAACTTCATGTTGAGCTGATATGCTCTCTGCCCTTCGATCATACTCACCATCTCTTTAACCGGATCCACAGCAGAAGTCTCGACCGCTCCGGAGACCATGGAGGTCTCGGCAGGAGTATCAATCATCTGCGCCGTATCTGCCTCATAAAGACTGTTCCCTAATTTTTTCAGCCCGCGCTGAGCATCACTCAATGTTGTCGTTGCTAATCCTATCTGCCCAACCTCAGTACTATCATTACCATCATTAATCGCAATATTACCGGAACGGGAAATAGTCGGTATACCTCTGTTGGGAACAGAAATACGGGCATTCGAATTATCAAGAATATAATCGCCATTACTGTTTACCAGCAGACCCTCAGAATTAATCAGAAAACTTCCGTCTCTGGAATACTTTACCGTTCCCGGCTCTCCCTGAGGTTCAACCCGGAAAAAACTTACAGTTCCGTTACTGTCATCAATAGCCAGATCCCAGACATTATTTGTATCCTGCAGCGGACCGGAAGAAAAATCACTTACAGTCTTATCCATCCAGACACCGCCTCCGGTCTTTTCCAGAATCAGATCCGACTCTCTGCGACCAAGCCCTTTACGCACACTCTCAGCCGGGATATCCTTGAATATCGCAAAATCCGGCTTGAATCCATTGGTATGAGAATTGGCAAGATTATTAGCGGTCGTATCATGCTTCGCCGACTCAACCATCGCCCCCATACATGAGAGGTACATTCCATAAATCATCTACTACTTCCTTTCAGAGTCAATTTCCCATTCATCACTTCCCGAACTGCCATCAAGAGGTTCATAGGTATCATCGACACAAAGCTCTATTACAGATGAGCCTAATTTTTTCGCATTCAGCGCCCGAAACGAATCTGCATAAAAATCATTCTCAATATTCATTAAATTACTCCCAACCCAAGAAGCACCTGCTCCACACAAAGCTTCAAAAGCAATAAAATCTCAAAAATTTTGCATACTATTCCAGAATTATTTTTACAAAGCCCGTACCAGAAGCCGGCGAACTCAATTTTTACCAGAAATACACATAAACCCTTACAATAAATACGCTTAAATATCAACTTCAACCGGAAACTTTATATTCACAAATACCTGAGAAAGCAAAAAGCTCCGCAAAACCGCCTAACCGGAGACAACTGGCGGAATAAACTGCCGGAAGTTGAAAAAATGTGGAAAAGTCCTGACGTGGAAAAGAGTTATATATTGCTGTAAAACCGGCAGTACAAAAATTTTTTAAAAAAACTGAAAAAAAATACAAAATATTACCGGAAGCAGCAAAACCGATAATAAAGTTATAACCCATATCTTGACATTAGCGGTCTCTGACACTATACTTAACAATTTGCTAAAAAGATCACGTAATATAATAATAATGTATAAGGAGAAAGACATGGAGACATTTCCTAGTTGGGAAGGACTGACCTTCGATGACGTGCTGTTAGTACCCAAGAAAAGCGACATTATTCCTTCACAAGTAGACACATCTACCAAATTCTCACGCAATATCAAACTGCAGATTCCGGTTGCCAGTGCCGCAATGGACACCGTTACCGAAAAAGAAATGGCTATTGCCCTGTCTGAACAGGGCGGTATCGGTATCATTCACAAAAACATGTCACCGCAAGCACAGCAGGAACATGTTGACGCAGTGAAAAGAAGTGAGAATGGAGTAATCAATGATCCCTTCACCATGTCACCTGATGAGCCGGTAAGTAAAGCGATAGAGATTATGAAGGCCAACGGGATATCCGGTATTCCGATCATTCACGAAGATCGTACTCTAGCCGGAATACTCACCAAGCGTGACCTGCGCTTTCAGGTGGATTTCAGCATCCCGGTAAAAGATATTATGACCAGTGAAAACCTGATCACCGCTTCTTACACCACATCTCTCTTGGACGCGCAGGAAATCCTCCATGAGAACAAGGTGGAAAAGCTCCTGCTGGTTGATGAAAAAGACAGACTGGCCGGACTTATCACTATCAAGGATATCAATAATATTGAAGACTTCCCGCTTGCAACCCGTGATGAACGCGGCAGACTGATCTGCGGTGCAGCGGTAGGCATAAAAGACGACGAACGGGTAGAGCTGCTGGTCGCAGCGGATGTTGACGTTATTGTAGTTGACACCGCCCACGGTCATTCACAGAATGTTATTGATGCCGTAAAACGCTACAAGTCAACCTACGGCGATAAGATTGATATTGTTGCCGGTAATATAGCAACCTTTGAAGCCGCAGAAGAACTTATTGCTGCCGGTGTTGACGGTCTTAAAGTTGGTATAGGTCCGGGTTCTATCTGTACCACCCGTGTTGTTGCCGGTATTGGAGTACCACAGCTATCAGCGATTTATGACGTTTGCCGTGCAGCTATTCCTAATGGAGTTCCGGTTATTGCAGATGGTGGTATCAGACTCTCCGGAGATATCGTTAAAGCTCTGGCAACAGGAGCACAGTGTGTTATGCTCGGTAGTCTTCTTGCCGGTACCAATGAGACCCCGGGTGATCTCTTCATGCATCAGGGAAGAACCTTCAAGAGTTACCGCGGCATGGGAAGTCTTGGAGCGATGAGCCAAGGCAGTGGTGACCGTTACAAGCAGGAAGGAAACACTACCGATAAGATGGTTCCTGAAGGTATTGAAGGACGCGTTCCAAGTAAAGGACCGCTTGCACCATTTGTTTACCAGCTTGTTGGCGGTCTGCGTAGCGGTATGGGATATGTCGGAGCAAATACAGTTGATGAACTGCGCCAGAAAGCAAGCTTTATCCGCATCTCAAGTGCCGGTCTTACCGAGAGCCATCCTCATGATGTGCAGATTACAAGGGAAGCGCCAAATTACAGCTTGAGATAAAGACAAACTATTTATTTACCAAAGTTACATAAATTTTTAGAAGAGGAAACCCAGGCAAAAAATCATGAGCGAAAAACAACAAACAGTTCTGGTTATTGATTTTGGCAGCCAGTATGCCCAGTTGATTGCACGTCGAGTACGTGAACAGAAGGTCTTTGCGCGTATAGTCCCCTGCCAGGTGGATTTCAGTGAGATTGAAGAGCTTGCTCCCGACGGTATTATACTCTCCGGCGGACCGGCAAATGTATACGCGGAGCATGCTCCGAAATGCGACCAGCGAATATTTGAAATGAATATTCCGATTCTTGGAATCTGTTATGGATGCCAGTTTATGTGTGAAGCACTGGGTGGAAACGTGCATCCGGCAAAAGAGCGAGAATTCGGCCACGCGGATATAACAGTACAGGGAAATAATGACCTTTTCAGAAATCTCCCGATTGATATGGATGTCTGGATGAGCCATGGTGACCAGATTGAGCATCTGCCGGAAGGTTTCCACACAATAGCCAAGACCAACACCTGCCCACACGCGGCGATTGCCAACTACGACAAGAAGTTTTATGGTGTACAGTTCCATCCTGAAGTTGCCCATACTCCACGTGGTAAAGAGATGCTGCGCAATTTCCTCTATAATGTTGTCAAAGCCCGCGGTGACTGGGAGATGAGCAGTTTTGTCGAGATGGCGGTAAATGACATCCGCAAGACTGTCGGCGATTCTCAGGTTATTCTCGCCCTTTCCGGCGGTGTTGACAGTTCAGTAGTGGCCGTACTCCTGCACAAGGCTATCGGCAGCCAGTTGCACTGCATATTCGTTGACAACGGTGTACTTCGTAAAGATGAATTCAACCGGGTTGTTGACGGTTACCGCCGGGACTATGATCTGAACCTCCTGCCAATTGACGCGAAGAAACTCTTCCTTGACAAACTCGCTGGAGTCACCGATCCCGAGAAAAAACGTAAGATCATTGGTCATACCTTTATCGAGGTATTTGAAGCCGAATCCAAGAAAATTGCAGGTGCGGAATTTCTTGCTCAGGGTACGCTGTATCCCGATGTTATTGAATCTGTTTCCGCTCATGGCGGACCAACAGCGGTGATCAAGAGTCACCACAATGTTGGTGGTCTTCCGGAAAAACTCGGTCTGAAACTGCTCGAACCGTTACGTCTGCTCTTCAAGGACGAGGTCAGAGAGATAGGCTCTGAACTGGGAATGCCGGAGAGTCTTATCTGGCGTCATCCTTTCCCCGGTCCGGGACTCGCAGTAAGAATTCTCGGCGAAGTAACGGCCGAACGAGTAGCTGTTCTGCAGCACGCAGATGACATTATCATGCAGGAGATCCATGCAGCCGACTGGTATCATAAAGTCTGGCAGGCCTTTGGAGTACTGCTGCCAATCGAGTCGGTCGGGGTTATGGGAGATGAAAGAACCTATGAAAATGCGCTGGCACTGCGTGTTGTCGAGAGTCTTGACGGTATGACAGCCGACTGGGTACATCTGCCATATGAACTACTCGGAAAAATAAGCTCCCGGGTAATCAATGAAGTACGAGGAGTAAACCGGGTAGTATATGATATATCCAGCAAACCGCCAAGTACCATTGAATGGGAATAATTCCTGCGGTTATAACATATACGCAGAGCTGCAAATCTCTTTAAATTTATAATTCACCAACACCATAGTGCAGACACACTATGGTGTATTATTTTAAATACCAATATCAAAACTCATATTGCTTTACAAAGCAGGAATTTTATAATTTTACTTCAGCTGCCACATAAACGAATACCGGAGATACCATGAATAACATAACAGATATTGATTTCCAACCAGCAGGTAAAGATGAAATCCAGACAATTTATGAACTGGCGCAGGAAATCTGGCGCGAACACTATCCCAATATAATCGGTGCTGAGACCGTTGAATACATGCTGAAACTTATGTATTCTCCCAAAGTAATTTCTTGCGATATGAAGTCAGGTCTTGAATACTTTCTGATAAAGGTTGACGCTGATAATGCAGGTTACTTTGGTATCCGGGAGGAAAAAGAAGAAGCGAAATTATTTATAAGCCGTATATATATCAGAAAAGAATTCCGTGGGAAGAAGATCGGACACAAAGCTATGGATTTCATCTACAGTATCGCCCGAAAAAGGAATCTCAGCGAGGTATATCTCACAGTAGCAAGGACTAATGAGAATAGTGTCGCTTTCTATAAAAGTTGTGATTTTACCATATCCGGTGCAATATGCAAAGATATCGGAGATGGATACGTCATGGATGACCATATAATGACCCATAAAATATAGCGCTATATATCCAGCAGAAATTCGTAATTTGAAGATCACCGCACTTATATTCATTAAACAGCTTTTTAACTTGTAAAAAAAAAAATGTGTATTTATAATTGATTTTATAGTTTGTGCTAGATTTTTTCTTACAGATATTAAACTGAATTTTTGAATAACTTATGGCGAAAATTAAAATCAGTCCTTCTATTTTAAAATCTCATATTATGATTGTGGATGATTCCGCAATATCTCGACGCAAACTCAATAATGATTTGCGTAACAAGGGATTCACAAATATTACCGAAGCCTGCTCAGGCGCAGAATGCATTGAAAAACTCAGCAGCACCACTCCGGATCTTTTCCTTTTTGATATGCTTATGCCGGGAATGAACGGTAATGAACTGGTTGGGGTGGTACGCAATATCGATAAACATACCGAAACCCCGATCATAATTGTAACTGCCAGTGAAGAAGAGACTCTGATCAAAGATTGTTTCAGCCTTGGAGCCAATGATTTTCTCCGCAAGCCCTGGGATGCTGATGAGCTATCCACACGAGTTGTATCACAGATAGAACGACTGCAGAATGTTAATTATCTCCGTAAGGACCAGGTCAGGCTATCCAGAGCCCTTGAAGTAATCAATGACGGTATATGGGAATGCAATATCCCAAATAATGAATTATCATTCAGCCCGTCATGCTACCGGATTTTTAACATCTCCGAAGATATCAGCCTGACAATTAAAGATGTTCTTTCACTCATTCATCCAGAGGATCTTGAAAGAATCACCGAGCTATTCAACAAGTCACTCAAAGCCAATAAAAACACTATGGACTTTGAATGCAGAATACTTCTGGATAATCACATACAGCGCTGGATTGCCACCCGGGCTAAAATCGCCGAATATGATTCAACCGGCTACCCTAAATTTATAGTTGGAGTTACCAGAGATATTACCTCCCAGATCATTGTACAAAAACATCTGCAGAAATTCGGCAAAGAAATGCGTGAACTTGCCGAAGAACGTTCACAGGTGATAATACACAGTGAAAGACTGGCCACACTTGGAACAATGGCTGCAGGCATTGCCCATGAGATAAGTAATCCTCTCAGCTACGTCAGAGGTAATATTCAGCTTCTCAGTAAGACGGTACCCAATCTGATAGAATCTGCCAAAACCATGGAACTGACAGAAGATAACCGCCAGAACCTGCTGCATGACCTCAACAGCGTAGTAACCGTTATGGAATCACTGGATCACGGTATTCACCGTATCTGCGATCTCACCAACACAATAAAGAATTTTTCCGGCAAACGCGCAGACATGTCAAAAATTTCAGACATCGCCGACGCAATTGATGATGCTCTGCTGCTCTGCAGCAATTCGCTTAAAAACGGGGTTAAAGTAGAAAAGAACTATAATAAAGATGAATTTCTACTACCATTTGATCTGCAGCAGATAACTCAGGTACTGATAAACCTGATAATGAACGCTATTCATGCAATGCATAACTGCGGTAAAATCACTATCACTACCACTCAGGTAGAGAATGACATGCTGCTGGAGATAGCCGATACCGGCACCGGGATCCCAGAAACCGTCAGAGATAAAATATTCAGCGCTTTCTATACAACCAAGAAAGAGGGAGAAGGAACCGGCCTTGGACTCTATATTTCCAAAAACATTATTTCGGAACACAACGGACGCATAATAGTGGAAAACGGCGAACCCGCTGGAACTGTATTTAAAATATTCCTGCCTCTAGGTAATCAGAAGAAAGAAAAGACAGCCAAGACCAGATTTGAAGAAGCAGTAAGTGTAGACAAGCTCAAGGTGATAATTGCTGAAGATGATATACTGGTTCAGGAAATAATCATTCAGAAACTCAAGGTATTCAGCTGCAATACCATTATCACTACCAGTATTGATGACACCGTACTGGCGATAGGAAAAGAACAGCCTGATGCCGTACTGCTGAGCATGTCTATCTCCGCACCGGGATCAATTATTGAGATTATACAGCAGATGTACACTGAAAAACTATTTCCGCCAATTTTCATCATCGAAGCCGAGCAATATGTCAAATTCCCTCTTGCTGAGTTGAAAAAGAAAGTTAATATCAGCGAGTTTGAATCAATCGATATCATCGACAGTCAGGATCTCAGCGATCTGTTTGGCTAATATGACCCGCCAGCAAAACAACAATTTATACGTAGTTTAACGCAAGGATACTTTATGTTATATTGCATATAACATACTGCTTTTAATGCAAGTTATCAAATAATATTCATATTGCAAAATTTTACCAGAATGCATCACAGTACGACCGAAGTCGGTTACTAGACAGCGATAAAGTAATACCATAAGACTAAAACAGAAACTCAAGCCGCAGATTGCCCGAAATACTTCTACCACCTGATATAAGTAATAATATCAGACCTCAAACCCCGCTTCTTTCCAGCGTTTCAACCGGTCACGCAGACTGCGTTCACTTATTCCCAGAGCAATGGCTGTATTTGACCGGTGATTATCATAATACTCAAGCATGCGCAGAATATGTTCCCGTTCAATATCATCAAGTTTTTTAGGCTCGAATAAACCGCCGACCGTACTAGCGGAAGACTCACGGGCATTAACCCCGGGAGCTTTTTCAATACTGGTCTTAATTACACTGTCAGAAAGCATAGTGCCGTCACCGAGCACAATGGCACGCTCTACCAGATTTTCCAGTTCACGCACATTTCCAGGCCAGTCATGCACCTTTAAGAGATTCAATGATTCCTCACTGACCCCTTTAACATGCGTTCCCTCTTCCATATTATATTTACAGATAAAGTAATCGACAAGACTGCTAATATCTTCCTTGCGTTCACGCAGCGGCGGTAATTCGATATTGACAACATTCAGCCGATAGTACAGATCCTGACGGAAGACCCCTTCGGTTATTGCCTCCTCCATATCACGATTCGAACTCGCCAGAATTCTGACGTTTGATTTTATGGTTTCACTCGACCCAACCCGTTCAAACTCCTTCTCCTGCAATACCCGCAGCAGTTTCCCCTGCAGGTTCAAGTCCATCTCTGAAACCTCATCCAGAAATATCGTTCCACCATCAGCCATTTCAAATCTGCCAATTCGCCGGCGGTCAGCCCCGGTAAAAGCACCTTTCTCGTGACCGAAAAGCTCACTCTCCAGAACTCCGGCAGATAATGCGGCACAATTAACCCGAACCATAGGTTTATCCCGTCTTGAACTCTGAGCATGAATCGACTTGGCGACCAGTTCTTTACCGGTACCGGATTCACCCCGGATAAAGACGGTTGCATTACTGGCGGCTATCTGACGGATCTTACCAAAAGCCTCCTGCATCAGTTTTGACTCACCGACAAAATCATTTACCGACCATCTGCCGGCAAGTTCGCTTTTAAGATATTCATTCTCGACTAAAAGCCGACGATACTCCAAAGCTTTCTGTACCACCACATCAATCTGGGTCGCATCAAAAGGCTTCATGATATAATCAAAAGCGCCCTTTTTCATAGCCTCAACCGCTGTTTCTATTGTTGCAAATGCAGTCATCATCACAACTGGGAGTTTTGGGTCAACCTTCTTAACCCGCTCCAGAAGCTCCATACCACTCATGCCCGGCATGCGCATATCTGTAATCAGCATGGATGCAGTACCGTCACTCAGAGCTTCTACAGCACTCTCGGCATCCTCAAAACTCAGAATATCATAATCGCCGTCTTCAAGTGTCTCGACCAGCCCCTCTCTCATGAACTCATCATCATCAACAATAATAATTTTAGCCATTTCAGTTCATCCCATTAAATTCAGCAAACACAAAAAAACAATCAGTTTAACTGTTCATTTTTCGCCATTGATATTGCTGCTTCTATCGCTGAAACCATCGAAGCGCCACTGGCTTTTCCGGTCCCGGCAATATCAAAAGCTGTCCCATGGTCCACCGAAGTCCTTATTACCGGCAGTCCTAATGTTATATTCACTCCACTGTCAAAAGCCAGCGTCTTTAGCGGTCCAAGCCCCTGATCATGATACATCGCCAGAATCGCGTCAAACTCCCCGTGCAGCATCCTGTAAAATGCCGTATCCGCCGGTAATGCCCATGAAGCATCAATACCTTCTTTTCTGGCAGCGGCAACAGCCGGATTGATACTGGTTAATTCCTCTGTTCCAATATGTCCGTCCTCACCAGCGTGCGGATTAAGCCCAAGGACTGCTATATGGGGAGACGACACAGCAAATCTGCGCTGCAGATCACCGGAAAGAATTTTCAGAACTTTTAATACCCGCCCGGTAGTAATCATTTCAGACAGACTTGATATCGGCGCATGCGTCGTAACCAGCGCGACCCTAAGCCCCCCGCCAACAAGCATCATAACTTCATCATGCACTCCGCACATCTCACCAATAAGCTCGGTATGACCTGGAAATTCACAACCGGCGGCTTTCCAGGCGCTTTTACAGATCGGTGCAGTGACCAAAGCTTCAGCTTTATGCTGCAGACAAAGTTCCACCCCTGCTCTGACATACCCAAGACTGTGTAATCCTGTCTGCTCACTCCATTTTCCAACCGGATCATAAGCACCGGCCCACAGCTCCGGCTGAAACAAAGTGATACCAGCACTTTTAAATTCAGGCTCCGTTACCACCTTATAATCAAGCTCCAGTCCCAAACCTGCCAGTGCCTGTTCAAAATAATATTTATCCCCGATTATCAGAAATGAAATATCCGGATAATTCTTACCGGCAAGGGCTTTGATTATTACCTCAGGTCCTACCCCCGCAGGATCCCCCATCGAAATAACAATACGCATATAATCACCATAAAAGCTTTCCAGCGCGACCAAAATTATAGCGATACCTGCCACAACAAATATCACGCAAGGCGTTTTACCTCTATATATGATTTACTTATAAAGATAAAATCAGTAGATTGTTTTCAACAAATCAGCGATTACGAATAAGCTGCCGGCAGAACCGGCAGCTTAAAGTCACAACTGCACCTGTCACCGTACTGACAATTTTATTTACTGTAAAAATTCGACAACCGCCGTTACAGAGGAGCTCCAATATCAGCGACAACAATATCTCCGCAGTATTTTTTTGCATCCCCCTCCAGCATTCCCACCTTAGCTTCAGCAAAAGTTACCGTAACATCCGCTTCAATTGCACACCCGAGAACTTCGCCGGTATCTGCAGCGATACCACTAGGTACATCGAGTGAGAGCACCTTGGCATCAGAGCGATTTACCTTTTCAATTATCTCCTTGAACTCTCCCTCAATTTCACGATTCAGTCCGGTTCCAAACATCCCGTCAATTACCATCCCCGCCTCATCTATCAATTCGAGAATCTCTTTGTGAGTACCATCGAAGACCGCGACAGTCGACTGATTGAGAATATCAAGATTTATTGCCGCATCATCAGTATAGGTATCAGCGAGCAGTACCACCTGTACCGGAACCCGACGTTCGATAAGACCTCTGGCAACAACCATCGCGTCTCCACCGTTATTGCCTCCTCCGACTAAAACCGCAACCTTGTGCACATCGCTAAGAGTTCTACTCATACGTTCAGCGACAACAGCACCTCCAATTCCGGCATTTTCCATCAGACAGAGAGTAGGCATACCGTAAACGTCTACCGCATTACGGTCAATTTCACGAGCCTGCGCCACAGAAAGAGTCTTCTTTTTATCGATTCTTCTGATATAGGGGTTTCTCTCCACCTGCCAGCCGTCCCAGTTCTTGTCATGACTTGGATCGACAAAAAATTTAGCAACCACAAAATTTTCCGATCCCAGAGTTGCAGTAGAATCGGTACCCGAAATAACACAGGGAAAATCGTCATCCAGCTGGTCATACTGCATAACCAGATTCATATTTTTAACAATATTCAGGTTGGTCTGAAATGCCTGCAATGACATATCAGAACTATCGGTGAGAATAATTTTCAACTTTTGTCCAAAATTACTTATTCGCCGCGCCGCCGCCAGCGATGCAGCCCCTGCCAGAGATGATGAGACACCAATCTCTACAGAGCAACTCACCCCCATTGCCATTGCCCTTCCCGCTCTTTCAGCAATCAAGATATCAGGCAAATCAAAGATCATGCAATACTCCTTACTGCTATTATGAAGGCAAAACTTGAAAATAACCTCACAAGTCTGACCTGGCTCATCCACGTAATATATCTGCAGAACAATCAGAAACTCCAGTATTAATAAAACCTCCCCTAGAGCCTGACTGCTTTAATACTTAACAGATACCATAAAAAAAATATACTGTCTTTAATACAGTATACATACCGGGTGTTACTTTAACAAGAATTATCCGCCCAGAAGATAATTTATTGAATAATTTAAAATGCCATCACAATCAACTGTACAGCGGTTCTGCCTGAGCAGTATTTATATAATCCTGCCCGACAGTCAACTCCATTTTTAAAACATAACTGCGCAGACTGTTCTCATTCCTGTTGAGTGTATCCTGAGGGTCTGCGGCATAGTCTTCAATAAAGTCAGGGAACTGATTAACATGATTTACAATACTTTCACTGGCCGCAACACTCATGAATCCATTGGTAATTCCGATAGAACTTCTTAAAGCGGAATTAACCTCATCGGCATCGTTACTGCCACTTGAAGTCGCCACGATATGACCTATGCCATCTGTCTGCAACGACACCTCTTCATCCAGAGATATTTGATTGCCATACAGTAATTTCCGGACATTATCAGCAAAACCGGCAATATTTTCCGCATGCTCAAGGCTAATCTGATCCACTGATTTATACGAACCGGATTCATCGGTAGTCGCGACCTTATCCAATTGCCCCTTTATCCACTCTCTAGAAAATGCGGATATACTCCGCGCTGAAAGCTTTATCGAATCGGTTATGCCTTCATAAGTATTTGATTTAGTTGTTATTGGAGTTGAAAATGAATTTACAAAAGAGTTCATGCGTGAATATGCAAGCTGTGCATTATAGTTTGATAGGGCAATATTTATAGACACTATAACTCTCCACTCTTTTTCATAATTGACCCTATACCGGCAACAAATTTAATGCCAGTTATAACTTAAGCTGTACATTATTCTGAATAAAACCCGGCAAATACATAAAAACATTATTTCAACATTTTTTTCAGGAAAAACCTATCCTCAAGTGTTTTTGTATAAAACAACAAAATCTCTTAAATTAGCTTGAAATTTCCGGCATTTTCTGTTATAAAGATATTATAAATTAAGTTTCTGCCTCTCACGGGCGGAAACTCTTTGTTTTTTTATAAGTGTATTTTTTGGGTTTTAATAATATATATATCAGTATTTCAAGGAGCTTTAATATGGCAGAACAGACCAATTTTCTTGGTTATGACAGTGTAGATCTGGAGAAGGCTCTCTTCTCAATCATTCCAGCCCCATGTGAAGATGGTGCCACTTATGTTTCAGGGCAAGGCTTGGCCCCACGTGCAATTATCGATGCCTCATCACAGATAGAAAGCTATGATGAAGAGACCGGTCTGGATGTTATCGCCCGTGATGGCGTACACTGTATTTCCCCTGAAAGTGCCCCACAGGGCGCTGATCTGCCGGCATGGCTTACAAAAAATATCAATGAAGCACTCGATTCAACAGCAGTGCCGGTTATTCTTGGTGGTGACGGCACAATATCTTTCGAATGTATTAAGACACTTGCCGCCAGAGCAACAAAAGAACATCAGGAACTTTCAGTCCTGCACATTGATGCTCATGCAGACCTTAATAACATTGAAGATGACGATGAAAACAATCTTAATACAATGCGCAAAGTCATTGATTCTAACCTTAACATCAACCTCTGCCAGCTTGGTATCCGCAGTCTGTCGCAGGAAGCTTTCGACATCATCGCCAATGAAGACAAAGGTATCGACTGCTACTTTATGTCAGATCTGCGTTACTCAAGTGATGACGATTGGCAGGACGATATAATTACGGCTCTCAGCAGCCCAGTATATATCTCAATTGACCTGTCAGCATTTGACAGCGCTATTGTTCCTAATGTTGGTAATCCTGAGCCAGGTGGACTCAACTGGCAGCAAATTACCCGCCTGCTCAAAAAAGTTGCAAGCCATCGCCGCATAGCAGCTATAGATATTGTTGAGCTCTGCCCACGTGAAGATGATGTTGTCAGCGACTACACCACCGCCCGTCTGGTTTACAAGGCCATGAGTTACATTCTATCCGGTGGAAAAATGCTTGAAAAGAATCTGACAGCTAACACCGATATTGAAACTGAGGACGAAGCAGAATAAGCCGTATTTCAACAGTAAATTTCAAAAAAGCAGGAAACTCAATATAGAGTTTCCTGCTTTTTTTGCCTCCCTACCTTTAAATATGGCAATTTTTTCCGCCTCTTACAGTCTATATTACCCGGACATTTTCTTTTAAAATATCATTTATACTGTAAAAACCAGAAAAAAAAATTATTTTTCCGGTTACCAATCCTTGGAATGATTATTGTTTAAGAAATCAAGAAAGATAATATTCGTTTTTTCGCAGCTCTGGGGATAGAATTCACCCCCCGCTGCCAATTCGGAGGCAAAATTAATGGGCTTATCACAATCACTCTGGACCGGTCTTACCACTCTTAAATCACACCAGACCTGGACAGACGTTATCAGTAACAACCTGTCACAGGCCAACACCGATGGATTCAAATATTCAGACGTCAGCTTCAACGATATTCTCTATGGAAAGCTGAGCGGAGGTTCAAAACAGGAAGGAAACCGCGGTTCTACCAACCCTCGCCAAGTAGGTAACGGTGTTGGCGTAGGTACCATTAATCAGGTCTTCAGTCCTGGTGGAATGACCCAGACCAGCCGCACATTCGACTGTGCTATTGACGGCAATGGTTTTTTTGTTCTAGGCGGCCTTAATAATTCCCGTTCTGATTACTATACCAAAAACGGTCAGTTTCTACTCAGTGCACCACTAAGTGGCAATCCGCTCACTCAGAATCTGTTATCAGCGGATGGTCTTATTGTTCAGGGATACCAGGCTATAGACGGTGTTCTCTCCGATGTTATTTCAGATATTACCCTGCCAACCCTGAGTACTCATATTGATGGAGAAGTTACCTCAACACTGACCTTCTCAGGAAACCTTAATTCAAATGTCTCAGTACTTCAGGGAAATGATATCCCAACTTCGTCGGGTAATGTTACCGCCGGAAGCTGGCTGAGTAATACCGGCAGCGATATCAATGTCGGAGGCGTGGAGAGTACCGGCTCTTTATTTGATAAAACATCTTCCGCTACTGCTGATGGCACAACCGATCTGGCTAATATTTCTTTCCAGCGCGGAACCGGCAGCACCCAGAATCTTTTTGGCAATATACCCAACGGTTACACCATGGACAGTAGAGAACTGACTGTTGAATTCACCAAGGGCAGTCATAATTATACCGAAACTTTTGTTTACGGAACCGACGGTACTACTCTGGATGATTTTGCCGCTTGGCTTGCAGGTGGCGTTGGTGATTCAGGAACCGCAAGCACGCAGCGTCTCGATGGCGGTATATTCGGAACTGTTCGCACCAGAGAATATACGGTCGATGGTGATGGCTACGCTGCTCCCGCTGAACAGGCCGGAAGCTACTTTGGCTATGATGATGACGGTAATTTTAATCTCAATATTGCCAGCAACCTTGGTCAGTTTAATACTATTTCAGATATCAGAATATCAACATCAACAATGGTAACCGATCCTTCAACCGGCGAATCACGAAACCTCCAGAGTTATTACGAAGACTTCTTCCAGGCAAACCCTGCATACACCGAAGATGATACCGGTGGCAGCGGGATATCACTTACCGAAGTCTATCTCCCGTCATCAGTTGCCGGCGAAGGGACAGTAGAAGAATCTGAACGCGTAAATTATACTTTGATTTCAAGGGATTCCAATGGCAGCACCTGGCGCTGGTTTGCAGATGGAGACTTTGAAAGTACTGATGACAGCTCTTTAAACAAAGGAACAGGCATTATTCGCTTCGGCACCTCAAGCCAGAGTGGCGAACAGCAGGTTATTGACTCAACCATCGATGGCGGCACTACTTATACTATGGATTTTTCTGCGATGACCCAGCTGGCGATAGACAACACACCCCAAATAACTCAGGACGGTTATCCGGATGGCGAGCTGGACAGTTACCTTATCGACCAGTATGGGGTTATCGACGGACATTATACCAATGGTCTTAACCAGCATCTGGCAAAACTGGCAATGGCGGTAATTCCCAACGAAAACGGAATGTCTCAAGTTGGAAACACCTTATGGACAACAAACGGTATATCCGGATCACCGGTATACAACAGTACAGAGAACATAAACCTCTTCGGTTCTATCCGCAGTCATACTCTTGAAAGTTCAAACGTGGTTATGGCTAAAGAAATGACCAAACTCCTGATGTCGCAGCGTGGATATCAGCTGGGTTCAAAAGTTATCACTACCGCCGATGATATGCTTCAGGAAGCGGTAAATATGAAACGGTAATATTTCATACAACACATTATTCAACAGCGTTACCCGGATGTAAGTAATTACCTCCGGGTTTTTTGTAAAATATTTTGCATGTATCGTCTCCGAAATATAGAATTAATTACACTATTAATTCTGAAATGTCTTAGGAGTATATAATGCCCTCCCGAAAATTGTATGTATTTACCAACGTGTTTTTTGCCGCTCTTCTTTTTATAGTTCCAGCCTATTGCTCCGGCGACTCTGAAACTTCAAAATTTGATGCTCATGCCAATGATTTTAAATATTATTTTAATGATGCAGATATGGATTTTCATTTTGGCAACCTCATTCTGGGCTCTATTGTAAATAAAGGAGCAGAAACAGGTGAAGCATTCTACGCCGCGTCAAAAATCGTAGACGGTTCCGCCGAGTCATGGCAGAAAGCATGGTATGAACTGGCACAAAGAATAGAAAAACGCGGTCGTGAATCTCTAAAAGCAGATCATGCGGTAAGCGCGAGGACTCTGCTTTTGCGTGCGTCATACTATTACCGTATTTCCCTTCTATCCATCCTACCCACCGATTCACGTCTCAAAGAACGCGCCTTGAAATCTCGTGAGCTGCTAAAACAAGCGGGGAGCCTTCTAACGCCAAAACTTGAATATATTGAGATCCCGTTCAAAGACACCTTCCTGACCGGATACTTTCGCAAAGCACATTCTGACAACACTCCTTGCAAAACTCTGTTAATGATCGGAGGCGGCGAAACCTTTGCCGAAGATCTGTATTTCTATCTTGGACAGGAAGCCTATGAACATGGCTATAACTTTCTGTGCATAGATCTTCCTGGTCAGGGGCTAATGCCATTTCAAGGATATACCTTCAAACCGGATATGTACATACCGCTTAAAGCTGTAGTCGACTATGCTGTAGGACGAAAAGATATTGACCGTGAAAAACTCGCGGCTTATGGTATAAGCGGCGGTGGCGGATTTGTGCCTCAGGCGGCGATGCACGACAAGAGAATAAAAGCAATAGCAATGAACTCGGCAGTAGTCAATGCCTATCCACTGTTCGCCAAGATGCCGGTAACCCAGGCAACAACAGAAGAAAAAGCAGCCTGGACCAGCTTTCATGCTAATATTGTTAAAGTAATCAATTGGCGCTGGGGTGTGCCGATGGAGGATACATCCGCTCTAATTGGGGCCAATAAAGGTTTTGAATTTGATCCTAAAAGAGTGGAACAACCGGCTCTTATAATAATAGGTGAGGGTGAATATGCAGGAGCCGAGGCAAAGTCACAGCAAAATGAGGCCATTGACAACCTGCCGAACCCAAAGAAAAAACTTGTAATCACTCCCGCTGCTGATGGAGCATCAAATCACTGTATAATGGAGAACCGCAGTCTTGTCGGTGTTATTCTTTTCGACTGGCTGGATGATATTTTCAACAAGACAAAATAACAGTAACCGCCGGCACAACTAATACTTATATGCTGAACTTCGGTTCATAATATCTTCACAGTTTCATTTATAGATATGAATAAAATTTATAGTTTCCAAACTGATTATATAATAAAATTGCTGCATTTAACATGCAGCAATTAATACATTATAATATAAACAATTAACAGAAATTCAATACATTTAAAAACTGTCAACGGAACTATTAAATTTTAACCAGGAACATCGCAATTGTAAAAGAAAGATCCTGCCGCGGATTTGGAACAATACCATCAAGTTCGAAATCAACACTTATAGTTGTCGCTCCTTTATAATGGGAAATAAAATAATTAGATCCGACAACAACTGAAGGAGTACTGATCTTATCAAACTTATACTCGGTAACCGAGAGTACGGCCTTGGTCTGACCGGCAATAATGTTACAAATCTCGCATAATCCGTCAAGAACATTATTATCAAGAGTAGTCATCTCTTCACCCAGCATTTTACCGGCGAGAAACATAGCGCCCTCTTCAGAGGTATTTATAAGAATTGAACCATTACAATTACCGGCGCAACCGATAATAGCAGTAACGTCGCGGGTGCAGGTAAACCGCCGACTGGCACCTACAGGCACCGGCTTCAGACCAGCCATAGCCAGACCATCCCTTGCCGACTTTACCAGAACTCCAACAAGTTTCTCATCAATTCTCAATATTTTCATTTTTCAACCTTATGGCAAAGATTTATCGTAATAAGCCAGAACACCATAACACCTATAATCAGTTAAATTGTACCTTAAAGAATATCAGGCATTTCCCAATAGTCAAGTAAAAAACGGTAGTGATTGAACACAGAAACTATAAATGAGGATAATACCTAAACCATTCTACCCTAAATTTAAAGTGCATATGCGATTTCTGCCTTCATTCTTTGCAATATACAACGCCTCATCAGCCATTCGAATCACCGAATTTGTCGTCATCTCCTTTTTACCGTCAAATGTAAACAAACCCGCACTGACAGTAACATAATCATCAATATGTGAACCGTTGTGCTTTATCTTCGCATCCCGAATATTATCAACAATTCTCTGACCTACCATAAGAGCGTCCATCGCCTTTACATTATATAGCAGCACCACAAACTCCTCACCGCCAAAACGAAAGACACTGTCACTGTCTCGCATTACAGAATAATTGATAATTTCAGCGACCCGAACCAGACAGCGATCCCCCTGAATATGTCCATAATGATCATTATAATACTTGAAATAATCGATATCAATAACGATCACACTCAAAGGTACTTCACTGCGCCTTGACATAGACATATACGACTTTATCTGTTCATTGAGAAACTGTTTATTATAAAGCCCTGTTAAAGTATCTATACGCATCATACGGCGCAGTTCTTCATTTTTCAACACCAGCGATTTATGATCACTCTTATGCTTATCAATCATTACTACAACCATCCACATTACCAGTATAAATGCCAGCGGTACCACCAGTGAATAGTATAATGCAATCTCCTCCTCGACCGGAACAATTGCTATGAATTTATTCTTATAATATTCATAGCTCATCACCGCCACAAGAAATACAAACAAACACGGATTAATAATATAACGCTGCAGTTTCGTCGCCACTAGATTCAAGGAAAGCAGAATAACAAAGATATAGAGTATGGCACCAATGGCTATACTACCTCTCACCATAACCCAGGCGGGTATGAGTACTAAAGCTATCCCATATATAATCAGATTTTTTGCCAGCTGCTCCAGTTTCTCATGCAAAACCAGCTCAGCCAAAGTAACAGTACACACCAGAACACCGACCCAAAACACCGGATATGACTCGTTTCGTTTTATATATATCATGGATAAAAGAGTTAACAAAGCTTCAGCCGCAATAAGCAGATTTAATATTACCAGCACATTAACATCAAAGCTGTAACTCTTTCTAAATCTTAAGAATTTAAAGATATTAATAACGACACCTCCAAAACCGCCATTACAAACACCACAAATTTATTTTAACAATATTTTTACTAACAATAAAGAAATAAAAGATAATTTTTATCCTGTCACGCAACCATTACCGTATGCGTGAAACTGAATAATTAATAAACCTGTCTGAAATTAAAATACAAGAAATAATAATAATATGTATTTACGGACATAGGCTGCTGCAACTTAAGCAACTGAGGAATTAATCTGCAGTATAATATCTGTTCCGCCCGAGATTCTTCGCTTTATATAACGCCTTATCCGCCTCAAGCACCAGCCGTTCAGACTGCAATTCTTCATATCCGTCATACGAAGAGACTCCAATACTGACTGTTACCCGGGGTGCTATACTCGAACTCTTATGCTCTATATCAAGTTTATCAATATTAAAAAGTATTCTCTCGGCAACTTTTATCGCTGCCTTTTTCTGAGTGTTATTCAGCAGCACCACAAATTCCTCTCCCCCAAAACGAAAGACGATATCACTGTCACGAAGTGCAGAGTCCTTCAAAGCCCCGGCAATCTCTTTCAGACATTCATCACCCTGTAAATGCCCGTAAGTATCATTATACATTTTGAAAAAATCTATATCTATCAGCAATACACTTAACGGTATGCGTTTTCTGACTGCCATTGAAAGCGAGATCTTTAACTGTTCATTAAGATACTGCTTATTATATAGACCGGTAAGGGTATCCACCCGCATCAGATACTGCAGTTCAGAATTTTTCGCCACCAGTTCATTATGCTTTCTTCGGTATGATCTGGTCATAGCAATTCCTACGGCAGCAAATGTCAGCTGACCGATAGGAATAAAAACCAGATAATACTTGATTAACTGGCTTCCATGAGGCATAACCGCAGCAATCCCCGGATGATAATACTCATAGAGCATAAAGAGAAACACAAAAATTATTAAAAAAGGATTAATAATGATTCTCTGCATTTTACTGGCAACAAAATTCAGAGAAAAAAACGCGACATTGGAATATATCGCTGTCGGCATAGTTATACTTCCAACAGAAACAAAACCCAGTGGAATAAGTATCAACGCATAAACATACACCGATAACCGGAGTATGACGTCATAGTATTCAGCGGTATATGCCAATATCGCACACGTAAGCGAAAAAAGCATAACCACCACCCAAAATACAAATGACAGCATATTCATACCCAGATAAAACATCCCGGCTATAGTAAAAAATGCCAGAGCGAAGGCGATTGCATTCAGGGCGATAACCAGTTGCTGATCAATATCATATGACCGGTAATTAGCAATTATTCCTGTTTTCATATCCGACCTTTAAAATGACACACACAGCAAAATAATAAGATATACCCCAATATCAATCCATTACCCTATATCTTAATAAAACAATACAACACATTAAAGCACTAAATACAAAATATTACATATTTTAACCATCATTACATTACTATACACATAACACTCATTACAAAAACATGTTACAGGATATCATAATCAACTGACTGGCAATCAAAACAGCAAAAAAATGCAACACAACCCCATAAAAAAGTTAAATCGACACACTAATTAGATACTTATGCTACTAAAAATGCTGTTTTTACTGCTACACCACCCATTAATTATCATAAGCTCAAAACAGCCCTGCTCAAAGTTCTCAAATTTCTCAATATAAAACGAGCCCACACTAAAAAAAGTGCAGGCTAGGCAAAAAATAATCAATTAAAGAGAGAACTACAGTTAAATAATCATACACTTTCTTCAGCAAAATAAGATTCAATCCGCCGTGCAACATTACGCTTAAGATTATTATAGAAAAAGGCATAATCATAACGGTGATACACCCACTCCGGCCAGCGTCCGAGTCTATTCAAATCAACAATATTGGTAGCCTTCAGATCATTAACAACCAACACCCCTCTTGCTGTATCCAGATAAGCGCCACAAAAATCTGCGACCTTTTCCAGTACTTCACCGGTTGAATCACGAAAGAATACCGCCCCCAGATTAAGATCCGAAGAAGCGGAAACAGAGTCTGTACGCCAGTTCAACGGATTAATCCCGACAGCACCGTCAAGTAGTACCGGAGACCCAGTAGCTCCCTCCCCCTGCGTATTATAGGTTATAATAACTCCGGTATCATCCTCTCTCTGCGCCAGAGACAGATGCGGATATTTCTCAAGATCAGCGACGGTCAATGAATATCCTATAGCATAAGCCGCCACCAGCCGCTTTTTTAACTCGCTATCCCCAAAAAACTTCCGCAACAGCTCAAGAACAACCATTGATCCCTGACTATGCCCGGCAAGAATAAAAGGTCTGCCAGAATTAAGCTGCTCAAGATAATACATAAATGCCGTTTCAACATCCCTGCAACCCAGTCTAAACGCAGGATCTTCATAGGCATCTCTACCGCCGTTTTTCACCTCCATCGACTGAGTAGCCGCTGACTGCTGCCGGTAGAAAGGAGCAAAAACATTCGCCGATTCCGCATACACCCCGGCTTGTGCCGTCAAAAGTCCGGCGGCATTCCGCCTGAGACCAGCATCTGAAATATCCATATTTAACGGATCATTCTCAACATAAATTGTCGGATAAACATAGAAAACATCAACCTTCTTAGCCGGCACATCAGGTATGGACAGCCAGCAGAAGCTATCCGTATAATCCAAGGCATCAGACATTGTTTAATCCTCCCTTCAGTCTGCAAACATCCTCTGTCGAATCAAAAATATAGTAAAACAATTTAAATCTTAGTATACATATTCACCCCGCCCAACGCTTTTAAAAAAAATTTCAAATCCTCGCTGTAATACAACAATATACCCATAAAACACTTAGAGCATTACAAATCAATTCAAAATAATTATGTTCTACAAATTTTCGAACTATTTTAAAAGAAAATAAACGCCAACAGTAATTATCCTGTATAGCGTCCGATAAGATACCCTGAACGTCCGATAAGTAAATGATCGCCGTTGTATACCAGATTACATAGCAATTTGATAATAACCGTATTAATTACCAACTTCATCAGAGAACAGAATTAAAACTTTCAGCAAATTCAAGTCTGCTGTTAATAATTAGCGCACGAAATACAAGCGATATAAACAAGATAAGGAAAAACAATGAAAACCGGAATAATACTATTAGCTATAACCCTGACACTGTTTATGAACTTGGGCAAAGCCTCCGAGCCGAAGCAAATTAATGACCTCATTCAAAACCCGATCACCGAAAGCCAGCCACAATTCTCCAATACCGGCAGCAGGTCAGGTAAAATATTCACTATTCAGGCAAATACCCCATGGCAGAAAACAGGTATAAAGCTGCATAAGGGGCAGTCCGTAATAGTCAGTTACCTGCAAGGAAACTGGAGAGTTAACCCCATGCAGAATGAGTATGATGCAAACGGCTGCCCGGGAACCTCGGTTGATAATGATGCCTATATTTTACGTCTGGTCAATGAAGGTGCACTCTGCGGTAGAATCGGACAGGATGGAGAACCATTTTTTATTGGCAACACCCGAGAAATTATCGCAATTGCTGACGGTGAACTGTTTCTCTGTGCCAATGATGATATAAATCAGAGCCTGGGACAAGGATTTAACGATAACGAAGGAGCACTCGACATTGTAGTCTACAGTATAGCAGGAACAGTCAATAATACTGATATTTATGATGATGACCCGGTACCGGAAAATCCAGATCAGGATATACCGATGGAACTTATGGGCGACTATAACCCTATAACCGGCTTCACCCCACAGGAAGCTTGCCGTCTACTGGTTAAAAGCACCTGCCCCGCCGAACAGCAGAAGCATTTAAACTCCGGCAGATACAGGTATATTATCTGGCAGCAGCCAACCCGCTATCATGAAACAGAATATTACAGCATAAAGCTTACAGAAAAAACAGATGGCATAGAAAGGGATCTGGAGTATTTTCTCGTCGGAGCCAATGGGGAAATTTTTATGCGTGATGAAGTAAATAATGAAGTTGCCACCTATGATCTTGTCTTCACCTTCCCAACTATTCCACTGCATATAGCAGAGAATGAAATGCTCAGCGACCCTCCTGAAGATGAACTGTCATTTAGCGAAGCGGCCAAACTGCTCGCTCTCAAACTCTACCTCAATAATTCTCTTGATATATCGGATATTACCCGGCTTTCCCTCTACTATCAGGGGATAATGGATTATCAGGGAGCTGAATATTATCTCCTTGGTATCTGCAACGATTATACTCCGGATAACCCGGGGATACTCAACAAATACTGCATGGATGGAAAAGGTGAGATACTCAAAGGAATAGATTTAAACGAACACATGATCTGGGAACCTTTAATTATTAATTAAAAGATAATACCTGAAGCAATATATCACAATAATAATTCCCATCCCGGAAAAACTCCGACTCCAGTAAATCAGTACCGGAATAGAAATTTCTACTTAAAAATAATGATTTTAATAATATTCAAAAAAGTTGATAAGCTTACGCTGATTAGTTATCAGAAAACACAAAAATCAAAAGAATAGTTATAACAAAGCTGACTGCTAATGCTCACACTTTTCATTGGCGTTACAGCAACTCTCACATATACCGCGAATAAAGACATCATGACCTTCATGGACAAATCCGGAAGGTACCGCTTCAGGCAGATCCAGCGGACACCCCGGAATTACATAGATAACCTTGCATTTACGACAATAAAAGTAATGATGGTGTGCCTTGCCGGCACGCTCATAATATGTTCCTAAAGGTGGAAATTCAATTTTAACCAGCCAGCCTTCTTCCACCAGCAAGTTTACATTACGGTATACCGTCGCTATATTGGTAGTGCTGATAATCTCCTGCGCCAGATCGAGTATCTCTTTTATGCACAGCGGATGATCATTATCAGTGAACACCTTTCGTATAGCGTTTTTTTGTGGAGTATTTCGCATTTTTCAACTTAAATTCATAACAAAAACAATTGATCGGTACTTTAATAACCGGTAACTATCTTAATTATAGATACTTGGCAATTCATTTAAACCGTATTTTTGAAATACTCAACAAATCAAAATAAAGATACCCCATAGATAATGGCACATCAGCCAGCGCACAAAGAGCTATAGAAGGTATAATCATTTACTGAATTCAAACAAAGAGACGTTTATAAAGATACTTCACTGCAAGTACAAATAAATAAAAAGAACCGGCAATTTCAATTATAGTCGCTCCTGTTGGCAGCTCCAGACCATAGGATACTACTATGCCACTCCAGCTCGTCAGCAGACAGAAAACAAAAGACAATAGCATTATCTTCCACAACCTCGAAGAGAGCCTGCAGGCAGTAGCCGAAGGCAGTGTAAGCAAAGCTATTACCATCACCAGCCCAACCACCTGCGTAAGAATAACCACACTCAGTGAAGTCAGCAGATTGAGTAAAGTATGATAGAAAGCTATGTTAATTCCGCGTATCCGTGCCGTCTCCGGCTGAAAACTGACGACCAGAAACTTATTATAAAACATAAATACCAGAGCCGCTATTATAATATCCAACGCAATGATATAATAAATATCGGTTTTATTGATCATCAGAATATTACCAAAAAGATAACTCATCAGATCTTCATAATACCCGGGAGTCGCGGTTATGAAAAAGATACCCGTCGCCATACCAATTGCCCAGATAGCACTCAGTACCGTATCTTCACGCTCCTTACCAAAATATGTCACTGCGGAAATTATCAAAGCTGCCAGAACCGCTGCAACTACTGCTCCAGTAAGCGGGCTTAGCCACTTTACACCATATACCACTTGAATATACTTTGCAGCCCCCATGCCACCGAGAACACAATGCGCGATAGCTCCGGCAACGTAGGTAGATTTACGCACTACCGTATAACTGCCGATGATTCCGCAACAGATACTGGTAAAACAGGCGGCAATAAAGGCATACTGTAAAAATGAGAATTTAAATAAATCCGCTAAAAAAGTTTCCAAAATCACTTCCTTCCTGACAATTTTCCAAGATGTGAAGTATGCATTTTTTCATCCGGATCAATTGTAGGACAGGAATCCGTATGCTTCAGTACAAGCATATTTTTATGACTGACAGCACGATTTTCATCATCTGCCAAATGCGGTACATCCATATATTCCATCACATGATTTATACATACTACATGTGAAGCATACTGCGTGACAACATTCAGATTATGAGAGACGACAACAATAGTTATCCTCTCATTAAGTTTTGCCAGAAAATCATAAATCTTTCCTTCAACCACCGAATCCACATTTGCCGTAGGTTCATCCAGAAATATTATCTCGGGCTGTGAAGACAATGCCTGAGCGATCATGATCCGCTGTTTTTCGCCACCTGAAAGCTGGTTAAAAGAACGGTCGGCAAGTTTGAGCAGTTCAACTGTCTCAAGCGCTTCACACGCGGCTCGCCTGTCCTCCTTATCATACATACCCCAGCGATGCCTTTCAGTCCTGCCCATAAGCACGACATCCATCACACTCACAGGGAATGCGGCATCATATGACAAACTCTGCGGCACATATCCCGTCCGCTTGACCTGCTGCTTATTCACCGGCCTGCCAAATAACTCTACTTCACCCCGGACCGGGCGTATTATTCCCAATGCTAATTTGAGCAGAGTACTCTTGCCACCGCCATTTGGCCCGACAACCGCGACCATATCCCGCGCTCTGATCTGCAAATTAATATTATGAAGGACCTCTCTCTGCTCATAGGCAAAGCAGACATCCTTGAAATTTAACACAACTTCAGTAGAGTTATCAGAATTATCTTTACTCACGCAGTATCCTTTATTCAACTCACTACCGCCTAACTACTTCTGCTCACTTAGGGCTGCCTCTATTTTATTCGCAACAGCTTTAAGGTTATCAATATAATCTTTACTCAGCGGATTTACTGCTACAACGGCCCCGTTAATTGCTTGCGCCACATTGGAAGCGGCGGCCTTACTGAACTGCGGCTGCACAAAGATTACTCTTATATTATCCTTCTTTGCTTCATCGATCATCCGTGCAAGCTGTTTTGCAGAAGGATTCTTACCCTCAATCTCAATAGCCTCCTGCTTCAGACCGTACTGATCAGCAAAATAACCCCAAGCCGGATGGAAGACCATCAAAGTCTCTCCCTTGACAGGTTCTAATGACTTGGCTAACTGCTCATTCAGCTTATCAAGATCAGTACAAAATTTCTTATAATTTTCATTATATAAATCTTTTCCGTCCGGGTCAACCTGAATCAACGCTTCAGCTATTGTCTTGGCCTGAATCTTAATATTCATAGGGTTAAGCCAGATATGCGGATCCTTTCCCGCGTGCTCACTCTCATCAGTATCGGCATCATCTCCATCATGATGGTGATGAGCCTTCATTATACGCAGTTTTATTCCCTTACGGGTATCGACTATTTTAAGCTTATCACTCAACCCGTTGATTTTTGGCATAAACCCTTTTTCAAACGGCACCCCGATACGGAAATACAGATCTGCAGATGACAGACCCGCAATCTGCTGCGGAGTTGGCTGATAGGTTGCAGGACTATCCCCTGGCAATACCAGAGCAGCTACCTCAACCCTGTCACCTCCCACCCGCTCCACAAAGTACTCCTGCGGCACGATACTCACATAAACCTTGACTTTTTTTTCTACAGCCTGCGAGGCGAATGTAACCAGCACAAACGCCATAACTACCGTCAAAACACCATAATAAAATCTGTTAATATTTCTCATTGTAATCTCCGTTCTTTTCTATATTACATAAGCAATACTTCAAATACGACTACATGCATGTATTGCTAATGATATTGCATTATCATTAGCAATACAATAACATTATCAGCTTTATCTAACTTTTTTATAGCGTCAATATAAATTATTTATGCTAAAAATAACACTACGTTTAGCAGGTAACCCTATAAAGTACACTAAATATCTATAATAAAATAAGCATAAGACAGCCCAAAAAACAATTACAAATAAGTACAAAAAAACTGGTAATCCACCCTAAAAGCGAATTACCAGTTTAAAATATTTGGAGCGGGCAATGAGATTCGAACTCACGACCCCCACCTTGGCAAGGTGGTGCTCTAGCCACTGAGCTATGCCCGCATAACTAATTGTCTTTATGAAACTTAAACAAAATCCTCTAAATTTCAGTTGCTGCCAAAGTGAACTTTTTTGTCCCTTTCATCAGCGACAAGAAAGATAATACGAAATTTGTCATTTCAGTCAATAGCCTATTTTATTTTTTTTTGCTATTTTTCCATCACCGGGGAAATCACAGGCCAAAGACCTGCAAATTACACAGTATTACCTGACTGAATCATCCAGAAATTTTTCTACCTCTTTCCGGAATAATTCACGATGTGACAAAACGATACTACCATGACCACCGGCCTCAACCAGCAGTAACTCAGAATCCCGGACCGCGCCCAGATTATCAAATACCTCTCTTACCTCACTCTCTCTGATATATGGATCAAACCGTCGCTGTATAAGTAATACCGGAACCTCAACATCACAGGAATACAGCACCGGATTAAAAGTAAAAGGATTGAACTTCTGAATCAGACCTCCCATTGCTGCTATTATTTCCGGTAATAAGAGAGTGGGAAGACCTAATGCACCTACCCGATGCCGGATGGTATTTATCAGTCTGTCAAACGGCGCTTCAATTACCAGCCGATCAACCTTACGCATCACCCCGGCATAGAACGCCCGCATAACCGCTGCCGCCCCCAGAGAGACCCCGTAAATAATAAGTGACTCCGGTTTCAACATGCACTGTATATACTCTACCGCAGCCAAAACATCACGATACTCAAAATAACCAAACGTAGTAT
Organism: Planctomycetota bacterium; assembly: GCA_963677015.1. GTDB lineage: Bacteria > Planctomycetota > SZUA-567 > SZUA-567 > SZUA-567. Next base: position 2,340,215 of record OY781533.1, read on the forward strand.
CCATTCCTGAGCTGTCACCATGACCACGCAGATCAAGCAGAAACACCTCGTACCCCAGCTCAATAAATACTCCGGCAGCTTCAAGATTATCGGATTTACACCCGCCCAGCCAGTTCACCAGTAAAACTATTCCCCTGCTGGTATTCCGTGGTATATGCCAGCAGCTTAGAGTAACTCCACTCTCGGATATAAGTAAACATTCAGTATAGCCCCAGCCGTAATCTGCCGGGGTTGTACTTATTCTGCTCCGGTAAGTGTTAAACCCGAAGAAAGCTCGCCGCAACAGCGTCCCCAAGCCTCTTTCCTGCCGTCCTCCAGCCGGGCGTTCTTTAAAACGCACCACTCCCAGAGCGTGGTTTCTCACTACAAGTATCAACAGCGATAAAAGAAACAGCAGAACCAGCAACAACCACATCAGTTACACCTCAACCACCAGCCGGGGCTTGAAATCCAGCCAGTCACAGGAAGTCAGCAGATACCGCACCCCGTCTACCACACAATCAGCTGCCTGATACTTCCGCGCCCGGTCCAGAGCATGAAGGTGACCATATACCGTATAATCAATGTTATTAGCGGCAATAATCTCCGTAAGTTCATTTGATTCCGGAATTGCTGATACCGGCGGGAAATGCGTCATGCAGATACGCAGCTCAACATTGTCCGGGATTGTCTTAAGACTGTTCTGCAACCTGTTCAACTCACTACGGCAGATCTTTTCATCATCCAGAGGACTATTGCGCCCAGTGACTTTAACTTCCGGTTTCTCGTCATTACCGGCTGCATTTTCACCACCACCAAAAGGCCAATAAACGAAGGGGTAATTCCAAAGCCGACTGCCGCCGATGCCGACGCCGTTAATCACACATGAATTATTCTGAATGACTTCAAATCCCTCTCCTGCCGCCTCACGCACCTTCTTCAGACCGGACCACCAATAATCATGATTGCCACGCAAGAGGACTTTTGTTCCCGGCAAGCCCCTGAGAACCTCCAGATCCTCCAGTGCTTCGGAAATTTTAAGTGCCCAGGAAATATCACCACTGACCAGCACCACATCATTACTGCCGACACAAGATGACCAGGCATCCTGAATCTTTGAAGTATGATCATTCCAGTTATCGCCAAAAATATCCATAGGTTTATTGGCAACAGCAGACAGATGCGGATCAGATAGAGCAAATATTTTCATAATAACAAAATTCCGATTGTTTAAAAATAATTAAAAATACCTCAAGCAAAACTATACAAGCAACCTAAGGACGAGTGAATGGCGAAAAGAACCGGCTATACTCCAGCTCAGCGAACCTGTCGGTCATTCCTGCTATATAATCAGCCGCGACAAGCTCGATACACTCATTAGCCAGACGGTTCTGATGCCGCACCGGCATTGTATTCGGATCATCAATATAGGTCAGGAAGAGCTCCGTAATAAAACGCTGAGCCTTCTTGGCCATACGTATCACCCGGTAATCCTTGTAAAACACCGCCGACAGAAAATCCTCCAACTCCCGCTTCATCAGCTGCATTCCTTCTGATGGCACTATCAGCAGTTCCTTGAGAGCACGAACATCAGCGACAGTTTTTATGTTCTGCTCCTGCAGATTCTTTTTGGTATTTTCCAGCACATCACTTACCAGCAGATTGATCAGCATCCGCACCCCTTCCGCGCCCTTATTATAGGATTCCAGAGAATTATAATACTCCTCGCCAAGTTCCTCTACCACCCTGCGCCAGAGTGAAAGTTCGCGCAGCTCGCGTTCATTGATAATTCCACTGTACAGCCCGTCATCGATATCATGATTATCATAAGCTATCTCATCGGCGATTATAGTCGCCTGCACTTCCAGCAGAGCCGTACCGGAATCCGCAAACTCCGCCGGGATATGCGGATCATCCGAGTATAACGGACTATGATGTCTGATAAATGCTTCTCTAATCTCATTCGTCAGGTTCAACCCCGGAAAATCCCGATAGCGATGCTCAAGCATATCAACAACCCGCAACCCTTGCCGGTTATGCTCAAACCCGCCAAAATCCAGCAGCAGTTCATTTAAAACTCTCTCTCCGGCGTGCCCAAAGGGTGTATGCCCGAGATCATGCGCCAGCGCAATCGCTTCCGTCAGATCCTCGTTGAGCCCCAAAGCCCTGGCAATAGTTCTGGATATCTGCTCAACCTCGATTGTATGGGTAAGTCTGGTACGATACAAATCCCCCTCATGATTTACAAACACCTGAGTCTTATACTCCAACCGCCTAAAAGCAGTGGAATGTATTATTCTGTCCCGGTCGCGCTGATACATTGAGCGGTACGGATGAGTCTTCTCCTGATAAACCCGCCCCTGTGAGGCTGCTTCAGGCATGGCAAAAGGTTCTAGTTCAGACATTATTATTCCTTCATGATTCAAAATCAGTATTTTATTTAAAAAATCCCGTGGCTATCATCACAAATAAGCTGCAAAAATACCTGCAATGACAAATTGACAACACCACGAAATATTAGCGGTAAACAACCAGTTTTAATTATAATTCAAAATAATCCACACTGCCGTCAGTCACCCGCTTCATAATTTACACAACAACAGCAATAACTTCAACGAAGCAAAGCACCTTAGTTACCAGCAGCGTCCTTCTCTACCCATTCCAACCAGAGACGGCGCATGACCGTAGAAAAATCCTGCGCAAAACGGCTGCTGTCAAGCATACCGGATTCCACAAGACGCGAGCGCATCCCGCGGCGAAGCTGTCTCAGATCCTCTACCTGACGGGCAAGAGCAGAAGCTATAAGCAGATACTCCTGTGCCGAGCCGGCAACCAGCTGTTTGAGTCCAACCCTTGAAAGAATAGAAGCCCCGACTCTTGAGGCATGAGTAAGACCGCAGAGACCTACCACCGGCACGCCCATATACAAAGCTTCAAAGATAGTAGTTGTTCCATTGTAAGGGAAGGTATCAAGGGCGATATCAACCTGCGCATATAATGAAAGATGCCCCCGGGTGCTTTCGGTGGAGCCATGGAGAATAATTCGCTCCGGCTCCACGCCAAACTGCTGAAACCTAAGGTGCATCTCCGTTTTGCCACGCTCTTCACCCAGAGCTTTATTCTTCAGCAATAGCCTGCTGTCAGGATTATCCAGCAGCAGCCGCGACCAGAGAGCAATCATATCACCATTGATCTTCGCCATATTACTGAAAGAGCCGAAAGTAATGTAACCATTTTTATCTACCGGCAATGCTGCAACCTCGGGCGCAGTTTCAGGCGGCTGATAACAGAGGAAGCCTTCAGGCATCCGTATAAGCTTTTCACTGGCAAAATTATCCGCCTCTCCCTCAGGATCGGTAATAGCATCCACAAGACGATAATCAACACTGCTCAAACCGGTAGTATCCGGATACCCCAGCCAGTCAATCTGTACCGGTGCCGCCCGGTAAGCACAGACATTCAGTCTGGAACCAGCGGTATGTCCGCCCAGTTCCAGCAAGACATCGATGTGTTTTTCCCGCATCAATTTTGCCAGATCATAATCCAGCAAACCTCCGACATCAATATATTCAGTAGCCAAAGACCGAAACTTATCCGTATACGCATCATCACGCGGATTTGAGCTGAAGAGCACAATACTGAAGGCTGACCGGTCAAGCCGCTCCAGAAGCGGCAACAGAAAATACGCGACCGAATGCTCACGCAGATCACTGGATAAAAAGCCTAAAACCAGTTTACGTCCGGTATCTTTATCATTAACGAAATCACCTTCAAGAGCAGGTATCTGCGCACATATATCCTGATCATAACGTACACTCTCGGTATAGAGACGTTCCCGGCTGACACCATTTACATCATGCAGATAATACAGATAATTACTTCTGGCGCGAACCAGATTGGGGACATAACGAAAGACTTTTTCAAGGATCTGGATAGACTCTTCGCTCCGGCCGATACCGCGGTATAACCTCGCTTTTTCCAAGTCAATATTCAGATCTCCCGGGGACAATTTGCTCGCCCTCTCCAGAAAATCCATCGCCTCAAACGGGCGGCGCATATTGGTCAGAAGTGTCGCCGCAGCCACCAGCGGCTTGGATTCGGCTGGAGCCAGTTCGATAGCTTTGGAGACATAAATCAGCCCCTTTGCCGATTTACCACCGTCTCCCCAGAGATTCCCCAACACCACCTGCAACAGCCAGCTGCCGGGATATTTTTGAAGATACTCTTCACAAAAAGGAATACCCCGCTGCAGATTAGAATCCTTCTCATATGCCAGCGCCAGATATTCTGCCGCTTCCTGATTATCCGGCTCCAGCTCCAGAACCCGGGCAAAGAAGACATCAGCCCCATGTACTCCGGTTGAATTCAGTAATGACCGTCCCATACCCAGCAGTGCCTGAATATCAACAGGTTCCAGCTGCAGTACCTTCTCATATCCTTTTAGCGCCAGTTCATAATTTCCGCCAAGCTCGGCATAATACGCTCCTTCAAAGAAGAGATCCCGACTCTCACCTGTAAGTTCAATGAGACGACCTACCAGACCGACAGCATTCTCAAAATCCTTCAGCCTCGACAATACATCCAGACGCAGCCTCAACCCCTCAACCGAATTATTCTGTTCGTCCAGATACTCTCTGGTTATAATTTCCGCTGTGGTCACATCTCCAAGAGCCAGCGCTTTTCTTGCAGCATCCAGTCTCTTCGAGTTAGGACTCCCTTCTCTACTAGCCATATACATCCTTCTATATTTGTATTTCCATAAAACCAAGATAACAAGCAGTGGCAAGTCAGAAAGCTGCTATTCTGCAGCCAACTCCTGAAATACCGGATACAGCACCTCATAACACTCCTCCAGTGCCTGCGGCATCACCTTAATATCCGCCATTACCGGCATAAAATTCACATCCCCCTCCCAGCGGGGCACAATATGCACATGCAGGTGATCCTTTACTCCCGCTCCAGCACATTTTCCCTGATTAACCCCGATATTGACGCCCTCCGCCCGCAGCGCCCGGATAAGTGCAGCCTTACACAGAGCCACAAGACTCCATATCTCAGGAATTTCATCCGCTCCAGCCTCTTCAAAATTACCATAATGTCTCGCTGGAGCCACCATTAAATGCCCGCCATTATATGGAAAACGATTGAGCATAATAAAAGCCTTTTTCCCACGGTACAACAGTAAATTCTCTTTTTCAGCCCCAATTTCAGAGAATGCATTACAGAAAAAGCAGCCCTCTTTACGTGGTTGCTGATCAGTAACATACTGCAGTCTCCAGGGCGCCCATAATCTCTGCACTGGTACTCTCCTTGCACACATTATAAATGAATACAAAACCTCAATCTATCAACTTTTACCAATGATACAAATACCATCGCGTTCAGGCAATTATAAAATTTCAACAAAAAAAGTACATACCCTGCAGCCGGAGATGATAAATAGGATAAAATAGCTGTTAAAGTATTATCTGGGTATTGAAATACCCCGAAAATATCGTATAATTTTCATAATTTAAGAATTTTTAACGTTTTACATCTATTATTAACAATTGTTTCAAGTGAAAGGAAAGCATGAGCACATACAACATTGGAGTAATACCTGGAGACGGAACCGGCCCGGAAGTTATCGCAGAATCACTCAAGGTTCTAGATGCGGCGGCGGCGAAATTCGGTTTTTCTCTTAATAAGACGACCTACGATTTCGGCGGCGAACGCTATATGAAAACAGGTGAGACCCTGCCCGAAGGTGCGATCGACGAATTGCGCGGCTACGATGCCCTCCTGCTTGGAGCTATCGGTCATCCTGATGTAAAACCCGGCATTCTTGAGAAAGGTATCCTCCTGAGAATGCGTTTTGAACTTGATCAGTACATCAACCTTCGTCCGGTAAAGCTTTACCCGGGTGTTACCTCACCGCTGGCCGGTAAAGGTCCAGATGAAATTGACTACTGCGTGGTACGGGAAAATGTCGGTGGTATTTATTCAGGTATCGGCGGCACTTCAATGGAAGGCACTCCCAATGAGGTTGCGGTACAGAGCATGGTTTACAGCCGCTTTCAGGTTGACAGAGCCTTACGCTACGCTTTTGACTACGCTAAAAAATATGGTAAAAAAGCTCGTGGTGTCGGTGAAAACAACACCCTGGCACTGGTTGGCAAGACCAATGTACTTACTTACACCTATGGTCTCTGGGACCGCGCCTTCAACGAAATCGGCGCTGCTGAATACAGCGATATCAAACGTGAATACTACCACGTAGACGCAACCTGCCTCTATCAGGTGGAAAAACCTGAAATTTTCGATATCGTCGTCACCGGCAATCTCTTTGGTGATATCATTACCGACCTCGCTGCGATTACTCAGGGCGGACTCGGCATAGCGGCCGGTGGTAACATCAACCCGGATGAAGGCGGAGTCAGCATGTTCGAACCTATCGGCGGTACTGCTCCAAGCTTTACCGGACTCAACCAGATCAACCCTCTTGCGGCAATCTGTGCCGGCGCGATGCTGCTCAGAGAACGCGGTGAAGATGCTGCCGCCAGCAAGATTGAAGAAGCGGTAGCGGTAGTAACCAAGACCAAGCTTAAGAGTCTCGCTGCAGCTCAGATGGGATACAGCACTACAGAGGTAGGAGACATGGTAGCGGATCTTGTTGCCCAATAAGCGGCGACAAGGTTCAAACAGCAATTATTGATAAACATTATCATTACGGACAGTATATACGAAAGGAATAATTGTGAGTAGCTACCAGAGAGTAATGCTCAAGCTTTCAGGAGAAGCACTGGGCGGAGAAGCCGGCCATGGACTTGACCAGAAAGCGATAGAGTCAATAGCAGCTGAGGTAAAAGAAGTTGCTGAAGCCGGTTATCAGGTCGCAGTAGTTGTCGGCGGCGGCAACTTCATGCGCGGCACCCAGATCACCAGCATCGGCATTGAACGCGGCACCGGTGATTATATGGGAATGCTTTCAACCATAATAAATGCACTGGCGCTCCAGAGTGTTATAGAAGGTCTCGGTCAGCCGACCAGAGTTCTCTCCGCTATCGAGACTCAGCCGGTAGCAGAGCCGTACATCCGAAGAAGAGCTATCAGACACATGGAAAAAGGCAGAGTGATTATTCTTGCCGGCGGTACCGGAAATCCGTATTTCACTACCGACACTGCCGCTTCACTGCGGGCAGTGGAACTTGACTGCGACGCCCTCTTCAAAGGCACCAAGGTAGATGGTATCTACACTGCAGATCCTGCCAAGGATCCGGACGCTAAAAAATATGATACCCTGACCTATAATATGTGTCTTGAGCAGAACCTGAAAATCATGGACGCAACGGCATTTACAATGTGCCGTGAGAATTCACTGCCGATTATAGTCTATTCTATCAATCAGAAGGGTGCGACTCTCAGCGCGGTAAAAGGCAATAAAATTGGCACAATCGTTACCCCTTAGGGTAGCAGTTTGATAAATTTATAATATATAATTAAGGATCGGAGGATTTATGTCAGCAGATAATGTAATTAGTACAACAACAGATGCGATGAAAAAAGCCTGTTCACACCTCAGCAAGGAATTCCGGGCTGTCCGTACAGGTAGAGCCACTCCAACACTTATTGAGAATATTCAGGTCAACGCCTACGGTGCCAATATGCCGATGAATCAGTGTGGCACAATCTCTGTTCCTGAGGCCAGACAGCTGCTGGTAAAGCCATTTGACCAGAACATTCTTAAAGAGATTGAAAAAGCAATCATCGCTTCAGATTTGGGCGTAACACCACAGAACGACGGTAAGGTTATACGTATGACCTTCCCTCCTCTTACAGAAGAACGCCGTAAGGATCTGGCAAAAGATCTAAAGTCAAAAGGCGAAGATGCAAAGGTGTCAGTGAGAAATGCCAGAAGAGACGCGATAAAAGATCTGGAAAAACTTCAGAAAGACAAAGCTCTCACTGAAGACGATCTCAAGAAGCTAAAGGATGACATCCAGAATCAGGTCAAAAAGTATGAAAAGCAGATTGACGATGAGATCGACAAAAAGACCAAGGAAATTATGGAAATTTGATCCATGAAGTTTTTTTGCAACCAGTACAGCACTGAAAAGGCTTCCCGCTTTTTCAGTGCTGCCTATTAACAATTATACAAGAATATTTACCGTAGCCCCCGGGAGATACTAAACCATGCTTAAAAGGATTCTCTGCCTGATCATTCTTACTCTGAGTAGCAGTATTTTTGCAGGCGAAGAAAAGATACCGGTAGTTCCAGAGATTTTCTCTGAAGAAGACCTTTCCGGATCAAACCCGGAATTTCTTGAGAAGTACTTTATTCTTGCCAATTTCGAGCAGCGGCTTCAGCTTGGTGATGGAAAACTTTCACAAAAGCCCGGCAAAGTTCTGGTTATAGAGAATGGAGGCACGACCTTTTTTGCTTTTTATTACCTGACAGATGCGGGTAAGTACCGGAAAATCGGCCGGACACTGGCAACTAAAGATATTAACTTTCCCCGGCAGGATATGCACCCGGAATATAATATACCCTGTCTTATAGTTACCAAAAAAGACAATAAAGGAGTTTATCGAATCTACCTGTATAACGGCAAGACTGTTATTCAGAAAGTAAAAACCGAGACTCCTAACAAATAAAATAGCGACACGATAGTTTTAAATTAATAATAGATCAGAGAGGACGTTACAGAGATGGCTAAGAACACCCTGCGCTGTATCGAAGGTACCAAAGATTACTTTGGAGATGAAGGAAAACGCTTCAGCAAAGCTCTGGCAGCAGCCAGTGATACCTTCTGGAAATACGGCTACGAACAGATTACTACACCGGTTTTTGAAAAGACAGAGCTCTTTGCCAGAGGTATCGGCGAAGCAACAGATATTGTTGAAAAAGAGATGTATACTTTTCAGCCAAGTTCAGAATCAATTACCCTGCGACCTGAAGGTACTGCAGGAGTTGTTCGCGCTTATCTCCAGCATAATATGCATAAACAGGGCGGCATTACCAAACTCTGGTACGCCGGTCCGATGTTCCGCAGAGAAAGACCACAGAAGGGCAGACAGCGCCAGTTTAATCAGGTGGGTGTAGAAGTTTTCGGCAGTTCCGACCCGGTTCTAGACGCTGAAGTTATCGCCATGGGGCTGCACTACTACCGCAGTCTTGGAATTACCGGCATCAAAACCAGGCTGAACTCTATCGGTTGTCCAAAATGCAGACCAGACTATGTCGCCGAACTGAAAAAAGCAGTGGAACCAATTCTCGGTACTCTCTGCAGCAGCTGCCAGAAACGCTATGAAAAGAATGTCCTGCGTATTCTCGACTGCAAGAAATGCGCGGATAAAACCCGCGATCTTCCAGCCAGCTACGATCACCTTTGCACTGAATGTGATGAACATTTCTCTGAAGTAAAGATGACACTTGACGCTTTCGGTGTTGACTATACACTCGACAAAACGCTGGTGCGCGGTCTGGATTACTATACTAAAACAGTCTTTGAATATACCTCTTCAGCCCTTGGGGCTCAGGATGCTATCGGCGGAGGCGGCCGCTATGACGGTCTAGTGGCGGAACTCGGCGGACCGGAGGTTCCGGCTGTAGGCTTCGCTATCGGAGTAGAACGGGTAATGATCGCCATGGAAGCCCTCTCCTGCTGTAATTGTTCCGCACCGCTAATGGTATTCGGTATCGGTCTCGGTGAAACCGGGCACCGGGCAATGTCCGGGCTTATCTCCAGAGTCCGCGATATCGGCATGTCTGCCGATATGGATTTTGAAGGAAAATCCATGAAAGCACAGATGCGCACAGCCAACAAACGCGGTGCACTGCTCGCGCTGATTCTGGGTGAGAGCGAACTGGAAAAGGGAATTATTATTGTCAAAGACATGCGTTCAGACAGTGGCGAACAGATCGAAGTACCTCTGGATAAATTCACCGAAACCCTCCGCCGCATGGTGCCGCAACTCTAAATTTACATATTATTTTTAAGCGCCACAAAAAATCCCTCCAACACCGGAGGGATTTTTTTATAAAAAAACAATAAAAACCAAGTTTATTTTAAAGTCCGATAATATCATTCCGATAATTCAGACACGACCGAATTTATCGATAAAATTTAGGTATTAAAGATATAAACTACAGAAGGACGGATGCGACTGTAGTCTGGGGCTCTTTTATCCTTTGGGGAGGATATCAGAGAAGAAACAACTAAAAATAAACTACATTACAACGGGCAAATACAGCCAGGGAGGGTTGGTATGAGCGCTACTATTTCTGAGAGACAGGAATCACTGTCTCTCACCGTCTCCTCAGAGACATTACAGAACAACAGCAGTAACACCGAACAAAACACACAGCAAAGCAGCAGTGAAGATTCAGCTAATACCGCATCTAATATTTTCACCTACACTGACAGCTTCGAATTCTCCAGCAGCACCAGTATAACAAGTGCCACCTATCAGGCACCGGCAATTCAATTCCAGACCGATCAGAGTTTTCAGCTAAGTTATTCCGCTTTTAACTTCTCAATGGAGCGTGAAGAACTTGATGCTGATGTCGAACAGACACTTTCCGACTATTTCGGACTTGACACATCTCTACACAGCCGCTATCAGAGTGCTCTTGACGACCTGGAAAGCATAGACCCGGATCTGGCGGAGAAAGCACTGTTTCTGGTAACACTCATGGGGCGGGAGGAAGCCGGTGAATTCCTATCAGGAATTGCAGATTTTACAACCGAGTTCAACAAATCACAGGCTGCAGATATGGATGTGCATGTTGTAGCCACTGCAGGGAAAAAGACAAACGCCCTGGAACAGGCATACCAGAAAATCCAGGATGAAACCGATCTGGCTATGGAAAAATTCACCTCCATCATAAGTGAAAAATTCAGTATCAACTTTACCGTACAGAGCGTCAGCGCCACCAGCAGCGGTTTATGCGATCCGTTGATATTTGATCTTGACGGAGACGGTATTGATCTGACAACTACCGCAGACGGGGTTGAATTTGATATTGATGGCGATGGCCAAAAAGAGCAGACAGCCTTCATTCAGGGTGATGATGCCCTCCTCTACCTGGATCAGAACAATAACGGTATCGCCGATTCAGGGCTTGAACTGTTCGGAGACCAAGAAGGAGATGCCAACGGTTACGCGGAACTTGCAAAGTACGATGAAAACAATGATGGTAAAATAGATAATCTTGACACAATTTACAGTAAACTCCGTCTCTGGCAGGATAAAAATTCTGACGGACTCAATCAGGAAGATGAAAGCCTTAGCCTGCTGGAAGCCGGTATCGCGTCAATTCAATTGAAATATGATAACCTCTATCAGGAAGACGGCAAAGGGAATGTTATCGGTCAGACCGGAGAATTCACCCGTACCGATGGCAGTACCGGCTACGCTGCGGATATGCTTCTGCGAACCCAGACCATTTCCGGGATAAAGACTGCAGCGCTGCTGGAAGCTTGAAACAATCTGCATAAACTATTATAGAGGGTCAGGCAGCTCAAGCGGGCTCTGACCCTCTATCAGTTTAATTTTATCCGCCCGTGAGAGACGCTTGACCATAATCTCAGCCCTGCTGGCCTGCGACCTACCGGAAAACTCCTGACTGAATACTATCCTCAGAGGTGTCCTGCCCCGACAGTATTTTGCTCCCTTCCCACTCACATGCAGCTCCAGCCGCCGCTGCAGATCGGTAGTGATACCGGTATAATATGTTGCATCACCGCACTCTATAATATACAGATACCACAAAATAAAATCCTCAATAACCATTTTACAACAATAACCGATAAACGTATACTTATAAATTATATAAAATGATCGGTTATATTCATATGACAAAATTATAATAATTATTAATAGCAATAAAGGAAAGCATATGCTGGAAACAAACGAATATTTTGAGGGAAAAGTCAAATCTATAGCACTGCAAAATCAATCAGGACGCTCCACAGTAGGGGTAATGGCTCCTGGAGAGTATGAATTCGGAACAGCCACAATTGAAATCATGCAGGTGGTAAGTGGCAAAATGACCGTAAAACTTCCTGAGAGCAGTGAGTGGAAGACCTATCAGGCAGGTGAAATATTTGAAGTAGCCACCAATAAGAAATTTGAACTTAAAATTGAAGAAGACGCGGCATACCTCTGCACCTACAAGTAATAAAGGAATTCGATATGATACCAAAGAGTGAGATTGATTTACGGCATAAACGCTTCAGAAAACTTCTTGATAAATACGAACCTGACTGGTCAATAGCAATAATTACCAAGAAGATCTCAATTTATTATCTGACCGGCACCCTGGCTACCGGCATGCTCTGGATACCCAGAGACGGGGAACCCAAACTCTTTGTCCGTGTAGCCTACGAACGCGCTCTTGCCGAATCCCCGCTGCGGGAGATACACACATATCGAAATTACCGTGATGTGCTTGAAACCGTTACAATCAACTCAGACTCCGTACTTCTTGAGAAATCAACCATGACTCTCAGCGCATTTGAATTATTCAACAAATATTTCAAATTCAAAGAGACCAGAAGAGTGGATGATATTCTTGCCAGAGCTGTAGCGGTAAAGACCGATTATGAGGTTGAACGCCTGCGCCGCGCCGGTGCCATACATCAGGAGGTTTTCGACAACATTATTCCGAATATTCTGCATCAGGGTATGTCAGAAGCCGAACTCGGAGCCGAAGTCCTCAAGTCGCAGCTGCTGCTCGGCTCACACGGAGCCGCCCGTTTTCAGATGGCCGATACCGATATGTTCCTCGGTTACATCTCTTTCGCTGAAAACGGCCTCTTTCCCACCTATTTTGACGGCCCTGACGGAACCAAAGGTAATTGTCCGGCCGTACCATTTTTTGGCAGCCAGGAACGCACGCTGAAAAAGGGAGACACGGTCTTTGTGGATACCGCCTGTGGTCATGACGGTTATCACACCGATAAAACCTGTGTCTATACCTGTGGAAAATTCACCAACCAGCAGGCAATCGACATCCACAACCGCTGTGTTGATATTCAGAATCTTACCGCCTCGCTGATGAAACCGGGAGCTATTCCGTCTGAGATCTATAATCAGGTACTAAGCAGTCTACCTGAAGATTTCCGTGACGGCTTTATGGGCTGCCCCCAGAAACAGGTGAATTTCCTTGGACATGGAGTCGGGCTGCATGTAGATGAATACCCTGTGATCGCCAATAAATTCGATGAACCGCTCCAGAAGAATATGGTTATCGCACTGGAACCCAAAAAAGGGATACCTGAATTTGGCATGCTGGGTATAGAAAGCACCTATCTGATAACCGATTCCGGAACGGAAATACTCACCGGCACCCGTCATGAGATTATCGAAGTTGACTGCTGAGCCACCAATATACAACCTGCGTATTTTTTTCAGATGCAGCCCCTCTGGGCTGCATCTGCCTTTTTTATATATAAATTTGATTTTCTTGCACTAAAAATTATTTTTTATTAATTTTTAAATACCTACAACATAACGACTTATAAATATTTTGAAATAAAATTCGGTTTTTCTCTAAAGTTTCTACAGTTACTCCCGTAAATAACGATGTAAGCATTACTCCATACAGAAAACAGCTTGACCGGACTCAATGCCTTAGAGTCTTAATTCATAAGCCGGGGGTAAACTTACATTAGCCTTTGAATTTATATTTACGCCTTGCGAAAAGATAGAAAGGAGATACTGCCTATTAGTCGGGTCAACCTGTATTCCCGGCGCTTGAGATAAAAAAATTAAATATGGGACGGTGTTACGGACTGCCGTGCATGGATGTGAATAGTCCAGGAGTACTGTTATACAGGTTGCCTTAAAACCTATGTGCTCCAAATTACTACTTGAATTTCATGGAGGAAATTCGCTATGCCTATGATCGTTGCGAATAATCTTAATGCCCTGTCTACGGGCATTGCTTTAGACAAGAACAATGCAAAACTCGGAGTCTCATTAGAAAGACTCTCTACAGGTTACAAAATTAATTCTGGTAAAGACGACCCGTCAGGTCTGGTTATCAGTGAACAGTTACGCGCCCAGAACGTCGGTCTTGAGAGAGCAGTTCAGAACACTCAGGAAGCAAATAATGTTCTCGGAATCGCTGAAGGTGCGCTCAACGAAATGAATAACATCCTTTCCAAGATGCGCCAGCTAGCTGTACACTCAGCCAATAATGGTGTTACCAGTCCAGAGCAGGTAGCTGCCGACCAGTCAGAAATCGACAGTTCCGTACAGACTCTTGACCGTATCGCCCGTACCACAAAATTCTCAGATCAGTTTCTGCTCAATGGTAATAAGGAACTCAACTACGACTCTACCGTCCAGATGAGCGACTCCAACGACCACAAGCTGCTCAATGAAAAACTTTCTGACATTAAGCAGATCTTCAAAAAAGATGATTTCAAATTGAATATCAGCTTCTCTGGTTCTATCGATTCCGGCACCTCCTCAATCAAGGAGAACGGAAACGAAGCCCAGAAAGGTTACTTTGAAATAACTAAAGGCAAATCATCAGCCACCGAGGTTATCACCGGCAAAACCGGTAGTGAGGAATCACAGAACTATACTCTCTCTGCCGATCAGGCTTTTACTATCTCCGGAAACGAAGGCAGCCGCTACCTGACATTTGCGCAGGGAACACACTTGGGTGAGATGGTTTCATCAATAAACAGTGTTTCAGACTCAACCGGTGTTGAAGCAACTTTGATATACGATTCAACAGCCACTGTAACCGAGACAGCATCTGCCGGTACTCAGGCAATCGGCACTACCGCTCACGCTTCAGGCAGTGCAGATGTTTTCAATATCAGTTCCATTGGTGAGATAACCACTGCTGGAGCCACAGCAATTGATGTCGGTGACGCATCAAATATCAAACTGGGACAGAATGTTGACGGTTACGGCCGGGTATATCTCAAAATGATCGATGACGATTCCTATGAGATATTCAAAGACGAAGACATGACCATGAAGGTTGCGGAAGGAGATATTTCATCAAATTCTTCTAAAGCCTCTGCAGCCAATAACTCCGGTCTGAATGGCCTTACCATGTCATTCTCATCCGACGTTTCAGCAGGCATGACCTCAGTTATCCAGCTGGGCGTATTCCAGGAAGCCGGTTCTGCCGGAACCGAGACTGTAAACTTTGATGAACTTGCTCTGGCTTCTTCAACCGCGGGTTCAACCAGCAATACCCAGTTTATCAGCTCCGGTTCATATCTTAGCGGTATTAAACTCGGTGAGAACACCGATGAAACCGGTAAGCTATATATCAAGGCAGACCTGAAAGACGGCACTGACGGTGGTGAAGGTAAACTATCTCAGATCTTTGTCTACAAAGACGCCCGTATGCGTGATGAGGATCTGGTTGCACAGTCTGATAAGGTCGATCTTACCAGCGACTCTGCTTCCGGCAATTCACTGAGATTATATGGAATAGAAACAGCAACAAGTGGCGAAACATCCGGATTATACGGCACCCTGAACTTCAATATGGGCACCGCGACTCAGGATATCGAATTCACAACCACAATCAGCTCGGAAAACCTTGGTGTAAGACTGAGTTCCGAAGATTATGGAAGCGACGATTTCGTTAAGATTGATGTCGAGAAAGGAGAAATCTTCAGCACCTATAACGAGCAGAACGAAGCAGAACTGCTGGGTGCAGGCGATGAGATTACAAGTTACGGACGGGATGCCACCATTTCACTCAATGGACAAGAGTTGAAATTAGACGGGATATCAGGTGAGGTTGCGAACTTGGATACCGCAGCTACACTGGTAATGAATCAAGGTTCACTTGGTTGTACAACCGTTGCAGCGGTCGGATATGATGAAGGTGCCTGGGGATCCAGAGCCTACCAGATGGCTGATTCCGAGGATAACTACATCAACCATGCTATAAAATCAACAACCGAAACTCTCGGCGACTGGTCTGGCGGTATGCAGTTCCAGCTCGGAGAAGGTTCCGGAGACCAGGAAAGGACAGTATTCTCACTCAAGGATGTTACCGCCACCGAACTCGGCAAGACTCTATTTACCGATAAATTCGGGGGCAACACCGATACTGAGAAATTCCTCTCAATTAATGATATGCTCAGCGGCGGACTGGCAAGTCTGGCTGAAGATCCGGTAAAAGCTCTTGAAATTATCGATCAGGCGATCGATGACGTTTCAAGCCTCAGAGCAGATATCGGTGCCTTCCAGTCAAACATGCTGGAAACCAATGCCAGCAGTCTGAATGTGGCAATTGAAAACATAACCAAGACAGAAAGCTATATCCGTGACGCTGATATGGCTCAGGAGTCTACAGAGTTCACCTCGAACCAGATTATGGTTCAGGCAGGCACTGCGATGCTATCACAGGCCAACGCTCTACAGCAGAACGCACTATCACTCATTGGCTAAGGGTAGTTATAACTTAGTAGCATAAGATGTTGAATAGTCCATAGGCTGAAGGGTCTGGATAGCGGGACGTGCAACCTGACTTCAGACCCTTCTTTTCTGTCCAGGAAAATTTATATTTCAAGTTTTTAAAGGAGATAACAATGGATAGTGTCACAACTTACGACGGTAACAGTGCCGTCAATCCTAATCTCCACAGCTCCTCATCTTTCAAGCCGGGAGCCCTGGAGAGGATAACTACAGAATACAGCTCTGCTAATCCGGAAGCTGCGGCTGCTGAAACAGACATCGTAAAGGGCAGCGAGAATCTCAAGGAAAGCAGTAAAGCTGCAGGTAAAACTCAGGATATCTACTCCGAAATCGAAGAAAATATGCAGGAAAGCCTGAATACGGTTATCAGCAATCTGCTGAAACACAAGGTAAAGTTTTCTACCGATGACGACTCCGATATCAGCTATATAGAAATATCTGACAAGGCAACAAACGAACTGCTGCGCACCATACCCAGCGAGGCCATGCGCAACGTTCTGGAGAATATAAATGATCACATTGATGAAATACTCAATGAAAATATCGATGAAACCAAGGGAGTACTCCTTGACATGAGCAGTTGAATAACCCTCCCATCACTTCTATCCTGACTCCCCCTGATATCACGGACGTGGTATCAGGGTCTTATTTTCCTCATATTCTATCCGATTTAAGTTGATAATATTCAATAAAATATGTAGAATAACCACCGACTATTACTACATAATATAACTGATGAGGACAGATTAAAAATGGCAAACAAACGCAAGATGACCGGGAAGGAACGCCGCCAGAAAAAGCTGCAACGCAGCAAAAAAGAGCGGACACAGCCCCAGCTGAACAGTCAAAGCACAGAGGAAGGTTCACTGTTCATGACCGGTATTAATGCGCAGACTAATGGCGATAACGTAACCGCTGAAGAATGCTACCGTAAAGTTCTGGAACATAATCCGG
The DNA here is from genome assembly GCA_963677015.1 of Planctomycetota bacterium. Taxonomy (GTDB): domain Bacteria; phylum Planctomycetota; class SZUA-567; order SZUA-567; family SZUA-567. The sequence continues at coordinate 2,357,594 of OY781533.1, forward strand.
AACACCCCAGAGCACTACTGCAGCTCGGAACCCTCTTCTACCGCCGTAACGAACTGCTGCTGGCCGAGGAATATATGCAGCGGGCACATGCCAATGGACTCAATGACGAAAGCTACTATATCAACTACGGACTGGTATGCGATAAACTTCGCAAAACAGACGAAGCGCTGGAATGTTATGATAAAGCTCTGGCGATAACCCCGGATGTTGCCCAGTGCCACTTCAATAAAGGGCTGCTGCTTTATAAACGTTTCCGTTTTGCCGAAGCCTATGAATGTTTTAAACGCGCTGATGAGCTTGAACCGAATAACTGGCTGACTGAATTTCAAGTCGGCTGCTCCCTGCAGGAGACAAAACGCTATGATGAGTCACTTGCATACTTTGAAAAAGCCCGTCAGAAGAATCCGGAAAATCCCCGCATTCTCTGCGGCATGGGCATGTCACTCATCCGTAAATATAAATATCAGGAAGGACTCAAGCTTGTTGCTGAAGCAGTAAATAAAGAACCGGAAAATGTCACCTTCCTCTTCAATTACGCATTTGCACTGAAAGAGAACGGTAAAAAACGCGAGGCCAAAGCCGCATTTGAGAAAGCACTGGAACTGGATCCGAACAATCTGGAAGCTCTGCTGGGACTCGGGCGTCTGCTTACCGAGCTTGGTGACTACGATACCTGCCGCGAACTCTTTCAGAAAGCAATAGACCTCAAACCAGACTACTACGCAGCCTATGCCTCAATGGGTATCAGCTATTACAAGAGCAGTGCCAGAAAGTCTGTGGAATGGTTTGATAAAGCTCTGGAGATTAATCCAGAAGCCGACGACGTCTACTCACTCAAAGGCTATGCACTGAACATTCTCGGTGACACCGAAGAAGCTGAAAAAGCAATGCGGCGGGCAATCGAGCTGAAGGAGGACAGTGCCGATTATCACCAGAATATCGGAAATGTACTTGTCGTTGAAAGTAAGGTTATGGAAGCGCTGGAACATTGCCGCAGATCGGTAGAGCTAAACCCCAACAGTCACCTTGCCTTCAGTAATCTCCTGCTTTACATGCACTATATCCCGCAGTCCACCCGTGAGGACATCTGGAAGCTGCACCAGACCTATTCCAACCTTTTCGAGCCGAAGAATATTGAATTGCGCCCCTACCTTACCGAGATCCGTAAAGACCGCAAGATCAGAATCGGTATAGTCTCCAGCGATCTGCGCAAGCACTCGGTCGCCTACTTTATCGAACCGCTCCTCTCCCATGCCGATAAGGAAAATTATGACTATTATTGCTACGCCAACGTCAAGGTACCGGACAGCTTTTCCAAGCGCATAGCGGATATGAGCACCAAATGGCAGAGCATTCTCCAGCTATCAGATGTTGAAGCTGCAGAGCTCATTCGCCATGATAAGATCGATATACTCGTCGATCTCGGCGGACATACCGCTGACAACCGTCTGAAAATATTCTGTCTCAAACCGGCACCAATCCAGGTTTCCTGGCTGGGATACCCGGACACAACCGGCCTGCGGGCGATGGACTACCGAATCGCAGATGAATACACCGAACCGGAAGGTTCGGAGAGATATTCCTCAGAACAGATAATCAAACTTCCCGGAGGCTTCCACTGCTATAGTGCCTTTGGTGATTCCCCAGATCTTGTACCTCCGCCTTCAGTCAAGAACGGCCATATAACTTTCGGCTCATTCAATAATTTCGCCAAATGCAGCGCCGAAACAATCTTCCTCTGGTCGGAAATACTCAAGAATGTACCAGGCAGCAAACTGGTCCTCAAAGCCCTGAGTCTCGGTGATAAATATGTTCAAGAGTACGCTTACAGCCGTTTTGAATCTTTCGGCATCGAGCGTGAACGTATCACCATGATGCCGCGCACGATGGGAATGAAAGAACACTTTGCCTGCTACAATGAGATCGATATTGCTCTTGACACCTATCCGTATAACGGCACAACCACTACCTGTGAAGCAATGTGGATGGGGGTACCGGTTGTCACATTCTATGGACCCAACCACGCTTCACGTGTCGGCCTTAGTCTGCTCAGTCATGTCGGTCTTCCTCAGCTCGCCGCCTCAACTCCTGAAGAGTATGTAGGCAAAGCCGTAGCTCTGGCGCATGAAGAAAAAATAAGAGATGATCTGCGACGTAATATGCGTGTACGGCTTATAAAAAGCCCGATACTCAATGCCGAGCATTTTTCCAGAAAATTTGAGGCCGCAATGCACGCTGTCTGGAATGTATACTGTGACAATCCTACCGGTAAGCACGAAGCTGTCAGTGAAAACAAGAATTTCACTCTCAACTTTAAAACTACACCCGAGATTAATCAATTGCAGCAGCAGCCAGAGGAACAATCAAATAAATCATTTTCCCTGAACTTCGGTAATTCTGAGAATAACAGCCAGGAGATAAAACCTGACAACGACGATGATAACGAACCACCTGCAAGTGGTATAAAACTGCATTTCTAAGGAATATAATGGATTTAGAGCATCAGAAGATTCTACAGCAGGCATTCAACAGCCACCAGCTTGGTGATTTAACTACAGCGATCCAACTATATAACGAAATACTGAGCAAATATCCTGATGACGATCAGACCCTACTGTTCGGTGCCGTTGCACACTGCCAGCGTGGTGACTATACTACCGCCTCCGCTTATTTTTCCCGTATCGAGCCAGCCTCGGTAAATACCGACCCGAACTACTATATCAATTACGGCTTGACACTCAGTGAACTGGGAGACATCCAGCAGGCAATTAGCCTGCTGCAGCGCGGCTGTGAACTGGATCCGGAAGCATTTGAAGCCAGATTCAATCTCGGACGCTGCTATTACCGTCAGCATTGCTATCAGGAGGCTGAAAACATCTTCAATGAAGCGCTAAAATTAAATCCTGAAGATGCTGAAACCCTAACCTATCTTGGCGCCATTCTGGCAACAAACGGTGAATCACAGAATGCCATGAACTTCCTTAAGCGCGCCTTTGAACGCGGGGGAGAAACCGGATTTCTGCGTTATATCACCGGATCCGTCTTCGAAAAAGAAGGCCAGACTGAAGAAGCCCTGAACCAGTATACGCGCGCATTCATCCTCGATAAAAACAATATTGCCGCCTGCCTCAGCAGTAGCAGAATGCTGGCGAAACAGGGGAAGTATCAGGAAGCAATCGCCAGAATCACAGATAATATCATTACCGATGATCCAGAGCTTTACAGCGTGATTGAATGCAGCATCAGCACAATTTACCACCTGCAGGGAAATAATAAACAGGCCGAGGAGCATGCCAGAAGAGCACTCACCGCTAATCCCGAATCCAGTGAAGCCTGCGGACTGCTGGCGCTCTCGCTCAGTAATACCGGCAGACAGATTGAAGCTCTCGAGCTGTTTAAAACAGCAACATCCACTGAGCACCCCAGACCGATGGATCTTATTAATATGAGTAAGAATTTTACCGCTCTCGGGTTGACCCACGAAGCAATCGCCACCGCACAAAAGGCTTACGCACTTGATGTCAGAAATGCCGATGCTTTCAGCAGCCTCCTGCTATATCTGCACTATCCCAGTGATATATCCCGCAAAGATATAACCGAACTCCATCTGAATTTTGGAGAAGTCTTTAACAGCAGGGCAAAGCGCAAACAAAATAATGACGAGTCATACAGTTCTCCGCCGAGGATAGGTTTCATCTCCGGCGATTTCTGCGTTCACTCCATTCAGTTTTTCTTTGAACCGCTGATTCAAAAATTCGCGGAAGATAAAGATATTGAGGTTTATCTCTACTCCAACACCCCGCATAAAGATCAGGTAACAGCCAGATATATCAAATATGCGGATAAATTCATTGACATCCGCAACCTCAGCGATATGGAAGCCTACTACCAGATAAAAGGCGACAAGCTGAATGCCCTGATTGATTTATCCGGGCATACCAATAACAACCGCCTCACCCTGCTGGCGCTGAAACCTGTACGAACCCAACTGACATACCTCGGGTACCCAGACACTACAGGGCTCTCGGAGATCGATTACCGACTCACAGACAGTGTAGCTGATGCCGATGGCAGCGACAATATGTACGCAGAGAAATTATACCGGTTACCAGGATGCTTTCTTACCTACCAGCCACCGGAACACCCAAAAACGCTGGTCAGCAAGAACTCTGCGGATAATATAATATTCGGTTCATTCAATAATATAGCCAAGATCAGTGATCAAACCTTAAGCTGCTGGGCTGAAATATTGAAAAATACCCCTAAAAGCAAACTGCTACTCAAATGTCACGGTTTGAATGATAATGATCTCAGACTTCTCATGGTACCGCGCTTCGAGTCCAAAGGAATTCAGCAGCAGCGACTTATATTCGCCCCTCGCGAAAAAAGTTTCGAAAAACACCTCAGCCTGTATAACTCTATCGATATCTGTCTTGATACCTTTCCATACAACGGCACAACCACAACTTTTGAGGCTTTGCTGATGAGTAGACCCGTGATTACCAGATCTGCAGAGGCGCACGTGAGCAGAGTCGGTAAGAGCATACTGACCAATCTGGGAGTTACGGAACTAATCAGCGGCACCGACGCGGACTATATCCGTAAAGCAACAGAACTCGCTGAAGACCACGAAAAAACCATCGAATATCACCGAACATTAAGCCGGAAACTGCTATCTTCAACACTATGTGACACTGAATTATTTTATAAAAAATTTATTGAAGCGTTGAAAAAAATGCAGATAATATAAAAAATAATGAATAAATAACCATATTTATTTTGGAGCACACGTTTGTCAACCAATAACTCAATAAAAAACTGTAAAAAATGCGGTCATCCCATTCTTGTCGGCTCAGATGATATCTGCCAGTTCTGCAAGGATAAAAAGACCAGAGAGGATTACACCAAGTTAATCCAGGCAGAAAAGCATATCAATAAAGATACCGGCTGGCTCAAAGGCTACAGTGCCTGGACAGCAATTATGACTATTCCCATAGTCATACTGTTGCTTGTAATCTTTTTTTATGTGCTCTCACTAGTATCGAAAACCTGATAAACCAGAAATATAACAGAAAGAAATTATCAAATGGAAAAAATCGACCCCTGGAAACAGATTGATGCTTTAATCGAACTCGCACTGGCAGAGGATGTCGGTCCGGGTGACGCAACCACACTGGCGCTGGCTCCTGAATGCGCTACACTTTCAGCGGTATTTACCGCTCGTGACGATGGCGTTCTCGCCGGTCTGGAAGTTACCGAACACCTGTTTAAAGCAATCGATCCGGAAGTCACTATCACCCCGATACTCACTGACGGTAGTTCGTTCAAAAAAGGTGACAAGCTGGCCCGTATCGAAGGCCCTGCCCGTTCAGTACTTACCGGAGAACGTCTGGCACTCAATATTATGCAGCATATGTGCGGTGTCGCTACCGAAACCAGTAAATACGTCAAAGCCGTAGCCGGCACCAAAGCGAAGATCTATGATACCAGAAAGACCAAACCCGGTCACCGAGCCATAGAGAAAATGGCGGTAAAGCTTGGCGGCGGAGACAACCATCGTCAGGGTCTTTACGATATGATTCTGATCAAGGATAACCATCTGGCTCTGGCAAATATCGCCAGCCCTGCTGAAGCCGTACATCAGGCTCGGAAAAGCTCAGATCTTGAGATTATGGTAGAAGTCGACACCCTTGAGCAGCTCTCCAATGTTCTACCAGAAGAACCGGATTACGTTCTTCTCGACAATATGGGACCTGACGTACTGAAAAAAGCGGTAAAGATGGCTGATGACTATGCAGCGGGCGGCGGCAGAAGGCCAAAGCTTGAAGCATCAGGCGGCATAAACTTTGCTACCGTAACCGCGATTGCCCAGAGCGGTGTGGAACGTATATCTGTTGGTGCTATCACCCATAGCGCTCCAGCTCTTGATATCGGCCTGGACTATATCGACTGAAATCCCTATTCCAGCTGACACATTATCCTGCAAGAGGCGGAACCCGCGGTTCCGTCTCTTGCTTAATTTCATAACAGCAGAATCGTTACCTTAAACCGAATAATTACAGCAACCTGCCCTTGCGTTTCTACATCTTTTATAGCTAAAAACCTATACTTGTAAAATTATTATTAAAGAAAATTTGCTTAAGCAATTCCATATGGTATATTGTCAGGCTCGGATAATTTCAAGATAGAGGAGATAACTATGAAAAGCTACAGATATTTACAGTATATTCTGCGGCATAAATGGTATGTGGCCGTTGCCGGCAGAAAACTTGGAGTACCGCTTTGGCAGCTTCTTACCCATGATTTAAGTAAATTCAATATTACTGAGTGGTCAGCCTATATCAAAAGGTTCTATCCTGAAAAAGAATTGACGGAAAAACCTGCAGCTTTTGATTATGCCTGGCTGAAACATCAGAAACATAATAAACATCACTGGCAACACTGGGTGCTTATCAGCGATCATGGAGTCATAAAACCGCTCAAGATGCCGCGAAAATATGCTCTGGAGATGATTGCGGACTGGACAGGTGCCAACCACAGTATCACCGGCATCCCCGACTGTAAAGAATGGTATGAGAATAATAAGCAGTACATGCTGCTGCATCCTGAGACCAGAAATCTGGTGGAAAATATAATACTCGGGAAACAGTGAATACCGCTTATATATATTTATAAATACTGCAACAAAGAGTAAAACAAATTACAAAAACCGTACAAGCTGCTATCTTCTATAAAATCTTAGAGTTACCCAGCTGATACTGCAAAACTTATTCAATATAATAAATATAAATCAGCGTAAAGCCATCAGTGTACCAGCAAAAACCACCGCAGCCGTCTCAATACGCAGTATATTCAAAGCCAGATTTACTTTCAGCACTCCGGCACTCTCAGCCAGAGCAAACTCAGCATCACTGAATCCCCCTTCAGGTCCGATAAGGCAGCAGTAGCTGTCTTCGTTAAGACCGGACTCAGAAATGAGCGTTACAACACTCTCACCCTGTTGGTCAGCCAGCAGCAGTCGCGAATTACTTTCAGCAATATACTTAGTAAAATCCACCGGCTCAGTAAACTCAGGCAGCCAGAGATTCCGGGACTGTTTGCAGGCTTCTATGGCCCAGCGTGTATAACGTTCCACCGGATCAGAACCACCGGCAACACTCCGCTGACAGATAAGCGGCACAACCCTGTGCACCCCTAATTCCGAGAGTTTCTCAATCATATATTGCAGGCGTTTACTCTTGGGTACAGCTACCGCAAGTTCGACCGCCGGCTTTACCCGCGGCTGAAACCTAATATCACCCAGAGGTTCAACACTGACACTACGGGACTTAAGGGCGGTTATCCGCACCGGAACATAATGCCCCTTACCATCAAAAACCTCAAATTCAGCTCCGACCTTCTGACGTTTGGCACTCACAATATGCCGAACCTCCTCAGGTTCGAAATTATAATTTCCCGCTGTCAGATGCTGCAGATAATATCTCGCCAGTGCCATAAAAACCCTCTTGTAATATATTTTCCTTATAAATCAGATCCTGCAATCCCCGCAGCGTTATCCACCTCTTGAGCATATCCAGAACAACAATAAGCATATTTTATTTCCCGGAGACTTTAACTCAACATAATTTTATGATTCGCGGTTAATACCTGCAAATAAAAATACCCCTGCTTACACTGCAGGGGTATAAAATCGTGTCACTCTTAAAAATCAGGTATACTGACCACATTTGCATGGGTGTGCTGACCAATAGTCGACATACTCCTTCATAGTAACGGTTCCATCACCATTGGCATCAATCAGTGAACGTTCTTCAGGAGCACAAACCAGCTCCTCACTGCTTATCACCCCATCGTCATCCTGATCAAACCAGTAAAATTCCTCGGTATAAAACTGAACCGCTTCCGCTTTGGTAAGAGTTCCGTCATGATTGGCATCCAGATCCATCGGTTCATAACAACCGCGTGCCTTGTAATCATATTTGCCGCCATCGGCAAATCCCGGTTCACTCTCATTACAACCTGCAAGCAATACAACCGCAAACAATAAGACAACACTACTAAGTAATTTCATCATAAATCCCCCTTATCGTTCCCCCAGAACAATAAAAACTCGAATCAATCTCTGCAATATATTCTCCTCCAAAAGAAAAAAATTACAGAGCACTAGAGAATACACAGAGTAATCCCTATATTTGTAATATATCATCTAATAGATTGTTTGCAAGTAATAAACCTTAACCTTCTGGTTTGAGTTGTTCCGATAATATTTGAGATTTGTATGCTTCCTCCGCAGCCGCCTGCTCTGCAAGCTTACGGTTGCGCCCGGTTCCCCGTCCCAGCTCCACACCATTGAGCTCAAGTTTGACATTGAATATCTTCTCATGCTCCGGACCCGAGGTACCGGTAATCGTATACAAGAGTTCCCCCAGCTTGTATTTCTGAACCAGTTCCTGAACCGATGACTTATAATTAAGTTTCTTTGCAGTTTTTATCGCCAGAGCGATCTCTTCCTCCAGCAGCCGCAGCACAATTACTCTGGCACTCTCCATCCCGCCATCAAGATAAACCGCCGCAACAATCGCCTCAAACATATTGGCATAAAGAGATATTGGAAGATTTTTATTGGAGGATATCCCCTTGCCCAGAAACATAACTTCACGTGCTCCGAGCTTTTTCAGGACTCTGCCGATGACCTTGCGTGAGACAATCTCACCCTTTATATCGGTCATTGATCCTTCATCACAATCCGGACAACGCTGAAATAGCTCCTCACAGATAATAAAATCAAGAACCGCATCTCCGAAGAATTCAAGGCGCTCATTATTTTCATCTTTACTGGCGGTACTGCTGCTGTGTCTGAGCGCATGAACCAGCAGATCTCTGGAGGCAAATGTATACCCCAGATCCCGCTCAAATTTTTTCAGCTGCTCTTCTGTTTCAGTTCCCATAAACGATACCGCCGGCTTTCACCGCTATCCTCTTTCCAACTCAGAAAAATAATTACATAAGCTCCGCAGAGTACAATTGGCACAATCAGGACTACGGGCAAAACAGACCCGTCTTCCATGCAGAATTATACGATGTGAAAATTTACCCCAGACCCTGGGTGAAAGCAAAGCTTTAAGTTCAGCCTCAATTTTCTCAGGTTTTTTCTCCTCGGTCAGCCCCAAGCGGTTACTGAGACGTATGCAATGCGTATCAACCATTATTCCAGGGAGATCAAAAGCATTCACCAGTACACAGTTGGCGGTCTTTCTGCCTACACCGGCAAGCGACACCAGTTCTTCCATACTTTTAGGAACATCAGAACCATAACGCGCCACCATATCCCGGGAAGCGGAGATAATACTCTTCGCCTTATTCTTATACAGACCGAGGGACTTGATTATCTGCTCCACCGCCGCCGGTTCAGCCTCTGCCAACTCCGCTGCAGTCGGGTATTTCCTAAACAGCTCCGGTGTCACAGCATTGACCTTTTTATCCGTACACTGCGCCGAAAGCACGGTTGAGATAAGCACTTCAAACGGATTATGAAAATCCAACTCACACTCCGCTTCAGGATAGAGAGTCCTGAGCTTCTGATGAATTTTACGTGCTTTAGCTTTGAGCTCTGCTGTTGGCTCCATAAACACCATCCCGTCAGTACAGAAGCAGATAAGTACAAAGAATAAGATATAATGACTGAGTACTTATATCGATAAGTGTAGTCACAAAAGGTCCGCTCGCCAGCGCCGGATCAACCCCGAACCGATGAAATATCATTGGAATGCAGGTACCAAGAATAACCGACCCCATAATGCCCACAAACATAGCCGCCCCGACAGTAACCGGAAAGCGCGGAATAATACCAAGAAACGGCGGTTTTATCGGTTCTTTTTCAATTCTAACCTCTTTAACCGTACCTTCGGCATTTTCATCCTTCACCTGTACACCGCTGGCAAGGAATGAATCTCCGCTGGTCAGCTCGCCGGCAATAAACGCCAGTGCCGAGCCACAGAAAACACCGATAATAAGCCCCACCAGAATCTCACGCCGCAGCAGCCAGAAGAGATCGTCAAAAAGGATTTCTCCCTTGGCAATACCGCGAACAGTAATGGTTGATGCCTGAATACCAACGTTACCGCCAAGCCCCATTATCGCCGGAATAAAATAACTTATAGCAACGACCTTACTTATAGTTACCTGAAACTGACTGATAATAAACCCGAGTATACTCATACCGATCAGCGAAACAATAAACCACGGCAAGCGTTTAAAAGCCCGCTTGAATGCACCCTCATCGAGCGGACGGCCAACACCGACACCGGCCATACGATACATATCCTCGGATGCTTCTTCATCCATAACATCAAAGATATCATCAAAGGTGATCAGACCGATAATACGGCGGCGGGGATCAACTACCGGCAGCACCGGCAAGTCATACTTGGTCATATAGCGGGCGCAGACCTCCTGATCCGCATTCGGCCCCACTGTTACCGTCGCCCGTTCCATCAGCGAACTAACTTTATCACCAGGCTCAGCGGCAAAAAGGTCTTCAACATTTACCATTCCCAATAATTTCATATCCTCGCGACAGACGACCAGAGTCCTCAGAGCATCATCCTCCAGCTCCTCACTGATAATCAGCTCACGCACCTCATCCACCTTTGTTTCAGGGCGTATAGAGACAAAATCATTGGTCATGATACCACCGGCGGTATCAGGTTCATAACGCAGCAGCTCACGCACCTCTACCGCATCTTCACGCGGCAGTAGCGAAAGAATACTCTCGGCCCGCGACCGCGTCATCGAGTTCATAAGGTCAGCCGCCTCATCACGCGGCATGGACTCGACAATTTCCGCCAGTTTCTGCGGCGGCATATCTTCTACATAATCAGCAGCATCTTCTTCATACGCCTCTTCAAGAATCTCACCCTGCTCTTCCGGATCCATAAATTCAATGATCCGGTCCTGCACCTCTTCCGGCAGTTCATGAAGCGCTTCTGCCACATCAGCAGCATGAAATTCATCAAGAATTTCTTTCATTTCGCCCTTGTTGTCAATCTTTGGCAACTCTTCAATAAGATTGTCTACAACATGACGATTGGAATTTTCCAGTTCGTTCAAATGATCCATATCCATCTCACTTTGAAAACTTTAACTACCCGCTTAACATCTTACCTGTATACTTCTATTTGAGCGCACACAAAAAACATTACTGAAAAACACTTAATAATTACTGCAAAAGTAAGGTTACATAATATTAAACCACCCACACACTACAGTTCAAGGAGCCCGCTCTTGAGTAACGCTTCAGCCAGAACCAGATCCTCTTTAGTTGTCAATTTCATATTATACGCCGAACCGAGAATGACCGAGACCTCACGCCCGAGATTCTCTATCAATCCAGCCTCATCGGTTATAGTCTCGGCAATACCGCCGGTACTCCTGGCGAACTCAAAGGCATCAATAATCCAGTCACGCCTGAAGCACTGTGGAGTCTGTACCGCCATCGCCCCAACCCGGGAGATACTGTTAGTTATCTTATCCGCTTCCACACGCTTGAGCGAATCCTGAACCTGCACTACCGGTACGGCCGCACCATAATCACGAGCCATCTTGAATAACGCCTTCATAGTATCCTGACTTATAAATGGCCGTACCGCATCATGAATAGCAACAACCTCGCTAGTAGGTGAAGCAAGCATAATACCGTTCCACGAGCTCTCATAGCGGCTGTCACCGCCTGAGGCAATCATAGTAACCCCAAGCTCGCGAAGTTCCTTCCCAAGCGTATTGCGAGCGTAATCCAGATCATCCTCATTGACAACCAGAATAATCTCTTTTATCTCTTTGAGCCCTTTGAAGGCCTCAAGAGTGCGCATTATAATCATCTTTCCCCCGAGATTCAACCAGGGCTTACGTTTATGCGCATTCATACGTGTCGACGAACCGGCCGCCACCAGAATAAGAGAAACCTCGGGCAGCTCTTCAAATTCATCGCTGTAATCAGCAAAATCATCCATATATTATTACCTCTTGACTGAAACCTGACTTAATTAGATAATACCCCATGGCTGTAACCGACAAACTAATGCTTCTGACGAATTATTATTACGCTTTACAGTTATCTCAAATTCCGGAAATGAAGAATTATAATACTGAATTGTAATAATAGATGCCGGTTAAGCAAGCTATTCATCGAATTATAAGGTAAGAAAAATATAATGGCAAGAAAGTTTTTAAAAGATAGTGACGGCCTTCAGCTCATAACCAGTAGCGACAACCGCCAACGAGCCTTTCAGGTAGCCGAGACCATTGCCGATGATCTGGGGGTGGAAGCGGTAATTACCAAAGTGAGAGATCCTGAAACCGGCGGCTATGGCCTCGGCATCTATATTGTCAGTAAAGAAAGCAGTTTCACTCCGGAATTAACCGAAGAGGCAATCAGAATCTGGAATGAGTTTATCTGAGCAGTCTTAATTTCAGTCCCCTGCAATATTGAAAATTATTTTCCCTAACCAGAGCGCATAACCAATTTCAAAAAATCAAGACCTCATCCGATCAGATCTACCTCCAGCTAATCTCCTTAAACATCATTTTACTTATCCGGACAACCCCAGACCAATATACGGCTACTCCGCACTTTCACGGATACTGGCAAATAAATAGATACCGGTAAGGACCAGATCATTCTGACACTTTGCCGGGAAATACTCCTGCAGAGCTTCCGCCCAGCCACCGGTAATTATTATCTGCGGTACATCCTTACTCTTCATCACCAGACGGCGCACCGCCTCTTTAACCGCTCCAACCAGTCCGGCGGAAGCACCATTGAGAATAGCGCTGCGCGTCGAATTACCCGCTCCATTCTTTTCCCAGGACAATTCCGTTGCCGGAATCGCCGGCAGCTGAGCCGCCGTACTCAGACTCCCCAGCCACATCTCAGGCCCGGGCATAATCATGCCACCTTTATAGACACCGTCCTTACTCACATAATCCACCGTTATCGCTGAACCCGCCTGAATTACCACCACCGCTTCCTCCGGGCATACAACCTTGGCGGAGAAAGCCGTCAACAATCTGTCAACACCGGTAGTTTCAATCGTTTCAAGCTCATGAGCAATAATACTGTCGGTCGACTTGATAAAATAAACATCATCAAGCCCCAATTCAGCTAACGCCGCAGTCAGAAGATTATTGACATCACCAACAACACTGGCTACATATACCTTCTCGTCCTCAAGCTCCAAAGCGGACAATTCCGCTACAATCTGCTCGCCACTCAGAGTATCGGTATCCATCCGGCTGAGCCAGACCGCCTCTTCTTCGGTAAATCTACAGAACTTGGTACTGGTATTTCCAACATCAATAGCCAACATAGCTCGACTCCCCGTCTAAAAAAATCAGCGATATCCCTACCAATCACGACTGCCGCAGTGAATAAGCACTACCGTCATATACTTGCCCTCATACTCCATATCTGTGCTCATATCACTCCAGAGCACTTCACCCTCCTGCTCCACATAAAAAGCAGCCTTTGCCCGCTCCAATAAGCCTTTACCGGCAAGCAGGTCTCTTATTTTACCAATATTTCTTCCCGCTTTATACAGAACAAGGGTTTCACAGTTCTTTAAAGAGTCCTCAACCTCCTGCAGATCGGTTCCGGGCATCATCAGCACCCTATCCTCCTGCAGACAGAGTGAATCATTAAATTTAGCCGCCGCCGCCTGAAAAGCACTGATTCCGGGGATCACCTTTATAGACTCCTCAGGTATCAGCGTTTTCAAACTGTTTATAAGATAGGTACTGGTACTGTAGATATCAGGATCACCTAGAGTTATCTGCACCACGGCCAGTCCTGCAGCAATCTTTGCCGCTATAATCTCCGCGACTCCGCTCCAACTGGCAACCGTACTTGCATTATCCCTGGTCATAGGATAAACATGCTCGATTATTTCCTGTTTCCCCGCATCAACATACTCTTTTACACTTTCCAGTGCCAGACTCTTATCCGCAAGCTCCGACCGCGGAGCAATAATCACATCCGCAGAAGATATAATATTCACCGCCCGCACCGTAAGCAGATCCGGACACCCGGGACCGATACCTACAGCATAAAACACGCCTTTTTCCGCTACTTTCATCAACAGTACCTTTCTACTTCCTTTTAGCCAAAACTCTCTTCCAGCGCGTCAATGCCTTACCAACCTCCTGCACTCCGGCACTCCCCGCCGATTTATAGGCGCGCGGCGTAACAGCCGGATTGAGACACTTGAAGACATCATCGGTTATCAGTTCACTCACCCCGCGCATGGTATCCAGATCCAGATCACAGAGCCTGCAGCCACGCTCCTCAGCGATTCGCACCAGAGTTCCCGAGACCTCATGACAATTTCTAAACGGCAGTCCGGCTTCTACCAGATACTCTGCCAGTACCGTAGCATCAAGAAAACCGCCATCAAGCATTTTGGCAGCAACCTCTTCCCGGAATTTCAGCGTCTCGGCAAAACCGGTAAGACAGAGCAGAGTCATCTCGGCAGTCTTCACCGCGTCAAATAATGGTTCCTTATCCTCCTGCAGGTCACGGTTATAGGTCATAGGCAGACCTTTAACTACGGTAAGCATAGTCATCAGCGATCCGATCACCCTGCCGCTCTTACCACGGGTCAGCTCCAGCAGATCCGGATTACGCTTCTGAGGCATAATGCTGCTGCCGGTACTCCAGGCATCATGCAGCACCAGCAGATTCCACTCCGAACTCGCCCAGAGAATAACATCTTCGGCAAAACGTGAAAGATGAATAAACAGTAGCGACAGCCCGGCAAGCACCTCGATAACAAAATCACGATCACTTACTGCGTCCATACTATTTGGACAGATAGCGTCAAATCCCAGCTCCTTACAGGTTATACTGCGGTCGATAGGCAGCGTGGTTCCGGCCATGGCACAACTTCCCAGCGGCATCATATTCACCCGCTTACGCGCATCCTGCAGGCGCTGAATATCACGCTCCAGCATCTCGACATACGCCAGCAGGTGCTGCGCAATAAGAATAGGCTGCGCCCGCTGCAGATGAGTATAACCCGGAATCACCAGCTTCCGGTTCTGATCTGCAATCTTCACCAGCACCTTCTGAAATCCGCTGAGCAATTCACAGATTCCGTCTATCTTGCCGCGGGTCCAGAGGCGCAGATCGGTCGCCACCTGATCATTACGACTTCTTGCGGTATGGAGCTTACGGGCAGGGTCGCCTACCTTTTCAGTAAGAGCCGCCTCTATAGACATATGTATATCTTCACACTTGATATCAAAGACAAAGCTGCCGTCCTCTATCTCTTTGGCTATCTCTTTCATGCCTTTGCGAATAGCCGCAAGATCCTTTTTAGTAATGAGCTTCACTTCTGCAAGCATCTTGGCATGCGCCAGACTGCCCTGAATATCAACAGCGGCCAACTCCCGGTCATAGCTGATAGATTCGGTAAAGATTTCCATAATTTCACTGGTATTAACCGAGAATCTGCCCTTCCACAATTTTGCCATACTCACCTCTCTTTATAAAATTTTCTATTATCACACTATATTACATACTTTTAAAGCTGATTTTACAGCTTTCAACGACAAACGCAACCAAATATGCCATAAAAGGGCGAATAAGCACACAATCTTATTGATAAAAGCTCCCTAAAATTGATAATATTCATTGGTTACAATTTTTTTACACCGGTAGACACAGAGTTTTGTAATCTAAACCCTGCCGGCTGACAGCTGCTGCACTTGCATTTGCAGTACAGAGTATAAATAATACCTATACCCAAGCTGCCAACCATAAATTGCCCCGGTATTAATTTAAAAGACAGAATATTAAATAAGGAGATTTACCAATGTCCAACCGACCAAGTAACAGCGCGGCCTACGGAATGAAGATAAACATGCATCTACCGAATATCCCGGGCAGCTTCATGCGTATAGCCAAAGCTATTGCCGATGCCAATGCGACACTGGATATTGTCGAGATGCTCTCGGACAACGGCCCCTACAAAAAGCGCTGCGTGCATGTACACTGCAGCAGCCTTGAACACGAAAAAGAGGTCGTAAAGGTCATAAATGAACTTGAAGGAGTACAGATAGAAGAGGTAATAGACACTACTATTGAATATCACAAAAACGGCAAGATGGAGATCCATGGCTTTGCTCCTCTGAAAACCCGTGGTGACCTTTCAATCGCCTATACTCCCGGTGTCGCCCGTCCCTGCAAAGTAATTGCAGATGATAAGGAACAGGCGAACAACCTGACCAGTAAAGGTAATACCGTAGCCATCGTTACCGATGGTACCGCCGTACTGGGGCTGGGAGACATTGGCCCGGAAGCGGCGCTGCCGGTTATGGAGGGCAAATGCCTGCTATTCAAGGAATTTGCCGGGGTGGATGCCGTGCCTATCTGTGTCGACACCAAGGATCCTGATGAAATTGTCAAACTTGTTCAGCTTATAGCCCCAACCTACGGCGGTATAAATCTTGAGGATATTTCAGCACCACGCTGTTTTGAAATAGAAGACAAACTAAAGGCTCTGCTGAAGATTCCCGTATTCCATGATGATCAGCACGGCACCGCAATTGTAGCACTGGCCGCTCTCTATAACGCCCTCAAGGTTACCGGCAAAAAAATTACCGAGATCAAAGCGGTTATCTGCGGCCTCGGTTCAGCCGGTACCGCGTGTGCCAAGATGTACTATAACGCCGGACTGAAAAACATTATCGGTGTAGACAAAGACGGAGCAATCCATAAAGATTTTGACTGTAAGGGCAACCCAGCGTTTGAATGGTTCAGAGACAATACCAACCCGAACAATGAAACCGGTGAACTGCAGGACGTGCTCAAAGGAGCCGATCTTTTCCACGGGGTTTCCGCACCCGGCATACTCGGCGTTGACGCGGTTAAAACCATGAACAAAGACGCCATAGTCTTCGCCATGGCCAACCCGGTTCCGGAAATTATGCCGGAGCTCGCGGCAGAGCATGTAGCGGTAATGGCTACCGGACGCTCCGATTACCCTAATCAGATCAATAATGTTCTGGCCTTCCCCGGTCTTTTCCGCGGTGCTCTTGACTGCCGGGCAACAGCGATTACTGAAGGCATGAAACTGGCGGCAGCGCAGGCTATCGCTGACATTGTCGGAGACAACCTGACTACCAGTTACATTATACCGTCAGCACTCGATCCGGTAGTAGCCCAGAAGGTCGCCGAAGCAGTAAAACAGCAGGCCATCAATGAAGGAATAGGCCAGATTCATCCGGTTCCGGCACCAACCTTCAACAACCTCAAATTCTAATCTCATGAAGCCGGTTTCACAACCGCAACCGGCTTCAAAAGAATAAACTGATTTCAGAAGAAAGACAGAAAAACGTATGTGTGGGATAGCTGGCTATACCGGTGAGCATATTGCAGGGGTTCTCACCCGGATGAGTAACGCCATGGCATATCGCGGACCGGACGCAGCGAACTTCTTCAATACCGAAGGATTGCATCTGATGCACCGCCGACTCCAGGTTATAGATCTGGAGTCCGGAGCGCAGCCGATGTCAACAGCCGATAACCGGCTCACGGTAATCTTCAACGGTGAGATCTATAATCACCGGGAACTTAGAAAACTTCTTGAAGACAAGGGACACAACTTCTGCAGTGATCATTCCGATACTGAGGTACTGCTGCACGGTTACCGGCAGTGGGGCGAAGAATTACCGGAAAAACTCAACGGCATGTGGTCTTTCTGCATCTTCAACAGTGAAGAGCATACTCTCTTTATCTCACGCGACCGCTTCGGTCAGAAACCGCTCTACTACACCCAGACCGCTACCGCCTTTATTTTCGCTTCCGAACTGGGTGGAATTGAAGCTCACCCGCAGTGTTCACGGGAAATCTCAGAGCTCAGCCTGCAAAAATTCTTTGCCTACGGTTTTATACCTCACCCCCGCACTATTTACAAGAACGTCAGAAAGCTGCCCGGCGGCCACAACCTGAGCTATAACCTGCAGACCAAACGTCTGACAATTAAACGTTACTGGCATTATGAAATAGAACCGGATTATTCGCTGTTGCAGCGGAAGGAAGAACTTCAAGAGGAACTTATAACACTGCTCGACCGGGCTACAGCGCGCCGGATGGACTCAGACGTTCCACTGGGAGTACTCCTCAGCGGCGGTATCGATTCCTCGGCGGTTGCTGCTCTGGCCAGCCGGCATACAGAGAATCTTGCCACCTTCTCAATCGGTTTTGATGCGGATTCCTACGACGAGTCAGCCTACTCGGACAGAGTGGCGGAGTTGCTTAACAGCCGGCACCACCCTACCCGCCTGACCCTCGAGCATACCCGGGACTACCTGCCGGAAATTCTATCCCGCCTCGATGAGCCTCAGGGTGACGACTCACTGCTGCCGACCTATCTGGTCTGTAAAAATGCCAGAGAACACGTTACCGTTGCCCTTGGCGGAGACGGTGGGGATGAGCTTTTCAGCGGTTATGAACCCTTCAAATTCTGGCGCTGGGCACGCAGATACAATATCTATCTGCCGCAGACACTGCACCGGGCAGTAAATTCCTTGACCGGAAGAATTCAGGCGTCACACCGCTATATGGCATTAAGCCTGAAGATCAAGCGTTTTTTCTATGCTTCAGGGCTGTCAATGCCGGTATGGATACCGGCTCTAATGGCACCGCTGCAGCTGCAGGACATCAGCGAACTCTTCGATAAGCCACTCGCCCTTGAAGATATTTACAGCGAAGCCATAAGCTGCTGGAATAACTGCCGAAGCAGATGGGTTGGCGACAGAATAACCCAATATTATGTCGACTATTACCTGCAGGATGAGATCCTTGCCAAGACAGACCGGGCCTCTATGCTCAACAGTCTGGAACTGCGCAGCCCGTTTCTGGATATTGAGCTGGCAGACTTTGCCCGCAGACTCCCGCACCAGCTGAAACTGCATGCCGGCACCACAAAATATATCCTTAAAAAAAGTCTGGAAAAGATACTCCCGCATGATATACTATACCGCCCGAAACAGGGATTTTCTCCGCCGGCCGGTGACTGGTTTGCCAGTGGTGCGTTGAATCTCCGAGACCGGGTCTGCCCTGCGGAAAAACCGGCGAAAATAGCGCAGCTGCTGGAAGAGCACAAGTCTTATAAACATGACAACAGACTCTTTCTCTGGAATCAGCTGACACTGGGATATTTTATGGATAGAACAACCGATGACTGAGAGCCAACGCACTATCAAAATCACTATTGAGTATGACGGCAGCAACTATGCCGGCTGGCAGGTACAGCCCAATGCGGTCACGGTTCAACAGCGGCTGGAAGAAGCGGTCAACCGTCTTACCGGTGAAACAGTTAAGGTTTACGGCGCAGGCAGAACCGATGCCGGCGTTCATGCACGCGGTCAGGTGGCCACTTTCAGAACCAGAAGCAATATCCCGACTGCTAATTTTGCCAGAGCTCTCACCAGCCGTCTGCCCCGTGATATCTCGGTACGTCTGGCAGAAGAGGTTCCAGAAAGCTTTGACCCCAGGCATGGCGCCAAACTCAAACTCTACCGCTACCAGATTCATGCCTCACCGATAGCCCCGGCTATCGGCAGACAGTATCTCTGGCATATCGGCTGGGAACTTGATATACCACTAATGCAGAGCGCCTGCAGTTTTTTTGAAGGCGAACATGACTATACCAGTTTTTCCAATCAGGAATGCAATAATACCGAGGCCAATAACATCCGCACCGTTGAAAGCTGTTCGCTGCTCACAGACGGCCCTATATTGACCATTGATGTCATTGGCCGGTCATTTCTCTATAATATGGTTCGTAATATTGTCGGTACCCTTGTAGACATCGGACACGGCAGAATACAACCGGCAACACTACCAGAAATTTTCGCCGCCAGAAACCGTCAGCTCGCCGGTCAGGGAGCACCAGCCAGAGGTCTTACTCTGGAATGGATAAAATATCAATAACAATCTCTTATATCGGAGCTAAAATGAAGCGCGCCATCTCCCACCGTTTTTCACGCGTCGAACTCTTGAAATTTGCGTTTCCCTCAGTAATTATGATGATCTTCCTGTCAATCTACACCATTGTTGATGGCATATTTCTTGCCAAGGTAGCCGGCACCGACTCTTTTGCCGCAGTAAATATAACCTATCCCTTTACCACTGCCATCTTCTCGCTGGCACTGATGTTCGGAACCGGCGGCAGCGCAGTGATAGCGATAATGCTCGGACAGAAGCGCAAACTCGAAGCCAGACAGTGCTTTTCGTTTATCGTACTGACCCTAATCATAACTGTCGGAATAATCTGTATTCTAAGCTATATTTTCATAGACCGGCTGATATCGCTACTGGGAGCGGACACGATATTATTCCCGCTGGCTCATTCGTATCTGCGCATAATAATAATCTTTACCGTTCCAGCAGCGCTCCAGTCACTATTTGTCAGCTTCTTTGTCACCGCCAGCCGTCCCCGGCTCGGTCTGTTCTATACCCTTGCCGCCGGCTTTACCAATGTGCTGCTTGACTTTATCTTTGTAGTACTGCTGAAACTTGGCATCGAGGGAGCGGCTCTGGCAACAGGCATCGCCTACTGTATCCCAGCCGTCGGTGGCATAATATTCTTTCTCAAGCATAACCGCGGACTCTGTTTTGCCAGACCCCGACTGCGGCTGGATATTCTCAGAAACTGCTGCAGCAACGGCTTATCCGAGATGATGAATAATCTATCCGCCTGTATAGTGACTCTGATATTCAATCTCACCATGCTCAAATACATCGGCTCAAGCGGAATTGCAGCAATCGCGGTGATTTTATACTGTGAATTTCTCTTTACCGCTGTTTTTATCGGTTACGCCATCGGTATCGCCCCGATAATATCCTATCACTACGGCGCGGAGAACTCCACCTATTTCCGTAAACTGCTGAATATCTGCCTGCAGGTGATTATTATCACCTCACTGCTGCTGTTTCTCATCACCTATTGCAGTGCCTCCTGGATAACCGCCCTGTTCGCAAAAGAAAATTCCAACACCTTCAAACTGGCGTATGACGGCTTGAGGATATTTTCATTTTCGATTATTTTTTCCGGAATAAATATCTTCACCAGTGCTGCTCTTACTGCCGTAGCCAGAGGCAGAGCCTCAACGCTAATATCCCTTTCCCGCTCGCTTATACTGGTAATTATAGGTATGTATATTTTTATCCATATTCTGCAGACGGCTTCAAACGCCATCTGGTTATCACTGCCATTTTCAGAAATACTCACCGGCATAATAACCATTTACTATTTTCATAAGCTGAAAAAGCATACGCTTTGACACCGCCAGACTTTACTCAGCGGACGAACCGCCTGATAACAAATCGTTTCTCTGCAGCTTCAGCGCCATGATAATCATCTACAGGTTTGCGGGTTCGCATAACCTCTTTAAGACGCTCTGTCAACGGCTCAATCCGCACTCCGCCTTTATGCCCGTCGGGATAACGCGGTCGGCTTTCAATAACCCGATTATCAGTGTAGACAACAACAATATGCCCGCTCCAGACAATAAAATCAAGCGGCTGAACTTTCCGGGCAATTTCTTCTGCTGTCAGTCCAGAAATAGACACTGCCCTGCCAAATTCAACCAGCGCCGAAGTATTACGGGGGATACTCCCTCCTGTCGCCTCATACAGCATCCCCGAACAGTCCACACCCCGCAGAATCCAGGCATCATAGTTCTTCTGCAGATATTCCGCAGCGGCAACTCCCGCAACCGGATAAAAATCAAGCATCTGCATAATTCCCGGAGAATAATTTCCACCCCAGCGGTACGGCATACCAACCAGAGTGCCCAGATAGTTAAGAATATCTGTTTTCTGCGGAAGCGCCCTTGGCCGCTCAGGCGTAGCTCGGGCACAGACTCTGACAAACCTTGAATCTATATATAAGTTTTTTTTACTCGGATACTCCGCAGTCGTCACCGTATATGTCTTACAACCGCCAAAATCCTGTTCCGCCAGCAATTCAAACTTACTTCCAACCGGTGCGATAAATTCCAGCGCCCGCAAATGCCCCTTATCATCCAGCTGCAAATTCGGATGCTCAAAATCCGCGTTATAATACAGTGCCGGAAGATTCGCAGTGTTATATACCGGTGTCGGCAGTACTGACTGTAGAAATATCCCCGCATTCTGCTCTTCACTGACTTCAGCGGTAAATCCTGCCGGTGCAACAGCTGTAAACACTAGCCATAAAAGCCAAAAACATCGTAAATACGTGACCACAATACCCGCCCCAAATAATTCAAACCAAACAGCCAAATAAAAAACTATATGAAAGTCCTATGAACTATCACAATAACATCTTATTAACAAATGAGTTAAATAGCATTATATAAAGATATATTACAGAATCAATACTCCGGGCTATCCATAATGTTAATTATATAACCCGCAGACTGGACGAGATAGAATAAGTTATCAACTGAAAACAGGTTGACAGATTCAGCAGCAACCTATCCTGAATATCCCAGAGCCAAAGGCGATTCAGAATTATTCAGAGCATTGCTGCTATCATCACCGGAGTCACGCAGGCTAAATTTAGTAAATAGTTCTTTCAACTCTTCTGTCTGCGCCGCCATCTCCTGAGCGGTGCCGGCTGTCTCTTCTGCGCTCGCAGTATTCTGATGAGTTACCTTCTCAATCTGATCAAGTCCGTTATTAATCTGTTTCAGACCTACAACCTGATTACCTGAAGCCACCGCAATTTCCGCGACCAGATCATTGTTTTTCTTTGAACTCTCAAAAATACCGTTAAGGGCAGCAGCTGTAGAACTGCAGATTTCAACCCCGCTTAGAATCTCTTTATTCGAGCGTTCAATCAACTCGGCCGTTTCTGCAGCAGCTTTGGCAGAGCGTGCGGCAAGATTACGCACCTCTTCCGCGACCACGGCAAATCCTTTACCATGCTGCCCGGCCCTTGCCGCCTCTACCGCCGCATTGAGTGCCAGCAGATTGGTCTGAAAAGCGATATCATCAATTGTTTTAATTACCTTCTGGGTCAGCTCTCCGTTACTTGAAATCTGCTCCATTGATTTGCGCATCTTCTCCATACGCTCAAGACCTACCTCAGCTGATTTCGCAACCGCCTCCGCAAAGACCTTTGCCTTATCGGCATTATCTGAATTAATCGTAGTCTGAGAGGATATTTCAAGCATCGAAGATTTTATCTGCTCAAGTGCCGACGCCTGTTCAATCGCCCCATGCGAGAGGGACTGACTGGCTGTAGACACCTCGCTTGTCGCTGTAGAGACACTCAGAATATCACTATTAATAAAGGACATTACCCCATTGAGACGTTCGACCATGAGTGCAAATGCTTTTCCCAGACGATCTCTTTCAGATAGCAGATTAACCTCAACATTGAGATCACCTCCAGCGATACTTTCTGCAATATCTGCCTTATGCCTGATCTCATGTATCATTGTATTTAGCGACGCATTCATATGCCCCAACTCACCGCTACCCTCTTTAAATTCAACATCCAGATCACCAACCGCGACTTTTTCAACGCCGGTGATAGCAGCCATAATAGGTCGGATAACACTTCTGGCCACCAGTAAAACAGCCAGAATTATCAGAACAGTCAGAATAACCAGAATTGCAGCAGTCATAGCGATAGAGTAGGTTACTGTCTTTTTAAGCCGTACCACGGTGTTATTGAAATTATCAGCTTCATCCCTCGTAACCTCAGCACTTTGCATGGATATCGCCATTGCTTGCTCTCCGAGTTTATCAAGAAAATCTCTGGTAACCGCGAACTTTTCCAGAGTAACCCTGTCATTCTCAAGAATCTGATTATTCAATACCAGCAGTTCTTTACACTTGGCAATTGACGCAGCGCTATTCTTCAGCCAGGAAGCGTAATGAGTTTTAAACCGGTCGTACTCCTCCAGCATTGGACGGTCAAAAAGCTTACTGGCTTTTATCATTCTATCCTTAACCTGCTGGCTATTCTCAATATACGCGGCTTCATATTTACTGAATTCTTCGGTCGTCAGCGCATTCACAGCCCGCAGATTAGCTTCCAGAGCCTGATAGGCATCTCTGTCGGCATTAATAACCAGCGCTACTGTTGAAAAAAGAACCTTGGCCACCTCCGGATCAGAGGCGCCTTTTTCCTCCAGCATTTCAGTAAGCTTATCAAGGTAAGGACGCATAAGACCAAATGATTTATCAGCAGCGGCGAGAAGATCAGCCCGCAGGTTGTAGGTTTCTGCAGCCGCTAATGCAAGTTCGACAGAGGCCTTGCTACTCTTCTCCCATTGCGGGAAAACCTCCTGAAAACCGGTGAACAACTCAGAAGTCAGAGTACTGAAATTATTATGTGCCTTTGTTGCCCTTTCAACGACTTGGGCTATATTTTCGTTATTACTGCCCATAGCCTCCTGTATGACTTTGATATCATGCGAGCTGGCGGCGTTGAGTCTGGCTACATAAGCCTGATAGGCATCCCTATCAGCATTAAGAACCAGAGAGATGGTATCACAGGACTTCTCCAGTTCCGGAAAAGTTCTGTCTACCTTGGAAAATGCGCTTATCAACTCTTCCCCGCCTCCGGTTATACTCCAGAGAAGCCAGGCAAAGATCAGTGAAAAAATTGCGATTGCAAATAACGCAATCGCACCCAGAACTCCTATTTTAGTCTTTATTCTCATTTTGCTCTCCAAGGTTTAAGCAAAGAAATTCACAGCAGTCCCGAAAATTTAATCCGGCGACTACAGTCAAATAATACAGAGAATCAGAGTAAATTGAGTTATGCCAACTGATTTAGTTCATTATCATAAAGGAGTTTCTCGCCATCAAGCAAAATCTTAACTTCACCGTTGACCTTACCCAGCCCCTTAATGTACTGAGAACTTCTAACGCTGGCTACTTTAGGAGGTGGAGAGATAAGATCCTTTTCAATTGTCATAACCTCACTTACCGTATCAACAACCAATCCCAGTTGAATGTTGTTTATATTAACAACAATAATACATGTTCGCTCATCATATTCTTTTGCAACCATGCCAAACTTCAGACGCATGTCAACGACAGGTATAACCTGACCACGCAGATTAACCACTCCCTTGACAAATGAAGGCATATCAGGAACTTCGGTTATATTCTGAATACCAACAATTTCAGTAACATAGCCTATTCCAACCCCATAGACCTCCTCGCTGAGATGAAAAGTAAGATACATATCATCTATGGTCTCATCCTCCAGCTCATTTTCATTATCTACACCAAGATTTTGCACATTACCTGCAGACATTTCATTCTCCTTACAATAATTATATTCATCCTGTTAAATGAATAAAAAATCAGACTATAATACCGGCAACAGGCATAACTGACATTTCCGCATAAACCTGTAAATCAAAAAGTTACACTTGTTGCTGTTATTACCAAACAGGCAGCTAAATAGAACTCCTGTCAGAAAATACTAAATACTGGATACCTGCCGACGCAGGTAAAAGCAACCCATTTATATTATTCTAAGAAAAATTTAACTATAAACAAACAAATAACATCACAAACTCGCATTTACCAACAATTATTCCAACTTAAACTTTAATAAAAAGTTAGGAATTAAAATTAAACAGACACCGGTTAAATTTCACCCCAAGATCAACTCTCCAGCACTTTTCCAATAAGACTAGAGAGGTCTTCCAAATAAAAAGGCTTCTTCATAACCCCAAGTGCCCCCATTTTCAGCACCTCGCGCACTTCATTACCAGAAGCATAACCGGTTGTTATAATAATTTTAACCTCGGGATCTATCCGTTTCATATTAAGAAAAGCTTCACGACCACTCATTTTCGGCATAATCATATCGAGAATAATCAAATCAATATCATCATGCTCTTTTTCAAAAAGAGTCACGCCTTCATAGCCATTATTACTGGTAACTACTTTATACCCCAGGTCATTAAGCATCTGGCCACCAAGTATGCGTACAATCTCTTCATCATCAACCAGTAATATTCTGCCCTTGCCATGAGCTTTTTTCTCAATCTTTCTGACTATATTATTATCAGGAATCTCCGGAAGAACAAGCTCAAATGTAGTACCGCTTCCGATACGGGAATTAACATTGATAAAACCCTTATGCTGCTTTACTGTGTCCCAGACCGCAGCCAATCCCATACCGGTACCCTTGCCTTCACCTTTAGTAGTAAAGAACGGCTCAAATATCTTACTTATAATTTCAGCATTCATACCTGTACCGGTATCGCGAACCTTGATACAGATATAGTTACCCGGTTCAACAGAAAAACCTTTAAAATCATAATATGTACTATCAATCTTGATATTCTCGGTAATAAAACTGATCATACCTATATCATCGGAAATAGCATCACGAGCATTGATACCCAGATTCAATAAAGCATTCTGCAACTGTGACGGGTCGCCCGTTGTTGTTGAAGGAGCGGCGTTAAATTTCTTCCCGATAGTAATCTTCTTATCGATTGAATGTTCAAGCATATTGATAACTTCCAGCAAAACACTATGAACATCAATTGGCACTTTTTTGAACTCGCTTTTACGGGAAAAAGCCAGAAGCTTCTCGGTAAGATCGGCCGAACGCACCGCACAAGTAGCAATATTCTGCGCATAACCTTTCAGATCCGGGTCATCAAGGTTTGATACCAGAAAATCACTATAGCCAAGAATACCTGTTAGCTGATTATTAAAATCATGGGCCACCCCGCCGACCAGTTGACCGATCGCCGACATCTTCTCTGACTGTTTGAGCTTATCCGATAAATTAAGAACCTCGGATACATCCCGCACCACCGATAAAATACAGAAGACACCGGCATAATAAATCCCCTGAGCATAAATATTTGCATCGAAAAGTTCATTATTTTTCCGCTTCAGCTTTACTGTAATATTATCAATGACCTTCCCGTCCTTGACCGGCTCGAAAAAATCCCGCATCAACTCAGAATTCACACAAACACCAAGGCTCTCTATAGTATTACCAACTGCTTCAGCGCGGCTGATACCGAACATATCATAACACTTAGCATTAACCTCAAGTATTTTGCCATCGGTAAATCTGGAGATAACCAGTGTATCCGGGAGCAGGTTGAATAAAGCGGTAAAACGCTCCTGTAAATCATCCCGCTGCGATTTCAGGGTTATAATATCAGAGATATCAATAAATACAATAACTCCGACCCCCGCATTATCTTCTAAATTATCCTCAGGTGTAAAACAGAAATTTATTATTGCGGTCTCACCGGACTCATTTTTCAGTTGCAGATGCTTACAAACCTTTCCGCCACGCTCAATCCTGACATTAAATGCAGCATTACTTATATCAAATAAATTACCCTTCAAGTCAGAGACTTCAATTCCGGAAAAAAACTGTTCAAGAGTATCGGCAACAACATGATTATGGGTAAAATTATGACGGAATCTTCGGGCGTGTTTGTTGACATACGTAAGAGTATCACTCACGGTATTGATAACAATGATTCCTTCACGGCTGGAATCAAGCGCAGTTTTAAGAAACGATTCATGCGCAATATGAATAAGTTCATTATTGGTATACTCGGTAATGTCATTGAAAATCAAAGTAAGAGAGTTCAGCTCCCTGCCTTCATACTGCGGCAGAATCTTCATCATAAAAACTATACCGCCAGCCAGATTTTTTGATATCACCTCCCGTTCAAAACCAACCCCGGTCTGAACAGCATCATCCATAATTCTACTCCAGACATCTCTGCCAATATCAAACAGATCAATAGAGTAGACATTTTTACCTTTTACCTCATCAATAGTAAAATCAAAGTATTCTGAAATATCCGAACTCACCGCCAGAATATTACCATAGATATCCAGACTAACCATGAAATCTGAAAGCTTTGAAAGCAATTCTTTCGAATTATTATAATCACTTATTATACGGTTGGTGCGGGTATGCATATCCAACGCGACAGCAATGCTCTTAGCTAACTCCTCAAATAACTCAACAACCTCCAGATTAAAAAAATCAGTTCGCCGGTCATTCAAAATCAGCAGCCCTATAGTCTCATCTCCACTGCGCACCGGAATAAGAGCAATACTTTTATAGCCTTCATCAAGACAACGTCCCCTCACATTATCAGTATAATCAGCGAGATTATTGCGTGCTGCGAAATCAACGGAATCACTGGTCCAGAAACTGCCATAACCTGTAATTCCCTCACCGGGAACGGTATTTCCTGATATAACAAGCCCACACATACAGCATAGTTTGACAGAGTTTGCATCAGTATCAGGACAGGTCCCATTATCATGGCAACACAAAAGCGAATTTTCAGCATCTATAAAATCAGGGCTGAAACCAGCAGATGCAACAATATTAAAGTCATTACCATTTTTTAAGCGCAGCCCTACCGCACTGATACTGGTGACTGATTTTATAGTATTTACAATATTTACCGCAATTTCACGGACATTTTTCTGATCATATGACTCTTTAAATATTTCATAAACAAGTTTGAGAATTAATGATTTATCCAAAGGAAGAGTATCGGACAACTGGGCAGACCTGGAAAGTTGTTCCGAAATTATATTCTTACGGGATTTGAGATCAGAATTGTTATTCATACTTATTCCCCATAATTTAGCTGCTACATAATATAACAAACCTAACGTACTGGTAATTTATAAATTACATCCGTATATAACCATTAACTCATAATTACAAAAAAGAGTCAAGAAAATAAGAGTTGTTTGAATTTTTTTTTTAAAATACAAGAATTACCACAGATTTTGGCATGAAACGTTCATCAGAATACATTAAAGCATGAACTTTATATTTCAGCAAACAGCAAATATGGAGTTTGCAGGAGCTATAACAAATAATAATCAGGTTAAAAATAATTAAGAACACTAAAAAATTAATTAAAATTACCTGTTAAAATATATTTACCACAAAAAAAAACTGTCAACCACCTTTATCTGATGACACAACGGATCCCTAATATTATAACATTAGTAGCACATAACAATGCTCCAAAGTTAAAATGCTAATTTCACATATGAAATTAAACTTCAACTTAAATCAAAACTTAAAATTTAGTTGCCCAAAAACGCCACAATCAAAATCTGTTCCAGAACCCAAAGCAATTAACAATTTAATACAATCATAAGATAATTTAACACATTATTAATTTTTTGAAAATTTTTATTGTGACTATATTGCAGACAGTGAAAGAGAGATTACCAAGCATATCCCAGAAAAGCAAACAATAACAATGAGTTATAAAACCTCCCTGCATTATTCAAATCATGACAGAATTTTAATGATCTTTGAATTACTTCAGGAAAAAATGATAATTGAAGACACAAACCACAAAGAAAGCAAAAAAAAATAACCACAAAAGTGATTATAAGGTATGGAGCGGGCGGGGGGAATCGAACCCCCGTAATCAGCTTGGAAGGCTGGAGCTTTACCACTAAGCTACGCCCGCATTTCAAATGTATTAAATATAGTAGTGAAATGAACAACTATTGCAATAGTAAATTTAGATTTTTTAAAAAAATATTTTTTATACTTTTTTAACGATTTATTCATAAAAAAAAGTTATTATGTAAAATAGTTGCTAACTGTGTGTAACCTTAAAGCATCTCATATTTCGATTAAATTTTGGTTATATTCCCAAGCAACATAATGCTAGCATATGGACATATGGCAATGAAATAGTGTAAACATCAGACCATAATCATTTCACCAGCAAAAACATAATAGGCTAGCTATTATGTTTTTTGATTAACTATTCATTCCTATATTACGTATTTTTGTTCGAAAATGACTATTTATGGAAAAAATATCCTTGTTTAGGCTAAACCTTATGCTTATCATATTATTTATATTTAGTCAATTATCATGTTTATCATTTATTAATTATTTGTGAGTATTTTCAGAATGGCAATTAAGAACGAAATAAGCAGAAAGATGCAGCAAGAGTTCGGCAAGAGGCTGCGTCAAGCTCGAGAGGATAATAATTTCTCCAGAAAAGAACTATCAGTACTATTAAACGTAAGCGAAAAAACCATACAACTATGGGAAACAGGCAGTACATTTACCACCAACCTTGCACATTATGGCATTATTGAAAAAGAATTCGGACTCTCTTTTTCTGAATGCATAAAAGAAATCACCAATATTCCCCAACAGGAAGGAATCGAAGAAAACGCGAAGATTGGCCCGATTCCAGTTACCTTCAGTTCAAGAACCAAGGAAATTTCAGAAAAGTCGCACGAAATGATGGCGATTCCGAGAGTGCATATGCGGCGACTTATTCATAAGAAATCAGGCTTTGACGAAACCGAGATACTTGATTGGGTTTTTGCTCCCTCATCCTGGTTTCTGAAGAGTTCAAAACTCGTTGCCTGCTTCATGAATGACCACTCAATGCGTGATCATATCCCAAAGGGTTCTATCCTCATATTTGACACTCACCAGCTCAAAGAAGAGGAAATGGAGGGTGAATGCGTTCTTATCCAGCGCGCACGGAGCTTCTTTATCCGTAAAATTGTTGCCGAAGGAGATGAACTGGTATGCAAGTCAGATGATCTGAATCTCAAGGACTTTAATTTCGATAAACGTATTATGAAAATTATCGGCAAAGTCGTCGGACGCCTGACCCATTTTAAATAGGTTAAAAAAAATCCCAATAAGAAGAGCATATCTGGTTTAACCGGATATGCTCTTCTTTTTTAACACTCAAGAATAACCGCACTTCTAGGCCTTACCCGATATTTTATGCAGGAACGCCCGACAAAGACACCCTGATCAGGACTTTCAAAGATATCATTGGGGCTTGCCAGCGAGGTATCAACCATACGAACCCAGTCCCTGCCGATATCAGGTATATCAATATACGCCCGGCTCTCAGCAGCATTAAGCATAACAAATAAAGACTTACTGCAATTGCAATTCTTAGTACACTGATTTATACATTCACCGTCGAGCATGAAAGTCAGTAATTTTGATGATGCAGACCAGTCAGCGCCCTTGCCATGAGCACCATACCAGGTTATTCCTTTACCGTTTCTAAAGAAGGTACTTCTGGTCAGAACCGGATGGCGTTTGCGAAACAGAATCATCTTACGGGTGAAATCATATATATCCTTATTCTCCTGGAGCAGATCCCAATCAACCCAGCTTATCTCATTATCCTGACAGTAGGCATTATTATTCCCCTGCTGAGTCCTGCCGAATTCATCACCGGCCAGCAGCATCGGTACTCCCTGACTGATAAACAGAGTAAGAATAAAATTCTTCAGCATCTGGTAGCGAATACTTCTAACTTCTTCGTTATCGGTATCACCTTCTACCCCAAAATTCATGGAATGGTTATTATTCTCACCATCCATGTTATTTTCGCCATTGGCCAGATTATGCTTCTCTTTATAGGAGATCAGATCATAAAGAGTAAAGCCGTCATGCGCAGTAATAAAATTAATCCCCTGCTTCGGCGCTTTGTGATAAAGATCATCCGATCCGCAAATTCTACTGGCAACAGGACTGACCATGCCTTCCTGCCCTCTCCAGAACATTCTGACATTATCCCGGTAATACCCGTTCCATTCCGACCAGCGGTCAAAATGCGGAAAATGCCCGACTTGATTCAAACCTGCCGCATCCCAGGCTTCGGCGATAACCTTGGTAGCAGCCAGAACCGGATCCTTGGCAATACGTTCAAGCAGAGGCGGATTCTGCAAGACCTCACCATCCTCACCACGCCCCAGAATAGACGCTAGGTCGAAACGAAAACCGTCAACATGCATCTCCGACACCCAGTAACGCAGACAGTCAATAATCAGACTCTGATTTGTCGGGTCGTTACAGTTAAAAGTATTGCCACAGCCTGAATAGTTCTTGTACTTACCGTCCTCATCAAGTATATAATACGAAGAATTATCAATCCCTCTGAAGGAAATAACCGGTCCCCGCTCATCACCTTCAGCAGTGTGGTTGAAAACCACATCAAGATAAACTTCGATTCCGGCATTATGGAACTCCCGTATCATTTCCTTAAACTCATTGATCTGATTATAGTCAGAGCCGTTTGCAGCATAACTGGCTTTAGGTGCAAAGAAACATACCGGAGAATAGCCCCAATAATTCCGCAGAATATCACCTGACTCATTATGCCGCATATGTTCATTCTCATCAAACTCGAATATCGGCATCAACTCGACAGCGGTTACCCCCAAACCCTTGATATAAGGGATTTTCTCTATCAACCCTTTATAAGTACCTTTATGCTCAACACCGGAGTTATCCATAATTGTATAACCACGCACATGCAGTTCATAAATTATAGTATCCTCAAGTGACCTGCTCACCGGACGGCTACCCTGCCAGTCAAACTCAGCAGTACCCACCGCGCAGCGCCGGACAAATTCGGAATAATCCTTCTGCGGCTTTATCTCACGTCTGATCTGGGGCTCACCCCATTTAGCACCACCTGTCAACGCCTTGGCATAAGGATCGATTAAAATAATATCCTTATTAAACATATTACCAATCCGCGCCGAATTATCGCCGTCCATACGCCAGCCATAACGTATATCATCTCCCGCACCCAGTACCTCTACATGCCAGACATTGCCGGTCTTATTCCAGGATTCGGTCAACTCAATCTCCTGAACCGCGTCGGTAACAGACGGCTCAAAGAGTACTAGCGTGCAGCCGGTAGCATTCTTGGAATAAATTGAAAAATTATAACCATGAGCCGTAGGGGTGGCACCGAACGGCAAGGGCTTTCCATGATTAGTACTATACTTGTCTATACCCATTATATCACCGCAATTCCTTTATTTTCCTGATTAAACGGCTTCAACCTATATTATTACCAATAGCGCTCTAATAACGGTAGAGGCTATTTCAGCCTGAGGTCAAAACTTACATAAATGTTAACCATATTATTTATTTTTTTCAAGTAAGTTTTCTGTTTCATTCAACCCGGGAAAATGCTATAATAAAAAGATATTTTCTAAACAATGTTTAAATATTAATAATTTTCACCCAAGGAGTATTTATGGATTTCAGCAAACTAAAAGAAGAGACATGCAAAGGAAACCTTGAACTGGTAAAACACGGACTGGTAAAGCTAACCTGGGGAAATCTTTCAGTTGTTGATGCCAGTGGAGACTACTTTGCCATCAAGCCAAGCGGGGTAGCATACGACGCGCTCACCCCGGATGACATCGTTATTCTCGACTTTGAGGGTAATACCATAGAAGGAAATTATCGCCCAAGCTCCGATACTCCAACCCATCTGTTGTTACTCAAAGCATGGAAAGATATGGGAGTACACTCAATGGTACACACTCATTCTACGATGGCCACCGCTTTTGCTCAGGCCGGCGCGAAGATTCCATGTTTCGGTACCACTCACGCAGATCACTTCAACGGTCCCACCCCGCTGACACGAATACTTACCGAAGAAGAAGTAAACACCGCCTATGAAGAAAATACCGGAAAGGTAATCCTGGAGACTTTCAATGACGGTGGTCTTAATCCTCTGGAATTCCCGGGAGTTCTGGTAAGAGGTCATGCCCCCTTCACCTGGGGCAAAACGCCGGCGGCGGCGGTAGCCAATAGCGTTGCACTTGAAGAGATTGCCAATATGGCACTTGCCACCATGAGCATTAATGAAAACGCCAACCCGCTTCCACCTTATGTCTTGCGTAAACACTTTGAACGCAAGCACGGCAAAAATGCTTATTACGGACAAAAATAACAACTACGGTAGTGGAGAGTACAATAAGAACAAACCGGTAACGCTATAAATGGTACAATCTTATTGAAACATACTACGCCACGCAGCATAAATATTCCAATTAAAAAAGTAGAAACCACCCGGTATCACTGGCAATCAGATAATACCGGGTGGTTTTATATAATCAGTTCTGACATACATACTGCATACTTCTCAATAATAAAAGATGCCTGTAAAAAATACAGGCATCAAATCACATACTAGTTGCTTCTTAAATCAACGAGTCCAGCGCTTATGCCGCTTGTTCACCCAATAAATAAAGATCGCAACAATGACAAACAGCGGCAATATAATATACCAGAAACCCCAGACACGTTCCTTGAGATATTTATTCTCACTGACCGTATCCTGCTGCATATGCTGCTCCTGTTTTACAAAATCAGGACCGGGCAGACGGGAATCAGGTTCGACCTCCGCTTCAGCGTCGAAACTGTCCGCTTTAGCGACCTCACCCGCAGCTTCACTCTCAGCAAGTTTCTCTTTTCTGGCAATATCTTTCTCAAGTATTTTTATCTGTTTCTGTACTTCTGCGTCGTGCTTCGGTTTTTCGATAACCTCTCCCATCAAAACCAGAACCAGCACAGTCAACGCTATGATTGCCCCGGCGACAAAGAGCAGGATCTTTCTATTCCTTGGAAGTGGTGGATCCTCCAGATGTGACATTACTCCGCCCTCCTACGCCTAAACCAAACGCTGCCCTGACTGTAATCCGCAAACACCATGGCAGATTAATAAGATTTTGCAAAGACCACACGACCCTCACTCTTCTTACCGCAGAATACACATTCTCCCTCACCAGACTCTTTATAATCAAACGGAATACAGCGAATCGTAACCTTCAATTCATTTGCCTTTTCCTCACACTCCGGACAGCCGCACCAGTGCATTCTGGCAAAGCCTCCGTGTATTTCAGGATTTTTTTCATTCGCAGGTGTAAAGAATTTCTCAAATTCAGCCAAGCTGTCAATATCAACGGTATTGGCTTCCCGGAAAGCTAATGCCTTGGCAAACAATGACGCCTGCATATCTTCAAGTATTCCGGCCACTCCGTTTACAAATTCATCACGGGAGATACCTTCCTTCTTATCCCGATCACGCCTACCGACAAAAACACTGTTTTTCTCAATATCGCGCGGCCCTACCTCAACTCGCAGCGGAATTCCCTTCTTGACCCAGCCCCAGCCTTTCTCACCGGCATTAATGTCACGGTTATCAATAATAACCTTTACAGCACTGCCATCATAAATCTGAGCCGAAAGGCTATTCTTGAGCTCAGTACAATAGGCGAGCACCCGGTCCTCATCCTCCTGATTCTTTACTATAGGAATAATTACTACATGCTTCTGTGCCAGACGTGGCGGGATGACCATACCATTGTCATCAGCATGGGTCATAATCATTCCACCGATAAGACGGGTTGAGACACCCCAGCTCGTAGTCCACGCATGCTCCAGCTTGCCTTCACGCGACTGGAATTGAATCTCGGAAGCCTTCGCAAAATTCTGCCCCAGAAAATGACTGGTTCCGGCCTGCAGTGCTTTACGGTCCTGCATCATAGCCTCAATACAGAGAGTACTTACAGCTCCGGGGAAACGTTCTGAAGCAGTCTTTTCACCGGTCATAACCGGCATTGCCATATACTCCTGCGCAAAGGTTTTATATACTTCCAGCATCTTTCTGGTTTCGTCCAGAGCCTCCTGCGCGGTTTCATGAACGGTATGCCCCTCCTGCCAGAGAAATTCGGCCGTACGCAAAAACAATCTGGTACGCATCTCCCAGCGGACTACGTTCGCCCACTGATTGACCAGAATCGGCAGGTCACGGTAGCTTTGCACCCATTTGGCATAGGTAGCACCAATAATAGTTTCACTGGTCGGTCTAACGATAAGCGGCTCCTCAAGTTTCCCTGCAGGTACCAGACCGCCGTTTCCATCATCCTCCAACCGGTGATGAGTTACAACCGCGCACTCCTTGGCAAACCCTTCAACATGCTCGGCTTCCTTCTCAAGAAAACTCTTCGGAATAAATAAAGGGAAGTAGGCGTTCTCATGTCCGGTATCCTTGAACATCTTATCCAGAGCGCTCTGAATATTCTCCCAGAGACCATAGCCCCAGGGTTTGATAACCATACAACCTCTTACCTGAGAATTTTCCGCTAACTCAGCTGCCTTCACCACTTCCTGATACCATTGCGGATAATCTTCCTCTCTGGTAGGTGTTATAGCAGTACGTGCCTTCTTCGCCATTATTACTGAACTCCAGTCTTATATAATTAAAAAATTTTATGTATGATAATCCCCAATATTATACATTATTATATAGCAGCACAGAGCCGATTCAAGGGGAAGTCCCTATTGGAATAGACAATTCTACCGGATATGATAATATTATTATCATATATTAACTTGCAATACCCAATAACTCAACTTTTTTAATCCCAAACAAAACAATACCTGAAGCACGCTATATTACGCAGCAAAAAAATATTTCAGTTATCAGAGATTATCAGATGCAGGATAACACAGTACCAAAATTGCACAACAAAGATTTATCTTATAAATTACAGTATATTTCAACTTTTTTTACGGTAAAAGTTGACTATAAGGTCTCATTTATATATTATATATAATAAATGTTATTATATAAAAGGAAAAGGGACGTCAGACTCCATGTTATATACACCTCTGCAGATGCAGAATAAACTCAAAGAAATTTCCGGTAAAGATATTCTACTGATGCTCACCAATAATCAGCAGCGTATGATTACGATCAAAGAGTCTTCACAAGGTACTATTGCTCTAAGGGCGCATAAAATGTTCCTTTACGCTCAGGATGATATAATTATAGCTCTTGGCAAGTGGATAGGCGGGGATAACCGTGAAAAAGAAAGAATCAAAGACTATATCAACGCCAACACCATTCATATTAATTCCGATCCTGGGAAAACACGTAAAACAACCTTAAAACCTGAAGGCAGGTATTACAATCTTGCAACGATGGCTGATAACATTAATGACAGATATCTTGGCGGGCGTTCAAGTTCCGGAATCACCTGGGGCCGCAAGGTCACAAGACGCCGCCCGACAACCATACGACTCGGCTGGTATGATCCCATGCGAAACATTATTACACTTTCGCAGAGGCTTGACCGTAAGGACATACCGCACTATATGGTCGAATATGTATTATTTCACGAGATGCTTCATGAAGTCATAGGTATAGAAAAGCGCAGTAGCGGACGCCGGGATATACACAGTAAAAAATTCAAGCTTATGGAGCAGACATATCCGTTTTACAACGAAGCGCGTTTATTTGAAAAGAAGAAATGGGGTGGAGCATAATGAGTGAAGAAATTCGCAGAGGAGGAGCCGCCAGATATCTGGCCATGGTAGCATGTGTTCTGCTCGGCGGCTTTGTCTATGTCGGCTGGAGAATTAAAAAAGGTGACGAGCTCAAAGAACAGCACACTCTTGTCGCGGCAGTCGAAGACCAGCAGCAAAACTCAGAACTTAGCCTCAGTATCCCCCGCGGCACTTCACCCAAACCGGTTGAAGACACACTCAACGATGCAGATCTGCTTGAAGACTTAACTATCGGCAGCAATGAAAAAGAGACAGTTGTTGTAAAAGACACCCCGGATGATATAGACATAGAAGCTCTGCTGGCCTCTACTCCAGAACCGACTCAAACCAAGAGCAGCACAATTGGCGGTGTGTCAGGAAACAGTAATCTTGATGTACTCCTTCCGGAGAGTGAAGAAGTTGTACAGGCAGAGGTCACCCCGCCTCCAGCTCCGGCACCAGAGACACTGGCCCAGCAAACACAGCAGCAGCTTCCGGAAGTATCTACATTACCGGTACCAGCAGATTACAAGGAAAGCACAAGTACTGGCAAAAATCAGGATAGCATCGAAACGCCAGCAAATCTTGATACAGCTCCAATGGAATCATTGGCAAATGTAACCTATAGAGACTATACGGTCAAACGTGGTGATACACTCAGCAAAATAGCACTACGGCATCTCGGCTCGCGCAAACGCGCCATGGAAATATACAACCTGAATAAAGATCGCATGGCCAACCCTAATGTACTCAAAGTCGGCATGAATCTTCGTATTCCATTTGACCATCACTCAAACAGGACATCAACACATAGAATCAGCACCACCGATTCCCTGCCGTCAATAGCGATGCGTTACTATGGCAGTGCCAGACCGGAAATAATAGAAGGTATACGTCTGGCTAACCCCGTACTCTCACGCGGCGGCTTCAGAGAAGGAACAAAACTGGTAATACCACCTCTGGAAGTTGTAGAGAATACCCCGGTTGAAATCTATGCCAATACTACAGCGGGACGTGAACGGGTTTATATCGTTCACTCAGGTGATACGTTATCAAAAATCGCTGCCAGAAAATATGGTAATTCTAATAAATGGCGCGCAATCTATAATGCCAACAAGGATAAATTAAGCAAACCTTCAGCCCTGCGCGTCGGAATGACAATTCGTCTGCCTTAAACGGCAACGACAAGCCCGAACTTTTTTCCTACTCTATTTAACATAAATCCTCCGGAAACAGCCGGAGGATTTATACTATACAAAACCTGAATAATTGAGATGGTACCGCAGATCACTTATTTATTAAGATGAGCGCTATTCTTGGCAAATTCCGCAATTGCATCACGCGCTTTATCCGGTACCGTGTAGACTCCCGCCCCATTCACACAACCACCATCACAGGTCATTACCTCTACCAGATTACCATCTTTACAGCCGTTACGGGCATAGTCACGAAGTTTATCAAGTCCCTCCAGCGACAGACCGTTGACCAGTACACTCTGCACAGCCTCCGGGTCACCGGCAACACTTTTAACCGCTCCGGCAACACCGCCCACCAGGGCAAAACCACGACCCTCACTATACGCAACATCTTCAATTTCCGCGTCATCAAGTACCGCCGTCTCTATTTCAGACGCTTCAAACATTGCTCCAACCTCTTCAAAAGTCAGCACATAGTCAACAGCCTCATCCATCACCCCTTCGTATCTTTTAGCTACACAGGGACCAATAAATACTGTAACCGCATCCGGATAACGCTCACGCATCTTGACCGCAATATAATGCATCGGTGTCGGCGTATGTGAAATATGCGGTATAACCTCAGGCATGTGCTTATTTGCTGCCTCAACATATGCCGGACAGCAGGAGGTAGTCATAAAGTCCTCACCTTTATCAATTATCCTCTCCTTAAACTCCGCGGCTTCATGCTGACAGGTTTCATCAGCCCCGCTCGCCACCTCAACAACCCGGTCAAACCCGAGCTTCTTCAGACCGGCAGCGATACTTCCCATGCCGCCGGAGAATTGACCGGCAATTGCCGGAGCACACATAGCCACCACCTCTTTATCTGAATCAAAAGCTTCCAATACATCAATAAGCTGGGATTTTTCCATAATAGCACCAAAAGGACAGGCACGCATGCACCGGCCACAAGAAGTACATTTTTCAAAATCTATCTCCTGCTTACCCGTGGTAGTATTCCGTTTTATTGCATCTACCGGGCAAGCTTCCTCACATGGTACCGGAACCCTTACTACCGCATGATACGGACATACTTCTTTACATTTACCGCAGTTAATACATTTGCTAGGATCTATCTTAGCCTGATGATTGGTAACAGTAATACAGTCAACAGGACAATTTGAGACACACGGACGGGCAATACAGCCCCGGCACAGTTCACTTATAACATATTGCGCCCGAATACAGCTTTCACAGGCAATATCAAGTACGGTAAGAACATTGGGTTCAACAGTTTCCCGCTTTTTAGCCTCTGACGCATAGTGAGAAATCCGCAGAAAATCATCGTCAACATCCTGCAGATCAATTCCAAGCGCAGCGATACAGCGATGCTTTATAACTTCACGGTCTTTATAAATACAGCAGCGATAATTATCCTCCTGGTACTCACGTGGAAAGAGGTTATAAGGAATTCTATCGAAATCATCAGGACTACACCCTTTATTATACGCTTTTACGACTTCACACATAACCCGGCGTCGAAACCTGGTAGCATGATTTACATGATCTTTAATAGACATATTTTCTCCACAAACATTCGGTAAAACCAACAAAAAAACCAACACCAGTGCTATTTTTAAATATAACAGCTAACAAAAATTTTAGCAAGGCAGAAACCAGCTACTCACTAAAATACCATAAAAAAAGGGGTACTTCCCCTACAAAGGAAAGTACCCCTTAAAAACTCTTAGCGCTCAGATATTACCACTTAGTGATCTTGCTCTTGTCAAGAGTCTTAATGATAGTACCATCTGCAAAACGAACCGGTTTACCACCACTGTTCATAACCTCTTCGCTGTAGATTCTAGTACCGATATACTCACAGTATTCGGTAGTGCAGCGATCACACTTTGGTGAATTTGGGTTATTATCACAAGTAGCAGGTGCAGAACAAGTGCTGCTGCAACCCCCAGCAACAACTACACCCAGGCCAAGAACTGCGGCTAGTAGAAATCTCTTCATTCCTCATTCCTCCAAAACTATAAATTAAACTAGAAGCTGAAATACACTTTATAATCCCCAACAGCTATAAAACGTAACACATAGATCTATTAACCGAAGAACTTCATACCAGTCACCGGAAAACAAGCTGAATATATGATAAAAACGTCTTATATTACTTCCTATAATATCAAAACAAACCGTATATAACAAGCTTTATAATTCTTTTTTTTTATTTATTTTAATTTCACTATATAGTGTATGCTCAAGGCCGTTAAAGTTAGAGACTTACAAACCGGCAAATAACACTCAATCCCTTTACAAACAGCGTCAGATTCCGATAATATCAGAAATACCACCCGAATAACAAGGAATAATCTATGCTGAGAATCGATATTTTAACAATTTTCCCTGATATGCTTACCGGAGTATTTTCTGAAAGTATCATACGCATAGCTCAGGATAAAGAGCTTATAGAGATAAACACTCACAATATTAGAGATTACACTACCAATAAACATGGCAAAACCGATGACCGCCCATTCGGAGGCGGCCCGGGAATGGTGATGACCGCCCAACCGGTAATTGCTGCGGTAAGAGCGGTACAGGCAATGTCTGATATCCCCGGCAGATTAATATTCATGGGACCGGACGGCAGAAAATTCGATCAGAGCGCGGCAGCAGAGCTGAGCAGCGACCAGAGACTTATCTTTGTCTGCGGCCGTTATGAGGGCTTCGATCAACGCATTTTTGATATTCTGCAGCCTGAAATTTTCAGTATCGGTGATTACATTCTTACCGGCGGAGAACTGGCGGCCGCAGTCATTATCGACGCGACAATCAGACTTATCCCGGGAGCTCTGGGAAAAATAGAGAGCACACAGGATGAATCATTCTCCCTTGAACATAACGGTCGTCAACTTCTCGACTACCCTCACTACACCCAGCCTGCAGAATATGAAGGATTAGCTGTTCCGGAAATCCTGCGCGGCGGCAACCACAAACTGATACATGAATGGCGACTTGAACAGGCATACCGCAAAACCAGAGAGTTCAGACCGGATCTGCTGGAATAAGACCGACTACCCACTATTCTCAATAATCCCTTTTTGATGTTATTCATAAAAAATAACCCAATAGAAACACCACTATTTACCAGTGATCAGCCAACAAACCACAAGATATAGTAGAAGCACAAACCACAACCCGTATTTTTCAACTTTAACCGTATATTTTTACTGGATTTATATTGAATTATATGATAGAAATATAGATGATATGATTTAGATTGTAATAATAGGGGTTATGTCTACAGACCATGGGTGGGGAAAAATTGGAAAATTTAAAATTTATAAGACTGACAGCAGCAATTAGTTTATTCAGTCTCAGTATAATATTTTTTTCTGCTCCAGCTGCTCTGGCAGCACTCAAACAGCAGAATCAGAATATAGCCCCTGAACGAAATTACGAACGGGAGACAGCGACATTTCCCAGCAGTGAAAAAAAGCAGATAACAACCTTCAACCCTACAGCAGGTTTGAAAGAGCAGGAAAACAAAGCGATCACCAAAAGCATTATCCCTATGATAGTTATGGGAGCTATCGTTCTGGGAATCTTCCTCTGGATCTGTCTTAATATTGTAAAGAAACTGCTTCCCGGGGGCAAAAAACTGTTTTCAAGCCCCGGACTTGAAATACTCGGCAGAACACATTTTGATTCACAGAAATATATGGCTCTCGTGCGCGTCGGCACCAGAGTTCTGATTGTTGGTGTGTCACCAAACGGCTTTGATCAGATAACTGAAATTTCCGACCCTGACGAAGTAACAGAGGTTCTGTCAGCGGCGAAGCCTAAAACCAGCAGTGGGCAGAATCTTTTTTATAAGATGTTCCAGAAGCAAATCCAGAATCACAGCAGCAATGACGCACAGGCAGTCAAAAACGCCACTGCAGCTGATTTGAGTGATAATACTGACGCAGAAGAACCTCAGGGCGATTCGGATCAGGATATTTCCGGAATGCAGGAACGGATAAGAAAAATACGTAACCTGGAGGTATAGTTCACCCCAGGCTACAACAGATAAACGACAGGTTTGCTATGAGCAGAAGAGAACAGGCAGAGAGTTTGGTAAAAGTCACTTCCCAAAATCAGCTTTTTTTTGGGCTGAAAAAATCAACTTTTATCGGATTTTTCATATTAACTCTTATAATATCAGGAGTTATGCTCAATAAAAGTGCAAAAGCAGCAGATCTGCCGCCGTCCCAGAGCTCTACCTCAGGCCCGGGAGATGTGACAGGACCGCAACCGATACCGGAAGGAGTTCAGGATCTTTCGTTTCTACCGACAATCGACGACGGGTCACTTACGGCAGCAAAGACTCCGTCACAGGTAGCATCGGTAATGCAGATCGTAGGACTACTCACCCTGATAACCCTTGCTCCGGGTATCCTGATGGTGACAACCTGTTTTCTGCGCATCATGATCGTACTCAGTTTTTTGCGTAAAGCATTGAGCACACAAACTATGCCACCAGATAAAATACTTGTGGGCATAGCTTTTGTTCTCTCGATTTTTATTATGGCGCCAACCTGGGAAAAAGCCTGGGATGAAGGGATGAAACCATACTTTAACGATGCGATAGATCCGGCAACAGGCCAACGCATGAGCCAGTCAGAGATGTTCAGCCGTGCGCTATCACCGGTACGCCAGTTTATGTTCTCCTGTCTGACTGCCAACGAAGGAGAAGAAGAGGTACGCTTTTTCATGGGTATTTCAGGTCATCAGGTT
The DNA here is from genome assembly GCA_963677015.1 of Planctomycetota bacterium. Lineage (GTDB taxonomy): Bacteria > Planctomycetota > SZUA-567 > SZUA-567 > SZUA-567. The sequence continues at coordinate 2,400,741 of OY781533.1, forward strand.
AAGAGTGAAGATGGAGGAGTTTACTGGGTTGGTGAAAATAACCGGCATGTCAAGGAATTCACCGAACTGCAGCTGGCGGATATCCCGACAATTGTCATAATTCCGGCTTTTGTAACCTCGGAGATGAAACGGGCATTCTGGATGGGATTCCTGCTGTATCTGCCATTCCTGATTCTGGATATGGTTATAGCATCGGTTCTGATGAGTATGGGCATGATGATGCTGCCGCCGGCGATGGTAAGTATGCCGTTCAAACTCATACTCTTTATTCTGGTAGACGGCTGGCGACTGCTTATGGAAGCACTCGTAACCAGCTTTCCGCCGGATATGCTGTCATTTATCAAGGTAATATCCTGACTAGGGGATGGTTGCAGGGAAATTACCAGATTGGAGAGAAATAATGATACCTACAGTTCACGGGGTAATTGATATTGCCCAGCAGACAATGTTTACCGCTGTACTGCTCTCGATGCCGGTTCTGCTGACATCACTGGTGGTAGGAGTAATTATAAGTCTGATTCAGACTGTAACGAGTGTGCAGGAGATGACGATCACCTTTGTGCCTAAACTGATGGCGGTGATGGGCGTTACTCTGCTGGCCATGTCCTGGATGATTCAGGTGCTGGTAGAGTACACCGAGACACTCTGGTCACATATGTCACTACTCGCAGGAGGTTGATTAACTCAATTTAAAAAAAACAGCAGTTAATACCGGAGTACTACAGAGAGAAACAAAAAATGGGAATTGGAGAATTCGTACAACTTGATCAGACCCTGATGGGGTATTTCATATTCGGACTGGTTCTGGTACGAATGAGTGGCCTTATTCTAACCGCTCAATTCTTCTCATCAATGCAGATTCCCACCAGATACCGGGCGATAATAGCAATATTTTTTGCCTTCACCGTATATCCTACAGCGAAAACGACCTGGCACTGGGATGAAAATATGATTCTGAACGGCTCGGATATCTGTTTTCTGGTCTGTCAGGAGATAATGATCGGAATCGCAATCGGTTTTCTCTCGAATATTATCTACTCCGGTGTGGAGCTTGCGGGGCAGCTCTGTGGACAGCAGATAGGTTTTGCGATGTCAACAGTAATGGATCCGCTCAGTAATTTAAGTGTCTCACTTATCGGTTATCTCTGGGCCCAAATAGCCGGTCTTATTTTTCTGATTCTAAATCTGCACCTGTATATAATCTGGCTGCTGGATAGAAGTTACGAAATAATAGGTCTCGGCGATATTATTTTTCCGCACTTTATGCTGGCGTGTCTGGAAGGTACCGAACTGCAGGTTGGGCTTATGTTCAAGGCTACAATGCAGGTGGCAATGCCGATTATTGCGATCACACTGATTATCAGTGTGATTATCGGTTTTGTAACCAGAACCATGCCGCAGATGAACATTATGGTCTTTGGCATGCCGCTGCGTGTGACTCTTGGGTTGGTATCGGTAATGCTGCTTATACCGGGTGTCTGCCTGGCTTTTTCCGGTTCCCAGGAGGGACATATATGGTTTGACAATACAGGTGACGGCTTGTGGCATGATATGCTCGAACTGCTGGCACATACCATTTCGCAAATGGCGCCGGATCAGCCGTTGACTGCAGGGGGATTTTAAAAGTTTATTTTAACAAGGATCGGTAGTATAGGACCGGCAGCGACCAGAATTGACCTGGAGAGTTGACAATGGCAGATGACAGTGACGACAAAACAGAAGAACCAACCCAGAAACGTCTGACAGATGCCAGAAAAGAGGGACAGGTCGGAAAAAGTCAGGATCTCAGCGCTTCTGTAATCCTGCTTTTCGGAGTTATTCTCCTCTGGTACGTAGGCCCTTGGATTGAAGATACAGTAGGATCAGCGATTGTCAGGATTATATCGGAGGATATTCCCAACACTCTGGCTCCTGAAGCTCAGGATGTAGATGGAATACTTATTCTGGCACTGCAATTCTGCGCTTATTCGGTTCTGCCGTTTCTGCTGCTGATTGTACTGGTAGCGATAATAGTAAATGTGTATATGGTGGGATTTACCATATCATGGGAAACACTAGAGATAAAATTTGACAAACTGAATCCTGTTAATGGGATAAAACAGCTTTTCAGCGCCAAGAAATTTGTCATGCTGCTTATGAATATGGCAAAAATTCTGGTAATACTTTTTGTTGCCTATGACTTTGTTTCAGGAATTTATGGTGACTCCATGGTGCTCTCATTTCTTGAGCACCGCTCGATTCTGAAATATGTCATCGAGAATGTATGGGATATCGCTTTCCGCATGGCGCTGGTGCTGTTTCTGCTGGGTATTATTGATTATGTCTATCAGAAATGGAAACATAATGAGTCACTAAAAATGTCCAAACAGGAAGTAAAGGACGAGCATAAGAATCAGGAAGGTGACCCTCAGATAAAGAGTAAACGCCGGCAGAAGATGTATGAGATGGCTCAGAAGCGTATGATGCAGGAAGTGCCTGACGCCGAGGTTGTTGTAAGAAACCCTACCCATTACGCGGTAGCTCTGAAGTATAAACCGGAGATGAAGGCACCGGAAGTGGTGGCAAAAGGTAAAAACGAGATCGCCATGAAGATTATCGAACAAGCCAAAGCGGCGAATGTTCCGGTATGGCAGGAACCCTGGCTGGCCAGACAGCTGTATAAACTGGAACTGGGCGACACGGTACCGCCGGAATTATTCCAGGCGGTTGCAGATATTCTGGCACACGTGCTTACAGAAGACAAACGTGCCGCCTTTAAAAACAAGAAACCGCCTGCAGCCTAAACGCTAAAGGAAGCTGTAATAAACAAGAAGCAGAATAACACTGATAACAGGATATAATCAACGATGGCAGAAGCAGCAGCTAATTTCAAGAATAAAGCTATAGGCGTACTGAGTAACTTCAGTACCGTCAAGCAGTCTATTATTCCTGCTTTTCTAATAGCCACTCTTATTATCATTATCTACCCCATGCCGCTGTTTCTAATGGACTTTCTGCTGGGTATAAATATTGCCCTCGGTCTGATGGTACTATTGGCATGTATCTTTATCGACAAACCAAACGACATGACCTGCTTCCCCTCACTGCTACTTATTCTTACCATGTATAAATTGGCATTGAACGTTGCTACCACACGACTTATTCTTACCAATGCCCCACAGGATCTTGATCATGCCGCCGGAGAAATAATCTACTCCTTCGGCAACTTCGTAACCGGTTCCAGCGGTGAGACCTTCGGCTTTATTGTCGGTATAGTAATCTTCATAATTCTGGTTGTAATACAGTTTATCGTTCTTACCAAAGGTATGACCCGTATTGCTGAAGTTGCAGCAAGATTTACCTTGGACGCGATGCCGGGACAGCAAATGGCAATTGACGCTGATTTGAATGCCGGTGTAATTACTGAAGATGAAGCCCGCGAGCGTCGTGACGAGATCAGACAGATGGCGGATTTCTACGGTGCAATGGACGGTGCTGCCAAGTTTGTTCGTGGTGATACAGTCGCAGGTCTGATCATTACCGGAGTGAATATCGGTGCCGGGCTGGTCATAGGTGTGGCTATCGGCGGTATGAGTTTTCTTGAAGCCGGGCAGATATTTACCAAACTGACAATCGGTGACGGTCTAGTGGGGCAGATACCATCCCTGCTTATCAGTATCGCTTCCGGTATTCTTGTTACCCGTGGCAACAGAAGGGATGACTTTGGAGGACAGATTGTTGATCAGCTGCTCAACCATCGTAAAGCTCTCGGCATATGCAGCATTCTGATCGGCAGCCTCGCCTTTACCGGTCTGGTAGGTCTAACCCCCTTCCCCTTCATCCCGTTTATGAGTATTTCCGCTGCCAGCGGTGCCTGGTGGTGGCGTCTGGGTAGAGGAACAGTCAAGAGTAAGAAAGAGATTGAAGCCGAAGAAGCCGCAAAAGCCGAAGAAGAAGCAAAAGCAAAACCGGCAGAAGAAAAGGTCGAAGACTTCCTCAGAATCGACCCCATGGAGCTCGAAGTCGGTTATGGTCTGGTACCGCTTGTCGATGTTTCACAATCTGATTCCGGCGGTGGCGGACTTCTCAACCGCGTCTCAATGATACGCCAGCAGATGGCACAGGAACTGGGCATTATCGTGCCTCCTATCAGAATCAGAGATAACATGGATCTCCAGCCTAATGAATACGCAATCAAAATTCAGGGCAATCCGGTGACCAAAGCGGTTATCGAACCGGATAAATATCTGGCAATGGACGTAGGCACTGTTTCCGACACCATACGCGGCATTGAGACGGTTGAACCGGCGTTCGGCATGCCGGCGGTCTGGATCAATGAGAGTCAGCGTGAAAAGGCTGAGAGACTCGGCTACGCCGTAGTGGATGCCGAGACTGTCATCGCAACGCACCTGACCGAGGTTATCCGCAGCCGCTCACACGAACTGCTTACCAGTGAAGAGGTACGCCGGCTATTGGACAATGTCAAGGAAAGCATGCCGAATCTGGTTCAGGCGGTTACACCGGAGCCACTTTCACCATTCGACATTCAGAAGGTTCTTGCCAACCTGCTGCGTGAACGCGTATCAATCCGAAACCTGCCGGCCTTCCTTGAGGTCATGGCTGAAATCGGCAGACGTACACGTGATCCCGAAATTATTACCGCGCACTGCCGTAACAAGATTGCCAGACAGATCTGCAACGACTATGCAGAAAACAACATATTATATGTGGTCATGCTTGATCCTGCACTTGAGGATACTATTTCAAAACGTATCGAGCACAGCGATGCCGGTTCATTCCTGACACTGCGTCCGGATGCGCAGAAGAAGATTGTCGACGCTATAGCCGAGCAGGTACAGGTACAGCTGCAGAGCGGACATTCCGCACTGATCATCACCAGTCCGCAAATACGCCTGCAGGTCAAGCGCATGACCGAGAATGCACTGGCAACACTGGCGGTTATTTCATACAACGAGGTTCTGCCGGAATTCAAAGTGGAAAGTATTGGTATGGTAAAGGCACAGCTTTAAAAGCGGGTTAATTTTTAATTGATTGAACAGCACAGGGTAAGATTACAGAAGATGTCAGATAATCAGCAACGGGTATTTCAAGGTAAGAATATGCAGGAGGTCATCAGCAAGGTAAAAGCTGCTCTTGGCGAGAATGCATTTATTATCGAGAAGCGCATACTCAAGAATAAAAACTTCTTCAAGCTTGGAGGCGGAGAAGAGATTATCGAGATCATTGCCAGTGCCGGGCCGAATGTCGTAAATGACGTAACCCCGCGTTATAAGCCGTCTCGTCCGTCACTGTTGGATCAGGCAAACCCGGCGGCACATCAGGCAGCACCAAGGCCGAAGACCCCGTATGAAATGTACCGAGAAGCCTCAAAACCAGCACCAGTAAACCAGAATACCCTTCAGCAGCAGCGAGCCGGACAGCAGCGCCGTGAACCCGAGGAAATACAGCGGACACCGCTACCGGCAGAGCCTCGGGGGATGGATAGTACAACCGAGATGCTGATGACTCAAATGCGCCGTGAGATACTCCGGCTTACCAGCATTCAGGCACGCGGCGCCATTCCTGAAGTTGGAGAAGCTCTGCTGGACAGCTATCAGATGCTGGTGGAAAATGAGGTAAATGCCAATGACGCGAGAACAATAGTTGAAAAATTACAGCGCGACATGCCGTTTGCCGCACTTGAACGCAACAGTATTAACAAATATATCGCTCAGGAAATTGCCGGCTATATCCAGACCTCAGGAGCCTCAAACTTCAGCCGGATAAACAACCGGCCAACCGTGATTGCCATAGTAGGGCCAAATGGCGGGGGCAAGACAACGACCCTCACTAAAATAGCTTTTGAAGCGGTAATAAAGCAGAATAAAACGGTAGGACTGATAACCGAAGATCTTAAAAGACCCGGTGCCGAGTCGCAGCTGAGAGCGTTGACCACGATAATGCAGCTGCCGCTGGTCACAGCCAGCACTCCTGCCGCGATGGCTGATCAGGTACATAATATGTCCGATAAGGATCTTATTCTGATCGATACCGGGGGAATCCCGCATAACGACAGCGAAAGTATACTGGAACTCAAGGAAATTCTCCGGGTTGCAAATGTTGATGAGACCCATCTGCTGCTGCCGGTATCGATAACCGAGCGCACCGCACTGGCTGTAGCTGAAAGTTACAGCGAACTCGGGTTTAACCGGATAATTTTCAGCAAAATTGATGCTTCGGCATCACAGGGAATGATTTTAAATATAGCGAGCAGACTGCAGACCAAGGTTTCATATATAACCTGTGGTACAACCTGTGCCAACGGGCTCTACCCGGCAGACAGTCTGGCGCTGGGGGAATTGATTACTGAAAACCGAATAGAAGCTATCACCAACAGAAGCAGAGACATAGCAGAATAGTAGAAAGGAGTAAAGATGGTTGTAAGAAGATTAGCTGCATTCTTCGCAATGCTGGCATTTGTTATTTTTGCAACAACCTGGATTATACGTAAACTCCTTGGACTCTCTACTGCCGATGTGGTTTCTATGTTCAGCCAGGGACTGGTAATTATATTCGGTTATTTCATTATCGGAATTATTCTGTCAAGGATGGGAATTTCACTGGTAAAAGAGTTTTTAGATCAAAAGCAGGATGAAGAGGAAGACAAGCGTGAAAGAGCAAGAAACCTCTATTTAAATGCGATAGCAAGTACCCCCGGTTCAGAACCGGCTGAGCCGGATGAACTGGATAACCAAGAATAAATTGCTTACAGCAATACAGCTGTAATTACTGTACATTTTTATAACAGGGAGAAAACATGAGCAGACACAGCGAATACTACGGACCACCGTCAAATCTCAGTGAAGAAGAGGTAGCAGCACTATGGCAGGAATTTGTTATCGATAAACCCCAGCATGTACGTGACTCACTTATCGAGCACTACATGCCGCAGGTATATCAGACAGCGGAACGCATGGCGGCTAAACTTCCCGACCATGTCAATATCAATGATCTGATCGGCTGGGGTACACTCGGTCTTATCGATGCTATCAACAGGTTCGATCCAGATCGCGAGATAAAGTTCTCCACCTATTGCAGTTCACGTATTTCAGGACAGATAATTGACGAATTGCGTCGACTTGACTGGATTCCCAGACTCGTCAGAGTCCGTGTACACCAGCTGGAAAGAACCCGTGACGCCCTCAGTTCCAAACTCGGCCGTATCCCTGATGACGAGGAAATCGCCCGGGAAATGGAGATGGACATGGATCAGTATGATGATTTCCTCAAAGATACCCGGGTTAAGAGCATGGTATCGCTCAACCGAAAATGGGACGAAGATGATGATGGTGAACTCGGACAGATTGAAATGCTGCCTGACATGACAGCCACCAACCCGCTCACTGAGTTGCAACGTGCTGAAATTAAAGAGATTGCAATCAAAGGACTCAATGAAAAGCAGAAACAGGTTCTAGTCATGTATTACTTCGATAATCTTAATCTTAAAGATATTGGTGACATCCTCGAGCTTTCTGAAAGCCGGGTAAGTCAGATACACGCGCAGACACTGGATTTTCTGAAAGAAAAGTTCAGTGAACGACATCTTACACATGTGCAATAAAAAAATTCATTTTTGTATGGATAAAAACTTGCTTAAATGCCATGTTACATTGTATACTTAATGTAAAGGATCAGAAAACCTTTACAGAAGGAAATACAGCCTCTTCTGACAGTTAATAGTGAAGCAAATGAGTCTTTTCTTATTATTTGAGCGAGGTGCAGGATATGTCTTCCATTATTCAGGGCGAACAGGCTATGAAAGCCACTTATGTCAGCCAGATACAAGATAGATCTGTAGATATCCAGCGTGCGAATGCGCAGGCTCAAAGTGCATTTAATGAAGAATTTGCTCGACGTGCTGAAGAGGTGGTAAAGGAGACTGAAGAGGTAGAGAACAACGGTATACGCAACGATCAGGAGGGTCAGAAGCAGGAACAGGAGCAGAAGAAACAGCGGCGCCGGCGACCTGATGACCCGGATCTGGATGATATTACCGATGACTGGCCTATGGGTCCCGATGATGACGGGCAGATACATAGACTGAATATTATTGCCTGATCACTATTAATCATGAATTATTCAAAAGAGAAGCAGTCCAACTCCCTGTGGACATCTTCTCTTTTTTTTACTCTGGTTATAAAGCATTTGTCACCATTACCACACCTTATAAATAAAACGTTATATTACAATATTTAGTTGAATTACATAAGATATATCCATAAAATTTAATGGTTATATACGATAAAAGTTGAATATTCCTGTAGGAGCAGATACCAGATGAGCAATAAAGACGAGAAAAAAACGCTTAAAATGTATCCTGGAGTAAGTTTAGGAAGCGCCCCCAGAAAAAGCATGTCAAAACTAAAAGTATTCTTACTGATAATTATTGTTGTTGCCGGCGCTTCTGCCGGCGGTTACTGGATTAACCGGGAGTTTATAAACTCCGAACCTGAAATTCCGGAAGTAGTCGAAATTGTCGAATCCGACCCGCAGCCGGCAGTGACCGCAAGTCAGAAGAATGATGATACCACGGCTGCAGATCTTGACCTCACCCTTACTGACGAGCCTGCCACTGCCACTGACGACACCACTGTAACTGTTACCACCGATACCGTCGCACCCGCAGGTGACAGCAGCCCAGTAACCGCCGACGCTCCCGATGACCTCGGTCTGGATCAGATACTTGAAGATACCCCGGCGCAGGACACTGAGACCTTAACCGCAACCGACACCAGTATTACTGCAACACCTGATAATACCGAACAGACTGCAGTAAAGTCCGATGATACAAACTTTATCGATGATACCATCACCGCGGTAACCGATACAGCCGATGCCGTAAGTGAAAGTGTCAGTGAAGCGGTTACCAGCTTGACGACAAGCGAAATGACCCCCGAACAGATACTGGCCGCAATAAAAGACGCTGACAGCAAAATTGCCGGTAAAGACTATAAAGGCGCTGCTGCTGCACTCTCCTCCCTGACCTCACTTCCTGCCGAGAATCTTGGTAAATATGCTCCTGATGTCTATTACCGCGCAGGTCTGGCAAACCGCTACCTGAAGAATGAAGACAAAGCTCAGAAGAACTGGCTCATTGCCTATAAAAAATACCCTGAAACCGTCCCCGGCAGACTTTCCGCTCTTGCCCTTGCTGACACCTGGTATTACTGGTATGTATCGGCCAAACCAGATATCACCCAGTGGGAAAAAATTCGTGACGCCTACTCAACCGCAATCGGTATGGATGGCGCCAGATTCCTCCCTAAAGCTACAGATGCACAGATCGCCGAAAAGCTCAACTACCTCAATGAGAAACTTGTTTTCGATCCCAAAATGCCGGTAAGCGGAGCAGTCTTCCATACCGTAGAACCCGGAGAATATATCAGTACCATCGCCAGAAAATACGGTCTTGACACCTGGACGTCGATAACCGAAATAAATAAAGTAGATCCGAAAAATCTAAAAGTCGGCATGAAACTGAAGATTATGACCGGAAGGCTCTTTGTACTCGTTGACAAACGTGATTTCACCCTTTCATGGTATCTGGATGGAAAATTCATCAAGCGCTACCGGTGCGCAACTGGGGCTGTAGGCAGTGAGACACCTGTCGGGCATTATGAAATTTTCAAAATGGATGTCGAGCCGAACTGGACCGATCCCAAAACCGGAAAAGTCTATAAATATGGTGAAAAAGGCCATGCTATCGGCAGCAGGTGGCTTGCAATACGCGGCGGCAGCAAAACCGGTCTGGGTATTCACGGTACTATTGATCCTGACAGTATGGGCAAAAAAGCCTCCAACGGCTGTATCCGGCTGCTCAATAAAAATGTCGAAGAACTTTACGGCTTTGCCAGTATCGCCAATAACAATGAGAGCGAAGTACTTGTAATTGAATAAATTAAATTATTGTAATATAATTAATTCATATTTTAATATTAATTGAGATTCTATTACCATTAATGAATTATTAGCTTGACTGCGTAATTTAATAACAATATACTTAAATTAAGTGATTATGTTTAAAATATGTGTTTCGTATTGTATAAGAAAAACTTATACATCAGACTTTTTATATTTCTGGGAGAAAATATTATGAAAGCCCTCAGCTCAAGATTCAGTGGATTATTCAGACTCTACCGCAAGGATGACAGTGCCCCTACAACAATCGAGTGGATTCTGCTTCTGGTCGTAGCTCTTATCGTAATGGTAATCATCTATACTGTTGTAACCTGGGTTTCAAAAGATGCTGGTTCACAGAAAAAAACTATGGAAGATAAACGTCAAACAGCTGTAGATGCTGCTAAAAGTGCTTTTGGTGATAACTAATAGGCAAAACCTGTCAACCATAGATAAAGTATTTTTACATCAAAATTATTTTACATTGCGGTAAATACATCGACTATTCAAACCGTTTTATGTATTTAGAATTATAGTTCTGTATAGTCTCGATTAAACTATACAGAACTATTATTAATTACCCCATACTATATATGAACATGACCAGTGATATATCAAGCGATCAGAACGAATCACTTCAGCAGTCACCAAAGACCCTGACTACTGTTCTCCTATGGACACTGGGCATAACCATTTGTGCCGTAATCGCCACGTTTTTTTATTTGACTACCGGTACCGGCGGCTACTTTGTAATAGTTCTACTATATGCTCTGCTCTTTACCGCCAGTTACAGTGACGCAGCTTTCCGGCGTATTCCAAACTCATTCAATTACACGGCGCTCATACTTGCACTACTGCTTATGGTAGTTATCTGCCCACTCTGTGAAATCCTTGGCTGGACAAATGTACTCAGCTGGATAGGAGCCAACAGCAGTGACTGGGGCGGAATTGCACTGGAATCACTCCTTGGTTTCGGCCTCTGTTTTCTGATAGGTATTATAAGCTTTGCCGTCAATGGGCTGGGAGGCGGCGATGCCAAGCTTCTTCTGGTTCTAGGAGCTCTTGCCGGATTTCACCTCACTCTGGCAATACTGGTCAACACCCTTGCCTTTGCTCTGGCTATCGGTCTGTTAAATCTGCTCAGTAACGGTATCCTGATACGCGCCCTGCAACGACTGCTGCTTAAAATTTATACCACCGTGTTCCGCCATGAAATCACGGAGCCGATTATTTTCAGCCGCAATGAATCCCCCTTCTCACTCGCTGTTTTTCTGGGACTGATTGCGTTACCCTTTATCAACATACATGCATACATTATGAACTTTAACTGGTGATATACAATGGCTAAGACAAGAGATAACTCGCGGTTATATAATCTCGCACTACTCTTTATGCTCCTGTCATTCGGGATGTTTCTGGCAATGCCGGTTATCTACCCCACTGAGTTCATGAAATTATGCAGTATCCCGGATATTTACAGTGACAAGGTTATTATTGCGTCAACTGTGAGCTCAAGCCTGTGTTTTATTGTCTTCTGCACGAAAATAATCCTCTGGATATACCGGACCATAAAAAGCTTCAAAAAACTTTCACCCTCACAGGCCGCCACGGTTTCAGTTGAATTTATTCTGGTTATTCCAGTTATCTTATGCCTTATACTCACCGTTTTCGCCATGGCGGAAATTTCACAGGCGCAGATCATGTTCAGATATGCCGCCTACACCGCTATGCGCCGGGGAATTATAGCCAATTACAACCATAATTATAATGTCTTTAAATATAAATTCACCTTATCAGACGCGGATAAAAAAGATATAAAACTCGCTGCTGCGATTGCGCTCTCCGCACTGGATACCCGTAGCGTGGCAACGACAACGACCGACACTCTTGAAACTGAGAATCTGGCCACCATTTACACCGCGATAGCAGCCAACACCAAAGACTGGAAATATAAAATACCGCCTTGGAAAAACAAGGAACAGGTAAGCGCCAATATACTGACCGCCTATTCCACTCTCGATGTTACAAAACTCGATACGAGCAGAAACAACAGTAAGATTATTCTGCCAATATCTGTCAACCTGCAGCTTGAATATAAATTTCCGCTGCGACCTGGCAGCCTCTTCTGGCTGATAGCTCCGGAAAAGGTCAATGATTATCCATGTATTACTCTAAAACGAACCTGCGATGTCGATTCAGATTCAGTCTACACAATGTTCAGTTTCGGACAGCGCTACGACCTGCCGCGACTCTGGTTCAACACGATTATAAAACTGTTCCCCATCTATAAATCACTTAGTATCGTCCCGGGTGACAGTGCACGCAACGATATAAAATAAAATCAGGAGCCCGCAGCATGTTTCAGCTACACAAAAAAGCCAACAGTTACATTACCGATGTCAAAGGGACAGTCGTCATCGGTTTCCTGATTATAATGCTGCCAATTTACCTGAGCGTTGCCGCACTGTGGAACACCTCGGTACTTGCAGAACGCAAGATTGAAGCTCAGACTATCGCTGATGCCGCAGCGTACAGCGTCGCCGGCGAAGTGGCGGCTCTCACCAACCAGATGACAATGCTCAATATGCTGCAGCTGCGCATCAAATGCGCACAGGCCATTGAAACAGCCTGTGTTGCGGCAACCGCAGCCGGGGCAATTGAAATTTACGAAAACTACGATATAGCAGAAGCACTCATGGCTGATCCATACACCGCCGCAGAAGGTTTGGCACTAATGCTTGAAGTCATCGCCGATTCGGCAAGACTGGCTTTATTTGTTTCAAGCTACGCTTTAACAGACATCGTCAGTATCATCTCCGCCGAGGCAAAATGCCTGATTCAACAGAAAAAACTGTATAAAAATTTCGGCGGTCTGGTCAAAGAAAGGCTGGATACAATCACCAAATACATAAATCAGGACAGCGGTACCGGTGAGTGGAAGATATACGCCACAATGAACAAATCCAGCCTCTACCCCACAGAATGCAGTGCTCCGCCGTTTCTTGCCAAAAGCTCCTACTTAAACCGCGGTGAATTACTGGCCACCAGACTCTTTACTCAGGACGAGCAGTGGATAAAAATTAAACAACCCCTTTGGGTTCTACTCAGAATCAAAAAACCAAAAAAATGTAACTATATACCACCACCGTCTCTTCCTTTCTCAACCCCGTTTTTCAAAGGCTTTAAAAGCCCGGATACCGGGGATATGATGAAATATGCCTGGTTTGCATCCCTGGTAGCAGCAGGAGCGGTCTATAACATCATAGACTGGGGCTATGATCTCTCAAGCCGCAACCTGATCAAGGAGTGGGATATAAACAGTAAAAGTGACCGCCGAATCTTTCAGACACTGGTCTTTGTGGAACGGACCGAGAGTAATCACTCCTTTATGGCCAAAGGATTCTTCAAACCCTTCGCCGGAGCGACAATACTTGCCGCCAGCGGCTCAGAAGCGGTAAATGAATATGACGAACTGCTACAGAACTATCAGATAGCCAGAATTCCGGTAATAAAACAGATTATAAACCTTATTATGCTGCTGCCATGGCGGTTATGGACAAGCATGGGAGCTAACTATCAGCCACGACTGAACGCTATAGATCCTCAGCTGTTTGACGCTGTTCTGAATAATTCGGATAACGCTCAGATGAAAGAAGCTCTGCTGAAGAATACCGGACTGAAAGCAGACAATCTTTCCGCCAAAAACGTTCAGAATTCTTTTGTCCACTAATTACAGGCAGGATATAACCATGTTTAAAATAATCAGGAAAATACAGCATAAAGACTCGGCTGTTGCCATGATAGAAGGGCTGCTGGTCTGCGTACCGATCTGGATATTCTTCGCTCTGATCCTGCATGTACTGAGTTACTGGGAAACCAACCATTTTGATCATGTCATGAAGCTGGGCTCCGCAGTATCCAAAAGACTGGTCTCAACCAGCAGTAAGCATCTGGATACCGGTAAAGCTGCAAACAAGACGTCCCCTACTGACAAAACCAAACCGGGATTTTACATGGAGAAGATAAGCGGTTCAGATGATTTTCCGGTATATTATTATTACATCACCGACTATGTATCTTCAAAACGCACCAGAAGAGTTTGCGGTTCCAGACGCTATGCGACTTGGATGTCCCACCCGTTCCTCAAGGGACAGAATCCTCAAGATGAAGGGAAACTTATACAGAAATGGTATGACGGTATGGGCAACAAAACCCTGAATAAAGCTCGAAAAACGTTGCTATTAGGTTCATGATACTACAAAGATCCGGTTCTATTTTTTCTCACCTTCAATAATCTTTACCGCGTCACCCGTCTGATTTATAGCCCAGGTGCTGAACTGATAGATAACTCCAAGCAATACCAGTGCCACCGCAATAAGCAGCATCCATTCTACCGTTTCAATAGCCTTATCATCCGCCTGCCACCTTCCCAGCAGTTTCTTGAAACACTTCATACTTTCTCCCGCAAATCTACCCGAATGGCGTCGAGATAATAATCTCCGAACGCGTAAAGATATAAGATATAATTGCTGTTATGGAATACGCCAGTGCCGAAAAGAGCAGTAAGGAGGCACCACTTACCAACATCCACTCCACCGAAGATCCGGCATATTCATCATGAAATAATCTCATAAGTAATTTTTTCATCACCCTACTCCCAGATACCGGCCGTCAATTTTACCGCATCCTGCAAACCGAAAAGTTCAAGTTTATCCAGCATTTTCAGCTTCTGCCCGGTCCAGACCAAATCAAAATTACCAGCAGTACTCCGCTCAAGCCGGAAAATATCCTTCATAAGATACGTATCAGCCTGATGATCAAAACCGACCTCACTGATATGCGTAATGCAACGTCGCCCATCATAAAGTCGCGAGGTCTGCACCACCAGATTGAGCGCCTCGGCAATCTGTCGGCGAAGCGCCTCAACCGGTAACCCCAGTTCTGCCATCAGCGCCATTACCTCCAGACGTGAACACGCCTGAAACGGCGAATCCGCATGGACTGTTGCCATGGTACCGCCATGACCGCTGTTCATTGCCTGAATAACATCCACCGCCTCAGCCCGACGTATTTCACCGACAATTATCCGGTCAGGACGCATACGCAAAGAAGCGACAAACATATCCCGTATAGTTACCTCACCATGACCGAATTCATCATTAGCCCGCGCCTGCATGCTTACGACATGCTCCTGCTGAAGCTGTATTTCACGCGTATCTTCAATAACGATTATGCGATGGCTGGGATCAAACCAGGACGACATGATATTCAGCAGGGTCGTCTTACCGGAACCAGTTCCGCCACTTACTATTATATTCAGTTTGGCTTTGGTTGCAAGCTCCATAAATTCAAGCGCCTGCTCAGTGGCCGATCCGACTTTAAGTAGAAAATCCGGAGTTTTAGCCACCTGTGAGAATTTACGTATATTCAGGCTTATTTTGCCACTGGTAACCGGCGGCAGCACAATACAGACACGTGAACCGTCAGGAAGATGTCCGTCCACTATCGGAGTATCATCGGTTATAGTTTTACCGCAAAACTGCGTAATAGTATTGACTGCGGCCAGAAGTGCAGTCTCAGAAGGGAAGCTGTTGGTCGTCTGTTCCAGCTTTCCGGCACGTTCAATATAAATATTGTCCGCCCCCAGTACTATCACCTCAGAGATGCTGTCATCAGTAAGCAGATCCTTTATCGGAGAAAGAAAGGCATTAATACCCACCTCATAAATCAGATCATCATTATAGGTTTCAGAAACTTTATTCATGCACCGCCCCCTCCGGGAATCGCTCAACACTAACCGCCTCACTGGAACTGACATACCTCAAAGCAGTCCTGACCGCCAGAGCAAAATCAGCGGAGGAAAGCTCAGCTGGCAGCCCGACATACAACCTGTACTGCGGACCGGTCAGAAACGGATGAACCCTTGCGTCCTTGATATTATGCTGTGCAAGCTCATTCTGGAGTAAAGACGTAATCTTATTAGGGTCAATATTGATCTGCACCTCCAGATATTCCTGCAGAGGCTGCAAGCGTTGCAGCAGTGTTATCAGTTCACCTTTATCATAAACGCAACCTGCTACCGTAACCTTTTTAAGAATAGGTTCTGCCTCTACCTTTATCGCACCGGTTGGAATAAGTGAAGCAACATAGATACTCAGGTCTGAAATCTCCAGCGCAACTCCAAGTTTTTTCCGCTCCAGTACATTCTCCTTGATTCGCTGATTAATCACCACCTGCAGTTTATCCGGATCTAGACCCTGTTTTTTAAGCTCCGCATCAATTTTCTGCAGTTCTTTCGCCGCTTCAGGATCCCCTGCCTCAGCCCGTGCAAGCAGTTCCTGCCTCTTTCTGGCAATATCCTGCAAATCAGATACCGAATACACCGCGCCACCGGCTTTATCCGCTTTTACAAGCTCATCCAGTTTTTCAGGATCCACACCATTCTTACGCAAAATACCGTCGAGTTTCAGCAGTTCTGCCGCCGCTTTAGTATCACCATTTTTTGCCCGTTGTGCCAGATCACGGCGTATATCAGCGATATGAGCCAGTTCCTCTTTCGAATATTTACCGGTATTGGAAACAGCGGTATTGACTGCTTTCTTTACAGCGACACTTTGCTTCTCAGTCTTATTCGCACCAAGACTTAGCCCGGCAGCAATATTATTTGGATCTATACCCTGATCAAGGAGTTTCTCATCAAACCGCTTCAGCTTTTCTGCTGCCGAATAATCCCCATCCCGCACCCGCTGCAACAACTGATTCCGCTTATTCTGCAGATCACGGAGATTTGACTCAATACTATCCTTATTTACCTCGTTAAGGTCATCCATCAATTCCAGTGCACGTTTACGCGCTTCAACACTTCCCTTGTTAGACTCAGCCTTGAGATCGGCAAGCTGCTGTACCAGGCGGTCTCTTTGGTTATTCAATGACTGTTCATACGCACTAGCCACAGAATTTTTAGCATTCGGCTGTATAAACTGTGAAAGCTTATGCTGAACGTCATACATCTTCTTAAGTTTTTCAGGATCAGGATTATCAGGATCAATACTCTTTTTCAGTTCTTCATACTGCTTCTGCAGCTGCAGTTTCTTGTGATCCAGATCCTGATCACTCATAGGCAGGAGATCTATCTCCTGTAGTTTATCCTTTCGGATACCGGTCTTCAGGGTTTTACGGAACGGCCGGTAATACGGATGATCAACAACGATATCATAATCACAATAACCTAAATCAATATTTGCCTCACCATTTGAATCAGAAATAAGAGTAAAGCTTTGTGGCGGAGTTTTACCATCTTCCTTAGGATTATGCGGGGTGACAGTTATCTTGGCACCAGTAGCCTGAGGTTTTAAGTAATAGGTAATGTGAATCGATTTAGGCGGATTCCTCAGAACTTTGAAGACCGCGCAGTACAGGATAGTACCTTCTCTGTCAATTACCGCGCACAGCCCTTCATACTCGCCAAGACTTGGCAACTCCAGTATATCGATAAAATCACCGGTACGGTTATCAAAATTTGCCCGGTCCTGAACCTTGATCAACCCCTGCTTGAGCTCAATCATAATTCTGGCGCCCTGCGGAACCCGGTTGGCATGACCTTTTATCGTTATATAGCCATTTTGGGTCACAAACTTCTCTTCACTCAATTTCAGACTTATTTTATTTCGGCGCTCTATCAGCATATTCATCCCGACAGCTGCCACCCCGACAGCCAGAACCAACACAATCAGAAGGATTTTGGCCAGCGGTGTCAGTGTCATGCCTGATTTCTCTTTTTTCTTACTATTACGGCTGACGTTCACATCCTGCCGGACAATACAGTCAAAAAGCTCCTGAGCAGATTTTGCCCTGCTGGCAACATCCTTATAAAGCATCAAAGCGACAATATCAGATAGATCTTCAGGTATATCAGGAATTAATTCCTTGAGTGGCGGCAGAGTAAGCTGACTCGATGTATGCCAGTACATCCAGCGCTCAGCCAGAGAATTATTAAGTTTAAATTCACTGGTCTTACGGTTATATACCGCAGGAAACTGCTGCTCAAACAATTCACTGCCCAAAGCATATTCATAAATTACCATTCCGAGAGAATAGAGGTTACTCTGTGCAGAAGGAACAAAATTCTCAGCATCAAAGGACTCCGGAGACATATACTTTGCAAACTCAGCATTCAATATCTCATCATTATTATAGCTGGTAGAGAGGGTATAACTGTTCATTATCCAAGAACCATTGGCATTACTGATAATGTTTTCTGGAAGCAGCGGGTTGAAGAATAGAGGTTCCTCACACTCATGCACCATTCTCAGCGCCTGCAGCATCTGACTGATTAATAAAGCCACCTGACTTAAAGAAGCCGAATCCTTTGAAACTAGATCCTTGATGGATTTACCATAATCCTCAAAGACCATCCAGGCATTATGATCATTATCTATCTTGGAACTCAGTATCCCGGTAATAAACGGTGACTTACCGATACCAGCAAAAAGTTCGATCTCATCTCTAGCGCTTTTACTGTCCTGAGCAGCGACACTTCTGATAACAATCGGTCTGGATACACTATCAGCAATCTTCTGTATTCCACGATACAGGGTGTATTGTGATTTTTTCGCTATCTCATTCTCAATAACGACGCTGTCATCGAATACATCTACCATTTTTTATCCCCATCCATATTATTTCTTATTCATTTCGGCTCGAATATGCTCAATTCTCAGATTTACAAACCACCAGAGTGCATTCAGATATGCTTTATCACTCTCAGCCACCGATAAACTTTCTGATGGATCCAATACCCGTACCCTGTTCATCATAGCATAGAGCATCAGCGGATTATCAGTCACACACTCAACTACCGGCTTACCATCTGTCACCCCTACTACCGGCATTATAGTCATCAGGGTATAGAGTTCCGCCCATTTTGCCAGCGCATAGTTATTATCACCGCTATTATCCCTTATCCAGGCATCAGCAAATCTGTCATTGACCGTTTCATTAATCTGCCGGTTCTCTTCCCAGACTTTGAGGCGCTTATAAATCCGTGAATACGCCAGATTCCATTGAGAAGGTGTTATTTCAGAATTAGAGACATTTTTTTTATGGTGAAGTGACTTAACCATATAGCCAGCACCACTGATAACAACCAGCAGAATAATCAGCGGAAAGATGATATTTGCCAGCTTTACTCCGTTATGCTCATTGACTGAACAAAGCTTGATATTAACACCATCGCCAATAGTTATTGTATTTCCGGCCTTCAAAAAAACCTTATTATTAACAAATTTACCGTCAATATAAATTCCACGGGAAGATAAATTCTCCACCATTACCCGCTTATTATTAAGGGATATAGTAAAGTGCTCCGCCATCACGCCGGGATCGCTGAGCACTACTTCATTAACCTCCAGAGAACCGACAAGTATATTTTCATTACCAATACTATATATCTTTCCCGCCGAGTCGCCGGAAAGAACCTCAATATAATAATCTCCATTCTGCTGATTCACCATTTAAAACACCTGTTATCAGAAGGAAAAACCAAGATTGTTAACATCATCCATGAACTTCAGGATGAACGGACCCAAAAGAATTATAAGACCGCCGATAAGAATCAGAAAACCCGGCACCAATATCTTTACTCTGGCCTTTCCTGCCTTGTCCTGAGCCTCTGTCACCCGCAATTTTTTATATTTTGAAGACGAATTTTCCAGTAAAGACGCGATCGGCCGTCCGAACTTTAAGGCATTGATTATCTCATCGGCAAAACCCTGCGCAATCGGTACCGGCAGCAGCCGCTGTCTAAAGCCGGTCATCGCCTCGGTCATCGATGCGCCGCGTTCAAGATCATACAGAACCGCATCAAACTCCTCACCGATAGGATGTGAACCATAATTCATTACAATCAGTTCCATAGCCTTCTGCAATGACGCTCCTGCATTCATCGTCATACTCAGTATATCCATCACATACGGCATCATACGTGAGACGTCAGCAAAACGCTTCTCAATAGTCATATGAATCCAGGTTTTTATAAAAATATATGACATCGCAAAGCCAAAGAATGGTGCTCCCACCAGCAAAATCGGGCTAATACGTAAAAAAGCCATAGCATATATCAAGGAAACCCATATTGCAGAGAAATACACCAACCCAAGAAGCTGATCATCACTCATATTCTTCGGCCAGCTGGCACGCGCATATATTTCCACCAGCTCCTGCCGCACACTCCCTCCACCGATCGCTTTACCAATAGCGGCACAAATATTCATAAATTTGGCTCTGGTAGTTCCATCATCCGGATAAACCATACGGGCACGCCGTATATAACCGAACTCCGTTTTTTTTTCTTCAACAACCGCAACGTTACGCCGATCAGATTTAGCGCTGTTTTTACGGGAAGGTATAAATAACGCCCAGACCAGAACACCAACGGCAATTCCAGTAAAAAACAGTATTAATGTCTGCAGCAGCAAATTCAGATCAAACATATTCTCACGTGTCAACTAATAATCAATTCTAACAATACGCCGCGCCCAATAATACCCGGAACCGATAAATACTCCGGCAACACAAAGCATTCCAAACCCCAGCCAGGTATTAAACATCTCTACTACTGCTTTAGTGTCAATAAACGTAACAATAGCGAGCATAAGCGGTGGTGCCGCAAGTAAGCCCAAGGTTGAAGCCCGTCCCTCGGCTGTAGCCGCTTTCAGCTCCTTCTTCATGGCATTCTGACTTTCCAGAGACTCACTGAGCTCCTCCAGTGTTCTTACAATATTACCACCAAGCTGATTATTCATTATTACAATAACAGAGAACAGTTGAAAACTGGGCATATCCAGTCTTTGAGCCGTAGAAGCAACAATACTGTCAAAATTCTCACCCATCTCCCAACCTTGAGACATAATAAGACATTCATACATCATCGGTGGCGGGATATCCTCTGCCAACTGCTTGAGCGACTGAGTAAACGAAAGTCCAGAACCGAGAAGAATACTCAAGCGCCGTATCATCTTCGGCAACTGCTCATCCAGTTCTTCAAGCCGTTTTTTCCATTTAAAATCAGCTACCAGCTGCGGAATGAACCAGATAGCAAGCCAGAATGCAAGTCCTAGAATTTTCAGTGAAAACAAAAAATAAAACAACGGCATCATCACGATAAACATCAGACAATACCAGCAGTATACATACTTCTCAGAGTCTTTGACATCAGGCTTGAAACGCAATCTTATTTCATCAAGCCAGGCAACATCATGACTTATTCTCCTGCTGACACCATTACGGAAGCTCCACACAAAGGCCGCAACAGCAATACCGGTAAATAAAGCGATACCCAGAGTATAATCAGTCATAGTATAAAATCTCTCTAATACTCTATTTCAAAGACCCGTTCAATATCCAACAATCCATTATTGACCAGTTCCGGTAAAAATCCCGGAATATAACCATTATGCACCAAATAATGCTTTCCACTTACAGGATCGAACTCATTCTTCATGATAATACGGGTGATAATCTGCCCCGTGACCGGATTGATTCCCTTAACCTCCGCAATAGCAGAGACGACACGCTGATGATTCGGTAAGCGCTCCAGCTGTACAACCACATCCAGTGCTTGTGAAATCTGCTGCCGTACCGCCTGCAGCGGAATATCAACCGCCATCAGCATCATCGACTCAAGTCGGGTCATTGCATCCTGTGAATTATTTGCATGTATCGTAGTCATCGAACCATTATGACCGGTATTCATCGCCTGAAGCATATCGAACACCTCCGCCCCGCGACATTCACCAACGATAATTCGGTCTGGACGCATACGAAGTGAATTTATGATCAGATCACGAATAGTAACCTGCCCTTTACCTTCCACATTGGCAGCCCGTGATTCCAGAGTTACCAGATGCTTCTGCTGCAACTGCAATTCCGCAGAGTCCTCAATTGTAACCAGACGTTCATCCTCACCGATAAAACCTGAAAGCACGTTTAGCATTGTCGTCTTTCCGGTTCCCGTTCCCCCGGATATCACAACATTCTTCTTACCGCCGATAACACCTTTAAGGAGCTCAAGCGCACTTTCATTGAGTGACCCCCATTCCAGAAGATCTTTAAAAGTGATACGTTCCTTAGGAAATCTTCGAATAGTCATGCATGCACCTTTGAGTGCAAGCGGAGGAATAATCGCGTTTATTCTGGAACCGTCGGCGAGGCGGGCATCAACAATCGGGCTTGAACGGTCGATACGCCGTCCCAGAGGAGCAACGATTCTTTCAAGCACAGACATTAATGAATCATCATCAAGAAAAGTATGGCAGGTCTTGGTTATAACACCATTCTGCTCAACATATATCTGAGTTGGCGAAACAACCATAATCTCGGTGACACCAGGCATCTCCAATAGATCCTGAAGCGGTCCCAGACCGAAGATCATATCACAGACAACCTTTTTAATATGTCTGGTTATAATATAATACTGCACATTCTCCGGCATATATGCCGCCATTTTATTGACTGCTTCGGCGAACACTCCTTCAAACGGATCAGCAAGATCACTAACCATTCTGGAATCATCACTCAGCCCGAGTTTCTCAACGGCATCAGCATCATAATCCTCTGCCAGTGCTTCAACCTTCTTATTAAATCCCGGAATACTATAACTACGCCCCGTAGAAGTATTCCCGGAACTGAGAAACCTCAACACCCGCCACTGCATAGCCAGTATCAGCAGCGGTAAACGGTATTTCCCTTTGGCAGAAAGCTTATCAGCGAGTTCCTGTTTAACAATAGCATCAATTTTCAAGCCGATAGCAAGGAGTCTTTCCCGGCTTGCCTGAGTCGCATCTGTCTGGCGTTGCCGCAAATCCACGCTCTCCACAACCAGAACATGAATCTTTCGCAACATAAGTGCAAGGTCTTCGAGTGAGACACCCGACTCACGGGGTGCAGGATCTGCCGAACTCTGACGCAGAGTAAGAAAATATCCCGGTAATGATATTTCAGAGATAGGTTTCAGTTTCACACTTTTACCGGGAGCTATATCCGCTCCATCTACCCTGATAGGCATAGCATCAGAACTGGCAGTCACCCACCAGCCTCCGGATGCCCGGTCAACAGCAAAAACTCGGGACGAGATAAAACGTGATTTACTCAGGACAACATCATTATCAACCGATCTGCCGACGGTAAATCCAGATGACTTATCATAGGCCACCCACTGTCTGCTGCGAAGAATATCATTTACAATTACCTGCATTCATTTACCCTGCTTATTCTTTGGGACGTAAAATCAGCGAAATAGTCGTATTGGGCGCATTATAATACTGAGTAAGAGTAACAGCATCCGACTTATCCAGTCTGAACGTGACTTCATTACCGTCCTGCACCTCAGACTGTGTATTATAACCAAGCTGTATCCTGTCCATGGATATCAGTGAACCTATCATAAAGACCTCGACATCTTCAAGAATAGTAATTGTCTGCATTTCACCGCCGCCACCCTGCTGCAGAGAGCCTAATGGAGCCAGCAGTTTGGAGACTAGAGCATTGGGATTGGTAGTAAGATCTGAAACTTTGGTATTATCATCTATACCGTTTTCAGAATCCTGAGGCTTGGGCATCGTTACCAGAATATCCACATGATCACCCGGAACAAGTCGGGAGCCGAACAGATTTTCTTTTGACAGAATAACCGTTTTCAAAAAACCACTTTTAAATTTCTCATCAAAATTAAATGATTCCGCCATATAACTATAGAGTAAAGGATTATCAGCGGCAACAGCGTTAGCCAAAACCCTTCCTTCAAACAGCTGGACATCAGCTGCAGGCACACAACGGTCAATAAAACTTTTCACCGAAGGCACCACCGGAATATCAATCGGTTTGAGATCAGAATTAACCTTCATAACATGACCCACCGGAAGGTCCTTGGTTGCAACAAGAATTTTTTTAGTTGGAAGATTACTGACAACGTTATTTTGTGCTGCCGAATTTTTTATTCCCTTCAGGAATACAAACATCATCCCGAGTGCCAGAAGACCGGCGATTATTGCAATAATAATCCCGACCTTTTTTCTATCTCCATTTTCTTCTGCCATGAAACACCCCTGTAGTTATATATATACCCAGACTATAAACGGATCCACTCCCGCCTTTAGAGCAAAACCCCACTATTTTTATAATACATATTAACTACACGCTTTACAATATTAATCTACCTGAAATTACAGATAATACACCATATATACACTAGATAATACCAATAATCTACCGGCGGTAAGAACAGACTTTAAAGGCATTTTACACAACAACCTGTAAGAACCCGAAACTGCTGTTACTGCAGAGTCAGACTCTTCTCATAACGTTTGAAAATATCCGACTTTTCCCCGTTATATCCCTGCAGAATATTTTTTACGGCTTCAATATCACCTTTTTTATGCTCCACTACCGCTTCAGCAAGCACTGCAGTCTCACTTCCTGCCGCTATTCGCTGCAATTGATCTGCAGCCTCTTCACCGAGAAGCATATCATCCAGCATAAGAGCCACATTCAGCATCTCTTTCCAGGCTATCAACCGGTCACAATCAGGATCTTCCAACATCGAACTCAGAATATCTTTGGCTTCTACAGGTTTATGACTGCGCAAACAGGTTCGCACAGTCATAATCTTCAGATCGTTACGATCCTTATAGCTCTTCTCTGCCAGAAGTTTTTCAAATAAAGGTAAAGCCTCATCATAATCAGCCAGGCGGTAATATACTGACGCCAGATTCTCCTGCAACGCACTCTCTTCCGGTGCCAGTGAGAAAGCTTCAAGAAAATATTTTTTCGCCTCTTTATCATTACCTTCCATCTGCGAGATATACCCCAGATTCTGGAGCAGCCCCGGAGCATTCGGATGCTTTTTCACCGCCCCGGCAAGAAAAACCTTGGCCTGAGAAATATCTGCAGCTTCAATATACATCTCCGCTGCTGCCATCTCATACTGTACATTATTAGTATCGATTGCTGCTGCCTTCAGATAACATTCAAGAGCCTTATCAATTTTACCCTGCCGTTCATTATACACGCCCAGATAATATACAAAACGCGCCTCCTCAGGCCACTGCCGCAAACCACTCTCCGCGGCAGCTGTAATCTCATCCTGACCTCTATCCATTTCAATAAGTATTTGCAGACGCAGCAGATTCGCATCCATAACATTACTCTTCATCGCTAGAGATGCATCAATCTGTTCCAGGGCTTCACTAAGATTACCCATTGTAAAAAATTGTGTTGCTTTCTCATAGGCAGAGGCAGCATCCATTCTTTCCTTGTTCTCATTGAGTTTTTTTGCAGCTTCAGCAGTATATTTTCCATGACGCTCCCCGCCGGACATGCAGCCACCCGCTCCGAGTGACAACAGCACCAGGGCAATGCCGCAAATTCCCCGACCACCTTTTATTATAATATCATTCATTTCTATTCCCATCGGTTATACCCCTGCACAAACATCGTTATAATCCGCATACATGTCCTCTTCCAGCAGTTCATTATCCTGCTGTAAATATACTGGACGCTGTTCTGCCGGTAATTCAGTGGTACCTGTTGCTGCCGTTGTTTTTTCAGGCAGTCCGGCTTTTATACTTTCTTTGATTCCTTCAGACTCCTCGAGTTTCTGCCCCAGCACTTCATCTTCTATACCTTCCGGCAGACTATATTCATCATCGGCTGTCTCTTCTACAGTATTCTCAGCCAGCTTACATGATTTTTCAGAGTCCTTTTCATTAACATTCTTAGCATCAACTGCGATCAAATTATTTATACTTTTATACAACTGATCATCAGCGGTTGAACAATACTCCTTCTCAGCTATATCACTCAACTCCTTACAAACCTCACACTGATCACCACGCAGCTGCAGCGAACGCCGATAAAGCCAGAAGCCAATATCTCTACTATTAGTGAGAAGACTTCTATACGCCCGAAGGTTGAGCTGCCGGCACTGCCGTAACTTACTCCATGGCAGCAAACCATTACGCATACCAGCCAGCATCTCTTTCGAGTCGCATATAGCGTCATTACCAATGCTTTCCATCTCATCATCGCTCATCACGATCGGCTTTATAAGAAAGATAAGTTCTTTTCGAACAACTTTATCTGTCTGAGACCGCCCTACCGCTCCGAGAATAGGAATATTTCCATACCCCGGAACCTGAGTGCGGATAGCCGAAGTCTCTTCAACAAACAGACCTCCTATTACCGCTGTCGACCCTGCCGGCACCACAATATCCGCTGCAACCGTCTGCACGTTCTCTTGCGGCACCTTCTGCGTATTATTATTAGCATCAGTTAGATCATTAAAAACTACATCCGATATCCGTGGTGCCAGCACCAGACGCACCTTGCCATCTTCAACTATATATGGCCGCACATCAAGTGAGATACCGGATTCTATAAACTTCACCGACTGCACAATCTGATCATCTGAATAACTGGTCTCCAGATATCCGACATTTTGTCCAACCATTACTCTGGCACGCTGCCGATCCAGTGACAACACCTTCGGCTTCGATAATACCGACACATCAGTTATCTTATCAAGAGCGGTTATAAGAAGAGCCGCATCACCTACTGCTATACCGCCTTTAAACGAATCACTTGCCAGCAGCCCCCCAGAAGTATTGCTGCCACCAAAATTCTCCACACCACCATTATCAAAACCGAAATAATTATTAAGGTTTATACCACTCAACATCGCAAAATCAATCCCGAATTGATTATTATCAGTAAGAGTAACTTCAAGTACTGTCGCTTCCAGTAGAACCTGTTTCGGACGTTTATCCAGTTTAACAATCAGATCAGAAATTTTTTCTATATTTTCCTTATAATCATAGACAACCAGAGCACTGTTCAGCGCAAACCGCTGCTTATTCGGCTTATACACCGGATCCTTATTTACACGATCACTCTCATCGCCATTATTATCACCATCATCATCATCAATATCTTTATCATCATCAATCACCTGCGCTTTGCCGTCAGCAGACAGAAGCTCCTGCGCCGCAATCAAGCCATCCTTGGGACGCAAATAATTAAGGCGGAAAATTTTGGTATCCATTCCATTCTTACCCTGAATCCGCTTGCTCATCTTTTCCTTGGTAAATACCTCAATGAAATTGTTATTCTCGACATACGACAGTCCATTCACATCGAGCATAGTTCGCAGTGCTTTATAAAACGGTACTGTATAAAAGGTCATTGAGACTACACGGTCAGACCCGGCGGCAAGGATAATATTTTTGCGGGATTTAACAGATAATTCCTGAAGGATTGTCGAAATTTTTACGTTCTGGGCATGAACACTTACGGTATTATAATTACTTACACTAACCTGACAAATACTCGGACCATCGACCAATGTAGTACTATCCATCTCGGTCTTGGACTTTTTACTCTGCTCGGAAGTCAACTTATTCAAGGCAGCAGTTATCGGTTGGGTCTTATCTTTGTCAGAATCTTTATCGGGGGATTTTGCTGCCACCAAAAGCTTTTCCAGCAGCTCCAGACGCTCACTGACAGTCTTAAGATTTTCTTTGGCAATACTTTCTCCCTTTATAATATCCGACTCAGCCGCCATTACTGGAAATATAATGAGTGCATATATCCCAAAAATCAGAAATAATCTTACTGCGCCCGACTTAAGTCCAGATGTCATACTACTGAACAAATCATTAATTATTATCATACCCAAACCCTTGTTATACTTATGCCCAAAACACAACGAATAGAATACTCGATTATTTATCGAAATATAACGGTAAATATCTGAGTTTTTCTCTATTCTTTCCGGTAACAGTTGCACATAATGCCAGTCAGCAAAAGATTATATAGAGTTCACACACATCCTGAACCTATCAAAATTTGATATTTTAATAGAACCAAGAACCGTAGATTTGGGCAAATCATACCAGGCTGAATAATATTTATGATATAAAAAAAAGGAGCTGTTCCCGCAGGAACAGCTCCAAATCGTTTAAGTGTCTGGAACATTTACCAGGCAAAGTGTGCAAATGCCTTATTAGCTTCAGCCATACGGTGAGTATTCTCACGAGTAGTCATAGCACCACCTTCCTTCTTGTATGCATCCATTATCTCATTTGCAACAAGAATCTTCATAGGCTTACCACTCTTCTTACGAACAGAATCCAGGAACCATCTGATAGCCAGTGACTGCTGTCTCTTTGGCTCAACCTTTACAGGAACCTGATAGTTAGCACCACCAACACGACGGCTTTTTACTTCAACAATAGGCTTAATGTTGTTGATAGCAGTCTTGAACACCTCAAGCGGTGTCTTATCGGTAATGCGCTTTTCAATCTCTGCCATAGCACCGTAGAAAATCTTTTCTGCCTTGGTTTTCTTACCATCATACATCAAACAGTTGATGAATTTACTGACAAGAAGATCATTATAAATCGGGTCCTTTTTTACGCTTGGACCTGTAACTTCAGTATTCTTTACTGCCATTTTTAAAATCCTTTGCTTTTCTTTCTCTGAGTAGACATCTTATCTACCTAAGATACTCACGGACACTTGCGACCGCGCGCCTCAAAAATGAGGATGCAATCAAACCAAATTCACAGTTATCACTTTTACAATCCGCGACAAAACTCTGTCCATCAACTTCACCGCGTAACTCGAAGAACCGCAGATTTCATACATCTGCACCAGTTTCTGAGTTCAAGATTGCTGAAAACCGAAATTTCTAATAATTGAAACAGTAGAAATACTATTTCTTTGGAGCTTTCGCACCATACTTACTGCGGGCCTGACGACGGGCTTCAACACCTGAACAGTCATAAACACCGCGAACCACGTGGTAACGTACACCAGGAAGGTCACGTACACGACCACCACGAACCATAACAATTGAGTGTTCCTGAAGGTTGTGACCTTCACCACCAATGTATACTGTTACTTCCTTACCATTGGTCAAACGAACACGGGCAACCTTACGAAGCGCAGAGTTCGGTTTCTTTGGAGTTGTAGTCTTAACCTGAAGACATACACCCTTACGCTGTGGGCAAGACTCAAGAACAGGCGCTTTAGACTTGCTTATAGCCTTCTTTCTTCCCTTACGCACTAACTGATTAATAGTTGGCATTTCTTACAAATTCCTTTCAAATAAACGATTTACACTCCCACGACGGGAGCTGACACTTTTTTTTCTTCTAACTCAAGAAGATATAATAATATAACGAAAATTTCAGGGTAATCAAGTGGGTATTTGTTTTTTTTTCAAACACCCACTTTAATTCACCTGACCATTCTTACTGTAATTCAAGATCTGAAGTCAAATCCTCTTCCGGCTCAAGCAGATCATCTTCCGCCGAAACAAGATCATCGCGAACTCTTACACTTGCATCGCGCAGACGTTTGATACCGGTACCTGCCGGAATCAGACGGCCTATTGACACATTTTCCTTCAGACCGCGGAGCGGGTCAACTCGTCCGGCAATAGCCGCATCGGTAAGTACCTTGGTTGTTTCCTGGAAACTTGCCGCAGCAATGACCGAATCAGATGACAGACTTGCACGGGCAACACCCTGGAGGACCGGTTCATACGATGCAGGCTGACCGCCACCGGCACTGATACGTGCATTCTCATGCTTCAGACTTACCTTACTTACAGTATCTGTAATCAGGAAGTTGGTATCACCAGGATCGACCACCTGTACCTTATTGAGCATCTGGCTGACCAGAATTTCAATATGCTTATCATCAATACGTACACTCTGAGCCCGATATACCTGCTGTACTTCATTGAGCAGATATTCCTGAAGCGCCAGTTCACCTTTAACCCGCAGAATGTCATGCGGTACCAGCGGTCCATCTACCAGCGGCTCACCGGCACGTACATTATCACCGTTATGAACACGGATATGTTTACCCTGTGGCACGAGATGTTCGATCTCATTACCGTTCTCATCCTTGACCAGTACGATACGCTTACCACGTCGACGGTCACCGATTTCAATCTTACCGGCAATTTCCGCAATAATAGCTGGATCCTTAGGTTTACGGGCTTCAAACAGCTCGGTAACTCGCGGCAGACCACCGGTGATATCCTGTGTTCCACCACTCGCTTCACGAGGTGTACGGGCAAGTGTAGAACCCTGTTCGATAACATCGCCTTCCTGAACCATTATATGGGCTTTTTCAGGCATTGAGTAGCAGACAATCGTATTACCGTCATTATCAACAATTGAAATCTGCGGATGCAGATCACCCTTATGCTCGATAATAATCTTTCTGGAAGAACCGGTAGCATCGATTTCTTCACGCATAGTCTTACCGTCGACAATATCTTCAAAGCGAACAATACCGCCTTTTTCGGTAAGAATAGGATAGTTGAACGGATCCCATTCAGCAATTGGATCACGCGCCTTGATCTTCTGCCCGTCCACGACCTTCAGTACAGAACCACCAGGAACATCCAGCGGCTCACCCAGTTCACGGCCGGCATCATCACAGATAACCACAGCACCGTTTCTGTTTACAACCAGATTCTCAATAACACCGGTCTTGGCATTTGGTTTATCAACAATACGCAGATTCAAGTACTTGATAGTACCGGCCATATCGGCGCGGAGTTCATTATCCATACGGCTTGTAGCCGCCACACCACCAATATGGAAGGTACGCATTGTAAGCTGAGTACCAGGTTCACCAATTGACTGTGCCGCAATAACACCAACCGCAAGACCCTGCTCAACAAGCTTACCGGTAGACAGATCCATACCGTAACACTTGGCGCAGATACCGAAATCAAGTTCACAGGTAAGCGGGCTTCTTACTCGAACCTTACCAAGATCAAGATCCTCAACAGCCTTGGCAATACTTCTGGTGATAAGATCACCGCTATTAACAACAACCTCACCGGTTACAGGATTCTTGATAGTCTCGGCAGCAACACGGCCAAAGATGTTATCAGCCATAGTAACCTCGACATGCTCACCGGAGATAACCGCACCCTTTGGCAGACCGTTTGTAGTACCGCAGTCATGAGCAGAAATAGTACAATCCTGTGCCACTTCAACCAGCTTACGTGTAAGGTAACCAGAGTCAGCAGTCTTGAGCGCGGTATCGGCAAGACCTTTACGCGCACCGTGAGTAGAGGAGAAGTATTCCAGACCACGCAGACCTTCACGGAAGTTCGCCTTGATCGGAGTTTCAATAATTTCACCGTTAGGCTTGGTCATCATACCACGCAGACCGGCAAGCTGACGGATCTGAGTCTGTGAACCTCGTGCCTTGGAGTCAAACATCGCCCAGACAGGGTTCAAGTATGGTTTTCCATAACGTTCCTGATTGCTCTTTAGTTCCTTGAGCAGCTCGGTAGTAACATTCTCAGTAACGTGTGTCCAGATATCCACAATTTTATTATAACGTTCACCATCGGTGATATCACCCATCATATGAGCTTCATCAATAGCTGCAACTTCCGCCTCGGCCTTTTTGATAATTTCAATCTTGGCTTTAGGCGTAGTCAAATCGGCAGCCGAGAACGACACACCACTGACAGTTGCATAATGGAAACCAGTCTCCTTCATGCTGTCAAGCAGTTTAACCGTCTGTTCACGTCCAAGAGCAAGGTGACAGTCACTTACCACTTTGTTAAGACTCTTCTTGTTCATCGTCTTATTATAGAACTTCATACCCTTTGGCAGCATATCAAAGAACAGGATACGACCTACTGTAGTAGTAAGCAGACCATGCTCGTCAACATAACCGTCATCAGATTCACTCTCTACCTCCGGCAGATTCTTAGGAGGACGAACCTTAATCTTGGCACCGATAGCAATATGCTTTTCATCATAGGCGAAAATCGCTTCAGTGAAATCACGGAAGATCTTTCCTTCACCATTGGCCCCTTCACGAGGAAGAGTCAGATAATAACAGCCAAGTACAATATCAAGGTCAGCGGTAATAATAGGGTTACCATGCGCAGGCGAGAAGATATTCGCCGTTGACAGCATCAGCATTGACGCCTCGGTAGTAGCCTCTACTGTAAGCGGCAGGTGTACCGCCATCTGGTCACCATCAAAGTCAGCATTGAAGCCGGCACATACCAGCGGATGAATACGGAGCGCATCACCTTCAACCAGTACCGGATAGAATGCCTGAATACCCATACGGTGCAGCGTAGGAGCACGGTTGAGCATTACCGGATGACCTTCAATAACCTGTTCCAGAACGTCCCAGATCTCTTCATCCTTACGCTCAAGCATAGTCTTGGCGCTCTTAATAGTATCTGCAAGCCCCTTCTCTTTGAGCTGACGGATAATAAACGGCTGGAAAAGCTCAAGAGCGATCTTTTTAGGAAGTCCTACCTGATTCAAACGAAGTTCAGGACCAACGATAATTACCGAACGCGCAGAGTAGTCAACACGCTTACCAAGCAGGTTGGCGCGGAAACGACCCTGTTTACCCTTGATCATATCGGTAAGACTCTTGAGCGGCCTGTTACCAACACCCTGAACCGGACGCTTACAGCGGCTGTTGTCAAAGAGTGCATCCACAGCCTGCTGGAGCATGCGTTTCTCATTACGTACAATAACATTCGGAGCGTTAAGGTCAAGCAGCTTGCTCAGACGGTTGTTTCTGTAAATAACACGACGATAGAGATCGTTCAGGTCACTGGTAGCAAAATTTCCTGATTCCAGCGGAACGAGCGGACGAAGATCCGGCGGAATAACCGGTACAACATCCATACTCATCCACATAGGATCATTTCCACTCTTGATCAGCGACTGGGTTATACGCAGACGCTTGACAAGGTTTTCACGTTTTAGCTTCTGCTTGCAGACAGCAAGTTCGGCCTTGAGTTCTTCCTCAAGTACCGGAAGATCAATCTTCTTCAGCAGCTCGCGGACAGATTCTGCCCCCATAAGAGCTTTGAAGTTATCACCATACTTTTCAACCGCTTCACGGTACTGTTCCTCACTGAAGAGTTCACCGACCTTGAGCGGAGTGTCACCCGGTTCGGTAACGATATAACGCTGGAAATATATTACCTGCTGCAAAGCAGTTGATTTAATATCCAGCAGCATACCGAGTCGTGACGGCATAGCTCTGAAGAACCAGATATGAATAACCGGCACTGAAAGATTGATATGCCCCATACGGTTACGACGTACCGATGAGTGTGTTACCTTAACTCCACAGCGGTCACAGATAATATCACGATACTTGATACCCTTGAATTTACCGCAGGAACACTCCCAGTCCCGTTCAGGACCGAAGATACGTTCACAGAACAGACCATCCTTTTCAGGTCTGTAAGTTCGGTAATTTATGGTCTCAGGAGTTCGTACTTCACCGTAGGACCAGCTTCTGATATCATTAGGACTGGCAAGTCCCACAGAAATTCTGTTATAATCATTGATTCTGGTATAATTTTGTTCGCCTGGCATTTTATTTTCCTCATTTTGCCTGCTCCGGGCTTATTGGTATTAAGCAACCGGAGCCGCATTTATTAAAAGGTTGTCTGAAAAAGTCAATTCACCAATATTCCTGCAACAACAGGGATCAGTCAAGTTCATCAGCCTTCTCAAGGCGGATATTAAGACCGATACCCCTGATCTCGTTACAAAGAACATCGAATGAAACAGGCATTCCCGGTTCAACACTTGTCTCACCTTTAACCATTGCCTCATATATTTTAGTACGTCCGTCAACATCATCTGATTTCACGGTCAGCAGTTCCTGAAGTACGCTGGCCGCACCATAAGCTTCAAGCGCCCATACCTCCATTTCACCGAATCTCTGACCACCGTTTCTCGCTTTACCACCGAGTGGCTGCTGAGTAATCAGACTGTAAGGACCGGTAGCACGAGCATGGATCTTCTCAGCAACAAGGTGGTGCAGCTTGAGCATGTACATGAAACCTACAGTAACCGTCTCATCAAAAGTGTCACCGGTTTTACCGTCATACAACCTTGCTTTACCGTCATCAGGAAGGCCAGCCTCTTTAAGAGCTTCAACAACCTCCGCTTCAGAGGCACCGTCAAATACCGGAGTGATCGCTCTGAAACCAAGTTCATGCGCCGCCCAGCCGAGGTGAATTTCAAGAATCTGTCCCACGTTCATTCGTGAAGGTACACCCA
This sequence comes from Planctomycetota bacterium, assembly GCA_963677015.1. Lineage (GTDB taxonomy): Bacteria > Planctomycetota > SZUA-567 > SZUA-567 > SZUA-567. Next base: position 2,434,823 of record OY781533.1, read on the forward strand.
GAGGATTAAGCATCATCTCCATTGGAGTTCCATCTTCAAGATAAGGCATATCCTCTTCAGGAAGAATTCGCGCGACCACACCCTTGTTACCGTGGCGTCCCGCCATCTTATCACCTACAGAAAGCTTACGTTTGATAGCAACATAGACCTTTACCAGTTCGAGCACACCCGGCTTGAGTTCATCACCGCGTTTGAGTCTGCCGATTTCAACCTCCATTCGGGATTCCAGGAAGTCAATTCGACGGTCATGCTCCAGACAGATAGCAATCGCCTCGTCTCTAGACTCAGCAGGAAGATCAAGATCAACAACAGATGAATGCTCCTGCAGTTCGACCAGTCTTTCATAATCGCCGGTACGAGACGGACGCAGAACCTTGCCGGTACGCTTATTGACCGGATAATCTCCAAGAAGATCATACAGCCGCTTGAATTTAAGCTTAATTTCCTCAGCTACCTTGACTGCTGTCTCACCCTTGATCTGTGAAACCTGAAGCTTGAGAGCCTTCTTTTCCTCATCGGTCGTAGGCTTACGGCGTGAGAACCGGTTTACTCTAATCACATAACCATCGGTTCCGGGAGGAACAGTAAGAGAATCATTCTTCACATCCTCACCTGCTCTACCGAAGATAGCTCTCAGCAATTTCTCTTCAGAAGAGAATTCACTCTTGGCCTTCGGAGCAATCTTACCGACAAGAATATCACCAGGCTTAACCTTGGTACCGATAGCCACCAGACCAGTCTCATCAAGATTGGCCAGTGCCGCTTCAGACACACCAGGGATATCTCGGGTTATCTCTTCACTTCCGACCTTGGTCTCACGAATTTCAACACTGAATTCCTCAATATGCACAGAGGTGAAGGTATCTTTGATAATCAGTCTCTCACTGACAATGATCGCATCCTCAAAGTTACAGCCTTCGTAACTGAGGAAGGCAATACGAACATTCTTACCCAGAGCCAGCACACCGCCATTGGTTGCAGCACCCTCGGATAGCGGATCGCCGATACTTACTTCCTGTCCAACACGCACCATTGGCTGCTGGTTAAGAGTAGTACCGTCATTCAAACCTTTATATTTATGCAGAATATAAGTTCTCTCACCCTCTGGAAGCTCGGTGGAAGAGACCCTGATCTGCAGAGAGTCAGCGTAAGTAACAACGCCGGCCTCTTTCGCACGCACCACCATTCCGGAGTTACGGCAAACATCCGCTTCCATACCGGTTGCAACCAGCGGCTTGTCAGGAATTACCAGCGGCACAGCCTGACGCTGCATGTTTGAACCCATAAGCGCACGGTTCGCGTCATCATGCTCAAGAAAAGGAATAAGACTTGAAGAAACACCCACAAGCTGGTTTGGCGCAACATCGATAAGCGTCAGCTGCTCACGGTTACACATTACAAAATCTTCCGCGTAGCGGCAGATACACCTTTCAGTAAGGATATTACCCACGGCATCAACATTGATATCTGCCTGTCCGATCCAGTGATCCTTTTCCTGATCAGCTCGCAGATAAACCAGTTCTCCAGTAACCTTACAATCCTTAACAACATAATATGGTGTAACCAGATAACCCATATCATTGATTGAGGAGAAGTTTGCAAGCGATACGATAAGACCGATATTTGTACCTTCAGGTGTCTCAACCGGACATACTCTGCCGTAGTGCGAAGTATGAACATCTCGAACTTCAAAGCCGGCACGTTTTCGGTTAAGACCGCCAGGACCAAGCGCAGACAGACGTCTTTCATGCACCAGCTGCGAGAGTGGGTTGGACTGGTCAACAACCTGTGAGAGTTCACCACGGGCAAAGAAATAATCGATGGCACTTGAGACGGTAGTCGCATTTATAAGCTGATGTGGCTGAACCTCATCTATATCTTTAATTACCATCTGCTCACGGACACCGCGGCGAAGCTTGTTGAGTGAGGTACGCAGTTCATTTACCACCAAGTCCTTGATGGTACGCACACGCCTGTTCTCAAGATGGTCGATATCATCGATAATACCTTCTCCGGCACGGAGCTTCACGATATAAGAACAGATATTAGCAAAGTCACTGACAGTGAGTATCTCATTTGCATCTTCATCAACACCGAATTTACGATTAAGACGGAAACGTCCGATTTCACCGAAGCTGTAACGCTTTGGATCGAAGAAACGCTCAGAGAATAATTCCCAGGCCTTGGTAAGGTTCGCCGGAGTACCCGGACGAAGTTTCTGATACAGCTTGATCAGCGCCTGCTCATGCGAGTGGCTGTCATCACTGATAAGAGTATTAAGAATAAGCGGATCATGCAGATCAGAGGCACGGATAACATCGATAACAATCGGTTCCGGTGCAACAGAAGTTCCGGTCTTATTCTCTTTTTCCTGACGCATATTCTCGTAATGAGTCATGATCTGATCACAGACAGCCTCAGAGAGTCTGGCTCCGGTACGGACAACCGGCTCATTGGTCGCTTCATCCATGATAGGAGTTACCAGTACCGCACCTTCAAGGTCTACCGCACTCTTAGGAGTAAGCGCTACCTCTTCACAGGCATAAAATGCCTTGAGAATATCGGCATCGGTATCAAGATATACCTCTTTCTGTACCACACCGTCGTCATCAACATACTCGCTGCAGGCAAGAGCTCTGAGGAACATGGTTGCAGGAATTTTTCCAGAACGGTCGATACGAACAGCAAGCTCATCTTTACTTGTAACCTCAACCTGAATCCAGCTGCCGCGTTCCGGAATAATACGGCAGGCATGGAGTTCCTTACCTGAAGTATGCTTGCTGACAGAGAAATCAACACCCGGAGAACGCTGAATCTGAGTTACAATAACACGCTCAGCACCATTGATAATGAATTCACCGCCACCAATCATCAGTGGAATTTCTCCCATATACACCCACTCGTCTGTAGGTTCGGTACGATTCAGACGTACCCGAATCTTCAGTGGTGAGCCATATGTCTGCTTGAGCTGCCGGCACTCCTCGGGAGTGTAGCGTGGAGGGTTCAGCTGATACTCAAGATACTCCAGACTGATTGTTCCATCATAACTTTCAATTGGAAAAACTTCACGAAAAGCAGACTCAAGTCCTTCATCAATTCTCTCAGACGGCGGTACATCTGCCTGGAGAAAATCAGCATAAAACTTGCGTTGTGTTTCCATCAGGTCAGGCAGTTCAAGTACCTGAAAAGCCTTTCCATAATAGCGGGTATTATCCATTCCTTCAAGTCCTCAACTTACAGCAGTCTATTATTAATAGACCTAGTTTATACTTAAAATACGACAAAAAAACACCAAGTTTCACAGCGAAAAACCTTCTGTTAGTCTCCGGTCAGAAGCAATGCAGCCGGACACAACCAATCAATTTTAAACCATGAAGCTTCCAATATTTACTCAAAGATCACCCAAACGGCAAAAATTCAAGCAATTATCCTGCTTTATGCAAAAAAACTGCTGAAAAAATTATTTTTTCTCAAACCGATAAATGCATAAAAACCTTGTTAAGTTTGACTCAAATCAAACTCACAAGGTTAAAAACTGTAATAAACAGTCAATTAAAAAAAAGTTTCAAACCTTCCACAAACTCCAGGGTTCGTATGCTACCCTCGCAAATCCGCTTCAGCTCCGCTTTTTTATTTGTCTTGCTTCTAGATAACGCTCATAACTGGAAATCAGTACCGCTCAACCGTTTTCAACTATAAGCGCTATCTAGAAAACCTAGATAAGCGCGTAATACTATTTTCGCAACTATTTGATTGTAACAGTTGCACCAGCTTCTTCAAGAGTAGCCTTGATCTTGTCAGCTTCGTCCTTCTCAATGTTTTCCTTAACAGGAGCAGGAGCACCGTCAACAAGAGCCTTAGCTTCCTTAAGACCAAGACCGGTGATTTCACGAACAGCCTTGATAACATTGATCTTTGAACCGCCAGGAGCAGTCAGTTCAACAGTAACAGTTGAAGGGCCAGAATCTTCCTCACCACCTGCAGCAGCAGCTGGACCAGCCATAACAACAGCGCCGCCTGCAGCAGCTTCAATACCATACTCTTCCTTAAGGTAATCAGAAAGTTCCTTAGCCTGTAGAAGTGACAGAGCAACGATCTTGTCGCCTAGTTCTTTGATCTCTGCGCTGAATTCTTTAGTAGCTTCTTCGCTCATTTTAAATCTCCGTATACGTAATCTGCGGGGATATCCCCTTGTAACATTTTAAAATTAATAACAATCGGATAATCAGTTCCAACCCAACCCGGGCGGCAATAAAATTAAGCTGATTTCTCCAACTCTTCGATACGAGCCTTGATCTGACCGGCGATAGTACCTGCAGGTCCTTTGATAGCCCCGGCGAGATTTGATGCAGGCGATAGTGCCTGTCCAACAATCTGTGCCTTGAGTTCTTCCTTGGTTGGGCTCTTTGATAAAGTTTTTACCCCTTCTCCATCAAGAATGGTAGCCTCAACAAGTGCACCGTGAATCTTCAGGTTTTTATTAGCTTTAGCCTTGTCACAAAGAAGACGAGCGATCGCAACCGGATCCTCGCCAAAGGCGAATGCTGTCTGTCCACTGCAGATATCACTTACTTCAGGAAGTCCTAACTCCTTGAAAGCAATATTAACAACACGATTTTTAACGAAGAGGAATTCAATTCCAGCTTCAGCAAGGTCATCACGCATCTTGCCCTGATCGGTCAAGTTTACACCTTCATAACCGACAGAAACAACGTTCTCTACCCCGTCAAATCTTGTTTTATATTCTTTAAGAAGTAATTGATTAACTAAATTTGGCATAACCTTTTACTCCCTTATAATGCGATTTTAACACCTGGGCCCATTGTTGATGAAAGTGTGATATTAGTTACAAAATCACCCTTAATAACAGCAGGTCTCAGTGAAACAATATGTTTAATCGCAGCATTAACATTTTCAGCAAGCTTCGCCTGATCAAAGCTGGCCTTTCCAACGATCAGGTGGACATTGCCTTCCTTATCGTTACGGAATTCAATCTTGCCGGCTGAGAAATCAGCTACAGCCTGAGCTACCTTATCAGTAACAGTACCACTCTTAGGACTAGGCATCATACCTTTAGGTCCAAGAACCTTACCGAGCTTACCTACAAAACGCATCATTGCAGGATGGCAGATAGCGATATCAAAGTCAAGCCAGCCTTTTTCGATCTTGGCAACAAGATCCTGACCGCCCACTTCGATAGCACCGTTAGCAGTAGCAGCTTCAGCTTCCTCACCTTCACAAAACGCAATAACGCGGACAGACTTACCAGTACCGTTAGGCAGAGAAAAACTGCCACGCACCAGCTGGTCAGCCTGCTTTGTGTCGATATTGAGCTTTAAAGCAAGATCTACAGTCTCGTCAAACTTGGCGGAGGCAGCAGTTTTCACTACTTTCACAGCATCGTCTACAGAATGCAGTTCGAGCCTATCCAAGCCGTCTGAGGCTTTTTCGAATCTTTTACTTATTTTTCTAGTCATTTGACATGCTCCCAGACTTTTAATTAGTCCTCAATCTCGATACCCATACTACGAGCAGTACCGGCAATAATGCGCACTGCCTGATCGACGTCACGAGCGTTGAGGTCATTCTTTTTAACTTCAACAATTTCCTCGAGTTGCTTACGAGAAACCTTACCTACTTTTTTGCGGTTGGGCTCACCTGATCCGCTCTCAATTCCCAGAGCTTTCAACAAGAGAACAGCAGCTGGAGGACTCTTAATGATGAAGTCAAAAGATTTATCGGCATAAACACTGATTTCAACAGGACAAACAGTCCCCTTCATCTCAGCGGTAGCAGCGTTAAATCTCTGAACAAAGTCTCCAACAGGAACCTGATGCTGACCTAGAGCAGGACCTACAGGAGGTGCTGGTGTTGCTGCGCCGCCTGGAACCTGCAACTTGATAAGTGCAACCACTTCTTTTTCTTTGGCCATAATTCAAACTACTCCAAAACATATGGGTCTGAAGCTGACCCAATTATTTAAAACAGCAGTGTCCACCATTCCCAGCAAGTGCGTAATGCCAGGCAACACCACTAAATACAGGAAAGAAAACAAAGATTCGGGCATCACTCCAGAATCACGTTCTCTCCACCTGATAAAACTCAAGTTCAACCGGGGTTGAACGTCCGAAAATATGTACTACTACACGCACGACACCCTTTTCAGGATATACTTCTTCAACCAGTCCTTCAAAGTTCTCAAAAGGACCTTCTTTAATTCTAACCTTATGCCCGGCTTCAAACTCAACCTTAGGCTTTGGTTTTTCTTTTTCACTGTCAACACTATCAAGGATACGGTTAATTTCTTCCTCTGGAAGCGGCACCGGCTCATGAGGATTTGCACTTACAAATCCACTCACACCACTGGTATCATTGATAACATACCACGCTTCATCGGAGAAATCCATCTCAATAAAGAGATAACCGGGGTAGGTCTTCTGCTCAACAATCCGCTTCTTGCCGGAACGAATTTCCTGAACACTTTCCTTAGGAATAAGGATCTCGCGAATTTGTTCACCGAGTCCCTTACTCTTTATCTGCTCCAGCATGAGGTTTCTGATTTTCTCTTCCCGCTCAGGCTGAACTTTAACTGTATACCATGTACCCATTTAGATACCCCTTTTTAATACTATATGCAACAGACTTTAGCACACAACCGGTAAATTACAATCTTTTTCGGATTTACCGACAATCCGCCAGCGTCTGATATATTCTACCAACAAAAATAAACTACGCCAGAAGCCACTGCAGGATATGCTTAGCCAGAACATTTTCCAGAACAGTATCCACAAGACCAATATAGATAGTAAGGAAAATAACGGTTACAATCACCACATAAGTAGCACCCCAGGCCTCGGCCTTTGGATCAAACAGCGGCAACGCATCCGGCCAGACAACCTTACGCAGCTCTACATCCACATCAATCAGAAAATCACTGCTCTTCGCTGAAAAGAATGAAAGATATATCGCAAAAGCCGAAATAGCCAGAAAAATAACAATAGCTCCGATAAATGCATGATTCAAGAACAAAGAAGATAATGACGCACTTGACGCGTCTTCAATAGACAACTGCCATCTGTACCAACTGAACCCTGAGTAAAGCGCCATGATAACCCCGATAATAACCGCTCCGGCTCTGGTCACCTTTCCTTGCTTTTCCTTATGCATTACTGTCCCCGCTTCTATATTAATATTATATAAATAAAATAAACACCTGCCACACAATAACAATCACCAGCAAAAGCCCGGAACTGTCAACAACAAGTGATAACCTATAAATAGACTTATGTAGAGTGCCATCAATAACGGCACTCTACAAGACTTTACAACCTGCATAATATTTTGGCAGGGGCGGAGGGACTTGAACCCCCAGCCGCTGGTTTTGGAAACCAGTGCTCTGCCAATTGAGCTACACCCCTGCATTAATACAGTCAGCAGTCCGATCTCTACCCTAACCAATTTAAGGACCGGACCACAAAATTATATTTCTTTACTCACGCTGCTAAAGAGCAGCCGCAAAGTTAACTACTCGATGATTGTGGTAACAACACCAGAACCAACAGTTCTGCCGCCTTCACGGATAGCAAAACGCAGCTGTTCTTCCATAGCGATAGCATCGATAAGTTCGATATCCATAGTGATGTTATCACCAGGCATTACCATCTCTACACCTTCAGGAAGGATTGCCTTACCGGTTACGTCGGTTGTACGGAAGTAGAACTGTGGACGGTAACCGCTGAAGAATGGAGTGTGACGACCACCTTCTTCTGAAGTCAGCACATATACCTCACCCTTAAACTTCTTGTGTGGAGTAATGCTGTTTGGAGCACAAAGTACCATACCGCGGGTTACCGCACTCTTCTCAATACCACGAAGAAGAACACCAAGGTTATCACCTGGAACACCCTGATCAAGTGTCTTCTGGAACATCTCAACACCTGTACATACTGTTTCCTGAGTTACACCCAGACCAACGATCTGTACCTTGTCCTGCATCTTGATAGTACCACGCTCTACACGACCGGTTACTACTGTACCACGACCCTTGATGCTGAATACGTCCTCGATAGGCATTAGGAAAGGCTTGTCATCTTCACGCTCTGGAATATCGAAGTACTCGTCCATAGTGTCAAGAAGAAGCTTGATGCCGCTGGTCTCGTCATCTGGATTCTCAATAGCCTTAAGAGCAGAACCTCTGATGATTGGAAGATCATCCCCTGGGAAATCATACTTGCTCAAAAGCTCACGGATCTCCATCTCTACAAGCTCAACAAGCTCTTCTTCACCTTCCATCAGGTCGCACTTGTTAAGAAAAACAAGTACCTTTGGCACTGCTACCTGACGGGCAAGAAGGATGTGCTCACGAGTCTGTGGCATAGGTCCTGATGGAGCTTCAACAACAAGAATAGCGCCGTCCATCTGAGCCGCACCGGTAATCATGTTCTTTACGTAGTCAGCGTGACCTGGGCAGTCAACGTGAGCGTAGTGACGGTTTTCAGATTCGTATTCAACGTGTGAAGTAGCGATAGTAAGAATCTTGGTAGCATCACGACGACCCTGTGATTCAGAAGCCTTAGCAACTTCATCATAAGCAATAGCCGCACCGCCGTAAAGATTAGCAGATACAGTTGTAAGAGCCGCAGTTGTTGTTGTCTTACCATGGTCAACGTGACCAATTGTACCAACGTTGATGTGTGGCTTGGTTCTCTGGAATGTTTCTTTTGCCATTGGATTTCTCCTAAAATAAATATCTTAATACCCAAAACAATATTATAAAATAAAAGGCTTTGTTAAAATCAACTTTCACACAAGCCGCAATTCACATCAAAGTCAAACTTCTTCAAGCTAACAGCCGCTATACCGTAAAATCAACCCCAAACTACAGACTGACAACAAATTACATCCCCGGTACAATCTCAGCAAGTGTCATAATTTACAGCAGACAGTTGAGTTGAAATGTTACACAAAAAAAAGGATTTTTCAATGAGAAATACTATATTTTCTCATCAAAAAACCAGATTTAAGCAAATACCGATAACCAGTTATACAACTCAAAAAACTTTTATCAAAACCGCTAACAAAGCCGGTGACAACGGCTGACACCGTCAATATAAAATAAATGGAGCTGCTGTCGAGACTTGAACTCGAGACCTCTTCCTTACCAAGGAAGTGCTCTACCGACTGAGCTACAGCAGCAATTTCCGAGTGGAAGAATAATATATATAATAGCGAAACATTGTCAAGCACTTATGCAATTTTTTTAGCAATATATTCTCAAAAACTCAGCAAACACCATTTTGCCATTATTATCATTATTACTTCATCATTACATAACATATTATATGTCAGTTTGTTATCATATACAAGACCTCAAATCGTCATATATCAAAATTTTATTAAATTGCGCCCTGTTTATTCCTGTTTTCCAATTATTTTCACCGACTCTACTAGCAGCACTCCTGTTTAGTAATCACTGATAATAAACACAGCAAAACACCCCCAAATCAATCTTTCACAAAGAAATTGCAGCGCACCTCAACTATTCACCATTATCCCCCACGCCACATACTCATGCCAACCACATTATAACAGGTCTTCATTCAGGACACTTACCAACGGCTCTTTAACCAAATGAATTTACCCTCCCCTCCCCCAAAAATAACATTTATATTTTATGTCATAGAGGGCATTCCAAAAATACAACATGATACCAATTCAAATAACAAATTCTGCAGCTGGAACTTATCCGCTGTAACAAAATTACCAACAAAGTCGTCTACATGTATTTCCGGTTTCATTTTATTATTACTCTAATAATCAAAGCGTATATTTTTTGTTGATTTTTATTCCATTATTACATAATCATCTCTGAAATTCAGCCCAAAAACAAAAAGATATCTTTTTTTGCTTTTCTCTATTGACAATATTCCCAATTCCCATATACTTCTTGAACATTCGTTACTAACGAACAACTTATATTCGCCCGCTTAGCTCAGCTGGCTAGAGCAATTGACTCTTAATCAATAGGTCCACGGTTCGAATCCGTGAGCGGGTACCAAGACTAGAAGCCGTTAATTCTTTACTATCTAAAGAGTTAACGGCTTTTTCTTTAGCACAATTTCCCTTGTTAACCCTCCCCTCAAAATCACCAATTTTAGTCATTTTTGAGCAATTTTTACCCCAATAATACCCCTTATTATCCCCCTCATTTTCAGGAATAATATTTGCAATATTATCAGTCCCATTCCGCACAACCTTGCTAACACCAAACTCCGGCAACATACCAATAGCAGAAGCCTTATCCGCAATCAGAATATGTGTATAATAATTCATGGTAAGATCAATACTGCTATGACGCATTAACCGCTGCGCAACCTGCGGCTGTACCCCACTTTTTGCCAGCATTGTGCAAAGTGTCTGGCAAACAATCTACATCTATGCAATCAAACAACAGCCCATGCATTTCAGCCCCTACCCACTAATACCTATTACTGAAGCCAAGCAAACCGGCCGGCAGAACTCAATTGTATTTAGAAAATTTGGCCTAAAATTTAACCGGCTTAAAATCCTCTATATTCAGAAACAAACATTTATTTGTTTCTTACAGGTCAGTATAAAAGTGACTTGTTGCTGCTTAATAGTGCATTAAAGGCAGAAATATTAAATTTTTATATCAAGCGGTTACATTTTGTTTATTCAGACAAATATGTCAAAGAGAACAACAATATTGTTATCTTAAATGACATTGCTAAATTATTATTAAAAACTAGTTAAAAAATTTAACCTCTTATAAGCAAACCAACTAAAGTACTATATAAATAATGAATATCAAGTATGGAACAGTAAATGCATAGTAATTGGCAAATGATTATTTACTCAAATATGTGATAAAAAAGTAAATGGGTTCCCGTTTCTGCAGCTGGGCGATAATTTATAGAATACAAACCATTAAGAACATGGCTTCGAAATAACATAATATACCACGATTTATCCGGAGAATCGCGATATAATGTAACAGGGAAAATGCTTAAATATTAATTATAGGATGCGAAAAAATTATGAAAAAAATATTTGGATATGTGATTGTTGTTATTATGCTCTTTTCTGTACGGGTAATGGCTACCGAAGAAAAACCAGAGGTTGTAATTTATGCGACTGGTGGCACAATTGCTGGCAGTTCTACGGAGAGTACAGATACTACCGACTATAAAGCCGGAAAAATCGGAGTGGATAAACTGATAGCGGCAGTGCCGGAAATAACTGAATTTGCCACAGTAAGCGGGGTACAGATTGCGAATACCGGCAGTAATAATATTACACAGGATATTGTATTAACGCTAAGTAAAGCAATAAATAAAAAGTTAGAAGAAGAGGGTGTTGCCGGAGCGGTGATAACTCACGGAACCGATACGCTTGAAGAGACCGCATTCTTTCTGGATCTTACGGTTAAAAGTTCCAAGCCGGTTGTTATTGTCGGAGCGATGAGACCCGCAACCGCTATCAGTGCTGATGGTGGGATGAATCTTCTAGAAGCGGTAAAGCTGGCAGTAACCCCAGCTGCGGTTGACAGAGGAGCAATGGTCGTGCTAAATGACCGCATCGGGTCGGCATTCTATACAACCAAGACCAACTCCACTGCGCTTGATACCTTTAAGGCTATTGAACAGGGGTATATCGGAATGTTTTTAAGCGGAGTACCATATTTTTATTATAAGAGTACAAAGCCCGTGAATAAGCATTATTTTGACATCTCTTCTACTGATAAACTTCCGGTGGTGAAGATACTCTACAGTTATCAGGATCAGGATAGTTCGCTGTTGGAAGCGGCTATTGCTAACGGTGCAAAGGGAATTGTGATTGCCGGAACCGGCAATGGTTCTATTCCCGAGAAAATGAACCCGGTAGTAGAGAAAGCGATGGTGGCAGGAATTCCAATTGTTCGTTCTACCCGCACCGGAAACGGCTTTACTACTCCTAAAGAATTTGGAATAGGATCAGGTATATTCAATCCACAAAAGTCAAAAATTCTCTTGGAACTGGCGCTGAATGCAGGGGCATCCATGGATGAGATACGAGATTATTTTGAAAAATAAGTTATAGCCTGCAAGCGTGAGCAACTTTCATTTTATAATTACACAATGCCTAATAGCGAAAATAGACAGCAAATTACATTACGTGTAAAAGTAATTCTAATTTGAGCAGAATTGATAGCCTTTATAATGAGTTATCCATGAATAATGGATAACTCATTTTCGCAGGTATTAAAAAGTCATACACAACACTAATAATCCAAGTTCTCTATGAATGAGCAAGCTGCTTTAATTTATAATGACATTCTCTTTAAATGGGAGTCACTTTTCTCTCCCGGCCAATCTTCATCGACCAACTCATCAGGTAAAATGATACTCCAGTATGATCAATATCATCTCTATTAACAATATATCAATATCTGAAATCCTGAAATTAGTATCAACAGATCTCAAAATTATAATACCCTAAAAGAGAAAAGAGAAGTGCCGCTAAGCACTTCTCTTCACAATTAAACAACACACTACCACCATTTACAACGTAACTCAAACCAAGGCCGTCTCCTGATCACGCTGTTTTCTTCTGCGCAGACTTCTCTGACGTATTTTATTGCTCCAGTGAGTAGTGTCATTTTTTACCAATTCTGGAATCGTAAGGTTCCTTCCTGTTTCTTTATCAAAGACATGAGCTAACTCCATGTCCAGAGCGAATTCAACATTATCTTCTGTAAGACAACCTTCATACTTAGGATCTATACTGGCAATAAACCCCTGTGAACCACACTCAACGTGGGTCAATATCTCCTCACCTAGCATTTCTGAAATGCCTGCCTTACCAGAAATCCACGCATCACACTTGGTGCTCTCTTCAACAGCCTCACTTATAATTAATGACTTAGGCCTTACACCGAACAGTACCTCTTTATCCGCTTCCTGGTTATCCAATAATTTTTGCATATGATCCGGCAGTATACACTCAAAGCAATCACTTTTAAAGCCATAACGACCGCTCTTTTTCGTCAGACGACCCTCAAGCAAGTTCATTGGTGGTGTTCCGATGAAACGTGCCACAAAGACAGTTGCAGGATAGTCAAACACAGTCCGCGGTTCCCCAACCTGCTCGATAACACCAATATTCATCACACATATTCTATCTCCCAATGTCATCGCCTCAATCTGGTCATGAGTAACATATATCATAGTTGTATCTATACGTTCATGAAGCATGAGAATTTCCTTTCTCATCTCCACACGCATTTTTGCATCAAGATTAGATAACGGCTCATCAAACAGAAATGCCTCTGGTTCTCTGACAATCGCCCTTCCCATCGCAACACGCTGCCGCTGTCCTCCAGATAGTTGTGAAGGTTTTCTGTCTAGTAGTTCTTCCAGTCCGAGAATTTTTGAGGCATAGTCAACTCTTCTTGCAATTTCCTCTTTAGGAAATTTTCTCAAAGTAAGACCAAAAGCCATATTTTTGTACACCGTCATATGCGGGTAAAGCGCATAATTTTGAAAAACCATAGCAATATCTCTATCCTTTGGGGCAACATTATTGACACATTTATCACCAATTATAATATCCCCTCTGGTATGCTCCTCAAGTCCCGCCACCATCCTCAGAGTAGTCGACTTACCACACCCGGAAGGTCCGACAAGGACAAGCAGCTCACCATCTTCGATCTCCAGCTTAAAGTTTTTTACCGCTTCATAGCCATTATCATATATTTTCCAAATATCATTAAGTTTTACCCCGGCCATTTTTATTCTCCTAAATATTATTCATATTCCACAGGATCACTTCTGCACAACAACCACACAATACACAAAAAAACCACCATCAATGAATACTGACATTTACTATTTCAGAGACAGCCATCTCATCAATCAACTGCCCTCCCTCAGAGAAAATATAATTTTCCTGCCCTTTATCCTTGTCATAGCACAAAAAGGTAAACGCCATCCCGTTGACATAAAGCTCAACACAGTGCATATCAACAAACACCTCGATATTCAACAAACAGCTTAGATCACACGGCACACTCTTATCAACCTTTATTGTATAGTCTGAATTCAGCTTTACAGAATTCACATAAGGATCAAAAGTAAAGCTCAGCCGCTTCGTCTCATTTTTAAACAGAATAATCGATAGTATCTCTGTCAGCCTGCTGATTTTCAAAGATATATGTTTATTAACCTCATCACCCGCAAGCAGAACGTTACCCTCAAGTTTTAAGCTATTACCCTTTCTCAATAACAGCTCATGCTCTTTCATCTCAGCAACAGGTTTGAGAACGATTCTCCCGGAATCAAGCTCCATGACTCTGGGCAGAGTCATAATACCATTATACCCATAATTACGTACAAACTCTTCATTAGCTTTTGACCAGTCACAAATCCAGCCTATTATCACGCGGTTGCCATTTTTATCTAGGGTTGTCTGCGGCGCATAGTAATTACTCCCATAGTCCAGCAGACCTCTGTTTTCTTCATGAAACTGAGACTCTTCATAATCCATCCGTCCTACCACATACTCCACTCTATTTTTTATTTCATCAGAGTACTCACTGGAACAAGGCATAATCGAAAGAACCAGCACATCCTTATCCCCCAGTCTAAAAAGGTCAGGACATTCAAACATTGTATTATCAGTAGCATCCCTTCTGTAAATATCCCCGACAAAACTCCACTCCACCAGATCATCAGACTTGTAAAGCAGGATTGAACCGCGTTTTTCTTCATTTCTTACAGCCAGCACACAATAGTACTTTTCTCCTAATCTGAATACTTTGGGATCTCTGAAATCATAGCGGCAATAATTGTCGGGAAGATCATCCTCATCTATAACAGGGTTTGAAAAACACTTCTCCACAGCTCCGTCTTCTGAATACCTGCCCAGACACTGCCGCTGAATAATCTCACTTTCCACCGGCTCAAAACCCATATTAGGGTCTGTGTGCCCGGTATACATAAGATATAGTTCACCGTCTTTCTCAATCGCACTCCCCGAGAAACATCCGCTGATATCTGCAATTGTATCAGGGGCCATCACCACAGGCATATGCCGCCAATTCAGCATATCATCAGCAACAGCATGACCCCAGTGAATATCTTTCCAGAAGATATCATATGGTCCAAACTGATAAAAGAGATGATACTCATCATTGAAGTATGAAAATCCGTTTGGATCATTCATCCAGCCAATAGGCGGAGCAAAATGATATAGAGGTTTGCTGCCTGTCTTTTCCAAATTTTCCTTGATATACTTATTAGCACTTGTTAATTTATCCATGCAATTCCTTATTTACTTTATACCGCTTCTAGTTGCGCCCTGAACAATATACTTCTGAAATACGGCATATATCACCACAACCGGCACAGTAGCTATTGTAAGAGCAGCCATTCTGTGACTTGTAAAGATATTATAGGTATCAGCAAAAATAGCGTTCAAAGCCACCTGTATTGGCATCATATTCGAATCTGTGATAGACATCACCGGCCAGAGGAAGTCATTCCACGAAGCGAGGAAGGTTATTATCCCAACCGTCACATACATGGTAACACTCGACGGAACTACGATTCTCGCAAACACGCCCCAATCACTCAATCCATCAATTTTTGCCGCTTCAATCAACTCCGTTGGGAACATTATAAAATGTTGTCTAAATAAAAAGATATTCATTACATTCACAATAAACGGTAGTAGATATCCTACAACAGTTCCAATAAGTCCCATCTGATGCACAACTAGAAATAACGGAAGAATGGTTGCCTCGATAGGCACAATCATAAGAGCGATAATCAGTAGCAATATGGTATTTCTAAAAGGGAACTCAAATTTAGCCAGAGCATACCCAGCCATCGAATTAACTACAAGGCTCAACACCACAGTAATCGATGCATACATGAAACTATTAATGAGGTTTTTCCAGATACTATAGTAACTAAACAGCTCTTTATAGCTTTCAAGAGTAAGATCATCAAACTTCGGCACAAAGGCAAATATGGTTTTTATATCGGTATAAATTGTCTGATCTATTTTGAATGATGACAGTATCATCCATAACAGCGGGAGTAAAAACTGCAGCGCAATCACAGATATCAGCATAAAGAACAAAACTTTTTTTACAGGTTTCCATATCCTCATCAGTTTTTCTCCTCTTTGAATACTCGCTTTATCAGGATTGATACAATAACCAGGAATGCGGTAAACACTATCGTAACAGCTGAAGCATATCCGATATTTCTATGACGATAACCATACTCATAAATATACTGAAGTATTGTCATAGTACTGTACTCCGGTCCTCCCCCAGTCATAACCATAGGCTGGACTATCAGTTTAAAAGCCTGAATAGTTGTTGATATCACAAGAAACATGGTTATAGGTTTCAATGACGGCAGGGTGATATATAAAAATTGTTTTAGTTTATCTGCGCCATCTATACTGGCTGCCTCATACATACTTTCATCAATATTTTTTAACCCGGATAGAAATATCAGCATCTGATACCCGCATCCAGCCCATGCAGAAAGAAAGACAATTGTCGGCATCGCCTGAGCCTGACTTGTAAGAAACGGTTGAGCCGGTATCCCCAGCTTTGCCAGAAACTCATTTATAAGACCGGAATTAGGATCCAGCATTACAAACCATAGAATTGAAATAACCACAAGTGACAACACTGCCGGCGAAAAGTATGCGGTTCGATAAAACCCATTCCCCTTGAACTTCTTATTTACAATCAGTGCCAGTCCAAGCGCCATAGCAAGCTGCAAAGGAACCACCAGCACCACAAACTCAACCGTATTTAAAAAACATTTATGCAGAGTCTCATCAGAGAGCATCCTTACAAAGTTATCAAAGCCGATAAATGTTTTATCATCAGGTCTCAGCAGATAATAATTGGTAAACCCATAACCAAAGGCAAGAATGATTGGCAGGATAATAAAGAAAAACGCCAGAATCAATGCAGGGGTCAAAAATTTATATGCGGTTGCAACAACATCTTTTTTGTACTTAATGTTCTTCTTCACAACACAACACCTCATCGTAATTTCAGAAATAATAAATACCCGAGAACAAATTCCAATTTACACGGGCGACAAAAATTTCTTTGCCGCCCGCATTCATTTTTTGGTTATTTTGAGAATTTCTTAAATTCTTTGGAAATTTTAGCAGCCGCATCATCAAGATATTTTTTAACATCTTCTTTTTTAGTCACCCTGTTCTGAGCAATTCTCAAAATAATATCTTTGGCAAATGTTTCAGAGAGATATGGGTATCCCGGTGATATTGGTCTGGCTTTATTGGTGTTTGCCACCTGATATTTCAATACTTCCCATGCCTTATTATAGTATGGGTTATCGGTTGAAGTATTGATTATTCCAACTTTGTCTTTTCTGCCGGGTATTGCGTTATTCATTTTATAATATACTTCGGCGGCATCATCATTGGTCAACCACTCCATAACTTCAACGACCTGCTGCAGTTTCTCTTTATCACCAATCTTTGCACTCCGTACAAAAACCCAGCTGCCAGAGGGAGTATATAGTCCATCAAAGTCAGCGCTCATTTTAGGATAACGCAGAGAACTGAACTTCAAATCAGGATAATTTCCCACCATTTCTGTAATATACCAGAATCCAGCCACAGCCATTACAGCCTTTCCCGTATAAAAAGCCTTATCCGACTCTTCCGCTCCAGCAACCGGCTGTTTGAATAATTGAGCATACTTTGTCAGAGCGTCAACATTTTCCTCGCTGTTGAGTACACCCTCAACCGTAACTCCATCTTTCCCGACAAGTTTACCATTGTTACCCCAGATAAGCGGAGTAAAGTAATATGTGCCGAGTTCGTACGCACCCTTCCTGATATCAGGCAGGAGCAAACTTACCGCAACCTCATAATCCTTAAAAGCTGGAGCATCTGTACTCTTCGCAAAATCATCTATCTTCCCAGCCAGACCGACAAACTGATCCCAGGTCCAGTCTTCATTATATTCCGGTATCATATTCTTAACATCATCAGGCAGAGCATCCACCATATCTTTATTGTACATTACGACAACACCGGAGTCCTGATAACCCATAGCATAGAACTTACCATTTATTGTACCCTGACCTATCATAGAGCCGGTAAAGCCGTCTTTAAATCCTGGAGACATGTACTGGTCAAGCGCTCCAACCACACCCGATTCCACATACGCGTCAACATCCGGACCATCAAGCGTAAAGATATCAGGCATATCCCCGGCAGTAATCGAAGCATTGAGTCTATCAATATATCCAGACCCCGCTCCAGCTCTGGTGATATTGACTATTTCAACTTGAGGTTTTTTCGGGTGGGATTTGTTATAGCTCTTTACTCTCTGCTCAAACATCTTTCCTTCCGGGTGATCAGCAGAGGCCTGAGTCCAAATAGTTATTTTTTTAGGTTCAGATTTTTTTATACCCAGAAAATATACAGCTGCAACAGCAGCGACAACAACACAAACGACAACAATTTTTTTCATAACAGTCTCCAGCAACCATGAATATTTATTGAATACGTATTCAAAACACACTTTTAAAATACCCTATAGTCTGCAATTAGTCAATAATTTATTGAGATTTTTTAACTATTTATTGCAAAATAACGGGGAATTAGCTACAAAAAGCTGCAGAAAACAGTCACTTACACTATTGAATTATTCAAGACCATGTTTTATTATGCAATTAATTATTGAATAATATTCAAAAGTATGTTAAAATTATTATTATTGCTCGACAACAGGAGAGGCACCATGAAAAAGGCTACAATGAATGACATAGCAAGAAAAGCAAATGTGTCTCAGACAACTGTTTCACGGGTAATCAACGACCATCCGAATGTAAACAGCGAGGTAAGAAAACGGGTAAATCAAGCAATAAAAGAGCTGGATTACCTGCCGAATAAAGCAGCCCAAACCCTAAAGAGCAACAGCACTCATCTGATTGGCGTAAGCGTTCCTGAGATTCCAAACCCATATTTTGCCAATCTTATCTCGGAGCTGGAGAATGAGGCTCGCCTGAGTGGCTACAGCATACTGCTGCAAAACAGCGGCTATAATCCGATGACAGAGATCGAGAACATGGATATATTCCTCTCCCGTCAGGTTGATGGCATTATCTATGTCCCGACCTCAGACTACTCGCTGCAGAAGATCCGTTCACTCAACATTCCAACCGTTGCCGTAACCCTGCCGATAGCTTCCCTTGACAGTGTATACCTCAATCATGCTCTGGGGGGCAGCCTGGCCGCCAACCACCTGATCAAACAAGGGCACACACACTTCGGAATTCTTACGCAGAAATACGCCACCTGCCCAAAATCCAAAGGCTTCATGCATGAATTATATATTCAGGGGATGGATACCGAGAATGTCACTGTAATCGACATTGACTCGTACGCCTTAAACCGTTACCAAATTAGAGAAGAAGTTAACCGCTATTTCAACACCCATGAGAAGCTTGCCTTCACCGCCCTCTTCTGCTCAAATGACGGAGCAGCTCATGATGCAATACATGCCGCCCGCGAACACGGCATCAGAGTCCCCGAAGATCTGGCTGTAACAGGTTTTGACGATACCTTTGTCGCCAAAATAAACAAGATCACCAGCATACACCAGCCACTAGAAGAGATGGCACGCACCAGCCTTAAAATTATTTTTGACAGAATTGCCCACCCCCAGGAAAGAGCACCTCTCGATATCCAACTTACTCCCAGCATAATTGTCAGAAAAAGCAGCACCGGATAATCCATATTTTAAGCCTGATGTTATAAACACTGAATTTCAAATTACAGATGTAATTTACTAATTCTGCCTGTAAAACATCCTGCGAATAATATTTATTATACTATATTATCCATAAAAGTTCTAATATACCTAATCTTCTCTTCAGAATTAAATGGCAACTCATTTATAACCAGAATAGCCTCAACTATTAAGCTACCAGACCTGTTCGAACCTCAACAACATTATTACTCACAGACTCAGTTTCATTAAAATCAGACTCCATTTTTATACAACCATCATCAGAACTTTTACCGTAATCATACCCAACAGAAACATCATCATACTGCAACTTACTGCTATTCCAAGAATTGCAACCTTCAACTATTTACTCTTAATCAATAGTTCCACGGTTCGAATCCGTGAGCGGGCACCAAGACTATAAGCCGTTAATTCTTTACTACTTAAAGAGTTAACGGCTTATTTAGCGCAATCCTTATTCACTTAGTTATAATGATATTCAATCCGCATATTTATATTATTCTATAATTATTTATACTAAATTTTTATTACATAAAAATAATATTTCTTGACATAATTGTAGTCCAGCATATCATGCTAATATATTTAGACAATCTAACACAATCGTAACAACATCAAAATAGTGGCTAATAATGCAAAATCAGAAAATCAACGCCAATAACGACAGAATTACCCTCAGTTATCAAATCGAAAAATATAATATCAAAACAATTTTGTTAACTTTTAAGAAAGTAGATTATGAAAATTAAATGGAAAATTATACTATTACCTGTAATAGCAATAGTAGGTACAGCAGCATTAGTTTCAATTATCGCATATGTAAACGCAACAATTGAAAATGATATTGTCTTGCCAAAATTCGAAAAGGAAATTATTAATAGCGAAAAGGAAAAGCTGAAATCACTTGTTCAGGCAGAAGCAAATGCAGCAAGCCTGCTTGTTGAGAATATGACGGGAAAGACTGAAGAAGATATTAAGAACGCTCTTATACAGCAAACAGACAAAGTAACATTCTTTGACGACAACACCGGATATTTTTTTATCTATGATATGGACGGCAACCGAATAAACGTTCCCGGAGTAAAGGGAGAAGCTAAAACCTCTGGAAACTATCTCGCTCTTAAAGATGTAAACGGTTTGGAAATGGTCAAAGCTTTAAGAGACGCAGCAAAAAAAGGAGGAGACTTTGTTGAGTATTGGTTCCCTAAAAAAGGCGCTTCAGAACCTTCCCCAAAGCTGAGTTATGCGCTACCTATCACAGGTACCAACTATTTTGTCGGTGCCGGCGTTTATTTTGATGAAGTTTACCAGTATGCTTCCAATATGAAAGCATTAATAATCGATGAAGGATACCATTACCGCGTTTATATTTATTTGGCAGTAATTATTTACCTTGTGATACTTGCCATTGTAGCCTTTATGATTATTAAAGGAATACTTGGAGGGTTGCATGGTATCAAGGATATTTTACTGCAAATAGTAAAAACCGGAGACACATCAATCAACATTGATAAAAAGTTACTCGCTCGTAAAGATGAAGTAGGTGAACTGGCACACGCAGAAAAACAAATTATTGAAGATTTTAATAAGGTAGCAGTAGTATCTAAAAATCTTTCGGAGAGAGACTGGCGGCAGGAAGTAAATATCAAATCTGACAATGACATGATGAACAAATCACTGCAAAGCATGATAACAGAAGTAAATTCAGCACTCAATGAAATTACATCATATATCACTGACCTGGATACCGGAGCGAAACAGGTAAGTGCCGCAAGCAATGCACTCTCAGATGGAGCCACCTCACAGGCAGCTTCAATTGAAGAAATTTCAGCGTCTCTTACCGATATGAGTAATAGGACCAGCCAGAATGCCCAAAATGCCACAGAAGCAAGCACTCTTGCGCAGTCAGCAAATAATGCAGCCATGGAAGGACAGCAAAAAATGCAGAATTTGTCAGACGGTATAAACAGTATAACAAGTAGAGCAGAAGAAACCAAAAAAGTAGTTAAGACAATTGACGATATCGCATTCCAAACCAATCTCCTTGCACTCAATGCCGCAGTTGAAGCCGCAAGAGCCGGAGCTCACGGTAAAGGTTTTGCAGTTGTAGCTGAGGAAGTGCGAAATCTTGCAGCCAGATCAGCAAAAGCAGCAGGTGAAACAGCAGAGCTAATTGATAACGTCGTAGTCGAGGTAAAGAACGGCAATAAAATGACTGAAGCCACTGCCGAAGCCCTAAATAAAATCGTTGAGCAAATCAATAAGGTAACCTTACTGGTTGCAGATATAGCCGAAGCATCCAACAGTCAGGCACACGGTATGACTCAGGTTAATCAGGGACTCGAACAAATTGACAGCGTAACCCAGCAAAACACCGCAAATGCCGAAGAAACAGCCGCCGCAAGTACCCACATGTCTGATCTTGCATCGCAGTTGAATGCAGTAATCAAAAAATTCAAACTCAAAGAGAAAAATATTAACAATGTAACTAAACCCCTTAAAAAAAGACCCAGAAAAAAACTGGCATTATCATTTTCGACTCCAAGTATTTCTAAAAAAGCGGAAATGATCACCCCGGCAGAACAAATAATTCTTGATGATTCGGAGTTTGGCAAATTCTAATAAACTCAAACAATATTTTGCAAAATTATTTATTCCAATTTTATATGTGCACACAACACCAAGTGTGCACATATTTTTTCAAGATAAACCTAATAATAAACAGACACGTCACTCAACCTACCGCTATCGTTTCATGTTAGAGTTTTTAATACTTAAACTATTAGTATTTTAAAGGCACCTGACCTTAATTTAGATAATACCTTTAAACTCAGTATTATTTATACAGCTATATAAATAAACTCGCAAAATAGTGGATAAATACATAACTGCAGGCTGCTTAGCGCCCTGATACATGCCAAACAAAAAATCAAAATAATAATATTTTTTAACATTTCTCTAACAAAGCTTGACATTTATTTTTTTTATGTTATATCTGTAAAGATGATACTAAATATTGACTCAAAAGGGACCTGCTATTTTTTTTTTCAATATAACCTCAAAGAAAACAAGCATTAATAAATTTAATACAATTAGCTAATAATTAATAAAAAGGTACTTATAATATGCTCATAATATCTAAAGCCGGACTGAAGCATAAACTAATAGCTATATTTTGTCTTGTTATTATTTTTACCTGCGGTGGAACCTGTATTTTCTCTTACTATAAATCGTATTCACTAATGAACAGTAGTATTCAGGACTCACTGAAACAAATGGCAAATGAGGCGGGCAAATATGTACAGGCGTCTATGGATATCAAATTAACAGAAATGCAAGGTGTCGCTAACCGCTACGCTATTCGCAGCTTAGATTGGGAAAAACAACTGCCGGTACTTCAGGAAGAAACCAAAAGATTAAAATATCTGGGCATGGCCATCGTAACACCAGATGGCATCGCTCATTATCAGAACCAAAAAACCGCAAATTTAGCGGATCGCGAATATGTTAAAGCAGCATTTTCTGGAAAGACAGTCTTCTCAAATGTTATTTTCAGCCGTGTAATCCAAAAACCGGTAATCATGCTATCCACTCCTGTATTCACAGAAAATGATACCGTTGGTTCAGTTCTTATTGCCCGTATAGATGGCAGCATGCTCTCAGATATCATCTCAAGTATTAAATATGGAAAACATGGTTACTCGTATATCATAGATAATAAAGGTACTATTGTTGCTCATAGAAATCAGGATTATGTCAAAACAGCCAAAAATTTCATTGAAGAAGCCAAGCAAGATGAGCAATATAAACCGGTTGCCCAAATGCTGATAAAAATGACACAGGGAGAATCAGGATTCGCAGAATACAGTTTAAGCGGGCAGAATTCACTCTTTGGTTTTAGCCCGATACCAGAATCTCAATGGTCTGTTGCTACAGGCACAGCAAAAGAAGAGGTTTATAACCGCATATACAGTATGCGCACAACATTTATCATTATATGTGGTATCTTTCTTCTACTTGGGGCGATATTCGCTTTTGTCAGTGCAACCTTGGTTGTCAACCCCATTCTTAATGGTGTCAGCCTTCTTACCAATATTGCGGAACGTGGCGATCTGCGTAACAACATGGAAGAAAAATACCTCAAAAAATCTGATGAAACCGGACTTCTGGCAAAAGCCGTTAATAACCTGATTCTTTCACAACGTGAACAGGCAGGTATTCTTGAGCAGATTTCAAAGGGTGACTGGGATATCAATGTTATAGCCCGTTCAGAGCACGACTCGTTCAGTCAGGCTCTACAGCAAATGATATATCAGATGAATGAAACGCTTAATGCAGTTAACGTCGCAGCACAACTTGTAAATAGCGGGTCAGAGCAAATATCCAATGCCAGCCAATCACTTTCTCAAGGAGCTACAGAATCCGCCGCCAGCATTGAGGAAATTACATCTTCAATAACTGAAATAGGCAGTCAGTCAAAACAAAATGCCGAAAATGCCCATCAGGCTAATCAATTGGCAAACACCGCTCAAAATGCTGCAGATAACGGTAATAATCAGATGCAGGAGATGGTCGCAGCAATTACCGACATAAGTGATTCCAGCCAGCAAATTTCAAAAATTATCAAGGTCATAGACGATATTGCATTTCAGACCAACCTGCTTGCGCTCAATGCCGCTGTTGAAGCAGCAAGAGCCGGTGCTCATGGTAAAGGTTTTGCGGTAGTTGCTGAAGAGGTGCGGAATCTTGCAGCTCGCAGTGCACGGGCAGCGAGTGAAACAACGTCATTAATTGAGTCTTCGGCCATGAAAGTATCCAAAGGGACCAGTATCGCGGAAGGAACTGCTTCTGCCTTAAACGAAATAGTTTCTACCGTCGAAAAAGTTGCAACTCTGGTCGATGAAATTTCAACAGCCTCAAGCGAACAGGCACAAGGAGTCTCTCAGGTAATTCAAGGAATGGGGCAGATAGAAACAGTAACCCTGCAGAATACAGCCAACGCTGAAGAAACAGCCTCTGCGTCCGAGGAACTTGTCGGTCAGGCTCAAATTCTTCACAA
Source organism: Planctomycetota bacterium (assembly GCA_963677015.1). Classification (GTDB taxonomy): domain Bacteria; phylum Planctomycetota; class SZUA-567; order SZUA-567; family SZUA-567. Next base: position 2,459,701 of record OY781533.1, read on the forward strand.
TCTTGTATCCAGATTCAGTCTCAAAGATGATTTTGCTCTGGACAATCAATATACCACAATCGAAACCGCCTCTTCAAAGCAAATCTCAACGCATAAGCAGTTAGAGAACTATTCAGATCCAACAGACTTCATGAATTTTTGATAGTTCCAGTTCTGATTCAGCATCAGAAGTTTTCGCAACAAAACCCAAGTATAGCAGCAACTTTTAAAATCTATTTTTTCAAAGAATCCATAAGTAGAAAAACGTTATTGAAATATTGTCATATTAAGAAATACCTCTAAAACTGATATTAATCTACCTGCAAAAACCACATAACCGCGGCTCAGATACTCTTATCCACCTGTAACAGATGCTCGACCGCATCCTCCGCACATCGGCAGTCAAAATCAGTGGGATTAACTAGCGCTATAGTATATTTACTATTTTTCAAAATAATATACGCTGCAACATCATTGGTACTTTCAATTGAAATACACGCCTGTACCGCCATCTCGTGATGCACAAACCCCGGCTTGTCAATAGCAACCAGTACAGGCGCCAGGATCCACTCGCGATAACTTTTCCTGCTATGTTTATTTTTCAATAACTTCCCCTAATTCATAGGCCGTACAACATGAGCAGACCAATACAGCCCTTCATATTCACGGTAACCCTGGGTTCTGGATGATCCCATAATATACGACTTACCTTTATACTCATAGAAACCTGACGCACTTTCACCACCGGTAATATCTTTATGCGCCTGCGGCAGAGTCAGGATATCTCCAACCGGCCAGTACTCAGAATCAGTAGTTTCAATAATTTCCCCCTTGGCATTGGTATAAAAGGCGGCACATCCCTCGATTGAGTTCATATCCTTGTCGATTGGCAGACAATTATTAAGAATCATCTTTGCCTCTGTATCCCAATCGAATAAGACCCCGATAACTCCTATCGAATCACCTTTTCTAGCCCCCTGCACGCGGATGCCGGTGGAGTAAATAAGACTCCGCTCTTTATTCTTCTCCAGAACCGAACTTTGAGTATCCTGAACCGCATATTCCATAGATGTTTGAGTGCGCATGCCATTTTGGAACCATTCCTGATCCGAGACATTTATTTTTTTCAGTTCATTGCGAAGTTCCATCTTTGAACAGGCGACAATTTCACCGCTAATATCAGACAATATTAAATTCCGGTACATGGTATAGCTGTTATTAATTACCTTTAAGCGGTTGCACGCCCGCTCAAAATTCTCTTCCGTAGGATCTCCTAGCGCCTCCCAAAAATAATTATCAGTGCTCCACCACCTGATATCCGCCGATCTTTCAAAAAGATTTCTATCTATCAGATCAATAGCCTGTTTACTGAACATCTCCAACGCCTGCAAGTTTAACGCCAATTCCCCGGCAGCCATCTCCGCCAATAAATACTCCATGCGATTTGTCGCAAAATCACCGGTCTTGGTTATCTGATCAAAAATAGGACCCAAAGCTACCCCTCGCTTACCAAGCTTGGAGGCGAAGACAATTCCATTAAGCGAGATCAATTGTATAGACTCTTTGTCCTCCTGAATTTTCAGATATGTCTGCTTGTTAATTTCAGGTATTATCTTTGAGTCCATTAACTGCTCAGCTGATATCCCTCTGCTTTCAGTATGATACTTATTACCAAAAATCACTTCTCGAGGGACAATAATATGTGAGCTCCAGCCCAGTCCTTTATATTCGAGATAACCATCAGTCTTTGCAGAAAATATAGCCGAATCCTCACCCTCGACAATCGCATAATCATATACCTTCTGTCCGGCTTTCAATGTCCGGTGCTTTCTTGACAGATGCGCCAGCCGTCCCGGCTCAAATATTGCTTCATCACTCGAGCCGATAATAGTCCCGTTTTCCGAAGTAATAAATGAATGCCAGCCGGATGACAACTCTCCATCACTATCCTTTGGCATATAATCTTCCATTATAATTCTTGCTTCCCCCTGAAAATCAAAGAAGATTCCCATCGCTCCCAGAATATTTCCGGCATTATCATTATTATCACGAATGGCAGTGGTATACACCAGTGAAGGAATATCTTCCACCTTACTCTCACACAAATCCTGAGCATAATAGTCATTGCCGTCTTTGGTTTCAACAGCTTTTGTAAACCACTTCTCATCAGCGACATTTACCCCGAGTACCCGTTCTCTGACACTACGGTTTGCATTCGCTATTATATCACCGTCACTGTCACAGATCACAAGATCTCTATACAGTGTATATGAGGAATTAATATCCTCCAGACGCTGACAGGCATACTTTACCTTACCGTGCAGTTTTTTAAGATTTTCAGCAACAGTATCAATCTCTTTGCATAAACCACCACCGTCCTTACACATGTTCAATTTTTTCTTGAGATTTTCCACCTCACTGCAATATATGTCATACTCTGAGTCACTTACTATTATTTTAACTATGTTATTCTTGAGATAGCCTACTACCTTCCCAAGTACCTCAACAAGCTGGCTCTCACCATGCGCCGGAGATTTTTCCTCCGCTACCGCTTTTCGAAGCTTACTCAGCAAGACACAGAGTTTATCACTAAGCTCACCCACACTCTTTTTCATTTCATTGGTAGAGGAAATGCACTCACCAAAAGCGGTCTCCAGTGCCCACCACCTGACATCACAGGTACGCTCAAGCAAATTTCTATCTATAAGATTTATTTTCACATAAGCAGCATTCGAAAGAATCATACAATTGAATTCTTCCTTTGCCTGGTAAAACTGATCAAAAAGCTTTTTAGTGACATCCAGCAACTCAGCACTGAAATTTTCAACCCGCACCATAAGATCTGTAATCTGCTCCTGTTCGGTAGAGTCTTCGCTGATTTCAACAGCCGAGCATTTTCCCTGATTACAGATTGGAAAAAGTCCATTCAGTTCATTAATAATTTTTTCATAGAATTCTCTATGTTCATAAGTAATTACAGGATCAAAAATACTAAACTTTGTTTCAGTTGAAATTTTATCCAGATTAGCCGACATTATATTTTCTCCCATCGTTCGCTCTTACCCCCAAAACACTCCAGACACATTCGAATTCAAAAAACCTTTTCATTCATAATCACCTCAACCAGTTTCTGAATATTGAGTATCATCATATATTCTTCATTTTTAGCTCTAATAATTCCCTCAACAAAATCATACGGGATATGCGCCGGACGCGGACTGATATGCTTTAAATCCACATTTAAAATCGCTTCCGTCTTATCAACGCGTAAAACCACCGGTTCGTCACTCGAGCTCAAACCAATCTTAACCGCATCAGCAATTAAATCTGAAACGGTTTCCAGAAGTATCATCTTGGTTTTCTGTCTTTTGTCACGAGCGGGTTTCCCCAGACATTTTCTAAGATTTAAAACAGTCGCCGTCTTACCCCGGTGATGAACCAGACCCTCAATTTTAGGATTTGTCAAAGGGACAGGTGTTACCGGCATCGGCCGAAAAAATTCCTCCACTATCAACACCGGAACTCCATATAACCCATCATCAACTCTAAATGCTGCAATCTGCATTTATAACTCCTTTAAATTACCTTCAGACTAACTGCGATACCGCATAACTGCCGGAATTGCCATTTTTTGAGCGAGCCTCTTTTGCAAACCGGTTTACGCTGTCATTAAGACCATCCTTATCCACCTTGACAACATATTCATTGAATCCTAAACGCAGCCCTCTGTCTCGGCTCTGGTCATCCTGAAGTGCAGTGAGAGCAATAACCGGAATGCCGCATAAATTCGGATCACTCCGAATTTCTTTTATTAATTCAAAACCATCCATATTCGGCATCTCAATATCAGAGACCACCAGATCAAAGTGTTTTGAGGTATCCCGAAGCGCAGCCAGTGCTTCGACACCGTCCCCGACCAGAGTCAGCTCCCGCCCTGGTGCTGCCAGATATGTCGCATTCAACCGGCGGTAAAACAAACTGTCTTCAACAATAAGAATCTGAGCAGATTCGCGGTAGGATCTATCTGTTCTGTCAAAGTGATCGGGATCATCGCTCTCAAATAATGAATACAAATCCAATAGCATTACCAGATTACCATTATGCATAAACGTTCCGATAATCCCTTTTTCATGAGTTATTTTTTCATCAAACTTCCCCGAGACATCGCAGACCGTAATATCTGAATTTGTAATAACCCCGATAGGAAATTTAACTCTTGAAGGAATAATCAGATTATAAGTATCCAGACTCTGTGAGATCGGAGTTACAGGCAGATGCTTGTCCAGATATAGCAATGGTATCGTATTATCCTTCATCGGATAATATTTACGGTTACCGACTTTCTTAATATCATTGCTGCTGATCTTTTCCACCAGCGATACCAGTTCCAGCGGCACGGCAAAATACTCATTATTTGAATAATTAAAAATAATCATACTCTGCATATCCGCTCTTTTACCAACACTCAAGGCCGGAGCGGAAACAGACTCAACCGGTCCCTGAGAAATAAAGGTCATATTCATGCGCTCGACAATACCATTAGTATCTATCAGCATTACAACCCTGCCGTCACCCAGTACCGTATGACCGGAGAATACATTGGCACTTTCTACGAGTTTTGGCATTTCCCGCACCACCGCCTCTTCAATACCGATAATTTTATCAACCATTATTCCAAAATAATTATGCCGGTGCTGCAATACAATCAGCGTTTGATTATCAGTAAAGAAAGAAGAAACTGAACCGGAATTTGTCACCTCCTTAGCAGTAGAGTCACCACCGGTATTCAATTCAAGTATGTCCCGTAAATTCAAGATCGGCAGGATCAGTTCCCGGTGCTGAAAAACCTTTTTTCCCTGTAAGATCTTTATTTTTTCCTGAGTATCTTTCTGTGAGACGGTAATCAGTTCGTTTACTGCACTCTGAGGAATACAGAAAGGCAAGCCGTCAACACTGACAACAAGAGCGGATATCAGTGAAGAGGTTACCATCGCTTTGGTCAGCGGAAGCCTTGCCTGCATCTTTGTTCCATATCCCAGGTCACTGCTGCAGTCAACGACACCGCCAATCTTTTCAATATTGGTACGGACCACATCCATTCCGACCCCTCTGCCGGAAATTTCACTCAACTTCTGCGCCGTAGAAAATCCCGGCTCAAAAATCAGCATTATCGCATCCTGATCAGAAAGACTTTTGAGCTGCGTCTGATTTATCAACCCTCTATCTAGGGCAATCTTCTTAATCTTTTCAGGATCAATCCCCCTGCCGTCATCTTCTACAGAAATAATAATTTCACCGCTCTCCTGATAGGCCTTGAGCGTAATACTGGCAATGGGATTTTTCATGGTTTGAGCCCGCTCTTCAGTCGTCTCAATTCCATGATCAATAGAATTCCTGATCATGTGGTTCAGCGGATCGACAAAAGCTTCAAGAATTGTGCGGTCGAGTTCCAGATCACCGCCCTGCTGTTTAAAATCAATTTTTTTACCCAGCTTCTTACTTAAATCACGCACCACCCGTTTAAAACGATCAAAGATGCTGCCAACAGACAGCATCCTGGTCTGTACCACATTTTTATGAACCTCGGTTATAGCCTGAGAAAGTGTTGAAAACGCCGGATCATCAGAAAAATCATAGCGGGTAAGAAGCTGATTCCTGCTCATCACCATATTTCCTGTAAACCTTAACAGCTCATCAAGAAGATGGGCGTTAATTTTAATCATTTGAGATTCTTCTTTAACGACCTTCTTCTTCTTATTATCACCATCTTTGTTTACTCGTTTTGGCGCTGCTTTAGCAACACTATTTCCGGCACCGGCCGCTTCATTCTTTGCCGTATTATCATTATCAGAAACTTTACTTACAACCACAGGTACAGTATTTGAATCCGCAGTTAACCATTCCTCTATCTTCGCTTTTGGCACTTCGGTAATTTCAGCAACATCAGAACCTACAGCATCAATGAGCAATTCACTGTCAAGAACCGAACCAAAAAGAAGATACCCCTTTTCAGAAGTTGCGATTACCACTCCAATGTCATCTGCATCTTCAAGAAATTTACGGGTATTTTCACTACCAGAACCGGTACAGACAAGATACAAGAACAAATTTGACTTTATACCATCATTAATCTTTGAAATTATATCAGTTGTTTTAGGCAGGCTGTTAAGCACTTGACATAACTCGGTATTGCCCAGTTGACATCCACAAGTGTGGCTCTCTTCTGCTTTATCCTGCCCGGCACTAAGAATACTATTAAGCTTTTCGACGGCTTCTGTTATATCATAACTCTCACCAAGATCTGTCATACTCAACATCTCTGATAAAGCATCAACCATTGACAACAGAGCATCTACTGTATCCGGATCAGCCTCTCTGGCTCCAGTTCTTATCTGATCAAGCAGTGTTTCCCCCAGATGGCTTAAAGACAGAATATTTTTTAAATTCAAATAACCACTGCTGCCTTTCATCGAGTGAATAGCCCGAAACATTTTATTGATTATTTCTGAATCAGCGCCATCCTCTTCAAGCGCCAGCAGATCATGTTCAACCTCAACAATATTCTGCTTACTTTCAAGAATAAACTCCTCTAGAATTTCCTTATCTTCTTCACCCATACACAATTCTCCAAACCGTACCAAGAGAAATATCACATTACACTGAACATGACCGGATTTGAGCCATAATTCATAAATTTATAGACCATGACACCAAACTTTTATAATGGCACAACTATTTCAATAACATGAACAATATAATAAATTGTAAAAATGATACCTGATTACGTAAGCTGCAAATGTTCCCTTACACAAATCAGCAAACAAGCGGCACTCATTTTTTGTAATAAAAATTTACACAAACACATTCGAATAATTCTATATAATTTTTCAAATTTTATCAAATAAAAAAATATACAAAAACGAAACAAGCACCGTTATGTAACATAACAGTGCTTGTTTCGTAGATAATTTCGATAATAGTAAATTTATTAACTTTTATGAAAACTTCTTTATTGCCTTCATATCATTCTGAATATTCAAAATCATTTCGCGTAACTGATCAGAAAAAATAAACGCCGAGAATATATTCCCGACCAACTCTGAGGTAATCTCACTTTTGATACCGAAAGTAATATTTTCATATAACTTATATAACTTTTCATCAACTTCACGGGATTTAATTAAAATCAAGCCATAGAACCGCATCTGGTCATATAAACTTGTAGCAACTATACTTTTGGAAATATAAACCGGTATTATACCGACCAGCTTCTTACATTCCTGCAACTCAGTTTTATCCAGATATGCTGACTTATCCAGAATATTCAGTATATTCAAAAACTGCTTAGACAATTCACAGGACTTTATCCATAGTTCGTCTTTTCGCAACACATCAAAGCTATCCATTCAGCCTCCTTCTGATAGTTTCATACCGTCTTTTACTATGAATATCGACAAGCTGACCAAATAAACCTACATTATTTCCAACATATTTAACACCAAATTGTATTATTATAAAGAAGAAACTCGAAGCAGATTACATAAATGAAACAATTAATAAAAGTTCAACACGACCTCAATGTATTATACGTAAGCGTATTACAAGTAAAAAAACAAATAGCCCATGAATACTCCGCTATATTTTGTTACAACTAAATTTGACGTATTGATTGTAAAAGCATATTTACACCTTCCCCCTTAGCTTATGATTCAAACATATCTGCTATAACAGAATTACAAGTGGAATAACCGATTCTGATATTTCCAACCTGAGTTTCAATTATACCTGCATTATCATAGTAAATACTCAACATAATCCAATCCTGCAATCAAGTACCTGACTGCAGGATTAGAGTATTAGACATCGACTGCTGAGCAAGATAAATTGTTACCTACTGATGCCGGTAAACCTCCCAACCCAGATAATTCTCCATCGCCTCTTTCAAAATATCCGCAACCCGTGAACGATTCATAGCCACATGGTGTTCATACCCGTTTTTGCATAAATAATCCAAAAGTTTCTGCAGGTTCTCAATTTTAGCAACCGCTGGCGAGCCGATAGTATCCACCTTGTCATCAGTAAATATTCCCTCACCCACATAAGCTTTTACCTTTCCCTTGAACTCATCTGTAGAGATCTTGGCAAAAGTCATATCCTTTGCCGCCGCGACACAGCCTTTACAGGCTCCGAAACAATTTTCATACCCGAGACTTGCCCCAAGAATATCCAGACTTCCAATCTCAATATCAGTACCAAAGAAACTCTTCGGATAATTTGAACAATGAAAGAGTACACACTTGTCACGGTCAGCACCATAACTGTTATTCCAGTCGAGATAACCGGAAGGCTCCTTTGAAGCCAGACTTAGAGCATACATACTTATAGCTCCGGTTACATCGGTTTCACATGATAACGGTCTTCCTTTCTCACCGCTCATACTCATCGGCAGACATGCAGCACAGTGGTAGATATTTTCGATTGAATCCCAGCACTGTACTGTACCGGCGACACAGCCATTTTCGTCCATAAACTTCTCAATTGCCAAGGATAATTTTGCGGATTTCACGACAGATTCATCTTTGATGCCCTCGGCGATTCTTCCATAATTTCGGATTTCTGCCAAACGTTCTGCAGCATCAGCATCCTTAAATGTGTCACAACGGGCAATCAGTGACGCCATATCAACAGGTACAACTGTAATACCCGATTTCTGCAGCAATTTTTCAGAATAACGTACCGTATTGAAAGCCGCAGGTCTCGTACCGAACTGAGCAATCCTGGCTCCCTTTAAACCGGTAACAACATCACACACACCCGAAAAACGCTGAAGATCTGCGGTAAAACTCTCACTGTCAATACTACTTGTATGCTGTGTCGTATTGGTAAAACGAATACCGTACTGGTAAAGATTGGCACATATTGAAAGTTTACCGCAAAAAGCATCACGCCGATTTGCTAGATCCATATGCTCAATATCATCATCACAAGCATGTATAAGCACCGGAACCTCAAGTTCAGCCATACTTATTGAAGTAACGGTGGCAATCTCATCCCCGAAATTCGGTGCCGTTACAATTATTCCCTTGATCTCACTCTTATTCTCATAGAACAGCTTAGCACACTTCTGAGCATCATCAAAGGTCTCTACGGTACCGCCCGTGCGCGTTTCACTCTCCCTGAGAATTACATATTCATACCCCAATCCATCCAGTTTTGCCATCAGATCCTTACGCCCCTGCTCAGCAAGTGCAGGATTAAAAAAACCTCTGGTCGTTACAATCAAGCCGAATTTAGTCTTCATAATAAATTTCCTATTCAAACACTTCTCACAACACTATAAATTTAACAAACACAAAAAACTTCATTATAAACTGCTAATAACCGCAGTTAACACTTCTATTAACCCAAGCAACAACTGCAATTTCACGCTTTTATATATTATAAAATCCCGATATGACAAACACTGCTGCAGACAGCGGCAACAAGCTACTTGGTAATAGCGACAAAACACCCCATACCGACGCAAGATAACTTTCACGCCAGCTGAGAGCTCACTAACTATTAATTACAGGATTCTGTATTCAGGCTTTATTAGGTTTGACCGCAGTATTGGAATTCGTCAGAATTTCCACATTATGATGCCCCAGTATTTTAAGGGTACAGATATACAGTATTTCAATGATAAAAAACTGGGTTATACGTTTTGAAATTACCTCGCCGTTGGTATCGGTTGTAAACGAATAGCCCTGCAGAATAATATCAGCTTCCAGAGCCAGAGGAGAGGTCTCATAATTGGTGATAACAATCATAGGTATCCGGTATTTTTTAGCCGCTTTCGCCAGATTGAGCAGCGATTTGGTCAATCCGGAATGAGATATAATAATAAGTACATCCGTATCCGGATTCATCTGAGAACAGAGAATAAGCTGCATATCAATGTCGGTTGAGGTAAAACACTGCAAACCAATACGAACGAATTTGTGGTACGCGGCATCAGCGGTTACAGCACCGTCACCAACCCCGGCAACCAGAATTTTATTTGCTCCGGCGATTATTTCAGCGGCATTATTGATCTTGTCCAGCTCCAGAAAGTTATAGGTATCCTCCAGAGATTGCACGGTAGTTTCATAAACCTTTTTGATTATAGATTCCACCGGATCTTCCAGTTTCATATCATCATACTGCAGCACCGGTGGATTATTAATATAATCCGCAAACTTACGCCGCATATCCAGATAACCGTCATACCCGAGTTTTTTTGCAAAGCGCACCACAGTCGCTTCACTGCATTCTGCCTCGGCAGCGAGATTTTTTATAGTTGTAGCCGGAACAGCCAGAGTACCATTCATAAGAATATCAGCAATCCTTTTCTCACTTTTATTCAATGAAATATAAATAGACTGTAACTTTAAGCAACATTCACGCGGCATACAGTTAGTCTTCATAGGTATAAACCTCCAGATGTAATCAAAAATCCCATATATTTAAACTGCAGCACCCCGCAGTAATATGCTAAAATAAACGTATTATCACTATTATAAATATATTATACACTTTTTAAAGTAAATTGAAATATTATCCAAACTCCATAAATTTTCAATAGATACGCATAACATTAATATCATTTGATAATATTTAGGCGCTACTGCTTCTGCAAAACAACTGAACCTCACTACAATATATTACTTGTTTACAATTCTATATTTAGCCCCAGCAGTTTTTCTGCCACCTCTTTAATTACTGCCGCACTACCGGTAAAATAATGATTTGCGATCCGGTCATAGCTGAACTTTCTGCCTGTAACCCCGCCGATAGCCAGACAACTGCACTCATGCTCAGCAAATCCTCCCATCATGCCATCATCATTATACACATGCAGTGCAGACCCGGTTTTAGCTGCAGCTCCAGCAGGAGATTTAAAGTACTGCCCCGCCGGATCAACATGAAAGTCCCGTAACAGCAAATAATAACTATCACCAACCCTGCAGACATACCCGGATCTTCCTGTAAGCGCACTGGCATTATACCCGACCTTATACTTACAGCAGCCGTCAATCTTCAACCGTACATAATCAGGATAAATACGCTGATACCCGAACCTGAAACGATCATAATACTCAGTAAAATCAACCGCTGAAATCACAGGAATATATAACACCCCTTCAGGATTTAGCTGAAGCAGATTCCAGGCCTCACTAACTACGTCATCATGCGTCTTTTCCCGAAGCATTATCTCATGATAATAACCGAAATGCTCTACCGGTATTTCAGGAACCGGATTCACCGCTGGCGACACCCGTCTCTGTATTTCCAGCTCCTTGCGCTGTACTGTCCGGTGCACCTGAAGTGAGACCTTCTCCTCCAGTACACAGACACCGTCTCCTTCTGTCTGCAGGGTATAAAATCCCGGATCCAGATCATCCGGCACAGAGTAGCTCCCGTCAAAATCCTCCAAATCCGGTACATTATACTGCAACTCCGGAGCAATCCACAACCTGTCACCACCGATATTCCAGGCGCGCTCAGCCAGCATCTCAGCAAACTTCCTTCTATCACTGAACGCCGGATTTACCCACGAATAACTAGATTCAGCATCACCTCTGAACGGACCGAAAATCCTGCCGCCATAAGCCGAAACAATCAGCCTACAGTCCTCAGCGAGCCTCATGACATTATACTCAAGGTTATTTTCATCAAGCCGGGAACAGACCTGCCCGAAAGTAATCATATTATCCCTCTACAATCCATAAACATTGCAAGTACTTATATTGTCAATCCTAATTACCCTGATAACAGTATCACTCAGCCGGGAATATCTTTTGCGGCTCATGCCGTCTTGCCGGACGCTGAATCAGTTCATAAGTTATCCCAAAATCTTTTTCCGTATCCAGATAAGCATACTTGCCATCACCGTCAAGTCCGAAGCCACTACCATCCATAACTACTCCATAGCCAGCAGATTCAGCCTTGGCAAGACAGTCTTCAATATCCTCAACAACGATCCCGAAATGCTGAAGACCATATCCATGTTTATCGATGAAATCCTGCAGCACCGACTCACCGCTGACATGCTGAATCAGTTCCACCCGATTCGGACCAAAATATGATAACGCTATTTTCATGGTATAATCTGCAGGATTTCCATGATAGGTCATCTTAGAGACCATAGGCGCACAATATGTATAAAAATGCCAGTTGGCGACACCAAATTTTTCATAATAATTTTTTACAGTAAACTCCAGATCTTCAACAACAAAGCCAAGTTGAGTCACACCTTCCTCAAGAAACGGCAGTTTTCCTATATTCATGGTTTAAATACCCCTTTCAATACCTTCCCTTCAAGAGCCAGTCTGCTTCCTTCCGCGAAATCTTCGAGACTATAACGGTGACTGACAAGTTTTTCCGCCGGAAACTGTCCGGTAGTAATCAGATTCAGTGACGCTTTAAAATGCATCGGTGAGAATGTGGTAGTACCGATTATATACAATCCCTTATAGTGGACTTTATTCATATCCATATCAACAATGCTGTTATCCTTGGGCAACCCGCCAAACTGGATAACCTTGCCGCCCTTCTTCGCCATATCCAGACCCTGCCTGGGAGCTACCGGAGCCGGCGTAGCGGCAATAACCACATCCGCCCCTTTCCCGCCTGTCAATTCTAAAACCCTGGCAATCGGATCCTCACGCTCCGCATTTATCAGGGCATCCGCCCCAAAGTCCTCTGCAAAAGCCAGACGACTGTCATTAATATCAACTATAAATATTTTGGACGCTCCACGTAACCGCGCCAGAGCAATATGAATACAGCCGATCGGACCACTGCCTATAATAACCACGGTATTACCCAGCGTCACTCCAGCGCGCTGCTGCGCATTGATACAGGATGAAATAGGTTCCGCCACGCTTGCCAGTACCGGATCCACACCCTCTGAAACCGGTTCAATATTTCCACGCTGGAGGCTTTCATAGGGTATTGCCATATATTCAGCCAGCCCGCCCTGCCAGTGTTGCGCCAGTTCACGCGGCTTCTCACAGAGTTCATACTCACCGCTGCGGCAGTAATCGCATTCACCGCAATAGACATTCGGTCCGATGGCCAGCCGTTCACCCACCTGCCATTTACCATCATACTCACCCCCGACAGCACATACTGTTCCGCAGACCTCATGCCCTATAGTCCAGGGAAAAGTTATATTTCTATGCCCGCTGCGCAGTGTCCGCAGATCAGAGCCGCACAACCCGCAGGCTTCAACCTTTAGCAGCAGTCCCTTAGCAGGAACTTCCGGTACCGGCACATCTTCAATGGAGTAGTCCATCGGTGCTTTTATTACCATTGCTCTCATTGTCTTCTTCATCCATACCTCCAAAGTTTTTACCACTGAAATCCAAGTAAATTAATTATTATAACTCCATAGTTTCAAGCTCTGCAGCCGTTACTGTGCAAACCAGCTAGAGCATCTCTTTCTGCAGCTCATACAGCTTATACACAAATGAATCCGAATTAACCGCAACCTGATCAAGCTTGATATTCTCTCCCATCTTGATATCCGTCTTTAAAACCGCATTGCTGGCAATACCGATAGGAAGATAATTCTGCTGCCTCTGATCTTCATGCCGGATAATTACCCCATACCAGTCACTGCCGCCAATATCAGAGAGTTTCTGCCCCGCTTTGAGGTCGCGCTTGGCTTTGCAGACTACATCTGCATGAACTTCACTCGCAGTAATTGTCCGCTCTCCCAAAACTACCGCTTCAGCAATTGACTGCGGTGTCTCGATGTTACAGAGATGATACGGGCGATACTGCAGGTAATACGGACCTTCCTTACCACTCATAAACTTCATATCAGCACGCATTTTCTTATCATCGGTATAGACAATCGCAAATACCCCCGGAGCGACCTTGCCGGTAGAATAATCAACCACACCACGCTGTGAAAGAATACCTCCGTCTTCCCGTGGTATAAATTTACTGGCCAGATCTTCAATTTCCACCTTGGCACCATGCATTCCCTCAACATCCGGCACCATCCCCGTTGCATTGGCGACAGCGCACATTTCAACCATGGTTTTAGTCCCATCCTTGAAAGCAGCCAGCATTTTAGGACTCATTGCCTTGCCCGCAGCCTCTTCAAGAATATATGGAGTGTCCTTGCTCGCAGCATAATCAATCACATTATTCTTGCCCTTACCGAGAGTCACTACTTCAAATCCCATCAACCGTGCCTGTTCATAAAGCATTTTACAGACACCCGGCTCATCACCGGAAGCAACGGTATATACGGTATTCATCTTTCTGGCAAGCTGATTCAGATAATATCCGACAGTAATATCCGTTTCAACATTAAGCATAATGATCGGCTTACGGTTCATTATAGAATTATAAGCCAGTTTTGCACCGATATCAGTGACCCCGGTCACATCGACATTTGCATCAATGTTATCCAGTTCCACCAGAATCATAGCATTGTCAGTAACAACCTTACTCCCTGCTTCCAACGCCTTCTGTGCTTTGGCGACACTGTCAACAGCGACAATATCAGTATAGCCCATACTCTTAAAAGCCTTGATCGCAAGTTCAACATTAATATCAGCCAGACAGTCAATTCTCATTCCGGTAATACGGTTTACCGCATGAGCCATTCCTGTTCCCATCTGACCGCACCCCACTATACCAACTCTAACCGGCTTACCCATATTCTGCAAGCCCTGCAACTTCGAGACTAATTCCATTTCAACACTCCTCACATTAACAGTTAACCAAGTGTACTGACCAATTCAGCAAGATGCCTGTAGTCATCCTTCACATGGTTATAAATATCCTTATAAATTCCAAAATACTTCATGTACCTCTCATGATTTCCCTGATCAGGTTCGAGCCTGTCCACCAGCTCGGTCTTCTCTTTGGCGATAGAGAAATCCTTGAATACTCCGGCAGCCACTCCTGCAAGTACCGCATCACCATACGGTGCTCCGACCCTGCTCTTTACAACTACAGTAGGCGTATTGAAGACATCGGTAATAATCTTGCGCCACACCTTGCTCACAGCACCGCCCTCATTCAGCGCCAGCGGCAGATTAAACTTTATTCCCTGTTCCTTGAATATTCTGAATGAATCATACAACGCGTACGCAACCGCTTCCATACCGGCACGAACAACATGAGCTCTGGTATGATGCAGCGAAAGTCCGAAAAGACATCCTCTAGCCGCCACATCCCAGATCGGAGTACGTTCGCCCATCAGAAACGGCAGAAAAATAAGTCCTTCAGCTCCCAGAGGCACTGCTGCGGCCTGCTCACTCATAAGACTATAAATATTCTCACCGGATTTTTCACATTCACTGCTTTCATGCATATACATCAGATCACGTATATAACGCAACACCTGTCCACCGGTAAGTGTAGTGGCAACCGTGATATACGTATTACGAGAGTCCGTGGTATATGGAAAATTATGCATCGTATTATTAAAATACTCACCATTATGCACCACGCCGAAGTTTCCGCAGGTTCCGAGATTCATCTGTACATCACCGACATTGATTGCGCCGGCTCCGGACCATCCGGCATTGCAGTCTACCTGCCCGGCAGCAACCTTTGTCCCGGGTGCAAGGCCTGTCACTGCAGCCGCTTCTTCTGTAATTACGCCAACAACCTCTTCGCAACTGTGAATTTCCGGAAGCACATCAGGAGAAATACCGATTTTCTCCATTATAGCATTGGAGAATTCTCCCTTTACAATATCATAGGCAACGCCGTAGAATGTAGCCGCTGAACGATGCATTATAAATTTTCCGGTAAGTTTCATGGTAATGTAGCCGTCAATTGTCAATGCCTTATAAATCCGGCTGTAGATATCAGGATGATGCGCCTTCTCCCATAGCAGATTGCACAACAGCGGATGATCCTCAATAGGGTTCTTGGTAAATTCAAGAAGCTCTTCGCTTCCTAACAGATTACGCAAAAAATCAACCTCTTTATTCGCTCTGCGGTCAAGCAGATTATACGCGTCCACCAGCGGTTCCCCGGCACTATCGACAAATACCGCCGAAGGCAGCGCTGAGGATACAGCAACTCCGATAATATCCGCTCCTGTAATTCCCGCCTTTTTAATTGCCTCTCTGATAGTCTCCTGCGCCACCCGCCAGTAGTCCGCAGGATTATGCGTAGAATGACCTATCGCCGGTGTAAGTATAGGATACTCCCGATAACTGTAGCCCAGCACATCACCTTCTTCATTTATCACTACAGATTTACCGCCACCTGTTCCATAGTCTATTCCAAGTAAACACTTCATATAATGCTCCCCAATCTACTTACACTCTAACTTCATAATATTCTTTTTCTTCAGCCCCTGCAGATAACTGGTCTTGATACTGTCGATAAATACCGCCAGGAATATAATCAGCGCCATTATTATTGAATGAAGATAAATATCCACATTGATATAGACCAGCCCCGCCTGCACCATCTGAATCATAATAATTCCGATAAAGGTTCCCGGGAATATATTACCTACTCCGCCAAATAGCGACACCCCTCCCAGTACTGCCGCGGCAATAGCATTGAACTCTTCACCACTGCCGAAATTTGCATTTGCTCTGCCGAGCCGGGTTATTGCCACCAGTCCGCCCATAGCCGCCATTAATCCGCAAATAGTATAGGTTGAGAACATAAGAGGCTTTACCCGTATACCGGCTTTCATTGATATCTCCTCATTATTCCCGATAGCATACAGATGCCTGCCCCATGGAGCATATTCCAGATAAACATAGGTAATCAGCAGCATCAGAGCAAAGATAAATATATGCATGGGAATCAGACCGAAAACATCATAGGTACTCATCTTGGTTATTGATTCAGGATAATTTATCGCCTTTGACTTACTGATCCATAGCCCTGCCCCGCGTACGATCAGCATTGTAATAAGAGTTGCCAGAAACGGAGAAAAATTCAGCACCGTAATAATTACCGCGTTAAAAGCCCCGACAGCCAGACCGACCAGCAGACACACAATGATCGCCGCAGTTATTGGCCAGTCATTCTCAATCAGTACTCCCATCACCACTACCGAAAAATACATGGTGGAGCCTACCGAAAGATCAATCCCGCCAATAAGCAGCACAAAGGTCATACCAATAGCCACCAGACCGATATACGTGGAGTTACCGAGAATAATCTCCATATTCTTCAATGAAAAGAAGCGGGCGGACATAATACTGAAAAGTACAAAGAAAATCACAAACATCACAATCGTCGAGTGTTTTAGCAGCACATTAAAAATTCTTGTTTTCAGATCCATAATTACACCTCACCTGTAGTTTCATACCCTTCACGAAAAGCTGCCTTGACAATCTCCGCTGTATCAAATTCCTCGCGCAGAAATTCCCTGATTATCTCACCTCTACTCATGACTATAATACGGTCACAGAGCGCCTGCAATTCCTCCAGCTCCGATGAAATAAAGATTATTCCTGATCCATTCTCAGCCAATTGATTCAAAATTGTGTAAACTTCATACTTAGCCTTAACATCAATGCCCCGGGTCGGCTCATCCACCAGAAATATCTCCGGCTTCTCAGGCAGCCATTTACCGATAACCACCTTCTGCTGATTACCACCGCTGAGATTCTTGGGTTTCTGTTTATAGATATTGTTAGCTTTAAGACGCAATGACTTTGACGTCTCCTCCGCAATCTTATCCAGCCTGCGCTTGCTCACTCTCTTGAATATCCTTGAACTATTGGATTTAGCTGCAATCATCGATAAATTGAAGTCAATTGACAGATTCATCAAAAGCCCTTCACTGCGCCTGTCTTCAGTGATAAAGGCGGCACCGTTATTAATCATCACATCCGGTTTATTCTTGGGCATCAATTCACCATTCAGATAAACCTCTCCTTCACGGTACGAATCAATACCAAAGATCATTCGCGCAAGCTCGGTTCTGCCAGAGCCCATCAACCCAAAAAATCCTACAACCTCTCCCTGCCGCACTTTAAACGAGATATCCTTTACCATCCCCGGCTGCGACAGACGCTCAACCCGCATTTTTAGCTTTTCAGTTACAGTATTCTTGTAAGGCGGGAAGATATTTTCCATCTCGCTGCCGACCATTTCCATCACCATACGATCGGTAGTATAGTCTGCCGTCTTTCCGGTAGCCACCAGCTTACCGTCACGCAGTATTACCAGCTCATCGGTCAGATTTTTCACATCACTCAGAATATGGGAGATATAAATTATAGTTTTCCCATTCTCCTTCAGTTTTCTTATCAGTTTGAAGAGGATCGCACTCTCCTTGGCAGTCAATGACGTTGTTGGTTCATCAAAGAGATACAACTCAGCATCGGTAAGCAGCGCCTTGGCAATTTCCACCATCTGCCTGGTTCCCGGCGGAAGGTCTTCCACCACATCAGTAGACTTGATATCAACATTTATTTCATCAAGAAAATTCTGACACAACCGGAACATTTTACGTTTATTAATCAGTGGCAGCCCGGCAATTTTCGGGAACCGGTCCAGCATCAGATTCTCGGCAACTGTGAGGTTGCTCAGTAAATTAAGCTCTTGATGAATAAAGGTAATTTTATTCTCTATAGCGTCAGAAGGAGATTCCGGTTCATATGGCTTACCTTTGAATTCCAGCGTACCGGAATCAGGCTGCAACACGCCACCGATAATATTCATTATAGTTGATTTACCGGCTCCATTCTCTCCGAGAAACCCGACAATTGAGCCTTCCTTCAATTCAAATGACATGTCAAAGAGCACCTGCACCCCATAAAAACTTTTATTTATATTCTTTAAAGTTATCATTATATTATCTCTGCTCCTTACGCATACGAATCACATCCAGTAGCACAGCTGCCAAAATTATCAGCCCTTTTACAATATCAATCAGATAAAACGGCAGATTAAGCAGACTCAGACTATTATTCAGAATAACAAAAAAGAATACCCCGAAGACAACACTTATTATTTTACCGCGGCCGCCGGAAAGTGAGACCCCGGCGATAATGTTGGCTCCAATAATATCAAGCAGACTTGAAGAGCCAAGTGTCGGCCTGCCCTGCTCCAGCCTGGCTGTATATAGAATTGAACCGCAGGCTGCACAGAAACCGCTTATCATATAAGTACAAATGATAATTTTCTTTACTTTATACCCGGATACTCTGGCAGCTTCGGCATTGGTACCGACAGAATATACTTTTCTGCCGAACAGCGTTGTACTTAAAAGCAGATGCGCAAGTATAACCAGTACAGTTACAATTATCAGCGGCATTGTTATAATGCTGTAAAAAGATCCTTTCCCAAGAAAAATAAAAGACTTAGGCAGATAAAGAATATTTTCGGAATTCGGCAGATAGATAGCCAGCGCGGTAAAAAGCATCATATTGACCAGAGTCACAATAAATGCCGGCATTTTAAAGAAGGCGATTGAGACGCCATTAAGCAGACCTATCAGCACCCCGCACAACAGCATCACTATAATTGCCGCAGGTACAGCCATCATACTTCCGGAAAATAGACCGCCGGACTCATTGATAAACCAGCCCCACAACGGACATTTACTGAATATGTCCGGATTGAATTTTTCCGCCATTATAAACGCCCCCATTACACTGGAGAAAGCCATAATGGAAGTCTGTGAAAGATCAATACCGGCAATAATCAGTACATAGGTCTGCCCCACAGCGATAATAATCAGCGGCAACGCATTTGAAAACAGATTTTTCAAATTATAGGCACTGATAATTCGCGGAATAAACGGCAACAGCACCAGTACATATAGAATAGTAACTATAAGGATAAAATAATCCCCGAACAGCTGTTCTTTTAAATAACGAAGTTTATTGTTTGTCATAATTTTACTTACATATAAAGATACAAAACTTAATCACACACTTTTTAAACACAGTTGCTTGTTTATAAAAACTTTTCTTATGAATTCCTGCAGCAGAGCCGGCTGATACGTACATATTTTGTAAAACTTGCTATAACCCGGTAACCCAACACACTATACCCGATATTACCACATAACAGTCGCACCCTACTGCAATCATTCTTATTCACCTCTGTCTCCAGTTGAGCAGACAACAGATAATTCTGTTATGCACCCTTTCTACCGAAGTCCAGAATAACTATTTAGCTGCTTTCTTTTCATATAGATACCCGCCCCACATATCGGTTCCACGCTCTTTGATATTATCAAGAGTCAGAGCAAATCCGGGATCTTCAAGCCAGGCGTTAGGTTCAGATTCACCTTTTTCAATAGCCCCTGTCATAGCACTCAACATCATATTTGCTTCTGTAAAGAGATCCTGCACTCCGGTAGAATCAACATAACCTTCCTTCATCAGCAT
This sequence comes from Planctomycetota bacterium, assembly GCA_963677015.1. Taxonomy (GTDB): domain Bacteria; phylum Planctomycetota; class SZUA-567; order SZUA-567; family SZUA-567. Next base: position 2,480,049 of record OY781533.1, read on the forward strand.
GTATGCAGTCATATCACCATCAAGCCCACCGAGAATGACATGGTCTTTACTGCCGGTCTTATTCCACTTACCAAGAGGCGCCAGCACAGACTGTATAACCGGGAAAAGAAAGTCGGAAGAAGTAAACAGAAAGTCTATGTCCGGATTAGCCTGCATGGCACTTTCAAGATTCGCACGACAGACGTTGGCATCCCATTTAGAAGGTATTTCAATTGGCTTACCAGTCCAGAGATCAGGGTATTCTTTTACCGCATCATAAAATCCCAGACGCCGCTGTACCGCATTAGGATCACCAAGATTTCCCACAATAATCGCCGGAGTAACCTTTCGGCCAAGCTTCTTCGCCTGCTCAGCCATAAAACTTACAGCAGACTTGGCAATAGCCCGGTTATCAGCGACAACAACAATAGCCTTGGCTTCCTTATTTGATGGCGGTCTATTATATATTCCAATAGGAATGCCGGCATCATTACATTCTTTAGCAATGGTAACTGCACTCTCACCATCCTGAGGAATAATTATAATACCGTCAACACCTTGAGTGATTGCATCCTTAACCTGCTCCAGCTGCCTGTTGGCATCCTCATTGGCGTTCTTTTCAATCACATCGATATTCTTTTCCACCAGAGACTTTATAATAGCTTCATGACTTGCAACCCAGAATTCTGTCTCCAGATCCTGAAAACAGAAAGCAATAGTCTCCGCTCTTGCCTGACCGGCAGAAAACGTAAAAATTGCCGCAAACATAATCAGCGCGAACAACCTTGAAATTAAATTCTTTTTCATTTCCATCACTCCTAAAACAAAAGAAACAAACTCACACAATTTTTAAAAAACACATAACACATGTACACATAAAGAACATTAATTTTTCAACAATTTCACTATATCCTGTTTTTTTCATTACGCAAGTTTATATTTTAAATTTTTTCATAATGAAACTTTTAAAATGAAATGTTTTCATAAAATTTTCCCGTATTTCCCGGAAAATAATCAACAATCAAAAGAATTAATTTCATAAAATTATCACCAAAAAGAAATTTTTACAAAGATTGGTCTCTCACGCTAAAACTCAATTTCTTTAATTATATTTCCCATAAACAGTAGAACCTGATTACTTAAGACAACTAGAAAAGATACAAACGGATAAGCTAAATATGCATAAAGCCCTAAGAAATCGGTACCCAGAAAACACCAAAATCATTCATGAACCAAAATTTATTATGTATTAAAAAAATCACACCAGAAACGTTTACCACTCACCAGCAACAACTCATCCACCGTTCCTGCAGAAAATCTTTTTCCAGTTAAAATCAAATAATTAATAACTTTTATAAATAATTAATTTGACTAAAATAATAAACGGTGTAAACTTCTGGTATAAAGTTCCATAATTAATAAGAAAATAGAACTTTGTACCAAACAACTTTCTATAACAGCTTTAATGAGGGAAAAATGCATAATAATACCTGTAGCGCAAGGATACGCTCTTTATACAATACTTTTTCAAAGAAGGAGAAGACAATAGCAGACTATATTCTCAAGAACCTTGAGAATATTACCAGCATGCCTATCAGTCAGCTGGCCGAAGAACTGCAGGTAGGCAAAGCAAGTATTTTACGTTTCTGCAATAAACTTGACTTCAACGGTTACAAAGAACTCAAAATTAGCCTGGCACGCGAAAACCCCGTAGAAAAGAGCCTTATTTACTCAAACAGCAGCAATTCACTGGAGAACCTGCTAGACGCAGTGACAGCCGAAAACATCGCTACACTGCAAGTCAGCAGACAAAAGGTAATACCCCAGGACCTGACAAAAGCTGCTGATATTCTCACACATACAGATAAGCTCCTTATACTCGCAAATGGGTTTTCAGCACTGCTTGGTGAGATAGCAAAATATAAAATAATGAAGTTAGGACTAAATTGTGAAACATGTTCTGACTATCAGTTCCAGTGTTTTTCCATAGCAAACATGACAGCGAAAGGAGTCATAATACTGATTGATCTCTCCGGAAAACTGGGAGAGCTAAAACCACTGATAGATCTGGCAAAATCCAAGAATATTAAAATAATCGCGATAGTTAATTATGAAATATCCGAGATAACCGAGATAGCGGATATTGTAATTCTCACTGAAGCGACAGAGTCACCACTCAAGGATGGCGAATTAACGACCATGCTGTCACAAATTAATATTATTGATATGCTATATACCCTGATGGCTCAAAAACAGAATGAGTCACAACTCAAAAGAATAGAATTATTCGAGGACTTGATTATCAACCAGAACTCAAAATAACCAGCAAACACAATTAAAAACACTCCTGAATACCACATAACAATACCACACAGTTGCGTATTAGGGGTTAGTACGTCAATTATTAGAGCTGTAACTTTATCCTGGCTGCCCGCCAGGAGGGACTCACTGCGAATCACAACAGCTGATCACTGTTATCAATACTATATTTCATACTTACTTACGAAAGGGAAAATAATGCCTACGCTCACTACCATGCCCAAACTGCTGGAAACAGTACAAACCACCGTCACCTCAGTCTGGAATGACAGCTGTGCTATTTCAGAGCTCGAATACGCCATCAAAAACGGTGCCACCGGCGCCACCACCAATCCGTCTATTGTCGGTCAGGTATTGCAGAAAGAATTCCATCTCTGGGAAGATCATATCAAACAGATCATTAAAGACAATCCAACCGGCACTGAAGTGGAGATTGCCTGGAAGGTAAATGAAGCAATGGCGGTAAAAGGAGCCGAGATGCTCATGCCGGTATTCAGAGAAACCAATGGCAAAGCGGGTCGCATGAGCATTCAGACCAATGCCCAGTTCTACCGCAACCCCAAATTAATGGCTGAGCAATCAGTTTATTTCAATACTCTGGCAGAGAACATGCAGGTTAAAATGCCTGTAACAGAGGCAGGAGTTGCTGCTATTGAAGAAGCCACATATCAAGGTGTAAATGTTAACGCGACAGTATGCTTCTCAACCGCACAGTCACTAGCTGTCGCTGAAGCGGTTGAAAGAGGATTGAAAAGGCGCGAAGCCGAAGGCAAATCTACAGCAGACATGACACCGGTCTGCACAATAATGGTCGGCCGGGTTGATGACTGGCTGAAAATTGTTCAGAAAAAAGAAAACCTGGCAATAACTCCCGGAGCATTGGACTGGGCTGGTGTCGCAGTATTCAAAAATGCCTACAAAATCTACAAAGAACGCGGCTACCGTACCAGACTGCTCTCAGCTGCCTACAGAAATCATCTGCACTGGAGCGAATTCATCGGAGGAGATGTTGTCCTGACCATTCCACATACATGGCAGGTTCGTTTCAACAACTCTGATGTTGAAGTCAAGCCAAGAATGGATATTCCGGTAAACCCTGATATTATCAAGGAATTACAGACCAAGATGCCTGAATTTGTAAAAGCCTACGAGGCAGACGGTATGACTCCACCAGAGTTTGCTGGTTACGGCGCAACCGCAAGAACCCTGCGCGGTTTCCTTGACGCCTATGCCGGTCTTATTGCCAGAATCCGCGACATAATGATTCCAAATCCTGACAAATAAACGCCTGATACTCTGCCGCTGCATCTGAAAAATATGTTAGTATCAATTTAATATAAAGAAAAGAGAATAATTATGTTAGCCACACGATCTTCACCACAGCTGCAACAGGGTCTAAACCCTGTCTGCCGTGAAAATGGTCCAGTACCGGATATGATGATGGACATTGATTTACTATACCTAGCTGAAAATACCACATACACCGTATATTCAGCAGAAAAAGAAAGTGCCGTACTTCTGCTTGAAGGTAATGTTGTTATTACCTATGAGGATAACAAGATCGATGCCAGCCGCAACTCCGTCTTTGATGAAAATCCCTACTGTCTACACGTATGCCGGGGAGTAAAGATAGAGATTCAGGCTCTAAAAGATAGTGACCTCATCATTGAACAGACAACAAACAGCAATAGCTTTGAGAGCAAGCTCTATACACCAGAAGCAATAACCGAGGAGATACTGGGAGATGGAGTCATACAAGGTATGGCCAGAAGAAAACTCCGCAACATATTCGACTACAATAACGCTCCATATTCGAATATGGTAATGGGTGAAATAGTGAATGCACCCGGCAAATGGTCGAGCTTTCCGCCACACGGACACCCGCAGCCTGAGGCCTATGTCTACCGCTTCACTAAACCGCAGGGATTCGGCACCGGCTATGTCGGAGATACTCCCTTCAAAGTTACGCATAACAGCGCTCTGCTTATTCCAGGCGGACCTACTCATCCGCAGAACGCCGCCCCCGGTTACGGAATGTATTACTGCTGGATGATCCGCCATCTTCCAGATGATCCGTGGATATCACGTATTGACGACCCTGATCATATCTGGCTGCACGACCCTAATGCTGATATCTGGAACGGCTTATCCGACTAGCATTCAGCTATAATCACAACATAGAGAATTTACAACAAACAAAAAAACAGATAATCATTTACAGCATGAAAGGAACATAATGAAATACGGTGTTATTAACAACTGGATCAACGGCAAATTCACAGAATGTGATAAGCCGCGCGTTGATGTTGTAAGCCCGCTGACTGGTGAAATTATCGCCCAGACCGTTAACAGCGGTGAAGAAGAGGTTGCTCTGGCGGCAAAGGCAGCAACAGAGGCACAATTATCCTGGAGCAAACTCAGCTTGAAAAAACGCTCCGAAGTAATGTACAACTACCGCGATCTTATCAATATCAAGTATCGCGATGAACTCGCAGAGCTCAATCATGTCGAAAACGGCAAGACCATGGGCGAAGCGCTCGCCGGAGTCAGCAAAGCCGTCGAACTTGTAGAGGTTGCCTGTGCGGCCCCAGCATTCATGACCGGAGAGACCGAAGAGGTCAGCCGCGGGGTCACCTGCCGGACCGAGTACCGCCCCAGCGGTGTTGTCGCCAGCATAACCCCTTTCAATTTTCCGGTGATGATCACCCACTGGAGCGCACCTATGGCACTTGTATGCGGCAACGCCATCATAATGAAGCCAGCAAACAGTACCCCTATGTCCTGCGCAAAAAGTGCAGAAATATTCAAGGAAGCCGGACTGCCTGATGGCTTATTCAACGTTATAAACGGTGAAAAAGATGCCGTAAACGGCCTCTGCGACAACAAACTCATCAGCACAATAACCTTTGTCGGTTCCACACCGGTTGCCAAGATAGTCTATGAACGGGCAGCTAAGTCACTAAAGAAGGTACTGGCACTCGGAGGAGCAAAGAATTATCTTATTCTTATGCCTGATGCTCATCCTGAAATGGCAGCAAGGGATATTATCGCTTCCTTCAGTGGCATGAGCGGACAACGCTGTATGGCCGCCTCCGTACTGGTCTGCGTCGGCGACTGCGAGCACCTTCTGAGCCGCATCATAGAACTGACTCTGGAACAGGTACCAGGTATCGACATTCCGCCTATTCATAGCATAAGCAGTGCGGACAAGATTCGTACCTACCTGGAAAATGCTGAAAAATCAGGAGCTAAGCTGCTTGTTGACGGACGCAAGGCTGTCTGTCAGAATGCCCCGGCAGAGTTCTGTGTCGGTTCATCAATTATAGACTGGCGCGGTAAGGAAGAACTGATGCCGAAAGAGGAAATCTTCGGACCAACACTGGAAATACTCTCCGCCAGTAATCTGCATGATGCACTGGAGTTTCATAAAGGCAGCCCTTACGGCAATGCCGGTGCAATTTTCACCCAATCCGGCGCGGTTGCGGAAGCCGCACTCAGAGAGATGAAATCAGGAATGCTGGGAGTCAATATCGGCGTACCCGTTCCACGAGACCCATTCTCCTTCGGCGGTCTGAAGGATTCAAAGTTCGGCAGCGGCGATATCACCGCCAAGTACTCCTATAAATTCTTTACCAATACCGTTAAGATTACGACTAAATGGAATCCCGAAGATAAAGTAGACTGGATGAGCTAATAAAAACCAACACAAATTATCCTCTTCTTTATCAATAATAAATCAAGGCACTGCCATGCAATACCGGCAGTGCCTGAACCATTACCTATCCTGCACCAGATTTAAACAGCTCACAAATAGCTGGGACCGCACAAACAAATAACCTGTAACTCCTATATTTTACAGACATAATTCCATTTTCAGAACAAGTCATAACTCATACTAATAATATAATTACTAATTAATAAAATAAGATAAAAATCATTATCTTATTGACATCTGCAAACATTAATGGCAGAATATGAACACTGTTCATTATTAAGGCAGCCCATGCAGATAAAAAAAGATCAAATCAAAAATAAAATAATAACCTGCGCCCAATCTGAATTCTTTAAAAATGGATTCAAGAACACCTCGATGCGCACTATTGCCACCAAGGCTCAGGTCAGTCTAAGCAATATCTACAATTATTTTAAAGATAAGGATGAAATTCTTGAAGCAGTATTAACTCCTCTTCTTCGATATTTCGATTATCTTAATCTCGAGCATAATAAGCCGGAGAATATCGGTTTAGATGTGTTTCACTCAGAAACCTACAAACAAAAGCACATAACCTTATACACCGAGTTAATTACCAGATTCCGCAATGAACTTACATTGCTCCTGTTCCATGCCTACGGCTCAAAATACGAGAATTTCCGCGAAGAGTTTACTGATAAACAGATGCAGCTGGGTAAAACATATATAAAACTGCTTAAAGACAAAAATCCGGAATTAAACACAGATGTATCCGATTTTTTTATCCACACCGCCAGTACCTGGCAGCTTAATATAATAGGAGAGATTGTATTTCATAAACTTCCTGATGCTGAAATCGGAGTAATTCTGGACAATTGCTTCACCTTCTCTATTGCAGGATGGGAAAAGCTCTTAACCCGCTAAAATTTTTTGAACAAATAGTGAACATTGTTCTTTTTTAAAAGGAGAAAACATGAAACCCAAAGTCCACAGAAAGGGGCTCTTAAGACTGGTTGAATTAGCCGGTGAAAAAAAATACTGGCTTATATGCTCCGCACTTCTGGCAATAATCAGTACCTGTGCCCAATTTATCCCGTACATCACTATTTTCAATATAATCAGAGAATTAGGGCACAATGCCGCATCTCCTGCAGACATTGATTCTGAATTCATCTGGCACTGGTGCTATATTGCTCTGATCTCATTTGTAGTATACAGTTTATTTCTGCTGCTATCGCTCATACTATCTCATATTGCTGCGTTCAACATTCTCTATAAACTCCGAATGAAACTGAGCAATAAACTGATTCGTCTCCCTTTAGGGTATTTCACCACCACAAACTCCGGACATATAAAAAAAATACTGGCTGAAGATGTTGACAGACTCGAACTGTTCATCGCTCATCATATTCCCGATATCATTTCAGCCGTTTTATTCCCTTTATTCATAATGATCTATATGTTTATGATTGACTGGAGACTGGCAATTATCATCTTTGTAATTTTTGTTGCGGCTCTGATCACAATATCATATATGAATAATGAAAGAATGAAAACCGTTGCCAGACAGTATGTGGAGATTCTCGGGAAAATGAACAGCAGTATTGTTGAATTCGTACGCGGCATACAGGTTGTAAAAATTTTTAATCGCAGCACTTCAGCCTTCGAGCGCCTGAATAATAATATTGATACTTTCCAGAAGTTTTCCGCTCAGATCACCCGAAAATGGTCCCGGCCATATCTTAGTTTCAATATCATTCTCAATGCTACGACATTGCTGATAATTCCAGCGGCTATATATTTTCTGAACAATGCCAAGTCATATCCAGAATATCTTCCTACAGTCTTGATGTTTATTATATTGAGCGGCAGCATATTTTTTCCCATGCTGAAACTCCTCTGGATTGGCGGAGTAATATCCCAGGTATGTATCGGAGTCGATGTTATAGACGAGGTTCTACTCAAAGAAGAGCTGCCGGAGGCATCCGGTAATCATTCACCGCTGAAACCAGAGCTTGAATTTACCAATGTAACTTTTGCATATGAGAAAAATCCAGTTATTAAAAACGTCTCCTTCAAAGTTCCGGTCGGCAGCCTGACAGCACTCGTCGGACCTTCCGGAGCAGGAAAAACAACGCTGGCTCTGCTTGCAGCTAGATTCTGGGACACCAGTTCCGGAGAAATAAAAATTGGAGGGATACCGATTAAGCAGCTAAGTTATACCGAGCTGATGAATAATATCTCTTTTGTCTTCCAGGACAATATGCTCTTTTTTGACACTATAGAAGAAAATATTCGCATGGGAAATTCAGAAGCGACAAAATCGCAGGTTATTGCCGCGGCCAAAGCCGCTCATTGCCATGACTTTATAACCAGACTTCCTTCAGAGTACGATACACTTGTAGGTGAAGGAGGCACCTATCTCTCAGGCGGTGAGCAGCAGCGAATCGCTCTAGCCAGAGCAATTCTAAAGGATGCTCCAATAATACTTCTGGATGAAGCGACAGCCTATGCAGATCCGGAAAATGAGAACAAGATACTCAAATCTTTTTCCAAGCTTATTCAGGATAAAACAGTAATGGTTATTGCCCACAGACTCAACACTATTACCAATGCTGATAACATACTGTATATTGCGCAGCAGCATATAGTGGAAAGCGGCACCCACGAAGAACTACTGGCTCAGGCAGGAGCTTATGCAAAAATGTGGCAAAGCTACACCAGAGCAGCAGAATGGGTAATCGGCGATAAAAGGAGAACAAACCATGGAAATGTTTAAAATTATGCGGATGGCGGCACTCGGAAAACCCGAAAAATTCTTTAAAATGATTGCCTGGACAATAATTGAATACCTTCTGCGGGGACTGCCTTTCGGAATATCACTATTGATAATCTGGGAACTGTTCATTCCGCTTACCCACCCGGGAGAAATTCTCAATATCAGTAAAATTATCATCGCGTGCTCCGGGTTACTGGCAGGATTGATCCTCCTGTATTTCGCAAGCCGCAAAGCTTATTTCGCTTCATTTTTAACCGGTTACGAAATAACCGCTGCCGGACGAAAAAAGATTATAAAACATTTAAAACAACTTCCAATGGGCTTTTATAACAGCCGTGACCCGGGAGACATAGGCGCCTATATTGTTACAGACTATAAAAATATCGAAGAACTCACGACCCATATGATACCGCAGTTTTTCGGTGCTATGGCAATGCCTGTTATCCTGGTATGCTCTCTATTCTTCTATAACTGGAAATTGGCGCTTGCAGCTCTGATTCCCATTCCCGTCGCCTACCCTCTTTTGAAGCTGACCAACTGGCTGGTAATGACAGTCGGTAAACATCACCAGAAAATTACAATTGAAGCCGCATCACGAATGCTGGAGTATATTCAGGGGATACACCTCATCAAAGCTTTCAACCTTAATGCCAGTAAATTCTCACGTCTGGAAAATTCCTTTCGCAGGCTGAAAAATATCAGTATTAAAATGGAATCAATACCGGGTTCAGCTATTGCAATATCATCAATTATTCTCAACAGTGGTATAATTCTAATCATCCTCTATGGCTTCAGAATGCTTCAAAGCAATGAAATTCCTCTCCCGATATATATTCTATTTCTGGTGATGGGAATCCATATCTACCAACCGTTTATCAATGCCATAACATTTCTGGCTGAGATAAACTACATGAAACTGGGCGTAAAGCGGACTGACAGCCTGCTGCACACCCCGGTTCTAACCTCAAAAGACAATTGTGATACGGTCACTAACTTCAACCTGAGTATTAAAAATATTTATTTCAAATACCATAACACTCCCGTAATTGACGGTATATCACTGGAAATACCAGAGAAAAGCCTTACGGCATTTGTCGGTCCTTCCGGATCGGGCAAGACCACTCTTACCAGATTAATATCACGTTTCTGGGATGTTGACCGGGGGGAAATCACCCTGGGAGGCCTGAATATTGAAAGCTACAATCCGGAAACGCTCATGTCACAAATAGCAATAGTTTTTCAGGACGTGTACCTGTTCAACGATACCATCTATAACAATATACGCATAGGACGCGAAGACGCCACTGACGAGGAAGTAATGGCCGCAGCTAAACTAGCCCGCTGCCATGAGTTTATAACCTCCCTGCCACAAGGTTACCAGAGCATGGTCGGAGAAGGTGGCTGTACACTTTCAGGAGGTGAAAAACAGCGTATCTCCATTGCCAGAGCAATACTCAAAGACGCCCCTATAATATTACTTGATGAAGCAACAGCCTCGCTGGATCCTGAAAATGAACTATCAATCCAGCGAGCCATCAATGACCTAATAAAAGATAAAACAGTCATAATGATTGCCCACCGCTTACACACAATTCAAGCTGCAGACCAGATTTTTGTTATCGACAATGGCAAAGTAACAGAATCGGGAAAGCATACAGACTTATTGCAGCAAAACGGACTATATAAAGCACTATGGGACGAACAGCAGAAGCAGAAGTCATGGAAATTTTAAATCCTGCGGTATAACCGACAACAGCAGATCTGAAATCATCAAAGGTACTGATACTCAAAAGTGCCTTTGATGATTATATAATAATCATATACAACTAATTACACCTATTATCCTTCAGTGTATATTCATTACAAGTTCGTAAAAAGAGCACACTCTACCGGCACACAAAAATTGTAAAACCACCAAACAAAAAAATCAGGTATCAGACAGCCTGATTCCTGATTCTTCTCAAAAGCGACTCCCAACAATCCGGTCAGTCCTTACTATTAAGCTCAGAATTCTCAAAAAACTTATCGGTACAGTATAAACTGCCGCCAATGATTGCCCCCTCATCACCTAGTTTTGAGTATTCAATCCGAATATCCTTTTCCATTCCGTGTAGCGACAGCTCTTTTATTTTAGCAGCAAGCTTACTCTTAAAATACTCACCCCCTGCAACATACTCACCCTGAATAATAATTAACCCAGGATCACAAACCTGCATTATATTGTTTATACCGACAGCAAAGTAAAAAACACTCTTATCCACAATCTTCCTCAGAACCGGATCCCCTTCATCAGCTCCCTGCAGTATCCTCTGAAAATTCAGCTTATTATCAGCACCGTCTCCCAACGAATACTCGGCAGATAGTGTTACATCCTGTTTGAAACGTGAAAGAATTCGCCTCGGTGATACTGCCGCTTCCAGGCAACCCCTTCCTCCGCACAGACATTTTTCCGCATTCTCGGTAGTATCGACTATCATATGACCTATCTCACCGGAAAGGCTGCCGACCCCTCGGTACAACTTCCCGTCAACAATAAAGCTGCCGTTAACCCCTTCGAATTCACTGCTTATAATAAAAAACTTATCTACGCCGGAAGGCATCCGTTTTACTTCACCATAAGCATGAAAATGAACCCAGTTATCAATATAGATAGCCATGTTCTGTGGAAATAAGTTTTGCAATTTTTCCAGAAGAGAGATATTCTTTCCCCAGTGCGAATAATGCGGCGAGGTAAAGCATATACCCGTATCAGGGTCAATGATTCCCAGCCAGCCAAAAGACGCACCAATACACTCCTCTTCAGTGCAGCGCTGACGATTTAATAAAAGAAGAAAAGCGTCATGAATACTTTTCAAAATATTATCCAACTCTGTTTTGGGATTATACAGAATAGTATGACTGGCGAGAATTTCACCGTTAAGATTGGTTAAAGCTGTTAAAATCTGTATCTCGTCGATTTTAACAGAAAATACTTTTTTATAATTATGATTAAAAGCAAAAAGATTGGGACGCTTGCCGCCGTCCTCAGACGATTCTCCCTTACCAATTGCCGCAATAATCCCTTCTTCCGTATAAAAATCCAGACACTTATTCACCGTTACTTTGCTTAGCTTGGTGCACTTTGCTATTTCGGCAATTGAACATGATCCCAACGACCTGACAACATCAAGAACCTCTTGACGGTTATTATATTTTAATTTATTAAGAGAATTATTATTTTTAACCATGATTAATTTATATTTTAATATCCCGCGTGTTAATTATACTCCTGTTAAAGTATAAAAAATTACTGCTTACCCCCAAAAGTACGAAACTTCTGAAATGAAAATTTAAAACGTCCGCCAAGTTATTAATATATCTATCATCGCACTATAACTCCAGCAATAATATAATATTAAAAAAAATTAATTCTGTCAATAGTAATAAAGTATCACCCGAAACACCAGAAAAAGTATCTAGCTTATGCCAAAATTACCAGACAACCGCTTTGGATACCAATAAATTTATACTTATTGTACCGACAGCACTTACGAACTCAACTATCCGCAAAGACGCAGTGGTCTAAAAATCTGGCATAATTTTAGACCACTGCCTAGTGCGAGGAGATTAACAATAGTTTACTGCATCAGGAAATTATTCCCCATCATAATACAGATCAATATTATCCTCAGTAATTGATTCAAACGGCACGATAACCTTCTCAGGAACTTCAGAACCGCCGCTGAGTATTTTCTTAACGACGTTATACGCTGCTTCGGCCTGTCCGGGTGCATTCTGCAAAATAGACTGCGACATCTCTCCATTCTTTATTGCCCGCAATGCGTCCTCTACCCCGTCCACACCACTGATCATAACACCTTTCAGACGATTAGCAGTTTTCAGAGCCTGGATTGCCCCCAGAGCCATCTGATCGTTAGCTGCAATTATCGCGTCAAATTCAGGGAAGGTCTGAATCCAGTCCTCGGTAACTTTCATACCCATATCACGTTCGTAGTTTCCGGTCTGTGAAGCCAGAAGAGTCACATCAGGACGTTTATCAAGGCAGGCCTCTTTGAAGCCTTGCTTACGTTCAGTGGTATGAGAGTATCCAGGATACCCCTCCAGATACAAGACCTTTGCATCCTTCGGCAGATGTGTACGCATATACTCACCCTGCTGGATACCAGCCTCAATATTTGTAGAACCAACAAATGTGGACTTACCGCCCTCTGCCTCAATACCTAGACATATAACCGGAATACCGGCACGATTCGCCTTCTTAATACCAACACTGACACCCGCGTAATCTACAGGTACTACCAGCAATACATCAACCTGCTGCATAATAAAATTATCAATCTGATCCAATTGCTTATTATTATCATTATTGGCATCGGAATAGATCACTTCAATATTTGGATCCTGTTTGACTATTTCCTTAAAACTTTCTTTACGTTTATTAACAAATACATCGGTATCAGCCATATTTGCATAACCAATGAGAACCTTCCCATCACCACACTGCGCAATATTTACAGTTGAAACGCAAAAGACTAATAACAACGCAAGCCAAACCATTTTTTTCATAATAATCCTCCAAAAAATAATAACTTCACACAATAAAACACACACACGACAGCCAGCCTAATTCAACTACTACCTAAAAAGCTGTCATCAGACAAAACAAACATAACATTTAATTACTAACGATTTTACTACATTTTAAATATTTTACGAAGCAGTTAAGTACCATCAGGACTCAAACTTACCGCTAGTTTCTGGTTCTCTTGGTATATACATCCAGAATTACCGCGATAAGAATTATAAGCCCCTTGGCAATCTGCTGCCAGTATGAATGTACATTGAGCAGGTTGAGATTATTATTGATGATAGCGATAATCATTGAGCCTATAAGCGTACCAATAATAGTACCGCGACCACCGGCGAGACTCGTACCGCCAACAACAACCGCTGTAATGGCATCAAACTCATAACCAATACCAGCCGCAGGCTGTCCGGAATCCATACGTGACATCAAAACAACACCTGCCAGACCGCATAAGATACCATTATAGATAAATGACAGTTTTACAACCCGGTTCACACTTATACCTGAGGCTATGGCAGCCTGAGGATTACCACCAACAGCGTATACATAGCGTCCATACTTTGTCTTGTTGAGCAGTACCCATGATATAACAAGAAATACTATCATTATTAAGATTGAAATTGGTACAAGACCGAATAAATTCCCATTACCTATTTCTTCAAAGCTACCAAGATTGGTAATCGGCCTTCCCCCGGTAAAGAGCAGTACTGAGCCTCTGGCAACTGTAGTCATCGCCAAGGTCATAATAAACGCAGGTATCACAAATTTGGTAATTATCATCCCGTTGACGATACCGGTTATCAGTCCCATCCCGACACCTGCCATCACCGCCAGAAAAACATTATTCGTTGACTGCATCACCGCGGCCGCTATACAGCCGCACAGAGCCATTACCGCTCCTAAAGACACATCAATATGACCGAGAATAATAATAAAAGTCACACCAAAAGCCAGCAGAGTCACCACCACCATCTGCCTGAAGACATTGGTAAGATTCGCCATAGAAAAGAAATATGGAGTAAAGATTGAAGCAAGGCAAAATATCAATACAAAAATTGTTATTGTACCGTATTTCGCATGAAACTGTGCGAAATCCATTCCCTTCTTTGCTGATAACGTTTTTGTTTTGGCACTGTTCATGTTTTCTCCTGAAATTGTACTGTTCATGTTTTCTCCTAAAAAACAGAGTCCAGAGTACTTTTGATAAAATTGATAAGTATATTTACGCAGATTAATTTATCATAAAATATGCAACCGGTCATATTCTTACAGTCAACTGCAAAAATACGGTCATTTTCAAGTTACGAAATTATGAAAAATTATGTTTATACATTGAATTGCTTTGCACGACGGGTCAAACCAGAGAGCTATTTCGCCTTTAGCACATGAGCTCCGGTAGCGATATTCATAATACTCTCCTGAGTCGCTTCAGATCCAGGGATTTCTCCCATCATCTGTCCTTCATGCATGACAACGATTCTGTCACTCATACCAAGGATCTCCGGCAGTTCTGAAGAAATCATAATTATTGCCAGATCGCGTGAAGCCAGTTCACACATGAGCTTATGAATTTCGGATTTGGAGCCGACATCAACTCCTCGTGTAGGCTCATCAAGGATAAGAAGTTTGATATTACCGATGATCCATTTTGAAATAACCACTTTCTGCTGGTTTCCACCTGACAGATTACAAACCTTGGTATTCATTGATGAAGTTTTTATTTGCAGCAGATCAATCATATCGGTAACTACTTCAGATTCTTTCTTTTTGTTCAGCCAGAATTTAGGAGCGAATTTACGCAGATTTGCCAATGATGTATTCTCTTTTACAGATCGTTCAAGAATCAGCCCCTCCTGCTTCCGGTCTTCACTTACCATTGCAATCCCATTTTTCAAGGCATCTTTAACACAGGAGATTACAACAGGTTTGCTTTCAAGAAAAACCTCACCGGAGGTGTAAGGAGTAAGTCCGAAGATTGCCCGGGCCACCTCGGTTCTACCGGCGCCAACCAGTCCCGCAAGCCCCAGAATCTCCCCCTGACGTACAGAGAAGCTGACATTCTCAAATCCTTTACCTGAAAGATTCTTAACCGACAATATTTCTTTTCCGATCGGCACCTCAATTTTAGGAAATACCTCGGTAATAACGCGCCCGACCATTAATGAAATTATTTTATTATTATCAAATTCAGTTGCCGGACCGCTGGCTATCCATTTCCCATCACGCATCACTGTAATATCATCCGCAATAGTGAAAATTTCATCCATCTTATGAGTTACATATATTATACCTACCCCTGATTCCTTGAGTTCAGCAATCTGCTTGAAGAGCATATCCACCTCTTTATCAGTAAGTGCTGATGTAGGTTCATCCATAAGAATCAATGAAGCATTACGTGAAATTGCCTTCGCTATCTCGATCTGCTGGGTACCGGCTACACTGAGAGTGTTCATTTTCGCATAAGGGTCATAACTCAGACCTATTTTGTCGAACAACTCCTGAGTTTTTTTGTAAATACTTTTAAAATCGACGAAGAACCGCCCGCTTTTACTGGTATATACCGGTTCCCTTCCCAAAAACACATTCTCGGCAATTGTCATTTCTTTTACCGGGCTCAACTCCTGATGAATCATTGAGATTCCCATATTAAGGGTTTCCTGCGGTGTTTTTCCTTCTAGAATTTCACCTTTAAAGAGAATCTGTCCGCTGTCTACAGAATATGCTCCGCTCAACACTTTCATAAGTGTAGATTTACCGGCACCATTCTCTCCTACAAGACAATGCACACTTCCGGGTCTTACTTTAATAGACATACCATCAAGGGCTTTTACTCCGGGAAAACTTTTGACAATGTTATCCATTACCAAAACATACTCATTTTCGTTTTTCTGATTTAGAGTCATAAGGATAGTTCCAAAGTTGGGACATATGCTCCTGCATACAGCAGCGTACTTTGCTATAGTACACAACCGACCTACCATATGTGTGAGAATATGTAGCAGGGTTATTGAAATTTTAGAAATTATAGAGAATTAACAAACACAACACAGCAAAAATCTTTCGAGTGATAGAAAGTCTCTGCACCTATAAAATACCACAGGGAATTTATAAGTCAAATAATTATATTTAAAAATCAACCAAACACAGCAAACACGAACACATATTATATTATAAATCAAATAAAAACAATATATTACAATTATTAAAATCTATTTAATAAATTTTCATTAACACATTTTAATATACCATAAATATTTGAGTATTATTTTCCTTAATCCGTAACTGCCGACAGAATATACTACAAATTACTGGCATATAGTAATGTGCAATCTGTCGCAAAAAAACCTTAAATACACCCCAGAAAAATTTTAATTTGATAATTTATTTGCATAACACAACTCATAAGGTAGTATACAAAAGTCAACACGTCAATTATTTCCTAAAATACATGCAAATTTTAATTATTAAATTTAATTTAATAATATATCCATTTCTTTGTTTTATAAAAGGAACACGAATCATGAATAACATTCTTAAAATTGGAGTTGCCGGTATGGGCGCAATTGGCCGTTCTCATATTGAACGTATCGCCAATAAACTTCAGGGAGCAAAAGTAGTGGCTGCAACCGATGTTGCTACCGAACATGGTAAGTCTGTCGCCGAAAGTCTGGGATTGAACTTTTTCCCTAACGAAGAAAAGCTTATTGCCGAAGGTGGTATTGATGCCTTAATCGTCACTGCCTCCGATGAATACCATGAGCGGTATGTTTTAGCGGCAGTAAAAGCCGGGATACCGGTTTTCTGCGAAAAACCTCTGGCACCTGCCGCTGACGGCTGCAAACGTATTATCGACGCCGAGATAGCTGGTGGTAAAAAACTGGTGCAGGTAGGTTTCATGCGCCGTTATGATCCGGGGTATCGTCAGCTCAAGCAGATGGTTGACTCAAACGAATATGGCAGCCCCCTGCTGCTTCATTGCGCCCACCGCAACTACGAAGTCCCAGATAATTATGATACCCCGATGGCTATCAGCAATTCACTGATTCATGAAATAGATGTCCTGCGCTGGTTGATCTCCGAGGATTATGAATCTGTGGAAGTATCTCTGCCGCGCAAAACCAAATATGCCGCAGCTAACCTGCAGGATCCTCAGATACTTATCCTGCACAGCAAATCCGGTATCCGTATGGATGTTGAAATATTTGTCAACTGCCATGTCGGTTATGATATTCAGTGTGAGATCTGCTGTGAAGAAGGATTTCTGAAACTGCCGGATCTTTCTGCTCCGGAGAGACTGGTAAATGCCTCACGCATAAAGCCTATCTGCCGTGATTGGTCAGAACGCTTTATTGATGCCTATAATCTGGAGATTCAGGAATGGATCAACGCCACAAAAGAACAGAGAGTCGACGGTCCTACAGCCTGGGATGGTTATGTAGCCTGCATTACCGCTGATTTTGCGCATCAGGCACGGGATACACAGAGCAGAGTAAAAATTGAAATGCCAGAATGTCCGGAATTTTATAAATAATATATCACAAATACAGGAGATGATTATGAAGATTGCCTTTGATGTTGATGTACTCGCCAAACACATGGGAGTTAAGGAGATGGTATATCAGGTTGCAGACTGGGGCTACAAATATATTGAACAGTCACCTCATCCCCGCATCAACCCTTTCTACAAACACCCCTTGTTTTCCAGAGAATGCGAACAGGAATACCGTGACGCCCTGAAGGATACCGGAGTTGAAATTTCATCCTTTATCGTTGTATACCGCTGGTCAGGGCCTACCGAAGAACAGCGAAAGATGGCAGTTGCCAACTGGAAACGTATTATAGAAATCGCTTCCGATATGGGAGTTGAAGTTATCAATACAGAACTTTCAGGAGATCCGCATCAACAGGAAATATGCAATGGTATGTGGTTCCGTTCTATGGATGAACTTATGCCGCTGCTTGAGAAGACAAATATCCGGGTTGAGATACAGTCACATCCTTACGATTTCTGTGAACTCAACAACGAAACGGTAGATCTGGTCAAATCATACCGTTCAGACCATCTTACTTACGTCTATTCCGCTTCACATGGTTTCTTCTATGATCAGGGTAAAGGCGATGTAAAGCAGATGCTGAAGTATGCCGGAGACAGCTTATCCCACGTACTCTTCGCTGATACCGGCAATCAGACACTTGACTGCCGCTACATACTCAACCCTCCCGGAGTTGACGCAACTGTTCACCAGCACCTGGCTATGGGCGAAGGAGATGTCGACTTTGAAGGGATATTCCAGACTCTCAGGGAGATGAACTTTGCCAACAAGGATTTCAAATTCGGCGGTGAGTCGATATCCTGTGTTTCATACTTCGGATACCCTGAAAAAATGGCCAAAGACGCTGTAATCGCCCGCGAACGTATTGAAAAAGAACTGTTAAATAATTAATAAGGGGAACATTAATGGAATTATCTATCTGCACCGACTCATTGGGAAACCTGTCCTATAAAGACATGCTGGTAAAGGTGAAACAATACGGTATAAATTATGTTGAAATGACAACCGGCGGCTGGTCTCCAGCCCCGCATATCAGGCTGGATGAATTATTGACGGATGCAGCAAAGCTTGCCGCCTTCAAAGCCGAACTCGAAAAGAATGAAATGGGTATTGCCGCACTCAACTGCTCCGGCAACCCCCTTGACCCGGGAGAGCTCGGCAAAGCTCATTCCGAAGCCGCTTTCAAAACCATGGAATTAGCCGAGCTGTTAGGGGTTAAAAAAGTAGTCATGATGAGTGGGCTCCCGGCCGGAGCTGCGGGTGATACAATCCCTAACTGGGTAACCTACACTATCAGCTGGCCGGAGACGGTTGCCGATATAGTCGATTATCAGTGGAATGAAGTGGCAATACCCTTCTGGAAAAAACTGGCGGCCAAAGCTAAAGAATGCGGCGTTGAAAAAATAGCTCTCGAAAACTTTTCCGCTCAGCTGGTCTGGAATCCCGAGACCCTGCTCAAACTGCGAAATGCCGTTGATCCGATAATCGGTCTTAACCTTGACCCCTCACATCTCTGGTGGATGGGTGCGGAACCGATAGCGGCAGCCCGCGCTCTGGGTCCGGCTATTCACCATATTCATGGTAAAGATGTACGCATTGAGCGTGTTCTTGCAGCTACCAACGGTCTGCTCGAAACCAAGCTAATTGATAAGTGTTCAGAAAGAGCCTGGAATTATGTAGCCGTAGGCTGTGGCCATGATCTGCAGTGGTGGAAAGAATTCTTTTCTGTTGTCCGCATGACAGGATATAACGGATTTGTTTCACTTGAGATGGAAGATCTGACCATGTCGGTTGAGGCCGGACTGGAGACCTCGATAACAGCTCTACAGCAAACCATCAGCAGATAGCAACATTCAATACGTATATTGCTTTACCTGCGGCAGCAAAAATCTCAAATGATTGCCAGCTGTTCAACCGCCGGTTTACTTTAAAATTATTCCGAAAAGTCTCAGTAACTTTTCAAGTCGCAACTGGATTTAAATAATCCTGTAAAACATATTACTACTAACATCTGGAGACTCATATAATGGGAACAGTAAGATTAACGACAGCGCAAGCTTTATTTAAATTCCTTGATAATCAGTATATAAACTTTGATGGCGAGGAGATAAAATTTGTTGAAGGCATAGCCGGAATATTCGGACACGGTTGCGTTCTGGGAATTGGTGAGGCTTTAGAGAGTAAAGCCGACAGTTTCAGGTTCTACCGGGTAAATAACGAACAGGGTGCCGGTCATATGGCACTTGGCTTTGCCAAACAGCATAATCGTAAGAAAATTTTATGCACTACCAGTTCTGTCGGGCCTGGTGCCATGAATATGGTTACCGCCGCCGCGACAGCCACCGCCAACAGAATCCCGGTTCTATTTCTACCCGGTGATGTATATGCGTCACGTCAGCCCGATCCGGTATTGCAGCAGATTGAGCAGGAAACAGACCATACGATTTCAAGTAACGATGCCTTCAAACCGGTCAGTAAATACTGGGATAGAATCGTCAGGCCGGAACAGGTGATGACAGCTGCAATCAACGCCATGCGGGTACTCACCGATCCGGCTCTTACCGGTGCGGTGACCCTCGCCATGCCGCAGGACACCGCGGCCGAAGCCTATGATTATCCTGAATACTTCTTCAAGAAACGAGTTCATTACATTCAGAGACGTCCACTGGCCGCAGGTATGGCGCAGAAAATCGCTGAAATTATAGCCGGAAAGAAAAATCCGCTGATAATCGTCGGTGGCGGCGTACGCTATTCAGAAGCCTGGTCTGAACTAGAAGCGTTCGCCACCGAGTTTAACATTCCATTCGCGGAAACTCAGGCCGGCAAAGGTGTTATTTATTCAGATCACGCATACAACCTTGGTGGTATCGGCACTACCGGAACTCTGGCGGCCAACCGCATTGCCGCCTCGACCGACTGCCTGATCGCTGTAGGAACAAGACTCAATGACTTCCACACCTCTTCCAAATGGGCCTTCCGCAATCCTGAGCTGACAGTTATAGGTATCAATGTAAATCCTATGGACGCTTATAAAATAAACAGCTTCCCCGCCCTCGCAGATGCCAAGCTCGCATTGACCGAGATACATTCATGCCTGCAGGAAAAGAATTACCGCGCAGCATTTGCCGGTGAGATAGCGGAACTGAAAGCGGAGTGGGACGCCGAGGTTGACCGGCTGTATACGGCAGCTCCCGGCAAACCTGAAACCGTCGCTCAGACCAGAGTAATAGGTATGATGAATACCGGCGGTATCAGCAAGGATGCAATTGTAGTCACCGCGTCCGGCAGCCTGCCATCAGATCTCGAGCGGGTCTGGCGAACAGTTTCCAGACACTCTTATCATGTTGAGTATGGATACTCCTGTATGGGCTATGAAATCCCCGGTGCAATCGGCGCAAAGCTGGCCGAACCGGAGCGCGAAGTCTGGGTACTGCTCGGCGAAGGCACCTATCTTATGTTCCACCAGGAACTAGTTACCGCCATTCAGGAGAATATAAAAATCAATGTTATCGTTATCGATAATGGCGGCTGGCAATGCATCCATAATCTGCAGAAGAGCCAGGGAATACCGAGTTTCGGCTGCGAACTGCGCTTCAGAAATGAAAGCACCGGACGCCTTGATGGCGAATATATTCCAATTGATTTCGCAATGAATGCCAGAAGTTACGGCTGTGACAGCTGGACGGTAAAGACCGAGGAAGAGCTTGTTGCCGCAATGAAAGCCGCCGCCGCAAGTCCTAAGACAACCGTAATAGATGTGAAATCCACCCCGGAAAGCATGACCGGAAATTATGAAGGCTGGTGGCGAGTCGGGACTCCGGAAATCTCAGAAACAGAAGCCGTAATGACTGCAGCAAAAGTAGTCCGGGAATACCTTGATGAAGCAAAGGAATATTAGATATTATTCTAAAGTTACCGTGAGAGTCTGAGCAGTAATTTTAGACCCACGGGATCAGAACAGGGATTTTCTCAAAAAAGGGAAGTATAAATCAGAACGTAGAAAACAGATGTATAATATTAGCACCACATAAAAATAATACTATACAATACCACGACTACCGATCTTCCCCCCTCAACAGTATGAAGGCAATTCTCGCAACCGCTGAATTGCCTTTATACATTATCATACTCAAATTCTTACCCACTACCTACTGAATGTAACAATAAGTATAATTTATACAAAAACTTACCAAACTTCTTCTTACCACTACTCACCAGTTGCACTGAAAAATTTATTGTAAAAAGAATAAAGCCGACTTCTTTTTTTTAACAATGTTAGCACATAGTTATAACAAGACACTCATTATTATAATTACTTACCTCCAATATAACTGACAATTTTGGCATATTTCAGGAAACAATATATTAACCATAAGTTAAGAGTACGACAATATTGTCCGCAGGCATAAATTTTATATTCAAATTACAATTTTAACTTCTGACTAAATTATTTATATTCACAAAATAACTCTCAAAAAGCCCTGAATATTAAGCTCAAGTTAAAATTAACAGGACGTTATAGCTTGCAAAAATAACAGGAATAGACTATCATAAATAGTATTAAAAAGTAGAGTACAACATTTAGCGCGGCATAAAAAAGCAGACACAGCATTAAAGGATAGTGGCAGTGAAAAGTGTAGAAGATTGTATCTGGGTAATAATCTCGGCAATGCTTGTATTTCTGATGCAGGCAGGTTTCATGGCACTGGAGACAGGTTTGTCCCGGGCTAAGAATTCTATTAATGTTGCTATCAAGAATATGTCGGATTTTATTCTGTCAATCGCCGCTTTCTGGTTTATCGGCTATGGTCTGATGTTCGGTAAGACCTTTCACGGAATAATCGGCAGCAGTGACTTCTTTGTTAATTTCGATACGGACAACTGGAGAGCGGCCTTCTTTGTTTTTCAGGCCGTTTTCGTCGGAACCGCCGCCACTATTGATTCCGGAGCGGTTGCGGAACGGGCAAAATTCGGCACCTACCTGCTGATGTCATTCATAACCTCCGCCTTTATCTATCCGGTCTTCGGCCACTGGGCCTGGGGCAGCTTATATTACCCTGATAATCAGGGCTGGCTGCAAAAACTGGGCTTTCTTGATTTCGCCGGTTCAACCGTAGTTCATTCCATAGGCGCCTGGGTTGGACTTGCGGGGGTCATCATAATTGGACCAAGACTGAATAAATTCACCAAAGACGGTAAAGCCAATAAAATACCGGGACATAATCTGGTTATGGCCTATCTCGGAGTATTTATACTCTTCTTCGCCTGGTTTGGTTTCAACTCAGGCAGTACCCTCTCGGCAACGGCAGATGTCGCGAATATTCTGGCGAACACCATCATCGCCGCCTCCTTCGGTGGACTAACCACCCTGTTCACCAGCTGGCTCTTCGGTAAAAACCGCCTTCCCGAACCGGAGATGATCATTAACGGCATTCTAGGCGGTCTGGTCGGTATCACCGCCGGCTGCTATTACCTCGGTGAAGCCGGAGCACTGGTGGTAGGTGTTGTTTCAGGCCTGATCGTTTTTTGGGGTACCTCGCTTCTTGAAAAGCTCAAACTAGACGATGTTGTCGGAGCAATCCCGGTACACGGTTTTGCCGGGATCTGGGGAACGGTTGCCACCGGCATATTTATCAAAGAGTCCTTTCTCACCGAATTCGCCATTACCAGAACGCATCAGGTCCTGGTTCAGCTGCTCGGCTCCGTCACGGCTTTCGTCTGGGCCTTCGGTATCTCATTCATCATTATGAAGATAATCAACCGCATATCACCAATGCGAGTTTCCAGAGAATTCGAGGAGATCGGGCTGAACGTCGCTGAACATGGCGCCAGCTCCAGTATTCTGGAATTATCAAATTCAGTCAAAAAGATTATCGAAAGCCGGAATTTCAAAAATGCCGACAAGATCGATGTTGAATACGGTACAGAAATTGGTGATCTTACCAACTATTTCAACACCATGATCGTTGAGCTGAAAAGCAAGGAAGAAGTAGCCGAAGAAGCGCTGGTATCCCTGCAGCATGTCGCCATAACCGATGGTCTCACGCAGATATACAACCGTAAGCATATCATCGATACCCTGAAGAAAGAGCTGGAACGCAGCTCCCGCTATAAGTCAAAGCTCTCACTGCTGTTATTTGATATTGATTTTTTCAAAAAGGTCAATGACAACTATGGGCATCTTGCCGGTGATAAGGTATTGATTGAAATTTCAAAATGCATCAGTAAAGGTTTGCGTGCCTCCGACTGTATCGGCAGATATGGCGGCGAAGAATTTCTGGTTATCTTCCCGGAAACCGGTCTCGCCGGCGCTTATGTCATAGCGGACAGAATACGAAAGACGGTCGAAGAGCTGGAATGGGACTTCAATGATGGTAAAGCCATCACTATCAGCGGCGGTGTGGTTGAGAATTATGGTGAAGACTGCAGCCAGATGATTCATAGAGCTGACGAACTGCTTTACTGCGCCAAAGAACACGGCAGAAATAAGATAGAAAAATAAGCCACAAACCGGCCAAATATATGAAATATACCCATTAGGCCGAATAATTCATTCTGATATATTCAACACTTTTACGTATTCAGACAATCATATCTTCAAATAAATGTTGTTCTTTATCTATTATGCACGCAGCAATATCTTATAACTTATACTTCGTGATTTACGGTATACGCCCAAAGATTACACCGGAGCGCAGGAAGAACGGATAACAATACTCGGCTTGAGAATAACCTCCTGATAACTGCTTACCCGGTTTTCAATCAGATCGGTCAGCAATATCATCGCATTTCGACCTATCTCATAGGACGGTACCGCAACAGTAGTAAGTTCACACTGATTAACAAAAATCATATCCCCATAGCCCGCTACCGAGATATCCTCCGGTACCCGTAACTTTCTTGCGGTCAGAGTCTTCATCGCTTCAATAGCAGTAGGATCATCCGCTCCAAATACCGCACTGAACTTTATCCCGGTATCCAGCAGCTCATTAATCTTATCCTGAACCGTAGCGACATTGAGCTGCTTCTCGGCAATCAGCTCCTCCCGCACCTCAATTCCATTATCCGCAAGCGCCGCGCGGTAACCATTCAAACGGTCAAGTTCGGTACTGGCTCCTTTATAGGTTCCCAGATATAGAATATCACGATGCCCGATATTAATCAGATATTTGATAATCTGGTAAGCTCCCTGATAATCATCAGAAATCACGCGCGACACGCTATCAGCCGCAGTTATAATACGATCCGCAAAAATAACATTGATATTCGCCTGCAGGATTCTATCAATCATAGTACTTTCAGCCGCCACAGGGCTTAATATCAGACCATCTGGCGCCATACTCAATATTTCATGCAGATACTCATTTTCAAGATCAATATTATTCTGCGAGTCACAGATTACAGTCTGAATCCGGTGGTTTCGTGCCGTATGCACAATGCCGCCAAGCACACTGCTGAAAAAAGGATTGGTAACATCAGGAAGAACTGCAGCGATAGTCGCCGTACTCTTATTCACAGCTGACGGAACAATATTATTATTACGGTATCCTAACTTGCTGACAGCCTTTTCAACTTTTTGCGCCGTATCTTCACTGACAATATCACGATTACGCAATACCCTGGAGACTGTAGCTGGCGAAACCCCGGCCTCCTTGGCTACCTGATGTATATTAGGTTGAAGTTTTTTACTCATTAGACCTTTGCTCTTTTCCAGTTATTTTTCTGCTTAAAAATATTCACTGTTACAACATTATCTAAGCACAGCAGCAGAACAGGCAAAAGAAAGATTAGAACTAAACCCACACTTGCTCTTGCTCTAACAAAATAAGATCAGACATAATTGTATAGATTATTATAAGAAGAAACAACCTCTCCATGATTATAAAATATTATTTCGCTGATAAACTCCGCCGTACTAAATCATTTAGTTGTCAATCATAACTATTTCAGAAATTTTTTCAAATAATTTTCAGAAAATACGCAATAATTTTCACCAGACAGCATTAAAAACAAAATAATACCGGCAATTATTTTCTCTATATTTCCCGACAAAATGAGAATATCGCCATAATAAACGCAATTTTATGAAAACATCTTTGAAAATATTTTCAGAAAATAACATGAAAATGTTGTTATTATTTTCAGAAATAATGAAACAAAAATTTGACTAAGCACAAACGTAGAGTATGCTACTTTTAACTGCACCACATCATAAAGACGGTTTAAGAAAATAAAACCTGATATTTATTTTTAACAATAACAATCAAAAATACTTTCTGCATTTTAATGAACCAATAGTTAAACAAAATCCAAGGAGAAATAAATGGCTAAGTTCAGCACTATTACCGGCAGTCTGGGAAATATTAACGACAGATACATGTCATGCGGCTATAAAGACGACTGCTCCTATGAAGAATTAATCACCAATCTCTGCCAGCAGAATGTTTTGAATGGTGTCGAGTTATGTTTTAACTCCGAAGGCGGTATTGAATCTGAAAAAGATAAAATCATCCCCCTTCTGCAAAAATACGGTCTAGAAGCCTCATTTGTTAATTCTTCACTCTTCGGTGAAAGAAAATGGAGCAAGGGATCACTCTCAAGCTCTTCAGCAGAGGTCAGGAATGAAGCGATCAGCGACTGTAAAAGAGCTATTGATTTTACCAGAGAAATTAAAGCGGAAGGTTTTAACCTCTGGACCGGTCAGGACGGTTTTGACTACCCGTTGCAGGTAGACTATGCCCGGCAGTGGGATGACTTTCTCACCAGTCTGCGCACACTATGTGAATATGCTCCGGATGTAAATATTACACTCGAGCCGAAACTCCGTGAACCCAGAAACCGCTCACTGGTGGACACCGTACCCACAGCACTGCTCGCCTGCGCCGAAGTAGGATGTCCAAACCTCGGACTCACAGTTGATGTCGGCCACACACTGCAGGCCGGTGGCAACATGGCCAGAGATCTGGAAATGGCCGCAAAAAGCGAGCGTCTCTTTAACATTCACATCAACGACAACTACGGCGTCTGGGATGATGATATGATAGCAGGCTCAGTAAGGATGATTGAATATATTGAAATGATGTACTCCCTGCAGAAATATAATTATACAGGCTGGATATCAGTGGATATCTTCCCATATCGGGAAAATCAATACGAAGCTGTCAGAGAAAGCATCCTCTATATGCAGTGCTTCGACCAGGTTGTCGACAAGATCGGTAAAGACAGCCTTTCAGCTCTGATCACCCGTGACAACCCCACCGAAATGCTTAAAACGATCCGTGAAGCGGTATTCACAAACAAGTGATTAGGCTCTAAATGTGTATAAGTGTATATAAATAATAGCAGTATTGTGATTGTTTGTTTTGATTTGTGTTTTTGTGTTTGGATTAAGGAGATATTAATGAAAAAATTCTACCAATTGCTTCTATGTTTACTGGCAGTTATATGCTTGAGCGGTATTACTCAGGCAAAGGAACCGATCCGCATCGGATTGTCCATGGATTCACTCGAATCACAATTCTGGGTATCAAATTACAAAGCAATGGTCGATGAAGCCAAGGCCAAAGGGGTTGAACTGATAACAATAATGGCTGAAGGTGATGCGGTAAAACAGAACCAGCAGATAGAAAACCTCATTGCCAAAGGTGTCGACGCCATAATCTGCGCTCCTAAAGACGGGGCGGCTATTGCTATTTCAGTCAAAAGATGCAAGAATGCCGGAATACCAATCATCATGGACAACCGTCCGGTACAGGGTAAGGTTCAGCCTGATCTCTCCATTCTTTCCGACAACTACGCCATGTCCAAGGACGTCCTTGAGTGGTTTGCCCTGAACGCGCAGAAAAACGGCAAAAAGTACAAAGCTATTCTACTTATCGGCAACCTGGGTGATGAGAATGCGGTTGAGCGCAAGAAAGGTCACAAAGAGATAATCGAGAAATACCCTGACGTCTTCGAGCTTGTCAGTGAGGTACCAACAGAATGGAATCAGGAGGTCGCTTTCAAAGGATTACAGAATTCACTACTCGCTTTCCCTGATGCCAATCTTATTATCACCCCTGCTGATATCATGTTCTCACCCATAAAGTCCGCACTCGAACAGGTTGGCAAGTGGAACAAGATAGGCGAAGACAAGCACATCGCAGTTGTCTCTTTTGACGGTGACGAAGTAGGACTGCAGATGCTCAAAGACGGTTACGCAGAAGCTGACGCAGCCCAGAGCGCCGTGGCAACCGGCAAACAGTGCGTTGACTGGGCAATCAAGCTCGCTAACGGTGAAAAACCTGAGAACCCTGTCATTCGTGACTCAGGTATTATTGTCAACACCGAGAATTTTGCCGAGATAGCCCCCAAGGTTTGGAGCTACTCTATGCTGAAATAGCAGCACCTTCACAGAGTAAAACAAAACATGGTCAGATCCGGCGGTAACTATGATGATGCTATCTTCCGGATCTGCCCCATAAATTCAGATAGTATAAGTTCGAAGCAGTAATAACTGCCAGAACTCAGCAGGAGTAATTGATGAAATTAAAATCAGCTATTGCCGGCAACCCGATTTTGCTGCTATTAATTCTATGTTTTATCATTTCCATAATATTTATACCAAACTTCACCACCTTTTATAACCTGAAGAACTACTGCCTGCAGGCAAGTGATCTCCTGATCATCGCCAGTGGACTGACATTTGTAATTCTAAACGGAGGTATCGATTTTTCAGTCACCTCTATTCTATCCTTATGCAGTGTTGTCGGAGCCTATATAATGGCACTGTCACCGCTGAGCGAATCACCGGCACTATCAATACCGGTAGCTATACTGGTGATGCTCCTGATAGGCGGAATAATCGGCACTATAAACGGCCTGGCAATCACCAGACTCAAGATGCCTTCATTCATAGCAACCCTCTCAACCCAGCTAGCTGTATCCGGTATTGCCATCCTGTTTGCAAACATTGTATCTAGCAGAACCTCGATTTTCGGGATGCCTGACGGTTACTTCATTATTGGCGGTGAGGGGAAATACTATTTTATTCCTATTATTATTGCTTTAGTAAGCTGCGGTTTTGCCAACTGGCTGCTGGAAAGAACACGCTTCGGCCGAAATATACTGATGGTGGGCACCAATCCTACCGCAGCCTATATTTCCGGTATTAATGTCAAGAAAGTTATCTTTATTATAACCCTGTTAAGCGGGCTGTATGCGAGCCTTGCCAGTGTTATAATGACCGCTCGTAATCAGGCGGGTATCGCATCAATGGGCGACAAGATGTTTATAAGTATTGTCGCCAGTATTATCATAGGCGGCACCAGTATTATGGGTGGCAGTGGCGGTTTCAAGCAGACCTTTATCGGTGTCCTCTTTATAACCCTGCTGAATAACGTAATGAATCTTCTGGGCATATCCTGGTTCATGGCCATGGTGGTACAGGGCATACTTATTCTTATCGCGGCTACATTTGATTTTATCAACAGGAGTAAACAAGCCCGTAAAACAGCATAACCACAGAAATGCTATTTGCACCGCGTCTTGCAGTCAATTCTCAGCATAAAGTTAACTAGAAGGCAAATTATGAGTAATCAAGATAACATCCTGGAAATTATAGATATTGAAAAACAGTTTTTCGGCGTACAGGTACTGAAAAAGATCAACTTCCAGTTACGCCGGGGAGAAATACTCGGGCTGGTCGGTGAAAACGGAGCCGGAAAATCTACAATGATGAATGTCATTGGCGGAATCTATCAGCGTGATAACGGAAAAATGCTGATTAACGGAGCCACCTATGCCCCCCAGACCAGCAAAGATGCTACTGATAACGGCATAGCTTTCATACATCAGGAGCTAAACCTCTTCACCAATCTCTCAATATCCGAGAACATGTTTATCGAAGAATTTCCTAAAAACACCTGGCGTAATATAGACTTCAGATATATGCACAATAAAGCGTCACAGGCATTGAAGGATTACGGACTCTCAGAACTGAGTCCCAAGACCATAATAAAAAACCTCCCTATGGGAACGAGGCAGATTGTAGAAATCATCAAATCACTGATGAAAAAAGCTAAAATAATGATCTTTGACGAACCGACTACCTCCCTCTCGGCACCTGAGAAGGAAAAACTCTTCCAGACGATCAATGATCTGCGTGACAGCGGTATTTCCATTATTTTCATTTCGCACATCCTTGAAGATGTCATGTACCTCTGCGACCGGGTCACCGTACTGCGTGACGGAGAAATAATCGGCTCCAGAGAGAACAAAGACCTCTGCGTCAATGAAATAATAACCATGATGGTAGGCAGAGAACTTAATAACCTTTACCCGGAATTCGAGCATACGGTTTCAACAGATGTCGCTCTGGAACTGAAAGATATCAGCAGAAATCATAAGGTTCAGGATATCAGCTTCACCCTGCACAAAGGAGAGATACTCGGTCTATACGGCATTATCGGTGCCGGTAGAACCGAACTTGCAAAGTGTATCTTCGGCATTGACAAAATTGACAGCGGCGAAATATTTATCCGCGGCAGAAAGGTTGACCGGTTATCCCCGGAAAAAAGTATAGCTGAAGGTATTGCCTTCGTAACCGAGGATAGACGGCATGAAGGACTCTTCATGCCCAAGTCTGTAAGTCTCAACAGCACAATTGTAAATCTCAAGAACATCCTCAGTAAATTCGGGGTCATAAACCGTACCAGTGAACGGATATCCACCCGTGAAATGGTTGACAACCTGCGGATAAAGGTCAGTGATGTAAACAAGCTGCCGGTAGCAAATCTCTCAGGAGGCAACCAGCAGAAGGTTGTATTCGGCAAATGGGTAATGAACAACCCCAGCATCTTCATTCTTGATGAACCGACCAAAGGTGTCGATGTCGGTGCAAAATATGAGATATACTCTATTATCGGAGATATGACCAAGAATGGTGCAGCGGTACTGGTTATTTCCTCGGAAATGGAGGAGCTTATAGGTATTGCCGATCGTATTCTCGTAATGAAAAAAGGGAGACTTTCAGGGGAAGTAATGAAAAAAGATTTTACTCAGGAAAAAATTGGCAGTATGGCATTATAAAGGAATGATTTATTATGAAAAATGAGTCTACGGTTCGGCTGGCAACGCCAAAACTCGGTGGAATTGTTAATAATCCAATACAGTTTATTATTAAATACGGTGTTTATTCATTTTTTATAATCATCGTAATTGCATTTTCGTTCTCCAACCCGCGTTTTCTTACTCTTGATAATATCCTGCTGATTCTCCAGCAGGCTTCACCTCTGGGAATCTCCGTAGTTGGGATGACTCTGGTGCTCATTCTCGCCGGCATAGATATCTCGATAGGCCGGAACATGTTTATAACCGCGGCAATCATAAGCTATATTCTTAATCACACGGTATTTTTTGCCCCGGAAAATATGAGCTTTACTCTGGGTGTAATTATATTCTTTGTTTTAGGTCTTATTATCGGTGGCGTTATTGGTCTGATTAACGGCGTAATAGTAACCAAACTAATGATCACTCCCTTTATTGTCACTCTGGCTATCGGAAGTATCTGCCGCGGTATCGGTATCTCAATCTCAAATCAGCAGACCACACCGCTGAGTTATATGAACTCTTTTCTGAACTCAAAGGTTCTCGGCATTCCACTGACACTTATAATATTTCTCATAATATCACTGATCTTCGACCATATCCTGCGCCGTACGGTTTTCGGACGTCATCTGTATGCAATCGGAAATTCACCGGAGACCGCGCGAAAAAGCGGAATTACCGTTAATAAGCGAATTATATCAGCATACGTTATCTGCGGCAGCCTCGCCGGACTCTCCGGTGTTATACTCTCGGGACAGGTAGGAAGTGTCGGAGTCAGCTTCGGTGAAGGAAATGAATTTCTGGTTATCTCGGCGGCACTTCTAGGGGGTATGAGTCTTTTCGGTGGCAAGGGGTCAATTATTCCGGGAGCGTTTATCGGTATCCTGCTGGTTACTACTTTGATGAACGGTCTAGCCATGGCAAACGCCTCACCATATATCTATACTATTGTCAGAGGCTGCATTATCTTTCTGGCAGTAGCGCTTGATTCCGTTAATTACAGAGGCGAACTCCGTTAGAAATGGAAACTACAAATGAAGAGCTCTATCTGTGTATCGTGTGCAGCTCCAGCTGCAAAGCATTAAATATTCCAAGGTGCCAATTATACCAGACAATCTGGATACCAAAAAAGTACGCTGCTGTTGCCTGGCAACACAGCGTGCAATTATTTACAGTTAATTATTAACAAACTTGCAACAGATATTCCCGCGAAATATAAATAGCAGTCAAAATTACAGATAATCTTGAATAAACGATTCCGCCTCAACTTGGTATTCTGCTTATATACCGCGTGTAAACAATAAGAAATATCTGAAAAAACTAATTTATAGATGATGATTCCCGCAGCACAAGTTTCGGCTCAAGCAAAAACTTACGAGGGCTGCCATCACTGGAGTTTATCAGTCTGAACAGCTCAGCAGTGGCAAGTTTGCTCATCTCTTCAATCGGCTGCGCCACCGACGAAAGCGCAATGCGATATTTTGAAGACATTTCAATATCGTCAAACCCGATAACCGCCGCCTGTTCCGGAATCTTTATCCCCTCTTTAATCAGACCATCGAGCATACCCATAGCCACATTATCGTTCAGTACAAATATTGCCGCCCTCTCCTCACGAAGCCTGTTCTCTTCAATGAGCCTTCGGGCCACATTATACCCTTCTTCATAGGTCTTTATAGAGTTATAGCATTTTACCGGAGTAGTATCCCCCGCCTCTTGCAAAAATGCAAAAAAGCCATTTTTACGCTGCACCAGACTATAGCATTCAAAACCTGAGAGCAGAATATAATTATTTACCTTGAGTTTATTAAAGTACTCAGCCGCCAGATATCCACCCTTAAAATCATCGACACAGACATAACTGTAATCATCATCGTTATCAAACAGATTGAACAGCACAAACGGCGTAGCATGGCTGGATAGAAAATCAATGGTAGGAGAGCAGTTGGAGGTCGATGCCAGAAGTATCCCGTCCACACTCCGGTTTATCAGGGCTTTGGTGAGATGGAGTTCCCGCTTAGTGTTCCAGCCGGAACTGCATAGCAGCATCAGATAATCATTTTTATACAGAATAGACTCGATATACTTCGCCACCTCAATAAAATACGGATTGGCAAGTTCATCGATAACCACGCCGATAGTATTGGTTTTCTTGGTCGAGAGAGCGCGGGCAAGCTCATTGGGCTCATAATTGTTTTCATCAATAACCCGCTGCACATGGGATTTAGTTTCTTCCTTCACCAGATCAGACCCAGACAAAACTCTGGAAACTGTTGTCTTGGAAACACCAGCCAGCTTCGCGATATCACCGATGGTCAGATTTTGTCCCATTATCACCCTTACAATGACTGTTATACACCTTAAAATACTGCAATAATTTTGTGCTTAAAATATCCATATCAACCGTCTTATATTAGTATATTTTTTTTAATAATTCAAGTTCTTATCAAAATTATTATATATTGCCTGCAATATAAAGATATATTACAGGCAATATAAAGTGTTGTTTGTTATTTCTTGAGAATTGATGGCAGTTCAGCCTTACCGACAATCATAACACCGGTATCAACCTTTGGAGTAACGCTCTTTCCTGCGATGGCATCAGCAGCAGCCTGAACACCTTCATAACCCATCTTGAATGGATTCTGAACAGCAGATGCCTGAATAAGTCCAGTCTCAATCGCGGAGATAACATCTTTTGACATATCAAAACCGACAACCTTGACCTTACCGGCAACACCCTGCTCTTCAATTGCACGGGAAACACCAACTGTAGATCCTTCATTGCAGGCAAAGAAACCGGCAAGATCAGGATGAGCATTAAGAATATCAGTTGCCTGATTTAACGCCATTACTTTATCGCCGTTACAGTACTGTATGGTGATAATATTAATATCTTTATAATCTTTCTTGATGCAGTCTACAAAACCTTTTTCACGTGCGATAGCAGTACCGGAACCAGGCTGAGCGTTGATAATAGCGACATCACCCTTGTTGTTAATTTCTTTGGCCAGACGCTTTGCCGCCATAGCTCCTGCCATGTAGTTATCAGTGGCGAGGAAAGAAACATAACCGTCAGTATCAACTGAAGAGTCAATTATAACTACCGGTATTTTTGCCTCAACAGCGCGGTCAACTACACCGGCGAGTGCAGCCTTATCAGAAGGAGCGAGCAGAATCGCATCTGCTTCCTGATTGATTGCATCCTCAACCATTCGAATCTGTTCATTCGGATCTACCTTACCGGCCGGAGCTCTGAATGAAATTTCAATTCCGCCAAGTTCCTTAGCCTTTGTTTCAGCACCCTTTTTCACAGTCAACCAGTGTTCATCCTGAGAATCCATGGTCACAAGCACAAACTGTTTGGTATCAGCCGCTTTTACACTGAACGAGGTAAAAGCACATACTACGGCAACACATAGCAATGCAAAATATTTCATTAATAATCTCCTTAAAACATTGAAGATGCCCTTACAGGCAAAAAACACAAACAATACACAACATAATACCACGACATCATCCATGGCATAAACAAACAAATATATAATTCCCAAAGAATAATTCTACTCGAAGAACTTCAGAATCTCAGCACTCATAACCTGCCCCAGAACCGCATGTGAACCTTCATCAAGGTGAATGCCGTCAATAGTACTTGAAGTAACATGATCCCCAGAATTAAAGCACCTGATACCACGCTCAAGCATTACCGCGGAGATTTCTCCAGCGAGTTTTTCAGATTTTCACCGGCACCGCTAAACATCTGTGATATAGGTGACTCTTCAATACCCGCCAGCGGCGGTGGACAGACCACCAGGATCTCGGGAATACGGTAATACCAGTCCAGAGGCTGCTGTATGATCTTCACCAGAGTCTCTATTCCCAGAGCAATATCCTGCGGTGAGAGCGAGAACCTTATCTTCAGATCATTTGTACCGAGCATGATTACCACCAGATCAAGTGGTGAATGTGAGAGCAGAATCGGTATCAGCTGCTCAACACCGGACTTATAGCCTTCTATCGGGTCTTCCCAGGTAGTAGTTCTGCCGCATAGGCCCTCTTCAATGACATGATAGCCACTCCCGAGTTTTTCCTGCATTATCCCTGTCCAGCGGGTCTTATAATCATATCTGCCAATTCCACCGGGCATATAACCCCAGGTATTGGAATCCCCAAAACATAAAATATTCTTTCTTTCCATACGATCCTCACTAGTGCACTATTATTACTGCTTATTTCTGAAACGATCGATAAATACCGCTCCGATAATTACAATACCGATAACAATCTGCTGCCAGAATGCTGAAATATTCAGCAGATTCAAACCATTACGCAAGACCCCGATAACGAAGGCTCCAATAGCGGTTCCGGTAACGATACCCTCACCACCAAGAAGACTTGTACCTCCAATAACTGACGACGCTACAGAATCCATCTCATAGCCGGTTCCCGCAGTCGGCTGACCGGAGGCAATACGAGCCGCCAGAATAACGCCGGCACAGGATGCCAGAAAACCGCTGACGACATATACGGAAATAAGCACAATATTGGTGTTCACACCTGAAAGCTTGGTCGCTTCAAAGTTACTTCCGGTCGCATAAATATAACGCCCCAGCTTGGTCTTACTCAGAATAAACCAGAATATCAGAAACAGAAAAAACATAATAATTACCGCTACCGGGATACCGAGAAATTTACCACTGCCGATATATTTGAATGCCTTTGGCAATCCGCTCACCGGTATACCTCCGGTAAGCACCAGAGCCGCACCTCTGACAATACTCATAGTTCCAAGGGTAACAATAAATGGCGGCAGTTTACCATATACCACAATCACCCCGTTCAGCACGCCAACAAGCGTACCGGCTAGAAGGCCGCAGATAATCGCCAGCGGTATGGGATATCCGGCAACCAGAGCCATAGAGGTTATTATCCCGGAAAGGGCGATATTGGAACCTATCGAAAGATCGATACCCGCAGTAATTATTACATATGTCTGACCGATCGCTATCATAACAATTATCGAAGTCTGCAGGCAAACCGTCAGCAAGTTATTCCGTGTAAAGAAATATGGGCTGGAAAATGAAAAATACAGCATAAGCAAGATCAGACCGGATAACACCGACAGCATCTGAATGGTCTCTCTTGAAAATCTTTGACTCTGAAGTTTTGTTGCCATCAATTAACTCCTTAGTTGCTATTAATAACCGAAACAATACCGCATACACAGATTTCACCGCGTAAACCCACGACATAACACACGAATAGATATATAGATATTATAATTATTTAAAATGATTTCCGGGTCTCCCCAGGCTCAGGTTCTACTACACTGTAGCATAATGCATTATTTTTTCCTGAGTTGTCCCCTCATCTCGGGTATTCATTACCGCCTGACACTTACCGCTTGCCATAACCACAAGCCGGTCGGTAAGACCGAGTATCTCCGGCAGTTCAGATGATATCAGAACCACCGCTACTCCTTTAAGTTTAAGAGCATTAAATATTTTATAGAACTCAACCTTGGCATTGACATCAATACCTCGCGTCGGTTCATCAAAGATAATAACCTTCGGATTGTGCATCAGCCATTTTCCGATTACCACTTTCTGCTGATTGCCACCACTTAGATTATTTACTATCTGAGATATCGACGGGGTCTTAATCTTAAGTTCATCGACTTTAGAGATTGCCCTTGAAGACTGCTTCCTGCTAGAGATCACCCCAAAGCGCGAGCAGATATCACTCAGAGTCGGCAGTACCAGATTATCCGACACCGACATTCTAACCGCCAGCCCCTCACGTTTTCTATCTTCCGGAGCGTAAACGATCCCTTCTTTTATCGCCCCGCGCTCAGAGGTTACATTTATACTCCTGCCCTCCATTATCACCTCGCCGCCGGTCTTCTTTATCGCACCGAAGATTGTCTTCGCGACCTCGGTCCGCCCAGCCCCTACCAGACCGAAAATTCCTAATGACTCGCCGCCATAAACATCAAAGCTCACATCAGAAATAAGACCGTCAACCGTAAGGTTCTTTATCTCCAGAATCTTACTCCGGTTTTCATTTGGTTCGACATAAGGGAATTTTTCCTTGATACTCCGTCCAACCATCATGGTCACAAGTTCATCCACATTGGTATTTTTAAACTCTACAGTGTTTATAAACTCACCATCTCGATACACCGTCACCCGGTCAGAAATATGCTTGAGTTCGTCGAGTTTATGAGAGATATAGATAATACCTTTGCCGTCACTGCGCAACTTATGAATGATTTTAAACAGTTCATCCACCTCACGCCCCGAGAGTGAACTTGTCGGTTCATCCATTATTATAACTTCAGCATTCTGGGATAAGGACTTGGCTATCTCAACTATCTGCTGTTTAGAAATTGAAAGTTCCGAAATTTTACTCTTGGGGTTTATCCCCTCATGAAATGAATCAAGAATCTCCGCAGCCCGTTTATTCATCAGTCTTTCATTGACCACCATTGAGCCCCGCATATCCTCTCTTCCCAGAAAAATATTCTGAGCGACAGTCAGATGCTTACAGAGATTGAGTTCCTGATGGATAATTCCTATTCCCATATCCTGAGCCCCGCGCGGAGAATCAATCACCACCTTTTCACCCCGCAGAAAGATATCTCCGGCATTGGCCTGATAAATTCCGGCGAAAATCTTCATCATAGTAGATTTACCGGCACCATTCTCACCCAGAAGGCAATGCACCTCGCCCTTCTTAAGCTGAAAATTAACATTATTCAACGCCTTAACCCCAGGAAATTCTTTGCTTATTCCCTTTGCCTCCAATAAAACCTCACTCACAAGACTCTCCTCATATCACAACTTATTAATCGGAACAATCAGCACCACCAACATAATTCTTTATATAAAGCGAATATACAACACCGCCCAGGCTTTATACTATTCAAGCCCGACTCAGATGATTTGACTAAAATTTGTATGAACAGCTACTTATGAAACCGATACCATTTGGTATGAAAAAATTTTTGCTTATCTTTTGAAACCGATACCATTTAGTATCAAAAAAAAACAAACACAAAATATCGCCACAATTATTCTACACACTGATAGTATAAATCATAAAAAACACTAAGCAATTTTTTTTCGGCTTTTTTTAAAAATAATCGCCTTTAATATCTCTTTAAAAATTACATAAAGACAATTTAATTCTAAAGATATGTCTGCTAATTTTATCTTAGTACACAACTTCTTGTCATAACATATATATATTGTAAATAACCAATAATCTTTTTAAAAAACATACCATTCAACAGATTCGACACCTGTCATAAATCATTTATATTTTAAAAATAAAAAATATTCATTGCTAATTTTAGCATTTTATAATCACGTTATTAACATAAAACAGCATCTTACACTTATATTCTACAAAACATAAAAAGCACAAAAACCATGGCCTATAGTTTTGAATATATGATAACATCAAGAACCACATACCACATATCAAAATCATATACAAACCATAAATATTGCCGTTAATTTACCCAGATCAATTGTTCTAATTCAAACAGCACCAATATTAAAAATAAGTATCATTAAAACAGTATATATTTATTATAATTTAAAACAGTAAATTTAAAAAATTTATTTATTTTATAACAAAATAATTCGATAAGTTTTGCATGCTGATATATAAGAGATTAATTATATTATACGCTGAAATACGAACAAGGATAATCTATGAAAATATATTACATTATTATAGTTACTACAGGAATCAGCCTCCTGCTGCTTGGCTGTAATCCCCAAAAATTGACAAGCATCTTACCGGCAAGAGCGACTCCGATCTCGGTTCTAACCACTAACGAAACAAACCAGAACAGCGCAGTAGCTATCGATTTCATCGCTGTCTACAACGAGGCAATAGCCAGAGGCTTGCAAAAACTCACTGCAGCTGAATGGTTTAACGGCAAAGCACAATTTATACGTGACTACACCTCTGGAGAAGATTACGATATTTGGCACTATGAATTCGCCGCATTGGCACAAAGACACAATATTAAGATAAAACCAGATCGCAAGCTCTCAGCAATATATATTTTCGCTGATTATTTATCTCCTGGAAAACATCGGTACCGTTTCACAAAAATTGAGGAGATGATGATAATTTTAGCTGCGAAAGACTTCAGGGTTACACATAGAAAAGGAACAGAAATACCATGCGAATAACCATTCCACCATCCGTATACTGGCATGAAGGGATGCTGCTTTTACCGCAGCATTTCCAACTTACTGCAGAAAAGACTGATACCTGCATGAAATATTATCCGCTAGCACTTAATCCTTATAATTATGGTATTACTAATTTGTCTTTTGATACTGAGCTACTCGCTCAAAAAGTATTTAGAATTCTTGAACTTGAGGCGATCATGCCTGATGGTCAGATTATTCAATATTATAATTCAGCCTCCATCCCGGCACTTGAAATTAACTTTAACGGTATCCCAATCTATGATAAACCCATGATTTACCTTTGTCTATTGAATGAAGATATCGATAGCACTGCAACACCAAGTAGAAGACCTGTAGAATGGTCCGTAAAAGATTCTATTACCGCTGAAGATATCCAGATCGCCTGTACTCGCCCTGTTTTAGCATTACAGTTATCCAAAAATTCTCCAGAAAATTACTGCTCACTTCCAATATTCAGAATATCTGATAATACCGATTATAACTATATCCCTCCATGTCTGCGCCTGACAGCGGATAACAAGTTATTCCATTATTGTTCAGAGACGATAAATCTTCTTAAAACTAAAGCAGGAATTCTCTTTGACACCCAGCAAAATATTCCATCCCAACAAAATATTCACTATAACACTATACACCGTATTATACAGCATTTACCGATGTTTGAGTCAGCTCTGCGCTCCGAAGCAGTTCACCCGCTAAACCTATTTCTTATTATTCAGAGCATAAGAGGAGAAATCTACGCTGAAAATTCCGTCCCGGAAATTATTGACTACAGCCATGATGATATATTATGCTGTTACACTAAACTGCTCACCAGTGTCTCAAAGCAGCTCGATCTACTTGTAACCGACAGCTGCACAAAAGTTCCGTTCAATAAGACAGACAACGCCTTTAAAATTAAACTTCAGCCCAAAAATCAAAACAAAATTCGTATTGGTGTAGAAATAAACCAGTCACATGAATTTACCACTAACTGGATAGAGGCCGCAGTTATCGGCTATAACGATCAAATCAACACCTTGATTCTAAGACGCAGTAGAGGATTCTCACGAAAACAGCTGCCTTCCGACGAAATTTTCAGCAGAAATCTACTTTTTTATGATCTTGAAATTATTCCCGAAACAGAACAGCAGCTGGTTATTCAAGCCCCAAAAGAATCAGGAACAATGAAAAGACCAAGAAATATTTACCTTATAAAATAACCGAGAAAATATGACTCATTCACAATATTACATTCAGGAAACGATAAAAACTTTTGAAACGTATATCAACTACTTCATCGTCAGGATGAATAGTCTGAACGAACTCAATACTCATGAAGAATTCAACCATCTGCAGTTAGAACTGGCCGATGTCATCAGGCATCAGGAAAACTTTGTAGATCAGGAATTAAAACTGCTTA
This sequence comes from Planctomycetota bacterium, assembly GCA_963677015.1. Lineage (GTDB taxonomy): Bacteria > Planctomycetota > SZUA-567 > SZUA-567 > SZUA-567. Next base: position 2,520,680 of record OY781533.1, read on the forward strand.
TGGCTGGCATAACCGATGAACTTCTTCTGCAGTATGAATGGAACGGCAGAGACTGGTGGCAGGACAATCTTCTTGAATACCTGCTCTTTAAAACCTATACCGCAGGAGACAGAATTATTGCAATTGCACAAGAGCTTATCGCTGAAGCGAATATTTCTCGCAAAGGACTTGCTGTAGCTATTCTCGATGCCATTGCAATTGGATTTTGCGGTAAGTATAAAAAAGACGACAGCGCACTGCTGAAACTGAGGAGAGATCTATCCACATGGATCAATAATACCTACACTCCTGATATCACCATATGCCCTGAAAGTTATCAGCATACTCTAAGCGCAGACAGGATGCTTTCTCTACCGTCCCTCAAAAAATGGCATCTGGGATTAAGTATTGGCAGCCTGCTTATGATACTTCTATCACTATTACTTTGGATGTATCTGAGCGAGCCCGTAACAAATATTCTAGATCCACTTTTCCAGAATTAATCAAACAAGATACCGAAACAATAGGAGTTGGCAGCTCATGCCGGACAAAAACAGTAAACAGCCAGATAACGCCGTAAATTCAAAATCGAAAAAGACCCGTAAAAATATCTTTAAAGATATATGGCAAAATCTAAAACAACTTAAACAGATCTTCCCGCTTTCACACAGCCGCGACCTGCCACTTGCCCTAGTACTGGGTAAAGGACTAAAACATCTGGCTGATATTTCCATAAGCCCGGGAAATATCAGTAATACGCCACATGGTTGTTATGCTTTTAATGAGGGCATATTACTGAATTCTTCTGAAATATGCGAAGAGGGATCTATTATCTACCTATTTAAAACACTGCTTAAACTCAGACCGAACCGGCCGCTAGACTGTATAGTTTTAAACATTACTACTGATGACCTGAAAAAACCGGAACAGGAACTAACAGAAACAGCACAACGTTATAAAAATATCATTATTACTGCGGAAAAAGTTACCGGCATGCATGTACCGATATATATAACTATATCTAATTCGGAAAATCTCCCCGGATTAAAATATCTTCCTCTCAGTCCAAATCAAATGCTGGGCTGGTCTTCACCTTACCAGCCCAATCTCAACTGGCAGAAATCATGGATAACCGAAGCAAAAAATTATCTAATAAATTGCATTACAAATCTGCGTACTGGAGTTTTTGGCTCAAACCTGAACAACGATGATGCTAGGCACATTTTTACTCTTACAGCAGATATTGAAGCAATATTTAAAAATTTAGGACTGTTTACAGACATCCTTTTTGCATACAGCGTCTACCATGAGCCACTGAATTTCCGCGGTATATGGTTCACGGCAATAAACGATAAACACCCATACTACATACAAGATCTGGTAACACAGAAAATATTTATTGAAAGAACTTTGGCCGTACCATTAAAAACTTACTATACCGCCAGAAATAAACGCATGAAATTATATCAGGCTGCAATAGTATGTTTTTTCATCATCTGGCTTACAGGCCTGAGCCTGGGGGCTGTAGGCTTGAACAATAATATCAAGACTGTAATCCCTTTTCTGGAACAATATACACGTCTACAGGGAAGTACCGAGAAGTTATTAAAGACATCCGAGACAATCTGGTTAAAAGACGATGTTCACGAAATAAAAATATATGAACAGCAAATAGTACATGATACGGAAGAGCTTCTACGAACTCTGGAAAACTTTGATGACAGTTATTTCACCTGCCTGTTTACTCCCTTGAGTTACTTTACTACAACGCAATCAAAATTGCAGGATATTATTGCCCGTTGTTTTCGTGATATAATTCTTAAAGGAATGCTGATAGGACTCAGACAGAAAGAATATGATATTTATAAATCAGCTGAGAAAAATACAGACAACAGTGAAGATACCTTCAACAGGCTGTACACCTTCGTTAACAATCTAAAAGAACTCAACACGACAATTGAAACGTTCAACAAATTACGTTACAAACCAACAATAGAAGATTTTGATATAGTAAGTACAAATATTTTTGCCGTAAACTTTATCGAAAGACTCAAACCCCTCAGACCAATATTGCTCGCAAACACGTCTGATTACTCCTCAGTAATCGCACCATTCAGGTATGAGTCAGAAAAGATTATAAAACGTTTTTATTCCCTCATTAATTTATATTATACACAACTTTATTACCAGAACACCTTACTTCAGGCTCTTGAAGAATTCAGCGCAAATATTAATTTATTTACATCACGCAAGCCACAGCAGCAGATAATTCAATTAAAAACAGCACGCGACCTATCCTCCACTACAGGTCTTCTGGATTCTCTGGATTCTCTTATAAAAATTGCAGCAAATAAAGAACAAAACTGGATTCTGAAGTTTCCTCACAATCATAATACAGCAGAAATATCCGACCTTCAGGCTATAATCAAAGGTAACAGGTATTTTTCAGACCTAACGCTTACCGATGTAAACAAAATATCCCATAAATTTCAACGGCAGATAAGAGAAATATTCGAAAATAATTATCTCACTGCAAATTCAGGAAATACCAGTTTTCCTATTCTACGCCTTGATGATGACAACACCTTTACTCTATCAAATAGAGTTAAAGAACTTCATAGTTTGAGCATTCATTTACGTGGAAAATCATTTTTCAAAGAAGCCCCTGAACAGAATATTGATTTTTCAATGCCTGAGAACGTTCACTTTATCTGGAAACTTGACATTCTTAAAGAAGCAGATAATCTGCTGCTGGATTATAGAAAATTCTGGTCCTCTGATCTGCAGAATTCTTTTCCTGAAGTATATTCCCTATGTGAATACGTAATGCTTCGCAATCTCAGTGTACTGACAAACCGTTCCAGTAATATTTTCATACCCGATATACTCAGTTCACGCCGAGAGACCGAAAAACAGGAGATACAGAATTTCTGCGCAGCAATTCCGGTAATCTCCCGGATAATCACTGCCTTTACTCAAGGTGGCGAAACTGATAAAGCTTCAGTTATAACCGAATTTATGCAACACAAAGCACTTACGGTATTACATTATCTCAGTTCAATTCTAAAACAGAAATGTTTATACGCCCCAAATCTGGATTATCTGGCAAAATGGAATCACAGTGGAAACATAAAACTCTGGGCTCTTGGACTGCTGTCTCTCGCTGAAATAGAACCCTTCCTTGCAGACAACCGCCAACAATTGATCATGCTGAATAAACAAGCTCAGGTAGCTCTCACTTTTATCCCCGATTCAAATATCTTTACCGATATGGACAGCGATATCATATTATGGCGCAAACTAAACCAGACAATTTCAACTTACGATACCGGCAATAATGATAATCTGCTCCGTCAACTGGAGAATTATATAAAATTCAGGCTGGGAACAGAAGACTCCAATCTTACAGCACCACCGCTAAACTGGTTTCATGAAAAAATGCTTATTCTGGAAGAAGCCGTCAATGCCCAGCGAGGACTGATAAATACAGCGGAATTCAATACACTGTGGAATAAAGCTGCAGCATATTTCAACTCGGAACTCGCCGGTCGTCAGCCCTTTACTCCAGAGTCACAGACCTCGGTAACCCCACAACAACTGCAGACCTTCTTCGACATTCTACCACCAGTCCCTGAGAATAATGAGCAGAAATTAATAATCACAGATTTTTACTCAAGTATAAAATTTTTAAAGCAGCTCCTGGATAACGAAAAACCACTGGAATTAAACCTCACTGTAAAATTCAGAACCAATACCAGACAGGAGGAAAATGTGAATTCTATTCTCAATCAAACACTCGAATTTGGAGATCAGCAGCTCAGTTACAGACAAAATGCAAATTCCGGCATATGGAAATACGGCGATGGTATTAAATTCTCTTTAACTTGGGCCGAGGACTGTAATATTTTTCCTCTGGACATAAAGGACCGAAAAGATATCAGTATACGAGGGAAAAAAGCCATTTTAACCTACCCCGGTGCCTGGGGACTATTAAATTTTATTTTCAAAAACCGTTACCGATATCATGGAGATGAAGAGCTACAGTTTTCTATACCTATCGGAAACGATCCGGATCAGATTCAGGAATCAGGAATTTGTCAAACCTCTGAAGTACGCACATTTATGAATCTTAAACTAAATACTGTTTCAGAAGCAGCCAATAATGTTCAGGAGTTACAACTCCCGCTGTCACTTCCCCGTAAGATGCCGGTTCTCAAATAACAAGGAATACTATTATGAATGATTTTATATTTAATCAACAGACGATTGATAATCTTCTGGAACCGGTGACTCCGGAAAATCCCTGTGGTAATTACCTGTTTTATGATGATATATATGACCGGATAAAAGAAGCGATGCGCGATGATGATGATTCACTGCCGGTAGGTGTCTGGGAACATGACCTCAAGCATGCTGACTGGCAACAAGCTATTAAACTTTGTCTCGACACACTACAACATAAAAGTAAGGATCTGCAGATAGCAGCCTGGCTCACCCGAAGCCTTATACGGGAGTATGATGTGCAGGGAATCAGCTGGGGCTTATCACTCATTCTCAGACTATTCAGCACCTTCTTTCCACATATTCACCCCAGATCCGATGATGTATACAATGACAAGAGAATAGGGTTATTTGAATGGATAGACCAGATGTTGTCAACCGAAGTCAAATTTTTATCTCTCACCACTGACTCCATAACCTATGCCGACGTGCTTGAAGCTGAGCACCTGGAACATATGGCACAGAAAGATACAGAAATACTCTTATCAGCAGAGAAAGAAGGAAAACTCACGAAAGAAAGAATCAGAGATTCCGTAATCAGCACAGCAAGCAGTTTTTACCAGAAACTTCATCAGAATATATCCGAATCATTAGAGGCTATTACCGCCATACAGAAGTTTCTTGACACGACCTACGGTACTCATGCACCGTCATTCTCCAGCAGCATAAAAACCCTGAACGACATAGTTGTACGAATATCAATCTGGCTGAAAGAACGTAATGAAGATATCACCACTTCCCAGCCAGATATATTACCGGAAAAATCCGATACAACCGAGGGTAATGAAGGACTCAAAGAAATAATCAAAAGCAGAAGAGATGCCTACCGCCAACTTGAGATTGCCGCAAATTTTCTTCTAAAAGTAGAACCGCACAGTCCTACTCCATATTTAGTACATCGCGCTATTGCCTGGGGAGATATGCCGCTGGCTGAAGTCTTTAAAGATATTCTGCATGGCAGTGAAAACGTCTTTGAACTCCTCGGAATGGCTGCAGAATCTGAATAACCCCAAAAAAGATCTATCACAAGAGACCATGAATTTACCAGCATTATTAATAGTATAAATGAAAAAATCGCGAGCATAATACTTGCTGAATATAGTGCAGCTAACATTACGATTCTTATTTAAAGGAGCAGAAAATGGTTGAAAGTATTCAACACAAACTCGATCGTGTCAGGCCTCCACGGGTGCAGATCACCTATGATGTGGAGATCGGAAATGCGATTGTCATGAAGGAATTACCGTTCATCATCGGTATTATGGCAGATTTATCGGCTAAAGGCGCTGATATACTTCCGGAGCTTGAACAACGTGAATTTGTCTATATTGACCGGGACAATATTGATGACGTGCTCAAAGCCGCGGCCCCGCGCCTGGGACTAAGTGTCAGGGATACGGTCAACCCTGAGACTGAGAAAACAAATATAGCCCTAAATTTCGAGTCAATGGCTGACTTCAATCCGGCCAGTATAGTCAGACGGGTACCGGAGCTTAATGAGATATTTCTGAAACGGCAGAAGCTGGTAGACATAACCAGCAAACTTGATGGCAATAACGCTCTGGATAAGCTTATCCGTGAGCTCAGCACCGACAAGACTAAACAGCAGGAACTGTTCGATCTTTGCAATACCGGTACTGCAGCTGCCGACTCAGAAGTCACCGCAGAGTCAGAAAATGAACAGGAACCGCCAGTAAAGGAGGATAATAATGAGTAGTGACAATACCGAAAAAAGTATTCTTGAGAAGTTTCTTTACGATGGGAAGATGGTAAAGGATGAATCTCAATTGAGTTATGCCAAAGATATTCTGCGAGAAATGGCCTCAGCTATGCTCAATGACGAGCTGACGCCCAATACGGATACGATGAGTATCTTCACCAGCAGAATCGCAGATATCGACCGGATAATCTCCGAGCAGCTCAACGAAATTCTTCACGCCGCGGATTTTCAACGGCTTGAAGGCACCTGGCGCGGTCTGAAGCATCTGGTACAAGAGACCGAAACCGGTGAGACACTCAAATTGCGGGTGCTAAATGTAGATCGCAAAACACTGCAGGCCGATTTAGAAAAAGCTGTTGAATTTGATCAGAGCAAACTATTCAAAAAAGTCTATGAAGAGGAATACGGCACCTTTGGCGGCAGCCCATATAGTGTTCTACTCTATGATTTCGAGTTTGGACGCAGCCCTGTTGATATGGTACTGCTGAGCAAACTCTCCGAAGTTGCAGCTGCGGCGCACACACCTCTGCTTACCGGTGCCGGACCAAAGCTTTTCGATATGGAAAGCTTCACCGAATTGCCAAACCCCAGAGACCTTGCCAAAATTTTTGCCAGCAGTGAGCTGATCAAGTGGCGCTCCTTCAGAGATGCGGAAGACAGTCGCTACATCACCCTCTGCATGCCTCACATTCTAATGCGTCTGCCTTACGGTCCCGACACTTTACCGGTAGAGGAGTTCAACTACATTGAGGATGTATCAGGAAAGGTTCATGAAAAATACCTCTGGGCGAATGCAGCCTGGGCTCTTGCCGAACGTATCACAACAGCTTATGCGAAATATGGCTGGACAGCGGCTATACGTGGTGTTGAAGGTGGCGGACTGGTGGAAAACCTCCCGACTCATACCTTCAAGACCGATGCCGGTGATATCGCTATCAAATGTCCGACCGAAGTGGCAATTACCGACAGACGCGAAAAGGAACTTTCCGATCTCGGCTTCCTCCCCATTCTCTACTGCAAGGGTACCGACCGGGCTGCCTTCTTCGGTGGTCAGACCGCTCATAAACCTCTAGTCTATAATACCGATGATGCCAATGCCAACGCCAGACTTTCCGCAGTACTGCCGTATATGCTAAACGCCTCCCGCTTCGCGCATTACATCAAAGCTATCATGCGTGACAAGATCGGCAGCTTTCTTACAGCCAAGAATGTCGAAAGCTATCTCAACACCTGGCTGGCTAATTATGTATTACTTACCGATGATGCCGGTCAGGAGGTAAAAGCCAAATTCCCGCTGCGTGAAGCCAGAGCCGATGTCAGCGAGATACCAGGCAAACCCGGCTGCTATACCGCCGTGGTCTTCCTCAAGCCGCACTTCCAGCTTGAAGAGCTCACCGCCAGTATCCGTCTCGTGGCCGAACTGCCACAGCCCGCAGCTTAACCGCTAACGTCCATCTAAATAATTTTTAAGGAGCAGTACCATGCATAGTATGTTTTTACAACTCGGTAAAATAGAGGGTGAATCCACCGTTGATAAATTTGAAAAACAGATAGAGGTGCATTCATTTTCACATGGCTTCAGCCAGCCGACCTCTCCTCTTCCCAGTTCAATGGGCGGAGGTACCACATCACGAGCCTATCATAATTACCTGACTTTCTCCAAGCATTGTGATAAATCATCACCAAATATTATGAAGGCGCTATGGCAAGGCAAAACCTTTGACGGTACCAGCGAAAAGGTTATCTTCACCTGCACCCGTGCCGACGAGCAGAAACCAGTTGACTACCTTGTCATAACTCTCAAGAATGTAATAATCGCCAGCTACGAGATAAACGGCGGCGGCGACATTCCAAGCGAGACCTTCTCCCTCAATTACAGCAGTATAGAATATAAATACGTACAACAGGAGAAGAAGGGTGGAATAAAGGGTAATGTCGCCGCCAGCCATGATCTGGCAACCAACACTGTAGCCTGATCATGAACGGAAGAATACTTACCCCGCTACTGGACCGGTTGCTCTCTTCAAAAGAGCAACCGGATACCAGCAGCGACAATCCCATAACCTGCAGCAAACAGCAATACCGGGAGGCAGTATTGCGAGATCTGCAAAATCTGCTCAATACCCGCTGCGACGGTTTCTGGAACAAGGCAGCCTTTGAGAATACCGTACTCAATTACGGCCTGCCGGATCTCGGTGAGACTCAGGCCGGCAGCATGAACAACGCCCTTTCCATTGCCCGTGAAATAAAGCAGGCAATAGAAAGCTTTGAACCCCGGCTGCGCTCGGTACAGGTGATACCAGATAACTACCCTGCAACTCTGAACCACCGGCCGGGAGAGTTTTATGATACCTGTAAAGAAGCCGGAAAGCAGCAACGCCAGAGTTTTACCATTACCGCCGAGCTTTTCGCCGAGACTCTCAGCATCAAATTCAGCACCAGCAACACTACCGATGTATTTGAGGAATAGAATCATGAACCGTGAGAACGAAAAATTACAGCGCTATTATCAGGATGAACTGGCCTACCTGCGTCAGGCCGGCACCGAATTTTCACGGAAACACCCCAGTATAGCCTCCAGACTCTACCTCCAGGACGATACCGCCGCCGATCCTTTCACCGAACGGCTTATCGAATCCTTCGCCTGGCTGACCAGCAGAATCAGGCGTAATATTGATTCCAGACTCCCGCTGATATCAAAGAGCATTCTCGACAATCTCTACCCTAATTTCTCGTCACCACTACCTTCAATGTCCATAGCCGAGCTGCGCCCGGACACGGAAAGTGGAGATCTGAACACAGGCTATACCGTACCCGCCGGCACCTCCTTCACCTGCCGTACACCCGGCACCGCCGCCGCGGTAAAGTTTCAGACTGGCTGGGACACCGAGCTGCACCCGCTCTACGTTCAGGATGTAGCTATTGAAGATACCGCCAGCTACAACTTTGATCACTCCGGCAAAGAAGCCATAAGCATCCTCCGTCTCCGTATAGCCAGCCGCGACCAGAACCTGTCCGATTGCTCACTCAACCGGCTCCGGCTCTTTATTCACAGTGACAGCTATACCCGCTGCCGACTAATCGATCTTCTCGGCAGCAGCCTTGTCGGAGTATACGGCACCAATACGTTATCCAATAATACTGCACCGATACCGCTGCAGCGAAATGCTTTCCAGGCGGTAGGATTCAGCGAAGATGAATTACTCCTCCCGACAGGTGAATACGGCCATCCTGCTTATCAGCTTCTTCAGGAGTACTTCGCCTTCCCGGACAAATGCAACTTCTTCGATATTTGCGGTTTCCAGCCACAGCTGCAGGGAGAACATATGGATCTGCTTCTCGCCTTCTCACACCCCATAGAGCTGCGACTAAACCCCGAGATATTCCGCACCTGCTGTACCCCGGTGATCAATCTCTTCACCAAGATCGCCGAACCGCTCCGTATAGACGAGACCACTCTCGAATACCGCCTCTCAGCAGATAAGCGCAACTACGCCTCCACCCAGATACACTCGCTTCTCTCGGTAAACGCTGCCGAAGGCACCACCACCCGCGAAGTCTTCCCCTTCTTCGCCCTCGGCACCGCCAGAGGACAGGACACCATCTATTATCTGGCCACTAGACGCAGTGAAAACAGCTCTCTCAGCGGCTCAGAGCTCTACCTCTCGTTCTACGACAGCCTCTTCGATATCAGACAACCGGCAGCAAAAAGCGTCTACGCCCGGGTACGCTGCACCAATCGCCACCTCGCGGCACTCCTCCCTGCCGGTACCATTCTCGAGCAGGAGGAGTTTCTTCCTCTCAGTCAGGCGGTACTGCTGCAGAAACCAACCCCGGAGCTGGAACCACGCTATGAGGGCGAAACACTCTGGGAACTTGTATCACACCTGACTCTGAATCACCTCTCCCTCACCCGTGACGTCGCGGCACTCAAGGAACTTCTCCGACTCTATGCCCGTGCGGACAAACCGGGAGACCTTCAGTTTTTGCAGGGGATCACCTCTCTCGACAGCCGCCGGAGCGTCCGCCGTATCGGCAGCGACATCTGGCGGGGGTTCGCCCGGGGACTGACCCTGACCCTGACCATCGACGATGACTTCTTCACCGGACGCAGCACCTATGCTTTCGGCAAAGTCCTCAGCGTCTTTCTCGGACTCTACTCCAGTATCAACAGCTTTGTCGCACTGGAGCTGTATAATCAGAAAGGATTGCTCTACCAATGGCAGCCGACTACCGGTCTACAGACAGCAGTATAGCTGACAGACTCTCACATGACCCCAGCCGCTTCGACTTTTTTCAGGCGGTACGCCTTCTGGACAAACCCTCCGGAACGCTGCGCTTCACCGCGACCGCCTCTCTGGCCTTCCCGGCAAGCGAGATACTTGGAATCAACACCGCCCCGGATGAGAACTCCCTGCATGTCAGCTTCCTCTCCCTTACCGGTGCTCACGGACCACTGCCGTTCTGGATCAGTGAACTCATTCAAGAACGCCTCAGACTCGGTGACACCACACTCCGTGATTTCCTCGACATCTTCAATAACCGCCTAATACGCCTCTTCTATCACGGAATCGAGAGCGCCACCCCCGGACACCTTCTGAGCGAGCACCCCAGCCGGAGCAGCTTCAGTGAATACTTTTATTCCCTCGCCGTACTCGCCTCCCGTATCCGTAAAACCGCTAACAGCAGCAGCCGACTCAGCCTCTCCTCCCTGCTGCGCCATACCGGGCTCTACAATACCAATCCCAAGAGCGCCTCCGGTCTTCGCCGGATAATCTCGGACCTCTTCAACATCGACTCCGAGATCATCCCTTTCCGCGGCGCCTGGCTCCGGCTTGAGAAAACCGACCACACCCATATCGGCCGACGTAACAACCGTAACAATATTCTCGGAGAGAACGCCGTACTCGGCACCAGATTCTTCGACCAGGCCGCCGGCTTCACCCTCAGGCTCAAGAATCTCACCTATACCGAGTATCTCAGCTTTCTCCCGCACCCACCGGGTACCCTCCGGGATTTACTTCTTGAACTTGTCCGCTTCTACACCCGCAGCGGTCTGGAATGCTACCTCGAGCTCGAGCTCCGACCCGAAGAACGTCCGCCAATCCATATCGGCACAGACGGCAACGGCTGGCTCGGCTGGATTTAATATATTTATAATATCAAATACAGGAAAAAATAATGCTAGAATATCAACAAGGACTATATGAAAAAATTAAACCGATAATGCAGCCATTTATGAGATATCAAGAATTATCTTCTAAAATTAGTTTTCTTGATAATGGGATACCAATTAAAATTGAAGTACTTAAAACTCAAAAAAACACCCGTTTTAGGATACCAACATCAATACTCCAAAACATTGTATTATTTATTAACAACGATGAAATGTACTCAGAAATAGAACATTATAAATCGCCAATAACACTTATTAAATGTATTAATAGATTATACGATAAAATTTGTAATTACCTTTATAATGGTGTTCCACTCTACAATTAATACTCTCATTCATTTTAAAACGTAAATTCAAAATGGATTCATATTGTGTCATATCATATGAAATATTCATTATAAATTTTTATATACTTTCTTGCCTCTGAAAGATGAATAAATGTTAATAACTCTTACGACACCCCTCAGCGCAAAACTCATTCCCACCGCCGCCAGCGGTGAAGAACACCTCGCCGGACTATACTCATATAGTATCGAGCTGCTCTCCACCGCCTCCGAGCTCGAGCCTTCAGCGCTACTCGGTAAAGGCGCCACCCTCGGCTTCCTCCAGCCAGATGACCGCACCTACCGCTATATCAACGGTATTGTGAGCTCCTTCCGGCAGTACGAGAGCACCGCCACCATGAACCGCTACTCCCTGACGCTCCGCCCGACACTCTGGCTCCTCACCCGTACCAGTGACTGCCGCGTATTCCAGCATCAGACCGTTCCCGAGATCATAACCACACTCTATACCGCCGCCGGCGGCACCATCAGCAATCAACTTACCGCCACTTATGACCGCCGGGAATACACCGTGCAGTACAACGAATCCAGCTTCGACTTCATCACCCGCCTTTTGGCCTCTGCCGGTATCTTCTACTACTTCGAGCATACCGCCACCAGCCACACCCTCGTTCTGGTCGACCGGATTGATTCCCTGCCCGCCAGCTCCGTTTCACCGGAGCTGACCTGTATTCCCACCGCTGTCTCTCCCAATCCCGCCAATGAAATATCCGAGCCGGAGACCTCATCCCAGGTCGTCAGCAACCGCTGCTCCCTCAGCGACTACAATTTCCAGACCCCGAAGTCCAACCTTACCTCCAGCACCGGCGGCGGCACCCTTGAACTCTACCGCCACGGTGCCGGACATCAGAATCAGGACACCGGCACGACCCTCGCCGGCAGATACCTCGACGCCGCCGAATCCACCGCCACCTCTATCACCGCCACGACCCCGGCCAGCGGTCTCGCAGCCGGCGCCACCTTCAGTATAACTGCCGCCAGCCGCCACCGCCTCAACCGCTCCTTTGCCGTTACCACTCTGCAGGTAGCGGCCAGCCCCGAGCATTACACCGCCACCGTCACCGCCATCCCGGATGACCAACCCTTCGCCTTACCTGTCTCCGACACACCGCCACAAATACACGGCACCCAGACCGCACTCGTCGTCGGTAAAGCCGGCAAAGAGATCTGGACCGACAAGTACGGCCGTGTCCGTATCCAATTCTACTGGGACCGTGAAGGCAACAGAGATGAAAAGAGCGGCTGTTGGGTCAGAGTCGCCCAGAGCTGGGCGGGCAAGGGTTTCGGTACCGTCTTCATTCCTCGGGTTGGGCAGGAAGTAGTAGTCAGCTTCATCAATGGTGATATCAGCCGTCCGCTCATTACCGGCCTCGTCTACAACGCCGACCAGACCGTCCCTTTCCCGCTGCCCGCAGCCGCGACCGTCAGCGGTCTCCGTACCCGCTCCAGCCCCGGCGGCAGCGGTTACAACGCCCTCACCTTCGAGGACAAGCAGAACCAAGAACTCATCTCCTTGCACGCGCAAAAGGATCTTAACATGAATATCAATAACAGCCGCACCACCACCATCACCGAATCAGACGACACCCTCACCCTCCAACAAGGCAGCCTCATCACCGAGGTCAGTAAGGGTGACTACCGCCTCACCGTCGGCGGCGACCTAACAATCGATGTCAACGGCAAACTCAACATCAACACCAAAAATTCCGCCACACTCACCTCGTCCGGCGATTTCAGCCTCACCGCCGACACCGCCCTCACCGCCACCGGTTCTTCCTTCACCCTAACCGGCAAAACCACCGGTACCCTTGATGCTGGTAAAATACTGACTATCAATAACTCTAGCATCCAAATTCAATAAAAATAAAGGAAATTACAATGGTCAAAATAGCCAAAACTAAATCATGCCAATCATTTAATGCATATAGACCACAATATCAATATAGACCACAACCAGATACGATAGTAGATGATGAAGAAGATAGACCACAATATCAATATAGACCGCAACCAGATACGATAGTAGATGATGAAGAAGATAGACCACAATATCAATATAGACCGCAACCAGATACAATAGTAGATGATGAAGAAGATAGACCACAATATCAATATAGACCGCAACCAGATACGATAGTAGATGATGAAGAAGATAGACCACAATATCAATATAGACCGCAACCAGATACGATAGTAGATGATGAAGAAGATAGACCACAATATCAATATAGACCGCAACCAGATACGATAGTAGATGATGAAGAAGATAGCTATGATACTCGTCCTTCTTCCGAACATGATGGCTTGATACGACTTATGCCAACAAATTATAATACTTCCGAATCTGCTCCTTATCCTGATACTTGGAAAGATGAAAAACCTGATATATTTCTCGATATCGCATTATCTTACAAAAATATAGAGCAATTTAGTCATGCTCAATATGCTATCTTAAATGAAGAAATTAATAAAAAGGGGTCTTATAATACGAGCCCTAAATTACCGAAAAAAATACAAATATGTCATAATGACACTCAAAATGAATACAGTATACTTTCGTTAAAAAAATGCGAACACTATTTAGTTACTATCAATGCAAACAGTATTAAAAAAAATAATCAACCTAACTTATTCTTTAACGCAGAACCTAGCTACAATACTGTTATTACAGATTTAATTAAACATGTTCAAAATAATACAATAAAGAATATATACATCCGAATTAACAGCCATGGTTCAGCTGGGAAACTCGTAACTTTTGGTTCTTCCAATAATAATTACACACTTAATTCTCGAGATATTGAAAATTTCTGTTATTTTTCTTTTACTGAATTAATAAAATATTTATCTAATAACAACAAACTCTCAATTATGGTAGCATCTTGCAATGCTGCCACTCCTGATGTCAACACCCCATCTGTAATTCGAACTATCACAAATTGGTTTACTAATAACAACGTATCTGGTGTTTCAGTATTCGGATCTTATGGTGAGATATCATTTGATTATAACGCTGGAGAGTATACAGCACGTCTATCTAAAACCGGTAAATATACTAATCTAAACTTTAAAGAAAGTTTTAAGCGTGAAATATCATAATATTATACAAATATCAACACCGATATTAAATTTAAAGGAACCCCAAAATGCCAACCCTCATAACTTCAGGCAGCACCTGCCGCTGCTCTTTCGGCACCTCACCCTGCCCCTTGCTTATTCCTCCCGCTACCGGTGTCACCTGCTCGGCGCTGCCGGTAGCCACCATCCTCGACCATCAGCCACTGGTCAATCTCGCCACCTTCGGCATGTGCTCAAACCCGGCCAATCCAGCTGTTGCCGCCGCCACCGCCGCCGCTCTCGGCGTTCTCACCCCGGTACCCTGCGTCCCAGCTACCGTCGCCCCTTGGGCTCCCGGCTCCGCCACTCTTCAAATCTCCGGCGCCCCTGCCCTCACCGAAACCAGCAAACTTCCCTGCTCCTACCCCGGCGGCATCATCGAAATCATCGCCCCGGCTCAACACTCCGTCACCACCTCCTAGCCGCCCCAAGCCTGAACTTACCCACCAGACATGCCATTCACCTGAGACCTTCCACCAATCTCAACCAACAACAGTTGGCGCACGACCACCAATACCTTACCCCAACCCTTCATTGACTACATTTTACTCATAACCTTACCATACTCCAAACACTGACATTCGCTCCCCATACACATACTCAACACACCAAACCTCTGGCAAAATTCTTTATCATATAAATGGTATTTAAGAGAATTGTTGAAAATTTTATCAACTCTCACCGGATTTATTAAATTATTAACCCCATTTATCCTCACCCCAACACCGCAACATCAACAAAACATTACACTCATCGAACATAATATTAGCAAACCACTAACACGTTTGTTTAAAAAATATGTGTATTGGCTCTGTAATGTTTTATAACATAAAACAAATCACAGCCAAAGTTATAAGCATAATTCTATAGCTACACTGCTTGTTACCTGTAGTCGTTTTACTATACTAACTAACTATCAATATTATGTTTTAAACACTAGGATAAAAGGGAGTCCAACAAATGCAATTAGCGGAATTAGTCGATGAATATGATTTTTTCATACGACAGAGCAATGAAATAATCAAGACGATTTTTCAGAATATGCCCTGTCATAGTTTTTTACTGAGTCAGCTCAGACTGAACTATAACAGCACACCGAATGAAGTACACCGAAAACTCAAGTCGCTTAGCAATGAAGATATTCACCTGCTGCGCAATAATGTCTCCTGCTGCACCTGTACCTCCGATGACCACTACCGGAGTCATCCGGCAGACGTCTGCATGAAGGATCAGATCAGAGTACTACTTGAGAACTACCTTGAATGGAAACAGCTTGAAGCAGCAGACAGAAGCTAAGAAACCAGCACTAAGTTGATTCAATTGAAATTTATACCAGTATCACCCTATAATATTACGTGTGAGCGTCGACTAAAGCCGCTCACACGTCAAACCATAACAATCCGTTTCACCTCATGATTACTTCACGAGTTATAGCCGTAATGTATCAACTACCAACCAGAAATAAAACTTCATACTGCTATCACAAAAAGCTTTCATAGCATAAGTCTCAATATATATAATTCTTCCGCATATCTATTTTTTATCAACACCATAGATACAGACCGGTTCCTTCATATCCGCATCTATTCTATAAATAACACTCAGATCCTCGGCGACCGAAAAACGTGCAAATATGGTATCGTTCTTTATATCTCTGGCTGCTATTATCATTCTACCCGGCAAAGAATCAGCTTCATCCTCAACTTGATACATCTCATATGGACGGTTATAGCGGTTTAGGCTGGTAACCGCAGCAGGAAGTTCGCCAAGAAGTATAATAGCACTCGCAGCCTTAACCTCTATACGTTTATTCACCAGTATATACCCACCGGCAGGGCTTAGCGCCATCTTTCCTTCAGGAGTAATCTTCACACTCTGCCCACTGCTGCTAAAAACAAATTTCAGTTTATATGCCCCAGCTTCTAGAGCAGCCGCATCAAAGACAGCGGTATTATTCTCAACATTAATAACCCCGGAGATCAGCAGCGACGTACCCCGGTCATACAGTTTAAGCTCGAAAAGAAACGTATCAGCACTGATGTCTTTTAGAGACAGTACGCCACTTCTCATTTCCGTACTGTCTGTTCTTGCATACATTCCCTGCTGGACACATTCCATATCATTATCATGTACGCTTATATTCTTGAGTAACACCCATTCAGACCCCTTTACCGGATCCATATAATAAACCCTGCCGCCAGCAGAAACAGCAAAATGATATAATGCCGTGTACTTTGAACCATCTGGAGAATCATTCCCGGCAGACAAAAGCACCACATCCTCGTTATTGACAACATCCTCTCCGGTTATAACAATACGTTTTACCGGATTCTTACCCAGAATATCCAAAGCCTGCCAGACCAGATCATACGCCGCTTCAGCAGGTATTATATTGCCCGTTTCAACACCGGGCTCAGCAGCCGCTGTCTGCCCCGGCCTCTCACTTACGCCAACTAACAGAATCACTAATAATAAATTTATCAAAAACTTCATAACCACTCCACTAATTAACACTATTAACCAGCAATAAAACAGCCATAATGTATATTACTGCCAAGACAGCAACCAACCCCAAAGCCAAACTAGCCAGCAGCATAGAATATAGGCGATTATCCTCACTCCTCTTTCCCAGCCAGTTACGAAACCCCAGAGCACTTCCCATCATACTAACCAGGAAAACAATACATACAAATATTAATTGCAAAACAGCTTTCTCCTTATATATCTTTCTTTAGCTTATCTCATTCCTGTCAAAAACTTGACCGGATATTATTTATATATTATACGCCAATTTCAGTTTTACATCTTTTACACTACAATACCCAAAATACATTACTTAAGACATTAACATTAATAAATTACTGCTAAACTTAAAACACTTCACAGTTTCTCAATGTAACCTAAAACTGCTCAAAATGTTAGCACTCAACTTTCATCAGAAATAGCTAATGCCTATAATTAGCTATCACTTATTCCGGAAAATCCTGCTAATTCATCATTACAAATAATGTGTCAGGTCGTCATGTGAAATATACCAATTATAACAGCAATTAAATAAACTGATTCTACCCTGATACCACAATGTAAAAAGCAAGCTATATCAATATAGCTTGACAAGCCACTTTATCTACGTATATAATAATCATTACTTACTGTTTAGATTTCTGAGAGTTAATTTATTATTTTCAATGAATAGATACGGATAACTATGAAAAAGTATAAAGAGCTCCAAATAATGTTGTTGTTGGCTATCGCCTTATCTCTCCTTGCCGGAAACATTGAAGCAAAAGACCGTCCACCCGGTGGTCCCGGTTTTGGAAATAGCTGGGAAACGCCTGCCAACGGTTCTCATGACCGAGGGCCCCCACCGGATATGTCAGGTATGCCCGGTATGTCCGATATGATCGATGAAAGCACAGTCATAATTTCAGCCCGAAAACGCTGGCAGGATACCGGAATCAAACTCAGACGCGGTGAAACAGTTATCATAAGCTATAAACGCGGATACTGGAAAATATCACCTTCTCACAAATATTACACCGGTGCCGGACACTCTAAATCTGAAGTCAGATCACGCGGTTATGTCGTAAAGGGAGTAAACGAAGGTGCCCTCTGCGGTAAAATAGGAAAAGATGGAGAGGCTTTTTATATTGGCAACACTAAAAAAATAGTCGCCGAAGAAGATGGGACCCTGTATCTTATTGCCAATGATGATATACACGGTAAATACGGATCGGGATTTAAAGACAACAGCGGAAAACTTGAATATGTAATTTACCGCCTGGGGCGTAAAGAAGGTCCCCACCGACCATAAAAAATTAAAAACATAAACCTCAGGTTTATGTTTTTTTTACACCCGACAAAATAAGACACACACCAAAGTGGAGATATTCAAAAATATAAATAAACTCCACCTCAGTGCGCTTAGGGTATTTATTTTGTTTGGAATTATTTTTAATACTCTGTAATCAGCAGATGATCAGCCGGTTCGTCCTCTTCAATCGCAGGGAATCGTGGCTGCTTATCATAGAAGTTATTATCAATAGTATCATCATTTACAGAACTGACCTCACCGAGCAGAACAGCTCCGGTACCCTTCTCAGCCCAGAAACAATGGTACACTCCCGGCTCAATAGTCACACTCTCACCAGGTTTGAGCTTGATCTCTTCTCCAGCCTTTACAGTACAGCGTCTGCCGTCAATACTGATCTCAACCGGAGTATCAAGTTTCTTTTCATTCTCATCAGAATTCCAGACACAGGTAATAAGATTACCACCGCCACGATTAATAATATCTTCCATCTTTGACCAGTGGAAATGAGTCGGAGTCAACTGATTATCAAATGAAACCAGAAGTTTTTCCGCATAAGGCTTCTTATAAACCTCCTTAGATTTCAAGTTGCCATTACGCAGCACCAGCATAGTCAATCCCTGGCTTGCAAAATCACCGCTTCCGAAATCAGTAATATCCCAGCCCAGCATATTATCCTTCAGTTCCTTGTACTCCTCCTTCTTCTCTTCCCAGTCCTGTGGAGAGAAATACATGAATGGTGGCAGTTTGAAATTCAGCTTTTCAGCCAATGCCAGCGAGTCACGGATAATCTTATTAACCTCGGATCTCTTCATTAAAACACCTTCTTTCTCTTAAAATATATTATATTGCCTGCCTAATTCTCTTCTTCCATCCAGGCAATATAATATCATGATTTACGCTGCAGCATGTATTTATCAAATGCCACCGCAAAGATTAATACCAGACCTTTGATGAACTGCTGTACATAGTCGTTTATGGACATCATAATCATACCGTTAGAGAGTACGCCCATCAGCAGAACACCAAAAACAACAAATCTTAATTTACCTTCACCACCACTGATACTCACACCACCCAGTACTGACGCGGTAATTACATCCATTTCATATCCCATACCGGCATTAGGCTGACCACTGCTGATTCGTGCCAGAAGTATAAGACCAGCCAGACCGGATAACAGTCCACTAAGACTGTATACGACATATTTGACCTTCGCGATACTGACACCGGCAAGTCTTGACGCCTCTTCATTACCGCCGACACCGTAGATATACCGTCCGAAGCGGGTTTTACTGAGGAAGATCATACCGAGAACAAAGGTTATCACCATGAAAATAACCGGAATAGGTATAACCCCGATATATCCCTGTCCCAGTACTGAGAACGCTCTTCCAAAGCCAAAAACCGGCAGACCATCAGTAACAATATAAGCAAGTCCTCTTAGTGAGGTCATACTGCCCAAAGTCGCAATTAGCGGTGGAATCTTGAACACATTAATAAAGATACCATTTATAAAGCCAAATCCAGTACACACAACCAGCATTATCACGCAGGCTACTACCGGATGAAATCCCAAAAGCATAAGCTTTGCCGCCCCTACACCACTCACACCGATAATCGCACCTACAGAGAGATCGATACCGGCTGTAATCAGAACCATAGTCATACCGACAGCACTTATACCAACAATTGACACCTGGCGCAAAACATTGAAAAGATTCAATGTTGAGAAGAAATTTCTGGTAGTAAGACCGAACAGTATAATAAGCAGCACCAGTATACAGATAATACCATAATTGGAAATAAACTTCCTGAGATTACTTTCCTTAATCATTTTATTCCTTTTTCCCTAATGAAGCACAGCGTAAAACATTCTCCTGAGTAAACTCATCCTCATATAATTCTGCAACAATAGCGCCTTCTTTCATAACCAGAATTCTATCTGAAAGTCCAAGTAATTCCGGCATTTCAGAAGATATCATCAGGATACTCTTACCATTTTCTGTAAGATCGCGCATCAGACGATATATTTCTTCTTTGGCACCAACGTCAATACCTCTAATTGGCTCATCAAAAATAAGGACATCACACTTGGTGGCCAGTACCTTGGCAATAGCTACTTTCTGCTGATTACCACCACTAAGATTTTTAACCTTCAGATTGAGATTAGGAGTCTTAATTCGCAGACTATCCTTATATCCGGATGAGATTTTATTCTCTTCTTTTTTATCAATAAATAACCGCTTGGTAATTCTTTTCAGTACACTATAGGTGATATTGGTAAAAATAGGCAGCTCAAGCAATACACCCTGATTCTTTCTGTCCTCTGGAATAAGTCCGATACCGGTCTCAATAGCTTCCAGCGGCGTAGAAATAGAAACCTTCTTACCATTGAGAATAACCTCACCGGAATCCAGCCTATCCGCGCCGTAAATCGCTCGAGCCACCTCTGTCCGCCCCGCTCCAACCAAACCTCCAAGACCGAGTATTTCACCTTTCTTAAGCTGAAAAGATACATTATCAAGCTTATTATTACAGAGATTCTTAACCTCCAGCACCGGTTCGCCAATATGCGAACTTCGCGGCGGAAAGAGCATATCAATCTGCCGCCCTACCATCCAGGAGATAAGTTCATGTTCATCGGTATCCTTTGTAGCACAGGAGGTTATATAACAGCCGTCACGCAATACCGTAACCTGCTCACAAAGGTCAAACACCTCTTCAAGGCGATGCGAGATATAAATAATAGTCACACCTTTATTCTTCAGATGCTCCACTATCTTATAGAGGAAATCACGTTCACTGTTGGTTAGAGGAGCCGTAGGCTCATCCATAATTAGCAGCTGCGTATCCTTCGATACAGCTTTAACGATCTCAATTATCTGCTGATACGCCACACCTAGATCAGCCACTTTACCTTTAGGGTCAATAGTTACGCCCATTTCCTTACATAGTTCAATTGTTTTTTTATTCATTAGTTCCGTATCTCTGAACATCCCCTTCATCAGCTCGCAGCCGAAGAAGATATTCTCAGCGACACTGAGATACGGTATCAGGTTGAATTCCTGATATATTGCGGAAATACCGTCATCAAGAGCGGTAGACGGAGTCATAAACTCATGCCAGTTTTCTTTATACTTTATTCTACCGGCAGAAGGTTCAATCGCACCGGTTAGTATCTTTATAAGCGTAGATTTTCCAGCACCATTCTCACCGACAATTGCATGAGCCTCTCCCTTTTTTATAGAGAAAGAGACATTGTTCAGTGCATGAATACCGCCGTATTCCTTGCTAATTTTTTCAAGCTCCAAAATTGTTTCAGCCACAACAAATACCCTTTATGTTTATATTCTAAATTGGTTTTCAATTCCCCGGGTTCACCATCTGTAACCGGAAAATTATCTGTTTCATATCTGAGCACATATCTGATCAAGCCCAAAGCAGATCAAGTATACGGTGCATAATTTTACGGATATAATTTTTAAGGTTTGCCGTGACTGGTGCTTGAAGATTGTCTCTCTTCAGACACCAGTCCACGGATGTAATCTGTAACTCGCTATCTGATAATTGTATTATTTCTTATCTTTTGGTGGGAACTTACCGCTGAGTACATCTTCCTGCCATACTGGAGCCATATCCATTTCAACAATCTTTGCTTCCTTTGGAGCGCCTTCAGTAGCATACTTGTACATTAGTGAAGCAGCATCATAACCGGTCTTGTATGGGAAGAGGTCAACAGTAGCTCTGTATACGCTGTTTGGTTCCTTCATCTTGGCAATAGCTTCAGCAGTTGCGTCAGCACCGCCAACATACATATCAGGAGTATTCTTCTTCATAGAAACAACAGCTTCATAACCACCGAGAGCGCCTGAATCATTATTACCGGTTACAACCTTAACATTTGGATGAGCCTGAAGAATATTTTCAACAATCTTCATACCCTTTGCAGGAGTATCACCGGCCTGTCTTGCAACGATTGTAGCCTTTGGACACAGCTTTTTAATTGTTTCTTCAATACCATTACCACGCTGAATAACAGGTTCAACGTTATCCTGTGAAATGATGATTACTTCAGCTTCACCGCCAAGCTTTTCATTGATCCATTTTGCAGCGTTTGCACCAATGATTGAACCATACTTATACTCATCCATAGTGAACTTAGCAGTAGCATTGTCAACTTCCTGAGCTTCAGAAATAACGATAACGCCATTAGCCTTTGCCTGATCTACAACAGGAATAAGCGCATTCTGATCGATTGGGCAGGTAAGAATACCGTTCACACCCTGCATCATCAGATTTTCAAAATCACTTACCTGCTTGGCAACATCATATTTTGCATCAACAGTAACAGACTCAACACCAAGTTCCTTACAACGATCGGCAAATCCCTGATTTACAGCAATGAAGTATGGGTTTGCAATATTTGGAATTGAAAAAGCAAAGCGCAAATCCTCTTTTGCATAAGATGTAGCCGCAGTCAGAACAAAAGCCAGAACAAATACAGCTGATATGAACACCTTCTTCAACATGTAACACTCTCCTATAGAATGAAAAATCAAAAAACAAAAAACAATCACAACTAATGTGACCAACATACTGGTACTCTACCTGATCTTTCTAGCTTATGCGAATATTTATACGATTTTTTTTAAAGCGCTTTAAATGCAATTTTCTCTATCTACTTCATATTCAACATGATGTAAAAGAAATTTTTTTTGAAAAAATCGCTATTTATTAAACTAAGTTTAATTATTTAAAACGTTTAATTAATGAGCATTATATCAATATTTACTGTTTTATTATTTACATAATATTAAGGTTAAAAAAAAGCACAATCATGCAACCTCTGTATTCACAAGGAAAAAGCACAATCAGCACAACCAGTTTTATAAAGCGCATTAAAAAATCGGTACTCTACGCCCTGACGTTGAGTACCGATTAACCTGTATTTACTACTGAAATTTGTTTATAAATACTGATTCTCAAAAGAGAATTTACAGGATTTCAAGTGAAACAACACTACTTCTTTACCGTGGTTGATGCCCGGAGAATCAATTCCGGCGGAATGTATATCTGTTCCTGAGCAACCGGCTTATTATCAATAAGATTAAAGAGCATCTCCATGCTCTGCACCGCGATCTCCTCAATATTCTGCCTGACGGTAGTCAGCGGCGGTTCGGTAAAGGTAGAGAGAAGAATGTCATCGTATCCCGCAACAGAAAGATCCTCCGGTATCTTTATCTTCAGTTCTTTTGCCGCCTTTTCCACCCCGATAGCCATTATGTCATTTATGGTTATAATAGCATCAGGCAACTCTTTCTGCATCAGTTCTTTAGCAACGAGATAGGCATAGTTCATGCTTGCCCCGTTGCAGGTTATGATCATGCTTTCATCCACCTCCAGTTCCGCCTCCAGAAAGGATTTTCTATAACCGGCCACACGCAGGGCGTTGATCGGAGATTCCGTATCACTGGTAATAATAAACGCTATTTTACGGTGTCCGATGCTTAACAGATAATTTGTCAGACGATAACTTCCCTCGGTATAATCAGTCATAACGAACTTATCATTTTCCCGGCCGTAATTAGAGGTTGCCAGTACACAGGGGATTTTTTTCTGATCAATCTGATCATATATCTCAACATTACTGCGTACTTTGTGAGACGGGGTGACAATAATACCGTCTACCCGTTGTGAGATTAAAGTATTAAGGACTTCAGACTCAATATTTTCATCATGATAGGAGATAGAGACAAACAGTGAATAATTATTATCCTTCGCAATATCATTTATATACTTGGTAAAGGTACCATAAAAAGGATTCTCGACATCTGTTATCACCAGACCGATTATGTTACTTTTTTTCAACGCCAGACTTCGGGCAATGCTGTTAGGCACATATCCTATCTGTTGCGCAATTGCCAAAACCTTCTCCCGCGTGCGTGCATTGACACCGGGGCGATTATTCATAACCAGAGAGACAGTGGATTCCGAGACCTTTGCCTTTTCTGCAATTATTTTCAATGACATAATTCTAAATAGTAACTCCCAAAAATCATTTAAAGCGCTTCAAATAACTATAGTATGCTGCTAACTTACATCTTGGTCAAGTTGATATTAACTTTTTTATAGATAAAAATATTTTATAGCTGGCAATAAACATCTCATAAATCGAGCTAACTATCGCAACAAAAACCCACGCCAGCAAGCATCAGATACCGCATAAAATCTAGCCCCGTAAATGCCCTTTTAAGAAGTAAATTATTCAACTTACTCAGAGGACAAAAGCTCTTGTTTATAATACTTAACTCCCTAACCATCAATATAATACGACAACAACCTCAAAATACCGGCATAAATAAAACTCTAACTGCTATTCAGCATTAAACACCATTATCAGCGATATTCAGCAAACAGCTCAATAAAATAAATCCAAAACCCTTCAATTTCATCCAGATATTAGTACCGATATTCTTCAATAAATTTTTCACTTGCGAAAAAAATTTCAACCCTATTACTCAAATATTTTCCCTGACACACATAAACGAACGCTCTTTTTGCACCGTTTGGGACTAACATTAGCGTTCACATATCCAGTATTATTATCCGCTGTTTTACCCACATCAAAAACACGATTAAATCACAAACTCAATTAACGATTAATAAATATTAACAACAAAACACATACTCAAAAGCCACACCACAGCAACAAAACAACAACATAACCAACTTGTTAGCAAAAGCTTACAGTAAAACGTACCAATAACAACACTACTCTGAAGACAGCAGTAATAATCTGTCTGAAAAAAAGGGCGCACCGAAAGCTCAGTGCGCCCAGACATTAGGTTGTCTGTTTGTTGTTAGTAATGATATTATCAGCTATTTATAGATCAAAGGATATTGATCCGTATAAGCAATATCAGTCAGAGACTGAACTTTGAATTTAGCTTAAAACTTCACAACTGCAAACTTCTGCCAGTCTACGCCAGCAGCTTTTTGCTTTCAGCAGCCATTGTCTGCAAAATCAGACAGCAGGATACAGAGCCGGCATCAAGGACACCGCGAGAGCGTTCACCCAGACGGGCAGCACGACCAAGCTTGGCAACCATATCCTTGGTTGAGTCCCGACCCTTCTCAGCAGCAGCAGACATCTTATCCAAAGCCACCTCAAAACTGTCGCCAGCTGCAATAGCCTCTTTAAATGCTGTCGCCGCCGGAGAAAGCGCATCATACAGAGTCTTATCTTCAAGCTTCGCTCCAGCCAGTGAGGACACACCTTCAGCCGCCTTCTCAAGCATATCACCGAAGATCTTGGCATCGATATCCTCTACCCCGGCACAGCACTTGGCCATTTCACGGAAGAAGGTACCGTAAATCGGACCCATTGAGCCACCGATCTCAGTAAGCAGAATTCGACCCAGAGTCTTGAGTGCTGTATTCAGATCCACACTCTCGCCACCAAGTTTATCCTCACACATGCAGAAACCTTTGTTCATGTTGATGCCGTGATCACCATCTCCGATAGCCCCGTCAACCTCACTCAGATAAGCCTTATTCTCCTGAATAGCCTTGATCAGAGCATAGACAATTACACCACCATCACTGTTTTTAAATGAATCCATTATTTTATTCCTCTTTTAAAACGATCATATCACTTTGCAGATCTATACTTTGCATCATACTCCATCATACGTTCAATCTTTTTACTTGAAGGTCCGTCAACATAGCTGAGTCCCAGCCAGGTATCTATAATCTTCTTTGCCAGTTCAATACCGATAACTCTGGCTCCAAGGGTGATAATATGCGCATCATTACTCAGTGCCGCTCTTTCAGCCGAGAAGACATCATGGCACTGTGCAGCTCTGATACCAGGAACCTTATTGGCGGTCATCGCCATTCCTATTCCGGTTCCGCAGAACAGCAGACCCCGTTTCGCCTCTCCGCCGGCAACCCTGCTGGCCACCTCATGAGCGGTATCGGGATACAGACTTGGATCTTTACTATATACACCGCAATCGACTATTTCATACCTGTCTTTGAGGTGCTCCTTGATCTGTTCCTTGAAATCATACGCCGCCTCATCACACCCTATTATTAATTTTTCCATACTACAACTCCATTAAAATATACTAACCCACCTTATTACAGTACTTTAATGGCATGCTTAAATGAGCTTCCTTACCTACACTTACCTAGCACACTCATCTTGGGAGAATAAGGGTTATTTCTTTCCAAACTGAGTGATACCCATTGACTCGCACTCCATGTCAAGCAGGCCCTTCAACTCATCATCCAATTTCATCACACTCAAGGTAACACCTACCATCTCAAGAGAAGTGAAGTAATTACCAACATACTGCTTATAAACAGTAATACCCTTCTCTTTGAGCAGTTCCTCGACCTTATTATAGAAGATATACAGTTCCATTACCGGAGTTGCTCCCAGACCTGAAACAATTATAGCAACCTCATCGCCTGAGACGAATGGCATATCAGGAAGAACTGTTTCAACAGCCTCTGCCGCCATTTCATCAGCGGTCTTGAGCTTTTCAACCTTGATTCCAGGCTCACCATGGTGACCGATACCTACTTCCATAGTTCCATCTTCAATAGTAAAGTTTGGCTTACCGTTAGCTGGTAGAGTACATGGAGCCAGACCGATACCGATACTTCTGGTATTATTAATAGCCTTCTGGCTGGCGGCAATCACTTCATCCAGCGATGCCCCGGTAGCAGCTTTGGCACCACCGGCTTTCCACATAAAGATCTCACCGGCAACACCACGACGCTTCTCGATCTCATCCTTTGGTGCTGAAGGAACATCATCATTTGCGACCACAGTCTTCACGGTAATTCCGTCCTCATCCGCAAGCTCCATAGCCATCTTGACATTCATATTATCACCGGCATAGTTACCATACAGACAGGCTACACCAGCACCGCTATCTGCCTCGACCATAGCGTTATAGAAACTCTTGGCGGTAGGAGATGAGAAAAGCTCACCCACAGCCACCGCGTCACACAGATTTTTACCAATATACCCGATAAATGCCGGTTTATGACCGGAACCGCCACCAGTGACAATTCCAACCTTACCCTTGATAGGCGTATCCTTATACTTCAGAACTCTTGGATCATCTGTCGGGCTTATGATATCAGCATGAGCCTTTACAAATCCTTTAAGCATATCTTCTACGACCATATCTGGAACATTTATAATTCGTTGCATCTGAAACCCCTTTAATTTTTATCAAATCCTCAAAATTATACCTCTGCCAAAATACCTGATTTATAGCAGGCAACAAAAAGTGAAATACTGCATTCACCTTCTTTTAAAGGAGACTTAACTGCATTGCATACTGATACTTTCCTATACTTTATCCGTGCGTGCAATAACATATCCATTGTCACCTGCAAAATCCGGAGACTAAACACACGATCGTCTCCGGTATATTTATTCTAATAAATTGTATAACCACCGTCAATTCTAATATCAGCTCCGGTTATCAGCGAAGCGGCATCACTTGCAAGGAAGGCAAATACTGCTGCCACCTCTTCCGGCTGGCCGAAACGCCCCAGCGGAATCTTACGCTTCATAATTTCACCGACCTCACCGGCCCAGGCCTTTTTACCAAGTTCTGTTTCAATAACGGTAGGAGAAACAGAATTCACATTGATGCCGTACTGTCCCCATTCATAAGCAAGAGTCTTGGTCATGCCGAGAATACCCGCTTTACTTGAGCAGTAAGCAACATGATTATCAAGGGCAACATTTGCCGCCTGTGACGCGGTATTGATAATCTTTCCACCCTTACCGGCAGCAATCATCTTCTGACCGAAAGCCTGTGACACATAGAAGTGAGCTGTAAGATTGATATCGATAGTCTTCTGCCACTGCTTGTGATCAATCTTTTCAGCATCATCAAGGAAAACGACACCTGCATTATTAGCCAGAATATCAATACCGTCAAACTCACTCCAGGCCTTGTCCGCGAACGCCTGTATCTCAGCTTCATTTGAGAGATCAACAACCATTCCAACACACTTCTTGCCATATTTTTCACTCAGTTCCTGCGCGACAGCAGTCGCCTTATCAGAAATATCTCCGATAATAACATCAGCGCCCTTCTGCATGAATATTTCTACAATCGCTCTACCAATACCCGCACAACCACCGGTTACGACAGCCTTCTTACCTTCAAGACCGAAATTAATATCAAAACCTTTATACTCCATTGTATCATCCTTTCCATAAAATATTGACTACCGGCCCAATATATCAGCTTCCGTTGAAATCAGAATTACTATACATTCATATTCTTTCAACACCGCAAATACACATAACTCTTTCAGTACTGCAAATATATACTAAGCCTGACCTTAACACCGGCAGTTTTCTGAATTCTGAGAAATTTCCGACCGGCATGACCGGGGATCACCCCGACCATACCGACCGGTACTACCCCTGTAATACTATTTTCTTTCAGTCAGTGCTTCACGCTTCTTCAGAATCTCGTCAGCGTTTTCCTTATTTACAGGAACCCAAGGCACGTTATAGCTCTTCTGAATTGAATCACCCCAGTCAACACTCTTCCAGAATTCAGCTTTTGGCTTATAATCTTCACCCTGAAGCTTGCGCAGCAGAATATCAAGAGCACCCTGTGCCTGACCAACAGCATCCTGAAGAATACTGATACCAAGATCACCGGACTTTACAGCATTGATAGCATCGGTAATACCATCAACGCCTGCAATCGCATAATTCTTTGGATCGAAGCCCTGATCCTTGATTGCTTCAATAGCACCAAGTGCCATTTCATCATTCTGACCGATCACACCATTGATCTTGCCTGGGAAAGCAGTCAGCCAGTTTTCCATAAGTGACATTGCCTCGGCACGTGACCAGTTAGCGGTCTTGATAGCAAGAACGTTCACATCCGGATATTCGCCAAGTGCCTTGTAGTTACCTTCACGGCGCTGAATTTCAGCAGACTGCCCGATAGGACCTTCAATAATTACAACATTACCCTTACCGCCCATATTGTCAAGAACATTCTTAGCCTCAAGATAACCACCAAGGACATCATCTGATCCGATATATGAAAGCAGATCATCTGAATTTACGCGGGTGTTTGAACCGACTACAGGCACATCATCATACTTTGCCAGATCAACACAGGCAACACCGGCATTCATATCGATAGGAATAAAGATAATTCCATCATAACCCTGAGACAACATAGTCTCAAACTGTCTCTGCTGCACAGACGCATCATACTTGCCGTCAAAAATAGTCAGCTCGACATTACCGTTAACCACATCAGGATGTCTCTCAAGCGCTGTAGCCCATAGTCGCATAAATTCACCCTTGAGACCATAAATTGCAGCACCGATTTTGTACTTCTTTGCAGCGTGAGCAGGTGCGGTAAAGCACATGGCAAAAGCAAGCAGCAAAGCAACAGCAAACATTTTTACTTTCATAACAAACTCCTATCAACAAAATATACAAACTTCACAACAATACGATCTATTATCCACACAGATCAAAATATATTTACACTGTTCACAAACATTTATTATTTCTTCTTCAGAGAATCGATAAGTACCGCAACCACAATAATGGTACCCTTGACCACCTGCTGGTAATATGAGGAGACACCGAGAATATCCAGCCCGTTATTGAGCACACCGATTATCAGCGCACCGATCACAGTACCGATCAGACTGCCCTGACCGCCTTTAAGGCTGGTACCGCCGATCACAACCGCCGCAATGGCATCAAGTTCATATGACTGACCGGCCTGAGGCAGACCCGCAGTGGTACGGGCAGTCAGAATAGCACCTCCAAAAGCGGCCAGAAAACCGGAAATAACATAGACACTGAAGATTACCAGACGGGTATTGATACCGGAGATACGCGCACTCTGTTCATTACCGCCGACGGCATAGACATAACGTCCGTAACGGGTTTTCTTCAGCACAATATATGAGATAAGCACGACCAGAGCGAAGATGAAGACCGGCATAGGCAGACCTAACACACTGCCTTTACCGATAAAGAGAAAATCACGGTCAATCTTTGGAATCGGCATACCATCGGTATAAATATAGGTCAGACCGCGGGCAACACTGAGCATACCCAGCGAGGCCACAAACGGCGCAACCCGCCACTTTGAAACCAGCACCCCGGTTATACCACCCAGCAGCATTCCGACACCCATTGCCGCCAGAATTCCCACTATCGGGCTATGAACCTCACCGCCACTGGCCATACTTACCAGACTCGCAGCGACCACACCGCCGAAAGCCAGCACCGAACCAACCGAGAGGTCTATACCTCCGGTAAGAATAACAAAGGTCATACCGATTGAGAGCAGACCATTGATCGATGTCTGCCGCAGAATATTCCTGATATTACGCCAGGTAGCAAAATACTCACTGGCAAATATCATAATAACGCAGAACACCAGAAACATTATAAAAATTGTATAATTGGAAGCAAAAGTCCGCAACCGGCGCTTTGCATCAACACTATTACCATCCATATTAACCAAACCTTTCAAACTCAACTGTTACCACATTTCACACAAACATTTTTATATAAACTTTTATTTATAATTATTTACTATACGATGCCATATGCATCAGAGTTTCCTGATCTATCTCACTTCGGGTCTTTTCAGCCACCTTCTTATGATCCTTCAGAATTACGATCCGGTCACTCATTCCCAGAACCTCCGGAATCTCAGATGAAATCATTATTATCGCATTACCCGCATCCGCGAAATCCGACATAAACTTGTATATTTCCTTCTTGGCGCCGACATCAATACCACGGGTCGGCTCATCCAAAAGCAGAATACGGGGATTGGTAAGAACCCAGCGTCCCAGAACCACCTTCTGCTGATTTCCACCACTAAGGTTACCAACAAGCTGCCGGTAACTGGGAGTTTTCACCCGGAATTTATTGATCATCTCATTGGTACGCTCCAACTCCTTGGAACGGTTGATCAGTCCTGCGACCACATCCTGTTTCAGCGAAGCGATACTGGTGTTATCCTTGACGCTTGAGGTCAGCACAAGCCCGCTCTCCTTCCGGTCTTCGGTTACCAGAGCCAGACCATTACGTATCGCATCAGACGGAGATTTAATCCTTACTTCCTTACCGGTAATACGCACTGAGCCGCGCTCCTTCTTACGCACCCCGAACAGCGCTTCAAAGAACTCACTGCGCCCCGCACCCACCAGACCGAATATTCCAAGAATCTCACCTTTTCGGACATTGAGCGAGATATTCTCACATTTACCTTTGATGGTTATATCCTCAACTTCCAGCAGCACCTCATCGGTAGGAGTATTCTCCTTATAATATTCCTCACCAAGAGTTCCGCCGATCATCAACGATATCAGCTCACCTCTGGTAATATCCTTGGTCACTACTGAGCCCACCATCTTACCATCACGAAAAACGGTTATTTCGTCGGTAATGGTGAAAATTTCCTCCATACGGTGTGAAACATAGACTATACCCTTACCTTCAGCTTTGAGCATTCGGATTATATCAAACAGCTTCTCCACCTCTTTTTCACCAATAGCAGAGGTCGGTTCATCCATAATCAAAACATCATTATCGAGGGAAATAGCCTTGGCAATTTCGACCAGCTGCACCTCAGCGGTACTTAGTGTTTTCATGAGCCGTCCGGGATCAAGCTGCACCCCAATACGCTCCAAAACCTCTTCCGTCTTACTGTTAAGCGTTTTATAATCTACAAAAATATTCAAGAATGACGACTCACGTCCGAGCCAGATATTCTCAGCCACAGTCATATCGGGAACCGGACAGAGCTCCTGCGGAATAAAACTCATTCCCGCATCAAGAGCCTCCTTGGGAGTTTTAAAATCAACCTCTTTATTTTTCAGCCACATCATGCCACTGTCACGGCCGTAAATACCCATCATCACCTTTACCAGTGTTGACTTACCTGCACCATTCTCTCCCATCAGCGCATGGACAGTTCCGGCCTTAAGTTCAAAATTAACATTATCCAGCGCCTGAACACCGGGAAAACTTTTCCGTATTCCCTCAACTTTTACTAAAGTCTCACCTACCTTCATTTCATACCTCTCCACAACTGCTCAGACTCTGATGATGTCTCCTCGGAGACAAAAACAATCAGGTACAAGCAGAACAGAAACAAAACAATACACAAACAAACTTCGATTTCTTTTTTTAGTCTACCCCACGACTCGACACTAGTCAATCGTTTATTTTCATTTGTTTTCGATTAGCCTACAAATTAACCCAATTATGCTCAAAACACGCACAATCCCTTTCGTTTTAACCGCCTTTTAACCTTCATATTTATTAGTATGTTACAGTTATTTGCGCAACAAGCTGCCATGTTCTGTAGCACCCAAAACTTTCAATAAACTTTTTATAAATTTTTAATTAATAAAATACCTGTCTTTAAATTTACAAACAAAATATAAAGCAGAATTCAGAAAATATAAAAACAATATAAAATGTTATATATAAAGATATTAACTCCGAACAAACCGACATTAAAACTGCTATGCAGTAAAATTTCACTAACCAAACAGCATTACGGAATACCATACGTTAAAAATATATATTTCAAAAGCAAAACCAAAAAAAATCGCAATTAAACCAAAATACAAATCCTCATCCAGGTATAAAATAACGTTTTACTCCCTCAATTATCAGCAAAATATGAAACTATTGCAAAATTACATACGGTATTTACCTGCTTTAATAAACTTCAACCGCTATCAAGCAGCAGTTTCTTTACACATTTATTGAACTTTTAAAACATTTATTGAAAAATACCAGCACAATATAATCTATTGCGCAAACACTAGCTTCCGCTTCGTTTCTTAGTAATTTCACAAAAAGACAGATATAAAAAAAGAGCAGACAACATTACGTTGTCTGCTCAAAATAACAATATTAGTCACACAAAGCCCTAACTGCCAGCCTGTTTCCAAGCAGGTTTAAAACACACCACACTGCGGCGTTCTACGCTCTACTGTTTATTGATTCCAGCCTTATCAGCAACCAGAACTCTAACCCCGCGATCTTCAAACTGTTTTCGCTGAACATCGGTAATTCCCGAATCGGTCACAATCCCGGAAACCTTGGTTATATCACAGAGTACCGCAAATGAAGAATTTCCTATTTTGGTAGAGTCAATCACCAGATAAACCTCTTCAGCAGAATTTATCATCGCTCTTTTTACCGGTATATCCTTGAAGCCCGGGAACGTAAGTCCTGAATCCACCGAGACCCCAACCGACGCGATAAAAAGCTTATTAATATGAATTTCTTCAAAAAAGTTTACAGCTCTCTCGCCAGAAAGCGAAAGTGTTGGAGCCTGAAACTCACCCCCCGGCATCAGAATTTTTATCGACGGGTTGGTTCCCAGCAGAAGCGCAATATTCAGCGCATTGGTTACAACCAGCAGATTATTCCTGCTCGCAATATTCTTTGCTATCTCGGTTGTTGTCGAACCTGAATCAAGAATAATCGCATCCCCATCTTTAATTAATTCCGCAGCCTTCGCTCCAATCAGAATCTTTTTATCCATATTTTCCTGATGCTCAAGCGATAAAGACCGCACCTGCTCAGACATATGCTTTAAAAAGACCCCTCCGTGCTCACGCACAACCAATCCTTCCTCCTCCAGTTTCGCCAGATCCTGTCTGATAGTAGGCTCGGAGACGCCAAAGGTCTCACTCAGAAAGCTTACCTTTGCCTGCCCCTCCTCACGCAGGAGAAAGTATATCTTCATTTGTCTCTGATTACTAAACATTAACTACACCTTTCCACGCAACTTCTACACCATTTTATGATCATGAAATCCCGCTAACCATAATGGTATACAGATATTTTCAAGCCAATAAACCTGTCACCAATCCTTATATGCACACAAATATACTTTACTGTATTTTCATTTGTAGTCAACATAGATATATATTTAAAAAGTTAATAATTGAAAATAAAACAAATAAAACGCATATAAAACCAAATAATCTGCTATAATATCTACCAAAATCGGACTGAATTTCCCGATATTATCAATAAAGAAAGCAAGTTACAGTTATTGTTGAAGCAAAAACGGGTAATAATAACTCAACTTTTTTTGATAAAAGTGCTGTCCCAACACCAAATACTCAGCGATATGCGAATATCTTACACTCAATTAATTAACAAATCAGCAGGCGCTAACGCCCAATATACATGAATTACAGTCTATATTATCCGGTAAAACAAACGTATTTCAATAAAATCAAAATAAAATTATTTTTTTTTAAAAGAAGATCAACTCCAACGGTAAGTAATAAATAAAGTCCGATAATCTTCGGAAATGTCCGATAAGGGGAGCAACTTACACCAGGCAGGATTAATGTAAGCATCTGGCGGAACCATTAGAGCCAGTTACCGGAATATTTCAATGGAGGTACAAAATCATGATCCGCAAAACAACTTATTTATTATTGGCTATTTTATGTATGCTTATTCTGCAGTGCCGACAGGGTATAAGCGGTGAAAACATGCGCATGGATCACAGCATGCTCGAAGCCGCGACTTCATCAGATTCGTTCGATCTTATCAAGTTAAAATATCTACTCAAAGAAGGGGCTGATATAAATGCCAGAACTCCAGAAGGTCTCAGCGCCATTCATCTTGCAGCCAAAACCAACTCCAATCCACAGGCAATTGAAATTCTGCTGAATTATGGCTGTGACCTCAGCGCACGCGCAGAATCAATCAATATCACCGCAGACGGGCCGCTTGCCGGCACCCCGTTATATTATGCATTATGCTATAACCCAAACTTTGAGGTTATCGAGACGATTCTCAACAACCTGCCCCAGCAGGAATATCCCGTATATGCACTGGTCAGTCTCGCCGCACGCAACCCCAACGCCGAAGTAGTAACCAACCTCTATAAGTGCCTTCTTAATGAACTGCTGTTAAAATCAGCAGTAAACCCCAACACCGCTGTAATCGCCGATTTCATCAGGCAGGGAGCGGATATTGATGCCGCCCCTAACAACCGCCGGACCACACCGTTATATGTGGCGGTTGAAGCGAATAACAGCAGCGGTGTCCGTTATCTGCTCAGAGCCGGTGCCGATATCAACCTGAAATACAGCCATAAACTGCCGCTGCTGCTGAAAGCTACAACCAGCAAAAGCTCTGCCGAGACGGCAAAAATCATCAATCAGCTTATAATGTACGGCTGCAGTATTGACGCAATAGATAAACGCGGCAACACCGCTCTGCATCTGGCGGTGAAACAGGCGACATCATTATATCATAAAGAATATGCAGCATACCCCTTGAGTGTTATCAAAGAGCTGCTGAATCTCGGTGCTGATCTATCCGCACGTAACAACTCCGGCTATACCCCTCTGGAATATGCCCAGAAACACCTGAAAACCCTAAGCGGCAATGATAATCTCGCAAACGAAGTCATAAGAATTCTGGATCAAGCCGAAAACGAGCAACAACAGCAGCTCTCACAACGCCAGGCCATGCTCAGAACCAAAACCGCAAAGACACCATGACCAAATAAGCAGTAGCAAAAATCAAAACAACCGGTAAACATCTTCTGTATTTATCGACCTAATACGCACAGCCTCCCGCCCATGCCAGCTGTTGCTCCTCTGAGTCACGAATCCTTATACATATATATAGTTATTTATTTATGCTGCAGCTACCGGCGGCAATTCTGAAATTGTGCCACAGCCACAGGCTCTTCTGTACTGCCGGTTAGAACAAACTGACTGCCCAGCACCAGCACGCACCCCACCCAGCCCCAGATTTCAAGACTTTCGCCGATAACCAGCACGGCCAGCAAAGCCGCAACCACCGGCTCCAGCAAGGTAATCGCAGTCGCGGTACTTGCCCGAACCCGTGCCAATCCGTAGCCAAAGCACAGATAACCGAGAAACATCGGCACCAGTATAAGATAGAGATTAACCAGCAGACTATCCCAGCTCTGCAGGATTGTTCCTCCGGTAATAAACAGTACCGGCAGCAATAAAATTCCGCCACAACCAAAGGTAGCGCCCATTGCCGCTCTTGTATGCAGACCGGTGTTTATAAGTTGATGCGCACTCCACGAATAAAAGGCATAGGTAACGCCGGCAGCCAGTCCAAGAGCAGAACCGGTGATAATCTCACTTGAGGATCTTACAGAAAAAGCTGTAAGTGCAGATGACAGCGAGAGCAGCAGCATGCCGGTTATTCCAAGCACGGCCCCGTAAAACCAGCGACGCCGCAGACCGGAACCATCAGCAAAATACTCGATTAAAGCCGAAAACACCGGTGCCGATCCGAGCGATATAATAGTGCCGATAGTTACTCCCGCCATACGCATTGAGGTATAAAAAGCTAGAGGATAGACAGCCACTGCCAATCCTCCGGCAAGGATCAGCCGCCACTGCTGCCACAGCTTCTGCCGCTGCCGGCAGAGCAGATGTATTGAGAACAATGCCTGCAGTAAACCTCCCAGCCCCATCGCCGCAGCGCCCACAGTCATACCGCTTACCTCCGGTGCCAGAGATGAAGCCGTACCGGTTGTCCCCCAGAGCACCGACGCCGCAATCACCGCCAACACCCCTGCATATTTACTATTCATTCCCCTCTTTATATCCTTCCAGCAAACTGCGCGCGATCTTCTCGGCTGCGACCAGCGCATCTTTACGCCCCTCAAGCCCGCCGCGAATTACCGCCCCCTCCAGCAGAAAAGACAGATGCCGGGCAAGAAGCCGCCTGTTCCCCGCCCCGCCTACTGAGATATCCTTGAGATTACTGAAGATTATTCCTTCGACTTCCTCCTTATGCCGGCGTATAGAATCGCGTGCCGGCGACCCAACCGGAAACTCTGCCGCCGCATTGAGCAGCCCACAGCCCCGGAAACCATGCTCATAGACAATACCCGCATGGTCAAGGTACGCTCTGAATACCGCCAGTATCCTCCCTACCGGAGACTTGGCCTGCGCTTCTCGCTGGCGGTAAAGTCCCAGCCATTCCTCGTGACGCAGTTCAATATAACAGGCAATTAGTTCTGCTTTGGATCCGAAATTATTATACAGACTCTTCCGCGCCACTCCGGCACGTTCAATTATCGCATCAATTCCAGTCGCAGCAATCCCCTGATCATAAAATAGAACCCGCGCCGCCTCAAGCAGACGCTCACGGGCTGAGTTACTTCCGCCCTTACCCTTCATAATAAAACTCCAGCAATTAGTAGACAGACCAGTCTACCTACTTATCACAAAAAAGTCAAGCTTATTATTACACTAAACACCTGCCAGAATCCCAAAATACCCGTAAACTTTCTGCCGATGGATATATTAATATTGCATTCAGACATCATTGAAACTATCAGTTCCGCTAAAAACAGTCATACGACTCTCAACGACATACCGCAAGATCACAATACATTATCACTACATTTAAAAATACGAAATTACCAGGCCGCCTAAAAATAATGACAAAAAAAAGCGCCATGCCACAAACACACAAAGTTTATGACACAGCGCTGAGAACAGAATAGCTTTAAATGGACAGTAATCCTACACTGTTACTTTATATTATATATATTATCTAAAAACTTGAAACAAAGGTGGTTATTCCGGGGATATAAGATATTATAATCAGCAGTATTGCAAACAGAGCATAATACGGTGTTGCCGATTTGAGGAAATCCTTGACCTTACATCCCGTCGTCCCGCAGGTTACAAACATCACAGTTCCCAGTGGTGGGGTCAGCGTTCCCAGAGCCATATTGAACATAAAGATAAAGGCAAACTGGATATCATTTATCCCGAAGGTCCGGGCTGCCGGTACCAGCAGCGGCACCAGAACGATTGTTGCCGCATTACCCTCGACAAACATACCGACTATCAGCAGGAATATATTCACCATCATGATAAAGACATACTTGCTGCCGGCTACTGTCACAATCCACTGCGTCAGATTCTGCGGGATGCGCTCCTTGGTCAGAACCCAGCCCAGTACTGAAGCAGCCCCAACAATCAGCATGATTACTCCGGTAGTAGTCATAGTCTCTTCCATACCCTTGAAGAACATACGCAGAGTTATCTCACGATAGATTATCCCGAGAAACAGCGCATAGACTATCGCTACCGCACCGGCTTCAGTTGGGGTAAACAGACTCAACCTTATCCCACCGATGATTATAATCGGCAGACACAAAGGCAGAATCGCCGGTTTCGCCGCCTGCCAGAGATCCTTTCCGGTAATCCGCTTGGAATAAGCCGGAGTATAGCCAATCTTACGTGAATATATAGAGGTAAAGACCATCATCGCCGCACACATCAGTACCCCAACTATAAAGCCGGTCATAAAGAGCTTACCCACGGAAACATTGGCGATAGAACCATACAGAATCATCGCAATTCCAGGCGGAATCATTGGAGTAATGAGTGAGGAGAAAGCGGTAATAACAGAAGAGAACGGTTTTGACATCCCCGCACGCTCCATCTCCGGAACCAGCATCTTCGCCTCCATTGCCGCGTCAGCAAGATTCGAACCGGAAAGACCGCCCATCAGGGTAGAGAGCAGAATGTTAACCTGCGCCAGCCCGCCCCACATACTACCGGTAAGCACCTTACAGAAATCCATTATCCTCTTGGTAACACCGGTGTAATTCATAAAGACCCCGGCACCGACGAAAAACGGAATAGCCAGCAGAGGTATACTTTCAATACCGGCGACAAAACGCTGTACAAACATGGTGCAGCCCAGCCGCGGAGACAGCAGAAAATATAGCGCCGTGCCTGCAGACAGCGAGATAAAAACCGGCACCTTGAGCAGCAGACAGCTAAGCAGCACAATCAAGGCGATTGTAATAATTAATACCGATGTCATCAGTCTTCCTTCCCTTCTTCACTCTGCGAAAACATACTACGCAAGGCCCGACCCTCAGTGAAGGCAAAATTCACCAGCATAAACAGGCCACCCGCAGGGAAAGCCAGATATATATACTGCACAGGAATCTGGAGCACACTGGTAACACGCCCGATCATCGCCATCTTTGCTATATAACAAAATCCCTCAACTACCATAAATACCAATACCGCAGCGGTAATCAGATATATAAATACATGAAACTGTTTTCTGAGGCGCTCCGGCATCGCATC
Organism: Planctomycetota bacterium; assembly: GCA_963677015.1. Taxonomy (GTDB): domain Bacteria; phylum Planctomycetota; class SZUA-567; order SZUA-567; family SZUA-567. Next base: position 2,560,309 of record OY781533.1, read on the forward strand.
AACAATAATTTCTATCGCCACATGACAACGCTTTCTGAATGCCACACTGCCGCCGAAGAAAACACCCCAGACGATAAGGATCATCTGCATCTCCTCCAGCCAGGTTATAGGGTTATTGAACACATATCTCCTTACAACCCCAAAGACAGTCAACAGCACAAGCGCCGAAATGCTGACACCGGCTATTATATAGTCAAGTTTGAGATACTGTTTAAATTCATTATTCTTACTGCCCATTAAAACTTATCCTTTCCCAAAGATCAATAACAGTCGCCTGCCGTTATTTGTTCATGATCTTCTGAATTCTGTCGTACAGACCAGGAGTCCACTGCTTACCCATTACTTCATAGAATGACTTAGCCGCATCCTTCCACTCTTTATAATCAGCAAGAGTAACTGTTACCCCAGCCTTCTCAAACTCGGCAAGAAGTTCCTGTTCCTTGTCTGCCGCGAGTTTATTCTGATAGTCACCGGCTTCCTTAGCTGTCTTCATCAGCAGTTCCTGCTGCTCAGGAGTAAGAGTATCAAAGAATGACTTGGCGCATACAACAATATTAATGGTCTTATTGTGAGCATCCATCAGCAGATACTTGGCGATTTCCTGATATCTGCCGCCATAGAGAGTTGTCAGCGGATTCTCAAGACCGTCAATGGTTCCGTTCTGCAGTGCAGGATAAACATCACCGAGAGCCATAGGAGTTGGAGACGCACCGATAGCTTCCCAGGCTTTGATAAAGGTTTCAGCCTGTACGACACGAATCTTCTTACCTGCGATATCAGCCGGATGTTTTACCAGCATAGTAGTCATGGTGTTTCTGTCGCCATAGCGCCAGTTAGTAGCAAGAACCTTGATATTCTTCTTCTCAAGAAGCTTTTCCTGCTCCTTAAACCAGTCACTGCTGTAGATTTTGGCAACCTGATCCCAGTTTTCAAAGAGGTAAGGTCCCATAAGAATCTGCAGATCCTTTACACCCAGATCAGCAAAGTAAGCAACATCAGTAGAAGTTATAACTGACTGACCTGAAACAACCTGGTCAATTGTATCCTTGGTAGAACCGAGCTGGTCTGATGGGAAGACATAAATCTTCATAGTTCCCTTGCTCTGTTCTTCCAGTATTTTTGCCCAGTATTCATGTGCCTTGCCGTAAGGCATTTCAATAGTAGGACCGAAACCGGCGTCCATTTCAATAACATCTGCCGCACTTGCAGAGTATCCGCCTAGAAATACCATTGCAAAAGCAACAGCCAGAACTGCTAACATCTTTTTCATAATTTAACTCCTCCAAACAATAATACTGCAAACAAACATAAATTATAATTGCCGCATAAATTTTAGACCAGCAATTATTGACGATTTTTCCTCTTTTGGATTAAAACATTCCATTGACATACTCTTTTCGTACCCGATAGTGTCCAGTGCTTTCTTGAATGACACAAAATCAAAGGTACCGCTTCCCGGATGCAGACGGGTATTATCAGCAGTGTGAATATGTCCAAGAATACCCTTGAGTGACGCAACACTCTCATAAACCGAAACTTCTTCAATATTCATGTGGAAGGTATCGATATGAACCTGCAGAAATGGACTGTTAATTTTGCGTACCAGTCCGGCCATATCAGCAATGCTGTTGAAGAATGGCAGCTCATAACGGTTGATAGTTTCAAGCACGAGTACGGTGTTACATTCCTTAGCGTACGCTATTACCGGCTGCATACTCTCAATAAACAGTTCTTCATAAGCGTCAACCGGAAGTTTCCCCTCATTTTTACCGCGTATACTGCCGATGATTACCGCTGCATCCAGCTTCTGAGCCAGCTCAATATAAACCTTGAGCTTCTCCTGTGCTTTTGCGATTACCGCTTTATCATCTGAGGTTAGAGACAGACCGTACTTACCGCAGGATAATCCGGTTCCCACCGCCGAAATAGCCAGTTTACCGGCGGTCACCTCCTTAACCATCTCCACATCCACCTTCTCCGGGTCAGCCATATGAATCTCTACGGTATCAGCCCCGACCTCGATCGCTTCAAGCAGGTTGGCTTCAAGGTCACCGCTGCGCAAGCAGGGATATCCGGTAACCTCTCCGACAACTATGGTATAACCATATTGCATATAATTCCTCTTTCCTTATATAATATCAATTGCTGCCGCTGCTACTGAAAATCAACGAGCACTTTGAGCAATTTATCCTGATTCTCAGCCAGTACCTTGAAGGCCTCATCAGCCTTATCCGCACCGTACTCGGCCGATACTATCTTCTCTACCGGAAATTCTCCAGCGTTTACCCGCTCAATCAGCTCGGTGAAATCAGCTTTCAGAGCGTTACGTGAACCGTAGACATTGAGTTCCTTGGTCTGAATTACAGAATACTTGAAATCAAGGGATTTCTTGCCGATACCTACAATAACGACATTGCCCATAAACGCTGAAGCATCGATGCAGTTCTTGAAGGTTGCCGGAAGCCCGACACACTCAAGACAGACATCAAACCCCTTGCCGGCGGTAATTTCCGCCACCCGCGCATCAAAGTCCTCACTGCCGCTGTTAATCACATTATCAACACCAAGATCTTTGGCCTTCTCCAAACGCATCGGGATCAGATCACTCATAGTCACCTCAGCCCCCGCACCCTTTGCCGCCAGAGCCGCCAGCACACCGATAGTTCCAGCACCTACAACCAGAACCTTATCCCCCTGCTTCACTCCGCCTCGCTTTACCGCATGATAACTGATGCAGAACGGTTCAATAAGCGCAAGACGCTTAGCATCCATACCCTTGCCATCATAAATCCGCTCTACCGGCATGGAGAAGTACTGCTGAAAAATTCCGTCCCGCTGAGCGCCAAGAGTCTCATTATGCTCACAGCAGTTGAGATGTCCGCGCTCACATGAATAACACTTCTGGCAGTTGTAATATGGATTTCCTGTTACAATCATCCCTTTTTCGATACCATACTCATTCTCATCCACTTCAACTACCTCGGCAGAAAATTCATGCCCTGGAATACGTGGATAAGAAGAGTAAAGAAAGGTTCCCCGGTATGTTCCCAGGTCACTGCCGCAGATACCACAGTAAAGCATTTTAAGCAGCGCCTCACCGCTTTTACGCTCAGGTATCTGAACATCAGTCTTTACCAGCACTGTGCCCGGTTCCGGTATTACTACCTGTTTCATCTACTCTTCCCTTCATAAATAATTGTGTGTTGTTGTTTGTTTTCTGTTGTATACAACACAATTGAATATAGCATACAAACCTCGCTAGTCAAATAATTTTTTAACATTTTTTCAAAAATTATTAAACTAGAGCTGATTTTATTGTGGTTTTTCAGGAAATTTTTCTTTTTTTCCTGACATTTTCCTGCTATAATTACTAGCGAAACAGATTTATCGATAACTATGTATGCAATATAATACTATATATAGAAAGAAGTTATGGCAAAACAAACCTTAAAAACAAAAGCGTATGACGAAATACGAAAAAACATAACCTACTGTAATTACGCCCCCGGATCAATTATTACCGAGGAGTTTCTACAGACCGAACTGAATATCAGCCGCACACCGATCAGAGAAGCCATAAATCGCCTCGAACAGGAGGGACTGGTAACTATCAAACCCAAAAAAGGCATTGTCATCTCAAATCTGAATTTTGAAGAAGCCGGCATGCTTTATGAGATCCGTCTGCTGCTTGAGCCCTATGTAATCCGCACCTACGGCAACCGCATCCCACAGCAAACATATGTCGATTTCTACAAACACTTTACAGATCTTCTGAGTGCCGAGGCAAGTGAGAGTGATTTTGATATTGATGACAATTTTCACCAGATTTTCTATAATGTAAGCCAGAACTCATACCTGATGGAAATGAACAATCGTCTCAGCAGCCAGATAACCCGCCTGCGTATTCTTACCCGAATTCAGGAAAAATCCGACCTGATACAGACCACCCATGAACACCTGGCAATAGTAAATGCCTGCTTGCAAAGCAGTTGGGATCAGGCCGCAGAACTCTCTATCGAACACCTGAAGCGAAGCCGTGAAAACTCCTTCAAACTGATTCTCTCCGGTAAATTCAAGTAAATACCGCCTTAAACACGGCACAAACAATAAAGCTACAGCAAAACATCCTGCCTGAACGCAGGATATTTTTTTTAACCCGCATAACCCCTTAACCACCAACACCCCACTATAAAGACCGCCACCAGCATTAAAAGCCGGAATAAAAAATTTTAAATTTTGTTGTATACAACAGATAATATTTTTGCTATAATACCGCCATCACTTAATTCAGACAAACCAATTTTGGAGGTTTAATACCATGAAACAAATTACCGAGTGTATCACCGGCGCACACAATTCATACCCTGAAAAGGTTCTGCAGTTCGGTGAAGGAAACTTTCTGCGGGCATTCGCTGACTGGATGATAGATACCGCCAACTCCAGCGGAGTTTATCAGGGCAGCATTGTGATCTGTCAGCCCATTGAACAGGGTTTGAAAGACATGATAAACAGCCAGCACGGCATCTACACTGTAGCCATGCGCGGTCTGGAAAACGGCAAAGCCGAAGAAAGATTTCATCAGGTAACCTCGGTCTCACGCTGCATCAGCCCTTATGAAGACTACGAGAGTCTGCTGGAGATAGCCCGCAGCTCTGATCTGGAAGTAGTAATATCAAACACCACCGAAGCCGGTATCTGTTATCAGGAAGGTATGCACGTCTGCGATCAGCCTCCCGTATCCTTCCCCGGCAAAGTCACTGCCTTCCTCTACGAACGTTTTAAAGCTTTCCGCGGTGCCGCTGACAAAGGTCTGCTCTTTCTGCCGGTCGAACTTATCGATAATAATGGTGATGAACTGAAACGCATTGTGCTCCAGCATGCACAGGAATGGGAGCTCGGAGCAGAATTTATAGCCTGGATTAACAAGGCCAACGTCTTCGCCAATACTCTGGTTGACCGCATTGTTACCGGCTATCCCAGAGACCAGCTCGACTACTTCTTTGAAAAACTCGGCTACAGCGACAATCTTATCACCACCTGCGAACTCTTCAATCTCTGGGTTATAGAGGCAGACAAAAAGAATGCCGCAACTCTGCCGATACATGAGACCGCAGCCAATGTAATCTGGACCGACAATGTCAAACCTTACAAGAAAAGAAAGGTCAGAATCCTCAACGGTGGTCACACCTCAACCATTCTCGCCGCTTATCTTGCCGGCCATGATATCGTACTCGAACTCATGCAGGATGAAATCTTTGTCGGTTTCCTCCGTAAACTGCTGTTTGAAGAGGTCATACCAACCATTGATCTTCCCAAAGACGAGCTTGAAGCTTTCGCTAATGATGTTCTTGACCGCTTCTCAAACCCATATATCAAGCACAAGCTACTCGATATATCACTCAATTCATGCTCAAAGTTCAGTGTCCGCTGCCTGCCGTCACTCCTTGATTATGCCGAGACCAACGGGAAGCTTCCAGAAGCGCTCACCTTCTCCTTTGCTGCTCTTATCCAGTTCTACAAACCTGACGCCACCGCCGGAGAGAACACGGGCAGACGCGGTGACGGCACAACCTATCCGATACGTGATGACAAACAGGTTATGGAATTCTTCAGTAACATCTGGGCAACAGAGGATACTGCCGCTATCACCAAGGCAACACTTTCTCACAAAGATTTCTGGAACGGCAGAGATCTCACCGAGGTACCCGGACTCGAGGAGCGCGTAGCATATTATCTTGAAGCGCTGCAGAGCCGTAAAATTCCGGAAATAATCACAGAGATTACCGCTTAATTTTCAGAGATAATAATTATACAAGGTACAATTAATCATGAATGATAAACTTCTAAAAATACATTCTACCGATAATGTAGCTGTTGCCCTAGCGGACCTTAGCGCCGGAACAGTATGCCCCCTGGAAGAAGCATTGACTGTAACCCTGCAGGAAGACATCCCGTTCGGACACAAAGTTGCGGTTACCGCTTTAAAATCCGGTGCTGATATCATCAAATACGGTCAGCCAATCGGGCATGCCACCAAAGATATAGCTCCGGGGCAGCATATTCACACCCAGAATCTCAAAACCAATCTTGAAGGGATACTCGACTACAGTTATAATCCTGATCCGGAACGTCAGCAAACAGCAAAACCGGCTGACAAACGTTACTTTGACGGCTATGTACGTAAAAACGGAAAAGTCGGCATCAGAAATGAGATCTGGATTATTCCTACTGTCGGCTGTGTCAATACAACCGCCTCACAACTGGCGGCTAAAGCGACAACAGCGTTTGAGGACAAGGTAGACGGAGTATTTGCCTATACCCATAATGCCGGCTGCAGCCAGCTCGGTGATGACATGCGCTGCACTCAGAATATTCTTAAAGGTCTTTCAGAAAATCCTAATGCCGCGGGTGTACTCTTTCTCAGTCTCGGCTGTGAGAATAACAACCTTGATGAATTCATACCACTTCTGGGAGACTATGATCCGGACCGGGTAAAATTCCTGATCACTCAAGAGGTAGAGGATGAATATGAAGCTGCAATGCAGCTGCTGGGAGAACTCGCGGACTTTGCCTCCGGCTTCAAACGTGAACCGGTTTCGGTTGAACATCTTACTATCGGTTTCAAATGCGGCGGTTCCGACGCTTTCTCAGGTATAACCGCCAACGCTCTCTGCGGGCGCATCACCGACTGTGTCAGCAGTTACGGCGGCAGCACTATTCTTACTGAAGTTCCTGAGATGTTCGGTGCCGAGACCCTGCTGATGAACCGCGCCTCCTCTGACAAAATCTTTAACGATATTGTCGAACTCATCAATAACTTCAAGGAATATTTTATCCGCTACGGTCAGGAGATCTACGAAAATCCTTCTCCGGGAAACAAGAAAGGCGGCATCTCCACACTCGAAGAAAAATCTCTGGGCTGCATCCAGAAAGGCGGCCAGGCCACCGTAACCGGAGTGCTTGATTATGGCGATTCTATCTGTAACCGTGGCCTGAACCTCCTTACCGGCTCGGGTAATGACCAGATTTCCTGCACCAATCTGGTAGCCTCAGGTGCGCAGATTGTAATCTTCACCACCGGCCGCGGTAACCCTTTCGGTTCACCGGTACCGACTATCAAGCTCGCGTCAAACAGCAGACTGGCGGCACGAAAGCAGCATTGGATTGACTACAATGCCGGCCGACTCCTCGAAGGCGAGACCTTCCAGAGCCTGACCGATGACTTCTTCAGCTATATTATTGCTGTGGCGTCCGGTAAGACCAGAACCAAAAATGAAGAAAACGGCTACAAAGAAATTTCAATCTTTAGAAATGGCGTTATTTTATAGAGCGCGAGCTCTCCTAGTAACAAAACCAAAACACCATAAACCCGTCCGGTTTTCCGGACGGGTTTATGGTTTAAATACTCTATATCACTTTTTACAATCCGGGTTCAACCGCAATAATTCTCCCCAAACTACTTACGCATGGCTCGCAGACCATTGGCAACTACCAGCAGCCCGGCTCCAACATCAGCCATAACCGCCATCCACATATTTGCCAGCCCCATAAGGGTAAGAACAAAGAAGAAAGCCTTTATCCCCAGAGCCATACTTATATTCTGCACCAATATAGCATAGGTCGCTTTTGACAGACGTACAAAACGGGCTATTTTTCCCAGATCATCATCCATTAGCGCCACATCAGCAGTCTCTATCGCAGTATCGGTACCGGCCGCTCCCATGGCAAAACCAATACCGGCCTGTGCCAGAGCCGGAGCATCATTGATACCATCACCAACCATACCCACGCCGGAACTTCCAAGTACTTCAATTTCACGCAATTTATCCTCGGGCAAGAGGCCTCCCTTATAGTCATCTACTCCAACCTGAGAAGCAATTGCCGCCGCGGTATGTTCATTATCACCGGTAAGCATTATGGTTTTTATTCCCAGCTCTCTCAGCTCCTGCAGCGCAGTTATACTACTCTGCTTAACAGTATCAGCAACGGCAAAGAGCGCCAGTACCTCCCGGTTATCGAAGAGCGCGACAATACTCCGTCCCTTACGCTCAAGCGCAAAAATCTTTTCCTCAAGCTCAGGTGAACACACCCCGATCTCCTCGACCAGACGATGATTACCCAGATACCACTTTTTGCCGCTGATAACACCACTCACCCCTCTTCCGGAAAGTGCACAAAAATCAGCAACCGCCGCCAGTTCTTTTTCAGCAATACCTGACGCCTGATACACCGCCAGTGATACCGGATGATCAGAATGTCTGGCAATACTGGCAGCCAGATACCGCAATTCATTCTCAGTTCTGCCGGTAAGAGGGATAAAATCTGTCTGCACCGGTTTACCATAGGTGATGGTTCCGGTCTTATCCAGCGCCAGAGTATGCAGGCGCCGCCCCTCTTCAAGGAACATTCCGCCCTTTATCAGAATACCGTCACGGGTCGCTGCGGCCATACCGCTGACAATAGTCACCGGCGTTGATATCACCAGAGCGCAAGGACAACCGATTACCAGAATAACCAGACCGGTATAGACCGATTGCAACCAGCTGCTCTGCATAGCCAGCGGTGGAATTACCGCAACCAGAATAGCTGCCAGAAATACCGCCGGAGTATAATAGCGGGCAAAGCTGTCGACAAAGCGCTGCATTGGCGCCCGCTTGCTCTGCGCTTGCTCTACTATATGTATAATCCGTGCCAGCGCCGAATCATTGGCGACCGCCGTCACGGTAAATTCAAATGATCCGGTCTGATTGATGGTTCCGGCATAAACCGTATCGCCGACACCCTTCTCCACCGGCATACTTTCTCCGGTTATCGGTGACTGATCCACAGACGAACCTCCGGACACCACCGTACCATCAAGTCCGACCCGCTCACCGGGTCGCACCCGTACCCTGCTTCCGGTTGCCACCTGCCTGACATTCATACTCCGCGCAGTCCCGTCCGGCTGCAGCACGGTAACTTCCTGCGGTGTCAGTGCCAGCAGATCCTTGATCGCATTCCGGGCCCGGTCCAGCGCTTTAGATTCTATCGCTTCAGAAAGATTGAACAGAATCATCACCATCGCCGCTTCCGGGTACTGCCCGATAATTACCGCTCCGGTCACCGCCACCGACATCAGAGCGTTGATGTTCAGCCGGAAATTTCGCACCGCGATCCAGCCCTTCTTATAAGTACTAAGCCCGGCTATAAAGATAGCAATAACTGCACAAAATAGCGGCAGATACGAAAATACCGGTATACCCCGCCATACCGGAGCAGCCAGATCAATTCCCAAAGGCATTACCTGCCACTCCAGACAGAGATGCAGAATCTCCGCCAGCAGTGCAAATAATCCGCCGGCAAGCAGCCGCTTCCAGGGGATACGCGTAGCCGGCAGCTCCCGACTGGCCTCCGGCTCAGTATCAGTCAGCAGTTCAGAGCCAAGATCAAGTGACTCCAACGCGGCTGTAATTGCCGGAAGCTGACCGAGAGTATACTCCAGACGCAGTGTACGCTGTAACAGATTAAACTCCAGATCACGGACTCCGGAAACATTCTTCAGACGTTTACGGATCAGCGCTTCCTCCTCCGGGCAGTCCATATCATTAATACGAAAGACCGCACTGCCGCAGGTATCCCCTCTGATCACCTCAGGGTCCATATCGATAGAACGCAGTGCGTTCTCAATACTCTCGGTAGACTCCAGCGCATGCTCGACTGTCAGCACCCGCTGCAAGAGATTAAACTCCAGATTACGGATTCCGGTTACCCGCTCCAGACGCTTGCGTATCAGTTCCTCTTCCACCGGACAGTCCATATTCATTATCCGGTAAACCGCTCTGGTTTCAGAAGCCGAAGCAGCAATATCTGCTGACAACTCCTGCAGACCAAGGTGTTCATGACCACAACAGCAGCCACAGCCATGATCATGCTGATGGGAGGATTCACTCTCACCTGTATGTTTATGCTCACCTGAATGTGAACAGCATGTAGTAGTAGTATTCATAATCGCCTCCTTCTGTCATTACGGCAACGAATAGTTAAAATCTCATTTCACTTATTCTAATGTCTATAGCGACTATAGAGTCAAGAAATAAATCTAAAAAAACTTTTCACCTCAGCTTGACAGTTTTCCGCTGCAGCTTTAAAATTCAGATAAAGAGGATATATTATTGTAAAGGAAGAATTATGAAGATAGGTGAACTGGCGGAGAAAACCGGATGCAAAGTGGTCACTATCCGCTACTATGAGAAGAAAGGCCTGCTGACCCGACCACCGCGGTCGAAGGGTAATTACCGGCTTTATAACGAAGCTGATCTGGAGCGGCTGGAATTTATCCTGCATTGCCGTAAACACGAAATGCAGCTGGATGAGATCAAAAAACTGCTGGAGTTCCGTGATCACCCACAGCGCGACTGCACCTGGGTGAGTGAACTGCTCTCCAGTCAGATAGAAGATATCAATGCCAAAATCCACTCACTGCAACAACTGAAGAAACAGCTAAAAAATCTCCGCAGCCGCTGTGACGGCGGACATGACGGCGAGACCTGCGCTATCATGCAGGGACTGGACGACAAAGAATCCTGCTGCGCCGTGGAGGATGATCTGCTCAAGCTTCTCGGCAGCCATAAACATTAATAAAAAAAGGTACACTCCCGTAGAGACAGGAGTGTACCCCGAAGTTGCCGGCAGGTTGCCGTACATGTGCTTATGGTTTAGTTCTCTGCAAATACTGTTTCACGCACTGCCCGCAGCATCGCCGTCGGCGAGCCCTCACGAATTATTTCCCCTATGCGCTCCAGACCGAGTTTATCTACAATCCTGCCGAAACTCTCCAGATACAGCACACTCTCGGTTACCGCTTCAAACTGATTCTCACGATAAGGGAAGATATCAACAGAGACCCAGCCGTCATAACCGCGCTGCTTGAGTACATACATCATCTCAATATACTCGATCATATGCACCGAACCGAGAATCATATCGTCATCCCATACCGCATAGTTGTCATTGATATGAATATTGAAGAGGCAGTCACTGCGCAAAGCCATATCCAGATCACGCGCGATATTACCTCCCGCCTGCAGTGTATGCCCGACATCAATGGTCAGCCCGATATTCTTCTTACCCAGCTCACTGCATACCAGCAGCGCTGTAGGCACAGTATCAATTAATGAACGATTACGCGGTTCACGCAGCTTCGGTTCAAGAGTTATCCGTACATCCGGCGCATAGTCACAAAGCTCGTTAATACTCTCCAGAAAATCATTCCACTGCTGTTTGTAATCGGTCTGCAGCGGATAGTCGAATCCATCCTGCCCCGTCCAGAGATTGAAACCAGCGGCTCCCACCTCACGGGTATAGTCAAGTGCCTGCTTGCAGTCAGCAATCGCCGCTCGGCGCACCTCACTGTCAGCACTTGACAGTGAACCATGTGACCACTTCTGCTCACCAAAGAGTGATGAATTTACAAATGAAGGCTGCAGACCATACTTTGCCAACAGCGGCAGGATACGGTCTTTTTCAGATTCTACACCGCCCTCGGTCGAATAGCTCAGCTCCACCCCGGCGAAACCTGGTATCTTCTGCCCGGTCAGTCCCTGCAGTAATTCTTCATAAGTATAGTCACGCTTATAACCGCAGGACATATAGCGGTCACAGATATTATTTAGTGACCCGGTTATTGCACTGTATTTAATCATAATAATTCCTTCCAGCCATACCGCCAGCTGCGGCGGCTAACGGCTTTATCCACCAGGTCAGTGACTAATTCTTACTGAACTTCTTGATAAGATTATGAATACTGCCAGACTGCTGCAGCACATCAAAAAAGACCGCAATCAGAATGATAACACCGGTGGCAATATACTGCCAGAAAGTATCCACACCGACAACGATCAGACCAACCTTCAAAGCAGAGAGCAGAATCGCACCAAGAAGTGTACCGATAATACTACCGCGTCCACCGGCCAGACTGGTACCGCCGATAGCCGCAGCGGCAATTGCATTAAGCTCATAACCCTGTCCGGCTGCAGGCTCACCGGTACCAAGACGGGCAAGAAGCACCATACCGGACAGCGCCGCGCCGATACCGCAGACCCCGTAAGCATAGATCTTATATTTAGCGACATTCACACCTGAGAGTCTGGTCGCCTCCTCATTGGAACCGATAGCAAAGACATAACTGCCGAAACGGGTCTTCTTCAGTACAATATGGCCGACAATAGCGAAGGCGAAGAGAATAAAGATAGAGATTGGAATATTAAACCCGACAATACCGGCAATCGCATTACGGTAATTATCCGGTATATTCAGTACCGGCCAGCCGCCGGTAATAACATACGCAACCCCGCGGTACGCACTCATAGTACCCAGTGTAGCGATGAACGGCTGCAGTTTGAGCTTGGCAACTAGCAGACCATTGATAACGCCGAGAATAAAGCCCATCACAATACCAAGCACGATCGAGAGGATTACCGGCACTCCGGCAACCAGCAGCATACCGATACCGACAATAACCACGGCAAAAATTGAACCTATTGAAAGATCGATACCGCCGAGAATAATCGCAAAAGTGATACCAATAGCCAGCAGACCGTTTATCGTACTCTGATCGATGATATCAACAATATTTGACGGATGAATATAGATTGGATCCAACAGCGAGAATATAAGCACAATTATCGCCAAAGCGATTATAATTCCATTCTCACGGACTAAAAACAGTTTACTCAGTTTATTCATTTCCACCTTCTCCTATGGCATAAGATAATATCTCTTCTTCACTTAATTCACTTGGAACCCCCTCTTTGACGATTCTTCCCGCATGCATAATCAATATGCGGTCACTCATGCCAAGCACCTCCGGTAATTCCGATGACACAATAATAATTGATTTTCCAGCGGCAACCATCTCCTCCAGAAGCGCATAGATCTCGGCTTTAGCACCGATATCAATACCCTTAGTCGGCTCATCAAAGATAATTATATCCGCGTCAGATGCCAGCCATTTGGCCAGAACAATCTTCTGCTGGTTACCACCACTGAGATTTGATGTGATATAGTTCGGATCCTTCGGATTCACATCTATCTTTTCCATAAACTGCCTGCAGCTGTCGGTTTTAGTTTTATGATTTACAAAGACACTGCCAAACTGCTTGAGCGACGCCATCGCCATGTTATCCGCATTGGTCAGATACTTTATCACCCCTTCAGTCTTGCGGTTCTCCGGCAGCAGCGCAATACCTGCATCAAGTCCTTCACTTGGCGAGGTAATATCAACGACTTCCCCCTTAACCTTTATCGTTCCCGAATCGGCCCTGTCCGCACCGAAGATCGCACGCACGACTTCCGTACGCTTCGCCCCTACAAGTCCGGCAAAGCCCAGGATCTCACCGGCATAAAGCTTGAATGAAATATCGGAGAATTCCCCTTCACGTGAGAGCTTATCAACCTCGAGCACGACCTTATCAGTCTTCTGTGACGGCTTGTGCCTGGTGGCAAAGGACGCGACATCTCTTCCCACCATCTGCCTGATCAAAAACTTTTTATCTATTTCCGCAGTCACGAAAGTTCCTATATAACTTCCATCCCGCAGAATTGTTGCCCTGTCAGTTATTTCAAATATCTCTTCAAGTCTGTGACTTACATAAATAATAGTAATACCGTCACGCTTGAGCTGTCTGATAATCTTGAAGAGTGTTTCAGTATCCTTATTGGATAATGATGCCGTAGGTTCATCAAATGATATCACTTTGGCATTATGATAAAGCGCCTTGGCAATCAGAATCATCTGCATCTGCCCGGCACTGAGACCCTTCACCGAGTCCTCACTGCGAAATGTACAGTTAAGCTGGCTGAGAATCTCATTAGCTTTTTTGTGCATCGCTTTATAATCAATAAATCCACCACGTTTCACCGGCTCATAACCGAGCACAATATTCTGACCGACAGTCAGTTCCTGTACCAGATTAATCTCCTGATGCACTTTGGCAATTCCAAAATTAATAGCCTCTAGAGCACTATTAAACGCCACCTTCTCACCGAATATATTCACATGCCCCTCATACTCGGAATAAATACCGTGGAGAATATTTAGCAGTGTCGATTTTCCGGCACCATTCTCACCCAGCAGAGCATGCACCTCTCCCTGTTGTATATCGAAATTCACACCATGAAGAACCTCGACATTATTAAACGCTTTTACAACATTATCAAAGCGTACCGCTGTCTTGACCATAATTCTATCCGTAATTTTTATATTCAAGAAATAAAACCCTGTAATGGGTCCCTGCCACCGGTCGACACCGGCCGGTGACAAGGTTAATACTATATTTATTTTGCGAATTCCGGTTCTTCCCAGCCGATAATCTCTGCAGCATCAGTATCAACATTGCTGCTGTCTATCAGAGCCTGAGGAGTCCATACAACACGTGGAATCTTCTGCCCCCCGAGTACACGCAGAGCCGCCTCAACGGCAATCTGTCCTTTATAGAGAGGGAATGAATCAATAGTAGCATCCATCTCACCCTTGCGGATTGAGTCATAAGCTTCACCGATTCCGTCAACACCAACAACCAGAATATCCTTGCCTGAAGCGTTTACCGCTTCCTGTACACCCAGCGCCATAGTATCATTGTTGCAGAAAATAGCACTCAACTCAGGGTGAGTCTTGATCCAGATCGCAGCAAGATTTCTAGCTTTTGCACGGTCCCAGTCTGCATTCTGAGTTTCAACAATTTTAACATCCGGAGCATTATTCTCCAACCAGGTCTTGAAACCAAGTGTACGCTGACGCGCAGCAAAAGCCTTTGGCATACCTACAACAACACCGACCTCACCCTTACCGCCGAGTTTCTTGGAGATCCATTCTGCAGCAAGCTCACCATTCTGTACCGCACGTGGACCGACATACTGGTCGGCAATAGCGATAATACCGTCATTAACATTGATTACCGGAATACCCTCACGCTGCGCAGCCTCAACACCCGGGATCAGATTTGCATCTGAAATAGGTGAGAGCAGCAGAGCATCATAAGCACGCAGCACCATGTTCTTAACAATTGCCAGCTGACCTTCTTCATCACCTTCACCCTGAGCGGAGCGGACAATAACCTCGACACCATAACCGCGATCCTGCAGTTTCTTCGCTGCTGTTTCCATACCCAGCTTGAGTGTACGCCAATATTCATTCTCAAATGATTTTGCCACCGCACCAAGCTTGATCTCCTTGGTTGGCTTAGGAATAGCTTTGAACTCTTTACGCATATCTTTGAAATTCATTCCATCAGCTGTATCAGGATTGAATTCAGCAGCAAAAGACGCAGTACCGAGCAGCACTACCGCGACTACAAGAGTTGTGATTCTTTTTACAATTTGCATCTCATTTCTCCATAATAATAATAACATTGAACACAACAATATGATACCCAATACCGTGAATTTTCATCACGGGTAAACTGTTTTTTTTCCTAGAGTTCTATCTGAGTAATTTTTTCAAGAATATACTTATGAGCCTTGACCCCGTCACGTTCCCCCATAATGGTCTCAATTGCATCATTAGAAAGGCGTTCCAGAAGTTTGAAAAGAATCTTCATGGAAAATACATTCATCTCCGTTTCCGCTACCGGATCTTCATTTTCAGGGAAGGTATCAAAGTAATACGTACCTTCATAACCGGACCTTATTACATGATAGAGAAATTCCAGTGTCTGCTGAAGTGTAACACTGGCTACCGGCATACCGTCATCACGGAAAGAATAGCCGTCATTTAGATGAACCCCCAGCAGCTTTGAACTCTTATTGACCAGACCGACAGCATAAGCCGGATTCTCTTTGGCATAAAGCACATGACAATAATCCAGAGTGACTCCGGTGTTATCTTCATCAATATGCTCAAGAGCAAGCAGGGTTGTACCCAGATCATTGATGAAGAAATTGGACATAGGCTCATCCGGTTTATATTCAAGGCTTATCTGAGCACTCCGGTTATACTGCGCCACCTCTTTGATTCCGGCTATCTGATACTCCCACATCCGCTTATAATCAACCTGAAAGGGATAACGAAAACCATCATTACTAGGCCAGATAGTGAGTACCGATCCGCCCATCTCCAGCATTGCATCTATCGCTTCCTTGGTTACATCCACCGCCCGCTGCCGTACCGCCTTATCAACACTGGTAAAAGCCCCGTTAGCAAAATCAGGATAACTGTAATAACGCAGAGCAATACCGTTTAGCTTCAGACCGTTATCATCGAGCATCATCTTCATTTCTCTTGGACTCAGCACACAATGAGACGGATAATTGAGATCCACCTCATCAACATCCGCAATCTTACCTATAGCCTTGAGTACCGACTGTACATCATCGAACTCAGGCGTTCTCTTCAAAAAAGAGTTTATCCTTGCCGCGTATTTCTTTTTCTGCATTCTTTTGCTCTCATTCATCAAAATAAATCATAAAAAATCAAGTTGTTTGTTAATTTCAATAACCATAGTTAATCAAATCTGAAGACTCTTTTATACTACCCCAAGTTCAGACTTACGCAAATAAAAACTTCACTTTTTTACATAAATTAATTAATTAGTAAAAATATTACCAGAAAGCAAATCCACCCAAAACAACACATAAAGCAATAAATACAAAGCAATTACAAAATAAACCCAAACACAAACCGACAAGCAAAAGCAGCAAAAAATAAATTAATTATTTCCTAAAAGTGAATTTATACAGTAAACTAAGAATAATTAAGACATATTGGTAAATTGCGTTGTCCTGCTCACAGAAATAGCATGACACCGCGGAATGATTTTAAGTTTTTTATAGTTTAAGCTCATGATTTAACTATAATATGCAGAAGACAGGGCGTTCAGCCTCAGATAAATTAGACACAGGTTATTAGTGAAAGCAGGTTAGTTTTGGATATCAATCAAATAGGTCCACAGATACGCATGCTCTATCCCGGTCTTTCCAAGACCGAGCAGACACTGGTGGACTACCTTCTATCCCTCGCAAGTGAGGAAATCAGCGGGCTACGCCTGAATGTTCTGGCTCAGGAGTACTCCATCTCCCAGCCGGCTATCGTAAAACTCGCCAAACGCCTGGGATTTTCAGGCTTCAAAGAACTTAAACAGGTTTTGTGTGAATACTCAAAACTTCCGACAACCGAACTATTCAGTGAAATCAACGCCGACGATGACACCAAAACAGTAGTCAATAAAATCTTCAACACCTCGGTTCACGCCCTCAAGGAGACTTCAGCCATCATCAAAACCAAAGACCTTGAGACAGTTGTAGACTGTATGCTCGAAGCGCGAGGCCGCTATTTCTATGGTGTCGGCGGCTCCGCAATGATCGCCGGAGACGCGGCTCACAAATTCCTGAAGATCGGGCTGATGTGTGAATACTGCAGCGACGCCAATATAATGCTGATGCAGGCGTCCCTGATGGACCGCAAGGATGTTTTCTTCGCTATCTCACACTCAGGCCGGAGCAACTCAATAATCACTGCCGCCCAGCTGGCAAAAGAGAATGGTGCCACTATCATAACCATTACCAACTATCGCTATTCACGGCTGGCCGAACTGAGCGACATCACCCTCTGTTCCACTTCACTCGGCTCATCACCCCTTACCGGCGAGAATGCCGCAGCCCGTATTGCCCAGCTAAATCTGATCGACGTACTATTTGTTCTCACCGCCCAGCGGGATGTAAAGAAAGCCAACGAGAACCTGAAAAAGACAAAATCAGCAGTAGACAAGAGCTATAAAGGTTAAATTATTACTTTCCTCTTGACTTCATTATTTCACAAACTATTATTAATTCGTAAAGTTAATCTAAAAGCATAAAAAATCTGAAGACATTTTTACAGCAGACAGATTACACACACAAGGAGTTTTTATGCTTGGAAGTATTGAAAAACCCTATGCGGTTGTCTTGGGCAGCCTGCATCTGGACTACATCGTAGATATCCCCTACCTGCCGCACAAGGGAGAAACCCTGAGTGGCTCCAACCTTAAAATTATTCCCGGCGGCAAAGGCGGCAATCAGGCTTATTACTTGAGTCTGCAGGGAATTAAGACAGTAATGCTCGGAAAAACCGGTACCGACACGATGTCGCAGCAGCTTACAACCTCACTTACTGATGTCGGCGTAGACTGCAGCCGGATGGTGCAGGACGAAACAGCGGCCAGCGGTATGAGTGTGGCGATGGTCACCGAAGATAAAGACTACTCAGCGGTTATCATCTCCGGTGCGAACATGAATATTGATGAAGAGTATATTGATTCGGTGTTGGATGTGCTTCTAAACGCCAGCGTACTGGTATTACAGTTTGAAATTCCCCTCGCCGTTATTTCATATGCCGTCAAAAAACTAAAAGACTCACCCTGTAAAGTTATCCTCAATGCCGCTCCGGCGTATAAGAGTCAGGGGATACTCGAATACACCGACATTCTGGTTGTAAATGAAGTAGAGGGTGGAATGCTTTCAGGAATAGCGATAACCGATACCGAATCAGCAATCAAAGCAACCTCTGTACTCAATGATACCGTCCCAACCGTTATCACCACTCTAGGCAGTAAAGGTCTGGTATACTCCGAAAATAAGAATAAACCGGTATTCTTACCAGCTTATACCGTAGATGTAGTCGATTCACACGGCGCCGGTGATTCCTTTGTCGGCGGCTTGTCAGCTAGGATTGCCGAAGGAGAGAGTATCTCTGAAGCAGTGAAATACGCTATGGGAGTGGCTGCTCTTTCGGTACAGCAGAAAGGTCCCAAAGCCCGTAACGCCGTACCGGAGAATGTCACTGCATTTCTCGCCAGTCGCCAATAATCCAGCAACAGCTATACAGAACCATAGATAAACAGTTAACACTAATTTTTATTACTGAATATCTGAATAAAGAAACTTCAGTGCTCCAGTCAGATCTTAACAACCTGAAAAAAAAAAAACAATACTGGCAATCCTGTACAGGCAGACAGACAAGCTTAAGCTATTAATTTAGAAGCACCAGCAGCGTAACAGCACACAACACACATATATAAAACCGGAACACCATAATCTGGCGCTCCGGTTTTATTAATATCTTACTTAAAAAAGTTATAATTTAGTCGTCAAGTTCGATCATTTTAGGCTTCCTGGACGCAGGAATCTTCTTACGAGGTTTACGCTCCTCAACCACTGCCGCAGCTGAGTCAACCTCTTTTCCCTCATCCTCTAAGTTGAACTGAGCCATCAACTCATTGAGCTGCGTAGCCCGTTCAGCCATAAGATTAGCGGCGGAGAGAGTTTCTTCCGCATTGGAAGTATTGTTCTGTGTCACCTTATCTATCTGCTGCAGCCCTGTACTTATCTGCGAAATGCCTTCAGCCTGTTCGGTGCTGGCAGTAGATATTTCACCAAGAAGATCGGCAACCTTGACCACATCGCCGACCACCTTATTGAGCGATTCCTGAGTATTATGGGCAATTTTTGCGCCATTAGCGAGCTTCGACACTGTCTCATCGACCAGCTCAGCCGTCTCCTTAGCTGCTTTAGCACTACGTCCGGCAAGATTCCGCACCTCTTCCGCAACCACGGCAAAACCTTTACCGTGACGCCCGGCTCTTGCCGCTTCCACCGCCGCATTGAGTGAGAGAAGATTGGTCTGGAAAGCAATATCATCAATCATCTTTACAATCTTTGCAATCTCCTGCCCTGACTCCTGCATATCAACCATAGCCAGCACCATCTCCTCAACATCAGTGTTACCCTTATCCGCGGTGACTTTAGAATCAGAAGCCAGACCATTCGCTTCTCCGGCATTCTCCGCATTCAGCTTTGTCTGCGAACCAATTTCGACTATTGAACTATTGATCTCTTCAAGCGACGCAGCCGTCTGAGTTGCCCCTGAAGACAGCGATTCACTGGCTGCGGCAAACTGATCCGCACCAATATTAACCTGATGCACCAACTCGGAAACAGATTTAATGGTATGATTTAACTTCTGTTTCATATCATTGAAGGCTTTACCTAGATTATCCTTTTCTGATGCGACGACAATTTTAGCAGTAAAGTCACCGTCAGCAATCTGCTGTGCTTCTCTGACCTTCTGGTCAATATACATACGCATACCGCCGGCAGCCTTGGTAAAGACACCGATCTCATCACTACGTTTATACATCGAAAGAATTTTAGCAGCGTACTTCTTATTACTGGAGGTATCACCTACACTTGAACGCTTCATGAAATCAACAATAATATTTATTGGCCGGGTCACCAGACTAGTCATCAACCAGGTCAGAATCACACAAAGGACAATGATTGTAACCACACCTATAATCAAAGCCGTATTACGTATTACCGCAACCTCACTCCTTATATCATCAACACTGGCGGTAACCGCCACATACCAGCCTGTAATTTTATCCGTACTGAAGTACGCCATCTTATCATGCCCGTTGAACTGATAAGACTCCATCCCTGTTTTTTTCTTAAGAATAACCTTACCCCAGTCATAATCAGTCAGATTAACCTTCATGATCAGATCTTTATTTGGGTGAGCGAAAACCGTCCCGGTCTTATCCGCAATAAAAGCATAACCATTCTCCCCAACCTTGAGCGGAGCGATAAAACGCTCGGAAAAACTGGTACAACTTATCACTGCTGAAACATAGCCTTTTACTGTACCGTCTCTGGAAACCGGCACGATACAAACACATACCGCTTCACCATTACGCTTACTGACAAGCACATTTGAAAAAGTCGGTTTTTCAGTCTTCAATATCGATTTAAAATAATCACGGGTAGAAAAATCCATTCCGATAGTAGCGGCATTGGACGATGCAACTACTTTTCCCCCAAGGCTATAAATATTAATTCCATCAAAACCATTATCCTTATATAACTTGATCACCTCGGAAAGCGCACCATTGATTTTATCAACCTCCGCCGGAGCTGGATTTTCCTTGCTCAAAAAATCACGAAAATCCTCCCGGGTAGCCAGCGCCGAGAGGTTAGCGGCTATATCTCCAGCCCAGAGGTTGACCTGTTCACTCAACAAAGCTGAGAACTCACTGACATCATCGGCTATTTTGCTCTGCAGTACCCTTGAGGACGTACGGTATGATTCATACCCCAGAAACGCAATAGCGACAAAAATAAGTAACACTGTTGGAAGTAAAAATTTTCCACGTAAATTTAATCTCATATTTTCCCTCTTCTTCAAATACCATATATTAATTGTTTTGTTTTTCTGCAGAGCATAAAGATTCCCCTCCTTCTACTCTAAGCATACAACCTTTATGCGTAATATTTTTATCAATAAATACCTGACCTGACACCGTCAGACCAGAATGAAAATCCAGTAATAAAATCATACAAATTTGTCACCTGGTTTTTACACAAAGAATCATTACTGCAAAAAACACCAGCGACATATTAAAAAAAAACATGCTAAAGGCAATATAATTTCAACTGCATATATCTACCATATTTTTATGCAACCAAATCAATTACCAATTACTTATAAATACACCTTTTCCATTTTTTTGTCAATTTATTTTTGTGCCTATCACCCCAATAATATTCATTATAGCTAGCTGCAAAACCCAAAAACAAAACTTACAAAAATGACAAAAAACTGTTACAAAACCAAATTATATAATATTTACAATCAAACAAACTACACATATGATCACAAAACAACCTCAAACCGCACTAAACAATATTCTTATTATTACACTAACTCCAATCACTTTTTTTAAAACAAGATAATATTATTAGCAAAGGAAGATAAATATATAATTAAGATTTAAACAAAAGATAGCGTTCAAGCTTATAAAAAGCCAAAAAAACAGTAACAAGCAACAACAAACAATACAAAAAAACAAAATTTAATTATCTTTGCAAACAGCATACTATTATTAAACAGTTATCAAACGAATGAAAAAATTTTAATTAACCAAATAAATTAACATTATCACCCAAAACATAAGCATAAAAGCGACATACAATTAAACTGTTTAATCATTTAAAAAATAATAAAAAAAAGGAACAATAAATAATTTTATTGTTCCCACCCTGATAAAAGCAGTATTTTTACAAATAGAACCAGTCCACTTACATTAACGCCGGTCTTTAATCTACTAGTAGTTTTTTAACCATTTTAAACAGCACTTATTTTTTCACTCCCTGCCCGACAAGCAGCAGCGGCACGGTAAGTTTATGTTTCAGAGCTCTGGAAACACTGCCAAAAAGTGCATCACAGACAAACCCATGCCCATGTGTAGCCATTGCGACCAGGTCATAGTCATTCTCCTCCACCTCCTTGAGTATCTCTTCTTCCGGTTCACCGGCGCGCAGGACAATAACCGTCTCAATACCATCTTTCCCCAATTGCTCACGTCTGACGGACAGAGCCGCTTCAGCCCGTTGACGCAGTGTTCGATCCTGATCAAGGGTATGCGAATGAACGACATGCAGTAAATATACGGTAGCAGAGTTTTGCTGCGCCAGTGCCGAAACATGTTCAAGGATAACATCATCCACCTCAGAACAGTCCATTGTTACCAGAATTTTCTTATAAACCTGCATATTATGCTCCCGCTGTTATAGTAGAGTAGAATAAATAAATATTGAGTATAATCACAATTATAGAGATCAGCAGTGCCGCAATAAACTCAGCCCGGCCACTCTTAAATCTTCCCATAAGCTTAGCACTCGAGCAGAGTAACAGCAGCGGCACCAGCGTAAACGGCAGCTGCACACTGAGTACAACCTGGCTGAAAATAAGAATCTTGTAGGTGTCCAGTGCAAAGAGTATTATCAGCAGCGACGGAATTGCTGTTATAAATACCGAAATGCGATATAACAAAGTCTTCGGATCCTCCGGCTGACCAAGAAAACCGGTAATAACATTGACCTCCGCCATCGAGGAAGTAACCGAAGAACCAACCCCGGCAAAGACCAGAGCAATGGCGAAGAGCAGACCGGCAAGCGGTCCGGCAAGCGGAGTCAGCGTTTCAGATGCCTGTTCAATACTGTCCACCATTATCCCGTTGCCTGCAAATACCGCCGCAGCCACAATAATCATTGCCGAATTTACCGCCCAGCCCAGAACCATGGCAATAGTAGTGTCCATCTTTTCATAACGCAGCACACTGAGCTTTTCATCCTCAGAAATGCCCCATTTACGGCTATGAATAACATTGGAATGAAGAAAGATATTATGCGGCATGACTACAGCTCCAAGTATCGCCATCGCCACATAGATACTCTCACTGTTTATATGCGGAATAATAACCGCCGGCGCCAGAGTCCCCCACTCGGGTTTGACAATCATTATTTCAATCAGGTAGCACAGGGCAATGACCCCGAGAAAGCCCATAATCAGCACCTCCAGGCGGTGATAACGCTGACTAACCAGCAGAAAGACCTCCAGTAATACTGTAACTAATGCCCCCAGCCAGAGCGGAAACCCGAATAACAGATTAAACCCTATAGCTCCGCCGAGCAGTTCGGCAACATCGGTGGCGACACAGGCCATGACAATGGTAAAACCAAGCAGAATTACCACCGGACGGGAAAAATTCTCTCTGATATTTACCGCCAGTGATTTACCGGTAGCGATACCGAGCTTCGCCGCCATATTCTGAATAACAATCAGCATAATCGTACTCAGAGTGATCACCCAGAGCAGATCATAACCGAACTTAGATCCTCCTTCTATATTTGTCGCCCAGTTACCGGGATCAATAAAGCCGACAGTAACCAGAAACCCCGGCCCCAGAAAACTAAGCAGAGTCTTGAGAAAATACCTGTTTTCCACACTCTTCATAATCATTACCCCCAGTTATCACAATATAAAGAACAAAGATAACATCTAATTTAAACACATAATAATTATGATTATACACTTAAATCATCAGGTGTAAATTCCAATAAACAGCAGCGCAAAAAAAACTGCCGACAGCGGTAAGGCTGCAGGCAGTTTCACTACAAGCAAAATCTATTTTAACAAAGTTATTCAGCTTTATTACCCTGCAAATACTCTGTATAGCGACGCCAATCCGCAAAAGCGGTAATGTCCGTACCATAACCGGTAATCTCCGCCTCGGCGATAAAACCGGATACCACAGATCCATCCTCAAGCTTTACCTTGCCTATTCCCAGCGGAGCCGGTATCATACTGACAAACTTTCCAAACGCAGCCGCCGTGAGACGATATATCTCCATATAGACAGCCGCTCCTGCTTCGGAGTCATGAATCAGTCCCGGCTTGAGTATGCCACCACCACTCAGAGCATACATTCGGTATTCCGGTGCGCTGCGCACTTCACGTGCAAACTCCGCTCCAAGCTCGACCAGTTGCCGGTGCAGCGGAAATCCCTTTAAATGTGCGCCACAAACCGCAAGTTCAAAAGACTCAGACTCCACCTCTGACAGCGCCTCATAAAGTACCGGATAACCACCTCTGCCGGCAGTAAGCTCCGAAGCCTGCTGCAACTCAGCTGCAACCGCCAGCAACTTACGGTCATGTCCGGCAGGAGCCACCAGCGTCACCCCGAACGGCACGGTCGAGGTCATACCGGTCGGAACCGCCACCGCCGCATAATCAAGCAGATTCATATAATTAGTATAGAATCCGAGATTGGTATTGAGTTCTATCGGCTCCGCCTGTACCTCGCTTATCCGGTAACAGGTTCCGGCGGTCGGTGTCAGCACAAAATCAACACCGTCTATTATCATATCGGTACGCTGCTTGTACTCCTGCAGTTTATACATCGCGCCAAATACCTCCGGAGCGGTTATGGCAAGACCGGAGAGAACTATCTTTCTGGTGGTTTCCAGCACACTGCCGGGATTATTCTCGATAAACTCACCGACAGCCGCGTAACGCTCATTCACCCAGGGACCGGAATACAGCAGATTGGCAGCCTCTATAAACGGCTGAAAATCGATCTCCACCTTCTCGCCGCCGCATTCTTCCAGCAGGGTAATACTCCGATAAAACTCCTTTTCATACTCTGCGTTGCCGAAAAACTTGAGTTGCTCACTTTTAGGCACACCAAACTTCCAGCCCCCGGAACTACCGGCCGGCAGCGGCAGCGACCGTGAATAAGCATCCCCCTCGTCGTAAACCCCAGCTACATTCAGAACTCTCCCAGCATCAGAGCTGTTCTGCGCAAAGATAGAGACACAGTCAAGACTGCGGCAAGCCGGAACCACTCCCCGGCAGCTGAGCAGCCCCCGGGAAGGCTTGAGTCCGACAAGATTATTAAAGCACGCCGGAACCCTGCCAGAACCCGCAGTATCGGTACCCAGCGAAAAACTGCAGCACCCGCTGGCAACCGCATAAGCCGAACCGCTGCTGGAACCGCCCGATACATACTCAGGATCAAAACTATTAGGGCAGGCGCCATACGGCGAACGGGTTCCAACCAGACCGGTTGCAAATTGATCCAGATTGGTCTTGGCCAGCGGAATAGCTCCAGCCTCCAGCAGCCGCTGCACGACAAAAGCCGATTCCCCCGGAATATAGGTAAAGTCAGGGCATCCTGCCGTAGTAGGCACACCCGCCAGATCAATATTATCCTTGATAACAAACGGAATACCGTAAAGCGGCAGTTCTGCTGGCGTAGCGGCTTCCACATACTTGAGATACGGCTCGAGACGCTCCAGATCAAGTCGCTCAATCCAAACCTCACCAGGCACACTGTCCATCACCGCCATTGCCTCACGAATAACCTCACGCACACCTCTTGTGCCGTTTTTATACCCTTCCAGCAGGGATGAAATCTGCATATCTATCATTTTTTCCGCCTTATCTACGCAACCGGCATTATGCCGCACACGACCTGACCCTGAGCAATAGTATCACCACTCTTACTGCAGAGCTGCACCACCTCGCCGCTGCAACCGGCTTTCAGACCAATCTCGGTCTTCATACTCTCCAGCACGACAACCTCATCACCTTCCTGAACCATATCACCCAGCTTGACATTATACTTCCAGACACAGCCAGCTACAGTTGCGGCCACCGGTACCGCCCCGGCAACCAGCTCCTCCTCCTCACGCTCCGCGTCCAATACCTCTTCTTCAAAGGTGAGAAGATTATTATCAACCCAATGCTTATACTCCTGAGCAAACGCCGCCTGCTGCCGATTCTTGAACTCAGCAATACTATCCCGGTTCTCCTGCAGAAACTCCCGGTATTCGCTTATGTCAAATTTTGTCTCCTCAATCCGCAGCGAGAACCTTCCTTTGAGAAAATCACGGCGCATCTGCAATAATTCCTCCGCACCCACCGGATAAAAACGAATCTGGTCAAACGGACGCAGCAGCCAAGGCTTACCCTTTTCAAACTCTCTGGTGACATGATAGCGGTTCCACATCTGCACGGTTCTGCCGACAAACTGATACCCACCGGGTCCCTCCATGCCGTAGACACAGAGATAGGCCCCGCCAATCCCGACAGCATTCTCCGGAGTCCAGGTACGTGCCGGATTATACTTGGTCGTAACCAGCCGTTTCCGCGGATCCACCGGAGTCGCCACCGGTGCTCCCAGATAAACGTCACCCAGCCCCATAACGATATAACTTGCACTAAAAAGTATCTCCTCAACCTGCTCCACCGACTCCAGCCCGTTTATTCTCCGGATAAATTCGATATTGCTCGGACACCACGGCGCGTCCTTACGCACAGATGAAGTATACTTCTCGATTGCTAGCCGGGTCTGCGGATCATCCCAGCTCAGAGGCAGATACACGATCCTCGAGTCCACCTCGGTAGTACAGTCCTTATTCAATTCCTCTACCAAACCGGAGATAATCTCCAGCAGTCTGTCACGCGGCATAATCGCAGGATCATAATGCAGCTGTAAAGACCGTATTCCCGGAGTCAGGTCGATAATCCCCGCATAAGTATTCTCCATAAACTTGAGTGTCCAGGCATGCACCTTGAAACGCAGCTCCAGATCCAGCTCGAGCGGACCGAACTCCAGCAGCAGATACCTATCACCCGCTACTCTGCCGACAATCCGGTTCTCTTCATCCCCGTCGTTCCAGACCTGCACCACCGGTGACACCGCGGTAACCGCAACCGCCGACAATTCCGGCAGACTACCGCCACCATCAATAAAGCGGTCTATCGCCGCACTCCGCTCGGTTGCAACCTCAAGAGTTATCGGTATGAACCGTACCTTATCACCGGCCCGCAGTTGCCCGACCTTCCAGAGCTCGGCATCAACAATAGTCACCGGACAGACAAAACCACCCAGACTCGGACCGTCAGGGCCGAGAATCACCGGCATGTCACCGGTAAAATCAACCGCACCGATAGCATAGGCGTTATCATGAATATTTGACGGATGCAGACCGGCTTCACCACCGTCAGAACGCGCCCACTCCGGCTTCGGACCGATCAGACGCACACCGGTACGTGAAGAATTAAAGTGAACCTCCCATTCATGCTCCAGAAAAACCTTGATATCTTTATCGGTAAAGAAATCAGGTGCCCCGTGCGGACCATACATCACCCCGATCTCCCAATCCGAAGTTAGAGGAGTCTGCATAACCCCTGTAGCCTCTGCTGGAAGTTCGGCACAATCACTACCGATATGCAGCACGTCTCCTGCCATCAGCGCCCTGCCACCATGTCCGCCGAAACGCCCAAGGGTAAAGGTAGATCTGCTGCCCATATATTCCGGTACCGCGATTCCACCACGTACCGCCAGATACAGCCGCTGTCCCCGGGTAAAGTTACCGATTCTGACAACCTCTCCGGCAGCTACCGCTATAACCGTACCCAGAGCAACCGGACTGCCTCCGACGGTCACCTCTGCTTCAGCGCCACACAGCGCAATTACAGCCGAAGTATTGAAGGAAAATTCACCGCCGGTAAGGGTCATCTCCAATGCCGCGGCAGTAGGATTATTACCCACCACCTTATTGGCTATTTGAAAACTGAGTGAATCCATCGGACCTGACGGCGGCACACCCACGCCCCAGTACCCGACACGTCCAGGGAAATCCTGTACCGTAGTCTGAGTTCCCGGCTGCAGCACTTCAAAAGTATCCGCAATATACTCAACGCTGTCCAGCAGTCTGGTATAAACCTTCCCTGCCGCAAAATCTTCCAGCTCACAGATCTGGCGCAGCAATAAAAGATTGGTCTCAAAACCGGCGATAGCTGTCTGCGCCAGTGCCTGACGCGCAGCAGCCAGCAGTTCTTCACGGGTCGGAGCTTTTACGATAATCTTCGCCAGCAGCGGATCATAGAAAGAACTTACCTCACTGCCGGTATCAATCCATTTATCGATGCGGATACCTTCCGGGAATACCGCAGAAGTCACAGTCCCGCTTGACGGCTGATAATTCTTACCCGGATCCTCAGCGTATACCCGCAGTTCCAGAGCGCAGCCGACTGGTTTCAACTCACCAATACCGTTTAAAGGATTCTCGCCAGCGGCAAGCTCCAGCATCCAGCGCACAATGTCAACGCCGAACACCTCCTCGGTCACTCCATGCTCAACCTGCAGACGCGTATTGACCTCCAGAAAATAGAACTCCTCGGTCTCTGTGTCATAAATAAATTCCACAGTCCCGGCCGAGCGATACGCAACCATCTCGCCAAGTTTTCTAGCCGCCTCATGCAGCGCAGTACGCACCGCACTGGAAATCCCCGGAGCCGGTGTCTCCTCAACAACCTTCTGATTACGCCGCTGCAGAGAGCAGTCACGTTCACCCAGAACGACAATATTACCCGCACCGTCACCGAATATCTGCACCTCGATATGACGTGACACCGCGATATACTTCTCCAGAAATACCCCGTCATCCTTGAAATTATTCTTTCCCAGACGCTTGATACTCTCAAACGCCTCGCTCAGCTCTGACGCATTCGCACAAACCCGCATCCCGATACCGCCACCGCCGGCGGTACTCTTAAGCATTACCGGATACCCGACACGCTCAGCCTCTCGCTGCGCTTCAGCGACATCACTAAGCAGTTCACTACCCGGGATCAGCGGCACACCGGCCTTCTCAGCCAATACCCGCGCTCTATGCTTCAGACCAAACTCCAGTATATGCTCCACAGCCGGACCGACAAAAGCCACACCCATCGCCGCACAAGCACGGCTGAATTCCACATTCTCACTGAGGAAACCATATCCCGGATGTACCGCATCAACCTTGTATTCCTGTATAACTTCCAGAATACGCTCGATATTCAGATAACTGTCCCGTGCCGGTGCCGGACCGATATTCACCGCCTGATCAGCCAGCGCCACATGCTCAGAGTCCGCATCAGCATCAGAGTACACTGCTACCGCAGTCAGCCCCAGACTCTTTACAGAACGTATTATACGGCAGGCAATCTCACCGCGATTTGCCACCAGAACTTTTAAAAACATACTACTCACCTTCTCTCCAGACAGACAACCGCACCGGTGTCGGATTATATGCATTACAAGGATTATTCAGCTGCGGACAGTTTGAGATACAGACAATCACATCCATCTCCGCCACCATCTCAACATACTTACCGGCAGCGGAAACACCGTCAGCAAAATCAGAACCCCCTTCAGGATCTACCGGCACGTTCATAAAGAAATTGATATTACAGACCTGATCGCGCTTGTCAAAACCACGTCCCCAGTCGAGTATTCCCTTTAAAAATACATCACGGCAGCTGTGCATATAGCGCTTGTCATGACCATATCTGGCGGTATTACTCTCACAGGAACAGGCACTGCCCAGAGTGTCATGCCAACCACAGTTATCAGCACTTACCCGCAGCATCACCCGGTTCTCATTGGACCGTATCTCTGTTCCCAGACCAATATAAACATTCCGCTGCATACGCATTGTCGTATTGGCTGAATAACGCTCTTCATTATTCTCCGCATTGATAAAGATCGTATCCACCGCCTGATTACCTTCCAGATCGGTAATTCTTACAGTTTCACCTTTCTTCACCACCTGCATCCAGTACTCACCAGCTGGCACAACCTCATCCAGATAAGCCTGATCTATATTCAAAGCACTCTCTTTTAACATTGTCATTTTATTTCCTGCCTCTCGTCTGATACACCAGTCACCACGGACTAGATATAATAATCTTCAGAATTCTTAAACCCGCGAACATTCTCCTCACAGTACGTCCGGCACGGATCATCCGCTGCTGCCGGTTCCACCGCATAGATAGTAACCTCAACCGGACGGCGCAGATACTCCGCCGCCGGATTTAAAGGATGCATACCGGTGTCGAGTACCAGCAGCGTATCCATCTCCGCTCTCAGGTCTACAAAACTTCCCGCCGCCGAGTAATCCGGGACAAACTCCAGACCACCTTCAGAATCCACATTAACCTTGGAGAAGAAATTGACCACATTGGTAAAATCACGTTTACCCATACCGTGCTTGGCAAGTTCGCCCAGCAGAGAGTCATAGCCATTGCGAAAGAAATCATTATGCCCCTGCTGATAGGTAAGATATCCCGGCTTACGCTCCATATCCTCCTTATAGCTTACACCGCAGATCACATCATGCCAGCCAAGGGAATCGCCTATAAGACTCATTAAAATTCTCCCGGTATCGGCATAAATACAGGCATTCTTAAAGAGCGAACTGATATGCTGAATCTTGAGGGTGTCACCCATATTATAACGCTCACTGAAGTTATCCGCATTGTAGAAGAGAGCAGACACGTTCGCTCCGCCCTCAATATCACGCAGACGCACCGCTCTGCCGCGCCGGATTATATGCGAAAAATTCCAGCCACCAGGCACTACAGTCTGATAGAGTATTTTGTCTTGTGCTATTTCATTCATTTTTCAACCCTTCATTAATTATTTGTCTTCAAAGGTGGTAGAATTGCTTCAACGAAGGTCAGTTGACCGGTACTGCTCTTGCTGCACTTGCAGGCAAGACTGAGGAGGGTGTAAAGCTTGCCCACCTCTCCCTGAACCAGCCAGATCTCCATGTTTTTCCCGTCTTCAAGCATTACCTGCAAGGTGGATATTACCTCATCCAGCCATTCACGGCGCAACGCAATAAGTCTGCTGGCACAGTCATCGGCCGCCGCATCATAAGAGATTGTCAGATTTCCAGCCATCACCCGGCTCAGATCCTGCTGCTTATAATTGAGCAGCTCCTTCTTCGCCAGATCAGCTATCAGCATGGAACGGTTATCCATTCCCCGGCTGCTGGCCATACTGTCAAGCTCATCACACAGCTCTTCAGGCATAGTTATACTGAAACGCTTATACTTCTGTTTAGCCATTACCTACTCTCCCCCCTGCATATCCTTGGCTATCATCCGCAATACTTTAAACTCGTCTCTGGTCTCCTCCAGCTTCGGATGAATAAGCTGCTCCAGATAAATCTTGGTACTCAGAAATTCCGGTGACAGAAACTGCTCTGGCGAACGCGGACGCGGTACCGGCACCTCAATAATCTCCTGCACCTCACCCGGATTGGCCTTGAGCACCAGTACCCGGTCAGAAAGATATACCGCCTCTTCCAGATCATGGGTGATGAAAATTATGGTAATATCTATATTTTCCCAAATGTGCAGGAGATACTCCTGCATCTTGGCACGGGTCTGCGCATCAAGCGCGCCAAAAGGCTCATCCATCAGCAGCACCTTGGGCTTGTTAGCGAGCGCTCTGGCAATCGCCACCCGCTGCTGCATACCGCCGGAGAGCTGCGCCGGATAGTGATCGGCGTACTTCTTGAGTCCGACAATGTCCAGCCACTGCAACGCCATACGCTCACTCTCGAATTTACCCATCTCTCCACCGGCTTCCAGACCGAACATGACATTCTTCTTCACTGTCAGCCACGGAAACAGCGTATACTTCTGAAAGACCATCCCTCGGTCAGCTCCGGGCTCACGTACCGGAAACTTATCGAGTAGTATCATCCCGTCACTCATATCTTCAAGGCAGGCAAGAATACGGATAAGGGTCGACTTACCACAGCCAGAAGGACCGATTATCGACATGAACTCCCGCTTATGCACCTTGAAAGATACATCCTTGAGTACCTGCTGCGAGCCATGATCACTTTCAAATTCCTTGCTGATATTATTTATCTCCAGCACCACCGGCTGCTGCTTGAGCCGGTCAAACCACGCTTTCACCTCGGGAGACTGCTCCTTATAACTGGGCAATGTCAGGTTATTAACTACACTATTCATCATCTTCTCCAATATTCTCCTGACTGCTGTTACGCCTGCGGCTCCAGAATGAATGCTTCCCTTCTTCCCAGGCAAAGAGCGATCTGCCGATCAGCGCCAGCAGCATATCCGTTCCCAGACCGATAAATCCAAGTACCAGAATCGCCGCATAAACATTCTCAAACAACCGGTATTTTGCCTGCTGATTTATAAACCAGCTGATACCGGTACTGGTTCCAACCACCTCGGCAACGATCAGATAGGTCCAGGCCCAGCCGAGCAGAATACGCATATCCATATAGAGCTTGGGCAGACACGCCGGTATTACTACCTTAAACAGCAGCCTTCCCGTCTTGGCTCCAAGTGTCTGCGCCGCTTCGATCATACTGTACTCTACAGTTCTGGTGGTGTTCGCTATCACCAGCACCTGCTGAAAGAAGGTACCGATAAAGATAATAGCAATCTTCGGTGCATCATTGATTCCAAGTATCGCCACCGCCAGAGCTCCGAATACCGGAGCCGGGAAATACCGGAAAAATTCGATAAACGGCTCGGTCAATTTAGAGAAAAACCGGAAGACACCGCAGAGAATACCCAGAGGCACACCGATAAGTGACGAGAGAAAGAAGCCCCAGAACACAACTTTAACACTATGAATCACACTCTCATGAAACCACGCTTCACCGGTACGCTGCGGCGGTGTGATAAAGGCATAGTACAGTGCCTGCGCCACCTTGTGCGGTGCCGGAAAATACACTGGATTCACCCTGACACCACGCATCTCTTCATCACCGGCGGATTTCAACTTCGTATTCTCAAGTCTGAAGGTCTCAATATCCACCCGGTCACCTTCTTCAAAATAGATACTGTCTCCGACCTCGTCAATTCTTACTTCAGGATGCCACAGTGCCGGAATATAGCTTATTGCCGACCAGATAAGAAGCGGCAGCACGAATGACAGAACCGTCAGACCTCTGCGCTTTGCTGGCGCAATCTCCTTTATAAATACAAACCACTTATCAGGCTTTTTCATTATGAATCCTTATTAACTGCGTTACTATACCTTACTCACCAACTGCAGCATCCTGCCCGTCCAATATCAGCGACCGCTACCTATTTTTTGGCCGCAGCGGTGAATGACGGATCAATACAGCGCTTTACCTTTACATTCTTATCATAGACCTTGTTCTTGACAAAGAAGTCATCAACGATTGCGGAAGAACCATAGATTGAATCATAGCCGGGCTTTACCTCCAAGACCTTCATAGCTTCCTCACGGGTCAGCATTCTGGTTCCGTCAAGAAACGGTTTATACTCTTCAGGTGTCAGCCCAACACGTGCTGAGAGAATCTTGAGCGCCTCTTCCTGATTTGCCGGATCAGCCATATAATCAATAACGTCATACCACGCATCCACAACCTTCTGCCAGTCATCCTTACGCTTGAGGATACTTCCCGGAGCTACAGCCAGCGCATCATAGATGATTCCGGGTGAATCGGCAGAGGTATAGATGGCGGTAGAACCTTCAGAAGCCTTGAGCGCCATACCGGAGTGTGGCTGCCAGGCAACAATCGCATCAACATCACCGGAAGCAAGCACCTGTGCCGCCTGATGTGTCGGCATATTTACCAGTTCAACATCCTTCTCGGTCATACCGTTATCCTGCAGCGCCTTGAGCAATAGCGCATGGCTTAGAAAACCGATCTCAACCCCGATCTTCTTACCTTTAAGATCCTTTACACTCTTGACTCCAGCGCGGGCAACAACCTTATCATTACCATTACTATAGTCATTTACGAGTATCATGATATTACGGGCGCCGGTAGCGTTGAGTACCATAGAGTCACCGTTGGCAACACATACCGCGTCGGCCTTGCCGGCAGCAAAAGCATCCATAGACGCTACATACTCAAACCACAAAAGCTCAACCTCGACCCCGTGCTTCTCAAAAAATCCCTTCTCTTTTGCGATATCCCAGGCCACCCAGCCCGGCCAGTCGCTGTAGGCGATTCGCAGCGGCTCCTTGGCCTGCAGACTTCCCATAGCAAAGACACCCACCAGTACCGCACATACCAGATATCCAAATACTTTTCGCATATTCATCTCATTATCCTCTCAGCTGTTATTTCTCAGTGTTACTAAAAACACTTTCAGTAACACTGAACTCAATATCAAGCAGAGTACCAGATAATACTATAAAATTAGCCCGAATAACCATCATAACCACATAACAGCTTATATAAAAATATGTTATATAAAATTAAACCGGCAATATTTTTTTTATATAACTCCAGATAGCCGTAATCGTTCCAACAATATTGTAATAAACTACATTTAGGAATACTAATTAAATACATTAATGTATAAAAATAGCACAAAAAAAATCGCTATTACACCCAAAAGTGCAATAGCGACGTGTGTAGGAACTGCTGTGGTTTGTGCTTCACTCTGTTGTCGTTATATTTCTACCTTTAAAAGTATACAACCACATCAGGGAATTCTTGAATGCTCAGCCAGATAAACAATATTCTCAACCTTTATATTACTCAGAAGCGCCTCATGACTCGGTCCCAATATAAACCGCGTACCGAACTCAGCCAGCAACTGGCACACAACCTTGTCTACAGCGTCTGTATCACCGTTCACCAGCAGATCCTGAGTATCAACTCCCCCCATAAAGACTACCTGTCCCTTATATTTTTCGGCAATTCCTGAAATACCCATTCCGGCGGCATTGATCTGAAACGGATGCAGACAGTCCACTCCGGCGCCAATAAGATCAGGAATAATATCCGCAATACCGCCGCAGCTGTGCAGAATAAAATCAATATTATAGCTATGCGCCTGCGCGGCAAACTTTTCAATCCAGGGCAGAAAGAATCTGCGGAATAACTCAGGCGAGAAGAGCAGCCCGTTCTGAGTTCCAAAATCATTGCCGATAAAGAGCGCGTCAACCAAGTCACCGGCTGCGGCAAAGAATTTTTCATTCGCCTCAAGATAAAATCCGCAGATCCGCTCCAGCGCTTCCTCAATAACCTCCGGATCGGTCAGCATCAGAATCAGCATCTCCTCAGTTCCGAAGAGATAGGTCAGATCATGGAAAAACGCCGACCAGAAACCGCTCAAACGGTAGACATCACCGACGTTCTCCAGCTGCTTTATAGTATCGGTAAAATCAAGATACTCAGCCTCAGGGAAATTTACACTATCCAGATCCTCAACATCTTCTACATCCTGCAAAAGAGCCTGCGCACTCAACCCATGAGGATTTGCATCCTTCCAGGGACGCATAGAGAGACCCTGCGGATGCTGATAAGTAGTGGCCACATACTGCGGAGTTATCCAGCGGATATCATCTTTAAAACGGAGCTGAATCTCTTCCAGAGACTTTGTTCCGAGTTCAGTATTGATTTTTTCAACTGTTGCCGGCAATGGCTTACCCAGCCAGAAACCACAGCGGTCGACCTCACCACGCCCTCTTATAATCGCTTTAATACGCTCTCTGGAAGACTCCATATAACACTCCTTACCTTGTAAATAGTTATTTATCTGTATAATTAGCGCGTTCTTCATAGTAGTCAGGAACCTTGGTTCCAGGCTTTTCAAACCAGATCGGAGCATCAACTCCGGAACGCAATATTACATTACCCCAGGGCTCGAATGCTCCGGTACGCACAATAAACTTCGCTTTAGCCGGATAAACTGTTATCAGTTCATCATGCGGGATTGTTTCTACCGCGCAGCGATCACATAATCCTTTAACCTTAGCAAAAAGTTCAGGATTATTCTCTTCCTGCTCACTGGCGACAATCACCTGCTCATAAATGAAATCACTTACCAGCAGATCAAGAATATCCATTATCGAAGGAAAATCCTGTTCAATAGCAAGATCAACCCGCTTATCATCCGGAATTGGAAATCCCGCATCGCTGATAATTATATAATCGCCATGTCCCATTGAGGCAATTGCATTATTCAACCCTTTATTTAATATTCTGCTCTTTTTCATCTTATAAACCCTTCTCTCGTAATTTACTCTCTAAGTCAGCCTTGTATGGCAGTGACTCGACCACACCTTCGACCTGCACCGACATCGCTGCCGCGATATTTGCCCGCTGTACCGCATCCAGCAGCCCCATGCCCTTACCGAGCATCACCGCAAACGCCGCACTGAAACAGTCACCGGCTCCGGTAGTATCGGTTGCCTCAACCTGATCTCCATCGACACGCACCACCTCACTACCGCTGTCAAGGACAAATGCTCCCTGCTCACCGGCGGTCATAATAACCTTTACCTGATACTTTTCCTGAAGCTTCCGGCATAGTTCCTCCGGTTCAGCATCATACCCCAGAAGTGAAGCCGCCTCGGTCTGATTCGGTGTAATATAACTGGCCAGAGACACAAAGCCATCCGGTACTTCACGAAATGGAGCTGGGTTCAGAATAACCGGTATTCCCCGGTCATGCGCCAGTTTCATTGCATAATGCACCGCTTCCAGATTAGCCTCAAGCTGCACCAGCAGCAGATCAACAGCAAAATCAGGTGTAAAAATTTTATCAACATCCGCTGGAGTAAGTTTCTCATTAGCCCCCAGATCTATCAGAATCTCATTGTCGCCAGAGTCACCTACCATAACAAAACCAACACCGGTGCTTGCCTGCGGTGTACGTACCACAGTACTTTTATCCAGGCCTTCCGCCTCAAACATCGCCATAGCCATATCACCGATAGGATCGCAACCGAGGCAGGTTGTAAATGAGACCTCTGCACCAAGTCTGGCAG
The DNA here is from genome assembly GCA_963677015.1 of Planctomycetota bacterium. Taxonomy (GTDB): domain Bacteria; phylum Planctomycetota; class SZUA-567; order SZUA-567; family SZUA-567. Next base: position 2,597,238 of record OY781533.1, read on the forward strand.
CCGCGATAGCCTGGTTCGCACCTTTGCCGCCATGGAGCTGTTTAAAGTTATACCCCGGAACTGTCTCACCAACCTTGGGAAATCGTGCTGTACTCATGGTCATACCGACAGCATAACTTCCAATCACATGAATCTTTGTCTTATCTTTCTGCATATTACACTAACCTACCCTCTGGAAATTCAATGCCTGGAAACGAGGGTGCCTCCAGGCATCCATAAACATTAGCCGCACATCTTATTAACCGATAGGTTCACCGGCTTCAAGCTTATCCAGCCATTCCTGAACATTTGAAGAATCACAACGGAGAATACCGGTATCAACACTCTCGATCTTCTTGCCGTTTTTGATATATTCATAAAGATTCTTAACCGGCAGATATCCCTGCATATATGGATTCTGACTCAGAGTCGCCTTGGTAGCACCGGCAGCGATATTATCAAGGGTTTCAGGCATGAAATCATGTCCGACGTGCATTACTTCGTCGTAACGGTTGTTACGCAGCAGCGCTCTTCCTGCAGCCATAGTTGTTGGCGCGCCGAGTGAAGCAATACCCTTCAGATCAGGATTTGCCAGCAGCGCATTCTCGATAGCCGCGTACATCTGCTGATCTTCCCAACCGGTACTTACAACCTGTACAACCTCAATATCAGGAAATTCCTTGAGTGCCTTACGTACACCTGACTCACGATCCTGTGACCATGATGCAGAAGTATCACCACTGACGATCAGCACCTTGCCCTTGCCGCCCATATAGTCAGCGAGTATCTTGCCCTGCACGTAACCGGACTGCTTCAGATCCTGACCGTAGAAAGCAAGTCTCTTGGATCCTGGAGCTTCACTGTTGAAGGTAACAGTAGGAATACCAGCGTCAATTGCCTTGTTAATCATTGGATTCAGCGCTTCAGCATTAACATTTGAAATTCCCAGTCCGTCAACACCGGTAGTTATCGCATTCTCGATAAAATTAACCTGCTCATCGACATTGATACCGATAGGACCAACCCAGTTCAGCTTTACACCGCACTCCTTGGCTGCAGCCTCGGCTCCAAGCTTGATAACCTGTCCGAATTCAATAGCGGTATCATGATAAATCAGAGTAATCTCGATTGGTTTATCATCAGCCCGTGCACCGCACATCAGAGTAATACAACAGCAGAATACAGCCAGTAAAAGTACTAACTTTTTCATATCTCTCTCCATCTAAAATCAAAAACAAACACAAAAAAACATACCGCTTCTATCAGAGAACCACCTCACAACTGCTCTCACCTATAAGCGCATGTTCTACAATATTATCCTTGGTAATATCAGCCCCGACCAGTTCCTTGACTATCTCACCATTCTTCATGACAAGTACCCGGCTGGACTCGACAAGCACCTCCTGCAGTTCAGAAGATACCAGTACAATTCCCAGCCCCTTATCACGGAGATTACGAAGTATCTCAAAGATTTCAGCCTTGGCCCCGACATCTACACCACGGGTAAGCTCATCCATCAGAAAGACCTGCGGGTCGGTTGCCAGCCAGCGGCTGATAACAACCTTTTGCTGGTTACCACCACTGAGATTCAGAATATTCTGGTATACATCCCGCGCCTTGATCCCGACATCCTTCTTGAATTCCCGAGCCAGAGCCAGCATACATCTTTTCTTCATCCAGCCGAGCATTCCGGTAACCTTGCCCGGGCAGGAAGTTATTATATTCTCACAGATATTCATGTTCGGCAGCACCCCGACCTGCTTACGATCCTCAGGTATCATGGCGAAACCATTTTTAATAGCGGTAATGGGATTTACATTATCCATCTCCACGCCGTTAAGCCTGATCGAACCGCTGCTCTTTTTACGCAGGCCGAAAATTGTCTCAAGCATCTCGGTACGCCCGGCTCCCTGCACCCCGTAGAATCCGAGTACCTCACCCTCATACAGTTCAAAACTGACATTCTTTACAACCCCGTCAGCACTGCAGAGATTCTCAACCCGCAGATACGGTTCTCCTTCCGGCTTCGGCGGTTTTACCATGTTAGCCGACTCTTCAAGCTCCTTACTGAACTTGTCACCGGCGATCAGCCGCACCAGATCATTGATCCCGACATCCTTCTTATCAAATGTTCCCTTATACTTACCGTCACGCAGCACCGAAATTCTGTCACTCAGATCCAGCACCTCTTCCAGACGATGCGATATATAAATTATAGCTACACCGCTATCCCGGAGCTTACGTATATTATCAAAGAGCATCAGGGACTCGGTTATGGTAAGAGCCGATGTCGGCTCATCAAGTACCAGTACCCGCACATCCTTGGCCAATGACTTGGCAATCTCCACCACCTGCTGCTGCGCGACTGAAAGCCGGCGTACAAGTGTTGACGGAGCAATGGAAATTCCCAAAGACTTCAAGACTTCAGAGCTCTTCTGCTGCATACTCTTCCAGTCGAGAGCCCTGCCTCTACGCAGCTCACGTCCCAGAAATATATTCTCGGTAACATTGAGATTCGGACAGAGCTTGAGCTCCTGATAAACCACACCAATCCCAAGCCTGAGCGCATCCTGCTCACTATGCAGCACAGTTTCCTTACCATCAATGAATATTTTACCCTCTGTTGCCTCAAAGAGACCGCCGAGTATATTCATCAGCGTAGACTTGCCGGCACCATTCTCACCAACTATTGAATGCACCTCGCCGGTATTGATACTCAGACTCACTCCACTGAGTGCCTGAACCTTGTTAAAACTCTTGGATATATTTTCAAATCGTACTATCTCACTCATTTATCTACCTCATTTATCTGCAGAATCAGAAACGAATATAACATCAGACATCTCGGATTCAGGCCTTCTTCCGTGACCACATATCAAATGCTACCGCCGCAATGATCACAATACCGATGATCAGCATCTGGAAGAACGGAGAAACACCCAGGAGTATAATACCATTTTTCAATACACCCATAATAAGCACGCCGATAAGAGTACCGATAATAGTTCCTTCACCGCCGCTGAGCGAAGTACCACCGATGATTACCGCCGCGATAACATCCAGTTCCAGACCGGTTCCGGTTGTACCCTGCACATTAGCAAGAAAAGACAGATTCAGTACTCCCGCAATCGCACAGACAAAACCGGTTATTGCAAAAGCGATAATCTTAGTCAGATTCTTATTGATACCCGCCGCCTTAGCCGCCAGTTCATTACCACCGACAGCGCGCATGCGAAATCCCATTATAGTTTTGGAATAAATAAGGTTAGCAGCGATAACGACCACAATAAAAATAATACTTATAATCGGTATCTGATAGATACGACCCTGACCAAGATACAGAAAATCCTGCAAACCCGTAGTCTCTACCGTTCTCTTGGAAAGTGAAATAACCCGGGCATTACTCAGAATCAGTGATGCGCCTCTGGCAACATTCATCATACCCAGAGTCACAATCAGCGCCGGTATTTTACCGTAGGTTGTCAGCACGCCGTTGAGCACACCAAAAAATACACCAACTACCATAGCGGCGATTATACTGAACACCACGGAACACCCGTGAGTCAGCATCAGTCCGCAGACTGTTGCCGCCGCTCCATATATAGCACCAACAGACAGATCAATTTCGGCACAGACAATTACCATCGTCATACCCATGGCAATGATTCCCAGCAAAGATATCTGCCGTATAATATTCAGAAGATTGTTTATCTTCAGAAAATATGGTGAAGTACATGAGAACAACGCGATCAGCACAATGAGTGCCGCCAGAACCCCGAACTCTCTGTTACCCTTTCCTATCCATTTAATCTTCTTTTTCCCAAGTGCTACATTCTCATCATTCATGCTAAAACTCTCTCTCTCTGCCCGATACAAAATACCACTTTAGTAAAACGTTATACTAAAGCTGCAAAATAAAAAAACTAACGCTTATACACTTTCAGGCGCAAACACAGACACTACTCTTTATACCCTACACTACCTTTATCTACCAACTCAAGCTCAAACCGGTATTCAAGCTTCTGCGACTCATCTTTGCTCATCACTTTAAAGAGCATCTCTGCCGCTTTCTTTCCCATTTCATGAGCCGGCAGATTGATGGTTGTCAACTTCGGCTCAAACACCTCAAGAAACGGCGTATTATCAAATCCCGAAAGCGCGATATCGCCCGGCACCGACAACCCCGCATCCTGTAAAGCCTTATACGCACCGTAACCCATAATATCATTGCAGGCGAATACCGCATCAAACTCACCGGAGAATTCAGAGAGCAGACGCTGCATCAGCTCATAACCACATTCATAATGATAATTTCCCTCAAGAATAATATCATGGTTCAGCTCAATCCCCGCCTCCTGCATGACACTCTTATAACCCTCAAAGCGCAGCACTGCATTATGCGTATGCAACGGTCCGGTTATACAGGCTATCTTCCGGTAACCCCGCTCCAGCAGAAAACGGCACATCTTCTGCGCCCCGCCGAAATTATCAACGTATACCCCGGGAACATTCTCTACCCCCTGCACGTAACGTTCAATTAGCACCACCGGATAATGATTTTTAAGAATATCCACAAAGTACTTCTCGGACTCATTGGTGTTCTGGGTAGTAAAGATTACTCCATCGACCGACTTACCCCGCAGCAGCTTGATATACTGCTCCTCCTTCTCCAGTGAACTATCGGTATTACAGAGCAGCACCCCGTAATTCTGATCATTCATGAAATCCTCAACACCCTTTGCCAGCTCGGAGAAGAAAGGGTTGCGCACATCAGGAATTACCAGACCGATGGTATTGGATTTACCGGTTACCATACTCCGGGCAATCGCATTCGGCTTGAAACCAAGCTCCCGAATTTTATCCTCAACCTTCCGGACAGTGTCTGCCCCGATATTGTCAACCTTATGGTTTATCACCCGCGATACCGTAGTTACTGAAACATTACACAGTCTCGCAATATCTTTTATCGTAATCTTCATAATTCCCCAACTCATTGATGAAGTATAACGGTTTACTAAAACGTTATACTAGTTATATACAATAAAACTTTGCTTAGTCAAATTCTATTTTAGTCCACCGCCACCATACCCCAGCCCTCACACACACCCCTTTTCAAAGCTATCTCTCTGTCAATCAAGGATATAAGTCAAGTCAAAAACATGCCGACAATTTTACAAAAAAAAATTACAAAATTATTAATTGGTAATTTTATCAAAGGTAAAAAACGCTAATAATACCATTTTTTAATTTATTTTTGGAATATGCGAAAGTTCTCATACATGCCTCCAGCTCCTTATACAGAAAATAACTCTTACCCTTATCCGGAGTAAGACACCTTCAAAACGCTGAAGCAGAGGAACCGCTTGCATAAACTCAAATATAAAAGCACCGTCAGCTGACGGTGCTTTTATAAAAACGACAATCACAATTCAGCAACTACCAGACACTCGGCGTCACTTCATAAGTGAAGGCAGAAACAGCGATATCTGTGGAATATAAGTAACCAGCATCAGCACAATCAGACTGACAACCAGAAACGGCAGAATAGCCTTTGAAATCTGCCCCAGTGATATCTTGCCAATACCCGCGGTTACAAAGAGACATACACCCACAGGTGGCGTGGTAAGCCCGATCATCAGATTCAGAACTGCAATAATAGCAAAGTGGATAGGGTCAACACCAACACCGGTTGTAACCTTGAGCAGAACCGGAAAAAGAATTACCAGTGCCGCAATAGTCTCCATAAAGGTTCCGACAAAGAGTAGCAAAAGATTTATCAGCAAGAGCAGCACATATTTGTTATGGGTAACCTCCAGCAGTTTATTCGCCAGCATTGTCGGTATCTGCTCCGAAGTCAGAATCCAGCCAAAGAGATTGGCCATGCCGACCAGCACCATCAGACTCGCAGTCGTCATGGCGGTATCCAGCAGGATTTTAGGCAGCATCTTTATCCGCAAACCCTTATAGATAAAGATGCCGACGCAGAGTGCATAGATGCAGGCGACAATCGAAGCCTCGGTCGGGGTAAAGATCCCGCCGACAATTCCATAAAGAATGATAAAGGTCATAAAGAGTGCCCAGAATGCGCCTTTAAACTCCCTGAGAATCAGTTTCAAGCTTGAACGCTGCCCCTTCGGGTGCTTATTCTTAACCGAAATCATATAGGACACGACAAGAAATCCAACCCCGAGCAGCAACCCGGGGACAGCCCCGGCGATAAAGAGTTTAGCGACCGATAATCCTGTGAGAGTACCGGCAATAATCATCGGCAGACTCGGCGGAATAATCGGACCTATTGTCGAACTGGCAGCGGTTACGGCGCAGGAAAAAGGCGCATCATAGCCCTCTTTCTTCATCGCCGGAATAAGTACCGCCCCGAGACTGGCACTATCAGCAACCGCGGTACCGCTGATACCGGCGAATATCATTGACGCCACTATATTTGCCAGCCCCAGACCACCACGGATGTGCCCGATAATAGCATTGGAGAATCCTACCACCCGCTCGGTTATGCCGCCGTTATTCATCAGATTGCCCGCCAGGATAAATCCCGGAACACAGAGCAGAACAAAGACATCGATACCGGCGTAAATTTTCTGCGCCGCCACCACCAGCGGGAAATCCACATGAATCAGATACACCAGTGAAGACAGACCAAGGCAGAAAGCAATAGGCAGACCAATCACCAGCCCGACGATGAAGATAATAAATAATAATACAACTCCGGTCATTATGCGTTCTCCTCACATTTGCAGCACGCTCTGATCATATAAATAACCTCCAGCAATCCATAAAGCCCTATCATTCCCATCATAATGGTTATACTGAAGAAGATATAATCCATCGTCAGAAACCGCAGTGTCGGAGCTGTCTGCATCTCACCGATCTCTACAAATTCCCATGAAACATAAGCCACAATAATTGCAAAAACCGTAGAAATCAGACTTACCAGCAGCTTTAAAACATATAATTTCCTGCCTTTACAGTAATTATCCAGCAGGCCCAGCGAAACAAAGATATTACGTTCCAGAGCCAGTCCACTGGCGAATGCGGTGGCGTAAATAAAGAATATTCGGGACACCTCTTCGGTCCAGGACGGCGCCTGCGGCAGAAAGAATCTGGCAAAAACCTGCACAATAACGGCGCAGACCATGCATATCAGCGAGATTATCGCTCCGGCCGCCAGAATGGTATCCAGAACTTTTTTCAAAAAAAGAAGAACTTTCATCGGTTTATATTCACCTTCTGTCACACTATCAAACAACTGCTGACCGGTTATTATTATCCTGTTACCGGAAATTCATACCGGAGAGCATTCAGATTCCGGCGGCACCGTCAATGTTAAAGGAGAACAGAGAGCCAGAACGACCGGAATCCAAAAATTTCAGTTACAATTATTATAATGATTTTCTACTTAATATTTACAATTTCTTCATACAGAGCATACTGTTCAGGACTGAAATTCTCCTTCACAGCTTTGGCAGCGATCTTCTGGAACTCAGCCTTATCCACCTCAACGAACTTCATGCCCTTGGCCTCCAGGAACTGTTTGTACTCTTCCTCTTCCTTTACCAGATTATCCATTGCATGCTCACTGACAATTTTACCTGCTTCCAGAATAGCATCCTGATATTCTTTTGGAAGCTTCTGGAATTTTCTTTCACTCATAGCAACATAGATCCAGCCGGTTACATGCTCGGTAAGATTTACATACTTCTGAACCTCATAAAAACTAGCACTCTTAATCAGAGCCAGCGGATTTTCCTGACCTTCAATGGTACCCTGCTGCAGACTGGTGAATACTTCGCTGAAAGCCATTGGTGTAGGCTTGGCTCCAGCAGCTTCCCAGAAGGAAACAAACAGCGGAACGTTAGGAACACGCAGAATCATACCATTCAGATCAGAAGGTTTGGTGATAGGACGATTACTGGTAAGATTACGCGGACCGCGACCGAAGGTAGCTACCGGACGAACCTTGACCTTATCGATAATCTGCTGAGCGATCTTCTCGTTCGCTTTGCTGTTGATAATCTTCTTAAGGTGATCAAGGTCACGCACCGCATATGGTGCCGCCAGCAGAGCCGCCAGAGGCGCCCAATTCTGCATTGATTCACCGGTAATAGTAAAATCAGCGGTTCCCATCTGCATACCGCGAATCAGATCCATCTCTTTACCCAGCTGTGAGTTTGGGAATACCTGTACTTCTACAGCTCCCCCGGTTTTCTCCTTCACAATTTGAGCGAACTCAAGTGCTGACTTATGCCATGGATTCTCCTCATTAGCGAGGTGCCCGAACTTGAGCACAAACTCAGGATCCTTGGCGGAAGCAAAATTTACAGCCATTGAAAAAACAGCAAGCATTAAAGCAAGAATAGCTACTCTTTTCATGTTAAACTCCTAATATAAACAGAACATCTAAAACCAACACAAATTATTCAGCGGCGGTATTGACCGCCCTCCTGTCAACAATACATATCCAGATACTTACGCAAGGTGTCACGCACCGCTCCGGGGCCGGCACATAGCTCAAGGAACATTCTTTCAACTTTGACACCAAGATTGTACTTATAAAGATCGACACCAAAATATTCCGCATTACTCAGAATCGGCCTTATTTTATCCAGAATATCCCCGCCTGCCCCCAAAGCTATTCCACAAAGGCTCTCTGAAAGTTCTTCAAGGTTGGGATCAGGGCTGATTTCAAAGGCAGCCCCCGTGTCATCCACACCCAGCAGATAGCGCAGCCAACCGGCGAACTCCAGCGGGATAAAATCCAGAAAACTCAGATCCGTTTTCCCCTGTGCGATATACGCCTTGAGCGTCTCACCGAAACGAACCGGTATCTTCTTGGAGGTGTCGGTGGCAATACGCTGCGGAGTATCGGGAACAAACGGATTAGGAAAACGCACTTTGAGCACCTCGTCAATGAATTCACGAGCATCGAGTATGCCCGGATTTACCGCTACCGGCAACCCTTCAACATATCCGACCTGTTCGACAAAACGCACCAGATCCCGATCCTGCATCTCTGAAGATATTGATTCATACCCCAGAAGACAGCCGTAAACAGCCAGCACCGTATGCAGAGGATTGAGGCAGGTACAGACCTTCATCTTCTCAATCTTATCAATAGTCTCACGGTCAGCGAACATCACCCCGACCTCTTCCAGCTTCTCCCGGCCATTGGTAAACCGGTCTTCAATAGCCAGATACTGCGACTCTTCAGCATTTACAAAAGAAGCCACATATGAATTTTTCACGGTCTGCACCGGCTGCACACCTTCCACTCCGTCAGCACTGAGAATATCAGCTATCTTTACAGACGGCCGCGGAGTAATCTTGTCAATCATACTCCAGGTGAAATAGATTTTAGCAGGGTCATTCAGATAAGTGACAAACTCAGCCGGCACCATCCCGGCCTCTTGCCAGGCACGGGCAAAACCAAGCACCGCTTCCTGTAGTAGAGTACCGTTATGACTACAGTTATCCATACTCACCAGAGTTACCGGAGCCGCGGAAGCACTGAAACGGGCATAGAGCAGTTTGGCCAGCAGCCCCATCAGACTGCTCTGCTCGGCATTAATATCGGCGATACCAGCCTTCACCCAGGGCAGATAAGCTCCGGCACTATCTTTTATTGCATACCCCTTCTCAGTAATAGTCATACTGATCATCTGTAATGACGGTGCGCAGAAGACCTCCTGCAGCCGTGCATAATTCAGAGAAGGTTTGATACTCTCGGTAATGCTGGCAACCACCTCTTTCTCGCAGTTTCCATCCTTCTTCAGGGTTACTGCAATCGCCAGATTATCAAACGGAGTACAAGAGACATCGATAATCTCCTCGTCAAAAGCTTCACACATTATTATCCCGGTATCGGCAAGGCCTTTATTGAGCAGACGCTGCTGCAGTACCGCCGGGAAGACTCTAAAGATGTTTCCCGCTCCGAAATGAAGCCAGCGGGGACTGGCGGCGGTATTGGCCGCGACCTCTTCAATATCAAATTCCGGTAACTTGTACCCTTTTTCCAGCCACTGGTCACGCGCTTTTATTCCGTCAACACTTAGTTTTAAAGACATTATTAATTCCTCAAAATATACTGAACCTTATCAATCCGGCAGTAATCTGACAAGACCGGAGTCCGAATATTACTTTACCCCTTCGAAACTGTTCTGCAGATGACTGAACATCCGCTTGCCGCTCTCTTTAGCATTATGCTCAGCCAGAGCCGCTATTATCATTTCATGCTCACCGATTGTATCCTGAGTCCGCTGCGGATTCTGAAAGAACGCCAGATCATCAGTAAAGAGCCAGAAATCCACGAGATTACGGGTTATCAGCGAGAACATGGAGATCATCGTCTTGTTCCGGCTGAAGCGCATAATCTCCATATGAAAGAAGATATCAAGCTCCCCGCCGCGGCAGCCATTCTCAACTTCATGAATAAAATCCCGGTGAATTTCTCTCAGATGCTCAAGCTCCGCCGGAGTAATATGCTCGGCCGCCATCTCCGCGGCCCGCACCTCAAGGACCTCCCGCGCTTCATAAACCTCGATAAAATCCGGTTTTTCCGACAGATCAATAATATTTCGCACCAGACCGATAAGAATCTTGCTGTAAATATTGGCAATATAGGTTCCCGACTGCGGCTTGACCTCTATCACCCCATACAATTCCAGAGGCTTGAAAGCCGCCTTAAGCTGCTGCTTGGTCACATTGAAGGATTTTTGCAGCACATTCTCCGGCGGCAACTGCTCACCGGGCTGCAGCTCTCCGGATGCGAGCAGTTCATATATCTGCTCAAGAATCAGATCCGCAGGCGTCGGATTTACAATCGGTTTAAACTTCATATCATTTCTCCACAAACAACCGGATTCCGGCCGGATAATACTTACTACTGCCCAAACTCACTGAAGAGTATACCCCGCTCCAGACCACGCAGCTCAGCCAGCCCCTTCATCCGTCCCAGGCAGGTATATCCCGGATTCTCAACCGGAGGTTTGGACATATCATCGAGCATCAGCACACCATGATCCGGACGAAAACTTAGCTGCCAGTCCTCACGCCCCTCTTCCTGCCGCCGCTGCTCTTCTTTGAGTAAAGCTCTTACTACTTCGCACATCTTCACACTACCCTCAAGATGCCGCGCTTCATAAAAGTTACCCTCTTCATCACACTGCGTACTGCGCAGATGCACCGCATGAATACGGTCACCGTACTTCTCGATAATACCGACAATATCATTGTCGAGCCTTGCCGAATATGAGCCGGTACAGAGACAGATCCCGTTAGCGCGCGAATCGACCATACCCAGCAGATCCTTGACATCCTCCTCACATGAAACGATACGTGAAAGACCGAGAACAGAATATGGAGGATCGTCCGGATGAACCGCTAGAACCACTCCGGACTCTTCAGCTACCGGCACCACTTCCTGTAGAAACAGTTTATAATTTTCCTTGAGAACCTCACGGGTAATAGTCTGATATCTGGCAAGCATCGCCCGCATATCCTCGATATTCAGACCCAGCTTGCAACCAGGGAAAACATCGATAATCGCCTTACAGAAAGTATCCCGCTCCTCAGGACTGAGTGAATCATAAAATGCCTTGGCCTTTACCCTGATCGCCTCAGTATACTCCTTCTCAGCCCCCTCGCGCTGGAGAAAATAAATTTCAAAAGCGGCAAAACGCGCCATATCAAAACGCAGACACTCAGTACCGTCATCAAGCTTGTATTTGAGATCTGTCCGTATCCAGTCCAGAACCGGCATAAAATTATAAATAACCGTACGCACTCCCGCCTTGCCAAGATTGCGCAGACTTTCCTTATAATTCTCCAGATGCTGCTCATAACAGCCGCTTCTGGTCTTTATTTCTTCAGAAACCGGCAGACTTTCCACCGCCTCCCAGCTGAGGCCACTCTCAGCCAGCATAGACTTTCTCTTTTCGATCTCCTCCACCGGCCAGACCGCACCATAGGCGATATGATGCAGCGAAGTGTATACTCCTGTTGCACCACATTGCTTTATCATATCCAGAGTTACTGTATCATTAGGGCCAAACCAGCGAAACGTCTCTATAAGCTTTAATTTCTGCATATCCGAACTTTCCTCATGTAAAATCACCGGGCAATCTTAAAATCTAACCAACTAGTAACCTAGTTACTTAGTAATGTAACATCTCTACTTTATCCCAAAATTTAGCTTAAGCAAATTTTTTCATTAATTTTCCCTACTGAAAAGTTAGCATTGACCACAAAAAAGCCAAAACATACTTTTACTTTAAGCCACAAAATACCGACTCAATCTAAAAAATACCAGCATTGAAAAAACCAGAATATTTTTAATATTTTTTTAATAAAACAAACCGTCAAAAAAGAAATTACTACCCCATACCACAAAAAACGCTGCAATTTGACAACACCGCAAACCAGACGCAAATCATACAACCGGAAAAACCTCCAATATTTTCCCGTCTGCTCCGCACGTACCCGGCACAGAACATTAAACAAAATTTTCAAGATCTGCAGCTAGCATAAAAAAAAGGGTGCCCGAATAGGCACCCATAACATGAAACTCAAATTTATCAATAGTTTATAGTGTATTTTAACTACGAAATATCTCCTACTACAATAGCGACTTGACACTGTTACGATGGATCAACTTGGAATTTATCAGATTCACCACCGGCTCACGCTCACTCTGATGCTGAAGCTTCAGATAGAGCATATCCAAAGCGATCTGACCAATCTGCCGGTTAGGAACATTTACCGTACTCAGTGACGGTGTCGACATTTCAGACATTGGAATATTATCAAAACCAAATATCGAAACATCACCGGGTATACTGTAACCACACTCCTGAATAGCCCTAATACACCCCAGAGCAATAATATCATTACTGGCAAATAAAGCCGTCGGCAACTGCGGCCTGTCTTTAAGATGCACCAGCATATCCTGATAAGCACCTTCAAAAGTCGAGTCAACAGTAAATTTATTCTCCGCCTTCAACTCCAGACCAAGATCGGTTACCGCCCGGTTGAAAGCCTGCTCACGCAATGCGAAGTTATAACCACCTACCGTACTCTTTATCATACCGATGTCAGTATGCCCCAGGTCCTGAAAATATTTGACAATATTATACACCGACTGCATATTATTCATATTTACATAATCCGCTTCTATCGAATAGATATAAGTATCAATAAATACAATCTTCGCCTCAGTGGCAATCAACGCCTGAACATCACTGTCACTGAGCTCGGTAGCCAGAACAATATACCCGGCTGTCTGGGTATTTGAATTAATCTTCTGCACCACCGTTTCGATCGGAGTAAAAGGCTGAAATGATTCGATTTCAATAGTAATATTGTGCAGCTGCGCCGAATCCATTATACCATTGAGATAATTTCCAATAAAATTTTCATGGTTGGTGTTCAGCGCATGACCATGTTTGGGAATCTGCATAAATCTTACCGTTCCCTGCGTGTCCGGACCAGGCTTTACCGCCGGCTGATATCCCAGTTCTTCAGCGACATTTATGATTTTTTCCCGGGTAGCATCACTTACTCCGGCTTTGTTATTTAGTGCAAGAGAGACTGCAGTCGCTGAAACCTGAGCTTTTTGCGCAATCTCTTTTATGCGAACCTTCATTTTGGTATCTTTCCTAGTTAAAATATTCCATATAAGTTAATTACAGGTATTTTACGCTATTCCCCTCTGCAATCAACCCCAAAACCATAAACTAAAAATTTAGTAATTATTTTACTTTTGTAAAGTTGCCAACCACACCCTTATCATGCTAAAATAATCGGTAAAAACGTAATTTTGACCTAAATTTGACTTAAAAACAAGTTGTTTAACCTAATAATATCTTATAAAATCCCGTTAAACAAGTAAATTTTATATAAATTTTTTATAAAAAAATCAGTAAATAAGTTGCGTAAGGTTGATTCCATGTGGTAGACTGAAAGTGTTGTGAAGGTCAAATTCTAGTTTGTTAAGGAGACAAAAAAATGAAAAAATTGATGTTAGGTTTGTTATTGATTGCTGCAATGCTCAATATCTGCACTCTGAGCTATGCTGACGACGATATGCCGGAAGCATTTGCAAATGGAAAGAAGCACAAGATCGTTCTGGTCAAGGAATGGGGCACAGGCACCCACATGACCATGCACATTAACGGTGTAAAAAGAGAAGCTAAAAAATACGGTATTGAAGTGAACGTTATCGATGCCAACCATGACCTCCAGGCCATGGCCGAAGGAATTGAAAATGCGGTAAACCAGAAGGTAGACGCAATTCTAACCTCACACGGCAAGAGTGATGCGCTTCAGCCATCAATTGAAAAAGCTTTGAGAGCCGGAATTCCAGTTATCACCTTTGATAATGACTTCAAAGTTCCAGCGGACGTTCCTGCCGGTATGCTCGTAAGTATCGACCAGTACGACCTGATGCTGGGTCTGCTCTCACAGATGGCACTAGTCAACTATATGGACGGCAGCGCCAACGTTGTTTACAACCGCCTTGCCAATGTTCCTCCTACAGATAAGCGTCATCGTATCTGGGAAGGCGCAATTATTCCAACCTTCCCCGGTATCAACGTAGTCAATACCATCGACCTCGGTACAGACGGTGTTATGGCCAAGTCTCAGGCAGCTCTTGAAGCAATCCTTGATGCTGACAAAGACAGCAAGATCGACGCAATTTACGCCGTATGGGATGAGTATGCAAAAGGTTTCTACAACGCTATTGTTGCTTCAGGCAGAAAGATTCCTCTCTTCTCTGTAGATATCTCAGATCAGGATATCGCCATGATGCAGGCACACCCTGAAATCTGGATCGCTTCAGCTGGTGTTGACCCAACCGTTATCGGTATTGTACAGGTAAGACTTGCCATGAAGGCTATCGCCGGCGACAAGCTTCCTCGCTACTATCACCTGACACCTGTTCTTGTAAAATCATCAGATCTTCCATCAATCAAGGAAAGATCAGTCCGCATGGCCGACCTTTCTGAATTCTATGAAAACTGGGGAACAACTTCAGAATTCCTCGAACCATGGATGGAAAAGATCGCAAAATAGTCTGGTAGAATATTTATTATAGCTAACAGTCGGGAGGAAGAACCTTCCTCCCGATTATAAAAACAGTAAAGGAAGTATATGGGAAGTGAATCAGGGCTCAAGATGAGAGGCATCTCAAAGTATTTTGCCGGTGTTGCCGCCCTTGAAGATGTTGACTTCACCGTCAACAGTTCCGAGGTCCACGCTCTCGTGGGAGCGAACGGTGCAGGCAAGAGTACATTGATGAAGATTCTCAGTGGAGCATACCAGAAATCAGATGGTAAGGTCTATCTGGGTGACAAAGAGCTTGATATTTCCTCACCGCAGGAAGCTATGGAGCACGGCATCGTCACCGTTTATCAGGAGGTGGATGTAGCCATCGTCCCCTCACTCAGTGTTGCTGAGAATATAATGATGGATCACATCGCCATCAATCAGCCCAGTATCTTTATGAACTGGAAAAATATTAAAACCTCCGCAGCCGAATCACTCAAGGAGGTAGGTATTGATATCGATCTGAACCAGTTGGCAGGCGAACTTACCCTGGCGGAGAAACAGCTGATGGTCATAGCCAGAGCCGTGAATCAAAAAGCGAAATTTCTCATTCTTGATGAACCTACCGCCTCGCTCAGCCTTGAAGAATGTACCACCCTCTTCACCATCGTCAAACGTCTGAGCAGTCAGGGTGTGGGTGTAATCTTTATTTCACACCGTCTGGACGAAATTTTTGAAAACTGCCAGCGTATCACTGTGCTCAAGGACGGCAAACTTGTCGGCGACTACAACATCGCGGACGAAACTATCGACAGCATAGTTGAAAAAATGCTCGGCAAGAAGATGCAGAATGCCTTCCCGCCTCTAAGCACACCGCAGGAGGGAGTGCTCATGAAGGTGGAACACCTCAGCGGCGAAGGCGGCATAAAAGATGTAAGTTTCAACGTTAATAAAGGAGAAATTGTAGGTATCGGCGGTCTTGTAGGCGGCGGCAAAACAGAGCTGCTGAAGCTCCTGTTCGGAGTGTCCGAAGTTTCAAGCGGTGATATCTACCTTAACGATAACAGAGTAGTCAATGCCAGTCCCACCGCAGCCATACGCAACGGTTTTGCGCTGGTACCGGAGGAGAGAAGAAAGGAAGGAGTACTTGTACACGAGACCATAGAGACCAATATCACACTGCCGACACTCTCAAATTTCTGTAACGGTCCATTTATGGTCAGAAGCAAGATTAATAAAAGCTCCCGCGAATCAGTGCGCCGGGCGGCAATAAAAACATCGAGTGAAAGGCAGTATGTCAACAATCTCAGCGGTGGTAACCAGCAGAAGGTCGCAATCGCCAAGTGGCTGATCTCAGATGCGGATATCTACCTGTTTGATGAACCGACAAAAGGTGTTGACGTCGGTTCCAAGTATGAAATTTATTCACTGATTATTGAACTGGCCAAGATGGGTAAGGGAATTGTCTACGCCTCATGTGAATTTGATGAAATTCTCAATCTGAGCAACCGGACATACATCATGTACAGCGGCAAGATCAGTAAACCATTTATAACCAAGAACACAAATGAAGAAGAACTATTACTATATTCTACAGGTGGAATGAAATAAGATGAACAATAAAAATAATAATGTAAAAGCAAAGCCGTTCAGTATTTTTGATTTCTTCTATAAATACGGAACCATACTGACAGTTATCATTGTCGTAATCTACTTCAGCCTGACGGTTGAAAACTGGGCGACCTTCTCGAATGTTACCAACATTTTCCGCTCAGTGGCGATCGTATCGCTTATAGCTCTAGCTATCACCTTCTCACTTGCGGTCAACGGCTTCGACCTTTCGGCGGCGGCGATAGCGAGTTTTGCCGCGGTAATTGCCGCTAAAATCATGATCATGTGGGATGCCAGCCCGGTTCTGGCGATTATCGTACCGATAGTTGTCGGCGGTCTCATCGGCCTGATAAACTCCGGACTGATTATTAAAATCGGTATCTCCGATATGCTTACCACCCTCTCAATGATGTTTATCGTCACCGGTGTATCCACTACCTTCCAGGGCGGCTCCGCGATCTATAACTATATGCCGCTGCTCGACGGCGGTATCGCTCCGGGTCTTATGCCTGAAGGTTTCAAATATATCGGACAGGGAAGATTTCTAAGTATTCCGGTACCGGTATATATCATGCTGGCGGTCACTATCTGTGTGCATATCTTCCTCAACCGCACCAAGTACGGACGCTACCTGCACATGATCGGCGGTAATGAGGAAGCCGCCCGCCTCTGTGGTATCCCTACCAAGAAGTACCGCGCTCTGGCATACGTTTTATCCGGCATCATCGCCTCTATCGCCGGTGTTATCCTCTGTGCCCGTCTCGGTTCAGGTGAAGTTGATTCAGCCGGAGCGTACCTGATGGACGCAGTTGCAGCCGCCTTCATCGGTTTCTCTGTACTCGGTATCGGTAAAGCAAACGCCTTCGGAACTCTGCTCGGAGCACTGCTGGTGGGAACTCTGGTAAACGGCCTGGTTATGATGAGCTTTCCTTACTACGCCCAGGATATTGTCAAGGGTATCGTACTGATTCTCGGTCTGGGCTTGACTTACTATAAGAAACGGAGTTAGAAACATGGACAAATACTTTGAACTGGATAACGACAGTGTTATCGGCTATATAAATTCCAAACTGGATTTTTTCAATGATGATGCCGAGCTCAGCAGCGAAGAGATCGGTGACGGCAACCTCAATCTGGTCTTCAGAATCAGTGACAAAAAAAATGGCAAGAGCATTATCGCCAAACAGGCTCTACCTTATGTCCGCGCCTCAGGCGGTGACTGGCCGCTGGATATCGGCCGCGGCGCGATTGAAAAGCGTATCCTTGATATCGAGTACGAACTGACCGAAGGCGCTGTCCCTAAGGTATTTTTCTACGACGAAATCATGTGCTGCATGGTGATGGAGGATCTATCCAATTATATTATCATGCGTTACGGCCTGCTGAAATTCGAGAAATATCCGAACTTCCCGGAACAGATCTCCGATTTTCTGGCAAAATCTCTGCTGCTTACCTCCGACGTGGTTCTGGATCACAAGGATAAAAAGGCCAATGTCAAGGATTTCATCAACCCTGAGCTTTGCGAGATTACCGAACAGCTGGTCTACACCGAGCCCTTCCATGTTGGTGCAAGAAATAAACTTGAAGACGCGATAGTCGAATTTCACAAGGAAAATGTCGTCGCCGATACCGAGCTGGCGGTAGAAGTGGCGAAGCTGAAATTCGATTTCATGAATAATGCCCAGGCACTGCTGCATGGCGACCTGCACACCGGCAGTATCTTTGTCAATGCCGAGAACACCAAGGTTATAGACCCGGAATTCGCCTTCTACGGCCCTATCGCCTATGACCTCGCCTGCCTCTTTGCAAATATCATCATGAACTATATCTCAGCCTGGTACACCCTCAAGGAGGAACCGGCAAAACGTGATGATTACTGCGAGTATCTGCGTGATACGCTGGTAAAGACTGTTGACCTGACCAAGAAGAAATTCTATGATTTATGGGACAGCTCGGTAACCGACCAGATGGCAAAGACACCCGGCTTCAGAGAATTCTATATTGAAGACGTATTTATCAATGCCGCCGGTATTGTCGGCTGCGAGATGACCAGACGTACTGTCGGCTTTGCCCATGTCGTCGACCTTGACAATATCAAGGATGATCAGAGCCGTTACCTGGCAAAGACCAACAATCTGCTGCTGGCCAAAGAGTACATCAAGAAACGCAGCAGTATCAGTACCGGAGAGGACTATCTCAAACTATTGGATTCAATCATAAAATAAAGGAGTGATTAATAATGCAAAGTGTAATTCCCGCCTACCTCAACGAGAGTAAGGACAAGCTGGTACTGATCGACCAGACACTGCTGCCGACCGAAGAGATCTGGCTCGAACTCAATGACAGCGAAGCTATCTGGGAAGCGATCAAGATGCTACGCGTCAGAGGTGCTCCGGCAATCGGTATTGCTGCAGCCTACGGCCTCTATGTCTGTGCCCTCAAGGTACAAACCGATTCGGTTGCCGAATTCAAGACCGAGTTCCTCAAACTCGCCGAGTACTTCGCAACCAGCCGTCCTACCGCGGTCAATCTCTTCTGGGCCCTGGATAAAATGAAAGCCCGCTTCGAAGTCGAAGAAAAGAGCGGCAAGGATGTAGCCGGAATCAAATCCGCACTGCTGGCCGAGAGCGAGGACATCTTCAAAGAGGATCAGGATATGGGACGGGCGATCGGTGAGCACGGTCTGTCGCTGCTCAAACCGGGTATGGGGCTGCTGACCCACTGTAATGCCGGCGCACTCGCAGCCAGCGGTTACGGCACAGCTCTGGCTCCAATGTATGCCGGTCACGACAAGGACTATAACTTCAAAGTCTTTACCGATGAGACCAGACCATTGCTGCAGGGCTCCAGACTCAGCTCCTACGAACTCTTCAAAGCCGGTATTGATGTCACTGTGATCTGTGACAACATGGCGTCCATCGTAATGAAGCAGGGAATGGTACAGGCGGTACTCGTCGGTGCCGACAGAATCGCCGCCAATGGCGACTCAGCCAATAAGATCGGTACCAGCGGAGTAGCGATTCTCGCCAAGGAATACGGAATTCCATTCTATATCCTGGCTCCTACCTCCACCATCGATCTGCAGACCAAGACCGGCGCGGATATTCCTATCGAGCTGCGTGACGGAGATGAGATCGGCAACGGTTTCGGCCGACGGACCGCACCGGAAGGGGTAAAGACCTACAATCCGGCCTTCGATGTTACCGATGCCCAATATATAACCGCCATAATTACCGAGAAGGGTGTGCATAAAGCACCATATACCGAGAGTCTGGCAGCACTATTTGCCTGAGAAGCAGTATAACCGACAACAAACAGAAACATTGCTTGTAAAATTAAAACAAACCTAACACACACAGTTACAGGCAAAATCCTGAGGAGGGATACGGAGACAGCAAAGCCTCTCTGTATTACCTCCTCGTTACATAAGCAAGAGAAAGAAGGAGCATTAAGGTGAAGCTAAAGTATGAAAGAGAACAGGTAGTACATTTCTGCAGAGAACTGGTCAACAAGAACCTTACTACCGGCACCGGAGGCAACATCAGCGTTTTTAACCGCGAAGCAGGTCTCTTCGCCCTCTCCCCCAGCGGTATGGATTACTTTATAATGGAGGATGAGGATGTGGTAATTCTGGACCTTGAAGGCAAGAAGGTCGAAGGGGAATTAAAACCATCGGTAGAGGTAGATCTGCACCGGATCATGTATACCGGCAGAGATGATATCAATGCCGTGGTCCACGCCCACTCCGTATATGCAACAACTCTGGCGGCACTGCGGATGGATGTACCCGCCTGCCATTACCTTATCGGCTTCTGCGGTCGTGATGTCCGCTGTACTGAATACGTGGACTTCGGCACCGCCGCTCTTGCTGAGGTAGCATTCGAAGGAATGAAAGATCGTTACGGAGTACTTCTGGGAAACCATGGACTGCTTACCGGTGGCGCTGATATTGATTATGCTTTCTCCGCCGCTGAAGAGCTGGAGTTTGTCTGCCAGATCTATTACCGCGCCAAGTGCATCGGCGAACCGGCCATCCTCTCCACCCGGGATATGGATACCGCACTCGATAAATTCAAAGGCTACGGCCAGAAAAAACTACGGAAATAAACAACAACTGCGGGGATAACGTGAACATTAACGTTATCCCCGTTGAATTTCTCCTCAACCTCAAAACTCTGCAATGCAGTTCGATTTACCCGATTATCACAAAATAAAATTTTTCACTAAATCTTTCTAATTTTTTTTACTTCACATCAAAAAAATTGCCGCAGGCAGCCGACACACCCTATCCTCTTTAACAACAAAATGCTAGCAAAATCATATCATTAACATAAGGCCAAGTGATTGCAACATATACCCGAAAGTATATAATTTACAGAAATTATACCGCGGGAATTCACCGGTTAATGTTATAATAGTTATAGGAATTGTCTTAAAAATTTAACGTTTAACTAATCTCCTGTACAAGTTACAGGCGGTTAAATTATTGGATGAAAGGTTAAGGAGAATTATTATATGAGCCTCAAACTAAAAGTTATCGCTCTGCCTGTGGTTATGATAATATTAGCTATCACGATTATGATCTGGATGGCGTATAACATTTCCAGCAGTTCCCTTGAGAATGAGACACGCCAGTCGCTCAGCAGTGCACAACTTACTACCGCCGACCGAATAGATTCTATCAAACAACGTCTTGACACAGCCAGCACCATAACCCGTATCCCAGAACTGATAAACGGCGTGAAAGAAAAGAACTCCGCTGCTTTACAGCCTCTAACCAAACAGCTCCTCTCCGATCTCAAGGTTGATTTTATCACCATCACCGACAGTGACGGAACAGTCATCGCCCGTGGTCACTCCGACAAAACCGGCGACAGCGCCAGCAAGCGTCCCAGCTTCATAGCCGCAGTCAACGGTAAAAAATACTCCGATATCCTCTCCTCTAAAGATGCACTGGTAAAGCTGTCACTCAGACAATCCTACCCGATAAAAGATAATGGCAAGATCATCGGAACTATTGAGTACGGCGCCGATATGGCCTCCAAAGACCTACTTGACGGACTGAAGAAAATTCTGGAAATGGAAGTCAGTATCTATCAGGGTGATAAACCGCTATTCACCACCGTCCCTGAAGAAAAACAGCAGCTTCTTAACATCGGCACGATAGACGCCGAAACTTCAAATAGCGTACTGCAACAGGGAAAAGCAGTATTCAAAGAGGTCAAAACCAATGGTGATTCCTACAGTGAGCTCTACTGGCCGATTACTTCAAGCCAGGGAAATATCGGCATATATTCTATAGCCAAATCCAATCAGACTGCGACCGCCGGCCTGCACCGAATGCTCAGAGATCTCGGTCTCTATGGCGCAGTAATTGTACTGATACTTCTTATCATATCATATTTTCTCGGTTCAGCTATCGAAAGAACGGTTGCAGAACAGAATCACTGGTATGATCAGATCCTGAATAAACTCAGAGCACCGGTCTCAGCGGTTGATATGAAGATGAAACCGGTATTCATGAATAAAAGCGCTCTTGATATTGCCGGTAATGGTGCGGAGTTTGCCGCCAAAGGGGTACAGACAGCCAAATCCTGTGCTCAGATATGGCGTACTGCTCTCTGCGGCACCAAACAATGCCCGCTGGCAAATCTGCAGAATACCGGCAGCAATCTGACCAGTGTCAACCTCCTTGGCGCCGATTTTGAGATCGAAGCCTACTATCTGGAAAACCTCAAAGGCGAAAAGATCGGAATGTTCGAGGTGCTCAATGACGTCTCTGAAAAGTGCCAGATCCAGCGTGTAGCCAAAGAGATCTCCAGTGTCAGCAGTGAGCTTGACATTTCCTGCACCGAGGTCAGCACCGCTTCAGAGTCACTCTCTCAGGGTGCTACCGATCAGGCAGCGGCTCTTGAAGAAGTAACCGCAACCATGACTCAGATCGAGAGCCAGATCACCGCCAACGCCGAGAACGCAGTAAAAGCAAGCAAGCTCACCGGCGAAGCGACAGAACTCGCCTCACGCGGTAAAACCCAGATGGAGCAGATGGTCAGCGCCATGGAACAGATCACCGAAAACTCCACCCTGACCCAGAATATCATTAAAACTATCGATGACATCGCCTTCCAGACCAATCTGCTGGCCCTCAACGCCGCCGTTGAAGCGGCCAGAGCCGGACATCACGGCAAGGGCTTTGCGGTTGTTGCCGAAGAGGTAAGAAACCTCGCCTCACGCAGTGCCAAAGCTACCGCCGAGACCTCACAGCTTGTTGATAAGAGTAACAGCCAGATACATGACGGTATGGATATAACCCGTACCACCGCCGAATCCCTGCTCAAGATCACCGAGGTTATCAGCAATGTCAACGAACTGGCGAGCAGTATCGCCGTCGCCTCAAATGAGCAGGCACAGGGAATCTCACAGGTAAATATCGGTCTGAATCAGGTAGATAACGTCATGCAGCAGAACGCGGTAAACGCCCAGGAGACCGCCGACTCCGCCAGCAGACTCGCCCAGCAGGAAGAAACCCTCAACCAACTGGTTCGCCAGTTCTAAAGAGTTCCTGACATAGGGCGTACAAAAAAACTTTGCAGTTATATAGAGCCTAATAAAATATCACAATAAAATGAACCGCCCAGCTTAGCCGGGCGGTTCATTTTATATTCTCATGCAACGACATACAATTAAACAACGCAGATATCAGTAATGAACAGTGGCAAATAATTGATAATATCATGATAAACACCATAGAATAACCTGAATCACCGAAGTTAACGTAATTTATACATTTCACCAACTGCACCCCAAACTTCGCCCCACAGGTTCTCCGGCTTTTATATTCTTAGAATCATATATAATAAAATTAAAGTCTATAATCCCGTTTTTCATTCCATGTACACATATATCCACACACAAAAAAAGATCTCTGCCACACCACAACGGCACAGCAGAGATCTACGACTGACAAGCAATACTTCTTTAATACTGTTATACAGACAGGTATGAGGTAATCTTTTCCTCGTTGATAGCCCCTTTAAGGTCCTTATGAATAAACCTGCCGCCCTCGATAACATACATCACATCCGCGATATTCACGGTAAAGCTCAGAATCTGCTCGGTAACGATAATAGTCAGGTTCTTCATCTTCTTGATGTCATTGAGAATCACCGCCATCTCCTTGATGATAGATGGCTGAATACCTTCGGTAGGTTCATCGAGAATCAGCACCTTGGGCTCGGCTACCAGTGCTCTGGCGATAGCAAGCTGCTGCTGCTGACCACCCGAGAGGTTACCGCCTTTACGCTTACGCATCTCATATAGAACCGGGAAAATACTGTAAACACTGTTGAGCAGCACATCCCGCTTCTCCATAGTATATTCCAGCCCGGTAAAAACATTCTCTTCCACTGTCAGAGTCGAAAAGATCTGTCTGCCCTGCGGTACATAAGCCAGACCATTTTTAACCCGTCTGTGGGTAGGAGTCTTGGTAATATCCTTACCGTCCAGTTCGATAGTTCCTGACTTCGCCTTGTTAATACCGATCAGACTCTTCATCAGCGTAGTCTTACCCATACCATTACGCCCCATTATGGCTACTACCTTACCCTGCTCCGCTTCAAAGTCAATACCGTGTATTATCTCACTCTGCCCATAGGCGACATGTAAATCTTTTACTTTTAGCATTGTATTAATCCTCTACTAAATATCGGTTATGCGCCAAGGTAAACCTCGATAACCTTCTCATTCTTCTCAACAAATTCCATAGGACCTTCAGCAAGTACTGAACCCTGATGGAGCACGGTTACTGTATGTGCGATTTCACGTACAAAATTCATATCATGCTCAATAATCAGCACCGAACGTTCCTTACAGATTTTATTGAGCAGCTTACTGGTCTGTGAACGCTCTTCCACACTCATTCCCGCCACCGGCTCATCCAGCAGCAGCAGCTTTGGATCCGCAATCAGCAGCATACCGATCTCCAGCCACTGCTTCTGCCCGTGGCTGAGCAGCTCACCCGGAACATCGAGCAGATCCTGAAGAAAAATCGTTTCCGCAATCTCATGAATTCTGTCCACCACCTTTTTATCGCGCTTGAAGGTCAAGGCACCGAAGACACTTCGGCCGCGTGGATATGACACCTCGAGATTTTCAAATACTGTCAGAGTCGGATAGATCGACGGAGTCTGGAACTTTCTACCCACACCAACCTTTACGATATTCTGTTCCGGAAGATGAGTAATGTCATGCCCCATGAATTCAATCTTACCGGATGTCGGTCTGGTCTTGCCGCAGATAAGGTCGAGCAGCGTAGTCTTGCCCGCTCCGTTAGGACCGATAACCACATGAATTGATCCCTGTTCAACATAGAGTGCAACTTTATTTACCGCCTTGAAACCATCGAAAGAAACGGTCAGATCAGATATTTCAAGGATATAGTTTTTCAAGCTCATAGCAATTTTCCTTTATTTTCTAATTTTCCGGTTGTTATAACCATAACCGGATACTTACTCGGCAGAGTTAACCTTATTGTCATTGAAGAAAGGCAGTTTCAGTTTTCTGCACAGAGCCGGACCATAATCTTCCACAATACCAGCCACACCGCGTGGGAACGCCAGAGTTACCAGAATAAATACCGCACCCATCAGAATCATCCAGAGCGCCGGGAATTCCTCAGAAAAGAAGGTTCGTCCGAAACTTACCAGCAATGTGCCATATACCGCACCGATCATCGAATTTCTTCCACCCAGAGCACAGAAAATAACCATATAGATTGACGGCTCGATCGTTACCAGCTTCGGAGACATGAAGCCGACATTGAATACAAACATTGCACCGCCGATTGCAGAGACTATCGCTGCGAAGGTAAAGATAAAGATCTTGATACTTGCCACGTCATAACCTGAGAATCGAACTCTGTCCTCCATATCTCTGGTCGCAATTAAGAGCTGTCCCAGCTTACTTCTAAGCACAATCTTACCTATAATTATCACAGCTATAATCAATGCCACGGTCAGAAAGTATAAGACATACTGCGAATGCTGAGCTTGAATATCCCAACCCAAACAGGTACGCAGGTCGGTAATACCGTTGATACCACCGGTCCAGCCCTGTCTGGTTACAAAGAGAATCTCCATAATCCAGCAGAGAGCCTGAGTGATAATTGCAAAGTACACACCACTTACACGTCTTCTGAACATCGCATTACCAATGATGAAGGCAACTATAGCAGGCAGACCGATCATCATCAGCAGTGTCAACGGAAAGCTCTTGAACGGATACCAGATATAAGGCAGCTCAGTAATCTGGTTCCAGTCCATAAAGTCAGGAATACCAACTGTTGAGAGCGCCTTGATCTGGTCGGTACCAGCTTCAGCGGCGATATTACGAGCAGCTTCCAGCTTAAGAAACGCAGCCATAGAATATCCCCCCAAGCCCCAGAATACCCCTTGTCCGAGGCTCAGGATTCCCCCATATCCCCAGCACATTACCAACCCAATTGCGGCAAAGGCCAGGCTTAGATACTTTCCTATCAGATTCAACCGAAATATATCAAATACCAAAGGAAATATTACGATAAGTATTGCAGCTAAAATCAGTAACGCGACTGTATCGCCCTTCTTTCCTGTCAGCTTATTATTAAGTAAACTATTCACATTCCTACCCTTTCAATATATGCTTCTATGAAATCTTTTTCTTTATCTTCTAACCTTGTTCGCCACAAGACCCTGCGGTCTTAGCATCAACACTCCGACAATAACCAGGAGCACAAACACCTTCGCCAGCACACCAGAGAGGAAGAACTCAAGGATAGACTGCGCCTGAGCAATTCCAAATGCAGATATAATCGTACCAATAAGACTGCCGGCACCACCGAATACTACCACGATGAAGGTATCTACAATATAAAGAGAACCGGCGGATGGTGATACAGAACCAATTGTTGTAAACGCAGCTCCAGCGATTCCCGCAATACCACACCCCATTGCGAAGGTCATTCTATCAACTTTTTTACTGTTAATGCCAACAGCATTGGCCATATTACGGTTCTGAACAGTAGCTCTCACCCGCAGACCCCAGCGAGATTTATACATCAGAATAAAGACCAGAAGAGTCATAAATATTGCGGTCGCACAAAGAAAGAGACCATTTAAAGGAATATCAATACCGTCACTAGGTGTCCATGATCCCATCAGCCAGTCAGGCATTACCGCACTATCTTCTCGCGCACCAAAGATAAACCTTATTATCTGCCTCAGAATCATACTCACACCCCACGTCGCCAGCAGCGTATCCAACGGTCGCGAATATAACCTACTTACCAGCAGCCTTTCCACTATATATCCGACAATATAGGCGACAATAAAGGCCGCTACAATTGCGAACAGATAGTAATACTGAGTAAACCCTGGGAAATAATTTGTTACCGTATCAGAGAAAAATACTGTGGTATATGCTCCGATAGTCAGAAATTCTCCATGGGCCATATTAATAACACCCATCTGACCAAAGATAATAGCAAGTCCCAGTGCCATCAGGAGAAATACTGCAAACAGACTCAGTCCGGCAAAACCCTGCATCACAAAGATATCTATCAACTCTTCGTGGCTGTAGCCGCTGAACATGTCCAAGAAACAAAGTACACTACTCACGGAAAACCTCCTTTACACTTATAATATAATATAATTTGATTTTGATGATCTGCCAGATTATGCTCTTTTAAAGGTAATATATCCTTGCAAGCAAAAGCATAATTTGCCAAGCCTTTAATAAATATCCCCCGGGGTGGTATCAGGTTTCCCCGAGGGAATTGTTCATATCATATTGTATAGCTTATTATTTGTAGCCTTTTGGGAATGGATCTGGCTTGATGAGGTCTTCAGATTCAGCTACAACTTCGAACTGACCGTCAGCCTTCATCTTACCGATCTTCGCACGAGACCAGAGGTGGTGGTTATCAGCAATTCTTACATAACCTTCTGGAGCGCCTTCGAATTCAACACCACCTGAAGCAGCAGCAATTTTATCGATATCAAAGCTTCCTGCCTTCTCTACAGTGAACTTCCACAACCATGGACCGAGGTAAGCAGCCTGAGTAACGTCACCGATCACAGAATCCTCACCCCACATCTTCTTGAACGCAGCAACGAACTTCTTATTGTTTTCGTTTGGAAGACTCTGGAAGTACTTCATACATGCATAGAAACCTTCAACATTCTTACCGCCTACACCCAGGATTTCATCTTCAGTACAAGAGATGGTCAGAAGAAGTTTACCCTTCTTAGCGAGTGACGCACCGGTGATACCAGCAGCGTTCAACTGTTTGTACCATGATACGTTTGAACCACCAACAACAATACAGTAGATACAGTCAGGTTTCTTCAGCTTAACCTTGTTGATCAGAGAGTTGAAGTTTGTGTGACCGAGTGGGTAGTATTCTTCACCAACAACCTTTGCGCCCTTGAGGTGCTTTTCGATGTGGATACGTGCAATCTTGTTACTTGTACGTGGCCAGATGTAGTCAGAACCGATAAGGAAGAAGGTACGGCAGCCCTGTTTGTAAGCCCAGTCAAGACCCCAGAGAATCTGCTGAGTTGCTTCCTGACCAGTGTAGATAACGTTCTTTGAAGCTTCCAGTCCTTCATAGAAGGTTGGGTAGTAGAGCATACCATTCTCTTTTTCGAAGATTGGAAGTACAGCCTTACGTGAAGCAGATGTCCAGCAGCCGAATACAGAAGCAACCTTATCTTTCACGAGAAGTTTCTTTGCTTTTTCAGCAAATGTTGGCCAGTCACTGGCACCATCTTCCTGAATGATCTTGATTTTACGACCAAGAACACCGCCCATATCATTGATCTGGCTGATAGCAAGTCTTTCAGCTTCAACAGAACCAGTCTCAGAGATTGCCATAGTACCGGTTACTGAGTGGAGCTGACCTACAGTAACATAGTCATCACCAACTGCAAGACCGGTAGTGTTAACTTCAGCAGTTGGGAATTCCTTCAGCTGTGGGTTCTTCCAGTCATCTGCAGCGATTGCACCGCTCACTGTTGCGGCGAATACCAGCAAAGCCATGAAGAACTTTGCCAAATTACCATTAAACTTGTTGATTTTCATTGTTTGTCCTTTTATAATTGATTTGCTTGTATGTGTTCGGAGTGTGAGTGTTGTTGTACTGCAATAACATCCACACTCCATTTTATTTATAGTACATCTTACAACCTGTTTTCACACCTTATTTAGGCATAGGTCCGAGCTTTACGCCATCTGGGTAGTACTTCCAGCCGTCACGAACCTTGATCTTGTCATCCCATGGCAGTTTGTATTCACCGTTAGCCAGATCTTTTACCCAAGTCAGGTAATTTTCTTTCTCGCCGCCAGGTTTACCAACATAAGCACGACAGCCAACATTGAAGATATTGTTCTCAAGTGCCCAGTTCTCTCTTGCTTTATCAACAAGTCTTGGGAAGAGCTCAGCAGTAACGATTTCCCAAGGATTTCTGTGACCCTGCTGAATAACATTACCATCATAGTTACATACAGTACCTTCACCGAAGTAGTAGAATACTTCATCATAACCGGCGAGGTTAACAGCAAGAGTGTACATGAGGTTCTGCCAAGCGTTGGTTCTGTTGGTCCAGATCCACTGATCATTAACCTGAGTAGAGTAACCGGAGATTCTGATGTAAACATTACATCCTTTGTAAGCTGCTTCACGGGCAAGTTCTGGGAACATACCGTCGTGACAGATACATACAGCCAGTTTAGAACCCTTAGGACCGTCACAAACAGGCATACCGTAGTTTCCTGGTGACCAAGGTTCGATTGGCACCCATGGCTGAAGCTTTCTGTAATGCAGAGCAAGCTCACCCTTGTTGTTAATAATAATAGCTGTGTTGTATGGAGGAAGTGATGGATCTTCGTTCTTTTCCATCAATGAGAACACACCCCAAACGTCATTATCAGAACAAGCTTTCTTGAACTGATCGATCTCAGGACTGTCGATAGTAAGCAGCATTTCATCGTAAGTCCAGATCGAAGTATTCAAACCCTGTGTTGAGTACTCTGGGAACACAATCAGATCGAGGTCTGGATAACCGGCTTTGGTGTTCTTCAAACACTTGCAGATCTTGTCAACCTGGACTTGAATGTCTTCAGGCCCTTTGATAACAGGAACTGGATACTGAACCAAAGCAGTCAACAGAGCTTCGTCCCAAGCACTAACACTACCTGTACTTCCCATTTCTTTTCTCCTTTAAACAAATTAGTAACACGGAACCTTAATATCTCATAAGGCATCAAAATAAAAAAAACTCAAAATAAACGAGTAAATAATTATCTAAACATCTATACGACAAAAATGTGATACAGATTGTTATTCATTAGTATTTCTGATCTTAGAATATTTTTTAGGTATCCATAAATCTTACACTAAGCCTTATGCATTTACCGTGCCAGTTTATTCAAAAGACTGGAAACAAACTTTTAAGAATACTCACAAAACTTTTAAGAATAGTCGCAGAACCTGCCGCTAATTTACCAAAAAATATTGATTTAAACACTAAACTTCCCAGCTAAAGTTGCCGATTAAACTTTTAGAGAAATTCACTGAATAATAAGAATATAATTTTTATATAATCAATTTTTATCAAATCTAGGCTGCTATCCTCCAGACAATCCCAACCGCTTTAGCAACATTAATGTTGGCAAAAACTACAAAAAAGTTGATATTAACAAATTTGTCAATATTACAAAATCGGCAACCTTGTGAATAATCAAAATATTTGCAAATGTAGCTCTCTGCATCTGCATTACAACATCTGCACAAATAAGAATAAAGAATTTTGATTTTGCGACTTGTCGAAAATTCAAACTCAATCTATAATCAATTCAAATACTTGAATAATTAAAGGGCAGCATATGAAACCGCTAAATCAGGCGACTATACTGATTGTTGACGATACCGAGGAAAATCTGCAAATACTCGTTGAAGCGCTTGCGGATTCATATGAAGTTGCCGTGGCAACCGACGGAGAGACGGCCTTAGAGGCGGTAAACGAAAATAAGCCAGATATTATCCTGCTTGACGTGGTAATGCCGGGGATCGACGGTTATGAGGTATGCAGCCGTCTGAAGAAACAGCAGGAAACCGCAGATATTCCGGTTATCTTCCTTACCGCCAGAATTGATGTCCGTGACAAAACCCGCGGCTTAGCCCTCGGCGCTGTCGATTATATCACCAAACCATTTGAGATTTCAGAGGTCAGAGCCAGAGTACACACACACCTCTCTATATATTTAATGAGCTTGGAGTTACAGGAACAACGCAGAATTGCTGATGCGAACTCGCGGGCAAAAGCGGAGTTTCTCACCACTATGAGCCACGAAATACGTACCCCGATGAACGGCATACTCGGTATGGCGCAATTACTGCTTGAAACCCCGCTTACAAATAAACAGCGCAATTTTGCCCAGACAATATTCGATTCCGGCAGTTCACTTCTGGCTATCATTAACGATATTCTTGATCATTCAAAACTTGAAGCCGGCAAAATGACTCTGGAATCCATAGCCTTCAGTCCCGCCAAACTTCTTGAATCAGCAAAAAACCTGATGAATAACCGGGCAACAGAAAAAGGACTTGAGATAATAATTAATATCTCGGAAAATACACCGGAAACAATACTTGGTGATCTCAACCGCATCCGCCAGCTGCTGCTGAACTTTCTAAGCAATGCCTTGAAATTTACCGACAAGGGTCACATAAAATTAAACCTCAGACCGGCAGGAAAAGACCGCCTCTACTTCTCAGTCGAGGACACAGGCATCGGTATCAATGATGAAGACACCCAAAAACTTTTCAAAGACTTTTCTCAGGTCGATTCTTCAATTTCACGCAAATACGGGGGTACCGGTCTCGGACTCTCCATATGTAAAAAGATAATCGAGATAATGCAGGGAGAAATCGGCGTCAAAAGCACTCTTGGACACGGCAGTGAATTCTGGTTCGAGATCAATGCTATCGCCACAACACAACCAGCAGCCGAAATTACCGATCCTAAAGACAATTTCACAGGAAAACTCCCCCGCCTCAGCATTCTTCTGGCGGAAGACAACAAGGTTAATCAAAAAGTTATCATCGGCATGCTCACCAAAAGCCGGCATGATATTTCAGTTGCGAATAATGGCTTTGAAGCAATACATGCCTGTGATGAACATATGTATGATGTCGTACTGATGGACATTCAGATGCCGGATATGAACGGAATACAGGCCACCCGCCAGATACGTGAACTCTCATCCTCCAACTCCCAGGTTCCTATTATTGCAATAACCGCCAATATTATGGATGAAGACAGAGAGCGCTGCCTTACCGCAGGCATGAATGGTTTTATCAAAAAACCGGTAGATCCAATGCTGCTGAACGCCGAAATAGCAAAGGTATTAAATATCTCGTCACAGAACAATCCGACACATAAGGCTCCCCTTTCATACCATTATCTTAATTCGGAAAGAATCACTACCCTGGAACAGGCTGTCAGCCGCCGCGACCTGATCGCATTATTCAAAGAGTTTTTCACCAATATTTCTCTGGAACTGAATACAATTCAGGAAGCACTTAGCTCTTATGACCTGGAGACGCTAACTCAGACCGCCCATAAAATTAAAGGTGCAAGTGCCAATCTGGGGCTGCCGGTAATCGCCAGAGAAGCCGAACTTCTGGAAAAGAGCAGCCTGTCAAACTCCCAATCAGAGTGTAATCAGCTGATAGCAGAGATAAGCGCGGCAGTTACTGAAACACACGCTGAAGTAAAAAAATTCTTTCCGGATATCCATACGCTTACTCCACCTGCCGAGATAAAGAAACTCCCTGATCTGCTGTTTATAGAAAAACTTGAAGAATATCTCAGAATAATAGAGCTGGCGATAAAAGCCAAATCTATTGAACAATATGAAGATGCCGCAAACTTTTTTCTTACTCTTGAACTGCCGGAAGACTGGCAGAACGAGCTGCGCCGTATTGATATGCTGGTATTCGGTGAAAAATTTGATGACGCTGAAATATTGATCGAAGAACTGCTGAACAATCTGATTACTCTGGGAAAAGAACAGAAACCGGAAAATCTTCAGGGGAAGCTTGAAGATCTCTACAGTGCTCTGGTCTATTCAAAACCAAAAGACATCGCAAACGCTGTCTCCGTACTGCAGCATCAGGACGTACCGCAAGAAATTACCGATGAAGTAGCGGTAATACTCAACAATGTAAAGCACTATCAATACCGCCACGCCATAGGATTGCTGGCAGATATTATAGGCAAGCTGACTTCAGGGAAAAGCAATATCAGTTGACCAGCTGCTGACGCATCTGCATAATCTCAGGCACTGCTTCCATAAACATTGCAGTCAGCTCTGGATCAAAGTGTTTCCCCGACTCATTATTGAAAAGCTCAAGAATCTTCTCTAGCGGCCAGGGATCTTTATAAGGCCGGGCAGAAATCAGCGCATCAAAGACATCGGCAATAGCGGTGATACGCGCAGCTAACGGAATATCCTCCCGGGCCAATCCTGCAGGATACCCGGAACCGTCCCATTTTTCATGATGATTAAGCGCAATAATTCTCGCAACCTGTATAAGCTCAGACTCACTCCCCTCCAAAATTTTAGCTCCAATAATCGTATGAGTCTTGATTACATCAAACTCTTCAGCTGTCAGCCTACCGGGCTTGAGCAAAATGTTATCGGGGATTCCGACCTTCCCCACATCATGCATGGTACTGGCCAACCCCCATACTTTACATACTTCCTCTTCCAGACCGCATTTACCGGCGAGAAACTCAACGATATTGCAGATCTTTCTGACATGAGCACCGGTATCATCATCCCGCATTTCAGTCGCAAGCCCCAGTCGCATAATAATCTCCACCTGCAAATCCTCGAGCTTTGAATTCGCCCGTGCCAGAGCAAGTGTCCGCTCCTTTACCCGCTGATCAAGAATTTCATTCTGTTTCTTCAGAAGCTTCTGACTGAGACTGAGTTCAAGATGCGTATTTATACGGGATCGTACCTCCATGATATCAAAAGGTTTGGTTACATAATCCACCGCCCCGATCTCAAACCCCTCGGTCTTATTCTTAATCTGATCAAGTGCGGTAAGGAATATTACCGGAATCTTACTGGTTTCAGGATTATCCTTGAGTATTTTACAGACTTCATAACCGCTCATACCCGGCATCATAATATCGAGCATTATCAGATCCGGTTTGATATTTGGAATTATCTCCAGCGCGCTCGGTCCATCTACAGCCACAGCGATATCATAGCTCTCATTCTCCAACCCATTGATAAGAATATCAATGTTGGTAGTTATATCATCTACTATAAGTATAGTACACCCGGAAAAATCAAGCATATTATCCATGTTATTTCTTATAAAGCCAAATCTTCGTACAACAAACAATTCATCAACGCTTATCACTGTATACTATTTTTTAAAAATAGTCAATCGGAATATTATCAAGTTTTACAATAAAGCATTAATATTTTCAAAACTTTGATATAACCGGAGATTCTGCCAAAGTTCTGCTTGACAGATTTTTAAAATCATATTTTAATATAATAATAGAACAGACTACATAAATATAAGGAGCGGATGACCCTAAAGCAGATTAACAATTTGATAAATATTTTAAATAGTGTATCACTGTGCCGAATCGACGGGGAATAATATGACATAAAACCGTTATATTTTCATCCATATTTATACCCGTTCAAACAGAAACAGCAGCATTTATTTTGAATGCCCCACGCCCAGCGCCGGTTACAGCCGCCACCACAAGGACAGAGAGTATTCAGCTAACCAGGCAAAGATATTATTACCTTTCATTATTCACAGATATACTTAAATAAATGGTATTCTTATATCAGAGCATTACGGGAGAATGCAGCTATGAAAAAGAATTTACCAGGATTTCTCATACTTCTTATTATTCTTATTACAGCGCAGTTCACTGCTGCTGGATACGGCACTGAATTGCAGATAGAACCGCAAATAAGAAAGCTGCTCACCACTGAGGAGATCACCTGGCTTGAACAGCACCGCGATATCAAAGTATCCAATGAAATTAACTGGCCTCCATTCGATTACAATATTAATAATACTCCTCTTGGCTACTCTGTCTCTTTTATGGATCTGCTCGCGCATAAACTTGATCTGAATGTAACCTACATCACCGCCTCCTGGGCCGAACTGCTGCAGAAAGCCTTTAATAACGAGCTGGACGTTGTACTGAATATTGCTCCCACCACAAAACGTAAGCAGCATCTGCTCTTTACCAGAGAGTACCTAAACAGCTTCTGTGTGATAGTATGCAGGCAGGATAAAGAATTTACCGCACTGGGTGATCTGACGGGATTGACAATGGCCGTTCCCAAAAACTTCTTTTATGAAGAGATAATCCAGAAGCAATACCCGCTGATAAAGATACTCCGTGTCGACAGCAGCCTCGACGCTATCAAGGCCGTTTCCCTGAATAAAGCGGATGCTACCATCGGTCGTGATGCAGTTATCAAATATCTCATACGGGAATACTCAGTTGAAGATCTGAAAATAAGCGGTATTCTCAAACTCCCAACCGCGAATAGCACCGCGCTGTCCATCGGTATCCGCAAAGACTGGCCGCAACTCCAAAGCATACTGAATAAATTGATTCTCAACCTCACCTATTCCGAAAAGAAACAGCTCTATAATTCCTGGCTGGATTATTCCGATCTTCAGTATCAGGGGGTTATCAGTCTACTCAATACCGCCGAGAAGGACTGGCTCGCAACCCATCCGGTTCTGAATGTTTATAATCAGCTTAATTTTCCACCTGTCAATTTTAACACTGACGGCATACCCAAAGGCTACTGCATTGATTACATCAAACTTCTCGCCAAAAAACTCGGATTGGAGCTTAAATTTATCAGCGGCCCCAGCTGGGATGAGGCACTCAAGATGCTGCAGGAATCCAGAATTGACATTATACCCAACATCGTCGACACTCCCGACCGGCGCAGGATTATCGCCTTCACTCCGCCATACCTTCATATGCCGAATATAATCGTCAGTACCAAAGAGAACAGCTACAAAAGAATTGATGAACTGTTCAATAAAACCGTAGCAATACCCAAAGGCTATTATTATATTGAAGCACTCAGAAAAAATTATCCCAGTATAAAAATTCTGGAGACCTACGATGATCCGGACAGTCTCAAAGCAGTTTCAACCGGTCTTGCTGCCGCCGGTATCAGCAAAGAGCCTGTCGTCAATTATATTATTCGGGAAAATGTCCTGTCCAATCTCTTTATCAGCAAAAGTATCTCACTAAAAAATGACCGGTATATGGATCTCAATCTGGGTGTGAACAAGGACGAGCTTATTCTTAAATCACTGCTGACAAAAGCGATGACTCAGATCACGGAAACAGAAAAAACAGCGCTTTATGACAAGTGGATAGTTCCCAATCTCGGACACGCGCCGGCGGTACAGACATTTCAGGAAACCGCCAGCATCGGAGAAACCAGCGTCTATAAAATACTCGGAATTGTATTCGGAACCCTGCTCTTTATGCTGCTGCTGCTGCCATCTTCAAAGTATATTCAACGAATTATCCCGGATTCATATAAAAAACAGTATTGGCACATCCTCGGTCTTATTGCGCTGGCCTGCATACTGAGCACTGTAATCATAAGTTCAATTATCGGCCTCAATGACATTAAAAACCGGGTCACCGGAAATATCAAGACTATGATGAAGATCATTGCCGAGGCCAGCAATGACAGTCTACAGGAATGGATTCACCTTACTTCGGAATACACCGAAGAAATAGCCAGCAGCCGGGAACTGCGTAAATACACCTTAGAAATAAATAAATATCAGCATGACCTGGCGACGCTGCGTTCAATTCATGAAACAGGAACGCTGAGTAAGCTTCTTACTTCCGCCCACAAACATGATGCCAACTGCAGCTATTTTATCATATCAAAGGATATGATAAATATTGCTGCTGAATGCCCGAATGATCTCGGCAAAACAAATATCATCGCAGAGAAACATCCTGATCTAATAAATAAAGCGCTCAATGGGAATACCGTATTTGTTCCACCGCTGTTCACTACACCAGAAGATAAAGACAGTCAGGCAATATTTTTTCTTACCCCGGTACTTAATTATAAAAATAAACCGGAGGCTGTTCTTGCCCTCGGCTATGATCCTAAAATCGGATTCTCGAAAATATTCCAGAGCGGTATAATTCTTAACAGCGGCGAGACCTACGCGTTCAATGCTCAGGGGTATATGATATCAAATTCCAGATTTATTTCCCAGCTGGTCTCTACAGGTCTGCTGAAAAAAGGTATGTCGCCGGTATTAAACCTGCGTCTTACCAATCCCGGAGTAAATCTGCTTACCAGCGGCCGAAAAGCTGTAAAAAATACCGACACCAACTTAACCTATGCCGTCAATTATGCAATAAACAACGGCAACAGCTTCAAGGTTATGGAGTACCTAGATTACCGGGGTGTACCCGTAGTCGGCTACTGGCTGTGGAATTACAACTATAATATAGGTATAGTTACCGAAATTGACAGTGACGAATTTTATTCCGGTTACAACTCCGACAAGAATATAATCATCAGCATGCTGGGAATAACCATTCTCATCTCCTTCTCACTGATAGCGTTTGTAATCTGGAGCGGCGAAAAGTCCAAACTTACCCTGCGCAAAGCCCGTGATGAATGGGAAGAGATTGCAGAATCCCGCTATCTGGCTCTGAAGAGCCGGGAAGAGCGCTTCAGCGCTATCTTTAATCAGTCAATACAGCAGATGGCGGTACTGGACTGTAATGGTCTCATAATTGAAGCCAACAACACAATCCTGAACTTTGCCGGCATTCGGCAGGAAAATACCGTCGGCAAGCTGCTGCAGGAATCAACGCTGATGCAGAATCAGGATCACACCCCAGAATTCATCAACGACGCCTTCACCCGTGCGGTAAATGGAGAAGTGGTAAAATTTGAAATAACCCGTTTTACACCTGATGGTTCACGCTATCTCATAGACACCGTCTTCACCCCGGTAAAAAACGAGAATAATAAAGTGATTTTCATACTGATAATGGGGCATGACATCACCAGAATAAAAGAAGCTGAAAAAGAACTGAAAAACTATAATGATCTGCTCGAAGACCGGGTAGACGAAAGAACAAGTGAACTGCAGAACGCCACCAGCAAAATACAGACCTCGGCGCAGATGCAGTCCTCTCTCAATAATCTGCTCCAGCTTTCCATGAATATATCCGAGCTCTCCCTCAAGGGGATACTGGAAAAAGCCCTTGAAATATTCAGCAAGATGTCCTGGTTCCCAGAATCCGGACATACCGCAATTCTACTGCTCAACAGTATAGAGAATTCACTTGATCTGCTGTGCTCACGCGGCCTGCCTCTGGAATTATCCAAACACTGCAGCTCGATAAATCCCGATGAATGCCCATGCGGCAAATGCCTGGACAACGGTGAGATTATCTTTTCCAGAGATTTACACGAAGAATACCCCGACTGTAAGGGTGTGCTTCCGGATCAGGGGCAATATGTAGTACCAATTATCAATGGTGAACAGAAACTTGGGGTTATCATGTTCTACCTCAATTACGACCATCAGAGCTCCGAACTTGAAATTGAGTTTCTAACCTCCGCTTCCGATATAATAGCCGGCATCATCGATAAGAAGCAGCGTCTTGAGGAGATAGAAAAATTCAATAACCTGACCATGGCCCGAGAAGCCAGAATTCTTGAGCTGAAATCCGAGCTTACCTATATGTATGAAGAAGCGGATATGGAGTCACCATATGCCAACTCTGATGATGCTTTCTGGTCCGCGGTAGAGGTCGCAGAACCTGATACCGAAGCCGTAAACGCTGTCGACGAGATCAGTATTGACACTATTTCACTCAATGATCTTTTCCCGGTAGAAGAGCTGGAGTTCCTTCTGGATAATTTCCAGCAGGCATCATGCATCTCCTCTGCGATAGTCGATTTCAGCGGCAATATTATTGCCGCATCACCACGGCAGAAACTCTGCTCAATCTTTCTTGACTCTTCCGAGCAAACTTGCGAAAACTGTCTCAGAACCTTTAAAATGGCGCTGAGCGAACAGGAGATAGATCCGGAAAAAGCCACCAATGTCTGCAAAAACGGGCTTAACGGTGTAGTGGCCCCACTGATAGTAGATGGCAAGTATATAGCAAATATCTATGCCGGACAGGTTTTCACCGGTCCCCCAGACCTGAAAAAAATCGACGATTTAATGAAAGGATGTAATATTTCCGAAGCAGACTACCAGCAGGCACTGAGTGAAGTACCGGTAGTTGAAGAGAGCCGGTTATCAGCCACCCTCAACTTCCTCTCCATACTGGTAAGTATGGTTGGAACTCTGATCATCGAACGCAAGCAGGCAAAAGCCCTTGAAAAAGCCTCACAGAAGAGAGCGTCACTGCTCAAACAGGAACGCGCCGCCGCTGTAAGTCTGGCCGAGGACGCGGAAAAAGCCCGGGCGGAAAAAGCGGAGTATCAGGAACATCTTGAAGAACTCGTAAAAGAGCGAACCGCCGAACTGGCAAAATCTGAAGAGCGAACCTTCCTGATTCTCAACACCGCCGGCGAAGGTATTTTCGGTGTGAACAATCTGGGAATAGTCACCTTCATCAATAACGCCGCCACCCAGCTGCTCGGTTACAGTACAGACGAGCTTCTGGGAGAACACATTCACGAAATCATTCACCACTCTCACAAAGGGGGAGAAAAATATGAAATTACTCATAGCCCCATGTATAGGACCTATACTGAAGGTGGACGCTACCATATAGATAATGAAGTACTCTGGCGCAAAGACGGAACCTCCTTTGATGCGGACTACACCAGTGAGCCTATAATTGTTGATGGTACTCTGAGCGGTGCGGTTGTAACCTTCAGAGACATCACCGAACTGAACAAAGCCAGATATGAGATAGAAATGAATAGTTTCCTCTCCAACCTCGCTCTGGAGCTGACACATTCGGGGTACTGGCACTATGATCTCACCTCTCCCGATTACTTCTACCAATCCGACAGAATCACCACCATCCTGGGAGAAAACTATAACCCAGGCGGTAAATACAGTTTTGCCGGTGAGTTCTTCCCCCGCATAGCAGCTGTTGACGCTGAAGTGGCAACAGAGCAGAAGCGGCTATTCGACAACATAATCAACGGTGTTGCCAATCACTACGATGCCACCTTCCCCTACCAGCGCCCAAGTGACAAGATGACAATCTGGGTGCATGCAGTCGGCAAAATAATACATGACCGCATAGGCAATAAAAAATATATGTACGGCGCCTTCCAGGATATTACAGAACAGAAGACCAGTGAAGAAGAACTCAAATCAGCCAAGACCCTCGCCGAAGCCGCCACTCAGGCCAAGAGCGATTTTCTGGCCAATATGAGCCATGAGATTCGCACCCCGATGAATGCTATCATGGGTATGGCTCATCTGGTTCTCAAGACTGACCTCAACAGTAAACAACGAAATTATGTCAAGAAAATAGACTCTTCAGCGCAGTCACTGCTCAATATTATCAATGACATCCTCGATTTCTCAAAGATTGAAGCAGGAAAACTCACCATAGAAAATATTGACTTCCAGCTGGATAATGTTATTGAAAATGTCACGACCATGGTCGCAGGAAAGATTCAGGAAAAGAATCTTGAGCTTCTGGTTCATATAGCTACCGCTGTTCCCAGAAATCTCTTTGGCGATCCCTACCGCCTGACCCAGATACTGGTAAACCTTGCCAATAATGCCGCAAAGTTCACTTCGGAAGGCGAGATTATTATAAATATCGACAGACTCGAGAGCAGTAAGAGTTATACCACTCTTGAATTCTCAGTCAAAGACACCGGCATAGGTATGAATGAAGAGCAGCAGAAAAAGCTCTTCAAAGCCTTCTCGCAGGCGGATGAATCAACTACCAGAAAGTATGGCGGAACCGGACTTGGATTATCCATCTGCAAAAGTCTGTGCCAGCTGATGGGAGGTGACATCAAAGTGGAAAGCGAGATCAATAAAGGCAGCAGCTTCACCTTTACAATCAGAATGCAGGAAGCCAGAGACCTCTCACCGGTAATCCTGGTTCCAGATCAGGATCTGCGCGGGATGAGAATTCTGGTTATCGATGATAACGCGACCTCCAGAGATATACTGCATGAAATGCTTACCGCTATGGAATTCCGGGTCGAAGAAGCACAGAGCGGTGCGGCCGCCATCAGTGTGCTTAAAACTACACCGATAGAAGACATGTTCAAACTGATCATTCTGGACTGGAAGATGCCGGATATGGACGGTATAGAAACCGCAGAATACATTCAAAACCAGCTCCAGCTGACGGCAAAACCTAAAATGATCATGCTGACAGCCTTCGGCAAGGAAGAACTCGCAAGGGACGCTGAAACCGCGGGTATCCAGGGTTTTCTGGTAAAACCGGTTACCCAGTCCATGCTCTTCGATACCATAATGACCATATTCCACAAAGAAACGCCCAAAGCGGTAACCCGAAAAATGTCGCTGCAGCCAGAGCATGATATCATGCTCTCAGGGATTAATATTCTACTTGCCGAGGACAATGAAATCAATCAGGAGGTGGCAATCGGCATGCTTGAAGAGCTAACCTCAAACATAGACATTGCCAATAACGGTGAAGAAGCCGTGAACATGGTTCAAAAAAAGAATTACGCTCTGGTTCTGATGGATATCCAGATGCCGCGAAAAGACGGCTACACTGCAACCAAGGAAATACGGGCACTCAAAGAAGATTACAGCTATGAACGGCTGCCAATTATCGCAATGACGGCAAATGCAATGGCCGGAGACAAAGAAAAGGCTCTGGCGATCGGTATGAATGATCATATTTCAAAACCTATCGACGCGCAGAAACTGTTTCAGACAATAACCAAATGGGTAGCCAGAACCGGCAATATTCCTATTCCAACCGCCGCAGTTGCTGCTGCGACCGTAACCCCGGCAGCGGCGGCTTCCAGCCTGCCAGACGAAATCCCGGGAATCAATATAGCTGAAGGGCTTGAACGCATTGCCGGAAAGACCACACTTTATCTGCAGATAATTTCGAAGATGAAAGAAAATTACCAGAATGCAGTCACAGAACTTGAAGCACTTATACGAGACGACAGTATTGAGGAAGCGCATCGCTACGCGCACAGTCTCAAAGGAGTCGCCGGCAGTATTGGTGCCAATGATCTGATGGCTGCCGCCGCCGCAATTGAACTGGAACTTAAAGAGAGTAATACCGACATCGACGCGCTGCTGCCTGCCCTGCAGCAGGAGATGGAACTGGTGATCAGCGGCATAACAACACTGCTTGATGAGAAGAAACCATCTGCTGAAACATCACAGGAAGAAAAGCAGCAGGGGTCTTCAGCAGAACTGGCTACCCTTCTAGCCGAACTTCAGCCACAGCTGAAAGCCAGAAAGCCTAAAAACTGTAATGAAATAATCACCAGACTGGCCGGAATATCATGGCCGCAGGAATATGCAGATGAAGTTACCGAACTGATAAATCAGACCCGTAAATACCAGTTCAAACCAGCACTGGCGCTACTTGATGATATCCAGAAGCGCCTCTAAATGCAGGCTTCAGGACTTATTATTCCAAAAAACAGGGACAGACCGGAAGTTTCCGGCTCTGTCCTGAAAATTATACCGCCTAACCCGGCCAGCTTGTGATTATAGCGCTAAATACGGAGCAACCGGGCTAACCGAGAAGTTCCCGAACCCGCTCAGAAACAGCAATTGCAAGCTTGGAATGCTCCGCCGGTTCAAGATGTATTCCGTCAAGGGGACTCGACTCGATAAAAGCGGCAGTATCCAGAGTTTCAACACCGGTTCCCGCAAAATGGCTGCGAAGAGCGGCACCAAGAGCGGCCGAACGTTCACGGCTCGGATAGAATTCCTCTTTTATATGAGGGGTAGCATCATCTATAACCAGCGGCGGTGAAAGCACCAGAAATTTCGGACTCCCGCCGCGCTCAAGCTCCTCCGTCCTGACAATATCGACCAGACCGGAAACCCCCTCTACAATGTCCGGCACCGTAGCCTTAAAAATAACCTTGAAGTCATTGGTGCCAAGCATAATAAGCACCAGATCAAATAATGGATTTCGTTCAAGAATCAGCGGCAGTGTTTCCCTGCCGTTACGTCCGGGTTTCTCCGGATCGATAAATCTGGTAGTTCTACCGTTATACCCTTCTTCAACCACGTTATACCCGGCTCCCAGCAGCTGCTGCATTACTGATGGCCAGCGCGTGTGACCATCATATCTGCCGCCGCCATCCGGACGGTAACCCCACGTATTTGAATCACCGTAACAGAGAATGTTCATTACCATATTCTTTTCCTTTACTCAGAAACAAACTGTAACCCGTAATATCTGTTCTGCAGTTATTATATCCCTCAAGAACAAAGGCACAATCATTATTAAGGAGTGGAGCAAGAATTTACCTGCGAAAAGAGATAATCAGGAAAGCGGCAGTGTTATCGTAAACTTACAGCCTACAGGCGGATTATTCTCAAAAGCAAGCTCACCGGCATTCTTCTTAACCAGGTTATACGATATCGGCAGACCAAGCCCGGTATTACGCGAATTATCATTCTTCGTAGAATAAAAAGGCA
The DNA here is from genome assembly GCA_963677015.1 of Planctomycetota bacterium. GTDB lineage: Bacteria > Planctomycetota > SZUA-567 > SZUA-567 > SZUA-567. The sequence goes on from OY781533.1 coordinate 2,640,640, forward strand.
TAAATATATCATTGGGATTATCCAGAATTATTCCCCCGCCCTGATCACAGAATAATACCTCAACCCAGTTATTCTCCTTGAGCCTGATTGAGATATCAATATCACCGCCGGCAGACATCGCTTCAAAGCTGTTCTTGATAAGGTTGAGCACGACCTGCCTGATCTCAGTCTTATTAGCGTTGACAATAATATTCTCATCCGGAAAATCAAAATTAATGGTAACCCGATTCTCATGCGCCTTGAACTTGATCAGACGCACCACCTCACGCACAAGCTCACTGAGTGAAAAAGGCTCCTGATCATGAATGTTATTATCCGAAAACACCACCAGATTCTTCACAATACTGGCAATATTCTTCATCTCCTCCTCAAGATTGTTCAGCTCTTCAGTAAAGAGATTATCCGAATCACGATACTTGAGATCCTGCAGACTGTAATTGATTATCTCCAGAGGATTATTTATTTCATGCGCCACCCCCGCAGCCAGCAGGCCTATAGCGGAAAGATTCTCCGAAAGTATCACCTGTGAGCGCAGCTGCTCCTGTCTGGTAATATCCTCCAGTGTAATAATACTGCCGATATAATTTGAAAACTCGAAAATCGGCACCAGATTAATATTAAAATTTACCACCATATCACGTATCTTCATGATATAGTTATTGATTGTAATCTCTTCATGTGTCGAGAGCGCGGCGGTTATTTTACTGCAGAAATCCGGATAATCCGAGAAGACATCATAAAAATCCCAGTTATTCTTTATTTTAAATGAGAACTTCATCAGTTCCTTGGCTTTATTGTTGATCAGACGGATTTTAAGATTGCTGTCAACGATGAAGAGGTGCAGCGGCAGGCGGGTCAGAATAGCCTCATTATATTTGAGAATATCGGTAAAGCCTTCAGCAATGTTGCCGGATATCTCTTCATTGGTCAGCTGCGTATAAGCCATCCGTATAAGACTGATCTTATCAATATTCTCCAGCGTACTGTTATACACAACCTTGCCGTCACGGAGAATAATTATATTCTTCGCCCAGCGAAATATATCATCAATATTATGTGTGATTATCAGAATTGCCGATCCCGTTTCCGCCAGTTCCAGTATAAGCGGTACGACAATCTCCTGACTCTCCGCTGAAAGCATCTCCAGACTCTCATCCAGAATCAGCAGACTGGGCTTGGAGTAGATCTGCTTGAGAATATATACAAGAATTTTATCGGAAAGATTGAGATCATTGAGCATCGCATCAGGCGAGATATTTACTCCGAGTGACTTGAAATATTCCGCGGCCAGCTTCTTCTGTCTGGCCGCACTGAAGAGACTCCCCCGGTGCTGTTGAGGTTTGAGAAAGATATTCTCGGCAACCGAAAGATTACCGAATCCGAAATTATTCTGCGGCACCAGCAGTATCTCACTGGCGACCATCTTTTCAAAGGTCTGCTGAGTAAGCACCTGCCCTTTATAAAATAAAGTACCCTGTTGCGGATCGGTAAACCCGCTTAAAATACGCCCAAGTGAACTCTTTCCCGCTCCATGCTCACCGATAAGCGCGTATATCTCACCTGAATTGATTGAAAAATCAATCCCCTGTAAAACATGGTTATTACCATATTTCAGATGAACATTATTTAGTTTGATTAACGGAAACTCAGCCATTTTTCAGTATATCGTATTTTTCCAATTTTGAATAGAGCGTTGAACGTGAAATGCCCAGCTTCTTCGCCGCCTTCTTCTTGTTATAATTACAATCACGCAACACCTGGGCAATAGTATCCTTCTCGGTAGATTCCAGAAGATCGCCGCTTGAGATAACTTCATAATCTGAAGAATGCAGAAATGGCGGCAGGTCTTTGAGGGTAATAACCTCATGATCAGTCATTGTGCAGGCATAATTAAGAATATTCTCCAATTCCCTGATATTTCCCGGGAAGGAATAATTCCCAAAAAGCTCATTTACTTCATGAGAGAGTATTTTGATCGGCCTCTCATCCCGCCGGGCAATCTTGGTCAGAAGATAACGGCTGATATCGGGAAGATCCTCACGTCGCTGCGAGAGTGGAGGGATATGAACAGTTACCGAATTAAGCCTATAAAACAGATCCAGACGGAAGAGCTTCTGATCAATCAGCTCTTTGAGATTCTTATTACTGGCGGCAATAATACGGATATTAACATTGAGAATGCTCTTGGCTCCCAGACGCCGTATCTCACTGTTCTGCAGAGTTCGCAGAATACGCACCTGCACCGACATCGGCATATCTCCGATCTCATCGAGAAATAGAGTGCCATTGTCAGCCTGCTCGAATATTCCCTGATATGATTTATCAGCTCCGGTATACGCGCCTTTTTCATGCCCGAAGAGCTCACTGGTCAGCAGACTCTCAGAGAATGAGGAGCAGTTGATTTTAAGGTATTTCTCGTTTTTACGCGGTGATTTTTTCTGAATATAGTCGGCCAGATGCTCTTTGCCCACACCGCTCTCGCCAGAGATGAGTATCGGAAGATTACTGGCTGCAAACTTGTTAAGGTTGTCGATTGTCTTCTGAAATTCCCGGTTTTTACTGTAAAGCTCTGGCTCTTCAGCTTCTTCAGCAACAGTTTGAACACTTGCGGCGACAGTACCGGTAGCCTCGGAAGCAGCAATAGCTTTTTTTATCAGCTTACATATCGCGGGAAAATCCACCGGCTTCTGAACATAGTCATAAGCTCCTATTTTCATTGCCTCAACCGCTGAAGATATCGTCCCGAAGCCGGTAATAATTATCACCGGAATATCTGGCTTCAATGCCAGAATATCCTTCAGCACATCAATTCCGTTATCAGCCCCAAGCTGCAGATCGAGCAGAACGATATCAAATTTATCGCTTTTAAATCGCTCTATAGCCTCTGCGCCACAGAGAGCATACGCCGTTTCATAGCCCTGCTGCTGATAATTTGTGGCCATCAGACGGCATAACTTCTCTTTATCGTCAACTATCAGAATCTTATATTTTACCGGTTCCATAGCAGCCTTATCAGAATTACTGTGATCCTCGCATTATCATCCCGCTTTCAACATACGCCTAATGCCTGTTGCCGCAGGAGAGAACTACCATACTAATTCATTATCTTAATATAAAACAAACGATTACATGATTATCATCTCAAACATAACGCACCTTATGGTACTGTAATTACTATAATTATTCAAGTCTTTATTCGAAATTACCCCGGGTTATTTTCCCTCCTCATTCCAGAAAAACGTCCTCTTTATACACGATAAAATTATACCAGCCACGTAAAACAACCTACCAGACATAGAGTTTCAGCATAAAAAGATGAATCGGAACCTTCCTGTGAAGAAGACCCCGATTCTGCGTGTGTGTGTGTTGTTGCTTTTTTATGTGAAAACCTACATTTTGATCCGTTTACGGTGGCGCAGCAGGTCAATGACAATAGCCAGAATAACAACCGTTCCGACAATCACCCTCTCCCAGTATGGTGATATCTTGAGCAGCACAATACCGTTTGCCAGCACACCCATGAATACCGCACCGATAATTGTACCGATAATCGTTCCTTCACCGCCGGAGAGCGAGGTACCGCCGATAATAGCCGCAGTCACACTCGGCATAACCCAGGAAGAACCGATTGTAGGCTGCCCCGCGTTCATACGACTGGTAAGAAGCAGACCTGAGAGTGCAGAGAACATACCGGAAAGCGCGTAGACGATCATTACGGTATTCTCAACCTTGATACCAACCAGAGCTGCCGCTTCACGGTTACCGCCTATAGCATAGATATTACGACCAAACGGGGTATTATGCAGCAGAATAATCATAATCACCGCGATAACAACCATGATAATAACCGGTACCGGAAAAGGACCGATCATCCCCTGACCAAGAACCTTGAAGGCTGCTGGCAGGTGAAGTACCGGATAACCTCTGGTAATTACCAGAATCAGACCGGCAAAGGTCTCGCCAAACGCCAGGGTCACAATAAAGGCATTAAGACGGAGTTTTGCAATAAAAAAGCCGTTAATCAGACCGAAGCAGAAACCGATGGCAATTCCCAGAAAAGTACTGACGAAGGGATTGATTCCGGCAGAGGTCATCAGCAGAGTACCGAGTATACTGCTCAGACCGGCAATCGAACCGACCGAGAGGTCAATACCGCCGGTCAGCAGTACCAGTGTCTGTCCCAGAGCAACCAGCCCAATAAATGATACCTGTCTGATAACTATCGCCATATTATAGCGGGTCAGAAAAGTATCTGTGGTCAAACCGAGCAGCAGGCATAAGAATGCCAGACCAAGAAAAATACTGAATTCCTTTGTTTTAACTAATTTTAAAATACTATTCGAAAACATTTAACACCCCTGTTCCTAATTCTCAGTTCCAACCAGAGCAATATTCATTATCTCTTCCTGATTGGTAGTCCCGGCATTTACCTCGCCTTTTACAAGGCCCTCATGCATCACAATAATTCTGTCGGAAAGATTTATCACCTCTTCCAGATCCGAACTGATCACAATAACCGACATACCCTGTTCCGCCAGCTCCCGCATCAGCTGATGGATTTCATTCTTGGCATTTACGTCAATTCCTCTTGTCGGTTCATCCAGAATGATAATCTCACTCTTGGAGGCTATCCAGCGGCTCAGAATAACCTTCTGCTGGTTACCGCCGGAGAGAAACTGAATCTGCTGATCCCGTGAAGAGAGTTTGATACGGAGTTTTTCAATAAAACTTTCTACCAGCTTCACCTCACTCTTGCCGTCGATACAACCCTTGCGGCAGAATTCACGCAGAATCGGAATAGTCATATTCTTCTTTACCGACAGAAGTGAAAAGATACCCTGTCTCCGCCGCTCCTCAGGTACATACGCCAGATGCCTGCTTATAACTTCTGAGGTATGCTTGGGTCTCACCAATTCACCATTTATATATATATCGCCTTTATCCGCGCGATTATAGCCAAATATAGTAAGTGCGAGTTCGGTACGTCCGGCACCCACAAGCCCGGAAAAACCAAGGATCTCACCCTTGTGCAGCTTGAAGGAGACATCCTCAAACTCGCCGCTGCGGCACAGATTTTTCACCTCCAGCGCTACCTCTTTACCCTCAGGGCTGTAGCTGCGCCGGGTAACAGACTGATCAATCTTCCGGCCAACCATCTCATTGACCATCTCTTCCTTGCTTGTTTTCTTCGGATCAAGCTCGGTAATATACTTACCATCCCGGAAGACTGTTATCCGGTCAGAAAGATGCAGTATCTCATCAAGACGATGCGAAATGTAGAACGCAGAACCGCCTTCAGCTTTGAAACGCTCGATTATATCAAAGAGTATCTCGGTCTCTTTGACCGTCAGACTCGCTGTAGGTTCATCAAAGATCAGCACCTCAGCGCCAAACGCCAGCGCTCGAGCCACCTGTACCAGCTGCTGGTGCGCCGAAGAAAGATCCCGTACCTGCACATCAGGATTGATATCCACCTGAAGTCTGGCTATAACCTTGAGCGCTTCCTCACGCATCTTGGATTTATCAATAAACTGCTTTACCTTTGCCCGTGGCTGCGAACCGAGAAAAATATTCTCCTTTACCGAGAGATAAGGGACAAGATTCAATTCCTGCGGCACAATGCCGATACCCAGTTCCTGCGCCACAATCGGCGAAGTTATCGAGACTTTTTTCCCGTGAGAATAGAGCTCACCGCCATCAGGCTCCTGCATGCCAAATATAATCTTCATCAGCGTACTCTTGCCGGCACCGTTTTCACCGATGATGGAGTGTACTTCAGACCGGCGAATATTTACCGACACATCATCGAGAGCCCGTACCCCCGGGAAAACCTTGGTGATATGCTCAGCGGAAAATACTAGATCACTCATTATTAATTCCTTATTCAACTGCTAGAGCGATCGGGAGGTAACAAGAGCAACCGAGATTACCCCCCAATCTGTGGTTATTGGTTGTTACATTGAATTTCAGTAACTATTTCAAATCATCAGCGGTGATAATACGAGCGCCGGTATCATGTCTTTCCGGAACAGTGTGGTTCTCATTCATAGCGACCAGATAAACCACGCTCCAGTAACCGATGTCCCACTGACGCTGAGCCTTGGTTGCATCGATAACACCTTCCTGAATCAGCTGAATAGTCTCTTCAAGATCATCCATACCAACGATATGAACCTTACCGGTCAGACCAGCTGATTTAACTGCTCTAGCGGCACCGATTGGATTTGAAGCATTGCAGCCGAAGATACCAACAAGATCGCTGTTAGCCTGCAGAGCGTTCTCTGTCAGTTCCACAGCCTTCTGCAGATCATCATTATCTGGACGTTCGAAGACGATCTCAATATCAGGGAATTCTTTCATTGCAGCCTTGAAACCCTTTACGCGGTTTACATGGTTGGTAGCGGACAGACTTCCGGCAAGAATACCGACCTTGCCCTTCTTGCCGATCTTCTCAGCAAGGAACTGACCCAGATCATAACCGTCATCATAGTCACCGTCATGACCGACATAGCACTTGCGGTTACTGTCAGGGGCATCAGTATCAAAAGTGATTACATTCAGGCCGGCATCAATAGCGTCGTTTACCAGCTGAGTATCGGTGGCAGGATCAAGAGAAGAGATCGCCAGACCGTCAGGAGCGGAACTGATATTCGCCTCAATAACGCCCATATGCTTACTGATATCTGCTACAGGAGGTGAATCAAACTTGACTTCAATATCAATACCCTGCTTCTTGAAATCTGCTACGGCAGCTTTTGCTCCCTGCTCAACAACATCGTACCATGGATGAATAACCTTTGGAATAAAGACAAAAGTCAACTTCTTGTCAATAGGCTTGATAAGCTTGGCCTGATCAGCAGGGTTATCAGCAGCCTTAACATTACCGGCAAAACACACAGCCAGAACAGGCAATATCGCCAGTGACAGTTTTAGTAATTTCTTCATCATCGAACCTTTCTTAAAACCTTAAATAAACAAAACTGTAACAAGTTGAACATCAACAACGGGTCTCATTATCCAATAAGCATGCCAGATTTTACTCCGTCGAAAAGAATCAGTACTTTTTTTCTTTTATCAATACCTGACCCCTATATTAATAATATGGAACAATTTTTTTTTTAATACCATAAAAAAAATCTATCCCGCCACCACAGCTGTTTACCGGGTAATCATTACCCGCTTTACCATGGCGACTTACCCAATCGGGTAAATACTACCCAAAACCAGCAGAGACCGTACCCCAAGTATACGGTTACAGTAACAACAGAAATATAATTTTAAAAATTTAATCAAACAATCTACTTTAATAAGCGATATTAACGTTTATAATCATAATAATATATATTTAAAAAGAACAACATCGATACTTATTTTTAATACCTGAAAAGCACTCACACACAATGCGGATTTTTCCGTACCGGCTGCAGATCACCGGATTATTTATTTCTGCCCGACCATGGTACTCTGTTTTTATTTTGTGTCACCTGTAAAGCGAATGAACTGAATCATGAAGAGAATACTTACAATTGACGACAATTACAAAATTCATAAGAGTCTGAAATTATTCTTTACCCAGAATGATTTTCACTACCTTGCCGCCAACAATTCACAGGAAGCGTTCCAGCTTATCCGTGATGAAACCCCGGATATCATTCTGCTGGATCTCAGCCTGGGTGAAGAGAATGGTCTGGACGTCCTCAGGGAGCTGAATACACGTACGCCGCAGATACCGGTAATCATGATCACCGGTTACGCGACACTTGAATCCGCAATACAGGCGATCAAGATCGGAGCGGTCGATTTTCTGGAAAAACCGCTGGATTTCGACAAATTACTGTTCACACTCAGTTCAGCACTTAACACCAGTAATAATGCAGTTAAAACCGAACCAAAAATTACTGCTGCCGATAGTCGTCCGGATTATACTGTAACCCACAACCACAGAATGCAGGAAATCTGGGATACCGCCCGCAGTCTGGCCAGGAGTAACATCCCAATCCTTATATACGGCGAAAGCGGCACCGGCAAAGAGCTGATGGCCGACTATATTCATCAGTGTTCACAACGCAGCAACAACCCGCTGGTAAAGGTCAACTGTTCTGCTATCGCGGAAAGTCTGCTGGATAACGAACTCTTCGGACATGAAGAAGGATCTTATACCGGAGCTACCGGCAAACATATCGGCATGTTTGAACAGGCCTGCGGCGGCAGCCTGCATCTCGATGAAATCGGAGATATGTCGATGACTACTCAGGCGAAGATTCTCCGCGCCATACAGTACGGAGAGATCCGGCGTGTTGGAGGCCAGAGCACCATAAGTGTGAATGTCCGCTTTATCGCTTCCACCAACAAAAACCTGCAGGAACTGATAACCAGAAATCTCTTCCGTGAGGATCTGCTTTACCGGCTGAACGCGGCAAGCATAATTCTGCCGCCACTACGGGAAAGAAAAGAGGATATCCCAAGGCTCGCCGATATCTTTCTGCGGCAGTTTGCCACCGGCAGTACTCCCAAAGCCCTCTCAACCGAAGCACTCAGCACGCTGCAGCAGCATGACTGGCCGGGAAACATCCGTGAACTGCGCAACACCATAGAGGTCAGTGTTACACTATGTCAGAACCAGATCCTAAGAGCTGAGGACATAAAGTTCCACTCATCACTGGAGCCAAACGGTTCCAATAGCCATACAGCACCGGTATACGATCTTGAACAGTCAGAGAAGCAGGTACTTATAGATGCTCTGAAAACCACCAATATGAACCGCACCAAAGCCGCAAAACTGTTGGGCATAAGCCGTAAAACCCTCTACAACAAACTGATAAAATACGATATCAAAGTCCTGTAATCCCGCGCCTGCGACCATAGCACAAAGGAAAAGAGAGAACGTGAAACCAATACTGCAGACCCGGGGACTATACCTCAACTTCAATAATAAACAGATACTGAACAATACCTGTATCGATATCTACGGCGGCGAAGTACACGCGCTGGTCGGCAATCACGATGAGGGCAAAACCTTTCTCTGCCGCACCCTCTGCGGCATACTCAAACCGACACGCGGTTATATTCAGGATGAGAAACAGCAGGTCTGCGCCAGACGCTATCTGCAGGACAATGTCGAGGTCATGTGGGAGAATTCCAGCCTCTTTGAGCGTATGACAGTGGCCGAGAATATAGTAATCGGTACCCGTTACTCCTGGTTCAACCTTTTCTTCAAGCACAAAACGGTGCTGGGGCATGTTGCCGACTGGCTCAAGGAGAATGGGGTTACGCTGCGGGCAAACATGATCGTTGAGGATCTCTCCCCCAGTGACAAGACCTTTATCTGCCTCCTGCGCTGCCTCTACCGCCAGCCCAAAATACTGATACTCGACTCGGCTCTGAGTACTCTGCCCGCAGAAGCTCTGAACCGCGCCCACGCACTCATACGAAATCACCTCCGTCCGGATACCGCGGTCTTATGGGTGACCCATGATGTGGAAAGCATCTCGGAGTATGCCGACAGAGTAAGTATTCTGCGGCGGGGAAATATTCTACTCACCGAAAAGACCGGAGCGATGGAACGTCTCAACCTTCTCGAACTCTGTTACGCCAAACTGGAGAGCAACCCCTCAATTGAGAACAAGCAGTTCCGGGATATGCTCCTCTACTTCGAAGCCCTGCTCGAGCAGCTGCCGCTTTCAATCATCATTCTCAATACCTCCAATAAGATAACCTTTGCCAATCATCTGGCCAAGGAGATATTCAACCTTGATGCCATAGATTTCAATCAGGACATCAGTGAAATATTCGCCCCGGCTCATGCGAATATTCTCCAGATAATAACCGGTCCGGAAGGTGATGACAACCTGCCGATAAGCATCCCCTTCAAACTGAACAATCAGAGTTCCAGGATGAAAATTGGGGTACACAGCATCCATGATAAAGAACTCATCGCCGGTAAGATGATTATTCTTGAGGATGTAACCAGCACCGAGAACATGCGTGAAAAGCTCAACCTCGCCGATAATCTTTCTTCACTGGGTATTCTCGCCGCCGGCGTTTCACACGAAATCAACAACTCGCTCAATATTCTGGCTACTTATATCGCCTTCCTCGGCGGCAAAGCTTCGGACGAGCAGCGTGAAGAGGCGGTAACCAATATACGCGAAGAGATATCCGAAATCAAACGTATCACCAGCAATCTCCGCACCTTCTCCGGCAGCAACGACTCACCCTCCGAGGTCTTCAACTGCACCGAGGTCATCAATAATCTGGTCTCCATCCTCCGTTTTGAAGCCAGACATAATAATATTGAGTTGCGTAACGAGACACCCGATGCCTGTGTACATGTCAAAGCGAGTAAAGGTGAAATCAGGCAGGTACTGCTCAATCTTGTACGTAACAGCTTTGAGGCGATACTCACTACCGGACACCCCGGCAGGATCCTGCTGCATGAGACACACAACGGTGATAACAGCATCATAACTATAGAAGACAACGGTCCGGGAATACAGCATGAAAAACCAACCGATATCTTTCTGCCCTTCTCCTCCACCAAGAAAGGCCACTACGATAATCAGGGACTGGGCTTATCTATCGCCTACGGAATCATAAAGCGCCACAAGGGCAGCCTCACCGTCAAAAACCTCGCCAGCGGCGGCTGCATCTTTACCATTGAGCTCCCGGCTGCCAATACCGGGAACTCAAACAGCCAGCAGGCTCAGATAAACCGTAAAGACACCTGATAACTCAGCCATCCTTTACGGCACAGCCAATTAATTTAGACAAAAAAACAGCCTGCCCCGTAAAGCAGACTGCAAAAAAAAAACAAAGCATCGTAAATAACAGAAGCCAGCACAGTGTTGGGTAGAATAATGCACCGGCTCCTATTATTCAACAGCAAACTTTATATCAAACTCAATTTTCGGTAACAGTTTTATAAAAACAGCCGACAATCAGATCAATCACATAAGCCCCCTGATCAATAAGCCCCTGAGATTTCTCGGAGAATGTCGCAGCCTTACCGTGCTGCGCCACCATATCTCTGGTACTTTCAAGCGCCTCTTTACTGGTCTGGCGCATCACCTCTACCGCTTCAGGCAGTGGTGCCGCCCCAAGCTCAGCTAGTTTGTCAGCGACCGGTTTTAGTACATCAATAACAGTCTTGTCTCCAGGTTTTGCCTTCCCGCGTTTGAGCACAACCTCCAGAAACTCGGCAAAAAAGGCCGCCAGTTCCGGAGTCCGGATAACCTCAGCACCTTTCAGTGCCTTACCACCGCTCATAAACCCGCTGCCCATCAGAGTACCCATGGTGGAAGGTGCAGCCGAAGCCATTTTCATGCCCACCTTCATAATGACCTTGGATATTTCACCCTCCCCGGCATCAAGTCGTGCCTCTACTTCAGCCGCGCCGGCAGCAAAAGCCTTATCCATGGTGATTCCCAGATCACCGTCACCGACCACACTATCCATCTCTATGAGCTTTTCACGTTCACCGGCCATCGTCTCCTTCAGCATATCAAAGAGTATCGGCAGCTCCGCCAGACCTATTTTTTCCATCAGACAATCCTTTCAACTTTCCTTTCTGACTGTAATACCGTTAATATATGCGGTAAAACAAATACCCTACCACCTGCAGCCCCGGTATAAATGAGCACACCGGTAAACGACACAGGCAGCAAAGTATAAATATAAACACTTACTTCTGTATAAAGAACGGAGTCTGTGCCGGTTTCAGAAGATATTCCTTCAGTTCTTCATCAAGCTTCAGAAGTGATATTGAAGCTCCGGTCATCTCCATACTGGTAGCAAATTCACCGATATAGTTCTTGACGATCTTTATTCCCTTTTCCTTGAGGACCTCCGCTACCCGTCGGTAAATAATATACTGCTCCTCCAGCGGGGTTGCCCCGAGCCCGTTGATCAATACCGCCACCTCATCACCGCAGACGTACGGCAGATCATTCAAAATCGGCTCGAGCATTTCATCAACAATCTCATCCGCCGCGATCAGCTCACCCCGCCGCACTCCGGGTTCACCGTGAATTCCCATACCGATCTCCATCTCATTATCCTCAAGAGTGAAAGAAGGTTTTCCGACCTCCGGTATAGTACACGGAGTAAACGCCACTCCCATAGTACGAACATTATCCACAGCCTTCTGCGCTACCCGCATCACCTCATCCAGAGACAGCATCACCTCCGCAGCCGCACCGGCACATTTATAGACAAAGAAGATCCCGGCTACACCGCGACGTTTATCCTCTTCACCTTTCTTTTTACTCGCCACATCATCCTTACCGGTCAGGTTGAGCACCCTGATATCATCCATCTCAGCCATCTCAGCCGCCATTTCAAAGTTGATGATATCACCGCTGTAATTACCATAGATATACAGAGCTCCCGCACCGGTATCTATCTCTTTGGTAAGCTCATACATCTGCTCGGCGCTTGGAGACTGAAAGACCCCGCCGATAGCACAACCGTCCAGCATGCCCTCGCCAACATAACCCAGGAAGAGCGGAAGATGCCCACTGCCGCCACCTGTTGCCAGAGCTACCTTACCCTGCTTCTTCTCCCCGGCCTTGACGAGACAGCGCATATCGTCATTTATATAGGTAACCATATCCGGGTGAGCCGTATACAGCCCTTCCAGCATTTCATCAACATAATCTTCCGCATTGTTTACAAATTTTTTCATTGTCTTCTTCCTTTTTAAAATAACCTGCTAAAGTTAGTAGCAATTTTATGACGACTGATGCGACTGGCACATATTGCGTCGCTGCTCGCTCAACCGCTTCTTCTCCCGCTCTTCATCCCGTTTATGCATATAATAGTTGAAGACGATGATAAAGATAAGGAACGCCCCCCATGTGAAATCACGGGCGAAATTATTGAAGCGGAGAAGATTAAAACCACTGGAAAGAAACTGCAGCCCGATCACAGAAATAACCACACTTGAGATCTTGCCGAAACCACCGGTCCAGTCCACGCCGCCGAGCAGACATACCAGAATCGCCTGCAAAGTATATGAAGCACCGTAATCAGCTTTGGCGGAATTGGTACGGGCGATCATGATCAGCCCTGCGATACCGCCGAGAAGTCCCACCAGCATATAGGTCTTGAGCAGAACTTTCTCATTATTAATTCCAGAAAAACGACTGGCAATATTATTACTTCCCACCAGATAGATTCTCTTACCGAACGCCGTCTTTTTGAGTACCACCGCGAGAAAGACAACGACTAAGGCATAAATCAGAAATGGAAATGGAATTCCCAGTACCTTGCCGTTACCGGCGAAAATAAAGCTTTCAGGAAAACCGAAGACAGCATAACCTTTAGTTATAATAACCGCCAGACCGCCATAGAGCTGGAAAGTACCCAGAGTTGCCAGAATCGGATGAATACGGACACTGCCTATAATATATCCATTGAACAGTCCGCAGATCATCGCCACCGCCAGAGAGACCAGCACCGCCAGAAATACGACACTCAGTCCCGCTCCGTCTTCGCCGCCAAGTCGGGTCATTATAATCGCCGCGATCACACTTGACAGATTGGCAATACCGACAATCGACAGATCAATACCGCCGGTAATGAGCGCCACCATAATACCCAGAGAGAAAACTCCCAGTTCCGGGAAAGAATAGAGCATCGACTGTATATTGCGCACCGATACGAATTTGTCAAAACGCAGAATTGACATCAGCACAAATATTGCGAAAACGATTATCAACAGACGATCTCTATCAGGATCACGGAAAGTAGAGTTCTTTAATTTACTAATAATATTCACGTTATCTCCTAATTTATTATCAACTGGTTAATTTCGCATTCGAACGCCTGCGCGCCAATGCCGGAATACCCGTTGCCAGCAGAATAATACAACCGGTAGTCATCCGCTGCCAGTAACTTGGAATACCTAAAAAGATCAGACTGTTGTTGACCAGCGTCATCAGTACCACCCCAAGAAAAGTACCGATCACCGTCCCCTTGCCGCCGCCGACATTGGCGCCGCCTAGAACCGCCGCCGCGATTACATTGAGTTCCGTACCGATAAGATCGAACGGATTTGAATTACGCATGAATGCGGAATGAATTATACCGGCCAGACCGGCAGTCACTCCAACAAAAGGATAGATAAAGAGCTTGACCTTCTTAACATTAATACCGGCACGTTCAGCAGAACTCTGCGAACCGCCGATAGCATAAATACTCCGGCCAAGCATACTGAAACGCAGAATACAGAAGGTTATCAGCATTACCGCCAGCATTATAAGAAATGCTACCGTCAGCCCGACCTTCTGCCCGTTACCGAGTGTCGTCACCAGTATTTCGCTACGTGAGAAATTGGTCATATTACTCGGCAGGACATTGACGATGCGCGTACTTACAAAAGTATAAATAAACCCGGCAAAGGCATAACTTGTACCGAGTGAAACAATCATCGTCGGAAAATCAAAGAGACTTACCAGCAGACCGTTTACCAGTCCCAGCACGCCTCCGATTCCCATTGCTACCAGAAAACCGGCAACCACCGGTCCATTATACCCGCTCTCAACCATCCATTTACAGGTAAGATACATACTGAATGCCGCCACCGCAGTCATTGACACATCAATACCGCCTGAAAGCAGCACCATAAGAGTTCCCATTGCAAATATACCCATCACTACCGTACTTTTACCGAGTGAGAAAATATTACGCAACGAGAAGAAAGCACTGTTACTCATACCTATTATTATTGCCAGCACAACGATAACCAGCAATATATAGAACTCTTGTCGCTTTATAAGATTTTTCATATCTCTATATACCTATTTCATTAGTTCAAGCTTATACACAGAAAACTGCCAGACACCTTACCGCAGCTCTTTCATCATGGCGATAATGTCATTCTCATCAGATTCGCTGCAGTTGAATTCGCAGGTAATCTCACCTTTATGCATCAGAATCACTCTACTGGTATTCTGAATAAGTTCCGGCAGATCATCAGAGATCATCAGTACCGCCAGACCTCTGCTGGCAAGCTCCTTGAGCTTCTTGTGAATCTCTTCCTTCGAACCTATATCAACGCCGACAGTCGGACCGTTGAGCATCAGAATCTTTACATCGGTAGCCAGCCATTTTCCCAGTACAATACGCTGCTGATTACCACCGGAAAGGCTGCTGACCGGATTATTGGTATCCGGTGTAACTACCTTCATATCAGCTATCTGCTTCTCAACAATTTCTCTGCCCTCAGCTTCATTCAGAAGCCCCAGAGCTCCTTTGATCTTATCGAGAATTCCGACAATGATGTTATCTTTAATCGGCTGATCCAGGAACAAGCCCTCAGTCAGACGATCCTCCGGCACCAGACCTATCCTGTTCTCCATGGCTTTCTGAATATTATCAATCCTGACCTCTCTGCCTGAGAGTATAATCTTGCCTGCAGTATACGGGCGCAGTCCAAAGAGTGACTCCATCAGTTCATTACGTCCGCAGCCGAGCAGCCCGGTTATTCCAATAATATCACCCGGATTAAGACTGAAAGAAATATTTCTGTAGTCCTTGCCGTTGCCAAGTCCGCTTAATTCCAGAGCCGGCGGAGTATGCTCCTTCTGTTCAAAAGGCACAAAACGCGTCTTACTTATATCCCTGCCGGTCATGTGATTGGTTATCAGAGCTTCATCATAGTCTTTCGTGCTTCCCTCTGAAACCATAGCACCATTACGCAATATGGTAATTTTCTCACTGATCTCCAGAACTTCTCTAAGTTTATGGCTCACAAACAGAGTCGCGATTCCCTTACTCTTCAGATCCAGTATTATCGAAAAAAGCTTGTCCACTTCGTTCTGTGTCAAAGCTGTTGTAGCCTCATCCATCACTATAAGCTTGGCATCATTTACCATAGCTCTGGCAATAGCAATAAGCTGCCTGTCAGCAACAGACAACTCTTCGGTAATAGCATCCAGCGGCAGATCGATACCTATCTTATCCAGCGCTTCACGTGCTATTTTTTTCGCTTCACGTTTACTGTAAAATTTTCTTTTATTCTCACACAATGAATTCATGGCGATATTTTCCGCCACAGTGAGATTAGGGAATAATGAAAAATCCTGATATATTATCTGTACCCCTTCTCCCATAGACTCAATTGGAGTTATTCTTTGATAGGCATTATTATTGATTCGTATCATTCCGGATTCAGGCTTATAGACTCCGGAGAGCACCTTGATAAGCGTTGATTTTCCGGAGCCATTCTCACCGGCGAGACAGCGTATCTCACCAGCCTTCATACGCAGGCTTACCCGTTTGAGTGCATGCACACCGGAGAATTTCTTATCAATATTATCTAATTGTATAAACTCATCTTGCATTTTATTATCCATCGTAAAAACCGTATATCTTCTATATCGTTAGAGCTTTCCGGTCTAAGGCCGGCGTAAGCACAGGCAATAAAAGAGGGAGCCATTAAAAATGGACGACATGACTCCCTCAAGAATACTACATGATATTTTGAATTTAAAGAATATGGAGATTAGAAGTTGTACTTGTCCATGTTATCCTTGTTGACAAATACCCATGCCTGTCCATAGAAAAGATTTGGTTTCTTTGGATCCTGTTTAAGTGAGTTATAACCTTCAATACCGAGATCGGTACCGTCTTTAATCTGATCCTTCTTGCCGTCCAGAATACGTACAGCGATCTCATTCATAGCCTTACCTGCCATAGCCGGATCCCAGAAAGCGATATAATCAACAGCGCCGGTTTCAAGGTACTGTTTGCAGACACTTGGCAGGCTGGTACCGACAACGCTTACCTGATCAGCAAGTCCGGCTTCTTCAACAGCAAGTCCGGCACCTGGTGCGGTGGTACTTGCACTGCCGAGAACACCTTTAAGATCAGGGTACGCAGTCAACAGATCTTTGGTCTTTTCATAAGCCTTGTTCTGGTCATCATAATCTTCATTTCTTCTGCTGACCAGTTTCATCTCTGGATAATCCTTCTTCTGTGCAGCTTCAGCACCATCCATCCATTCATTATGAGATTTACTGGTAAGACTACCTACAAAGTTGGTGTACTCACCCTTTTTGCCCATCTTCTCAGCGAGGAACTTGAGCATCTGCGCACCGTACGCCTGATTCTGAAATGCTTCAATAATAGCATCTGCATTCTTCTGATCAGAGGCTTCATGAACAACCACAATAATACCGGCGTCACGTGCCCGCTTCAAAACAGGCTCAAGTGCTTCAGGAGAGAAAGGAACAACACAAATGGCATCAACCTGCTGAGCGATCAGATTTTCAATAATCTGCACCTGCTGAGCCGCATCCGCCTGAGCCGGTCCCATAAAGATTGTCTCATGACCGGTTTCTTTTCCATACTCTTCCACACCCTGACGCATTCTGTCAAACCAAGGAATACCATCAATTTTAACGACTGTAGCAATTGTATACTTCTTGTCCGAAGCCTGAGAGACATTAAAGACTGTGCAGAACACAGCAACAAGCACAAACAAAGACAGGATAAATTTTTTCATAGCATTCTCCAAAAAATAAAACAAAACAAACCCAACACAACTTGAGTTTATCACATGGATTAGTAGTTGGTCAAGTTATGCTATAAAATTTTTTATACTTTTTTTAGTTGTTTAACAAAAAATCATTAGGTATTATATAGTTACAAGAAGATATGAACTAAATTTTTTTTTAATATTTCCACTGGGCAGTTACCAGAATAAAATAAACAATTTACATATTTGCTTGTAACCATATGATTAAATAGAGAGTTACAAGTATATGCGTTCAGCACATTTTATCATCGGCATGGAGATAGCTACTAAAATTTTTTAAGTGCAAAAGTGATTGATTTTAGTTTTTTGATCTACAGGTTCCATTATAATTACCGGAATTCAGCAAAATTCAATCCAGACCAAATCAGCTTTTGTATCATAATTCTTACTCGATACTTTAAGAACAACGAATTTAAGGGGACACACATGAAAGTAGGAATAAAAGAGATTGCAGAGAAAGCCGGCGTTTCAGTAGCTGCGGTCTCTTTGGCACTCAATAATAAACAGGGTGTAGGCGATGCTACCAGAGAACGGATTATCGAAGCGGCAAAATCTCTCGGCTACCCGGTTTTAGGAAAAGTAGACATAGATGACGAACCAAGTACGGTCAGGTTTCTCAAAATATCACGGCATGGCCATACCGTAAACGTGGACCATGAATATTTCATTGCTGATTATCTTAACGGAGTCATGGACTCAGCAAAACTCCATAACATGATAGTTGAAATTGAAGCCTTCGGGCCGGAGGTTCCACTCACTGAAATTATCGGAAAAATCGATAACAGTCCACAGATTGCCGGTTATATTGTTCTGGCAACCGAACTCAATGAAGAAGACATTGCCTTATTCAACGCCACAGGCGTAAAAATTGTCTTTATCGATGTTTATATCTTCAATGTCTGTGCGGACTATATCAATATGAATAATACCGAAGCTGTATATAAAGTTATCAGCTATCTCAAGGATCTGAAACACCGGGATATCGGCATGCTCAAAAGTTCGATATCCACCGGCAACTTCAAATTACGTGAATTAGCGTACTATAGATCCATGGACGCTCTTGGACTTACATTAGACAAAGAATTCGTTTTTGATGTCGACTCGACATTTGACGGCGCGTACAAAGATATGAAAGCTCATCTGGAAAACGGCAGGAAACTGCCCAGTGCTGTGTTTGCGGTAAACGACATTGTTGCTCTGGGAGCAATGAAAGCTCTGCAGGAGAAAAACATAGTGGTTCCTGATGATATCTCAATCGTCGCCTTCGATAATCTATCAATGTCAGAAATCACCAATCCTCCGCTCTCAACAGTAAATGTCCCCAAACGCCAGATTGGTCAGGTAGCCCTTGATATGCTGTACCTGAAGCTTCATCACCAGAGTGAACGCGCACCGATGGTGAATCTTATCAGTACCGAACTCGTAAAGAGGGAGAGTGTTACCGAGTTCAAAGGCTGATATATCACATATTAAGGAGATATTATGAGCAACTATGCGGTAATTTTAGGCAACCTCGGCAACACCTGTGATCGCTTTCTATCAACCGGCTACAAAGACTCTGTTCCTACCGCCGAGATGATTGAACAGGCTGCTGCCATAACCGATGTAACAGGGATTGAACTCGTCGGAACCTGGGACATAAGTCCGGATAATTTTCAGGAGGTAAAGGCCTGCCTGAATACAAACAAACTCCAGTGCGTCAGTATCATCCCGGATCTCTTTTCACAGAAACAGTGGGGACGGGGATCCCTGGCGGCAAAAGATACTGCGACCCGTGCCGCCGCGATGGACTACCTGCGCAACATGGCCGAAATAGCGCTGGAACTTGACTGCCCGATGCTCAATATCTGGCCGGGGCAGGATGGCTATGATTATCCGCTGCAGGCCGATATGATCCTCGAACGGGATTATATGACTGAGAATATTACCATCCTCGCCAAAGAATTTCCTCAGCTTAAATTCTCACTGGAATACAAACCCAAAGAACCACGCAACCACTCATTTATGGCACGGGCTGCAGATACCCTGCTGGTTGCTCTGGATACGGGTCTGGATAATGTCGGAGTAACTATTGACGTGGGTCATGCGCTCTATGCAGGTGAGAATGTTGCAGAATCCATAGTCATACTCGCGCGTAAAGAGAAGCTCTTTCACATGCATTTCAATGACAACTACCGCTACTGGGATGATGACATGATTGTCGGCTCCATTCACCTCCCTGAATATGTGGAGATGCTCTACTGGCTGCAGAAGGTTGGTTATTCAGGCTGGTACTCAATGGATCAATACCCTTACCGTGAAGATGGAAAACGTGCTCTTGAGACCAGTGTAAAATTCCTCAAGGGAATCGAAAGCTGGCTGGATAGCACTGCTATGTCTGAAATCAGTGAGATAATCAAGAGCGGTGACGCAGTAAGTGCCACCAGCTGGGTACACGGCAAAATGTTCGGCTAATCGGTATCCAATAAAAATTAACTGTCATTTGCAGCAAAGTAAAGACACAAAAACAATGAACAAATGACAACCAAAATAACAGAACCCGCAACGTAGCTGCCGTTGCGGGTTAACTGATTTGTTTTACATTATATAATGATATTGAAATTTATATCTGGAAACACCATATAATAACGCTCAATCTAAATCCTGATACGAATATTATCGCCGGTTATACCAACATACGCCCCGTCAGCCACCAGTTCCTCAGCGTCCGGATGCACCAGCAGCCATTTATTATTCATAAACAGCATCTCACTCTCAGCACCATACTTCTCACCGGAAATAGACAATGGATGATTTGTACCCTCTGGCAGCACTATAACCGCCTTAAAACCCTCTGCCTCGACCTTGCACGGCGAAAAATGCAGCGTAGTAGCATATAGCTCAACCGCCTTACCCTGAGGCACAAAGAACGCTTCTACCTTTTTAGAGGAGTACTGCTTATCCTCAATATCCCAGATATGACCAAGCAGCAGCACCAGATCCGTATATGCATACAGCGTCTCACTGCCTTTATGATACTCCAGCCCTTCCAGACTGCTGTTATCACCGATGCAGTAACCAATCTGTATCGGCTGACCTCCATATTGAAACTTACTCAATTTACAGAAAATACCGGTCTCTTCCATCTCCGTAATTGACGGTTCATAGACCACTTTGCCTGCCGGCATTTCAAGATTATTCATATATGAGTCAAGATCAGAAAAATCAAAACCCTCAACCTCCCTGCCAAACCCTCTGAATTCCGCACTGATAATACTCATTACTTCAATATTCGGATTCAGTTTGTTCAACTCCGCAACCACACTCTCCATAGCAAACTCTCCTCAAGAAACAATTTTGTGCTAATCTGCCCTTTCAGCATACTCCGACTGCGACCTGCAGATTTACCCGCTATCTACCGCCTGCTGCAATTTGCAGCACCCTTATACTTACAATATACACAAAAAAAACAATTTTCACCAGAACAAAGAAATAATAATTCCCTATATATTACATTATATATTAATAATTGTGGCTCTGGTATATAATACCAGAGCCACGGTGGGAGATATTCTATTAAGAATATACTGGAAACTATTATCCAAGAAGTGATAGAGCCTGCTGAGGTATAGTGTTGGCCTGAGCCAGCATTGATGTAGCAGCCTGTACCAGAATCTGGTTCTTGGTGTAGTTGGTTGACTCGGTAGCCATATCAGTATCACGAATAGCAGATTCGGTATTGGTGATATTTTCAACAGCAACACTCAGTGAGTTAACATTTGTCTGCAGCAGGTTGGACTGTACCGCACCCAGACGAGCTCGGGTCATTGATACGTCGTCGATAGCCTGAGCGATAATAGCGATAGCCTTATCAGGATCAGTTGCCAGCGCTGCAGCTTCACCACCCTGAAGATCTTCAAGAGTCAGGGTCTTCTCTTCCTCGATGCCATCCCCGTCATAATCGTCGGTAATTGTTACCTTACCCAGATCAGACGCTGTCATAGACTGAATACTGATAACAGTAGAATCATCATTGGTAGTACTTTCACCAACCTGCAGATTCATACCGCCTGAGAGATCCTCAAGAGTCTCTGAAGTATTACTCATAGCCTGTGTTGAGTGGTTTGTTTCATCATCCATAGAACCACCCTTAGAACTCAGAGCACCCTCATCATATCCCTGAACCGCAACAGTGGTGGCACCCAGTTCACCTTCATCCATTACAAAGCTGGCGTTAAGGTCGGTGGTTGAAACAGTAGCGGTAAGATCTTCATCAAGCTCATACTCGGTACCGTTAACAGTTACCGAACCATTCTGACCAGTACTTGTGTAATCATTGGTACTGTCAATCAGCTGACCGTCATCATCAGTAAATAGCGCACCCTCAGAAGCTTCAACTGTTACGTATGCATCATCACCGTAATCGGTAGAATAGAGTCTCAGACCCAGATCAGATGCGGATATTGTGCAGGAATAGCTTGATGAACCGGTTCCGTCAATTGCAGTTGTATCAATATTGATTGAACCGTACAGTCCGGTAGTTCCGGCATCACCACTGGTTGTTACCGCATATACCTCTACCATCTGGTCAGTGTCGTCACCATCAGCGACCGTACCGGTAGCCATCAGATTACTGTCATCACATGAGCTGTCATTATAAAGATTTACAGTGATGGTGCCATCTTCATTCTCAACAGTCTTCATGTAGATATTACCATTTTCATCGGTATTCTCACCCAGTCTGATACCGGTAATAGCAGAACTGTCAAGAGCTGCGCCGGTTGTAGAGTCACTTGACACTTCCAGACCGGCAGTAGAATCTGACGAATCAATCTCAGTAGTAGCACCTACCTGCAGTTTTACCACGTCACTAGCTTCAACTGTACCACTGACATCAACAGTAATATTCAGACCTGAGTTGTTTGATTCTGTACTCTCAGTACCAAGACTTCCGGTACCAACCTCCATAGTCATCTCAGCATCTTTATAGATTGTGTACTCGGTATCAGAGGTGAACTTGAGGTAGACACAGCCGTCAGCATCGGTATTCTCACCTACGCTTACACTGTCCACATCAGAGATAGAAGCACTTGAAACTGTATAGTCTGTATCCTGCTCGTAGTCCTTATCCATCTCGTAAGCACCGATCTGACCGGAAGCGTGAGTTGTTGGAATAGATGAGAAACCTGCTGTCTGATCAACACCGGTTACCGCAGTATCAAAGATCAACTGCGCACCAACACCTGTTGACTCGGAATCACCATTGATAGTTTCAGCGATTGTACCCAGTTCCTGACCTTCACCGAAGCTGTACTCTTCAGAACCTGAAGCACCGGTTACGGTAAATACGAGATCGGCACTGATACTGGTACCGTCGGTTGAGATATCCACACCGGCAGTAGCACTGGTTGCTTCCACGTATGCTCTCTTGGAAGATGACTGAGAATCAGCTGTTCCGTCACTGTCCTCACCACTGTATGAAATATTAATTGACTGATCAAGATCTGAAATCTGATAAATCTGAGAAAGATCTGAATCCACAAGAGTATTATCTTCGGTTGAATCTACCAATGTATCGGTATCATAAGTAATTTCTTGTGAACCATTTAGAAGATAAGTATCACTATAGGTTGTAGTTTTAGCGATACGGTCGATTGTCTGTACTGCAGAGTCCATTTCTGCCTGGTCGGCAACGATCTGGTCAGAACTGGTAACACCGCTGTTTGCTGAGTGAATAGCCAGCTCATTCATTGAAATCAGCACTGAGTTCATTTCATTGAGCGCACCTTCTGCAATACCAACCACGTTCATGGCTTCTTCGGTATTACTCATCGCCTGGTTAAGACCGGCAATCTGTGAACGCAACTGTTCTGAAATAACGAGACCGGCAGGATCATCTGAAGCTGTATTGATTTGATAACCACTAGAAAGTTTGGCAAGGCTACTCTCCATGCTGCTCTGGTTAGTATTCAACCAACGGGTAGTATTCATTGCACTTACATTTGTTTGAACTGATAAACTCATAATTTGTCCTCCATGATATTTTTTAATTTGCACGTCATAGCATCCTTGCTATGATCGAAATCAGCTGACCCGTGATTACAGGCTGTCACTTGACCCTGACAGCGGGCTTTTTATTCCGCCTTACCTCCTTCCATGGCTGGTTAACGTAAAATAACAAGCATTCCTCATGAATGCCGAAACAATAACAAACTTGCTTTTCCTCTCCACAGTTCTAGCAGTTAAGATGTTTCAAGTTGTTAGTAAAAGAAACAGCTTCGAGGTAACAGAAAAAATTTTTTTAATTATTTTTTTTAAGGTTTTTCACGGTAAATAAACCCGAATTTTCCATTAATATGAAAAAGCATTTTCAAAAATAAAAAATAATGCAAGAAAACCCGGTTACAACCTGTAAAGAAATAGTGAGTGGAGAAAAAAAATTAAAGTTAACGGATGACTTTTCCGAAGAATTCTTAAAATGATGTTGTGATGGAGCACAATTATCATTTATCAACATTAGTTTAAGAGAGTTTCTTGTGGATGACATCGATTGCGAAATAATTAAATCATGCTTATCCGGTGATGTCGATGCATACAGCGCTTTAATTGACAAATATCAGCAGCAGATTTACAAGCAGGTATTCTGGTATGCAGAGAACCACCAGACAGCTGAAGAGCTTACGCACGAAGTATTCGTCCAGGGCTATCTAAGCCTCGACAAATATCAGGCGAAAGCACCATTCATTCACTGGCTGCGAAAGATTGCCAGCAACATCGGCTGTCGCCACATAAAAGAGATCCAGAAGATGCGCAAGCACTTCTCAATCGAAGGCTGGGACGCACCGGTAGAGGAACCTCAGGAGTCAGCTGCAGACGAAGCCTCCAGCATACTCAAGGAACTACTGGGAATTCTCAATGCAGAAGACCGGATGGTACTGACCCTCTTGTACGTCGAAGGTCTTAGCGTCAAAGAAATTGCCAGTCGCATGTCCTGGAATATAGGGATGGTCAAGATGCGGGTCTTTAGAGCAAAAAATAAAATCAAGAAACACGTCCGTTACAGCGACAAGCGTGACGACTACGAAGCGGTGATCAACTTCTGCCTGTTATAACCACCAAAAAAAAATAAAAAATTTTTTAAGGTTACCCTAAAGGGTAACCTTTTTTTTATTTTTTTTGGTTACCTAATCTTTTTTTTGCACACTACTCTACTGTTGGGATAACTTACGCCCATTCGAAACTTTTATTTCTTTCACCTTCAGCGAGGCTATCATGAGCAGTGGTATAAGCGGAATTATTTCTGGTTTCGACACAGACTCAATCATTGAAGCAACTCTGGAAACATATCAGACTCAGATTGATGACATGGAGGTTGAAATCCTGGAATACCAGGTTGACCAGGAAGCATACAACACAGTTAATTCCCTGCTGCTTGAGTTCAGCAATCAGATTGATGAACTTGCAGACGAGGATTTATGGAACAGTTTCATCGCAACATCAAGTGACGAGTCATCACTTACCGCCACCCTTGATGAATACGCAGAAGAAGGAACCTATCAGTTCGAAGTCAAACAGCTGGCGCAGGCAGCAAAATACACCTCAGTCGGTTTCAGTGACAGCGACACCGAAGTTTCTCCTCTGGGCGATGGTTACATCACTCTTGAGTCAGATAAGGCATCACTGGCGCAGAGTACCGATGTAGCAAATCTCAATAACGGCGAAGGTATGGCTCCTGGAACAATCAAAATTACCGACGCTGATGGTAACACAGTAAGCATTGATCTCTCCGCAGCAACTACAATAGATGAAGTTATAAGCACTATAAACAACAATACAGATATTTACGTCGAAGCTTCAATATCAGATGACGGCAATAGCCTCATCATTGAAGACACAAGTGGTGGAACTGGAAGTATCACAATAGCAGATGTTGACTCAACAACTGCTTCAGATCTGGGAATCCTCGGTACTTCCAGTACTGGTACTATCACCGGCAGCAGTATCTACAGCCTTGGTGATTCAACAACCATAGCCCAGCTTAATGACGGTTTAGGAGTTAATGACGGCACCGCCGGCACAATTATAATCAGTGACGGCACCGACTCCTGGGAGGTCGATCTCTCAAAATGCACAACTATCAGCCAGATAGCCAGTGTCATCAGTGAAGAGACAGACGGAGCAGTTGAGATAGGTGTATCAGATAACGGTTTTGCGCTTACCGCTGAACTTACTTCCGGTAGTGGAAGTCTGACTATCTCAAATTATGCAAACTCCGACACCACCGCCTCTGATCTGGGGCTGGTTACTACAGACGCAGGCACATCTGTTACCGGCACAAATATTCTTGCCGGACTAGACACATTTCTACTTTCATCAATCTCCGGCGCTAACGCCACCGGACTTGATGGTTTAGATGGAAGTTATGACGCTTCAACCGTCAGTTTTTATGCAGAACTCGAAGATGGCACTACCATCGAGTTCAACGTTTCAGATCTATCTGATGATGATTCTTTAGATAGCCTTATTACCGAACTCAACACACAAGCCGGTGGCTCTCTGACTTTTTCATTGAATTCCGTTGGAAATGGGATCTCCGTGGAAAATGCCACTGGACTTAGTGTTGAGTTTTATGATCAGGATTCAACCCTCGCTTCAGACCTCGGTCTTACAGAAACTGAGATTGAAGACGGCGAGACTGTTGATTGCGCTGATCTGGATTTAAAATATATTAGTGAAGGTACATCACTTGACACGCTAAATGGCGGCAGTGGTGTCGATAGCGGTTCTTTTATTCTTACTGATGCCAATGGCTTCAGCGAAGAAGTAGATCTTGACGGTGCGGACACTATCGGTGAAGTTATATCCCGCATCAATGAGACCAGCCTTGATCTTACAGCCAGAATCAATGATACCGGCGACGGCATAATCATTGAATCTACAGATTCATCTGCGACCGGAAGCATCACCGCTAAAGAAGTTGACGGCGGTACTGCCGCGGCTGATCTCGGACTGCTCGCAGATTCTTCAACCGACGAATCCGGTAATGCAATACTTGACGGCAGCTTCGAAATTCATATTGAAGTTACCGACAGCGACACGCTCAGTGACATCATGGACAAAATAAATGATGAAACCAACTATACCGCTGCAATCATCAATGACGGTACTGAATATTCACCATACCGCCTCTCAATCAATAGTGCGGATTCCGGTGAAGCCAGTAATTTCATCATGGATTCATCCATAAGCTCACTGACTTTCAGTCAGACAACTGTCGGTCAGGATTCACTCCTGCTCTACGGTGACAGTAACAGCAGTTCTGAGGCGATACTGCTCAGAAGCGACACCAATACCAACAATTCAGCTATTCTTGGTATTACTCTGGATATGACCGCTATCTCAGATGATCCGGTTACAATTACTGTTTCCCGTGATACCGAAGGTATATCTGATACCGTACAGGCAATGGTTGACGCTTATAACGAAGTAATTGAAACCATTCAGACCTATACAACCTATCTTACCGAAGAAGAACAGGAATATTACGAAGATAATGATCTGACTACCGATTACGGTCTGCTTTACGGTGACAGCGCCACTAGAAATCTTGAACTGCAACTGCAGTCATACTTCTCTTATATTTCATCTAAAGATTCAAGCATCAAGTGTTTCAGTGACCTTGGAATTGAGCTGGAGCTTGAAGAGACTGAAGATGATGACGGCAACACCTCTTATGCTACGGCACTCACCTTTGATTCCGATGCTTTCGAAGAACTGCTTGATGATGATTTCGAGAGTGTTGCAGAGTTTTTCTGTGAGGAGTCTGATGTTGCACTTGAGAGTGAAGGCGCTTCTATAATTGTTTCAGGTTCAGCCGCAGAAGGTTTCGACGAGTCAAATCTTATCAACGGTAAGACTTCATCCACCAGTTTCGGTGAAAATAACGGTTATGAAGCAGCCGACACCATCTCTAACGGTGATAACACTATAACCATTACTTTTGATGAAGATGTACTTCTGGACTATCTCACCATCTACCACATTGACAGTGAAGATATGCCTGCAGAAGACTATGCCCTTTCAGACTTTACCGTTGAATATCTTGACAGTGAAACCGGAGAATGGGAGACTGTTCGTGAAGTAACCGACAATACCTCAAGCTATACCGTTATCGGTCTTGCCGATGCCGTATCCGCTTCAGCTATCCGCATTACCGCTACAGCGACCAACGCCGATGATGACATCATGCGTCTGGTGGAAATTGACTGCAATGCCGAGACTGGAGTAGCTAACACAATCGCCGCAGACCTTGACAGTACTTTTGACTACGATTACGGATATCTGGCAACCCGGACCGATTACGTAGACACTATGATTGAAAATCTTAATGATGATATTGACAGTATGACCGATCTGATGGATGCGAAGGAATCAGTACTCTGGACACAGTTCAACGCAATGGAAGAAACCCTTGCGGCACTGGAGACACAGAGTTCATACCTTGAATCTATCCTTGGAACCAGTGACGAGTAAGAAAGCAAGGAGATAATATGACCCCTGAAATAGGTGCAAAAGCATACCTGGCAAAGCTGAAAAAGCAGATTACCTGTTATGAAGAGATTATTTATATCTCCAAGGTTCAGCAGAAACTTATCAATGGCGGCAACTTCAACAAACTCAAGAGCAAAGTCAGCCAGCGTGAAAAAGTTCTACGCAAACTCGATATTCTCCAGTATGTAATCAAAGCATACGGCGATTACTGGAACAATGTCTACGACAGTGTAAACAGCGAACTCAATGCAGAAATAGCAATGACATTGGATCAGCTTCATGCAGTGGTTGCGGAGCTGGCGGAATATGATAAAGAATTAAAAGAGCTCTCAGTAAATGAGCTCAACCGAATAAATAAAGAACTTGCAATAATCCGGAGTAACAAGGTTAAGACCAAAGCCTTCAGAAAACCGATATTAAAACCTCAACCAAGGTTTGTAAACAAAGTATCGGCAGCCCTCTAATAATTGCAAAAATTTTATCTTCGTTTTCCAGAGTAACAAACTCTGGGCAAGGACACATTGTCATTTTTCAAGCGAGGTGAGTATGAGTTCATTAGGACTACAGATAGGTAAAACCGCCCTCTCAGCCCAGGCAGCAGCGCTGGAGGTTATCGGTCAGAATCTAAGTAACTCCGCTACCGACGGCTACAGCCGACAGGCGATATCAACTTCAGCGGCAATTGCCGTAAACAGCGGCAGCTATTATGCCGGTGGTGGAGTTGTCGTCGATGATGTCAGCCGCGTTGTCAACACCTTCTATCAGGAGAATCTGCGTACCTGCACTGCAGACTATTCCTATTCAGAAGAACTTGTCGAGAGTTACACATCTCTTGAGAATGCGTTCAACGAACTTACCGACACCGATATTTCCTCAGAACTCAGCAACTTCTGGGATGCCCTCAGTGATCTTTCTACAGATCCCAGCGATACAGAGTTGACTATAGTGGCAGTACAGGAAGCCAGCAGTCTCTGTGATACTATCAATAGTGTCGATTCACAACTGACAACAATCCATGATGATCTTAATGAAAAGATTGAGAATGATGTTGATTCAATCAACTCCCTCACCAAGCAGATTGCGGAACTCAATAAAGAGATTATGTCTGCTGAAGCCTGCGGCTCAAACGGTTTAACAGCCAATGACCTGCGTGATGCGCGAGATGAACTGGTCAACGAACTCAGTGCTATCGTTGATGTGAATATTATCGAAGAAGACAACGGCAGCCTAAGCATTTATAACGGCAATAATATTCTGGTCTACCGCGACAGCTGTGAAGAGGTTGGAATTGAATATGAATATGTAGACGGAGTGCGCTGCAGTCAGCCGGTATTTACCGACGGTAATGTTGCTATTGAAAGTGATTCAGGAAGCCTCGGAGCGGAACTTTACATGCGTGATGAGGTACTGACTGAATATCAGGAAGAGCTGGATACCCTTGCTGCAAATATTATCTGGCAGTTCAACTCAGTATATTCACAAGGTGTTGGCAGTACAGGCTATAGCGACCTGACCGGCACTACTTCTGTAGAAAATCCGGAAGCCACACTTGATGAGCTGGACTACGGCGTTGATACGGTTGACGGCACCTATGAGATAAGTAACGGCAGTTTTGAAATTATTGTCTACAACACAGAGACAGATACCGAATCCACCGTCACCATCGATATCGATCTTGATGGCAATTCAAGCTCACCCGATACCATTCTCTACGATGAAGACGACCCTACAGCGTCCAACTCACTGGTAAATATTATTCAGAGCCAGCTTGATGATGAAGTACCGGGCGTATATACCGTCTCACTAAATAACAATAACCAGCTGGTAATTGAATCCAGTTCCGATATCTATGAGCTTGGTTTTGGAAATGACACCAGCGGCGTAGTTAGTGCCCTAGGACTTAATACACTATTTACCGGCTATGATGCCAGTGATATCTCAGTAAACGAGGATCTGGTGGATAACCCCGAGCACTTTGCCACCAGCAGCAGCTTTACTGATGACAATAATGATATTGTAAATGCAATGATTGATCTGCGCGAAGAAGCGGTCATGGCAAACGGAACCCAGACCCTGGAGTCCTATTACTGCACAGTGGTAGGTACTCTGGGTCTGGAGTCTGAAGACGCTACAAACAGCTACGAACTTGCCGAAGACCTGCTGCTGCAGAGTGAAACAAATAATGAGAGTGTCTCCGGTGTAAGCCTTGACGAAGAGCTTGTCAGCATGCTCAGCTATCAGAAAGCCTACTCCGCCGCCGCACAGTTTATAACCGTTATGGACGAATGTTTGCAGACTATATTGGATATGTAAGAGGGTGTAGATATGCGTGTAACCTTACAGATGAGCAGCATGAATTCAATCTACAATGTTAATTCAAATACTGCTTCAATGTACAGCTTATCAGAGGATATCAGTACCGGTTACTCTGTAACCAATCTCAGCGATGATCCATCAGCTGCGGTAACTGCTATTTCCGACACCGCAACTATATCCAAGCTCAATACCTATCTCAGTAATATTGAGATAGCCGATACCATCATGGGACTCACCGATAACAGTCTCAGCGATGTAAACGAGATTCTTACTTCAGCCAAAGAGCTTGCTGTAGATATGTCCTCCGGTGAAAACACCGAAGACATGTTTACCGGTTCACTCGCTGAAATGACCGAACTTCTCGCATCACTTGTCAACGTTGCAAACTCAGATTACTCCGGCCAGTACCTCTTTGCCGGCACCGATTATACCGAAGAACCATTTGAGATTGTTGCCGACAAATATGTTTACTTCACCGGAAACAATGATGATCTGGAAGTAGCTACCGACAGCGGCACCTACACCGCGATGAACACCACCGCTGAAGACGCCTTCGGTAATCTTGAAACCACAATAACTACAGCAACTCTGGAACGTTCCCTCAATATTTCATCATCAAACTCAACCCCTCTCGATGACCTTAATGACGGAGAAGGTGTGGCTGAAGGCAGCATTACTGTCTATTACTCCTCTGCTCCTGCTTCTCTGGGTGGACTAACCATTGATCTTTCTGATGCAGATACACTTGAAGATGTCGCCAGTTATATAGAGCAGGCAAGCATTGACAAAGCCGATTCATTTGAATCTACCGATCCGGAATACAACTATATCCTGCAAGTTGACCTCAACGAAGACAAAACCGGACTGGTTATCACTCAGATTGACCGTACTACCGGTCTGGCAGTTGATCTTGATACCGATACCGATGCTACTGGCATATCAATCAAGGATACTGAAACCGCCAGAAACCTAGGTATCTCCGGCACCGGCACTACCAGTGGCGACAGTACTCTTTCCGGCAGTGATCTTGATCCTATAATTACCAACACAACCTTACTGAGCGATTTAACCAACTGGGATGACAACTCACTAACCATCTACAATGGTTCAGAGGACAATTCAACCACAGCAGTCAGTTCAGGTGACGCTTCAGAATACTTCTCAAGCTGGCAGCTGACAGGACTTTCAGAGGACGGAAACATCACCGATGATACCAAACTCTACTACCAGATGACTGATCTGGGAACCGGTGATTGGGAAGTCTGCATCTATAATGATGAGAACTGCACCTCAAACTCACTTGTAGCTACCGGCACCAGTGATGGCGGTCTGCTGACCTTTGAGGAAGTAAATGATTCCGGTGTATCAGGAACCGTCAGTTTTGCTCCTCCATCTTCAGCATCAGATCCTATTGACGGCGTACTGACAATAGACTATCCTACATCCTTCAGTTCAAACATTGACGTTTATGCCTTTGAACTTGACGGCGCAGAGATTGGCAGTAGCGGTATAGATACCGATGATCTGATTTCAAGTCTGAATATCTACGGGCTGGAAAAGGGAGTCACCACCGATGACAGCGGCGATTTCGAAGTTGTAATTGATTACAACGCCTCAGGCACCTATGACATTTCAATAGTGAGTGACGGTAATGTTATGCTTACCGGCACCCTCGCCAGCGGTAGTAGCGGCGTGGTGGAACTTGAAGCTGCTACCGGTTACGAAGACCTCAGCGGTACTATTACCCTTGACTGCCCCAGCTCAATTATGACTACCGGCAGCTACAGTGTCGACGCGACCGCAACCTTCAACACCATTGAGGATGTTACCAACGCTATTAACAGCTCCAGCACCTATACCACTTCTCAGATCAGTGATGACGGCAGCACAATAGAAATTTCCAGTCAGCTCTGCGGGGCATATCTTACTATTGCCGAGAACTATTCCGGAGCGGCTATCAGCGGTGACGATAGTGATCAGCTCTCCTGCCTCAATCTCAACGGTGTTGTCGCCGGAGTAAACAGTGATGAAGACGGCAAGCTCTATGCCAGCGTAACCGAGACTGAAGTCGACGCTACTGCCGGCACTTACACTTACTCTATAAACTTTTATAGTGATGCTGACATGACCGAACTGGTTGCACAGGCAGAATCAGATACCACCGATGGTGAGATTCAGATCACTGCTGTAGATGATTCCAATCTCAGCGGTACCGTCTATCTTTCATACAGTGCGGATGATACCAGTATCGAAGTAACCAGCACCCCGCTTACAGCAGAAAATGATGAACTGGATCAGATATCACAGATTGATCTTACCGGACTGATCAGCGGTCAGAACTGCGGTTATGACGGTGAACTGTACTTTGAGATCGAGAACGTTTCCGGTACCAATTATGTCCGGGCCTACTCAGACAGCGACCATGAAAATCTGGTTGCCAGCGGCTCAATAAGCGGCAGCGGTGTCGTAACCATCTCAGAAGAGAATTACTCAGGAATTAGCGGCTCGCTTTACCTTGACTATCAGAGTGATGATTCGGATATCGTCGTCTCTGAAAAATCAACCGATGTGAGCGGCCGTGATCAGGAACAGAATATATTTTCAACATTTGCAAGTCTGATCGACGCAATGACAGCGGAGGACTGTTATGCTGTAAACGATCAGCTGGAAAATCTGGAAGATGATCTGACCAGAGTGCTTGAAGCCAGAGCTACCGTAGGTTCCAAACAGAACACTTTGGAGATGCTCTCAACTAGGCACACTTCCAATATTGATATCTATGAAGAAGCAATAGCAAATGCGATAGAAGTTGATCTGGTAGAGGCCTCAACCGAATACGCGGAACAGAAGACAGCGTATGAAGCCTCTCTCGAAGTAACTTCACAGCTTATGAGTATGAGTTTACTCAATTATTTATAAACAGTTTTATATTACTATGATAACCATGCAAGGCGGCAAGGTTTTTCCTCGACGGAGCGAGACAGTAACACAAACAGAAAAGTAGGAGGAAAATTATGGGCTTATCAAATGCTATGACAACGGCCTGTACCGGGCTAGTAGCACACCAGCTTGCAATGGATACCATCGGTAACAACCTTGCAAACGTCAATACCACTGCTTACAAAGGATACGATTACGAATTTTCAACTCTATTCTCATCCACACTAAGCGCGGGAACAGCAGCAGACAGCGACACCGGTCGTGGTTCTGTCAACCCAGTTCAGGTCGGTTATGGTACACAGACCGGCAGTAGCACACAGAATTTTGAACAGGGATCATTCGATCTTACCGGCAACCCTCTTGATATGGCTATCGAAGGTGATGGCTGGTTTGTACTCCGTCAGGGAAACAGCGAGGTTTATACCCGTGCAGGTGACTTCTACCTCGGTGATGATTATGCTCTGCTCGCCGGTGACGGTCTCTATGTACAGGGTGTTATGGCCGATGAAAACGGTGACATCTCAGACGAGGCAACTACCGAAGATATCTATATTCCTATCGGCTCCACCTCTTCAGCCAACCAAACCAGTGAAGTATCCTTCACCGGTAACCTAAATGCAACCGATGAAGTAGCCGACGGACTCAACCTGATCAGCGGCGGTACAACCACCAGTGATGTCGATGAATATCTTGGTGACACCAATACCGACAGTAGCTGGACCGCACTCAATTCAACCACCGGTTCAGCCGAACTGATCAACGGCGGTACCGTACAGACTTCAGCGGCTTACGCCGTTCTCAACACTACCGGTTCCGGCGCGACCTATGTCGCAGCAACCGTTGACACCGACCTGGCCGATCTCTACTACCTCACCGGTAACACCTGGGTCAAGGCCTTCGACGGTATCGAAGACGGTGACACCATCACTATCGATTATGAAAAGGGTGGCGAGGAATACAGTGTTGAATTCACCTATGAAGATGGTGATTCCTACACTCTTGAAGATTTCATGACCTTCCTAGCCGGTGATGTTGACAACACAGCTACCGTCGGTACTGTCGATGAAATTGAAAGCAACTCCAATACCAATCTTACCGGCGGTATTATGGGGCTGATTGATGTTGCTGGTAACTGTGAATCCGGCACCTATACCTCCGGTTCCTACTCCTACGATGTTCCGGTTGAAACAGCCGGTGCCTTTACCCGTAGTTATGAAGATACCGTTGATTATGGTGACGGAGTTCTGGAGGACTCCTTCAATCTCTCTATCGTAAGTAACCTCGGTGAAAACAACGCTATTACCGATATCGAAATATCCTACAACAGTATCACCTATGATGACATGTTTGAAACCGACGCTGATTACGGCGACGAACAGGGCGGCGGTGCAACTACTACAATTCCGGTTTATGACTCACTCGGTAATGAACTTGAGGTTGAAGTCACCCTTACTCTGGTAGAACAGAACTCAAACTTCAGTGTCTACCGCTGGATTGCAGACAGTTCTGATGATACCGACGCCACCTGGTATCTGGAAAACGGCGAAATAATGACCAACAGTAATGTCGGAACCGGTATTATCGTCTTCGATTCAGATGGTAACTATGTAGAAAACTCCGAAAGATCTGAGAGTAACGGTATCGAAGTTACCCAGGAGAACAAAGGTGTAAGTTCACCTATCACTATCGATGTAACCAACGGTCTTACCTCCGGTACTCAGGATCTTGATTTTTCCAACATGACCTTTGTCTCACTGGATGATGTATTCGTAGTTGATGATCAGGATGGTCACTCCGCAGGTACACTTGAATCCTTCTCTGTAACTGAAGATGGTGTTATTCAGGGTACTTACAGTAATGGTGTGGTTGAAGATATTGCCAGAATCGTAATTGCGCTGATTCCGAATGAGAGTGGTCTTATCAGTGCCGGTGACAGCATTTACTACACCAGCTCAAGTTCCGGCGATGCTCAGATAGAATTCGCCAATGTTGGCGGTAGAGGTACAGTTCTGGATGAAACACTTGAGTTGTCAAATGTGGAAATGTCAGATCAGCTCACAGAACTTATCTCAATTCAGCGTGGTTTCCAGGCTAATTCAACCGTTGTAACCACCGCCGATGAAATGTTACAGGAGTTATTGAATATGAAGTAAACGGTAAAAGCTATCTTGGGGGCGGCGGAGGAGGAGGAAACTTTCTCATACTTTCTTCTAATTCGCCGGTATACCGTTCATATGTATCATATTTTGACTCCGGTATATACTTTTTAACCTCCTGCTGCAAGTTTTGGAGTTCATTAATGAAATCCTGCTGAAAACTGGCAAACTTTTTCTGACCCTGAGTCCAGAAGTACTGATGAATAAACTCTTTGAGTTCAGCTTGTTTTTCAGGGGTGGTAGCTAGGGCAGCTGTCTTATCGATAAAATCTTCTCGCGCCTGATGAACCTCACGCATGGGGTCAAAAAGACGAATATGAAGAACCGCGCTAAGGCAGCAGCCAACAACTGCACCCGAAAGAAAAATAACAAGTGAAAGAATTACAAAGATGTGCTTTTTCGAGCGGATAATTTCTGCTGTTGATAATGTCATTAGCTGGATACCAGTAAGTTAAAAATAGAAAAATCAGAATAGTTAAACCAGGTCTCGCCATAAAGACTGAGACTTATCAGCAGCATCAGTACGAGAGCGACAGAAATACCGCCGGCCCAATAAAATGTGTGAAAACAACTTAGTTCTTGCTCATTTTGACGGTCATCAGTTGCGAGACGTTCTCTGATAGATTTCATTACTCCAGCAGTTACATCAACACGCCCGCGGGGCATGCTGTTAGCAGCAGTGACCAGGTCTTTGAGTAGCTTTTCCTCTGACAAAATAGTACTCCAATATGTTGTATAGTCCTTATTACAGAACTAATATACGCCAGCGAAAGGAAGAAGTTTAGCTATTTATTATTTTTTGTACAAATTTCATGGGAACTACTCTCTAATTTTACTGATTTCTGATAAAAGTTGCAAGCAGTTACGCTTAGTTTTAAAACAAAAAACAAAAAATATACACCCTATAATTACTACATATTTTAATTAAAAGGATTAATAATGATTACCGATCTTTCAGAAAGTGCTTTATCAAGTACAACCACGACTACAACCACCACCGATTCTTCCGATAGCAATACAGAAATGACATTGGAAGACTTCGTTACCATTATGGTTGAAGAACTCACCAATCAGGATCCTACAGATCCTACAGATACCAGCTCTTACGTTACACAGCTGACCCAGTTGCAGAATATGCAGGCGGTAGAGGAACAGACCGAAGCTATTGAGAATGTTTCAGACCAGATGGACGACATGTCAGATCTGATATACAGCATGACCTATGATTCGGCTTTCCAGAATGCCTGCAGCCTTATCGGCACCGAGGTCACCGGGGTTACCGATGATGATCTGGATATTTCCGGTACGGTAACCAGCGTTCAGGTTGACGGTGAGGATATTTATGTTGTTCTCGGCAACGGCTACTCCATCGACTATTACTCCCTAACCGATGTAGGTGAAGCCTCATAATGTAGGTGAGGTATAAGCCGCTACTGAAAATCAGAGAGATTAAATCATTATTAAGCGTAAGAACTGCCCCAACAGTTCTTACGCATCCTAGTGTCTGGACCACAGGCCTCCACCGCGGCCGCTTCTCCTCATAAACCTGAAAGCCACTGCTGAGAGCAAAAATCAGCCGATAAATATGCTTTCAATTTTTTTGACAAACGACCGTTTGCGGAAAGGTTTGCTCAGTACCGCTGCCGCACCCATATCCAGCAGCTCCTGCTCACTGGTTTTACCCAGATACCCCGAGACAAATACAACCTTAAGAGCAGTATCAAACTTACGGATATTAGCAAATGCTTCTTTCCCGTCCATCTCCGGCATTTTCAAATCCATAATCACCCCGATCAACTCATCACGATTCTCCAGAAATTTCGCAACCCCTTCTTTACCGTTTTCGGCGGTAATAGCTGTATACCCCTGCTCTTCAAGGAGCTGCTGGTAAATTATCCGCATCACCGGTTCATCATCAACGACCAGAATGTTTCCTTTGGGCTTTTCCTCGGTCACCTCAGCCGGCACCTCCGACGGCGCTGCGTTTTCAGAGCTCTCCTGCACTGAGGTAATATCAATCTCCGCAGTCGGATTGCTCGCCAGAGGCAGAATAATGGAGAAAGTACTTCCTTGACCGACAACGGTTTTAAGACTGAGAGCCCCGCTATGCGCCTCCAGCATCTCAACCAGCATCGCCAGCCCCAAACCTGTCCCTTTCTCATCCGCTTTGGTAGTATAAAACGGCTCAAGTATTTTTTTAATATCACTGTCAGCGATACCGACACCGTTATCTTCGACCTCAACAGCCACATACTCCAGTTCCGACTCAATATTACCGCTTATCAGTACCGAATCAAAGAGATCATGATTATACTTCAAAATACGTATATTAATTGTCCCGTTGAGTCCGCGTATCATATCCGCTCTCTCGGTCACAGCATCCCGGGCATTCACCCCGAGATTGATTATAGCGTTCTGAATCTCTGTGACATTTCCCACCACAACCGCATCCGAAATCAGCGAATTGAACTCAACCCTGATACGCTTGGTAATACTGTGCCGCAGAATAATCACCGTATTTTCAACAACCTCATTAAGATCGACCTTGATATAGCCCTTCTGATCTTTTCTGGAGAAAGAGAGCAGTTTACGGGTAAACTCATCCGCCCGCTGACAAAGATCAACGACATTGTCACAATACTCAATTACGCCCTCACATCGATGCCAATTCTCGCATGTTTTGATCTTAGCCTCTACCAGATCTACCATTCCGGTTATACCACTGAGTATATTATTAAAATCATGAGCAATACCACCGGCAAGAGTACCTATACTCTCCATTCTGGAGCTATGCTGCATCCGCAGCTGATCCTCGTGATATTTACTGATATCGACAATA
Organism: Planctomycetota bacterium; assembly: GCA_963677015.1. Lineage (GTDB taxonomy): Bacteria > Planctomycetota > SZUA-567 > SZUA-567 > SZUA-567. Next base: position 2,678,960 of record OY781533.1, read on the forward strand.
ACACCATATGAACTCTCAACCTTGCCATTCTCATCATACTCGAAATTCATATAATTTCGCAGAAATATCGCATTACCGTCAGAGTTAGGAATCGTTGCATACTCGAACACACAGGTTTTGTCATGCCGCGAATAAACGTCATGAAGCTTTCTAAGAAACGCTTCACGATATGCCGGCTGAACGGTGCTAAAAGCCTCATCCCACGGAATATCCTTTGATTTTCCGCATAACCGCTGCATAAGTTCCCGGAACTTACCGTCACCATTTACTTTATCAAATTTAGTATCGGTCTCCCAGAAATAGAAACGCGCCATATTGTATATCTGCTCCAGCCGCTTCTGACTTTTACGGTTTAGCTGATTCTGATATTTCAGCTCTTCATGAATAGACTCCTCTTCCGTAATATCAATGACAACCCCACGCATTATCTGTACAATTTCCCCTGACTCATCCCGGCTCAACCTGCCACAACAAAGAATACGCCGGCAAACGCCATCATTGCCGACAAGACTAAGTTTAACCGAGAGTTCTTCAGGAGTTGATTCCTTGGTGCCACGAATAAAATCCTTGAAATCGTCCTTGAGATCATCCCAGTTGAGAATCTGCGGAATAAGATCGGTATTAACATTGACAAATGCAGTCTCATCGACTTTCAGCAGCTCATAAAACTCATTCTGAGCATACAGTACTTTATTCTTGAGATCAAATTCCCAGGTAGCTATCCGTGCCACTTCAAATATAAACTTCATGCTCTCCGCGTTACTCTTGAGAAGCTCATTGGAATTGCGCAGGCTCTCATTTCTAAGCACATCACAGGTTATATCCCGCAAAACCATCACTACTTCATCAACCCTGCCGTCTGGAGCAAGTATCGGCGAGGCAACCAGTGAGATCAGCACTTCCTGATCATCACCGAGCACCAGCAGCAAATCGGAATTCATTACCGTTTCCTTACCGCTCTGGAGCACAATTTCAACAGGCGATGCCACCGCCTCCCGGTTTTTACTGTTTATCAGCCTGAAAACACTCTCAAACTCCTGTCCCACAACCTCAGAAGACTTAAACCCGGTAACAGCTTCGGCTTTAGGATTTACCGAAGTTATTATCCTGTTTGCGGCAACAACTATAATTCCTTCCGCTATACTCTGCAATAACAGATCTGAATGCTCTTTTGCCCGCCGAACCTCTTCCAGCCTCCCGGATATAGTATTACGCATATGCTTCACTTTAGACATCAGTTCCGCCTGCAGATCCGTCAACTGGCAGCGCAGTTCCTCGCTATCGGGTGCATCATCTTCAGCGGTCAACGCACTCAAATAAAGGTCAAAACGGCTGAAATACCAGAGCATTGCCTTTCTACCCAGAAAAACCAGGATAATAAAAACAATTATCAGAAAAACCAGAGGGATAAGATGAGAGGAAAAAGATCCCTTGAAGAGCTGAATCATTCCTCGTGCCCGCATCGCTGCGGCCAGAACCAGATGCTCCCCTTCCGCAGCCAGGACAACATAATATTTCTCTCCGTCAGCTCCCGTAACGACCAGTTCCTTCTTCTGATGAACACTGCTAAAGGTATAATCGCTGGGATGAAGCGTGATTCCGGTGCTATTTTCCTGCAAATGCACAAGCCCCTTAACCGGATCATTTTCAACCAGCCAGACATCACTCACTCCAAAAGGTTTATGCTTGGTGGAGAGAAGCTGTAACAATTTCTGCAGATCAGCTGATTGCTCTTCATTTTTACTGGTTTGATTACCGTTAAAAAATATCGATTCCAACTCGGCAACAGCCCCCTGCACCACTTCAAACCCCGCATCCCTATCCATAATCACTGCGGAAACAAAGGCACCAAGAAGTACGGCAAAGATCAGCAGTAACAGATACCCGGTTAAGCAAAGTTTTATTTTTAGACATGTTTTCATCACTAAACTCCAGTAGTGACCGGCAGAAAAAGTAACAATCCACAAGTCGGACATCAACTTTAATCAATAATTTATTATCTACTAATCAGGGAAATTTTCAACGCTAAACCCTGAGCAAAAAAACACTGCCGGCAAAGAATAATCTTTGCTGACAACGTTATTATTCATATATGCTTAAAATCACTAAAAACTCATAACCAGCCAACCGCTACAATATTTACCGTTAAAATATCCAGAGCTTTTTTCAGCAAATAAAACCATAAAAGCCAAAACCAGCTAAAGGTCGAAACTTTTTTACCGTAAAACCTGTTATAAGGCTGAATGACCGGCGGCCTGTATTACGTGATTATCCGGATACTTCAAATCAAACAACACAGGTATTAATAATGAATCCTGCAGTTAAAGACAAAATACGCTTGTATAAAGAGCTCCATATCACTCAGGAGGATGATACCGGCGCAAAAATTACTTATACCTGTTATGAAGCGCTACCCAAAGGCGGCTTCTGTATTATATCCGCAACGACCGATAATGAAAGCGATATTATAACACAAAAAACATACATTAAAAGCGCCTCATCTCTTCTTAATGGTATTGATATGGAATTCTTCCCAACTCTTATTGAAGCCATACACGCCTATAAACTTACACAGAAAAATAGTGCTAGTTAATATATTATATCCTGCAAATTAAAAACAGTAACACTGATACTCATAATACCTCTATACTTTTCATGATTTATTTTTTCAAATTATTTCTGACTCGCAGCTTCAAAACAGGTCTATTTTATTTTTCAGCTAAAAATGAAAAGTGAACAAAAATATCTCTTGACTAAACGGCAATATTCCGTTAAATCTTTATTAAGTAGGTAAAACAAGCAGAGGTAATTAACAGCATGCCGGTTATTATATTATAAATACTTATAACTACCTTTTACAATAAATATTAATAATATACGACATCCATTTACCAAGCCTATAATTATCCTCAACTTGCATTTAGCTTAAATTTCATAATTCCCAGACAGCCAGTTATGAACTATCGCGAAACTGCCGGTCGTTAGTGCATTGTTTCATTATAATTTATAATAAAGGTTTAACCGTCTGCTGTGTATTTTCAGATTTTTAGCACAATCCACAAACGTTCATTACCCCTATAAGGTCAGTCAATGTCGGAAGATTTATATATTATTGATGGTCATGCACAGATTTACCGGGCATTTTATGCGGTAGAAGGGCTGCGCTCACCCACCGGCGAACCGGTCAATGCTATTTTCCAGTTCACCCGCATGCTGCTCCACCTGATCAAGGAGGAAAAACCCGCACGCATTGTCGCTGTTTTCGATGCTCCGGGAAAAAACTTCCGCCATGAACTTTATCCGGAATACAAAGCCAACCGCAAACCCGCTCCGGAAGAGCTAAAAGTACAGATCCCCCAGATTATTTCAATTGTAAAAGATTTTAATATCCCGGTACTGTCAATAGAAGGTGTTGAAGCAGATGATGTTATAGGAGTACTGACGAAGTTGGCCGAAAAGGATGGCCTTCACAGTACAATAGTCTCTGGTGATAAAGATCTGGCTCAGCTGCTCAATGACAATGTTCGCATGTTTGATCCGAAGAAGAACACGATAACCACAGCCGCGGATTTCTATGATGAAAACGGGTTTGAACCTGAGAAGCTTATTGATCTTATGGGCTTATGGGGTGATACGGCGGATAACATTCCGGGAGTTGCCGGCATTGGCAAAAAGATAGGACGGGAGCTTATTCAGAAATACAAGAGTCTGGAGAATCTTCTGGACCGCGCGTCGGAGATAAAAGGTAAACGCGGTGAAACCCTGCTCAAAAGCAGAGAGATAGCCCTTCTGTCCAAGGAACTGGCGACGATAAAGCTTGACATCCCGCTGGATTTCGATATGGATAAGACTAAATTCAGCGAACCTGATTACCAGTCGCTGCGTAATAAATTTGTCGAATACGGATTCAAGGTTCTGCTCAGTGAACTGGATAACCAGTCACCGCCGCCGCAGGAAGAACGTGAATACCGGCTGATAGATACCCCGGAAAAATTCGCGGCCTTACTGCCGGAGCTGGAAAATGCCGGTCATTTCGCCTTGGATACAGAGACAACAGGTATTGATCCGGTGCAGGCGGAACTGGTGGGGATCAGCCTCAGCTTTACCGAAAAGACCGCCTTCTATCTGCCATTCAAAGCCCTTCCTGAAGAAAAAGTACTAACGGCAAAAGAACTGGCTGAAATCAAACCAATCCTTGAAAATCCCAAAATTACCAAATGCGGACAGAATCTGAAATATGATCTTATAATATTCAAAAGAAACGGAATTGAGGTACGCGGCGTAAACTTCGATACTCTGATCGGCAGTTCACTGCTGGAGGGTCATATACGCGGTCATGACCTTGATTCACTCGCCGCCAGACACCTCGGTATAGAAAAGATACCGACCAAAGCAATTATCGGCAGCGGCAGCAAAGAAATAACCATGGATCAGGCCGGAGTTGACGTAGTCTGTGAATACGCCTGCGAAGATGCGGATGTCACCCTGCGTCTGGAAAAACTCTTCAAGAACCGCCTCAAACCCGAAGAAGAACGTCTGATGCAGGAGATAGAGCTCCCGCTCAGCCGCCTTCTCACCCAGCTGCAGCTGGAAGGCATCAGAGTTGACGGCGAACTGCTCCAGAAACAGAGCAGTGAACTTGAAATTGTTCTGGAGTCGATAACCACACGCATCTATGAGATTGCCGGAAAAGAATTTAACATCGCCAGTACCAAGCAGCTCTCCGAAATTATGTTTGAAGATCTTGGCTACCCGGTAATACGCAAGACCAAAACCGGCTACAGCACCGATGAAGCCGTGCTCACCGAACTTGCCGGACAGGGTTATGAACTGCCGGAACTGCTGCTGGAGTACCGCCAGTACAGTAAACTTAAAAGCACCTACCTGGATGCGCTGCCCAGGATGATCAACCCGGAAACCGGTCGCATACACACGACCTTCTCCCAGACCGGTACCGCAACCGGCCGGCTCTCATCCAACAACCCCAATCTGCAGAATATTCCTATAAGATCCGAGAAGGGACGGGCAATTCGCGCTGCGTTTATCCCCAGAGACGGCTGGAAAATGCTGGCGGCGGACTACTCACAGGTCGAACTGCGGATGCTGGCGCACTTCTCCGAAGATGTCATGCTGGTACAGGCATTCGAGAATAACGAAGATATTCACCGGGTTGTTGCCGCGGAGATTAACGGCATAGATATTAAGGACGTCACCAGCGAACAGCGCTATGCGGCCAAAGCGGTTAATTTCGGTATTATTTATGGACAGACAGCCCATGGTCTCTCCCAGACCACCGGCATGCCCCGCTTTGCAGCCCAGCAGTTCATAGACAGTTACTTCAATCAGTTCCCGAATATCCGGGATTTTATTAACAGTACCATTGCTCAGGCGCACGAAGATGGCGGAGTTCGAACCATGTACGGCCGTTTCCGGGCACTGCCGGAGCTGAAGGCGAGCAAGAAAGTCGAGATGCAGCGGGGAGAGAGAGAAGCGCTCAATACCCTGATTCAGGGTTCTGCTGCCGATCTGATCAAGATTGCAATGCTGCGGGTTGACGCCGCAATCAAGGCTGAAGGCCTGGACGCCAGAATGTTGCTGCAAATTCATGATGAACTGGTATTCGAAGCCGCAGCAACGGATATACCGGCTCTGGAAAAACTTGTAAAAAGAGAGATGGAAGGAGCGGTCAAACTCAATGTACCGCTCAAGGTTGATATTGGTATTGGGGATAACTGGCTGGCACTGAAATAACGTTGCGTGCTGTAATCAGCACATACATAAAAATTAACCGGTACTGACAAAACCTTAAGCACCGGAAATAACGCGCTGCCAGTTCAGTTTATTAAAAGGTCAGATAATGTTTTTAGATCAGCCGGTATTTATACTGCTGCCACTGGTTATTTTCTATTATATTCTTCCGATATACATGGGGCATTATCTCGGAAGAAGCGAGAAGTCACCGCTGAATCTACTGCTTCCACTCAGTGTTATCGGTCTGTTTTATCTGCTGCGTCCATTTGAAATTAATGCCGGAGCATATCTGAAATATATAATTCTACCGGCGCTGGTACTGCTTTTTGCCGGATATGCCTTCGGAATTTTTAAAAGAAAGGTAACTCGTAACAGTACGATACCGTACATAGTCGGAGTTACGGGACTGCCCTGCAGCGGCAAGAGCGAAGCCGCGCGGATTCTCGGCAAACTTGGGGCAAAGGTGCTTGATGTCGACAGGCTGGGACATCTCTGCATGGAGAACAAAGAGATAATTTCCCGGCTTACAGCCGCTTTCGGAACAGAGATACTCACCCCTCAGGGAAGTATAGACCGCAAACTTCTTGGAACCCGGGTCTTTGGCGGCGGCACTGAGAATCGTCTGCAGCAGCTTGAAGCGATTCTCCATCCGGCGATGGTCGCAAAGATTGAGGAAGAAATTAAATTCCTGGAGCCGGAAGCGATTCTGATATTGGACGCGGCGATACTGCACCATATGAAGCTGGATAAGATTTGCCGCAAGGTACTTGTAACCTATGCCGACCAGCAGATCAGACTGGAGCGCGCGGAAAAAAGAGGCTGGGATGAGTCAGAGCTGCACAAACGTGACACGGCTGTACGCAAAAGCCTCAAGTTTAACGATATAACTTTGATAATAAACAATAACAGTATAGATCATTTTAAAGAGAATATAGAGGATATCTGGAAGGAAATCATAAATGAGCGATGAAGAAAATACAACCCCGGAAACCGCGGCGGTGAAAAAAACGACGAAGAAGAAAACCACCAAGAAAAAAACTACTAAAAAGAAAACCACCAAGAAAAAGACGGCTAAAAAATCAGCCGCGACTCAGGATAGCACTACGGAAACAACTAACGAAACTGAGACCAGGAAGGCTGCTCCCGAAGCTGCGACTGCGGATATATTTGCAGAAGCTCCAGCTCCTGCTACAGCCAGAGTAATTACCCCTATTACCCCGGAGAGTGTAATGCAGGCGGCCTCAGACAAAGCTTCCGCGGCCAGCGCTGCCGCTGAACCCACTGCTCAAAAACCGGCAAAGCCCAAAGAGACTGCAACAAATCAGAGCCAATCCGAGAGCAATGAAAATAGAGCTGAACCAAGGCAGCGTAACACTAACAATACTAGCAATACTAGCAATACTAGCAACAACAACAACAATAATAACAACAATCAGCGCAACAAGAATAATAACAATAAACAGAGAAATAATAAATACTTCAATAACCGCAAACGCGATAACTACAACAATAATAACAGCGGCGGCAACAATAATAACCGCCCGCAGAAATTCAATAACATGCCTAAATATAATAATACCAATATTACAACTTCGCAGCCGGCCGAAGGCAAGGATCAGCAGCATGAAGTTTATGAACAGGTCAAACAGTCAGAGCTGCATATAACCTCGCTAAAGGATATGACCGTAGCCGAACTCCGGGCACTGGCCAAACAGGAAAATATTGAAGGCATTGCCGGTATGCCAAAGCAGGAACTGATATTCGCCATTATCAAGAACAAGGTCAATCAGAACGGCCTGCTATATGGCGAAGGAGTACTGGAGGTGCTGCCGGACGGTTACGGCTTCCTGCGCAGCCCCAAATTCAATTATACTCCCTGTCCTGATGATATCTATATATCACCGAGCCAGATACGCCGCTTCGGCATGCGCAGCGGTCATACCGTATCCGGTCAGATCAGACCGCCAAAGGATAATGAAAATTATTTTGCCCTGCTGCGGGTTGAAGCCATCAATATGGAGGAACCGGACAAGATAAAGGACAAGATCCCGTTTGAAGATCTGACCCCTATCTTCCCGGAAGAGAGACTGATCATGGAGACCAAGAGCAATGAACTCTCCGGCAGAGTTATCGACCTGGTCATGCCGATCGGTAAGGGACAGCGAGCCCTCATCGTTGCACCACCCCGAACCGGTAAGACCGTGCTGATGCAGAATATTGCCAATGCCATCACCACCAATAATCCGGAAGTGATGCTGATGGTACTGCTTATCGACGAACGCCCGGAAGAGGTTACCGACATGCAGCGTTCGGTAGACGGCGAGGTTATCAGCAGCACCTTTGATGAACCGGCCAGCCGCCACATACAGGTAAGCCAGATGGTAATAGAGAAGGCGAAACGTCTGGTTGAATACGGCAAGGATGTAGTTATTCTTCTCGACTCAATCACCCGTCTGGGACGTGCCTACAACACCGAGGCACCGCATTCAGGCAGAATCCTCTCCGGTGGTATTGACGCCCAGGCACTGCAGAAGCCAAAACGTTTCTTCGGTGCTGCCCGTAATATCGAGAATGGCGGCAGTCTGACCATCATCGGCACCGCACTTACCGATACCGGCAGCCGTATGGACGAGGTTATTTTTGAAGAGTTCAAAGGTACAGGTAACGCGGAGGTACATCTCGACCGCCGTCTGGTAAACCGTCGTCTGTATCCGGCAATCGATGTCAACCTTTCAGGCACCCGTAAGGAAGACAGAATTGTCCATCCTGATGAACTGAACCGTATCTGGCAGGTAAGAAAGTACCTCAACGATCTCAACCCGGTAGATGCGATGGAATTCCTGCAGACCAAGCTCAAGAAGAGCAAAACCAATCTGGAATTCCTGATGACGATAAACCCCAATCAGATATATTAAATAACAGATCCGGTGAAATATTCAAAAGACATCTCACCGGATTTTTTATGACAAAAGCTGTATGGGTATTGAATTATTTTGCGCTAATTATATACTTAGTTGTAAAATTTTTATTATTTCTGTCTGTCCTTTGGATTTGGTACTCCCCTCCTTCCACCAAGTCCTTTGGGCAGACTTTTTTATAAGCAAAGTCGCATAATTATCTTATCCGCGACCACTAATTCCCCCGCGTATTATTGTCACTTGATCATAATCATCCCGACGATATAAATCTTACACCAAAACCTTTCACGGCACAGAGCAGACAGACATTTTTTTTTACTGCAAACCTCTTTTTCAATTTGTCAGATTTCTCCGTATATATTATACTACAGGTGTACCCAAAAAACAGGCATCCAAGACACAAGAAGATATCCCGTTACTTTACAGTATGTTATAGCAGCAAACAATAGAAAACAGAAAACAGTTAAAGCTAATTTCAGGTACCTGCAGATAATAGCTCAAAAACTATTAACGACCAACATGTAAAATAGCACAGTTTATTTTTATACTGCACCACTGTAACATAATATGTTTAAAAGAAAGGGGAAAACACAAACTTGTTTCACTGTATCCAATACGCCTGGAATCGCCGCCAGGACGTAACAAATAATTTTTAGCACAAAATAAATTTACTTTATATACAATTTTATTAGAACATAACCGGTTTAACAACGTGCTGTTTTCCCAAAAAATATTTCAATTAGATATTACTGTCCGCATAACAAAGCAGAAGTACATAAAAGAATAGTCATAACTTTGTTTCAGCATAAACATAACGAAGTATTGTTGTATCTTTTTAAAACAGAATGATCGGAAAAACAACTTTTATTGATACATGCATAAAGGAATACTTATGAAATTAAAATCAATACAGCTTAAAATTGCCCTGATTGCCGGTATATGCCTTATTATTGTAGCCGGTGCGGTGGTCGGTTATAACTTTATCTCGTCAACCAAAGTACAGAACTTCACCATAAAGAATGTTGCCGAATCCGAAGAGAAAATTGCTCTGGAAGGTCTCAAGACTCTTGCCGGAGAACAGGCAGGCATCATCAAAGCCGAGCTCGAGCCCGCACTGAACGCGGCCAGAACCATGGCCAATACCTTTGAAATAGCCAAGGATAACGCTGCCAAAGGGGGCAAACTCGACCTGGGACGGGATCAGATCAATGCTATCCTGCTCAAAGTTCTCCAGAAAAATCCCGATTTCAACGGCACCTACTCCTGCTGGGAGCCGAACGCTCTGGACGGACAGGATAGCGAATTTAAAACCGGTAAAGACGGTAACAATAAGGATACCGGCCGTTTTACCCCATATTGGAACCGTGACTCCAAAGGAAATATTGCCGTACAGGCACTTGTAGAATATGACACCCTTGATAAACATCCAAACGGTGTTCTCAAAGGCGGCTGGTATATCGGTCCCAAAGAGACCGGGGTAGAGAGTGTTCTTGACCCGATTCCCTACATTGTTCAGGGAAAGCAGGTCTGGCTGGCTACCATGTCGGTTCCAATAATAGCCAACGGCAAGTTCTACGGTGTCGCCGGAGCCGACTACGACCTCAGTTTTGTCCAGAAACTCACCGATGCTACCGACGAAAATCTCTTCTCCGGTCAGGGTGATGTCACTATAATCAGCTACATGGGGCTTGTTGTCGCTGACAGTGCCCGCCCGGATCTCATCGGCCAGCATATCAAGAATCTCATTCCTGAAGGCTGGGAAAACATTCTCAAGACAATACAGGCCGGCAAATCAGAGGTCAGTATTGACAGCAAGGGAATAGCCAACGCCTTCTATCCCATAACTTTCGGCAACACCGGTAAACCCTGGGCTGTCATGATCAGAGTTCCGCGTGATATCATCCTTGCCGAAGCCTATCAGCTCGGAGATGAGCTGCACGAACTTCATAACACCGGTATCTTCTGGCAATCCATAGTCTGCCTGATAATTACCATAGTCGCCATCATAATTCTCTGGCTGGCCTCAGGCAGCATTGCCCGGCCGATACGCGAAGCCGCCGGCATGGCCGACAAAATACGTGAAGGTGATTTTGATCAGCGGCTCACGGTAAAATCAAAAGACGAAGTCGGTCAGCTCGGGACCTCGCTCAACGAGATGGCAGATTCACTGCACAAAGCGGTTCAGGTCGCGAATAAAATTGCAGACAAAGATCTCGATGTCGAGGTTGTACTCGCCTCCGATCATGATCAGCTCGGTATAGCGCTGCAGAAAATGACCCGCAATCTCAACGAGGTCATGGGACAGGTACAGTCAACAGGTGAGAAGATAGCCAGCGGCGCAGCGCAATCATCCGATGCCAGCCAGTCACTCTCACAGGCAACCACCGAATCCGCAGCCTCACTCGAAGAGATTACCTCATCAATATCACAGATTAATTCGCAGACTCAGCAAAATTCCGCCAACGCCCAGCAGGCAAACCAGCTGGCAACTGCCGCCCGCGGTTCTGCCGCTACCGGCGGACAGCGTATGGAGGATATGAATTCAGCGATGCACGACCTGAATGAATCGGCCGACAAGATCGCGAAAATTATCAAAGTGATTGACGAGATCGCCTTCCAGACCAACCTCCTCGCACTCAACGCCGCCGTTGAAGCGGCCAGAGCGGGCAGTTATGGTAAGGGCTTCGCCGTCGTTGCCGAAGAGGTGCGCAACCTCGCCGGCCGGAGTGCCAAGGCGGCAAAAGAGACAGCGGAACTCCTGGAGAGCAACGAAGAACTGGTAAATACCGCCAACTCTATTGCCAAGCAGACCGGTGAAGCACTCAACGAGATAGTCGACGGTATTACCAAGGCAGCAGATCTGGTCGCCGAGATCGCGGCAGCCAGCAAGGAACAGGCCTCCGGCATTGCCCAGATAGGTGAGGGTTTACACCAGATAGAATCCGCCACCCAGCAGAACACCGCCAATGCGGAGGAGACAGCCTCAGTATCCGAGCAGCTCTCCGGTCAGGCGCGGATCCTACACAATATTCTCAGCCAGTTCCAGCTCAAACTCCACGGTGGCGGCAATCGTGAACTGACAGCTATCACCTCTGCAGCTGTCCCCCGAAAAAGCGAGCAGATCACCAGCAAAAAAAGGCCGCAGCTGCTTATGGACAAAAGACCCCATAACCCTAAGAATGCAGAGATAAATCTTGATGATGATGAATTCGGCAAATTTTAACGAAGTTTCCCCAAAGCAGAGATAGCGATACGAATCTCCGCCCAAAAACCCCTGCAGCTCAGAAGCATCTGCTTCTGAGCTGCAGGTCATTACCGAAAACACAACATAAATACCTTGATTAAATTTCTATTCAGCCAAACAAAAAGCCGCTACATACTGAGCGGCTTAAATACAAAAATTATAATCTCACGCTAAGGACAAACTCAGGCTTTCCCACGATATTTGATATTCACCGAATCACCTCGACCCTGTCCCTGCTCCCTGCCGAAAGACTCAAGCCACTCGGCAAGTGAAAAATTATTCTCGCGTTCATTCAGCGCGGTCTTATGCGGATAAATAGTATACATCTCACGGTACCTTGCCGGAGTCACATTCGGCATCAGTACATTGGCTCCGCAGTTTAATCCCTGCAGACGCCCCTGTACCCCATTCAATGTCGCCAGCGCGGTAGTGCTCGGTATATTACTGCGGGGACATACCAGACGAGTCAGCGCCACCACCCGGCAGGCCATCTCCACCGACCCCGGCACAATCTGCTCCAGAATAGTGTTATCACATAGCGGAGTCCCCGGAGAAGGGATATAAGGACCGATACCTATCATATCCAGATCCAGCTCTTTAAAGAGCATAATATCATTGACCAGATCATCATAGGTCTGCCCGGGAATACCTACCATTACCCCGCTTCCGACCTCATAACCGATACGCCGCAGATTACGCAGAATTTCCAGACGGTTGCTCAGCTTATTATTGAGATCAGGATGAATCAGCTTATACAGACTGCTGTTACTGGTCTCAAAACGGAGCAGGAATCTGTCAGCACCGGCTTTGAACCATTCCTCCAGTTCATCATAATTCCGTTCACCGACAGAGAGCGTTACCGCCAGACCGGTCTCTGATTTTATACGGCGCAGCAAATCGCAGAACCACTCTGTATCCACACCCCAGTCCTCACCCGACTGCAGCACCATAGTTCCATAATCCAGCTCAACAATCTGCCTGGCACACTCGAGAATCTCATCCTGAGTCATACGGTACCGCTTAACCCCGGACGAAGTTGCCGAAATACCACAATACTGACAATCACGTGCACAGTAATTGGAAAATTCAACCAGTCCCCGCAGATGCACCGCATCACCGACAAATTCATATCTGACCCGATCGGCAATCCGGAACAGTTTATCAACCTCAACCGGATTATCCGTCGTAAGCCAGTGATAAATATCCTTACGTGTAATCTCTACCATAATATATCTTTTCTACCCTGTTAATCAGTAAAGCTCAGCAAAATTTTCTGATGACAACAGCTATAAACCGCCGTCACCTATAAATAACGACTATCAGTTGTGGCAACCGCACATACCGGAACCACAGGCACCGCCGGAAAATCCGGAACAGCCGCCCTGCGCGCACGCAGGCAGATCATTACCGCCGGTATGTGCCGCAAAGGTACTGAGCTGACGGCTTACATCCTTCGCCCCGCAATGCTCACACTCCGGGGTATCATTATAGCCGGTAATCGTCTCAAATGACTTACCGCATTTATTACATATATACTCATAAAGTGGCATAAATATCTCCTGTTATTATCAGAACGCAGCAGCCAGCAAATCCGCTGCCGGTAAAACGCTAAAATATTTGTTATCAACCTTCATTCGCGGAGCATAATTTAAAAAAATTAAAGCTTCCCCTGAATCATTCATTACTCTATGTGAATTTTCACTGTCAATCATTCTAATTCAACACTTTTTTCATTATTTACTGCAAAATCAGCGATTATTACCCCTTACATGCTTTATTTACCTGCTGAAAGCTAAAAGCTACGATTGTTCCGGCACAATCTGCCGTTACAGCCGATATTTTTTTTTCAACTTTTACCGAAAAAATACATAAAGTCTGTTACCGGCGCAAATTAAGACATTACAGCTCAAAAAAAACATAACTGGTACAATATTTGAAATATAACCAGCGGTTGTACTCCAGTGGGCAAAGGATTGACTCTGGGTACAAATTTAACGGTAATAAGGGTAATTAAGGTATAATCATGTCAAGTTTTCGCACTTTGAACATTGGCCTGACTGCGCTCTTTGCACAGAAGACAGCGCTCGACACTGTCGGTCAGAATATCGCCAATGCAGCCACCCCTGGATACGCTCGTCAGAGAGTTGATATGCAGGCAAACAGGCCTCAGACCTATACATATGGTGCTGTAGGCACAGGTGTCGATGTCAAACAGATCGAGCACCTCACGGATGAATTTCTGGAGACTCAGGTTCGAACCGCGATGTCGGACATGGGCACACTCGATGTGCTCCAGTCCGGATATGCCAATCTCGAAGCCTACTTCAATGAACTTACAGACAATGACATCTCCTCTGCATTCGATAACTTCTGGAGCGCAATGCAGGACTGGAACAACAATGTCGAGGATCTCTCAACCCGTAACAATGTGATCTCACAGGCTCAGACGCTCTGTGACACCTTCCAGTCCACCCGTGAAAAGATCTACGATTACCGTTACCAGACCAATAACGCCGTCGTGGACTCGGTAAATCAGGTAAATACCATTATCAATGAAATAGCCGATCTTAATTCGAATATCATGAAGATCGAGTGCGGCGGAGCCACCGGAGTTATCGCCAATGACCTGCGCGATCAGCGCACAGAACTGGCTAAAGAGCTTTCCGGACTGATGGATGTCTCAATAAATGAAGAGGATAACGGTTCGCTGGTTGTAGCTCAGAAAGGCCGAATGCTGGTTTACCAGGATAAGTCTTTCGAACTTGACACCGAACGGGTCAACGACAATGGTATGCTTATCGACAAGGTTATCTTTGCCGCAGACCACGAAGAGGTCAATATTGAAAGCGGTACTCTCTACGGCCAGATCCATATGCGTGACGATATCTGTCTGGATTTCCAGCAGGAGCTTGATCAGCTGTCCGGAGAATTCATCTGGCAGTACAACCGTATACACTCACAGGGTGTAGGTCTCACCGCCTACAGTTCAATTACTGCGACCAATGCCGTTATAGATCCTCAGGCAACCCTTGATGAACTGAGTTATAACTTCGAACCGGTTGAAAATACCTTCGTGATCAAGGACGGCAGCTTCGAGATCAGAGTCTATGATCAGGAGAGTGGTCAGAGCACTACCGCGAATATCGATATCAATCTTACAAATGTTGAGGATGACGAGAAGACCATCCTCGCCGAGACCGAACCGACCGAAGTGTCACCGGGAGTATGGCGGGTTATCCAGCCCGAGAATTCATTACTGGGGCAGATCCAGAAACAGCTGGACGCCATCGCGCCGAATACCTTCACGGTTGAACTAGATTACAGCAACCAGCTGAAGATCACCTCAAACGCCGACAATGTCAAGATCGGTTTCGGCCGTGACTCCTCAGGCGTGCTCGCAGCCCTCGGACTCAACACCGTCTTCAACGGCAACAATGCCGAGACCATGAGCATCAACGAGACGATAGCCGACAGCCCCGAACTTCTTGCCGGCGCCGACGAATTTGTCGAGGGTAATCAGGGTAATATCGAAAAGCTTCTGGCGCTGCGTTCTTCACTGGTAATGTCCAGCGGTACAGCCACCTTCGAGGACTATTATGAAGGTATCATAGGTACCCTCGGTATCGAAGCCTCCCGCACGAATTCACTCGCCACCACCCAGCAGGATATTCTGGTACGGGTAAAGAATCAGCGCGAAGATCTCTCAGGAGTAAACCTCGATGAAGAGATGACCAAGATGATGCAGTATCAGAAGAGTTATCAGGCAGCGGCGAAATTCGTCACCACCGCCGACTCGATGCTCGACACACTTATGAATATGGTTCAATAAGGTTTTTACACGGACGTAATAAAGACTTAAATCACTAGGGAAAGAGAAGAACAATGCGTACAACCTTACAGATACAGAGTAATACTACTCTAAATAATATTCTCAAGGATTACCAGAATGTTTTCAATGTCATGAACCAGATGGCAACCGGACAGAGGGTTAACAATCCCTCAGACGATCCCCTTGCCACCAATGAAGGCATGCGTCTTGACAGCATGATAAGCAAGGTAAACCAGTACAACCGGAATATAATTACCGGCACCTCATTCCTCGGTCTTTCAGACGGGGTTATAAACAATATGAACACCCTGCTCAAGCAGGCGAAATCGCTTACTATCGGCTCGGCTTCCGAGACCAGCACCCATGATATGCGCCAGGCGAATGCGGTAGAGATAAACAGCACCCTCAGCGAGATTGTCACGCTGGCGAATGCTGAAGAAGCCGGAAGGTTCCTCTTCGGCGGCACCGAGACGCAGACCGCGCCTTATCAGGTTGTAGGTTCACGCTACGTCTACTACCGCGGTAACGAAGAGGATATTAATATTCAGGTTGACTCGGCCACCAATATGGCCATAAACACTACCGGCGAGGATGTATTCGGTTCCATGACCTCTACTATCACCAGTAAGGATCTTTCACCCGACGTCACCTTCGGCAATACCTACGCCACCCGTCTTGAAGATCTCAATAACGGTATTGGAGTTCCCGCCGGCTCGATAAACATCAAATATTCCGCTTTCCCGGATAATGGCCTTATCGTAGATCTTTCAGACTGCGATACTATTGAAGATGTTGCCAAAAAGATTGAAAGCGCTACGCTGGAAGCGTCAAAAGAAGAGTGGAACCCTGACAACCGTGCCGGTGCTCCTTACTCCTATCTGGCCAAGCGCTATGTAAAGGTGGAGATAAATGAAGAGCGCAACGGAATACAGCTTATCGAGACCGATGATGTCTGGGAAGCAACCAAAGACGTTCCTGAAAGCCGTCCGCCGGATTACCCCGGCTTCACCAATCCGTCAAGCCTCACCGTTTCCGATGTCGCCGGCGGCATGACCGCTTCCAGACTCGGTATCACCGGTACCACCCGCTATTCAGCTGATCCGCTCAACACCCAGCAGGTTATTCCACAGGCGCTGGTAGGGCGCGATCTTGATCCGCAGGTAAGCGACCTGACCCTCCTTGCCGACCTGCAGGGGTATGTCGATTCACCATTCACCATCACCAACGGCGCACTTCCTGAGAAGGTAGGTATTCTGGAGATTAATGACACCAGCAACAACTTCAGTGACTGGACGCTCAATGGTCTGACCGAAGGACAGAACACCGACAAGGACGGTGAACTCTACATCAAGACGGAAGAGACTTACACCGGTTCAGGCGAATACTACATCAATATTTACAAAAGCTCAAGCTATCTGGAAGAGGACCTGGTAGCTCAGGGAACATATGAAGCAGGTTTGATAGATCTTGAAGAACGCAACAGTTCCGGAATTACCGGTACCGTCAGCATGCCGACACTCACCATGCCGATCTCACCGACTTCGATCAAAGGGGTATTCAATGAATCCTTCACCTCAACTATAAGCGTTCCGGCTTATGAAAAGGAACTCGACGACCTGAGCTACCATGACGTTATATCAGACTTCAGACTGCGCGGCATGTCACCGGGGCGCGATCCTCAGGATCTCGGCTACGACAGCACCGATGCCGATGGCAACTTCAATCTTGAGGTCGTCACCGATTACGCCGCTGTTATCGCCGAAGAGAGTAATAATTTTCTTAGTGATGTCCAGATCGACTACTCCGGTCTGCCGGACGGTTATGATGAATTCAGCTTTATCTCTGACGGTACAGATATCAATGTCTACCCCGCCGGAGAGACACCAACGGCAGCGAATATTATGGCCACAGGAGTCGAGACCCCTGCCGGCAGCGGTAATTATGTATTTACAGCCAATACCACCAATTACCCCGAGATGACCGATGACGCTTTCAGCGCTACTGCAACCGTGCCGCTTCCGGCAGCCGGTACCAGTAATACCGTCAGAGTCGAGGAAACCGTGAATGTAAATGTTTACAATAACGATATAAACCCCCGCTCACTGATCGCCACCGGCGAACTGCCGCAGGGGCACAGCCAGGGAACAGTGGATCTGCACGGTGTCGGTAATTTCGATTATCTTACCGGTTCGGTCTATATCGACTGGGACAATAATATCGATCCTGATACCGGCTCGGTATATGATGATCCGACCACCTCACTACCGCAGAATCAGATCAAATACAATATGCGAGCTACTTTCGCCACAGTTGAAGATCTGACCAACGCCATCAATATGTCAAACACCTATACAACCGCCAGTGTCTCTGACGATGGTAACGGCATAAACATAACCTCACACCTTGCCGGTGCACATATGATAATCACCGAGAATATTCCGCGTGCCAACCATTATAATGACTACGGTCAGCTCGGAGAGATCAACCTTACCAGTGTAATCAATAATTATAATACCGATTACGACGGCAAGATCTACACCAATATCAACACCACCAAAGGTGACGAAATCACTATCGGCGGCAACACCTGCACCATCTATGATACCGAGGTGCTGATGTACAACGACAACCCGCAGGACAGTGAGTTCGATGCCGACAGCAATCTTGTCGGTACCGCCAAGATTCAGACCGCTTATGACAGTACTACCGACACCTGGTATAAGGAGAACACCGTATCCGGTGACTGGGAAGCAGTAACCTTCCCCGAAGACGGACGCATAAGCATCAACCAGAGCAATCACTCCGGTCTGGAAGGCACCCTGGTACTCAACAGCATACGAATTCCGGAATCTCCCTACGAGACTTCGACCTACTTCGATACCGAAGCCGCTGCCGGTGAGAAACACCTTGAAGACGCCATCGTAATCAGCACCAGAAGCTATAATTTCACCAGTGGCATGGACGGTGACGGTGCGATCTACGATCAGCTTGAATACGCGACTCTGACCAACGCCATTAATGGTGTTAACACCGATAATGACGGGAATATACACGCCACAGTCGGCTTCAAGGTAACCGAAGATGACGACGGTCTGATCAATCAGCTCAATCTGAACGGCATAATTGACGGTAACGGTACAGCACCAACGGTTCCGGTGACCGCCGGCAACACCGATAGCGACGGCAAGCTCTATGCAGTCACCTCATACTCCGTCACCGGTGAGGATGTTACAACCTATCCGCAGATGCAGCAGCTGGAGATACGGAGTGTCACCCGCGAAACCGACAGCTCTCCAGACAGCAAGATCTATGTCACCATCGATGCGGCTACCCGGACGGTCAGCTACTATAATGATTCGGGCAAAACTGCAAGTGATCTGGTTGCCACCTCCAGTATTCCGGCCGGTGCCGGACCACATACGGTAGGCATCAATCCGGTATCAGGCCTCTATAGTCTGAAGGGAAATGTTACCATCCCTGATACTGCGATCAATCCACTCACCGATGAAGAACTGGTAATTGATCTGACAAAATCCAGCGTTACCCTGTATAATGACAGTTCGCTGACCACCGATTCCATTGTAGCCGCCGGCAACAGTGACAGTAATGGTGATATCGAACTGACCAGCTATAACGACTCTAATATCAGCGGCAGCCTGTCCTTCCCGATCCCGGATGACGGCAAACTCCGCCCAACCTATGCCGAAGGAATTACCATCGACACCCGAGAGCGTGAAGTAGTGCTCTACGCCGATGCCGGTTATTCCCAGCGGGTAGGAAAAGGGGATTTCGCCAATTTCGCCGGCGGTGCGGTAAGTATTGATGATCTCAACGAAAGCAGTCTTGGCGGAACGCTCAACTTTAATAACGTCGTTGACAGCACCGATGAGAATAATCAGGTGCAGAACCTGTCACTCGACGGTATTAAACTCGGCGCCAACACCAGCCTCAACGGCATGCTCTATATGGGAGTTGAAGAAACACCTGCAGGCAGCGGTGATTATACAGTAACGCTCTATGACAGTGATGACCCGGCAGGAACCGCGGTCGCCGCCGGAACCGTCGATATGAATACCGGCGTTGTCAACCTCTCCGAGGTAGCCGGCAGCGGTATCAGCGGTTCGGTAACGATCGCCAATCCGCCAAACTGGAATCCGATTGAGCAGAATACCGCCGGCAGCCTGATTCATATTGATGTCAGCGGCCAGAATCCGGAGCTGCTTATATCCCAGCCTCTGGGTATGCAGAATTCCGGGGAGCACCGGGAAGAGAACATCTTCACCACACTCAATGATGTGCTGGATGCCATGAATAATGATGATGTCGAGGCGCTGCACGAACTGATCGCAAAATTTGAGACCGACCATGACCGGGTTCTGACTTCACAGGCGGATATCGGTACCAGAGTGGACAGACTGGAGCTGCTGGAATCACGACATGATGAGGAAGTAACCAACTTCACCAAGATCCGCGCTTCCCGTATCAGTCTTGACTACTCACAGGCTATTGTAGAGTATCAGGCCTCACAGAACGTCTTTGACGCCGCCCTGAAAACTACGGCCCAGCTCGTACCGATGAGTCTTGTCGACTACGTCTAACGCCTGAAAGTGCCATTACCTCAGGCACGCAAAAAATCTTAATGCATCATAAACGCTGCAGAACAATCCCCATAACCCGCCCGCGAACGCCGGCGGGTTAATGTTAACATTCAAACTCAAAACCCCGTACAGTATTTTACAACTACTCACTTCTAAAATCGAACCCTGCCGCGGAACACCTGGTTAACTGACAATCTCTGAAATCACCTCACGCGCAATCTGATAACTCTTTTTATCACTGGAGCAGACCGCTATCGCACCCTGCGTGGCAAGTTTTTTCAAGCTCCGGCTGAGAGTTTCCGGTATAGTTCCCAGCTGCGCCGCCAGTTCAATCTTACTCCGGTTCAGACGTACTATTCCGTCGCTATCGGCATTACTGAGCAGATAGCCGGCGAGCCGCTGGGTCACATCCTGCAGCGACAGACTCTCAACCATACTTAAAAACTTCTTGGTACGCAGTGAGATTACGGCCAGCATCTCGAGTAATACCTCCGGATTCTCACAGGCAAAGTCCAGAAAAGCACCGCCCTCTATATAACAATACTCTATATCGGTATACGCCCGCGCCGATGCCGGATACACCCCGCCCTGAAAAAGCGGCACCTCTGCACAGAGATCACCCTCGGTAAGCACATGCATAATCTGCTCCTTACCATCACCGGTAGCGCAGAACATCTCAATCTCACCGAGCCCGAGCACATACAGACCGTCGGCCCGCTCACCCTTATTGAAGATCACCTCACCCTCAGACTTCTTACGCACCCGCGCCAGTTGTATCAGCGAACTCATACATTCTGCATTCAGCCCGGAAAATACCGGAGCTCCGCTTATTATCTCTTCAGCATTCACAGCATTATCCTCTCTGTCTTTATAAATCATGAACCTGCACAACTACACCCGTGCTTCTCCCTACATAATAGCAGAATACCCCGGTCAGAACAACATATTTACCGTAAATCCTGAACGACTCTACCCCGTCTTCAAAACACACATACAGAATAATTGCCGCGCAAGATCAGAAATTCACCTTTAATATCTTACCCCCGCAGTAAACCGCTGAAAAATCCGGCCAAACCCGGAAGTAAAAAGTTCCCGCCCGCCCTGATTATTAGTTTTACTTTGATTTTATGATTTGTATAATCTGGTTTAATCAATTAATGAATAACAAGATATCTGCCATATACTTACATTAACCAAGAAAAAATTATGTCTAAATCAACGCTTAAATTATACGCAGCCGCTCATATTGCGGTTCTACTGCTGCTGCTGTCATTTCTTTTCTTTGCCGTTCCGACAGCCGACGACTATGCGTACGCCACCAGAGCCTTAAACTATTCGCCTGTTGCCAACATTATTAATGAGTACAATCACTGGGCCGCACGCTACACACAGGTTCTTATATCATCAATCAGATACCGGATATTTCCCGATATCAATAATAACTACAGTATATTTCTGATATTCTACCTGCTGACCTTTATTCTCGGCATCTATTACTTCGTTGTAACCTTTGCAAAAGATGCCCTGGGGAAAAAAGGAAATTTACTGGCAACACTGCTGCTCACCACCTGCATCATAAAAAATCTTCCAACACTTGACGAGTCCTTTTTCTGGGATATAACCGGCACCACTTATATTTTACCCGCGGCTTTACTGATAATCCTCTTCACTTACCTTTGTAAGCATAACGACCAAATAAATTCACCTTACCATTTCACCTTTATTGCACTACTGGTATTCTTTATCTCAGGGCTGATACAGATTTCCTTTATCACAACCTTCATTCTCTTTACCGGAAGATTAGTCTTCAGAATCCTGCATAAAAAACTGCGTACATCCGACATCCTGCTCTGCCTTGTCCCCCTGATACCGGGTATTATAATATACCTTTGTCCCGGCCGACTAGTCCGCATGGGATGCTTTCCGGAATCCGGCAACTTAGTCTCCTCTATAATATTCGGCATATTGAGTGGTACTCAGGCAATACTCCAGTCAGCGGTAGACCCCTATGTCTGGGGAAGTATCATTCTATTTCTACCCCTGTTCCGCAAAATCGCCGACAAATATAACCAATGCAGCCTGAAGGAGATCCTGCTTTATCTTCTTATCTTTGCCGGTATGCTCTACTCAATTGAACTGCTGCATTATTACGGCACCGGTCACGAACCGGTAAAACGCCTGATGACTGTCTGGTACATCATTTTCATTATCGGTCTGCTCCCGCTGACAGTAATATCAATTCGGTATCTGGAAAAGTTCTATTCCTTTATCTGGTCAGGATTAAACCGTATACTGAAGAAAAAGATACCGTTGAATAAAATTGTTCTGGTCATCACTCTGCTCTCACTTTTTCTGATCAACAACCCGCCCAAAGCGGTTTATGACCTTATCTACAATATTCCGGGATTTCTTGAAGAAAACCGGCAATTCATCGGCTCCATCAAAGAACAGCTGAAAGATCCGAATTGCGAGACCCTATATCTCAAGAAGTTCACCTACGACCCGCTGCTGCTCAAGATCCCTACCGATGCAGACTACGGTTTCAGCAGTTATTATAATGTCAAGAAAACCGTCTTTTTAAATCCGGGAGAATCTCCAAACAGCGAAAAATAAGGGCTTATTTCAAACAAGACATTACGGGTAAACTATTCAAAAACAGGTATCTTAATTTAAGACACCTGTTTTTTTACCGGTCAACGTTAATACGGCAAACCAAAGAAAATAACATGTCCCGATTCTGGTTATAAATATTTCCCCCTTCCTGCAATAAAGTTTCCCGCCACCGGCAAAAAACTTCCTGCCCCTTGACTTTAATCAAGGTGATCATCCTGACTTTATGATATTATATTATTAGATGCAGAGAGAAACAAAATCACCCGAATACAACAAGGAGAGTTAAAATGACTACAAAGAAAAGAATTGTTATAGATGAAGAAAAATGCCGTGGCTGCGGCAAATGTGTAAACGCCTGTGTCGGCAGTGCACTGGAGCTGGTTGACGGGAAAGCAAAGCTCACCCGTGAAGACTACTGTGACGGACTGGGAGTATGTATTGGAGAATGCCCGTTTGATGCAATATCGTTTGAGGATGTCGAGGTTGAAGCACCGGTTGCAGCGGCCACACCACCGGCAGGCGGCTGCCCTTCAGCTGCCGCCAGACAGCTCAAACCCCAGACGCATTCCGGTTGTCCCGGCAGCGCACACCAAGCACTGCATAAGCCGGCAGCTCAGGCAAAGCCACAGGAGACAGCGGAGCACGAAAGCGCCCTGAACGCCTGGCCGATTCAACTCCACCTTATCCGCCCGGAATCCGAGCAGTTCACCGGCAAGGATATCCTCATCGCCGCCAGCTGCACCGCCTTCTCCTGCGGAAACTTTCATCCGCAGCTGCTCGCGGGAAAAGGTCTGGTAATTGCCTGTCCAAAACTTGACCGCCTGGACGGCTACAATGACAAACTAGAATATTTCTTCAAACATGCAAAACCCAGAAGCATCACCGTAGCCAGAATGGAAGTACCCTGCTGCAGCGGTCTGACCAACATGGTTACAGCAGCCCGGGAGAAAGCCGGCAGCCCTCAGGGTATCCGCGAAGTAGTCATCAGTCTTGATGGAAAGATCATTTCAGACACAACAGTCTGATACCGCTATTAATTTTCAGTCATAGAAATAACGACGCCACCGAGAATACAAACCCCGGTGGCGCCGCCATTTTTTTGGTTGTTATATCAAATACCACAACAAGTACTAACCGGCTGAAGCCGAAGTACCCGCTAAAACTATTTTTTACCGTATACCGCTTCCTTAGTGTGGAAACCGTCAGCAATAACAGTATCCATCATGTTATCCTTATCAACAACCACGATTGGAAGAGTTATAGTGGCAACATCGGTAGTACCGTTATCACTCATGGTGTCAGCCATTACATTCTCACCCTTAGCCAGCTTTACAGCCATCTGCGCCACCTTGGTAGCGAGCTTCTTGATTGGTTTATAGATAGTCATTGACTGAGTTCCGCTTACAATACGCTGACAGGCTACTTCATCAGCATCCTGACCGGTTACAATAACCTTGCCGGAAAGTCCGTATTCCTTGAGAGCCTGGATAGCACCACCGGCGGTTCCGTCATTTGACGCCAATACCCCGTCAAACTTATCACCAACCTTGGTGATCGCAGCGTTCATAACCTTTTTGGCATTGCTTGGGTTCCAGTCGGTTACCCAGTCTTCATGTACCACTTCGATATCACCCTTCTCAACCAGCGGCAGAATAATGTTATCCTGTCCCTGTTTGAACAGCTTGGCATTTTCATCTGTTGGGGCACCGTAAAGACGGACGATTCGTCCCTTGCCGCCTGGAAGATGATCTACCAGATACTGAGCCTGACCTTCACCCACCTTGATATTATCAAAAGTAACCCAGAGAGTAACGTCACCGGAAGTGATTCGGTCATAAGAGATTACCGGGATATCTGCATCCGCAGCCATACCCACACCCTTGGCCATAGCCTGACCGTCGTGAGGAACGATTACCAGCACGTCGACATCATTGGTAATCAGTGACTGAATATCCTGAATCTGTCTGGTATCATCACTGTTTGCAGACTGTACCAGCACCTTCGCACCCAGCTTCTCCGCTTCCGCGGTAAAAATATCGCGGTCTTTCTGCCATCTCGCCTCTTTAAGAGTATCGAGTGAAAGGCCGATTAGAATTTCACCGTCATCATTCGCACCTGCAAAACCACTCATACATACCATAGTAAACAGAAGCGACCACAAACACATATACACTTTTTTCATTCTTCTCTCCCGTAAAAATTCTCTAAAATTATTCCCCTTACAGGGACTTAATTATTATTCTAGCGCTCTTTATTTATCTCGCTCAGTTCATCTGCCAGCGCAACAATATTCGCCACCGGAGTTCTAGCCTGAATATTATGAACCGTATTGAAGACAAACCCGCCGTTTCTGCCGAAGATCTCACAATGACGGCGCACCTCACTCTTGACCTCATCCACTCCTGCAAACGGCAGCGTCTTCTGAGTATCCACACCACCGCCCCAGAATATCGCCCTGGCGCCGAATTTTTCCTTGAGTGTCTCCGGATCCATACCGGTAGCCGATACCTGTACCGGATTTAGAATATCAAAACCGGCATCCAGTATCTCGGGGATAAGCGAAATTATCGCACCGCATGAGTGCTTGAAGACCTTCCAGTCGGTATTCTCATGAATCCAGGCGGTCATTCGTTTATACTCAGGTTTCCATAAACTGTTAAATTTATCCGCGGAGCAGAAGGTTGAATTCTGCGTTCCAAAGTCGGCACCACAGAGAAATACGGTATCAACCTTATTCCCGACACGGGCATAAAGATTCTGCAGATTACGCAGAGTAACATCTGTCTGACGCCGGAAGATCTCTGAAATATAATCCTCACGAATCGCGGTAGAGATATACCATTCCTCAATATCGCGTATACCCTTAGGATCCTTGAGAAAAGGTGCCGGCACATGCGCAATATCACCAAGGCCGGATCCGGCAAAATTCAGAGTAACAGACCGGCCGGTAGCAAACGCACTCTCCACCTCACGCTCGTAATGATCAAGCATCTCTACTGTATAATCCTGAAATTCCTCAAGATTCACCTCAGGATCCAGCTCATCCAGCTCATCCTCGTCATAATCAGGCTGACGCACAATAGTATCGAAAAAATAGCCGTCATCAGGCATAAAGGCTGATGGCGCAGCATCACGATCACCCTGCGGATAAATATATATGCCGCCTTTTGACTTATCATGATCTATTTCAAACTTCCCCGGTACCAGAATATCCTGCCCCCAGGGAGCACGCCACTCTTTATAATCCTCGTTCTTGAATCCATACATTCCGTTCAGAGCATTCACACCGACTGTATTGACACCCATTGCCTCCTTGAGGTCATCATCAATCTCACCAAGCATCTGGCAGCAGTCGCTCACCCTTACCGGACGTTTCTCCAATCCGTAATAATCCCGCAGCTCCTCCACGCAGCTGATATGAATTCCGGTAACCATTGTGGAACCGAAGTCCACCGGTATCTTGCCTTCCACATGCGCCAGCGCATCCCGAACTATCTGTCTGTCATCCATTTTACCAACACCTTTCTCTATACCTGATACCGCCCGCGTTATTCAGCCGGCATGTTTAAAATTTAGACAATACGCCACACAGAGAAGAGCCATCTTCTCAACGAGTACTGCCGCCAAACTCACTTTTCTTGAAATTAACTTTACCGGTCAGCTTCGAATTGACTTCGTGCCTACGGTCAGGAAATGCGTTCCCTGTACACTCCTATAATAAATTACCGAAAATAAATCCCAGAAAATTTCATAATAAACCACGCAGAGATAGCGTTATCTCCTGAAGAATAGTTATGAATTTTCTCTAGATTACGAATTCAGGTGTGTACAACTAGCTACTGCCTTTTCTCTCTCGTTGCACGCTCTACTGAATATAACCTGCCACTTCAGTCACTTACCCGTAGCCCCGGCGGCAAGGCACCGCCACACTACAGCTCTCTATTTTTCCCGATAGTCAGAGACCAATTCAGAGGGTATTACCCATAATCAGTTCTGTAGGAACCAGCTGATAGGCAATGTCGCGATTGACAATCTGCTCAGCGATAAGCTCCCCCATCCGGTAAAAATTAATACTTACGGTTGTCACGCCACCCTCGATAACCTCCTTGAGAGGTGTACTGTTATACGAGAGCAAGCCGACATCACGTCCGAGTTTATACCCCTTGTTACGTGAAGCCTTGACCAGAGTTACCAGATCCGGATCTTCAATCACGAAATAGGCATTTCCAGCCACGACGTCTTCAGCACCAAGATTATTAATATACTCCGGTTCAATGCCGCACAAGGCACAAAAGCGCTCATAACCGCGCTTCAAACACTCAGGGATAAAAT
Organism: Planctomycetota bacterium; assembly: GCA_963677015.1. Taxonomy (GTDB): domain Bacteria; phylum Planctomycetota; class SZUA-567; order SZUA-567; family SZUA-567. The sequence goes on from OY781533.1 coordinate 2,706,245, forward strand.
ATCCTACGGGAAAACACAGGATAAAATGATCATATCGCTTAATCAGCTCCTGAGCTTCCAGCAGCACCCGCGTCAGTTCCTCATCATGCGACTGAGCAATAACCACCGCCCCGTCTCCGGCATACTCGGTGTTCACATCCGCCACCAGCAGCTTATTCTGATCAAAGTCACGGATAACCTGCTTCACCTTCTCACTTTCAAAAGGCATAACCACATAATACTCAAACTTACCGGCACTATTGGCCAGAAATTCTGCAAATAGATCCTCGTCACGGTTACTGTAATACACCTGAACCGCCGCCTGCCCTTCAGTCTGGGCATTTATACTGTCCAGTAATCCGGCATAGATCTTTTCTTTATATGGATTCCAGATATCAAACATCACAAAAACATTGATATCAGCTTTATAGCTGTCATTAGCGACAACATACCCTTTACCGTGAAACTTCTCAATAACACCTTTTTCGCGCAGAATCTCATACGCCTTGCAGACCGTATCCCGTGAAATCGAGTAACGCTCACACATACCCCGCACCGATGGCAGGCGTTCACCCCGACGCAGTCTTTTACGCCGCACAGCCTGAATCACCGAATTGACAATCCGCTTATACTTAGTATCAAAGGAATCATCATCAAAGAGATCTAGAATTTCAAATGTGTCGTCCGCCATTATCACCGTTTCTATAACTGCTGTAATTATCACCGCAATACAGAGGTCTGACCATTCCTGCTGCAGCCGCTTTCGTATAGTATAACTCACAACACATCATATTAAAAAAAGCAACAGTCAGAATCTTCATAAATTCTGACAGCCGCGAATAATTTTAACAATCAAATCATGTCCTGATGTGTCCTGATCGATATATTTATATTTTACTACATACTTCATACTAGTCAAATTAATTTTTTTCACAATATTGATTTCACCCGCATAAAAGCATACAACATTTTGACAAATAAAGACTAACAACGACCACTTATCATTAAAAGTAAACATAAATATAGCAATTGAACAATTATATTTTAAAAAAAATCATTGACTTTTCATTAATATCCGCTATATTAGTTATATCTAACTTATACAGACACAACTAACAGCAGGACAACATCATAATACAGTCTGATTAATATTCAACAGCTGATAGTATAGAATACTGAACTTGAAATAAATACTTCAGTCCGATTTATTAAACGATAGATATGATCATAGTCTGTTTATTATTGGAAAAATGTTCTACCGGCTATAATGATACTAGAATGAAATGAAATTAATAACAACCCCATTATTGGGGATAAAGGCTTTCCTCTCTAAAAGTCGAGAAGAAATAAAAAAAACCACGAACTAGACAGCAGACTGCAGCGTTTCTCTCCCTGCAGTCTGCAACTTTCACAGCAGCGGTCGAAAGCCTGATACATGACTTCCATCTCCTATGATTCTCCTGAATCTCATAGAAATCTATTCTCCATAGCAATGAGAAGATAACAAAAAAGTGAACGGGACAGAGCCAAGCTCTGTCCCGTTCACCGGTTTATTATTTATGACGTATAACAACTAAAGTACTATACACCTCTCTGATATCTTGAGAGCAGTTCCATATTGGTCTGATTAGTCTTTGGAGTATAGCCGCTTAGCGGAATCAACTTGGCGTTGATCATATCCAGGAACCAGTCAAGCTGTGGGAAGAACATAGCCTCAAGCTCTGCCGCAGGTGTAATCCAGTTACGGCACCCGAGCACAGCTGGAGGCGCGTCAAGATAATCAAAAGCAAGTTGAGACAGATTAGAAGCCACATTATGCATGAATGAACCACGCTCAACCGACTGCTGCGCCAGCAGTACCTTACCGGTCTTCTTGATAGACTCGATAAGTACGGTATAATCAAGCGGGTTGATCCAGCGCAGATCGATAACTTCCGCACTGATATTGTACTTCTCCTGCAGCTCATCAGCCACCTTCAGAGTATTATAAAGGATAGGACCAAGAGTTATAATAGTCAGATCACTGCCGCTTCTGCGGACAACCGGCTGACCCTCTTCGACCTCGTAGTAACCCTCAGGCACACCGGACTCTACAAACATCTCGCCCATATCATAGATACTCTGACTTTCAAAGAATACTACCGGATCGGTACGGGATAGTGCAAAGTTCATTATACCCTTGGCATCATATGGAGTAACCGGGAAGGCAAGCTTCAGACCTGGAATGTGGTTTACCAGAGCCGACCAGTCCTGAGAGTGCTGCGCACCGTACTTCACACCGACACTGATTCGCAGAGTTACAGGCATCTTGAGGATACCGGCACTCATTGACTGCCATTTGGAGAGCTGATTGAAGATCTCGTCACCGGCACGTCCCATGAAGTCACAGTACATAAGTTCGGCAACCGCGCGACCGCCTTCAAGGGCGTATCCCACCGCACTGCCGACAATTGCTGCCTCAGAGATTGGAGAGTTGAATAGACGGTGGTACGGCAATGCTTCGGTCATACCGCGGTATACCGCAAACGCCCCTCCCCAATCTCTGTTTTCCTCCCCGAAGGCAACCATTGTTGGATCTTTATAGAATCTGTACATCATCGCGTCAAAGATAGCATCACGAATATTATAGAGCTTCATCTTTGGCACAGCCTTGCCGTCCTTGAACGCATAACGCTCCTTACCGGCATTCTGAATAACCCGTGGATTCTCACTCATTGGGTGATTTACCTCAGGTTCACGGTCATCCAGAGACTCTTCCACATTGTTACTAAACATCAGATCAGCAATAACCTCTGAATTGATAGGCAGACGTGGTGAAACATCAAGATCGATAGCTTTCTTGAACATCTCAAAGATGATCTCACCCATGTTCTCCTTGATCGCATCCATCTCACTGTCAGCGGCAACACCGGCTTCAACCAGGCGCTTACGGTAAGCAGGGATAGCATCAGCCTCAAGGAAACGATCCTGCTCTTCCTTGGAACGATAGCTGGATGCATCTGATGGACTGTGACCACTCTGACGGTAGGTTACGGTATCCAGCAGAACCGGACCCTTACCGCTTTCAATGATCTCTTTCTTACGCTTCATAGCATCGATAACCGCAAGTGGGTTATAGCCGTTTATACGCTCGGCATGCATCTGCTCAGGGTTTATGCCGCTGCCGATACGGGCCAGGAACTCATACGCCATGGTCTCACCTTTGGTCTGACCACCCATACCGTACTGGTTGTTGAAGCAGTTGAAGATGATTGGCAGACCGCCGCCGAGAGACTCGTCCCAGAGCTGACGGTACTGGTCCATAGAGGCGAACCAGAGTCCTTCCCAGACCGGACCACAGCCGAATGATGCGTCACCAATATTACAGACAACGATACCTGGCTTGCGGTTGACCCGCTTGTAGAGTGCAGCTCCCGGAGTAATCGGACCGGAACCACCTACGATAGCGTTGTTCGGATAGATACCGAATGGAGTAAAGAATGCATGCATTGAGCCGCCGAAACCACGGTTGAAGCCGGTCTCGCGGGCGAACATCTCAGCATAAGCACCGTAGACCAGGAACTTGACTGCGAGTTCCTTTACAGAACCGGTATGCCCCTTCTCAACTACGCGCAGGGTTGCTCCGTCCCATAATCCCTGCATTACCTCCATCAGCTTGTCATCATCAAGCTTCTGAATTGCAGACAGACCTTTGGCCATAATTTCACTGTGTGAACGGTGTGAACCGAAGATGTGATCGTCAACGCCGAGAATATAGGCCTGACCCACAGCTGCAGATTCCTGTCCCATTGAGAGGTGAGCCGGACCGGCGTGATTGTACTCTATGCCGCGGTAGCTTCCCTCTTTCTTGAGGTGGTCAATACAGTCTTCAAATTCACGGATAAGACACATATCGCGGTAGATACGGGTAAAGTCCTCGTTTGAGAAGTTTGCCTTTTCATCCTCGATACTCTTATTGTACTGACAGATATCAATATCGTTGAATGTTATCTTTCCAGGCTTAAATATTTCTTCTGGATATATTTCAAGTTTTTGAACCATTGTTCTTATCTCCTGCTGTTAGCTAGTTTGCATGTGATATTGCAATCATAAGGGCTTCAGAAATTGTTGGATGAGGGAAGATTGTAGACTTGATAGAATCAAGGGTCATCTCATTCTCCACCATCATCACCGCACTATGAATGATCTCGCCACATGGACCGCCAATCATATGCACACCTAGAATCTGACCATACTTCTCACCGATCAGCACCTTGACCTGGCCCTGCTGGTCAGGGCAGTCAACCGCGAAACGTCCGGCAACAGCCATCGGTACAGTAGACTTCTTATAGGCGATACCTTCCTCTTTCAGTTTATCCTCGGTATAACCGACACCGGCAACCTCAGGAGCAGAGTAGATAACACCCGGTACCGCGGTGTAACGCATCTCATCAGCGATACCAAACATATTATTAACCGCCACATAACCCTCTCTGGTTGCAGCATGCGCGAGCAGACAACGTCCAGTCACATCACCACAGGCCCAGATACCGTCAACATTGGTCTTACCGAAACGGTCACACTTGATACCCTTACGGTCATAGACGACACCGGCTTCATCCAGTCCGAGACCGGCAGTTACCGGAACACGTCCGGTCGACATCAGAATCTTTTCACCGCTGACCTTCTGCTCAGCACCTTCCTTATCGACGTAGGTTACACTGTCACCCTCAATCTTGGTCACACCGCAGTTCAGAGCAAAGGTTATCCCCTGCTTCTTCATATCCTGCAGCAATCTCTTGGCCATCTCACTGTCGATAGCGCCACCGATAGCAGGAAGCATCTCGATAACAGTAACCTCGGTTCCAACTGTATTGAAGAATGAAGCAAACTCCAGACCGATAACACCGCCACCGATAACAACAAGTGACTTAGGCAGAGTATCCAGCTGCAGAATACCGGTACTGTCAATAACATTAGCAGAATCAGCTCCGGGAATTGGAGGTGTAGCAGGCTTGCTGCCGGTAGAAATCATAATATTCTTACCTTCGTAAACCTTGCCTCCGGCTTCAACCTTGCCCTTCTCCAGAATTTTTGCTTCCGCTTTGACTATCTCAACTTTAGCGCGTTTGAGCATGCCTTCAACACCTGAGCGCAGGGTTGAAACGATACCGCTGCGGCGTGCAGCCAGCGCTTTCATATCAAAGGTCAGCTTTTCAGCAGTAATTCCAAGTTCAGCACCTGTCTTGGCTTCATGATAAAGATGTGCGCTCTTGAGCATAGTCTTTGTAGGGATACAACCGGTATTAAGGCATGTTCCGCCGATTTCAGACTTTTCAAAAAGCACCACACTCTTACCCATACCACCTGCATATATGGCTGCTTCGTAGCCACCAGGTCCAGAACCAATAATCATTAGATCGTACATGAGTTCTCCTATATCTATAAAATTTGCATTATAATTATTGAAATGATAAATAACCTAGCACTCTATTCCCGCGATAGAATCAATATTCTGAATATTCTCTTTTACCTGCATCAGGAATCTTGCACCAGGGGCACCATCAATTATCTGATGATCAATGGTCAAAGACAGACCGAGGTAGTCTTTGTACACGATATCACCATTCTCACGTACTGGGCGGAGTACCGGAGCACAGACACCGAGGATTGCTACCTGTGGAGCATTGAGAATCGGTGTAAAGGTCTCGACCCCGAATGAACCTAGATTTGAAACTGTAAATGAACCGCCTTCGAGATTATCTGGATTAATAGAACCGCCGATAGCCGCGTTTGCCAGAGTCTTGACGGTTCGGGAGATATCCTGCAGCGACATCTTCTCCGCTTCAGCAAGAACCGGCACCAGCAGACCCTTATCGGTATCACAGGCGAAGCCGACATTTACCGAGTCAGACTTATAGATCTTGCCGTTTAGATACTCGACATTCAGCTCAGGGAAATCACCCAGAGCCTTGATTACCGCGAGCAGAATCAGATCACCCACAGTTACATTGACGTACCCGGGAGTTCCCTTCTGCGCCTTGATCTTGGCGCGGCACTGCAGAAGCTTGGTCGCATCAGCACTGCTGTTAAGAGTAAGCTGTGCATGATTCTTCAGAGACTCGGACATCCGCTGAGCGATAACCTTGCGGACATTGCTGAGCGGTTCACCCTTACGCAGATCACTGCTGCGTACGGTGTCACCACGCGGAGAGCTTTTCAGTTCCCAGCCGTCAGCAAGCATCTTTGCCGCCAGATCGGTATGACGCGGCAAGGCATAACGGGAAGCGATCACATCCTTCTCGACAACTCTGCCTCTGACGCCGCTGCCCTTTACCGAGCTGACATCAATGTTAAATCTGCGGGCATATCTTCTGGCACGTGGAGAAACGCCGCCAGGAGCCTCTTCAACCGCCGGAGCACTTGCGGCAGGCGCGTCTGCTGCCGCCGGTGCCGAAGCGGTAGTGGCGGATGCTGCCGCCGCAGCCGGTGCAGCGGGTGCACCGGAAGGAGCAGGAGCGGCCGCTGCCGCACTCTCCTCAACCTTAGGACGAAATTCTTCAATGTCCTCACCATCACTGCCGATAACAGCGATGTTAACCAGTACCGGGGCGAGTTCTCCCTCTTGGAAGAAGTACCCTAATACTTTACCGGAAGCCGGTGCTTCAACTACAAATGAGGCCTTATCAGTCTCGATCTCCGCGAGCACCTCACCTTCAGCAATTTCCTCACCAACTTTTTTGTTCCAGGCAACGATAATACATTCTTCAACACTATTACCTTGCTTGGGCATCAATACAGGGGTTGCCATATTTTCACCTCTAACCTCAAAATAACCAGTAGACAAAGCACCCTCGCCCCTGCAGACGTCACCGCCTCCAGACCTGCTCAGGTACCGCTCTACCCAAATATATTAAAAAATTACCAAATTGAATTCTTAAAAGTTTGCCAGCAGATAAGTCTCCGCCTCAACACTCCAGAGCATGTTGTTCCGGTCGCAGATATCCGCGAGCACTCCGAAACGTTCATCCTCCGCCGCCTTGGCTCTGAAATCAGTAAGAGCAACCATCGGCATTTCAACACCGGTGTATACCAGCTTCTTACCGCCTGGAATATTCGGCAGATTGAGCGTAGTCTCAATCACGCTGTTCAAACCGCCGACATGGGTGATCATAGCTACCGGATTGATGCGTCCGGCACTCATCAGCTCGAGACTTTCACGCATGTCATCGGTATTACCGCCACTTGTGCCCACAACCTTGGTGAAGTTGTAGTGTACATTATAGAAATTAAACTCCGCCTTGAAGTTCTGATCAGTAGGACCGGCGAAGAAGTTGAGACAGCCGTCACGTCCGAGGATCGCGTCAGCCTGCTCGACTACCGGTCTTACCGGAGCAAAGACAAAGACATCGTCAAAACCGGTGCCGCCTGAAAGCTCTAGCAGCTTGGCAACCGGATCATCACACTTGGTGTTTACATATATAAGTTCGATACCGTTGGCTTTGGCGTCCTCAACGGTGAAAATACTCTCGGCACGCGCCAGTCTGGCATCATCGATATCGGTTACGATCAACAGCCCGGGCTTGCGGTCACAGTGTATTGCATAATCGATAGCACCGAGTCCCATCGGACCGACACCGGCGAGGATAGCGGTCTTGCCGCCTTCCTTGATACCCATCTCATGCACGTAGGTTCCGGCCGGCACATGGTAGTTCGCATGGAACGCACCGACGATACAGCTCTGCGGCTCTGAAAGACTGGCAGGGAAATAACCCTCTCCGTCATAATGCAGCAGGCAGTCATGATTCAGAATATCACGGTGAATAATTACATATGTAGCATCCCCGCCAAGATACTGGAAAGAATACCCCGGAGCGTAAAGCTTATCGGTGTAAGGAATAGCTGGCTGGATTGAGAACTTCTGTCCGACACTCCACTCATCCTTCCATTTGGCGCCGACCTCTACAATCTCACCACAGAATTCATGACCGATGATAACCGGATTCTCCGCACAGTCATCGGGCACACGTTTATGTTTTGCGCCCTGCTTGGACGCTTTATACGAGGACATACAGAGACTGTCGGAAATCACCTTCGCCAGAATCTCGTCCTCTGCAATTGGGGGCAACTCAAACTCTTCAAGCCTAAGATCATTCTCTCCATATAACCGCACCGCTTTAGTCTTCATTATTACCTCCTGTAAAATTAACAAGTCAACTTCTAAACATCAACCGTTTCAATATCGATACCAAGCTCCTGAACATACGCCTCCCGCGCCTCCTCCGACAGACCGGAATCGGTTATGCAGAGATCGAATTTATCCAGATTATTGGTACTCACAAATGAGGTCTTACCGAATTTTGTATGATCAGCCAGCAGATACACCTGACTTGCCGCCTCGACCGCCAGCTCCTTGGTAAACGCTTCTGACGGATCGGTGGTGCTCAAACCCTTGGAAGTTATACCAATAGTTCCCATAAAGGCCTTATCAAGATGGACCGAATCAATCAGCGCCCGAGAAAGCGCACCGACCATTGTCCGGCTCTTAAGCCGCAGGTCACCGCCGGTCAGAATAATTCTGGGGCCGTCACTGTTTGCCAGCTCATTGGCCGCGGTCAGCGAATTGGTCACCACTATCAGCGACTTATCATGCTTTATAAGCTTTGCCAGCTCCAGCACCGTACTGCCGCCGTCAAGATATACCGCATCCTCTTTCTCGATAAAGCTAGCCGCACGCTCGGCGATCTTCTTCTTCTCGGCCAGCAGCGTCTCAACCTTCTCGTCAAAGTTCATCTCGGTGCCGGCGCGGATATTATCCGCCACCAGTACCGCACCGCCATGCACCCGCTGCAGATAGCCAGCCACTTCCAGACGCGACAGATCACGACGGATAGTCGCTGGAGAAGCCGAGAGCTGCACACAGAGATCATCGACCTTGACCATTCCGGCATTCCGTAAGATCCTGAGAATTTTGCGGTGTCTTTGCGGAGCCAGTTCCTTTGTTTTCATTCCTTCATGATCGCTCATATATATTTCCTGCAACAAACAGCAACACCAGCCAAACACACTAATTCTCAACCAAACAACACTACTGCTGCAACTACTTCATCTCCTGACCGCCGGTAACATTTATACCCTGACCGGTCATATAAGAAGAAGCGTCTGAAGCCATGAAGACCAGAACGTTGGCGACATCATCATAGGTACAGCCGCGCTTCATAGGCACCTGATCAATATAACGCTGACGAACTTCCGCCTCGGTAATACCGAGCTTCTTGGCGTACTGTTTATACAGTGAATTCACCCAGAGCGGACTGTCGAGCATATTACCCGGACAGATGCTGTTGACACGTACACCAAATTCAGCCAGATCCAGCGCGATACTCTGAGTCAGACCGATACCGCCGAACTTACCGGCTGCATAAGCGGAATTCTTATAGCTGCCCTTCTTGCCTGACTTGGAGTTGATCTGAATTATTGTTCCCTTACCCGCTTCCTTCATAACCTTCGCCGCATGCTTGGCAAAGTTGAAGTAACCGACAAGATTAACCTCTATAACCTTGGCCCATTTTGCCGCATCAGCCACCGTAATCTCTTCAGCAATCAGAATCGCAGCATTGGACACAGCGATATCAACCCGGCCGAATTCAGCCACCGCCTGCTTGATAAGGTTCTCACAATCCTCTTCCTTGGTCACATCGACCTTTACGCCGATAGCAGAACCGCCGAATTCTTCAGTGATCTCACGCGCAGTATTCTGCACCACCTCTTCCTGAATATCACCGAGTACAACCTTACAGCCTTCACGGAGCAGACGCTCACAGAGAGCACGACCAAGACCCTGCGCAGCACCTGTAACCACTGCGACCCTATCTTTGATAGAAAATACGCTCATCTTGAAATTTCCTTTACACTAAAATAAACACTACGATTTCACAACATCAACAATACACTGCAAATCTGAAAAATCCTCGAGCCGGCCGAGCTTTTCAATATCCGCTGCCGGATCCGCCGAAGCTCTGCCGAGTTCCGCGTAAAATTTATTAGCCGCGCCGTAATCAGTACCAAATTTATCTACCGCCCAGGCGCTCATCAGACCCTTGCCCACAGCCCGCTGCAGCAGAGTATGACCATATAAAGCATAAGCTCCATCCAGAAAATCGGCAACAAACGGCTGAAGTGCTTCCGCAGAAAAATCATCTACAAACGGCTGACCGAAACTGTTCATCTCGGTACCGACAGCAAAGATCATATTCTGCTTTCTTCCGGCTTCAACAATCGCCTTGAGTGCCGCCACCTTCCGGCTCTTCAGCTCAGCGTCGGCAAAGTTCCAGTTTCTCTCAGGAATAATCGCAATCGAACGGATACCGGCGGAGACCATATACGCTACAAGTTCCTCCGCATCCTGCTCACCGGCAGAGAAACCGTCAAGCCAGGCCCAGCATGGCAGAGCCTCACACTCCCTGACCATCTCCATGACCTTACTTAGCGGCGGGAAGGTTGTACTGTCAGGAGCGACATAACCGATACTGCCGCGCTTCATCAGCTTTGAACGTATAGTATTGCGCAGCGCGTTGGAATCATCCAGAATTTTCTCTATCTCGGCAACTTCCAGCCCCAGACGCTCACTCCAGAAGTTCGCGAGCTCAGCCCCGCTGAAGGTAGCCTTACTCTTCTTCTCCAGAGCCTCGACAATATGCCTCTCGGTCGCGTTACCTGCAGGAGTCAGTGACTCAACATCGGCCGCGTAATCAATAACCAGTGGCGCAAGTGTAGATTCCAGTCGTCCCAGCAGGCCGAGATTTCTCTCTCTGGCGCCGCGGCGCATCTGCTGCAGCGTCTTGTCAGCCTCGCTGCCCGCAGGAGGCAGAGCGGTAAAACCGACGCCCATACTGTAGAGCACTCCGCACTCACCGGGAGAATTTATTTCACGGTCTTTGTAATCCTCGACATAAGCTCGAGTCTCCAGTGAAGCGACAGTACGCAGCTTGAGACGGTCGCCGATCTCAAAGACCTCAGCCATCGCATCCAAAACATCAAAATCTACCGTACCCGCTACCTCCAGACCATGCTGCTTTGACATCAGAAGCACCTCCAGCGGAGAGAGACCGTCAATATTGAAGGAATAGAAGGTATGAATATGGGTATTCACCGCTTCAACCTCAGCCGCAGGAAATTCCGCTCCCGCCAGCACTTTATCAAGTTCACCGTACCGCACACTCTTATCAAAGTCAGACAGTCCGCCATTCATGTAGTTTTTCTCCTTCTGGAATCAAGCTTTTATCACACCAACTTCAGATTACTATTTTAACTATACCACACAATCAACACTAGTCAAGCACAAACAAACAAAAACAATCATATTTCTCAATCAAAAATAATCACATATTACTGATCAAACTGCTCGATTTTGACTATATCACCTTTATTCACATGATTTTAACCACTTTTTGAGCAGTTTTGAGCGCTCGGAGTTTTTCGCATTTAATCATTATCTTTCAGAAGTAAAAACCAATCCAGCAGAAACAATCACCAATTAATAATACTCAATAAAAAAGGGTACAGGCCGTTTTCAGCCTGTACCCTACCCACAAAACGCAACTCCGGGAAGGTCTCCGGTTCACCCGAATCCGCCCCGGATTGCCGCATGAAATCATTCCTCCGGTATCAGCTTATGCGCCAGCAGATATTCCCGGGCAACCTCCTTCGGCTCAGCCCCGTCAAGCACCTTGAGATTGAGCTGCTGCATCTCGCTCTCGGTAATCATACCTCGAAGTTTGAGCAGTTCCTGATACGCCTGCGGATACTTTTCAGCAAAGCCATCCGGAACCATCGCCCCGATCTGATACGGCGGAAAGAACTTCTTATTATCCTCTATCAGCTTGAGACCGAATTTGCCGATACGCCCGTCGGTACTGTACGCTATAGCCACATCGACACTGTCATTCACCAGAGAGGTGATCATCAGCCCGGCATCCATCGTGGCGGTATTATCAAACCTGAAGCCGTAGGTCTTCTCCACCCCCGGCATACCGTCAGCCCGGTCAAGAAACTCATTATCACCAGCCACCCTGATACTGCCGGCGATATCCTTCATATCCGAGATAGTCTTAACATTATATTTTTTGATAAAGTCAGGTTTGGCGACAAAGGCATAGGTATCATTAAAGCCCATTGTCGGCATCATCTCAAGCCCGTACTTGTCAGCAAGCTGCTTCTTGACCAGACCGTAAACCTTATCCGAAGCTATCAGATCATTGATACCGAGAATAGAGCCGTAAGCGGTTCCGGTATACTCCGGATAAATCATGATCTCACCACTGTTAAGCGCTTCAAAAATAACCATCGTACCGCCAAACTCCAGCACGTTTACATTATAATCCGTATTCTTAGCGATAATCAGCCCATACATTTCACCAATAATACGCTGTTCGGCAAATGCCTTATGACCAACGACAATAGTATTGCTCTTCTCACGCCAGGCCTGATAGCTCTCGGCAAAGAAAAAAATCAGCGGCAGCGAGAAAACGATCAGTCCCAAAAGCAGCACCACCCGTTTATTACGATGTACCCAGTCAATATTGGTCGAACTCTTCTGCGGGGTCAGCGCCCGTTCAATAAGCCCGAAGATCCAGTTGATCACGATCGCCAGCAGCGCCGCCGGTATCGCCCCCATAAGAATTTTATTACTGTCGCCGTTGGCAATACCGCGAAAGATAAAGGAACCCAAGCCACCCGCACCGATCAGCGCGGCGATAGTCGCGGTACCGACACAGGTAACCGCCGAAACCTTGATCCCGCCCATGATCACCGGTACCGACTGCGGCAGCTCGACCTTGAAGAGTATCTCCTTCTTATTCATACCGATGCCGCGGGCGGACTCGATATGATTGGGATTTATTCCGGTAATACCAATATAGGTATTGGTAATGATCGGCAGCAGCGCATAGAGAAAGAGCACTACAATAGAAGGCAGAAACCCGATACCCAGAAACGGAATGATCAGACCGAAGAGCGCCAGACTCGGCACCGTCTGAAATATCCCGGCCACGGTCAGTACGGGTTTGGCAAGAGACAAGCGCTTGGAAATAATTATTCCCAGCGGCACCCCGATAAGAATCGCCAGTCCGACAGCAAAAAAGGTTATCTCCAGATGCCGCAGCAGTGCCGACATAATCCCCAGACCATCATGCATAATTCTTCTCCTTACACTCCGGCTTGATGTCATAGATCACATTCAAGAGGCTGGTCGGAGTTATCACCCCTCGCAGCTCTCCCGCTTTGTTCTCAACCACCACCGCCTTGTCCTCCGTCTCTTCCATAATGGTCATCGCATCCAATAGGTTGGAATCGAGATATAACCGGTGCGACAACTCATCCATGACATCCGCCACCCTGATACTCGAGGACATCCCGTGCTTGAAGAGCCGCTTGCGCGACACACTGCCGACAGCCCGCCCCTTATCCACGACGAAGAGCAGCTCCTTATCCGCCTCCTTCATCTTCTCAAAGACCTTGGACAGATTCATATTCGCCTTTACCGTCGGGATATTCACCTTCATGATATCCTTTACCAGCAGCAGCTCCGGAGTCCGCCAGAGGCGGTCCTTGCCGATAAAGTATTCAACATAACCATTGGCCGGATTTAGCAGTATCTCTTCCGGGGCATCATACTGAATCAGATCCCCGTTCTTGAGTATCGCGATCTTATCGGCGATCTTTATCGCCTCATCCATATCATGGGTCACAAAGACAATGGTCTTGCCAAGCTCCTTCTGAATCTCGACCAGTTCATCCTGCAGGCTCTCACGGGTTATCGGATCAAGCGCCGAGAACGGCTCGTCCATCAGCAGAATATCCGGATCGGTCGAGAGTGCCCGGGCGATCCCGACCCGCTGCTGCTGTCCGCCGGAGAGTTCATCTGGGTACTTGTCATAGTCCGACTCCTTCAAATGCACCAGATTCAGCAGCTCAAGCGTCCGCTGCCGGCGTTTCTCCGGCGCGACCTTGAGCAGCTCCAGCACCACCTCAATATTCGCTCCCACCGTCATATGCGGGAACAGTCCGACCTTCTGAATAACATAACCGATACTTCTGCGGAGCTGGATACTGTCGATGCCGGAGATATCCTTACCCCCGACAAATATTCTGCCGGATGTCGGCAGAATCAGCTTATTGATCAGCTTCATCAAGGTTGTCTTGCCGCAGCCGCTCTCACCGATAATACAGTATATACCATTTCCCTCAAAAGAAAGATCGATATTATTCAGAACCACATGCTTGCCGTATTTTTTGACAATTCCTTTGAGTTCTATCATCATATCTCCAAAAATAGCCCATAAAAAAAACACTCCAACCCTATCATCCTGAAAGATAATAGAGTTAGAGTGTTTAAGCTTCGCCCCGAAGGACTCACAATATACCACTAATGTAGTATAATCTATTGCCTGCGTACCGCTCTGCAGACCCTAAATAAACCCCAGTTCTAAATAGAAGTTTTTCTTTGAGAGCTTTCCCTCTGGTGAACACTTCGCATCCGCACTACAGCTGAAATAATAGCCTCAGACCGCATTACCGACCTCAGCATTCAGGTAATAACCCCAAATACTTCACTTGAATGTCTCTGCCGATTTACTCCAATCATAAAAAAGCAACATAATTGTAACCATTATAAATGATTCTTAGCGTTTTGGGAAGAGCTTTTTCCGAAAAAAAGCTGTAACCATAATATTCACTGACTGTTAGATGGTCTTATTCTCAGAAGTCCGCGCCACCAGGTTCTGCCGGATTTTGCGCACCAGGAGCTCAAAACCGCTGCGCCGCAGGCGGCTGAGCAGAAGCTCCGCTCCTAGTTCTCCCAGCTGCCGCGTATCGATAGACATTGTCGAAAACTGCGGCGTACAGGGCAGACTGTAATCAAGAGTATCCCCCGGTGCCAGCAGCTCGACCCTGCCGCAGAGCCCAACCTCCAGACGCTCCAGCGCCGCACTCACAAAGAGAGCAAGATAATCATCATAGACATAAAGCGCCTTAGGCGGCGCTGCCGAGAAGAGCGGTCTGAGTAACTTATCAAGCTGCTCGGGCAGCGGCTCAGAAACGTAGAAAAGCTCCTGCTGCGGCCGCTCACAGCCCGACTCCAGCAGCGCCTTCTGAAAACCGTACATGCGGTCATCTATCAGATTGGTCATAATGCTCTTTTCATAACCGATATACACCACCCTGCCACCGCCGGTACGCTCCAGCAGATATTTTCCCGCCTCATACGCTCCCTGAAAATCATCGACACAGACCGTGCAGAACTTGTCCTGCAGGAGACTGCGATTGATAATAACCACCGGCACACCACGCTGCTCCAGAGCCGCAAACAGCTCTTCATTTATATAATGTACACTCCCTACCGCCCGCGGATTCAGCGCATCAAGCTTCCGGCTTATCTCAGCCGCCTCGTCATTGAAATAAATCGGCACCAGCACCGGCACATACCCGGCCTCAGAGAGCTTCGCTTCCAGCGCCGACAGAATCACCCCGACAAACTCCAGCACATGCCGCCACTCCGGATCCAGAGGAAAGAGTATCGCTACTGTCGCCCCTTCCTGCGAATAGAGCGGACTCTTGTATTTTAGATCTTTAGCCGCCTGCAGCACCCGCTCACGCACCAGATCCGAAATCCGCCCCTTACCGGAGAGCACCAGCGATACTGTTGAAATAGAAACCCCCGCCGCTTTGGCAATACTCTTTAATGACATAATGAAATCCTCCAGTACTCTTGATAAACTATTTGATCACAGTATACCTGCAAAATAAGGGATATTCAAGTTAAAAATGGTTAATTTCAGCTAAAAACGCTCTTTTTTAATAAAAAATTTGACTAAGATACTTAGAGATGATAAATTATTTTATAGCAAAGACCGGATTTAAGAGAAAGAGAGAGAAAGGAAGACCAATGAACAGTAGAGAGAGAATAATCGCCACCATTGAGCACCGTGAGCCCGACCGGGTACCGCTGGATATCGGAGCCACCCCAAGCTCGGGGTTTTCCGCCATCGCCTACGCCAACCTCTGCCGCCATCTCGGAGTAGAGGGCGAGGTACGGGTCTATGATGTCGTGCAGCAGCTGGCCGAGCCGGAAGACTGGTGTCTCGACCGCTTCGGTATCGATGTGATAGATATCGCCCGCGCCTGCCACCGTGAGAGCAATTGCTGGAAGCCGGATTATCTTCCAGACGGCAGCCGGGCCAGTATCCCCTCATGGTTCAACCCAGTTCTTGTAGATAACGGCGACCGGCAGGTCTATGACCGCAGTGGTACCATGATCGCCCGAATGCCGCAGGGAGCAACCTTCTACGACCAGACCTGCTTCCCGTATCTGGAGGATTACCCAACCGACTACCGTGAGCTGCCGCAGGCGATGCAGAAGGTGCTCTGGGCCTATCTGGCGCAGAGCCCGTGGAACCGCGCGGGTGAGCCGGATTTCTGGGAACAACTGCGTGAAACCTGCCTGACTCTGCGCGCCGAGACCGACCGGGCGCTCTTCATGGGTATCGGCTGCAATATGTTTGAATGGGGCACCTTCCTGCGCCGGATAGACAATTTTCTGATGGATATTGTCGCCGAGCCGGAAGAGGTGGAGCCGCTGCTGGACGCACTGCTGGAGCTTCATCTGCAGACACTGGAGAAGGTCTGCACCTATCTGGGTGACATTATCGATATCTTCCGTTTCGGTGATGATCTGGGCATGAGCACCGGTCCCTTCATGTCCCCGGCAACCTACCGCGCACTCTTCAAACCCCGGCACCGCCGGCTGGTCAGCTACCTCAAGGAGCACTCAAGCGCCAAAGTCTTCCTCCACTCCTGCGGCTCGATCTATAAACTCCTGCCGGATCTCATCGAGGTCGGCTATGACATTATCAACCCGGTACAGACCAACTGCACCGATATGGATCCCGCCACCCTCAAGCGTGAATTCGGTACGCAGATCACCTTCTGGGGCGCCGGCGCAGACACCAGCACCGTTCTCAACCACGCCACTCCCGCCGAAGTACGCCGGCACGTACTGAACCGACTGGAGATCTTCGCCCCCGGCGGCGGCTACGTCTTCAACTCCATCCACAACCTCATGCCCGACGTTCCCCCGCAGAATATCATCGCCATGCTCAACGCCCTCAACGAATTCAACGGCCAGCCGCTATTGAATATCGGTTGAATGCCTGAACAGAGCAAATTAATCATGTGCCAGCGCTCTCAATAAAAAAGACACTCACCCCTAATCCCGCGGTGCAAAGACCACACAGTAATTCCCTCTGTCCGTCCGGCATTTTGAGCAGCGGATACACTTTACTTTGACCCGCTCTCCCTGCTGCCAGCGCCCGATCAACCCGGGCTCTGCCAGCAGCGGACGCGACAGACCAAACCCGGCGATCCTGCTCTGCTGCAGCAAATCCTCGACCGGCTCATACTCCTTGATTCCGCCGACTACAATCACCGGCAGCTCTACCGCCTCGGCTGCTGCTGCGGCATAATCCCGAAAATATATCTGCTCCTGAATTTTATAGCCGTCAAATTCCTGCCCAATCATCTGTTCGGCCTGAGAATGAATATTACCAGTTATCTCCAATGCACTCACACCCAACTCTTGCAGTCGACGGCAGATCTCCAGCGTCTCAGCGAAAGTCAGACCACCATCAAAAAATTCACAACAGGTAAGTTTTACCCAAAGCGGAAAATCACGCCCCGCCTCCCGCTGAATTTCGCGGCAGATATCCGCCAGAAAACGCAACCGGTTCTCCAGACTTCCGCCGTATTCATCCTCCCGGCGGTTATAATACGGACTGAGAAACTGATTTATCAGGTAAGTATGCGCGCCGTGTACCTCAATCCCGTCAAACCCGCCCTCACGCGCCCGCCGCGCAGCCGCCGCAAAAGCCGCGACAATATAACGTATATCCGCTCTGGTCATAGCCGTACCGACGACTCCGGTGTTTCTCTCCGCTACCGCACTGGGTGCAAAAATCATCCGCTCTCCCAGATCATACGAAGTCTTTGTTCCGCCATATGCCGCCTGTAAAACTATTTTAGAGCCGCTAAGATGTACCAGATCGGTGAGTTTGCGGTAGTTCTCAATAAACGAGTCATCATAAATTCCAAACATTCCGGGATTCGGTTTCTCCTCGGCGACCACATTGGCGTAGCCGGTAATAATCAGCCCCACCCCGCCCCGCGCCAAAGCCGCATAAATATCATAAATCTCCGGAGTCAGCTCACCTTCAGCCGTCGCCATATTCTCCCAGGTCGCACTTCTGACAAACCTGTTTTTCACCTCTATACCGCCAATCTTGGTTCCGGCAAATAATTCTCTCATAGTTTTCTCCAATCCCCTTCGATAAGCATTCCCCAGATTTACTGACTGCCGGAATCCCAAACGGCGCCCGCAGACTACAGACAACCACCAAGGCATAAAGCCCGTTAACCGCCGGCACGGTATTCAAAGACTACAAAATACCGACCTCAATAAGATTCATGATTAAACCCGTTATCTCAGCCTCACGCTCCAAAACAAACCACCCGGTTCCGTTCAGACGCGCGAAGACGCCACACACACCGGCTATTACTGCTGCAGCATACGCCAGTACCGTTCATAAATCTCCTGAGTTTTACCGACATAATCGAGAAACACGGATTTCCCGAGCTCCGCCGGTGTCGGATTGAATACCCGATTCAGACGCAGTTTCTCATCAATACCCTTAAGTACCTCCTTATTGGGAGTGGAATACATTATCTCCTCCACAACCACCCGGTTCACATCCTCACGCAGCATAAAGTCGATGAATTTATAAGCACTCTCCACATGTTTGGCACCCCGGGGAATGGCGAAGCAATCTACCCATAGCGGCACCCCTTCACTGGGATACACCGCTTTAAACTCCGGCCTTTCCTGCTGAATTGTCAGCACATCCGCGCCGTAAACCACCGCCGCCAAATAGTTCCCGGTACTCAACTCAGAGATTATCGTTTCAGAATCAAGCAGTTTCATTCCGGGCAGCAGTTTCCTGAGCCACTCATATGCCGCCACTATCTCTTCCCGCTCATGCGTATTTATGGAATAACCCAGAGCATAGAGCGCAACACTGAACGCATCACGCAGATCATCAACAAAGAGAGTCTTACCGGCAAACTCCGGTCTGAGCAGGTCTTTCCAGCTCTTTAGCGTCTCAGGATCAATTTTGGAAGAATCAACGACCAGCAGAGTCGCCCCCCAGCAGTACGGCACACCATATTCAGGATTATTACCCAGTAGAGCCTGATCAAGATTAGCATAATTCGGCAGTTTCTTGCGATCAATAGGACGCAGGAGTTTCTTCGCCGCCATCATCCCGACATAATACCCGGAAGGCACAACCAGATCATAACCATTCCCGCCGGTCAGAGAGAGCATATCAAACATCTCCTCGTTGGAATCATAAGTCGAACTCACTATCTCAATCCCGGTCTCCTCGGTAAACTTCTCCAGCAGTTGAGTCGGAATATACTCAGTCCAATCATAAAGATACAACTTATTATCATCAGCCGACACAACTGAAGACCAGAGAGTGAGAAACAGTATTACACTTAAAAGTTTTTTCATCATATTCATTGAATTCCACAACAAAACCCGACCACAGAATAATCACACACAACAACAATCAATAATACCGCTTTTCCCCTGCAATCACGCAGCGAAAAATAAAATAATACAAATATAAACTTCCACCAGCATCTTAAAACGACAGCACGTAATACCTGAGCAATCCAACAACCGCAATCTGAATAGAGCTGCAGCTTATTCCCGGATACGCAACGATATCAGATTGAACTGATCCTTGAGCCTGCCGATATTGAGCGGTTTGATACTGGGCAACTCCATACTTACCAGATTTTTAAGACCAGCCGAGCTGCTGCGCATTACCGACAATAGACTTGATGCCAGTTCGGTAGTCTTCCAGGTATCATTCACGACCAGTTCCTGCCGGGAGATTTCAGCAACACTCCGCTCCAGAGTCCGCAGGTATCCCTGCAGATACTTGCGGTACGCTCCCGCCGCCTGATAAACCTCCGCCTGCGCCCGAAGATTATTCTTGAGCATTGCCACGTTAGCAGGATTATCACTATTCTTCTGCAAGAGCTTCCTGGTTTCTGTCGATGCCGAACGCGCCCGCTGCTGAAACTCCGTCAGACGCGGAATATACTCCTCCTGAATCCTGGCAATCTCGTTCTCATGCGCCAGCTTGAAGACCCCGATAAGCACCGCATACATCCCGTAATACTTCTTGACACTATTAACATAATCACGATTCTTCTCAGCCAGCTGCTCCAGCACTCCCACCAGCTGACGAATATTAAAGAAGATACTGTTGAGATTGACAAACGTATCCCCCGACACCAGTACCACCAGACTGTAAACCTGCTCATCACTCAATTCGATACCGCTGCGCTTGAACAGTTCAGCCTTTATTGTCTCCAGAATCTCCCGCTGCCTCTTCTTAAGCTGCTTGATATCCTCAAGCCCCGCGTCTACCTTATGCTGGTAGTCAGCACGCGTATCCTTCCAGACCGCGTCAACTCCAGAGACCTTCTCCGGAGCAAGCACCAGCTTCTCCCGGTATTCAGCCACCTCGATATTCTTCTGTAAAATTTCCTCCTCCAGCTCGGCATACTCCTGCTTGCGGCGGGAGACATCACTCACCTCCAGTACCTCCAGCACCTGATTCATAAGCTGATTTATTTTTTTCTGATTCGACTCCCGGTCCGCACCGAAGAGCGAACTCTCCGGCAGTTCCTCCTGCTGCTGCAGCCTCTGAGCTATAAGTTCGAGATCATCATTGACCTTATCCCAAAGCTCCGCAGGAGTCGGGTATGAAGCGACAGCTTTATCCACACTTGAAAAAGCTCTGGCCACCTGTGACCAGAGCTCTGCAGCTGATTTCTCAACCTTACCACTCAGCGAATCATCCTCCGGATCCACATGAGTATCATCTTCCGGGTCTACATGGGGATCACCAGTATCCGCTCCGAAGTCCATACCATCTTCACCCATCGGACCGGCATCCATCCCGGGTGCCGTCGGATCATCTCCGAAAGCATCATCTTCCAGCTCCGGATCGGAGGTGCCGTCGTCATTGGCCCATTCCCAGGCCTCTACCGCCTTATCGCTGACATCCTCCCCGATCTCGACACTCTTATCCTTGACCACCTTGCTGCCCTTCACCGCCGCATCCGAGACCTTATCCCAGATATTGATGAACGACTCCTTGATGCTGTCATCCGCCGAAGCCGCAGGAGCGCCGGCATTCAGAACGAGCACAAGACTCAGCAACAGACAAAGGTTGCAGAAAAACGCCATGCCGGATCGTTTACAATCACTGTTCATACATTGTTTCCTCACTATAATATAACTACAAAGTTACAGCTAATATAAATGGTACATACATCAGCCCCATTGTAAATAAAAAAGCCTGCCGCGGTAAATCATTATCCGGGGAGCTGCAATCACAGCTCAGCCGATACAGAGCAGAGCGGGCAATTACCAGCTTCCTCAAGCATACCCGGCTGCTGCCCAACCCTTAGCGCCCAAGCTGTAATACATATTACAGCGTCATACCAACACCATCTATCATACTGCAGATTATAAGCTTGCGGCTATTCTCTCTATAACCGCAGATAAATATACAGTATAAAACACCTCTTAAAAATCAGCATATGCTTCAGCAAAAATAATTTGCGACTTCAAAGTACGCCGATGAATTTAACTACGCCGTAAACAAATATCTTCAAGACTCTCCCCTGCGCATTATTTGCAAAACACATCAATTACCAATTAATTCAAACATTAGAAGACATAAACCTGTAATTATTAACGGTATTTTCTACTCTAACTACATTTCTCCAAACCCAGCCCCCAATGTCACGTCAATATTTGTTTACAAAACAACAAACATTAAACATTATTCAAAACCATACAAACTCACAAGAAACGATTTAGATTAATGGACATTATTGTTAGCAGACAGACACACATTTATTCAAAAATAACATCACAACCTAGTAGTTTATTAAATACCTATAAGTATAAAACCGCAAACCAAACACCCGCAAACACTACATAAATGTATTATATTAACCCAAAATTGTAACATATTACAATAATTACCCTGTATAACCACAAAGTAATCCTCATATTTGTCAATATTTAATTTAAACACAAATAATCAAATAAAACATTATTTCTCAAAAATATTTCTCATTATATACAAACACCTTAACAAAATCACCAACCATTGTTTTTACCATATACCCATATAAGCATTCAAGATTTTTGTATTGTCATGTAAACAAAATAATACAGCTGGCACGCTTCTTGTGATAGCCCAATCGATACAAAGCCCAACCTTTTATAATTATTGTTGTTTGTTTTCAGGAGAAATTTTATGCGATTAACACCAAGAGAGATTGAGAAGCTGATGCTGCACTCTGCAGGCGAGTTAGCAAAACAGAGAAAAGGAAAAGGAATTAAGTTAAACTATGTCGAGACAGTTGCCTATATTTCCTCGGAAATTATGGAACTGGCCCGAGAAGGGAAAACCGTAAAAGAAGTAATAGAAGCAGGCAGGAAGATGCTCACAAAAGCTGATGTTATGGATGGAATATGTGAAATGGTCAAAGAGGTTCAGATTGAAGCGACATTTGATGATGGAACAAAATTAGTTACGGTGCATGAACCAATATGCTGATTATTTATGTCTTTTACTTTAATAATATTTTAATACCAAAATACGGAGTCTGATATGATACCAGGAGAAGTTATTATTAAAAACAGGGAAATTAAAATCAATCGCGGCCTGGAAACAAAGGAGATCGCGGTTAGCAATACTGGAGACCGCCCAATCCAGATAGGATCACATATTCATTTTTTCGAGGTGAATAAATTTTTAAAATTCGACAGAGAGCAGGCATTTGGCTTCAGGCTTGATATCGCCTCAGGAACCTCTATCCGGTTTGAAGTCGATGAAACAAAGACGGTCAAACTTGTCGCTTTAGCCGGCAACAAAATTGCCCGCGGGCTCAATAATTTAACCGATGCTCAGATTAATGATTCGACTCTAGCTTCAGCCTTGAATAAGGCAAAGCTTAAAGGGTTTATTTAACAGCTGTATAATTATTCCCAAAACTACAGCCCAATAAGTCACAAAATTAAATTTTAATATATAGGAGATCAGAATAATGAGCATTAAAATTTCCGGGAGTGAGTATAACTCCATGTATGGCCCCACCACTGGAGACAAAGTCCGTCTGGCCGATACGGATTTATTTGTGGAGATAGAAAAAGATTATACAGTTTACGGTGATGAGATGAAATTCGGCGGCGGTAAGACCATCCGTGACGGCATGGGGCAAAACGCCGAGATAACCAGTGAAGATGGTGCACTTGATTTACTGCTTACCAATGCCTTGATAATTGATCACTGGGGGATTGTAAAAGCCGATATTGGTATCAAGGACGGTAAAATCGCAGGTATCGGAAAAGCGGGAAACCCCGATATCATGTCGGGTGTAACCCCGGGTATGATAGTTGGAGTAGGCACCGAGGTTCTCAGTGCGGAAGGGATGATAGTAACCGCCGGAGGGATTGACACTCATGTTCATTATATCTGTCCCCAGCAGGTAGAGACCTCACTCTTCTCCGGAATAACCACAATGATCGGTGGTGGTGATGGCCCGGCGGAGGGCACTCTTGCAACCACTTGTACCCCGGGAGTATTCAACATCCACCGGATGCTGCAGGCTGCGGAAGAATTCCCGATGAACTTCGGTTTTTTTGGAAAAGCGAACTGCACCAGTGAGGCTCCGCTTATCGAACAGATAAACGCTGGTGCTCTAGGGCTCAAACTTCATGAAGACTGGGGAACAACTCCTTCGGCGATTAATACCAGTTTAAAGGTTGCCGACGACTATGATGTACAGGTCACAATTCATACCGATACCCTGAATGAAGCCGGATATTTTGAAAGTACCAGAGACGCAATCGCCGGAAGGACAATACACACCTATCACACTGAAGGAGCGGGAGGCGGACATGCCCCCGACATCATTAAGGCTGCCGGACTTTGTAATGTCATTCCTTCTTCCACCAGCCCGACAATGCCGTTCACCAAGAACACTATTGACGAACATCTGGATATGATCATTGTCTGCCATCACCTCGATCCCAAGCTGCAGGAAGACGTAGCCTTTGCCGAATCCAGAATTAGATATGGAACCATCGCCGCTGAAGACGTGCTGCACGATATGGGAGCTATATCAATCTTAAACTCTGATTCTCAGGCAATGGGGCGTCCGGCAGAGGTAATAACCAGAGCCTGGCAGACCGCGGATAAAATGAAGAAACAACGCGGTCAGCTTCCTGAAGCAGCGGATAGTGATAATGATAATTTCAGAGCCAAACGCTATATTGCAAAATACACAATTAACCCGGCAATCGCTCACGGCGTCTCAAAATATGTAGGATCCATTGAAACCGGCAAGATAGCTGATCTCGTACTCTGGAATCCACAATTCTTCGGAGTCAAAACCGACATGGTAATCAAAGGAGGATTTATCATTGCTGCCAAGATGGGTGACGCTAACGCCTCAATTCCAACACCGCAACCGGTTCTGAATCGTAATATGTGGGGCGCATACGGCAAAGCCCGTTCCAGCAGCTGTATAACCTTCGTCTCAAAAAGCGCTTATAAAAATAATATCAAAGAGAAACTCGGTCTGGATAAGATGGTCCTGCCTGTCAGCGGGTGCCGGAATATCGGTAAAAACGAGATGATTCATAATGCGATGATTCCACATATCGAAGTATCTCCTGAAACCTATCAGGTCAAGGCCGATGGAAAGGTTATTGAATGTGAGCCGAGTGAAAAACTGCCCCTGACTCAGCGTTACTACCTCTTCTGATTTTTAACCGCCTTATATCGTATTGAGGTTATAGCACTTGAATATAGAGTAATCCCCGGATTTAAGAGACCCGGGGATTACTCTATATTATATGCTTCAGGATATGCTATAATACTCAACTCATTATAGGTATTTTACAAAAAAATGGCCGGTACGGAGGGACACACTCCATACCGACCACCCTTCTGTGGTACTTCATTCATCATGTTTACTACTTTATTGTGAGCGCCACATTAAAGTTCTTCATGACCGGCAATTACCTCGCGATAATAATAATAGCTGTCCTTGGGTATGCGCCGCATATCATTATAATCACAGTACACCAGACCGAAACGCATCGTATAACCCCAGGCCCATTCAAAGTTATCGATAAATGACCAGGCATAATACCCCTGCAGATTTACCCCTTCCGCTATCAGACGCGCCACCTGTTTCAGATGCTCGGTATAATACTCTATACGCTCCTGATCATGGCAGCGGCTTTCATCCTCATTCAGAGTATCGGCGCAGGCACAGCCGTTTTCCGTAATAAACAGCGGAATATCCCCGTAATTACGCTGCACCTGTTTGAGCAGCCGGTAGAGACCACTGGGCACAATATCCCAGTCCATAACCGTTTTCTTCTTCGCCGCCGGCACCCGGCGGAATTTCTCCGGTGTATCCTCGGCGTACGCTACCACATCCTCGGTATAATAATTCACACCAAGAAAATCTATCTTCTGGGATATAAGATCCATATCCCCGCGTTCAACCGGCAGCTCAATTCCCAGCGCCTGCAGATGCCGCTGCGGATAACGCCCGTTAAATAACGGCTCGGTAAACATATAGAAGCCTTTGTCTCCGCCCCTGTCGGCCGCCTCGATATCCCGCTCCGAACCGGTTGCCGGACGGGGATGGGTCAGATTATGCACAATCCCGATCTTCCCCTGACACCCGAGATCACGGAACTTCTTCACCGCCAGCCCATGCGCCAGATTCAGATGGTGCACCACGGTATAAGCCTTCTCTCTATCCTTGAGTCCCGGAGCATGCTCACCAAACTCGTAACTGACAAAAGAAGAGCAATAAGGTTCATTGAGTGTCACCCACATCTTGACCTTGGATCCGAGATTGCGCAGACAGCTCTCGGCATACTTTTCAAACGCGTAGGCAACCTCACGGTTGGTCCAGCCGCCGATATCCTGCAGATACTGGGGCAGATCCCAATGATACATAGTCACATTCGGCTCTATCCCATTTGCCAGCAACTCATCGATCAGCCGATGATAATAGTCAAAACCAGCCACATTCTCACGCTCCATGGATTCGGGGAAGATTCGCGGCCAGGCGATGGAGAAACGGTAGGATTTCACTCCCAGTTCCTTCATGAGTCTGACATCCTCCTTATAACGCCCGAACTGATCACTCGCCCGGTCACCATTATGTCCATGCCGTACTCCGGTAGCGGCGAAGGTATCCCAGATACACTTCCCGCGCTCACCCTGCCCCTTGCCTTCAACCTGATAACTGGCCGTAGCGACACCCCAGACAAAGTCTTTACCAACTTTAGCCATGATAACACCTTTCCAAATTCAATTATCATCAACCGCCAAATAAAAATCTAAATATGATTGCACCTGACAAAGCGCCCGGTATCCACCTCGACCGCCTCCGGAAAATGCCGATAGCAGATATCGGTCGCTTTCAGACAGCGCGGCGCAAAAGGACAGCCCTTACTCTCAGGGGTCCACTGACTTATCTCGGATCGCCCCTTCTCCTTGAGTTCCGCCACCGTCTCGCGCTCCGGATCCGGTGCTGCCGATATCAAGAGCTGGGTATACGGATGCACCGGTGTCTTGACCACCTTGTCAACATCACCCCATTCCACCATATGCCCGCAATAAAGCACTATTATCCGCTCCGAAAAGTACCGCGCAGTCGCTATATCATGGGTAATATACAAAAACGATTTTTTCTGCTCGAACTTCATTTTATTCAGGAGATTCAATACGCCCAGCCGGATCGAGACATCAAGCATCGATGTCGGTTCATCCGCGAAAATCACATCCGCCCCGATCGCCAGCACCTTGCCGATAAAGGCGCGCTGCTTCTGCCCGCCGGATAGCTGATGCGGATACTTGCGCTTCTGCTCCTGTGCCGGCAGCAGCCCTACCGTCTCCATAATCTCATCAATTCTGGCATCCATCTGAGCACGTGAAAGATGGTGATAAAGCTTGAGCGGACGGGAGAGCGTATAATTAATACTGTGCAGCGGATTGAGCGAGGAGAACGGATCCTGAAATATCATCTGCACCTTCTTACGGTAAAGCTTATACTCCTGCTTACTCCTGAAATGATGCACATCCATATCATTATAGGTCATACTCCCGCTTGTCGGCTCATGCACCCGCATTGCAATCCGGCAGAGCGTAGACTTACCGCAGCCGGATTCACCGACCACCGCCAGTGATTCACCCTCATACATCGAGAAGGACACATCATTGAGCGCCCGCAGGGTTTTAGTGCCGCCGAAAATTCCGCCCCGCTTCTGCACCTTGAAATCCATTATTATATTTTTCGCTTCAAATATCGGTTTGCGTGAAGTCGCGTCACTCATTCGGCCACCTTCCCTTCTTTAAGCTGATTATGACAGCAGACGAAGTTATGCTTATCCGCCCCACCCTGAGGTTCATAGCGCCGACACTCACCGGTAACATTGAAGCACCGATCCTGAAATCTGCAGCCCCGCGGCAGCATGGAGAGGCTTACCGGTGCCCCCGGTATCCCTTCCATATACTGTACTTCCCCCTGAAGTGACGGGAAGGAATTCTTCAGACCATAGGTATACGGATGACGCGGCTTATGCAGGATCTGCTCGGACGGTGCCATCTCGATAATCTTACCGGCGTACATCACCGCCACGGTATCACAGAACTCCATCATCAGACTCAGATCATGAGTGATAAAGAGAATGGAAAACTTGAATTTCTCCTTGAGTTCATAGATCTTCTGCAAAATCTCCCGCTGCACTACAGTATCAAGCGCCGTTGTCGGTTCATCAAGAATCAGCAGTTTCGGATTCAGCGCCAGAGCCATGGCAATTATTGCCCGCTGGCGCATCCCGCCGGAGAACTGGTGCGGATAGTCCCGCAACCGCTCCGGAGCAATATCTACAATCTTCATCAGCTCCGCCGAGCGCTCAAAAGCCTCATCACGATTACTGGTTATGCCATGATATTTAAAGATCTCAAAAAACTGCTTATCCAGACGCACCACCGGATTGAGACAGTTCATCGCACTCTGAAACACCATACTCATCTCCTCCCAGCGGAACTTGCGCAGCTCTTCAGTCGAGAGTTTCAGGACATCGGTATTTCCCAGTTTTATCTCCCCCTCACTTATCAGCGCCGGTGGACGATGCAGACGCATCAGTGAATACGCTATCGTACTCTTGCCGCAGCCGGATTCACCGGCAAGACCGAGTATCTCCTCCGGGTTGATGGTAAAGCTGACATTATCCACCGCCCTGACACTTCCGGTCATTGTAATATAATCAACAGAAAGGTTGTTGACCTCCAGTAATGGCTCCATTTAAACCTTTCCTTTCTTGCGCATTCTGTAGAAATTGGACATTATCTTGTGTACCTTGAGCTTGGGGTTGGAGACCTCGTCAATTGAGAAGTTTATCAGGGTCAGCCCCGCACCGAGCAGCACCAGTCCCAGACACGGTCCCAGCAGTTCCCACCACGCGCCTACCCGCAGTGCCGCCGAATTCTGAGCGTTGAAGAGCATAATGCCCCAGGTAGTCGAGAGCGGATCGCCAAATCCCAGAAACTCCAGTGTTGCCTCGGCCATGATCGCATAGATAACCGTACCGACAAAGAGACTGCTGAGAATGGACATCATATTCGGCATCACCTCGAAGAAGAGACGGCGGAAACGGGTCTCGCCCAGAGTCTCGGAAGCATAAACAAATTCCCGCGTTCTGATACTCAGTGTCTGACTTCTGATCACTCTCGCGCCCCAGGCCCAGGAGGTCAGACCGATTATCAGCCCGATATAGATCGGTGAAATTTTACCGAGCATTGACGCCATCACCAGAATCAGCGGAATATTGGGTATCACCATCACAATATTGATTAACGTGGTTATCAGATTATCGATTATCCCGCCGAAGTACCCGGCGCAGATACCGACAACCATCGCCAGCACCAGAGTTATAAAAGCCGCTACCACCCCGACCACAATTGAGGTTCTCCCGCCGTAGAGCGTCTGCGAGAAGACATCACGCCCGAGCTGGGTAGTACCGAGAATATGATTCACCGATGGCGCCTCATGCGATCCGGCGATACGCTCCACCGGATTATGACTGGTCAAAAGCGGAGCCGCCGCACAGCTGAAGACTACAAGTAACAGCAGCAGCAGACCGACGGTAAGCTTCATATTCTGCCGCATAAAGGTCAGGCATTCTTTGATTCTCTGCATATCACTTACCCTGCTTTCTTAATCTTGGATCGAGGAAGTAAACCAGAATATCCGCCAGCAGATTCATTGAGAGCACCAGAACTGTAATCAGCAGCAGCAACCCTTGAATCAGCGGATAATCTCGCGCCGCCAGCGCCTGGAACATCAGAAGCCCCAGCCCCGGATAGTTGAAGATCATCTCGACCACAATCGAACCGCCGAAGATATACCCCATACTCATAGCGAAGGTCGTAACCAGCGGCAGCAGTGCATTGCGCGCACCGTAGGAGAACATAACCCTGCGGTCCGGCACCCCTTTACCCCAGCCCATAACAATATAATCCTCACCGAGCTGATTGATCATATTCGCCCGCATCACCATAATGTTTCCGAGACTTGTCAGAATAACCGCTGTCGCCGGGAGCACCGCATGATAGAGCACGCTGCGGGCAAACTCCCAGGTATACTCCGGAAAGAGCAGGCTGTCATAAGCGTAACCGGTAGGAAAGACCTTGAGCTGGCTGGCAAATATCATATACAATAGCAGCGCCGTGACAATTGCCGGAATATTAGCGACTATCTGCCCGCTTATTGTCACAATACTGTCGAAGAGTCCCCCACGGTTCCAGGCGGCAAATATTCCCAGAAAGGTCGTGATGATATACGAGATTACTACCGAAGTTCCCACTAGAAACAGCGTCCAGGGCAGATAATCCATTATCACACTCAGAACCGGACGGGGGTAATACTTGAGCGATACGCCCCAGTCACCCTGAAACATACTCCCGATATAGTTGAGATAACTCTTCCACAGCGGCTGATCAACAAACCCGAACAGTTTCTCAATCGCGTGCACCGTATCGGCACTGATATTTCCACCACCGGAGTAGAGAGTCGCAATATATGACTGCACCGGATCTCCCGGCATCATCCGGGGCAGAAAAAAATTGATAGTAATAGCGGCAAAGAAAGCTATCAGATAGAACCCAAACCGCTGCAAAAAATATTTCATTACTTTCCTCATTCGTCATAAAGCAGTTCTTACTGCGCAGCTTACTGCATACTTCAACCTGGCACTTATCTCCACTAACGGCACGCAAACACTCTGATAATTCTGAATACCCGTATTACTCCAACCTCCCAGACTGCAGCATATCTTCTGACACCGGATAATTACCCGTCAACAGAAGAGCAATCAAGGAGGGTCTGCACATCGTACTTCATTTTTTCAGTAGATCAACGCGGTGATGTGCAGACCTGTGTTTCTTGAGCGGTAGAGATAAATAACTTTAGAGAGAACAGGTTTATTCAACCGGACGCAGATGCATCAGCACAATAAGCCTGTTGGAGAAGGTAGCCAGTGCCGGATCACAGTATGGATCCTCCGCAGTCGGCCAGCCGGTAAAGCGTGAAGTATTATAGACAAACCAGTTTCCGTTATAGTACAGCGGGATATGCGGTACATTCTCGGCGTAATACATCTCGATCTGATCGACAATCGCCTGCTGATCCTTGCGGGTTCTGGCGGTTTTGAGCTGTTCGATAAGCTTATCACGGTCGGCATTGTCATCCTTGGTCAGATTTGAAGACCACCAGACGATGCTGTTGAAGTATGGTTTGGTCATGGTCATCTCATAGAACTTGTAGATAGTCGGAGCCATACCGTTACCGGCGAACTGCGCATCAAAATCACCTGTCGGCCAGGCCGCAACATACGCACTTACCTCAGGAGTGGCGACATCTGCATTGATACCGGCCTTACGCAGGCCTTCAACCGCGATCTGACAGTTGTTGACCCAGTCGGTCCAGCCGCTCGGCACCTGAATATCAAATTTGATGGGAGTACCGTCAGGATTCTCAACATAACCGTCCCCATTCACATCCTTGAAACCAGCGTCAGCGAGTATCATCTTCGCCTGCGGAATATCAAAACGATAATACTTGGCCCAGATCTTATCGGCTTCGGGATTACGCCATGACCAGAGCGAAGGACAGAGTCCGGTTGCCGGATTATTACCTTTGACATAACCGTAAGCACCGATATTCATCATATCCTCACGGTTCATACAGAGCGAGAAGGCGCGGCGAAAATCAACATTATTGAACGCCTTGCGGTTGTTCTCATTCTTACTCTGCATATTCATCGCGATACGAACCCCGTCACGTGAAGGGAACCAGTACTTCTTGGTGTCACTGCCATCAACATAAATCTTATCAATCTCAGGGATGAAGATATGCGCCCAGTCGATCTTACCGGACATCAGCAGATCATACGCCGCCTCATTGGAATTATACTGCGGCCACATCATACGGTCGACCTTGAGCTTATCGGCCTGCCAGTAATGAGGGTTGCGCCCCATGACAAAGAGCTGCGGTGTAAAACGGAGCACCTCGGTCATCGGACCGGTACCAACCGGCTTCTCAACCACCCGCTTGGTAGGATCTTTGACCTTCGACCAGATATGCTCAGGCAGCATCCAGACCTCAACAAATAACGGACTTACACCAAAAGCGTTCTGTTCTTTCATCACAAATCTGACAGTGTAGTCATCAACCTTCTCCACGGCTTTGAGCTTGCCGCTGTCGCCCCACATGCCGCTATAGTCGGTTTCAGGATATTTTTTAAAGAGCTCATAGGTAAAGACCACATCATCAGCATTGAAATCCTCACCATCACTCCACTTGACACCCTGACGGAGCTTGACAGTCACAGTCTGCAGATCATCCTCAAGCTCAACATCCGTAGCAAGCCATGGAACCTCTTCGTTATTAAGACCGTTGTAAATTACCAGCGGCTCATAGACAAATCCGCGATACGCCTCAATAATATTGGAAAAAGGATTAAAATTCTGAGTCCAGCCGGATACTGACTGATTCATAGCAGTCAGGGTTGCTGGTGCTGCATTGGCACGGTCTGCAACTGCACAGCTAAGCAGACAGAAACCTGCAAGCAACAGATAGACAACACGCTTTAACATGGTAAACCTCCAAAAAATAAACAAACAATAAAGAAGAAACACAACAGCTGTAAAAGCTATCCGGTACCGGAAGGGCAATACCGAAAAACCCGAGAACAGCAATGAACACGCGACCAAAACCCCGAAATTTTTTTCTCCCTAAACCGACAGGGAGAAAACAGCATAAGCCAAAGCTCATTTATATAGCGAAAAAATTGATACAACCTATGAACACGCGACCAAACCGAGATATAAATAAATATTATAAAACTAATATACCATACCTAAGCCCTTATGCAACTTTTATCTGCAAAATATTTCCTGAAAACCACAAATATACTATTTAACACCATAAAAATCAGGAAGATACGCCAACTGCAAATTCTCATGATTTTCCAATCAGTTTTGTCAACACCACATTTTTATTTCTTAAAAAGCAGAAAAACTTGACAGAAATTCCAACATACGGTAGGATAAATTTATGGGCTGAAATAAATCTCACATATTTCAGACGCAGCAGTTTCATATCAGCGCAGCTTACAGTACCGAGCATATCAGCTACTGCAATCTGCAACCGGATATAACTATTGGGGAATAAACTACCAGCAGAACTACTGGTCTGGACCTCTCAGCCGAGATGATTACAGAATCCGGGTTGAGATTACTCTTCCCGCGCAGCTACTGACAGCCGGAGATCTGAGACTACAGAAAATATTGTATTCATTTTGAACCGGAAAGTCTGAAAATGCTCGAACAAGTATCTGCAAGTGTAACCGAAGTTTTTGCCCAGAACAGCTGGACCTTCAACTCCTGGTCGAGCGTGTTGATCGCCATTCTTGTGCTCTACCTCGGAAAACTTCTGAGTGCCAGAATAAACTTCCTCAATCAGCTCAACCTGCCTGATCCGGTTGTCGGCGGAGTGATCTTCTCCATCTTCACTCTTCTGCTCTACCTGCTCTGTGATATCGAACTTGATTTTCACACTCAGGTCGGAGAATTTCTAATGCTCGCCTTCTTCTCCACCGTCGGTCTGAGCGCCAATCTGCGCCTGCTCAAACAAGGTGGTAAAGGCCTTATTATCTTTCTTGGTATCTGCTTTGTCTTCCTGATCTTCCAGAATGGTCTTGGACTCGGGCTGGCTCAATTGCTCGGACTCGATCCGCGTATAGGTCTGGTGGCAGGATCAATAACCCTTACCGGCGGACACGGTACCGGCAAGGTCTACGGCGATATCTTCAGCAGCGCCGCCACCCCGCTGGCAGGAGCAACCGATATGGCTATGGCCTGCGCCACCTTCGGCCTGATACTCGGAGGTATTATCGGTGCCCCGCTCTCGCGTTATATCATCAAGCGGCATCAGCTCACCCCGAATCCTCAGGATATCGGCGACGAAGATGACTACAAGTTCCATTCCCGCCGCTACAATGACACCGAGTCTGTATCGACCGACTCCATTCTGAAATCAACCCTGCTGATCACTATCTGCGTAATCCTCGGTGATCCGGTAGTTGATCTGCTCAACGGGGACAACTTTATACTTCCAGATTTTGTCGGCTCTCTTTTTGTCGGAATCATCACCTGCAATATTCTTGCCTTCAAAGACGGCACCGGTGACAAGCACCTCCATCAGGAGACCCTGACCATCATCGGTAATGTCTCACTAGCAATATTTCTAGCGATGGCAATGATGAAGATCCGCCTCTGGGAGCTGGCACCGCTAGCCGGCTCACTGGCGGTTATCATGCTGTTACAGACCATCTTCATCATCTTCTTCTCTCTTCTCATCTGTTACCGGATTATGGGGCGTGATTTTGATGCGGCGGTAATCTCCGGCGGTTTCTGCGGCTTTGGTCTGGGCAGCACCCTTACCGCCATCGCCAACATGGACAGTATCACTAAGAATTTCGGCCCCGCTCCCAGAGCATTTCTGATTGTGCCCCTGGTCGGTGCCTTCTCCATCGATATCATCAACGCTCTGGTTATCCAGAGCTTCATGGCGCTGCCGGCAATTTCGCACTTACTCCACTGATACTGGATCAGCAGCATCAGTGGTCTCCCGCCGCCCGGCAAAACAAAGCACCACCACCACTACCAGATAATTCAGCGGCACCATATAGTATACCGGTTTCAGACTGCCAAATACCGCAGCCAGATAACCGGTAAACCAGGAGAAGAATGAATAAGCAGCTATGCCGCAGATAGACAACATCAGCAGAACTACCGTCTTGTTTAGTGCCGGAAGCTGATCGACGCTGTAGCTCTGAATACAGGGCCAGAGCGGTGCAATAGCCAGACCGGACAGAAACAGCAGCGCATAGAAGACATACAGTGAATGAACCAGCGGAAAGATAGCGGTAATAATAGCGGCGGTAACGGCATAACAGATAATAAAGGAGCGTATCTTCTCCTGCCGGATAAAATAACCGCTTACCCCGCGCGACAGAATCATCCCTGCCGCAAAACACCCTACGGCAACTCCCCCCGCCTGCGCCGAAGCACCGAAACTGAGCTGAATATAACTCGCCGTCCACAGCCCGATGACCAGTTCCGATCCCGCCACCAGCGAGATAGCCACCACAAAGAGCCAAAAATAGCGGCACTTCAAAACCACAATCTTACTGCGGAAGGTATCTTTCAGACTCTGCCGACTGGAACTGTCAGGAAAACGCTTTTCCGCCGCTACCGGCAGCAGCAGCAGGACCAGCGGCAGCAGGACCACCGCCGCCCCGATAAAGAGCACCGTGCGCCAGGAAAATCCAGCCGCCAGCAGATACCCGGACAAAAGCACCGTCAGCAGCATGCCCCCGGACCAGAAAGAATTGGCAATAGTTATATAACGCCCGGAATCTTTCGGATGCAGATCATGCGCCAATGCCGGCGCCATCCCGATCAGCAGATTTCCTCCCGCCCCGGCCAGCATCATAAAGAGGACAAACGCCGGATATGACCCGGCTCCGCCCAGCGCCGCCACACCGGCAAAGAGTAGAAAGATACTCAGACTATATGTAAACCGCTTTCCAAACCGGTTAGACAGAACAGCCCCGAACAGCATCATCAACGCCCCGGTAAGACCGGAGAACATCTGAATAAGGCCACCTTCAACAAAACCGCCCTCAGCCAGAGGAAACCCCAGATCATTGGATACCGCCAGCAGAATCACCGGTACGACCTGTAGAGAGAATGCTTCAGAAAAAAGACCTAGAAAAACCGCCCAATCGTAACGACCAAGAACCAAACTATTCTTAGACATAACCGCACCCTCGCTCTAATAAAAGAAATCATCAGAAATAAAGCACCACACTTAATTCCAGAACGGATGCAGATTATGCAAGATTTTCAACGGCAATTCAATCGTAAAATCCCGATTTACCCAAAATATACGCAAGATAACAACAATTAATGTTTTGCGAACCAGAAAAGACAAAAACAACATAAACCATTGATATAAAATATTTTATTTCGTTATAAAAAATTACAGATAGCGCTTGATAAGCCGGTTAACCTCACGCTTATTGGTCAGAGTCGTGTTAGCGCTGCTTTTTACCTGCGGACTCAGTCTAAAATTCAACGCCCGATTATTACGAACAACTGAATTCACCGGTTCTCTGCCGTCCTTGCTCTTTACCAGCGCTATCCATGGAGGTCCGTTCTCCGCATTCAGGTGCAGCGGCAGGACCAGATTATCCTCGATAAGCGAATCATCTGCGCCGTAAAGCGAAATACCATGCCAATCATCGGTAATAATAACATTGCCGGTTATAACCCAATTTTTATACGGTCCGTCGAAACACCCTATACCCTGAAAATTCCCCAGAAAACGGCTGCTCATATCCATTGTCTGCAGAAAAGTATTATTCTTGATGATCACATTCTCATAGCTGGAGGCACCGGCGGTCAGAAATGACTGAAACCCGTCATCATGATTATCATCAACCTTGAGACTGCCCTGCACTCGGTTACGCTCAAAGACAAGCTCCGAGCCGTTTCCACGCATTCCATCAACGGTAAAATTCCTGATAACATTATTATAAACAACAGAACGGTTACCGGTAATTACAATCCCCAGTGCAATATTGGTCAGAGCGCAATTTCGCACCACATTATCGCTGCCTGCGAGAATAACCGCAGAGGTGGTCCGTCTTTTCCAGTCTTTTTTACTCCAGCCGGCAGTACTGACACGCGGATGTACCCGGCAGTGGCTGATAATTATATTCCCCGACTCCCCGCTATAACTGTGATTATACGAAGCAATCACCGGCGGTGGGTTATCCATAGGCGCAAACCCGAAATTAAAGTCAATATCTGTAAAATACAGATATCCTGAACTATAGAGCTCAAGACCGGATAACACCGGGAAACTGCCCCTACCGGCCCTAACTGTTAGAAACTTCCCCGGCTCCAGATAAAATCCGTCCTTACCGGTACGCACCGTCCCGTGATCCCCGGATAACAGTACCAGTTCATCCCCTCCCTTCACCGGCGCTTCAGGATTCACCAGCACCTTCGCACCACCGGCTTTATACGGACGATCCTTATAACTATAATGCTGTATCAGCCCGCTTGCAAACACCTCCTGCAGCGTATGCCATGGATGCTCCCTGCTCCCGTCGTTATCCATAGATCCGTGTTCGGGATCGACATAATAACTCTTACCGCTTACCGGTGGAACGTATTTCAACCGTGAATAAAGAGTCTCCGGAAATGAAAACTCATCCTCCCAACTGTAACCGACTTCGGTAAGCCTCCTGCCGGTATCCGCCGAAGAAATACCGGAACCGTCATAATAGCTGACAACCAGGATACTCAGAAAGTAGACTGCAGATCCCAGCAGAATAAATAACAGAAAATTTTTCATCAGCACTCCTAAATAATCTCTTCCACCCAACTTATTGTCGCATCCGAAATATTTTTCGTCAACTTTTATCTCGCATTTACCCGGGATATTATAACACAACTGCAGCTCCAGACCTGGCTGAAGCTGCAGTATAATTTATTTTAGATAACCTCAAGTAGCTATTTCTTTTTATCAGGAACAATAAGACTGACAATTATAATTGTCAGCAGCGAGATAAAGAAACCAGGTACCAGTTCGTACAAATCGAAGATTCCTCCGCTCATATTCTTCCAGACAACAACGACCAGACCACCAATAATGATACCGGCTATGGCTCCGATTGAACTGATCCGCTTGTAGTAAAAGCTGAGCAGAATTGCCGGACCAAAAGCCGCACCGAATCCAGCCCAGGCATAGGATACCAGCCCCATAACCTCACTACCGCCGTCCATAGCGATATACATGGCGATTGCCGCCAGAGCTACCACTGAAAAACGACCGATATTCAGCAGTTCCTTGTCCGTAGCGTCGCGCCGGAAGAAGGAACGGTAAATATCCTCAGTGATTACCGAAGTACACACCAGAAGCTGCGAATCCGCGGTACTCATTATAGCCGCCAGAATAGCGGCCAGACAGATACCTGCAGGAACCGGAGAGAGCAGTGTCTGCATCATGGTCATGAATACCCGCTCCTTATCTGCCAGCGGCGGGATATTCTCAAGATTAAAATAAGCGATACCGATTATACCGATAGTAATTGCCGCCAGCATGGAGACACCTGACCAGACCACCGCAATACGTCTGGCACGCGGTATGCGCTCTACCGACTCGATAGCCATGAAACGGACCAGAATATGCGGCATTCCCATATATCCCAGACCCCAGCCGAGAGAACTTACAATACTCATCAGCGTCAGCGGCTGACCGGAACTATCGGTCCAGATATTTAGATAATTGGAATTGACACTGTTTACCGCCGCAGTCATTTCAGACCAGCCGCCGATTACATTTACTGCAAGCAGCGGCACGATAACCAGCGCTCCGATCATCAATACTCCCTGAATCGCATCGGTCCAGCAGACCGCGATAAACCCGCCGACAGAGATATAGACAATTATCGCCAGAGTTCCTATCACCACCGCGGTTGTATAGTCGATACCGAACACAGATTCAAAAAGCTTACCACTGGCTACCAGACCGGATGCAGTATAAAGAATAAAGAAGACAAGAATGATTACAGCTGTAATCAGACGGAGCGCAGTTTTACCGACCGGAAAACGTTTCTCAAAATACTCGGAAACCGTCATCGCCCCCAGACGCTCACTCTCAAAGCGTAACGGTTTAGCAATAACCAGCCAGTTGAAATAGGTACCGATCAGCAACCCGACACCAATCCAGAGTTCCCCCAGCCCCGCAGCAAAGATTGCCCCGGGCAGCCCCATAAGCAGCCAGCCGCTCATATCCGACGCACCGGCACTCAGAGCCGAGACAAAAGCCCCCATCTTTCTGCCACCCAGCAGATAGTCATCAAGATTCTGTGTCTTGGAATACCCGTAAACCCCGACAGCAATCATCATCAGAATATACAGGACAAATACGATACCAACAATCATCTTCTCTCCTAAAATAACAAGATATACAAAAAATACCAGAACGGAATCCCCATTCCTGATTCTGGCAATAAGGAAATTTTTCATTATCGCCATTACCGCCAATCTTTCAAGGAATTTACAGGTTTTTCGGTTTTAATTGTTCCTAAGAACAAGCAAAAGCGCTATAATTAATAATATAATCGGAAAACAAAAGGATATCATATGGACTACAAAAAACGTATCCAGACTATACTGGATGAATACAGATTTGCACTTGAGGATATTGATAATGAGAGCATCGACCTGCTAGCGGCAAAGATACTCGATGCCGACAGAGTCTACGTACTCGCAGCCGGCCGTTCACGCTGTGTAGCCACCATGTTTGCCATGCGTCTGGCACAGGCGGAGATACCGACCTATATGGTAGGAGATGTCACCACTCCGGCAATCGCCGAGAATGATCTGCTTATCTGCGCCTCAGGCAGCGGCGAGACCGCAAGTATCATAACCCTGGTAAAACGGGCGAAGATGTTCAATCCTCTCGTCTTCGGAATCACCGCCACACCACGCTCCACCCTTACCAAGCTCTCTGATTACGCCCTGCTCATGCCCTCACCCGAACAGAACACCCAGGTTCTGGGCAACTTCAGCGAAACCTGCCTGCTGATGATTCTTGATCAGGTTGTGGAAGGTCTGCTCAACAAGCTTAAAAAACCCGCCTCGGATCTGCGGGCAAACCACGCAAATATCGAATAGACACGTTATTCTCCGGAAACTGCCGGCAGCTTTACTCAGACGAGCAAGAATATAACTACTAAATAAAAAGCGGCGCACCAGAATAAAGGTGCGCCGCTTAAAACAAATACACTACCGCCGAAAACTCTCGGCTCTAAGCCGCTACTTCTGCTTTTTTACTGATTTTCTGCCTTTACGTCCTTGGGGCATATCATGTTTCAGCAGATACTCCAGACTGTCCAGAAGCGCATGACAACTGGCATCAATAATATTCTCCGATACCCCGACCGTACCCCAGAAAACGCCTTTATACTCCGACTGCACCACAACTCTTACCTTCGCTCTGGTAGCGGCGAGCGGATTGACGATATGCACCTTATAATCGACAAGATGCAGATTGTCAACCTCGGGAAATTCCTCCTTGAGTGCTTTCTGCAACGCCTTGAAGAGCGCGTCAACCGGACCATTCTCGCCCTCACTCACTGTATGATAGTGGGTTGTACCGACAGTACTCTTGATCGTCGCTTCGGATATGGATCTGCCGGCGGCGTCCACCTCACTCATCACGCGGTAGGAGTCAATGATAAATTTTTCCTCGTGACTGCCGCAGATTTTATCTACCATCAGAGTAAAACTCGCCTGCGCCGCCTCATAGGTGTAGCCGTCATTCTCCTGCTCCATAACCTTATCCAGCAGCCGCTTCATCAGCTGCGGATCATCATTGATCACCTCGATACCGAGGCTCTTGAGGTTACTCCGTCCTGAAAGCTCGGATATAAGTATGCGCCGTTCATTACCGACACTCTCAGGCGAGACATGCTCATAGGTCTTCTTATTACGCGCCAGAGCGGAAGCATGTACGCCCGCCTTATGCGCGAAGGCACTCCGTCCGACATAGGGCATACTCCGGCTTGGCAGCATGTTGGCTACTTCGGAGATATACCGGCTGAACTCGGTAAGCTTCGAAAGATTACCGGCTTTAAGAGCCTTGAAATCAGTTTTAAGATTTAGATTGGCGATTATCTCAATAAGATTGGCATTGCCGCAGCGTTCCCCCATACCATTCATCGTTCCCTGAATCTGAGCCGCGCCGCTGAGTACCGCCGCAATGCTGTTGGCTGTAGCCACACCACCGTCATTATGTGCATGAAACGCAATATCAACCCCGGGAAAACGCTCGCAGACAAGGGTCACAATCTCACTTATCTGATGGGTCAGGCAGCCGCCATTGGTATCACAAATAGCCAGAGTCGACGCCCCGCCGTTAGCAGCAGCCTCAAGACATTTGAGCGCATAATCAGGGTTGTTAATATAACCATCAAAAAAATGCTCGGCATCAAAGAAAACTTTATCACATTTGCGCGCCAGATAACGCACAGAGGACTCGATCATATCCAGATTTTTGTCGAGCGATACCCGCAAGGCATCGCGCACATGCAGATCCCAGGATTTTCCGAAAATAGTTATCACCGGGGTCTTTGCCGCAACCAGTTTGCGCAGATTCGGGTCTCGCCCCGGGGTATTTTTTGCGTGCCGTGTAGAACCGAAAGCCGCAATACGGGCGTTCTTGAGCTTGAGATTCAGAACCTCTTTGAAGTACTCCATATCCTTTGGATTCGACCCCGGCCAGCCACCTTCAATATAGTCGACACCAAAACGATCCAGTTCCTTGGTAATGTTAATCTTATCACCAATAGAAAAGCTTACACCTTCACCCTGAGAACCATCACGAAGAGTCGTATCATATATTTCAATAATTTTCTTAGCCATCTAAAGCCATCTCCTAAAAAAAGAGCACCATATATATAGACGGCAGCAGAGAGTAAAAAATCCCATAAACCACCGCCCGCCAACGGGCTGCCGAATCTGTAAAACTACCCGGCACCTCCGCAAAAAAACTGAAACACAAAGCATATAACCATAACTCATCTAAACACTTCCATGATAATATACTTTTAAAATAATAATAAGCAAAGGCGGAACTGAAGTCAACCCTTTCCAGCATAACATTAAGGAGTAATTCCACACAGCCGGCGCAGAAACACAACCCCACACAGAGCATCTGGAAATTCAAATTTATTACCTCAAAGAAACTTCACAGTTCATTTCACCCCGCACTATTTTTTATCGGCTTTACGACTAAAACCTTTTGAAAAAATAGCTTAATCTGTAAAATCTACCACTGCCCGGAGCAACTCATTAATTGCTTAAAAGTATCCTTACGATAATACCGGCAAAAAAAAAGATTAATTCCCCGAAATAAGCAACAAAGAGAGGAGAGAATAATGAAGATTGTAGTTCTCGACGGACATGGACTGAACCCCGGCGATCTCAGCTGGGATGAGCTGGCAGCTCTCGGTGACTTTACCTGCTACGAGCACACCGAGCCGGACAAAGTAGTAGATAATATTGCCGACAACGAAATAATCATTACCAATAAGACGGTAATAACCGCGGATATTCTCGCCTCCTGCCCCGGGATAAAATACATCTGTATACTGGCCACCGGCTACAATACCATTGATATCGCCGCAGCCGCAGCCCGGGGCATACCGGTATCAAACATTCCGGCATACAGCACCGAAGCGGTGGCACAACATGTCTTTGCCCATCTTTTAAATATAACCAATCAAGTTCAGCAGCATGACGCTTCGGTTCATAACGGCGACTGGGAAACCTGCCGGGACTTCTGTTACTGGTTATCCCCGCTCACCGAGCTTACTGACAAAACCATAGGTATCATCGGCTTTGGCCAGACCGGACAGGCGGTTGCCAGAATTGCCGCTGCCTTCGGCATGAAGGTTCTGGTCTTTACCCGCACCATCCGCCACGAGCTTGAAGATGTTTCCCTCCGGTTCTGTGATCTCGACGAGCTGTTACGGAGTTCAGACGTCATCTCACTGCACTGCCCGCTTACCCCCGACACCGAGGGACTGATAAGCCATACGCAGCTGGCACAGATGAAACCGGAAGCGATACTTATCAATACCTCACGCGGCGGCGTAGTGGTAGAAGAGGATCTGGCCGCGGCTCTCAATAACGGCACTATACGTGCCGCCGCAGTTGACGTGGTTTCTGCCGAACCAATCCAAAAAGATAATCCCCTGCTGCGGGCCAAGAACTGCCATATTACTCCCCACATAGCCTGGGCGCCGATAGAGACCAGAAAGCGTCTGCTGTCGATAGCTATCGAAAATGTCCGCAGCTACCTCGCAGGCAAGCCGCAAAACCAGGTCAACCGAGAATAATTGGAGAAGTTCTAACACACATTTCTGTATAACCCTGCAGATTTTAAGCTGCCGCCTGCCGCCTAAATAGCGATAGGCGCAGCAGTCTGAAAAAACCGGGAAATAAGTAATTTTGCCAGCATTACCGGTAACCGCGGAAAAAAAGCAATTTTTTCTCTTTCCCTTGTTTTTTTATATAAAATCTGCTATATATGGATATAATTTTATCGTTTATCAACTAAGTAGTTACCTTGTTACTGAATAAACTTGAATAGGAGAACACACAATGTCAAAGGCTAAACGCCCTGTATGTCTGATTATCCGTGACGGCTGGGGTCTCAATGAGAGAACCGACGGCAATGCAATTGCTGCTGCCGACACACTGGTAATTGATAATCTTAAAAGCAAGTACCCATGGACCAAGCTTGATGCCTGCGGTGAAGCGGTAGGTCTTCCAGACGGTTATCAGGGAAGTTCTGAAGTTGGTCACATGAACATGGGCGCCGGCCGAATCGTTATTCAGGAGCTCAAGCGTATTGATGACGGACTCTCCAGCGGCGAACTCTTCAAAGCGGAAAAATGGCAGAACATCATGAACAGCTGGAAAGCCAATAAGAGCCAGTTCCACCTCATGGGGCTGCTGCAGGATGAAGGCGTGCACGCGCATCAGGAGCACCTCTTCAAAATCATGAAACGCGCCCGCTCAGAGAACCCTGAAGGCAAGATTGTCATCCACCCATTCCTCGACGGCCGTGATACCCCTCCCCGCAGTACTATGGAGTATATCGCCAAGCTGCAGAAGGTTATGGAAGAGGTAGGAAACTGCACCATCGGTACTGCCATGGGACGTTACTACTCCATGGACCGCTCACGTGACTGGAAACTGACCTCTATCGCCTACGACTGCATCGTCTCCTGTGTCGGACGTGAAGCGGCATCGATTGAGAAGCTGGTTGAAGACTCCTACGCCAATGACCGCACTCCAGACGGTGAAGAGATGGTGGATGAATATATTCCTGCTCACTTCATCAGTGGTTATGAAGGGGTAAAGGACGGCGACTGCGTCTTCCACACCAACTACCGTCAGGACCGCGCCATTCAGCTCACCCTTGCTTTCATTGATGATAACTACGAAGGCGAACGTAAAGAACGCAAAGATATAACCTACATGGGCTTCACCCGCTACTATGATGAATTCCAGGATTATCTGATGGGACCTCTCGGCGGCGGCGGCGGCATGGAAGGACTGCTCGGTGAAGTAATTTCCAAAGCCGGCATGAAACAGCTCCGTATCGCTGAAACCCAGAAGTTCCGCCACGTAACCAGCTTCTTCAACGGTAAATCAACCACCCCGTTCGAAGGCGAACTGCAGGTTGAAGTCCCAAGCCGTTATGATCCGGCTACCTTCGCAGTACACCCTGAGATGGAGGTATTCACCGTTACCGACAAGCTCATGCAGTACCTTGACGAGGATCCATACCAGTTCGACTTCATCGCTGTCAACTACGCCAACTGCGATATGGTAGGCCACACCGGTAACTTCGGTGCCGCCAAGAAAGCAACCGCCATGGTTGACAAATGCGTTGGCGCGCTGGTAGACATCCTGCTTGATTTTGACTTCCAGATCCTGATCACCGCCGACCACGGCAACTCTGACCAGATGGTCGATTACGAAACCGGCAAAGTCAAGACCAGCCATACCCTCAACCTTGTCGAGTGCATCTACGTCGCCAGTGACGCAGATGGCAAAAAACTGATCGAAAAGGGCAAACTCAGCGATATCGCCGTCACCGTTATAGATCTGCTCGGACTGGAAAAACCTGCAGCTATGACCGCCGACAATATCAT
The DNA here is from genome assembly GCA_963677015.1 of Planctomycetota bacterium. GTDB lineage: Bacteria > Planctomycetota > SZUA-567 > SZUA-567 > SZUA-567. The sequence goes on from OY781533.1 coordinate 2,750,814, forward strand.
TGTCCACTAGAGAATAACAACCGTATTCCAAGCTTCAAAGACAGCGGCACGATTCAACCGAATCGTGCCGCTATCATTTTGCAATATAAAAAACTGTCAGAGATATAATCAGAGTACTCAAAAACAGCACAAACTCAAAACAGCCCTGAAATAACGTATCACTCTTTGCGCTGGAGGTTATCTGCCTCAACCGCGAACTTCAGCCATGAGCCCTGTCCCGCCGGCAGAGGAAAACGCAACGGATTATCCGGCAGAGACTCCACCTCTTTACCGTCAAGGGTAAAATGCACGCCGGAGACTCCGGCGAATTCAATAAACCCTTTATTAAAACAGCGCAACTCACCACGTAACGACTTTTTCCCAAGCTCAGCCTGACGAATAACCGCTGTGGAATAACGCAGCGACATACCGGTATCCGCCCCGCCGGTGAGCACAATCTCCGCTTTGTCCCCCGGCAGCAGGCTTACATATAAAGAATCAGCAAAATGCGAATACCCCAGAACATTGCTGCTGGCAGCGATATCAACCTTGCGTTTTTCATTATCGAGGCGCACCGTCTGGAGCTCACCGTAATTACTGATGAAATATTTTCCCTCACCGGCGGTTCCGGTACGTGCCGCCATATACCCCTCAACCTGGCGCACATACTCAATGGGATAGAGCCAGCAGAGATCCTGCGTTTCACACCAGTCATAAATCTTAAAGAGCGAATTCAGTCCCGCCTGCCTCTCCGCCAGATAATAATGATAATAAACATTTACCGGCAGATACCTGGGTTTGGCAGAGGTTTTAAAGGTATCAACAACCTTGGCGAAGCCGCCAAAATTCTGAGTCCAGTCTTTGGTATAGAGATACTCATTACCTGCCGGCGCATAATACTGCCGATAAGGACCGACCTGAATACTCAGAGGACAGATATTATATATACCCCGGTAAAGATCATCATAACGGGCGTTACCCCCGTTGAGATTTGCAAGTCCCGCCGCTGCCAGCGGCGCCAGAGCCTCCTCGGTCGCCTGACAGTCGCCGGACCAGAGCAGCAGTTGCACCTTCTTTTCCGGCGGCAGCAGAATCTGCTGAATCATCTCCATCGATCCTACCGTCTCCATCTCGGGATCAAAGGTATACCCGGGAACCTTGAAGCCCAGCACGCCTTTCTTCCAGATCATTGGGTGAGCATAGGTATGTGATGCAGCCTCGACTTGCGGCAGATTCAACATTTCACGAAGTATATCAACAAAGATCTTCCCCTCCGAACCTTCCTCAGTAAGGCGGTAGGCGATAGCGCTGAGTGCATGCGGAAATTTATAACGGTCAAGAATATTCTCTTTTAATATTTTGGTACAGGGCTGGGGCGGATTGGTAACATCAATACTGTAATTTGAGGAACCGTCCCCGTCAATATGGGCGAAGGCACTGCGCAGCCCGAAACTGGTAGTGACATCCGGCCGGAGATTTTCCTCCAGCCCCAATGCAGCTACAAGAAAAGCAAAAGGATTGAGATCCCAGAGGATGCCCCAGTCCGGTTCCTCAACAAAACTGCCGGCCAGACCGACATCGGCGATGAAACCGCCGAACTTACCGGTTGCCACAGCTACGGCACTCGAATCCTTGACATCGGTGCGCTCGATATTTTCCCAGACCTCAATATCCTGATCAACCAGTTCATAATCACGGTATATCGGTGAGTCTGTCGCCTCCGCAATCTCAAAATTGAAAACATCCGGTTTCAGTTCATGACAGACAACAGCAAAAGGATTCTCCAGCGACTGAATACCACCCACTTTGAATCCCATCGCCCCCAGCAGCGCCGACACTTCCTCGGTATAAGCTCTTCCCTGCTTGTCCTGAGTCACGCCGACACCGTTGATCAGCACCACCCGTACCCCTTTGGCTATTGCCCGCTGCAAATAAGCATAATAGTTCTTCCCGTAATCAGAGATATAGCTGCTGAGCCAGACCACTACCGCCCGGTATTTACCCGGATCGGGATAATTACTGTCCGCGATATCATGATATTCTACCACCATACCCAGACGGTTGAGTGGCATCTCCAGCAGCAGGTGCGGATTTGACTGAAAGATATCGCCGTTCTCCTTGTCAAATAGCGCGAGCACCAGCCGGTTATCCCCCTGCTCGGCGGCAATAACACAAGAGGCTACAGAAAACAAACATACTGCAAACAATAGCGGCAGCAACCTTGAGTAATTATTATGATGCAGCATCACCAACTCCTGAAAAAGATCGACCGAACAGCCAAAGTTACTTGCAGATATAAAAATAAATAACCGGTCGAAAAAAACTTGTCCGCAAATCTACTCCCAATTATAATACAGTTATTATTCTACCAATATGGATCATATAATGCCACATAAACCTGTGCTTAATCTCTACCTTCTGTTGACCGCCGCTTTCACTGCCGTGTTTGGCGGAGAATGTCTGGGGACTCCTTTACCGGCAGACTTCACCTATACCTATATACTGCAGGCTGAAAAACTGGCTCCAACCCGCAGCGAAGCGGTAAGACTGCTGCGCAGGTGTGACCGCGATCTTATTGTAATCGACCCCTTCTTCAGTCAGGAACAACGCTGGAGTCCGGACGATATTGCCGGAATACGCGCAGGCAAAACCGGAAGAAAAGTCATAGCGTACCTCTCAATCGGTGAAGCTGAAAACTACCGCCCCTACTGGTCTGAATCATGGAACAACCCTGAAAAACGCCCTGAATATATTCTGGAGGAAAACCCGGACTGGAAAGGTAATTTCAAAGTCAAATACTGGAATAACAGCTGGCAGCAGATAGTATTCAGTGAACTTGAACGAATTACTGCCGCCGGTTTTGATGGCGTGCTTCTGGATATTGTCGATGCCTTCGAGTTCTTTGAAGTCGATGAAGACGGCGAGTACACCGATTACAAAATCAACCCTGACACCGGCAACAGCTACCGGGCGGATATGATAAATTTCGTAACCCTCCTGCACCGCCAGCTACAGCGTTTAGCCGGTACCGAAGCGCTGATTATTCCTCAGAACGCGGTCCAGCTTCTGGAGTCTTCCGACTACCAGAACATTATCAGTATGCAGGCAGTCGAAGATCTCTTCACTGCTGGCAATAAATCCCAGCCCCGAGAACACCGGAATTACGTCATGTCCTTTCTGGAGTCTTTCAGTGCCGGGGGGAAACAAATAATACTCACCGAATATCCAGTAAAATCAAAATACCGTAAAATAGCGGAACAAGGCGCACAAAAGCACCGCCTGACACTGCTGCTTACGACAAGAGGCCTTGATATTCTTGGTAAAAGCCAGTCGGCGACAGGGAAGAATTCAAACAAATAAAGATAAAGAAAATTTTGTTGTTTCAAAATTACTTGACAAAAAGTATATACTATAGTATGGTAAATTAACAGGAGTAGTAAAAGAATTTATCTTATAAAATTGTTACCCGGAAAATAAAAAATTCAAATAAGGAGTGAGCATGAGTACCAATCTTGACCAGCTGAAGCAGAATATCGATGATATTATGGACGATGACGATGAGTCGATCGCCAATATGTATCTTACCTTCAAATTAGCAGATGAAGAATACGGCATCGGAATCATGCATGTCACCGAAATTGTTGGTCTGCAGAACATCACCGAAGTTCCGGATATGCCTGATTTCGTCAAAGGTGTGGTAAATCTTCGCGGACAGGTTATCCCGGTTATTGACGTAAGACTGCGCTTTCATATGGCACCCAAGGAATATGATGAGAGAACCTGTATTATCGTACTCAGTATCAGAGATGTACAGATCGGTCTGGTCGTTGATACCGTCAACGAAGTACTGACCATAGATGAAAAGCTTATTTCTCCTCCACCTAAAGTAGCAGCTGCAAATTCAGCTCAATATATCAAAGGTCTTGGAAAGATCAATGATGAGGTCAAGATACTCCTTAGTGGTGAAAAACTTCTCTTTGAAGAAGAACTCGCCAAAATCGCCCAGTAGTCCGCTCACTACTTATATATTATTTTATTTATTTTATACAAACCTTTACAGGAGCCTGACGTCACAGTCAGACTCCTGTTTTTTCACCGCGGCAAAACATTATTCAACGATTACCCAATTACGTAGCAGAAAACCATTATTACCGAAAGCCAACAGATAATTATAACCGTAAAACCAAATCAAGACAAAATTGTGCCAGTATAAAATCAACAAAATATTTATGATTTCGCGGCAAAATAATTTGTCCCGTTTTTCATTATCAAATACCGGCATATCAAATCACGATATTGCCATAAGATCTATATATAACAACATATAACACAAACAAACAATACAGGACACATACGACCACCTTCTCAACTTTAACCGTATAGATATTCACTTTTCAAACAAAAATTAAATAAATAATCGAAAAGTTACGAAATTTAGTTGCATAACACCATGACTGTGGTATAGTCAAAACATGAAAGGTCAGAAATTAAAAGACATCAAGTCATTCAATCGCAAGCAGGTGCTCAATAAAGTCAGGAGCGTGGAAGCGACTACCGTCGCGGATATTTCCAAGGCTACAGGGATGAGCCGTACCATTATCAGCAACTCCCTCCAGCATTTCTGCGATGTCGGCTTGGTCGAGAAATCAGGAAAAGGTGAATCAACAAACGAAGGTGGCAAGAAGCCGCTGCTGTATTCACTGGTTAGTGATTACAAACTATTTGCGATTTCACATGAGAATATTGATCATATCTATTCAGTAATAGCGGATCTCACCGGAAACATTCTTGCAGAACGCAAGACAATGATTGATCCGGATATCGCTGCTGAAAAGGTTATCGAGATTATCGTCAATCAGTATACCGAGATGCTTGATGATCTGGGATACAGCTTTAGTATTCTGCACAGCATTGTTTTCGCAATAAACTGTATCAGTGATATACATAACGGCATAACCATATTGCCGCAGCATTTTAAAAACTGGGACAAAAACATTAAGTTTAAAGAAGAGCTGTATAAGTATCCGCAGATATGTCAGGATACAGCTTTCTATACCGACAATGTTATACGGTTTCAAACCCTGGCTGAAGAGCTTGCAGGCAAAGCTCAGGGATATAAGAGTGCTGTTGTTATGGAGGTTAGAGCTGGACTTGTTGCTGGAATTGTTATAAATGGGGAAATATACCGCGGGGATAATTACCTTGCCGGTGAGATCGGTCATATGACTGTTGATCTTGATGACGACTTCGTCTGTCACTGTGGTAACTGCGGCTGTTTAGAGAATAAAATATCCAAACGCCGCCTGCTGCATAAAGGACGTGAAGTCGTAGACAATTTCCCTGATTCCAAGATCGCCGCCAAGGTGCGGGGTGACACTCTGGAAGCGGAGGAGCTGTTTGCCGCCGCCGATGCCGGAGATGAACTCGCCTGCCACCTGCTTGATGAATCGGCAAAGTGGTTTTCGATTGGAATTTCTAACATCATACTCAACATCAATCCAGAAATAATGATTATTCAGGGAGACTATGAATACGGCAGCGGCTATTTCAACACCAAGCTGCGCGAATTTGTTGATCGGGGTATCGTCGCCAAAATGGATGTAACTCCGGTTATTGAATACTCAACACTCGGTTATAAAAGATGTGTGATTGGAGCAGCATATTTTCTTCGGGAAATATTTTTTGATCAGAAACATTAATATATAAGTCAGTTCATTTCAATTTAGACATAAATTTCATCAATATGCTCAAAAAGCATAGTGGTTTTGTTTGTACTTCATTTTTTTGGTTGTTATGTTTTGAAAGGAATTACTATGAAACTCAAAGCGCTACTATCAGTTTTGGTTTTAGCAATGTGTGTATGCTTCAGCGCGCAGGCTAAGGACATTGTCATCGGGCTCTCGCTTGATACATTGAAAGAAGCTCGCTGGCAGAAGGACAGAGACATGTTCGTTGCCGAAGCAGAAAAACTTGGTGCAAAGGTTCTTGTTCAGTCAGCAAACAGTGACGACACACGTCAGATCAAAGACGTTAAGTCTCTTATTACCAACGGTGTAGACTGCCTGGTAATCGTTCCTCACGATGGCGCTGCTATGGCTAAGGGTGTTGAGCTTGCAAGTGAAGCCGGCATTCCTGTTATCTCTTATGACCGTCTTATCAAAGACTCTGACGTTACTGTTTACCTGACATTTGATAACATCAATGTTGGTGAAGAACAGGCTAAGTTCCTCGTTGACGCTATCGGCGGCAAGGGCAAGATTGTTCGTATGTACGGTGCTCCAACCGATAACAACGCCAAGATGTTCAAGCAGGGTCAGGACAACATTCTCGATCCACTTATCAAGAAGGGCGACATCGAGGTTGTACACGAAGACTGGGCTGTGGACTGGAACCCAAGCAACGCTAAAAAGATCATGAACGCTGCTCTTACCAAGACCAAGGATTTCGTAGGTGTTCTCGTTTCTAATGACGGTACTGCCGGTGGTGCTATCCAGGCACTTAAAGAAGCTGGTATGGACGGTAAAGTTATTGTAACCGGTCAGGATGCAGACGAAGTTGCTTGTCAGCGTATCGTAAACGGCACACAGTCAATGACAATTTACAAGCCAATTGCCAAACTTGCCAAGAAGGCTGCGGACCTTGCAGTCAAACTTGCCAAGGGTGAACCTATCCAGGCAACTGGTACAATCGATAATGGATATACAGATGTTGCAGCTGTATTTCTTCCAGTGATCCCTGTAACCAAAGATAACATGAGAGAGACTGTTATCGCTGACGGATTCCACTCAGAAAAGGCAATTTACGGAGATAAGTAACTGATGTCAAAGGAAAATGGTAAAATTATTCTGGAGGTTAAGGATCTTACCAAGCGTTTTCCTGGCGTTATCGCGTTAAAAGATGTGACTTTCGATCTCGCGCAGGGGGAGATACACTCCCTCTGCGGTGAGAACGGCGCCGGAAAATCAACGCTTATCAAGACATTATCAGGTATCTGGCCCTACGGCAGTTACGAAGGTGATGTTCTTCTTGATGGTGAGGTAGCAAAGTTCCAGGGTATTTATGACTCAGAACAAGCAGGTATTGGTGTGATTTATCAGGAACTCGCACTGATCCCTGAAATGACTGTTGCCGAGAACATTTTTCTCGGAAAAGAACACAATCACAAATCAGGTATGCTGATTGACTGGGCGAAGATTCACAGTGAAGTCAACTCCCTTTTAAAGAAGTACAACCTTGATCTTGACCCTGAAGCGGTTGTAGAAGACCTCGGTGTAGGTCAGCAGCAGCTGGTTGAGATCGTCAAAGCACTGGCGAAGAATTCCCGCATCCTGCTTCTGGATGAGCCGACAGCGGCTCTTACCGAGAAGGAAGTGGATATTCTTCTGGACATTGTAGTAAATCTCAAAGAGCAACATGGTGTAACCTGTGTGTATATATCACACAAACTGGATGAAGTATTCCGTATCTCAGACAGGATTACCGTAATCCGCGATGGTCAGTCTATCGGCACCTTCAAAGCCAAAGACACCAACAAAGATGAGATCATCACCCACATGGTAGGTAGAACCATTGACGACTTCTTCCCACGACGCAAATCCGAGGTCAGAAAACCTCTGCTGGAAGTTAAAAACCTGAGCGTACGTGAAAAAGCTAAGAAAAAAGACCTCATTCGCAGTGTAAGTTTTGAGGTAAAAGGAGGAGAAGTTCTTGGAATCGGCGGTCTTATGGGTGCCGGTCGTACAGAGCTGCTCATGCATATATTCGGCGGATTCGGCGAGCGTATCGAAGGTGAGGTTATCCTCAATGGCGAACAGCTCAAAGGAAACGCCCCAGAAGATTCAATCAAACGCGGTCTGATGATGGTAAGTGAAGACCGCAAACGCTACGGTCTGGTTCTGGAGCAACCGATCGGTTTCAACCTCTCACTCTCCTGTATCAGGACTCTAAGCGGCAGAATACTGATTGATGCCAGCCGCGAACATACCCGCAATCAGGAATTCTTCGAATCCCTCGGGGTTAAGGCACCAAATCAGGATACGCTGGTCAGCGCCCTCTCCGGTGGTAACCAGCAAAAGGTTGTTCTCGGAAAATCACTTATGACCGAACCGTCAGTGGTATTTCTTGACGAACCGACCCGCGGTATTGATGTTGGCGCAAAGGTAGAGATTTACGAGCTTATCAACAAGCTTACCGAACAGGGCAAGGCTGTGGTTCTGGTCTCCAGCGAACTTCCTGAACTTATGGGTATGAGCGACCGTATAATAATGCTCAGTGAAGGCGCTGTCGGTGGTGAATTTGATGGCGATGAGGCTACTCAGGAAACTCTGATGAAGGCCGCCATCTCCAACACCAAGGATCACACAGCTCAGAAATAATGAAGTTTTACTATTAATTAATAAAGGTATTGAAGGTCGTAGAACAGCTCCACAGGACAAAAAGTAATTGGGTACTTATTTGTTGAGCTCACTACAGAGTTTTAAAGGATTAATATTATGATCAGTAGATCAACGCAACGAAGCATATATATGGGCATCGCCCTTGTACTTATCGCTGCACTCTTCCAAATCTGTCACGAAAAATTTCTTAGCCCGGAAAACCTTACCAACCTCTCGATCGAACTTGCCATCACCGCGACTCTCGCGCTCGGCATGTTCCTGGTGCTGCTGCTGGGTATGATCGACCTGTCTGTTGGTAGTGGTGTTGGTATGCTGGGTGCAATCGCCGCGGTACTTATCATGAAGCCGTGGTTTATCTTCGGCGGGGAACCGGGTTCGATGTCTGCCTGGCCAGCATGGCTGGCAATGCTGGCAACGCTGGTATTCGCACTGATAGTCTGGGCCTTTATGGGCTGGATAATCTCGGTACAGAAGGTTCCGGCATTTATGATGACCCTCGCCGGCCTCCTGATTTTCAACGGTGTACACTGGCTGGTTATCCACAACAGTACCGTTCCGGTAGTACCAGGCGGTTCTGACAACCTGCTCTCTATTCTGACCACTTATTACTTCCCGGTCTGGGCAGGATTCACCATCTTTGCTGTCGCTGCTGTAGCATACATTATTTCAACTATCAGAAACCGCGTACGCCGCAAAAAATATGGTCTGGAAGTTGAAGACGGTATCGCCTGCATTCTCAGAATAGTGCTTACACTTCAGTGCTTCTTCTTTGTAATTGAGATTATGAATCTTTTCAAAGGCCTGCCTCTTTCATTTGTAATTCTCGGTGTTGTTGCTCTGCTTATTTATATCATGACCACCAAGACTCCTATGGGTCGTTATCTCTACGCTATCGGTGGTAATGAAGACGCAACCCGCCTATCCGGTATTCCGGTTGAAAAGATCGTCATCCTCGCCTATATTGTTGTCGGTGCGATCACGACTCTTACCGGTTTCATGCAGACAGCCTATGGTGGCTACTCAACCACAACCGTTGGTAAACTGATGGAATTGGATGCGGTTGCTGCCTGTGTTATCGGTGGTACAAGCCTGCAGGGTGGCCGCGGTACAGTAGTCGGAGTACTCTTCGGTGCCACAATTATGGCGACCCTCCTGAATGGTATGACTCTCCTGGCGGTATCACCAGAGCTGAAACTTATAACCCGTGGTTCAGTACTTGTATTTGCGGTATGGGCTGATATTTACCTGGCACGTAAACAGGGCAAGGCTGTTTAATTTGAATAAGGAATTACTATGAAACTGAAAATTATACTTCTAGTATTGGTTGTACTTATGCTTATTGCCAATATCAAAGCATTCTCCATACATACAGGTGAAGCAAAAAAGAAGGCCAAAGATGAAGTTGTTATAGGTCTCTCGCTGGACACGCTCAAAGAAGCACGCTGGCAGAAAGACCGGGACATGTTTGTCGCACAGGCAGAAAAACTCGGTGCCAAGGTGCTGGTACAGTCCGCCAACAGTGACGACACCGCCCAAATCAAGGATATCCAGTCACTCATCACCAACGGTGTAAAATGTCTGGTCATTGTACCGCACGACGGTGCCGCTATGGCCAAGGGTGTTGAGATGGCGAACAAAGCCGGAATTCCAGTTATCTCCTATGACCGTCTGATTACCGGCGCAGATATCACCTACTACCTCTCATTCGACAACATCAAGGTCGGTGAGAAACAGGCTCAGTTCCTGGTTGACGCTATCGGCGGCAAGGGCAAGATCGTACGCATGTACGGCGCTCCTACCGACAATAACGCCAAGATGTTCAAACAGGGCCAGGACAATGTGCTGCAGCCACTGATTGACAAAGGTGACATCGAGGTTGTACATGAAGACTGGGCTACCGACTGGGATCCAAGCAACGCCAAAAAGATTATGAATGCGGCTCTGACCAAGACCAAAGATTTTGTCGGTGTTCTCTGCTCCAATGACGGAACCGCCGGTGGCGCTATCCAGGCACTCAAAGAAGCCGGTCTTGAAGGCAAGGTTGTGGTAACCGGTCAGGACGCAGACGAAGTTGCCTGTCAGCGTATCGTAAACGGCACCCAGTCAATGACCGTCTACAAGCCTATCTCCAAGCTGGCACGTAAAGCCGCAATCCTCGCGGTCAAGCTGGCCAAGCATAAACCGGTATCTGCCACAGGTATTATCAATAACGGCTTCAAGGATGTTCCTACGATCTATCTTCCAGTTATTACCGTAACCAAGGATAACATGGACAAGACCGTAATTAAGGACAAGTTCCACACCAAGGAAGCTATTTACGGCAAATAGAAACAGTTAACAACAGAAATAACATACACTCTAACCGAACACAAAGATACCCGACCCCTGCAGCTTTCTGGCAGGGGTTCTTTTTTTATCCATAACATCCAGCCAATTACAAAATAAACCGGCCAAAAAAATGGCCGGTCAAACAGACTATAAAAATTCTGTCTCAAATAGCGGAATAGCCGATAAAACTAGTCATCATACCCATCCGGATTCATACTCTGCCAGCGCCAGGAATCAACACACATCCGCTCAATACCGTACTCGGCTTTCCAGCCGAGATCACGTTCGGCCTTACTGCAGTCGGCGTAGCACATAGGCACATCCCCTGCCCGCCTTGGCATTACTTTATACGGAATCTCTTTACCGGAAGCCGCGCTGAAAGCGGCGATCATCTCCAGCACACTGTTACCCTTGCCGGTTCCCAGATTCCAGATACAGCACCCGGGATTGGTTGACAGCAGTTTATCGACCGCCTTGACATGCCCTCTGGCCAGATCAACAACATGAATATAATCACGCACCCCGGTTCCGTCTACAGTATCATAATCATCACCGAAGACCCCGAGACATTCGAGCTTGCCGATAGCGACCTGCGTAATATACGGCACGAGATTATTCGGAATGCCGTTAGGATCCTCACCAATCAGACCGGACTCATGCGCTCCAATAGGATTGAAATAGCGCAGCAGCGCCACATTGAAGCTCTTGTCCGCAGCCGCAATATCCGTAAGAATCTGTTCGATAAATAATTTGGTATAGCCATAGGGGTTGGTCGCAGAGAGCGGGAAATCCTCAAAGATCGGCACACTCGCCGGTTCACCGTAGACGGTGGCTGAAGAACTGAAGACCAGACTGCGGCAGCCGAACTCGCGCATCAACCGGCAGAGATTGAGAGTACTCTGAAGATTATTCTCATAGTACTCCAGCGGTTTCTGAGTAGATTCACCCACCGCCTTGTAAGCGGCAAAATGAATAGCCGCCTCAAAGGTATGCTGTTTAAAGACCTCTTCAAGAGCAGCATAATCAAGCATATCGACCTTATAGAAGGTCAACTCCTTACCGGTTATCCGCCGCACCCGGTTTAAAGCCTCTTCCTTACTGTTATAAAGGTTGTCGACAACGACAATATCATACCCGGCTTTCTGCAGTTCAATAACGGTATGGGTACCGATATACCCTGCCCCGCCTGTTACCAGAATACTCATAGCAATATCCTTTAAATTATGATTCAAAAATAAAATATCTAAGAGTACGTATGATACCCATTTTCCCAGATCAGAGCAAGGATAATAAATTTATCCCGCCGCTGCTGAATACCGAGCAGCGGCAGTCACAGAAGACCTCAAGCGAAAATCATTTCTTCGATCTGAGCGGCGGTAATTTCAGCAAGACTGTCGATGACAACTTCAGCATATTTCTCCAGTTCCGAACGCTCACAGGTGCCGGTCATACCGATTGCCGTCATCCCGGCGGTACGAGCCGCCTCCAGACCGTGAATACTGTCCTCAATCACCGCGCAGCACTCCGGCGGCACATCTACCATCCCCGCAGCGGTCAAAAAGACCTCAGGATCGGGTTTACCCTTGGTCACATCATCACCGGTCACATAATTCTTGAGCAGTTCCCCCCGCGGCATGGTCGCCACCAGCACCCGGACATTATCTTTGGGCGCAGACGAACCGATAGCCATTTTGAAATCATGCTTCTGCAGATCCTCCAGCAGAGAGGTGAGCGGTTCATTCTCCTGAAAACTCCCGGCAAATGATTTGGTAAAGTAGGCATCCTTCGCCGCCATCCACGCAAATATCTCCTCATCACTCAGCTTTATATTATGCTCTGCCGACATAACCCGTGCAAAATGCTCCGAAGTCTGACCGAAGTAGCGGGCATACTCGTCATGAGTTATAGTAAAACCATAGCGCTTGCCCGACTCCGCCCAGGAATGAAAATGCATATCCTTGCTGTCGATCAGCACCCCGTCCATATCAAAAATTACCGCTTTCTTATTCATAACATATCCCCTGCAAATATAATTAATCTTGTAATAACATCCGCCAATAAATATACTTATATTTAATAATATTTCAACCGGCTGTATTTAACTCAAAACATATTATAATCGTTAACAAGGATAATACATGGATTTTTCAGGAAAGACCTACGCTGTATTCGGAGTTGCCAATAAAAAGAGTGTCGCCTACCATATCTGCCAGCAGATACTCAGCGGCGGCGGCAGAGTCATCTGCTCGATTAAAGAAGAGTCAATGCTCGGACTGACCCGCAAAATTCTCCCGGAAGCAGACTTCTTTATCTGCGACGTTGAACAGGAAGCTGATATAGCGGCTGTAAAAGATAATATCGCAGCCCTCACTCCCGAACTTGACGGCATGGTACACTCCATCGCTTTCGCTAATTACTCCGAAGGGCTGAAACCTTTCCACGAGACGCTGAAACAGGACTTCCTGCAGGCGGTGGATATATCCTGCTTCTCCTTTATCGCTCTGGCTAACGCCCTCAAAGAGCTTTTCAAAGATGACGCTTCGGTAATAACCATCTCCATCTCCTCCACCCGCACCACCGCTCAGAATTACGGCTATATGGCGCCGATAAAGGCGGCTCTGAACTCATCAGTGGCGTTTCTGGCCAAAAGTTTTTCCGAGTTCAGTCACGTGCGTTTCAACTCGGTAAATCCCAGCCTGCTCAAGACCTCCGCCTCCGCCGGAATTCCCGGTTACATCGACAGCTACATATACGCCGAAGAACTTACGCTACGCAAGCAGAACCCTACTACACCGGAGGTAGCCCGCACGGCAGCGTTCCTGCTCCACCCCGACTCCAGCGGCATAAATGCGCAAAACATTATTATTGACGCCGGCATGGGAGTAAACGGTTTCGACGAGAATATTATCCGCAAAGTAACTCATTAACCCGGCAGACTCTATAATAAACAGCATATTTTTAATTTTTTTCTTGTTTAATGTAAAACATAAGTTAAGATAAATATTCAGTTAATCCCGTATAATTTATTTCGAAATTGCGAATTCGCATAATAATACAAATTATCTGGCGAATAAAGCTATTCATTTAGAGAATTTTAAAACTTAGTAAGGAGACACGTGATGGGTGAGATTAAAAAAGTCAGACGTCCAGCAGCAATCAACAAAATTGAAATCAGTGAAAAACTTTCACATCTGAAAGAGGTTCTGAAGAGCAAGAAGAAGACCGGTATTATTCTGACTCAGGAAGGTTCACTGCGCTGGCTTACCGGCGTAAGACAGCAGATCACCGACATCGCCGCCAATGATATCTCACCAATAAACGCTCTGTGCGTAGTCAAGGGCAACCGCTATGAGATCACCTTTATCACCACTCCTTACGAGATGCCAAGAATTCAGGATGAACTCCCTCCAGTATTCAAAACCAACAAAGAGGTCAAGATAAAATTCGCCACCAAGTTGCCAAAACTTGGAGCGGGTATCATCAAACCTGAAGACAAGATCTTTGCCGAGATCGTTGACGCACTCTGCCGTCCGCTGATCGGTGACCAGAAGGGCAACCAGTACAAGAAGTATGTCTGGGTTGCCGCCATGCAGACCGCTGCTATCGCCAAGTCAGCCTACGAAATCGCTCCCGGTATGAACGGAGTACAGGTACGTCAGATCATGATGAACAATATGATCGATATGGGACTTGAGACCAACATGCTGCTGGTCGCACTCAAAAAGCAGGAGAACCACCTCCATCCGCTCTACAACGACAAATACAAGATTGCCGCCAACGGCATGCTCAAGCTGGTTTCTGCCGGCAGACTCGGTGATGTTATTGTATCAGCCACCCAGATGGTGCGCTTCGGCAAGATCACCAAGAAGGAAGCTGCAAACTACGCCGCACTCCAGCAGGCGGTTATCGAATACGCCGACCTCTACCGTAACGGCGCCAACGAGCACGATATTTATGTTGAATGCGGCAAGCGTTTCAAACAGGTAGCCAAGGATTTCGGTCTCAAGGGCTTTGAAAAGAGTGCCTATCTGCATCATATGGGCGGTCCAACCAGCCCGCTGGGCAACCGCGACTATACCCTTGACAACACCAGCAGCAACACCTGCTTCGCCGGCATGTCATTTGCAATCAATCCTGTAGACTGCCTCACCGGCACCAAGGCTGAAGTTCAGGGCATCGTCAACGCCGAAGGCGCACCAACCATGCTCGACTACTCGCTCTATACCCCTGAAGACATGCTTACCTTCACCGAAATTACCGCCAGCGGCGGTACCGTAGCCAAGGTTCCAGATATTATCCAGCGCTAAAATATCCGGCTACACTTAAATATAATTTAAAATCCATAAGAGCAGCAGCGGAGAGATAAACCCGCCGTTGCTCTTTTTTTTATGAAAAATACCGCCAAACCACACCCCGGAAAACCACCGCAAATACCGCCATTCAATCACTTCTATTCCCATACTCCCAAACTTTAAAAATTGCCGCCGCACAATTATTCGAGGTAAAATATCAAATAAAGCTCAATAAAACCATACTGAATTGTCGATAGAGAGATTGTTAATACTATTGTAACGCTACCATTACAACTTTTATAGAGGTAATATAATGAGAAAAGATCTGTTACTAACAATTGTTTCTGTCCTGATTCTGTCAGGCTGCGCAGTAAACTGCACCGACAACAGCTGCAGCACCGAAGTTCCGGCAAAAGAAAAGAGTCTCGCCGCGTACTGGGCTTTCTATGAAGCCAAGGATCCCTGTGCCAACGGCAGAACCTGCAGTGTCGAGGAGAAGAAGGCATACGCAGTACTCGGCTATAAAGCTTCAAAATGCATGGGCATGACCCCGGTAGATCCTGCCACCGGCCTTACCGCTCTGGAGACACCGGTAAAGTACCTGCCAAAAGGCAAACCTTACATGTGCCCTGCCGATACCTGCAGTGCCACCGCTCCCTGTCCGATAACTACGTTCAATAACGGCCACAGCACCGTGGAAACCACCAGTGCCAGAGCCGCCACCCAGACCGGATATCTGCTCACCGCTTTTGATACTGCAGAAGGCCCGCGCTTTGTCATTCTCAAAGCCGATGAGGAATTCGAACCCGGCACCACCTTCGCTGAAGCCGCCGGCACCTATGAGAGTGTGGCCAGAACCATCGCTGAAGGTGAAGGAAACATCGCCGTATTTCTTACCGCTTTCCCGCTGGTAGAGACCGACAACACCCTCACAGCAAGACTACCTAATGACTTTGATGTCAAGCACATACGCACTATTGCCGAAAAACTTGGCAAGAAGGACAAACTGCTGTTTAAAACCTGGAACTAGGACATATTTTTCAAGATTACGGTATTCTTTCAGGGAACGGTGCTCACCGTTCCCTGATTTATTGTTCCTGCATGAAAAAGTTTTATATTACCTCTTAAAAAATATCCGAAATTAGCTATAATTTAAATGTTTGAGTTTTTTTAAGATCTAAGAATAATATCAGATAAAAAAAATTAAGAGGAGAAGAAATGAGCGTTACCGCAGTTATTGGCATGCAGTGGGGAGATGAAGGAAAGGGCAAGATTGTCGATGTAATCGGTGAAGAAGCAGATATCGTTGCCCGCTGCCAGGGTGGTGGAAATGCCGGACATACAGTAGTTATCGGTGAGGAGATATTCAAGCTTCACCTTATTCCGAGCGGCATTCTGCGTAAAGATGCGGTTGCGGTTATCGGCAACGGTGTGGTTATTGATCCCGGCAAGATCAACGCCGAGATCGAAGGTCTGAATGAAAAAGGCATCGTCACCGCCGGTCGCCTCTTCATCAGTGACCGCGCGCATATTGTCTTCCCTTTCCATAAGATACTTGACGGACTCAAAGAGAGCGCCAGAGGAGCCGGAAATCTCGGCACCACCAAACAGGGTATCGGCCCGACCTACTCTGACAAAGCCTCACGCTGCGGTATCAGAGGTCATCACCTGCAGGATCCTGAAGAATTTCTCACCGTTCTTAAAACCCGCATCGCCGATGTCAACAAATACATCACCTTCATGGGCGGCGAAGAACTGAACGAAGCGGAAGTGATCGCCGAAGTGGTACCGGCGGTTGACAAACTCCGTCCTTACATTACAGATACTATTGCCTACCTGCAAAAAGCTCTTAAAGAAGAGAAGAAAATTCTGCTTGAAGGCGCACAGGGCGCGATGCTTGACATCGATTTCGGTACTTATCCGTTCGTTACCAGCTCCAACACCACTACCGGCGGCTGTTCTACCGGCAGCGGCATTCCGCCATGGCAGATCAAAGAGGTCCACGGTGTCATCAAGGCCTTCACCACCCGTGTGGGAACCGGCCCGTTCCCGACCGAACTTGAAGGCGAAGCCAAGACCAAACTCGGCGGCACCGGCAAGAATCACTGGGATGAATTCGGCACCACTACCGGTCGTCCTCGCCGCTGCGGCTGGCTTGATCTGGTTGTTACCAAGTACTCCTCCGAGATCAACGGAGTTACCGATCTGCATATCACCAAACTCGACATCATGTCACAGTTTGATGAGATAAAAGTCTGTGTCGCCTACGAACTTGACGGCGAAACCATTACAACCTATCCGGCCTCACTCGAGAAGATAGAGCGCTGCAAGCCTGTCTACGAGACCATGCCGGGCTGGCACTCCGACATCACCGGCTGCAAATGCATCGCTGATCTGCCGGAAAACGCCCGCAGGTATATCGATTTTATTGGTGAATACTGCGGAGCCAAAGTCACCTCCGCCGGATTTGGTCCTGCCCGCGAGCATACCCTGTTCTAATAACATTAAAATTGCAGGCAGCATAGAATAATGATGAAAGAAGCAGACAAAATGGCAATAAAACTCTATAATGCATCCTGGGTGAAAAACGCCCTTGCCGGCATGGCCGAGAGTATCAGCAATGAGAAATTTCTTGATAAGGGGCTGGCTCTGATCGGTATTCAGACCAGAGGAGCGGAGATAGCCGACCGGCTAGCCGCTCTCCTGCAGGATAAAGGTATCAGTGCCGAGGTAGGCTACCTCGACCCGACCATGTTCCGTGACGATCTGCATACCGGTGCCGGTCTTAAAGGGCTCAAAGAGACTGCCATTAACTTTGATATAGAGGGCAAAGCGGTTATTCTTATAGACGATGTCATTCTTACCGGCCGCAGTGTCAGAGCCGCTATCGACGGCCTCCTGCATTACGGCAGACCGGCATGCGTGCGTCTGTATATTCTGGTCGACCGCGGCGGCAGAGAGATTCCGATCCAGCCGGATGTCACCGGAGCGCATATCGACGTTCCGCAGGGCAGCTGGATCCGGATCAAACTCGAAACCACAGATCAGCGTGATGACGCAGTCTATATCATTGAAGACGGTGAGAATGAGCCCTAGGTTCCACTGGCTTATTGACAACGACAAATTACAAGAGAGAGATACAGACATCCAGGCAGAACAAGCTGCGTACAGGTGAGGAGAAGAAACATGCAGTGGACGAAAAAACACCTTCTAGGTTTAGAAGATCTTTCGTATGATGAATTGACCCATATTCTCGAGACCACAGACAGCCTCAAACAGGTCTCGACCCGCGCGGTAAAGAAGGTGCCGGCGCTCTCGGGACGAACGGTAGTAAATATGTTCTACGAACCTTCCACCCGTACCAGCCTCTCCTTCACCCTCGCCGAACGCCGCATAAGCGCCGATGTGCTCTCTTTCAGCAAGAGCGGTTCCTCGGTCAGCAAAGGCGAAACTCTTATCGACACCGCAAAAAATATCGAAGCCATGGGAGTAGACATCATGGTTCTGCGTCATAACGCCTCAGGCGCGGCAAAGCTCCTGAGTGAGAATGTCAGCTGCGGTGTGGTGAATGCCGGTGACGGACAGCACGAACACCCGACACAGGCGCTTCTAGATATCTATACCATGCGTGAAGTAATGCAGCAGCGCGCTGATCTTCCCGACAGTTTTTCCGATATCACCATCACTATCGTCGGTGACATCGCCCACAGCCGGGTGGCACGCAGCAACATCTGGGGGCTCACTACCCTGGGTGCCAAGGTACTTGTAGCCGGTCCGGCGACCATGATCCCTCCAGAGATTGAAAGAATGGGTGTCGAGGTCTGCTACGACATGGATGAAGCGGTAAAGCGCTCACACTTCATCAATATGCTGCGCATCCAGTTTGAGCGCCAGAACGGTGTCTGCCCCTTCCCCAGCATCAGTGAATATTCCCGTCTCTTCGGTCTCAGTCAGGAGCGGATCAGACGGCTCAACCGTCAGGATCTGGTAATCATGCACCCGGGACCGGTAAACCGCGGCATAGAGCTGACGCCCGAGGTAGCGGACGGTCCGCAGAGTGTGATTCTCCAACAGGTCGAGAACGGCGTAGCGGTACGTATGGCGGTACTCTACCTTATCAACGGTGCTCTAGGATGTGCAAGCACAGAGCATGAAGCAGCGAACTGATTTTACTTCATTCATCCGGTTATGAGAAAGATAATATCATGAACAGCAGACTTCAAAGCCTTATATTTATCCTCGTAATAACCTTCAGCATAACTGCGTCCGCGCTGGACACCGTAGCTGAACCGGCCGACAGCGGAGCGTCTGGAGCTGCAGACACAGCACAACCGGACGTATCAAAGATCGCCGGTGACTGGGAATACTCCGCACTGCCGCTGCCGCAGGATCCTTCAGGGATGGAAAAACCCGATCCCGCGGAAGCTCGAACCGCACCGAAATTACCGGCGGTATTTCTGCCGCGACGGGTCTTTCCCGATAATATCCGCCAGCCCAGCGGCGCCGACCTGCTCTATCCGGCGGACAAGCAGCTGCTTTACCGCCTGCTCGGTTCTCTTGACCGCCCGCAGGCGCTACCGGAAGTTCCGGGACTGGCTCGAACCTTTATCGCTCCCTGGGGCGCAATAGACGGAGGGCTGGCAACCGCCGCCAAGGTCTACCAGTATCTGCGCAAAATTAAAGGACTGAAAACGGTTATTCTGCTCTCACGCGCCCGCAGACAGGCTCTTAACGACTGCAGCGCTTCAGTATGGGCGTCCGGCGGTTACGCCACCCCGCTCGGCATAACCCCGATAAACGCCCTGACCGCCAAAAAACTCCTGAAAAACAAGCTTTTCGGTTTTGATCAGGTTGCCCATATGAATGAACTCTCCAACGAGACGCAGGTACTGCTGATGCAGTACTTCATACCGGACGTGGAGGTAGTGCCGGTACTTATCAATCCGCACAACAAGCAGGAGGTCGAGAGTATCGCCAATACTCTGGCCGGTGCTCTTGCGGGTAGAGGCACGGTCATGATCGGAGTAAGCAATCTGTCTTACGGCATCGCCACCGCTGATGAGACCGGCCGACTGGATCTGAAAACAATCTCAGCTCTGAGCACTATGGATCTGAATATCATCAATAATACCGGTAAGGAACGTTCAACCGAGCTCCCGCCGGAAGCGGGAATTCTGGAGAACCCGCCGGCAGTGATGACCACAATTCTCACCTCACTGCTGCTGGATGAGGACACTATAACCTGGCTTGGCTACAATAAAAGCCGTCAGGTTCCCGGAACACCGCTGATGACCGGCTATGTTGCCGGCGCGATCTCGGAGCGCGCGGCGGTCAGCTGGAATGACGAACAACTGGCGGCAATCCTCCAGCGCGGCACGGGACGCCTGAGCAATCAGGCGGTAAAGGAGATGATCTCCGTTGCCCGCGACTCCCTTGAGGCCGCAGCAGCTATGGCGCGCTATGATACGCCCTACCCGGTCAGCCCGGAGCTGCTTAAAAAACGCGGACTCTTCGTTACCGCCTATAACGGCGAGGGCATGGTACTGGCATCTATGGGTTCCACCGCCACCACCAAACGTATCTGTAACGGTGTCAGTGATGCCGCGCGGATGTGCGGAGCCGGTGAGGATCCGCAGCAGAGCCGCCGGATGACCCCGGATGAAGCCTACCGGGCGGAACTGGTCATCTCGATACTCAGAGATTTCAAGACCGCCGGCAGGTGGGACGAGGTCAAGAACGGTATGGGCGTGGTTCTCGCCCGTGGCGACAGCCGGAGTCTGGTACTGCCAGTCACCGCCAAACGCAACCACTGGGGTGTTGAAGAGATGCTGGCATTCGCCTGCCGTCAGGCCGGGCTCCGCCCTGACGCTTACCGTAGCGACAGAATAGATATTTTTACCTTCAGAACCGATGATTACGTCAGTCCGGCTCGGGTTCCCAAAGAGGAAAAACTGGATAAACTGATAAACAGTTCTGAAGAGAAAACAAAAAAGGAAGAAAAAGAAAAAGCGGTCAAATAATGAAGTTATACTGTTACTCAATTGCTCACAACAAGAGCAACCTGGAGCTCAGAGAAAAACTGGCTCTAAATGAACATGATTCGGTGATCCTCTCCGATATCCTTCTCGCCTCAGGGTTGAATGAGGCGCTGACATTATGCACCTGCAACCGGACTGAGATCTTCGCCGTCAGCAAAGAACGCGAGATTCCGGACTTTGCCGGCTTCCTCGCGGATATTACCACTGCGACGCGGGAACTGATTGCCGAGGCCGGTATTTTATACCAGGATCAGCAGGTTATTGAACACCTGTTTATGCTGGCCTGCGGTCTGAAATCTATGGTAGTCGGCGAAACCGAGATACTCGGACAGCTCAAGCGCTCCTATGCCAATGCGCTGGCGGTAAACAGCACCGGCAAGATTCTCAACCGGAGCTTCCAGCATGCCTTCACGCTGGCCAAGCATATCCGCAGTGGTACCGAGATCGGTAAATTCCGTATCTCAGTTGCCAGCATCGCGGTAGAGGAGATCGTCAAGCTGCGCAGCAATGTCGACACGCTCAATATATATGTCTGGGGCACAGGTGAGGTCGGACGGGCAACGGTCAAGGCTCTTGAAGCCAGCGGCGCCAAACCCGGCATCGTTCTCAGCCGGCACCCCGAGCGCTTCCAGAGTAATCCACTGGCACCGGGCTGGGTCACCATAAACAGCACCTCCCACGCCGAGGTAATCTCCGATGCGGATATTTTCATCTCCTGTACCGGAGCACCGCATACGGTGATCACCGCCAAACACCTGAAGCAGGTATACAAACCGCTGCTGCTGGTCGATCTGGCGGTACCGCGTGATATTGCTCCTGAGGTACGTGAGCTCGGTAATGTAACCCTGATCGATATGGATGATATCGGCAAGATCTCTCAGGAAAATATCTCCCGCCGGGAGAACACCAGAGAGCAGCTGACCCCGATACTGAAGAATGAAGCAACCAAATATTTCGGCTGTCTTGTTGCCAGCGACTCACAGAGCTGCATTGCCAAATGGCGGCAGGAAGCACATGAAATTCTGGCACAGGAGATAGACACACTGCTGGCTGAGACCAACGACCTGCCCGAAGAATTCCGGGAAAAGTTCAACAAACTCGGCAGACGCCTGATGCACCGGATGCTCCACTGGCCGAGTGTCGCTTTAAACCGCGCTATCCGGAGCAATCTGCCCTGCGCCGATTACTTCAAAGAACTTGAATCCGAGATCGAGCTTGAGTTCAGCCGTGAAGAGATATACGGAATTACAGATAACAGAGAGGATGAAAAGGATCCTGCTGATTCAGATGATTAATAACCGCTAACAACAGAAAGAAGTCATAATAATGAAAAAAATACGAAGCACTACCATAATTTCAGTAAAGAAGAACGGTCAGATAGCCATCGGTGGCGATGGTCAGGTGAGTCTCGGCAACACCGTGATGAAGGACAGCGCCAGAAAGATACGCTCACTCGCCGGGGGTAAAGTACTCTGCGGCTTCGCCGGCTCAACCGCCGATGCCTTTGCGCTGCTGGAAAAGTTCGAACAGAAACTGAGTGAATACAACTGCAACATTCTCCGCTCCGCAATCGAAATGGCCAAGCTCTGGCGTACCGATAGAGTTCTGCGCCGGCTGGAGAGTATGATGATAGTGATAGACAAGGAGAACCAGCTCCTTCTCGGCGGCAGCGGCGATGTGATTGAAGCCGATGACGGGGTACTGGCAATCGGTTCCGGCGGACAGTACGCGGCAGCGGCGGCAAAGGCTCTGATGCGCCATACCGACATGTCTGCTGAAGAAATCGTCAAGGAAGCTCTCACCCTCGCCGGAGAGATCTGCGTCTTCACCAACGGCAACCACGTTATCGAGGTTCTCTAACGCCGCGTCAGCCATCTGAAGTAAAACACTATTTTAAAATCTTAAACCGGGAGCACCTTGATATAAGGTACTCCCGGTTTTATACAGGCGATTCTGCCCCGTCAGAAACCCCGACTAACGTCTGGCCGGCATTACATCCTCAGCGTTATAGCTGCTGCGGACAAATGGCGCGGCAGCGACACTGGCAAATCCCATGGCTTTAAGCTCCTGCTCCAGTTTGGCAAATTCCTCCGGCGGCATATAATACGCGACCGGCAGATTACGCTCACTTATCGGTGCCAGATACTGCCCGACAGTTATTATATCGACCCCCGCATCACGCAGGATCTCCGCCACCTCAATTATCTCCTGATAGTTCTCCCCCAGACCGACCATCATTCCGCTCTTGGTCAGCAGCTGCGGATACCGCTGCTTGACATACGCAAGCTGCGCCACACTCCGCTGAAAATCAGCTATCGGCCTGACCAGACCATAGAGTCGCGGCACCGTCTCCACATTATGGTTATACACATCCGGCAGAACCGAAGCGGATATCTCCCAGGCGGTACTGTCACCACCGAAATCAGGGACCAGAATCTCAATCGTGGTCTTGGGATTAAGCTCACGCACCGCCAGCACCGTCCGGCGGAAATGCTCCGCCCCACCGTCAGGAAGATCATCACGGGTCACCGAAGTTATTACCGCATGCGAAAGCTCCAGACGCTTTACCGCCTCTGCCACCCGCTCCGGCTCACCGGGATCGAGCGGTTCCGGACGTTCCCGATCAACAGCGCAGAAAGCGCAGCGACGGGTACAATTCCTGCCCATCATAATAAAGGTTGCACGACGTTTACTATAACATTCGGAACGGTTGGGGCAGCGGGCATTGCTGCATACCGTCTTCAGATCCAGATCAACCAGACAGTTCTCAACACTTCTAAGCTTTGGATTATCGTGCTCAAGCCTGATACTCAGCCATTCAGGCCTCGGATTCTTCTCTGACATCCTTCCTCCCACGGTCATAAAGATTATTCATACTGTTCAAATACCAGACCTCAAGATTTTCCAGCTGCTCCGGCAGCAGGCGCCAGCGCCAGTTGCCTTCGCCGATTCCAGGTCTGTTCATACGGGCCTCATTACCGAGTCCCATTATATCCTGAACCGGGAAGATAGCAACATCTGCGGTGGACATTAATGCCAGTTTTATAAAATCCCAGTGAATATTGCTCCCGTCAACCCCGATATAACGCCGGCAGAGATCACGTTCTGCAGCGATTATATCCTGCCCCATATGCCGGTAATCCTCACCCTCGGCCCGGTACCAGCCCTGAGTGGTATCATTGTCGTGAGTTCCGGTATACACCACACAGTTTTTATCATACGAATGCGGACGATACATATTCGCTCCCGCACAGAAGGCAAACTGCAGTATCTTCATACCGGGAAGATTATTCCGGTCGCGCAGCTCTTCAACCTCCGGAGTTATTACCCCCAGATCCTCGGCAATCAGCGGCAATTCACCGGCTTCAGCGGTATTGAACTCACGCTGCAGGGTATCAAAGAAATCCTGCCCCGGACCTTTGACCCATTTGCCGTTCTTTGCCGTCACCTCTCCCGCCGGCACCTGCCAGTAAGCCTCAAATCCCCTGAAGTGATCGATTCGGACAATATCTGTCTGTACCAATACCGAACGCATCCTCCGCAGCCACCACGCGTATCCCTCTTTACGGTGCAGCTCCCATTTATAGATCGGATTGCCCCAGAGCTGCCCGTCTTCACAGAAATAATCCGGCGGAGCTCCAGCCATAAGCAGCGCCTCGCCAGTCTCGGGATCGACCTCGAACATCTCCCGCTCCGCCCAGACATCAGAGCTGTCATGCGCGGTATAGATCGGCAGATCACCGATTATCTTTATCCCCTTGCTGTTTGCCATCTCCTTTATCCGGCTCCACTGCCTGCTGAAAATATACTGCAGCCAACTCTGCAACTCGATCTCAGAAGCCAGCTCTTTACGCGCCAGCTCCAATGCCTCAGCCTCGCGCAGCAGCAGACCTTTGTCCTCCCACTCCCACCACGCCTTCTCCTCCTCGCGTTTTTTAATGGCGACAAAGAGCGCGAAATCCGCAAGCCAGCTGGAGTTTTCCTCCTTAAAAGCCGTAAACTCCGCCCGCATCTCGGCAAACTCAGTCTCAGCTCCGGCGGTAAAGTTATCGAAAGCCACTTTAAAACGCGCATTCTTAAACCCGATAACCGCCCGGTAATCCACCCGGGATAAAGAGTCCGAGTGATATCCCAGAGTATCGGTACGGCTGAGTAACCCCGCCTCGGCAAGACGCTCCAGCGAGATCAGATAAGTATTTCCGGCAAATGAGGAAAGCGTCTGGTAAGGACTGCCCGAACCGTTTACCGGTCCCAGCGGTAACAACTGCCAGTACTTTATCTCCGCGCGGTCAAGATAATCGATAAAACTCTCCGCCACCACACCAAGATCCCCGATCCCCTGCCCGCCGGGCAGTGATGAGGGATGAACCAGAACTCCCGAACCTCTTTCCAGTGCCATAAATAATTCCTTTTAGCTTCCAGCCACAATCAATAAAACAGCATACCTGCCATCACCGCATTATACCCGATAATTTTCAGGATTCACCAAAAATCGCCAAACTCACGGTATTTTAACCGAAATACCCTGAAAAAAAGCTGCACCCCGCAGGGTGCAGCCGAAAACAACTCCTGATACTAATTTCTACTCCGCAGTTTTGAGAGCAGACGGAGAATCTCCAGATAGAGCCAGATCAGCGTCACCATCATTGCAAACGCCCCGTACCAGGCCATATACTTCGGTGCCCGGCGTGCCGCCGCATTCTCGATAATCTGAAAATCACAGAGCAGCGATAGCGACGCGATAATACAGACCAGCGCACTGAAACCGATAGAGATACCGCTGTTACTGTTTACCATGGAGAGACCGGTGCCCCAGAAGCCCATGATAAAGTTGATCAGATATACTACACCCACGCCGAGTATCGCCGCGGTCAGCACCGCGCGAAACTTGGCGGTAGGCACGATTATCCGCTTGTAGTATAAGAGCAGCATCACAAAAAAGACCGCAAAGGTTGACGAAGCAGCCTGCATGACAATACCGGGATACATTGATTCGGTAAAGGCGGAGATACCGCCGATAGCCACACCTTCTGCGAGCGCGTACGGAATAGACAGCACCGGTGCCAGATGTGGTTTGAAACTGATGATCACTGCCATAATCAATCCGACAATCACCCCGCCGATCATATACGGAGTTATTGAACCCGCCGCGTAGGCCGCGGCCGAGCGGTACATCTCCTCGGTCTCACCCGCCGGCAGCTGGCTGAAAAAGATGTGCCAGGGTATAATCGCCGCGGCCACCACACAGAACAGCAGCACTATTGAGCGGATAATTGTCCCCTCGATAGTCATGGACTGTGCATCCGCGGTAAAGGTCGCATCCTTGAATACCTTGTCATTCATAACCGGACTGTTAGAAATTAATGCCATAAATTTTTCTCCTGCTAAAAATATTGAATATTATACTTCACGCCCCTGCTTCCGGCGTTTTTTATCCTCATACATACGTGTGTCAGCTTCACTCAGAAGCTCTTCGAAACTCTTATGCCGTTTACTGTCGTACTCGGCTCCGCCATAGGCGAAATTAACCCCGATTCCGGAAAACTTATCCCGGTTATCGGCCTCCAGACCACTGCGGATACGTTCAACCACCCCTTCAGCCAGCCTCATATTCAACCCAGAAAAGGCTACCATGAACTCATCTCCGCCAATACGGCTGACAATATCATACTCCCGCAGTTCGGATTTAAAACGCTCTGACACCAGTCTGAGCAGCTCATCTCCGGCACTGTGCCCCAGAGTGTCGTTGATTTTTTTGAGATTGTTCACATCAATTTCAAAGATTGTCAGCTCTTCAGCACTGCGCCGCAGCTTCTTGAATTCATGCTGTAAAAAGAGCACGCCGAAGCGCCGGTTATAAACTCTGGTAAGCGGATCGTAAGCCGCTGCTTCCTTGATCGCATCCTCCAGTATATCCTGCTTCACCAGACTTGAGGAATATAATAATCCGATAAGCAGAAAGAGCAGTTCCGCACCGATAATCGGCAGAATATTATCCCAGATAAAGCTGAAAAAAGCATCTTTATAACAGACCCCGGAGGTCACCGAAAAGAGCACCAGATCACCCGTATCCAGCTCCTCCTGCGGCAAGACATTATTCTTTATCAGATCATACTTCTGATTACTCCGTGAAGCTGTGGAATCAACCCGGATAGTCCCTTTGGCAAAGACAATATTATCAGTACTGTACGCTCCGTCGGCATAATTAATAATATTCCCGTCCACATCCATAAAGGTTTTGGCAAAGGCGTCAGCAACATCCGGCCCCAGACGGTTGGTACATATTTTGCCGTTCTCCCACTTCAGATATGCCAGAGGGTGCCCTTTGCTGTTGAGCAGAAAATACTTGTCTCCAGAGAAGGAATCCCCCTGCTTTAAAATATGTACCGAATCCGACAGCAGTTCTGAGCCAAGGAAGTTCAGCACCAGCACCCCTTCCACTATCCCGTGAAAGAATACCGGTGTCGCAAGCCGTATTACCAGTTTATACGGCAGTTCCACCCGTCCCCGCTCCTCATTCAACTCCATCGTTGAAAGATAGGCGACATTGGTGTTGAGCGCCATCGCCTCCTGGAAGTACGCACGCTCAGACTTATCCTGCAACAGCTCCCGAGGCACCTCTTCGGGAAAACCACCTTCAACCCGGTTGATACGCACCCGCTCCCGCCCGTGCACCCCGATAAACCGCGCCTGATCATACTGGTCGGTATTACGCATATATGAGTAGAGTGTCACCGCTATCGAGCGGTCGATATCACTGCTGCCATTATTATTATACTCATGATCAATTACATCACTGAGAAAAAAGAGATCACTCAAAGAATCCTTGATGCGCAGACTCATCATTATCTTGACCCCGTTGAGTTCATTCTCAACCCGCGCCTTGAGCTGGTTCTCAGATTCACTGACCCGCACATAACTCGCCGTCAGCAGTAAGAGCAGCAGCATGATATTGAGCACCGCGAAGATAATGCCGATATACTTCAGCCGCAGATATTTCCTGGCTGAAAGCGCCAGTGTCTCGCGGACAAAGAGCTCTCCATCTATCTGCTGATCAAAGAAATCCATACTTTTACCCCTAAAGCAACCCGACACACCCGCTGTGTTCGACAATTAAGATGAACCAACTCAAACATAATTAAAATAACGCACTACCCTTCACGCGCCAATAACGCCAGCGCATTGAGCGCCGCCGCTGCCGCCGGCGAACCGCCCTTGGCGGTAGTATTGGCGATATACTCATGATCAGAGGCGATAAGCGCCAGCTTGGACTCACGGGCGCCGACAAAACCTACCGGCAGTCCCACAACCAGTGCCGGACGCACCGCCATCTTCAGCAGCTGCCAGATAGCCGTTGGCGCATTACCGATCACCACCACCGCTCCGTCAAGCTGCTCCTCCAAGGAAATCATTGACGCCGCCGCCCGGGTACAGCCGTTCTTCCGGGCCAGCACCGCCACCTCCAGCTCGGCAATCCGGCAGATAACCTCGGATCCGACCTTGGTCATCGCCGTCTTTAACATATTAACATCACAGATAATCGGTTTCCCCGCCCGCAGCGCCGCGATACCGCTGGCAACAGCCTTCTCTGAAAAACGGAGAGTATCGGCGAACGAATAATCCGCGGTTGAGTGAATAATCCGCCGCGCCACAATCTTTTCACCGGTATTCATACGCGCATAACCTTCAAGCTTGGTATCGATTATCCGATGACTGAGCGTTTCGATATCGGCTCCCAGCTCGGGCAGCAGTTCACAGTCGGTGGTTCTGGCGGCCATGCTCTCCCAGAGCGCGTCCTCAATTACCGAGAGTGAGGTATAATCAGGAAGCAGCTCTACCGATACCGCCGGATTGACCACGGCGAAATCCTCTACCACCAGTGTCACCCGCTCCAGCACCCCCGCCCCGTCACAGACAGCCAGCGGAATTATTATTACCCGGGAAAAACCCGCCGCCGCCAGCTGCGAAAGCTGGGTCGCAAGCAAGCTCTCCTCGACTCCGAAGACCTCAACCTCCGCGGCCGGTATTCTCCGGTTAAGTCGCGCAATCAGCGCTGCAAAAGACTCTGTAACCGCGTTACCGGACTGTGTGAGAACGATTCCCGTATCCATTATCCCCCTTTTCTGCATTATCATGAACAAACACCTCATTATTTACGCCATTATACCTGATTTTACCGGCAAACTGTAGTGAAAACCCCATTAAATTTATCAATAATGAGCAAAATAGCACCTCTTTACGGCCGGGCAGTCAAAACGGCAAAAGCCCCGACTGAACACCGAGAACAAAAAGCTGATTGACTTGTCCTAAATAATCCATAATCTTTATACTACTCGTTAATTTTATAAACTGCCATCAGTAACTGGAAATATATGTCTAAAAAAACACCAAAGAAGCAATCCGCCAAAGAGGAGAAGCCCGGAAAAAAGAAGGAGAGCGCCTGGGAATTCACCCGTTCCATGGTCATCCTTATCGGTGCGGTGCTGCTTATCAAATTTTTTGTCTGTGATATCTTCTTTATTCCTACCGGCAGCATGGAGCAGACCCTCCACGGCCACCCGGACAACGGTGACCGCATACTCTGCACCAAACTGAACTATCTCTGGCGCAATCCCGAACGCTGGGAGGTCTTCGTCTTTAAATTCCCGTATGAACAGACCCCCGAAGGTGATAACTCCAGCTACAAGGGTGAGTACTTCATCAAACGCTGTGTCGGTCTTCCCGGCGAATCACTCGCCCTTATCGGCGGCGATGTCTTTGTTCTGCCCTCTGAATACATAAATCAACCCGCAGTCGCTGAAAAAGCCGAACGCGCGGTAAAACCGGATCATATTCAGCGCACCCTGTGGCTGCCGGTATACAACGAAGATTTCAAAGATCTCAGCCTTGAGGAATTTCAGTATTACTGGCAGCTCCCGAAAACTGCGGCGAGCAGCCTGAGTATCAGCGGTTCCAGGCTGAATATAGACGCCGGGAACAACCCGATGACTATAACCTTCAAACCGCACACCCGTTTCGGCAGCCTCTCCGGCATACCCGACCGCTATGTACGCCGTCAGGTGGTTGAGTTCGCCTGTCCGGTTATAGGATGTAAAGGCCGAGTCCGCAAAACCGTGACCTCGCCGAAGATGACCGCCCGCTGTCCGATATGCGGTGAATATCTGCAGGAGTCCGATGTTATCAGCTATGATTTCCGCACCGGCTATCCGTCAAATTATCAGTCCAGCTTCGAGAAGGTCTCCAAGGTGGCGGTACCCCAGTACCGCGGCGAGTGGTGGCACTTCGTGCCCGATCTCTCGCTTACCACCGGTGTTACTCTCAAAGACAGTAAAAGCAGTATCCTCTACACTATTATAGTTGATAATACCACCTATAACGCCCGACTCACCGCCACAAATCTGGAACTCACCAAAGGCGAAGAGAAACTGCAGGATATCCCTCTGGCTCTCACCCCAGAGAAGCAGGCGGATTTTCAGTTCTACCACTTAGACGGACAGCTCAGAGCCTACCTGAACGGCAAAGAACTCTGTGACATTACCGTCGATCCGACCCACCTCAGTTCCGCAATCACCAATCCGCAGAAGACCGATGTCGCACTCACCTTCTCCGGCGGTGTTACCCTTGATAATATCGATATCAAACGTGATATCTTCTATTACAACTACCGTGACAGCCGCGGCTTCTTCCGGCTTCCGGCAGATGGCTATATGGCACTCGGCGACAACTGCCCCTCTTCAAATGACTCGCGTTTCTGGGGACCGGTACCGCAGGCGAATCTCACCGGTACCGCGCAATTTGTCTGGTGGCCGCTGCACGCCATCAAGATGCTCCATTAATTTTCGTAAAAAACACTTAATTTCAGGATTTACCCTTGCAAAGCAAGGCATGACAGCTATACTTTTTAATTCCTACTCGGTGTTGATACCTTCAACACCGGGGTTATTTTTTTCACTTTTGATAAAAACCTGAGAGGGGGTGATAACTTTGCTACGTCTCGATTTAAAGCCAGGTGAGTCTCTTGACAAGGCACTGCGCCGTTTCAAGAAGCTCTGTAACCGTGAAGGTCTTACCCGCGATATGCGCCGTACTACCTGTTACGAAAAGCCAAGCGAGGCTAACAAGCGAATCAAGCGCGAACAGGAACGTGCCCGCGCTAAACTTTCTCGTCAGGGAGATAAGCGTAAGCAGAAAGCCAGAAAGATGCGCATGAAAGCCATCAAGTCAGCCAAGAGATCGTCTGATTCAAACAAGTAGTCTGCACGCTTGCAATATTTATCGGGGCACCCTGCATTCAGGGTGCCCCGATTCATTATAAATCATTATTGATTTAATAATTGTATTGAAGCCGATAATTGCTATAATACGTGGAAGTGTTAACGGATTTTGAGTGCAAGTACTGCATAATAAGGACATAATCAATGAAAAATATAGTAATGCTTATAATAATATTCCTGCTGGGCTTTACCTTCTTAAGCGGCTGCGAACAGCCGGCTGCCGATACCCAGGCCGAGAAAAAAGCCGCGGACTCCAAGGACGCGGAGAACGCTGATGCCGACGGTGAGGAGACTCCTCCACCAGCCGCCTACTGGTCACCGGAGCACACCAAACTCCGAGTCGCGGTAAGTATTCCACCTCAGAAATACTTTATCGAGCAGATCGGCGGTGACAATGTAGAAGTAGTAAGCATGCTTGAGGAGAGCGATGATTTCCGTACTTCCACCCCGTCAGATGACAAGATTGCAGCACTGTCTCAGGCCGATCTCTTCTTCATGATCGGAGCACCGTTTGAGACCAAGATCAGCATGCCCGCTTCCGTCGTCGGTGTCGATGTCCGCAAGGATCTCAAGCTCAAGCCTTACTCGGCACAGGCCGAGTACCTCAACGCTGTCAAAGACAGCCATGACGACCCATTCTTCTGGCTCTCGCCAACCATGGTTATCCAGAGCTCATCAGCAATGTACCTGAACCTCCGCGACCACAGCAATGGCGACCGGGAGCAGATACGCACCAACTATACTCACTTTGTGCGCAACCTGAACAATCTTGAAGGCGATATTCACCGTATACTGCTCAACTCAGTTGACAGCACAGTCTACACCGATTATCCGGCACTCGGTTACTTCGGCACCACCTTCAGCATCAAACAGAAAGTATTTGATTCCAACGGCGGCGGCGATATAAACGACCTCGCCCGCGCGGCAATCAAGGAGGATGTGCATACTGTATTCTTCGGACCGTTCCTGCCTCAGGGTGTTCAGGGTAATCTTTCCGAGCTGATCAAGGGTACTGTAGCTCCTCTGAATCCGCTCCGCGCCGATTATACCAGCAACCTGCTGGATATCGCCCAGACCATCGCCCGCGGCAGCGACAAGGCAAGGTAACAGCCCCACCGGAACCGTATTATTTTTTTGCAGGTAGAATTTGGAGATAACGCGTTATGCCACTCTTGGAAGTTCGTGGATTACAAAAGACATATAATGGCCGCAGAGTTGTGGATGGAGTAGATTTCCATGTCGGTCATTCAGAGATAGTAGGGCTTCTCGGCCCCAACGGTGCGGGAAAGACCACAACCTTCCGCATGCTTATGGGCATGGTGAAAGCCGAAGCCGGTGATGTCAAGCTGGCAGGCGAGGACATCTCCAACAACCCGATGTACAAGCGCGCGCGCAAAGGCATGGGCTACCTCTCACAGGAACCAAGCATCTTCCGTAATCTCTCGGTAGAGGATAATATTCTGGCGATTCTGGAGACTCAAAACGTCACCCGCTCCGAACGGCAGCAGCGCCTGACCGAGCTTATCGCCGATCTCGGACTTTCACGGGTAGCCGCGAGCAGAGCCAGCACCCTCTCCGGCGGTGAGAGACGCCGTCTGGAAATAGCCAGAGCTCTGGTAACCGATCCGGACATAATGATGCTCGACGAGCCTTTCGCAGGTGTCGACCCGAAAGCCTGCGCCGATATTCAGAAGATAATCTCTTCACTGCGGGTACGCGGCATGAGTATTCTCATCACCGACCACAACGTCTTCGAGACCTTTGCCATCTCCGACCGGGTATACATTATTCATGACGGCAAGGTACTCAAACACGGCTCACCCGAAGACCTCATCAATGACAAACAGGCACAGCGCCTCTATCTCGGGGACAAATTTGACGACATGGGCAACGCTTTCCAGAGACTGCGCACCCAGATTGCCGAGAAGAGCCAGAGCAGTCCGTCTCCACGTATCGGACGTACCACCAGAATTATCCGGCTTGAAGAGGCGGAACACCGTAGAAAAATGTCGAAAGAGTACTTTGATCAGGAGGCAAAGAGCAAGGCCAATCTCGCCAAGACCATTCCACCGGTATCAGGATCCAAAGCCGGACCGGCAGCTGCCCAGACACCTCCGGGAGCAACCGCGCCCAAACACACACCGGCACCTTCAGAGCTTGAGGGCGACGGTATTGTCCAGAAACAGCCGCAGCAACCGGATAGCAACAGCTCCACCTCACAGAAGCAGAAGGTTGTCCTCACCCGCAAGCGCGAGGATAAAGAGACTCCTTCAGAACCCAAAGACAAATAGAATTTTTACTGTCAGTAAAGCCGGAGTTCTGCTCCGGCTTTATTCATTTCCTATTTACAAAAATTCCCGCAGCGCTACAGTATATATAATCATAACAGCGGCAGACTCTCCGGAAAGGTTTTGAACGTGGGCAGCAAGGGAAGAATACAGACAGATTTCTTCAGCAACCGTGACGATACCAGCGGTCTGCGTGACCGCTCGTTAAACAGCGGCATCTGGATAATGATCGGGCAGCTCGGAGGGCACTCGCTACGGCTGATCTCCATCGTTATTCTCGCGCGCCTGCTGACTCCGGAGGATTACGGGCTGATCGCTATGGTGGCGGTACTTACCAATTTCATCCAGATGTTCAAGGATATCGGGCTGAATGTCGCCACAATCCAGAGTCCGCAGATCACCCGGCAGGAAGTGAGCAATCTCTTCTGGTATAACTCACTTATCAGTCTGCTTCTGGGGCTGATAGTCGCCTCCTGCGCGCCGCTAATAACCTGGTTCTACCAGCGCAGTGAACTGCTGTATATCACGATCACCCTCGCTTTCTCCTTTCCGATATCCGGACTTATTATCCAGCATATAGCGCTGCTGCAGCGCCAGCTCCAATACCGGCAGGTGGCATTTATCCAGATCCTCAGCTGCTGCGTGAGCATTGTCTGCGCCGTTACCGCCGCGGTTCTCGGCTGCGGCTACTGGTCACTGGTGATAATGGAGCTCAGCGGAGTTATCAGCACCACCGCCTTCGCCTTTTACTTCTGCCCCTGGCTGCCGCAGCGGTATTCACGCCACACCAGGACCGCGCATTATCTCAAGTTCGGCGGCTATCTCACCGGGAGCAATTTCTGTGATTACTTCGCCAGCAACCTCGACAAGCTCCTGATCGGCAAGACGCTGAATCCCGCCATTCTCGGCCAATACACCAAAGCCTGCGACCTCTCACTGCTGCCGCTGCGCAAGATATCCTACCCGCTCAATAATCTCGGAGTAGCGACCCTGAGTAAACTTCACGACGAACCTGACCGCTACCGCAACTACTATACCTTCGCTCAGGAAGCACTGCTGCTGGTGCTCGGCCCGCTCTTCGCCCTCGGCTTCAGCTGCAGCCATAATGTCTTCGCCCTCTTTCTGGGCAGCCAATGGCTCGCCGCGGCACCGATATTCTCCTGGTTCTGCCTGCTCTCCTTCGCCACCACCTGCACCTCGCCCAACCGCTGGCTCTTCCTGAGTCAGGGACGCAGCCGGGATTTTCTAATCCTGACCCTGATCGGGGCGGCAGTCTCAATGCTGGCCTTCTTCGGCGGCATCCGCTTCGGTATAATGGGTATCACCATCTGCTATACTCTCAGCACCCTGCTTATCCGCACCCCGCTCTCACTCTTCATGAGTTCGCGCAGCGGTCCGGTAAGCCTGCGCGATCAACTCGGTGTCATCCTGCCGACCCTCCTGCTCTCAGCGGTGATGGCCGGAATAATCAAACTGCTCCTGACCCAGCTGCAACCACAATCAGATATCGTCGCTATTGCCCTGGCACTGGCTGTATACCTGCTCTGCTTCGCCACCGCCTTCATAATCAGCTCCAGCTGGCGCCGACGGCTCAGCCGGCTGCTGCGTATCCTGCTGGAGAAACTTAAGTTGCCGGTACCGGCGATAATCCTCCGTAACAGTTCACCAGCCAGCCGCAACCAGCAGCACAAATAACAGACTGCAAGCCAACCGCCGCAACCGCAGGCATCACCTCAGCCGAGCCTGAACAGCAGCAGCAATCCAGTCGAGACGTCCAAGACAATTTCGCCACCGTAGTATCAGTAAAGCTGTACCACCGTCACAAAAAACCAATTGATTTATGAGAATTAGAGAACAGAACTGTTCAGAAAATGCCGCTACGCGTCAACGCTGAAAGCAGGCTGCAGAGACACTGCCAAGTACCGGCGTACGCTCCTCCAGAGCCGCCAGCAGCTCAGAGTCAAAGCCCTCACGCAACATCTGATCGCAGGCGGCAAAGCGGGCAAGACGTTTACGCTGCCTTTCCCGGGCATAATCTTCATCAATACCGCGATCATGATAGAAGCGCCACTCATACCCCTGCGCCAGCAGAAGTTCACGCGCCATCTGTGCGCCTATCCGCTCATCAGTGATACTCTCTCCGGTCAGGCGCTGCGCCGCCAGATGCAGCTCCGGCAGAAAATGCTCTCGCTGCTCGGCGTAGAACTCGGCAAAGATACCCTCCGCCGAACTGGAATCAGCGATATTCACCTCCTGCAGCTCACGCCCTGCAGCCAGATAGCTCCCGGCACTCCCGGCGCGGATCAGCTCCTGATCAAAGCGCATCTTCCGCAGCAGCATATCGATAAATACCGGCAGCTCCCGCCAGAAGACTCCGGTGAGATCATGCTCCAGCGCCAGTACCACAACCCCGTCATCAACATTATGCCGCCGCACCTCCTCGCTAAGTAACGACATATAATGCTCGGCATGCCTGTCGGCGGCGTCACGGGCTTTCTGCGGTTCATAAGCAGCACCACTGCGGTTATAAATATCTATTCCGGGACTACTGCCGGAGCCGGCAAAGATGGAGAGTTTTGAGGGCAGCAGCTCTGCCGCGAGCCCGCTGAAGCTTTCAGAGCCGCAGTGCAGATAATTCGGATCATAACAGTAGGCGCCGTCGGCGAGTCCGACTTTAGCACTCAGCCGCCGGTTTACTCCCAATGCCGCCATTCCCCCGGGAAGGACTACCGGACGGGCGCAACCGCTGACTACCGGTATCCCGGCATCACGAAAAGCGCTCTCCGCAACATAAATATACTCTATTCCCTCCGCCGCCAGCGCCTCTTCACAGCCACGCGCGTAAGCCAGTTCCGCCGGCCAGAGCCCGTGCAGTTCCGCTCCTTCCGCCAGACGCTGGTACTCCTGCACTCCCGCTCTGATCTCGGCACTTACCGCTGCCGGCACCCCTTCCAGAAGCGGCAGCACCCCATTACTCGCTCCGGAGAATATTACCTCGATATGCCCTAACGCCGCCAGACCCAAAAGAGCCTTGAGCGGACGATAATGATAACGCTTGCCATGCCAGTAGAGAATGTCCTTGAAAGCGCTGATCTGATAATTGAGCAGTCCCGCCTTTTCCGGCTCCGCCGTCAGCGCCGCGGTCGCCGCAGCCAGACGCCACTGCATATAATCTGCAAACCGGAGCATCAGCTCGGGGTTATCAAGCATGCCGGCGAGTACCGGCGAGAGCGCGAAGGTGAAACCGTAGTCGATACCCTCATTCTCCAGCCCTTCAAAGACCCGCAACAGCGGATAGAACGCCGAAGCCAGATACTCGAAGAGAAAACGTTCCTCGATCGAGTTCTCCTGAGCCACAGGTATGAACGCATGAAATACCGGTATGAATGTCGCCTGTTTAGCCACAGCCTTTCTCCCCGCCCGGATGGGCAAAAAAATAGTTACCGAGAGCCTACATATATGATTTCATTATCCGCTGCTTCTGCCGGTCAAAATCCTTCTTCTTCAGGCTTTCGCGTTTATCGTAGACCGCCTTACCCCGTCCCAGACCGATCTGAAGTTTGCAGCGGCTGTTCTTGAAATAAAGTCTGAGCGGAACGATGGTGTGCCCCTTGATCTCCGACGCCATTGCCAGCTTGCGGATCTCACGCTTATGCGCCAGCAGTTTGCGGGTATGTACCGGATGATGATTGAGGCGGTTGGCCATCATATACTCCGAAATACTCATCCCGAGCAGGTAGAGTTCATCATTGAGCACCCGCACATAGCTGTCGGTGAAGGATACATGTCCGTCACGCAGACTCTTCACCTCGCTGCCCTGCAGCACAATACCGCATTCGAGCTTCTCTATTATCTCATAATCAAATGTCGCCCGTTTATTTACCGCGACAATCTTTATGCCCTCTCCGCCTGACGCGGCGGCGGTTTTCTTCTTATTTTTTGCCATTATTTGACCTCAGCAGTGAGAATGGATATAATACTAATGACTGAAAACACCTGCAGCTGCAATTATAGCAGTTTCCACAAATAACACCAGCTGTAGCAATGATATTCAGGATAAAAAACAAGTCAACCCCAAGTATCAGAACAACTTCTTGACAGAATAACATTTATCCTTATATTTTAGGCAACCGATATTATTTTGAGTCAATAAATTAAAACTTTTATCAGGAGGAATTATGGCAGGTCATTCACATTGGGCAGGCATCAAACACAAGAAGGCAGCAAATGATGCCAAAAAAGGCAAAGTTTTCTCACGAATTGCAAAACTTATCTATGTCGCGGTTAGAGAAGGTGGAGGCGGCAATCCCGATGATAACCCGCGCCTGCGACTGGTTCTTGACAAGGCTCGTCAGGTAAACATGCCTAAGGACAATGTAAAGCGCGCCATAGACAAAGCTCTAGATACCTCCAGCGGCTATATTCCAATGACCTTCGAGAGCTACGGCCCCGGCGGCAGTGCGATTATCGCCGAGTGTCTCACCGACAACACTATGCGTACCGGGCCGGAAGTACGTCACCTGATGGACAAAGCCGGCGCCAAGCTGGGAAAAGAAGGCTCTGTAGCCTACATGTTCCAGCGTAAAGGTGTCTTTGTCATCAACACAGAACTTGTTGACGAGGAAAAACTTATGGAGATAACCCTCGAAGCAGGCGCTGAGGATATGGAGGTCGCTGACGACTTCTACACCGTCTATACCAGTGTTGCCGACTACGTTCAGGTCGGCGAAGCTCTGGAAAAGGAAAACATTGAAACCGAGATCAGTGAGCTGCGTCTGGTACCGGAGAACACCGTCGAGGTTGGGCTGGAAGACGCCAGAAAAATCATGATCATCATCGAAAAAATTGAGGATCACGAAGACGTTCAGAACGTCTACTGCAACTACGAATACAGTGACGAAGTTGCCGCTCAGCTGGAAGAGGAATAGCAGAGAATTATTCTGCATATGCCAGTTAATCAGGGTTTTTACTGCCGGCCGGCCTCATTCTGGGGGCCGGCCGGTTTCCATACCGCCCGTTACAGCGGCTGCATTCCACTCACAATTAAGAACAAATACCGGAAAATATAGAGCCTGAGGCGAACTTACCTATTGTAATTATCAGAAAAATTGGTAGTATTTCTATTTCGGAAATACTTCACTGTCAGCACATGATAATAATGAAAAAATGACAGAAAGATATGTTGAAATATTTTTTCGTGTAATAAGTCATATCAGCTTATATTGAAAATGAAAAGGAAATGATGAGTTCTAATAAGAAACCGAACAAGAGCGGCGGAGGCGGACCGAGCAGGCAAATGCTCATCTGGTTTGCAATCTTCATCGCCATCTTCTTTATATTCACCAGTTTCGGTGACTGGGGCAAGCTGACCGGCAAGATCGACGAGATCAGCTATGATCAGTTCCTCAAAGAGGTTAGCGGCGAAACAACCAAAGCCAAGATCAAAACCATAACCATCCAGACCAAGACCGGCGAGATCAGCGGTGAGTACAACAACACCGGACTCGCAGCCAACGCCCCGCAAGGCTTCAAGGTTCAGGGCCCACCGGCTGAGACCATGGGGCTGGACTTCAACAAGATGCTTGAAGGCAGCGGCATTACCGTCAAATATCAGGCGCCCAGCGCCTTCACTGAGACCATACTCTATCTGCTGCCGATTCTGCTCTTCGGTCTGCTTTTCTATCTGCTCATATCCCGCCAGATGCGTGGTTCCGGCGGTAATCCTTTCAGCTTCGGCAAGAGCCGGGCGGTCAGAGTAGAACCCAACGGCAAAAACCGCAAAACCTTTGAGGATGTAGCCGGTATAGATGAAGCCAGAGAAGAGGTCAAAGAGGTGGTTGAATTCCTGAGAAGTCCGGAACGTGCCGAACGACTCGGCGGACGTCTGCCTCGAGGAGTGCTGCTGATCGGACCTCCGGGTACCGGTAAGACTCTGCTGGCGAAGGCTATCGCGGGTGAAGCAAACGTGCCGTTCTTCAGTATCAGCGGTTCCGATTTTGTCGAGATGTTCGTCGGTGTCGGTGCCAGCCGGGTACGTGACCTCTTTGAACAGGCAAAATCCAACAGCCCATGTATCATATTCCTGGATGAGATTGACGCCGTAGGTAGAAAGCGTGCCAATGACCAGCCGGGTTCCGGGCAGGAAGCGGCACAGACGCTCAATGCCATACTTGTTGAAATGGACGGCTTCACCTCTGACGACAAGGTAATCGTCATGGCTGCGACCAACCGTGTTGACGTTCTCGACCCGGCGCTGCTGCGTCCCGGACGTTTTGACCGCCGCATCCATGTGGATCTGCCGGATATCAAAGGACGTGAATCAATTCTCAAGGTGCACGTCAAGCATGTCAAGCTCGCCGATGATGTTGATCTCTCGGTAGTAGCCAGAGCCACCCCTACCTTCAGCGGTGCGGAGCTGGAGAATATCGTCAACGAAGCGGCTCTTATCGCCGCCTTCAATGACCTGAACAAGGTAACCATGGCCTGCTTTGAGGAAGCCAGAGACAAGGTACGTTTCGGCAAGGAGAAGAAGACCAGAGTAATGCATGACGACGACAGACGCGATACCGCCTACCATGAAGCCGGTCACGCCCTGCTGATGCACCTGCTGCCGCACGTTACCCCGCTGCACAAGGTCAGCATTATCCCACGAGGCCGGGCTCTGGGTGTTACCATGCAACTGCCGGAGCGTGATGAATACAGCTCCAGCAAGAAGAAACTGATCGGTGAAATTATTGTACGTGTCGGCGGTAGAGCTG
The DNA here is from genome assembly GCA_963677015.1 of Planctomycetota bacterium. Classification (GTDB taxonomy): domain Bacteria; phylum Planctomycetota; class SZUA-567; order SZUA-567; family SZUA-567. The sequence goes on from OY781533.1 coordinate 2,791,167, forward strand.
CAGAAGAGCTCTTCCTCGATGACATTAGTAATGGTGCCGCCAACGATATCGAACAGGCCACCTCCTACGCCAAGGCGATGATCTGTGAATGGGGTATGTCTGAGAAACTGGGCATGGTCAACTATGGTGACCGCCACCTCTCACAGAACTCCTATTTCGACGCCAAGGAATACTCAGAACGAACCGCTGAGATGATTGACACCGAAGTCAGAGAACTCATCACCGACTGTTACAAGCAGGCGATCGAACTGCTCGCCAAGAGCAAGGACGACGTGGATCTGGTCGTAGAGGCGCTTATGGAGTTTGAAGTACTCGGCAGAGACGAATTCAAGAAACTCCTTGAAGACCGCACCCTTGATAATATCCGTCGTGAACGGGAAGAGATGAAGACCCGTGACAAGTACGATCCAAACAAAAAGGTCGACACTCTCGAGGACAGCCCGGCATTACCGCCACCGCTGCCAGGTCAGGAAGAAACCGACGAAAAGCTTGAGGCACAGCCGGACGCCGCTGTCGAAGCAATGAGCAGTGCCGCCGCTATGCAGGCGAGTGAAGCCACCGAACAGGCAGTGACCGAACCGGATACGGAAATCGCCGAAGAGGAAGAGAAGAAGGATGACTCAGCCAGCAGCTGATACCGGATCTCTCAAAGCACCGGTGGTAATCGACAACTCAGTTTAAACAACCGGCGGATATACTCAAAGTATATCCGCCGGTTAATTTATAACACACACACTATTCTACACAACAACCACAGAGACAAATTCAGTACCAGATAACCGCAGCCACTCACCACTCGCTGCCCTCCAGGCATTCCAGTTCCACCTCCCGCCCGTAACTTTCGAGTGTCGGTTCAAAGCTGTCTTCACTGACAAATATCGAAAAGCAGTCACAAGGCTCAGAGTCAAATAAATAACTGTACTGGCGTACAGCACTCTCCGGATCAAGCTCATAGGCCTTATTGAAGGCGGCAGCGCGCTTGAAATCTGAGAGCAGCGATGAATATGCGGAGATCCGGGTAAATTTATCACGCAGCGTTTTATTGGCATTAAGCGCCTGCTCTATCTCTGCTTTATCCGGACGATCCGAATCGATTGTCAGCCTGCCGTCAGCTCCCTGCCCGACCTCAAATCCCGGATCTCTGTCGATTCCGGCTTCAGCCAGCGTTTGTGCCAGCATATCCTTGAACACAGCCAGATCCTCGGTAATAGCTCCTTGCAGATCCGCCCCGGTTATCACGTGACCAAATCCGAAAAGCTCATCTATATTCAGAATATCCTGAGAATTTTGCGCCGCAGAACCCGCAGCCGGGGTGACGGTAGCGTCAGACGCAGTGCCGGAGTCGCTCTCGTCCGCGAGAGCACCGTTCAGCACCTCACCGAAGCCTTCAACTGCCGCTGTCTGAGAAATCCCTGCGCTTGCAGTAATAGTATTACACGCCGGAGCGGCGGTTATGGTATGAGTCATGATTTTTCCCTATTCATTATTATCCTCCTTGCGATAATAATATCAGGCCTCCATGACTGATATAAACGAATATCAGTATTAACGGCGGCAGAGTTAAAAACTTAAGCTCAAAACTTATATTTTTTGTAGCAACAAAAGTCTTTACCGAATTAAACCGTAAACACAATAATATTCCGCATTCAAACCAGTAATCAGTAAGAACCAAATCTATAAGCACAGTAACCTGCGGCACGCCCTTTACCGCTGCTGCTGCAGACTCCAGCGATATAAACAATTCAGCCTTAAAGCCTGCGCCGCTACAAAAAACAGCAGCCGGAAGCAAAATTCTCCCGGCTGCCGCAGTTTAAAACAAAATATCTGAAAATCAGTGCATATACCCGCCACCCTCTTTCTGAGTCAGTGGTACAGTTACCGGATTCTTCTTGAAGTAATCGAGACACCGCTGAATATCCGCTACCAACAACGCACCAAGATCACGGCTCACGCCATGACGTACCAGAATACGCATTATCACCAGATCCTCCCGCTGCGGCGGCATTGAATACGCCGCTACCTGCCAGCCGCGGCTGCGCAGACGGTCAGAGAGATCATACAGGGTAAAGCCGTGATCAATACCCTCCTTGAGACTCCAGCTCATAGCCGGTATCCCGCCCATGCCACTGCCGTCATAGATTATCTCAAACGGCCCCATCTCGGCGATCTTGGCCGCGGTAAGCTGCGCAACCTTGTAACACTCCCGGTGAATATTACGGTAACCGTCCCGGCCGAGTCTCAGGAAATTATAGTACTGCGCCACCACCTGCCCGCCCGGACGGGAGAAGTTAAATGCGAAGGTCGGCATATTACCGCCAAGATAATTGACCATAAATACCAGATCATCCGGCAGATCCTGCGGCTCACGCCACATCACCCAGCCCACACCCAGCGGTGAGAGTCCGAACTTGTGCCCGGAGGAATTTATTGATTTCACCCGCTTGAGCCTAAAATCCCAGACCAGATCCGGCTCGACAAACGGCGCGATAAAACCACCGCTGGCCGCATCGACATGTACCGGTATATCCAGCCCCGTCTCCACCTCCAGCCGGTCCAGCGCCTCAACCACCTCCTGCACCGGTTCGTACTGGCAGGTAAAGGTCACCCCGAGAGTCGGCACCACTCCGATAGTATTCTCATCACAGCGCTTGATCACCTCTTCCGGACTCATAATCAGCCTGTCCTTCTCCATCGGGATCTCCCGCAGCTCAATATCAAAGTAACGGGCGAATTTATGCCAGCAGACCTGTACCGGTCCACAGATCAGATTCGGCCGGGATTCATCTTTGCCCTCTGCCCGTCTCTTCTCACGCCAGCGCCACTTCATAGTCAGCCCGCCGAGCATCGCCGCCTCACTCGAACCGGTAGTGGAACAGCCGACACCTGCACCCTTATCCGGCGCATTCCAGAGATCGGCAAGCATTGAGACACATCGCGCTTCAATCTCAGCAGTCTGCGGATATTCATCCTTATCGATCATATTCTTATCGATGCATTCACTCATCAGTTGATGCACCTCCGGCTCGAACCAGGTCTGGCAGAAGGTAGCCAGATTCTGCCGCGAATTACCGTCGAGCATCAGCTCATCATGCACCGCCTGATACGCCGCACGCGGATCATGCTCCTTCTGGGGAAACCGGTACTTTGGCAGAACATTCTTCAGAGCTCCTGAGGCGTAAATATCCTCGATACCTTCGGGAAAGGATTCATCCTCCTGTTTTGAGTATAATGGCATGTTAAAAATTCCTCTTTTCCGGTGATAAAAAAATACATTATTCCACTGTACCAGAATAACTTTTTTTGTCAAGCAGAGATAAAAGTCTACCCGAGATAGTTTTTTAGCACTATTTTACTTGACATTTTCCAAGAAAGACATTAAAATCATCACCGTAAAATACATTTTTGTATTTTATAGCCACTAATAATGTTGAAAATGAAAGGGGTCACCTATGGAGTTAAGCGCAAGAAATGTCCTCAAGGGCACAATCAAAGAAATTGACAAAGGAGCCGTAAACTCAGAGATTATTATTGAGATTGCCCCGGGTAAAGAGGTTACATCTATCATTACCAACAAGTCTGCAGAAAGACTTGGCCTGGCTGTAGGTAAAGAAGCCTGTGCTATTATCAAAGCTTCAGCAGTAATGCTAGGCGTGGAATAAACTGGAACACAACAATTTTATTCCTTTGCAGTTAATGCTCCGGCACCTACCCGCCGGAGCATTATTTTATTATACATTTGCTCAAACACAACCCTGAAAACCCCGCAATCGGCCGGCAGCAGCCAGTTCAGTACGTACTCGCCTTTAGCCGCATACCACCTGTTTCCGGCCATTGGTCTTACCTTTATAGAGCAGATCATCGGCATATGAAATCAAACGATCAATCCCATCAGGCTGATGATCCCAGCTCGCGATATCCGTAACCCCGCAGGTAAATGAATACTCAATCTCAACTTCCGCAATTTTAACTCCGGTCTCAATCAGACCAGCAAGTATGCGGTTACAGAGCTGAGCGGCCTGCTCCTTGGCAATATCCGGAAATACTACGATAAATTCTTCTCCGCCGAAACGAACTACGATGTCATACGAACGCAGCTGTGACTTGAGTGTGGCGGCAAAATGCTGCAGCACTCTGTCACCGGCAATATGTCCGTGAGTATCATTGATGGCTTTGAAATAATCAAGGTCAAACACCGCAATGGCAAACCCGGAATCGTCCCGACGATGCTTATCCAAGAGTTCCTGCAGTCTTTCGTAGAGATAATGCCGGTTGTAGACACCGGTAAGCTTATCGGTTATCGCCGCTTCCTCAAGCTTTATCTCATCAAGTTTCTCTTTGGTAATATCATAAATAATCCCGGTCAGCGATTCCGGAATACCGTCAGCGGTATAGGAAACAACGCCGTGGCATTTTATATATACCATATCCCCCGACGGCTTGAAGAACCGGAACTCAAGATCGTATTCCTGTTCTCCGGCAACGACCTCCAGAAGTCGTTTTTGAATCATCTTTATATCTTCCGGATGCACCATTTTTTCCCAGGAGCTGAATTTAAGGTCAAAAGTATCCTTATCAATGCCGTAAACACGGTACATCCAATCATCCCAAAATAGCGAATAGTCCGCCAGATTCAGCTCCCAGACACCAAAGCGCGCACCCTCCGCCGCCAGCTGCAGCCGCTGTGTTGTCTTCTTCAACTCTTCATTTGCCCGCATTTTTTCGGTCAGATCATCACAGACGGCAACAACTTCCTCATTGGCCAGACGATAAACATAAAACTCCAGCCAGTCTGTAAGATAATCTTCATTATAGCGGCTGATACAGGTATTTTCCGGTTTTCCAGTCGCAGAAACCCGCTGAATCACCTCCAGCAGCGCGACCATAACACTCTCTGCAAAAACCTCAGAGAAGGTTTTAGCCGGTGCCGCTTTATAGCGTAAATTTGTAATCTGCTCCAGAGCTTTGTTAAAACCGATAATCTCAAAGTCAGCGGTACCCCGCACCGGTTTGCACACCAGCACCCCATTAGACATATTTTCAATAAGATTGCGATACCTTGACTCCGCAATATACCGTTGAATATGCAGATTGACCCTGGTCGCCAGAGTCTTCTCCGGATAAGGCTTGGTCACAAAATCATCCGCACCCTTCTCCAGACATGACCATGATTTCTCCAGAGAGCCGCTGGCGGTTACGATAATCATCGGAACCCGGTCATAATTCGGTATCTTACGTAACTCCGCTATCAATCCGGTACCTTCACCTTCACCCATCAGCAAATCTATGACACAACAGTCGATCGCATTGTTCCAGCAGATATACTTGGCTTCCTCCCAGGTTTTAGCCATATGAATCCGAGAAAAACCCGCATGGCTGAGGGCTGTAAACGCATACAGACATGCAAGCTCAGAATCATCACAGATCAGAATCTGCGAACCCAAAACTATTGACATAACTCACCCCTTCCAGTAATACCCGATCCTGTAATTATTATTATATGACAATTACTTTTTGTCAACAGCGATTCAATATTTTAACATAACTTCTTTTCTTCAAGGATATTACACTAATACAATACAAATATCATATAAATATCAAACAATTGTATTCAAAAAAATAATGTCATAATTTCACCGGCCGTATTTTTTCATACACTATTGCCGCTCTAGCACCATCCTATTCCCGACATATTATTTGCGGTTAGCTCTTATATAACAAGAAGTTACATACCTAAAACACACCACCAGCAGTCAACCTGCGCAAACAGTTTAACAAAAAACTAACTATATTTATTTCGATTTCCAGCGTATGATTAAGGCCAGCTACATTTCTTCATTTTTGTAGATTGTTGCGCTATAAAAAAAAGAAAAAAAAAGACTTCCAGTGAACAGGAGAGATAAAAAGAGATGGTATCTTTACTTATTCTTACTCTTATAGTAGTTGTTTTTATATCCTGTTTAATGTATGAGTCTTATAAAAAAGATCAGGGCTTTTAGAGAACAAGCTGTAAGAAGAGAAAACCTCCTTAGCGAAATTAATTTACAAGGGTATAACCCTAAAATACCATACCCTTGCGTGTTGCAATTCTGTTTGTGCTGCAGGTTGCCGCCAGCCGACAACAGAATCATATAATATTATATGTTGCGTTGAACAAAGATACTCTCGCTAAGAAATATCTAATTATAAAGTACGCGTAAGTTTTACGTTATGCTAACAATCACCGGATGTGAGGATTCAGAAAATGACCAACCAGATACAGCTAGACCATTTCGAGATGACTATTATGAATTTGTTTGAATTTCAAGATCAGTTTGAAGGGCAGACACTGCAATGTTTATTTCATGACTTGCTGAAAAAATCGATAGTCAACGTTAAGACGCATAATACAATAAACATTGATACCGCCGAAAATTCCAGCGAATTTTGTTCTTACGTAAATGCATTGCAAAAGCTGGAAAATAAAGGCTTAATCGCTATAAAATATACTGATAGCAAAAATATCTGGTGTAATTTAACCGAAAATGCCTGTATACCTGAATATTTTAACTCAATGTCGTAAATATCCGGCAAATCATATTTATAACCTAATTAGATAGTACAATTCATTTTATCATGTGAACTGCTGTTTCTTATATTCCATTTTTGATAACTTTGGAACAGAGATATCATTTTATTCTTCACACAGGTACTGGTTGAGTAGCCGCGGCGATGCTCTTCAGGGTGACACGCACATTCATAAACGTTACTGATCAGCTGATTAATTTCAAAATAATTCAATCCCAGTAACTTCCGGTGAACTTCATTTGGAGTCGCGTTTCGGTTGAGCTCTAATATAGTGGTAAAAAAGCCGGAACAAGGTAAATTTTCGACGATCTCACGTATCAGCTGGTTGCTGTAATTTATAAAAAACTCTAAATTATCAATAGTGGTTGGCATTTATCTATCTCGCTATAACTTTAAGAATAAAACAAGTAACATCATTTATAAAAATAATGGTAAGGTTTTATTTAATATTTGCAAGTTAGGTAATTATTGCCTGATTATTACAAATACATTAACCGAATTTCCACTCACATTTGCCGAAGCAGACCCGCTTGAAAGTATCACTTCCAACTTCTATATACACCATGTATTATTCACACAGCTGCCATCTTCTACAGCAAGATAACCGAATCTGAAAACTATCACACCCCACTGAATTATAAACCCCGGTATCTTCCTCCTCTAACGCCGGCCGCACGCCTGTAAAAACAGAAAACACATCTGGCTAACAAGACCGCAGACGCTAGCCCCCAAGCCCGACATGATACAGCACTATCCCTGCCGCTACCGCAACATTCAGACTCTCCACCCGCCCGGCCATCGGGATAAATATCTGCTCCGACAACTCCAGTATCTCCGGCGCAACTCCGCCGCCTTCAGAGCCAAAGCAGATCCCCAGCGCCGCCTCAGACGCCGTATATTCCACCCGGTTAAATGGACGTGCCTGCGGATTGAGCGCCGTCGCATAGAGTTTTATCCTGCCGGAAGCGGCAAGCTCCAGCAGCTCCGGACGCTCCAGCTGCAGGCATGCCACCCGAAATACCGTCCCCATACTCGCGCGGATAAACTTACCGTTGGCAGGAGACGCCCCGCCGACAAAGATACACCCGTCCATACCGGTGGCCTCGGCGATTCGCACCATCGCTCCGGCGTTACCCGGATCCTGAATATTATCGAGTACCGCCAGCCGCGCTCCCGGACGTACCAGCGCGGTAACCGCCACCTCCTGCTGCCGGTAGATCAGCGCCACCGTCTCCGAACTCTTGAGCTGAGAAAACTTTTTGAAACAGTCCTCACTCATCTCAACGATCTCAACACCATGCTGCGCCGCTTCCGCCACCGCCGCTTCCACTTCGGGCGTTGCCGACCTTGGAACGGTCAGCACCGCCTCCAGCCCGACCCCGCAGGCAAGTGCCTCGCGCAGCAGATGCACCCCTTCCGCGAGCACCCTGCCGTCACTTGATTTCTTTGCCAGCTGCATAAATTCCTTGATCCGGGGATTCTGCCTGCTTGTAATCACCTTTACCACTCCTTAACACCATATAAAGAAAAACTGGTACCGGAACCCGCAAGCCCCAATACCAGAATATAAATTAACCGTCCACAATAATTAATCATCATACTCAAAGAGCTTGGTTGACAGGTAACGCTCCGCCAGATCCGGCAGTATCGCCACAATCTGCTTCCCGGCAAACTCCTCCAGAGCCGCCAGACGTACCGCCGCCGCCACCGCCGCACCACTGGAGATACCGCAGAGAATTCCTTCCTCCTGCCCCAGCCGCTTTGCCATGGCGATTGCATCCTCACTCGTAATCTGCTCACAACGGTCGATCAGACTGAGATCCAGATTATCCGGAATAAACCCGGCACCAATTCCCTGAATGCCATGCGGACCCGGTTTGAGTTCCTTACCGGCCAGCTTCTGTGAGATTACCGGTGACTCCGCCGGTTCAACCGCCACACTGAGAATAGCCTTGCCCTTATTCTTCTTGATAAACCTGCTGATACCGCTGATGGTGCCGCCGGTACCAACCCCGGCAACGAGTACATCAATACCGCCATCGGTATCGTTCCAGATCTCCGGACCGGTGGTCTTCTCATGAATCTCCGGATTTGCCGGATTCTTGAACTGCTGCGGCATAAACCGGTTCTGCGGATCCTGCTGCACATACTCGGTAGCCTCGTTTATCGCCCCGGTCATACCCAGCTGCGCGGGGGTAAGAATAATATTCGCTCCCAGAGCCTTGAGCACCTTACGCCGCTCTATAGACATGCTCTCCGGCATGGTCAGAGTCAGTTTATAACCTCTGGCTGCAGAGACATAAGCCAGCGCAATACCGGTATTGCCGCTTGTCGGCTCGACAATCTCCGAACCCTCATGGAGCTGCCCCCGTTTCTCCGCATCCCAGATCATATTCGCACCTACCCGGCACTTCACCGAAAAAGCAGGATTACGCGCTTCTACCTTGGCCAGAACCTCGGCTTTCGCCCCGGCACCGACCACCTTTTTGAGTCTTACGAGCGGTGTGTTACCGATCGCATAAGACTGATCCTCATATATTCTGGACATAATACTATCTCCTTATAAAATGGTGGATTGATATTATTTAATCCGCACCGGCACCACTGCGGCACCGCGTACGCCTCTATACCTGGCTCAACGCCAGCAATTAATCTCACACCACATTCAGAGCACCGCCACAATTTTCCCGGCCCGCTGAAGTAACACCGCCTCAGACCGGCACCTCTCCCTGTAAACAACCATTTCCAACTTCAATTTCAAAATTACTTACTGCTGAAGATATTCATCTGCCTAAAACACTCATATACCTGATTAGAGTTTATATCCGGCACAAAGGTAGAAGCCGATACATACCCATTCTTCACCGAGATAAAATCAGAAAACTCATCGGTATCCGGTTCGGTCATCTCGCCATCGAGATAGAACATATCCTTCTCACCCTGCTTACAGGGGTGAAACTTCTCCATAAATCCGCTCATTCCCTGACGGGTAAGACGAATTCCTCTGACCTCATCGATATCCAGATCCGGAAAGTTAACATTCAGCAGAAATGCCGGCAGATCACCGAGTCCCGACTCGATCATCTCAAGCACCATACCAACTATCCGCCGCCCGTAATGCACCGCCGCATCCCACTTCGGATACTCCCAGTTATACGCCGACAGCGCCACCGAAGGCACACCGTGAAACACACCTTCCATCGCCGCACCAACAGTACCGGAATAAAAGATATTTCGGCCCATATTAGGCCCGGAGTTTATCCCGCTTAGCAACAGATCCGGCTGCACGACCAGATTACCCAGAGCATACTTGACCGCATCCGCCGGATTTCCATCAACGCTCCAGCTCTCCCGGACAAAGTCATGCTCATTATGCAGCTCACTGCGCCGTATTTCTATAGTCTTACCGAGTGATATCGACTGCCCAGCGCCGCTGCGGTTACGCTTGGGCGCCACGATATAGACCTCATGCCCGAAATCAGCGACAAGATCCACCAGGTACTCCATTCCGGCCGCACCGATACCATCATCATTACTCAAAAGAATCTTCATTACTCTGCACTTTCCTCGCTTCCGTCATTTTCTACCGCCGGTGCCACCACCTTCGCCCCGTCACCGCCGAGATTACCAATCATCTCCTGCAGGGTGCTGAGACGGTCACGCAGCAGTTTGATCTCTTCTTTCTGCTGCATATTTATCTGCTTGGAAAGCTGAATATGCTTTTGAAGTTTTAACAGTTCCTGCTGATGCTCCTTCTTTATAGTATCAATATTCTGAATCTCATCCTTGCGGTTCTGCAGTTCATCACGCGCCTTCTGCGCCTCCTTGAGCGCTTCATCACGCTCACGCACCAGATCCACATTCTGTGAAGAGATATCCTTCAGACGCTCGGACAGCCGTTCAACATTGGCCTCACCGGCCCCGATCTCCTTACGCGCGGACTCCAGCATCTTACTCATCTGATTATTATCCACCGCATCCGACGCTATCTCCACCGCCATATCAAGCTTGCGGTTGACAATCTTATCATACTTGCCGCTCAGTTCGGCGTAATCCTTACTCAGCTTGGCCTCACGCTGCTTCCAGGAGAGTTCCCTCCCGTTCCATTCCGCATCACGCAGCCACATGAAATAATAGATCACTCCAGCAATTACCGCCAGCAAAAGCACAACCGTCAGCAGATAGATCCACCAGGACACACCCCGTTTTTTAATCGCCATGATAGTCGGCTGCTGCGCCTCCTTGATGGTTGAGGCGATAAAGTTTGCCGCATCCTCAGGGGTCCAGCGCACCGGTGTGGTAGGCTGCATGACTGTCGATACATGTTCAAAAGAAGTATTATTATCTTCCATATTTTTCTCCGCAGATACCTGTAAATAAATAAGATATTTTATAGCCTATTATAGCAATAACACCGGTAATTTCATCAATAAAAGTTGACTCAGAGGATAAAAGACGATAATGACTGTGATTATCCGCAGCTTTTAAAAGAAAAAGCGACAATTTAGATAAAATAAATTGCATAACATATTGACTGCCAGACGATAATTCCTATTATATTTATTACAAAAATAAACAGAAAAAAGGGCTCGTAGCTCAGTTGGTCAGAGCAGGTGACTCATAATCACTTTGTCAGGGGTTCAAGTCCCTTCGAGCCCACCAGCAAAAATCCACCGTAAACTCCATAAAATATGGGTTTACGGTTTTTTTATACCCCGCGCTATTACCAGTTTAGCAGCAGAATCATTCTAAACCCACCCCGGTTTTAAAATTTGACCTGCATACAGACTGCCGCATACCAGCTGAAATCTACTACGCCCGGCATTATCACTGAATAAACGCTATAAACCAGTCACCCATACAGCATACATCCGATCCAGCTATACCATTTAAAAGATAACACTTGTTTACATAAATATCCGTTTACTACGCAAAAAAGTAGAATTTAATAAAATTTGTATTATAATAAAGTTGGAACTATTAAATATGAGCAAAGTAATATAACTCTCAGATAACAAATACAGATAGCTTCCAGAATAGAGAAGCAGCGGGAAATATTCAAAAACTGTTTGAAAAACGTTGTCACCTAATTTACCAGTAATCCGGACGGGGTAGCCAATGTTGAATCTCTTAAACGCCAATATTCTGTTATGTGATGATTCACGACTGGATCGTACTTTTGCGACCCGCTCACTGCTTGATGAGGGTTTCAAAAATATCCATGAAGCGACAAACTGGGAAACAGCCAAAAAAATCTGCCTAAATGAACGAATAAGCTGCTGCATAATTGATTTACTGATGAATGAAGGTGAAGGAACCGAATTAATCAAGGAATTAAGGCAGCTGCCCGGTTATAACCGGGTTCCAATGCTTATTATCACCGCCAGTGAATCCGAAGAAAAGACCTGGTCATGCCTGAAGAATGGCGCGGATGATTATATTACCAAACCTTATCACGCTAAAGCCCTGGCAGTTAGGGTCAAACTGCATATAGAACGCTTTTTTGTAGAAATATGCTATAAGGATCTTATTGAATATATGTCCTGCGGATTTATTATATATAAGCCAATCAACAACGGCACGGAGTTTGAATTTGTAGAATTCAATCATGCCGGAGAGAATATCGATAATATCAAACGCGAAGACATAATCGGCAAAAAATTGACCGAAGCATTCCCAGAAGTAGAAGAAATCGGTTTTCTGGATGTTCTTAAACGAGTTTTACAGACCGGAAAACCGGAAAAGCTGCAGCTGAATGAATATGAATATAAAAATAAACACAAAACTATCTGGAGAGATAATTTTGTATACCGCCTTCCAGACAATGAAATAGTTACCATCTATGATGACCGCACCGAAAAGATGCAGGCACTGGAAGAACTGAAACGTTCAAACACACGGTTAAGACTTGCGGCGGAAGGAGCCCGTTTGGGAGTTTGGGAGCTTGATCTGATTGCAAGAAAATTCCTCTGGGATGAATGGATGTATGAACTGTATGGAGTTGACCCCGCTGATTTTGATTTAAAATATGAAACCTGGGAAAAATTGGTCGATCCCGACGATCTGAAAGCTCTCAATACCGAACTGATATCAGTCATCGCCGACAATAAAAAATATGACGGTGAATTCCGAATCACCAAACCCTCAGGTGAAGTACGCTATATAAAAGCGCATGGAATCATCTCCCTCGATGAATCAGGCACCCCTTGCCACCTGACAGGTATAAATTATGACATCACTGAAAGGAGGCTCGCCGAGATAAAACTAGCGGAATCAGCCCTCCGTGACAGCCTGACAAATCTGTATAACAGACGCTACCTGTACCAGAAGCTGCAGGAGCTGCACCAGAAACACCTGCGTGATTCATCGGTATTTACCGTCGCCCTCTTTGACCTGGATCATTTCAAATCAATAAATGACAACTACGGACACCTTACAGGAGATAGAATTCTGCTGCATTTCTCACACCTGCTAACTTCATCTCTACGCCCCTACGATGTCATCGCCCGCTTTGGCGGTGAAGAATTCATCGCAGTATTTATCGATACGGATAAAACTCTGGCCTCACAGATTTGCCGGCGCATTCTTGAAAAACTTGGCAGTGAATCGCTGCCCGCTGAGGATACCGTCATACAATATTCCTTTACTTGCGGTATATGTGATATACAGGAGTTTTCAGGAAAAGCATTGAATATCGACCAGCTGATCTTATGCGCCGATGAACGCCTATACCGAGGGAAAGAAAACGGCAGAAAACAGATTATCTCTGAATAACAATATTCGTTTACACCCCTGCCTCCCTTTCGTTATATTTATACAGCCTGCCGCGAGGTGCACTCGGACACATTCATATATCCTGCTCCCAGCTTATAGCCGGTAGTAGACTTCACCACATCCCATGTCTTATTCACAACATCAGTAATACATCAGCAGTGAAGACTGTCAAATCACAACCATCAAGTATTACCTATACTGCACTGATACTTAAATTAATTAACCTAGTAAAAAAACGAAAATAGTTTATCATGGAAACTTCAGCAGCAAAGATCGGTTACCGTACAAATCGTGGAGGCATTTATTCATTTGGAAGGAGGAAACTATGAATTATAACCCAAAGAAGCACTTCTGGAGTCTGATAATACTATTAATGCTGGGCTTAGCCATGCCGACAGCATTCTGCCAACCGCTCAGCAACAATCTCAGGCTAGCCAAGAACCTCTCGGATGCGTATGTCGAAGTAGCCGAAAAAATCAAGCCCTCTGTAGTTACTATTGAATGTATCAACCTCTATGTCACTCCCGCCGAAGAAGAAGATAATTCCGCAGAAACCGCTGAAGTTATCCCTGAGGAGATGTTACCAGCCGAAGTACACCGGTTTTTAAGCCGCATGCAGGAGGATAGTGTCGATGAAGTCAACCCCGGCTCATGCACCGGCACCGGTGTCATAATAGCAGCAGACGGCGTGGTGGTGACAAATTACCATGTGGTCAAAGATGCTATCAGCATCAAGGTCAAACTCGATAACGGCAAACAACTGGTAGCCGAAGTCATTGGCCTTGACCCCAAGACCGATCTTGCCGTATTACAGCTTAATACTAAAGAAAAACTTCCAGCGGCCACTCTCGGCGATTACGCTTCCTGTAAAGTCGGCAGTATTGTCATTGCTATCGGCGCTCCCGAAGGGTTTGAGCAGAGCGTTACCTTTGGACATATATCAGCGCTGCAACGTTCGAGCGAAGATCTCTATTATCTTGACGATCTGGTTTATCTGAACTTTATTCAGACCGACGCCGCAATCAATCACGGCAACTCAGGCGGGCCGCTGGTCACCCTTGACGGCGAAGTTATAGGTATTAATTGTGTCGGAGCCGATGATGCAGACAATCTTAACTTTGCCATTCCGGTCAGCACCGTAAAAAACGTAGTCAAAAAGATACTCAAATTTGGCGAGGTGCCACGCGGCTACATGGGAGTCGGCACCTATGAACTGCGTAATTTCCGTAATGGCGCTGCTCATGAAGGTCTACTGGTACAGAAGGTCCACCCCAACACCCCTGGGGCTGCAGCCGGACTTAAAATGGGAGATATCCTCTTGAGCTATAACGGCGTAAAACTCGAGACCAATCAGCAGATTCTACGTCTGGTAGCCAACTCAGAGATAGGCTCAAAAGCCACAATAGAATATCTGCGCAATGGACAGACCAGAGCTACTGAAACAACCATTGCCGCCCAGCCGCAAAACCTCGACCGGCCGGCAATGGATCTGATTGCCACTGATGATGCTGAGTATCAGAGACCGGAGTCATATGAAAGCGAACTACTCGGTATTACTGCAATCGCCCTGCCGCTAAAAGACGGATTCCCCGATGATGTCGAATTTTTCAAGGATAAATCCGGATTATTGATTACAGCTATTGATAATCGCTTATCGGCATATACCTCAGGCCTGATCCCGGGAATGATTATAAAGTTCGTGAATTTCACCCCTGTAAACACTCTCGCCGACCTGGAGCAGGTCGAAAAGAAAATCACCCCCGCGAGCGAAGTACTGATTCAGGCACTCTTGACAACCGACATCCCGGTTACTTCAATACTGGATCTAAGCCTCGACGAAAAAGTCAAATAAAAAGACTCCTCCAACTAAATCGTATCTTCAATAAAAATACTAGACATCCTGTTTCTTTACAGCAACTGCACTGTAATTAATACAGGGTGTCTAAATAAGCAGCTTTATCCGGTTCTGGTTCCTTTCATCCCGTGCACATGAAAACATCCACACATATTCCAATATCTAAGCAACAAACCACCGCCGCCACTCGAACAACATTCCTTTTTATCTTTTCCAACTCGCAAAATAAACCCGGTATTTTCTCAAATAGAATAACGCTAATATCTCTTAATACTTACCGCCAAAAACACATTTTTTTTCATTTGTGAAATTTTTAAAAAAGTGCTAGGATGAGGTTACAGATGCGGTTTTAGCCATAGCTCTTTTCACAGGAGATACCTCATGTCAGACTGTAAATGCCTTCCCGGATGCCCTTTCTTCAATGACAAAATGCCCGATACCAGCGGACTCGGCGAGATCTACAAAAAGAAGTACTGCAAAGGCGATAATTCCAAATGCGCCCGCTTCCTGATCTTCACCAAACTCGGTAAACCTGCCGTAC
Source organism: Planctomycetota bacterium (assembly GCA_963677015.1). GTDB lineage: Bacteria > Planctomycetota > SZUA-567 > SZUA-567 > SZUA-567. Next base: position 2,806,901 of record OY781533.1, read on the forward strand.
CGCCAAATCTCTATCCCAACATGATCGATGAAGCCCAGAAAATAATCGCAGCCAAAATGTAACCCAGAAACGAATCGTAGCCTGCGTTTAAATAGTGAGTTTTATAGCAAAATCTGCAATTCTACGTTTCCAGTACTATTTGTAATAACCAAAGAGAAGTAGACTCTGGTTATTTTCTACGGCTGTGTGCTGAATAATCCGGCAGATACGCCATCATCAACAATATTATATTAAGGAAACAAAATGTCAGAACCCAGCGCTTTATTCAATTATCTGCTGATAATTACCGGCATTATTACCGGCATGGCTGTCACCAGAATCATCGCTGGAATAGGCGCGATACTAATAAAGCGCGACAGCTGCAAAGTGTACTGGGTACACCTTACCTGGTCTTTAACCCTACTGCTTCTGTTACTACAAACCTGGTACAACCACTACAACTGGGGTACTGATCAAAACAAAGCTGCATTACTCACCGGTTTCGGCGGTTTCCTAGCCAGCCTTCTGTTCCCCATAATCCTGTATTTCGCTGCCATAATCCTGTTTCCTGATACTTCAGCAATAAATATCAACAACTACCGAGAATATTATTACCGGCATTGCCAAATGCTCTTTGCAGTTGGCGCGATGGCACTTTTATTCCTCCTTATAAGTGACAACTTCCTGACCAATACCCCCGAACCAGTACTAAGACCTGCAAATATACTGCGATTTGTTTTATTTCTACTACTACTGCTAGTATACAGAAGCAGTAGTCCTAGAGTACATGGAATTGTAGCCTTACTCGTAATGCTGCTGCTGTTGATTTTTTGTTATCATAACACGACTGTAGACGGTGCCCAAAAAAAAACGCTGCAAAGCCTAGAGCTAAGCAGCGCAACAAAAATAGTATTTTCAGAATACCACCTGAAACTTTAGAAATCCACCTTATCCGGGTGATGTCCGGAACCGCCGCAATACTCCATGGCATTGATCTTCTGCATATCCTCTTCAGAGATCGCGAAATCAAAGATCTGGGCATTCTCAGCGATACGTGAAGGCGTTACCGACTTTGGCAACGGCAGCACCTCATTCTGCAGACACCAGCGGATACAGAGCTGCGCCACAGACTTGCCGTAACCGGCTGCAATCTCCAGCAGCACCGGATTGGTCAGCATCCTGCCGGTACCCAGCGGACTCCAGGCCTGAACCAGAATATTATGCTCGCGGCAGTAGCTTACAGTCTCTTCCTGCATCTGACCGGGATGGAATTCAATCTGATCCACCATCGGCGGCACCTCGGTCTCGAGCAGCGCCTTCAGATGATGCGGCATGAAGTTAGACACCCCGATAGACTTGATCTTACCGGCCTTGTACAGCTCGGTCATCGCCTTCCAGGTAGCAAGATTGATCTCTTCCCAATTCTCAAACTGCGATGATGATGCCGGCCAGTGAATCAGATACAGATCCAGATAATCCAGACCAAGATCGGAGAGTGTCTTGTCAAAAGCCTTAAGAGTTGTCTCATAACCGCGCTCGGCGTTCCAGACCTTACTGGTTACAAAGAGCTCTGAGCGGTCTACACCGGACTCGGCGATTCCCTTACCGACACTCACCTCATTACCGTAAATGGCAGCGGTATCAATATGACGGTAACCAAGCTTGATCGCTTCACTCACCGCAGTAACTGTCACCGCATCATCAGGAGACTGCCAGGTACCATAACCCACACAGGGAATCGTATAACCATTATTCAAAGTAAAAACATCTACCAGCTTATCCATAGTATTATCCTCCATAAAATGTCCGCACTCATGCAGACAACTGAGATCAGTCTGCCGCCGAACCCGGTTTTTCATACTGCCACAGCTCCCTCGGAAGCTGCCCCGATAGCAGTTAACCAGCCGGCAAACTGGAAAAAGTCTCTAAAACAAAGATTTCAGTAAACAGCTGCAGCAGACTCCTAAAATCAGCCGCAGCCGGAAAAGAATACAACTTAAAATCACCACTGAGATCAGCAGTAGCTCTCCAACTGCTTCAGCGGTTCAAGCTTACGAATCTCTCTTCTGCAGTCCTCCTGCTCGGCAGAGTAACTGCACAGTGTTGTATGCTCACGAATATAATAGGTGTACATCAACCGCTGCGTAGCGTAAATATGGCTCCCGGCCAGTTCGAGAATACACAGAAAAAAGGCTTGATCAGCGCTGCTATTCCACCAGTACCCGGTTCTCTGGTCACGCATATAAGCATCCGGCACCTGCCGGTACAGCTCACTGCGAAAGGTCTTCAGATGCCCCGCATTCCAGGGAGCCGTCCGGAAAGTATTCCCGGCGCAGACCTGAGAGGTATATCTTCTGGTCTGCCCCAGACACCTCCCGTCAGAACTCTGCCAGGTATTGTAGGTAGCCCAGATATCCCGGCTGGCGTAGACTCGAGACAGAAATTCCAGCGCCTCGGAATCATGAAGCCAGTCATCACCGTCAAGCTGCATGGCAATACTTCCTGCCGGAGCCCGCTTAAAGGCTGTATGCAGATTATGCGCCATATTCTTATTCTCTGCGTTGCGTATATACTCAACATTATTATCAGGATGCTCACGCAGCCAGCCGGCTATCAGTTCGGGAGTACCGTCAGTCGAAGCATCATCAATAAATATATGCCGAACCCGCGAACGCGGCAGAGACTGGTTATATACCGAATCAAGGCAGCGAAGTGTCGCCTCACCCGCATTATACTGCGCAGAGACGACCCAGAATGTCAGTTCAGAATCCGGTTTTACCACTGCAAAACGGAGTAATTCCCACAACCTACGCCAGCGGTTACACAAATACTTGCCCCACATTTTAAATCGCATCACAACCTTACTTTCATCATTATATAAATTAATACAATCTTCCCGTTAAAATTATCTGAGAAATAAGCAAATTTTTCAAGTAATTTCACGTTACCGCCTGAAAATATAATACTGCATCCTCAAAAGAATCCCGGTATTCCCCGATTTTCAGGCATAATAATGACAAAATAAAAGTGATAATATTAATACAAAAACAACTGCTCAAATCTAAAAAACGGCCCCTCCAGCCAGAAAACCGGAGGGACAGCGGTTACAAGAGAGAGACTTGTGTTGCTGATTATGGGAAATTCAACTCACGCTCCGGTTAGAGAAGATTCTTCTCCTCCTGCCCGAACTTGGCACCGTCAAGCACCGCCGCGAAACTGCGCTCATGCGGCAGATCACGCTGATTAATAATAACCTCGGCATAAACTCCGGCATCGGTAATATCACCCCAGAGAATAGCGGCACGTATCTGGTTATTCTCGAAATAAATCACCTTGGCACAGTTCTGCCCGCGGCTGTTGGTATAACTGACCTCCTGCTTCTCCCAGGCCGGATCAGGCCGGCTTACAGGGCCGAGAGAGACAATGTTGGTGCCGAGCAAGCGTACCGAAGCTCGAAATCCGGTATTCCGGGTCAAGGATTCACAGCCTCCGGCCATATTCATTCCCGCAATACGCCCCTGATGCACCGCGGTAGGCCAGATCGGACTCGGCATCACAGCGCGCAGCAGCACATCTTCCATCACCGTCACATCACCGGCGGCAAAGACATTTTCCACACTGGTCTGACCATACTCATTTATCAAAATTCCCTTGGGGTCGGTAGCTACCAGCGAGTCAGCGAGCCACTCAATGTTCGGGCGCACTCCGGCGGCGGCAACTATCATATCACTTGCCAGCCTGGAACCGTCATCAAGGAGTACCGATTCTGGGTTACCATTACCATCACGTTCAACTCCGACAACCTTGCGCGAACAGAAGAGTGATATTCCGGCACTCTGCATAAGCTCCGCACAATGCGCTCCGGTTACCTGCTCAAGCTGCATCGGCAGCGGATACGGCGCAAGTTCGATAATGTTAACCTTCTTTCCGGCCTGAGACAACTCCGCAGCGAGCTCACACCCGACCAGCCCGGCTCCGATGATACTTACAGTCTCCACTCCCGGCAGAGCCGCCAGAATACTCTCAGCATCGGACATATCACGCAACCCGAAGGTCATTGCACCGGCAAGACCCTCGATAGGCGGGGCCCAGCTCCGTGAACCGGTGGCGATAAGCAACCGGTCATAGGAGATCGTAGAAGCGTCACCAAGGCTCAGACGCCCGGCCTCGGTATCAATGCCGACGACCTCGGTATTCCAGAGCACCTCGATACGCTCCCGCTCCTGCCAGTCAGCCGGCATAAAGTCAGCCTGCTGCGCAGTTCTCCTGCCGGCGGCCAGAAGATGCAGCTGACAGCGAGAGAAAAAAGCTCCATCCTTACTTATAAGGGTTATTCTGCCGCCGTTATCCAGCCGGCGGATAGATTTCGCCGCCGCCGTAGCCGCAGCACTGCTGCCAACAATCACGTAGTGCATGGTTTATCCTCCTGAACATATTCCACCGCTTCATCTCCTTCAACCACCGTAATACAGCCGGTAGGGCAGACCTCGGCGCAGGCCATGCAGTCCCGGTCGGTACAGGCATCACACTTTATCATCACCCGGTCATCACCCATACTCGGACGGGCATTACCATAAGGGCAGCTCATTACACACATATAGCAGCCGACACACTTCTCGGTATCACAGATCACCAATCCGTCCTCACCCTTCTGCAGTGCCCCGCTCATGCAGGCCTCGACACAAGCAGGTTCCTCACAATGCCGGCAGAACTGGGGAAAACGCTCGCCGTCACTGTCAAGCTCGACCTTGACCCGGGAACGCACACTCTTCTGAATACCACTGAGATAGGCCGCTTCCTTATTACCGCTGGTATGTGCTCCAATACAGGCAAGCTCGCAATTCTTACAGCCGATACATTTACTGCGATCGATAATTTTCTTCTTCATCCCTACGCCTCCATCACTGCGGCCGCGTCAGAGATACCCAGCGCCTCGAGCTTGTCAATTATCACCTGCTCCATAATGTCGGCAGCCTTCACCGCATCCGGCTCTACAACCACCCGACCACCGGTAAGGTCGACAAGATCTTCGGTAAGAACCTTGGTAACAACCGCAGAACCGAGAATAGGCGGACACTGTGACAGATGAAGAGTAAGCCCAAGAGCCAGCCCGAAGCAACCGTCAGCCAGCGCCTGTTCTTCCAGCCACTGCGGAGCCGAGATCACTACCGGCAGCTGCGGAATGTCCAGCCCCATCGCCTCAGCCAGAGCTGTAACAACCACCTCGACTCTGCCGATAGCCAGACACGGGCCGAAATTAAGAACCGGCGGAATACCAAGCTGTTCGCAGACCGCTTTCAGACCCGGCCCGGCCTTCTCCCGGGCTGATGGGGAGCAGAAACCGGTGTTACAGAGACCGCCGGTAGTACAGCCGGCGGAGAGTACCAGAATATCACGGCTTATCAGTTCTTCAGTAAGTTTTACAGTGGTCATATCATGACCGCCGGCGGCAAGATTTGAACAGCCGAGAATACCGGCAACACCCTTGATAGTGCCGTTTTTAATCAGATCTATCAGCGGCTGCAGCGAGCCACCGAGAACATCAACAATATTCTTCTCGCTGATACCGGTGACCACATCATTATAGCCATGCTCCGGAATATCAATCGGCGCACTGCTGCGCCTCTTAGCGTACTGCGCCGCCGCCATCTCGGCGACCTGACGCGCCAGAGCCTCCTCCTGCCCCAGTTCATCCTTGAGCAGCTCGGCGGTGGACTGCTTGCAGACATCATCAAGACATACCAGTTTGATATCGAGTTTTTCGGCGATCGGTTCAATACCGGAGAAGGTACAGTTAAATTCACTTGCCACCAGATCAATCGCGCCGGTAGCGAGCAGTCCTTCCTGCGTAAAGTTATTACCGGCCTGTCCGGAGAAGACACTCTCAGCCCCGGCGGCGGCCGCACGGGACTGCATATCCTGTCCCACACAGGTAAGTCCGACAATGCGAATACCCTTGGCTCCGGCTTTACGCCCGATCTCCTGCCCGGCATCTGATTCCAGCAGCGCGATAAGACCGGCAAAAACCGAGTGACTATGCCCGGTGACACCGATATTCACATAATCCTTGTCAACCACTGAGAAACCGGTACTGGCGGTACGGATCTCAGGATCTCCCATAATAATATCATTGAGTTTATTGGTCAGAGTCAGACCGTAAAGACCGGTACAGATACCGAGTTTGAGGCAGTGCAGGAGCTGATCCACAGGATCAGTATTGAGGTTGGTACTGGTCTTTACCAAAGCGTCAAAGACCTCGGACTTGGCGCCTCCGGGCATAATCCCCAGCTTCTGCCAGTTCTCAACCCGCTTACCCAGTGCCAGCGGCTCAACCAGCTCCATCGGTTCAAAACGCGGCTTATACAGATCCGCTAACACCCTCTCAGAAACTCCGCCGGCGAGCTCCATGATATCCGTACCCGTAATGCCAAAGGCGGCGGCAAGATCCCGCAGCGACTTCTCAGACCTTATTTTCAGCGGTGAGTTACCGGCGGCGATAGATTTCAGGCGCTGCGCGGTAGCCTCGACAACATGCAGATAACATGCCGAACCCGCGGCGACGGTACGCAGCAGATTTCTGGCGACAATACTGTCAGCAGTTGCGCCGCAGACACCTTTAGGGGAATCGGGTGTTATCCGGCACGGTCCGTTGGAACAGAGACGGCAGCAGACTCCCAGTTGTCCGTAGCCGCATTTGAGTTCCTGCTCCTTGAACCGGTCAAAAGCGGTGTTAAACTCGCTTTTTGACTCCAAAAAAGACTGAAAACACTTGTCCGCCGAATTACAATGCACCATGATTTTCTCCTTTAAACACAACCGCTAATGCTATAAAATTACTGTCATTTAATATTAAAAAAAACTCAGATCATTCCCTGGTTTTAACAAACTGATCAAAACTGATATCCTTGAGCTGATTATCCACGACATCCTGCACCTCGCTGAGTTTCTTATGCACCGGACAGAATGCATCCCGGTTGCAGCATTCCTTGCCCATCAGGCAGGTATTGAGCACACAGCTGCGGGGGTTGAGAGCCTGCACCACGTCATAAAGCGAAAAGTCCCTGGCTTCACGCTTGAGCGAGAGTCCACCGCCGTTACCCCGTTTACTCTCGATAAACCCGGCATCGGTAAGCACTCTGATAATATTTCGCAGAAATCTGTAGGGGATATCCATCTTCTCGGATATAGTAGCGGCGGAGAGCCGCTCATTCTGTGCGCCATTCTGCGCCAGATACAGCAGTGCCCGAATAGCATAGTCAACTTCCTTGGTTATCACCCTTGCCTCCATTCTTTTTCAAATAACATCATTATTATGTCATTTAACACTTACAGTGTCAACACTTTTTTATTTTTTCTATTCCGCACTCGAAATATTTTCCCGCAGCGCCCTTATTTTACAGAGAGTACCGAGCAGCACATTCACTATATTCACTGGGTATAACGACCTCCATACCGCCAACCGCCAAACTGCGCAACTGGAAACCATCAATAAAAAAAACTCACTGTAAACCACCTGATAAGAGTCTACAGTGAGCAGTTTAAAAACAATTCGCCCATTAATATTTTTCTCTATGACACCCGCACACAATTCTTTCCCGCCTGTTTGGCTTTGTACAGCGCCACATCCGAGCGGTCAATAACATCCTTTATTGAGTCGGTAAGCGTAAAAGCTGTAATCCCGAAGCTGGCGGTTATTCCACTTTCAATTATAGTGCGCAGTACCGGATCACCCTCCAGACTGCGGCGAATTTTATTTGCCACCTGTTCGGCCTTGGCAACATCGGTATTTACCAGCAGCAGCGAGAATTCCTCACCGCCCCAGCGGGAGACATAGTCGGTCTTGCGGATCTGCTTCTGCAGAATATCGGAGATACGCACCAGCACCTTATCACCTACCGGATGACCGTAGGTATCATTGATCACCTTGAAATCATCGATATCGAAGAGCACCAGACAGGTATCCTGATGGGTACGCTGATAATTATTCCAGATATTCATGAAATTCTCATTGAAGGTACGGCGATTCGGCAGATCGGTAAGAGTATCATGATGCGCAAACTTATTGAGCTGCCGGGTATACTGCAGCACGGTTCGCAGAATTATCAGAGTCACCACGATAGTCACAAAGAGCGAGATCAAAAGATTTACCGCCAACTGACTCTGCAGCTCACCGGTGAACTTTTCCAGCTCAGCCTCGACAATCAGATACTGCCCCAGTTCGTCCACATACTTGCTTTTGATTATATACTGCCCGTCATCATCCTCATAATCAATGATCCCGGATTTTCTATTGGCTATCAGCGGGAAGACCGAGTTCATCTTCTTTTCGCTTATAACCTTACGCTCCCCATTCACTCCCTGCTCCGAGAGCGTGACCTTCCCTTCCTGATCACACAGATAGACATTCAACTTATAGAATTCACGAAAACGCTTGAACATACCGGAGATATAAGAGGTCTTGAAAACCACTCCGACCACACCAAGCAACTGATTGCGCTCATTAAAAATCTTATAATTGAAGAAGAGCATCAGGCTGTTGTCAATAAGGGCATTGGTGTCGATATTGATCTCATGATGCGGCGGCTGAGAAGAGAAACGGAAATACCAGGAGTTATCCTTCTTCTCCCGCGAGAGCACCTCGAGAAAGCCGTCTGCCGTATAGTACTTCAAAGTCTGGGTCGACACCAGAAATGTATTATAAAAACCATACTTGTTCTTGATCGTATTGAGATACTTGATTATCTGATCTTTACTGTCATTCTCATGCCCGAACCAGTCATGCACAAAGGTATCATTGGCCATCATGGAGGAGATAAGGCTCGGCTCGATAATTATCTTCTGAATATCGGCGTAGATATTGTCGGTAGAGAGTGGCAGCGAACTCTCCCGCAGCTGCTTACGGGTCAATTCAAACCCGCTCATATAATTCGAAACAGAGATACCGACCGAGAGCAGTACCAGTAAAAACGAGACCAGCACCACAACCTTGAGCCTGCTGTTAAACTTCATTATTATATTTTTCCTCCAGCTGGAAATCCGCGGTCAGATATCAGATCCGCCCCCGCCATGTAAAATACCTTACTACCTCTGGAGCTCTATTTCCGGTCTATCAAGCAAATACTCAAAAAGCCACTCCCGTAGTACTATAGCCTGAAATTATAGCATAAATCCTTGATTTCACCAGCCAAATTTTTTTAAAAATAATCACAACAGCCCCTGCCGCTCTCACTTCTGCCATTATTCGCAATTGCACTATGTTTTTTGATAATACGAACTATATTTTACTTTTTACCCAGCCAAAACCAGTTACCATCAGCAACCAAACCCGCTGCTAGTCTAGAGAAACTGCAATTTGACTCACCGCCAAGCAGCAGGTTTTAATGCTGAAAAATAACGGTTCCGAAGCCTGATAAAAGCCTCGGAACCGCTGAAAAAAATTCAAAAATACCGTACCCGGTATTCAGTATCAGCCAAGAAGAGTCAGTATCAGCAGCAGAATAAAACCGCACTGTGTCAGCGCAATCAGCGCCCCGAAGAGCAGCGCCTTAGGCCCGTGCTGGAGCAGACTGCGAAAGCGTATCTTCATCCCGACACCCGCCATTGCCACCATCAGAAGCAGTTTGGCCAGATGGCGCAGCTCAGGTATCACCAGTGTATCACCGGTAAAGATACTCCCAAGCACACTGCAGACAAAGAACCCGATTATATAGCCGGGAATATAACGTTTTTTACCGCCGCCGCCACTGCCGCCCCCGCGGCTGAGCAAGGTGATCAGCATCACTATCGGCCCGATCATGATAACCCGCAGCATCTTGATCAGCGTCGCGGTATCACCGATTTTATCACTGAGTGAGAACCCCGCCGCCACCACCTGCCCTATCGCCTGCAGTACCCCGCCGATCAGGTATGAACTCTGCAGATCACTGAGGCTGAGCAGTCCCGCCAACAGCGGCAGCAGCAGCATACCGACTGTACCAAGGAGATTCACCACCCCGATAGAGACCCCGATCTCTTCCTCATTGGCGGTGGTTACCGGAGCTACCGCCGCAATCGCAGAAGAACCGCAGACCGCATTTCCCGCTCCCAGCAGCAGACTGCCGCTGGTACTGAAACCGAGAAATCTGCCGTAGAGCAGCGCCGAACCGAAGGTCACCAGCATCGTCGGGATCACAATAATAAAGACCAGCGCTCCCATCTGCCCCAGCTCACCGAGGCGAAGATTGAACCCCATCAGCACAATAGCATAGGTCAGAATATTCTTTTCCGCAAACTTCACTCCAGCAGCAAACCTGCCGCCAAAGTGATAGAGATTACCCGCCACAATTCCGAGAATAATCGCCAGTGACACCGCCCCGACCCCATGGATACTCCCTGCCAAGAACTTCGCCACCGCCGCGATTATAACGGTAACCAGCAGCCCCGGTATAATTTCCTTCTTCATAGCTTCCTCCTGTTTTGCAGATTCATAATAGCGTAAATAATGTTTTCACAGATATTACTTGCAAAGCAGTAATAAGTCCAATATATTAAATATATAGAACTTATCAATTTTACTTATATAGAGAGACGCCATGAATATTACCCTCAGACAGCTGGAGATCTTCAGTGCCGTAGCCGCTCACGGCAACGTTACCCGAGCGGCGGCGGAGCTTCTGCTCTCACAGTCGGCAGCGAGCATGGCGCTATCCGAGCTCGAGACCCAGCTGGATGAGCAGCTCTTCACCCGCAGCGGCAGGAAGCTGGTACTCAATGAAGCCGGCAGAGCTCTGCTGCCCCGCGCCGGCGAGCTTCTGGACCGCGCCGAAGAGATAGCAACCATGTTCAGCAGCAGCGACGGCAGAGACGCCGGCCAAATCCGCGTCGGAGCAAGCTCGACTATCGGCAACTATCTCATTACCGACTACCTTGGACGCTACACCCGGCAGCAGCCGGAGGTAGAGTTCACCCTCGAGGTCGGCAATACCGACCAGATAATCAGCTCACTCCTGGACTACAATATTGATATCGGCTACATCGAAGGGCTCTGCCGGCACCCGCAGATCAGCAGCACCGTCTGGCGCAAGGATGAGCTGGTGGTCTTCGCCTCGCCCGCCCATCCACTCTCGCAACAAGCCAAGCTCACCCCGACAGATCTCAAAAATGCCCAGTGGATTCTGCGTGAGCAGGGTTCCGGCACCCGTGAAATTTTCGAGCGTGCTCTCAGCGGCAAGGTTGACAGACTTCAAATCGCCTTCGAGTTCGGCCACACCGAAGCGATCAAACACGCCGTGAAGAATAACCTCGGCATCAGCTGCCTCTCCCGCCTCACCGTCGCCGAACTCCTGCAGAACCACACCCTCACCGAACTCCCAACCCCCTTCCTCGACCTCACCCGCAACTTCTACACCCTCCGCCACCGCCAGCGCTACCAAACCCGCATCCTGCAAAACTTCACCACCTTCATGAACCCAGACAAATCTCGAACATAATACTGTAATAATAATAAATCAGATTAACTAAATACTAAAACCGCTTATAAATCGCTACCACTCTAAAACAAACTTTCACTACAACCCTTCAACTCCGACAATATAATTTTTTATCATTTTAAAAGCGGGGATACCGCTACCGGTATCCCCGCTCCCTGAAAAAACTCAAACCTCTAATTCAAATGATCTACTCCTGAGCCGCCGTAGCCGCAGCCGCTTTCTTGATATACTGCTTCTTCTTGTACTGGTCCTTGAGGTACTTGAAGCTCATCGCCGCCAGTAGCACCACGCCCCACATAGCCATACTCAAATACTGACTGGTACCCATGATATTCAGCCCGGTAGAGATAGTCTGCAGCACCAGAAGCGCTACCGCGATCGTAGAGACCTTACCGAAACCGCCATTTGGATCGGTTCCGCCGAGAATCGCAATCAGCACGGTCAGCAGCAGATACGCGTCACCATAACCGACACGTGAAGAATTAAAACGCGCCATCATCAGATAACCGGCAAAGGTCGCCAGCGCACTGGAGAGGATATAGATAAATATCACCACCCGCTTGGTATTGATACCGGAGAAGTAGACCGCATTGATATTTGACCCGATCATATAGATATAACGGCCATAGGTTGTGCGGGTCATAAACAGATGCAGCAGTATCGCCATAATCACAAATATATAGAGCGGCACCGGAATCTGCAGAATAGTCGCGTTACCGAAGTACTTCAGAACCTCAGGCACACCACTAACCGCCCGGCCACTGGTGGCGATGATGCCGATACCCTTAAGGAGCGTCATCATACCAAGAGTTACCAGAATCGGATGCGCCCCGATATAGGCGACAATATAACCGATTATCAGGCCGCAGAGCATGGCAATCAGCACGGAAGCGATAAATACCAGCGCAATCATCAGCGCCTGCATACCGATACTCATCTGACTCACCTGAAATATATGGAATATCGCTATTCCAAAGAGTGAGGTCACATTAGCGATAACGATAATCGCCAGATTGAAACCACCACTGAGCAGCGGCGCAAACATCGCCAGAGTCAGCAGTCCCAGCTCAGGCATCACAAACGCGATCGACTGCAGAGTCTGCTTGGAGAGAAACTCTCCCCCTTTCATATAGGTAAAGAAAGCAATGACAGCAAACCAGAGAAGAAACAGGTTTCTCATTGCCGGATCGATCTTCTTTATTTTCAACATAATATCTCCAAGATATAGCTAAAGCAATAATTCTTAACCAGATAAGCCCCAGCCGCTATGACAGTTTCTTCTTTCGTTCATGCAGGTGGGTAATCGTAATCGCAATAAGAATACACAGACCGATAATGATATCGAAAGAGTACGAACTGACACCCGCGAGATTGAGACCGTTCTTGATGATCGCGATCAGCGAGAGACCTAGAATAGTACCGATAACCGTACCCCGCCCGCCTGTCAGACTCGCTCCACCCAGTACTACCGCCGCGAGGATATCCAGCTCCTTGCCGACCAGAGCGGAAGGATTGATCTCACTGTTACGGTATGACTGGATAAACCCGGCGATACCGGCCATAAAGCCCATATAACCGTAGGCGAAATAATTGAGCACACCCATCTTGATACCGATACGGTGCGCCGCCTCGCCATTACCGCCAAGCGCGTATATCTGCTTGCCGAGAGTGGTCTTATTAAGAATAAACAGATTTAACAGCACACAGAGGAGCAGCACCAGAATCGGCACAGTGATAGCGTAATAGTTACCGGCTGAGCCGAAGGTGATTATTGGTGTCGGCTCCACCCACCAGCCCGGCAGATCATAGATCAGGTGTCCATCGGTAAAGTACATCAGCATACCGAAGATGACCGACTGCATGGAGATGGTTACAATAATCGAGACCATCTTCATATTATAGATAAAGAAGGCGTTGATCATGCCGAAGGCGATACCCACCACTGAAATAATCAGCAGTGCCAGAACCGGACTCTCAATATGATACACGAGACTGAGTTTGGCAGCAATATAGACAGCGGCACTCGCGGTAGCCATGAAGGAGATATCGATACCACCGGCGATAAGCACCACCAGCAGCCCCATGGCAAAGATAATATCACCTGAGTACGCATCCAGCTGATAAACAAGATTCTGGATTGTAAAGAAACTGCTGCTGGCAAAACTCATCACAATCACCAGGATTACGATGACTATACCAATCAGAAATTCCATCTTGTTGAATAGCTTTTTAATCATTGATTATATCCATTAGTTTGTGTTCTTCAATTTCCCGAGGAGAGTACTCTCCTACCAACCTTCCATCCTTCATATGAAGAACCCGGTCACAATTATAATAGAGCTCAGGGACCTCGTCTGATATCAGAAGAATAGACACTCCAGAGGCTGCAAGCTTATCCACGAGTACATAAATACTCGCTTTAGCACTCACATCCACACCCACTGTCGGCGAATCAAGTATCAGCAGTTCTGGATCGGTTGCCAGCCACTTGGCGAGCATAACCTTCTGCTGATTACCACCGGAGAGGGTGGATATAGGTTCAGATTGAAAACCAATTTTAATCGAAAGTTCCTTGATCCAGCGTTTGATCTGCTCCTGCTCGGTCTTGGCCTGCACTACACCGAGGCGGCGGGAAGAGATCTTATTGAGTACGGAGATTGAAATATTATCCGCGATAGACTGCTCCATTATCGCACCCAGAGACAGACGGTCCTCGGATACATAGCCAATACGCTGGTTCACCGCGTCACTATGGGTTCTGAAGGTTACCGGCTTGCCCTTTACCAGAATCTCTCCGCTGTCGGGTTTATGAATACCGAAGAGGGTTGTCGCCAGTTCGGTACGACCACTGCCGAGTAGACCGCCAAGCCCCAGCACTTCACCCTTTTTGATAGAGAATGAAATATCGGTGTACTCATCCTTACGGCTGAGATTCTTCACCTCAATTATATTATCACCCTCACTATAGTTATGGGCTTTAATCTTATGCTCAATCTTGATACCGGTCATCAACTCACCCAGGCGCTGAGTAGTCATTTCAGACGCCGGATAGGTTCCGACCTTTACCCCGTCACGCAGTACCGTTACCCGGTCTGAGATATCAAGCACCTCTTCCAGACGGTGACTTACAAATACAATAGTTATACCTCTAGCGGTCAGAGTCTTTACCACACGCTCAAGCGAACGAACCTCCTGACGGGTCAGGGAAGCTGTCGGTTCATCCATAATCAGCAGCCTGCCGTTATTGGCTATCGCACGGCAGATAGCGATAATCTGCCGGTTGGCGATAGAGAGATCCTCTACCTTTTTCTCCAGATCCATCTTAAAGCCAAGGTCATCGAGAACAGCCTGCGCTACCTCCCGCTGCTTACGCCTGCGGTTGAGCCCGAAGAGCGTACTGGAGAACTGCTGTACTCCTATATTCTCCGCAACGGTCAGATTCGGAAATAGCGAGAGATCCTGAAAGATCACCTGCACCCCTTCATTTATAGCCTGCCCCGGAGTAAGCCGGGTATAACTGTTATCCTCAAAATCGATCCTGGCATTTTTCTCTGGAGTGTAAACCCCGGAAATAACCTTGATAAAGGTACTCTTACCGCAGCCGTTCATACCGGCGAGGCAATGCACTTCACCCTTTTTCAGATCGATATCAACCTTGTTAAGAGCAATGGTTCCGGCAAAATACTTTGAGATGTTCTTTGCCGATAAAAACAAATCCTGCTCCATCACTTCTCCTTATATGTTATTTGTATTATAAACATACCAATACAATAATATTCAAGTTTAGAGCAGTTGGTATCAGCGTCTACTCTGATACCAACCGCCGCATACTTCATTCGTGTTGTTCTTTTTTGAAATCTTGTGCTCTGAATTAGAGACCCATAGCAGCAAGTTCATCAACTGTATCAATATTGATTGGGGTAACGTTCTTACCGAGAAGAGTATTACCATCAAGCTGATATTCATTCAGACCTTCATAGGTCTCGCCACTCTTTGGCTTGTAGCCATCGTGAATATCTACAGCCAGGTTAACAAATACTTCACCGGCAACCATTGGATTCCACATGTAACCACCGGTTACAGCGCCAGACTTCAGAAGTCTTTTGCCCTGTCCTGGTGAGAAAGAACCGATTACAAAAATCTTACCGATCATACCACGTTCCTTGATCGCACGACCAGCACCGATTGGGCCCTGAGAACCGAAACCGATAACACCCTTGAGGTCTGGGTGACCTGAGATGAGGTCATTCATAGTACGCTTTGAATCATCAGCACTTTCAGCAACGCCGAATCTTTCAGATACTTCATACATATCAGGATAGTTCTTCTTCTGATATTCAATAGCAGCATCAGCCCAGGCGTTATGCAGAGGCACAGTCAGAGAACCGACATAGATTACATAGCCGCCCTTGCCGCCGAGTTTTTCAGCGAGAAGCTTCATATGAGTCTCACCGAAGTACTGAGAAGTTACCAGCTCAAAATCATAATCAGCATACTTCTGGTATGGAGATTCGTGAGTGATAACCAGGATACCCTTATCCTTGGCGCGCTTGAGCACAGGCTCAAGAACCTTGGCATCGTTTGGCACTACACCGATAGCGTCCACACCCTGAGCGATAAGATCTTCAATCGCACGCACCTGAAGTGCTGGGTCAGATGACTGTGGGCCGATCATCCAGGCATCTACGCCACGAGCTTCGGCAGCCTTCTTAATACCGGCTTCCATAGCGTTGAACCAGGGAATACCACCGATCTTAACAACAATACCCATTCTGAACTTATCTTTAGCATAAGATGAAGGTGCAGCAAGGGTTACGACCAGTACAAGCAGAGCAAGCACAGTCAATATTCTTCTCATAATTATTCCTTCCATTAACAAAAACAAAACAAGAAAAAAAGTACCTCACACAAAACAGCAAAAAAACAATTAACATTTACTTGACAAAGCAGCCCGCACTTAGGCAAATTCGTCATTATTGTCATTTATTTGTAAGTATACAACCTTACCTTTTGTTAGTCAATTTTTATTTTTTTTAATAAAAAATTTGCATTTTATTAGGTTTATGGTGTACAATATATTAATAAGTGTTTTCTCCTGTATAATTTCGGCCAGTATTTAAATTTTTTAAAGTATTATTTAATAATACTTTAATTTAATTATCAGGATATTTTTGCTGTTTTTCAATTATTTTACTAAAATTTTTACATTACTTCACTTAGCATTTTGTTATTTTATCATTTACTTGTCATTTTTTTTGGCATTTAAGGGCTATCCCGACATATAACATGTAGGGAGCAAGAAGAAAAGGAAGATTATGAGTTATGTAAATAAGGTTGGTGTACATTTTGCCGTGTTCAATGACACCTGGGCTGACGATCAGTTCGCTTCAATGGCCAAAGCGAAAGATATGGGTTTTGATTCTTTCGAAGTAGGTGCTGATTATATCGCTGAATTCGATGATAACGAAGCCAAACGCGTAAAAGACGAAGGCGAAAAACTCGGCCTTACTCTGGTCGGTACCATGGGACTGGCTCCGGGCTCAGACATCGGCAGCCCTGACGCTGCAGAACGTGCCCGCGGTGTAGACTACATCACCAAGGTTGCCAAAGGCATGGCCAAAGCCGGTATCGTACATACCAGCGGTCTGGTTCACTCCGCCTGGAACGGCCACATCAAATCACTTGATGAGAAACCAATCTACTGGGAAAACACTGTAAAAACCCTCAAGGAAACCACCAAACTCTACGAAGACCTCGGAATCTACTTCAATGTTGAGGTTGTAAACCGTTTTGAGAACTTCCTGGTAAATACCTGTGAAGAAGCTAATAAGCTGATCGATGAAGTCGGCAGTCCTAACCTCGGTATCCACCTTGACACCTTCCACATGAATATCGAAGAGAATTCATTCACCGAAGCTATCATGGCTGCCGGTGACCGTCTAAACCACTTCCACATCGGTGAGAACAACCGTAAGATGCCAGGCATGGGCATGCTGCCATGGCGTGAAATCTTCTCCGCTCTGAAAGCGGTAAAATACGAAGGTCCAATTAATATGGAACCATTCGTCAAAGCACAGGGCGATATCGCCATGTCTGTTGCTCTCTACCGTGATCTTATGGATTACTCAAGAATTGAAGAGTGCACCCGTCAGTCAGTAGCCTTCGTCCGCGGTCTGCTCGAAGATATTTATTGCTAAGCAATAACCTGAATGAATTTGCAACCAACTTGCAGATAACACCGCCGCTATTCCGCCATCCCGGGGAATAGCGGTATTATTTTACCTGTTTCAAACAGCGTCATTTCTGTCAAATTCCCAAAATAAAACCTAAAAAAAATGTAAATTTTTACTGATATGGATATTTTTTTATCTTAAGCATATGAATAAACTACACTCATATGTCTCATTATCTAATACTATTCTAACAAATATGTAAGTATTTTTCCACACAATGATAAATTAATTGCAAAAGCCTCAAAAAATTAAGTTGACTAATGAAAAATATGTATTACAATCCCTGAATATTCAGTATTAATTTACTGAATATTTGTGTGTATAAAGATTAACCTATATTATCTATAACACAGCAGGAATAGTTTAAAAATGCAGCAGGATATAAACATGACAGTAAAATTCAGAATTCTCGATGATATCGAGCCACCGGTAGACTTCATGCAGGCACTGGAGAACCGGGGATTCACTATAGCTATAGACCACACGATTCCAGCGCCTGTACCGGAGCACCGACGGAGTGAAGTGCATACCGACTACCCGGGGATTATGATACTTATCAAGAAAGGCCAGCGCAAGTCGGATATCGGGATCATCTCGGTGATTCACATCTTCGGCAACAAGCTCTACCTTTGCGGCACTCAGGATCTGATGCTGTATGTCAATAAGATTACCCGTGACGCCATCGCCCACAACCAGCAGGATATACCCCTTAACGACGGCTGATTGATCTCAACCTGAAAAACAGCACCGCTTTTTCAACTGTTGAACCAGCCGTTCTCAGCCTCGTCAGAGAGGGTCTCTCCCGGAGGCATATCCAGAGCCTGCAGCAGCTCCCGAAAGCTCTTCTCCGGTGATTTACCGGCGGTATCAATTACTATATGCGCCTCGGCATTCCACTCATGGTACTCCCGGTTTACCACATCATCCCAACTCGGCAGAGTCAGATTTTCAATATCACAGCCGCGCCCTTCAACCCGCTGTCGATGCTGACTCGCATCCGAGCAGTGTACGATAATATTGATATACTCAGCCCCGGCTTCCAGCGCCGTATCCTGCCACTCACGCCGGGTAAGGGTCAAAGGATTACAGCAGTCGGCCACAACACTTATCCCCAGACGCAGATTATCACGGACCAGACGGTAGCCTATGCGGTAGCCCTCACTGGTGACATCATAATGGCAGAGATCACGCAGCCCCTGCTCCAGCGTATCAATGCGCAGATAAGCGGCCGTAATATAGGCGGCGAGTCTGGAAGCAATCGAACTCTTGCCCACCCCCGGCAGGCCAGAAAAAATATATAGAACCGCAGATCTTTCCATATCAGCTCCTTAAACCAGTTATACGCCAGTACCCTGAAAGCGACCCCAAGCAGCAACCTTGCTGCAACCTGCAATGCTTTATATCTATACCACCAGCGGCAGACGTGAAATCACCGGCCGGTTACGCCCCTGCTTCTTGGCTTCATACATATTGGCATCAGCCGCCTGAACTATACTCTCAAGCCGTTTTTCCGAGACCTCGTCACTACGGCGGTTATCCCGCATAACCGTGATAATACCTGCTGAAATCGTCAGATATTCCCCCGCCCGCGAACTCTGATGCGGAATGTTCAGATTGGCAATCACCCCGCAGACATTGGGTTCTTTCTCCCGGCTGTAGGCTTCACGCTTGAGGGTAAAGACAAACTCCTCGCCGCCGAAACGATACACCCGGTCAAAGCCGAAGCTGAGCAACGCCTGCGCCACCTGCGCGAGCACCTTATCCCCGGCGAGATGACCATAACTGTCATTATACTCCTTGAACCAGTCGATATCGACGACCCCGACAAGCATTTTCTCCGTTACCAGTAACGAGTTGATATCATCACGGAACATAGTAACAAACGCATTCTTATTATAAACCCCGGTAAGCATATCCCGGTTGGAACGTTCATGCTCGGTGCAGATAGTCTTGTACTGCAGTCTGAGCAGAAGATCAAACTTATAGTATAACACTATATTGATCACATACATCAGAACAGCATAGAATAACGACCAGAAGATATCCGCACGGTAGATATACCAGCACACCAGCAGCCCGGTCAGTACCAGAAAACCGGTTATCACCTTGTGCTCAACATTCAGCACCGGCACCATCATAAACATATAGATGGTTATCATCTGCGCCTCAGGGGTAAAATATCCGACCCGTCCAACCCAGAAATACGTATCAAGAAATGCCATAAACGTCAGCAGCAGGGTCGTAATAAACAGCACCTTACGTGCCTGCAGTGCCTCCAGACAGGCGATCCCCGCCAGCGTAAAGAGACAGATCACCGCCACGGCAACTCGTACAAAAAACACGGTATCCAGAACCGTCTCAAATCCGGAGATGTAAATATTAGCGATAGTAATCGAACTTATAACGACAAAAATCAGCAGTACCGTGGAGACAAGAAAGAGCTTGGTCTTTCTGAACATCCACTCAACATAGCGCCTCTCTGTGACCGGATCAAAGAAGTACTGCGAGGGAAAGAGTTTGAGCATCAGCGACTTTCATTCTTCAGGCAGTCCGGGACTGCAAACCGCCCCGCCCTGAAAATCATAAACGCAGCCATGCAACCGGAAAAATTACGCACATCATTATTAACATGGGTAATAATAACAGAAGCAGTATTAATGTCAAGAACAGCATAGCTTTATATTGCTGACAAACCTCCCTGAACGCAAAAAGAGAATCCCGGATTACTCCGCAGCGGCCTAGAAAACCATACCAAAATCCCGAATCTTCCTTACAATCACATCCGGATCATTATCTTCATTGATTATCTCCAGAGCCTCAATCTTATCCACCGCCGCCTTGAGTGCGGGATTTATATGATTGGTCAGAAATATTCCATAGTTGTTCGGAGCCTTGTGCAGAAGATTGGAGACGAATTTGAGCCCGTCACGCTCGCCGATATGCAGATTCAGGATCATTACCAGCTTTTTCTGTTCCTCCAGCTCCTTGAGTATTTCCAGCGCCTGAAAATCATCCTTGATAGTATAAAGATGCTCCACCCCGACCTTACGCAGATAATTATATAATACCTGACGCTGGGCGAAACGGTCCTCATAGATACAGACGGCAAAGTCCTGACCATTAATTGTCAGATAAAACTTCTTGTCAATATTCTCAATACCTTCATAGGTATAGATGAAGCGTTTGGAGTTGAAGGCCCGGATCTTGAACGCCCCTTTGGAGCTGGGGCGGATATTTTTCCGCCGCTCGGATTTGAGCTGCTCATATGCCTCGGCGTTTTTACTCGGATCAACATAACTTGAAGCCTTGATACTCTTGTACTGCATGCTCTCCTGCAGAATGATCGGTCCCTCAAATTCATTGATAAATTTTTTCTTACAGCTGGGTGTCGAAACAGTAATATCCGAATACATCCGTTTTCTGACAATCACTTCACGCACCGCGGCCAGTGTCTCATTCTTGATCAGCTTGGCCCGCTGCGCCAGCAGATTCAGATACCCGGACTTGATACCGATGAAGTTATCATACTCTTCGATGAAGCGCTGCTGCTGATGCGCAACAATTTTACGGAAATAACGGTTATCCCCAAGATGCACCTTGAGAGGTTCGATCATCGAATCAATCTGCCAGCTCAGACTCGCCAACGCCTCTTCATAATATTTAACCCGGTAATTCACCCCGACCTCAACCGCCGTAGGCACCCCGAGCTGCGAACCGAGCACCGCCACATCCAGACCTTTGAGGGTGGTAATGACCCCGCCGATAATACACGCCGCATTTACCCTGCCGTTACATTTCACCGCCGAATTGACGATCTCCTTTCGCACCACCAGATCACCGTCAACCTCAATATTGCAATCATTGAGATACTTTACCAGCACATCGCCCTGACATTTTATATACCCGGCCTTCTCCGATTCATTATTCTTGCCGTTGACACCGCCGTAGATTATCAGCTCCTTACGGGCTTTAATAAACGAGTCACCCACACAGCCCTTGATCTCAATACTCTCCGCCTCAACACTGAAGGTATCCTGAACCGAACCGAGTATCAGCACATGCCCGTCAAAATTGATATTCCCCGTCTCAAAGCAGACATCACCGCGAATCTCATAAATCGGGGTGACCGAAAGCTTATCATTCTGATAGATAGGTCTTCCGCCCTCTGTGGACAGGACCCGGGTTCCGGAGTCGTCATACGCCACGCCCGGCCCTAGATTAAGCTGTACCGCCTTACCGTCGGATGCCGGCAGCAGCTTGCCGTTGATATCATAACCGTCACTGCCCGCAGTCGGCTTATGCACGACACAGATACATTCACCTCTGGCCACCACCGGCAGCCCGATAGCAGCCTTATAATCTACCGGCAGATCATCATCATTCTCGGTCGGTGCGAAGTAATGCGCTTTGCCGGAGATATCAATCTTGAATTCAAGATACCCGTTCTTCCCGGGTACCGGCCTCTTGCCGCGGGCTATAAGATACTCCGTCGGTTCATACATATCATGCATCTCGACAAAAGCGCGGAGTATTTCATTACGCTGCACCCCTTTGAAGACTCTATTCTTATTCAGATAACCGAGCAGTTCCTCCTCGGATTGAATAGCATCGACAATATTGTTGCCAGCTATCAGCTTGACAAACATTCTGTTTTTATCGATCTCTACTCTGAATCCGTCCATATCTACCGCTCCAGAAAAAGCACAGTATCCTTCATTGTATTATTATTACTCCACTATAACTTTATTTTACAATTTTTTCAAGCTCAATACCCGATCATAAGACTAAAATTATTACCAGATTACACCAAACAGCATCATATCAGGGCAGAATAATAACAGTAAACATTATTATCACAGTCTATACATCTATATTGAAGTATAATTTTCAGGAAGCGCCGAGGGAGAGTTGAATACTCAGCATGATATATTATCGGGATTATAATACTTATATTTTAGAAAAAGCAGGATTTTCAGACATGATAATGACCGCGGCCGCTACGCGGCAGCAATATAAATCACGGTTCACCGCAACTGCAGCAAAACCAGACCGCAAAGAGATAATTCCCGGCCACACCCTCAGACCATTACATACTGAATCATAAACATATAAACGGCTGTGCCCGCAGCAATACTCAGCAGAATATTGTCCCGCCAGTAATGCAGCAGCACGATACAGCTGAGAGCCGCCAGCTCCGGCAGCGCATAAGGTCTGGCGGTCAGATTGACATTACGCAGACAGTAGACCACCAGCAGCCCGATAGACGCATACGGCAGAACCCGCCCGAGGTAAGCGACATAACGGGAATTATGCCGGCGCGCAAAGAGAATAAACGGCAGGAAACGGGTTATAAAGGTACTGGCGATGACCATGATAAAGATCACCAGCGCCTGCTCATGCTCTAGCATATATCCTCCCCGCCGTCATCCAGCCGCCTGCGAAATACAGTCAGCACAACAATAATCAGCAGCATCGCCGGCAGAATGAAACGCTCCGGACCGAAGATATAAAGACAGCAGATCGAGCCGAAGACACCGATAAGCGCTGCCGGCCGCCGACCGCCCTCCTTCCATTGCTTGACAAAGATTGCCGCAAAGAGTGCGGTCAGCGCAAAGTCCAGCCCCGCGGTATTGAAGCTTATCAGCCCGCCCAGCAGCCCGCCGATAGCGGTAGCGCCGACCCAGTAGAACTGATTGAGCAGGGTGATGCAGAGAATAAAGTCCCGACGCCTGATCCCGGATGGCGGCTCGATACCATGAATTATCGAGAAGGTCTCATCGGTCAGACCGAAGATCAGATAATACTTCGCCCAGCCCATGTCTTTGAACTTAGCCAGCATCGAGAGGCCATAGAAGAGATGGCGGGCGTTGACCATCGATGAAAGCAGGAGCGCGTAGAGCGGATCGAAGACGGTGGAGAGCAGACCCACAGCCAGATACTGCGCCGACCCGGCAAAGGCCAGAATACTCATCGGCACCGACCACTCCGGGCCATACCCTTTGCTGCTCATGAGAATACCATAAGCAATCCCGAGAAACGCATATCCGGTCAGTACCGGCACCGTATACGGAAATGCCGCCCGCAAGACTCTGCTCTTTTGCCCCATAACATCCTCTCAACCCGCACAACAATAAAACGCCGCCACAGCACTGCTAACTCCGCATACGGTCACAGACCACATTATAGTGACAAAATTGTAAAAGACAACGGTCAAAGCGCCCGGCGGCAACAACAGCAGCCCATATTTTCCATATCCGAATACCCGATCATGCAGTTGACCCGGTCGTGCAGCCGGAAAATTACAGCGCGCAGCTGAAATCAGCTGCAAGCGCCGGCAGAATCCCTACAACCAAAATATCTGAAATTTATGAATATTACTTTTAAAAAATAATAAATGAGGTTAACATAAACATACTCTATGGTCTGAATACTTAGCAATAATTTTTTTAACGGAAGGCATTGAATGAATATCAAACTGCTGATGTTACTGTTCGTGAGTTTAGTTCTCAGTACCGGTGCAGAAAGCCTGGCCTGTACCACCATGGCCGCCGGCAAAGGCGCCACCGCCGACGGCTCGGTAATGATTGCGCACTCCGATGACGCGCTGCAGGATCCGCGCCTGATATTTGTACCGGCGCAGGATCACAAACCGGGCAGTAAAAGAGCGGTCTACTATAATTCCTGCGCGATGGGTTACCTGCCGGAGTGGAACTCCACCCTCCAGTACCGCATGGTCTCCGACTGCCGCGCCGCAGCCTATAACACTCCGATCAACGGCAGATACGATCCGCCTCTGGGATTTATACCCGAGGTGGCGCACACCTACGCCTATTTTGATAATAATTACGGCATAATGAACGAGCACCAGCTGCTTATCGGCGAATGCACCGACAAGGCCAAGGTGCATACCCTGCCCGAACCCGGCAAACGTATCATGTACTCCGCAGAACTGAGCCGCATCGCGCTTGAACGCTGCAAAACCGCGCGGGAAGCGATAAAACTGATGGGAAAGCTGATCCGTGATTACGGCTATTACGGCACCGGCGAGACCCTGCTCGTCGGCGACACTGAAGAAGCGTGGGTGCTGGAGATGTGCAGTTACGACAAGGACGGCACCGATGGCGTCTGGGTCGCTAAAAGAGTACCTGACGACGAGATCTTTGTCGCTGCCAACCAGTTCCGCATCCGGGAAGTACTCAAAGATGACCCGGACATGATGTATTCCGAGAACATCTTCGCCGTGGCCAAAGCCAAAGGCTGGTGGCGCGAGCAGGACGGAGAGCTGGATTTCGCGAAAGTATACGGAGACGGCGAATTTCACCATCCCTATTATTCCAAGCGCCGGGTCTGGCGGGCCTTCAGCCTCTTCGCCCCGTCCCTGAAGCTCCCCGCCTGGGTAAAGGGCGCCTATTCCCGTGAGTACCCCTTCAGTGTCAAGCCGGACGCGAAGATCGATCACTTCAATATCTTCCGGGTCTATCAGGATAATTACGAAGGAACCGAGTTCGATCTGACCAAAGGGCTGGCCGCCGGCCCGTTCGGCAATCCCAACCGCTTCGAAGGCGGCGCCGAAGCCGTCACCACCGACGGGCAGCTCAGTACCGTCCACGGAAACTTCGAACGGCCGATAAATATCTACCGCTGCGCCTATTCCTACGTGGCTCAGGCCCGCGGCTGGCTGCCGGAGATCTTCGGCGGCAGACTCTTCTACGCCCCGGACCGGGCAGCGACCTCGGCACTCTTTCCAATGTATGCCGGTATCTCCGAACTGCCGCATAACTTTCAGATCGCCAATCTCCTGAAATTCGACCGTAAGAGTATACCGATGACCTTCAATTACGTGGCCAACTATGTCATGCTCAAGTATGACTACATGATCAAGGATCTGCGTAAGGTACGGGAAAAATTTGAAGGCGAGATGGTAGCGGATATGGCGCAGACCGAAGAGAAGGCGGCACAACTCTGCAAAGAAGGAAAAGAAGCGGACGCCAGAAAACTGCTGGACAGTCTGACCGCAAAATACGCCGAGAATCTGCTGCGCGCCTGGTGGGAGCTGCATGACTATCTCTACATTACCTATGAAGACGGCTATATCAACACCCCGGAAGAGATCGGCAAACCGGTATACTACCCGGCATGGTGGCTCAAAGCCGTCGGCGTCCAGGGCAAACTTGAAAGCTACCGGAAACCCGAATAAAAGCGGAAAGCAGCGCCAAACACTCTTTACCCCAGCCACAATTTAAAAAAATAACGGCTCTCATTCTTCTAGAATGCGAGCCGTTATACATAAACACATGAATAATAAAAAACTCTGAATTCCCAAACTCCTGACCACAAGTCAGCCAACGTTTCCCGCTGTCACGAGGTAAGATTCATACATACAGATTATAGGTCAACTCATGCAGTTCAGCGCAATTAAGCGGTTTATTGAGATAACTGCCCTGCGCCGAATCACACTCCAGCTCCCGCACCATGCGGAACTGCTCCAGATTCTCGACCCCGCCGGCGATAACACTGAGATTGAGCGCCTTGGCGAGATTGATAATCGCTTTGGTAATCTCCATATTCTTCTCATTCTGCAGCCGGGAAATATAACTGCGGTCAATCTTGAGATTATTGATACTCGACCTTTCCACAGTAGAGAGCGCCGAATACCCGATACCAAAATCATTGATACTGATACGCACCCCGTGCTGCTTGAGATGCTTGATAATATTGAAGGACCACTTGCTCTTATCCAGAGCCGCGGTATCGGTGATATCGATCATAATCATCTCACCGGTGATATTATGCTCACGCAGCATCCGGGTAAAGACATTGATCAGATCCGGATCACTGAGCTGCTGCAGAGTCATATTTATCGAGATATAAAAACCGGTCTCCCGCAACTGCGGCACCTGCTGCTGCAGACTGCTGAGAGTCGCGCCCACCTTGTTGAGAACCCAGTGCCCGATAGGCACCAGCACCCCGGTATCATCGGCTATCGGCACCAGCACCTCCGGCGCCACCTCACCATACTCCGGATGCTCCCAATGCAGAAGCGCCTCTACCCCTTCGATAGTCATAGTGTTTATATTATATACCGGCTGATAATCAACATCAAATTCATCATTCTCAAATGCCGCCAGCAGCATATTCTTCATCTGAGACTGAATTTCATGGGACATCAACATCGATGGCGTAAAGAACTTATACGCACCATGCGGACGGCGTTTACTCATGCCCTTCGCCTCATACATCGCCAGATCGGCCCGCAGGAGATAATCATTGACATTATCAGCTTCCGAGACCACACCCAGACTCGCCGATACACGGACCGACTGAGCTTTGAGTGCGCAGCGTTCCGAGATAAGTTCGCAGATAGTACTGCAGAAAAGCTCAAGCTTATCGCGGTCGCGGGTATGCACAATGATTATGAACTCGTCACCGCCCAGCCGCCCGATAAAGTCCGGCTCGGTAATATAACCGCGCAGACTTTCAGCCACCTGCTGTAACAGTATATCTCCGGCAAGATGCCCGTAATTATCATTGATATCCTTGAATTTATTGAGATCGAAGAGAATAAGGCTCACCTCTTTATCCGCAGCGATGCACTGCTCCAATTCCTTCAGAATATAGGCGCGGTTCGGCAGCCCGGTAAGAGTATCATAATAGGCCTGACGCAGAATGCTCTGCCGGGTTTTATGCCGCTCGGTAATATCCAGCATCGTTATCAGCACATCCGCCGGACGGGACTCATCATTTAAAAAAACATTTACCGTCACTACCGCCACGACCTTACTGCCGTTGCGGTGGCAGAGCGACATCTCTTCACTTATCACTCTAGCTTCAGAGCTGTTTATCAGATCCGCCAGCAGCTCGGTATCCGGATAGAGTTCACGCACATCCATACCCAGCAGTTCGGGCGGAGCAAATCCCAGCATCTCGGCGCAGCGGTCATTACACTCGACAACCTTCCGCTCCCGCAGCAGCGCAATACCGATCGGAGCCGTCTCCAGAATCCCTTTGAGCTCCCGGTTGCTCCGGCGCAGTTCCAGCTCCACATCTTTAATATAAGAAATATCACTCATACTCTCACAGACATAGGGCCGGTCATTGATATGAATGACACTGGCGTTCTTGAGTACCGGACGCATCTCTCCTGACTGACACCGCAGATGACTGTCGCTGCCGGCGGATTTCAAACCTCCATTAACCCAGAACGGACAGCTTTGGGGAAAATCAGCCTTACCGCAGATACGTTCACAGGTGCTGCCGACAAGCTCATCCCTGGTAAAACCGGACATCTCACAGAGACGGTCATTGACATCCCGGATTATATAATCCTCACCGATAATCACCACACCCTCGGCCACACTCTCAAAGAGTGCGCGAAAACGCTGCTCGCTCGCCACCAGAATATTCATTGATTCTTCGAGTGAATGCTCAGCGGTCAGTTCGGCAGAGGCCAGCAGCCTTCTGGAGCATTCTTCAGGTACGTGGATAATATGCCGTGGATTGATCATAAATAAAACCCTGTTTAACCGCCGGAGACAGTAAAAGGTGTTAAGGCAACCAAGCAGCTGTAAAAAGGATTTAAAAACTTAAATTCTTTCAGAGAAGCAAAAGCGGCAAAAAGACTAAGCAGTTACCTACCACAACAATCATACTCCAAGTTATCAGGAAATAAAAGTCTGAATTTTCAAAAATATTTTCAGATTCCGCCAGCTTTAAGGTAATTTCTCATCAAGACCTTACGTAATATTGTAACAATTGAAACATAAGAGAAGTTAAATTAGCTATAGCTCATAAAAACCTAATGTTTCAGCTATTTATGTTTGAAATGAATTAGTTGTAAATTCACTAAATTTAAATAAAATTTTAATAATTATCCTTATACTTCGAACTCGTTACAGCTGAAAATGACCTGGTATCCCCCACCGGCAGAGACCAGCCAAATAATCCAGAACGCGTCAAATCAGTATTTAAACATAATTCCTTGACCAGACACCACCTTTAAGCTAAAATGTCAGGATAAAATTTTTTAGCGGGCAGCAGAAAGAAGGAGCACCGGAAAATCATGCAGAGAGTTACCCTGACACTTTTACTCATCTTAACGCTATTGAGTACCGGCTGCACCCGACATGATTTCAGTATTGCCCAAGACCGTGATGTCGAGATCGGCGTACTGCTGCGCAAGCAGTTTACCACCGATGTCTGTGACCGGCGGATCTACCGGCACATACATATACTCCTTGATGGTAATGAAATTATGGGCTACAACCTCGGAGTACAGCCCAGACCGATGTTCATCACCTACCTGCTGACCCACATTCACGGCGAAGTCCGCAACTATCAGGATCTTATCGGCATCCGTGAGCACTACATAAACGCCGATGTCGCCCGTGACACCACCTACCACGGCAAACCCGGCAACAAAATGGTCACCGACTGGGTACGTTTCAAAGTCAGCCGCGAGCAGGCGGATAAATTACGGGAAGCCTGGTATGAGATGCGCCGCAACCCTCCGGAATTCCGACTCTGGGGCGACAACTGCGCCTCCAGACTCGCCGAGAATTTTGTCAAAGCCGGAATACTGCCGCCCGGACTGCCCGGATTCGACCGTCCTGAAGCCGTACTCAAGCAGCTTGAGAAGTACTATCCCGACCTGACAATGGCAACCGGTTACTTCGGTATTGATGCCGAGCACAACATAACCTTTATACCCCTTGCTAATGACTGCAGCGCCGAATAGAATAATACCAACGCGCCGCCGCCGCCAGAGCGGCATAACCGAAAGGAACAGAAAGTGAGATTCAGAGACTCCAACCCGCCACGAATAACTATCCACACCGCACCCCGGTGCCATGGAGATGCCACACCGCATGCTAAGCGTGATATAATCCACATCCGACTGGAGTACCCTACTTCGGAGCCCAGACGTTATTTCCGCAGCACACCCTTGCAAATTTTACCTGAAAATTTAAACTTGCCGCAATAGCGAATATTTGGCGTAAGTGCCAAAATAAATTACTGCTACCCAAAAAAAATACCGACGCAAAAAAACTTTGCCGTTGTATAATAGGCAGCAGGATTTCTACTGTACGGAGAGTATTGATAAGGATTGAAGTAGAATGAAAAATATTTTAAACAATGTTTCCGGCTTTCAGATCAAAGCCGTCAAAGCCGGCATCAAAGCCTCCGGCAAACTTGATCTTGGTATAATCATTGCCGAGCAGGATGCGGTCGCCGCCGGAGTCTTTACCCAGTCTAAGGTAGTAGCCGCCCCGGTTACTCTTTCCCGTGAGGTTCTGACAGAAAATCCGCAACGCATCCGGGCAATAATTGTCAACGCCGGCAACGCCAACGCCTGCACCGGTGCAGAAGGGATGCAGAACGCCCGTAATATTGCCGCAGCAGCAGCAGCAACAATCGGCGCTGAAGCCGGGCAGATTCTCCAGTGCTCAACCGGTATTATCGGGGAGCAGATGCCGATGGAGAAATACCTTGCCGGTATCACTGCCCTCAGCCAGACCACTGGTGATATGGGAGCGGAGTTTACCGAAGCCATCCTGACAACCGATCTGGTAAAAAAAGAAGCTTCTAAAGAGCTGCTGGGCGGAGCAATAGCCGGAGTCTGTAAAGGCAGCGGCATGATCGCACCGAATATGGCGACAATGCTCGGATTTGTTCTGACCGACATCAATATTACGCAGCCACTGCTGCAGCAGGCACTGAGCACCGTGGTTCCACTTACCTTCAATGCCGTCACCGTCGACAGTGACACCTCGACCAATGATACGGTACTGCTGCTGAGCAGCTGCCGGCAGGGTTCGACGATCACCAGTGCCGATAGCGCTGAATACCGTGAATTCACCGCCGGACTGCAGGAGGTATGCTTCGCGCTCGCCGAACAGATAGCGCGCGACGGCGAAGGCGCCACCAAGATCGTCAGGGTACGGATCAAAGGTGCCGCCAGCGAGAGTGACGCCAGACTCGCCGCCAGAACGGTAGCTGAAAGTCCGCTGGTGAAGACCGCGATGTTCGGTTGCGATCCGAACTGGGGCCGGGTGATAGCAGCGCTCGGACGCAGCGGCTGCGCATTGGAAGAGAGCAAAACAGATATCTTCCTCTGCGGAGAACTCCTGCTGAGTAAAGGTGTACCGCAGAAATTCAACGCAAAACAGGTATCAGAGCTGATGCAGGCAAAAGATATCACCATAACCGCAGATCTCAACCTCGGCAAGTCCGAGATGACAATGCTCACCTGCGACTATTCTTATGAATACATTAAGATTAATGCCGAGTACCATACCTGATATCAGTTGCAAAACCTGGTATATATAGTAACACCGATTAATTTTCGTATCTGCCGCTTTTCACCGCTTTTTTCAGCAAATAAAGCACTTTAAAGCGGCAGCAAAGCTAAAATATACGCGACATTTTTTAGTTATTTTAGTTTTTTTAAGTTAAAAACGACAAATATGCTACCGGTCATTTGCCAATATTGTAAGACACGTTACTTAAATACGTTATAAAACACGATTATTACTTTTCCCAAATTTATCCACATAACATTATAATGAGCAAAACACAACTAAATACCCATAGAAATGATAACTAAATGAAAAGTCAATATTGACGATTTTTTTATTAATGCTCAGAAAAATATTATCCTTATATTTACACTGCGGCAGAGCCGGGTAAAAAGATAAAAAATTACCGAAATACCGGAAATTAATAGAAGTAACATAGGTTTCTAACATATTTGAATATAATATAATAATTGTGCTATAGGCAATTTCAATGTAAATAAATTGCAACTTTTTTAAAAATAAAAGTTTGACTATCGGCAAATCTAAGGTAAGCTAAAGTATCTTTAACTTAAAAGAGCTTAAATAAAAGCTGATTTCTTAAATTTTTATTTAGGATTTAGTTTATACCGGTAAAGCAGCGCTATTTGCAGGACAGCAGGCAGATTCAGCCAGCGCCGCGGCTCCGAGAATGATGCAGAGGTTTTATAACTGCAGTACAGCGAATTGTGACTGAGCCGGGCATTGGATTATTCCCGAGCTTTTACGCTATCCGTCTGCAGCGTTTTACAAATGTTTTAAATTAATTTTTATTATTATAATAGTAAGTAAGTAATTGTTTTATTCTGGGCGGTTTAAATAAACCGCATTAAAATTCTTGTTGTTTGTTTTTGGAAATGAGGTGAATTCTTATGAAACTCAGTAAATTCCTTGTTGCTCTCGTAGCTGTAATCGCATTGGTTGCTACATCTGCTAATGCAAAAGAACTCAAAAAGGTCGGTGTAACCATGCAGACACTTGCCAACCCATTCTTCGTAGAAATGGTTGACGGTGCCACAGAAGAAGCCAAGAAGATCAACCCTGACTGCCAGATCATTTCACTATCAGGTGATAATGACCTCGGTAAGCAGATTGGTCAGATCGACAACCTGGTTGCAGGTGGTTGTGACATCATCGTACTTAACGCATGTAACACAGACGGTGTTGGTCCTGCTGTTCAGCGCGCACGTGACGCTGGTGTAGTTGTTATCGCTGCCGACGTTGCTGCTAAGAACGCAAACCTATGCATCCAGTCAGATAACTGGCAGGCAGGCCGTCAGGCTGGTCAGTTCATCGCAGATCAGCTCAAGGGCAAGGGCAACCTGGTTATTCTTACCGGCGACCCAGTATCTGCAGTTACCGGCCGTGTTGGCGGATGTATGGAAATACTCAAGAAGTATCCTGACATCAAAGTTATCAGTGACGACCAGAACGGTAAGGGTCAGCGCGATATCAGTCTTGACCTTATGACCAACGTTCTTACTGCTTTTGACCAGATCGACGCAGTATTCTGCATCAACGACCCATCAGCTATCGGTGCCGCTCTTGCTATCAAGCAGGCTGGTCGTACAGACGAAATGTTCGTAGTTGGTGTTGACGGTTCAAAAGACGCTATCACCGAAATGAAGCGCGACGGTTCTATCTTCCTCGCTACTCCAGCTCAGACTCCACGTCAGATGGCTATGGAAGGTGTAAAGCTCGGTTATGACATCATGAACGGTAAAGAAGCTCCATCAGAACAGATCCTTTACCCTGTAAAACTTATCACCAAGGACAACATGGATTCTTACAAGCCTTGGTAGTAAAAAGCTGATATCTTTGTAAAGATATAAGTTGAAGAAAAAATAACCTACTCTTATGCGCGGCGGCAGGAATATTATTTATCCCTTAAAAAACACCATAAGCCGCCCGCATAAGGGTGAAATACAAGCAAGTTGGAAGAATTATGTCTAAAATAACTCATAAAATTGAAGCAAACCATATCTCAAAGACCTTCCCGGGGGTAAAAGCACTCATAGACGTGTCGGTCTTTCTGGACAAGGGTGAGCTACTCTCAATCGTTGGTGAGAACGGCGCAGGAAAGAGTACTCTGATGAAGATTCTCGCCGGTGTCTACACTAAAGATGAAGGCATGGGTGAAATTCTCGTTGACGGCAAAGCTGTTGACATCAAAATCCCCCGCGATGCATTGGACCACGGCATCAGTATTATCCACCAGGAGCTCTCAGTAGCGACAGACATCACCGTTGCCGAGAACATCTTCATGGGTAGAGAACCACTGGTTGGCGGCATATTCGTTGACCGCAACAAACTTTTCGCTGATACCGCCAAGGTACTCAAGGAGATCGAAGCTCCTTTCAAAGCGACTGATTATCCAAGAAGTCTGAGTATTGCTGAACAGCAGGTACTTGAGATTGCCAAAGCGATCAGTCAGAACAGTGATGTTATTATTATGGATGAGCCTACAGCGTCTCTGAGTGAGACCGAGATGGAGCATCTGTTCAATCTAATCCACAGATTAAAAGCACGTGGAATATCCATCATTTACATCTCCCACCGTCTGAAAGAGGTTGTAGAGCTCTCAGACCGGGTGGTAGTCCTCCGTGACGGCGCGCATGTAGCGACCATGGAGAAGGATGAAATCAATGAGAAAGACATGGTTGCGCACATGGTAGGTCGTAGCCTTACCGAATATTACGGTGAATTGGATCTTGTCCCAAGTGATGAAAACATCATGGAGGTTAGAGACCTCAATGACGGTCACTTCGTCAATAATGTCAACTTCGACCTGAAGAAGGGTGAAATTCTCGGTTTCGCCGGTCTTGTAGGTGCAGGACGTTCAGAGATTGCCAAACTGATCTTCGGCATTGACAAGAAGACCAGCGGTGAGATAAAACTTGAAGGCAAGACGCTCAATATCAACGACCCGATCGTAGCCATTTCAAACGGTATCTCCTATCTTACCGAGGACCGTAAGAGTCTTGGACTCTTCCTTGACATGTCCTCAGCGGACAACATCAGTCTGAATATGCTCCGTAAGATCTCCAGTGGCGGTTTTATCGGCGGTAACTCCAGCAGAAGATTCTCAAAGGATTACATCAACAATTTGAAGATCAGACTTGCTTCACCAGAGACCAGAGCCAGAGAGCTCTCAGGTGGTAACCAGCAGAAACTGCTGATATCACGTATGATCTCGACCTCGCCAAAGGTACTCATCATGGATGAGCCTACCCGTGGTGTTGACGTCGGTGCAAAGAGTGAAATATATAAGATTATTGAACGACTCGTAGAGTCCGGGGATATGTCGGTTATTATGATCTCCAGTGAACTTCCTGAACTTATCGGTCTGTCAACCAGAGTACTGGTTATCCGTGACGGCACTGTTGTTCACGAGATTGATGACAAGAACGATATCACTCAGGAAAATATCATGGCTTATGCCGCAGGTATGACCGCACCCGATTATAACTATCAAGATAAGCTTACAAATGTATAAGATAACAGCATAGCTGCTATCAATACTCTGGAGAAGGAAGAAAGAAAAATAAATGAATATTAATAAGGACGCCACCCCGGCGCTCAAGAATGCAGGGGACGGCAAGAAATTTGATCTGATCAACACCCTCGGCGTGCTGCCGATTCTTATTCTGTTTGTAGTGGCTTTTGCCCTCTATGAACCACGTTTCATCAGAGCCAGTAACATCATGAACATTTTCCGTCAGGCATCTGTGAATATCATTATCGCCTGCGGCATGACCATGGTTATTCTTACTGCCGGTATCGACTTGGCGGTAGGTTCGGTTCTGGCTGTATCTGCGGTTGTTGCAGTAACCGTATCACTCACTTCAATGCCGGCTCTGGCAATTCCGGTCGCCCTCCTGGTAGGTCTGCTGATCGGTGCAGTCAACGGTCTTCTGATTGCGATCTTCAAGATGCCGCCATTTATCGCGACGCTGGGTACGATGACCTCCTTCCGAGGGGTGGCGTATCTGGTTGCAAACGGTACAACCGTTATCAACAACGATCTGCCATACGAAGCTCTGGGTAATAAATCATTCGCCGGCATCCCTTGGATGGTACTGGCCGCACTGGTTGTCTTTTTCCTGACTTGGGTTCTGCTGAAACGTACAGTTCTCGGTACCCGTATCTATGCGGTCGGTGGTAATGAGATGGCTGCAAAATACTCAGGTATTTCTGTCGGTACAATCCTGGTTATCGTCTACTCTCTCAGTGGTCTGCTCTCAGGTCTTGCTGGTGTAGTACAGTCTGCACGTCTGTTCAGTGCCAGTGGTCTGATGGGTATCTCATACGAGCTGGACGCGATCGCCGCGGTTATTCTTGGCGGTACCAGTTTCAACGGTGGTATCGGTAGTGTATTCGGTACTCTGATCGGTGCGCTGATCATCGCGGTACTGAACAACGGTCTGGTTATCGCCGGTGTGCCATACTTCTGGCAGCAGGTGGTAAAGGGTATCGTTATCGTCGGTGCGGTACTGATCGATATCTATAGACAGAAGGTTAAGAAATAATAAACCAAGACTGAATCAATGTTTTTCCTGCTCTGGGTCAGCTGCCTTAGGCGGTTGACCTGGAGTGTTAAAAGGGCACAAAGTTTGTAAAATAATCGGCAATATTTTATTAAGAAGAAAGAAAATCATCGTGTATGATATAGTATGTGTAGGTTTTACCTGTCTTGACATCCCGGTTGTCGGCGACATTGGTAAAAAAGTTTTCGATATTGACAGCACGCATGTGGACAGTATCTCAATGACACCGGGTGGAGACGCTGTCAATGAGTCGGTCACCTGCTCCAGTCTTGGACTGAATACGGCTATCGTCAGTTATGTCGGCAGCGATAACGGCGGACAGGTTATAATTGAGGCACTCAAAGCCAAAGGGGTGGACACTTCAGGTATTGAGATCTTCGAGGGCGAAACATCACAGACAGCGATCCCGCTGATCGACCGCTCTGGAGAGCGCCACTTCCTCTTCAACTGCGGCTGTTCCCCGCTCTTTACCGGACTGAATGTCGATCTGGAGCAGTACTACCAGACCAAGGTTCTGAGTATCGCCAGTTTCTACGTCGCCAAACGTTTCGATAAGGAAGGAGCTCCGGTCATCCTCAAGGGAGCAAAAGAGCACGGTGTCATCACCGTTGCCGACACCTGCAGCGATGTCATGGGACTGGGAATTGAGAATGTCAGAGAAGCACTGCCGTATATCGACTACTTCATGCCGAGTCTGGATGAAGCGGAAGCACTTTCCGGTAAGACCGAGTACCGTGATATCGCCGGAGTATTCATGGATATGGGTGCAAAGAATGTCGTACTCAAACTCGGCTCCAAGGGCTCATACATCCGCAGCGCGGATGAAGAGGTTCTGACACCGGCGTTTCTTGACACCAAGGTTATTGACACCACCGGCTGCGGTGACAACTTCGTCGCCGGCTTCTCTTACGGTATCAGCAAGGGTCTGAGCATGCAGGAGTGCGCGCAGTTTGCCGGGGCGGTTGCCGGTATCAACGCCGGGTTTATCGGCGGGTGCGGAGGCCTGAAGAGTATAACGGAGGTCAAGGAATTCCTCGCGGCGAGGGGCATAAGTATCACCGGCCTCTAAAAAATTCATTTACTCTGTGCCTGCGGGCACAGAGCTTTTTTAATATCCGGGCAGCACAAGAAAAAAAAAACAGGCGCGGAAGTATCTGAAGCGGAAAAAAATACCCTAATTTTTTTTTCGGTACGCATAATAGCTAGAAACACAAATAGCACTGGATATACCGCTGTAATTTCATATATGGATTAGGTTTTGCAAATACGTAAAATGATACCGGTACCAAAAAATTTGCAATATCTTAAAAAGAAATTAAATCAGCTTCTTGCAATCAGGAATTTATTGCTTAATGTTAATTAATATATGGTTAACGTTAATCATCATAATGTAAGTTAATAAGGAGAGTATGTATGTTATCAACACTGAAAGAAGTACTAGGAGCGGCACGTGAAGGCAAGTACGCTGTCGGGGCGTTCAACATTGTTAGCGGTCTAAGCC
The DNA here is from genome assembly GCA_963677015.1 of Planctomycetota bacterium. Lineage (GTDB taxonomy): Bacteria > Planctomycetota > SZUA-567 > SZUA-567 > SZUA-567. The sequence continues at coordinate 2,843,960 of OY781533.1, forward strand.
TGTCACCACTTATCAAGGCTGCAGAGAAGAAGCGTTCACCACTTATTCTCAATGTTGCCGAGGTTTCATTTGAGGACTGCAATGTCAACCAGGTTTCACCATCAGTTGTACAGGCAGCCAAGGATGCTACAGTACCTGTAGTAATCAATCTTGACCACGGTATCAGCGATAATGGTATTCAGACCGCACTCCGTAATGGTTTCAGCTCTATCATGTTTGACGGTTCCACACTGACTTATGAAGAGAACATCGCCAAGACCAAGTGGGTTGTAGACACCTGTCATCCTCTGGGAGTCTCAGTTGAGGCTGAAATCGGTCACGTAGGCGGCGGTGAAGCAGAAGCCGGCGAAGAGCAGGAAGTTGACACCAGCGCTTTCACCAAGATTGAAGAGGTCGAAGACTTTGTAGCCAAGACCGACGTTGACGCTCTGGCTGTTGCCATCGGTAACGTACACGGCTTCTACAAAGGCGAGCCACAGCTTCAGTTCGAACTGCTCAAAGAGATCGCAGCTGTTTCAAAGGTTCCACTCGTACTGCACGGCGGTTCAGGCATCTCTGACGACGACTTCCGCAAGGCAGCGTCACTGGGTATCTGCAAGATCAACTTCTACACCGGTCTCAGCCGCGCGGTTCATGAGAACCTCGTAAAGTACGTTAAGGAACTTGACGGCAAGTATGTTGACTTCACTTCATACTGCTGGAACATGATGGACTCAGTACAGGCAACAGCAGAAGACCGCATGGAAGTATTCGGCAGCGCCGGCAAAGCGTAAAAACTTGCACACAAACAATTGATGTCACACCAAAAAACAACAAAACACTATTAAGAGGGTACTGCCGCCGGCAGTACCCTCTTTTCATTTACTCTGCTGCGGTTTCGGCAATGACAGGCAATACCGCCTCGGCCTGCGCCCGCTGCTCAACCCGCTCAATAAGCGCGGTAAGTTCTCCTGCCGAACCTTCCAGATGCAGATGCTGACTGGGCGGCGTCGGATAATGCCCGAGCATTTTGTTTATCTCCCGGGCAATATCGAGCGCCGCCTTGATATGCTCCCGCTGCTCCCGCGCTGTCAGCTCCTCCGCCCCGCCGCGCAGGCCCTCGAGCTGCCCCATCAGCCCAAAGAGCTTCTCCAGCATGAATTCTTTGGTAAAATGTGTCTTTTCGATCATCTCCCCCCTCAACTTGCCAAGTTCCACAACCACTCCCTGTGACCGGCGCAGCCGCGAACAGTGTTTATTACGATAACCGACAGCATTCGCCGCCTGCCAGTTTCCCAGCCCGAGTCCGATACAGAGTGCAAACCGCTTCTGAAGCTCCGTCGCCATTCTCAACCTCATAAATTACCTGAACCCTGCTCTCATATCAGATATCAAAAGAGAGCAGGATATAAATACAACACCATACACCACAATGAAAACCGCAGTACCATGAGCCCGTAGCCGCTTCAGCCGCCGTTTCTGACAACTAAGCCCAGCAGACTCACCAGCGCGCAGAGCAGCGCCGCCAGCGCCGCCCAGTTGTTGCGCAGACTCCGGCTGGAGTGATGCTCCTCGATATGCTCCTTATGCTGGTTATGCAGCTCGGCGATATCCTCGGAATGACGGGTCACATGCTCACAGAGCTGAGAGCAGGGTGTAGCATGCAGATACGACTCCAGCCGGGCAAGAGTGACCTTGATCTCGGTGATATCGTCATTCAACCGCTCAAGCCGACCGGAATCAGTCATCACCCGCCCCCTTCCGGCTCAGATCCCAGGGAGACCGCGCCAGATACGCCTTGACCCAGATAAGCATGAAGACAATACCGCAGACCAGCCCGATACCCAGCGGCAGAGCGAGTGAGTACGCCACAATACGCCACGGCTCTTTCTCAGCCCGTATCACCTTCTCCTTCTCCGCCGCCCGCGCGGCCATTAACTCAACCGGATCGACAACCGCGCCGGTGTAGGTTATCGAGCTGTCACTGGTATCACTTACCGTACTGGACTTCATCGCCAGCGCCCCGTTACCGGCGCAGCCGCAGAGTGCGACACAACAGATAAAGGCGATAGTCAGCAATACCGCCAGCAACACTTTGAATAAAAACCTGCCTATTCCCATAATTCCCTCCTAATTGCAGCAGATAGAGCAGGGAGTATAATTCTCCAGCCCATCCGACTCCTTAATCTCCAAAATATCAGTACTGTTACTCAGCGCGGAACAGTCCGCCGAAGCATGGTAGCAGCTGCCGCTGGCGGTTACATATACCGTACTCCCCTTCCCGTACTTCTCCAGAATCTTCGCCTGCGCCAGAAGCAGCTCATGCTCAGCCCTGCCCGCCCGCTCCGCGTCCCCATTGAGCTCATGCCGCAATACATGCGACAACAGCGGATCAAGTCCGGCCAGCTCCGCCTCATATAACGCCTGAGTAACTTCCTCGGTAACAACCCAGCTGCCATCCTCCTGCGCGACAGCATTACAGTCCTCAGGCAATCCTTTCATCGCAATAAGATTTTGCTCTTGAATCACTGCACGAGATGGATCATGTATAACTCCAGATTCCCCAACTTTACCATATATACCTTTTGGCATCTTATTATCTCCTTATTACCATTGACGAATAACCGTTGCTTTTGCCCGTTTTGGCTGGTTGGTCGCCAACGAAAATTCACCACCTATCTGTGCACCTGGAGCTGTTAAATAGCTCGTACCACTCTGAACAGAGAGAACACCATCCGTCATATTTGCTTTGACGCCATAACCTTCTGCAGAATATAACCATCCGGGATTGCCCCATTTATTCTCATGATAAATTCTCACCTGACTGCCGCAATCTCCCAGATAAGGTCTAGCAAGATAATACTTCGAGTTAATCACAATATTATCGCCAGCATTCACCGGTAAGGTACAAACAGTCCCCTGCTGATAATTGACAACACTATCAACAGCACCGTCAGCAAATACCACTTCCCCTATATAAACCCTGCTAATAGGATTGTTATAAGGATCGTAATGCGACTGCTTGGCAGTATTATAAAAATCACCTGCATTAACCTTAAAATTCAACGACACTTCTCCGATTATGCAATAAGTTCCGGTGTAACTCTGCCCCACAAACTTATAATACCTGCACGCCATTGTATTATCAGACAGCTCAAAGGTCATCGTTGTAGCAGCATTACCTGCAGCATCAATACTCTGCGAATCAAGTTCGGTAAAATCAGTCCCGTCATTAGAGCCGTAAAGAGTCCATGTTGACATACATAACGCATACCCGCCACTACCATTCCAGATATACATATCATAGGACTTGAGAATTCTTGACTCTGGAATCTCCCGCATAAACCAGTGATCACCCGTAGACACATCTGACTCCCAGGCGGTTCCCGTGGTTGTGTTGGCATTGCCATCCATAGCGTGATACGGCGCCCAGGTTGCATTATAATAGCTGTCCGCTGTAACTGCGTTACCGTCGGGCGAGGTTGCGGAGGTCATCACCTCCGAGCTTTCGGTGAGCATACTTTCATCATATATCCACTGAATATCAGAGAACCCGCAAGAAACATAACCATAAGTCTGAAGAACACGAATCTGTAGATATACAGTTTTTACAGTGTCGAATTCAAATTCCAAATATTCTCCAGAACTCCATTCATTACAGCCCTCTACAGTCTTTAAAATTGTGATATTTTCGTCTGCATCTACGGCTTCTAGGTTGAATTTATACGCTTTACCGTAGATTGTTCCGCCCTCCGAGTATGGACAAAGACGTACTTTATTAACCGTTAACTCTTCAAGATCGGTTCGAAATATCCTAATATATTCGTCACCGTCATAAATACTATCTGCGTTAAACACAAAATTATTTGCCGATAACCAACCGTCATACTGAATAGCTACTACTCGGTTGAACGCCTCATAATAATTATAGTACGTTGTTGATGCAACCGAACTGCCCACTGCAGTAAAGTCATTACTCACAGCAGCGGTCATAACCGGAGTGACGATACTGATATCATAGGACGGACTTAATCCCACCTGCGGCGCTGCAGACGTAAGTCCTATGCTAACAGTACCACCCGTACCAATGTCAGCATAAACATAGCCGGTAGTTTCCGAGCCGGTGGTATAATCAGAAACATCAACAGCAATATCAGACGCCGTAGTTTCAGAAATAACCAATTGCCCATTAACGCCGGCAGCTACCTGCAAACCCGCAGCAACTGTAACTTCAGTGGTACCACTGGGGTAGAGATGCGAGGCAATAGCGTCACAGTCTTTCAAGATCCAGCCGTCCGGCAATTCACCGGTAGCTCCGGCAACAATAGTCTGAGGTTTAACCGCAACCGGTGTATCCTCAAGTGCAGTCACACGCGAATCAATAGCGCTTACCATACTTCCCACCGAACTCGCTTGCGCAGTATAATCAGCGATATCCTCTTCGATAGCGGGCATACCGAGCAAACTTCTATACGCCGCGACATCAATATTGCCCCCGGAGGTATACGCAACATCAGACAGCTCTACCTCTCCGTCGGTATTGATACCGAGTTTCGCCAGAAATGCCAGACGATCGGTTATACCATTACCATCACCATCTACCTTATCCGCAATCGCAGCAACAGCTTCATTAACGCTCCCAACAGCGGCATTCACGGTTTCAACAGCTTCATTTGCTATTACCACAGCACTCTCATTTACCGCCTCCTGCAGGAGCATGGTTGTCTTATCCAGAGCATTCTCAATCGTCTGCTGATAGCTCGGATAATCTATCGGCTGCTCCAGCGGCGTGACTCTGTAGATACGCAACCGCTCAGACGGACAGAGCGGCGGAAGCTCCGAAGCGAGTGGATAGGTCACCATGCCCCCGGCGTTATCCAGACCGCCGCTGACCGCATAATCGGTATTCTGCAGCAGCGTAGTCACCGAACCGTCAGCTCCCAGCAGCTCGACAACAAGATGCTCCAGACTGAAACAGCGAAACGGGAAATTAAAGATACGCCCACTGGAGTTCCCGTAATACTCCTGTATTTCATAGTTATCATTTACCGGCATTCTGCCTCTCCTTCACACATTCAATAAATTTATCAGGCTACAGCTATACCCGATTTTGAGCTTTTCCACGAGTTATACAGATTACCACCGGCGCTGAGCAGCGATGTTCCAGCATTGGAGAGCGCTTTGAGACTGCCGACACTCTGACTCAAACTGTTATTGGCACTGGCCAGCTGCAGCTCCGCCTGATAATTATAATTCGCTACATCGCGGTTAGTCTTATTGATAATACTATCTTTTTCCATGATATGCTCGGTCTCAGCACTGGTAAGCGCAGCGCCCGGCGAACCATTCATGGTTACATTCGCCGCTCCCATCCTGGTCTTGATACTGGCCAGCACCTTATTACGCCTGTTTTCTTCATCATCCAGCTGCTTTTCACCATCCTCTTTAGCATACTCGGCCTGATTGAGCAGCTGCTGCGCCTTACTGCGGGCTACCGCCGCATTATACTCCTGCTGCGCCCGGGCACTCTGCGCCTGCGCCGCGCTGTCAGCCAGACCGGTAACACCGCCGATAACCGCCGTCATCGCGGTAATCGCCCCTGCCAACTCACACATTATCCACCTCCCTGTATTCTGCGCTTTTAATGTAGAACCTGCTGAAGAGCTCTCCCCGCACCCCGAGAGGTTCAGGAGCCTCCAGCGTAAACCCGAGCCAGCGCAGCCAGCGCACGCAGCGGACATACTGGCTGTCAACGTAATTACCAAGAGAGCGGTACCGCCGGAGCAGTTTGCGCAGCTCACTGCGGGTACGGCGCGCTATCGCCACCGGCGCTCTCTCCATCACCGGCGTGGAGAGCAGCCAGATACTGGCATTTTCTGCAAGCAGCGACTCCTGCGCCACACCCCAGACACAGGCAATCTCCGAGTTTACCAGCCCGACATACACCTCATCCGAATGCCGGTAGGAATAGACCAGCACCGCATACGGATCCCTGCCGCTGCGCCGACTGATCTCCAGTACATCCTCCGCCCGCAGCTTACCCCGCAGCGACCGGATATCCCGCCCCCGGCAGCGGCGGATTTCGATATCAACCTTCATATTATTCTCCCTCAGTTAAAGATCACCGACATTCACCCTGATGCCGATAGCACAGAGCGTGACCGGCAGCGGCAGATCACAACGCAGATGAACCCGGTTACGCCCGACCTCGGAATCCGCAAGCTTCGCCTCATTGGAGAGCGTATAGTAAAACTTACCGCTGCATAAAGTATACGGTGCGGAGAGATCATGCTGGAGCGAGACCCCGATATCCTTCCACTTGGTCATATCCGTACCGCCGGTAGCACTTACCCGCACCCGGCAGGTATCCTGAAAATAAAAGGTAGCGCCGACGATACCGTTGATCACACTCATCGAATTACGGTTGTCAAAGCTGAGCGCCACCTCCATGCTCGCCACCTCCGAACTGTACGGCAGCCCGGCCACCGCCTCGGTCACCGGATACGGCAGGGTGACACTCCCGCCGGCCACCTCCAGCCCGTCGATCACCGAGCCCTGGCTGAAGACGGTCAGCGTCTCTCCCTCCAGATGCTCCAGTCCGGAGAGCACCGTCGCTTCAGCTCCGCTGTACTCTACCGCCGAGTCGAGAAACCAGGACTTATTTATATCCCCGCCAAGCTCCCGGCTGCGCATCCGCTCCACATAATACTTACCGCCACGCTCCACGGTGAGATAGAGATCATCCTCTCCGTCATTATTCCGGATCACCGCGGCATCGACAAAGTTACCGGAGGTTGTCACATGACGGTGCCACGCCCAGACCTCCTGCTCCTTGATATAGGTCAGACCGAGCAGCACCCCGTCATCCCGCACCGCCCAGAAGATATAGTTCGGATCCCGCTGCCAGCAGACCGCTTTTATCTTTACCCCGGTAAAGAGCTGCTCGGCGAGTACCGAGAGATCATTGCCGTTATACTGATCAGACTCCAGAGAGTAGAACATATCCCGGATAATATTCTTCCCCTCCTGCACAAAGAGCACGGTCGCACCCGCCACCAGCGACGGCAGAGAAGCACAGCCGTAGCTGGTCTGCTGCCGGACATTCACCGACAGCGGGGTAATAGCCGAAGAATCATCCTCTCCGGTCACCAGATACTCACCGCCGCCGCTGCCGACGAGCAGCACTCCGTTGAAGGAGCGGAGCCAGTGAATACGGTCCACCTGCCCTCCCGCAATCTCAAACTCATACGAATCATCCTCCTGCAGCGGATTGCGGATAGAGAAATCATCGAAGCTGCCGCTGCGCGAACCGAACATGGTACGCGGCTTATTGTCACTGCCGGCAAGGATCAGACGCCCCTGATGCAGACAGGCGCAGGTCGGATATTCGCCCTCTTCAGGACAGGGATTACGTCCTATCGGCGGTGTCGCATCCATATCCGGATTGGTACCGCCTTCATTGGGATCTACCCAGCTCGAACCGACGGTACTATCGACCCAGCCGAAGACCCCGTTCTTCTCCCGGTAGATATTATACTTGACGCAGTCATACTCCTCCGGCAGCACCCCGAACGCCAATGTATCGCCGATCCGGGCTCCGTCTTCAGCCTCAAGTATCTCTCCTTCATTGTCATTCTCATCAACAAGCGTTATTCCATAGTTATAATAGGTGGTATCCGAAGTTGCAGTACTCACAACACTGATACTCTCCGGAGTCGGCACGGTATTGGCAAAGAAAATATAGGAGAACTCCCAGTCGGTATGCGAGCTCCGGCTTATCTTGCCCGGCCGGTATGACGGATGGGTAAGATAGAGTACATCCGCCGACTGGATATACTGTATCTCCTGCAGATCCTCCTCTGCATACGGCACTGCAAACTCAACCTCCGTCCCGTCCTCAGCCGTTACCAGACCGCTGCCGGTAAGCACCCGCGCTTTTTCAGCGGTTAAGGCGATAATATAGGACTGCTCGGAATTAAACTGAAAACTTATCAGCCGCACCTTATCCGTACCGGCAGAGAAGATAAACTCGGTACCGGCCCGGTTTGACACCCCGCCATACGGATGCGGCACAAAATTCAGCAATTCCGAACACGCCGCCGAATAACGTGAAAGATCCGCACGGGCATCGAGCTTCTCAGACCAGATACCGGCATTGAACGAGATCTTGTTCAGATCAAATACTGGCATACTCTCTCCCTTTCTTTAAAAAACATAACATGCCCTAACCCCGCGCCTGCAGAAAATCATTGTAGAAGACCTGCTCCTCATAATTCTCATTACCGGCTATCGCCTGCGCCTGATCCCGCGCCTGCATATACGCCGACAGCATATTCTTACTCTTGGTAGTATCACCGGTCAGCTTACCGGCAATCTTTGAAGCCAGACAGAGCACAAACATCTCGACAAACCAGCCGTCATAGAGATTGGGATCATCAATATACACGATATAGCTGAGTATCGCCTCCGGCTCATCGGTCAGTATCACCTTGCCGTTTCGGGCAAGATTTATCTGCACGTCATACTCGATCTTCCGCGACTTCTTCCGGTCATCGGTATGAATCCTAAGCGGGCGCAGACAGTCATGAGGATACTGATAAGCATAGTCATAACTCGGATACTCCCCGCTCTCGGCGGCGAGTGACAGCGCCACCTCGGTCTTGGCAAAGCCCCAGGGATGATCACGCAGCGCCGTACGCAGCGCCGCATCATAAAACATCTTGCACGCCACCGCACTGATATCACCGGTATCATCAAGATCAGAGATCCCAGACACCCCGAGATGAAACAGCGCCTGATTACAGATATCAATCGGACAGACCATATTCCCTCCTTTCTTCCCTAAAACTGCGGAACCGCCCGCATAACCGGTTATAACCACACCGCCCCTTCCCACTCACACCGGCGGTTCCGCACCATAAAATATTTTACAGCTTACTGCATACGGTTATGCGCCGCATACTGTTCGCTGCCGGTCAGCCCCGCCCAATACTTGCCGGCGCTAGCCACCCCGTCAACTACCACTTCGAAAAACAGATAACGCTCGGTAACCGCCGGCAGCTCGGAGATGAAGCTGAAGCCCTGCTTGAGACGCGCAACCGCATACTCGGGGCTGACCATGATCTCCTCCTTATCACTGCCGTCCTCACTCGCTCCGGCGTAAAGCTTGAAGGTCAGCGAGGTCGCACCGGCGACCGCTTCTGATATCTCAACAAAGAGATTGAGCCCACGCACCCTGCCGATACCCTTCTCACCCATATCCAGCACCTCCGGAGTCCCGTCAGCGACACTGATATTCTTGGCAAACAGACTTGATACATCCAGTAACATACTTCCTCCTTTTATAATTATTAATTACCAGTAAAATTCGACTACTCCGCGACCTAACCGATCACCTGCTCCTCGGTAGTGACGATCGCATCACACTCCTTGATCTTATAGCCCCAGAAGCTCTTTACCGGCTTACCCTGAGTATTGTCGATCACCACCGGACTGGTCTTCTTCTGCGACTGCTTGGTCAGCGCCGCCGCTACCGGAGTTGAACAGTAGATTACCGGATTGACCTGATCGATACTGCGCACGGCATTTGGAATACGGTAATAAGCATCGGTAAGCAGATCGATAATATCCGCTCCGGCACTCTCATCCTCCAGCGCGGCGACGTCGATATTGGCGATACGCACCGTTGAGCGCCAGTCCTCGATACAGAGACCGAGCTTACGGGTATAGTAGTCCTGATATACCGGGCGACCGTCACCGTCGGTATTCTTATCGATGGTACGCCCGAAGTCCTCACGCTTCACCCCGGCAGCTCCGCCCTTGGGGTAGATGCCGTAGATTGTCTGCGGTGACCAGTTGACGACCCAGATAGAGGTATTCGAACTCCCGGTACCACCGGCATCAATCACGTTATAACCGATACACTCCTTATCATCGGAGAGCTGGCTGTAGCGTGTTGCCAGACCGTCAAAGGCACGCGGATCCTCGGCCAGAGAGCCGTAGAGCATCATATGCGCCGAGGTATTACCGATACCCATGATTGTCGCCTTGGACTCATCGATACGAATCTCCGCACCCTTGCCTTCCGCCGCACTGCCGTCGATAAATTCCGCATCGATCTCGGACCAGGCTTCGATTGAGCCGGTAGTATCGATCTGCTTCTGAGTAGTTGATTTACCGCGCGGTATATAATCATTTACCATTCTGAAATGCGCCGAAGGGAGAGAAGTTCGATACTTTGACTCATGATTCTCCCCGGAATTACACTGTACCCAGCCCATATCATCCATAAAAGGATCGGACTGACGCAAAAACTCGATTGTTCTTCCCAGAATCTTATCATCACCTATGAGACGATTCTTGATATCAGCCACTCTGATATGATTTCCTGCTAACGCCATACTTGATTTCCTCCAAAATTCTTCTTATTTCCCCGGTACTGCCCTGCAGCACCCTCTTCTTCTACTGCCCGATACCGGCCTCGCTGCCGGCACATACCCTAAAAGCCATCCTGATTACGCCTGCGCGCCAGCTCATCCTTCTGGTACTGCTCAGGGAAGAAAAGCTCCGCATCACTCTTCTCCTTATCAGACGCACCCCCCGGCATCCTGCCAAAACTGCTCTCCGCCAGCGCCGCATCGATATGCACCAGAAAACGGATCATATCCGGATTATTACCGGCACGTGTACTGGTTAGAAACTCACGCAGTCTGCCGTCGCTGTCGAAACGGCGCAGCACCCTCTCGGCCTTGGCGATACTCTCCTTGAAGTTTCTACCGCCGAGTTCATGATCATTACGCACCTCGCGCGACCAGCGGGAGGTTGTTATATCCCATTCATGCTGCTGCGCACCGCGTATTGCTTCGGTTATCTGCGGACTGAGGTTTACCACACCCTGCGCCTGCTGCTGCGAGAGTCCGAGCAGCTTGAACTGCTCGGTTGCCAGTGCGAGAATATTCCGGTCGACATTTATTCCATCCGGCAATTTGAACTCATCATACTGATCAATATATTCCCCCTCCGCATTACCGAGCAGACTCTCATTGGTGAATTCCTCATCACCCTCTGCCATGAAACTACTTGCGTCACGCGACTGCGTACCGATGCCGTTTCTGCCACCCGCTGCACCTCGGTATCCCGCCGCTGCCGCATCACTTCTGCCAAACGCACTCCCAGCCTCAACCTCATCGGTAATAGCCGGGATATTATCCCTCACCTCCTGCATCTCATTCTGCTTGAACCTCATTCTCACTACTCCTCCAGACTATAGCTGTAACATAATTAAACCGTCAAAAAACCACTCTGCCCAAGACCGGACAGAGTTTAAACAACCTGCTCACCACCCAGACCGCCGTCAAAGAACCAGCCCAGCAGAATCTCCGCCACATACCTCCTGCCGCTCACCGGATCCCCGCTGTACGCCTCCCTTATATCCAGCAGCATCTCCAGATAACTCTCAAACTTCCCGAGATTGTAGTATGTCGCTTCACCATTACTGCACAGAGACCCTCCGGATAGCGGGAACGCCCGCTTGAGCTGCCTCAGTACATACTCTCTGCCCTCGCGCCTGCCAAGCAGCGCCCGCAGACTACGGTTGGCCTCATCCTGGGCTTCAAAGATCTTTTCCCGCCGATACGCTTCCAGTTCCTCCGCCGCCAGTTCAGGCGGCAGACCAGCCTCACTCTCCATAATATCCTTCCTGCCGGAATCAAGACTACTCAGATGATCAGCTCATTCACCCGTACACACCGGCACCCCGGCACCGGTGACAACACCACTGCCAGCGCCACTATACCGGTGTAAGATATTTACCTCCCGGATATCGGCGCTACTAGTAAGCGTGAGGGGCAACAGCTGCCACACGCAAGCGAGTACGGATTATAAGAGCTGCAAAATATGAATTTATGCCGATATTGGGTATGATTACATATTGATCGTGTCAGATTCAACAAGCCATTGCGGCCAAACCGGCAACTGATGATACGGTATATGATACACACAATTACACAAAAGTCAAGCGTTTTCTTTAACTTTTATCGCCTATATACGTAATAACAGCAACTAACCCTATATCACAACTACAGTTAAAAAGATAAATAAAATTCGCTTAAAGACGAATATAACTCCCTTATAATTATTTTTCATGCCGTTTTTACCATGTATGAACCTCACTTCCCGGGTAAGCCGATACTAAAACCGGCACCGGCCGCGCCGCAAAAATCCACAATATTTTTAAACACGAATTAAAACATAAAATTCTCATTTTCCAGTAATGCCAAAATACTTTATATCTGTTTGAATTCAGAATAGATTGCAGGACAGTACCGGTTTCAGCCGTACCTCCTATCCGGCGTGAAATGCTTAAAAAAAAGCTTAAAAAACCCTAAAATTTTAGTAGCCTAATTAATAAAAAATTATTCTTAAATTTTCTTAACCTATAACACGCTACAAACCAATAACTTACTTTTTTTTAACATTTAAAATTTGCTTACACAGTTTTATACAGTATAGTAACGTATAAGTGTTACTTAACTCAAAACCTTTTACTGGGACATAAGCACTTACTCAAAACCTGCATATACATTTTTGTAATATTTATTCTAGAGTTAAATCAGGACACAAGGACACAGTATGAAGATTTCCAAAAAACTCTCCGGAGGCTTCGGCACCATTCTTATTCTTATAATTCTGGTAGCCGCTGCCGCTATCTACGGTTTCACCGCCGTAGCCGGTCGTATCGCCGAGATACACAGCACCAGTATCCCGCTCTTGGTAGGCACCAACGCCCAGTCCACCGCCGCGCTTGAAGCCCATGCCCTGCAGAAAGAGTTTCTCTATGCCGAGACGGTGGAGAGCCGCAACACTTTCCGCGAAGACACTCTGGGCAAGCTCACTACCATCACCGATCTGATCACTACCGAGGAGAAGCTGCTGAATTCACTGCCGCAGACCGCGCAGACAGCAGCGTTTCTCACCCAGGCCACGCAGATAAAAAAGAGCATCGCCGAATACGGAGAGAATATCCAGCTCTTATCTGAAAAACTCAATGAAAAGAACAAACTCGAAGATTCCATGCAGCAGCGGCTGAAAAAAATCGAGTCCGTTATCAGCATGTTTATCAGTGATAAAAACTATACGATCAAGGACAGCATCACCATTATCGATGCGCTCAAAGAGGTCTATATCGCCCAGCTGCATATCCGGCTGATACTCGGACAGACCATGGCGCGCCCCGAACTGCATCTGGACACCCCGAAGAAAATATCCCAATATGACACCATCATTATGGAGCAGACCGACCGTCTGCTCAATCTGATCTCGGATGAGAAGGCGATGAGCGAAGTAACCGCCCTCAGCGAAGAGCTCAAGGAATTTACAGTCACTATCGGCAAATACTTCAAGAATGAGGAGAATGCCGGCAAAGAAACCGCCCGGGTTCAGCAGCGTATCAGACTAAAGGTGGCAATAAAAAAGATGCAGAACCGTATAGACAATAAACTTGAGAGCATCAGTCAGAACTGGAGCGAGGTCAAGAGCACCAATACCGCTATCATCAACCAGCTCAGCAGTATAAATGACGATCTGCCCCGTATCGCTAAAGCGGTCAGCACCTACCTGCAGAAACGTGATGACAAATCCTTCAAAAGAATCAGCAAGGTTATCGGCGAACTGCACAAAAGCGCTGAAAAACTGAAAGCCGACTGCGTCACCACTATTGACAGCACTACCGCCCAGACCATCATCAAAAATATTGACGCCTACGGGCAGAATACGCTGGACTGGCTCAAATTAAAACTCGATATCGAGGAGAACAGCACCCGCCGGCTAGACACCATTACCAGTCAGGTCATGGAGCTGCTCGGCACCAAAGTAAAGAATGTTGAATCAGCGGCAAGTCTCGCCGTCGCGGATATTCTAAGCTATACCGAGACCTCGCTGACTATCGTCTACGCCGCCACCGCCGCCGCCATTATCCTCGGTATCATCATCTCCATACTGCTGGTGACCAATATCACCCGTCCGATCCGGAAGATGACCCTTCGGCTGGAGAATCTCAGCGGAGCGCAGGACGGTCTGGTATCCTTTATGGAGCAGAATCTTGCCCGCGGCGACTGGTCGGAGTTCTGTGAGGTGGAAATATCCGCCTCCGAGCTGGAGATACTCGAGCAGATGTCGGCAAGACGGGACGAGATCGGACAGATGAGCCGCGAAGGTGCCCGCATGACCGGCAGCTTCCGCAAGTGTCTGGAAGCGACAAATACCGTTATCCAGCAGGTAAACTATATCCTTAACAAGGTCTCCTCCACCGTCACCGAGGTCGCCGGCAACTCCGAACACCTCGAGACCCAGAGCCGGGAACTCGCCGAAGGCGCCACCCGCCAGGCCGCCAATCTCGAAGAGATCAGCTCCGCGTTGCAGGATATGTCCGGCAAGGTGGATCAGAACGCCCGTGACGCTTCGGAAGCGAGCGGACTCTCCAGCGAAGCGAACACCTCCGGCAGTGCCGGCACTCAGCGCATGAACGAGCTGGTTACCAAGATGCAGCAGATAAATTCCGCCACCGGCGAGATTACCAAGATCATAAAGACCATCGACGACATCGCCTTTCAGACCAATCTGCTGGCACTCAATGCCGCGGTCGAAGCCGCCCGCGCCGGCAGTCACGGCAAAGGCTTCGCCGTCGTAGCGGAAGAGGTGCGCAACCTCGCCGCCCGCAGCGCCAAAGCCGCCGGCGAGACCGGAACGCTGATAGATAATGTCGTTAATGAAATAAACTCCGGCAATGAGATGGCCGGCAACACCGCCAAGGTTCTGGCCGAAATCATCGGTTACTCCGAGAAGGTAACGACCTTATCCAACGAGGTAGCCGCCGCCTCAACCGAGCAGGCAGCCGGTATTACCCAGATCAACAAAGCACTGCTTGAAGTCGACGACATCACCCAGCACAACGCCGCCAACGCCGAAGAGACCGCCAGTTCCTCACAGCTTCTCAACCATCACGCCAGCACACTCCAGCAGCTTACCGAGAACTTCATCCTGATGGCAGCTGAAAGTAATGAAAACCTGGATGAGACCTACCTTGACGAAGATGACAGCGAATGGGCAGAGGATGACACCGCAACGGACACTCTTGCCGCACTGCCGCAGAACCGCGATAACATAATGCTTGAATATAATGAAACCGACGACAGCCGGGAATGAAGATCCGAACAAAAACAAGACAGATAAACGGAGGACGCCATACCCGGCGCCCTCCGTTTATTATCACTATTTAAACCTCGGAAAAAAACTGCCGTCAGCACCGGCTACGCCTCGCCGCTTGGATAAGCCAAGCGCTTAAACATCTGCCACCTTGCTGCACTATCCAGTAGACGCTACTCTGCTTCAAACCCGGTAACGCAAAAAACTTTTATCTACGGCAAATTAACGACCCCGCTTCACAACAGACAACACTTTACCACAAAACAAGTTACGCAATAACACAATCCAATAAACATAAAAAAAAGTCCACTCCTGCGTAAATAAATAATTTACTTTTAAGCATAAACAACTAAAATTTCAGTTTTTAAGCAGCTGATTTGAATATATTATACTAGAAATTTCTCTACTGGAGTAACCCGGGTCATATCATGGAAAATCTGACTTTAAAGCAAATGGCGATACCGATGATCAAAGCGATAGACAGCTTCAACTATCTGCTCAAGTCACACCACCGGCGTGTCGCAGTTGCCGCCTATTATATCGGTAAAGAGCTCCAGCTTGACCAGGACGAACTATTACGCCTGGTAATCTCCGCCGGTCTTCATGATATCGGAGCTTTATCGGTACACGAAAAAAATTCCCTGGTTAAAGAGGATGTGAGCGATCCGGATCCGCACTGCATAATGGGCTACCGTATGCTCTCGTCCTTCAGTGCATTCAAAGAGGTAAGCCGGATTATCCGGCATCATCATGTTAAATTCAACGCTTCACCGGAGAACGCTGAGACAGATATTCCTTTTCAGAGCCATATTCTGCATTTTGCCGACAGACTCGATATCTATATTTCAAAGGACGAGTTCATTCTCAATCAAAAACAGGCTGTCACCGAAAAACTGCGGCAGAGAGCGGGAAACACTCTTCACCCAGAGGTTTTCGAAGCCTTTTTAAAAGCCTCCAAAGGCGACATATTCTGGATTGAGATCAACAATCTCAGCATCGACAAACTCTTCAGCAAGCTGGATTTCACTCTGGACTACCAGCTGAAGACCGAAAACATTGTAGAATTCGCCATAACCATATCCCGGATTATCGACTTCCGCAGTCGTTTCACCGCAGCCCATTCCTATACCGTAGGCAATATCGCCATGGAACTCGGCAAAGATTTCGGACTAAGCGATGAAAAGTGCATCAAACTGCTGATAGCCGGACTCCTGCATGACATTGGAAAAATTGGTATTGACCCGGGACTGATTGAAAAGAACGGAAAACTTACCGAAAACGAATTCAATCTGATAAAGCTCCATCCCTACTATACCGGGCAGATTCTGGGTGAACTGCATTCTTCAGAATGGTTTCGCGAGATCATACACTGGGTTGAACGCCATCATGAAAAGAATAACGGCACCGGCTACCCCTACGCTTTGAATGACGACCAGCTGGATTTAGAGGGCAAACTACTCTCCTTCTCCGATGTCATAGCCGCTCTGACCGAAGAACGGCCATACCGCAGCGGTCAGCCGATCAATCTGGCAATGACAATTATCGAAGAACAGCTGGCTCCGTATATCTCACTGGAAATTTTCGAAAAAATAGCACCTCATAAGACTGAGATCGCCAATATTGTCAAGCAATGTCAGCAGCAGATGTCCAGAGAATACTCACTGCCTATTCAGAACATATAACCCCTTATCAGCAGAAACAGCTTCTCTGCCCGGAATATTCACCTCCGTATCAATACCTTATTCCAGCTACAGGATCACGAATACCCTCGATCTTGCTTTTTAAAAAAAACTGAGCAATCCGCTATTCACAGATGCTCAGTTAGCTGACAATAATAATATTCAGCCGCAACAAAGAGCAGCCACCGATATCGTCTACACTCTTACAAACAAATCAGCCCGCTTCTATAATACAATCGCAGAAAGAATTGCACACCACTTCGCTACGCGGGACCACAACTCTCAGCTGTAAACCATAATGGCCGCGATACGCGCCTCCAGCTCCTTCAGAGAATAAACCCCGCAGAGCCGGAGCGCCGCCGGATCATAACGCGCAATAAACCCGATACCTTCACGGCACGCCAGCAGTCCCGCCAGCTCCAGCTTTACCGCCCCGCCGCGGTAACAGGCATGCTCCAATTCCCTCCGGCTGATACCTAAAAGCCGGGACCACTCCCGTCTGAGCGGCTGCGAGAGCGACAGCACCAGCTCCCGTACCGCTTCCGCCTCAAACTCCAGCTCAAAGCTGCACTCCGGTGACAGCAGAGACTCCAGCAGTTTCTTGCGCCGCGGCAGGGCCGACTGCTGCCAGAGCAAATCCCGGCTCCGCTGCAACACCCGCTTGAACAGATTTACCGCCCGCTGCACCTCCCGCTCCTGATACAGCAGTGACTCCAGCACCCGCCGCCGCCCTGCATACTCCGTCTCAACCGGCTCTATCTCCAGCCACTCCAGAAGATCCTCAAGCTCGGAATCCACCCGTGGTTCTACACACTCCGCCATACTCACCCCCTGTAAAAACCTACCACCAACCGACACCTCAAAACTGCCGAATGAAAACTCCGGCAGAGCCGAGACCCCGGCTCCACCGAAACCAGCAACAATCAGCCCGCTACCCCGCTGCACCGGCAAGCTCACCGACAATTCCCTTCAGATCACTCCCGGACAGCTTATCGATTACCGGCGGTGCCAGCTGCTGCAGCTGCGCCGCTACCTGCTGCTGCTGCCCCTGCTGCTGACGCTGCTCACGCAGCGCCGCCACCTCCTTCTCGGAGTTGAGCAGATCACCGTCGATTGAGAGCACCTGCGCGTAACGCTGCAGCACCTTGTCACCATTGATATTATCAATAATCTGCGGCTGCTGACGGGCACAGTTACCGGCAAAGCCAACAAACTGCTCGATAGTCGAGAGCTCACTGAGTTTCTGCGATTGCGCCAGTACAGAGATATAATCGATTCGCACCTCCCGCCCGATCAACTCCCGCGGCGGCGGCGGAATTATCCCGCCGGCACGGGAGAGAATACTGAAGCAGCGGCTGAATATCGGATCCAGCGCCTCCTTCTCCAGCAGTTCCACCACCGGCGTGATATTCCCCATCTTCTCAGCGTTGATCGAGTTTATCTCGGTAGCGGACATACTCTTATCCCGCTGCATGATCGGCATGAAGAGATCATTGTAGAAGACCTCACGGATACTCTGCTGCAGCTTCTCCAGCTTGGCCTCGGTAAGCTGATAGGAGTTCTGCGGCTGATAGATCGGCGATACTCCCGCATCGGCGTTCATCGCCGGCACATAGGTCACCCCGTTGGGCGAGAGGTCGATCAGCGAATTCTTCATATTACCCTTGACCGTCACCGGCGGCGCGGTGTTCTTGCGCAGCGAGGTCAGATTCTGCTTATCGATCTCATAAAGCGTCTTGACATCCGCGAGCGCGGTACGCGCCGGTGAATGCCCGTACACCGAACCACTCATCCGCTCCCAGCGCGGAGCGACAAACGGCTTGGTCTCAAAACCGTTGCGCCGGATCAACTTCGACCCGCTCCCCCCGCCGCGGATAATATACAGATCCTCCCAGGCCATCGCCGGCGTACCCGGAGCACCGTCGGAGTAGGCGGCATTGGGACGGATCAGGTTGAGCACCTCAAATCTCCTGTCGACCTGCCCGTGCCGTGCCGCCTCGGTTATAATCTCCGGCAGCTCGGACTCACTGAACTTCTCCAGCAGCTGCCGGGGCGTATAGTACGACCGGCGCAGCAGAGTATCGACCTCACCCTTCTCATTCTGATCAAGATAGTACTCCCCGCAGGATAACGGAGTAAAGCTGAAACCGGTCTCCAGATCACTCTCTATCAGCAGCACTCCCTGCCCGTAGAGAGCCATCTCCCGAAACAGCAGATGCATCGCGCCGTAGATATCAGCACGGTTATAATAATGCAGCAGCGCATCACGCACCTTACCCAGCCAGACACCCGCACTCTCTCCTGCCGCCACCGCTCCGAAATCCTGAAGCCCCAGCTGAAACCACATCCGCGACGGCGAGACCATCCCGCCGAGCATCCCGGCGGCGAGCACCCGCACCGCCTTCTCCGGGTACGAGTCCAACACTTTGCCGTAGCGTTTATACCCTTCAACCGTTCCCCCGTTGTCATCCAGCGCCAGCGCCGAATGCGGATAGATATAGTCCCGTATCTCCCGCCAGGTATCCTCCCAGCTGGCACGGACATTCTCCAGCGCCCGCACCAGCTCGAGACACCGCTCCAGCTCCTCCTGTACCCCGCCGGGTTCGAGCGCACCATAAATATTTTCCACTTCCATTATCATCCCTTATACAGTTATTCATAAAGTTTTATGCCGCAGCCGAAACCGCAACACTCCCGGCCTTCCCTGACCCGCGTCAGAGAAAGCCGGGCCGCACCCTATTCTCCCAGCAGCGTCTTATTATTGACCGTTGCCGTACCACTCGCTCCCAGCGGTGAGGTAAGCGTATTATTCTCCGTATTCGTCTTGGCCGCCAGCTGCTTCTTGATCTTCTCATTCGCGTCATCCACAGCCTTGTTAGCATCTACCGAACTCGGCGCTGTCGCCTGCACCGATTGCGCCACCGGAATATACGTCGGTGAACTGGAACCACCTAAACCACACATAATTATCTCCTTTCAAGTTTAAAAACCCGACCACAGCACCCCGCCGCAGCCGAAAGAACAAGTTACCACTATTCACGTCAAACGGTAAAGAGTCCATCTTCATCAACCGTCTTCACCCGCATCTCGGTGCGTACCCCGCCACCGAGATAATCCCCGGCAAAGGTCAGCGCCAGCGCATCCGCATTGTCAGGAGAAGCGTACCCGCGCTTCTTGATACTCTCCTTGCGCTCAAGCTTTATGCGGTCACGCACATCATACTCATAGAACGGCACCGTCAGATCACTCGCCAGCTCCTCGGACTCTTCTACCGCCCCGCCGCTGCGCAGCCACTCCCGCAGCCGGCCCCAGAGTTCAGCCCGACGGTTATAGTACGAACTCTCCTGCGAGCGTGAACCGAACTCAATCCCCTGCACCGGATAGCCGTGGCTTGCCAGATAGTCATAGACCCCGGCACCGACACCGCCGAGATCGACATAGATCTCACTACAGTCATGCTCGACATAGAGTGTCGCCACCCGGCAGGCCAGAGTATGAGTATCACAGTCCTTGACCCGGTATACCCGCCGGGCAGATATTCCCTGCCGCAGATACACGACCGAGCTGTCATCACCGAAGCGCGCCACATCAACACCCAGCAGCCGCGGCGCATAGGCATAAAGCGCCGGATCGGCACTCACCGCCGTATAACGCTCCATCGCCGACGCGACCAGATCAGAAGCGATGAACTGCATACTTGACGCCGCCGGAAACTGTCCCAGTACCCGCACCCGGTACTCATTACTCTCCGCCCCGTACTGCCCGCGCATCTTCCGGATATACTCCTGCTTGACATTCTCACTATCCAGACACGAGAGAGTGAAGCGCACCCAGCTGTCACGATACTTATTAAAGGTCTGCCAGAAGAACCCGCTGGTATGGGTCGGGTTTCCCGCGAGCAGAAAGCGCGCATCAGCGGTCGTCAGCGCTCCGAAAGCGACCTCGAAGATCTTGGTCGCCACCCCGGACGCCTCATCTATCAGAAAGAGCAGATGCTCGGCGTGAAACCCCTGCAGCGCGTCCGGATTATCAGGTCTGCTGGTACGTGCCTGCACAAACCGGTCAGGACGTGCCCGGATAAAGCATTTCTCGGAATTTATCTCAATCGCGTCCCGAAACGGATTCTCCATCCGGCTGTGCCACTTGCGCAGCTCCGGCCACATCGTCGACTTGAGCTGCTCACGCGCCGGATGGGTCACCGGCACCTTGCAGTCGTCAAAGCAGGAGATAAACCAGAGCGCCAGACACGCCAGCGTCGAGGTCTTCCCCACCCCGTGCCCGGACTTCACCGTCACCCAGGCTCCGGGATACTTCAGAGCATCAATAATCTGCGCCTGCTGCGCTGTAGGCTTGAAATTAATCACCTCCCGGCAGAAGGCGAGCGGATCATTGCGCCAGCGCAGAATACTCTCTTCCAGCCGCTGCAGATCATGAGCCATTATTCACCTGCCTCCCATTCTGCAGCCGGCGGTCAACCTCCGGCAGGACCAGAGTGGCGAATTCCGCAAGCCTGCTGGCTATCCGCGGCTCAAAGGCATCAATCTCATCAAGATTGAGGTTCGAGGTCACAATGGTCGGCCGGAGCTGATCGACCCGTTCCGCCAGAATCGCGTATATCGACGCCACCGACCACTCACTCAGCTTCTCCGCTCCGAAATCATCCAGCACCAGCAGCCCCGCCCGCCGGAAACGCTCCGCAACAGCCCGGGTATCCCCCGCACCGCTGAAGGTCTCCTGCAGCTCGAGCAGCAGATCGGTACTGCGGCGCCAGACCACATCATACCCCTTATCGCTAGCCTGCCGCACCAGCAGCGAATTAACGAGCGCCGCCGCCAGATGGGTCTTGCCGATCCCCTGTGTACCAGAGAGAAATACCGAGCCTTCCTCAACCAGCGTCGAGCGCAGAGAATAAATATCCTGCCCGGCAAAGTCCCGCAGCCGCGCCCGGCGGTAACGCCGCGGTAACTGTGCCAGCAGAGCCGCCGTCTCCGGATCGCGCCGCACCAGCTCCCGGTAATGACACCGGCGGCGTGAGCAGAGAACGGCCCCGGGATACGCCAGCAGATAGGAACTGCTCAACTCTTTACCACAGCTGCGGCAGCGCTGCGGCATCACCGGCTCACTAGCCGCCTCCGGCCGGATGCCCGCTGAATTTTCCTTTGACACCGGCACGGTTACTTCCGGCTCCGGTATAACTCTTCTTCCGACTTCCTCTTCGCTTCTCTGCACTGCCCATTCCTCCCTTCTTTGCAAAATTCTCCAGTACCGTCCCGACATACCGCGGCGGCGGATTATAGCCACAGTTAGCCAGCGCACGCGAAAACGCCTCGCGCAGCCAGTCCTGAGGATAACGGCCTAGCCATTCAGACAGTTCCAGCGGCGGCTCCTCCCAGCCTCCGGCAACAAACTGCCCAAACAGCTCCCGCTCCTTTGCCCCCATGTCATACTCTCTTTTTTCTGTATTAATCTTTTTAAGTACCGGCCCCGACTCTGCCCCAACTCTGCCGTCCTCAACCGCTGAAGGCTGCGCCGAGTACTGATAAGCTTCGTAATTCACTAACGTTACCAGAAGCCCATTGCCTGCCCGGGAGGTAATTATCTCACCGGTAGAGCGGAGCTTATCCAGCGCCAGCCGGATCTGCTTACGTGTCAATCCAAGCTCAGCCCCCAGATGCTGATAACTGCTGAGAAGCTGCCCCCGGCGAATAAGCAGCTTACGCCACTGACGGTCACGCCAGTTGGCCAGCAGCAAGAGATGCAGAAAGACCGCCTTGATCTGCTGATCCTGATACCAGCGCCACTCCAGCAGCTTCCGGTGCAGCAGTACCGCCCCCGCACTATACCCGTTCATTACCACCCTCCCGGCAGAGATCAGTCCTGTAACCTGTGATTTCTGCTGCAGCCGTCAGCGCCCTGACTCTTCTCTTTACCGAAGCGCTGCCGGATGCTGCCTCCAGCCAGACTCCAACACAGCCATCACTCCGCTCCACCACCACGCTGCTCATTTCCACTCCCTTCAGTACCGGCGACACCGGTCTGCCCCTCAGCTCCCGACTCCGTCTGCGCCGCCAGAAGCGAACTGTAATCCTCCGGTGTCAACCGTACTCTCTCTCCCGCCACCAGCACATACGGCCGAACAACACCACTCTTTTTAAACTCTTCAGCAACCTTCTGCAGCGCCTGCCGGCGCAGACTGTCCGCCGCTTCAGTCTTAAGCTCCCGCTGTCTGCGCAGCGCCAGATCGGCGAGTGCCCGCTGTCTGGATGACAGCCCGGGAAGGTATTCACGGAGTTTATCTCCATTCTCTTCCTGCGCCAGCTTATTGACGTGCTCCAAAACCTTCCGGTCAGAAATATCGGTAAAGAGCTCATCACATTCCTCCGGCTCTATACGGTCACCAAGACGCTGCAAGTACGCTTCAGCCAGCTCAAAAGATCCCTTATCGGTAAGATCGGTGACCTTGGCGCTGATCAGCGGCAGGAGCCGCTTGCGCGCATACCCGAGTATCTCCCTATCCTCGGAGATTCCACTCTGAAAGGCCTCTTCGCATGACTGATTGAACGCCTTCTCACTGAAATGCTCCAGTTCACCGATACTCGCGTCAGCAGAGGCCAGACGCTGCAGCGTGGTATCGGTCGCATAGCGTAGGTTTTCCTTCCTTTCACGTTCGGTCGCCTGCTGCAGATTGCGGGTATAATGCTGATACTCCTGCGCCAGATGCTCCCGGTAATTATCTGCAAAGATACGTGACACACCGGGTCCCTCCGCAGGTTCACGGTAGCGCTCATGTATCTCCCGCGCTTTACCGGCAAACCCTTCCCAGCTCTGCGCCACCTCTTTGCTGCTCTTAGCCCCTTCCAGCTCACGGTTATACCCGGCACCAAGACTGCTAAGCTCGGTATCATAGCTTTTAAACCTGCCCAGTATGCCATGCGCTTCATCCTCCTGTTCAATTC
Source organism: Planctomycetota bacterium (assembly GCA_963677015.1). Lineage (GTDB taxonomy): Bacteria > Planctomycetota > SZUA-567 > SZUA-567 > SZUA-567. Next base: position 2,867,775 of record OY781533.1, read on the forward strand.
CACCCGCCGCCAGCCCGGTCAATAATGTCGGATACATTTTTTCATCCGCCTGCTGCGGTGACAATACTGTATCCGACAGACTGGGCGGGCGTGAAAGAAGTGGTTCGGATATTTCCGCTGCCGCCCTATTCTCCGTCTCTTCCGTCCCCGCTGCCGCTTTACCGCCCCCGACCACTTCCGATATTCTAAATCCCATAAAATTCCCCTTCTATCTTCTTTCTCCAAGAACCAATCCCAAACACAGCTAATTCAGCTTCCAGTACTTGTACGGAAAGGAGAGACGGCGTTTGATCTCACTGCGACCGGAGTGACGCTGATAAATCTCGTCTTTCTCCCCCTCTGTAAGCGGTGCCAGCAGCTCCTGCGCCAGCGCCTTCCAGTCGGTCTTCTGACGCGGCCGGCTCTTGCGGTAGGTAACCTTTCCGAGAAACTCACTGTAAATACCCGAGTCCGCCCCAATCGCCTCCTCCACCCGCTGCGCACACTCTTCAAACTCTTCCTGAGAGAGCAGTTTCTGCAGATACGCACTCTTAAACTCGGTCAGCAGACACTCCTCGTCCCTGCTCGCCACCCGCACCGCACCGCTGTCATGCCGGTACGCCAGTTCCTCCGGCAGCTCCCCCTCTTCCAGACGACTCCAGAACTCATCCTCTACCCGGATAAGACGCGCAATAAATTCCTCATCCCGCTCCACACCGATAATGCGAAACTCCGCCACCTCCTGCACCAGTTCCAGCAGCTCCGCAGTACTGCGCCCCTGATCAACCAGCGCCACCAGCATGGAAAAAAGATCATCACCGGCAAAGAGCACCGCCACCCAGGCTCTGGCTCTGCCGGTCACCGCCAGCTGATGCTGCACCTGTACCCAGTACCGCAGCGGCACGATATCATATTCCTCATCCTCATCCCAGACATCGGTCCACTCATGCCGGTTGTACCTGCTGGCAGTTTTGCACTCCAGCAGTACCTCTATCCCGTCTTCAGAGACCAGCCCGTCCGGTGTCGCCGACATCCAGGAATACTGCTCATGCACAAACATCGGTGCAGCCGCCACCTCCAGCCCACGCTCACGCGTGAACAGCGCCTTGACCAGTGGCTCAAGCACCCGTCCCCGCCGCAGTACCGGCGTATCAGGTATAGCTTTACTCTGTCCCAGCTTCTCCTGCGCCAGCTCACGTGCCGTCCGCCAACTCGGTGTCAGCCCCATTACTGCTGGCGCGTCCGATGCGCCGATATGCTTCTTTCTCTCCTCCAGCCACTCCGGAGTATTCGGTTTTACCGCCAATACACTCATTACACTTCCTTTCCTTGATATGGTTATTATCAACCCCAAACAGTAATACATATCTGTATCACTTACACATAGATTATATCACAAAGACACTATAGTCAAGAACAATTTTACGTTTTATGGCGTATACATAGAAACAAAAGCGGCAGTTTCATCACAATACAAACTCACTAAACAGCAGAGAAGCCCAGCAATAACAAGACATTACAAAAACCTCACCCGACACTTAAACACAACAAACACCCCGCGCCAAATATTTTCAATTTTTACTCTTAAAAGCGTAAAACACAAAACCAGCCCCATCCGAAACTATAATCTTACCACACCTGTCAGCCACAGACACCCAGCACCACAGACACCATAAGCCTCAACACAAGCGCCAATATTTTTTCCCAAAGCCGAATAATATCTTCCGACAACAACTGTTTACTTTACTTCTTAAACATCACTATAAACTGTTATTACCAATAATGCCCGCACCCTTATTATCAACCGGCGTAAGACGTAGAAACCGGCGATCTCACATAAATAATTCAACCCATACCAATAAAAAACGGGCGCAGCCTTTCTGGCTTCACCCGGTAAACACTACATGCCAAGATCAATAATCAAACTTCAAATTACCCTAATACCCCGCTTTTAGTTTTCAACCTCTTCAACCCAATTCAGCCACTACCGCCAATACCTAAAAAAAGGGAGCCAGCCACAAAGGCCGACTCCCGAAGGAAACAATACACCGCAAACATCTTACAGATACACTCATGCTTCACAGCACTTGCCCTCCCAAGCAGAACAACCACGAACCGCTATACAGAGAGAAACATATCTGCAATATTCTACAGCACACATAACACACCGATAAGTAAATAATAAGCAGCAAAACAACTTATTATCACTCCCGGCAACCACACGCAACATAAAAAATTAAGAAATAACCCAGCCCGACCTTAGAACTTATTATCACCGTCTATCAGACCGCCGAGCGACCCGAGAATGCTACCCTCACCTCTACTCTTACCACCGGCCGCAGGAGCGGAAGCTATTATCCGGTCAGCCAGACGTGAGAACGGCAGACTCTGCAGCCAGACCGTGCCATAACCACTGAGCGTAGTCAGAAACAGCCCTTCACCGCCGAAAAACATCGACTTCAAGCCTCCGGCACGCTGAATATCATAATTTATATTACCGCAGAACGCCGCCAGACAGCCGGTATCAACCCGTATAGTCTCGCCCCGCAGCTCTTTCTTCACGACCGTTCCCCCGGCATGAAAGAAGACCATGCCGTCACCACTGAGTTTCTCCAGAATAAAACCGGTACCACCGAAGAAACCGGCTCCAAATGACTTGGTAAAGGCGATACTGATACTTGTACCCATCGCCGCGGCCAGAAACGCATCCTTCTGGCAGAAGAGCTCGCCACCGGACTCACCCAGATTCACCGGAATGATCTTACCGGGATAGGGCGCAGCAAACGCCGCCCGCTTCTTCCCCTGTCCCTGATTGGTGAAGTGGGTCATAAAGATCCCCTCACCGCTGAGCATCCTCTTGCCGGCTCCGAAAAGTTTACCCATCAGCCCGGTATCGGTCTCACTGCCGTCACCCATACGCGCCTCGAAGATGATCCCATCCTCCATATAGTTCATCGCGCCGGCTTCAGCTACCACCGTCTCTCCCGGATCAAGCTCAACCTCGACAATCTGCATATCATCGCCGATTATCTCATAATCAACCTCATGCGCCCGCATATTCCACCTCCTGCAATTTTACGGTAACCAGACAGCAAAAGCACCAGCAGAAAAATACCAAATTCCGCGCCCACACTTCAGCTTCACCAACAGCCCGCAGTTCGCGCCGATAACAGTATCCAGATCCAGATCAGAATACCGGCAAAGATCCTAATACACTATACAATATTGAATAACTGCAGAATAACAATACCCAGCGCCACCGATACTGCCTTCTGGTTTCCCCGAACCACCTGCCACCAAGTACCGGAAACAGCCGCGAAAACACCGCACCGTCAGCCACCGCCTTCACAAATACGCGCCACCAGCCAATTATGGCAATACAGCATAAGGCTACTCAGTCCCGATTCTTCGCCGCCGACAGTACCTGCCTGCAGCAAGATTCAGAGCGCTCCACAAAACATTACCAGCCAACACGCACCCGCAAAGATCAGCCGCGAAAAATATCAGGCAAGCTTCTTCTTCAGACGTGTCACCTTACCCTTCTCACTGCGCAGCTCCTTCTTGAGAACGGTTATATCTTCTTCAAGCTCCATAACCTTCTCCTCAAGCAGCTTTATCACTGAGTCACTGTCCAGATCCGCACCGCCGGCAGGGATAACAGCCGGTAGATCCGCATAGGCACTGTCCTCCTCTTCGATCAGCCCGCCGGCCGCTTCTTTGAGTATTCCCCTGACAATACGGCCATACTTATTTCTGGCACTCTTACCTTCATCTTTATTGGCGAGCACGGTTACCAGCGTATCCATATTATCCGGATCGGCAAAGAGTTCCTCGACCTCTTCCCAGAGAGCCTTGTCATCCTTGCACTTCAGAGTCATAGCCGCCGCCTGGAAGAACTTATTATTCTTTTTGCTCCGCCACTTCAGCGCCAGATCAATAAAAAACACAAAGTTACGGTACCACTCACTATCCTCACGGAACTCACTGGTACAGTATTCAGCCAGGAACCTGCTGTCATGGCTCTTACCGGTGATCAGCCATTCACAGTCGGTTCCGAAGAATTCAGCCAGTTTCTGAATAAGGTCAATACCGATCTTCTTTCTTCCGCGTTCGATATCGCCCCAGTATCCAGTAGAGATTCCCAATTCCTGTGCACACTGTGTCTTCGAACCATGGATCTTACCAAACTTCAAATCCCTCAAATAGCCCAGTCGCCTTCCCATTTTCTCATTGGCATTCTTCATAATAACCCTCAACTTAAATATCAAAATTACCCAACATAAATAACAGTACAAACAAATCATCGCCGATCCGGCTTAAATTCAATTATACATAAACATTTTTTTTTTACAAACAAGTTTACCCAAAACAGTATCAAATAAAATAACAGCAAAAAAAACACCTATATAGCTTCTTCCGTTCAACATTCCCAAACCAGCCGGAACACGGAAGATACGCCAAAACCGCTATTTTACGCCTCAAACAGCATAATATTCATATAATACACAATACTACACAAAACACCAGATACAATTTTTATTTTATAGCATAAAAAAAAGCCCCGCCAGCGGCGGGACCTGAATTCACTTTTTATACACCGAAAGACAGCTGCAGTTCAGTAATACAACCTGGGTGAAGACATACTCCGGGCTACACACCCATTTCAGCAGCAATTCTGTCTTTGGCCAACTTGGAAAGACGGGTAACCTCGGCAAAGTTGCCTTCAGCAATCAACTTTGGAGCCACCATCCAGCTGCCGCCACAAGCTATAACATTAGGACATGACAGGTATTCGATAAAGTTGTCACTGTTCAAACCGCCGGTAGGCATAAAGTTCACCATAGGATAGACGGTGTTGAAAGTCTTGAGCATCGGCACACCGCCGGCGATTGAAGCCGGAAAGAATTTGAGAGTTGTAAGCCCGAAGTTCATTGCCTGCTCCACCTCAGCCGGTGAGATCACTCCTGGAATAATCGGAAAACCGCGCTCGATAGCCGCCTGAGTAATCTTAGGGTTGAAGCCGGGAGAGACCATAAAGGTTGAACCGGCATCAGCCGCCGCTGCAAGCTGATCAAGCGTCAGCACAGTTCCAGCTCCGAGAATAATATTCGGAAATTCCTTTGAAATAGTAGAGATACACTCCGCCGCCGCCGCGGTTCTGAAGGTAATCTCCATAACATTAATGCCGCCAGCCATCAGCGCTTCCGCCAGTGGCATAGCATCCTTGGCATTGTCAAGTTTTACAACCGGTACTATCATTTCTTTCTTAATCTGTTCGATCATATCCATACTCTTATGCTCCTTCTCTAGGGGGTTAATAGTTTCACTATATGGTACTGGTATATTATATCGTAAAACAGCATAAAGAAAATACCTTTCCACTTATTATTCATTGAAAAGTGAAAAAACCTTGCATAGCCATAAGTTACATTAAAATCAGCCCCAAATTACCTGAACCCGCCATACTATTCAAAAACGCCGGATAACCGTATAATCACCCAGCTTTAGAATATTGGAGCAGGATGACGAGTATTACTGACTTTACGACCTTCAGCAGCCACACATACATTAACAGTCAGATACATATACATATATATAGAATTTAACAAAACTCAAGCCGCCACATGACCGGCGGAGCCTCCGCCTGATTAATTCGAGCTGCCACACCCAAGCCCTGAAAATTCGGAATAACCCTCAATAAATTAAGCAAAACACACCCGAAAACCCTTTCACCCCGCTCACGATCTTCTAAAATAAGCGTTCAAAGCTCCGGCAGCAATTTTTCTAACAGGTTTCCAGAATCCAGTCCACCGCCTCCAGCAGATTCGCACAGACATAATCCGGCACCGTTTCAGTCTCCGCCAGCACCACCTCCGAACCATGCCCGGTACGCACCAGCACCCCGCGGCCTCCGGCATTCTGACCAAACTCAACATCTATAAGCTTATCCCCGACTACTATTATATCTTTAAGCCCGAAGCCAAGCTCCGCCGCCGCCCGTTCCAGTAATTCTGTCTTGGGCTTACGGCAGCTGCAGTCATCTGCATTTGTATGCGGACAGAAATAAAACTGCGCAATCTCAATTCCTTCCTCCGCCAGCAGATCCGCAATACGCTGATTCACCGCCTGCATATCAGCGGTTTTATAATACCCTCGACCGATTCCCGACTGATTGGTGACGACAAATACACCGTATCCCGCCGCCTCCAGTTTCCTCAGTGCCGGTATCACCTCAGGATAGATCTCCACATCATCCGGATTGGAAAGATAACAGACCTCAACATTGATCGTGCCGTCGCGATCCAGACAGATGTATTTTTTATTTTCCTTTTTATTCACGCATTTTTCCTCTTTATAAACCTGAAAAAACTTTCCATAATCTTCCTTACAACTTTTATCGTACAGATAACAACCTATATATCAACACTTAAAATAAATCAATAATTTATCGTAAAAAACAGGCAAAAAATCAATTTTAATAGAAGGAGATTTTATACCCATTGACATTAAATAGTGAAGAAAGAAATTATTATCCCAACTAATAATCTTCCTTCACTCCTTTTCCCCATCGGTGAAAGACTCTTCCCCCAACTCGAGTCTTTCACCTTTATATTTTAGAGACACCTGATACCAGCTGAGAAATTAATAACCTTTACCGGCGTAATAATTTTTTTCTCAAAAAAAATTTAATTTCCGAAGGGAATGAAAAACACACAGACATAAAGTAGTGTAAGAAACAGAAGAAACATCAACCATTTTGATTCTCCTTTATCATCCTGGTTTTAGTAATAAATTTTTTCCCAAATAACAGCAGTAGAAGCAAGAAACAAAAACAAATAAGTACCCACAAAAGGCGCCACAACGCCTTTTAAACAACCAGGGGATATCCCACAATATGTCCCCACTTCTCAGACCGTTCCTGCCTCCCCCAGGGACGGTCATTTTTATGCCCTGACCACAGCTACTAGCACATTAATTTCTGGCATAACGACCTGTTTCAAACCCCACTTTGTCAAAATTCCTTTGCAAAATGACATACCGACACAATATCACAGCCTCACCCTACACACCAACCGAACATTTGCACCAGCAAAATACCAAAATTATAAACACTTTTATTTAAAGCAGTTACATAAATTATCAAAAATTATTTCACCCTTAAAAATTAAAACTGGCACACTTGTTGTCTATCAGAAGGTGTAATTTGATTTAAACCTGATCAACTATAACAGATATGGAGGTACACACTATGTATACTAACAGACTAGACAATATTTTTGAGAGTTTTTTTGGCGACACATTCTTCAAGAGACCATATGGACGCAGAGCCCAGAGGATTCCGGAGGTCAATGTTTACCAGAGCGAAAACGGCTATGAACTTGAGATGAAGACGCCGGGACTTGAGAAGGGCGATGTTGATATCGCAGTTGAGGAGAATACCCTGCGTATCACCAGCAACTACTCTGACACCGAAGGCTTCAAACGTGAGTTTGAGCTTCCTGAAGACTCCGACCAGTCTCAGATCGCAGCAGAGCTCAAGGATGGAATAATTCACATTCTTATTCCGAAGATTCCTACTCCCGAGCCACGCAAGATTGAGCTCCGAAGTGCCTGAGCCGCTGGCTGCAAGCCCGCTACCCTGGAAATATTTGAAAGTACAGTGAAATAAAAAAATAAGGAGATACTACCATGACTAATGATGTTGCTTTAGAAGAAAAGAAGGATACAGAGATTCAGAAACAGACTGCAGAGCCGGAAGCTCTACCAAAACTGGTATACGGCACCCATATTACCGAGAACGACAAGAGTGTAGAGATCGTTACCGAGGTTGCCGGTTACAACAAGGACAATCTGGAGATTACCGTTGAAGCGCAGGAATTGCGTATTTCCAGCAAGAAAGAGGATAAAGAAGAGCAGCATAAGGCCCTCCGCCGCGAATTCAACGACGAGAACTATTACCGGGTATTCCGACTATCCGACAAGATTGATGTTGAACAGATCTCCGCCGAGGTGAAGAACGGCGTACTCAAGATCGTTCTGCCGAAGATCGAACACGCCCAGAAACGCCAGATTGAGGTAAAGTCGCTCTAAACCGGACTTTACCACCTGCTCTCCTAAACAGCACAAAAGCTGAATACATATACGCAATGAAAGACCGTGTCCCCCACGGTCTTTTGTTATTTTATATTTATCTATGCCGAAGCAACCACCAGCTGCGCACAAACATAACAAAAACACAGCCCACAAAAACCCCGGCATAAATAAATATGTTACCATCTTTCACTGGAAAACTCCGCTGGCACGCTGCATCTGCTCCAGCCGTTTCTGCTGCTCACGGCTGCCGCTGCGCAACAGCTGTATCACCTCATCCGCCAGATTACGCCCGCCCGCAGCGCCCTGACGATGCTTGAGCACATATTCAAGCGGTGTCAGTCCAGCCGCATTACGGATATTGACATTGGCCTTACTCGCCAGCAGTTCTCCGATTACACTGAGCGGATAAAACCCATACTCTTCCCGGTAGTCCGCCGTCGCCATCCTGACCGCCAGATGCAGCGCCGTATTCCCATCCCAGTCGATAGCATTGACATCACACCCGCTGGCAAGCAGATAAAAGACGATCAGCGAGGTGCTCCGATCCGGCACATTGGCCGCCGCCAGCTGGAGTACAGTCCGCCCTCCGTCATAGCGCCCCGCCAGATACGCTCCGGAATCGACCAGATAACGCACCCCGGCATAATTATTCACCGAGATGGCAGCGCAGAGCGGCGAGGTCGTGCCCCCGGCGTATTCCGCATTGATATTCGCGCCGAGCTTGCAGAACTTATCCATTATTTGAACATTGGAATTCCCCGCCGCCCGGAGCAGAAGATCATCGAGCATCGCACAGTACAGATTACTCACCACCTCAGAATTCGGATTACGCGCGGCACAGGCAAGAAGCGCATAAGCCGGATAGACATGCTCCGGCAGCTGCAGCTCTTCAAGCATCCGTATGACCTTATAACTTGCGTTATAACTCAGAGCATAATACAGCGGTGTTTCCAGAAGAAAATCCGGTCGCAGACCATCTTCACCGACCTTCTCCGTTTTCACCTCCGCCCCGGCAGCCACCAGCAATTGAATGATACGCGGATCCGCGCTGTACCTGGCCGCTACCTTGATAGGCGTCAGCCCCTGCTCATCCGGACTGCTGACATTACCGCCCGAATCAAGCAGCTGATTGAGCCGTATAATCTCTTCATAACCGTCACCACGCACCAGATCAGGTATCTCCAACTCATCGCGCTCAACCTTGATCTCTTTAGCCTGCCCCGAAACACCTGCAACCCAACATAAACCCAACACCACCAGCACACCTGAGAAAATATTCACCTTCACTCCTCCAACACAACAGTAACAAGAAACCTGTTCAGAAATCGCACTTTCCCCAAAAAACACGTTTCTGCAACCCCAACTACAGTGCAGATAAATAGTTATAGGCATTTTATCGGACTCAAGCCCCATTTTTATCGGACACTGTATACTACCTACTTACAATCAGAGTTGATTTCCTTTCATTTATTTTATTTTTTTTTATCTGCAACCACACTTCCGGGACCCGCCCAGAGCTGCCAGCCAGCCACAAACGCCCTTCCTCCCGACAACATCATCCTGTAAACGCCGCAAATAAGAGCAGTTACCATAATTACAGCCTTCCCCTGCCAGCGCTGATACCGGCAATTACCCGGGCACAGCAAAATTTAGAAACCAGATAAATTCCCCGCCCCGATAGAAAAAAAAAACACCAACATACCGAAAAACAAATATTCCGAATATCACCCGCTCCCGACTGCTCAATAATTGACAACATATTCATTATCCGTATCATATACTCTTCCATTAATCATACACAACTGTAACTTCAGCTTAAAGGCGACCAGATGCCCAAAAAATCACCGGCTAAAATTATCGTTATCACTCTCAGCGTCCTCCTGCTCCTCTCAGCCCTGATATATCTGATAAAAGTCAAATCTTACGCCCCCTACGTCCGCAGATCCGAGTATGGACTCCTTAGAAATGACAATCAGATAAGCCCCGCAGAATACGCGGAACTGGCACAAACTCACAACCCTGCCGCTGACAGCCGCATACCTGAAGCCGCGGTAGAAATCATGGAAGAAGCCGAACGCGGTGACGCCGAAGCCCAATTTACTGTCGGCAAAACTCTACTGGAAGCCGGTTCATACACCTCGGCAGAAAAATTCCTCACCCTCTCCGCCGAACAAGGTAATGCCGCAGCACAAAATTTACTTGGTGATATGTATGCAAAAGGAACCGGAGGAGAGCAGAATTTTAATAAGGCGTTTAAATGGTATCGTCTGGCGGCTAAACAGGGAAATATCGAAGCTCAATCAGCCTTAGGAATATTGTTCTATTTGTACAAAATAGGAAGAACCAATAATACCGATGTGGAACAACTTGATCAAAAAGAAATATATAACTGGCTGCTGAAAGCGGCAGAAAAAGGAAATTCTCCAGCAGAAGCGACACTAGGAATAATCTATTTTAAAGGGTATTTAAAAAAACCGGATTATCAGCTTGCTCTCAAATGGTTTGAAAAAGCCGCAAAACAAAACAACCCTGATGCTCAAATCTTTCTTGGAGCAATGTATGAGTATGGTGTCGCTGTCCCCATAGACCTCCAAAAGGCAAAAGAGCTATATATGAAAGCCGCAGCTCAAGGCTGTAGTTCAGCTATCAACCAACTCAAAACAGATAAATTCAAATAACCTCATATACTACTATAATTAGAACAAAACCTTAAAATTGCACAATACCTGACCCTACCTACCACAGCAATTCACCAACCCAATAGTTGACACCACCAGTATTATATGTACTATATAAATTATTATTAATCTTACAAATTACCCCAGCTCATAGTAAAGACTGCCAGATGCCAAAAAAATCACCGGCTAAAATTATCATTACCACTCTCAGCATCCTCCTGCTCCTCTCAGCCCTGATATATCTGATAAAAGTCAAATCTTACGACCCCTACGTCATCAGATCCGATTATGAACTCCTCAGAAATGCCAATCAGATAAGCCCTGCAGAATACGCGGAGCTGGCACAAAATCATAACTCTGCTTCTAATAACCACATATCTGAAGCAGGAACAAAAATAGTGGAAAAATCAGAAAGCGGTGACGCCGAAACCCAATTTAGAATCGACAACACTATACTAGAGACAGATTCATACATCTCAGCAGAAAAATCTCTCACCCGCTACGCCGAACAAGGTAATGTTGCCGCCCAAAAATTACTTGGAGACCTATACTCCAAAGATAATAGCATAAAACAAAATTTTACCGTCGCCGCCAAGTGGTATAAACTGGCGGCTGAGCAAGGAAACCCTGAAGCTCAGGGTAAAATGGGTTGGTTTTATATGGGCGGAATAGGTGTTGAGCAGGACTTTCTACAAGCTTATAAATTGCTGCAGCAGGCAGCTCAAAAAAATGTAGTTTTTGCTCAAACACTGTTAGGGATACTATATTTTGACGGTTCTCTCGGACAACCTGATTATCCCAAAGCCATAAAATGGTTGCAAGAAGCAGCAGATCAATATTATCCCATTGCTCAAAAAATACTCGGAGATCTCTATGCAAGCGGAATCGGAGTGGAGCAGAACTATAACGAGGCAATAAAATGGTATCTTCTGGCGGCACAACAGGGAAACACCGAAGCTCAGACCGCCCTTGGAGTATTGTTCTATATCTACAAAGTCGGAAGAACAAATACCTATGGCAACACACAGCTTGATCAACAGGAAATATCTCACTGGCTGCAGCAAGCGGCAAAGAATGGAGATTCATTAGCAGAAGCGGCACTAGGAGCAGCCTATTATAATGGTGATCTAGGAAAACCCGATTACCAGCTTGCACGCAAATGGCTGGAAAGGGCGGCAGAAGATCATAATCCTGAATCTCAAACATTACTCGGAGTTATGTATGAATTCGGTACAGGAGCACCTGTAGACCTAAAGAAGGCAAAAGAGCTCTATACCCAGGCCGCAGCAAAAGGAAACCCTACCGCCGCAAAACAACTCAAAACAGATAAATTCAAATAACCTCATATACTACTATAATTAGAACAAAACCTTAAAATTACACAATACCTGACCCTACCTACCACAGCAATTCACCAACCCAATAGTTGACACCACCAGCATTATATGTACTATATAAATTCTTATTAATCTTACAAATTACCCCAGCTCATATTAAAGGCTGCCAGATGCCCAAAAAATCACCGGCTAAAATTATCATTACCATTCTCAGCGTCCTCCTGCTCCTCTCAGCCCTGATATATCTGATAAAAGTAAAATCTTACGACCCCTACGTCCGCAGATCCGAGTATGGACTCCTTAGAAATGACAATCAGATAAGCCCCGCAGAATACGCGGAACTGGCACAAACTCACAACCCTGCCGCTGACAGCCGCATACCTGAAGCCGCGGTAGAAATCATGGAAGAAGCCGAACGCGGTGACGCCGAAGCCCAATTTACTGTCGGCAAAACTCTACTGGAAGCCGGTTCATACACCTCGGCAGAAAAATTCCTCACCCGCTCTGCCAAACAGGGTAATATCGCCGCTCAAAAACTACTTGGAGATTTATACTATGAAGGAAACTTCATAACACAAAATTATACCGCCGCCGCCAAGTGGTATAAACTAGCAGCAGATCAGGGAGACCCAGAAGCTCAGGGCAACATGGGCGGTTTTTATATAAACGGAATAGGTGTTGAGCAGGATTTCCAGCAAGCTTATACATTGCTGCAGCAGGCAGCAGAAAAGAATGTTATATTTGCAAAAGCACTATTAGGGATGCTATATTTAAAGGGTATTTCTGGGCAGCCTGATTACCCAAATGCCCTAAAATGGTTGCAAGAAGCCGCAGATCAAAATTTTCCTGTTGCTCAAAGGTTACTCGGTGATCTCTATGCAACCGGAACCGGAGTGGAGCAGAATTATAACAAAGCTATTAAATGGCATCTTCTGGCGGCAAAACAGGGAAACACCGAATCCCAGACCGCCCTTGGAGTATTGTTCTATATCTACAAAGTCGGAAGGACAAATACCTCTGGCAACACACAGCTTGATCAACAGGAAATATATAACTGGCTGCTACAAGCAGCAGGAAAAGGGAGCTCACCCGCAGAAGTAGTACTTGGAACAATCTATTTAAATGGAGAATTAGGAAAAACTGATTATCAACTTGCACTCGATTGGTTTAATAGAGCAGTTAAACACAACAATTCAGATGCTCAAACATTTCTCGGTGAAATGTACGAAGATGGTTTAGGGGTACCAATTGATCTCCAGAAGGCAAAAGAGCTCTATACCCACGCTGCGGCTCAAGGGAGTTTAACCGCAGCAGAACACCTCAAAGCAGATAAATTCAAATAACTATATATATAAATATAAACTTATTAATTAAGCATAATCTATACCTGACAACTATAATTATCTATTAAATCATATTCAGATTTTGATCTAAAATTATATCTAGCGATAAGCGTATTAAGACTTATTACCGCTAGATTATCTGAATTTCAAATTTTTACTTATTATATATATCCCTATATTCCATATTTGACACACGATTATCATTATGAATTTTGTCTCTAAAATTATCAGCTTTACTTTCAGTTTCAGAACTAGCGTTCATCTTTTTTAAACCATCATCTAAAGACTTCACATAAGCATAATACGAGGAGACCATTGTTGCCGTTTTATCAGCAAGAATAAAACCTAGTTGATTCCACTGCTGTTGTGAAATCTCATCCTGTGATAGCCCCTGTTCCTTCCCTGTAACCTCAATTCCAAGATGATCGGCATACAGGTTAAGAAGCTCTAATAGTATAACCCCACTGGTAACATCTACCTCGGCAAGAGTAATTATCGGTGTTGCCTCAGCCGCAACGACTCCAGCGGTCGCATAGCCACCGGTCTCGGAAACTGAGAATAGCAGGTTTCCACCTCTCGCACCCAGCGGACTCAGCCCTATAACATTGCCGTACTGTATGGCACGACTTATTCTCTCAGCCTCACGAATATACTCCCGCCCGCTCGCCGGATCATAAAGACCGACCAGCGCACCATATAATCTTCTGCCGGCGACCGCAATACCACCCTGAATATTATATGACAGACTGTACCGCTTGAGCAGCTCCGCATCCTTCTTATAAGCCGAATAAAAGACAAGGCAGTCCTTCCCCCGTGCAATTTGCTCACCAAACTTCCGGACAAACTCTTCTCGATTATACAGGCACAAAAATCAGACAAAAAAAGCAGGGAGCACCTGCTCCCTGCCATTACCAAGACAAACAAAAAATCTCCTCCGCCGCTGCGGTTACAGACGCTCTCCCAGCGTAATCGCCTCACGCATCTCCCGTACCGCCTTGGGCAGACCGACCATCACCGCCCTGCTAATAATACTGTGCCCGATATTCAGTTCATGCATCTCCTTGATAGCCGCGATATCGGCGACATTATGATAGGTCAGACCATGCCCGGCGTTGACCAGTATACCGTGACGTCCGGCGGCATGTGAAGAGATAATCAACTTCTCCAGCTCGCTCTCACGCGATTTATCATCGGAGAACCAGTTGGCGTAGGTTCCGGTGTGCAGCTCGATTATGCCGGCACCACTCTGCTGTGCGGCATCAATCTGCTCCAGCTCCGGGTCGATAAAGAGACTCACCGCGATCTCCGCCTCACGAAAACGCTGCACCACTTCACGGGTACGTTCGAGCTGTCCGGCAACATCCAGACCGCCCTCGGTAGTGATCTCTTCCCGCTTCTCCGGCACCAGTGTCACCTGATCCGGTTTTACCTCCAGCGCTATCCCGATTATCTCATCGGACATACCCATCTCCAGATTGAGCTTGGTCGTTATGGTTTGACGGAGTATGCGCAGATCCCGATCCTGAATATGCCGCCTGTCCTCACGCAGGTGTATCGTAATGGAATCCGCCCCATTCTTCTCAGCGATAAACGCCGCTTCCACCGGATCAGGCTCATAGGTTTTACGCGCCTGCCTTATTGTTGCCACATGATCAATATTCACACCCAGTTTAACCATAATCAAATCCTTTCAATATATTAACACTCACCGCAATCTACCCGTACGGCAAGGATAAATTCATTTTATTCCGCTGCGTCCCGCTACCGGGGCAGCATACCGCCGCGCCCGTTCTCAGCTTTCCCCGCGGGCTTTGATAATCTGCTCTTTAAACCACGCCGCTTCCGCAGCAATATCTTTGGCATTGATGATCGCCGTACAGACAGCCACCGCCCGCGCTCCGGCATCCAGCACTCCCGCCAGCGTATCACGGTTTATCGACCCGATGCAGAAATACGGAATCTTCGCATTCTGCGCCGCCCAACTCACATACTCCAGACCTACCGCCGCCCGGTGCTGCTTGGTATTTGTCGGATACACCGGTCCCACCCCGATATAATCCGCCCCGTCAAGATACGCCTGCTCGGCAAATTCCGGTGCGGAGGTACTCTTACCGACGATCTTCTCCTCACCCATTATCCGCTTACAGAGATTTACCGGCAGATCACCCTGCCCGGTATGAATACCGTCAGCCCCGACCAGCGACGCGATATGCGGCCGGTCATTGAGTATCAAAAGCGCCTTACCCGCACACATTTCACGCATCTTCAGCGCCAGCTCATAAAATTCTCCGTCCTCCATATCCTTCTCACGCATCTGAATGATATCCGCACCGCCGGCTACCGCTTCACGGCAGGCAGTCAGAGCATCGGTAGAACTCAAGCTTCCGGTCACCAGCACATAGAGTGCCGCATCCTGTAATTTTTTATTCACCTCAATACCTCCTAACAAGTCTTTCTCTATAGTATACACTCTGTAGCGTATTCCTTCAAAAACACTCCCCGCCTCTGGACTTACCGTCTTACTGTACTCCTCCAGCACCCGCAGCGCCTGCTGCAGACGCTTCAGACTCGCCTTGACCACCGCCAGTATCGACGCACGCACACCCTCGGTAGCGGTGGAAATCCCGGTACCGATATCCCCGACGGTGTCCCGATGCCGCAGCATACGGTTACCGACCGCGATATCCAAAAGCTCCTCGGCCCGCTGAAAGCTGTGGCGCAATTCCTTGAGCTCCCGTGCTATCCGTTCATCCTCAAGCACAAAACGCACATACTCCTCACATACCCGCAGACCTTCCTGCGCCCGATTCATATTCGCATCAAGAATCCGGCAGACTCCGCCGAGTTCACTGTTATTCATCACACTATCCCTTCATCTACTTCTCATCCCGGACCTTCACCCGCACCAGCACCCGGGCTTTGGAACCATGTAGCACCTTCCAGACATAGAGCATACCATTATTCAGCTCAGAGTCATTACGCACCCTGGAAAAAGCCAGATATTTATTATGCAGCACCTCAAAACTGCCAAGACCGAGATCCATATGCAGCGGATCAACAATAATCCAGCCCTTATCCCTGATATAAACCTCAGCCCAACTGTGCGGCAAGCATAACGGACGGGTCAGCAGATAACCGCTCACATGCCGCGCCGGAAGCTTGAACTGCCGGCAGAGCGTCACCAGCAGGTCCGTATAGTCGGTACAGTCACCCCGTCCCCGCTTGAGAGTGGCGACCGCTCCGTGCATCTTCCGCACCGCCTTGGTACTCTCCAGATTCGCACAGACAAAGTCCAGAATCGCCCGCACCTGCTCCAGCTCCGTATCCCGCCTGCCGATCTGCCGCGCCGCCTGCCTGATCATATTATTGCCGACATCGAGATACTCCTCGCTGCGGGTATATTCGCTGCGTTCCCGCTCCGACAGTTCACCGTCCGCGGTCTTTTCAACAAGAACCTGACGGGTGGTACTGAATCTCAGAGTTACCTCAATCTTACGTTTTATCTTCCTGCCTTTAAAGCGCCAGCTTGCATAGCGATTACCGTTTTTACGGAAAATATTACTCGGCGCCGGGCTGAACACCACCGATTCTATCTCCTGCTGACCGGGAAAACTCTGCGGCAGAAGCGAAGTAAGATCAACGGTCGTCTGCCGGTCTCCCTTCACCTCAAGATTATAGCTCAGAATCACCTCACCGCTGCGTTGCGGCCGCCGAAACTCCTTCAGCTCAGCCGCCCGGACAGTGCCAAGTGACAATAACGCCAGCCATAAGAGCAGCACCGGACAATACAGATCAGATCGTGACCGCATTCTCAATACTACTTCCTCCTTACCTTGCGTCCACGGGAAGTTCTGGCGCTCCCGCTCATACCCACCATACTCTCAACTCCGCGGCGACGACTATGAGTTATGGCTATCGCCAGCGCATCCGCTTCATGATCGGTATCAGGAAGTTCCCGCAGTGCCAGCAGCACCCGCACCATCTCCTGCACCTGCTCCTTACCGGCACGTCCGGAAGAGGTCACCGCCTTCTTGATCAGTGTCGGTTCATAGCCGCATACCGGCAGCCCCGCTTCAGCCGCCGCCAGCAGCGCCACCCCGCGACCCTCGCCGATAGCGATAGCGGTCTTAATATTAGTACCGGCAAATACCGTCTCCACTCCCGCCTCATCCGGCTGATACAGCTGGATAGCTCCCTTGAGACCATTATAGATCTCAACCAGCCGCTGCGCCAGTTCACCGCTGCGTGTAACCACTGTGCCACTGGCGACATAGAGCAATTGACTACCGCGCTCCTCAATAATACCATACCCGACATTTCTGGTTCCGGGGTCGATTCCTAATATCCGCATAGGCTCCTTTTAATAATTAAAAAAATCAGCACAAACTTATTTTACACTAAATACTGTAAACAACAAGACAGAATAACCAATAAATACCCCGCTCCCGCGGAATTATAACCGAATTACCAGCAACCCATTGCCTGAGGGGCATAAAATATTCATAATAATATTAATAATACGCATAAACTCATTTCAACAGGAGGATAACGATGACAGATGACAGAATTACCGAGCTGCGCAGCCGCGGCGTACTGGTACAAAAGGACAGTAATCTCTTCACGATCAAGATCGGATCCTGCGGCGGAGCAGGTAATTCCAGCCTGCTGCGACGTATCGCCGACCTTGCCGACAACTTCGGCGACGGTAGTGTCCGCACCACAACCAGACAGGTTACCGAGGTCTACAATATACCCAGGGACAGCATAGAAGAAGCACTTGTATTTATGGAAGAGAACGGCATACCAAACTCCTTCTCCGGCACCCGGCTGCGTACCGTAGTCGCCTGTCCGGGTCATCCGGTCTGCCGTTTCAGTATCGGCAACACTCAGGAGCTTGCCCGCGAGATCAAGGAGCGTTTCAGCAGCTTCAGCGGCCTGAAGACCAAGATCAAGGTCGCAGTCACCGGCTGCCCCAACGCCTGCGCCAAACCCAGCGCCAACTGTATCGGACTCACCGCCCGCGGCAGCGACAGCTGGGATATCAGTATCGGCGGCAAGATGGGGCGTCAACCGAAACTCGCCCGCACAAGGCTGGAAAAAAAGAGCCGGGAAGAGGTCTTCAGTATCATTGAAAAGCTACTCGTCTGGACCCGAGACAACGGCCAACCCAAAGAACGCCTCGCCGACCTCATGGACCGCCTCGACGGACAACTGCCGGTATAACCGGAAATAATCATACCCGCAGTACCGACCGCCGCTCAACAACAGCAGCCCGAAGCCGGTTCATAGTAATACTAACTTCCAAGAGAGTGAGCAGGACAGAACAATACCGACTCCAGACTCACTCTCGAACTTAATCCTCAGAGCAGCCAGAAAAATCTATTCCTGCCCTAAAGTTACCCGCTACTTATAATAGTAACTAACACACCGGCAGCTCAGTAACGAAAACAATATAAAAACCGGCTAAACTACTCACTAGCCCGTAAAAATCCCCCGACCAGGCACAAACCTCAAAAACCATCACCGTTATTTAAAAAGGCGGCTGCCACTCCACCGAGTGACACCCGCCCCAACTACCTCACACACACACAGCCGCCGGAAAGATAATCCTCCGTCCGGCGATCAGTAATACCTGAAGCCCTGCCGCTTTATCCAGTCATGCAGTCTCAACCCGGTTTCGTCCGTCATTCTTTGCCTTATACAATGCCTTATCAGCCCGGTTTATCAGGTCGTCAACATTATCACTATCCTTTATGACGGTGACCCCGATACTCACAGTTATATTCAGATCACGCGCCCCTACCCCGTAATGCCCGTTCTCTATCGCCAGACGCACCTTCTCAGCCACTTGCCCGCTCTGCTTGAGATCACACTCATGCATCAGCACAATAAACTCCTCTCCGCCCCAGCGCCCCAGAAGATCTGAACGCCGGATACTTCTGCCGATAGTATCGGAGACCTCCCGCAGCACACAGTCCCCTGCGATATGTCCCAACGTGTCATTGACCTGCTTGAAATAATCAATATCCAGCATCAGCAGCGAAAACCGCTGCTGGTTCCGCTTGTAGAGCAGTACCGCCTGCTCAAGATCATACTCAAACATCTGCCGGTTACAGATACCGGTAAGGCTATCCTCGGTCGCCAGACGGTTCAGACGCTTATGCACATAATGAATAACACAGAGAATCAGCACCAGCACGAAGATAATGGAGATAAAGTTTATCAGTAATATTGAACTGAGCAGATCATCGATTTTACTCAAGGTGTTGACATCTTCCTTACGGGTAAAGAGCCACCACTCGAGCTCCGGCACATACTCGGCATGAACATAATAATTTATACCGTCAGCGGCGTAAGTGAAGAGATCCTGCTTCCCGTCGAGTACCGCGGTCACAGTCTCCGCCGGCACCGGCAGGTTGAAGAGGTTGAGCGGTATCTGCGAAGCCGCGCCGGAAGTGGTGAAGATATTACCCTGCTCATCACTGAGGAAAATATCACAACGATACCTTCTGCCGATAGCATTCAGCAGCTGCGGGATACGCTTAAGCTCAAAGCCGACACCGGTTATTCCCAGCACCTTACCCGCATCATCAAACATCTTGTAATTAATAAAAATCGTTGCCACATTATTGTTGGCGGTATCGACGGTCACATTGATTCGGTACTGGTCCTTACTCTCCAGCAGATCGTAATACCAGTCCGCATCCGAATCATCCTTGCTCTCAATCAGAATATTACCAAACGAAGAATAATACTTTTTATTGTAGTCCGCGGCCAGAAACGCAACCAGCGCCCGGTTGTTATGGCATATCTTCTTGAGGTAATCGGTCAGCTTATAGACATTCGAGGACTGACTCTGCACCCACCCTCTCATAAACTCATCCGAAGCCATACTCCGCGCCGACACAATCAGCGGTGACAGATCAAGCCTTATATTTGAATAGGTAAGCTGACTGGCCAGCGGCAGTGACCGCTCGACCAGCTCAATACGCATCGAATCCTTAACTTTACTGTAAGTCAGTATATTTGTCGCCAGAAAGCTTCCGAACAGAACCGTACAGATTATCCCGTAAATCAGCTTGCGGTTAAAACATACCCTATCAAAATCAGCCATATTCCCGCCACACCACACACCACACACCACACACCACACACCAGAGATATTCACACCATAGCAACCGTTTTTCAATATTAAGCCAGCAAATAACATATGTCAATTATTTTTTGAATATTATCATTAATAATTAATAACAAATTAACATCAGATAAACATTTTAACTATTCGTAGACAAAAATGATAACATTTATATAACATAAAACGAATAAAAAACGGCATACGGGACAAACAGACAATTTGAGCAAATGAGATAAAACGCTGTAAAGCGGCAATTATTCAACATGCAAAACCTGATTTTCAACATACTCCTGAAACCAGATAGACAGCCAAAAGACGAAATAGAATCAGGACACTGCGGGACACCGCGGTATAGAACATACCCGGAACTGGCAGTTTCACCCGCCTCACAGCAGACGTTTCAGCTGCGGATTGGACTGCACAAATAAAGCCGAATTTTCAGCATTATCCCGCAACAGCGAGAAATCGGTAAAGTCAAAAGCGGGAGCCACCGAACAGCCGACCAGAACCCCGCCGGCAAGAGGTTCCGCTGCCTGCCAGTACCCGGCTGGTATAAGCTGACAGAAACAGTTAGACCGGGAGGACAACTCACGGCGCACCACCGCAGAAGAGGTACCGTCCCAGAGGTACAGCATAACTCCGGCACCACTGTACAGATTCCAGATCTCATCATTATCCACCCGGTGCAGCGAGCTGCGTTCACCGGTCTGAAGTTCAAAATAAATATGTGATATAGCCGGACGCTCTCCCTTGCCGGACTGCGTTACCGGCACTTCAGAGCAGAACACCCGCCGGTAGCGTCCACCCTCAGGATGCGGCTGCATATTCTCGGCTACAGCCCGGTTAAATACTTTATCAGTCATCGGTCATCCTTCCTCTCAATAAATTTATTTCAGACATTAGCCAATATTAAATTGACAGTAAAACACGATTCAACTAGAATAGATTGAGTTACAAATAATAAGAGCAAAAACAGGTTCCGTGTTAACGGCCAAAGTTCTACACTCACGCATACTCACCCCCGCTGTATACGCTGCCTGAGTGCAACTTTATTCCAAATGGAAAATAATATTTACTGCCATTGTAAACGCAGTATTCTTTTTTTCAATAATAAAGGAGCAATCATGGAGACAGAGACAGTATCAATGCCGCTGCTTGGTGACAAATTTCCCCAGATGCAGGTTCAGACTACCCAGGGTCCGAAGATACTACCCGATGACATGAAGGGTAAATGGTTCGTACTCTTCAGCCACCCTGCCGACTTCACTCCCGTCTGTACCACCGAATTTGTAGCCTTTCAGCAGCGTGCCGACAAGTTCATGGAGATAGGGTGCGACCTGATCGGAATGTCTATCGATCAGATATTCTCCCATATCAAATGGACAGAATGGATCAAAGAGAAACTGGGAATAGAGATAACCTTCCCGATAATTGCCGCCAATGACAGCATTGCCATGAAACTCGGCATGCTCCACCCCGGTAAAGGCACCAACACTGTCCGCGCGGTATTCATTGTCGATCCTGAAGGTAAAGTACGGCTTATAATGTACTATCCACAGGAGGTAGGAAGAAACATGGACGAGATTCTCCGGGCGGTCACCGCTCTGCAGATCTCAGACCGGCAGGGCGCCATCCCGGCAGACTGGCCAAACAACAGTCTGATCGGCGACAGAGTTATCGTTCCTCCGGCAAATAACACCAAGGATGCAGCCACCCGCCTCAACGATTACGAAGGGTACGACTGGTGGTTCTGCCACAAACCTCTGGAAAAATAAGCTATACAGATATACAAGCGGGAGAGTCAATACTCTCCCGCTAATACCAATCTTACAGCCCACCGGACAATAGTATAAAATTAACACGCCAAAGCAAAGATCCGCCTGCTGCGGCTACTCCGGTATTCTACCCCTGCTTTACCCATTTAGGATAAAATCTCTCATTAATGCACGCCACTTCCTCCTGACTCAGCACCCCTGTTGCCGCCTGCAGATTCTCCCTGATCTGCTCCTCGGTACTTCCGGTCAGCACCGGAATAAAGCCCTGCTCCAGCATCCAGCAGGCAACCACAAGATTTCCAGAAATTCCTTTCTTCTGCCCGATACCACGGACGATCTCCACCGTCTCCCGGTTATAATCACTCACATAACCTTCAGGAATATCGCGGTCTGCTCTGCCGAAACATCCCTGCAAAAATGGTGAATAACAGATCATACGCACCCCTTCACGCCGGGTATAATCCAGAAGCTCAAATGAGGCCGGAGTCTGCCGGGCGAAATCCGCATCCATCTGCGGCCAGAGCAGGCTCAAACGGGCCTGCACACAGCTGAACTCCTTCCAGCCATTACTGCGTGCGAGCATATTTGCCTTTGTTATTCTCCAGGTCATTACATTGCTGATACCAATCTCACGCACCTTCCCCGCGGCCACCAGCTTCGCAAAAGCCTCCATATACTCTTCCTGCGGTGTGTTATAATCATCCACATGCGCGTAAAGCAGATCGATACACTCCACTCCCAGATTCTGCAGACTCTTCTCAACCTCCTGCACAATAATTTCACGCCCTAAACTCTGCGGTACATCCAGATAAGGAAATCCCAGCTTGGTAGCGACAAATATATCCTTATGCCTCCGGCTCTGCAGCCAGCGCCCCAGCAGCTTCTCACCTACCGGCTCGGGAAATCCCGGCACCCAGGTAGCGTACTTATTGGCAGTATCCAGAAAGCGCCCTTCCTGTTCATAATAAATATCAAGAAAGCGAAACGACAGCTCCTCCGCAACTTTAATGCCAAAGTACATTGTTCCCAGACAGATCTCCGAAACCATAATCCCGCTTCGACCCAGTTCTAACTTCTGCATACTGACCTCCTGAATTTTAAATTAATCGCAGATACCTGAACAAGCCTCCCAACCTACTGTTCCCGGACACTTATACCGCATCTCACAAAACCCGAATAAACTTCACAACACCCGCTTTCCTACTATCTATAATGGAAAATTTAATCTGCATTTCAAGGTTAATCTACAGATATCTTGCTTTCACAAATTTTAACACCCCTTCAACGTTTAAAAAAAAAGGGATGCAGTCAGAACCGACTGCACCCCCGGACACACGCAACCTGCCTTACTTGGTAAGATTGAATATCAGATCAGGCAGCCAGGTACTGAACGCCGGAATCAGCGTCACCAGCACCAGAATTATCACATTACAGATAATAAACGGTGCCGCCGACTTGAATATTTTAAGAATCGGCATACCGCTGATCTTGTTGGCGGCATTGAGACACATGCCGATAGGGGGAGTAACCAGACCAACGGCGGTACCGACAATCATGATTGCACCGAGCTGTAGCGGACTAACCCCGAACTTATCGACTATCGGCAGCAGGATAGGACAGAGCAGCAACAGCGTAGGTACAACATCAACAAAGGTTCCGATCAGCAGAATCAAGAGATCAATCAGCAGCAGTATCCAGATATAATTCATATCCAGGTTATTGAAGAAATCCTGAATAGCACTTGAAACCCGCTCCATATTCAGAATCCAGGTAATCACCTTGCAGGAACCGACGATAAACATTATCGACGCACACATCATAAATGATTTCTTGATCGAACTCACAATCTTCCTGAACTTGAGTTCCTTATAGAAAAATGCCCCGATAAGCAGCGCATAAAGACAGGCTATACCTGCAGATTCACTCGCCGTAGCAATACCAAAAGAGACGCAGACCACGATCACCGCCGGCATGATGATTGCGAACAGGCCGTCACGTGTCGTATCAACTACCTCCTTACGGTCGAATTTACGGACCGGCGGATGAAAATCATTCTTCTTGGAGATATACCAGACCAGCGCCAGCTGGGAAAAACCGATCATAATTCCCGGGATAACCCCGGCCAGAAAGAGTTTACCCACAGAAGCACCGGATACCATAGCATACATCAGCATCGGTACCGATGGCGGTATGATCATACCCATAGTGGATGAAGCAACGGTGACACCAGCGGAGAAGCCCTTGGAATACCCCTGCTTCTCCATATTCGGAATCAGAATCGAACCGATAGCCGAAGTATCAGCCACTGACGAACCGGAGATGCCGCCGAAGATCATACTCGCTACGACATTCACCTCACCCAGTCCGCCTTTGATCGGACGTACCAGCAAGAGACTGAAGTCAATAATACGCTTGGTAATACCTCCATGGTTCATCAGCTCACCGGCAAGAATAAAGAGCGGCATGGCAATAAGCAGAAAACTGTTGGTACCGGACCAGACCTGCTTGGGAATCACATACAGTTTTGCCGGATTGGATATAAAGAAATAGACACTGGCAGCTCCCAGCAGTGAGAAAGCCAGAGGTACTCTGATCATAACCAGCACCAGCATAGTTATAATCAACGCAATTAAAGCAATACTCATTTACCTTCCCTCTCTTTCTTACTGCCCTTGATTATCAGTCTTTCGGTTCTAAAATCACGGGCGATAGCCGCCTCCGCCTCTTTGCAGGCCTCTTCATCATACTCGGCCTTGTCATAACCGCAGTCAGGATCAGCAATATAGATAAACTTCGAAAGAATATCCACAAAGCAGTAAAAGATAGAGATAATACTTGAAACCGGCACCATATAGTAAAAATACTTCATCTTGATATGCAGGGAAGGATTGGCGGTGTTACCTACCACCTTGATCCATTTCAAGCTGTATTTATACATAATCACCATAATCGCGATAATTATCAGATTAATCAGAATATCCAGAAACAGTTGTGTACGCGGACCCATTTTTTCATAGAGAAACGGAATATCAATATGATCCTTCTCTCTGATCCCCAGCGCAATTCCCAGATAGGTTGTAGCGATAAAGATAAAGGTTATCGCCGCTTCGGAGGTCACGAAGGTGACCCCAAAAAAGTAACGGAGAATAACTGTGAGCACTACCCCTAAAAACAGGACAGAACCCAGCAGCAGACAGAGTATGGAGTAAACCTTGTCATTCAACCAGATAATAAAGTTGAAGATACGGTTGGGGACTCCATGTCGGGCTCCGACTCCGACAGTGTTATTATTGTTCGCCACGAAATACTCCAGATATGTGCCGCCAAATAGAACCGCGGCAACGGACTTGCAGATACCGCCCTCAGGCAGTACATTTTCTGTTCTCATAATTGCAGCCCCTGAGTACTACTCCCAGGGGCTGCAGCCCACAATGCTTAGAAAGCCGGATTACTTGCTCTCTTCATACTTTTTAACAATTGCCTTGACCTCGTCAAGATCAGCCTTGGTGAAGTCACCACGGTCAATATACTTCTGATAAACCGGCTTACACTTGTCGGCAAACATCTTATACTGCTCAGGAGTCGGTACGTAAACCTCAACCCCTGCGTCTTTGATCTCATTGAGATACTTTTCAGTGGTATTGGCACGGATGCTGTTCTGAGTATCGGTATAGATCCAGGCACCATCGGTAATAATCTTCTGATACTCAGGTTTCAGTCCATCAAACCACTCAAGGTTGACGCAGAATGGTTCAGGGTTGAACATGTAGTCCACAACAGTAAGATACTTCTGAACTTCGTGGAACTTCATAGTCACAATATTCATGAATGGATTTTCCTGACCGTCAGCCACACCCGTCTTCAGAGCCATATAGGTCTCGGCATAAGCGATAGACACAGGGTTGCCGCCTACTGCTTCCATTGACATAATAATAGCGTCAACCGGCGGAGTACGCATCTTCAGACCCTTCATATCCTCCGGAGTCTTGATCGGACGGACATTATTGGTATAGTTTCTTGATCCGGCATCACCGGTAGCTAGAATCTTTATGTTGTTGTCTTCGGCACTCTTCTCGACCTTCTTGCCGATATCACTCTTGGCAACAGCCATCAGCGCTCCCTGATCAGGGTAGATGAAAGGCATCAGATAGAGGTTGAGCATAGGAGTTACCGCATCAAATACACCGCCGAGATAGCCTTCAATCTCACCAAGTTTGAGCGATTCAACCATCTCCGCTTCCTTACCGAGCTGTCCGGATGGGAAGATCTGCACCTCGATAGCTCCGTTTGATTTCTCTTCCACATATTTCTTGAATGCGACAACAGCCTGATGTCTGCTGGTATCAGTAGGCATTGAGTGACCAATCTTCATTGTCACTTCAGCCGCAGATGAAATACCGGCGAACATCGCCACCATAAGAACAAGCAACATAAATTTCTTCATTTGCGATTACTCCATATTCAAAGACCAAAAACATAACATGCAACACACATGAGCACAACCAGATAGAGAGCCGTACCATACAAATAAGATATATTCTGACAATACAATTTTAATTACTTACATACAGCACTTCAACTTCTAAATTGTATTCTGACAGTAAAATAAAGGCGACTGCAGATAAACCTCCTGCACCTGAGCTTTTACTCAGACAGCTGCCAAACCCACAGCTATCCAGTCGTCTATAAATTCTCGGACAAGCCAAACTGTAAACAACCCGCCAGTAAGCTAAACGAGCCGCACACTGCTAATCCGGCTACGCACCCTTTTCAGCCTGATACTTGGCCACGATCTCCTTGACCTCGTCAAGATCAGCCTTGGTGAAATCACCGCGTTCGATATACTTCTGATATACCGGTTTACACTTATCGGCGAACTGCTGATACTCTTCAGGAGTTGGATAATAGACCTCTACACCTCCATCCCTTATCTCCTTGAGATACATATCCGATGTATTGGCACGCATGGCGTTCTGCTCCTTGGTATAGAGTTCCGCTCCGTCACGTATTATCTGCTGATACTCGGGTTTCAGACCATTGAACCAGTCAGGGTTGACACAAAACGGCTCAGGATTGAACATATAGTGCACCACGGTCATATACTTCTGTACCTCATGAAATTTCATGGTCACAATATTCATAAACGGATTCTCCTCGCCGTCCGCCACACCGGTCTTGAGCGCCATATAAGTCTCGGCATAAGCGATAGACACAGGGTTACCGCCTACCGCCTCCATAGACATGATAATAGCATCAATTGGAGGCGTACGCATCTTGAGACCTTTCATATCTGCCGGAGTCTTGATCGGATGCACATTATTGGTGTAATTACGTGACCCGGCGTCACCGGTAGCCAGAATCATAACCCCGTTATCCAGAGCACTCTCTTCAATACGCTTGCCGATATCACTCTTGGTAACAGCGATGAGCGCACCCTGATCAGGGAAGATAAAGGGCATCAGGTAGAGGTTGAGCATTGGAGAAAGAGCATCATAAATACCGCCGACATAACCCTCAATTTCTCCGAGTTTGAGTGATTCCACCAGTTCCGCCTCACGCCCAAGCTGACTCGATGGGAATATCTGCACCTCAATCGCTCCCTTAGAGGCTTTTTCTACATAATCCTTGAAGATCAGACAGGCCTTCTGACGACTCGAATCAGGCGGCATACAGTGCCCGATTTTCATAGTGATCTCAGCCGCAGAAACCGGCAAAACAGCAACAAACAACACAACCATCAAGGCTGCAAACAACAACCTCTTCATAACACTACCTCCTTACTTAAAATTTCAAGACCGTGCCCCGCACGGTAAAACGGCACGCACAGCCGTTAAAATTCAATTTTACTACTGTTGAGGCGTATTAGAGCACCGCTATCACCGCCGGGCCTCCACTCGCACCTTCCGCCACATTCCGCAGTTCCTTCCTTATACTCTCTGCGAAATGAGTGGCAGCGATATGCAAATGCTCCTAATACTTGCCGTAATCCTTCCAGGTCTGCCACATCGCCCAGTAATTCTCCGCCGGCACCTCCTGCTGGATATTATGTACCGGCACAAAAACATACCCGCCTCCGGGCGCAAGAACATCCAAAGTCCGTCTTACTTCGTCTGCGACCTCCTGCGGTGTCCCGCGGGAAAGAATACTCTGCGTATCCACTCCGCCGCCCCAGAATATCAGTTCTTTACCGAATTCCCGTTTCAGCTCCGCCAGATCCATACCCTTGGCACTATACTGCAAGGGATTGAGGATATCCACACCACAATCAATCATATCTATAATCACCGGCATAATCGCTCCGCAGGAATGGAAGAAGACCTTTACCCATGGCATCTTCTTCTTTATAAAGCCGATATACCGCTTCATCTCAGGAAACACCAGCTCCCGCAGCATCGCCGGAGAGACCAGAGTCGACTGCTGTGTTCCCAGATCATCACACTCCGCAACAACTAAAAACCTGTCCTGCAGACCGCGCTCAATAATATAATCCCCGACAATATCCCAGTACTGCATTTTATGCTCTGCCAGACGGGCAAAGGCTTCCCGGGCTGCGTCCGGATCTTCAGCCAGATCCATATACCCGTTCTCATAGCCGCGCAAACGCAGCAGCATCTCAGTCAGTCCCGCACAGATACGGTCAGCGATAAGGGCAGTACCCTCACTCTTACCGACCTGCTTATCAAATAGCCGATACATCTCATCACGCTTATAGGAAAGATCAGGAAGTCCCAGCTTATCAGTGCAATCCTCAAGCATATCATAATCCGACAGAGGATAAGAGGTCTGGTTGAAATAAAAGTCCTTACCCCGTACCATCTCCCAACTGCACTTATACGCGTCAACAAAACTTTCCGCAGCATCGGTACAACTGACACACTCCGGATAGTCCGCTACCCTTTTGGCACCCACGCGGCGTACGTCCACCTCCAGCTGCTGGAGTGTCTGCTCAGGCGGTACAATGATCTGTTGCACGACATCAACCACTTCCTCCGGGTCGTACCAGCCTGACATACCGCGGTAATCCATTATCCTCTCAAAACTTAGACCCGAGATACTGGTTACTGTTGTTCCCGCCAGATCATACGGTACATGATCAGCTTCTTGATGATTGAGTGTCAACCGCATACGTTCAAGTGAATTCATATTATTCCCCGCCAAGTAAATCCGCATTACGAAACAGCGTTCCCACTATATGCTAAAAAAAATTTCCCTATGGAACAATCAGAGACACAAACTCAACACATGTTTATCTGTTAATAATAATGATCGGTACTATACGAAAATCAGCCACAACACTCACCAAAGACCTTATTCATATATGAACAGCAAAGTTCTGATATAAACAGTTTACCCGTTAAAATCACTTAGTCAACTTATTATAGTTTTTTTTTGAAAAAATTAATAGCTCAAAATTAGCAGACACAACAAACAAGCGTCTATCCACCGCTAAAACCGGCAAATATAACATTTTTACGCCAGCGCATATATTATGTAAAATACAACTCGGCAGACAACACAGACTGCCGGTAAGACAATACTCAAAGATAAATTATTACAAACTATCTTCGTCCGCAGATACTGAGCAAGCATCAGCAATACTATAAACACGCGTTATCATTACTGAAGCCCGTCATAATATGAAAACTGAGTACCTCTCCAAATAAAGGGAAAGGTACCCAATCCTGTTTCTGTGTGGTTAGGGTTAATACAACTTACAACACACCTGCGGCAATACCGCAGAGCAACACTGAAACAATACTACTAGGAGAGTTGCGGCGCCCCGGTGGGTATATAATCGGGTTTATCGGGACGCCACGGTTTGCGTTCTGGAAAGCTTCCAAAACTCAAGATTAGTATTTGCGGTCGCCGATAACCTTAGCAGCAACTTCCATTGGGAATACGCCTTCTTCAACAACAAGCTTCTTTGGAAGTTTCTTACCGGCACGGTAATCATCGATAGCATCAAACAGAGCAGGTCCGAGAAGTGGGTTACATTCAACTGTACAGTTCAGTTTACCTGCAACCATAGCTTCAAACGCGCCCTTTACACCATCAATTGAAACGATAATGATATCCTGTGATGGCTTGAGACCAGCTTCTTCGATAGCCTGAATAGCACCGATAGCCATGTCATCATTGTGAGCGAATACAGCGTCAACATTATCATATACCTTGAGCAGAGCTTCCATAACCTCTTTACCCTTTGAACGGCGGAAGTCACCACTCTGAGAAGCGATAATCTTCATTCCAGGCTCATTGGCGATAGTCTCGGCAAAACCCTTCTTACGGTCAATAGCGGCAGAAGAACCAGGAGTTCCCTGAAGTTCGATGATGTTGGCTTTACCGCCGGTCTTCTCGATCAGCCACTTTGCAGCGTTGATAGCTTCAAGTACAAAGTCACCTGCAACAAGGGTTACATACAGAGAATCATCATCAACCTTGATTGAACGGTCAGCGAGGAATACCGGAATATGTGCTCTCTTGGCAGCCTTCAGCACAGGTTCCCAACCGGTTTCAACTACAGGAGCGAGGATAATAGCATCTACCTTCTGAGCCACAAAAGCACGGAGAGCCTTGATCTGATTGGCCTGCTTACCCTGACCGTCAGAGAACTTCAGGTTGATACCGCGGTCCTTGGCTGTAGTCTTTACAGATTCAGTCTCAGCCACACGCCATGAGCTTTCAGCACCGATCTGTGCAAAACCGACGGTAAGAGGTTTAGCGTAAGATACAGTACAGGTTAGAAGAACTGCAAGACCAACTGCAAGTGTTTTGAAAAAACTTCTCATAATAAATACTCCTTAAAAATAATACAAACAATGACAACCAAAATAATCCACAAATTGGGATAACACAATATTTCATTGAACATCACACGTTTTTTTATTCAGACCCGGAATTTATCCGGACAGATCAGGCATCGCTCTCACTGCTTCTGGTAAGAACTCTCTGCATCAGAATAAAGATCAGCAGCAGCACCCCGATAGCGATTCGCAGCCACCAGGAGTTCAGACGTCCGTCAAACATCAGCGCACACTGAATGGTACCGTAAATCAGCACACCCATCAAGGTACCCACGACATACCCCACACCACCCGAGAGCAGAGTTCCGCCGATAACCACACTCGCGATCACATCCAGCTCAAGACCGACACCATTGGAAGGATTTCCCGACCCGGTAAAGAAGGTATACAGCACCCCGCCCAGAGCCGAGCACATACCGCAGATACCGTATACCGCCACCTTGACGATTCCAACAGGCAGCCCCATCAGCAGCGCGGAATCCTCACTTCCCCCTATTGCATACACGCTCCGTCCAAAACGCGTCAGATGCGCCACATACATCCCGATTACAAATACTATCAGAAAGAATATGGTACTTGCCGGCAGAAAAGCCTCGCTATTGATCCAGAGATTGAGATCATCCAGCACCCAGTCATAAAACTTATTGGAGATGCCGATAGACTCCATATTCACCATAAACGCCGCGCCGCGGGCGAAGAACATACCGCCGAGAGTCACCAGAAAAGGCTGCATCTTGAACTTATGAATCAGGATACCCTGAAACAGGCCGAAGATCAGGCCGAGAAAGACCGCAAGCAAAATAGCCAGTGGCGGGCTGTACCCCTTCTCCGCCATCGAAGCTATAAGAATTGTGGAGAAAGCAAATACCGAACCCACAGAGAGGTCGATTCCACCGGTCAGGATAACAAAGGTCATACCCACAGCAATCACCCCGAGATAAGCATTATCCGAAAGGATATTGGTCATCGTCAGAACGGAAAAGAAATTATCGTAAAGAACCGATGCTATGGTATAGAGAACTATCAGTACCGCCGCAGTGGCAAAGAGCGGTATGTACTTTCGATTAAATATTGCATTCATTACGCCCTACTCCTCCTTACTACGGAAACAATCATCCTGCGGAATTCTTCAGACTGCAGCAGACAGACGAGAATAATAACTATTGATTTCGGTACCGCGGTAATTGCCGGAGGCACACCGAGGAAGTACATCGTAGTAGTCAGAGTCTGAATCAGCAATGCCCCGATAAGCGAACCGATAAGATTGAATTTTCCGCCGGTCAGCGAGGTTCCGCCGACGACCACCGCGAAGATCGCATCCATCTCCATGGTCTCACCCAGCTTGATAGTATCAGCGGCCTTGATATTCGAGGTCGCTACCAGCCCCGCAATACCCGCACAGAGCCCGGAGAAACCGTAAACCACCATCTTTACCACCTTGGTATTGATACCGGCAAAGCGGCTCGCGCGCTCATTATCACCGACCGCCTCGATAAATACTCCCACCGCTGTCTTACGGGTGATAAAGATTGAGATCACCGTCATTATCAGCACGATCGTCAGAGTAAACGGCAGCATCAGAAAATGCCCGTTACCGAGGAAGACAAAATCCTCGTCCTCAAAGGTATAGATAAAACCGTTGGTGATCAGAAGCGCAATACCTCTGGCGGTCACCATCATGATCAGTGTCGCCACAAACGGCTGCAGCCCGATATATGATACCAGCACCCCGTTTACCAGACCGATAATCACCGTCGCCACCAGCGCGATAGCAACAATCAGCGCAAAAGAATAATCCGTCTCGTTTACCAGCAGTGCCCCGATCGAACCGGATACCGCCATAATTGAACCAACCGAAAGATCGATACCGCCGGTGGCGATGACCAGAGTCATGCCGATAGCCAGCAGCATAACCTTCGATCCCTGATTGATAATATCGATGGTTGTACCGTAAAGATACCCGTTCATAATCTCTATTTTGAAGAAGCCTTCCCCGTAGAGTCCGTTAAAGACAAAGAGGAGAACCAGCCCCATAATCGGCCAGAGTAACCTGTTTGATAAAATTCTATCCGTCACCTTCATACCGACTTCCTTTCCTCACCAACCTCAGAAGCAATAACCTGCATAATCTTCTGTTCGTCAATCTCATCCCCGACCAGTTCCCCGATCTTCTTGCGGTCACGGAGCACACTGATACGGTCACATACACGCACCACCTCTTCAAGCTCGGAGGAGATGAAGAGTACCGCCACGCCGGCATCACTCAGCTTATTGATCAGCTTCTCAATCTCGGCCTTGGCTCCCACATCGATACCGCGGGTAGGTTCATCAAGGATTATCAGCTCAGGCTGTACCGCCAGCCAGCGCGCCAGCAGTACCTTCTGCTGATTACCACCGGAAAGATTTTTAATTGCAGCCTCAGCGGAGGGTGTCTTTATCTTCAGAGCCGAAATATAATGCTCGGCGATAGTAATCTGCTCGGAACGCTTGATCTTACGGAGCAGCCCGCGTTTGGCCTGCAGCGCCAGAATAATATTCTCACGCACCGACAGATTTGGAATAATACCCTCACCCTTACGGTCCTCGGAACAGAAACCTATTCCCCGGCGGATAGCATCCATAGGAGAGCCCAGACGGTACTCACGGTTATTGATACGGGTTGACCCGGAGGTTCTGCTGTCAGCGCCGAAGAGCAGCCGCGCCGTCTCGGTACGTCCGGATCCGAGCAGACCGGCAAGACCGACAATCTCACCCTTCTTGATACTCAGATCCAGCGGATCAACCGCACCGATACGCCCCAGATCCTCAGCGATGAGAAATTCCTCGGTGGTCAGCGGTTCACGATGGCGTCCTTTGAGTTCGATACTCTCCAGATCCTCTATATCCTTACCAAGCATCTTGGAAATAAGTTTCAGCTTCGGCAGATCCTTGATATCATAGTCCCCGACATAGCCGCCGTTACGCAGCACGGTAATCCGGTCACACACCTGATAAACCTGTCCGAGGAAGTGGGTGACAAAGACAATCCCCAGCCCCTGATCACGGAGATTACGCATCACCTCAAAGAGCGCCTCCACCTCCTTCTCATCCAGACTCGAAGTCGGCTCATCAAGAATCAGAATCTTCGCGTCAATATCGAGCGCCCGGGCGATAGCCACCATCTGCTGCACCGCCATTGAGCAGTGCGACAGCTCCTTGGTAACATCCAGATCATAGATCCCCAGACGCGCCAGCGCCTTGCGGGCGTGAGCATTGATCTCTTTCCAGTTCAGGCAGCCGTATTTCTTCGGCTGGCGTCCGAGCAGAATATTCTCCGCCACCGACAGGGTGCGGATCAGATTCACCTCCTGAAACACCGTACTGATACCGTAGCTCTCCGCTTCAAGCACCGACTCCGGGCATACCTCTTTATCCCCGAGTATCATACTGCCTGCATCACGCTGATAAACTCCGGTTATCACCTTGATAAGGGTTGACTTACCGGCACCATTCTCACCCATCAGCGCATGAATCTCACCGGCTTTTAGTGAAAACTCCACCCCGTCGAGCGCTTTTACCCCGGGAAACTCCTTCTTGACGTTTTCAACCCTAAGTAAGACGTTCTCTTGGTTCATAACCTCTCCTAACCATTCAAAAACTCATAAAAATCTGCTGCGTAATTCTGCCACCGGCACAGCCGCTAAAATTCCCCAACTATTCCCCGGAGCGAACACCCGCATCAAAAATTTTTTACACATATCTTCCTCACCACTCACAACTAGTGTACCATTTTTTAAGAATATCATCAGATTTATGCTAATACCTTCGCAACCAACAGTTTAACCGGCTATATTTTTTAACCTTTGTTTAAATAAAATCTCCATACTGCACACATTTCACACTACCTTGCACACACTGTAAATGCACACTCTGTGCAAATTCTACCCAGATTAAATTTGACTAAGACGGATTAGAGAGCATACTTAACGTTAGACCGCCAGAATTTACTGACGTTAGAGCAGCAGAAATACCGGCGTTATACCTGCAAAAAAGAACCGCTATTGCCTTCTTCTGCAGCATATATACGCGCATACAGGAATATTTTTCATCACTCCTGTCGATTTTCAGCAGCTCAGCCGCGGCTTTATACTGTATAACTATTATATGAAGATAATAAAACCGGAAAACCAAGGGATAGAGCACCGATGTATAAAAGTATTGTAATTGTCGATGATCAGGAACGTATCCTCAAAAGCCTCAAGCGCAACCTGGCCAAACTCGACTATCAGGTTGAATGCGCCCAGAACACCGCCCGGACCCTGGAACTGCTCCAAGAGAAGCAGGCGGATCTGGTACTGCTGGATGTCATGCTCGGCAAGGAGAAGGGAACCGAACTGCTCCAGCTGATAAAGTCCCGCTACCCCGATATCACCGTAATCATGATCACCGGACACGGCACAATCGAGATGGCGGTTGAGGCGGTCAAACTCGGCGCCTATGATTTTCTCGAGAAGCCGCTGCTCTTCAATAAACTGCTAATCACCATCGAACGCGCCTTCGAACTCAAGAAGATCAAGCAGGAGAACCAGTCGTATCAGCAGATAAATGCCGCCAGCTTCATCACCAGCGACCCCGAGACCAGAGATATCGTCGAACGGGCCCGGCGGATCGCCGGTACGGATCTGCCAATACTGATCTACGGCGAGAGCGGCACCGGCAAAGAGGTACTCACCAAAGAACTTCACGCCGCTTCCCCGCTCAGCGGCAAACCCCTGATTCAGGTAAACTGCGCCGCCATTGCCGAGAGTCTGCTTGACAGCGAACTCTTCGGGCATACTCGCGGCTCCTTCACCGGCGCAACCTCGGACTACTCCGGCGTCTTCGAAAAGGCCTCCGGCGGCACCCTGCATCTGGACGAGATAGCGGATATGTCACTGGAGACCCAGGCAAAGATTCTCCGTGTACTCGAGAGCGGTGAGTACAAACGCATCGGTGAGCAGCGGATCAGACGGGCCGATATCCGTTTCATCGCCTCGACCAATATCGATCTTGACGAACGTGTCAAAGAAGGCCGTTTCCGCCAGGATCTGCTCTTCCGCCTCAACGCGGCGGTCATCCGTATCCCGCCGCTGCGTGAACGTATCTGTGATGTCTTTATGATAGCAGAGCATTTTCTGAAGAAGAAGAGCCTGCTGCTGGGCAAGGATTTCGAACTCTCGGATGAGGTCAGGGTCGCCTTCAGCGGTCACAGCTGGTACGGCAATGTCCGCGAACTGCGCAATACCATCGACTACGCCAGCGCGGTCGCCGCCAGCAACGTCATCCAGCTGCGTGATCTGCCGGAGAGTTTCTTTGCCGTTATCAACGATAACGCCGAAGCGGAAGAGACCGACTCCACCAGTATCACCCGCCGTATTATACGTGACGGCAATCAGGAACGGTGCAAGATTCTGCAGGCGCTCGAAGACGCCAGATATAACAAGAAACGCGCCGCGGAACTGCTCAAGATCAGCCGGCGCTCGCTCTACAACAAGATCGCCAAACATAAAATAGAGGTCTAGAATGCCCAGAATAGACAACTTACTCAAGCCTCCGCTCTTTATCGAACTCCGGCATGTTACCTATACCGTCTCAAGCGAGCCGATACTGAGCAACCTCAATCTCAAGATCGAGCCCGGCACGGTTCACGCGCTGGTCGGTAAACACGGCGGCGGCAAATCCACCCTCTGCAAAATTCTCTCGGGTCTACTCACCCCGACCGGCGGGATGATCGCCATCGACGGCGATTTCCAGTACCGCTGGAGCTTCTCCCGCGCCCGCCGCCACGGTATCGTCTATATCCACCAGTACTTTCACCTGCTCGAGCACCTCAGCGTCATGGAGAACTTTCTGGTCACCCGCCGCTCGCTGACCGACCTCTTCTACATCAACCGTTCGCGCCTGCGCCGCCGGGTCGAGAGCATCCTCGAAGACAGCGGCTTCGACATCTCGGTAAACACCGACATCCGTAACCTGCCGAAGTCCAAAAGCGTTGCTCTGAGTGTTATACTCCAGCTCGCGCTCAACCCGCGCCTGCTCATCCTTGACGAGATTCTCGACCGCCTTGACGCCGATGATCAGGTGAAGATCATCACCCTGCTCGACCGGCACAAGCAGCAAGGTCTATCGGTACTCTGGGTCACCCATAATATCGATGACGTCGGCAACTTCGCCGACACCATCTCGGTCTTCCGTAAAGGCACGATCATCTTTACCAACCCGACCAACACCATCGACAAGCGTAACCTGATCAAACTCAGCTATAATCAGATCAGCCGGGACACCGTCACCGACAAGGATATCTCCGACTTCTACAATCTGCTCCGCTATAACGAGGCGATACTCCTGCACCTGCCGGTAAATCTGCTGGTACTCGATCAGAAACAGAATATCAAGCTGATCAACCACCGCGGCCGCAGCTTCTTCTCGGTCGAGTCGGAGGAAGGCTATACCCTCAGCAGCCTGCTGGGCGCGGATAACCAGGCTCTCACCGAGCGTATCGCCAATGCCATGAAGGAGAAGAAGGAGATAACCTTCTACGAGCTGCCGATGCTGATCAGCGAACACCACCACGAGGTCAATCTCGTGATCTACCCGATCATCGACGACGCCGACTACATCGGCTGTATCCTGATCTTCGAGGATGTTACCGAGAAGGAGTATCTGCGCAAACAGGCGATCCTCTCCGAGCGCCTGTCTTCTGTCGGACTCCTCGCCGCCGGGGTAGCGCATGAGATCAATAACCCGCTGGAGGTAATCTCCAACAACCTCAACTACCTCCGCTTCGATGATGTGCCGGTAGAGGAGAAGGAAGAGGTCGTAGGCGAGCTTGAGGACGAGGTACTGCATATCAAGCGTATCCTGAAGAACATCTTCCTGCTCTCCGACCGCCAGCAGACCAAGCGCAGCAGCTTCGACCTGTGCAAACTGATAAACCGCCTGCTCCACCTGCTCAAGCACAACGCCGGCACCAGAAATATTCATATCACCTTCAAGCAGGAAGCGGAGCTGATAGTTATCACCGCCAACCAGACCGAGATCCGGGAGGTAATTCTCAATCTCGTCAAGAACAGTATCGACGCGCTCGACGACGGTGGCGATATCGAGATCCTGCTGGAGAAGAACGAAGCGGAGAATTATGTCCGCATCATCCACCGCGACAGCGGCCCCGGTATCGACAGCGAACTACTGCCGGACATCTTCCTTCCGTTCTCCACCACCAAACTCGACAAAGAGAGCAACATGGGTCTCGGCCTCTCCATCGTCTACAACATCATCCAGAAACACTCCGGCAAAATCACCGTCGAAAACCTCCCACGCGGCGGCTGCCAGTTCACCATCACCCTCCCGCTCAATAATTCACAGAATAATTAACCACACCTGAAACGCTAATCAGCAAGCTCAAAAATAAGCTTATTATCTCCACCCGCTAATTCCTCATCCTCTGCACTAGCGTTATTAAAAAACTATACTGCAATTTTTGAAACACCGCTAAAAAAACAAACATCTTACTGATATAAGAGTAAAACCAAAATATCTCTATATCTAGCCATAAAATTTAATGCAACCGCAAACAAATCATTATTAAAGCTAAGCTGTCAGCAACAATATACCTTCTCAATTAACATAATCCATAACCTGGCTATCCCAAATTACTAAGTTCCATTACGCCTTTTTCATCAATATACACCACTCCGGGATGAATTTCACCATCTTCAATTATCCAGCCGCCGGTATTATAAACCTCATATTGTATTGCTTTAACCTCAACCTGCGTTTTAGATATTTGATGTGTATGCCCAAAGACGAACTTAGGCGTACAACCGGTAGTAAATTTATAATCCTTGATCCAGCAATGAATATAATTTTCAATATACCTTATCACCAATTTATTTAGCTTTTCAGAGAGCTGATTATCCATTTTTGCTCCACGCAGAGCAGCATGTGTATTGGATTTGTTTTCTGACAACAACTTTCCAATACGACGTACAAGAAGTCGTTTTATTAGACCATTACGAATATACTCTTTAATATCTTTGACAATATTATCCTTAATACCGCCATCATAGTAATCAATTTTTTCAAATATCATATCAAGTACTTTTTTCAACTCGGTATAATTCTTATCTCCCAATTCGTCATATATTGTTCTAACAATCTTACCTAAGTGCGGAGACTGCCCTACAGCATACCAGATAAAGTCCGTAAATGGACTATTCATATCCTCCAGCATTTCAAGACTGACATCAGTTTCAAGATCGGTAAGATAATCAGACGCAAGCTGCCACCACGCTTCACAGAAATGACCATGATGAAAAACCACTGGTCCCTGAGCGGTATTAATCATAAAATTAGGGTATATTATCTCTATAAAATCTGCCGGACAATATAGCTTCTCAGAAGAGATACCCAGTAAAAAATTTAAAAATTTCTGCCCAACGATTGTCCTCGAAGGATCGGGAGACACATGATTAATTGCGAAATCATCTAGCGACAGTTTCTGAGGTAATAACTCATTTGACATTCTTTCGCCAACTATATCATTTATTTTTCCAACTGTATCATACTCCAGAATCTGTCTCCAGATATAATGATCATGATTACCCGGAATATAAATTACCCCGGTGATCCCATTAATTTTACTTATCTCGTTCAGAAAAGCGCTGGTATTTACGGCGGCGAAACTATAGTTTGCCAGTGACAGATCAAACATATCACCCAGCAGGATCAGTTTGCAAGGGATATCACTGCCAGCCAACGTCTCAACTATATATTTCTTTAAAACAGGCCATTTCTCCGGTTCATGATAGCTCATTTGCCTTTCACTGCCTTCATCAAAAGTATAAAAATTCAAAACACTGTCAACACAACCAAAGTGCGTATCAGATATCACTAAATATCGTATAGAGTCCATCACTTTCACCTTTCATAAATATTAGCCGCAATCCGAACATAACCAAACAAACACAATTCAATCTATAACTATCCGTAACACTAAATAATACAATACTATTACAACTATACAAATTTATTACAGCGACATAACGCAAGCTTCAGGAAATCTACGCAAAAAAGCACCAAGACATTAGCGTAATATCTTATTATTTCGAGATGTTTAGACATTATAACTACATCAATTTCAAGAATACGACATTTCCAGAATATTGATATTGCAATAAAATCACAAAAAAAAGTTGCAGGAGCAATAACACTCCTGCAACCATAAACCACCTGTAAATTATTTCTTCAATCTCACCAGAACCTCTAAAACTTCCCAACGCATCCAAGTCCAGTAGCAATACCCAACCTGAACCATGACTAACCACTCACAGAATTTCATATTCCACTAAAACAGCTACCGCCCAAAAGCAACACTCACCATAAACCAAATTCAAGTTATTTGAAAATTTAAGCGCCACACCTCACTTCTCAACAACCACCCGCGGCGTAATATAATTATTCAATGCCGCTACATACATTTTATCACGC
This sequence comes from Planctomycetota bacterium, assembly GCA_963677015.1. Classification (GTDB taxonomy): domain Bacteria; phylum Planctomycetota; class SZUA-567; order SZUA-567; family SZUA-567. Next base: position 2,908,427 of record OY781533.1, read on the forward strand.
AATAAATACGGATGCACCTCTATTCTACCAGAACGCTGAAAAGCACCGCGCACTCCCGCCGAAAAATTACCGGCGGCCCATACCGTTCCACCTCTACTGCGTAACTGCCCAAGCAATCTCTTATCAGCAACCTCTGAAGAAGCCACATAGTCACAAGGGAGAAACAGAATAACCCTGCCAGCGACATCTGTCCCTGCAATCCCGGAATCATAACACTGCAAAGCAGCAATCGGTTCATTACCAAGATGATACGCCCATAAGAACAATAACTGATAAAACATATAGTCAGCCTGATCAACACTTACAGCACTCGCCAGCTTTGTCATTACCGGCAACAACTGCTCATTTCCATGAAATTCTGTCAGATAATAAACCGCGTACGCTTTCTGTCTGGGCGTATAGTTCGGATTTGCCAGAAACTTCTTACAGGGCGCAAACTCAGCAGAATCATCATCCAACCCCAGCTGCTCCGACAGTTCATGCTTGAGCCAGATTATTAATTCTGCAGAAGGCAGCCGTTTTATCTTCAGCTCGTACGTTGCGGCTCCTTTGCCGACAGTAGAACTCAGCCGCATAAATAACGCCCCTCCCGGCAGCATTGACGCCTGCATTACCACAAACTGCCGCCCGATCCAACGTTTAAACGCCGGTTTACCAATAAACTCACGTAAATACGGATTCTTGGAATATACATCCAGGTGCATCTCATATGCCAACTGCCTAGCCTGCTCACCGGTGATACCGTCACCTCTTTTTCCCAGATGTTCACCAGTACTGCTCCGAGGTTTCCGCACAAAGATACCTTTAAAAGCACGCCCCACCGTTCGTCCGACCCTTCCTAAAGCCTGCCCAGTAGCCACCGCCGAATCACCGGGATGCACAGCCAGCTGCTTCCAGCCCCTGCCGATACTCTTTACAGAATTCTTGCCCCCTGTATACAGCTGACTGCTATCATTATGCCGCATGAATTCAGAAATTATCCCAATCTCACGGGTCACCTTATATAAATTCATTATCCCCGAAACGTTATATTTCTCATTATCATCCGGCAAAGTTACAACAAACTTCCGATACCGCCCAAGATTTGCAGGCGCAGCAGAGATCGAGTAGTCTTCACTGTCAAGTACAATAAAATCAGAAATATCGGCGTTATCCGACGTAACTGCCACCGACACCAGCTCGGCACCAAATGCGTGATACCCTAAAAATAACAGATAATATATCAACACTTCTACAACAATTAATTTAATATAACCCATATCAACACCATCAATTAATACCCTTCGCAACTCGTAGTTAAAACCCAAATATATTGACTAATCACTCAATCAATATATATACAAAAAAATAAAACTATATATAATCCCCCAGATCCCATATAATCCAGACGAATCAAACCAATCCAAAATATAATAACCTCTTCAAGCACAAACCCAAATAATCTTTGACCCTATAATATTTTGACCCTAACAAAAATATCCAACAATCCTCGAAAATACTGATTAATTACTCAATCAACAGATATGCAAAAAAATATTATCTACAATGACAACAAAAAATATAATAAAATGCAACCTTATTTAACCAATCCATATATAAACTGATCAAAAGCTTTCGCGATTATACTCTCCAGTTCATCGCTGGAACTCATAGTTTCCCAGATAGTATAGTTGAAGTTAAAAACTCCGAAAAAGGAATACGTTGCAATTTTAACATCAAAATCCTCCCTGAAAACTCCTTTCTCCTTACCTTCCCTGAAATACGATTCCAAAGGGGCTACCGATTCCTCCATCTTTGCCACAATCTCCGGCTCATTACTCAGATCCATCGCAAAGGCATGCCTGGCGCGTATCTCTGTAAGTTCCGGATTATCAAGGGCATATTTTATCAAAACCTTGCCAAAGACCTTGATTTTATCGATCGGATTTTCGGTCCTGGAAATTTCAGCATTATAGGCCCGCAACTCCTCTGCCGACATCTCCGACCCCTTAAAGACAATCGACCAGAACAGGTTCTTCTTAGTCTTAAAGTGGTGGAAAATAATCCCTTGCGATACACCTGCCTCTTTGGCGATACTTTCAGTACTGGTACGTTCAAAGCCATTTTTTGCAAAGAGCTTGGTCGCAGCTTTCACAATATTCTCAATTGTCTTCTCCTGCTTACGCTGCCGCACCGATTGACCTGTACTGCATTTCACTGCCATTTCATCTCCCTAACTTTACACCTATTGATTGACCACTCAACCATTTTACTAAAATACCAAACACTTGTCAACACAATCCATAAAATTTTTATTCATAAATGTACTTTTATAATATCTACTCGAAAACTACTCTTAATGAATTCCAAGCACAAAATTATATCCATATCAACAAAAAACGCTTAGTTAAAATTATAAAATTCAGATACAACCGCAAAAGCCACTGACCTTTTAAAATACAAGAAATCGCAGGAGCAATAACACCCCTGCGACCATAAACCACCTATAAATTACCACTTCAATCTCACCAGAGCCTCTAAAACTTCCCAAACTCCTCCGAGTCCAGCAGTTTCGGATCCTCCGCTCCGGCTCCGCCGCCCCACTCCTGTTCTTCAACACTCGACAGCGGCAACTGCCGCACCGGAGCCGTCTCTCTCTTCACCGCCCGAGACTTCTTCTGCGACCTCTTTACACTCTCGCCTTTCAGCTTGAAGTGCCCGATCAGACCACTCATATGCCGCGACTGACTTGAGAGTTCCTCGGCTGCCGCCGCACTCTCCTCTGCTCCGGCGGTATTCCGCTGCACAACCTGATCAACCTGTATCAGACCGTCATTGATCTGTGACAGACCTTCAGCCTGCGCCTTGGAGGAGATCGCAATCTCCGCCACGATATCCGAAGTCTTGCCGATACCCTCGACAATCTCGCTCAGCGCCTGCGCCGTCTTCTCAGCTATCGCCGTACCGTTCTCACCCTTCTCGACACTGCCTTCGATCAGAGTAGCCGTCTCCTGCGCCGCCTTGGCACTCCGTGCGGCGAGATTACGCACCTCTTCGGCTACCACTGCGAATCCCTTGCCGTGCTGCCCCGCCCGTGCCGCCTCAACCGCCGCGTTCAGCGCGAGCAGATTGGTCTGAAAAGCAATCTCATCAATAGTCTTGATAATCTTACTGATATTCTGCCCGGAGTCATTGATCTCCTGCATCGCCAGCACCATATTCTCCATCTGCCGACTGCCCTCATCCGCCGCATGTCTGGCGGAAGCCGCAAGCTCATTGGCATTCTCCGCATTCTCCGCGTTCTCACCGGTTCGGTTGGAGAGATCACTGATCCCCGCCCCGATCTCTTCAATCGCCGAAGCCTGCTCGGTAGAGCCCTGCGAAAGATCCTGCGCCAGTGTCGATACCTGCCCGGAGTCAACCTCGATCTTCTGCCCCACCTCATTTATCTGCGTCAGTATCTCATTCAGCTTACCGGTCATGTTTAGAAGCGCCCGCCCCAGTACATCCTTCTCGGAAGCGAGTGTAATCTCCCGGGTCAGATCACCGTCTACTATCGCCTCCGCCAGCTCCGCGCGCTGCTGCAGACTCTCCGCCATACCGTCCAGCGCCACTGCCAGCGTACCTATCTCATCACCCCGTCCAAGCTCCAGCCTTCCCGACAGATCTCCCTGCCGCACACTTTCGGCAAAGCCTATAGTCTTCAAAAGATCTCTGGTAATCGGGCGCACCAGCAGGATAATCAGCACAATCAGCACCAGCACCACCACCGCCGAGATAATAATGCTATTGCGGTTTAGCGCTCTGATACTGCTGAAGATATCATCGAGATTTGCCGTCGTAACGATTACCCACCCGGTTATCGGCTCGGTGCTGAAGCACGCTATCTTCTCCTGCCCGTCAAATTCATAGATCAGCGTACCGTTCTTCTGTGCCAGAATCTTCTTACCCCACTCGGTATCCGCAATATTAAATTTCAAAATAACATCCTTGTTGGGATGTGCCGACATCACCCCGCGGCGATCGGTCATATACGCGTACCCCTCATCCCCGACCTGTATCGGATTTACAAAGTCATCCACAAATTTCACCAGTTCAATTGCGCTGGTCAGCACCGCCACCACCTTGCCGTCTACCGTCAGCGGCTGCGCAATAAGAAAGAGCGGCAACCCTGTCACCTTCCCCTTTAGTACATCACTGATATTGGCCTCACCCTTTATCGCCTTCTGAAAGTACTCTCTACTGGTAAGATCAATTCCAACAGCCTTGGGATTGGAGTTAGCGATTATCTTCCCCTCTGCGCTTATCAGCGTCATCGAATCATAGATCTCGCCATAGAGATCAATAAACTCCTTCATATATGTATTGACCGCCTGTGTCTCCTGTGGAGTCGGATTCTTATTCAGTGCCAGATCAATAAACATCTGATTCTTCGACTGCTGCACCAGATCCGACCGCAAATCCTCGACCCAGGCCGTCACCTTGGTCTTCAGCCCGGTGGTTGTCGTCTCCAGATGATCGGTAATAATATTATTTACAATACTGCCCACCGACCTCGCCGACAAAAATACTGTTACCGCCATCCCTATAATGATCAGCCCGGTTATAGGCAGCAGAATGCGGTTACGAAACGATAAAGCCCTCATCAGTTCCCCCTTCCATAAATACAATACATTATCAGTACAACATTACACACTTTCCATATTAAATGCACAGGCAAGACGCCGCTGCAGTATACCAGAAACCCTCAGCCTCTTACCCTGATCCTTACCAGATACTTCTTAAGGCGGTATTCAGCCACACAGCTGTTCTTCCCAGACAAGTCAATATATATTCAATATCAAATATCATATGTCCACACACGTTAAAACTGCTATCAATATACCAGATTATTATTTTTTCGGTATTGTATTCTGCAAAATACTAAAAATTAAATCCCTTATTTGCAAACATTCGCCAATAAACATCATTTAATGTTACCCTCATATGACAGGAGGCAGCCCCGAAAGGCTGCCTCCTGTCTTCTCTCTCTGCTGCATGCTGCGCTCTTATGCACCAGTTTTTTTCCGATGTGGAAATAACGCCATAAATGAACCTACTCCGAGTGCCACCATCACGGCAATAAGAATATATGAAGATATTGAATATCCTTTGAAGTATTCAAAGCTCCAGCCGAAGATTGTCGGTCCTATCGCACTGAAGAAGACCATAAATGCCATACCCAGACCATTGATCTGCCCCAGATGGGTTCTGCCGAAGTAACGCGGCCAGACCAGACTGGAGAGCACCCCGAACACTCCGGAGGCAATTCCGTTACCCAGAATAATCATCGTCACACTGTAGCTCGAACTCGCCAGCACCACGACACCGAAGAGCAGCAGTATCAACCCGCCGATAAGCCCTAAGAGCAGCAGGTGCAGACGGTGCTTAAAGAACTTGGTATCAGAAAGGAAGCCCACACTCAGGTTTACAACAACCCCGACTATAGCCGCATACTTGAACATACCGAACGCCTCATCATGCCCGCGCCCGGCCACCTCAAAGATTGAAGCGATATGGAAGGTCACCGCGGTTATCACCAGACTGTACATCGCCAGACTGATATTAAAGATCCAAAATGTATAGTTACGCACCACCTCGGAATACTCCCACTCTTCCTCCCGCTCCTCAGCACTGGTTTCATTCAGTGCCCGGTTATACTCTTCCTCGGTTATACCGTCAGGCAGAAGTCCGCAGTCCTCAGGCTTATCCCGATAAAAGATAAGAACAAACGCAGCGAAAGCTATCGCCACACAGCCGACCAAAACCCAGGTGCCACGCCAGCCAAACCCGATCCAGCCGAAAAACACCCAGGTGCCATGCCAAGAAAACCCGCTCTTGAGCGAATCAAATATCGCCGGAATGTATGAGAAGGTTACTACGATAAATATACCCAGAAAGGCGTTAATTCGACCACGCTTCTTGTCAAACCATTTCATCAGCATGGTTCTGCTGGAAAGACCGAGAATTCCCTGACCGCAGAAACGGATCATCCAGAAACCGATAGTTACCACTACCATCGACGCCGCGACACTGCTGCCGAAGACCCCGGCAATCCGGTCACAATTAGCCATATAGAATAAAAACAAGCCCAATCCGATCACCGTCACCGACACAACCCGCCGTACCGAATACTTATCGAGCAGTTTTCCCGCCCGTCCTATCAGAAATGACGAAGCTATAGTTCCCATCATATATGCCAGACTCAGCTCGAAACGTGAGATACCGAGATGTTCGACCAGATCATCGGTAAACGCCGATACCCCGATTGTCTGACCCGGACCGCTCATCAGCATACCCAAAGACGCACAAACAAAAATCATATAGCCGTAAAAGACAGGAAACTTCGCCGGATTAAAAGGAACTTTTGCTTTATTAATACTCACACCGTCTCACAATCATAAATAATTTACAAAAAATTTACAAAATACCCAGATAACTCTAACCAAACGTTTATTATATGTAAAAAGATATAATAATATATAGTAATCTCATTTTATAATTTGAAGTTTTCACCCCAGAACCGTATACTAAATACAAATCCTGGGCCTGAAGAACGTATCCAGCGATATTGAGCAGAAAATATCAACAGCCACTGATATCCACAGAAATGAGGTAATTTTTCCCATGCTACCCGAATGCAGCCGTTGCAATGCCACCAATGTTCCTGCAGAAGAACTTGCCTTTTTAAAGACTGGCAATTCCTCGTGGGAGCTGGTCTGCCAAAAATGCATCAAAGAAGCGGGCATGGTCTGGAATAAACCCGGTGAACTTCGCTGGCTGGGCTCCTACGCCGGTCTCTACGATCCCGACACCTACCGCCTGCTCAGCAGCATCAAGGAGCAGAACGGACAGAAACCCGATAAGATCAGTGAGAACGAGCGGCGCTATGAACGGCATAAGATCGTTCTGCGCGGTTTTATCAAGAGGAATGATGAAGATCCGGAAATACTTGCAGTAATCGAAGATCTCTCCAAAGGCGGACTGCGGTTTGTCAGCAAAACCGAATTCGCCATCGCAGAAACCGCCAAGATCCGCATCGAACAGAAAAAAGATGACGCCGAGTCCAGTGATATCCATGAGATTATCGAGATCGTCCGGGTTATTCCACAGCGTAACGGCACCTTTGAAATGGGTGCCCGCTTCCTCTCCGCCGAAACCGCCGGACTGGATAAAAAATCCCGGGCAAAGAAGGACCGCCACGATATACTCCTCAAACTCCGTTATAAGCTGAGCAACACCACCCCCGGCGTTACCGGCGCAGTACTGGAGCTGGGACGGAAAACAGCACTCCTGCTGCTGACCGATCAACTTGAAAACGGCAAGAAGTTTGCGGTTATGATATCCGGGGAGAGCGGTGTATTCGCCAGACAGGAGCTCAGCGGTATCGCTGTGGTAAAGAGATCCGAAATGATCTACTCCGGAAACTACGAGGTTCTGGTAGAGCTGCAGAAAATCAAGATTAACAAACGCTGAAAACACTTCCACCGCTACAGCTCATAATCTCTTGCCGCTGCCCGACAGGTCTGTTGCAGATGCATAGCCTCAGCTTTTACTACCTATCCCCTGCTCAAACTCGAGTATAACTCACTCTACCCCTTCTCCCGCTCATACCTGCGGTAGAACTTGACAAGACCTGCAAATATCATAATATTATGCCAATAACATTACACATTCTGAAAGGAAACATCATGAAACTCCTGCTGCCACTACTCGCTATATTATTAATGGGTGCAGTATACGCCGTCGACAATGACGAAGCCCCGCAATTGCTCAACTCAGAACCGGTTGAATACCGTACACTTTTTGCCACCGACCAAAGCCCGGCCGGCAAAATATTCGAGGTTGAAGCCAAAAACATCTGGCAGCGCACCATGATCAAACTTCATAAGGGCGAAGCCATCATCATCGCCTACATGTACGGCAAATGGAGTGTAAATCCCGACCGCAAACCGCATGACGCCATCGGCGACCCGGACACGCCGGTCGAGAGTGATTCCTATGTCATGAAGATACATAATGAAGGCGCGCTCTGCGGCAAGATCGGCAAGGACGGCAAGCCTTTCTTTATCGGCAACACCATGAAGATCGTCGCCGAAACCGACGGCGAACTCTTCCTCATCGCCAATGACGATATCAAATCCGAGAAGGGTGCCGGCTATAGTGACAATTCCGGAGCCATCGGCATCGTTATCTATGAGATAGACAAATAAAACACCGAACAACGCCGGGATGCTTTTCATAAAGCTCAAAGATAATTTGCCTGACACAAAAAAAAAAAGCAGCCCCCGGAGTATACCGGGGTGCTGCTTTAATATAACTGTACTCAGGTACCGCCGCTGGAACTATTCAGCCGCATTCTCCAGAGAGGACAGACGTTCTTTTACCGTCTGCAGACTCCCTTCGAGTTGCAGCGCCTGCTCCTTGAGTATCGCAATCTGATCCTGTCTGTCCACCGGCTGCACCGGTACACCGGCACCATATCCGGCGCCAAACCCGCGACCGCGACCATAACCGCGACCACAGCCCAGACGCCTTCCCAGTCCCTGACCTTTTCCAAAACCAAATCCTGAACCGGCATTTCCCGGTACAGTTGTACATAGTCCCATACCGCGTCCAGTCATTGCACCTGCCCCCATAGGGCCTGTTCCATCTCTTCCTGGCATTATATTTCCTCCTGTGTAAATCAAATATTAACTCTAAAAAAAACGCTGCGCTCTATTCACGTATAAGACCCGCACCGCAATTCGGGCATCTCTGCTGTGTGCATGGCTGCCCACGCTCATGCTCCCGGCGGTAGCCGCATGCGGGACAGACACAGTAGCCGCCGGAGCCGCCACCAAATCCTCCCATCCTGCCATTACCACCGCCGGCAGATCCTCTACCATCACCTCCAGGCATCCCAGAGCCTCCTGTAAAAATTGGAATAAAAATAAATTCATACTGCAGTCAGCGCAAATTCCCCGGGGTCTCCCGCCGCTGCAACTGTACTTTACTCTATCCAATAAACGTGCCAGAGCAGAAAAAAGCCGGCATTTTTCTCATATCAACTTGTGTCACAATCAGTTACATGATATACACCAAAAATTATATATACCGTATATAGTCGCAGCACCGCAACCCAGTCAGTACTACAGTCGCACATCCCGCTACTCCAAAATCCCGACTCATACTCTCCCCCTACCAACAGAAAACAAAAAATTTCACCCCGCCTCACCCATTTATTTTAACGAAAAAAGATACCGTCATAATCCCGTTATAGACCCTCACCCCGTACGTATAATTCACTATACATTAATCACTTAAGTAACAATCAGCCAACAGCCGCACCCAGTATCCGACCCGGTTATATTAGTTGTAGCGCCATATCATTTACAACAAAATAAATTTCTGCTGCAAGCTATCCCAATGTCTTTACGTATAAATAATGTGTGTGAATAAGCAAAAACAAATAAGCTGTAGGTTAAATAGGGGTATGTTCTGCATTTTACATTATTTACCAATACCTACCAAATCCATGTACGAGGTGACGCCGGTCATGTGTCGCCTCGTATTTTTTTATACTCTCCGCCCTGAATCCGGCATTACAAACAACCTGCGCCAAATCCCAAATCTCTTCTGACAATAAAACCAACCCTGTAATAAAACCGGCAGCTCAACCGCTATAAAACTATAAATAAAAAAACGGGTATGGCTTGCACACCATACCCGTTTAAAAATATCATTACTATAAAGAATCACCTCTGAGGAGGTTGCGCATACAGGGTAAGAGATCCACGTAACGGGATATCAAAAACAAACTCACCTTTTTCCAGATCACGATTAATACACGGAGCAGTCAAGCTAGCTTTAATTGTATTAAGCTGATATTGACCGCTTGGCTGCCCCACACTCTCAATATTGTGAGCAGCACCTTTACCATCATATAAAATTTTTGGAATATCATTGTTCATTGCCGTTCTCCTTTATCATGCATAAATCTCAATAAATTCAACCGATACCGCAACTTATTATCTGTTCTCCTTCCTCGATTCCCATGACCCGGGCGGCTAAACCACACCACAGAGCCCCAGCTTATGCTTATAGACACTTCACCACTATCATCAATACGGATTTAACCGTACCACTTTTGCTCTGCAGCGCCATCACACGGCATAACAACCGCAGACAGCATCAATATAGGGATGAATCAACACAACATCTTTCAGAAAAAGGCTTAGTACCTTCTTAACACAATTCTAATAATAAACATTATTTCCGCTTTAGTAAAGAAAATTAAATTCATTTTATGTTATGATCATATAATAACATATTTTTTCAGAATATTCGTATCACACTCACACCCCGCTGATATTTTATTTTTCCCAAAGAAATATTCTCTAAAACCGCAGAAACACCTTAAAAACACCGATATTTCCTGTCACACCGCACCTCTCACATGCACAACTTTTTTACCGCCAGTAATTATAAAATCCCAAAATAACATATACCCGAACATAACCCTTACCAGAAAAAAAAACCGGTCTCCGACCACTAAACTGCAGAGAACCGCCCTTAAAGCCACTCAACCACACTCACTCTAACCCGCCGGTAACACCAAAAAACAACCGCCGGAAATCCCTGCCACTTCCTGCAGCCTCCCGCGAAATCAATTCCCCAGCCCCGCTCCTGCCGCCCGCAATACCTCACACACCACGCTACAGAGCGCGTGAGAAAACGCGAACACCCAGACATCTCCTTTACGCGTCTCCCGCTCCGCCACCGAGCCATAATACCGCCGCCATCTCCAGCCCCCGCCCGGCCCCGCCAACCGCTAAAATAAGCGGTTAACCCGATATTCTCTAACACCACAGAAACCGGAGCCGCTGCGAAAGCGGCTCCGGCCAGTATATCTGTCTCTACAGTGCCAAACATTGACTGAATTAATAAAAAAAGAGGGTTGACATAAAGACAGTACAAAAGATAATGAGACACACTGACCCGGCAATAATAACAGAGCGTCATTCGCTCCAAACGTCAGCAGCAGCCATGGTAAATGCAGTCACCCGGAACCGAGTGACCCTTCAGACAGGAAAAAAACAGACGCCGACCCAACAGAATCGACGTCACAATTTTCCCCAAAGAAGCCCGCAAACACCATACTTGACACAACAGCCGGCAGCACACGCAGCATACGCACCACCCAGAATACAAAAAAACACGTGCCTGTAGCTCATCAGGATAGAGCGTCGGTTTCCTAAACCGGAGGTAGTGGGTTCGAGTCCCGCCAGGCATACCACTTACAAATTACCCACAAAACCCAGAACAACCAATAAATTCAATCACTTATATCAAACAAAGCCAACATCACCAAAATGTTCGATACATCCAAAATTCAAATATTCAACTATTAAAAACACCATTTTCAAGAATTTAAGCCACAAATAAACAACATTTCAACAATTCAACACCTACATAGTAAACCACGGATTAATATGCGTACTCTCAAAGACTTCCAATCCAATCTTCTTTAATCTCTCAATCCAAGGATAAATTTCTTCATCACTCATTTTATATATCTGCTTCGCTGTGTTCTCAAGCAACCTGAATTCATTAATAAGAGAAGTATTAAACATTGAAGGGTCATCAGTATTTACACATACCCTTAATGCCCCATTCCTAATACCATACTTATTATATTTTCCTCCATTTTCAAGTTTCTTTGAGTCAGGAGGATAAAAACGAAATATAGGATGGCCCTCAACCGCAGTAAAATCAGCAATATAAACATTGGATGATGGATTCGACTCAATTATAATCCCAATATTAGCAATCTTATACATCATATAATCCTGCACCGCTTCCCAGAATTTCAACTCCTCAGGCGTGACATATATAATTCCTTTACCGTATATCTGAGAAAAATGCTCTATAAACCTATAATGAGACGGTGCTTTTCCTTTATCACGGACTTCTTTATCGAAGTGATAACGCCTAAATAATTCCAAAGCACTACCACAATTTGAAATTTTCCCAGCATCAGGAATTAACGGACTAATATTTGTCATTTTATACGAAAGACTGTCTTCATTTTTAAATAGAGTCATGGGGCAATTTCTCCGCAACTTCCATGCAAAGTGCAAATCCTCAATTTTAATCTCATTACCATAAATTTCATACCCAAACTTCAAAGCATGTTTTTTATAATGCCGTACCCACGAACTCGCAAGCTCTGGGTAACTCACAGACAACTCAACGGCACAATGCCATAACCATACAAAATTATCAAGCGCTTCTTCTTTAGGTATAGTAAATTCACCAGACCTCTTTAACCAAGCCTCTGGGTTTATCCCAAGTGCCAACGCATGCCCCAACCTGTCACCACTTTCAAGCCCCATGAACCTTATCGTCTCATCAATACGCCTGAGCCCTGTCATCAAGTGCGAAAACGACTCTCCTACATGATACGATATTTTTGGCGGTCTTGCTCTATATGCAGTAATATTCGGTTGCGTTGTTCGTGTGTAAAGCTCACTACTGCGAAGATATCTAAATACCGGAGCATACACCTCAGGTGCAACAGTCCTTTCGTCACCTGCGGCATCAAGAGATCGCATGACCATAGCAGGGTCAAAGTATTTACCCTTACCCACAGCCTGCTGCACTTTATTTAAAGTAATACCACTCTTATATAACATCTGAGGTAATCTGGTAATCCTGTCAGGACTGGTACGCCAATAATGCATAGCTTTTGCCTGACGATAAAGCTCTTCCCTCATTAATTCATGTCTAGCAGGAACAATGTGGTAATTCCTCCCTTTTTTGGTCTTGTCTTTACTTTTTATAAAGTGTTGAGAGAAATGAAATTCATGTTTACTATTAAAATACTTCTCAATAGTACGCCCAGTAATTTCAGGTAAATCATTCAACCCAGAATGTGGATTATCTTTATGAATACTATGCTCAAAAAAACCTCTAAATACTCGAGCGCATAATGAATTAACATCATCTTTTATAATGTAAGGATCGTCATTACCAAATTTTGCCACTTTATAATCAATATTTGTCGCGCCACCACGTAATAGATGCCTAGTCGTAACCGTCTGGCAATCAGCACTGACCTCACTCAGCTCATTTCTCGGCGGCACATCAAAGAAGCGCACAAAATCCTCAAGCCCTCTGCCTTTACTCATAACCATATACCGTCTTACACAGTTCGCACAATGCAAAAAAGCACATATAGTCGTTTTCAGATATCGGCTCTTAGTTACTTTATACAATCTAAATATAAAAGTCAAATATGCCAACCACGAAGCAGTATACTGATTATTCTGCATAAGAGAAGCCGAGAGAGCCAGTATCCTCCGCACGCAAGTTTTATCTTCAGAAACAACCTTATTAATAAGCCCAAAGTTATACTGCTCAAAATTGCTAAGATACATTCTGCCGTTTAGAGATGAAAAATGCCAACCTTTATTTACAAGTTTATTGAGCTCAGTAGAAACACTCTTGCTAAATTCCTTGGAATCTCCCTGAAGCATATTACTGTTCCATGCATACTCTGTGATAACACTGGACAATACTTTGAGCAATTTAATAAGTTTATCTAAAGTATACAATCCCTTTGAAACATCCTGAGGTATTTTGTATAACTCAATTTTTCGACAAACATTACCCATAATTATCGCAGTAAGATTCGCTGGCACAGGGTGAGCCCCATTGAAGTGCATATGATTTTCTGCCAACTCTTCACTAATCTTCTTACCGTCATAAAGATTTGGTCTAATATTCTCAATACAGATCCTGAGCTGCTTAAAGTCATGCGAACGATCCAGCAAGCGAGCAAGCTTCCACGCTCCAATACAGAACGGATCAACAGTTCTTGCTATAGCAGATGCCTCTTCTTCAAGCGAGTCCTGCACAATCAAATTATAACCATCAAGCTTATAGAATATATCAAACACATTACCAAGAGCAAAATCATAATCAGGGACACCAGATGTTTTGTCGTATAACTGTTCAGTTCTGAGATAGACCTCATCCTCCATCCAGTTACCCCGATAATCCCTAAGTGCTTGTTTCATCATAGAGCCAGCAGTATCCGCCCCACAGGAAAGCTTGTCCCCTGCAACAGCAGCAGCATTCTTGCCTCTTCTAAGATACTCAACACACTCCCCAAGCACCATCTCAGAAGACAACAACGCCTCACACTCAATTGAAAAAGCCGTATTTTTAAACATTAATAAAGTAAACTCGATGAATAATTAACACGAAACTTATATATTCAGTTATCAATAACTTATTATTTATCAATATCCTTGTTATCAATTATATAATTACGCTGTGTCATTTCCGCATTTTTTGAACATATCTTTTTAATTCTAATATCTAGTAATTTACGAATATTAGTTTGAAGGTCACCATATTTCTTTTTATGCTTATCGATATATTTCATCCTTTTATCCTTTAACTCTTTTAAACGCTTAGAAATACGATTTGGTTTTTCACTAGGTTTAGCCATTTTAATAGCATCTTCATCCATATTTAGCCCTAACACTCTCATTTCCAATTTAACAAGATAATGGCTTAATTCCGGTAAAAACAAATGAAAAACTGGATGATTACACAAATTTATAAAAACTTCCTGCTTCTTCGAATATGTAGACGAAATTTCGAAAGTTTTCATATCTGTATCATCTATTGGTGTAAGAATAGGCAAAATATTACAAACGAATACTTTATTGTTTGTTATAACTTCATCCAAATTAAATTCTTTAGATAATGCTATATTTTGTTCCAAAACGGGCTCATTTGAACTATAAAATACTGCAAAAGCATTCAGCAACATTAAAAGGGATCTTTGTATATAGGTATAAACCGTTTCGTCATCACCTACAATTGCACTCCTATACACATTGTGATTAGTAAAGTAATGATTTAACACTTTATGAAGAAATCCTGCTGGAAAAATCATATTTGAAGAAACGTTTAGCCCAGCCCACTTCCACACGAGAACCATATAACTGCTATAGTCATTATTACCTCGAAGATAATTATAATTATTAATAAAATTACTTTTTTCAATAGTATAGTAATCATTATGAGCGCCAAATTCAATCGCATCATCAAGTATACCGCTAACTTTTGTCCTTGATAGTTCACATAAATAGGGACGATTTTTCAAAAAACTACGTTGATTATCAATAAAGGTTACAGCTCTATTAAGAGTAAGAGTATCCAGATATTCTTTATCAGTAGATTCTAAACATCCTGAGCTTTGTTCAAAAAAGCTATGTGAATACGCTGTAATCGAATCAATAATATGAGTTATCAATCTTCCCGAAAATGGCATACACATGACATCATTTGTACTATAATAGTTTTCTTCACTTACAGAATACAAAAAGAACTTTGCTAAACTACTAAACTCATTAACAAACATATTTTTATTCATATTATTCAATATAATAGTTAAAATACTTAGCTCTCTGGTTTTTCTATCAGGGATCATAACATACTCTGGAGGAACCTTAAAGTATGGGTTGCCGTATGGGGTAAGAAAACCATATTCACTTTTTAATGTATCATCAACAAACAGTGTCTTATAATCGAAAGTTAAAGATTTGTCTTTCTGAACAATTGCGTTTAGATTTGCCTTACATTCTAAATAAAGCTGCTCTCTAGTAATATCAAATTTAATAAAATCTATTAACTTCAAAAGGTACATCTTATACACTTCGAGGAACGCACTTAAAGTCTCACATTTTTCTTCAAACATTCTCAAATAATTTTTGCCTGCCCAGACCGACTTAACATCAGAAATATTATTAATATTAATATAACGAGTTTTTTCATCTGCAGAAATATAAGACATTATTGTAGCGTAAAAATCCATTTGACTATTTAGATATTGGAATAATTCTCGGACATTATTAGGTAAGTCATGATTTGAATCATAATTCCTCTCAATCCTATAGTGACGTAATTCTAACTCTAGCTCAAATAATTTTTCAAGTGGTACAATATATACATTATTTTTTGAACGTAGAACAGTATATCCATTTTTTTTTAACAAATTTATAATATCACTATGCAAATTAATCCGTTTATTTTTTGGAAACACTTTAATAAGATACTTTTCTGCTAAATCAACAATATGTCCAGCATACTTATTCTGGTTAATCCGCCCATCAGTTATGCTCTCGGGTATATTTCTATGTTCAAGAAGATATTGATATCTTTTCAAAAAATCTTCATCAGGAGCATCAGGAAGAATGTCTCGTTGAAGATCATCATCTGTTCCATCTTTGTTAAACTTTGGGTATTCTCCATTTGAGGCAAACTCTCTTTCAACAATAAGACGATACTGCTTCATATCACCACAAATCACAGGCAAAATGTATGGAGAAGAAAGATGTTTACGAATTGTTTCCAATATCGCATAGCCATGGTGAAACGACATATCAATATCATCTATACGAATTACAATCAATTTCTTATTAAATAATTTGAGAAACAAACTATATACCTTATTGAGATAATCTTCAAGCTGTAATCCATTCTGATTGGCTATCATAGCATCAATGCCAGAACACTTTCCGTTCTCAATAGTCTCCATAGCACTGGCTGCATTCTGTAAGTTTTTATAAAATTCCTGAATACCATTATTAGAGTAATTACCAGAACTACAATCATTGACACACTCTTGATGTTTATCTACATAATTCGCAAGCAAACCAAGAACTATACTTAAAAACTTTTCATTATTATGTAATAGCGTCGGATCAATAATATCAAGAAATAGGCAATCATTCCTTATGCTTTTGTTTTCACCCTTATCCATGCCACGATCAACATTCACAAGAAAAGTAGTCTTCCCAGATCCTCTTGCGCCACCAACAAATATTGCATTATGTACATGAAATTTATACTTTTTTTCTTTCTCATCAGTAATATTGTCAAAATCTTTAGCAACACCAATAGAATTCCCAAGTAGCTCATTAAATCTCTTATACGCCTCTTTCTGAAGAAGTGCCTCATTATCAAACCTTGTAACATCACAAGACTTTGATAAATCAATTCGAATTGTAGTATCTGACACATTGTTCGCTGACATATTATTCTCCACCCAAATATCTTGTAGCAATTATTTATTACACAAACAATTAGAGGATATTAGCATAAGATTAAATATCCGTCAATGCAAAAATATATTTGATTCAAGCGCAAATGCCGTATTAATAAAAATACCCAAGAACAGCAGCACCAATAAAATTATACCCCTCATAGAAGCTCTCCTTATACACCTGCACCATAATCCAATAGTAACCGGCATCAACATACTAGTAAAAAAATTTTATCGCCTTATGTAACATTATATCAACACCCCATTATCTCCACATTATTGTAATAATTTTTCTTGACAAATTAACAATATAAGCTATAGTATCATTATGTTAGATCATAAGTTACAGCCATAACCAATGATTTTAACCGGCAAACAGACAAAGTAAAAAAATAATACAAAACATTCAAAACCACTATTACTCTTGTCCCTGCAACCCTATAGTAGTATAAGCTGCAAAAGTTTGCTACACAATAATTATTATTTTCTTTTATCATACATGGAGGGATAAAATTATGTCTAAATTTCTCGCACTGTTCTTTCTTTTAGTTGCAGTCACAACGGCCTCTCACGCCGAAAGCTTCACCTCAAGCACAGAAACAGCTAATCAGCAAACCGGCGCAACCAGTGTCAACCTGACCCATAATGTAAATAACGGTATTTTAGGAAATTCCTACCAGAGCTCCGATTCAGAGGTAGCACCTTACTATCTGAACACCGGTTACAACTCATTGATCGACCCTGACAAAGACAGCTTCTTCAGCGATTCCAGTGATTTCGCCGAAGAAAATCTCACCTCAGGCTATAATGAAATAGCCACCGCCCAACCCGGCGGCGGCTGGAATCCGGGCAATGGCGGCAGCCACGGAGGCGGCAGCCATGGCGGTTCATCCGGCGCCGTTCCCGAACCCGCAGAATGGGCCCTTATCATTCTCGCCGCCCTCGGAATTGCCTCCGTCAAACTCTATCAGAAATACCGATTGACCAATTAAGCAGTTAAAATAAATACAACCACGACCTGCAACTAAAGGCAGCGTATAGATTACGCTGCCTTTTTTCTATCCTGCCTGAGAGCAATTTATCCTCACCTGACCACAATATTGCTTGACAGACCAACCCCCTGAACATACCATAAACTTCTGTTATGTCTGTTAATACACTATGAATCTGAAAATTGAGTTTGCGCCCCGGTCAGTAGCAGCACAACATCAGGCGCTTTTCCCGACTGACGCTCCTGATCAAAAATTCTCCAAGACAGCAGCAAACCCTAGAAACAAACCTTATTGCCCTGAAATACATATTAAGGAAAAGTCAGGTTCAGGTATTACCGTATAACTCAGCTGCCCGGGTTCAGCACCTCAAATCCCGCAGCATCATGCAGCTATAAAAAACGCATAGGAGAAAAATACAATGGCTACCGATCACACCGACAACACCCTTGCCGCGGTATGCGGTCTCTACTGCGGTGCCTGCTCAATCTTTATCGCCACCAACGAGGACCCGGAGCGCCTGCAGAAAGCCGCTGACAGATTCAACATGACCACCGAAGAGGCCAGCTGCCGTGGCTGCCGCTCGGAAAAACTCGGGCAATTCTGCCAGGACTGTCATTTTGTCAGCTGCGCCGCCGAACGCGGACTCGAGTTCTGCGGAGAGTGCGACGACTTCCCCTGCTCGGAACTCCAGGAATTTCAGGCGGCCCGTCCGCACCGCAACGAACTCTGGACCTCACTCAAGCGCATAAATGAGGTCGGCTCCAACCGGTGGCAGGAAGAGTCCATCCGCCATTACAGCTGCCCCAACTGCCAGACTATAAACTCCGCCTACGATCTGCAGTGCCGGAACTGCGGCAATGTCCCCAGCAGTGAATTCTTCGAGGATAATGCCGCCGATATAAAGAAACATCTGAATGTAGAGTAGCGCTATCAGCCATAGCCTCGGCGGCAGCTCCCGGATATACCGCACCGACCCCGGCCCGTTTACAACAGAACAGATTCCCGGAGCTCTTGCTGAAAAGCTATAAAAATACCGGCAACGTACAGCCTGAAAGCACTCACAGACTGTTACTAATTAATACCAGGATTGAGCATGCCCGGAAAAATACTAGGAATCTCCGGCTGTCCAATTCCCGACAGTAACACAAACGGACGCAGCAAAGAAGCATAACCGGACGCTAATATCCGGATTAACACCCAAAAAAGCAGCTTAGCTTTAGACACCACAGAAGCAGAAGCCGCCTGATTGCATTTTAAACTCGGTTATTTAAAATATTGTTGTGTGAACCGAACATATATACCACATTGGACTTAGAAAGAATATTATCATGACAAAAGAAGAATATGTAGCGCTGGAAAAGGAAGTTAGAGCGGCTGAGGAGAGTATCAGATTTACAAGTTTTTCCAATAGAGATGCCCTGGCTCTGGGTAATTTCCTCGCCGACAAAGTTTACAGTCAGGGAATCGATTTATCAATCTCCATCCGCAAGCTGAACGGTTCAATAATCTATCAGCACATGACCGCAGGCACCTGCCTGAACAATCAGAACTGGATGAAGCGTAAGTTCAACACAGTTTTACTGACCGAACGAAGCTCCTACGGCGCCTGGGTCGAATCCCAAATATCAGGCAATGGAGTGGCTCAACACGGCTTACTGGACACAGACTATGTATTTTGCGGTGGCGGTTTCCCGATAATCCTGAAAACAGGAGAAATGGTTGGAGTTGCCTTAGTCTCAAATCTGCCCCATGAAAAAGACCATGAATTTATAGTCAAAGGCTTACAGGAATGGCTGAGCAAATAGCTTGACACAAGTCCGTGAGCTTCAAACCGGCCACCGATTCCGCGACATAATCTCGCATAAACCAGACGTACCTGCAGGAGGTTACAGCCCCAGCCCCAACGCTGCATTCTGTAACCTCTTTTACTAAAACACTCCCAACATTTTTTTCAGTACAACCAGCCTCCCATGAATAAAACACCTCCAGAAGTACTCCGTTCAAAATCCCCGTAAAACGAAACATTTGAGATAATCTCAACTCAATATTAAGCATAGGCTGAAATACTACAAGTTATTCACAAAAGCCCAATATTTCAATCAAACTTCAGCACATTTTATTTTATAAAACCATATTATTTTTTTATTATTTTAAAACAAACGTGGTATAATACAAATAGAAGAAAGGATAACAAGCCAGGATTGACAATCAGTAATGCAGTGCCGGTTTAAATTATAAATCATGATATTGGTAGGTGTAACTCCTACAAAAACAAACACACAACACATAACATATAGAACCACACACACGCACCCACCTACCAATATCTTCAATATTATTTTAATGGCTAAGAACAAAACAGTTAGTCATTAAAATAATCTGACAAATTTCCCGATTAGAACCACACAAAATTTTAACGATAGTAGGATAAAAAACCATAAATACCGCTAAATCGGCACAAGACATTATAATATAATTTATTAATACTCTCCGCTCAGATTACAACCATCTTAAAACTCATTCGAAAATAGCACTGCTTCAAACCTTCAAACCTTCAAACCTTCAAACCTTCAAACCTTCAAACCTTCCAGCAATCCAGACAGCCAACAAACAGCAAAACTCTTTTGTTTTACCTTTATATTAAATAAATAAAAACCCCAAAGCACACCGAAAGCCCAAGACCATGACTTCAAATACAAGACAAACCAGACAACAAAACCCGCCTGCACTTCACCTGCACTTCCCCCCAAAAGGCATTAAGCATATTTTTATAATCAGTCCATGACAATCAAGCACCACAATCATATATTTTTTTATTTTGAGTTTTACGAATATTTATCATAAAGTTCGAACCTGCAAGACCGAATATCTAATTATGATATTGGCAGGTAAAACTCCTACAAAAACAAACAAAACACAGAATACAAAGCATATAGCAAATAACCACACACACACACACACATGCGCCTGCCAATATCTCTCCAGAAGATCATAGACGCTTACAGTCAACCAAATTTTATGGATGAAATTCACGAAATCTGCAACACAAATAAGCAATCTGAATAGCACAAATATCAAGCAACACCGCACTCCCCATTACAGCCGGCAGAGCCATACCGCCTGACTGCTCTTATTTTCCATCTTCTTTCCCCAGTTCCAGTTAAAGCTCGATCTATTCAAACCCTTAAAACTTGAAATTTCCGTTATTTACCCGACAGTGCAAAGAAAACAGCTAACAAGACTTACTTAACAGCAGACTAACTTGCAATACAGAATGATTTGCATATATTTAATATTATACGGATAAATAAAAACGGGATTAGAATGCTGACAACCAGAGACAATTCAGATTTTTTTATTAAATACAGCAAAAAAACCATACAAAGCCTGTTTATCAATGAGCCTTGTAAACTCTTCTTTTTCAAGCTGTTAAATTTAAGAACTGACGCAGAGCCGCTGCAGGTTCATAATAAATTATTACGTATGAATCATACCAGTATTAACGGATTAATAAGAAAAGTAGATGAATGCGCCTGCATATCCGGGGAGTGCTTTAACGTATACTTTACCAACACCTGCTCCAAGAACAAAATGAAGCTTCTGCTCAAAGCCTATCAGAACTGGAACAAAAGAAATATCAGCCAGTTATCCGTAGGAAATCACAACTCGACTTTTTAGCCACACCCTTACAGACAGCCTATAAAGATAATATGCCCGACTCAAGTCGAACGCACTTTACAACCGGCAAGCAGATTACCGGCATCACAAACCATTGACAATATTTTTCGGCCTCTCCCCGCGCGCCACCGCAGCAATATTCTCCCAGACCATACGATGCGCCCGCATAAACACACCGCTGGTAGTTCCACCAATATGCGGTGAGAAGATCACCCGGTACCGTACTTCCTCCGGCAGTCCCAGCAGCGGATTATCCAGTTTCACCGGCTCCGGATCGAGGGTATCCAGCCCCGCGCCGGCTATACGCTTCTGCACCAAAGCCTGAGCCAGAGCCACCTGATCAACGACCTCACCCCGTGCTGTATTTATCAGTATCGCTGTTGATTTCATCCGCTGCAGAAAGCTCTCATCGACCATACGGGTAGTCTTTGGAGTTACCGGCAGATGCAGACTCACCACATCACAGCTATTTGCAAGCTCCTCCAGCGGCAGGTACTGCAAATTTCCGCTCTCCAGCTGCAGGTGCCTCCTGCGACTGTAATAACAGACCTCGCAGCCGAACGCATCGAGTAGCCGAGCGGTCGCTTTTCCAATTGCCCCCAGACCGATAATTCCCACCCGGCATGCTCCCAGCTCGGTGATACCATCCATTATAAATGATTCCTTGGCCTGTATCTGCTGCCCACGGCGCACCATCTCATCGCCCTGAGCCAGACGGCGCAATAAAGCCAGCATCAGCAGTACCGCCTGTTCAGCCACCGCCTTGCTGTTGGCTCCGGCATTATTACAGACAAATACCCCGACGTCATGCGCCGCAGCCGTATCTATGCAATTATAACCCACGCCTTCAGAATGAATAAGCTTGAGATTCGGCAGCTGGCTGATAAGATCGCCCGACACCGGCGCAATCGCATCCGCGAATATAAATTCCGCTTCTCTGCCCGCTGCAAGAATTTCAGCATCACTGCTGCCGGCGTTCAGAAATGTCAGCTCCCAGTCCGCAGGCAAGAGGCTCAAATCTGAAAACTTCTCTACCCGCTGCTTTGAGGTCAAAATCACAACCTGCATAATCTTCTCACGCTCCTGCTCAAAAGGTTAATTAGTAGCCGCTACCGACAATAACCAGGTAGGGACAGAACTATTCAGAATCAGACTGCGCACCAGCACCCGACGCCGATCCGGCAACACTCTCCTGCGCCGTCTGCACAGGAATCAGCACACCCTACAGTCTTACGACCAACCGGTATTACCACTTAATTATACCCCGGAAAACACCCAGCGCCAGCTTATATCAGTCCACCTGACGAATAAATGACCTCTGCCGCACCAGCAGCCAGCAACTACCGCAAACCACTCCCACTATAATCTGCATCAATCCCAGACTGGGAATCAGACTGCCGCCTTTGGCAAATGAGATGAGAAACATTCCCGCACTGCCCATAAACAAAGCCGTAAAATTAATGAGTGACGCCGCAGAACCTGTATCTCCCGTCTGCTGCGAGAGCAGAATATTGGCTGTTGGCGGCCGCATCATGGTAATAGCCACTGTAGCCAGCACCATCGGCACAGCAAACATCACCGGTGAGCCGCTTCCCTGTACCACCATAAAAATACCGCAAGCCGCAATCACCGCAAAACAACCGGCAAGAATATTCCCCGGTGCCAGCCATTTGGACAACTGAATATAGAGTAACGGCCCGAACAATGACCCCAAGGCATTCATACCGAAGAAATATGCATATGTCTGCTCATCCATGCCAAACTGCTGAATATAGACAAATGCCGAAGCCCCGATAAAGGACAATAGCGGCAGCGGTGCCAGTGAAAGCAGCAGCAGCAACACCGAGAAACCGGGATTTTTCAGCACCACTCCCAGACGCCCGAGTGAATGCAGTACCGATCCTGAATACCGCTTATCAAGGGTCTCAGTTATTAGCAGTGAGAAGAGAAATGAAACCAGTCCCACCCCGGTCAGTACCCAGAAAATAGCGGACCACGACATAAACTTCAAGATAAACGCCCCGCCCACCGGTGCCACTACCGGCGCAACCACGACCATAGCCATCACCACCGCCAGAACCAGCTCACGCTTTCGCCCGTCATACATATCCTTTACCATCGCCGTCACCACCGCTTCAGCCGCTCCGCCGCCAAATCCCTGAATTATCCGGGAGAGAATAAGCATCGTCACATTTGAAGACATAGCGCAGCCGGCACTGCCAATAGTATAGAGCGCAAGCCCCATAAGCAGAATCGGACGCCGCCCGTATTTCTCACTGACCGGACCCCAGATCAATATACCCAGAGCAAACGAGATCAGAAACATACTCAGACTCAGATTCACCTGCATCTGATTGGCGTTAAAAGTATCCATCACATGCGGCAGCGCCGGCAGATACAGATCGGTAGAGAGCGGTGGAAAAGCACTGAGCAGTGCCAGCATAACAATAAATGACCACCCGGTAAAAAACTTCTGTTTCTTATGCATTACAATATTCCTTTAACTTTGCCACTATTACTTATTCCTGCCCACTCTGCTCACGAAACTCTTCCTGCAGCACCTTATTCAGCGAAACCATAATATCATGCCATTGTTCAAAACTATCCATACCCATTTTACCCGCAAGTTTTTCAAACCAGAGAGTCATCTCCGCACGTACATGCGACACATGCGCCTCCAATTCCGGACTTACCGTCAGCAGAACCTCCCGCCGGTTTTGCGGATTTATCTCCCGCCGTACCAGTCCGTCACGTACCATCCGGTCAATCAGTGCCGATGCCGCCGCCACCGATGCCCGTATCGTTGTAGCAAATTTCTTCAAAGTACACGGTGCGATATTCTTGAGTATCAGCGCCGCATGCACCTGATTCGAGTTCACATTTTTTAGCGCGTCATCCACCATCTCCGCCTTGATATTCTTGATGACAATCATCTCCAGATAATCTTTGAGCAGACCATCAGTTTCCACAATAAACGCCACCTTGGATTTAAACGACTTGTCCATATATCACCTGCCTTTTTCACCAGCGGTTTAACAGCATCGATTTTCAATGACCGCACTATTCGGCCATTACCAATACCTCGTTACCAGAAAGTATAACCAAAACCAACAAACATTCAATAATATTGACAATAAATAATATTAACAATAAACTCCGGCCACAAATAAAAAAGTGCCTTATCAGTTAAGGCACTTTAACACTGCAGATACGTATTAGCTTTTTCAAAAATAGCACCCTATTGAAAAAGCGCATCACCACTTTTAAAGCCAAACCCCGGATGACTGTCAAAACGCACCACTCCTACCGGGATCATACCATCAACCGCCTTGGTAACTCTTACGACCCCTTCATTTCCAAAGCCCGCACAGAGTTCTATTGCTGTAACCCCATCGGCGAACAGTTCCTTAGCCACAGCCTCTGCCGCCTCATAATCCTCGACTCCAACGGTTATAAGCTCAACTTCACTGGTAGTAATAACCGATCTGTGCTGTACCGGATCAGCTTCTGGCGCAACAAAAATAAACGCTGCCTTTAACATATCATTTCCTTATAAATTGAGTTTAAAAAATATTCCGCTAAATTGAACCTCAACCAATTATAAGTATATTTTACAAAGATACAATGACTCTACCAGAATAGAGACCAATTCAAATTACAACGGTTAAAATTTACCGAGTTCGGTGTCATCCAATGGTATCTGCATATCCGGTGTTACTACAGAATACCCGCCACGCGGCGGCTTTTTATGCCGCTTACTGTTCTGCACCGCATCCTCCATCAGCACGAACTTGCCCACCAGATCCAGTAGCACATCTGCCTGTGATTTCAATTCCTCCGCGGCCGCCGCCGACTCCTCGGCATTGGAGGTATTCTGCTGAGTAACCGCATCTATCTGCTCCAGACCGAGATTGATCTGCGATATTCCGCCCGCCTGTTCTGAGCTTGCCGCATTAATTTCAGCGACCAGTTCTTTGGTTTTAGTCACACTTTCAGCAATAAGTTTCAGAGACTGCGCAGTATGCTCCGATATCTTGACCCCTTCATGAATCTCCAGATTATTATTAGTAATCAGCTCCGAAGTCTCGGCAGCCGCCTTGGCACTCCTGGCCGCCAGATTTCTCACTTCCTCAGCAACCACGGCAAAGCCTTTCCCATGCTGGCCGGCCCGTGCCGCCTCAACCGCGGCATTTAACGCCAGCAGATTGGTCTGAAAAGCGATATCATCAATTGTTTTCACAACTTTCTGAGTCTCTTCGGCATTTGCACTTATTTTACTCATCGCCCCGGTCATTTCAGCCATTTGGCTCTGCCCGGTCATTGCCGCTTCGGTTACATTACCGGCAATGCTGTCCGCCTGAGTCGCATTCTCCGCATTGACATTTGTTCTGTTGCCGATCTCGATCATAGAAGAGGATATCTCTTCCAGCGATGCCGCAGACTCGGTTGCTCCCTGTGACAAAGACTGCGATGCCGCAGCAACCTGTGAACTTGCCCCGGCAAGTTGTGCAACCGTCGCCTTGACCTGTGACAGCGCAAAATTTATCTTATCAATACAGATATTTGTAGCGTCTCTGGCGCTGCTTACAGCAGTCAGTATTGCCAGTGACGCCTGACACATGGCTCCCATTTCATCCTTCTTTGTACTGTATTTGCTAAAGTTTTCGACAAGAACCTTATTATCAGCGGCATTCACCTTCTGACTCCAGTCTCCGGCCGCCAGTTTATCCTTTAAAATATTCGCGACCCCATCAGTAACAGCCGTAAGCTCCAATAATCCCGCCTCAACTATTCTCGCCGGTTTGACGATTGAACGGGTAATAACAACGGCAATCACAATCCCCGCAAGCACCGCGCAGACAAGCACAATAATCATAAACACCAAAATACTCTCTGACACACTCTGCACATACGAATGCACACTCTCCTGAATATTGTTCGCCAGCTCCAGCGCTTTTTCAGCAGATTCGTGCAAGGCAGCCAGCTCCTTACGCCTGTCAAGGTTAATGGTTCTGAATTTATCAACCAATACCGAATAATTACTCAAGGCATCCAGTGCCTCGTTATGCGCCTTAACCCAGGCTTCATCAGCTGAGAAATCGATACTTTTCTGTAACCCGCTCTTTGTACTCTCGATATCGGCAATCCACTCTTTAGCAATTGTATCCTGCTCACCGGCATCCAGTGCCAGCTGATATTTTCTTGCTGTCACCCGCACCCGATTATAGATAATTCGTACCTTCTGAACCTGAAAGATCTTCTCAATATCGGCTGTTGACAGTTTACCACCCTTCTCCTGCATAACCTTACTTACAAATTGCGGTAAATACTTATCAGTAATATTTCTCAGATTGGTAATTACAGTATCGGCACAATCAGACCGCGCCTTGCCAGCTGCCGCCATACTCTTATCCAGCCCCCAGAAGACATCGATATGCCGCTTATACTCTTCAGCGCCCTTGATTATTTCACCGGCAAGAGTCCTGTTCTTCTCCGAGCTCATCATCCTGCCGGCCTGAGCCATGGATTCAGCAATTTCGGTGACATCATGATTAATCCCCTGATAGTATTTTTTATCTTTATATATTATCAGTCTCAGTACATCTGTCTGCACAACATTCATTGAACCGATTGCGTCATTCACCAACTTTGAAATATCAGACTGATAATTTATGGTATTGATCGAATTCAACGCAACCACACCCACAATACAGATAAATATACACAATATACCAAACCCGACACCCAGCTTTTTCCCGATCTTCATCCTGATCTCCTTTTTACTTTTGTTATATTCAAAGCAATGTTTATCACTATTAGTTATTAAACAAGGATTAAAAACTCTGATATTCTAAATTTCGTTACATTAGTGTCAAGTTATTTTTAGCATATGGTTAAAGTTGATCGTTTGTCCCGAATTTCAACCGTATAAAACCTCGAATTTCCATTTTTTCCTATTCTCAGCTTGCGACTTCCTTAGACACTATTATTACCGGCATAATCTCATTTTTAATATTAACGTGCATCATCAGACTTACCACACATAAATCTGATACACTTTATAGAGCAGGCTTTGATACAAAATTTTAAATTTTTATAAATATTTTCAGGAAAAATTTACAGCTGAAGTTGAAGCACTAAATATCAATAGCTCCAGCATATAATTAATCAGCAGCGATCATAAGTAATTACACATAAAAAAAGAGGCCAGCGACAAAATCGCTGGCCTCTTAACTCTACCATACATGAAAACTTAATACTCCAAAAGATACCTCAGCTTAATACTAAGCATCCAGAGCAAACAGCGGCTCAAGTGAGGTAAAGAGCACTTTGAATTTCTTATACTGCTCTTTATACATCGCGTGCTTCTGCATATCCGGCTCATAGGTATCCTTGATTCGCACCATCGCCGCCACCGCACTCTCGATACTGCTGAAAATACCCGCTGCCCGTCCGGCAAGGATAGCCGCTCCCAGACACGCCGTATCCTGCGCGGAATAGGTTATATTCAGTGGCTTGCCGGTGATATCTGCCTTTATCTGATTCCAGACATCAGACTTGGAGCCGCCGCCCATAGAACGTATCTGACTCACCTCCAGCCCCATATCCTCGATAGCTTCAAGGTTTCTGCAGATTATATACCCGAGGCTCTCCATGATACTCCGGATAAAGTGCGCCTTGGTGTGCTGGAGTGTCGCCCCGTAAAATACCCCTTTGGCGTTCAGGTTTACATCCGGTGCCATCGAGCCCTGCAGATGCGGCAGGGTTATAAGTCCATCCGCACCCGGAGCGATCTCAGATACAGCCTGACTCATCAGGTCATACGCATCGGTTCCGGTCTGCTCCTGCTCCTCCAGCAGCTCCTGACAGAACTTATCTCTGAACCAGCGCAGACACATCCCGCCGGTAGTAAAGGTATGGAGCATATAGGTATCAGGGGTTGCAAAATAATGCACCGGCATCAACCGGCTCTGATCATAGGTCAACTCCGCAGTCGGCACACAGATAGCCAGCGCCGCACCGATATTCTCCGAAAAGATCCCCGGAGTGATATTCCCTACCCCGATAGCTCCCGCGACCTGATCCAGACAGCCGGTACTTACCTTCGCCTCAGGTGATACTCCCAGCATTTCTGCCATTTCCGGCAGAATACTGCCGACAAGCTCACCCGACTCCATAATATCCGGCAGCCACTCAGGATCCATTCCGACATACTCAAGCATCTCGCCCCAGTATTCTTTGGTACGTATATCCCAGTATTCCGTAGATGTAAGGAGTGAACACTCCGCAACAAATTTCCCGGTAAGCACATAGATTATATAATCCTCCAGTAGCAGGATTTTTCTGATACTGCTGAAGAGCTCCGGTTCATTCTCTTTTACCCACATTACTTTCGCTACCGGCCAGCAAGCTTCAAAACTCACCTGACCGGTAACTTCATAACACTTCGCATCGCAAAAATGCTCACGCAGTTTTTCCGCCTGTTCACCCGCCCGGTTATCCATCCAGCTGATGGAATTCCGCAGCGGCGCCCCGTCATCACCGAGAAAACACAGAGTCTCACCCTGCACCGAGAAGCCGATAACCGTGATATCTCCGGTATCAATATTCCCCGCTTCTGACAACATCTTCATACAGCTGCCAATAGACTCCATATACACGCTGCACGGAAGCTCAACAAACTTATTTGCCGGTGTCAGCAGCGAGTATTCAACCACCGCCAGAGCAACCTGCTTTCCCTCACAGTCATAGACGGCTGCCTTCAACGATGTCGTGCCGATATCCAGCCCCAGAATAAGTTCCGGCATAATTACCTCCTTCTGAAATTACTGATGCGGTGCGCATGACCAGGTCAATATCGCCTTGATGTCCCCGATATTATACAGCTTATGATCCTTGCCCTCCGGTACCAGCATCGCATCACCCGCTGTAAGCCGGTAGTAGGTATCATCCTGCGATACATAACAGAGCACCTCACCCTGAACACAGTAGAAGACTTCATGCGCCTCACTATGCCCCGGATCAATCGCCCCGACTCCACCCGGAGGCAGCTCAGACATGCCAAAGGTTATCTTCTCGGTTTTGTAGTATTCCCGGCATACCTCCTGATCCTCCATCCAGATCTTCGCCGCGTTCTTCCCGACTATCTTCACTTCTCCCATACTGATCACCCTCCTTATCGGCAGTACAACACTCTTCTACAGACTCTGCATAATCTCCAGCACCTTCTCGAGATTGGTTCTGACATCCGCACCAGGTACAAACTTGGCGTCAAACAGAGCTGTTCCCATGGTAAAGGTCCAGGGCTTGATTCTGCTTACAAACTCCAGCTTCTCCGGTGAGCTGATACTGCCGGCAATGACTACCGGTTTCTCCACCCGCCGGCAATACTCTTCTGCGAGTTCCGCTCCCTGCTTGTGTCTGAAAGCAAGCAGATCAATACCAAACACACCCTTATCCAGCATGCTTTGGGCATTGGCGATAATTTCATCAAACGTTCCCTCAAGCACACTCGGACTTCCGTAAACCTCTCCACAAAATGGTAAGTATTTTATCTCCTTTTTGCAAAGGTATTCGAAGACCGCAGGATAAAAAAGTGTCCCCATCAGATAATCAAAGCCGAACTCTACCGCCAGCTCCGCCCCTCTCATACACTCATCTTCAGAGTACGAAACCACTTCCAGAAATGTTGTCTTACCGGCATCCTTCATCGCTTTTACCAGCTCATGCATCTTATCCTTAGGAAGTCCAACATCCTTAAAGCCCCAGAAATTTATCGGCAGATCCTTACAGGATTCGAAAGTCTCCAGCGCGTTACCTACAGTCTTATCGCTATGTGTCAACATTATTATAATTTGTGATTCCATAAAATTCTCCTAACTTATCTATATACAAGATCTATCCCAAATATGCTTCTGCTATATCCCTATTTGCTTTCACCTTTTCCGGTTCACCATCATAAGTGACTACACCCGTCTCAAGCACATAACAATAATTTGCGATCTCCATCGCCATCATTGCATTCTGCTCGACCAGCATTATGGTCTGTCCGTTCTTAGCCACCTTCTCAATAATTGCAAAAATTTCCTCAACCAGCAGCGGCGCCAGCCCCATTGACGGCTCATCCAGCAGCAGTACCTCACTGCCGGTTACAATTGCCCGGCTTATCGCCAGCATCTGCTGCTCTCCTCCTGAAAGTGTTCCCCCAGTCTGATACAGTCTTTCTTTGAGTCTCGGGAAGAGCTCGAGCACATAATCGCAGCGCTCACGGTACAGAGCTTTATTCTCATGTTCATACAGATAGGCCGCTACCCGGAGATTTTCTCCAACTGTCAGATCAGGAAATATATGCCTGCCTTCAGGCACATGTACTACCCCCATCTGAGTTATTTTATGTGTCGGCATATTGGCGATGTTAATATCATTGAACATGATTTCACCCTGCTTGACCGGCAGTACTCCGGTAAGCGCATTCAAAGTTGTTGACTTCCCGGCACCGTTAGCCCCGAGCATCGCCACAATTTCACCTTTATAGATATCAAAGGAGATCCCTTTGATAGCGGCGATCTTACCGTGAAAGACAAAAAGATCTTCAGCTTTTAGAATTAGATTTTCTTTTTTTTCTCGGTTTGTCATTTTACCCCTTTGCCTTCCCTAAATATGCTTCCAGCACCTCTTCATTCGACTTAACGTCTTCAGGCTTTCCCTGTGCGAGTTTCTTTCCGAAATTCACCACCAGTATCTCATCACATATTCCCATTACCAGGCGCATCTGATGCTCAATCACAATAATAGTCAGATCAAGAGTCTCCCGAATCCGCAGAATCAGCTGATTAAGATTATCAATCTCAGCCGGATTCATACCTGCAGCCGGCTCATCCAGCAGTATCACCTGCGGCTTACAGCAGAGTGCGCGGGCAATCTCTATCCGGCGCTGCACCCCGTAGGCAAGTGAACCGGCAATACTGTCTGCATACGCACTCAGATTCAATAGCTCCAATATGTCTCTACACTCCCGGTCTATCCGCTCTTCTTCACTTCTAAACCTGCGGGTACGCAGAAAGGTCGCAAACAGACCGTAATTTGTATGAGCAAAAGAAGCAATCTTCAGATTATTAAGTACCGTCTCACTCTCAAAAAGCCGGATATTCTGGAATGTTCTTGAGATACCGT
Organism: Planctomycetota bacterium; assembly: GCA_963677015.1. GTDB lineage: Bacteria > Planctomycetota > SZUA-567 > SZUA-567 > SZUA-567. The sequence goes on from OY781533.1 coordinate 2,940,392, forward strand.
CACCGGTAATCTCATGCGGCAGCGCTTTATTCAGCGAACGGTCGAGAAAACGAATATTACCAGATGTCGGAGTATACACCCCGGTTATCACATTGAATATTGTGGTCTTTCCGGCACCGTTAGGACCGATTATACCCAGTATAGAGCCCTTCTTCACATTGAAGCTGAGATCGTCGATAGCCTTGACACCACCGAAATACATACAGGCGTTCTGCAGCGAGATTATATCGTTTTCATACATTATCCGACTCCTCACTTTCCACTCTGCGATTTCTTAATTTCTGAAGCAGATCACGGACAACACAACCAAGCTCCTTATAACCAAATACGCCTTTAGGCAGTATTATCATTATAATACAGAGCATACTTCCGCCTATGACCCACCTCCAGGTTCCAAAATCCTTGAAGAGCTGAATAATCAGCTGCCAGGCTGCCGAGCCGAATATCGCACCGGTTATACTTCCCACGCCGCCCAGATACACCATAATCAGACCTTCCACGATATTGGAGAACCCATAAGCCGCCGGGCTGGTATACGCCAGCAGATGACTGATAAGCGCTCCGGAGATTCCTATCAGAAAAGCTGATATTGCAAAGACCGTTATCTTTATCCGCTTCACATTTACCGACACGAGCATCGCCGCCGTCTGATCTTCGCGGATCGCATTTATACTTCTTCCGAATTTTGAGTTAATAAGTGTCGTCACCACAAAGATTGACAATAACAGGCATCCGAATATCCAGTATATATTGGTAAACTTTGGGATATCATTCATACCCTGTGACGCCCCGACAAAGGACATATTCTGAAATATACTCTGGAGTATCAGGGTAAAACCGAGAGTAATAATCGCCAGATAGTCACCTTTGACCTTCATAGAAGGAATAGCCACTATAATCCCGAAGATCAGAGCCGCCAGACCGCCGATAATAATAGACACCGGAAACATCCATTCCTCGGTAAAGTAGTATTTGCTGGCGATAGCCGAGGCATACGCCCCTACCGCCATATACCCGGCATGCGCGAGTGAGAACACTCCCAGATAGCCGTTAACCAGATTTATCCCGATAACACAGATAGAATAAATGCCGATATAGTCCAGAATGAGAATAACCGATGAAGACAGGACATGGGATCTTTCCAGCGCAATCAGACACACCACAATAATTCCGACAGCAATCAATCTGGGGACAGCCCTGCTTTTTTGTACCGAATCACTTTGCTTTAATGCCATTACATTGTCCCTTATATTTTTTCTGATTCATTTTTACCAAGAAGCCCTGTCGGTTTTATAAGCAGCACTATAATAAGTACCGCAAACGCCACAATATCCTTATAGCTCGATACCGGCAGCACTATCGGTGACACCACGCTTATCGCACCAATCAGATATCCTCCGAGTACCGCTCCTCTGATACTGCCTATTCCGCCTAAAACCGCAGCAATAAATGACCACCAGATAATAGAATCCCCAACATTGTAGGAAAAAATACTATATGCCGTTCCATACAGACTTGCCGCAATCGTGGCCAGAACCGCACCGAAAATAAAGGCGTAACTTATTACTCTACTGGTAGAAATTCCCATAAAACCTGCAGCCACCGGATCCTGTGAAACAGCACGCATGGCCGTACCCAGTCTCGTCTTCTTGACCACAATATTCAGTATCACCATGGCCAGTATGGCAATCACCACAATAAGCACCTTGTACAGCGGTATCGGCAGACCGGCGAAATGAATACGTATCTTCGGGATTAATGACGGCATACGCAGCGCCCGGGAACCGGCAATATTCAGTAATAAATATTCCAGAACCATACCCACACCGACAGATGAGACAACCACTGAAATTTTAGGTGCATTTCTCAACGGTTTATATGCCACCCGTTCCATAATCAGAGCCACAATAGATGTCGCCACACTTGCAACCGTCAGTGCTATAACATAAACCAGCCAGGTACTTTTAATCGTTTTAAACAGCATGGTACTGACAAAGAACAGAACGTACATCGAAACGCCGAAAATGCTGCCATGGGCGAAATTAACCAGACCTGCGATCCCGTAAACCATAGAGAAAGATATTGCTACCAGAGCATAAATACTGCCCAACTGCAGAAAATTAATTAACTGCTGTATAATAATATTCAAAACAAACCTCTCATATATTATCAACTTTATTGATATTGGTAGGACTTATGATTGCCACCAGAGCAACTGCCATGATGGCAATCATAACCTTATACTGTGTTTTTAACTATGGAGTTACAGTATCAACATACTTGAATTTACCGTCTTTAATCTGAATAATAACTGCGGATTTGGTTGGATCGCCATTACCATTATCGAAGGTCATGGTTCCGGTTACGCCTTTATAAGTCTTTATACCCTTAAGACCCTTGATAATATCTGCTCTCTTGAAAGACTTGGCATTTTCAATAGCGAGCTTCAGAAGATATACTGCGTCAAAGTTTAATGCAACGATATCATTAGGATCACCGGCGTCGCCATAAATCTTGTGATATTCCTTGATGAATTTGAGCGCGGATTCAGAAGCGACATCCTTATGATAGTGACCTACCCAGAGTGCACCGTCAAGCAGATTCTCGGTATCCCACTCCAGCAGTGAAGTATCACCCCAGGTATCAGAACCCATGAATTTACCGGTATATCCCATGTCCCTTGCCTGGGTTGTCTGGGTAATGATTTCTTCATAGAAGTTAGGGAGCAGCAGAATATCAGGCTGAGCTGAAGCGATGCTGGTCATCTGAGAAGTGAAATCTTTTTCTCCGGTCTTACCGTTATAGCTGAGAAATTCTACAATCTTACCGCCGAGCTTTTCATACACCTCTTTGAAGCGCTTGGCCACACCCTCGTTATATGGGTTTGACATATCATAGAGTACCGCTGCAGTCTTGGCCTTCTCATATTCATACGCATACTTCGCCAGAATCTCACCCTGAAAATCATCGGTAAAGCAGGCACGGAAATACCATTCATTATCGGTAAGCTTTACCAGAGTGGACCATGGAGAAATTGCAGGCAGGCCTTCAGACTTCACAATTGCGGAGGTTGCCATACACATATCAGAATCATTAGGTCCGATCATAGCGCAGATTTTAGAATCATCAGCAAATTCCTGCGCATTGATAGCGGCTTCATTGGTATTGAACGCATTATCCAGCGCCTTATAGGCCAGACCATAAGTTTCACCGTTTATCTTTATACCCCCGGCGGCATTGATTTCATCAACAGCCATATCAACACCCTTCTGGGATGATTCACCGACAATAGGATTTGCGCCGGTAAGCTCATAATTGAGACCAAAGTAAATATACTTATCAAAGTCTCCGCTCTTCTTCTCATCTGCTTGGGCTGCGTAAGTTGTCGCAAGGGTCAATACAGAAATAATACATAAAACATTCAACAAGAATCTTTTCATCATACTCCTCCTAATAATTCTGATTTCCACACAAGGCTAATAGTCATAACCACAATACAAAAAAAGACCAACTGCTCGACAAAGTCAAAATAGATACCGCATTACTACATAACCTCCACTTCTACTTCACCTCAACCTACACGACCTTATATTACACCACCGCATTCGCACTGTCAATCAAATTCTTCTATTTCATTTCAATTTCTTTCATTTTTTATCAAAATTACTACTCTTTTGTATTTTAAATCACGCCATAAAGTACTAATAATTATTTTTTTAGAGCTAAAAGTAATTATATTGACATAAAACCCCAAATTTGCTACTATTTCTCTATAGGAACACCAATGAAACTATATAATATCTTTATATCATAAGTTTTCATTATCTATCAAAAGATTGCATAAATCTACTGAATACTGGAATATAGCATGAATAAATATGATGTTATAATAATCGGAAGCGGTGTCTGCGGAGCAGCTATGTCGCGCGAATTATCCAGATACCAACTGAAAATCGCCGTCCTTGAAAAAGGTGATGACGTCTGCGTTGGAGCCAGTAAAGCAAACTCCGCGACTGTACACTCCGGTCATGATGCCACCTACGGCACCAAAAAAGCGCACTACAACATTCTCGGTAATGCAATGTATGATAAATTATGCTCAGAGCTGTCGGTTCCGTTTACCCGCAACGGCACCATCATCTTCGCCCTGTCCGAATCCGAGATGCAGGAGATAATCCGTCTCAAAGAGAATGCCGAGATGAATAACGTGCCGGGGGTACAGACACTGAGCCGCAGCGAACTGATAACATATGAAGGATACTTCGGCACCAGGGTTATCGGCGGACTGATCGCTCCGACCGGCGGAGTTGTCTGCCCTTACGGGCTTACTATCGCCATGTGTGAGAACTCCTGCCGCAACGGGGTTGAGTTCTTTCTGAATACCGAAGTAAGCGCGATACAAAAGAACGGCACACATTTTACAGTCCACACCAATAACCAAGATTTTCAGGCTCGTTACATTTTCAACTGTGCCGGGGTGCACGCTGATGAGATCAACAATATGCTCAGCAGCCATAAAATCAGAATAATCCCCAGAAAGGGTGCACATCTGATACTGGACAAAAAACTCGCCGGTATCATCACCGCCACCCTCAGTCAGACTCCGTCCCCGCTTCCCGGCGGCGGTCACACCAAAGGTCTGGGTATTGTACCTTCAGTAGACGGCACACTGATACTCGGCTGCGATGCCTATACCGTCACCGATAAAGACGACACCACCACCGATGCCGCCAGCATAGAATATATACTCGATTACTTCACCAGAAACTGGCAGCATTTTCCGCTGAGCATCTTCTACCCCGAGCTTCCCAGAGAGATGATAATAGGAGCTTTTGCCGGTACCCGCCCTCACTTGGAGACCGATGATTATATTATCGGCGAAGCGGAGGATGTTCCGGGCTTCTTCAACCTCGCGGGTATAGAATCCCCTGGACTCACCGCGGCACCGGCCATAGCCCGTGACGTCGCGACAGAAGCCGCCAGAAAGTACAATTTCGATGTGAACCCTTATTTCAGCCCGCTACGCAAACACCGAAAACCTTTCAGAGAAATGAGCTATAGCGAAAAAGAAGATGCGATAACAGAAAACCCGGATTATAGTGAAATTATCTGCCGCTGTGAACAGATAACCCTTGCTGAAGTTCTACAGGCAATCCACGCGCCGCTGGGTGCCAGATCGGTGGACGCCGTCAAGATGCGCACCAGAGCCGGCATGGGGCGGTGTCAGGGCGGCTTCTGCAGCTCCAGAATCATAAAAATTCTGGCTTCAGAGCTGAATATCCCGGTAACCGAAGTCAATAAATGCGGTGCCGGCTCCAACATTGTACCCTATGAAATATAGTATGCCGACACATTACTGAAAATCAGACATTCACAGAGGAGAAGCATTACATGATCAGTGATTACGAGAATATTGATATAGCGATAATCGGAGGAGGCTGTGCCGGTCTGTCAGCGGCAATTGCCGCCAGCAAAGCCGGCGCCAGAGATATCGTCATCTTTGAACGTGAACCATACCTCGGCGGCATACTCACCCAGTGCATCCATAACGGTTTCGGTCTGGAGCTGTACAATTGCGATCTCACCGGCACCCAGTATGCCGACAGACTCATCAGTGAAGCTGAAGCCAGAGGCATAACCTTCCTGACCGCAACAACCGTCCTCAGTGTTTCACTGAATAAGGTACTGACCGTGGTGAATAAAGAATCCGGCATTACCAGCTACCATGCCGGCGCGATTATCTTTGCCACCGGCTGCAGGGAACGCACCCGCGAAACCCTGCTCATACCCGGCAGCAGACCGGCAGGGGTGATTACCGCCGGAGCCGCGCAGAAGCTTCTCAATATCGACGGCTATCTTGTCGGCAAAAAGATAATAATCCTGGGCTCCGGTGATATTGGACTGATAATGGCCAGACAATTTGTTATGGAAGGCGCGGAAGTAACCGCAGTTGCCGAGATTATGCCTTATTCTTCAGGGCTGACCCGAAATCTGGTACAGTGCCTCGATGATTTTTCGATCCCGATATACTATAATACCACGGTAGCCCGTATTTCCGGGAATAAAAGAGTTGAGGGGGTAACCCTTGCACAAGTTGACAAAGACAATACAATAATTCCAGAGACCGCAGAGTACTACCCCTGTGATGCACTGGTACTCTCGGTCGGACTTATACCGGAGAATGAACTTATAACCGAGATGGGACTTGAAATTTCCTCCCGTACCGGTTCTCCACTTGTCGATGAAACACTGCAAAGTGAGGCAGCAGGTATCTTTATCTGCGGCAACTCGCTCCATGTACATGATCTTGCGGATTATGTCTCTCTGGAGGGAGAAGAAGCCGGAAGAAACGCAGCCCGGTATATTGCCACAGGGATACATACTGATAACAGCGATACAACCAGAGTAATCTGCGGCAATGGCGTTGCCAGTGTCACGCCGCAGCGAATCAGCAAAAACGGAAGCAGTACAAATATCCTTTTCAACTTCCGTTCCAGTAACCGGTTTCTAGACCGGGAACTGCTGATATACTCCGGGCTGAAACTGATAAAAAAGCAGAAATACCGGGTTATCACTCCCGGTGAGATGTGCCGGGTACAGGTACCCAAAGAGCCTATTCATGATGAAGTGATTCTGAGTATCCGGGAATAACGGTATTAAGGGAAAAAATAAATCTATGAAAAAAGAGATTATCTGCATCCATTGCCCCAAAGGCTGCCGAATACAGGTTGAAACAGACGGTGAGGTTATTCTAAACATCAGCAGCGGCTCCTGCAAGCGTGGTCAGGTCTATGCCAGACAGGAGATTCTTGCACCGATGCGTATCCTTACCGGGAACATGCGGGTAGAGGGCTGCCATCATCCACTATCGGTGATCTCAGACGCACCGCTGCCCAAAGCCATGCTGTACGCCTGCGCTCTTGAACTTAAGAAATACCGCCCGGCACCGCCGATAGCGATAAATGATATTGTAATTAAAAACATTCTGGATACCGGATGCAATATAATAGCAACCAGAAATTTAGCAATCTAACAGAAGGAATAAATAAATGCTCAGAGAACAGCGAATTGAAATAATTCTCGATGAATTAGCGCGCAACGGTATTATTTCAATTGAAACACTGGCAGAAAAGATAAAGGTGTCACAATCAACTATCCGCCGTGATATCGAGGATCTTGAGGCCAAACGGTCACTCAAACGCATCCGCGGCGGCGCTATCGCCGCGAAAGCACCGACCTCTTTCGAACCGCCATTCACCGCCCGTCAGGATATGCTGCTGGAAGAAAAGCAGCGCATCTCCGAAGCCGCACACGCCCTGATAAACCCGAACGAGACCCTCTTTATCAGCAGCGGCACCACCCTCTATGAATTTTCCAAAACCCTCCATGATATTTCGCAGCTCTATATTGCCACCAATGACCTGATGAGCGCGCTGGTACTCTCAAATTATAACAACATCAACCTGATGGTACTCGGCGGCAGTCTGCGCCACAATCATCTCTCGATCAACGGCTACTTCACCGATAACATGATCAACCAGATCCATGCCGACAAAGCCTTTATCGGAGTCGATGCGGTCGATCTGAATACCGGCTTCATGAATTTCTCCATGGATGAGATCACCTCAAATAAGAGCATGATGAAAGCGTCCAAAGAAACAATAGTCCTCTGCGACCACTCCAAATTCTCCAAGGTCGCATTTGTCAACATCTGTAAATTCAGCGCTGTAGACATCATGATCACCGATGAAGGCGCCGACCCCGAATATATCGCGAAGATCCGTGACTTCGGCACCGAAGTCATCATCGTCTGATCTTACCCTGCTTTTTAAACACCCATAACTCCAGCCAAAATAATCCTGCACATCTAACGGAATTAATATTTCTGTCATACTTCTGACAGCAAAAAAAAACCGCATACGGCAGCAACATCTGCTGCAGACGATTCTTACAGACATACCAGCAAAAAATAGTACCGCACAAACCCAAATACAGTAACTGAGACAAACTTGAACCTGGCTCTTCGTCTCTATCCCGCTCTTACACAAACTGAAAAAAATACCCTCATTTATATTGAAATAATGCCCATAATTAGTTACAATTGTCCGGTAGTATTAAGAACAAGATAAAGCAATCCATATTATTCAGCATTATCTGTAACATATTGCTAACACAAGGATAAACAGATGAAAAAACAGCATCTATTTGAATGGATCCAGCTCGGAGCAAACATCGCGACCATTGCCGCGGTATTCTTTATCTGGTGGCAGACCAATATCAATCAGGGTCAAATCAAGGCCATCCGTGAAGAGAGAAAGTTCAACCGTACACTCCAGCTCGCTGAACTGATCGACAGATCCATGCTGGAGCTGACCAGCAACACCAAATTGCAGCAGGACTCAAGTTATACCGACAAAATTACTGAAATTCAAAGGATAATATGTCTGGCGGTTCAACTCGGAACCTGCCTGAAGGAGAACCGCATCAATCCCTACCTCATCTCTCCGCTGATAACCAGACACGGTCTCAATAAATATCGGGACTATGCCTACAAAATAATAGATTCAAAGCCAATTGAGCAACGAACACCGTCCGAAGCCAACACAGCGCAGTCTTTGCTTGATTATATAACATTCAATTCGAGTTACCTTGATGAACTGGCAAATTTAGATCAATTAAATTCCAATTCAGGCACATAACACTTCAGGAGATATTGTGTTCCACCTCAGCGCCAAGTCAGAATACTACAATCAGGATCTGAATGATCTTGACTGTAACGATGAAGTCATCAGAAAGCTGGAATTTTGTAACGTCAAGTTTACTAACTGCTCATTCCAGTCCGCAATATTGAACGAATCAAACTTTGAGAACTGCTTATTTCAGAACTGCAACCTGTCTCTGGTCAAAACCCGGGGCACGCGGTTTCTTAATGTATTTTTCACAGGCTGTAAACTGCTCGGTATCAACTGGGGCGACTGCAACAATATTTTTAAAGCAAACTTCAAAGACTCGCTAGTAACCGAATCAAACTTCTTTGACATGAGCTTGCAAGCGACAGTCTTTGAAAATTCTCGCTTTGACGGCACCTATTTCAGCAACACCAATCTGTCAAAAGCGCAATTTCTGAACTGTGATCTGAATAAATGCACTTTTCATAATACGGTTCTCGATAAAACCGATTTTTCAACCTCTTATAATTATTTTATAAACGCCGAATCAAATAATTTAACCGGAGCCATTTTTTCACTCCCTGAAGCCGCTGCATTATTGGGTAATTTTAAAATAAAAATTGTATGATACCGGCAAAACCGAAAACCTCCAGGAAAGACACAACTTAAATATCAACAAGATATTACACCATAAAAACAAGCCGCCAAACAGTATTTTAATACTCTATCCCGCTACCACAGACAACGTATTTCCCAGCAGCGGCAGCCGCTGACAGTTATTAGAATAATATTACACACAAAATTTTAAATTACAGTTTGCATAAATACATATTCTTCCGTATACTAACCAGCATATTAAACTTAATTCACCAAAGGAATTTGATGCCGGTTCTATAACCATATTTATGTGCTACGCACATAAATCCAACCAAGGCAATTCATTGCAATTGCAGTTTATCAGAATATACCGCCTGCCGGTATTATTTGATTGTATTGCATTACTTGCCCATTTCAGTCACCAGTAATTAGAGCATTCAATTACTGACTAATTATTTTTACGTTTAATTCATTTTACCGTTATACTGCCGGAGCTTATACTCCGCCTGCAGTACCATCATAATTTCATCTTACCATACTCTAGTCCTAGTAAAGATAAAGGTGAAAGCCACACTACGGTAATGCTGAATTACGACAATAAAAGGAATAACCAATAATGTGCAGCACTATAAAACTATTAGGCTTCAATACCTGGCAGCGCCAGACAGAATATGATTCATTCACCGACGGATATGCGGTTTTACGTGTCACCGCCGTCAATAAAAACAGTTGCCAACTCTCAGATGGCAGCCACACTATGCCAGGAGAGCTCGCCGGCAGGTTTGTCTATGCTACTGACGACAATACAGAATTTCCTGCCACCGGCGACTGGGTTGAAGCGGAGGTATTCGCAAATAATACCTTTGCCATCATCCATAATATTCTGCCGCGCCATTCGCTCTTAAAACGGAAGAGTCCAGGCAAGACCATCGACTTCCAGCTTATTGCCGCCAACGTTGACACCGGTCTTATCGTCCAGGCGGCAAATAACCTGAGCCTCAATCTCTTTGAGCGTTATCTGGTACTGCTCAACAACAGCGGAATAGAACCGGTAACGCTGATAACCAAGATCGACCTGCTTGACAGTACAGAACTATCCCAACTGCAGCAGCGGTTACAGCGCCTGAACTGCCGGAGTATTCTGCTGAACAATAACGACGCCGAATCCTTTAGCTCAGGCGTAGCGGGTCTGTTCCAGCCGGAGCAGACCTATTGCCTGCTTGGCCCCTCCGGTGCCGGCAAATCAACAATTATCAATAACCTTCTAGAACAGCAGCTGCAGAAAACCGCAGACGTACGCGGAAGGGATGGCAAAGGCCGACACACTACAGTAAGCCGCCAACTGCGCCGTCTCGACTCCGGTGTTCTCCTGATCGACACCCCGGGAATGCGCGAACTAGGTAATTTCGAGGTGGCAAGCGGAATTGAAAACACCTTCAGCGAATTCGCGGAATACGCAGCGTCATGTAAATTTGCAGACTGCACCCACACTCACGAGAGCGGCTGCGCGGTAAAAGACGCGGTGGCAGCAGGCATAATAGAACCCGAACGCTATAATAATTATCTCAAGCTCAGAAAAGAATCAGCCTATTACAGCATGAAATATCATGACAGGCAGCAGAAGGACAAACAACTCAGCCGAACCTTGAAACACTACAATAAGCACCACCGGAAGCACTGAGAGACCTGCAACTCACAGGCGCTGACACAACAACGCCTTTAAGCGCCATAAGCGACCACAGTCATACTGCAACATTGCAGCATGACTGTGGTTATAATATATATAATACCGGACACACTATATAGATGTAAAAACTCTTACCCTCTATGACCTGCCCTTAAACATCTGACAATACACCCATTTGACATACGCAAACTCCGTAACATACAAATTTAATGCTGCTTTTAGCTCAAAAATACAACTTACACACCATAATTTAACTACACACTCAGTCATTACTCAGATATATTCAGCTACAAATTATTTCTTCTTGAAATATACAGAATTACTGTTAAAATCGTTTTAGTAATAAGGCAAAACAGCAAACATAACGATTGAACCATAGAAAATAGATTGTCAGAATAATTATGGCTACCTTGAAGGATGTGGCAAAATTCGCCGGAGTCTCCATCGCCACCGCCTCACAGGCGTTAAACGGCAAAAGCGTCAATGAAAAAACCCGGCAGCGGGTACTGGAATGTGCGGATATGCTGCACTATGTGCCCAACAAAGGCGGCCAATCCCTGATTACCGGTAAGAGTAACACCATTCTGCTGGTCATCATTAATTCCGCCAAACATGCCAACCTGATCCGTGAAAACACCTTCTTCTACAGCTACATAATGGGAGTACTCTCTGAAGCGCAGCAGCATAACTACAACTTTCATCTGGAGGTGAAAAACTGGGAAGATCCGGATCTGCTCGACTTTTTCCGGGTCAAATGCCGGGACAAATCCTCCGACGGCATGATAATACTGCCGCAGTATATCAAGAACTATGATTTCCTCCAGTATTTCGAGGATTTCCCCTATGTTATTCTCAATCCCTGCCTTGAAGACCCCAAGATCAACTATGTCTCGGTCGAGCACAGCTACGGCGGCTATATTGTTGCCGATCTCTTCATCAAAAAAGGCTATAAGAATATTGGCGTCATTCACGGCCCCGACGACCACTATGATGCCGAATGCCGGCGCAACGGTTTCATCAACCAGCTGCTGAAAAACAATATTATTATTCCGCAGTCTGCGCAGTATTATAGCGATTTCACTATCAAAAGCGGCTACACCGGAACCAGAAAAATTCTTCTGAAACATCCTGAAATCGAAGCAATATTCTGCTGTAATGACTTTGTAGCGGCCGGTGCCATGCAATATATCACCGAATCCGGATTAAAAATACCCGACGATATCGCTATTGTCGGTTATGATAATATCGATATTGCCAAAGCCATCACCCCCGCTCTGACCACTATTGACGCCCGGCTTGAGGAAGTAGGCGGAGTTCTGGCTCGTATCCTCTTCCGCCAGATACTGGATAACGAATCCTCCATCCACTCTTTCATCCGTCCGGAGCTCATCAAACGTAAAAGCATTTAGATAAATCTTAAATACTTTCTACGCTCTATCTTAATCACGAATAAAAATTCATAAATTTTATTTGCGCAACTCTAAAACAAACATAAGTACCCATATATAAACAAATTATAAAAACAAAGAACAACCTGACACAACTGTCAACACTATCTTCCCCGACCCCAGCTAAAATTAAAAATTTGACTAAGAGAAAGTTGATTGTATATTAAATCTAAAACGTTTTAGATAATTTCACCCTGAGAGAAAGGAGTTGCAAATGAAAATTGGAATTGACAGCTACTGCTACCACAGACTACTCGGCGAAGTATACGATGATCAGCAGCCACCGGCAGAAAATATAACTCTGGAATGGTTTATCCAGCGGGCACATGAACTGGGAGTGGACGGCGTTTCGCTTGAGTCCTGTTTCATACCGCGTTTCGATGCCTCCTATCTCAGTGAGATCAAGGGCATGCTTGACGAATACGGCATGGACAGAGTCTACGCCTGGGGTCATCCAAACGGTCTGGAAGGCGGCGCCAATGAAAGTGCCTATGACGACATGATGAGCCACATGGAGTATGCCGAGGCTATCGGTGCTGACGTCATGCGAGTCTGCGGCTCCAGCCTGATGTTCAGATTCGGTGATCATGACCGCCAGCTCGACACCTTGACACGCATGTTCCAGAACGCCATGCCCGAAGCCGAATCCCGTGGAATCAAGATAGCCGATGAGAATCATATCGATTTCAATTCCGAAGAGATGCTGCGCCTGATTCATCAGGTAAATTCTCCAAACTTCGGCATCAATTTCGACACCGGAAACTTTATGCGTGTTCTTGACGATCCGATCGCCGGCATGCAGAAACTCGCCAAATACACCTTCTCCACCCACATCAAGGATCTCAGGCCACAGGCCAACTGCGGGGTAAACTCCTGGCATTTCTTTGCCTGCACCCCATCCGGTTGCGGTCTGGTGGACAACCTCGCTCTCGCCAGAATGCTTAAAGATGCGAATTATCAGGGCTTTCTTGCGATGGAAATTGACTACCTGCATGAAGACTACCGCCATGACTGGGACGACAAGGACGAAGACAAGGCGGTCGAAGCCAGTGTCAAAGAGCTTAAACGCATCGTGAACGAAATCGGATAAGACAACAAGAGGGAGTAATCATGAAAAAACTTAATATAGCACTTATCGGCTATAAATTTATGGGCAAAGCCCACAGCAACGCCTGGAAGAAGGCTCCGCTCTTCTTCGATATGCAGGCCGAGCCGGTACTCAAGGTCGTATGCGGCAGAAATAAAGAGCCGCTGCAGAAGTTTGCCGAGAGATGGGGCTGGGAAGAGATCGAAACCGACTGGCACAAGGTTATTGAACGTGATGATATAGACATCGTTGACATCTCGGTTCCGCAGCACCTGCACTTTGATATTGCCAAAGCGGCTATAAAAGCCGGCAAGCATGTCTTCCTTGAGAAGCCGATGGCAATGAACAGTGAACAGGCTCAGGAACTCTACGAACTGGTACGAAACTCCGACCTCACCCACTATGTAAACCACAATTATCGCCGCTGTCCGGCAGTGCGTCTGGCCAAGAAACTGATTGATGACGGCAAGATCGGTACTATCTTCCACTGGCGCGGTGCTTACCTGCAGGACTGGATTGTCGACCCTGAATTCCCGCTTACCTGGCACCTGCGCAAAGAGACCGCCGGCATGGGACCTCAGGGTGACCTGAACTCACACAGCGTCGACCTCGCCAGATATCTGGTAGGTGATATCCACAGCGTAAGCTGCATGACCGCAAATTTTGTCAAGGAACGTCCGCTCCCGGATGAGGCCGCTTCCGGTACCTTCAACGGCAAGGCCTCAGGCTCAGGCAAGAGCGAGGTAACGGTGGAAGACGCCGCCTTCATGGTTGTAAAATTTGAAAACGGCGCTCTGGGATCCTTCGAGACCACCCGCTTTGCCCCTGGACGTAAGAATTATAATTATTTCGAGATTTACGGAAGTAAGGGCAGTCTGATCTTCGATCTGGAACGCATGAACGAACTCCAGTATTTCAACCGTGAAGACCCGGCAGGAGAACAGGGCTTCAAGACCATTCTGGCGACCGAACCGGAGCATGACTATATCGCCAACTGGTGGCCTTCAGGGCATATCATCGGCTACGAGCATGAGTTTGTACATGCTGTCGTGGATTTCATCGCCGCTATAGAGACCGGCAGAGAGATAAGACCGAATTTCTATGACGGCCTGAAAGAGCTGCAGGTTCTTGAAGCCGGTCTGGAATCAGCCGCCACCGGCAAAGAGATAACCCTTTCTTAACCCTACAACTCTCCCCGGCTGCCGGTGGCAGTTAGACAGCGCCGACAGCCGGAAACATCAAAATTCAAAAGGACAAATCGTGAATTCTATCAACACAAGCGACGGACTGCTGGCCCGCTTGAAGAGGGGTCACATACCCTTGGGACTCTACGGCGCCCTGCTGATAATAATTTTAATCGCCATTATTATCAAATTCACTCTTGGTGTCAACTTCTTCAGCTTCAGCAATCTTCTCAATGTGAGCCGCAACTACTCAATGTCAGCGATTGCTGCTATGGGACAGACATTTGTAATTATCTCCGGCGGACTTGACCTCTCGGTCGGCGCGGTGATCTCAACCTCCAACATTATTGCCGCCTCCTTCATGTCCAGCCCGGCACTTATAATACCGGTCACTCTGCTCTGCCTGCTCGCCGGAGCGGTAATAGGAGCAGCCAACGGCTATCTGGTTACCCGCCGCGGCGTACCGCCATTCATTGCTACGCTTGGCATATCCATCGTCGTAAACGGACTGCGCATGATCTGGACCAACGGCATGCCCCGCGGTGCTATTCCACAGCTGCTCAAAGAGTTCTGCACCGGAAACGCGCTGGGGATAGTACCGAATATCTTTATCCTCTTTATAGTTATCGGCATTCTCTACAGCATACTGCTGGGCAGAACCGGCTACGGCAGAAGACTCTACGCTATCGGCAACAATCCGCGGGTCTCCTTTCTCAGCGGTATCAAAACAGACAGAGAGATAATGCTCGCCTATATTCTCTGCTCTACCGCCGCCGCACTTGTAGGCATACTGATCGGCGGCTACACCGGTATCGCTGATAATTGGGCAGGAAAAGGCTATGATCTCAGCTCCATAGCTTTCGCCGTACTCGGCGGCGCGGCTATCGGCGGCGGTTCCGGATCAATCCCCGGCACCATTATCGGCGGCTTTATAATGCTGATGATTTCAAATCTGGTACTCCTTGCCAGTCTGCCGCTGGAGACGCAGCTCATCATCCAGGGTATGGTAATTATAGTTGCACTGTATCTCTCAAACAAAAAGAAAAAGGCAGCATAGGACTGCAGCTTATTACCAGAATATACAGGAGAATGAAAATGAAACACGTGGGAGCAGTATTATTGGCACTACTGATCGGATTCACCAGCATTACCGCTAATGCCAGAGAACCGAAGCAAGACGGTATTGTTGTAGGTTTCAGCTGTGCCGGAATGGGTAATTCCTGGCGAATGTTCCTCAAGGCAAACTTTGACGCCGAAGTGGCAAAGCACCCGGAGATCGCCAAAGTATACTTTACCGACGCGGGTGAAAATCCCGGCAAACAGGCATCAGACATCAATGATCTGCTCACTAAGGGCGTGGATCTGCTGCTGGTTCAGCCTACTATGGGAGCCGCTATTGTTCCGGTCATTGAGAGTGCATACGAAGAGGACGTTCCTATCATCATCTTTGACGGAACCGTACCTACCGATAGTTATACCGCTTACGTCGGACAGGACATGAAGCAGCTCGGTGCCAACTACGCCGAAGAACTGATAAAAATGATAGGAAAGAAGGGAAATATCGTCATGCTCAGCGGTATTCCCGGACAGATGTCTGTCGAACTCCGTCTTGAAGGCGCCAAAGAGGTATTCAGCAAATATCCGGGCATCAACATTCTTGATGTCCAGTACACCGGCTGGTCAATCCCCAAGGCCAAGGAGATAATGCAGAGCTTTATTCAGGCATTCCCTGAAATAGACGGCATCTGGGCAGATTCAGGACTGATGTCTTTTCCGGCGCTTGAGGTACTGAAGGAAGCCGGACTGCCACTCGTCCCGTCCACCGGCGATCATCTCAATGGCTATGCAAAGTTCCTGGTTAAGAATAATGTACCGGGCTATATAGAACCTTACTCCACCCTCCAGGCAGCATGGGCGCTGGATGAAGGACTCAAAGTTGTAAAAGGCGAGACCATCGAGAAGATCATCTTCAAAGAACCCGCCAAGTATGATTTTGCCAGGATCAAGGAATTTGTTGATATGAATAAGTCAGACTGGTGGTGGCTCGGCGACGACCAGATCCCTGAGAAATTCCTGCCGGATATCGAATAGTAATTATACCAAAAAACATAAGTGAGCCGGCAGTACAGCACCTGCTGCCGGCAAGTAAAAACAATGGAGAAGAATATGACCGCTACCACGCCACTCTTGGAATTCAGAAAAATATGCAAATCATTCCCCGGAGTAAAGGCTCTGACCGATGTTGATATGAGCTTCACAAAAGGAGAAGTTCACGCAATTGTCGGTGAAAACGGAGCTGGCAAATCAACACTGATGAAGATACTCTCCGGAGTCTACCAGCCTACCAGCGGCGAAGTTTATTTCAATGGTGAGCAGGTCAGCATCCGTAATCCTCACGAAGCACAACTGATGGGAGTATCCATAATCTTTCAGGAATTCAGCCTGATACGCCATCTGGATGTTGTCTCAAATATCTTCCTGAATCGTGAACCGACCACCTTTCTTGGTCTCAAAGATCGCGCAGCCGCAGTAAGAAAGGCCAGGGAGATATTCCGCAGCATGGATGTCGAGATTGATGTAAACCGCAAGATTTCCGAACTGAGCATTGTCGAGCAGCAGCTGGTCGAGATTGCCAAAGCCCTGTCAGTAACTGCGCAGGTACTCATCATGGATGAGCCCTCCGCTCCACTCACCGACAAGGAGCTGAAAAAACTATTTGAAATCATCCGCTCGCTCAAAGCCAAAGGAGTGACGGTAATCTATATTTCTCACATGCTGGAAGAGATTTTTGAAATCTGTGACCGGGTCACAGTAATCAAAGACGGCGTCGTAACCCATACCGATGATGTTCAGAATATGACCAAGGATCTACTGGTAAAGAAGATGGTAGGACGCGATATTGATGATATTTACCCGGATCTAGGGAGAGCGAAAGACGGTGATAACCTTCTGGAGGTAACCGGACTGACCAGCACCCCCAGAATCAGCAACGTCACATTTACGCTGCGCCGGGGCGAGGTTCTGGGGCTGGCCGGAATGGTAGGTGCGGGCAGATCAGAGATCATCAAGACCCTTATCGGTCTCAACCGCAAAGACAACGGCTGTATTATCTTTGATGGCACCCCCATCGAAAACCGTTCAATCGCTCAGGCCATCGAAAACGGCTTCTACTACATACCTTCAGACCGTAAGAACGAAGGCATCATCGCTGATATGAGCATTATGGAGAACACCACAATCGCCAGTCTGAAAGAACATCTGCAGCACGGCATAATCAACCGCAAATCAGAACGCCTCTTCGCCGGCAATGAGAATAAGAAACTGCGTACCAAAACCTCGTCACTTGAGGAGCAGATAAAGAATCTCAGCGGCGGCAACCAGCAGAAGGTACTGCTGGCCCGGGCGCTGCTTACCCGCCCCAAGGTCTTCTGCATCGTCGAACCCACCCGGGGAATCGATGTCGGAGCCAAACATGAAATCTATAAAATTATCCGCGATCTCTGCAACAGCGGCTCTTCGGTAATCATGGTATCCTCCGAACTCCCTGAGGTCATAGGCATGTCAGACCGTATACTGGTTATGAAGCAGGGAACTGTCGCCGGTATTATCGATCAGGCAGCCGGAAGAGCCACCGAAGAAGAGGTACTGTCTCTGGCAGTAGGTCATGAATACAGTCTGCACACTAAGGAGTCAAACTAATGAGTACAACAACACTTTATCCGCCGCGAAGATTTTCACTGCAGAAAATCACCCGCCCCGGTAACTTTGTCTGGTTTATTTTCACCCTGCTGCTGATCATCTGCCTGCTCTCTTCACCGTTCTTCTTCACCGCCAGAAATCTGAAGAATGTCTTTCTGATCCAGTCGATCGGTCTGAGTATCGTCACACTGGCGCAGGTACTGATTATTATCTCCGGCAATATAGACATGTCAGTAGGAGCCGCGGTATCACTGCTTACCACTCTGGCAGCCGGGCTTTTCCGTGATCTACCGGGGATAGATCCCTTTCTGGTAGCGGTGATAATTATTAGCGCCGGACTGCTTATCGGCGGACTCAATGCCTTTCTGACCGTCATACTGCGCATCCCTTCATTCATGGGTACCCTCGCCACCATGTCACTGCTGCAAGGACTTATTTTCTTCTACACCAAGACCCCTATCGGCGGTATACCAAAAAGTTTCAGATTGCTGGCAAAGTATAAAATCGCAGGTATTCCGGTATGCTTCATCTACTTCCTGCTGATTTTCGGCATTGTAGCTCTGATCATCCGCAAACACCGTTTCGGCACCCATCTTTACGCAGTAGGTTCCGATTCATATATCGCCGAAATCTCCGGTATAGCAGTACGCCGGGTAAAGATCTATGCCTTCCTGCTGGCGGGTTCACTAGTCAGCTTTGCCGCGATCTTTCTGGCATCGCGAATGGCCGGAGGCGGACCGACAACCGGCAGCGGCTACGAACTGGACACCATCACCGCAGCGGTTATCGGCGGTGTCTCACTCTCCGGAGGTGAAGGCACGCTGCTGGGAGCGATAGGCGGGGTGCTGATCCTTACCATTTTCTCAAATCTGATGAACCTGCTCAATATCAGTTCATATATTCAGATGCTGCTCAAAGGTCTGATTCTGATTATAGCCGTATCATTCTATGCCAAAAAAAATAATGAATAATCACGACACATGCAAGTATAGCAGTTATCGAAAACAACCATTTATAAGTATCTATTCGGAGTACAATAATGAAAGCAAGACTAGTACCTGTATTTTTCCCAAATGAACGGACAGAGCGCTTCAGCGCCCAGCTTGAGAGTCTGAAGCAGCAGCTCGGTTCTGCGGCGGAAATACTGCCAGAGCAGCCTCTAGGCACAGAGCTTCCAGACTGTGAAGCCGTAGTTTTCCCGGAAATACTCGGCGAAGCCTACCGCTCGGCCGCTGCCATCAAAGCCCTGAAAAAGCCACTGCTGATAATCACTTCAGAGTTTGCCACCGTCTCCATGTGGGACTGGGAGATCTGCAATTTCCTCAAGGACAAGGGCATAGCCACCATAACCCCCTACAATCTCACCGAAGCCAAAACCATCTGCCGGATTCTCGCCACCAAGCGCCGACTGGCAACCTCTAAATTCCTGATCTTTCAGGACAACCCGGGAGAAGGTTTTCAACCGGAAATCTTCAAATCCTTCTACTGGTGGGAGGATGAGTGCACCCGCACCATAAAGGAACGCTTCGGTACCGACATAGAGCGCAGAAGTCTTAAAGAGCTCGGCAAAAAGGCGGCGGCGATAAGTGACAGCGAAGCTCAGAATGTCTGGGACAGCTGGAATTATCAGGTTGAAGCGGCCTTTACCAACCAATGCGGCATCAATGCGGCCAAACTTTATCTGGCACTGAAAAATGAACTTGACAGTGATGATATCATCGGTATCGGCACCAACTGCCTCAACGAGTCGCACTATTGTAATACTACACCCTGCCTCGCCTGGAACCAGTTGCTGGAGGAACGTGACCTGATGTGGGTCTGCGAAGGCGACACCTCATCCCTGGCCACCAAATACCTGCTCTATAACGCTACAGGCGCGCCAATATTCATGACCAATATCTATCCGTTCCTCATGGGTAACGCGGCGCTGAAACATGAAAGGATTCCCTCCTTCCCTGAAATTGTAGCCGACCCGCAGAATCATATACTCCTTGCCCACTGCGGCTATTTCGGACTATTACCCCGTAAATTCTCTACCGACTTCACTGTACGCCGCAAGGCTCTGGCGATAGTCGATGAAAACGCGCATGTCTTCGATTCACGCATGCAGACCGGAGCGGTTACCGTCAGCAAGCTCAACGCGCAGATGAACAGCCTGATGTCAATACGCGGCGATCTTCTCGGTTACGTGCAGTATAAGGATTCCGATGTCCGTAACGGCGGTATCATGCGAGTGCCCGACGGTCAGCGCTTTATGGATAACGTCTATTCGCATCACGTTATCATCATGCAGGGAGATCAGCGGCAGACGCTAAAACTGATTGGTAAAATAATGGATTTACAGATCGAAGAATTCTGATTCATTATTTTTTGTGTTGTGTTTGGATAATTAAGGAGTACTACAATGAAAAAAGTATCACAGCTGCTACTACCGGCACTCATATTATGTGCCTTCCTTGCTTCGGCAGTATATGCCGCCAAAACCGATAATATTGTGATTGGCTGGAGTAACGCCGGCATGGGTGATTCCTGGAGGCAGTTCCTCAACAGCAACTTCCTGGCCGAGGTTGACAAACATCCGGAGATTACTAAGTTTTATGTAACCAATGCCGATGAGAATCCGATAAAGCAGCTCCATGACATCAATGATCTTATAACCAAGGGTATAGACGGTCTGATCATCTACCCGACTGTCGGCGAGACGCTGGCACCGGTTATCGAGTCCGCTTCTGAAGAAGGTATCCCGGTAGTGATCTTCGGTGGCAGTGTACCGACAGAGGAGTATACCTGTCTGGTAACCCAGGATCTCAAGGAATTCGGCAGAGCCCAGGCACAGTGGCTTGTCGAGCAGCTCGGCGGCAAGGGCAAGATCATAATGCTCAGCGGTATCTCCGGCAACACCACTGCCGAAGAGCGTCTTGCCGGAGCGAGAGAGGTCTTCGCAAAGTATCCTGATATTGAGATACTCGATCACCAGTACTGCGACTGGTCAGCAACCAAGACCAAGAATATTATGGAAGCCATGATGTCGGCATTCCCGGAGATAGATGGTATCTGGTCGGACTCAGGCCTTATGGCACTGCCGGCACTGCAGGCGCTGCAGGAGGTAGGACGCCCACTGGTTCCTTCAACCGGAGATCAGCTCAATGGTTACGCCAAGTTCCTCATTGCCAATAATATCCCAGGCTTTATCTACCCGATGACAACCAGGCTTTCAGCAGAATCCGTGAAGGTTCTACTTGACGCGATCGAAGGCAAAGATGTACCGAAAGTTCATTATATCGATATACAGGGCATGGGTCCCGACGAGATAAAGAAATTTGTACGGCCTGAAGCTTCCGACTGGTGGTGGATCGGTGACGACCAGATTCCAGAGAAATTCCTGCCTAAAATTGACTGACACCTGATTCCGACTCAGGATACTGCCTAATAAACGAAGCGCCCGGGTCTTTTCTCCATTCAGAACAGACCTGTGCGCTTTAAGTAATTATATAAAAATGAATAAAAAATAGCTCAAAGACGTACCGTGTGCTATACTTAATAAATAACCATACAGGAGTAACATAATGAAAAACTCACCTATCTTCACTACAATCAGAATCGGGCAGAAGACCGCCCCCAACCGTATCGTCTATCAGGCAACAGAGACCAATAATTGCGACCAGCAGGGACGACCTACAGAGCTGACCTTTGAAGTCTACAGAGACAGAGCCAAAGGGCATCCCGGAATAATATTTATCGAATCCATCGATGTCTCTTTCGACTGCCAGGCAAGATCAAACCGCATGGTTCTCACCCCGGAAAATAAAGACTCCTATAAAGAACTTATCAACGCTATCAAGGAGATATCACCGGAGACGCTGGTCATGTTTCAGATAAGCCACGCCGGCAGACTGAGTGATCCCCGATTCAGGCCGCCACTCTATCCGTACAGCCGCAGCAGCGGTGAAGACACAATGACCACCGATGAAGTAAAAAAAGCCATCCGGGACTTCTGCTCCGCTTCACTGCTTGTTGATGAGATCGGTGGCGACGGTGTGGATATCAAGCAGGCACATGGCTTTTTAGCCGGTGATTTTCTGCATCCTGGCAACAACCGCCCTGACGAGTACGGCGGCAGTTTTGAGAACCGTACCCGCTTCTTTAGCGAGATCTTCAAGCAAGTAAAGAAAAACTGCTCCAAAGACTTCATTATCGGTACCAGAATCTCCCCTTACGAGGGCATCCCCGGAGGCTGCGGCACCGCTTCCAGAGAGAATGTACTCGAAGACCTGAGCGAAATCAGACTCTGGGTCAGACAGCTTGAGTCAATGGGAGTTGATTTCATCAATGTCTCCGCCGGTTATGCCAATGCCAATCTGGAGATACTGACGCCGACTGCCATCTTCCCTGAAGGTGTATACCGGCATTTCAGCTGGACCAGAGAGATCAAGAAAGAGGTCAGCATTCCGGTTATCGGCTCCGGTTATACCCATCCGGCCAATGGCGCTAATAATCTCATCGCAAATTCAGCTGCCGAGAAGAGTCTGGTTCATTTTGCGGAAATGAATCTGAAGAATAATGCCGTGGATCTTATCGGGGTAGGCCGGCAGGTATTTGCCGACCCGCTCTTTGCCGCGAAGCTCCGTGACGGTGCCGAGGCGGACATCAACTGGTGCACAACCTGCAGCGGTTGCGGAGTTCTACTGGGAAACAATAAGAATGTCGGCTGCAGTAAGTACTACCATAAGTATGCGACACTGTTTGCTGAATGCTAAAGCCAGCCGCTCTGTTAATTCTTACCAGACAAGACTACCATTAATTTAATACCTAAAGAGAGGGACTGCTTATTCAGCAGTCCCTCTCTTATAGTACAGTACCTACACTACAGTTTATCAGCCTCTTAATAGTACCGCCGAAAAAACGACAATAAAAAACGGTGGCTGTCACCTGAATATCAGCCACCGCCTAAAAAATATTACTCCTGATTTAATTTACCTTATACACCACCCCTGAATCCGGAATTATTACTTCAAGTTCATCTCCCCACCAGCGTTTACGCAGAGCTTCCTTTACCTCCTGCATATCCGCGGTATTGAATTCAAACATCCCAAAATGCTGACAGATAAGAACCTTTATTCCCGCGTCCAGACAGAGCTGCACCGCCTCGTCAAAGGTCATATTACCGGGAACGCCCCTGCTGCGCCGGTATTCATCACGCCCGTTTATCGGCAGCAGAGCCATATCAACCTTATGCTCCCGCAACAGCTCAACCTGACCGGCATAAGGAATACAGTCCCCACTATGGTACAATACCTTACCGTTGAGACTCAGAATATACCCGAGATAATGATGATTCCCCAAAGTATCGGTCTTCAGCTCTTCATGACAGGCAGGGATTGCAGAGACCTTGAGCGCTGATGAGAGTTCGATACTTTCTCCGGCATTTACCGGAATTATCTGCCCCGCCAGCGCACCTGCCCGCAGTACACTCGCATACTCAGCTCTGGGAGCGAGTATTCTCGCCTGCAGATTATTCCGCATTATTACCGGTACACTTCCATAATCCAGATGATCAGAATGCCGGTGGGTACAGAGAAGATAATCCAGATTATGTATTTCACCGGCTTCTACCGGCGCAGCCATCATCCGGCGGTGCGCAAACTCCTTACCCGCATATTTTTGTGCCAGAAAGTCAGAAAGATACGGATCAATCATTATCCGGCTGCCCCCGGTAAAGATATCAAAACCGGCCTGCCCGAGCCAACGGAGCAAAAAACAGCCTCCGGCATAATCAGACTCCCCGGTATTCAGACCTGCAACCGGAACAGCGGTCACCTCAAGCTTCATATTCATACCCCTTTCAGCAGCATCTGAGAACATCCAGAAGATTATCGACAGCAGCTACAGTCGCGCGGTCCACACTCTCACTGGTAAATCCGCCGATATGTGAAGAAAGTATCACCCGTTCATGCTGCAGCAGCGGGGTAAGCTCCGGCGGTTCAGAAGAGAACGCGTCCACCGCATAACCGGCGACTCTGCCGCTGTTGAGCGCATCCAGCATTGCATCCTGTGCCACCAGCGCCTCACGGGCGGTATTGATTATCACCGCCCCTTCCTTTACCAGCTGCAGCGACTCGCTATTGATTAGCGGCTTATCTGAAGCCGGACAGTGCAGACTGATAATATCACTCTGCCGCAGGACATCCTCCAGCTCCATATATTTGAGTATACCCGATGCCTCCAGCTCAGAATTAGGGAATAGATCGTAGGCTATTATCTGCATATCCATGCCTTTGGCCATCCTGGCCACATACTGCCCTATCTGACCGGTACCGATAAGCCCCAGAGTTTTGCCGAATACCTCATGCCCTTTTATCCGCGCCCATTCACCGTGTTTTACCGAATTATGCGTCGGTATAATACCACGGTAAAGGGAAAAAATCGCACTTATTGCCAGTTCCGCCACCCCTCGGGAATTGGCTCCGCGCGCCACCTTGAGCGCTATATGATGTCTTGCAGCCGCCTCAGGATCAACATTATCAATACCCACACCGTTTCTGCTGATAACCTTGAGTTTATCACAGGCATCCAGAACCTTTGCCGTCACCTTCTCAACCCCCGCCAGATAGCCTATACAGGCAGGGAGACTTGTGATCAGCTCCTCTTCAGACGGCTGTTTGCCCGGATACGGCATCAACAATTCAAAACCGGCATCCTGCAGAGTATGCAGATACGGATGACCATTTTTAGAAAGTGAGCGCGGAGTAATAAGAATCTTACCTTTATTCATTTTATTTCCTCAAAAATTATTTTCCTGTTAACCGGTACTCCCGGTTGACGCCTACTTCCAGTTTGGATTATCCACCACCTTATAGCCGTCCCCATCCTGCAGCACCAGTTTTCTGAAGCCTTTTTCCTTGATAGTACCGTAATCATGCCCGGCATCACCGCGAAAGACATAGAAAGTAATCAGAGTCTCGGCAGCAGAGAGATTGATGCTGCGGTGCGCATAACGCCCCGGTACGTAAACAGCCTGCCCCGGGCGCATCTCCTTATACATAACATCACCTTCAGGGCTCTCCATCAGCATCATGCCGTAGCCGGCCTGACAGTAATAGATCTCAGCGGTATCCAGAATAGTGTGAAAATGCCCGTTGGTCATATGAAACTCACCGTTTACCGCCCCGGGATAAAGAATACTGGTACCGAAAGCCAGATCAGATTCCTTCTCCGGCACACCCATCTCATAAAACCGGTAGATCAGCCCGTTCCCTTCCTGCTCCAGCTGCTGGCGTGCCGCCTCATCGTAATACATATTCTTCATATCAGAATAACGGCGCTCCAGAGCCTGCTTCTCCTTGCAGTCCGCAAGTCCGGTAACCGGGTCAAACCCTACAGGTCTTTCAACATAAAATTGCAATGACATCTTTACTCCTTCGTATTAAAAATCAAAAATTCTGCTTTCTATGCATGGTCAAATACTAGCTGCGGGTAGAAGCAGCTAGCTCAGACAGCTTGTCAAATTCCGGACCGCTGGTAGGAATATCAATATGAAATACCTCGGCAATCACCCGGGTCCAGCCATGAATAAAGTAAACCCAGCCGTCTTCGATACGCAGTCCTTTAGCCTGCTGCTGCGCTCTGGCCTGATCAAGAAAGACCAGATCCCCACGGTAGTTGAAGTCCCAGACAATCGCATTCTCAGGAAACTCTACTGCGAAGGTTAGCGGTGAACCCGGGCGGTCCTTACCCAGACCAGTTGCATTCACGACAACCGAACCCTTTTTCAATCTGGCCACAACCGCATCGTTCTCCTCCGGACTTGGAGCCAGAACATACTCAAATGCAATATCGGTACCGAGCTTTTTATGTATCTGCTCCATCTCCTCCAGACGCGGTTTACTGCGATTACTGATAATCACTCTGCCGGGAACAATACCACCGGATTTTTTCTTATTGATAAGAAATAGTGTCAAAGCCAGAGAAGAACCACCGGCACCGAGAATATGCAGATCAGCCCCACTTGCAGTCCAGTATTCATCCTCGACAATCGCCTCCAGCGAAAGACCGCTGGTGATCGGATCTTTCGCATGCGCCCAGAGCTTATCTCCGCGCTTTGAAATAGAGCTAGCCTCTTCCAGCAAGCGGGCATATTCACCCATCTCTTCAAACTCATCCTTGCAGGCTTTGAGCAGATCCAGCTTATGCGTTGTTACCAGTGCTCCTAGAGAGAGCGGATCATTCTTGATGAATTTAACCGCTTCCAGATAGAGTTCAGGAGCTGAATGAGGCTCGAAATCAAATCCCTTGATAACCGCATCTAGTTTCAGATGCTCCGCCCATTTCGGGAATACCTTCATAATTGAGGACTTACCGGTTGTCACCCCGATGAAATACATTGTTCGTTCTTTTGCAGCAGTATAGTCATTCATGTAACGCATCTCCTTTATTATTGTTTATTATTTTATATTAGCAATTTATAACACTAAATGATAATAGTCAAGAATTTTTTTATAAAAAATTTGACTTAACGAAAATAAATGATAATATACATAAGGACACAGGCAAGAGCAATAGGCACAATTACTCTATATATAGCAGCAAACACCCCATTATTAAAAGAAATTAGCCACAATTACAACAACGACAATCATTTGTTTTTATTTATTATCATTTATTATTAATTACAGGAAAGAAAAAATGCTTGAACAGATTAAAAATGAAAAAATCGTCCCGGTAGTAAAAATAGATAATGTTGAGTCCGCTCTGCCACTGGCAGAAGCACTACTCAGAGGCGGGATCAAAGTCATGGAGATCACCTACCGCACTCAAGCGGCAGAGGGTGCCATCAAGGCCATTTCCAAAGAATTTCCTGAGGTCATTCTTGGAGCTGGCACCATTCTCACCCTTGACCAGCTTGAAAGTGCGGCTGCAGCCGGCGCCGCCTTCACCGTATCTCCAGGCTTCAACCCCAAGACCGTAGAAGCTGCCCTCTCCAAAGGCATAACCATTATCCCGGGAGTCACCTCTCCTTCACTGGTTGAGCAGGCTATGAACTACGGGCTGACAACACTGAAATTCTTTCCAGCCTCACTCGCCGGAGGTATACCAATGCTCAAGACCTTTAATACCGTATACCCAATGGTAAACTTTATGCCTACAGGCGGTCTGAATAATGACAATTTCCTCGACTACCTCAGCCTCTCAAACGTATTGGCTATCGGCGGCAGCTGGATGGTAAAGCCCTCACTCATAGACGAGAAAAACTTTGCTGAAATCACCCGCCTCTCGCAGGCAGCCAGAGACAAAGTAACCGCCGGCAATCTCTAATAGAAAACAGCTTAATAAAGTAAATACTCAACAGTCAAAATTAAATAAAGGAAAACAGTATGCACGAAAAAGTAAATATCTGCGTCATCGGCAGTGGCCGTGCGGGCATGATCCACGCCCGTAACTTCGCCCGCTCCATCAGCGACGGTCAACTGGTGGCAATGGTTGATCCGGTAGAGGAAGCGGCAAAAAAAGCCTGCTCAGAACTTGGACTCAGCAAATACTATCTCGATTATCAGGACGCTCTCGCTGATGACAGCATTGACGGCATCGTCGTTGTCACCCCTACCGTGTACCACCGTGAGATTGTCGAAGCCGCAGCCAGAGCCGGCAAGCATATCCTCTGCGAAAAACCGATGGCTATGGATGAGCAGGAGTGCCGACAGATGATCAGCACCGTTGAAGAATGCGGAGTCAAGATGCAGCTGGCGTTCATGCGCCGTTTCGACGAGAGCTTTGAATACGCCAAAGAACGGATTGACGGCGGCGAGATCGGTGAGGTCGTCGCAGTTAAATCAGTAACCCACGGCCCAAGCATCCCCAAAGAATGGATGTATGATATCAAGAAGAGTAACGGGCCGCTGGCGGAAGTGAGCAGCCACGACATCGACGCTCTGCACTGGTTCTCCGGCAGCTATATCAAAGAGGTCTATGCCATCGCCGGAAACTACCGCTGCCCGGACGCAAAGGAGAAATATCCGGACTTCTACGACAACGTGCTTATGAACTGCCGCTTCAAGTCCGGAGCGCAGGGTCTGGTGGACGGGGCGCAGGGAGTGCTCTACGGCTATGATTCGCGGGTTGAGATACTCGGCACCAGAGGCATCATTCATGTCGGCAAAAATAACAATTACAATGTTCTCTGCTGCGGCACCGACGGCATCAGTACCCCATTTGTAAAGAGCTGGCAAAACCTCTTTATCGATGCCTATAAACGCGAGGACCAGCACTTTGTAGACTGTATCCGCAACGATCAGACACCACGGGTTACCGGCCGTGACGGCCTTGAATGTGTCAAGGTGGTAAATGCCGGCAACAAATCAATTATCGAAAAGAAACCTGTTATTATAGAGGAGTAGACCAGATGAAAGCAGCAAGATTATACGACAAGGAAACCATAAAAATTGAAGATATACCGGTTCCGCAGATCAATGATGACGAAGTACTGCTCAAAACCGGAGCCGCCTTCATCTGCGGCACCGATGTCCGTTTCTTCAAAAACGGCAAGCCAAACTCCGGCTCTGAACCAGTAGTACTCGGACACGAATTCGCCGGTACCATTGAGAAGGTCGGCAAGAATGTCACCGGCTACACTCCGGGGATGCGTGTTGCCGTCGCTCCGAATTACGGCTGCGGCACCTGCAACCAGTGTGTCAGCGGTGACAGCCACCTCTGCCGCCAGTCAGAAGCGATCGGAGTTACTATCGACGGCGGTTTCGCCGAGTATATCCGCATACCGGCTCCGGCAGTACGTCAGGGCAACATCAGTCCGCTGAGTGAAAGTATCAGTTTCGCGGAAGCCGCACTTGCCGAGCCCCTCTCCTGCGTCTACAACGCCTATGAGAAGGTCGGAGTCTACCCGGGTGACACCGTACTGGTAATCGGTGCCGGACCAATAGGACTCATGCATGCCCGGATGGCCTTTCTCGCCGGAGCGGCAAAGGTCTATATCAACGACCTCAGCAGCGAACGTCTGGAGATTGCCCGCAGGCTTATTCCTGATATCATCGCCATGCCGGCAGATGACTTTGAACAGAAATTCAACGAAGCCACCGGTGGCGAGCTGGCAAATGTCGTTATCACCGCAGCTTCCGCGGCTCCGATTCAGCAGATGGCGTTCCGCCTCGCCGGACTCAACGGCCGGATAATGTTCTTCGGCGGACTGCCCAAAGGAAAATCCGAGGTACTGCTGGACACCAATGAAATACACTACAAACTGCTGAGCGTCTGCGGTACCACCAGACAGAGCCTCAGACAGTACCGGCACTGCATCAGACTGATTGAAAGCGGCAGAATAGCGGTAAAAGATCTAATAACCGCCAGTGCTGATCTTGACGGCATCAGCGAGATCATCAGCAATGTCGCCGCCGGCAAGGGACTGAAGAGTTCTATCCAGTTTTAACCTGAAAACAGCTACCTCCAGACAGCGGTATACTGCAGCAAACCCAACCGAAGCATAACCGACCAGAACAAACAATACCGCTGTCTATTTCTTACTGCAGCAGACCGCTGCCGGAAACTGACACCCGGGATATTTTATCCGGTATCCCAGACAAAGAAAAATAGTATTTTTACCGTATATCCGTATAATTTAATCTCTGCCCCCACGGCGGAGAATCTTGATAAAGGAATATCATGAATCAGCAAATGTTATTGGGTGTGGATATAGGCACACAAGGGGTAAAGACCTCATTATTCACTGTCGGCGGCGACTGCCTGCACAGCGCGTTTTTCCCGTCCCAACTGCACCAGCCGGAACCGGGTATAACCGAAGAGGACCCGGAATTCCAGCTCGCATCCGTCTGCAAAGGCATCAAGGAATGTATCCAGAACGCCGGTACGGACAATCCGGAGATACTCTGTCTGGCAATTGACGGACAGATGGCAGGTATCATCGGCATAGACCATAACGGCCTCGCTGTCACTCCCTATGATTCATGGCTTGACACCCGCTGCACCCCGTACATCAAACTGCTGAAAAAAGAGGCAGAAACCGAGATCCTCTCCAAGACCGGGAACACACCGAGTTTTAACCACGGCCCGAAAATCCTCTGGTGGCAGCATGAACGTCCGGAAGTCTACGATAAAATCGCCAGCTTTGTCCAGCCCGGCGGCTACGCGGCAATGCGTCTATGCGGACTGACAGCCAAAGATGCCTTTATCGACAGAACCTACCTGCATTTCTCCGGTTTTGCCGACAATCAGAGTGCGGTCTGGGATAAAGGGCTCACCGAACATTTCAAGGTTGACATGAGCAAACTGCCGCAGATCACCGAGTCCACCCGGATTATCGGTGAAATGACTCCGGAGATGGCCAGAAACTGCGGTCTCACGCATCCGATAAAAGTTGCCGCAGGCTGCGGCGATACCGCGGCGTCCTTCCTCTCCTGCGGTGCGGTTGAAGAAGGTATCTGTGTCGATGTCGCCGGTACCGCCAGTGTCTTCGCCGCCACTGTAAAGGAATTCGCCTGTGACAGCAAAGAACAGGTAATGGGCTGCAGCGCTTCAGCAACCGCCGGACTCTGGCATCCTTACGCCTATATCAACGGCGGAGGAATGAATCTGGAGTGGTACATTGAAAAGATACTGGGAAGGGAGAAGAACGATCCGCAGCGATTCAGCGACCTGCAGCCGGAGAAGCTCAATCCGTCAGATACCGATCCGCTATTTATTCCGCATATGGCCGGACGGGTAACCCCGGCCATGCCGGAACTGCGCGGCACCTTTGCCGGACTGACCTGGAACCACACACGTCAGGATATGTTCATGGCTATTCTTGAGAGTGTGGCTCTGGAATACGGTGTCTACTATAACGCTCTGCAGGGGATGTACCCGAATCTGCAGCTGCGCGATACCCGTATCACCGGCGGCGGCGAATCCAGCCGCATCTGGAAAGAGATCAAATCCGCAATTCTGCAGACCCCTCTTACCGCGATTACCCCGTCATACGGGGCACCGATGGGTTCTGCGATAATAGCCGGCTGCGCCTGCGGGGTCTTCCCGAACACCAAGGCCGCAACCGACAGCTGGATCACCCTGAAAGACTCGATTCAGGCCGATCCCCGCCTGTACCCCCATTATCAGCGGCGTGTCACCATGTATAAAAAACTGATAGACAACCTTGACAGTTTTTACTCTATATAGAGAATGATATACAGCTTTAATAACCGCAGCATGTACCGACGCCGGTGCAGATAAGGAATAATACCATGAATTCTAATGCAAATGATGCGGAGAGGGTTCTGTTTGCCGAAGAACGGAAGAAAAAACTGGTAGAGTTTATTACCAGCCACCGCCGCGTTACCGTCCCGGAACTCTGCGATAATTTTTCTGTATCCAGTGCCACGATCCGTAATGACCTGCGTGAACTTGACGAAGCAGGTCTGATAACCCGCACCCATGGCGGCGCGATAAAGAAATCACAGACCAGCTTTGAGACTGTAATTGACAACCGGGCGCAGAATAATCCCGAAGGCAAGAACTATACCGCCGAACTGGCGCTGGAGGACATCAAGGATAATGACACTATCATCCTTGATGCCGGCACTACCACCCAGGCACTGGCGCGGCTGCTCTACCAGCGCAAGAACATCTCGGTGGTGACCAATGACTTTAAAATAGCCTCCATCCTCGAAAACAACGAGTATGACTGCGAGGTCTATTTCATCGGCGGGCTGCTGCGCAAAGGATTTCACTGCACCGTGGTAAACGGCATGCTCTCCATGCTCGACTCACTCTCTGTGGATAAAGCCTTTATGGGGGCGAACTCCTTCTCGGTCAAA
The DNA here is from genome assembly GCA_963677015.1 of Planctomycetota bacterium. Classification (GTDB taxonomy): domain Bacteria; phylum Planctomycetota; class SZUA-567; order SZUA-567; family SZUA-567. Next base: position 2,972,577 of record OY781533.1, read on the forward strand.
AAAGGCGCCGGTACCCCGGACATGACCCAGGCCGAGATCAAGAAACAGATGATCGAGATCGCCAACAAGGTTATAATACTCTGTGACAGCAGCAAACTGGAGACCGATTCCTTCGTGACCTTCGCCCGTCCGGAACAGGTTGATCTTCTGGTCACCGACAGTATCAGTGCCGAAGTAATGCAGCTCTACAATGACAAGGACATCTGCGTCAAATCCAAAAACATCTGAGCGCATATAACGTTGTAACGCTACTGCTTTACCCTCAGCCCGCACCTGTATAATCCGGGCTGAGTCTTTTATTGATAACCGCTCCCGCAGCCTGCTTATTTATAAAGTCACTCCCAGCCAACTCAAACTTCAGCAGAAAAATCATAATCAAACATCAAATACACATACGCTTTCAGTTACAAGATTATTATTAACATATCATCATTATTCTTGACTTTTTTCACAATATTTACAATAATATGTTAATGATTTCTTTTACTTACAAAATATACTAATGAAAAGCAGAGACAAAACACCTTATATTATTTTCGGAATAGTCGCAGTCATCTGGCTGCTCGCCTTCCCGTACTTCAAGGAAAGTTTCCTTAAAGAATACTCCTTTATGCCGTTGCTGGGGGTCGTTGCGGCCACCGTGGCCAATACTACACCCGCCGCTGCCGGCATTGTCTACTTCCCGGTACTTACCAAACTGCATATCAGCCCCTTCACCGCGTTCCAGTTCAGCCTGATCATTCAGGCATACGGTATGAGTCTCGGCACCTTCAAATGGTACCGGCTCAACAGCAAGCTCTTTCTCAAAAGCATCCTCCCAATCTGCATACTCGGAGGAATGACCGGAGTAACCCTCGGCATCACCGTCTTCCCACTCAAAAGCCCCGAGCTGCTGATCATAACCTTCAACACCGTAGCTTTTATTTTCACACAGGTAGTATTCTTCTCGATTCTCTTCAAATGCCAGTATCCCAATATCACTCTGGATCTGACCCGTTCCCGGACCATGATACTGTTTTTCATCTCACTGATAGGCGGGATAATATCCGGCTGGATCGGCTTCGGTATTGACACCATATTTTATTTTATCCTCACAATCGGCTTCAAGGTCAATCCCGCCATTTCAATCGTGACCTCAATCTGCCTGATGGCAATTACCTCAATATTCGGGACGGTACTCAATATCATCTTCAACAACGTCCCCTTCGCCCTCTGGTACTCCGCCATCCCGGGAGTAACCATCGCCGGACTGTTTCTGGCCTCCTTTATCGCGGTCAAAATCGGGGCCAAGAATGTACTGCTGCTCTTCACCTTCTTCCTCTGTTCCGATTTCTTCCTTACGCTCTGGACACAGGATACCATCCCCATGAGCCAGGCGCTGCGTACCGGCATCACCTACGCCCTGGTCATCTATCTGCTGGCAATACATGTGAAAATCTTCAAACAAGGGTACAGGGACATGACCGGAGCCCTCGGCGAATTCAAGGATCGACCGCCGGAGCCGTCAGCAGTTCCTGTCAAGAAAAAACCGCCGCAAAAATAAGGTCAGGCCGCGAGTAGCAACTACGCACAGCTACCTGTATTCCACTATTATACCATTAATAACATCTATCTTAAGCAGCCAAAGATACGATTATGTGTAATAAATATAATTGATTTATTTACTTGCAATCACGGAGCAATAAGAGTACGATTTTTAGAAAGAAAACAGGATATTAATTATACATACCAATCCCCACAGGCACCTGTAAAACCGGCAATTGAGATATTCTGTAATAAATACTGAACAGCCGAGGTCATACTTGGATATGAATGCAATCTTTCTATACAAACAATAAAAGGACAAGATGAGTACTGAAATAGAATTTAAAAAAATACATGCCTTCGCCACCGAGACTGCTCCGGGAAACCCTGCCGGCTACGTCCGCACAGAGACAGAACTGCCAGCGGATATAATGCAGAAGTTTGCCGCCGAACTCAAAGGCTTTGTCTCCGAAGTAGTCTTTGTCACGCCGGGAGATACCGGTATTGACCTCAACCTCCGCTACTTCTCCTGTGAACGTGAGGTTCCTTTCTGCGGACACGGCACACTGGCAACAGTAAATTACATCGTTTCGGAAAATCCCGAACTCAACAACCGCGATATAATCAGGATTAAAACCAGCAAAGGGATTCTGGGTATTGAGAACCTCTACAAAAAGTATCAGTCTGTTTTTATTTATGCTCCGCCGAAAACCCTGCTGCCGTCAGCGGTAAATAATCAGGAACTCGCCGCGGCGCTGAATATCAGTGAAGACTCTATAGATACCGCCTATCCGGTGAAAATCTATAACGCCGGTCTGGACACGCTCATTGTTCCGCTCAGTTCCGCTGCAGCGGTAACCGCATGCACACCGGATTATCAGCAGCTGCGCGAATTCTGCTTTGCCTCGAATTGTTCGATTGCAGTTATCTTCTCAACCGATACAACCCTGACAGAAAGCAGTTTCCGCACCCGCGTATTCGCTCCGACCTTCGGTTATCTTGAAGATCCGGCAACAGGCTCAGGTAATTCCGCTCTGGCCTACTATCTGGAAGATCATAAACTCTGGGATGGTTCAGATTTTATTATTGAACAGGGAACAGCGGTGAAACATCCCAATCTGGTCTATATCCGCAAGCCTGCGCATAACCCGACAGGAGTAATGTTCGGTGGGCAAAGTATTGTCAAAATGGAAGGGAAATACTACCTCTAGAAATTGGCAAGACCAGCAGCAATTTGAATCTCCATACACCTGTAAACAAAAGAATGAAAGCATATAATAATATGAAAAATGCCATAATAATCGGGGCAAGCTCTGGTATCGGACGTGAACTGGCGCTACAGCTTACAGCGATGAATTACCGCCTCTGCGTAACCGCCAGACGTGAAGAACTACTTAAAAAACTGGGAGCGGCGTTGAGCAGGGAATCATTTACCAGAAAAATGGATATAAGCGATACCGAAAGTGCTATTAGTATTTTTTCAGAGATTACCCGCAAACTCGGCACCGTTGATCTGATCATAATCAGCGCCGGAACCGGCTTTATAAACCCTGAAATGCCCTGGGAAAATGACAAGTGCACCATAGATGTTAATGTTCGCGGCTTCACAGCCATAGCCAACACCTCCTACCAGTTCTTCAAAGAACAGGGGTACGGTCAGCTGGCAGGGATATCATCAGTAGCAGCTGTGCGCGGGGGCGCAACCGCGGCATACAACGCTTCAAAAGCTTACGTCAGTTCATACCTGGCCGGATTACGTGCCAAAGCGGCCAAGGAGAAACTCTCCTTAACCGTCAGCGATATCCGCCCCGGACTTGTCGATACCGCAATGGCACAGGGGGAAGGTCTTTTCTGGGTAGCTCCGGTACCCAAAGCTGCCAAACAGATCATACAGTGCATCGAGCGCAAAAAGCGCATCGCCTACATCACCAAGCGCTGGCGCCTGATCGCAATACTGCTCAAACTCCTGCCAGAAGGGATCTATAACCGTATTGCCTAAGAACCGTCTCTTCAGTTGGAATCATAAGGACGGCTGCAGTCACTGCAGCTGAAAAGGCAGGTAACACACGCAACCAGCAGTGAAACTCCCATGCAGGTAAAGAAATCTGTCATACTGCAGGGATTGGCAGAAAGCAGAGTCATTATACAGAGAATCAGCCAGCCGGATGCGGCGACATTCAATATAATGAGTATTGACATAACGATACAACGCCGTGTACCTACCACACTTTTTGCAGACGGTTTATTCTTCCCCTCATACTTCCCATCAAAAAACCCCTGCGCAATATTCTTTTCCATAAATCACCTGAATACAATAAAAAACAAATAACCGCTAACTATTAAATATCTATATAATCACGGCAACCACACCGCAATTTTTTTAAATACATAACACCAGAACGACAAAGAACCTAAACACACACAATACATAAATCCCAATTGTCGCTCTTAGAATCCGCATTCACCTTACATATACGAAGTGATTTGCAAAAAAAATACATATTTTCTTTTTTTTTTAATGATAATTAACAATATTAACGAAAAAATACCCCAAAATTAAAACCAGCTGCAGCATACATAACTTTGGCAACAGCTAAAAAAAACCGGCACCCGAATCAGGGTACCGGCATCAAAGGTGTTGAATTATACCTTTATTCTTTGACTTACCTTCTTCCGCCTCTTACTGCTGAAGAATTCCCGCAGCCGCTGGAAGAGTGCATACAGTGCCGGAGTAAAGAAAATTCCGACAAACGTAGCCAGTAGCATTCCCGAGAAAGTGGTAATACCGATTGCCTGACGGCTTGCAGCTCCCGCACCGGTGGCGATTACCAGCGGGAACACACCAAAGATAAAGGAGAATGCCGTCATCAGCACCGCGCGAAAACGCAGCTTGGCGCCATTGAGTGCGGCTGTGGCAATATCCATCCCCTGCTCACGTTCATTCTTCGAGAACTCGACCATAAGAATCGCATTCTTAGCCGAAAGACCGATAAGCATCACCAGTCCTAGCTGCGCGTAAATACTCATATTAACTACAGAATTAACGACACCTTCATTATACGCCAGCGTCATGGCCTTGATACCGATCAAAGCTCCCAGCACCGCAAACGAGACCGCAAACATCACCGGCAGCGGAATTGTCCAGCTCTCATACTGTGCTACCAGAAAGAGGTAGGCAAAGAGCAGCGCCAGAGCCATCAGCACCACGATCTGACCTTCATTCTGCTTCTCCTGAAAACTCATCCCGGTCCATTCAATATGGAAGTTTTTCGGTATATCCATACCTTCTATCTGTGTCATCAGCGTACCGCTGCTGACACCGGGACGGGACTGGGTATTGAAGTTGGCCGATACCATCTTATTGAAACGTTCAATCTGCCGCGGTCCTACCGTAAAGCTGAGATCCGCAAGGGTTGTCAGCGGTATCATATCGTCATCATCGTTACGCACCTGAATATTACGTATATCACTGAGTGATCTGCGGTACTGACTGCCGGACTGAATACGCACATCATAGCTGTCCCCGGCAAAGTTAAAGTCATTTATATACTTTGAAGCCAGATTACTCTGCAAGGATGAGAATATATCATTCACCGCCACCCCGAGCATCTCAGCCTTCTGACGATTTATTTGCAGCCGTATCTGCGGCGAATCCGCATTATAATTGGTCATGGCATAAAGTGTATCCGGCAGCGTATTGAGCTGAATGGCAAATTTCTTGGCCAGTACGGAGAGATCCTGCGCATCAATATCTCCGGTACCGGAGAGCATAAAGGATAGACCTCCGGTTATACCCAGTCCCATAATCGCCGGCGGGGTAAAGCAGACAATTTTAGCTGAGGGTATTGTCTTGAACTGCTGCTGCAGTCTCGCCTGTATCGCTGAAATCTGCAATTCTGGCGTCGTTCTCTCCGACCAGTCGGTCAGCTTGACAATAGCCATCGCCGTATTCTCACCATTACCACTCATCATACTGTGCCCGGTCACTGTCAGCAGCGCCTTCACCCCTTCGGTCTTCAAGGCGATATCCTCAATCTGTTTTACCGCTGCCGAGGTACGCGCCAGTGAAGCTCCGGCAGGCAGTTCTATATTACACATTATAGAACCTTTATCCTCAGCCGGCAGAAATGAAGTTGGAATCGTTCCATACAGATAATAGATACTTCCGAGCACCCCGACCATAATAAGCGCGGTTATACCGATTCGGCGCACCAGAAAATGTACTCCGCGGGCATATATCGAACGGGATTTATCCAGAGCCGAATCTATCTTGCGGAAAACAACTGTTTTCTTCTCGGACGGCTTACGCAGCAGTACCGAACAGAGCATCGGACTGAGTGTCAGCGCGACAATAGTGGAGAAGATAAGTGCGATACACATGGTAAAGGAGAACTGCGTATAAATCTCACCCACCATACCGCCATAGAATGCCAGCGGCACATAGCAGGCAACCGTTACCAGAGTAGTTGCAATAACCGCTCCAGTTATCTGCTTCATTGATTTTATCGCCGCCTCACGCGCCGACAGACCTTCACGTTCAATCAGCCCCTGCGTATTCTCCACCACCACAATCGCATCATCAACCAGCGACCCAATCACCAAAATCATCCCGAACATTGTCAGAATATTTATACTGTACCCCAGAATCAGCATCACCGGAAATGTTGCCAGCAGCGATACCGGAATGGCACACGCCGGAATAAGCGTCGCCCGCCAGTCCTGCAGAAAGAGATAGGTTATAGCAATCACCAGCAGAATCGCAATAACCAGAGTCGAAATAATCTCTTTGAGTGAGACCATAATAAACTGTGTCGGATCATACGCTATCTCATAGGTCACGCCGTCAGGAAACCGCGAAGCCAGCTCCGCCATCTTCGCCTTTGCCCGGTTCATCGTTGAAAGCGCATTGGCGGTTGAATCACGATAGACCGCCATACCGACACTGGTCTCACCATTATAATTCACCTTTACCGAATATTCCTTTGATCCCAGCTCAATACGGGCAATATCCGAGAGATGAACGACACTGCCGTCAGTAGAATTATTCCGGATTATGATATCACCAAACTCCTCCGGTGTACTCAGACGACCCTGCACATCAATCTTGTACTCAAGGAAATCGTTACTCCCGTCAGCGCCGACATTACCCGCAGCCGCCTGCACATTCTGATTTTCAATGGCATCAGCGACATCAGAGGTAGAGATACCGATACCGGCCATACGCAGCGGATCAAGCCAGATACGCATACTGTACTCACGGCTGGACATGACACTGGCACTGCTCACACCGTCAACACGCTGTATCGTATCCTTGACGTTGGTGGAGATATAACTGGTAAGGTCAATATCCGAGAGCTTGCTCTTATCGGTCTTAAAGGTAAATACCGCCAGCATATCATTGGTTCGCTTCTGAATAGTTATACCACTCTGCACCACCTCATCCGGAAGCTGCGATTCCGCCAGCTTTAGCGCGTTCTGGGTATTGACCATATTCATATCCGGATCAGACCCGGTCTTAAACGTGATTGAACAGCTGTATTCACCACTGTTATCCGAGGTCGAATCAAAGTACAGAATATTATCAATACCGTTTATCTGTGATTCAATCGGTATCGCCACAGTGTCGGCAATAACCTTGGCACTCGCCCCGGAATAACTCGCAGACACCTGAATCTGCGGCGGCGCTATCTGCGGATACGACGCAACCGGTATTTTACTTATACTAAGCAACCCCGCCAGAATCATCAGAATACTGATAACCAGTGCAAACCGCGGGCGTTCTATGAAAAATTTTGAAAACATATCGAACCCTCTTAATTATTTACATACACCGGAATAATTTCAGACCCCGGCAGCACCTTGTGCATACCGTCAACAATCACCTTCTCACCTGCCTTTAGTCCTTTACTGACAAACTGCATACTGGCGGTATCAGTGCCCAGAGTAACCTCACGCCGCTCAACCTTGGAGGCATCGTCTACGACATAGACATACGCCCCGTTGACATCATGCATAACCGCAGACGGCTGTACCGCCGCTTCCTTCTGATCTTCGGTCTTAAATAATTCCACAGTCACAATACTGCCGGGGATAAGCTTCTTTTCAGGATTGTCAAAGAGCGCGTACACCTGGAGTGTATCAGTACTCTCATTAGCAAGATTATTGATAAATTCTATTGTACCACTGCTGTCATACTCCTTACCGTCAGCAAGGCGTATCTTGACACTCGCCCGGCTGCGCATATCCAGCTCACTGCTGAAGAGACTGAGAAAATCCCGATTACTTATAGTAAAGCGCACTCGTACCGGATCCAGCTGCACAATAGTAGCCAGAGTACCGGAACTGGTGGTCACGTAATTACCCTGAGTAAAATTGGTTATCCCAATCTGCCCGTCTATAGGCGCTACAATTGTCGTATTTTTCAGATCCTTTTTAGCAAGTATCAGATTGGCCTTTTCCGCATCCAGCTCCGCCTTGTAGGAATTTAATGTACTCAGAGCACTGTCAAGCTCATCCTTGGTACTGATCTTCTTATTGAAAAGATTCTGATAGCGCTTATATGCGGATTCCGCATATACCAGTTTGGCCTCCAGTTCCTTGATTGCCGCTTCACTGCTCTTCACCGCCGCGTCATATTTTATCTGATCCAGCTGATAAAGCACCTGCCCTTTTTCTACCTTGCCCCCCTCTTTGAAACCGACCTTCTCTATCTCCGCCGAGACACGAGAGGTCAGATTCACAATTGACGGCGAAGTCACCACTCCGACCAGACTGCGGTGCAGTGTATTATTCTCTTCGGTCACCTCACCCACAGCTACATGCTCCTTCTGGGCTGCCCTTTCCCCCGCCCGGACGCTGCCGCCTGCCGCAACTGCCGACAGCAAAATTAGAATCACTATCTTTTTCAAAACCCACCTGCCTTTCTTATTACCAAAAATTTTACAATTTATCCAATCCATAATTTAAGAATTAACTTTATCTCCCGGTCACACCGGTTCTACAGCGGTAATATATTTACGAACAATTGCAAACGGTAACTCCTGCCGCTAAAACGCTGGCATTACCCTGCATTTCGTAAATACAAGAGTCCAATAGTAAAAACTCCTACAGCAGTTCTCAGGCGCCTCATTACTTACCGGCAAACCTCAACCCCGAAGCTGAAAACTCTCTACTACCGCAGCATACCGCTTCATCTGGTTAATTGTAAATTACACCAAAAGTAACAAAAAAAGTTGCTTTTTTTAACTATAATAATCCTCTCATAGCCGCTAAAACTTTCTTAAAATAAACTTCATATGAATTACCGGCAACATTTAAACCACCGAAAAACCCTGCTCATATAACAGTTATGTTCATAATAATTCAAGTCTGGTATTCTCGGCAGTATTACAACTCAGCGGTACACGCTGTGCATTCTTGATCTTACTCATACTAAATGACCCGCATATTGTAACCACCAAAGTGATTACAAACCATGACACTCCCATCAGTTCAGGAAACCGGATATAATCTGCGAAAATTCACCAATCAGCCCAGTATTCCAATTAATAGCAACAACAATATTTCCGACTGTTCCCAGCTGGTCTAAAATACCAACCGGCAATTTTACACCCTTGAATTTCTGCCCCATAATGACTGCGTGACACAAACGATTTAAATTTAAAAAAGGAATAGCATATATTTTATTATTTACACACAAATCACTTTAAAAGAATATGCTAAAAAAATATTATAAATACCCATATTATGCCAATATCATCATACCTTCAACAAACGTCAATCACATATTACTCTTTAATAATTAATATATGCAACCAAATATCAACATTACTGCCACCTAACATAAAAAACACCAGCTCCCAAAAAATAATGCTATTTCTAACAAAAAAACAATATACATAAATACATTCTGTAATTTATAATATTATCAGGATCCTCAGCAAAGCTCACACTCTGCCCAATCCGAAATTTGATAATATCATAGGAGATATATAATGAATATTAAACGTGTCGTTATGCTCGGAGTTGTTATTCTGGTTCTGGCCGCGGTAGCGGCACTGGTCATTCCTTTTGAAGTCAGCACCAAAAACAGAATCCTCAACAACATACATGAACTAATCAGCGCTGAAGGTTCATATAAAGCCCAGCTGATAAGTGAAAAAATCACCCAAAAATATAAGATGGGACAAAATCTCGTTTATCTGCTGAGCCAGCTTAAAGAAAAAGATAAAGAGCAGTTCACCACCCAAGACGTGGAAAAAATTGTCACCGCCTATCTTGATAATGATAAAGATCAGGAGGTTGCCGGTTACTGGCTGGACTACAATATTCCCAATATTCCCGAATCAGATATTAAGACACGTACTGAACCCAGAGATATGGAGGACAATGTCTTCTTGATTTATGCATACCGGGACAATGGCAAAAATCTTATCGATCTGGACTTCAAAAATGATACAGGCAATGAATTCTACGATGTTTCATTCTCCACTAAAAAACCCTATGTAACAACGCCCTATATCTATGATAACAAGATGCTGATTAGCATATGTTTCCCGGCGATTGCCAACGGTGACATTTTCGGTGTCGGAGGGTGTGATCTGGACATAACCGGCATGACCGGTATAGTCAATAGTATTAAAATCATGGGAGGTGGTAAAGCCAGAATAATCGCCGGTGACGGCACCATTGTTGCAGATGCGGCAAAACCCGATATGGCTGGAAAATCAATTTCAGACGATACATTAATGATGAATCAGTTAACCCAGATTCAATCTGGCAAAACCATATATGATTATTCCAAACAGAATGGTGAAGCTTATTACTCCCTGTACTTACCTATTAAAATTGCCGACTATGATGGAGCATGGATGCTGCAGATAGCACTGCCGGCAGCAATAATAGACAATGAAATTTATAATGAAATGATCGGCATCGCCTATATCGCGGCTATCGTACTGGTCTGCGCGATCATTGCCGGAATCTTCTTCAGTATAATTGTCGGCAGAGCCATACAGGCCAGAGATCACTGGTATAAACAGGTTATTGATACCATCCAGTCACCCCTCTCAATTGTAAATATGCAGCGTAAGCTCCAGTTCGTCAATAAATTCGGCCGGGAAGCGGCTCAACTCACAGATTACGATGGCAAAACTTACAGTGAGCTACTGACTGAAGAACATCCACTGACCGGCTATTCAACAAAGGTACTTGATAAGCTGGAAAACAGCGGTGTAAAACAATCAGAAGACACCCTCTTCAACAAAACCTTCACAAATTATGCCGACTATATTCTGGATATCAAAGGGCGCAAAATAGGCATGGTAGAAGCCTATCATGATATATCCGATAAAAAGCAGATCCAGAGAATTATCGATGCCATCAGAATAATGATTGAAAATGTCCAGAGAAGCAGCAGCCAGATTAACGCTGCCACTCAAGCCCTGTCTCAGGGTTCAACCGAACAGGCCGCAGCTCTTGAAGAGATCGGAGCGTCAATGCAGCAGTCATCATCACAGATTGAGAATAATGCTGAAAATGCAAACAAAGCCAGCAAACTCGCGCTCAATGCCAATAAACTTGCCAGTCAGGGGCGTGATAAAATGAACCGCCTTGAAGGCGCAATGAAAGAGATTACCGCCAATGCCGAACTCACCCGCAAAGTAATCAAGACCATTGACGATATCGCCTTTCAGACCAATCTGCTGGCTCTCAACGCCGCGGTCGAAGCAGCCAGAGCCGGAATCCACGGTAAAGGCTTTGCCGTTGTTGCCGAAGAGGTGCGAAACCTGGCCTCCCGCAGCGCAAAAGCTGCCAACGAGACTGCCGAACTTATTGATAAGTCAAATGGTAAAATAAATGAAGGAGCCGAACTCTCCGCCGATACCGCAACCGCATTCGAGGAAATCGCCGGCGAATCACATAATCTGGAAGCACTGGTTACCGAGATTGCAACCGCAACCCGCGAACAGTCCGAAGGAATCTCCCAGATACAGCTCGGTCTGGAGCAGATAGACAAAGTCACACAACAGAATACCGCCACCTCCGAGGAAACCGCGAGCGCAACGGTCGAACTTGACCGGGAAATAAATATGCTGGCACGAATCCTGAGCGGAGAGTTACCACAGGACGCAAAGCTCCTTAGTGATAATCTGAAAGCAACCCCAACCCCAAAAAAACCGCCTAGAAAGCTGCAGCTTAGCAACTCCGGCAACCAGTGGAAAAATAAAGGATAACCCCACTCAGAATTATCCTTTAAACATCCCATAGGATACAGAAAGTAATCTCATGACAGCCTGCTCAACATCTTTAATCAGATTAAAACAGGCTGTCAACATAAATTATCGAGAATCCTTTTAGCTTAAGACATAATAAATCCCTCCAGCCACACCACTTTATCCAGAATGCATGTAATTAATTTCGTAAACTATAATATCCGCACAAAACCTGGTCTTTCCCTGTTAAAATTCCAACGTAACATATTTTTAGACCATCAAAAGCAAACAACCAAGCAAAGGTTATAAATATAATATTTATTTGAATTAACAGCCACCCCAAAATAATGCTAAACAACAGATAATACTAGCGGACAAAAACAAAAATATAAATTATAATTAATATCGTGGCTCAAACTCAAAACAACAATTAATCCATCCATACAGGAGAACAGCTATGAATATCGGACGACTTATCATGCTTGGAGTTATCTTACTTGTTCTTATTGCGATAGCGGCTCTGGTCATTCCATTTGAAATAAGCACCAAAAACCGTATATCGAGGGAAATACAGGAATTAATCTATGCCGAAGGATCATATAAAGCACAGATACTGAGTGAAAAGCTTACTGAAAAATATAAAATGGGACAAAACCTGATTTTTCTCTTTGGAAAACTAAAAGAACAGAATGCAGCAAATTTCACCACCACTGAAATTGAACAGATTGTCAGTTCTTATCTGGAAAATGACAAAGACATAGAAATGTCTGGTTATTGGCTGGATTACAATATTCCCGATATTCCCAAATCCGATCTAAAAGCCCGTAAAGAAAAAATTGAAACTGATGATAATGTTCTTCTGATTTATGCCTATCGTGACGGCTCAAATAACCTGATGGAGCTTGATTTTAAAAATAATACCGGAGCAGCGTTCTACGATATACCGCTTTCAACTCAAAAGCCCTATATTACTGCGCCCTATATGTATAATGATAAAATGCTTATAAGTATCTGCTTCCCGGCATTTGCTAATGGCAAAGTTTTTGGCGTCGGAGGTTGCGATCTTAATGTTTCCGGCATGACCGAGGTTGTAAATAACATTAAAATCAAAGGCGGAGGCAAAGCCAGAATAATAGCGAATGATGCAACAGTTGTTGCTGATGCTGCCAGGCCTGACATGGCAGGTAAATCATTGGCTCAGGACAAACAGGTTATGGAGTGCCTCTCAGAAGTACAGGCAGGAAAGATTACCCATGGCTATATAACAAATGCCGCAGGTGAAAAATTTTACTCTGTCTGCATACCTGTTAAAATAGCCAACTCCGGTTATGCCTGGATGCTCCAGATAGCTCTACCCATTGAAATCATTAATAATGAAATATTCAATGCACTAATTGGTATTGCCTACATAGCAGCAATAGTACTGTTCGGTGCTATTTTAACCGGAATTTTCTTCAGTATTGTTGTTGGTAGGGCGATCAATGCCAGAGATCACTGGTATAAACAGGTGATTAATACTATTCAATCACCACTTTCGATCGTTGATATGCAGCGCCGCCTCAAATTCATCAACAAATTTGGCAGAGAAACAGCACAGCTTGATATATATGAAGGCAAACGCTTCAGTGACCTGCTACCGCAAGACCACCCATTAACTTTGTGCTCTCAGAAAGTACTGGATGACCTTGAACAAAACAATATTAAACACTCAGACCATACACTTTTCGGTAGAGTTTTTGCAAATCATACCGATTACATCCTCGATATTAAAGGGAAAAAAGTCGGCATGGTTGAAGCTTATCACGATATAACCGATAAAAAACAGATTGAAAAAATTGTCGACGCTATAACCATCATGATTAAAAATGTTCAAAGAAGCAGTAGGCAAATCAATGACGCCACCCAAGCACTATCCCAGGGATCTACCGAACAGGCAGCAGCACTTGAAGAGATAAGCGCTTCAATGCAGCAATCATCATCACAGATCGAAAATAATGCCGACAATGCAAACGAAGCAAACCAGATAGCGCATAATGCCAATAAACTCGCCAGTCAGGGAAGAGAAAAAATGAACAACCTTGAAACGGCAATGAAAGAAATAACCGCTAATGCCGAACTCACCCAAAAAGTTATCAAGACAATTGATGATATTGCCTTCCAGACCAATCTACTGGCGCTGAATGCAGCAGTAGAAGCTGCAAGAGCGGGAATTCATGGCAAAGGTTTCGCGGTTGTCGCCGAAGAAGTCCGCAATCTAGCTGCCCGCAGTGCAAAAGCCGCCAACGAAACAGCAGAACTAATAGATAAATCAAATTATAAAATCAATGAAGGAGCTAACCTATCATCCCAAACAGCAAGTGCATTTGAAAAGATCTCAGAAGAATCCCAGAAGGTCGAATCTTTGATTGATGAAATAGCAACAGCAACCCGCGAGCAATCCGAAGGAATATCCCAAATACATATAGGTCTGGAACAAATTGATAAGGTTACACAGCAGAACACCGCCACCTCCGAGGAAACAGCTAGCGCAACCGTCGAACTGGATAGACAGATAAATATGCTGGCACGTATCCTGAAAGGAGAAACACCGCAGGATACAGAACTTTTAGGCGATGATCTTGAAGCAGACCCAACCGCAGAAAACCAGCCTAGAAAGCTGCAGCTTAAAGCCCCACGCAATCAATGGGGAGAAAGCTCAAGCCCGAGAGCATGACCAGCTGACAACTGATCCCAAAGAACTTTCCAGAATAACGAACAACCTTCTGGCAGCCGGCAACGCATAAAACCATATCATTGCAAGCTGCCAGAAAGTAATATTTTCCCTTTCCGCTACCGTCAAATATTTAAAACGATGACAATCAGAGAATTAATCCACCCTGCAACAGGCGATAATATGAACCTCAAATCTTTACAATTTTCACTCTCTCTCAAATTATGCCTGCAAAACTCCCTGCCAATTCACATAACACTTGATTTACCAAAATGTTGCACATTCAACACCAAAGACAAAAACCACGCCAATAATAAGCAAAAGACAATAATTTGCTTGACTTGCCGCTATAAATTTATACAATAAAATATATTTCATTAATTGTAACCTTATATAAAGGAAACCGACATGGCAGAAATGACACCAGAAGTTCTCACCGCCTGGGAACAGAAAGAAGGACCCGTAGTTCTAACCACTGTAAGTTCAGCCGGCATCCCTAACAGCATCTATGCCACCTGTGTTGGACTCTTTGATGGCAAACCTGTAATAGCTGATAATTATTTTTCCAAAACCAAAGAGAATATCAAAAGCGAGAACACAGCCTCCATACTTTTTATAACCGGAGATAACAAAGCCTATCAGCTAAAAGGAAATCTTGAATACCTCCAGTCCGGACCGGTATTTAGCAGCATGAAAGAATGGAATCCGGGAAAGCATCCGGGTCATGCGGCAGTAATTATGGATATTACCGAGATCTACACCGGTGCAGACAAACTCTTATAAAATTGCATATGAATTCCTAACACCAATCCTCAAAGCTCAGTAACTGCAACTTACCAGCCTCGGGAAGTTGCAGTTACGTTTCCATGAGTCACGCTGCTGCCAGAATACTAATGCTGCTCCCGAGCTAATTCAAAACTCCTGAACCCACTCTCTGAATTATACAATTCTTCACCCAGTCCAGTCACCTAAAGCATGTCATAACCGCCTTTCTGAAATCAGCCGCCAGAACCTGATGCAGTTCACACCCGAAAATACAGTATGCAGATACAGACAGCCAAAGGCATGAAATGACAATTACAAACACACATTAACAATATAAAAATCTTCCATTATTTTTTCCGGTTAAAATTGAAAATTCACTCTTTATCAATTTACTCCGGATAGAATAATTAAGAATTGAACATTATTACATTAATAAAAATTATGAAGGATACAGATGAAAAAATTACTCCCATTAGCGCTGCTGGCAGCTCTCTGCGTAACCGGCTGCAGCGTGCAGCAACCCAAAAAAACCCAGCAACAGCCAAAGAAAAAACCGGACACCGTTAGCTACCAGTGGCAAAGTCAGGAAGCGCAACAGCAGGAGCTTGATATGCTCTCACGCTCTTACGAGATCGACCTTCAGACTGAAAACCCAAAGTAGCAGATAATCAGACTAAAAAGATTAGCAGAGATTAGCAGCTGTCAGAATAAAGTAAAACGTATTGCTAATATTTTAAAAGGGTGATCCCGGAAAATCCGGATTCACCCTCTGTATAATCAACAGTTCAGAATAGCACCTGATCCCACGCGAAACCTACGAATTTAAAAATAAATACACGCCAAGCCTATACCTCTACTATAATTAAGCCGATTCATAGTAAATTTCTAATCCAGAAAACAAAGTAGTAAAGCCAAACTCCGATTAATCAGCACTCGACCATATTACCTTTGATATAATTGGAAAAATCATCCTTAGGCAGTGGCCGGCTGTAGTAGAAGCCCTGAATATACTTGCAGCCTATAGACTCAAGGTACGCCACCTGCTCACCAGTCTCAGCACCTTCGGTAATTACCTTGAGGTTTAATTCCTGGGCAATGCTGGTAATAACTCTGGCAATACCGCCATTATCAGTCTCCGGATAATCCTTGATAAAGCTGCGGTCTATCTTGAGCTTATCGATATACATATGTTTTAAATAACTCAGCGATGAAAATCCGGTTCCAAAATCATCAATTGCGACTGTGATTCCCAGACGCCGGAATTCCTCGAGTTTACGGTTTATCGAATGAATATCCTCAATAAAGGTACTCTCGGTGATCTCAATCTCAAAATTACTCAAATTGACAGCATATTTCCACGCCAGTTCCTTGAACTTAGGAATAAGCCGTTTATCCATGAACTGCAGCGAGGATATATTCACTGATATTCGGAACTCACTGTCCATATAACATTTGAGGAATGGATAATCACGGAACACCTGCTCCATCACCCAGTATCCTATCTCCAGAATCAGACCGGACTTCTCCGCCAGCGGTATGAAGACGACCGGTGACACAGGCCCCATCTCCTCACTGTTCCAGCGCAATAACGCCTCGGCACCGACCACCCTGCCGGTAGTGGATTCTACCTGCGGCTGATAATAAACTTCCAGTTCATCATTGGCGATTGCACTGCGCAGCAATGAATTAAGCTGCATCTCCCGTTCAAAATCAGCCTTCAGTTCATTATCAAAATACACATATGACTTTTTATTAAGCTTTATACTTGATTCCAGAGCAATATGTGCGTTATTGATAAGTTCATTCGATGTCTTACCGTCATCAGGGTAAATTGATATCCCGGCTTTTACCTCAAAGTATACCTCTTCATCATTTACCGTATGCGCCTTACGGCTCTTCTCAAAGAACAGTTCAACAAAGTTATCGACCTTTTTATATTCGCCTGAAAGACTGATACCGATAACAAAGATACTCTTGCTGATCTGCGCGATAAAGTCATCATCCTGCAGCATCTCCTCAACACTGCTGAGAAATGCCTTGACATAAGTACTGCTCTGATCATCCGACTTGAGCAGGAAGTTATTGAAATTAGTAATTGAAAAACACATTACCGCAAAATTTTCAACATTCTTATCAATATTCTTATCGAGAAGACGACGCAGCAAATTCTCATTCGGCAGATTGGTCTCAACATTGTAATTCTGCAGTTTATTCACATTATTCTGATGCTCTTTAATATTGGTAAGATCGGTAAAGATACCGATATACTTCTCCACCTCATTATTACTGTCATTCTTTACCGCATAAATACTGAGTTTTTTCGGATAAAAAAGTCCATTCTTCTTTTTATCCCAGAGTTCTCCCTGCCAGCTGCCGGTTGTATTAATACTATGCCACATCTTTTTATAAAATGCAGGCGGATATTTTCCTGATTTAAAATAATTGGTCTTGAGCCCCATTACTTCATCTTTGGTATAACCGGTAGCTTTTTCAAAAGCTTTGTTGACGTAGATAATATTGGTATTCTTATCGGTTATGACCACCGCGTCATTGGTCTCGGTGGCAATACGTGAAGTAACACTGAGCTGCTGCTTATCGTGATGCAGAAGATAATAGATAATCACCATCACCAGCAGCACCAGACAGACCCCGGTAAAGACAATGATATCCGAAGAGATAGTTCCAAGAAACAGCTCGGGATTTGCCATTGCCGTAAGCTCACGCTTATACCCGGAGATAACAGTCCAGTGAAAATCATTCTTGGCGCCGGTATTGAGATTTTCCAGCGGATTGATCTGCATGAAAAATCCCAGTTCATCACCGTTCTCAAAGAGCCCAATCTTTTCCTTTTTTATACGCTCCCAGAGCTCAGGGTTTTTCGCGTAGATAGTTGCGCTTTTATCACTTTTACCAAATATTATACCCGAATTATTCCCCGCCAGATTACGGTAAAGATAATACCCGCTATTATTGACCAGTGAGGATTGTATGATCTTTGTCTCAAGCCCCTCGAACTGTTTATTGAAAGAATGAAGAATATCACTGCCGAGATAATTTATAACCAGCAGACCACGATAAACATTATTTGCGGAATACAGAGCAGTCGCCACACGAATCACAGGTTTGGATGGGCACGCGGCAGTGCCATTATCCTTATCGAGATCAAGATCTGATATATATATCTCACCGGAATGAAGTTTACTCGCCTTCTGATAGTACTCGCACTCACTCTTATCCTGAAGTTCGGATTCCGGAACAAGATATTCACCGAGCTGCTTGTTATTCACCCGCGCCACCTCAACACCCTGCGCATTGAGCATCCTGATCACATCAAAGTTCTTCTCCTTACCTGCAGTTGCAAGAAAGAGTTCACCCACCTTATGAGCACTTACAGCACTTGGATGTTCAATATAACTTCCAACCTCTGTCGATCCCTTGAGCCACTGGATGTTATTCGCTATCTCTTCAAAGATATCTTCGACAATATAGTTGATCAGATTTGCCCGCTGCTTCTGGCCTTCATATATAACCTGACGCTGCGTTTCCCGCTGAATTTTAATTATGAAATTATGCAGCCAGAAAAATCCCACCAGCAGCGGACACAGGATAACCAGATAAGTAAGAATAATCCTTTTGGCATAACCACCACCAAATTTGAATTTATCTATTAACATAAAAACCTGCCATACGCATCAACTCCATGACCAAGTAATCTTGACTGAATCATGATTTCCAAAAAATCGCAATAATATATAAATCATACTTTAAAGCTAAAACAATACTGCCACCTGCTACACGCTAAATCTGCTCACCGGATAAATCAGAATTTGTTTACATACAACTTCAATCAATTTACATATAATTAACTATTATAATCATATATACTTTTTTTAATAAGTTTTTTTTCAAAAAGTAGTGCAAGAAATCAACATAAATGCGTTCATACGCCCATTATGACAAGTTAGCATCATTTACCGCATGAAAATTGTGACATTCATCTCTACTCCAGGTTTTACAATAAGTTACATCTTTAGCAGCCTTACATATACAGCACAATACATATTTTTTAACGACCCAAACAGCACTGTAAAAATTTGATCATACGGTAATCCTGCAATCTTTAGTACTTTTTTATTAAGAACTCAAAGCCTGTAATCAGTGCACACAGCAACTTTAATAAAACTATATTCATGATAATTAAAAAAAGCTTTACTAATACTGTTGAATTACTTATATTAAAAGGTGAAGCAGTAAATTTTAATTTTGATGCCGCTCAGGAAACGGAATACGGTTCAAAGCCGTAGCGGACGCGCCACTGTAACTGACGTTAAGAGCCCCAGTCACTGCCTAAAAAGCGGGAAGGCTGAAGCAATATGGTCAGAAGCCAGGAGACGACCTGAGAAGCAGGAGCACGGCCGTCTCGCGATTAGACCGGAAACGCATGCACTCTACTGATTATCCACAGCGATAACCGGTTATGTTTTGTATACCCGCACATCTCGAACTGTCGTTACTTTTTTTTCAATGAACAAGAAGGAGTAGCAACATGGAAACACACATTCTAGGTTTTCCCCGTATCGGTGCCAGACGTGAGCTTAAAAGAGCTCTCGAATCCTACTGGAAAGGCAAAAGCAGTGAGCTTGAACTGCAGCAGACTGCAGCCCAGCTCAGAAAAACTCACTGGCAGATACAGCAGTCAGCCGGACTCAGCTTTGTCAGCACCGGTGATTTTTCCTATTACGACCAGATGCTGGATATGAGCGCAGCACTCGGAGTAATCCCGGAACGCTTCGGCCAGGCTGAAGAGATAGACCTCGCCACCTACTTCAAGCTCGCCCGCGGCGACGCACAAGCAAATGTTCCGGCAATGGAAATGACCAAGTGGTTCAACACCAATTACCACTATATCGTTCCTGAGATTTCACCAATGACCTCCCCGCGCCTGCTTTCACGAAAAATTATCGAAGAAACAGCCGAAGCTGTAGAACTCGGCTTCACTCCCAAGCCGGTACTCATCGGCCCCATAACCTATCTTGAGCTGAGCAAAGGCCGAAACGGCTTCAACTGCTGGGAAAAGCTGCCGGAGCTGGTCGCAGTCTATACAGATTTAATCAAGGAACTCTCCGCTCTCTGCGAGTGGATACAGCTTGACGAACCTATCCTCTGCCGGGAGCTCTCAGCCCAGGCGGCGGCCAACTTCACCCCGGTATACGCCCGACTGAATGCCGCAGCCAACAGCAGTAAGCTTCTGCTCACGACCTACTTCGACACTCTCGATGACAATCTTGATCTTGCCCTCAATTCCGGTTGCGGCGGACTTCATCTTGATCTGGTACGCGGGAATAAGCAATTGGAATCATTACTGGCAAAGCTGCCAGAATCTATGATTTTTTCAGCCGGTATCGTTGAAGGACGAAACATCTGGAAAACAGATTATACCGCAGCACTGTCCCGCCTCAGACCTTTATACGCTGCACTCGGCAGCGAACGCCTCTGGCTTGGTTCCAGCTGTTCTCTGCTGCACGCACCGGTAGATCTGACCAATGAAACAGATCTTGATCCTGAAATCAGAAGCTGGCTCGCCTTTGCCGTACAGAAATGCACGGAAATAACCGATCTCGCCACGGCGACAACAGTCAACGGCGATAATCCGGTTATTATCAAAAACCGTGAAGCAATCACTTCCAGACGTAAAAGCACCAGAGTCAATAACCCGGAGGTACAGCAGCGCCTGGGCAGTATCACCCCGGAAATGCTCAAACGTGCCAGCCCATACCCTGAGCGTAAGACCGCTCAGAGCTGGCTCAAGCTGCCGCTGCTGCCTACTACCACCATCGGTTCATTCCCGCAAACCGGCGAGATACGGCGCAACCGTCTGGCGTACAAGAAAGGCGAAATCAATACTGAAGAATACACCGGTTTTCTCAAAGACGAAATAAAACATGTAGTAACACTGCAGGAAGAGCTCGGACTTGATGTTCTGGTACATGGAGAATCCGAACGCAACGACATGGTAGAATACTTCGGACAGCAGCTCTCCGGCTTCTGTTTTACCGCCAACGGCTGGGTACAGAGTTACGGCAGCCGCTGCGTAAAGCCGCCGGTAATCTTCGGAGACATCTCACGCCCGCAGGCAATGACGGTTGAATGGATAAAATATGCCCAGTCAGTCACTGACAAACCTCTAAAAGGCATGCTTACCGGCCCGGTAACCATACTCTGCTGGAGTTTTGTACGTGATGATATCACCCGTAAAGAAGTCTCCAGCCAGATTGCGCTGGCAATTCGTGACGAAGTACAGGATCTGGAAAAAGCCGGCATACACATTATACAGATAGATGAAGCAGCCCTCAGTGAAGGAATGCCTGTCAAACAGCGGGATCGTACGAGCTATCTTGAATGGGCCGTTGAATCATTCCGTCTGGCGACAACCGGCGTAGCCGACAGTACTCAGATACATACCCACATGTGCTACAGCGAATTTAATGATATAATAGAGTCAATCGCAGATATGGACGCGGATGTTATCAGCATTGAATCCAGCCGCAGCCGAATGGAGCTGCTCAACTGTTTCAAGGACTTCAAGTATCCTAACGAGATCGGCCCGGGAGTCTGGGATATCCATAGTCCCCGCGTTCCTTCGGTTGATGAAATTGTCGAACTGCTGGAGAAAGCCTGCACGTATATCCCTAAAGAACGCCTCTGGGTAAATCCTGATTGCGGCCTGAAAACCCGTGACTGGGAAGAAACCATCGCATCAATCAAAAATATGGTTGAAGCCGCGCAAATTATGCGTAATAAATAAATCTCTACTGACCAGAAAGCGGGCCGGGACAACAACAGACCCGGCCCGCTTTAAAAATATCCCGGAATTATACGAATATTAACAGCACAATCACCATACACTCTCACACCTGAATCCACCTTGATTTACAGTACCGCCAATAACAGCGCGTCAACAAACAATACACACAAGCAATAATATAACATAAATATATAAAATGAGTTACAACAATACCAAATAAACAATACACTCAATAGCAAAATAGTATTACCAAGCAAAACAAACTTATTTAACAACATCACCAAAATAATCAAGCAAAGAGCATAACCCCAAAGAACAAACCCGAAGTATTATTACTACATATAATTATAGAATATCGGTGACAGACAATTTAGATAACATTCAAGCAGCACGCTCCAGCGTTATAAACACTTTAAAAAACTGTCACCGACAAACATAATAAATTACTTACTCAGAAACATTCAATCCCTGCAAGTCAGACGTAGATATTTCAGCCTCATTATGCTGAATACCAGAATTTACTATACGTTAAAGAACTATCGTAATTCACAGCACGCAACATAAAAACACGGTTCCCCCCTTGCGCACCAGTACATATTGACTATTATTAAAGTAATACTTTATTGTCATTTACCCAAAATATATTGAAGGATATATCAGAATAATGAATTGCAGTTCAGAAAGAATCCGTAAGGGAGTTGACCTGTTTACCTCCGGTTACAATTGCGCCCAAAGTGTCGTCTGCGCCTTCTGTGAAGAGTTTGGAGTACCACATGCTACCGGCCAGAAACTTGCCTCCGGTTTCGGCGGCGGTATCGGCGGATTACGCCGAACCTGCGGCGCCTTCAGTGGTGCGGTGATTATAATCGGACTGCTTTACGGCGACTATGACCCTAATGATAAAGTTAAAAAGCGCGAATTCTATCAGATAATAAAGGATGCTGAGAAAAAATTTACCGAACGCTTTCAGACCAGTATCTGCAAAGAGTTGCTGATCAATGCCAAATCACATTTTGAAGACAGCCCGATGGCCCGCACTCCCGAGTACTATGCCAGCCGTCCCTGCACCATATTTGTCGCCTATGCCTGCGAAATTCTCGAAGAACTGCTTGCAGATTACAACAAAAAATAACCCGCTCCAGCCAGCAGCCAATTACGGATTAAGCTGCAGAACAAAGCAGGCCAGTTGTGCTGCATAAAAATGGATGTTATATTGCAGTTTCAGGCTCGGAAAATTCTCTGCAGCAACCCGGCAAAACAAAATTCACACTGGAAATTAACTTGCATTTATGACAACAAGTGCATATCCTGAAGTAAGCGATACAGAAATAATATACACGGTTCCACCAAGTAACAAAATAAAACATCAGCTCAGAAATGATACATTCATCACTGCTGCTTACTCACCGCTGACGGTAGAGTATTGATTATAATATTTTTTGGTTTGGAGGAATGTTATGGATAAGAAGTTTTCATGGCGCCCGTATCTTGCCGGCGCCCTTGCTGGTATACTTGCTATTGCCTCGGTATACTACTCAAATCACGAACTTGGCAAGCCCAAGTATCTCGGAGCTTCGACAACCTTTGTGCGCTCGGCAGGTATGATAGAGGAGACCTTCGCTCCTGAGCATGTAGCCGCAAACGCGTACTATACCAAGGAAAAAGTCAGAGTGGACTGGCAATTCATGCTGGTGGTGGGAATTCTCATCGGCAGCTTTATCTCCTCAATAAGCACCCGCTCATTCAAGCGTGAATGTACCCCACCCATCTGGAATGAAAATTTCGGTACCAGCCGGGGGAAACGTGCCTTTTTCGCCTTTACCGGCGGCCTTATAGCGATGTTCGGTGCCAGACTGGCCGGAGGCTGTCCGAGTGGGCATGGGCTTTCGGGGCTGATGCAGCTTTCAGTCAGCGGTTATATAGCCATGGCCGGATTCTTCGGTGCCGGAGTAATTGTCGCCGCACTGGTCTACAGAAATAAGGGGGAATAATTATGTCTACAGATCTATGGCTAGGACTTATTACCGGAATTATCTTTGGAATTCTGCTGCAGCAGGGAAGAGTTGCAAGATTTGAAAAGCAGGTAGGAGCAATGCTCTTCAAAGATATGACTATTCTCAAATTCATGCTCAGCGCGATTATTGTCGGCATGATCGGAATCAATATTCTCGCCGCTACCGGACTGGCTCCACTGAGCGTAAAAGCAACGGTTATCGGTGCGAACCTTATTGGCGGTATTATCTTCGGCATCGGTTGGGCAATTGTCGGTTACTGCCCCGGCACCTCACTTGCTGCAGTCGGAGAAGGACGGATTCATGCGATACCGGCAATTATCGGTATGATAATCGGCGGCGCACTCTACGCCGAGGTCTACCCGGCACTCCAGAGTAATGTTTTAAGCTGGGGCGCATACGGCAAACTCACCCTTCCGGGACTGCTCGGCATCTCAACCTGGCTGGTTATAGCCGTACTGACCCTGCTCTTTATTCTTCTCTTTATTATCTTTGAAAAGAAGAATATCTGATAACAGTCTCTTTCTCAGGCATACAGGCCAGCCGTAAAACGGCTGGCCTTATACCTTACCCACTTGGCCACACAAAATAGCCAGATAACAGCAAGCAGCACCACATACCTGCTCACATCCAAAGACCAACAGCATCCTCCGGCACCAGAGTATTTACTTATCCCCAGAGAGCAGATAATAAACTCCGTAATCCTGCTCTCATCAGACTTAAGCAAATTCCCCTACACTACGCCCGACCCGAAAAACCCTAAATACCGCCCAGGCAGCCCCTCGACACGCCCCAGCTGTTATACAGCCGCTGCAATACCTGCAACCTTGCCAAACCGAACGGAAATACAAGCCAATAAAAAGCCGGCAGAAGGGCTTTCCTGCCGGCCAACTCAAACAAAAACGCAACAACGTTTTTAGGAGAAGGTTTGAGATAAACTTATAATTCCATCACGCCTGTACCGCACAAAATCTCTGAAAAGCACAAAACCGCTCAACATCATCGAAACAACTAAAAGCAGAAGCTGCCAGTCCAGAAGTTACATCATTACAAGGCATTCCTCAACACCAGCAATTGCTCCGACAGCATCATAATAGCATTGCTCCAGTTAAAGCGCAAAACCAGAATTTCATACCGCAGAGGCTGTTTTGAAGTAATCTTTTATAGTCTTACGTAAGACCTCGGCAGCAAAGACCGAACAATGCAGTTTCTCCTCCGGCATTCCGCCCAGCGCCTGCACAACCTCTTCATCGGTTAGACGACACGCTTCGTACAGACTCATACCTGTAGCCATCTCAGTCATCATACTGCAACAGGAGATCACTGCCGGACAGCCGAAAGCCTTAAACGTCACCTGCTCCAGCCTCTTATTCCGCACCCGGATCCAGACCTGAACCGAATCACCGCATTCAGGTTCACCCATACGTGCTGTTGCATCCGCATCCACCAGTTCCCCGACATTGCGCGGATTATAAAAGTGCTCGAGAGCCTTCTGCGTGTAAAGCATCATCTGTCTCCATAACTACCGGTTTACGCCGAACAAAACGCGCTGCCGCACTGGCATAGCTGTCTCCATCAACAATAACCTCTGCCTCAGTATAATAGATCGGGCCGCGCTTACTCCGCACCTTGGCCTTTACCTGCAGCACCGCATTACACGGAACCTCTTTATGAAAGGTCACCTTCATATCCGCAGTTACACCTTCAATGCCGATGTTAAAAATCGCATGACACATGGCGCAGTCAAGTAATGAAGTTATAAAGCCACCATGCAGGATACCGGCATACCCCTGGTGTAACAGGCAGGTCTCAACGACAGCCTCTACCTCCAGCTCACCGCGGATACTGAACTCCAAGTTCAGCCCCGCCCGGTTATTCTTCCCGCAGAGCAGACAGTTATCATGACTCTTCGGCGACTTTACAACCATGCTTATTCCTCCCAGCGGCACTAGGCAAATTCAATTCTGCTTACTACCTCGGCAAAGGCTTTCTCTGCCGGACTGTCACTGCCCTCATGCGCGAAAGACTTACCGGCATCTCCGAGCTCTACAATACGCGGATCAATCGGAACAGCGCCAAGGAACTTGACCTCCAGCTTCTGACACATCTCCTTACCGCCGCCACTCTTGAAGATATCGACAACCTTACCGCACTCTGGACAGACAAAGCCGCTCATATTCTCAATTACTCCAAGAACAGGAAGCTTCAACTGCTCACAGAAACTTACTGAACGACGTACATCGGCGACAGCAACCTCCTGTGGTGTTGTCACGAGAATTGCTCCATCCGCGTCATCAATGGTCTGACATATTGATAAAGGCTCATCACCGGTTCCCGGAGGGGAATCAATAATCAGATAATCCAGTTCACCCCACTGCACATACCCCAGCAGCTGCTTGATAATATTCATCTTCATCGGGCCGCGCCAGATGATTGCCGCATCGGTCTTTTCAATGATAAACGGAATTGACATAACCTTGAGATTATCCTTCTCATAAGGGAGCATCCCGTCACGACCCTGCAGTGATTTATAACCCTGCAATCCCAGTAGTACCGGCACACTAGGTCCGTGAAAATCAATATCAAGCAGACCGACCTTGGCTCCGGTTTTGGCCAGCGCCAACGCTAAATTAACCGCTACAGTACTCTTTCCTACACCGCCCTTTCCGGAAAATACCAGCACTTTATGCTTGATCCTGTTAAGACCAGATTTTACCGCCTGATCCAGCTCTTCAGAATCCGCGTGTCCGGAATGGCTGCAGGATGATCCATTATTATCTTCTGCCATGGCTTTCTCCTGTTACCTGCGGGTTATTCAAAAAAACAACCCGAATTTCAAACAAACTATCTCTACCGCTTCAATATTCAATTATGATTAAAAGACCATAAGCTGTCAAGAAGCAACCTGCAATTAATATCACATACACATTTATTAGTCATTACCAATAAATAAGTTACAAATACCAATAATGGTATATACCTAAAACCGCCAGATATTACAAAGATTATTCCGAATAATAATGACATATTATAAGTTCATAATCAACATTAACAGACGCTGCTATAACCGTAAATTTACTCTCAACCCGAGCGTTTTCTGGATACTGCATTTCAGTCACTAAGTTATGCCAGAGAGCCCAAACTGTTAATTAATTATAAAAAATGTGCTCAAACCACTTCAAAACTGAAAATTCTAACAACTTTACAGGACAATATCACGGAATAATTTTACAATCATATGATCTTAAAATATGGCAACAGCCTAATATTCTCACTAACAATAGAGAAAAAACTTGTATTTCAAACCAATCGGTCTATAATACAAACCCAAAGGAGAAAGCTATGGCGCGCCCCAGAGAATACAACCGTGATGAAGTAATAGATGCCGCCACCCAGATTTTCTGGAAAAAAGGCTACCATGGCACCTCATTAAATGAACTGGTTACGGCAACCAAACTAAACAAACAGAGTATGTACAAGGAGTTCGGGAGCAAAGCCGGCCTCTTCGACGCCTGCCTTGAAAACTTCCGCAAGATGATGGGACAACGGGTTATCGACACCCTCACCCGTCAGCCGCTAAGTGTAGATAATATACGCAGTCTCTTCCAGCTGCAGAGCAAATTTATCGCCTCACCAGACTTCAAAGGGTGCATGTTTATCAACTCCGCTAACGAACGGGAATTTCTCCATCCAGGTACCCTGAAGAAGGTTGACAGCTTTTTTGAACGGCTGCACAAACTCTTCTGCGACTGCCTGCGCACCAGATTTACTGAAACCGACTCGGATATTCGTGCAGCCTATCTTGTAGACTTCTTTGTCGGCGCCATGACCGTCGGCAAGGTAAAATTCGATCCGGAGCAGCACCGTCAACTGCTCCAGATGGCTCTAAAAGTACTGGATAAGTAAAAGCATACATCGACAATTATTAATTTATGGCCGTTAAGAGTAAAATCCTGACGGCTATCAAATGCGACAATTAAAGACCGATCGTTCTGAAACAACCTCAGCCGATCACAGATACGACAAAAGGATTATCAGATGAAGAAACAACTCAAACTGCGCCGGGTAGTTATCACCGGTATCGGTCTGCTCACCCCGCTGGGAAACAGCACCGAAGAGAGCTGGAACGGGGTCATAAACGGTCTCAGCGGTGCCGCGACTCTCAGCTCGGATATCGATCACTCCGGCTTCAGCGTCCATTTCGGCTGCCAGGTGAAGGGATTTGATCCCTGCCGCTGGCTCGACCCGCGTACGTCACGCCGGGTTGACAGATTCACCCAGTATGCCGTTGCCGCGGCGAAGATGGCGTTTAACGACAGCGCACTCGACTCTGCAAAATTTTCGGCGGAGCGCTGCGGCACCGTCTTTGCCAGTGGTATCGGCGGCATCCTCTCGGTTGAAGAACAGTTGAGAAAATACCTGAAGAACTTCGGCGACGGCAGTGGCGACCGCCCCCGCAAAGCGGCAAAAAAGATATCACCTTTCAGTGTACCGTTACTGATGGTTAATGCCGCCAGCGGCCAGATCGCCATCGAGCTCGGGCTGCGTGGTATCAACTACGCACCGGTATCAGCCTGCTCCTCCGGGGCACACGCTGCCGGTCTGGCTTTCAGACATGTACAGACCGGAGAAGCTGATCTTATGCTCGCCGGAGGAAGTGAAGCCGGAATCGGCATTATGGGGCTCGGCGGCTTCAGCAGCATGAAAGCTCTTTCCCGGCGAAATGCTGACCCCGCCCGCGCCAGTCGCCCCTTCGACCGGGACCGCGACGGCTTTGTCCAGGGCGAGGGAGCAGGAGCACTGGTACTTGAAGAACTGGAGCACGCCCGAAACCGCGGCGCCAGAATATATGCAGAGGTTCTCGGCTACGGCTTCACCGATGACGCCCGACATATCACCACCCCCTGCCCTGACGGTTCCGGACTAGCCAGAGCCATGACGACCGCTCTGAATATGGGAGAAATACCCGCCTCCGAAGTTGGCTATATCAATGCCCACGGCACCTCGACCGTACTCAATGATCTCGCCGAGACCGCGGCCATACACGGAGCACTCAAAGATGCCGCCGGTAAAGTTGCGATAAGTTCGACCAAGAGCTGCACCGGACACATGCTTGGAGCCGCCGGTGGCGTAGAGTTAGGTTTTACCGCACTGGCTCTGCAAAACGGTCTGATACCGCCGACAATCAACTACGAAAACCCTGATCCCGCATGCGACCTCGACTACACCCCGAACCACGCCGTAAAAAAAGAAATAACTTATGCCCTCTCAAACTCCTGCGGCTTCGGCGGGCACAATGTCTCCCTGCTGCTTGGCAGATATTCACAATAGATATAAATAATAAGTATCAGAGGGCTCACACCCTCTGATACTATCTGCACATCTCAAAAAACCATAATATAATGGAAAACCTGAAAAATTAATCGAGGCTTTTATACCAATTCCGCTTACGGTATCTATCCTTCAATGCATATATTCCCAGCTTTTTCTTCAACTTGTATAAGATAGTCCGCTGTTTATGCGGGATACGAGCCGGAAACGATCTGAGAGAAAGCTCGGCCTCCGGATTTGCCGGATAATATTTATCGATCATACTGCAAAGATATGGATAGATAGAATATTCACTGAGCACCAGATCTCTGGCGGCAACAATCGCATCAAAATACTTGTTATAATGGTCATTGGCGATAGCTTCATTTATCCGCTCCAGACTTCCCTGAAAATCATTCTCATCTATCAGAATCATGGATTCAGCCGGGAAATACTCGGTGATATTCGGGCAGCCCCAGTATATCGGCATAGTCAGACAGGCAAAACAGTCACCAATTTTTTCGGTACAATAAAATGGAAAACTCGAATTTTCCATTCCTATCGAGTACTTATACGATAACAGAGCATCCGCTTTACGCGGTATCCAGTTATAGCCTGTGCCATAGTGTATAAAATCAAATTTCTGCTCTTTGAGATAACTGACAAATTTTGAACGAAACTTATGTCCGGGAAGATTATGGGCAAAGCTTATTATCGCGCTGACTTTATCCTCCTTTGCCGACCTGATTTTATCAATATCCAGATTCCTCAGTTCTTGCAGTTCTATTCCGGTAAGCGGCAGAATATGATATTTATCCCGCACAACCTTCTCCATCACACCCGCACTGAGATTCTGCCACTGAGTATTAATAAGATCAAAGCAGTCATAAGTCTCAGTAAAATAATGATAGCAGGGAACCGGCGGCTCATACGGCATGCACCACATTTCCTTACAGTTTACCTTAACAGCTTTATTCATCTCCAGAGTATCAAGAGTGATAAAAAGATCACACTCCTTTTCTTTACAGCTTACGAACTGGATATCTGTCCGACCTGTAGAATTATCTTCATGAGATTCATAGCCATTTATAATTACACGCATATTATCTTCCTATAATTGAGGTAAATAATTATATTAAGTTAAAATAAAATTGCAACATGATCTTAATTCATTATCATCTAATTTGAAATCAGATAATTATCATTGATCATTTCATTACATATATTATTCCAGGATAAATAATGAAAAAAACTTCAGAACAGCTGATTACTCTCTACCTTGGTGTCTATTTGATAATTTTACTGAGTACCGAAGCCCTCTCAGCTTTTCATCTGCTTACAGCGACATGCATTTCTCTGGTCTGGCTTGGCATACTGATCATAACCGTATTCTATCTGCTTAAAAAAAACAGAAAGTTCTTCTCAAGCCTCTCTGGATTTAAAAAACATGTTCGAATAATCATAGCCGCCTTCAACCCCAGATATTTTTTCCGTAGGATTTTACGGCTTGATCCTACCGCCCTGATCTACCTGAGCTTAATGTTCATTTTCGCCGTCACCCTCTTAACAGCTCTGATATACCCACCGAATAACTGGGACTCAATGACCTATCATATGGGGCGGATACCCCACTGGATCCAGAACCGGCATATAGAGTATTATACTACCAGCATAGAACGCCAGAATTTTTCCGCCCCGCTTGCTGAATTCGCTATTCTGCAGCTGCAATTACTGACACATTCCGACTATCTGGCCAATATAACCCAATGGGCTGCGTTCGTGATATGCATACTTGCCTCAGGTCTCATCATCCGCGAACTCGGCG
Source organism: Planctomycetota bacterium (assembly GCA_963677015.1). Taxonomy (GTDB): domain Bacteria; phylum Planctomycetota; class SZUA-567; order SZUA-567; family SZUA-567. The sequence goes on from OY781533.1 coordinate 3,003,742, forward strand.
GGACAAGAAAATCTCGCCTGTTGGCAATGATTATCACCGCCTGTATTCCGATGGCGATACTGCAGAGCAGCAGCACCCAGAATGATCTGGTGCTGGGATCATTCATAATGATATTCTCTTATTATATGCTAAAATCCTACCGCAGACATACTCTTTCTATTTTACCGACATCTCTGGCACTGGGTATGGCGCTGGCGACAAAAGGCAACGGCTATATGTATGCCGGAATTATCGGAGCTTTCTACGGCATAGCCATTATTGTCAGAGCATACAGAGAACGCGGCGATTTTACAGCTACGTTACAGAAACTGCTGCTTATTGTACTTATAGGGTTAGTTTTAAATACCGGCATTTATATAAGAAACATCAAACAATATCATAAGCCGTTATATGCCGGAGGAGGTATCCTCTGCACAGAAATTGCACCAGAAATTCTTTATGGCAACATAATACGCAACTCCCTGATGCAACTGAATCTCATTATACCGCGCAGCGCCCTGACCTCTCTCTCTCAGGTTATGCTTGGAGAGCTTTCGAATAACCCTGCCGGCACCAGAAAATTTGTCTTGCCAAGCCAATCGTTTCATGAAGACACCATCAGTAACTTTTTCCACTATATCTTTGGTCTAATTTTATGCGTTATCCTCTTTATCTCTAACCGCAAGATACGCTTATATCTCATCGCCATACTCGCCATCACTATCTGCTACTGTCTGCTTATAAAATGGCAGCTCTGGGGATCCCGTCTGCAGTTATCAATCTTCCTGCTTATATCCCCGGTAATAGCTCTGGGAATATCCAGAATACCCAATCGGTTTATTCGTCTGATCCCGCTGGTATTAATAATTATTCTGGGGATACTGACCTCAATCAGAAATTCCAGCCGTCCGCCATTCAATGTTTCAAGACTGCAGCAGGGACGTAACATACAGTATTTCAGCGGAAAAAAAAATCTCTATCCGGTATACACAAAGATTGCAGGAATCATAGGAAAAGAAAAAAAAGTTGGACTGATTTTCACCAGCGCAGACTGGTATGAATATCCGCTATGGGTATTGACCGGTTCACATACCGGTCAGAAAACAGCCAGCAGATTCGACTATATCACCGCTAAAACCGGATATGACACTGATGAGTATGACTATATCCTGACCGACAAGAAACCGGAGGAAATAAGACTGAGCACACGCTTTAAATTGGCCTGCAGCGATCCGGCCATATCATTATATAAAGCCATAAAATAAAGCTTAAACCGCCACTGTCAATCCGCCGGTTGCCGCTCCCACTCACCGAGTTCCTTCAGACGCTCGATCCAGAAATTAAAGTTATATTTCTCAAATGCGTGGCATCCCAGGGGCAGTACCCCCTGAGAATACTCATACAGTTTTTCAGGATATTCTTCAAATGAAAAATACAAAGCAATATCTGCAGCTGCAACCTTATAATCGGGGAAGAAGCGCGGCAGATAATGCGCAAGAGCAATGTCCTCCTGCATATTCTTCTCCACGATTACCTCCAATATCGGTTTACGGCTTTTAAAGTTCGCCAGAAAGGCTTTTATATACCGGCCCTGCGCGGCATAATCTTTATGCTTTAACGAGCTGAAGCTGAAGCTGGCTGCAGACTGCAGCAAATCATATGTCGCCTGCACTCTTCTCAGTGAGAACCCGCCATTACAGCATTTTTCCTGTATCACGGGCTCAGAACCGGGAGTTTCAGGATCGAGAAAGACCGGAGCTCCAAGATAATCATAGCCCTTGCGGCACCAGAGAGCGAGCTGATCACTGAAGATCAGAGCATCAAGCTGATAAATCAGAATAAATTCATACTCCAGAAAGTAGCTGTAAAAATCCGGTGTAAGCATCAAACGGTTATAGCTTGAGACACTGGTGAAAGCACTGGCAGGAAACCGTACGAATAACGGCACAATATTTCGCCGGTTGCAAACATGCTGATAATATGAAGTATCAAGATTCTCAGGACAGATAAAGATTACAGGATGCTCTTTAAGCATCTTCAGACCCAGAGATAATGAAAACTTTTCCATTTTATCTGGAACATCTTTATATATTGGGATAACAATGGCATTATCAGGCATATATACTCTCACACTTTAATTTTCCACAAATTTCAAATATTATACTGTAATCACCTTTTATTTGTCAAGCATTGCACCTGAAAGAGAGCATAAACCCGTTGCAAACAACTTCCGGCAGGAAGACTTTCATATATACCCCATTGATAATATATCTGCAAAAACACAGACCGGAGAAATTGACTCTCCCGAATACAAAAAAACTTAATATATTTATAATCGAATTTAAATAGACATTATAAATATGTAAGTTATAATTAAATAATCATTAAGATTGTGTGCTCACGTTCATTAAAGGTATATTGCAAAGGAGTTACCATGAGTAAAACTATTGAGGAATACCTGGGAAACGACAGTGAAAAACTTCTTACACACCAGTGCATGGGGATTGCCAAGGAAGACCTGTACCTTCCCGGTCCGGATGCCGTCGACAACATCTACGCTCAGACCGACCGGAACAATCAGGTACTGGTCAACCTGCAGCGGCTGCTCGACACCGGACGGCTTGCCGGCACAGGTTATATGAGCATTCTACCGGTAGATCAGGGTATAGAGCATACAGCGGGAGCTTCTTTTGCGCCTAACCCTCAGTACTTTGATCCAGAAAATATTGTAAAACTGGCTCTTGCCGGCGGCTGTAATGCTGTAGCCAGCACACTCGGCGTTCTCGGTGCGGTCAGTCGTAAATACGCACATAAGATACCGTTTGTAGTCAAGATCAATCATAATGAACTGCTCACTTACCCTGAGAAATATGATCAGCGGCTTTTTGCTAGCGTCAGACAGGCATGGGATATGGGAGCCTGCGCTATCGGAGCTACCATCTACTACGGCTCTGCTGAAGCATCACGCCAGATTGAAGAGATAAGCTTGGCATTCGCCGAAGCCCATAAACTGGGCATGGCGACCATTCTCTGGTGCTACCTGCGCAACAATGCCTTTAAAAAAGACGGGGTGGATTATCATTCAGCCGCCGACACCACCGCTCAGGCCAATCATCTGGGAGTTACCATCGAAGCCGACATCATAAAACAGAAACTTCCAACCTGTAACGGCGGCTTCAAAGCTATAGGCTTCGGCAAAACCAACCCGGCAATGTATACCAGCCTGACCACCGAGAATCCAATCGACCTCTGTCGCTGGCAGGTTGCAAACTGCTATATGGGTAGAATTGGTCTGATAAACTCCGGCGGCGCCTCCGGCGAGAATGATTTTGCCGAAGCGGTACGCACCGCGGTTATCAACAAACGCGCCGGCGGCATGGGACTTATCAGCGGCCGTAAAGCTTTCCAGCGCCCAATGGCAGAAGGTGTGAAATTATTACATACCATTCAGGACGTATATCTGAATGACACCATAACCATTGCCTGAAGCACAGCGGATAACAGCTATCAGCTGTACTCTCTAAACAGCATCAGCTCACGCAAGCAGTTGTCAGGCAGAAGATATTACAGGAGATTGAGAAAATGCCATACTTAGTATTACTCCGACACGGAGAAAGCCTCTGGAATCTGGAGAACCGTTTTACCGGCTGGACAGATGTCGATCTCACCGATAACGGCGAAAAGGAAGCCCGCAAAGCCGGCATACTGATGCGTGAGCGGGATATGAAATTTGATGTTGCTTTCACCTCTGTACTCAAGCGGGCGATCCGCACTCTCTACATCTCACTATACACTCTGGACCAACTGTGGATACCGGTACATAAATCCTGGAGACTCAATGAACGGCACTATGGGGCGCTGCAGGGACTCAATAAATTTGAAACCGGAGAAAAATACGGAGAAGAGCAGCTCAAACTCTGGCGCCGCAGCTATGACGTCTCACCGCCGGCGCTGACCACCGATGATGACCGCTATCCAGGAAAAGATCCAAAATACAAAAACCTGAGCACGGAAGAACTACCGAGGACAGAGTGCCTGCGTGACTGTCTGGATCGCTTCTATCCGTACTGGCATAATACAATCAAGCCTGAACTGCTGGCCGGAAAAAACGTCTTAATTGTTGCCCATGGCAACACCCTGCGCGCTCTGGTGGAACATCTGGATAATCTGTCAAATGAGGAAATAATGAATCTGAATATCCCTACAGGAAGTCCTTTGGTCTATCACCTGCACTCCGACGGCACTCCCTGCAACCATGAATACCTCTAATTTTAACCGCATGCGGCGAGAACCAGCTATCCATAATACCGTCACCATGATTAATAATCTCTGCACCATTAATTATAACGTAAAAGAAAATTAAAGGCCTTCTGCTCTTTTTTATCATCTTTATAATGTATTCAGCTCAAAAAATCTGACACTATAAACTTACCGTTATATAATGCAGTTCTTATAGGAGTAGAACCAACCTCTTCCTTCCCCGCATCGCTGCACAGCAATAACTTTAAAACACCGCTGTTACAGTAAAAACCATCAACTAAAGCCATCAAATGCGAAAAAGCATTCGGTCTTTTATATTGATTTTCACTGATAATTATATATTATCACGATAGGCATTTGATTGCCGGAATACATTATCACTTATAAGAGCCATATTCTACACAAATATATAGACTATATACTAAATGGGGAAACTATGATAGCACTGATATTAGCTGCAGGATACGGCAAAAGAATGCAGCCTCTTACCGACACTACCCACAAAACGATGTTAAAAATCGGCGAAACCGAGGTTATAATAAGGATTATAGACGGTCTCAGAGATAACGAGATACGCGATATATATATAGTCACCGGATATATGCATACTCAACTGACAACCTTCCTTACAAGCAAATACTCAGATATTAATTTTCATTTCATCCACAACCAGGACTACCGTACAACCAATAATATATTTTCACTGGCGCTGGCTTTTGAACACATGACAATCAATGACGACCTGATGCTCATTGAATCTGACCTGATCTATGAATCAAAGGTCATTCAGAAAATTATTGATTCACCGTTTTCCAATGTCGCATTGATTGATAAATACCGTTCCGGTATGGACGGAACCGTGGTTGAGGTTAATGACAATATTATCACCCGAATAATTCCACCTCATCTGCAAAATGAAGATTTTGACTTTACCGACAAATATAAAACACTCAACATCTACAAGTTTTCTCAGGAATTCTGCAATAATGAGTTCAAGAAACTGGTTATATACTATGCCCAGACCTTCGACAACAACTGTTATTATGAGCTGATACTCGGTATTCTCATTTATATGCAGCGTGATAACATACATGCAGAAATTCTTGACCGGGAGATCTGGGCCGAAATAGATGATCCGAATGACCTGAAATGCGCTGAATTCATGTTCTGTCCGGAGAACCGCTTCGACATCCTGCAGGACTCATTCGGCGGCTACTGGAACTATGATATTCTGGATTTCTGCTTCATACGCAATATGTACTTTCCAAACCCGTCTATAATCTCAGACATACGAAACAACTTCCCCTCACTGATTCATAATTACGGGTCGAAGCAGTCTATTCTAAACGAGAAACTGGCTTATTTTCTGAAATGTGATAAAAACAATCTGCAACTGCTCAATGGCGCAGCGCAGATATACCCCGTACTTGAAGAATACTTTGACGGAAAACGAAGTCTTATTCCAGACCCGACCTTCGGAGAATATCAGAGAATATTTGTAAATCCCCTAACTTACAGTGATACCGTAGGGTTTAACACGGACGAGATTGAAGAGAAAACCAACAGCAGTGATGTCATAATAATAGTCAACCCCAATAATCCTACCGGTAGTATTATCCCGGACTTATGGCTGCAACAGCTGATCATTAAATTCCCGGACAAGTTCTTTATAATTGATGAATCATTTATTGAATTTTCTACCAGCGAATCAATTATGAATCATATTGATGATAACAACCTCACCAATGTTCTAATTCTTAAAAGCCTGAGCAAAAGTCTTGGTATTCCCGGAATACGTCTCGGCTACGCTTATACCCGCAATCAGGAAATAATGAAATTCATAAATCACAAGATACCTATCTGGAACATGAACTCGGTTGCCGAATATTTTCTGGAAATAATTCTTAAGCACCGCGATTCTCTTGAAGAATCTATCAGCAAAACAAGAGCAGACAGAGATAAATTTTTTGCTGAACTGTCTCAACTCCCGCTTATTGAAAAGGTATACCCCAGCGAAGCGAATTTCATTCTCGCAAGTATAAATATAAATGCAGAAGAATTATGCCGCAAGCTGCTGCTGGAGGACTCGATATATCTCAAAAATATTTCGCATAAATTCTATGACAATAAGCAATACCTCCGTATCGCAGTACGCTCAGTAACAGACAATGAAAAACTAATTCATACTCTGCAAAAAATCTCGCTGTGATCTGGCACCCTATAAGAGACGGTAATATTAGATATTAGCGATAAAAACACGTATTTATAGAGAGCTGACAGCTTTTTTATTTGAACTTATGTAATATTATAATATAATTTTTTAGTTATAAGATTATAAACACAATTACTCAATATAATAAAACTGAATGAAAGAATTGGTATGCTAAAAGTTATTGTTACTGGCGGAGCCGGATTTATCGGCTCACATCTTGTCGAATTACTCCTGAAGAAAGATTATGAAGTAATCGTAATAGATAATATGTCAACCGGCAGAATTGATAACCTTGCCCATTTAACCAATAATGAAAACTTAAAGGTTATAACCGAAGATATCGCCAACTATAACGCCATCAGCGAATATTTCTTAAACGTTGATTATGTATTCCACCTCGCAGCGTTAGCCGATATTGTACCCTCAATAAATAACCCGATAGCCTATCACCACTCGAATGTCGACGGCACGGTAAGTGTTCTGCAAGCAGCGAGAAATGCTGATGTAAAACGGTTTGTTTACGCTGCATCATCATCCTGTTACGGGATTCCGGACAACTATCCGACAGCGGAAAACGCTGAAATCAGACCGCAATATCCTTACGCTCTTACAAAAAATATCGGCGAGCAGTATGTGATGCACTGGGCCAAAATTTATGGCCTGCCGGCAATAAGCTGCCGTTTTTTCAATGTCTATGGACCGCGCTCCCGAACTTCCGGAACCTACGGCGCAGTTTTCGGCGTTTTTCTGAAACAGAAAATCGCAGGCAAACCGTTCACCGTTGTCGGTGATGGCACTCAGACTCGTGATTTCACCTTTGTAACCGACATCTGCCGAGCCCTGCTCACTGCTGCCGAGTCAGACATCTGCGGCGAAATTTTCAATGTCGGCACCGGCAATCCGCAGAGTATCAACCGCCTTGTAGAGCTTTTGCATGGTGAAATTGAGTACATCCCTAAGCGCCCCGGAGAACCGGACTGCACCTGTGCAGACATAAGTAAAATAACCAAGCTTCTAAACTGGGCCCCAGCCACTACATTCGAAGAAGGTGTAAAAATCATGCTTGAGAATATAGACTACTGGAAAGAGGCTCCATTATGGACTCCGGAAAATATCAAAGAAGCGACAAAGGACTGGTTTGAATATCTTGGAAAATAAATTTAACAGAGCAGTCTTTCTGGATCGTGATGGCGTACTGATAGAAGATGTTCATCTGCTGACTTCAAAAGACAGTATAAAGATCCTTCCCGGAGTTGCAGAGGCTCTGCAAAAACTTAAAACCTTTGGATTTTATCTTCTGGTTGTGACCAACCAGACGGTAGTAAGCAGGGGATTATGCTCTGAAGATGACGTTAATGCTATAAACAGTTATTTAAATATCAGCCTGAAGGAAATGATAGATTGTTTTTATTTCTGCCCGCATCACCCGAATGCAGATATCCCCGACTATAAAGTAGATTGTGACTGCCGAAAACCCAAGCCGGGAATGCTACTGCAAGCGGCCAAAGACTACGACCTGCAATTAGCCGGCTGCTGGATGATAGGTGACCGCATAAGTGATATTGTTGCAGGAGAACAGGCCGGCTGCAAAACAATTCAGGTTTTATCAGGTGAGCATTCGGCAGCTCCGATTATTTCAGCTGCCATGCCCGAAGAACTGCCTGAAGCTGATTTCAGCTGTTCCGGTCTTTTGCAGGCGGCGCAAATAATCGAGGAGAATATGACATTATGAGAGCAATGATCCTTGCAGCAGGACTAGGCACCAGACTGGGAGTACTCACCGAGAAACTCCCCAAGCCCATGCTGCCGGTTAATGGCAAGCCTCTTATAGAATATAACATCATAAATCTGGTTAAACACGGCTTTACCGAAATTATAATCAACACACACTTTCTGCCCGAAATGATCAGAGATTTTGTCGGAGACGGCAGCAGATACGGCGCGACTATCAAATACTCCTATGAAGAGGAACTTCTGGGAACCGCCGGCGGCGTAAAGAACGTTGAGATGTTCTTTGATGAAAAAGAACCTTTTCTGGTCCTTTACGGAGATCTGCTGACCAATCAGGATCTTACAGCCCTCCTGCAGCAGCATATCCAGAAAAAGGCCTCTGCAACTTTGATCCTGCACCAGCGAAACAATTCAAATAGTCTGGTAAAACTTGAAGACACTGGAATAATCAGCGGTTTTGTAGAACGTCCCAGTGACAGCGAACGCGAAAAGTATCCTTTCCCATGGGTAAATTCAGGTATTCAAATTCTACAGCGGGATATCCTGAAAGAGCTCACAACAGGAGAATTTGCCGACCTTCCACGCGACGTCTATCCAAATCTGTGTAAAAATAATACCCTCTACGGTCTTCCCCTCAGTGGGGAAAGAGTCGCAATAGACTCCCCGAAACGTTATGAAGCAGCCTGCAGAATTGCAGAATCCTGGAGATAAAAAATAAATGAATTATACTGACTGGCAACAAATGCATATTAATACAGATAACCTGTCGCTGGTTATCTTTGCGGAAAAAATGCTTGAGCATTCCGGACTGCTTCAGCTCAAAGAATTTTCTAACAACTCCGGCACAAAATTAATCTGCCTGGTTTCAGCGACCCATATCAAATGCGCAGAGCTCTTGACATCTTTTAATTTTATTGAGTACGCCATAATTGTTGATGAAAATGAACTCGAAGATTTCCTTAAAAACCATAACTTCACCAATATACTCTTAGGCAAGGAGCAGGAAAAATGCACCAGATACATTCCGCTGCTGTCAGGGAATCATCAAAACATTTCGTATTATTACAAAGCCAAGAGTTCCTACATTAATTTATTGAATGACGATGTCGCTCCTTTTGTGAACAAACTTTTTAAAAAATTCAGCTTCAGTGATATTGCAGCCAGTATCGAAGCTTTCAAAGACCTGAAAATACTGGTAATCGGTGAAACCATTATCGACGAATATATTTTCACACTGGCAATGAATAAATCCAATAAAGAACCAATTATCGCCTCACAATTCCTGTATAAGGAAAAGTACGCCGGCGGGGTGCTTGCTGTAGCCAATCATATCTCCAACTTCTGCGATAATGTCAAATTAATCACCAGACTGGGTGACAAAGACTCATATCATGATTTTATAAATTCAAAAATCAATAACAATATTCAGACAACATTTCTAATTCGTGACGACTCTCCTACCATACGTAAGCAGCGTATTATCGAATCACATCTTGCCAGAAAGATGTACGAGGTATATTTTATAAATAATAAGCCCGTATCAGAAGCGGATAATAAAAAACTTGAAGTTGAAATTCAAAAGCAAATCAACGATGTGGATCTGGTTGTTGTTATGGATTACGGCCATGGTCTGTTTTCCGACAAGGCGATCGAGACCATTGAAAATAATGCAAAATTCCTGGCAGTCAATACCCAGACCAATGCCGGAAACAAAGGATTTAATCTAATATCCAAATATAAGAATCCGGATTTCATAGCAATAGACTGCCCCGAAGCCCAGCTTGAATGCCGCAACAAAGAAGTACCGTTAGAAGATCTTATCTACCAGATCGCCAGAAACACCAATTGTCCGAGAGTAACAATAACCAAAGGCAAGGAAGGCAACCTTTATCTTTACAATGGCGAGCTCAAAACCGTCCCCATGCTTTCAGTGAAGGCAATTGATACGACCGGAGCCGGTGACGCCTTTTTCTCATTATCATCATGTGCCGCGGCCTGCAATATTGATCCTGATCTTACCGGTTTTATCGGCAACATTGCCGGAGCGGAAGCCTGTATGATAATCGGAAACAAAGAATCAATAACTAAAAAAGGCATGCTGGAGCACATCCGCAATATAGCGGAACTTGCAGGAGTGGAATATGCTTAACAACACCGACTGGAAAACCTCTGTTCAGGATTACAGTAACGCCCTGCTGGGTATTGAAGTCACTCTGTCTGCAGACCCGGTAACACCTGACACGGGTTTTTCCCAGCTGGCGAAAATCACCTGTAATCTCCGTAAAAATAACCGCACCATATATCTGATCGGAAACGGTGCCAGTGCCTCCATGGCCAGTCACCTCTGCGCGGATCTTGCCAAGAATGCCCGCATACACACTCAGGTATTCTCCGATCTGTCACTGATTACCGCGCTCGCCAACGACCTTTCATATGCCGATGTCTTTTCCGAACCGCTTAAAACCTGCGGCAAAGAAGGAGATCTGCTGGTTGCGATAAGCAGTTCCGGAGAATCCGCAAATATAATTAAAGCCGCAAACATTGCCCGGCAGCTCAATATGACTACAATCACCTTTACCGCTTTTTCTCCTGCAAACACCCTGAGAAAAAGCGGCGATATTAATTTCTTTGTAAATGTGGGATCGTATGGTGCCGCTGAAAGCTGTCATTCCATGATGCTTCATCACTGGATGGATATGGTTTCATTATAATATTTAGTATTTCATCAACACCGAATTGAATCAGAAAGAAAAAATCATATGAGTGATGAACTTAAAATTGACAGTCATAAATTAATCTACCACCCGCAGCGGGTCGCGGACTGGCTCAACAACGGAGACTGTTACCCTATATATATTGAACTGGGTCCCTCCGGAATGTGCAATCACCGCTGCACCTTCTGCGGACTGGATTTTGTCGGTTATCAGAAAAGATTTCTAAGTTATGAGATGCTCAGCACCCGCCTTCCGGAGATGGCAAGGCTGGGTGTTAAAAGCATACTCCACAGCGGTGAAGGCGAACCACTTCTAAACCGGGAACTGCCGAAAATAATTGAATGCGGCAAAACAAGCGGCATCGATCAGGCAATGGCGACAAATGCGGCACTTCTTTACCCGGATACCGCCGAAAAAATACTACCGCATATGGAATGGATAAAAGTAAGCATTGCCGGGGGCACAAAAGAAGTATACGCGGATATTCACCGTACCGAACTTACGGAGTTCTCAAAGGTAATTGCCAATATTAAAGCCGCGGTTGAGATTAAAAACAAAAATAATTATAACTGTATTATCGGTATGCAGATGCTGTTACTGCCGGAAAATATGCCGACTGCAATTAAGCTTGCAGAAATAAGCCGTGATATCGGTGCTGATTATCTGGTTATCAAGCCTTTCTCACAACAGCTTGGAAGTATCAATCATGGCTATCAGGATATCAAATACGATGAGATTGATGCCCTTGAAAAACAGCTTTCGCAACTTAACACCGACTCCTTCAAAGTAATATTCCGAGCCCAGACCATGAAAAACTGGAACAGTCAGCACATAACCTATAAAAAGTGTTATGCTTTACCCTTCTGGAGTCACATTGATGCCGGCGGCAATGTCTGGGGATGCGGTAATTTTCTGCACGATGACCGCTTCAATTTCGGCAATCTTTATAAAAACACCTTCGAGGAAATCTGGCAGGGTGAAAAGCGTAAAGAACTTATGGAACTCTTTAAAAATGACTGGGATACCACCGATTGCCGCCTGAACTGCCGCATGGACAAGATTAACGTTTACCTTAATGAGCTAAAATCACCTATTACACATGTCAACTATATTTAATAATACCAGCAATATAGTCGGGATAGATTTTGATAATACCATTATCACATATGATCAGGTATTCATCGATATATCACGTAAAATGTTTGAACTCGACCTCCCGGATACCGCAAACAAACAGCTGGTGCGCGATACCCTGCGTCAGGAAAATAACGGTGAATGGAAGTGGCAGCTGCTGCAGACAGAGGTCTACGGCAGAGAAATAAAAAATGCCGCACCCTCTTGCGGAGTTATCACCGCTTTGCAGGAACTCAAGGCTGCCGGCAGGACTCTCTGTATCATCAGCCATAAGACCGAATATGCCAACACCGATAAAAGCATCAACCTCAGAACCGCAGCCCGAGAATGGCTGCATGAAAACAGCATACTGAATAATATCATCCCTGAAAATAAAATTTTCTTCGCCGCTACCAGAGAAGAAAAGATACATCTACTCAAAAGCTGTGGCTGTCACTGTTTTATTGATGACCTGATTGAAGTATTTCGCACCCCCGGCTTTCCTAAAACTGTTTACCGCATACTTTACGCTGAAGAAAATAATAATTCGCGGGATGAAGTTGATTTCACGAGTAAAAACTGGGCGGAGATCACGGAGGTAATCAATAATGCCTGCCGCTAAAGAAAAGCTCAAAGAATTCTGTGAACAGGCTCTGCGGGCGCAAATAAATTCCATACATAAAATAGGCGGCGGACGCAACAGCCGTGTCTACTCCGTAACCACAACAAACAACAGCCGTTACTGCCTGAAAGAATACTTCTTTTCCAATACCGACAAACGCGACCGTATGACCGTCGAAAGTCAGGCCTATAAAAAACTTTTCCACTGCGGCTGTAAAGATATACCGGAGGTGATAGCCGTCTTACCGCAGGATAATATAGCAATTTACCGATTTATTACAGCGGCACAGCCAATACCGCAGATAAATGCCGCAGCGACAGTAAAGAAAATAGCAGACTTTATCATCAGCATACAAAACCCCGAATGCCGTAGCATATTCAAGGATTTTCCGGCGGCCGCGGATGCGGCTTTCAGCCTCAATGATATTTTTGCCGATATCGAATCGCGTATAGAAAGATTCAAGAATATTACGGCTGATTCGTACCCCCTTGCCCGGGAATTCACCTCGTACTTTAACGATAAACTGCTCAAATTCTATCAAACAGAGAAAGACAGAGTCAGGGAGACATATACAGCCAACAACCTGACGCAGACAACGCCTCTAAACCAGTCTTTGAGAATCCTCTCTCCTTCGGATATTGGCCCGCACAACACCATTATCACCGATAATGCTGAATTAAAATTCATTGATTTTGAATATTTTGGCTGGGATACTCCCGAGAAGTGTATAAATGACTTTCTGCTGCATCCGGGTTTTGATATTCCATTGAAATCACGGTTACTATTTAAAGAAAAGATGGTTAACCATTTACAAAATGATGAAACTCTTTCAATGCGAATTGATAATACATATAATCTTTATGGTATAAAATGGTGCCTCATAATTTTAAACGTTTTTTGCAGAAATGATCTGGAAAGACGCCTCTTTTCTGACAGTCAGGATACAGAAAAGCTGCTGCTGCTACAGCTTGAAAAAGCCCAAAAAATGCTTGACCGGCTCATTAACGGAGATAATTAATGAAACTTAGTGAAAGAACCAAAGAAATAAGAAAAACCATACTGCAGGTTTTCAAAGACGGTACCCGCGGGCATGTCCCGTCAGCTCTCTCCTTAACCGAGATTTTAACGGTTCTATACGGTGACATACTCTGTTACCGGCCGGAAGAGCCGCTCTGGGCCGATCGCGACCGGCTTATATTGAGCAAAGGCCATGGCTGTATAATTCTCTATACCATCCTTGCCGAACTCGGATTTTTTGAAAAAAAGCACCTTAAAACCTTCTGTCATTTTGAATCTATTCTCGGCGGTCACCCGAAATTCGGAAAAATCCCCGGAGTTGAAGCGAGTACCGGAAGTCTGGGACATGGTCTGGCAATCGGTGTGGGACAGGCGATATCTCTCAAATTACGCCAAAGCAGCGGCAGAGTGTTTGTCGTAATGGGAGACGGCGAATGCAATGAAGGCTCAGTCTGGGAAGCGGCCATGTCCGCATCCAAACACGCCCTTGATAATCTAACCGTAATCGTTGATTACAACCATGTTCAGTCATATGGCCCGACAGAAGAGATACAGCCGCTGGAACCATTTGCAAAAAAATGGGAAGCCTTCGGCTTTAGTGTCACTGAAATTGACGGTCATGACACAAAAGTTTTATTTGACACCTTTACCGCGCTGCCACTGACTAACAGCAAACCCAGCGCGATAATCTGCCATACGACCAAGGGTAAAGGCATAAAATCACTTGAAAACAATCTTTCCTGGCATCATAAAGCACGGGTAAGTGATGAAGAGGTTATGAAACTCATGGAGGAACTGGAAAATGCGTAAAGCGGCTTTAGACTGGGTATATAAACTCGCTAAAAAAGATAAAAGAGTTGTCTTCATCGGATCAGACCTCGGTTATAAAGTTCTTGAAGACTTCAAAGAGGAACTGCCGGATCAGTTCTTTATGGAAGGCATAGCTGAGCAGAACGTTATCGGCATGGCCGCGGGCATGGCAATGGACGGACATATTGTATATATCAATACCATCGCCCCATTCATTACCAGACGCTGCTATGAACAGCTCATGCTTGATGTTGCCATGCAAAATCTCCCCATCCGCTTCATAGGCAGCGGCGGCGGTGTCGTTTACGCACCGCTGGGCTCAACCCATCTGGCCTTTGATGATATCGCGCTGATGCGGGCAATACCCAATATGAGTATCGTTGCTCCGGCTGACGCCGATGAGATGAACCGGCTGATGCCCCTGACATTGGAATGGAACGGTCCGATGTATATCCGTCTTGCCAAAGGCTATGATCCGATAGTGACACCTCCTGATGAAGACCTTGAAATTGGCCGCGCAGTTACAATCCGCGAAGGCGGTAATATCCTCTTTGTCACTTACGGCATAACCCTAAAACTTGCACAGGCGGCAGCGGATGAATACACAGCCCAGACCGGCAAAAAAGTGACAATTCTGCATTACCCTACCCTAAAGCCCTTCGACCGGACAAATCTCCTTGACTATGCAGTAAAAGTTGATACGATAGTAGTTATCGAAGAGCATATCAAATCAGGAAGTCTAGGGGAAATGATTGCTTGTACCTTAATGGAAAACGCTTGCAACCACTTGAAATATATACACATTGCATTTCCAGACAAATATCTTGATGATTACGGTTCACAAAATGATATTTTGCAGAAATACGGAATAACAGCGGAAAATATACTAAATAAAATACTATAATTTTTATCCCTCAATTTTAGATTACGAAGGTCCTGTTTATGAATAACACTTTCAAACATAATGAATACTTCAACACTATTTCAGAGGAAGAAGCTTATGTAAAGATGCCGACATACCTCGGTAAAGCTTGGAATATAGAGCCGAAACACGTTATATTTCAGCTGGCCCGCTATAAATTCGTCGCAAAAATGCTCAGCGGCAGACTGCTTGAAGTAGGCTGCGGCGATGGCTATGGCATGCCGATTGTGCTTGAAAACGCCGATTTTATTCAAGGAATTGACATAGCTGATTCTGCGCTTAAAAACGGTCGCACCTTTTTCCAGAATAATACTAATATTGACCTGAGACATGTAAATATTATTGAGAGTGTGGATAGTGATTTTATCGGCAGTTTTGATGGTGCCTACTCCTTAGATGTCATTGAACATATCCCGCAGGATCTGGAGGACTGTTTTGTAGCCAACATTGTTAAAACCCTGAAAAGTACCGGCTCATTAATTATCGGCACTCCAAATATCACCGCCCAAGAATATGCTTCCGAGGCGAGCGTCAAGGAACATATCAATCTCTTCTCGCATAAACGCCTGAAGGAACTGCTCGGTAAATATTTTAACAATGTATTCATGTTTTCAATGAACGATGAAGTCCTTCACGTAGGTTTTCAGGAGATGTCGCATTATGTACTTGCGCTGGCGGTAGGACCAAAATAACCTTAAGCAGCGTATACTGTTAACATTATCCCGTCACTATAATCCATATATTAAACAACCATAAATTACTAAAATGAAACCACTCAAAAAAGTAAAGCACAAAATCAGTTCTGCGACAGTAAAGACCATTTCCTGGATCGTCTACCGCCTGCTGACCGTACTATTGAATGCAGGCACTTTGAAATATCTTATCAGATACTTCGCGCCGACACTCAAGAAATTCCGGGTCAAACTTATTTTTAACGAATGCGACTCCAGGCTCGGACATCTCACGTATAATACATTCAGATATACCTATCTAAACCGAAAAAATCTCTATCCTGAAATTCCAATATTTATATTCAGTTCCAGAATAGCCAACAGATTCTACGCAGATATGCTGACGCGCGGATATTTTGTTTTTTATCTTGAACAGCCGCAATACAATGAGGTTAAAAAAGCAGTGCAAAAGCACGAGATCTTCCGTGAAATATATGATAATGAAATATTCTCTCTTGAGTTGCTGAATCAGGAAGAAAGATGTAACTACGTAACTGAAATGCTCTTCCATTCACCGATCCGCTCTTATTTCTCGGCTGAAGACCAAAAGGCCGGAGCTGAATTCTTAAAATCAATCGGTGCGGACAATACCACATGGCATTTCTGCTTCATGGCGCGAGACTGCAGCTTTCTCTACAAGCCCGGCACCACAAACCCCTATGATTACCACAATTTCCGTGACAGTGACATTAACACCTGCATAAAAGGTGTAGAGTATATTACCGAACAGGGTGGTACCGCCCTGCGCATGGGATCAGTGGTGGAAAAACCTATTGCCACCTCCAATCCCCGGATAATCGATTACGCAACCAGTCATCGTCAGGAATTTGCCGATATTTTCCTGACTGCCACCAGTAAGTTTGTACTGGCTTCTGCCGGGGGCTATGCTGATCTGGCATATGGCGCATTTGGAGTGCCGACTATTTTTATGAACACCTATTACTCTAATGTCCAGTTCTGGAATCTCCCATACTATTTCACAAAGGATAATATTGATCTTAATATTGACGGAACAGATGTCTGGGATATTCTCTGCCGTAAACTGATAAATTACCCTATGCGGTTTTTCAGCAAAGAATTGAACCGCGATCTGACCCTTACCGAAATATATGAGCACAATCTTCATAACGTATATGCGACAAAAGACTATACTGCTGCCGGCGTTACCCTTATCCCAATGACCGAAGATGAAATACTCGACGCAATCAAAGAGATGAATGACCGCATAGATAATAAATATATCGTAGACGAAGACGAGCGGAGACTACGTAAAAAAGCCTGTCTCATATCATTAAAATATAATCAACGGCTTAATACCTATCATGTTTTATCTGGGAGTTTTTTGAAAAAATATAGCCATATAATTAACTAGGATTTCCAATGCATATACTATTTGTAACTACAAAATGTTTTGAAGGCACCGCAGATTATACAACTCAGGGATTGGAAAGGCTTCGCTTTTTCTTAGCCAGAAATGCTATACAATGCAGCATGTGCAATCAGAATAAAGCTGAAATTGAAACCTTTCTCAACCGAACAGAAAAAGGCGATTTTGATATTATCAGTTTTTCACCGTCACATTTTTATCTTCCGGATGAAATACAGACGATTGAAAAATTCAATAAAAGCAGAAAAAAAGCAAATAAAGAGATCCCTTTAATATCCGGCGGTCACGAACCCACATTAAATTCTAAAGTATGGCTTGAAAATGGAATTGAGCTAATTTTCAAAGGTTTTGCTGAAGACACACTTCTGGAATTTATCAATAATTTCCAGCATGACGGACTGGAAACAGCTATCAAAAAAGCCAGAGGTGTTAAATACCTTGATAAAGACAACAATTTAATTGAAATCCCTATGCCAAAATTGACCCAGGAAGATTTTGAGCGCTTCTCCTATACTAATATTTTAAATTCAGATTATGACTACCTCACCAGCTGGGAGAAAATCAGAAAAGAGATCCCGCATGACCTTAAATTCGGCAACTATGAATACCGTGTCCGCTGCCTGCATCTGTTCACCTCATCACATTGTCCAGGTGGGTGCGGCTTCTGCTATGCACAACAATTTTATAAATATTCATACCCCGATTTTAAAACCGTGCGCGTAGACGCTGAACACTTATTTCACATGGTCTCCGAGCTTACCCGCAGATATCAACCCGATGCGATTCAGTTTACCGAAGACAATTTCTTCGCCATGAGCACAGCAGGTGTACAGCGTGCTTCAGATTTTTGTAAGAAGATCATTACCGCCAAAGAGAATGGAACTTTCCCGGAACATATAACATTTCATGTGCAGGCAAGAATCAACGAAATGTATACCAACAAAGTCCTCAATCATGAACTGATTGATTTACTGGCAAAAGCAGGATTTAAAACGCTGTCAATGGGAATCGATAATTTTGTCGATAGACTTCGCGTCACCCCGATGATGAATAAAAGCAGAGAAATGAACAAAGAACGCTGTATGAAAGGGTTGGATGCCTTACTGGCAAAAGGAATATCACCGCGCATAAACATCATTCTCGGTGTTCCGGAAACAACTCTGGAAGACATTCGCGAAAACTGTTTATTAAGCCTTGAATACGCCAAAAAAGGAGCAGAGCTGGGAACCGTTACCAGAGTTATAGCATTCCCCACCTCTCCGGCCACCCTCAGCAATAAATACGAGGTCAACTATAAAGAATGGGTCAACCCGGCAAACAACCGGACCATCAAGTATAACGGTATCTTTTCACTCAATAATCCAGAGATAGAAAAAGTATTCCAATATCACGACGAACATTACGAAAGCTATTTGGAAAAATACCGTGAGAACTGGCCGATAAAAATGCTGACCCCGATGTATATCGGACTGGTCAGAATATTATGTATAGCTGACGGAATGAAAGATCATGAACTTATGAAAAATGTCGAGGATTTCTTGAACTACTATATAGCTGAAATCAGAAATACTGTAAATCAGGAATGCTAAGCGTATAATATAAGCATCCAAATAAATTTTTACTACAACTTATATCTTTGAACTATTCAGGAGCAAGATAATGACCCCACCATCACTAATTCAAATAGGCACTATCGAAGGAGTATGCAACCTCAAGTGCCCGCAATGCCCAATACACTCACCTGAATACGGAGTCATTTCACCAGATGCGAAAAAAGAGATACTAAGCCTCGATAACTTTATTAAAATCCTTGATGAAGTAAAGGATTTCAAACCGACCATAAAACCCATCTCCGGTTCAGAATTCTTCTTACTTCCAGATTGGGACAAATACCTGCAGGCAATAAAAGATCGGGGTATGACTGTTCAGCTATTTACAAACGGCTTACTCATTGATAAAGCCGCCGCCGAAAAAATTGTGGAAATTGGCGTCGACACCGTGGTTGTCAGTATTGACGGTACCACTCCTGAAACCCTCAAGCTGACCCGGGGAATTACCAATCTTGAAGACCTTCATCAAGCGGTATTCAGGCTTCTTGACGCACGCAAAGACAGATTATTCCCCAGAATAGGTGTCACCTTTGTTCTACAGGACTGCAACCGCCACCAGAGAGAAGACTTCCTGAATTTCTGGATTCAACATGTTGATTTTGTAAAATTCGGTGAGCGCCGGGATTACCGCAAGACAACAATTGAACTTAAGGCCAAACGCTTCAAATGCAAAATGTTTGAAAATCTCGCAGCAATTGATGCCAAGGGAAATCTTACTCATTGCTTCCAGGACTATGGTAATGAGCACATTATAGGCAACGTACTTGAAGAAGGATTTCTCAAACTCTGGAATGGCGCTAAACGGAAGAAGTATATTGAGCTGCAACAAAAAGGCGAATACAATAAGATACCACTCTGTAATTCCTGTGATTTCTGGGAAGATGGCGAGCGCACCAGTTATGAAGAGAACAATATGCTCGTTGTAAAATCAGAAATAGATACCTTCTACAACCGAAAAGACAGATTAGAAAGCATGAATATACTGCGTCAAAGTTATAAAGAAAAGAATGGATAATAATAACTTATTAATTGCTGCAGCCAGTATGTTTTTTAACTTTTGACCGTTCAGTAATACTCAGACATATAATTTAAAACCAATAAACCGAGAGTAAAGATGAATAATAGTTCAAGCTCAAAACTGGTGAATATCGTAACACCGCTTCATAAAGCCACCAGCAGAAATTATCTTCAGCGCATGCAGGATGAAAAAGCACACTGCATGAAAATTGCCCGCAATTACGACAGGGATTTCTGGGACGGTGACAGACGCTATGGCTATGGCGGTTATAAATACGATGGTCGCTGGAGCAAAGTCGCTGAAAAATTCATAGAGAAATACCGGCTGAAAGACGGAGACAGAATTCTGGATATAGGCTGCGGTAAAGGATTCTTACTCTACGAAATAAAGAAGCTGCTGCCCAACACCGCTATCTGCGGTTTTGATATTTCCAGTTATGCTATCGAGCACGCCAAGGAAGAGGTCAGGGACTCGCTTTTCGCCCATGATGCCGCTGACACGCCCTGGCCCTTCGCAGACAATGAATTCGACTTCGCTTTCTCGCTGGCGACCCTGCATAATTTAAAGATTAATCAACTTAAAGCCGCCCTTGTTGAATTTAACCGCATAAGTAAACAGCAGTATCTCATGGTTGAAAGCTTCAGAAACGAAACCGAACAGTTCAATCTCCAATGCTGGGCTCTTACCTGCTTCAGCTTTTATACACCGGAAGAATGGATCTGGCTCTATAATGAATTCGGCTATCAGGGCGATTACGAATTTATATACTTTGAATAGTTAATTCCTGAATTATTACTGTTAACAAGTACTATGCGGATAAACATATGAATAAGTTTGAAGAAATAACTCCAGAGGTATACTACTGCCGACAAGACATGTCTACAGCACTGACCGCTGAAGATATAGACTGGATACGTGAGAAAGCCAGAGCTTCTGCTCTCAATAAAGCCAGAATATGTTTACACAATACGCCTGATGATACCCCGCAGCAGATGCTGATTGTCCAAATGCGTGGTAACTACATCAAACCGCACATCAATCGGCATTCTGAAAAATACTATCAGATAATTTCCGGTGAAATGCTGGCGGTTATCTTCTCTGACAACGGAGATGTAATACGAAAAGACAGATTAAATTGCACTGATAATTTTATCTATAAAATTCAGCATAATAATTTTCACACGTTTATTCCTCTCTCTGAGGATGTAATCTATATGGAAACTGTAGCCGGTCCGTTCACGCAGACTGAATTTGCCGCTTGGGCACCGGCTGAAAATATGACCGGTGATTGCCAGCAATATATTAAAGACCTACTTGCAGAGATATAAAATGTATAAAATAAGATTTAAAAATTTAGCGGTAGAGGATAAGGAACTAAAGGAAGAACTGCTCCAGGCAGTTGCTGAAGTGCTGACTCATGGCATATTCATTCTAGGAGCAGAAGTAGATAAGCTGGAAAACAAACTTGCCGAGTATTGTCAACGCAAATACTGTATCGGTGTAGGCTCAGGCACCGACGCTATATATCTTGCCCTTCGAGCTCTTGATATCGGAGCAGGTTCCGAGGTGATAACCACGCCATTGACATGGGTTGCGACAACCAACGCCATTGTGTTGACCGGCGCCACACCAGTATTCGCTGATATCAGCAGTGACTTCAATATTGACCCGGCAACAATTGAAAAACTCATCACCGCTAAGACCAAAGCCATCCTGCCGGTAAACTTTACCGGACAAATGTGCAAAATGGATAAATTACAGGAAATAGCTGATAAACATAACCTCTATCTGGTCGAAGATGCAGCACAATCATTTGGCTCTTTCTATCATGGAGATCCTTCCGGCAGTTTCGGTGACATAAGCTGCTTCAGTATTAATCCGATGAAGAATCTGTCTTCTTATGGTGAGGCCGGAGCAATACTCACCAACAACCCCGAACTCGCAGAGAAAATCGCCTCATTGCGCTATGCAGGAACAAAAAATCGTCAGGACTGCCATTACCCCAGCATAAACGGGCGTATTGACACCATTCAGGCAGCTATGATTCTGGTAAACTTAAAGCATTTAGAATCAAAACTAAGCTATATTCGCAAGCTTACTAAAACCTATGACACTGAGCTCGCCGGACTCACTGAAATAATCTGCCCGAGAGAAGCACCCGCTACAACTCACAGCTATTACAGCTACACCATAATGACTGAAAAAAGAGATCAGCTCCAGCAATTTTTAGATGATAAAGGCATTGAAACCAAGATACAGCATCCACTGCTCATGCCGTATCATACAGCATACAAAGGCAGATTCAAAGCGGAAATCCCGGTTGCGGAACAGATAGTAAAGAAGATTCTCTGCCTTCCCTGCCACGAAAAATTGCATACAGATGATATTAAATTTATATGCCGCGCCGTCAGAGAATTTTTAGCAGGATAAAGCTATGCCGGAACTTGAAGATTTCTACAGAACAATGCTCTGCATCAGAAAATCAGAGGAGAAACTGCTCCAGCTCTTTACCAGCGGAACAGTCAAGGGTACCATCCATCTCTCAATTGGACAGGAAGCCTGCGCTGTTGGCATAATGAATGCAATCAACCCTGATCTCGATTTGGTCTTTTCCAATCACCGCGGTCATGGTCATGCGTTAGCGTATGGACTCCCGCTGGAAATGTTTTTTGCGGAAATGCTGGGACGAGGTAGCGGCTGCTCATACGGACTCGGCGGCTCACAGCATATTCACTGGAAAAATTTTATAAGCTCAGGAGTTCAGGGAGGATTGGTTCCTATAGCGGTGGGAGCCGCTATGGCGGAGAAGATCAAAGGCAATAAAGCGATCTCCATTGTCTTCATCGGAGACGGCACACTCGGTGAAGGTGTCGTCTATGAAGCATTTAATTTTGCCTCAAAATGGCAAATTCCTGTCCTGTTTGTTCTTGAGAATAATGGGATAGCCCAGACAACGCGGGTAGGTGATATTCATGCCGGAGATATAAGTAAACGAGCCGAAAGTTTTGCGATAAAGTCAGACTCCGTTGACGGCAATGACGTTATAGAGGTACACAGAAAAGCCAGCCACTATGTTGATTTTATCCGGCAGCACTCAGAACCTGTTTTTCTGGAACTGAAAACACACCGTTTATGTGCGCATAGTAAATCTGACGATCCCCGCAGCAGTGAGGAAGTCGAAAAACTCTGGAATTTTGATCCAGTTAAAAAACTCAGCCTGCAGCTGCCGGACAATATATGTAAAACTATTGCCGGTGAAATTGCCACGCAAATAAATACCTGTGCCGAAAACGCTCTGAATACAGAACCTTTAACTATTGACAGATATAGAGAACTCAAAGATTAACATGAAATTTCTTAACTCCTTACAACAGGCCTTACTTGACTTCGCCTCTGAAAATTCCAATGCAAGAATTCTCGGAGAAGATATCGCGGCACCTTATTGCGGTGCGTTCAAAGTCACCAAACTGGTCGCTGAAAACCGCCCGCAACAGGTACTCAACACGCCTATATCTGAAGCCGGAGCTACCGGTCTGGGCATCGGTCTGGCAATCAGAGGCTGCCCGACTGTTATCGAGATAATGTTTGGGGATTTTCTAACTCATGTCGTCGATCAGCTGGTAAATCACGCTGCCAAATTCAAGGTTGTCTCAGGCGGCAAAACCAGAGTACCCTTAATCATCAGAACACCGGTCGGTGCCGGTCGCGGGTATGGCATTGTTCACAGTCAGTCTCTGGAAAAAATGTTCCTTGGAATATCCGGTCTAACAGTTATCGCCCCCTCATTATATCATGATCCGGGCGCTCTTCTTTCAGCTGCAGCCGGAAGTTGCTCACCGGTTCTCTTTATCGAGCACAAATCTCTCTATGGTCTGGAACTGATAGCAGCAGCCAAATGCACCGATACCGACTATCCGGTAGTTACAACAGACAACCATCAAAACCGTAAAAATAATGATCTATATATTACAGGTTATGGAGGAACCAGCGGTATTATAAAAAATACTCTCGCGACACTTGCAGCTGAAGAAATCTGGGCTGAAGCAATAATCCCGGCACTGATTTCAGATACGTCACATTGCGCGAAAGCTATTATGGAAAGAACCCAAAGACACACCGAGCCTATTGTTATTATTGATGAGGCTACAGCGGATTTCGGCTGGTCATCACAACTGGCACTGTCACTTGTAAAGCTGGGGTACCCGGCTTCGAAAATACATATACTTGCCCGTGAATACGATATTCTCCCAGCGAGCAATACTCTGGAACAGCAATTAATTATTACTGATGAAAAAGCAGTAGACTTTTGCTACAATATACTAGGGATATAATTAATGTATAAAATTTATATTGAACAGAATAATGCAAATGACGATACGGCTACATTACTCACTCTCTGTCAGGATAGCGGGAGTAAGGTTGCTGCTAATTCAATCATAGCCGAGTTTGAGACCTCAAAATCAACCTACGAAATTTCTGCTCCGACAGCAGGATATTTTTATACAAAATTCATTCCCGGAGACGGCATCCCTGTCGGTGAACTCTTCGGAGTAATTTTCGCCGAAAAATATACCGGAGAACTAGCTGATATTTACCGCACCGAGAAAAACGCGGAAAAGACCGATAATGATGCCTCTGCAACAATAAGAATAACCAAGAAAGCTCAGATGCTGGCGCGCCAGCACAGTATTGATCTGGAGGACGTACCAAGTATTAATGGCTCCATTTCAGAAAAAGAAATATTGAACTACCTGAAACAGCATAACCAGATGACCGACCGTAGCAAAATAAACTTCACGCAAACAACTAACGGAGAGAAAATAGCTGTTATCGGCGCCGGCCCGTCACTTGAGGTAATACTTGATGTTTTAACTGTCAGCCAGCAAGGGCATATCACGGCTATCTTTGACGATGATCCAGCACTTCAGGGCACCGAAATCTTTGGTATACCGGTTATAGGCGAAATCAGTCCAGAGCAGCTGCAGAATGCTGAAAGAAAAGGCATTTTTGATACCGCAATTATAGCAATCAACTCCTCGGTCAAACTTCGCAGCCATTTCTATTCTCTACTCATTAACGCCGGTATAAAACTGACAAACATCATTCACCCACAAGCAAACATCGCCAATTCGGCGACATTGGGAACAGGCAATATCATCCTGCAGTTCTGCAACCTTTCCCCTTGCTGCTCTCTGGGTGACAACAACTACCTGAGCGCCTATACCAGTATCGAACACCATTGCTCCCTGGGAGATTCAAACTCCTTCGGCCCCGGAGTAATGTTCTCGGGAATGGTCAGTATCGGTAGTAATATTAAATTCGGTAGCGGCATATTTATTGAACCCGGATTAACGATAGGTACCAATTCGGTTATTGCTTCCGGAATAACCATAACGCATGATATACCGCAAAACACTGTGGCGAAAAGTAAGAACACCATAGTTATGCGTCCGAAAGACTGATTGATTATTTTTTAAATACTATATAGGGCAACCCCAAAATGGCGAATAAATACTCCTCACTTAAAATACTGCATTTTCAGGAAAAACTGGAATCACTGCCGCAGGCTAATCCCGAAGTACTGCCGCCCATACACGTCAGACTCAAGCCGACGAACAGCTGTAATCACCGCTGCCGCTATTGCGCTTATCTTGAAGAAGACATGCAGCTCGGTAAAGATATGAATATTCGTGATAGCATACCCCGGGAAAAAATTCAGGAGCTCATCGAAGATTTTATAACCATGGGAGTCAAAGCCGTCACCTTCAGCGGCGGCGGCGAACCGTTAACTTATCCGCATATCACTGAAACAATGCGCCGCCTTGAAAATTCTCCGATTAAGTTTGCTTCACTTACCAACGGTGCACTTCTCAGTGGTGAAAAAGCTGAAATTCTAGCCCGCAGCGGCACCTGGGTCAGAGTTTCCATGGATGGCTGGGATAATGAAAGTTATAAACGTTACCGTAACGCCGGAGATAATGAATACACAAAAATAATGAATAATCTTGAGAATTTCGTCAAGCTGGATGGCAAATGTGTCCTCGGAGTGAGCCTGATTCTTGATACTGAAAACTGCCACCATGTCTACCGGTCACTAAAACGCTATAAGGAAGCGGGTGTCTCTTCAGTAAAAGCTTCCGCCTGCATTATCGGTAACACTGCGCAAGAGACCAATCAGTTTCACGCACCGGTATTTCAAGAGACCAAAGCGGAAATTCAACGTGCTATAGCCGATCTCGCAGATGATAATTTTGAAATCTTCGATGCCTACCATGAAATGGGTGATAAATTTGCTAAAGTTTACGACTGGTGCCCCTACCAGCAGATTCTTACAGTTGTCGCCGCGGATCAGAATGTTTACAGCTGCCAGGATAAAGCCTACAATCTTGACTCCGGATTAATCGGCAGTATTCGAGATACGTCTTTCGCTGAATTCTGGAAAACCAACAAAAGCAAATTCTTTAAAATCTGTCCCTCAAAAGACTGCAACCATCACTGCGTAGCCAATAATAAGAACAAAATGATTTTTGACTATCTGAATGTCGATATGGAGCATATTGAATTTGTATAAAGTATTTACGCAAATTTTCAGAAACTGGATATATATAAACCCGTGCTCCGGTTTATAATCTCGAATAAAACAAGAGTCCATAATATTATCATATTATGGACTCTTTATTAATAATTATAACTCCGGCTAAAGCATCAGGTCAGTCGTTTAAAGCCGGCAACAGAAGCCTCACCCTCCAAAGCATCCTTAATATCAGTGTTATTCTGCTTCATTTTCGCAATATCAGCAAATACCGAAGCAACAGCAGCCAAATATTTATTAACATCATCCATAGTATGAGCATACATAGCGTAAAACGCTGTCGAAGCCAGAAATCCTCTCTTGAGCATTTCCTGAACAAAATAAGCCTTCAAACTTAAAGAGTCTCCCTCTACAAAACCAAAGTGACTCATAGGCTTAATACCGCCAACTGATATCTTCACCCCTGACTTTTTCGAAATTTCCTCCCAACCTGCCTGAATCGCACCGCCAATCTTAACCAGATGATCGCCGACGTTATTATCTCTAAATTTCTTAATCGTAGCAATTGCCGCGGTAAAACCAACTCTTTCAGTCCAGTTAGTACTACTGATAAAAGTATTTTGCGCAGCAGACATGACGTCGCTTTTTCCAATAACAGCACCAATTGAAAAACCATTACCAATAGCTTTTGAGAAAACAGCAATATCCGGAACCAGATCATACAGCAAATGCGCCCCGCCGGTATTCATGCGAAAGCCGGCAGATATTTCATCGATAATCAATACGGCTCCAACCTTTTCAGCTAGCGCTTTGACCTTTTGCAAAAAGCCATCATGAGGCTCATCAGAGCGAATAGACTCCATGACAATCACCCCAAGACTGTCACCATGCTCTTCTACGATATGTTCAAGTTCTTCAATATGGTTATATCTGAAAGGCAGAGAAGTACCTGCAAGTTTTTTAGGCACCCCGTTAGGATTTAGTCCAGGAAGCAAGTGCTCACCGAGTGCATTCTCGGTACCGATATTTGCCGCAAGATACCAATCATGCCAACCATGATAACCGCAAAATGCCACTTTATCCTTACCACTAAAAGCTCTGGCAATACGTATTGCAATTGTTATAGATTCCCCACCGGTTCTGGTAAATCGGCACATGCTGGCCCAGGGATGCAGCTCACACAACAAATCCGCCAGTTCAACTTCTTCCGTACAATTCAGTGATGTTGCAACGCCATTATCAATAGCAGCTTTAACGGCATTATTGATATCCTCATCAGCGTAGCCCAGAACAGTCGCACCAATACCGCCAATAGACATATCAATATACTCATTACCATCAAGATCCCAGACGTTTACACCTTTTGCTTTAGAGAAATATCCGGGCCAAACGCCCCAAGAGAATTGATCTGGTCTTTTAGATAATAACTGGCACAAACCCGGTATTCTTTTTTTAGCATGATTTTGTAATTCAAACGATTTTTTTATATTCATATTTATACCTTCCAATTTACTGGATCAATAATATTAATATCATCAATTGCAAACTGCTCAAAACAATCATAATTAATATTGACATCACAAGCGATATCAACCAGTTCGTTAAATTGTCTAATATTATTTACGCCAGAAATGACCATATCTATTTCGTTGACACTATATAAGAATTGAAGCGCTGCTTGAATAACATTCAAGTTATTACTTTTTAAAAACTTTGAATATCTTTCATGATGCTCTCTTATAGACATAAAGTAGTCTGGCAATTCCGCGGCACTCATAAGCAGCAGTCCCTGCAAAAATGCGGATCGCGCATGAATTTCTATTCCTCTTTGTTTTAACTTTTTTAAATATCCATTTTTAATTAACCGTTGATCATAGATATTAACCGGCAATTGAATTATATCAATATCATACCTACTCAAGACATTATCGATCTGTTCAGAATTATAGACCGAAACACCTATTTTCTTGACTAATCCCTGTTCCTTATATAAAGCAAACTTATCCCAAAGCAAGCTTGACTCTATTAAATCATCGGCTCTATGCGCCAATACGGCATATACCGAATCAAGCTGTAGATTTTCCAACGAGGTCTGAATATTACCATCTGCAGAAATTTTGGTTACAACATTAAATTTTTCAACTCCGGCTTTGCCCAGAACATTTTCAGACAAACCATAAGCTTGTGCCGTATCAATTATCGTTACGTTACTCTCAGCCGCCTGTTGAAGAATTTTCTTTACTTCTTCAAGCGACGTCTTTCCAGATTTATTTGAGATACCGTAATCTAAACCAAACTGCACTGTTCCTAGACCCAGCTTATTGGATTTTTTAAACATAATAGCCATATCTCTGAACAACAGCCACTTTAATAATCATAACGCACACTCACTAAAAATATAACTTAGAAAACCAGTTGTCTATTGAGTCTTATTTTTTATTAGCAAAACTAATATTCTAATAAATCATAAACCTGGCAACTAATCATTTAAGACCTCTTTAATCCATTGTTCTTTATTATTCTTCAGATAATTATATTTTTCTTCCTTTTCAGAAACATCCAAAAACTTAGCCTGAAAAGCATTTGCAGCATTTGCAAAGAAGGCTTCCGCTTCTTTAGCGAAATCAGCCGGTCTCTGCGTTGTTGATATTTCTTCGGAGATTTCATTCCCCCAGATCTGGCTGCAATCAGCACACAATGGAAGATCATTCTCAGTCTCGATTTTATCATAATCTTTATTAATGATATTTTCTCTAAAGCGCTGCATCTTCTCTGAGTTCCAGATTTCAAGAACCGTATTATCCTTGACGTTACCAATTAAATATCGTGAATCATAGTCAAAGATACAGCCCCTGACATCGCCGTTAGACTGAATTCCAATCTGTCTCCACGGAGCTTTACAGGAAGGCCAGTCCTCTTTTTTTCGCTTCTTGAAGTTTTCAAGGTTCACCTCTTCATTCCAGCCAAACATATTGATTAGCGGACTGATATAGACATCATCAAAAGGTAATTTACTGAAGAGCTCAAGGAATCGATTTTTGTCTTTCTTGGATGTTTCTTCAAAAACAAAGGTTGGTCTGGTATGAACAGGGAAGCCGCGCTTTGCGTTTTCTTCTAAAAAGGTTGTTATATTATTTAAAACAACTTCAAAATCCTTGCCCTGATAAATAGTCTCGTACACCTCTCTTGACGCGCCGGTAGTAGAAAATTCAATCTTATTAAGACCGGCTTCAATAAGAGCAATACTCTTTTCTCTGGTCAGTAACGATGAATTTGTAGTAATACGTGGTTTCAAACCTCTTTCTGCCGCATACTTTACCGCATCTACTATTTTAGGGTACACCAAAGGTTCTCCCTGCAGATACAAATCGACAAATGGCTGAAAACTTGCAACATCCCCAACGATTTTTTTAAAGATCTCAAAATCCATGTGCTGTACTTTACGGCGCTGCCCACTTCTTGGACAATGAGTGCAATTATAGTTACAGGCATTTGTAAGCTCTATGTAAACCTGATGTGGCGGACACTTGCAAACTGGTTCTAAATGAGTTCCACAATACAAGAAATGTAAAAAATCAAAGGATTTCGCTTTGAGTTGAACTTCATCTATATCAATACCTTTATCCATTATTAGTGCCTTTCTATTTAGATAAATATCATTTATTTAAACATATATTATTATCATTTCCCGATTAAGCGTTGCTTATAATCTCTATATCAGAAATATTATCGGGAACCAATGTGCTCTCATTATCCGCAGTAAAACGCAAATAATCACTATTATTAATTACAACAACACCATGTGATATAAAGCCACACGCTAAGAACAGATTGATAGAGGGCTTGTTATCAACTTTAGCATTTGCGACGTATTGTTTAATATTTAAAAAATTATATAAACAAGCCGATGCGGCCCATATCAAAATTTTACCCAATCCCTTACGTCTATATTTATCAAATACCAGAATACCGATAGTTGCAAAATCATCATAAAGTTGTACTCCGGTCGTTCCCACCAGAGATTCACCATAATATAAGCCAAACAATATATCTGACGCTGATTCTGCGATATTAGCAACATATTTTTTTTGTGATTCAAGATTAGTGGTGGTATTCTCAATAAACCCGCTGTCATGAATCAAAGTATTGATATAATTATCCGTAACATCCTTACCAAGTAAAGATCTATACGTACAAAAAACGTCATTTACTGTAAAATTAAGTTTACCATTCACCAACATGTTATATTCAAGTCAACCTTCTGATATGCAACCCTGAATTAAAAATCTGAGAACGACACTGCATTGGATTCTCATCTTTAAACGCAAAATAAGTACCGGCACTGACGGCATCGGCATTCCCCTCACGCAGTGCCTCAATAAAATGCTTCGCCAGGCCGCAACCACCGGAGACTATCACAGGGATATTCACCGCAGAGGTCACCTCCTGCAAAGTTTTAATATCTATACCGCACTTGGCACCATCGTTTTCAACCGAGGTTAAAATAATTTCACCTGCGCCCAATCTCTGAACTTCTACAACCCATTCAAGAAGCGGTATTTTCTTCAAATAATTCTGAGCTTTACAGTGAACATAATTCATCCCGGTTTCATCCTGCACATAATCAATCGAGACAACAACGCACTGAGAACCATATATTGTCGATAACTCAGTAATAAATTCGGGGTTTAAAATTGCGTTAGAGTTAATGGATATTTTATCAGCTCCATTTTTAAGCAGCAGCTGAACATCATTTTTCGATTTAATTCCACCGCCAAAAGTAACAGGCATAAATATTTCTTCTGATACCTCATTGGCTAATTCTGCCAATTCTGCGATACTGAGTTTATTATCATCATCAATATTTAAAAAGACCAGTTCATCAACCATCTGATGCTGATATATTTTTGCCTGCGATACAGGATCGCCGACAATTAATCTCTTGGAAAACCCTACCGTAGTGACAACAATAGGATTATTCTGTTCATCTTTTGTGATTAATAATTTTGGTATGAGCCTTTTTTTGAGCATTAGAAAGACCATTCTAGAAAATTGCTTAAAATTTTCAAACCGTAAGTTTGACTTTTTTCGGGATGGAATTGTGTGCAAAAAATATTTTCTTTATGAACCGCCGCCGTTAAATCCGCAGAACCTCCATAACAAGTAGTAGCAATCACATCTTCAGGGTTATCACACTTCATATAATATGAATGAACAAAATAAACATCCGGATCTTCAGGCAATCCATCAAAAAAAACAGATTTTTTATACTTTAAATTATTCCATCCCATATGAAGAGTTCTAGGGACTGTGAAATTTTCGCTGATTTTCACCACCTCAGAATCAATCCAGCCCAGCCCTTCATACACTCCCCCTTCATAGCTTCGCCTTGCCATAACCTGCATTCCAAGGCAAATACCGAGAATAGGAATTTTATCTTCAAGCACTCTTTTATCCAGAGAAGCCCGCAACCCGCTTTCATTGAGACGCGAAATGCAATCCCGGAACGCGCCAACTCCCGGAAGCACAAGTTTTTCATACTTATCAAGGTCTTCAGGTTCTTCTACTAATTCAGCCTCCCAGCCAGAAAACTCTACAGCACTAAGCACAGAATGTAAATTACCCATACCATAGTCAATGATGCCAATCATAAACTATTTTCCTTTTCGCTTCTGCCACAGTTCAAATATTTTCAAAGCTTCAGCTCTGGGCATCGGTTCGTACTCCATCCATGAGTCAAAATCCGTAGGTTTTTCACCAATTTTTTCATTAGCAAAATCATGCTCATACGGTGAGACCCCATGGCTTTTCGCCACCTCAATAAACTCATCTTCGGTCAATCCGATCATCTTAAGAAATCTGCCCAAAGTTCCCGGTCGTTTACCCTCATATTTATCGACCAGCTCTACTGCCTCATCGCGGGTTTTGCGACCTTGTCTTATATCTATTGACGAAAGCTGATTGGTGCGGCCGTAACCCCGTTTAACATACTTCAAGTAATCCCTAATACCAATAACCTGACACTCGGTTTTATCAAAATTATATTCTGGAGCGCATCCTTCAACTTCGATAGGGTTCCAGCCCAGCTCTTCAACTATCGTTTTTTTAAGTTTAACAATATCCCAGGGAATATATGAACCAAGGCACACCGACTGCACCCGCAATTTATTAAGATCCTTCGCTTTTGGATATGTATACGCCAAATACTCCCGCTTATCTCCTACACCGCCTAATCTTAAATACATGTCATCTGCAGATATTCCAAGATTTATAAACCGGTCAAATCGCTCCTCGTCTACTTTTTCCTTATCCTCATGCGAATAATAATTTGTGTATTCAGCAGAGGCCTCACCCCAGAATAACAGCGGGATCTTCTTTTCCAACGCCACCCTCATAGGATAAGCAAAAATTCCGGTATGACAATGCCAGCAGAAATCCCCTTTTTCCAGCAGACTGATCAGCATCAACCTTCTAACCATCTTCCAGTTCGGGGTAAATGTCAATGAGTCAACCCCAAGCTTTTGCAGGGTTCTCTGGGTATTTTGATGTAGATTCGGTCTGAAAAAACTGTGATCAAAACGTACCACAAGCGGCCTTAAATTATACTCTTTAATCAAATACAATAAGGTGAAGGTACTATCTTTGCCGCCACTGAAGGGTACAATACAGTCATAGTCACTTTTACCCTTATATTTCGCGACTAATTCATCCAGTTCCAGCTTTCGTTCCGCCCAGTTTATCTTCTCAACCTTTGTATTATGAGAATGACAAATACTGCACTCGCCTTTATCATCAAATGTAAGAGTCTCAACAGTTTCCGGCATTACACATCTGCTGCAATATCTTAAATTATTCATAATCATTTACATTTTCGTATCTATTATTAATATTAAATAATAATATCAAAAACCCACTCATATATCAATATATATGGCAAACTTTATACCTTTACATACTACATAGCATAAAAATCCCAACCCTTGAATATATCTGCCCTCACGACAATATAATCATAAGACAATAAACATGCTATTATGCTACGATAATAAAGAATACTTTCTTTCAGCAAATTCCCAATCCTCAATCGAGTCAATATCCTGCACCTGATTTTCAGGTAAGACAACAGGTACTGTCTTCCCCGGAGTTAGAGTCCCTTCCAGAAGTAATTTATCAACTTTTGAAAAATAACACAGACCCGCATCATAATAATACGGCTTCAAATCCTGAGAACGAATCAGAATCGCCTGTGAGTCTCTAAACTTTATCTCACCCTGTGAAATATCAATAGCCCATTCAACCGGCACCGGATATTTGCACACAGGCATTACAGAATCGGCCGTGTTATCCAGAATACATTTTATCCCGCTGGTCAGCATTTCAGTGGTAATAAACGGCGCACATGGATACAGACAGCACAAGACATCAAATTCCTTACCTATTTTTTTATATTCAGCAAGAACTTCGGCGAGAACATCCATTGTTGTCGCATAATCATCGGATGTTTTACTGGAACGCATGAATGGAACGGCGGCACCAAAACTCTCTGCCACCTCTGCAATTGTGTCATCATCCGTCGAAACCATTACTTCATCAAAGACATTTGAATTGAGCGCAGCATTAATACTATAAGAAATAATCGGTTTGCCACAAAACTCTTTTATATTTTTATGGGGAATCCTTTTACTTCCGCCTCTAGCCGGAATAACACACAGACATTTCATTTCATTCTACCTTATAACAACATTTCACATGACTTATTCAATGATCACTATTTACTTAAAAACTTTTTCCAGACTTTTTTGATCTCATTAATAAACGAATTGGATTTTCGTGCCAGATATGCAGTATACAGAACTTGCGCCATCTTTAATCTGCCAATACACTTACCATTTAGCCCTGTTACATCCCTGGTCAATTCCAGCTGTTCAGGGGTGATTATATCTCTTGGCTTACCGGTAAATAAATTATAACGATTAATAAAATCAGGGTATGACATATCAACGGTCTTCTCCCCCTCTTTAATTTTATCAGGAGCCTCATACTGATCCCGTAACCCGTACGTGGAAAAGGGGATACCCATTTCAACAGCATAATATGCAAATGATCCAGGCTCATTTCCCATTGCATACTTGAAATTTTTCAGAATATCATAAAATCTCTGGCCAAACCGTTTATCCCAGATGTTTCCTGCCGTATAAACAGGGATACCGGCTTCAAGAAATATACGGTGCTTTCCGCCTTTAAGAATATCCTCATGCCCCAGACACAGACATACCGGCTGATATTCTTCCGGAAGACTCTTCAGTTTGTCTATATAATCAGCACTGTTAATATAACGCGGACCGCTGTGACTTAAATAATAAACTGTTCCTCTCGCCTCAGCCGTCTGCTCGATTTTATTCTGATGCCGGTACAACACCATTGGAGAGATAATAGGATACACCCGCTCTTTAGGATGATCTTTGAATAACTCCAGAGATCTTTTCGAAAAATATAAATTACAGTATGCGGAATGATCTAAATAAACATCCGGCAATTCATCAATATCCGCGCCGGGAACACTATGTTCAATAGACACATTGCAATGGAGTGATTCCGGAAAAAAGCCATATTTACAGATTGAACTATAATTTGAATAGACACTGGAAAACCAATAAGTAAATTTACACTCATACTGCAAAATTTTCTCTTGGTTACAAAGAGCTTCAAGCTCATCCTGAGTAAAACCCTTATAATCAAATTCAGCCACCCACAATCCCCTTTAAATCTTTGAAACATCTAGAAGACGATTACCGAACAGATTAATTAATTACAACCGTTTGCCTGTTAGAACCGTCTATTCATAACATTATTACTGCTCAAGATATTTCTCTATTTTCAGCTTATATTTTACCCCATTTATAACAAAAAACGCGGGGTACTTTTCATTATCCGCGACCCGCAGCAGATTAAACTGTTCCGCTATTGTTTTATTGACATCCAACTGACTGTCACTCGCTGTCCTTCTGGCATAATAGCTGCTCTTACCTGTCTGCTTTATGCCTTTAAGGGTCGAATAATTGGTGACATATTTTAAAACCAGCTCCATCGTTTTTTGAGCTTGTTTTTCTCTCAATTCCTCTACTAATTCAGTTCCATCAAGCTCGATAGTATCCCGCAAATACACATCACCTTGATCATAATCTTCAATTGCCTCAAACAGACAGACCGGAATTCTGTTCTTACCCTCTATAACCTGCCAGGTCAATGGTGACCAGCCTTTTCCGGAAGGTAAATCAGAGCTGTGCACCACAATATTATTTTTATTTAACATTAAATATTGTTTATCAATAATTTCAAAACAACTCAAAAAGAATGCAATATCTCCTTCTTCAAGCTCTTCCTTTTTATGAAGTAATTTTACCCTGTGCCCATTATTCTCTAACATATCAGATAACTCAGGATTATATTCATTCAGCCAGCTCGAACTATCTGTTAAAATTTGAATCCTCATACTTATATCATCTCCCCACCCTCATTCACCAATATCTTACGCAAAAATCAATAAGGATATTATGATGTTCTATCTTCAAATATCTTGAATGTCTTTGTCGAATCATACAAAATTACTCATAATCACTGATCATATTATCTTTTAGCGGAGTTCCATACTCAATATCACACGAAACACTCTTACCAAGCACATCAAAATAATATTTCGGTTTCATTCCATACCCCGGTCTTACCGAGCGTACATTATCCGGCGTCAGGACATCACCTTTTTTCAAATTATCACATACCCATAGTGATTTCCTGCCCTTTAAACTTGAACGTTCACTCTCAGAAATCTCATAAGACACAGATCCCAGTGACTTATTTACTACCTGAATATCTTCATAAAGCTTTCTGAATTCAGCCGGCTCTAAAGAAAATTTACTATCAAATCCATCATCAGCCCTATCCAGACAAAAATGCTTCTCAATAACCCGCGCGCCAAGTGTAACCGCAATTACCGACGCCAATGTACCACAGGTATGATCTGACAACCCGACATCACATTGGAAACGCTTCTGCATGTCCACAATCGTTTTCAGATTCATATCCTCAACCTTCGCTGGATATGAACTGGTACACTTTAAAAGTGTTAAATCCGAACAGCCGTTATTCTTCAATGTTGCAACAGATTCTGAAATTTCATCTATTGTCGCCATGCCGGTAGACATTATTACCGGTTTTTTAGTTTGAGCGACTTTTTGTAACAACGGAATATCTATAAGCTCAAACGAAGCTATTTTATAAAGCTCCACACTCATTTCTTCTAAAAAATCAACTGCGGAAAAATCAAACGGAGTCGAAAAGAAATCCAAACCTATACTTTCTGCAATCTCTTTGAGTTTGGGCTGCCACTGCCAGGGAGTCATTGCCTGCTGATATAAATCAAACATATACATTCCATCCCAAATTGTCCCCCCTTTGATTCTGAATAATTCATTCTTACAATCCAGGGTTATGGTATTTCCCGTATATGTCTGCAGCTTTATTGCATCTGCACCTGATTCTTTAGCAGCATAAACAATATCAACAGCTTTCTGATAATCACCATTATGATTAGCCGACATTTCAGCGATAAGATAGACATTATCTTTATTATCAAAGTTCATTTTCTCACTTCCAGTTATAGAGCTGCTCAGCAGTATGCGCAAAAAGATTGCTGCTAACTTTAAATTCTAATCCAGATTCATTATCACAAAACCAGAAATCCAAACTTTCGCGTATGTCTTTTGAAGGATAATCCGAACCGAAAAGAATCTTATTCTCCTTCAGATTACCGACCACATACCTGAATATTTCTGATAATGATTTGGGCTTATAATACAAGGGAGACAGCGAGGCATCGAGATAAACGTTAGCAGCTGCCTTTGCCATAAACATAAAATCCAACGCATAATGACCACCCAAATGCGCATAGACAAGTTTTGTCTCTTTACAGCTTTGAGCCAATTTAGCATATCGTGCAGAATACGCCCCACTTGCTATTGAATCTATATCTGCCGGAAAAGCGTCAATAGTTACCGGCACCGATAACTTCGCAGCTTGATTACAGACATTGATCACCGACGGATGATCAGGATTAATTCGGTTTATTCTCGGATGTATTTTTACCCCAACCGCGCCATACTCAAGCACACTTTTCTTCATAAAATCAATACAATTATCATTATTTGGATTAACATTGCTAATCCATCTCAAATTTTTTGATTCTTTGCAAACTGCAGCAAACTGGCGGTAACTCCACTTAGAATCTTCAAGGTGTATTACCAGTCCCTTGTCAACCGACGAATTTAATAATTGATTCTGAAGATCATCATATGCATCTTCAATACTGTCAAAATTTTCATTAAAGTGTAAATGAGAATCAAATATCACACAACTATCAATCATTATCTCTCCATAAAACAGCTTTTTATTCTTTATTATCTAGATACTTTTTAAGACAAATGGTATCGTAGGTATCCCATTTCTTCCTGTCAACACAATCATACCAGATATCTTCCTGCTCCTCAATCCAATCAAGCTTGGCTAGAAATTCCTCATTAATACTTTCCTCAGGAATAACAACAACTCCGGTATCATCACATACGATAATTGCACCGTCATACATTGCCCGCTTCTCTTCCAGTAATTTCTGGTCAAACTCACGCTCATTCTTACGGTTGAAACAACCTACAGGATTCCTTCCGGAGCACCATATCGGCCAGTTTTCTTTGATTAATCTGTGCGCATCCCTGACATTGCCTTTTATAACAATTCCCTGAGCCTGTTTATAAAGAAGAATAAATTTCGCAACAATATCACCAAAAACAGCTCTATCGGCACAATCAAAGGTTTCAATATAAACTATTTCATCATTCTGTACATCTCGAATCTGCTTATGAACATCCCAATTACTCTCATTATAGGCATAAATCCAGCGAATTTTACCCACGACAAAATGCCTGGGATTAAGCGGCAAAACCCCTGGTATAACTCCTGATTTCCCCAAACAATCGGCAACTTCAGTGGTAGAAATAACATTTCGCTTAATCTTATCAATAATCTTATCGCAAATATTCATAGCCTATCCTTTATTCTCTATAAAAAACTCCACATTTTCTTCGACCTCATCAGCAAGCTCGACAGCAACATCCAATTCCTCAGCCCTGGCTATCACACAGCCGAGACGATCGCCATCACTATTAACATCTCTGACTTTTGTTCCTTTTCGGACAAAAGACTCGACAATAACATCCTCACTCCCGGAATATTGGTCTATTCCCGTATACCCTGACACTACACCTTTTCTGCTGGGGAAAAACCGCAGCACTCCGTAGCAGTCCTTATTCATTACCTCAAAATTTATCTTCTCACCAACTTCATGTTTTATGGTCCACTCGACAACATCTACACCGGTACAAAATCTAATAAATTTTTCAAATAAATTAAAACCGCCGCCTCTTCCCGCGATTTCAACTATACCGCCATTACCCTCAGAATCAACGATTACCTCTGTATGCCCTACCCCGCCCGGATATTCCAGCGCAGTTATTCCCTGTATTGCAATACCAGAAATTCTATCAATCATCTCAGAAGATAATTTTGGCGTAAATAATTCACGCGCGACAGTGCCTCTCGTACCTTCAACCTTATTTTTCGATGTAACTAACAGAGCTTTTGTCACCCCATTATATGAAAACGTCTCTACCGTATATTCAGTCCCGCACAAATATTTCTCACATATAACCCCATCACATTGGGAGAATTCTTTCGCAGACTCAATTGCCTTTTCTAACTCTTCAATAGACTCAACTTTTGTAACGCCCCTGCTTCCGGCACCATCTATCGGTTTGACAATTACAGGCAATCCAAATTTGTCAACCGCAGATCTTCCTTCTGCATAGTCTTTAACATACTCCCAATCAGGAACTTCCGCCCCTCCTTTTCGGCAAATTTCACGCTGAACTTTTTTATTAGTCAACCGTTTTGCCATTTCTACAGAACAGCCTGAAAGATTGAAATGATCTCTTATCTTGGCGGCAGGAATCATGCCTATTTCACTGCAAATTGCTATTGCACCAACCGGTGTTATCATCTTTTCCTTAAGAAATTCAATAATGGCATCATGATCAAAGATATCACCGCAAACTCCGATATCCGCCTCTTTTAACCCGATAGCGGTCTTATCTCCATCGAACGCAACAACTTTATACCCAAGTTCCTGAGCTTTTTTAATCCCACAAAGTTGCCATACTCCGGCACATATTGATACAATCCAACCTTTTTCTGTGGCCATAATTTCCCTTAATAATAATAATAACAAATTATTTATTCAGTTTATTTATAATAGAATTCACATAAGCATAATCATTGATAAAATCTTCAAGGTCTGTTTCTTTGCTTTTATTGGTTTCTATCGTCAAGAACCCGTTACTCCCAATTATTTCAAAAACTTTCTCAATATTTAAGCCGCCGGTTCCAAGATGCAAATGAGAATCATACTCCGAATGTATATCCGCAAGATCGCTCAAATGATACATAACCGGCTGCAGACTCATTAATTCATTTAAAAACATATAGGGATCAATTTTATGCGATGCCGCAGAGCAGAAAGCATGCCCCACATCAAGACAAAAACCGCACCCGGACTCAGTAATAACAGTTGCCAGCTCCTGCACATTATAGCCCCGGCACATATAATCATTCTCCAGATTGGATCGAGCCACATACGGCTTATTTTCTATTAACGCCCGTGACTCAGAAAATCCGGCAAGCTGACGGGCTGTTTCCCTGATAGAACCTCCCATGCCCCCGTGAAATATAATATAATCCACCATCAAAGCATCCGCGAATTCTTTGACCTCATTATACATTATCAAATTAGACTTCTCTTTACTTCTCTCAGCCAAGTTAAATTCATGAGCAAAATGCGGGGCGTGAATAATATATGGGATCTCAAGCTTCATCCATTTTGAAAGTGTTTTCAAACTATTTGGAACCACATAAAGCTCTATATAGTCAAACTTACCCTGAT
Source organism: Planctomycetota bacterium (assembly GCA_963677015.1). Taxonomy (GTDB): domain Bacteria; phylum Planctomycetota; class SZUA-567; order SZUA-567; family SZUA-567. The sequence continues at coordinate 3,044,447 of OY781533.1, forward strand.
TGAAAAGCCTAACCGCTTCATCATAGTAATAATCTGTATTAATACTCCAAAGCTTTAAACCCAATTTATGCATAATTAATTCTCATTTAATAAATTATAAAGTATATGAATTAGTAAATCTACCAAACTAACGCATACACAAAATAGACTTCAGTTCAAATATCTACAATAAATATGAGTGTATTATTCTCTTTAAAATATTGGTGCTGCCACGTATCAAACACGTTAAAGTCGTCTCTATAAAAAAAGACGACAACACAACCAATTTCAGAGGATCCTGTTTTTATAACATCTTTCCCCAAAAATTTATTCAGCCGTTTACTATTACAGATTTCGCTTTATACATCCCTCTTCTTACCTAACCTGTTATACTAAAATTAACTATAATAATACTTATCATCAGGCAATCTGCAAGAAGATAATCTTTATGCGCAATAAGAATAAACAGCACAGGCGAATGAATTTAAGAATATGATTACAAGTTGAGTTATAAAAATAAAACAAAACTTCAAAGTAGAACTTTAGTGGCAGGATGCTAAAAGGAATTATTAACTGCCTGAATGTCCTATTCGGCAGAGATGATCTTAGACTTGTAATAATCGTATAAAGTAATTTGCTATACTTAATTTTACAAACAGCTGAATTGTACTAAAGAATACTTTTAATTCGCCGTATAATCTCTTCCAGATCAGCATCTGAAAGCGCAGGATACAGAGGCAATGAAATTGCGCGGCGATAATACTCTTCACTCCGCGGACAGTCCCCAATACTAAAGCCAAGATTGCGATAGTATGGTTGCGTATGAACCGGTATATAATGAACTTGAAGATTTAACCCCAAGTCCCTTGCCTGATAAAAAAATTCATCCCGATTATTCAGCAATACCGGGTAAAGATGAAAACAGGCGTTGGAATACTCGCGCTCAACTAAATGGGGCCAGCCAAGATTAACATTATAAAACGAGACTATCTCTCGCCGTCTCTTCTTGAATTCCTCCAACCGCTCCAACTGCGTAAGCCCCAAAGCAGCCTGCATATCAGTCATGCGGTAATTATAACCGAGTTCGCGCATTTCATAGCGCCAGCTTCCAACCATATCACCATCACGATGCATACCATGATTTCTCAAAGCCAGAAGCTTTTTATATAGCTGCTCGTCATTGGTGGTTATAGCCCCGCCTTCGGCGGTAGTAATTGTCTTCACCGGATGAAATGAAAAGACGGTCATATCGGAATAACGGCAGCCACCGACCTTTTCCCCCATGTATTCCGAACCAATTGCATGAGCCGCGTCCTCAATTACTTTTAAATTATTCTCTCGGGCTATTTCACTTATACGCCGCATATCAACAGACTGACCTGCAAAATGCACAGGAATAAGCGCACGTGTTCGAGGGGTTACCGCAGCCGCGAGTTTATCCGGATCAATATTGGCTGTCTCTGGATCAATATCCGCAAAGACCGGACGGGCTCCGGCATAGAGTATGCAATTTGCAGAGGCCAGAAAAGTATTTGGTGACGTGATAACTTCAGAATCAGCATCCAGATCCAAGGCAACAGCAGCAATATGCAGAGCCGCGGTCCCATTGGCAACGGCTACACAATATTTAGCACCGACATAATCTGCGATCTTCTCTTCAAATTTACTAACAGTCGGCCCCTGAGTAAGAAAATCAGACTTGAGACAGCGCAATACTGCTTCATAATCGCGCTCATCAAGCATCTGACGGCCATACCCATAGACGTTACCACTCAAATCATTTTGCGTCACAACTACTCTCAGTACAAATTTATTCCGAACGATACGAATACCAACACGACACTTAAAACTATAACTTTATCGCCATTTCTATGCCGATATTTCCTCGATAAGCCTGCGCATGTCCTCGACACTGAGCCATTCACTGTTGTTACCGCTGTGGTACTCAAAATCTTCGGCTACAGGCTTGCCTTTGATTACAAGCTTATTAAGATCCCAATCTTCAAAATCCGGCTGGATGATATAATAATCATCATATTCCAGAGCATGCCGTGCATCTTCCCGGGAAATCATCATCTCATGAATTTTCTCGCCAGGTCTTATTCCCACCACCTTCTGTGTAAGGCCCGGACCTATCGCAGTTGCCAGATCAGTCATCCGCATTGAAGGGATTTTTTTTACAAACAGCTCTCCCCCAACCATTGTACGCAACGCTGTAAGCACTAGACCGACAGCATCTTCCAATTTGAGCCAGAAGCGTGTCATTTTAGGATCGGTAATTGGCAGTTCCGTTGCGCCCTCAGCAATCAGCTTTTTGAAAAAAGGAATAACCGAACCGCGGGATCCCGCAACATTACCATAACGTACTACGGAAAATTTAGTCTTTGAATGACTGGCGTAAACATTGCCGCCAATAAAAAGTTTATCAGAGCACAGTTTTGTGGCGCCGTAGAGATTTACAGGAGCACAGGCCTTATCGGTTGACAGGGCAACAACATGCTCGACATTTTTATCGATACAGGCATCAATCAGATTCTGAGCACCAATAACATTTGTTTTTACCGCTTCTATAGGGTTATACTCACATGCAGGCACTTGTTTGAGAGCCGCAGCATGAATTACCGTATCGACACCATCCAGTGCCCGCATAAGTCTCTCTTTATCCCGGACATCACCAATGAAAAAGCGCAACTTTTCATTACCCTTAAACTCCGGCATATTCGACATATGAAACTGCTTGAACTCATCACGAGAAAAGACAACAATTCTTCTTACTTCAGGATGTTGCTGTAATAACGTCTTAATAAACATCTTGCCGAATGAACCGGTTCCACCTGTAACCAGCACTGATTTTTGTTTCAACATAACTTCCTCACAATGAACACCAAAGTTTAAATACAATATTAATCAAAAATAATATGATACCCGAACAACCTGATTTTTCCAGAAAAAAACATATTTTCTTACACACCCGGTAATCGGCATCAACAAGCGTGCCCGAGATAACACAACACATTGAATATTATGGCACTAAATTATAATACCAGATATTTATCAGCACAAAACTCATCCCGCAAAACCACCAAATAAGACCTGATGTTCCTTTAACCCAGAACGGTAAAACACGAATTTTTGATGAGAATAAATGGTATAGGGCTCTGCAGCATTCAGCAGAGCCCTATATCCCAAAACACCGTTATAATTAGCCTAGTCCCTGCAAATCAACAAGATGAGCATACTGCGGACAACTTGAAACCAGCTCCCGGTGCGGCCCCATTCCCACAATTTCCCCGTTTTCCATCATAATAATTTTATCCGCATTCTTGATGGTTGAAAGCCTATGAGCGACAACAATTGTTGTTCTTCCTTCCATAAGCGTATCAAGAGAATCCTGAACCTGTTTTTCGTTGATACTGTCTAGAGCCGACGTAGCTTCGTCAAGAAGAAGAATTGGCGCATCCTTACATAAAGCTCTGGCAATACTCAGGCGCTGCTTCTGACCGCCACTGAAATTATCGCCGCGTTCACGCATTTTATGCTCATACCCGCCTTCCAGTTCCATAATTTCATCATGGATATTTGCCGCTTTAGCAGCTTTGATTATCTGCTCCATAGTTATATCATCATGCCCGTAAGCAATATTTTCAGCAATAGTACTGCTGAAAAGGAACGGCGACTGCCCCACTAACGCCAGCTTTTCCCGCAATGACTGGAAGGTAAGGTCTCGTATATCAATACCGTCTATAGCTATAGAACCGGAAGAAACATCAAAAAGCCTCAAAACAAGGTTTATAATCGTTGTTTTACCGGCTCCGGAAGCCCCCACAAGCCCTACAGTCTCTCCCTTATTGATTTTCAGAGAAAAGTTTTTCAATACCGGTATTTCCGGAGTATAAGCAAAGCAGACATTATTAAATTCAATAGCCTCTGTAAAATTCTCCAGCTCTTTATCACCTTCTTTGATTGTCGCTTCGCTGTCAAGAATTTCAAATACACGCTCCGCACCAGGAAGATTACCCTGCAGCTGAGCATTGAGCTGACTCAATTCTTTTCCCGGAGAGTACATAAATGAAAGTGCGGCAATAAACGATACAATATCATTAAACTGTAACGTATTATCAAGCACCATATTACCGCCGATATATATCACCAGAAATATTCCGAGTTTTGAAGTAAAACTGGTAATAGGCCTTTCCGCACAGGAAGCACGCATTTGTTTTGTCGCCATATCAAACAGCTCTTCATTGCGGTTATCAAAATTTCTAAGTTCAAATTCTTCGCAATTAAAAGCTTTCACCGTACCAATACCACTTAAAAAACGGATCATGGCCACAGTAACACTGGCTCCGCGCTCACGTGATATTTTTGATGTCCAGCGTATTTTTCGTGAAATTTTACGCATGGCTATAGCGGCAACCGGGACACCAACCAGCCCCCAAATCGCAAGTTGCCAATTGATATAAAACACATATCCCAAACAGATAAGCAGCGCAAACGGTCTGGTCAGCATAACAGAAATCATATTTAAAATAGCCGTAACAGAACTCAGATCTCCGCCAATTCTGGAAATTATATCACCGGACTCGCTCTTTATAAAATATGTATAGTCAAGGCTTAGCAAGTGTTTAGCCAACACTCTGCGCAAATCCATTGTTACTCTGGTACTGATCCAGCCGCCAAAATAATTCTGAAAATACACGCCAAGAGACAGCAAGATGACTAAAAACAGAAACATCCCTAAACTCAAATAAAATAACGAGTACTTAGTGACAATGTCCGGAAAAATTGATTTAAGATAGATAAAAGGTGAACTACTGACAATAGCGCTAGGTATCAGAACAGTGGCGTCGGAAGTAGGAACTTCGGGATTTGTTAATTTTACCAGAAAACCTGCCATTCCGGCTAACGAAGTATTGACCAGACCATAACACAGACCAATACCGATCATCAGAAAAAAACGAAATTTGTATCTAAATAAAAATCGCCATAACTTTAAAACTTTAAATAACATAATAGAGTGATAATCCTTAATTATTATACAATTATATCTCTGCTGTAATAAAACAGCAGCAGTAAATTTTCATTGATTCTATGTATATCTCTTTAATATTCAAGCACTAACTATCTTATGTACAGCTATTAATCTTCTATTGAAATTGCAAAAAGATATCTGCCGGCAATGTAATTTAGCAGGAAAAGGCGAATATTTACCGGCTTAAATACATTATACCAGAGTTACCGTTTCGCTTAATTAATTGCAGTGCTGTAATATTATAAAAAATAAAGCATAATAATAAGCCCAAAATTAAAGCGTTCATTTAAACTGCAACAACACACAAAACAGCCAATTTCAAATATAGATGTTGAAAGATACTTGGTTGCAATAGACGACGTTTTCGCTATAATCCATAAAGTATTGTAGAAAAATATAAGTATTGATATGAGTATTGATTAATTACTCGAAAAAATAGCGGTCTGTATCAGGAGTCACCGGACATACAATAAAACTCCATACATCAATATAACTAATTAACGCACCATAATTTATAATACAGGGGAGAGTAATGATAGCGATTATCCTCGCTGCGGGAATGGGCACGAGAATGCTTCCGCTCACAGAGAGCACTCATAAATGTCTGCTGGAACTGAATAATCAGTCATTAATTCAGAACCAGCTAAAGTCATTAGCTGCTGAAAAAATCACAAGAGTTATCGTCGTTGGCGGTTACAAAATCGACATGATAAAAGAGCATTTAAAAGATGAAGTAGAATACATTTTCAATCCCTTTTATGAAACCACAAACAGCATTGTATCTCTCTGGCTGGCTTTGCAGCATATAGACGACGACATCGTTATTCTAAACTCCGATGTAATTGTGGATAACGAACTAATCCATAAAATGTCCGTGTATGAGAGCCCGATTAATATAGCCGTATCAAAAGAGTGGGATGAAACCAGAGGCTATAAAGTTGCAACCAGCGGAGACTATGTTACCTTCATGTCAATGGATATTCCACCTGAAAATGTTTTTGGTGAATACGCCGGAATCATCAGTGTGAAAAAAGACATACTCGATATTATCCGTAAAAAAACCGAAAACTTGATGATCAGGAAAGAGTTTAATATCTGGTTTGAAGACATGATTACCGAAGTAATTCAAGCAGGTACCAGAGCGGAATACACCTGTGTTGATCCTGATAAATGGTATGAAATTGACACTGTAGAGGAACTGGAATATGCCAGAAAAAAATTCAAATAGAAATCTCATGATGGTTCTCGGGCCAACAGAGATAGAAGATGACGTCCTGCTGTGCGGTGCGATGCCGGTTGAATATAATCGAACTGCAAAGTATACCGAATTTCTTAAATCAATATTCAGCAATCTTGCCTATGTTTTTCAGACAGAGAACCCTGTTTTTGTTATGAGTTGTTCAGGAACCGGTGCTATGGAATGCGCCGTTACAAATGTCCTTTCAGCTTCGGATAAAATACTCTATATCAATGGCGGCACCTTCGGTAAGCGCTGGGGCGATATCTGCAGAACCCATGGAGTGAATGCACTTGAAATCAAGCTTGACTTCGGTGAAACAGTAGACCCGGAAGAAATCCGAAAAGTTCTTGAGGCAAATCCTGATATTAAGGCTGTATTTACCACCCAGGACGAAACGTCTACCGGAGCACTTACAGATATTGAAGCAGTAGCCAGAGTAGTTCGTGACTTTCCGGCAATTCTGGTTGTAGATGCCGTAAGTTCGCTACTTGTTGAAAAGATGTCCATGGACGCATGGGGCGTTGATGTTCTGCTTACAAGTTCCCAGAAAGCTTTAGCCCTGCCTCCGGGACTGGGTTTTATTTCATTCAGCCCCAAAGCGATGAAACTTGCAGAAACAGCAAGCTTGCGCACTCTCTTCTTTGACGTATTTGAGTACCTGAAAGACTGGAAGCGCAATCAGACACCTTACACGCCACCTATCTCCTTACTGAATCAGCTTTCACTGCGACTGGAAAAAATAGTCGCTGAAGGACTGGATAATGTACAACAGCGTTATCTGGAAAACACTCTTTATCTCCGGGAAAAGCTGGCAGAGATAGGGCTTGAACTGGCTTCAGACAACCTTGCAAACTGCGTTACCGGTATCTGGTCTCCTGAAGGAATAAAGGCCAACGAGATCGTAGACACCATGAGTGAAAAATATCATATATCAGTTGCTCCTAGTCCGGGAGACCTGAAGACTAAATTATTCCGTGTTGGAAACTTTGGTAATATCAATAAAGAGGACATAAACTACTTCGCAGAATCATTACAAGCAACCATTGCGGAATTGAGACACACAGATGATAAATAAAGCCGTGATTTTACTTGCCGGTTATGAAAAAAAATTAGCGCCATTGACTGATGAAATGCATCAGTCAATGTTCAATCTGGGCAATCAGACAATACTCGAGGATATGCTCGAAAAGCTGCAGAATTTGCACATACATAATGTCGTCCTTATTGTAGGTCATAAAGCCGAACTTATCACACAGAAAATAGGTGCCCGTTTCGGCAGAATCTCAATAAAGTATGTCCACAATACCGAATACCTGAAGACCAATGTTTCCTATTCACTATGGCTCGCAAAAGAATATTTGAATGAGGATATCGTCTTAATTGACGGGGATATGATTTTTGAAGAAGACCTGCTAAGTGAGATAATTGAATCTCCCGCTCCCGATCTCATGGCGATTGACTATGCTCATTTTTCTCCAGAAGTTAATCACGTGCTGGCCAGAATAATAAATGACAGAATAGTCAATATCGGCAAGAAAATCGCTGCCAAAAAAGACAACACCTTTGCCAGATTTTTAGGAATAAGTAAATTCTGCAGTAAGTCTATGGAGCTTATTATTGATAACATCAGTAAATTCATAGAATCAGGTCACAAAGATTTATTCTATGAGGATGCGATTGATCCGCTCCTTGACACACTGGAGGTTACAGCATTCAATTCACGCAGGTACAACTGGTTTGAAATTGATGAAGCCGATGAATTTGAAAAAGCTAAAAAAATATTTGGGGACACCAACTATTTACGCATGAAAGCCATGCAATTTGGTGCAGATGATGTTTTTATTATTCTTCCTTCTGAGATAATATTTGATGACCGTGCGCTATTGCAATGCTTCAACTGTAAAAATTTTGGCAAGAAGCATACCTGCCCGCCCTTTATTATGGACGTCGACTATCAGGAAATGTTCATGAAATATAAAAAAGGGTTGCTGGTCATTGTTAAATTTGACAGCAGTGTTGATTTTGATACGGCACGGTTTAAATCTACAAACAAACTCCACCAGATCATGCTCAAGCTTGAAAAAGAAGCCTTCAGCCAGGATAACCATTTCACTATCTCTTTTATTGGAGGTTCATGCAAACTGTGTCCTGAAGGATGTGACACCAAGTGCCGGCATCCGGAGCTATCGCGCATGCCTGTTGAAGCTACAGGAGTTGATGTAATTGAAACTCTGAAAAAATTCGGCCTGGAATTGAAGTTCCCGGCAACTGATGTATTATACCGTGTTGGTTTATTAATGATTGGTTGAGAATACAAATGAAAAAATTTATTGAAGAAAACACAAAATTCTGGGAAAAGCTGCCAAAGAAACCAGGACAAAACCGCTTACTTGTTGAATCTCCAAGTGACTTATTTTTCATAACACACTGTATAAGTATGCAATCACTTATTCTTAATCAGGCAAATGATCTCAAACCTCTTTGGATTGAAAACCCCAATATACCTATTGATTTACTCAAGTCATATGTTCCGTCTGCGGAATATATGAAACTTCCCAAACTGGGTATACTCAACTATATTTATCTGACTGTCGCCATGTTTCTTCAATTTATAAAACTGTTCTGTACAAAGAAAATTATATCTTTTAAGTTTGACGGTATTAAATATGGAGACATAGCGTATGACGTATTCCTGTCAAATTACGCTGTCGGCACGCTTAATCCTAATAACCAAAAAACGTTTTTTAAACTATTCAAGATAATGGTGAGAATTTCTAAACATCATCTTATAATCCGTAAAGCAATAAAAAAGCTCAAAATAACCTCAGTCCTGAGCTCACACCGAATAGGACTTAGCGGCGGGGTTCTGGTTAGAGCTGCATTACGCTCAAGATGCAAAGTTTACACCAATGCCGGCATGCATAGAAATACTCTTCATGTCTCCAGAAACAGAGATGAAGTAATCGAATACGAATATGCACCGACCAAACATGAGATCAATGAACTCATGAATCTCCCGGAAGATGTTTTTACAGACACATATGACAAAGCTGTGGCTTTTCATATGTCAGGCAACGCAATTCGTGATGCTAAACTGGCATTTTCAGCAGACAGCACCCTTTACAAAACCCGTGATGAATTTAATAAAAAATATTCTCTGGATTCTAATAAGCCCAATGTATTTATCATGCTGCACGCGTTTACCGACCACCCGCATTCACACTTTAAATCAATGTTATTCAATGACTATGGCGATTGGTTTCTAAAAACGCTGGAGTTTGCCCGAAAAACCGATAACGTAAATTGGATCTTTAAACGGCATCCTTCCGACAAATTTTATGAAGTAAAAGACATTAACTATAATGAACTTTTCGCAAACACTCCTGACAATGTTCTGCTTATTGGCAGTGATGATAAAATCGACACCAGAAGCCTGGGAACCGCAGCCGATGCGATCATAACCTGCATCGGTTCCGCAGGATTTGAAATACCGGCATTTTACGGAATACCGGCAATTACTGCTGGGGACAATCATTACATGGGATACGATTTTTCATTCTGTCCGGAATCCCAAGCAGATTATTTTGAACTTTTAAAAAATGTCGGCACTCTAAACAAACTATCAGCAAAGGCACAGAAGCAAGCCCAGGCAGTCTACATGTTCATATACCAGTTTGCCCGTGTTGATTACTCATTTATACCGATTCTAAGTTACGATGATCATCATGACCCGGAAATGAACACCACTAAATTCTGGAAGATGGTTCTCGATTTATACCAGAAAAATGAGGTTAAAATATATAATGAAGTAGCGAAGTATTCCTTTGAAGTATCAAGAATAGATTTCAAGGCGCTGCGAACCAAAAGTCTGCTTTCCTATAATGATTACCTGCATTTTGATTTTGACATTACTCAGCCGATGAATGAAAATGCAATTCCTGTAATGAAAGAAGGTTATACCATATTGGAGAACCTGGGTATCAATGCCTGTCTTGCAGACGGAACCCTGCTGGGAGTATATCGCGATAAAAGATTAATTCCGCATGATACCGATATTGATATCGAAGTGATGCATCCATGTGATACAGATTCCATTATACGTGAATTCACTTTAAAGGGCTATAAAATTGGCAGAATGGTTACAATTTATGGTAAAGTTCAGCAGCTCGTTTTCCATAAACACCATATTCTGTTTGATATTATCTTTTATACACAGCATGGCGACAGTATTTACAATTTTGCCGAGAAAGATCTGTATTTCAAACACAGCATGAAACACTATCCGGCAACCCAGAAAATATTATTCTCAGATAAGGAGTACTATATCCCTAATGACCCGGAGAAATGGCTTGCAAATACTTACGGAGCTGACTGGAAAACTCCAAAATCTGAAAAGCCCAAGGACTGGAGAGAGGGAGGAACAGAATATTACGCTGCTCACCCATACTGGCAGCACAACTTTGAATTTTTTGGTCATAAAACTTTTCAGCCACCAGCCTCTAATCTGAAAAAAGTTCAGGAAATGGAACAAGACACCATTTTCAAATTAATCAACCTTGCAGTTACTACAGCTAAAAAACAAGGTGACTCCGACCTGTGCGGAATAGAGTTATTCTGTTCTGACGGATTCTATTCAAATTACGCCTGCCAAAACGGCATAAAGAAAATGGTCGGTTTTGATATAGATTTCAACAGCCATAAACAATGCCTGCAGCAAGCTGCAGAAATGGCAGAACTGCTTAACAGCAATTTCGAATTACAGAAAAAACCTGCTGAAGAGCTTAATACTAATTTTGACATCGGACTTTGTCTGGATTCTCTTACCTCAGTCAATTCCCCAAAGAAAGTTCTAACCCATCTTAGAAAATATATTAAGTCTGCTCTACTGATAAAAGTTCCAGTGGAAGCTTCAGATATAGCGCCATCAAAATCTACATTAAAAAGACAAAAAGATAATGCCGTCTGGTTCAATCTCAACGGATTAAAGAAGATTCTAGCCGATTCAGGATGGGAGATTATCACCGAAGAATCTCATGATATCTTTTATGACCTGCGATACTCTCATTGCCAGAGCTGTTATATTTTATGTATTCCTAAATAGATCTTGAACAAAAACACTAATTTATAACAATAAGCATTATTCTATCAGAAAGAAATATTGAGCATGAAACAACTGGTGTCAATAGTTATTCCTGTATATAAACCACATATAGATATTTCAGAGGAACTATCTTTAAAGCAGTGTTTTACCATACTGAACAAGTATGACATTATTTTCATTGGACCTGAAGATTTAAAGACCGAATATTATTCTGACTTTTGCAAAGAAAACAACAAGAAATTCAAATTCATTTCTTTCAAAAAAGAATGTTTCCAGGACCTTCATTCCTACAGCAACCTTTTACTTCAGTCATCTTTTTACAAGACATTCAGTGATTACAAATATATCCTGCTCTACCAGCTTGACGCTCTGGTCTTCAGCGATCAGCTGGAATACTGGTGTGAACAGGACTATGATTACATAGGAGCTCCCTGGTTTGACGGTATGGATCGTTGCTGCATCTATTCAAAAATGCAGACATATGGCGGCAATGGCGGCCTATCACTTCGCAAGGTGGAATCTGCAATACAAATTCTCGACGATTTACAGACTAAGAAAGTCAGACTCAAACGGCTCAGTAATAAATACACAGTATGGCAACGCATAAAATGGTTCTGTTTTTATCATAAATCATTGAAGCAAATGATTGATGACAGCAATTTATATGAAGATATTGTATGGGTAAAAGTAATAAGAAGGTTTTTTAAAAATTATCGGGTTGCGCTTGGGAAAATTGCCCAAAAATTTTCAGCGGAATGTAATGCAAGAGTAATTTATCACAATAACGCAGATAAGCTGCCCTTTGGTTGTCATGCATACTTGAAATATGAACCGGATTTCTGGAGTGAATTTTTACCTGAAATTAAAATTATTCAAAAGCAGCTTGAAGAAGCAGATAAACAGAAAAAAGCTGTTAAATCAGATTTACCGATAATAACCATTATAACCGCAACCTATAACCTTATAACTGACGATAGAGAAGAACATTTCAGACATATGGTTGAAAGTGTGCAGCACCAGTCATATCCGAATATTGAGCACCTCATAATTGACGGCGCGTCAAAAGACGGCACTCTGGAATTGATTGAATCACTTATTAACAGCCGCGATATTAACAATATCCGTATATTGTCTGAACCGGACACTGGCATCTATAATGCCTTTAATAAAGGAATTAAAGTGGCCAAGGGTGAGTATATTCTATTTATGAACTCCGATGATTACTTTACAACCGAGCTCGCAATTACCAGTTTATACAATAAGCTAATTGACACAAACTCAGACTTTGTTTTCGCAAATCATGTAAATGATTATGAAAAAGATAAACTAAACCATTGTAATTCAACAATAAAGATGCTTCCATATAGAAACACAATCTGCCAACAGACAATGCTGTATAAAAAAAGTTTATTTGCGGAATTCGGATATTTTGATGAACAGTATTCAGTATGTGCGGACTATGATTTTACAATTAAAATGGTTAATAGCAATTGCAGGCATGCAAAAGTTCCCCACACTTTAGTCTTCTTCAGGTATACAGGTTTTTCCAGTTATTCGATAAATACAGCGGTCAATGAATCTCTGAAAATTCTTGATAGCAATTTTTATGCACAGTATAATTTCAGTAACGAGAAACTATATCAGATTTATTTGTACAATAATATTAATATTAAAACAGGAATTAAAATTATATCTCAGTTAAAAAAATACCGGGCTAAATACTTACGTCCAAGAATAGATTTACAAATATACCAGATTTTTTATGATATCCTGCGCTTACATTTTATTATTAAACCATTGAGCAAACTTTTTAAACATTAACAAGGGAACCTGTCCATTATAATCGCTTAACTTTTAGTCAAATGAATATAACTTAATATGTCAAAAATAACTATTATTACCGCTACAAAATACTTAATAAGAAACAACAGGCAGGAACACTTTGAACAAATGTTTAAAAGTGTCCATAGTCAAACACATCAGGATATTGAGCATCTGATAATCAATAATAAAACAAATGACGGTACAGAAGAGTTAATTCACTCATTAATCGCAAAATATTCAACAACTGCTAAAACACACGTAATATCTGAATCAGATAATGGCATTTATAACGCTTTCAATATTGGCATCAGTAAAGCAACAGGTGAATATATTATTTTTATGAATTCAGATGACTATTTCTACACTGAGAAGGCATTGGAAATATTAGTGACAAAAGCGCAAGAAAAAAACACCAAAATAACTTACGCAAAGCATGTCGCTAAATTTCTTGATGACGATTTTCATATATCCAGCACAAAAATTGAAGACCTGCTCATTTATAACCCTATCTGTCAACAGACAATCCTATATAAAAAATCAGTATTTGATGAATATGGCTTATTCAATGAAGATTATAAGATTGTAGCTGATTATGAATATACATTAAAACTACTGCTCGCAGGCTGCACTTTTGCCTATATCCCGCAGCCTTTAGCTCATTACCGCCTGGGAGGAGTATCAACAAATAATATTAATGCTTCAGTTCAGGAAATAGCAAAGATCCAGAAAAAGCTAATCTTTACAGATGATTATTTTACAGAAGACAAACTATATAAATTTTATCGCAATAAAATATGTTCACTATATTTTATATGGAAGTTTTCACAGCTGAAATTAAATATACCAGATAAAATTCGCAGTACAACTATCCGGTATATGCTCTACAGCTGGGCAAATTCAACCATTCGCTGCCGCTGGTTGATCAGACCGATCGAGAACTGGTTAAGAAAACATAAAAACAAGTAGTCGCTATAAACAATCGGACAAAACCTATAGCATACTCAAACATATTCTGTACTGTGCAACATCTATAAGCAATAACACCTAAAAATATCATTCATATTTTTTACGCATTTTCCGCCGAAACTTGGAAACAGGGATCATGCCGATTATTACCGCGAGAACTCGTTTAATCCCTGGAAAATAATTACAAAGCACCTTCAATGAACCAAACGCTTTAAGGCCTCCGGCTTTTTTAATAATATACTTATAAATTTTACATTTTTCCCAAAACGTCAGCGCGATATACTCTCGTCTGTCATTCCTATAACACTTCGGGTAACGTCTTTTGAATATTGGTTTACACGCATAAAATTTCTTTGAATATTCTTCTAAAATCTCATCATGAAGCAAAGAGATACTTTCAATAAATGAATCGGAAAGAGTCTCAATTGGCAAACGGTCATCTCCTTTAACCATAGAGCAGAGTTTGTCCAGGTCATGTCTAGCATAACCCACATATTTATAAACAGGGAAAAAGAAATTAATCAAATCACATTCCTTTCTGCTCATACTGCTATTCTTACTATTCGTGGTTACAAATTCTGAAGTCACCTCAATATTAAACATTGCTAAAAAGTCATCATATATACTGCCATTTTTAAAAAACTCAGGCTCAAAAGGCCAGAGCATAATATTATCACAACCGTACATATCCCCCAGTTCCAATAAAGCTTCAAGCGACTGAATAGTATAAAAATGATCGTTCGCCACATAATCCTCGAGTGGCGGAACCATATTATAGGTTCCAGGATTAATTTCAAATCCGAGAAAATGAGTATTCCAGATAGAGACGAGCATTTCAATAGGACGCCGCAGAGAGATTATGATCTTAACATCATACTTGGAATAATCTAGTTCTTTCCATAATTCAAAGTATGAGCAATGCGCCAAAGTTTCATTTGAAATCAGAAACCTTGAACTTGTAGAACTATCAATATAAGCACAAAGACGTGTATGAAAATCAGGTACACCCTCATAGGATATAAATTCATAAAGACCGTTTTTAGTCCTCCCCATCCGCTCAACATACCGCTGATGTTCCAGGGAAGTTTCAGCGACTTCATAAAAAACCGGATAATCCAGATCATACTTTTCTCGCAGAATCTCTTTATTCGTATAGAGAAAAGACTGAATACTTGTTGTTCCTGTTTTACCCTGCCCGATATGAAAATAAACTGTTTTTTTCATCTTCTCTTCCACAATTTATAGCTGAAAATAATAACATAAACCCTTGTAAACCTAATCAGATATCAGAGATTATATCCGGACTGCTGCAGATAAGTCAGTATCATATCCACAGACTTCTCAACAGAAAGCTGCTCCGTATCTATTACAATATCCGGATTTTTCGGTTCTTCATAAGCACTTGAAATACCTGTAAAATTAGGTATTTCATTATTTCTGGCTTTGCGATAGAGCCCCTTAACATCACGTTTTTCGCATTCCTCTAACGATGTAGAGACATAAACCTCAATATAATCTTGACCGATTATTGTTCGTGAATTATCGCGATCCTGCCTGTAAGGCGAAATAAAAGCAGTCAATACAATTAACCCCGCATCATTCATAAGTTTTGAAACTTCCGCTATACGCCGTATATTTTCAACACGCTCTGTTTCTGTAAATCCAAGATCATTATTAAGACCCTGTCTGACATTATCACCATCAAGAATCATTGTATGCTTATTCATTGATACCAGGCGTACTTCAAGAGCGTTCGCAAGAGTAGATTTACCAGAACCACTGAGTCCGGTAAACCAAAGGGTAAACGGTGTCTGTCCTTTCTGACTGGATCTGAATTCACGGTTAATCTCAGTCTCCTGCCAGAAAACATTGCTTGAACGCCGTAACCCATGCTCGATGATACCGCAAGCGGATGTCATATGAGTTATCCTGTCGATAAGTATAAAACCACCAATCGACTTGCAATGAGAGAAGACATCAAATACAATTTTCGAAGGTAAGATGATATCAACAACCGCAATTTCATTTTTATTAATAAACTCAGCTTCCAGATGCTTACCATCATTAATATCAATTTTATATTTTACCTTCAATATCTTAGCCGGAAGCAAACTTGTTCCGCATTTTAGCTGATAACTTCTTCCAGCGACTAATTTATCATTATCGGTCCAGATAATAGTGGCTGAGAACAAATTAGCGGTCTCAGGCTGGTAATTCTTCGCCAATACACAACCACGTGAAACATCTACCTCATCTTCAAGGCAAATCGTTACCGGCTGACCTGCTGCAGCACTGCTCTGCTTTGAATCTGTAACCAGAATTTGCGCAACACGCGAACTTTCACCCGCAGGCAAAATGACAATTTCATCTCCTACGGCAATCTTCCCAAGCGCTATTTCTCCCTGAATCCCTCTGAAATTTCTATCCGGTCTGCATATTCGCTGCACCGGCATTAAAAAACCGTCCTGTCCATGCGTATCTGCTATTTGTATAGTTTCAAGATATTCGAGTAATGAAGAACCTGTGTACCAGGGAGTATTGCTAGACGCAGTGGTTATATTATCACCGACAGTGGCTGAGGCAGGAAGTGTATAAACACTGATAAAATCAAATTCAGAGCAAAGCATTTTGAATTCTCTGGTAATTTCATCGAAAATATGCTTATCATAATCGACCAGATCCATTTTATTAACCACTAGAATTACATGCTTAATCCCCATAAAACACATATTCTGGTATGTCTGCGCGTCTGAACCTGAATACCGTTACTGACATCAACAAGAATCACGGCAACATCGGCAAAGGCAGCGCCAACCGCCATATTCCTTGTATATTGCTCATGTCCGGGACAATCAGCAACAATAAATGATCTCCTGGATGTTGTAAAATACCTGTAAGCCACATCAATGGTAATGCCCTGTTCCCGCTCTGCCATCAAACCATCGAGCAGCAGAGAATAATCAATGTCACCCTCATTGCTACCCAGTTTACTATCAAGCTCCAATGCCCTTTTCTGATCGGCGAATAACAGTTTCGCGTCATAAAGCATGTGACCGATCAACGTCGATTTCCCATCATCAACGGAACCACATGTAATAAATTTAAGAAGATTCTCCACTTAGAAATATCCTTCCCGTTTACGACGTTCCATACTTCCAGCTGCCTCGTTATCAATTACCCGAGTAATGCGTTCGCTCGAAACCGCGCCCAAGGTCTCAGAAATAATCTCATCAAGAGTTGACGCTTTCGAATAGCACCCGCCCGTTAAAGGATAGCAGCCCAGAGTTCTGAATCGTATAAAATCTTTCTGTAATACCTCGCCTTCACGAAGATTCATGCGCTCATCATCCACCATAATAATATTTCCGTCTCTTTCGACAAACTTCCGTTCTTTGGCAAAATATAACGGCACGATATCAATATTTTCACGCTTAATATAATACCAGATATCTTTTTCCGTCCAGTTGGATAACGGAAAAATTCTTGTACTTTCACCTTTATCAATTATAGTATTATAAAGATTCCAAAACTCGGGGCGCTGATTTTTTGGATCCCACGCATGCTCAGAATTACGGAATGAAAATACACGCTCCTTAGCCCGGGATTTTTCTTCATCGCGTCTGGCACCTCCAAAGGCCGCATCGAAACCATATTTATCCAAAGCGTCTTTGAGCGCCTGAGTCTTCATTATATCTGTATACGCACTCCCATGGTCAAAAGGATTTATACCATCACTAACACCCTGGCTATTAACATAAACAATCAGATCAACCCCGTATTTTTCTGAAATTTTGTCTTTAAAAGTTATCATTTCCTTAAATTTCCAGGTTGTATCAATATGCATCAACGGGAATGGAGGTTTTTCAGGATAAAAGGCCTTTAAAGCCAGATGCAGCATAACAGAACTGTCTTTTCCTATCGAATATAACATAACAGGATTGGAACATTCCGCCGCAACTTCACGCATAATATAAATAGCTTCGGCTTCTAATCTGTCAAGGGATGAATATTCGGACATATTTCCTCTTCTATATCAAATAAAGTATTTCATAATCTTACCTATATTTAAAATAATGTCAACCAATGATCATTAACAACAAAATAAGCAAGCAAATACAGATATAGATAGAGTTTGTTTTTAACTATAGCATCAATTATTATCCGGAAAAGGATATCTGATATCTTTATATTTTCACTGTAAATACTACAATCTAAGGGGAAAATCACCAATTCCTGCCGGTAGTTATCAAAGAAAGCAAAAAAGTATCACCGCTTAAAAAATTTAATACATATAATCAAACAGCGCTTGCACAAACCGGCACAGACTGACTATAATAAAAAGACAGGTGAAATGTAAAAACAGAGATAATAATTACAAAAAGATGTAAATATAATCAGCTACACATAACAATAAACAATAAATTACAGCTTATTTATACATCAATACACTATGTTTTGAGGCGCTGACAAACCACTACGCGTGAGTTACCTTGGCGATTGCTTCATTCAGCTGTGCCCTGGTAAAAGGCTTCTGGATAAAGACTCCGACCCCTTCAGACATAAGAGTACCCGCCGCACCATTAATACTGTAGCCGCTCGCCAGAACAGCGCGAATATTACTGTTTATTTTTTTCATCTCACGGAAAGTATCCTTACCATCCATCTTTGGCATAATCATATCAAAAATAACCACATCAATTGTTTCCCACTGCTCCTTGTAAATAGCCACCCCCTCCTTGCCATTAGTAGCAGTAACAACCGTACACCCTTCATCCTCCAGCATAAGAACGAGCAGATTCCGGATACTTTCCTCATCCTCAATGACCAGAATATTCAGATTTTGTTTAATTGTAGAGCCCTGCAGATTATTATGTATGGTTTTGTCCAGATTTTTGCCGAACAAAGGAAGGTATGTTTTAAATATTGTTCCCATTCCCTGCTCTGAATATACATTGATAACACCTTGATGATGCTTGACAGTGCCATAAACGGATGCAAGCCCCATACCGGTTCCTTTCCCCTGATCCTTTGTCGTAAAGAACGGCTCAAAAATACGCTGAATATCCTCCTGCGGAATTCCGCAACCAGTATCACTGATACTTACTTTAAGATACTCACCCGGGGAAATTTCATAAGGAATTGTTTTACAATATTCCTGGTCGAGTCTTTCAATACTCGATTCAAAAGTAATTATACCACCCTCCGGCATTGCATCTCTGGCATTGATCGCCAGATTCAATAATGCATTCTGCAGTAATGACGGATCACCAATAACAACCGGTTTTTGAGCTTTCAAGAATGTTCTTACTTCAATCCGCTTATCAATAGTATGCTTGAGAATAGAGCACACTTCATCGATAGTCTCATGAATATCTACTTCAACCGACTGACATTGAGCCTTTCTGGAAAAAGTCAGCAACTGCCGGGTAAGATCAGAGGACTTTATTGCAGCCTTGATAATAGAACTGATATACCCTTGCTGCTGCTCATTATCAATCTCCTCCGCGAGCATATCAGCATAACCGAGTATCCCAGTTAACTGATTATTAAAATCATGCGCAACGCCGCCGGCGAGCTGTCCTATTGCATCCATCTTCTCGGTCTGACGTATGCGCTCTTCCATCTGACGCTGCTTGGTAATATCCAGATGTGTTCCGCACATACGCAGAGCCTTACCGTTTTCATCTCTGGCAACCACTCTGCCCCTGTCCGAAACCCACACCCAATGCCCGTCTTTATGCTTCATCCGATGCTGCAAGCTATAAAAATCTGTCTCACCCCGCAAATGTTTTTTTATAGTTTTATCGACCTCTTCCATATCATCAGGATGCACAAGCGCCACCCAGAAATTAATATCGGAAGTGACATCATCATACTGATATCCCAGCATCTCAATCCAACGCTGATCAAACCATATTTCTCCACTTTCAATATTCCAGTCCCACGCCCCAAGATCAGCTCCCAAAAGCGCCAGTTCGGTTCGCTCCTCACTTATTCTCAGCTCAGATTCCACCTTGAACTTTGACAACGCCACCGCCAGATATTCCGCCAGACGCTCCCACTGCTCAATCAGTTCCAGAGTAAAACGGTTATATCTTTTATCATTCAACTGCAATAGCCCATAGACCTCACTACCAGAACGAAGCGGTATAAGAGCCACCGACTCATACCCCGACCCGTTACAACGATTCCGTGTCTTTGCCTGTCTTTGAGAATCAGTGGTACTGGCAAGAAGTTTTGTGGTGCAATTGGACCAGAAGGAACCTTTTTTAGTAAAAAATGGCAATGTCGGATCAAACCGTCCGCAAAGAACATTACCACACATACACTCCAGCATCGGCTTACCATTTTTATCACATGCCACCTTGCCGTCAACATCATACGAACAAAGTTTATTTTCCAGCAAGACAAATTCCTCAGGGAAGCCTTTCGTCTCATAATATGGATAGTCCACCCCTTCTTTAAGCCGTATCCCCACAGCTTCACAGCCGGATACACGCTGAAAAAATAAGGTAGAGAAATGAATCAGCTCTTTGGTATTTCTACAGTTATTTACCAGATTAAGAAACTCAATTGCTCCATCACGCTCTAACTCCCAAACCTTTCTATCTGAGATATCGGTGATCAGAGCGATAACCGCTGGCGGGTTCTCATCCGGCAGCAGTGAATACACTTTTTTAACCCAGATAATTTTCCCGCTTTTATGCACAAAGCGGTTTTCTATCTCAAATCTCCTGGTATCACCACTGAACAACCTGGTCCTTTGATCAATATTTTCAGCACGATCATCCGGATGAATAAAAGAATAAAACGGCTGCTCCTTTATTTCATCCTCACGATAGCCTATCATTTTTGAAAAAGCCGGATTACACTGCAGTACCCTACCGTCAGCAGCCTCAATAACAATTCCCAAACCGGCAAATTCATAGATACACCCAAAGCGTTCCTCAAGTTTATGATGTAATTTTCTTTCCTCAAGTTCATGTTTTTCACGTTCAAGAGAATCATCCATGGACCTGCTAAGCCTGGTTGTCAACTCTACATTGGATATCGCAACCGAAGCCGCGTCAGCAAGGATAAAGAGCACCTCCATCTCCGACTCGGTTGCCTCGTGATAAAAAGCCCAGTACGCTCCAATTGCCGCCACCGGTTCGACCCGACGTACCGGAACCATAGCCAGACTTTTAACGAAGGTAGGACGATAGGCATCAGCGGGGATACGCTCATCCATAAAGATATCGGGTATAATAACCTCACATTTATTGAGCATGACCCAGCCGGAAATACAGACACTCATAGGAAAGCGCCTACCCTTCCATAAAGGAGAGATAGCATTTTCTTCAGCATAAAAGCACTTATCACCATCACGCAGGACAAATGTAATCCCGTCAGCACCTATCATTTCACGCGCCGATATCCTGACAACATCCATAACGGTCTGCAGGTCTTTTGCCGAAGCCAAATCACGAATGGCTGATACAAGACTTACCTCTATGTCCATATGACTATCCAATTCTGTATTTAAAACACTGTATATATTCATTGTAAAACTGTATCTAAAATCTGTCCATATATTTTTAACACAAAAGCAATCTTTATTTTACAACTGTAATATTTTCCCGGTAAGTAATAACACAAAAAATACACCTCCTGAACACAACAAGCATTAATTACGTAACCACTATACACACAACAAGTTAAAAATCACCATATCTGATCAGCAATATAAAAAACCTGTATACATGAATGTATACAGGTCAAAATTTATTAACAATACTCAGATGCAACACACTCATAAATACAGAATAAACAAACAAGAAACATAACAACAATAAAAGTAACGTATTACTATGAAACACAAAATAAATTCTTAATGATAGAAACAACAAAATCAGTAAAATCAGTCAACATTAATCATCAGATCATATTCCCATATCCCGATAATTTCCGGTAATATCAACCTCATAAAAAACAGCTATCTGAAAATTCTTTTTTGAGTCTTGGCATCAAAAAAATGTGATGCTCCCGGCACCGGTTCTAAACTTATAATATCACCCGGCGCCAGTTCAACCCGCTCCCGCAGTAAAACGGTTATCTTCTCACCACAGCACTTGGCCAGAACAACAATCTCAGAACCGGTATCCTCGGTTATAATAACTTCCGCCTTTACTCCATCATCCTTTGAAAGCCGTAAATGCTCAGGCCGGATACCATAAAGCACCTCCGCATATGCTGTCAGATTCTCTCCATCCTTTAGCGGCAATTTCGAACCATTTCCAGTAATAAAGAATGCTTTCTCTTCTTCTTTAACCAGCTCCCCCTCAACAAAATTCATCGCCGGCGAGCCGATAAAATTCGCAACAAAACGGTTACAGGGATAATCAAATAGTTCCCGCGGACTTCCCACCTGTTCAACCACCCCTTTATTCATCACCACAATCCGGTCTGCAAGGGTCATGGCTTCAATCTGATCATGAGTAACATAAACCGTAGTAATACCCAGCCGCCGGTGGAGCTGCTTTATTTCACCACGCATCTGCACCCGTAATTTCGCATCAAGATTCGACAATGGTTCATCAAAGAGAAACACCTGCGGTTTTCTGACAATAGCCCGCCCCATAGCCACCCGCTGACGCTGCCCACCTGAAAGTTGTTTCGGATATCTCTTTAAGAGCGGGGTCAGACCGAGAATATCAGCCGCTTCCTGCACCGCCGCTTTTATCTTAACTTTGTCGATCTTCTTGAGCTGCATGGCAAATCCCATATTCTCCGCTACAGTCATATGCGGATATAACGCATAGCTCTGAAATACCATAGCAATGTCACGGTCTTTAGGCTGAACATTATTCACCACCCGATCATTAATAGCGATATCACCATACGAAATATCTTCCAGACCGGAAATCATTCTCAACAGTGTGGATTTTCCACACCCGGACGGACCGACTAGAGTTATAAACTCACCATCATTGATATCCAGCGAAATACCTTTTATCACCTCTACCTGACCATACGCTTTATATACATCTTTTATTACAACCGAACCCATGACTAGAACCTCCAGCATAACCAAAATCTTGGCAATAAACTATTCTGGTGCCAATTTTACCAGCACCAGAATCAAAATATCACTACTTTTCACATGAATTATCAAGTGGCACCCAGACCAGCATTTCACCGGGATCACGATTATCCCATAGATAATACGGAATAGCCAGCACATCAAGATCACACCATTTAGCAGGTTCTTCCCGGTACAGCTCTTTTCCCCAGTCTTCGCTGACTTTGCCTCGGGCTTTCCCCGTCAGCACCGTTACTCCCCCGAGCATGTCCTCACGAAATTCATCCTGAAATTCGGTATCAGCACCGATATAAATCCTATTCAATGGCAGCTCATTATCAACAGCTTCCAGACAATAAACCAGCGGACCTCTAGCCAATGCTACTCTATTCACGTCCTGTTTAATCTCAGGATGAGAATAGAGTTTTCGCACTTTCAGCGGAATATCAAGCTCGAGAATATCACTGTTTCCCCAGACCCGTTTGATAACAAGATAACCATTTACGGAATTTTCAGCTATATCAATTTCCTCACCATTAAGTTTCGCAGTTGTACCGGCAGCCCAGCCGGGAATACGCGCAGCCAATGCAAATTCCCCGGCTCCTTCATTTGTGATAGTAATACCTACCTTACCTTTCCATGGGTAATCAGTCTCCTGACTAATCACTACCTTTCCACCGCAAAGCTCAAATGAACCGGTACTCTGACAATAGAGATTTACAGCAACAGCATCTTCCGCGCAGCTATAAATATAAGTCCCGATAGACGCTACCAGTCTGGAAATATTAGGAGGACAGCAAGGACAGCGGTGCCATTCCCAGCGATTATGAGTTCCATCACTTTCAAGAGGATTTTCATAGAAGAATCGTGATCCGTCCTGAGACAGACCGGACAAGGCGCCATTATATATCGCTCTTTCCATTACATCAGCATAGCGGATATCAGGCCCGAACCCCAGCATACGGTGCGCCCAGAAAGCCAGACCGATAGTAGCGCAGGTTTCAGCATAGGCGGTGGCATTAGGCAGATCATAATCCTCGGTAAAGCCTTCATTGTCTTTTGACGGTCCCATCCCGCCGGTAATATACAGCCGCTTTGAGATAAGGTCATCCCAGAGTTTATCCAATGTTTCCCGCAAACTATTATCACCTGTCTCCATCGCAACATCAGCCATCCCGCAATAGAGATACATCGCCCGCACCGCATGGCCTACAACCTTCTCCTGCTCACGTACCGGCAGATGCGACTGGTTATACTCATGTGTATAGCTTGCAGTCAGATTCACCGTTTCCCCGCGCTCTTTCGCTTCCAGTTCAAAGTAATGCGGTTTCTGCCCGCGTTCATTGATAAAGTATGCAGAGAGGTCGAGCCAGCGCCGCTCACCGGTCACCCGGTAAAGTTTTACCAGCGCCAGCTCAATCTCCTCGTGCCCGGGATAGCCTCGCCGTTTTCCTTCTTCAAAACCAAAGATCGCATCAACATAATGCAGATACTTGATCATTATATCGAGTAATTTTCGTTTGCCGGTAGCCTGATAATACGCCACAGCGCCTTCCAGAAGATGCCCGATATTATACATTTCATGGCAGTCACGCAGATTAGTCCAGCGCTTCCCCGGCTGCATCCGTATATACCAGCTGTCAAGATAACCGTCCGGCTGCTGCAGCTTGGCAAGCAGATCAATCAGCCTATCCGCTTTTTCCTCCATCAGAGCGTCTCTTTCCCCAGCCAGCAGATAACCGAATGTCTCCAGAATCTTGCCGATATCCGAATCCCAGAACATCTGAGTAGTCTCTCCACCCGGAGTCAGCGAAATACGTATCTCCGGTACCGGAACATCTATATCAATCTGTTCCAGAGTACCGGCGGCAATGCACCGGTCATATAAAACAACCGAACTTTTTTCGCGTACCGCCTGAACAACAGGCTCCCAGAATCCCTGAACCTTAACTTCAGGAATACTGGGCGGACGAAATTGCTCGCTAAAAAGTGGACTTCCCATAATATATCCTCTCAAATCTGTTAAAATTTACGTAAAAAGGCTCTAATTACCTGCTGGTAATCATTGATTAATAAAATCTCGTCAAACTGTATATTGGTTATTTAACCGCTCCGGAAGTAAGACCACGCACGTAATACCGCTGCAATACCAGAAACAGTATAATACATGGAATCATCATAATTGTCACACTGGCCTGAACCGATCCCCAATTAATGCCGCCGAATTTTCCATAACGTACAAAAGCGGCAATAACCGGCAAGGTCTGCTTTTCAGTATTATTCAGCAGAATCAGAGCCGCGAGAAATTCATTCCAGGCATTAAGAAAAGCAAAAATTGCCACCGTTACCGTCCCGGGCAGCGTCAGTTTCAGCATAATTCTGGTAAACAGCGACCAGGTGGTGCAGCCGTCTATCCGTGCCGCTTCCTCAATATCAAGAGGAACCGCGTCAAACGAATTACGCATCATGAATACGGAGAACGGGAGCTGTAACGTAGTATATACCAGGATCAGACCGAGTAATGTGTTCTGCAGATGCATCTTGGTCAGTATCAGAAATAACGGCGTGAGAACCGACTGAAACGGTATCATCATAGTCAGCATGATAACGATAAAAAATATATTCTTACCCTTAAAACGAAAACGCGAGAACCCATACCCGGCAAGCGAACTCAATAAAATTGTCAGAACAACTGTACCTATAGTAACAATTACACTATTTAGAAAATGCTGAAACAGACCGGCTCCGAAGGTATTCAGTTCCCGGTACGTATCCAGAGATATCCCCTGAGTCGGCCACGGTATAAGTGGCGGCTGCACCGCCTCAGTCTTGGTTTTAAATGATGAAAGTGTCACCCAGAACATCGGCGCCAGAAATAATGCAGCCACAATAATCCCGACAACAGTTATAAGTGTCCCGTTAATCCTTTTCTTTAGAGGGGGTCTATTCATTTTAGGCGATTTTTCACTACTCATTTCAGCGGTTCCTTATTTCTCAAAATATAGAGTTGGACAACAGTAAAAATAATCAGAATTATCATGATTACTACCGAAATACTGGCACCGTAACCCAGACGGAAAGATATAAAGGACTTCTGATATACCTCATAAACCAGCGACATAGTCTGTTTACGCGGCCCGCCGAGAGTAACAATATAAAACTGATCAAAAGCCAGAATAGAACCGGTTATTGACATAATCAGGGTCAGAGCCAGAGTCCGCTTCATCAGGGGTAGTGTCACCAGACGAAAGCGCTGCCAGCCTGTAGCACCATCAATACGTGCCGCTTCATGAACCTCGGTCGGAATTGCCTGAATACCGGTGAGCAGCAGCAGCATGGTAAACCCGGCCATACGCCAGACCACAATAACAATTATTGCGAAAAATGCCAGATCATAATCCGCGATAAACTGCACCGGCTTGTCGGCTATCCCCAGTCGCTGCAGCACAACACTGAAGAGCCCCATATCCGGGTTGAGCAGCCATACCCAGAGAATGCAGGCTGTTGCAAAGCCAACCACCGCCGGCAGAAAGAAACTGGTTCTGAAGAAACCGGTAAGCCGCATCGGTTTCTCCACAAATAACGCCAGCGGGAAAGCTACAGCAAAAATAGCAATAGTCACCCAGAAGGTATATTTCCCGGTAAAAATCAGCGCATTTATAAATTCTTTGTCAGATGCCAGACGTATATAATTTCTCAAACCGACAAATTTAGGCGTACCCATCAGAGGCCATTTGAAAAATGACATATAGATATCCATTATAAGCGGCGCCAGAAAAAAGACCGTTACCATAATCAGACTCGGAGCAATAAAGGCCAGTGCTATCCACTCCGATTTTTTGGGAGGATACCTACGCTTTAACTTATCTCTTATTATCGCCGAAGTTGCCGGGGAATGCCCCTTACTGAAACTGCTTTTGCTGCTCATATCAAAACCTTTGTGGGCAGTGTGAAAATTCAAATCAATAATACCAAATGTAAAACCGCCATACCAGCTGCAACGTATACTCATATTATTACAGCCGATACTTTACCCGTAACGAATGCTCATGAATACAGTAAAGATTATTAAGCTACAGTCTAATACTGTATTGTTATCTTAATTTAATCCTGCAAAATTATTATACACTGCAAATTTCATGTTTGCGGCAATCATCTCCATTTATATACAAATACTATTTTTAACTCGGAAATAAAACACCGCAAACATTATAATATATTTACAACTGACTAAAGCTATTAGAGATTATCATCAATTACAACCTGAACCTCTTCCTGCGCCCGCTCGGTAAGCTCAGTTATGTCCTCAGCGGTGAAGAAACCGCGATTGAGCATCTCGGTCCAGGGACCATTGTTATTCAGAAACAGTTCACTGTAAACCAGACTATATGGAGTATGACCCTCTGAAAGAATTTGAGCCGGCATCAGATAGCGTGAATCAAGTCCGGAAAGAGCTTTTTCAGCAACATCACCTCTTACCGGTATACTGCCATGCTTGGCCATAAGAGTCTGCCCCTCCAGTGAATAACACCACTTCAAAAACCGCTTTGCAGCGTCAATTTTCTTAGATCCTTTGAGGAATACAATATTATCACCACCGGCAAAAGTAGCAAAGCCACCATTTTTACCCGGAATAGGAGTCACGCCAAAATCCACATTAGGATGATCATTAAGCAGCACCCCGATCATAAAGGTACCGGCACACATATAGCCAACCTTATTAGCAATAAAGCCGGTAAACCTGTTTCCGCCGGCATCGGTCGCAGCACTTTCAGGGATACAGCCATTCTGGAAAAGCTCCCGGTAAAAACCGATTGCTTCTCTAACCGGCTCGGTATTCAGCATTGCCTTGGTTCCATCAGCAGACAGCGAATCACCACCCAGCGCCCAGATAAACGGATTGAAAGTAAAGGCCAGCCAGCCGCCACTTGCCGCACAGGTATAAAATCCATAAACATCCTTACCTGATTTTGAAATCTTGATACACTGATCCTTAAGCTCCCCCAGAGTCTTTGCCGGTTTTTCAGGGTCAAGCCCTGCCTTACGCAGCACATCCTTATTATACATCAAAAATGAATCTTCCACAGAAAACGGCAGCGCATATATCCGGCCATCTCTACTTCCCACCTGTACATGTCCTTTAGACAGAGATGAGAAAAATGGCAGAGACTTGGCGTAGTCGGTAAGATCTTCCAGCATATCCGCATTGATTAACTGTGGTGTATAGATCAGATCCAGCGAGACCACATCAGGAGCCTGACCGGCCATATACGAGGTAGCGAGCTTCTGCATCATCTCCTGAGCCGGGATAATCTGCAGATCCACTTGGTCTCCACCCAGATCATTATATGCTTTAACGACCGGTACCATAAGATTTTCATTATCACTTCTTACCCACAGACTGACCGTATCCTGTGCAAAGATGGTTCCCGCACAGAAGGCAAACAACAAACCAGCAAGCATAACACAATGTCTGGTTAACCCTGACTTTCCTGTACTCAACATAATACTTCTCCCACTGCTGTAATAAAATATAAAATTCTGTCACTTGCAACAGACACACATAAACACACAATATTGCCGATATTATTAGATTTCTGCAACCAGCTTTCCTATATTTACTCTACACCATTAATTCACTTGACACAATGGCTACACATACCAATAATATATCCAAACTGAACATTTCAAAAAAACTATCTGCATAAAGGAAATATAATGCAACCCAAAACCCTCGGTGATGAGTTTGAACTAATGGATTTAAAAAAAGGCTGGCAACGCTTCTTCCCTATCTCCGGAACACCTTTCTCGATCCTTGCAGAGTTTGGAATTATCTGTGCCGGTATGAGTTTTCACCGCCCGGTACTGGATATCAGCCGCCCGAATTTCAATCAGCACAGCGCATATTTCTGTGTCTCGGGGCAGCTGAACTATCTTACGCCCAAAGGAATAGGAGCTATCACTACCGGTGACGTCTGGCTGGTTCCGGCATTATACCCGCACAGATACTGGGTCGACGACAGCTGCAAATATATCTGGGTACACTTTCAGAATCAGGAATATTGGCGTAATTATTACAAGAGCGGTGAGCGAAAGATTATTTCACACCGTATCAATCATCTGGAGCATATAGCCAAGGCGATGCTGGAATACGCTGAATGCTGGAATGATCAGGAGGTGATGGAGGGCTGGGCGAGGATGCTGGTTATGCTGCTTAGACTCGAACTGATAGAACCGAATGACAAGCTCAGCCGCCTGCGAACAGTACTTACCAAAGCCTGGCATGAGGTGCATATTAACCCGGCAAAAGAGTGGCGTACGCAAGAACTGGCCAAACTCGCACATATGTCTCTGACCCATTTCAACCGTTCAATGAATCAGGTTTACGGGACCTCTGCCCGCGGCATGCTTACCCATATCCGTCTTGAAAAAGCCATCAACCTCATGCGCAAAACAAACTTTACCCTTGACCGGATAGCAGAGATGACCGGCTACTCCTCCGGCTTTGCCCTTTCAAAAGCTTTTCAGAGAGTCTACGGAAACAGCCCGCGCCAGGTCTGTAAACTACAATAAAAAGTTTATTCATTTCTGCTTACAACCACAATAACGGATTCCAGCCTTACATACAGAATGCTGTTCACTGCAAAGCGCCTTAAAGCAGCCTTAACGACAAAGACAAAAGACTGATAGATAATCACTTTCAATCTTCATACAATCTTCAGCTATTTAGCCTCCCCTTTATTCAGATTGATATACAATAACAGCTAATAATATAAAAGCTTATAATAAATATCTCACTATCACTTGTAGAATTCAGTTCATTTTACTCGTCAATTTATCCTTTTATGGCACTATACCAATAACAATAAGCTCTAATATTTTCCCAGACACTTTCGATAAATTAACTTTATTCAGCCAGATCACTAAAAAAACTAAGATCTTTTCAGCTGCAACAATTATTCTCTTGACTTATAATCCAATAAAGAATAACATACCTGTTAACTTACTAAACGTTAAGTTAGTTAATAAGGAAATATTTCAATGACCAAAAACAAAATCCGCGATGCTGAAGAGACTAAAAGTATAATTCTGAAAGCAGCCGAAACCCTTTTTGCCGAAAAAGGCTTTGCCGGCACGACCTTACGGCAAATTTCACAAGCCAGCGGTGCTTCCGGACCTTTAATCATCTTTCATTTCAAAGACAAACAGGGAGTTTATGATGCAGTAAAAGCAAGCATAATGAAACGCTATCTCGATGCTGATTCTAAGACCCACCCTGCTGATGATTCCTTCGATTCATTGATCAGGCATGTACTTTCTTCGATGTTTTCTTTTTATCGTGATAATCCTACCATCATGCGTCTGGCGAACTGGGGGCGGCTGGAAGGTGATTATGAACCATGGCCTGGCGAAGCAGAATGGCACCATACATATCGTGAGCAGATCAGACTTGCTCAGGAACGCGGAGAAATCCGCTCAGATTTAACGCCACTGAATATTTCCATCTTTATTTGCGGAACAGCCCACATCTGGTGGGAAAATCACGAACATTTTATGAAACACGTTTTAGAAGAAAAAAACCGTAACCGTACCGCCGATGATTTTTATTTTGAACAATGTCTATCATTTATTCTTCAGGGACTATCTATCCCCGTTACTGAGAAGAAAGGAAAATCACATGCTAAAAGAACTGCCAAAAACAAAGCTAAACCCCGATAATCTCTTCCTGTTGCCGTATCAAGCCCTAAAATGGGAACTGGTTAAAACAGCAATCGAGCTGAATCTCTTCGATTCAACAACCAGCCAGATAACTGCGGCAGAACTTAGCACCACACTTTCGTTACACAGTGCAAATACAGAACATATGCTTAACGCTCTGGTTGCTCTAGGCTATCTTGACAAAAAAAATGATTTATACTGCAATACGCAGCTGTCCGAACAATTTCTTACCTCCGGCAAAGACACCTCCCTCTCCGAAAGCATTCTATTCTTTTCAAACTGGTCTGTACCCTCACTAAACGGTGGCCTAAAGGATATGGTCAAAAATGGGCCGCCGCCAAAACGTGATATAGCCGATCCGTCTTTATGGGAAAAAGGCGCCAAAGCAAGTCTGAATTATACCCGTTCTGGTCGTGCTCAAATGATCGCAGAAATGGTTTCACAATTACCGGAATTCCCATCCTTTACTAAAATCCTGGATATGGGATCTGGTCCGGGAATAATTGGCATTGCAGTTGTAAAAGAGCACCCTCGTGCAAAAGGCGTACTCTTTGATCAGCCGCCAGTCAGCAAGGTTGCGAGGGAAGTTGTTAAAGAATACTCGCTGGAAGACCGCATAGAGGTGCTGGGTGGTGATTACAGTAAAGATGACATCGGATCAGGATATGACTTGGTCATGGCTAACTACACGCTTAATTTTTATAAAAACAACCTGGTTGATATTATGCGTAGAGTCATAGCTGCACTTAACCCCGGCGGCATATGTATGGTTAGTTCAGACGGAATAGATCCGGACGGAACTTCCCCGGCTGCAAGTATAATAAGCTGGCTGCCTACTATGTTGCAGGGTGATGAACTCTCACTGCAGACCGGTCAGATTTCCCGTGCTATGCTTGATGCCGGTTTTATTTCAACCGAAAGAGTTAAAATAACTTCTTCGAACTGCCAGGCGCACGGCCCAATAGAGGTCACTATTGGCAGGAAAGGAAACTAGCTCATGAAAACTTCAGGTATTATTGGAAGAATAGTACTTACAAACCCGATGCACCGCGGCATGGTTGAATATGTTTTACTGTTTGCTACCGGCATCCTCGGTCTGATTTTTTCCTGGCCAAAAATTCCTTTTTCCCCACTATCAAATATTTCAGGAGGAATCATACTGATAGCCGGACTCTTATTCCATTTATCTGCAGAAAAAAATCACAAAGAGTCACACTCTAAAGCATCAGACATTACTCATATTATTAGTGGCGGAATGTTTTCCCGAATCAGACATCCATTATACCTGAGTATTATAGTCATGAATATTGGCATTGCTCTAGCCTTTGGAGTTATTCCGACACTGATAATCGCCTGCCTCTCTATTGTTCACTGGATAATAACTGCAGTTGCAGAAGAGTCATATTTACTGAGTGAATTCGGCGATGAATACCGGAAATACCTGGAATTTGTCCACTGGAGATTCATACCGGGAATATTTTAGAATAATCTATGCTTAAACTTATTGAGTTTACGATTAATAAAATTCTATCATTACTCCAGTACTGAGAGTACTGACAGTTACCTGCATAATCCCAGTTATAAATGACCGGCAAAAACCAAACAACAATGCTCGGGGCGTGATACCAAAACGTAAAATCTTCTGAAAGGATAATACATGCGGACACAAAAATTAAGCGGAATTCCGGAGACACTGCTGATTGCATTATGGGCGCGTGCCACTGCGACCCAGGCAGACAACCCGCTGATACTCGACAATAAAGCTGTGGAAATGGTTGCACAAATCGATTACGATTTCTCACGTTTTGAACACTCAAACAAATACACCGTACTTGGTGTCGCCGTAAGAACGATGCTGCTTGATGCCGCACTCATGCGCTTTTTAAAGAATAATCCCCGAGCATTGGTTATTAATTTCGGAGCGGGTTTGGATACTCGGCATTCAAGACTCAGCTGTGTCGATACAGACTGGTATGAAATTGATGTGCCGGAAGCAATAGCACTGCGCAAACAGTTTTTTACAGAGTCCGCTCACTATCATTTTATTGCACAATCAATATTTGATTCATCCTGGATCAGTAAAATCAAAGTCGAAGACCGGCCAGTAATCATCCTTGCCGAAGGACTCCTCATGTATTTTAAGGAGGATGAGCTCAAACCATTATTTTGTGAAATTACCAGAAACTTTCCCAACGCTCACATGTTATTTGAAATGATTGCTCCAATCATGGTCGGTAAAAGCAAGCATCATGAAACAGTAAAAGCGATGGATAGTAAAGCAGAATTTCTTTGGAGTCTAAAAAACAGCAAAGAACTGGAATCATGGCATACCGGAATACATTTTATTGAAGAATGGAACTATGTGGATTATCAGAAAAAGAGCTGGGGACTATTCGGTAGAATCGCCCGTCTGCCATTAATACGCCCCGCAATGGCATGCCGTATTGTCCACATATGTTTTAATAACCTCTAAAATAACATTACTGCATTATACTCCACTTACTACCGCCCACTCAACGTAAGCTCTTGTTAAAAGCTCCATGTCAGTTACAATTTTCGGAATAAAAGCATATGACACTTGGCAATTAATTTAACTACCTCCTTTGCACACCACCTATCGTATAAAATAATAGCAATCTGCTGTGATATTCACAATCACTCTGAAAATTTCGTATTATATATATTAAAAATAATAATATACATGTCACTGAACCTGAAACTATTCAAATAATTAATAATCATGCTCATAATTTAAGCTTTAAATCATGAAACCTCTTGACAGAAAGTTAAATTAAGCTAATATTGTTAAAATAAACTAAAATATTAGGAAAGGCTTAAAATAAGATGTCAACACTGTGTTTACGAAAACTCCCGAAACACGGGAAAGCAACAATAAAAAGAATAGATGCCAGCGGTGAAATGGCTCAGCGAATTCATGAAATAGGGCTGAACCCCGGTATTAATATCGAGATTATAGGAAGAGCGCCGTTACGTGACCCTATAGCCATACGCGTTAGAAATTTCACCGTTGCACTGCGAAATAACGAAGCAGATCATATTTATGTTGATGAGCTTTAACTGACGCCTCTGAGCAAACACCAACAGGTACATCCAGATGATAACCAATCAGCACATAATTTCTATTGCCTTAGCTGGAAACCCTAATTCAGGTAAAACCACAATGTTCAACCTATTGACCGGTGCGCACCAGAAAATAGGTAATTACCCAGGCGTAACAGTTGAACGACGCGAAGGAATGATCGAATACAGAGGTACTACCATTAACTTTGTTGATCTTCCCGGCATATACTCCCTCAGTACCTACTCCCCCGAAGAAAGAGTCGCACGGCGTTATCTCACAGAAGAGAATCCTCACGCAGCAGTTGTCGTCGTGGACAGCACTGCCCTTGAGCGCAGCCTGTATTTTATTATTCAACTCCTGGAGCTTGGATTAAAGGTGATAATTGCTCTTAATATGATTGACGAGGCAAAAAATAACGGCATTGAAATCAATATCCACCGACTCCAGCAGCTGCTGAATGTCAAAATAGTCCCGACAATTGCCCGGGAAAAAAGAGGAAGAACAGAATTGCTGGAAGCGGTGCTGGAGGCAGCGAGTGAACCGCTCAATGACGCATTAAAAGTAAATTATGGCCGGGAACTGGAACACAAAATTTATCTTATGCAGCAGCAGATAAGCCAAAACAGCTTTCTGGAACTGCAGTATTCAAGTCGATTAATCGCGATACGTTATCTGGAAAAAGATCCGGAACTTCTGGTACAGGGGCTTGTTGCCGATAAAGTCCTGCACCAGAATCTGCTGGCAGAAGCGGAAGATGCAAATCGTTTAACTAATGAACGCTATGATTATTCACCCGAAACAATCATAGCCGATAAACGCTATGGTTATATAGCCGGAGTTTTAAATAAAAACATTATCCAGCATTCACAGCCCAATCAGACAAGAAGAGATATTACAGCAATTGCCGACCGTATCCTTACCGCTCCATTTACCGGAAGTTTATTTTTGATAGTTATATTATATGCGACCTTCTGGTTCTCCATTACATTGAGCGAAGCCCCGATAAACTGGATACAGCAATTCTTCAGCTGGCTGCAGCAGCAGGCGATATCCTACATTCCACCGGGAATGTTCCAAAATCTTATTACCGATGGTATTCTCGGCGGTATCGGGGCTGTACTCAGCTTTGTACCGATTATCAGTTTAATGTTTATCGCAGTTGCCCTCTTGGAAGATTCCGGATATATGGCTCGAATGTCATACATGCTGGATAGAGTATTCAGATTTTTCGGACTTCATGGCAACTCAATTATCGCTATGATCGTATCCGGGGGCATAGGAGCCGGATGCGCAGTTGCCGGAGTGATGGCGACCCGCACCCTGAGAAGCAATAAAGAAAAAATAGCGACTATTGTGACCGCCCCCATTATGAGCTGTGGCGCAAAACTCCCTGTTTTCACGATACTCTGCAGTGCATTCTTTCCTTTGCATGTCACCGAAGCACTGTTCATAATAACCATCTCCTCCTGGATAGCGGTATTCCTCATAGCCAAACTGCTGCGCTCAACTCTGCTTAAAGGGAAATCAACCCCTTTTCTTATGGAATTACCACCATATCGCTTACCAACGTTCAAATGCCTGATACTTCATGCCTGGGAGCGGGTCTGGTTATACATAAAAAAAGCCGGAACCGTTATCCTTGGTGTAGCTATTGTTCTATGGGCGGCAATGACCTATCCGGGACTTCCCAACGAAGAGCAAAGCTCGCTGACAGCACAGCGTATAGAAATAAAGCAAAATCCCGCCCTTAGCACTCAAGCGAAACTAAAACAATTACAAAAACTTGACAATCAGGAAGGAGAGCTGAAACTGGAGAACTCCTATGCCGGTAAGATAGGCAAGGCACTTGAACCTGTAAGCATGCTTTCAGGATTCGACTGGCGGATAAATATTGCTTTAGTAGGCGGCCTTGCAGCGAAAGAAGTCATCGTATCAACTCTGGCAACAGCACTGAATATGGGAAATATCGATCCCGATTCAGCAGACGCTTTAGCGGATAAATTACGCGCTGAGAATATTATCTCCAAGACCTCAGCTATAGCGCTGATTATATTTACGATGCTGTACGCGCCCTGTTTTGTTACTATTGTCGTTATCGGGCGTGAGGCTGGAATACACTGGGCTATATTCTCCTTAATTTTCAATACGGTTATAGCTTTTACATTATCTACGATGTTTTACCAACTGTCTCTTTACCTCCAAGGTACATGAAAAACAGCAATAATATAATGGTTACGTTATCATGAAAAACATTCGACTATCACGAAAATTAGCACTTATTCTGCTAATATTATTTATCATTCCGAACCTTCTGATCATTGTGTTTCTCGACACTGGACAGAAAGAAACAGCAGAACTTATACTCGGATGTTACAGTATTACATTACTGATACTTATTTTACCGATATCAAAATTGCTCACCTATATTATCATTAATAAAGATCTGAAACAGATAAACAAACTTTTTCATAATGTAAAAACCGGAACCTACACCGGTCATTTTACCCTCCCGACTGAAAAACCTGATGAAAGTGAAATAATCCGTCTTAAGCGAAACATCAACTGGATGCTCCACGCAGTTGCAACACGTGAAGAGACATTACACAGTATTCTAAAAAAAGAGAAGAGCAGCAAACTACTGTTCAAGGAACAATCCTATATCGATGGCTTGACCCGCATCTACAACCGGCGTTATTTCGATGAGAATATCGGCAAACTAATTCATTCGGCCTGCCTGAAAAAATGTAGTTTCTCTCTGATGATGATAGATTGTGATAACTTTAAAAATGTAAATGATAACTTTGGCCATCAGGCTGGTGACAGCATACTCACATTGCTCGGTTCTTTACTCAAAAACATTGTACGCAAACCCGAAGACTGCCCTTTCCGTTATGGAGGCGATGAATTCGGACTGATTCTACTGGGCACACCACCCGACCGCCTACATGATATTGCAAAAAATTTAGGGGAAGAGTTCATAAAGAAAAATCAGTATAACACGACATTATCCATTGGTATTGCCGAATGCGTAGCTGAGAAGAACAGTAATATCTGCCCGGAAACAATCAAAGGACTTGCCGATCAGGCACTGTATAAATCAAAAGAAAATGGAAGAAACTGCATTACTCTTTTTCATTTTGATAATTAATACCAAAGATAACTGACCGCAATTTACCGGCAAATAATTTATTCAAAACTACTGGTTTTTCAGGGCTTTCTCTAGACTGTCTATATTGCCCTTCATCTGACTATAATAGGTTTTACCGGACGCCGCCAGATAATCAAGCGGATCAAGTATAACCAGTTCAGCTCCGGCTCCTTTGATAGCAGCGGTAACATCAGCATTCGGCTCCCAGCGATGCAGAACAATTTTAACTTCATTATCCTTCAGAAATTTGCTCAACTTATTCAGCCGCTCTTCAGACCAGGCTCTCCCGTTATCGGGGAAAACAGCCAGTGAATACAGCTGAAAACTCTGAATGAAATATTGAAAACAATCACCCAAAGTAACAACATCCAGATTATCATATGCACTCAACTTATTATTGAATTCATTGGCAAGAACTGTTATTTGCTGCTTCATTTTTTGCTGATTTGCAATAACCAGATCTTTCCATTCGGGCGCAATAGCAATAATATCCTGCGCCATAAGGTCCAGCATGCACTGGGCATTAACCGGACTCAACCAGGAGTCTTCATAATATTTCATTCCTGCTGTCGCCGATTCGTTCTTCACAATAACGGAAACGCTTCTGCGGGTTTTTTCAGGTGGATTACCACAATCAATTTCAATGATACGAATATTTTTTGCTCTCAAATAGCTGTACAGACCGCTATTACCGCTGATACTACGCAAACTGATACAAGCTGAAATTTTATCGGGAATTAACTCTTTACTTACCTTTCCGGCAGCAAGTTCAGCTCCCTGAGAAAAAAGCCGCCCCGCAGCAGTAAATGCCGGAACAATTTCTATATCACTCCCAGTCACCAGCTCTTTAGCCATATCTGCCAGTATACCAATCCCGACAGCAATCCGCACCTGCTCACTGACATCTCTTACTGCACCAGCTTTATCCAAAACCGTTACAGATTCTTCTGCAGAACCTTCCACAACCAGCAACTGCAGTTTGAATAACCCGCCTATAAGCAGACCCGCCAGAACCAGTGTTAAAATAAGCTCCCGCATTATCATATTACACCCTTTCAGAACTTACAAACCCGCTAACACCCTTTATTATCACGGTGATAAAGAAAAAACACGCCGCTACAATTATTATTGCTCCTCCCGACGGAACCGGTAATTCAAGCTCCATCGGTAAAACAATTCCCAAAATACAACTAAGGCAGGAGACAACAATACTTACCAGCATATATCCCCGGATACTCCGGCTTATATTTCGCGCCGCGGCTGCAGGTATCAGCAACAAAGCTTCAACCAGTACCGCCCCGATTATCTTGACGGAAGCGACAGTAATAATAGTTATCATAAATATAAACACATAATCAAGAAAGACCACTCCCACCCCACGCACTCGGGCCAGGCTGGGGTTAAAACTTACCAGCAGCATCTTGTTATAAAGTTTAAACGCCAATACTGCGCAAAGCAGAGCAATCACCGCAAGAATAGCAATATCCAGCGCGTTCACTGTGAGAATCGAACCAAACAGGATACTATCCAGAACATGCACACTTATCTTGCTTGAAACATAGATCAGAATACATGCTCCTACGGCGATGGATATCGACAGATAAACACCGATAAGGGTATCATTCGACATTTTAGTGCGATTACGAGTATAGTTAAGCGTCAACCCGAAGAGAATACAAAAACCAAAAAGAGACACATACGGCGAGGTATACGGCTCTCCGAGAATAATCCCTAAAGCCACACCGGTCATAGCCGCATGGCCCACCGCTTCAGAGAAGAATGCCAGACGCTTGATCACCACCATTGTTCCAATACCACCCAGCAAAGGACCGATTAACAACGCACAAATCAAGGAGTTGATAACAAATGCATACTTGAATGATTCCGGCAGTATCCCCGCTGTTACCCCCTGCGCACCTAACTGCTGCAAATAATTTATAAGATCAGTCATTACTCTCTCCCGCAACCACTGCCGAAGAAGCAAACACATCCAGAATCCTCTCCTTGGTCAGAAGATTTTCAGGAATGCCGCTAAAGAGAACCGATCTGTTAATACAGGTCACGGCATCAGCCTTTCTCTTCACCTCACGCAGATCATGGTGTATCCAGATTATTGTAGTCCCCATGTTGCTCATATCTTCAATAATACTCTCAAAGACCGCAGAACCTTCCTGATCAAGGCCGGCTGTCGGCTCATCAAGTATCAGCAGTTGAGGTTGCGGAATTAGCGCCTGTGCCAGCAGTACGCGCTGTCTCTCACCGCCTGAGAGTTCTCCCATAAGCCGACTGCGTTTCTCCAGCATACCGACCCTCTCTAGAACTTTTGAAAATACAGCTCTATTCCTTTTATTCTGCCGGAGAAATGCCGGACGGTTCCCAGTAAGTATCGCCAGTAGATCATCAACATTTATCGGCAGAGTATAATCAAAACTCAGTTTCTGCGGCACATAGCCGATCACTCTTTCCGCACTCGACCACTCCAGAGTTATCCGTCCCTGATGCGGTGTCTCTCCAAGCAGCGATCGCACTGTCGATGTCTTACCGCCTCCGTTAGGACCTATAAGGCAATGTATACTCCCCGGCTCAACTCTGAAATTCAGTTTATCAAGTATTCTACTGCTGCCGTAGCTCAGTGATAAATCTGCGAACTCTATCCCCGGCCCGCGCTTCTGTGGCAAACTCAATTCACACTCCTTGCTCTTTATAACTTAGTGAAATATATTTCACTCTTAGTTCAAGCCCTCAGCCGCAGCTATCAGGGCATCGGTAAGATTCTTCAAATTCAACTCCATCCCCTTCTCAAACGAATCAGCACTGTATGTACCGGCGGTAAGGTGCGACAGAAAACGTATTTTTATTCCGGTTTCTTTATGAATGGTATCAACCACTTTATCAGGAAAATCCATTTCGGTGAAAACAACCCCGATATTCGCTTTTTTAATCCTTTGTATTGTGTCAGCCAGTTCTATGGCACTAGGTTTCACCCCATGCTTCGGCTCAATTACCGCAACCACCTGCAACCCGAATTCCTGTAACAGATAGTCATACCCGCCGTGAAGAGTAGCACAGCGGAAATCAATATGCTTCAACCCGCTAAGCCTCTTCATGTATTCAGCCTTAAGCTTTCTCAATCTCCGACAATAACTTCTACTGTTCTTACGGTAATATGCGGCATTATCCGGATCCAGTTTACCCAGTTCATTCGCAATATTATAGATCTGCTGAATCGAAGAATTGATCCCGATAAATGTGTGCGGATTAACAATCTTTTCCGAACTGCCGGTTCCGCCCACCGGTATAAGAGCCACACCTTTATTGGCATAAATCAGCGGCAATTTACCTTCAAGTCCCGCCGCTTTTAAAATCTGAAACGCAAACTCATCATGACCTATACCATTTACCACCAGAACATCAAGAGCTGTTTCCGGGTCGGCAAGTTTTTTAATATCTGAAGGCTGTGGACGATAATTATGCGGATTAAACCCGGGATCAATAAGCGGTACAACCTCAGCTCTATCACCTACAGTATTCTTTACAAAGCTGTAGTATGGGTGAAGCGTCACGCCAATACGCAGCTTTTTTGGTGAATCTCCAGAAAAGCCGGAAGCCGGAATGCCAAACAATATAACCGATATGCATATAAACCTGAATAATCTCAGAGTAATAAAATTCATAACAATTCACCTTTTATTCTCAACACCTCATCCTCACCCTCATAAGCCACCAGCAATCTCCAGCCATTAATAATAAGTTCCGAATCATTAATAGTCTCCGGAAACTCGGCAATGCCGGGATGATACCATATTTCCTGATGTACAGACTGCAATTCCTGAGCGGTCTTATCTGCATGCACACTCAAGAGAAATGCTCCCACCTCAGACGATTCCAACGCCACTCCCAGATAAGCGACTTCACTAATATCTCTGCTTATATTAACGCGCATCTGCCAGCGTATTTCACCCCGCTGCTCCCAGGTAATGTCCTGAGTAAAGGGAGCAAACCCATAGTCCTGCAGTTCATTGATGCCACACCACCGGTTACCTTCATCAACAAATATCTGCCCAATCTCTTCACCTGCAACTCTCAAATCGGTATACACTCCCTGCTCCAGCGAATTCAAATTGGAAAAAGCATCCAACTCCCAGCTTTCAAGCTCTCTGGCTGTTTCCGAACGAGTGCGGTGCATAATGCCGCCAGCCCACAGACACAATACAACTAAAACCGCGACTACCGCCCATAAAGACTCACCCTTGCCGCTATCAGGGCTGACAATTTCCTTTTTAATATTCATTTTAATACTTCCAAGAAACCAACACCTACACCTAAAAATATAGTTGACTCACAAATAATCGAGAGCCAACTATACGTCTTACTTAGAGAGTGAAAGAACTACTTTTTCATATCATACGCATAAGCCCAGATAACCGCATCTAAAGACAGAGGCTTACCGTTATACTCCAAATCACCTCCGGCTCCAAGCGCAGCAAAGCCCCACCAGCCGCCCTTCGGAATAGAGTAAGAGAATTCGCCATTGGCATTCGCAAGTATTGTCTGGCATTCGACAGCGTCATTAGGCGCTTCAGCAGCAGCCTCTTTTTTGAATTTGTTGTTCTTCATATCAATATCATGATTTGCAAATTCAACTTCAATCTCGGCATATGGTACCGGCACATAGGACTTTGAAGCTTCATCCCATCTCTGTACCACACCGCGGAAAACATTACCTGTCCACAAACCATAAGGTCTTACCAGCGGTTTAATCTGAACCGGCAATCCAGGGACATCTTCAAAAGCACAGGTCATAGCCCCGCCTTTGTTGAATATCACCTTTGTTACCTGCTCAATATATGCATCCTCACTTGCCTCAAAATATGGACCGGGATCGAGGAAGAATACAAAATCCCCCATACCTTTCGCCTTATACTTCAGCTCATAACCCTCACCGGAGTTTTCAAGACTGGTAAAAGTAATCGGCTTCAATTCTCCGAGAAGGTCTTCAACCTCAGCTTCGCCTTCTCCCTTTTGAGTCATAACACCAAATTTTAAAGGTGTTTTACCCTTACCATCTGCATCCGCCCCCATATTCATTGTATGCCCCGCAGCAAACGGATGGGTAAATATCAGTTTGAGCGGCAGCTTACTTGATGATATAACAGCTTCAGGCGAATATATCATCTGAAAATGCGCGAAACTAACCGAACAACACGCCACAAAAGCAAACAGTCCCAACATAATCTTACGTAAACTCATTACATAACTCCTTTAAATTAAAAACAAAACAGAGGCAAACTACCCTATTTAACAAACCTTTATTTTCCTGATTTTCCTATACTGTATCCGATACCAAAGGATATCATTACCAGCACTACGGCAATGAATACCGCAATAATAACATTGGAAGTAAGCATCATCTTTAGTGCCATCTGATATCCCGGACCATCCTGTACCGCGGGAGCGGCAACGACCAGCGGCTGTGCCGCAACTACCGGTTGAGCAGCAACTGTAGAAGCTGCCGGATTGCTTTCTGCAGTTGCTGGCTTTACCGATTGAGTAGGAACTTTATCTTCAGCTGCTGGTGCTGCACTCTCAGTTTCAGCAGGTGCAGCCGACTCGCTTTCACTGAAAGGTCCATCAACCGTTACAACATGACCCGGTCCCGCATCAAAGGTCACGGTATACGGCACAGACGGCATATCAACATCAATACTGCTCTCATCAGGCACCTTCAGTTCATTGAGCACTTTTCCTTCTTTATTCTTGAGAAGAATATCATGGCCGGAACCGGAAGAACCATCAGAGAAACCAACCTCAATGTATATGGTACCATCTTCATTATCATCCACCGAGAGTAACGGCTTGTGTGCAAACGCAGGCACACTGCACAAAACCACCAATAACAAACAGAGACGCAGTTTGTGAGACTTCATTATTAACCCCTTTCATAAAACCCAAATCTATTATGCTGAAAAATATGTTCCAAGTTGAAATACCAGAGATGCAAGTATAAAGCCGAAGACAATTGGATAAGTAGAGGCGAATAGAGCATACTTCCATGATGCAGTCTCGTTCTTTATAACAATTATCGTTGCAAGACACGGAGGGAATAACGCTATAAAAATTATAATCGCCAGTTTATGCCATACGGTCCATCCAGATTCCGTCGCTGCAACCGATGCAGACAGACTATCAGACGCACCCCTGCGGTTCCCTCCCGCGGAATCATCCTCAACGCTGTATAGCGTACCAAGAGTACCGACCAGACTCTCTTTCGCAGCGAATGAAGCTATAATTGCAATATTCATTCTCCAGTTAAAGCCGGCAATCTCACTTACAGGTTCCAGTGCATGACCTACAATACCTGCAAAACTGTCATTAATCTGCATCTTCTTACGCTCAACACGCAGCTTGGTTATTTCTTTCTTATAATTTTTCAGCGCTTTGGAAAATTTCTTTCCATACTTATCCACCTTACCGTCATCACCTTTACCCTTATTGGCGATAAGAAGCATCATACGGGATTCATCAGGACTGTAACTGCTGTTCAGTTCGATTTCTTCCCCGGTTTTAAGTGACTTGCTTATTTCTAGGATTGCGTCCAGACTCTGCGTATCACTCACACTTTCATAAGGAGTTCCGGCAATACCCGCCTGCTGTACCAACTCAACTCTCGCTTCATCAAGTTTCTGGTCAAACTCCATCTCATTATGAAAACCGATTCCGGGAAAGGTTACAAAAAACCACACTCCTACCTGCACAACAGCAACAACAGTCACAATTTTCTTGATAAATATCAGCACCCTCTCGACTGCACGTTTCAGCACACCGCCGATAGTCGGCATATGATAAGCGGGAAGCTCCATTACAAATGGTGCAGACTCTCCCTTGATAATCGTCTTACTGAATAGTTTTGCAATCAACAGTGCGAGAATAAATGAAAATACCGACAACCCGAATAGCGTCAACCCCTGATATCCCACAACCTGATAGCCGCCGATATAATATCCTGCTGTCGCCGGTATCATCAATCCGACCATAAGCACAAAGAATGGAATTTTCGCAAGGCAATTCATAAGCGGCATGATCAATATGGTCAGAAGCCTGGCCTTCTCATCTTTCATTGCTCTTGTTGCCATCACCCCCGGCACCGCACAACCGCCGACAACTACTCCTCCCAGTATCATCGGCAGAACGGATTGTCCGTGCAATCCGAAGAAACGCAGAATACGGTCGAGAATAAAGGCAACACGAGCCATATACCCCGTATCCTCCATAATCGCCAGCAAGGTAAAGAGGATAAAGAACAGCGGCACATAATATAAAATTGCCACAATACCACCTAACAGCCCATCAACAATAAGTGAATCCAGCAATCCGGTTCTCAGAGGGTCAGTCGAATGAAAAATTTCACCGCCCCATACTTTCAATTGCCCGATATACGGGAAAAGTGTATCGGAGGCGACTGTACCGAACCCCATTGCAATCTGGTAAAACAGATAAAGAACTATCGCCAGAAAAACCGGTGCAAAGACTCTGTGCAGAACGATAGCGTCAATTTTATCGGTCAAAGTCCTTCCTGCAGTCAGCGGCTTGGTGACACAACCGGAAAGAATCTCAGCCGAACGTT
The DNA here is from genome assembly GCA_963677015.1 of Planctomycetota bacterium. Classification (GTDB taxonomy): domain Bacteria; phylum Planctomycetota; class SZUA-567; order SZUA-567; family SZUA-567. Next base: position 3,089,223 of record OY781533.1, read on the forward strand.
TATAACGAGAAACAGCAATAACTTTCTCCGGAGACTTATTTTTGACCTTTGCCAGACTGGTCCGTAAACGATCAGCTTCAGCCATAACCGCAGTAGAAATACTGTCATCCTGATGCAGCTCAAGTAAGCGTAACGCTTCAGAATCACTCTCCAGAATCTTTACCGCCAGCCAGCGTGGTGGAAAATCCTCGACCAGATGTTCATTTTTTTTCAGGATACCTGCTATTTTGTCTACCGCACCGTTCATCTCAGCGCCATAGTCCATATCAAATTCCGGCACCGCATCACTCTTCTGCACAACCATATCAATAGCAGATTTGAGTTTGGAACCTCCCTTACCTGACTTCGCATTAATGAGTAATACCTCAACCCCGAGTTCTTTTGACAATTTTTCCGCATCAATGCTAATACCACGCCTTTTAGCGACATCAATCATATTGACGCATAACAGCAAAGGTCTCTGCATTTCAAGTAACTGGAAAACCAGATATAGATGTCTCTCAAGATTAGCCGCATCAACAACCGCAACAATCAGATCAGGCTTTTCCAGAAGGACAAAATCTCTGGCAACCCTCTCCTCCTGAGTGTATGAAGTCATACTGTAAGTTCCGGGAAGGTCTATTACTTCTACCTTATGCCCCTCGTACCTGTAACGGCCCTGTTTCTTCTCAACAGTTACCCCCGGATAATTAGCCACATGCTGACGCGCCCCGGTAAGCAGATTAAAGACTGTCGATTTTCCACAGTTTGGTTGACCGGCCAAAGCTATCAACGTATTCTTTCTACCTCCATCCCCCGTCTTCATATCAAATCAACCTCCACCCCATTCGCTTCATCACGGCGCAATGCTATCTGATATCCTCTTATGGAAAGATCAATAGGATCCAGAAGCGGAGCATTCCTGATAATTCGGACCTCAGTTCCTTCAACAAATCCCATGTCTAACAAGCGCTGCAATTTTTCCCCGTCATGCAGGACGTCAACGACCATAGCCTGCTGTCCTGTTTTTAGATCACTCAATATCATCTGCACACCTTATAAAACTTTTCCCAACAAGCCTAACAGCTTTAACAGCAAACAACTTAATTAGTCACAACTAACTGCTAAGGCAAAAAAATTTTGACTTCTTAATACTTAATATATAACTAAACCACGGAAAAATCCGAATCCGTTTTAAGCTATAATAATTTTCTGAGCCATTCCACATCCAAGTGCGATACGTGATTCACCAACGCCAACAAGCATGCCTCCCTCAGCGCAGCCGCCTAAAACCTCAACTTCGCAGCCAACATAAACTCCCAGACTGGTTATTCTCTGCTGAAACTCCTGACCACCTGCAAACCCGACAACAATCCTTTTCTCACCAATCTGGAGTTCAGCCAAACTTCGTGTCATTGTACTCATAATAATTTCCTTTATATTTTTACTACTTAGATCAAACTAAGATAAAATTAATATCAATAGCAGACAATGGAATATCATTTTATTATGCATCTGACATGATTTCAAAACACAAACTTAATTAATAACACAAAACTATATTAACATACGCTTAATAAGTTAGATTTATATAATTTATACAACAGCTTTGCTTATTGTCAATAGATTTCTACAAACTTTCCGTGATATTTTTCAAATAAAAGACATAATACGCCAACATACATCCTGAAAAAGACAGCTGATATTCTATAGAGAAGAGGATGTAAATTCATGCTGTTTAAACAGATTTAAACGTAATATTTACAACAATAAAAACCCTGCATATTCAAACAAAAAAAACCCTGTATACACAAGGTATACAGGGCATAAATAATTGGCATTCCCATGGGGATTCGAACCCCAGTTTACAGACTGAGAATCTGTCGTCCTGGACCAGGCTAGACGATGGGAACATCTCTATAAAATTTAATAATGCAATAATACTTAAACTAACTTTAATGTCAACAATCTTAATCTGATTTTCAGAAGTATAATTAATCTAACAGAATTATCAACCAATAACTGTCATTGTATCAATGAGTTACAATGACAGCGCTATACACGGCATTTACAGATTACCCACCGGAAAACGTCTCTACAGCTTACATCTCAGACATCCTCTAGAGAAAAAGGAGCAGACTTATTGCCATAACCGCCATACCCGCTACCAGACCATAGATACAGAGATGGTGCTCAGCATACTTCTCCGCAGTCGGCAGCAGCTCATCAAGAGAGATAAAAACCATAATACCCGCCACCCCGGCAAACAGCATACCAAACAAAGCCGGAGTAAACCAGCGCATAAAGACAAAATAACCAAGCATCGCCCCGATAGGTTCGGAAAGACCGGACGCGAAAGAATAAGCAAACGCTTTTTTCTTACTGCCGGTCGCATAATATACCGGAACCGAAACCGCAATACCTTCGGGGATATTATGAATTGCAATCGCTACGGCAATCGCGATACCGGCAGATGGATCCTGCAACGCGCCGGCAAAGGTAGCCAATCCTTCAGGGAAATTATGTATCCCGATAGCCAGAGCCGACATCAACCCCATACGCATAAGCTTCTGAGATTTTTTTGTACTTATTTTTCCCGGCACCATCTCTTCAGCATTATGCGCCTCATGCGGATTCTCTACCGATGGAACAAGTTTATCGATAAATGCTATAAGCAACATACCAAGAAAAAACGCCCCTACTGTTGCCCAATTTCCGATTTTCGGGCCAAATACATCATCAGCAGTGAGCTCAATTCTGGCTTTTTGAATAATCTCAACAAATGAAACATATAGCATTACCCCTGCACTAAAACCAAGCGACACAGATAGAAATTTAGTATTGGTCTTTTTGGCAAAGAACGCTAAAGCACTACCGATACCGGTGGAAAGACCGGCAAACAATACCATTAGAAACGCCTGCAGAACATTATCCTGATACATACCCCACTCCCTTCCCCAATATTACACTTACAGTTAAACCGCTTGATATAATGCAGCAGCTAGTGCACTACGCCGCAAACTACATGAAGTTCGGACTCACAGCCGCTTCTTCAAAGGTCATAATATTATTCAAAACCGCCACCGCAGAATCCAGCAGATGCATACAGACTGCCGCCCCCGTACCCTCACCCAACCGGAAATCAAGATCAAGCAGCGGGTCCAGCCCGAGATACTCCAGCATAACCTGATGACCCAGTTCAACACTCTTATGTGCTGAAATCATATACTCTTTGACCACCGGTGAGAGAGTCGCCGCGATCATCGCCCCGGCGGTTGAAATAAAGCCATCGACCACTACCGGTTTGCCATATGCCGCCGCACCAAGAATCACTCCGGCAATACCTCCAATCTCATATCCCCCGACCTTGGCCAGAACATCCACAGCATCCGTCTTATCAGGATTACGCCGATCAACCGCTTCCTGAATAATCCTGGTCTTGCGCAAAAGTGACGGATCATCCAGTCCTGTCCCCCTGCCGGTCACCTCTTCAGCGCTCAGTCCGGTCAGCACAGCACAGATAGCACTTGATGGTGTGGTATTTCCTATCCCCATATCCCCGGTTGCAAAGACATCATATTTATCCGCATTATCACGAACAATCTCAATACCGCCTTCGAGTGCCCTCACGGCCTCCTCGCGGGTCATAGCCGGCTCTTTATAAAAATTTCTGGTTCCCATACCGACCTTCTTATCGAGCAGTCTTCCCTTCAAAACAGAGAGATCAGCCGCCACTCCAAAGTCCGCTATCAGCACATCGGTACCAGATACCTCACACAGCGCGTTGATACTTGCACCACGGTTTATAAAATTCTTAACCATCTCAATAGTCACCTCTTTAGGAAAGGCACTCACCCCTTCCTCGACAATTCCATGGTCACCGGCACAGGTAACAACAACCCGACGCTTTACCGGAGGCTGCATACTGGCGGTTATACCAGCCAGATCCAACGCCAGATCCTCCAGCTTACCGAGTGACCAGTGCGGGATAGCAAGCTGATCCAGTCGCTGCTGTGCCTGTTCTTTAAACTGTTGATTCTGCGGTCTGATTTTGAGTAATGTCTCTTCAAGTAATCCCATAATATAATCTTTCTATCTAAATATAGCCGTAAATAATCTATAATAATATCTTATCCAATAACAACGTGAAATACTTTCCGGTTATCTCAAGCTGTTCAAGTTCTGAAAGCACCTGCTCCCGACTCTGAATATAGCCCTCGGTTACTTCAAGAGCATCAGAGAAATGCTCAAGATTATAATTAACTAATCTTGCGTCATAATCAAGGTGAAACTGAATCCCCAGCACCCTGCTTCCATATGAAAACGCCTGCACACCGCAGAATTCAGATTCCGCCAGCAGCTCGACCTCGGGAGGAAGTACACACCTGTCACTATGCCACTGAAAGGCTCTGAAAATCTCCGGCAGGTCACCAAGCGGTGAAGCCGTTACTGCAGTATCCAGCCGCCTGATATCAGAAAATCCAATCTCCCTGGCCGCCCCAGTCTCAACCCTGCCCCCCAGCGCCGCACACAACAGCTGTGCCCCCAGACATATCCCCAGTACCGGCGTACCGGCAGCCACCAGCTCGCGCAGCCACTCCTTCTCCCGCCGCAGCCACGTGTATTGATCTTCATCATAGATACCCATAGCCCCGCCAAGTACAATAACTCCGTCACCGGCCTCAGGTTCCGGTAGCTCTGCACCCAGATACAGCCGCACCCTACAGACTTTAAATCCATGTTCCGCACCCCAGGAATCCACCAGGACGCCATCCTCACTCGCATTATGCATTATAATATACAGGCTAACCATAAACCTCACATCAATTTTTTTACAGCAGTTGACTTAAGTCAAGGAAATACTCAAACAAGAATGGTATTATCTGATTATAAGCTTGAAACTGATTCTTGGCAACACACAAATCAGTAACAACCAATGAATTATTAAATAGCTACAGTTGTTTTTTTTAAGGTACAATTTATTTTATTAAGTTACAATGACAGTACATGCACCACCTTATATGTACCTTGTCATTATCATTTTCACCCGAAAGGAGCCATTATGTTTTGTTATCAATGTGAACAGACAGTAAATTGCCAGGGATGTCAGGGAAAGCAGGGAGTATGTGGCAAGCCTGCGGCCGTAGCCGATCTGCAGGATATGCTCAACGAACTGGCAAAGGGCGTAGCCTGGCTGCAGATCAAAGCCGGCAACAGCGACCTGACCGTCAGTAACTATCTGGTTGATGCGCTATTCACCACCGTTACCAATGTCAATTTTGATGAAGCCAGTATTCAGGAACTTATTCTCGCCGGAGACGACATCAGAAAAAGTCTGATAACAGACGGTGAATGCTCTATTATAGGTGTAAAACTCGAAGTCACTGACAGTATAGAAAAAAATATCGAGGCCGCTCAAAGTGTCTCAATCACCCGCAGACAGGAAAAATTCGGACCCACCGTCTCAGGACTTCAGGAGGTAATATTCTACGGTCTCAAGGGTGCGGCGGCTTATCTGCATCATGCCCGCGTACTCGGAGTCGAAGATAAAGACGCTTACCGCAAATTCGCGGAAATTCTCTCCTTCCTCGCGGCGGAACCGGACAATGTCTCCGATCTGCTTGCCAACGCTCTGGCAACCGGCGAACTGAATTATAAAGCAATGGAGCTGCTTGATAAAGCCAATACCTCAACCTATGGTGACCCCGAACCGACAGAGGTCAGTGTCACCCCGAAAGCCGGAAAATGCATACTGGTCTCCGGACATGATCTGAAAGATCTCAAAGATCTGCTGGAACAGACTGCCGGCAAGGATATCAATATCTATACCCACGGGGAGATGCTGCCGGCTCTGGCCTACCCCGAACTCAAGAAATATCCACACCTCGCCGGCAACTACGGTGGCGCCTGGCAGGATCAGCAGAAAGAATTCGCCGCCTTCCCCGGAGCAATCCTGATGACCACCAATTGTATTCAGAAACCTGCTCCGGAATACCTTGACCGTATATTCACCACCGGTCTGGTCGCTTTCCCGGATGTAAAGCACATAGGTGAAGATAAAGATTTCACTCCGGTTATAGAAGCAGCTTTAGCTGCAGAAGGATTCACCAGAGACACCCCTGAAAAGAAGATTCTCGTCGGCTTCGGCCATAATGCACTGGAGTCAGCGGCTCCAGCTGTCGTCGAAGCGGTAAAGAGTGGCGCAGTCAAGCATTTCTTCCTTATCGGCGGCTGTGACGGAGCCAAGAGCGGTCGTAACTACTATACCGAACTGGCAGAGCAAGTACCTCAGGACTGCATTATCCTTACCCTTGCCTGCGGTAAATATCGCTTCAACAAGCTTGAATTCGGCAAGGTGGCGGGGCTGCCAAGACTACTGGATATCGGTCAGTGCAATGATGCTTATTCAGCTGTACAATGTGCGCTTATGCTGGCGAATGCCTTCGACTGCGGAGTAAATGAACTGCCGCTATCCATCATCCTCAGCTGGTACGAGCAGAAAGCGGTAGCGGTACTGCTCAGCCTGCTCTACCTTGGGGTAAAGAATATCAAACTCGGTCCAACCCTGCCGGCGTTTATCAGTCCGGAAGCGCTTCAGGTCCTTGTTGATACCTTCAATATCGGCCCGACAACCGACGCTCAGACCGATATCGCCGCAGCCATTGCCTGATATTATACATTGAAAATTACCGATATACTCAGCCCGGTGTGGAAAACATTTCCGCCCGGGCTGATTTATCTGCAGCCCGCTAAGAGAGTCATTGATTCCCTGTAAAAATAATGTATCATAGATGTTATAATAATTTTAACTGCCGGAGTTTTACCCCAAAGCAGTTCAAACAAATATAACACTTTCAAATAGACAATAGTGCCGTAGAGAGGAATCAATGGATACCAAAGCCGAATTTGCCCGCAGAAAACGAACTATAAGTATTATTCTGTTTATTATCGCCTGTCTGATGCTCTCACTGTTCTTTCTGCGTAACACTGTCTGGGATGTTGCGGTAGTTGTTATCGCCGCAATACTGGTATTGATCTGCAGACGCCTCAACCGCTGCCCCCAGTGCCATACCAGAATTCATAATGATGATGCCAGCACCTGTGAAAACTGCGGCTGCCAACTAAAAGACTGACCTGCGGCTCCACCCCTTCAGTCATTTTAAAAACTGCCGATCCCGGCCAGCCGTCACCTCGAAGCCGGTGAATATTCATGAAAGAGCATATCCAGCTCCTTCTCAGTTCTACTGGCGGTAATTCCCCTGATAACCGCTTCCACATTGCTATTATTGACCCCAATAGTCTTAGCATACATCACCCAGTTACGCTCACTCAGATTATTTAAATTCCGCCGCCGCATCTTAAAAGCATAGGCACGGCTAAGGCCAAAAGCTATCTCTGCCGCTATATCAGTATAGACAGCACACACAGCCTCGCCCCGTTTAACCGCCGACAGCAGCTCCGCATTACCCCCAATACCAGCGACTTTTATTTTTCCGAGCAGATTATGCGCCTTCAAAGCATCGATCACTCCCAAAGCCACACTATCCATAGCCACCCATACACCTGAGATATCCGGATATTTACGCAGCAGCAGCTCCATCTGTTCATAGCCGCTCTCACGACTGCCGTCAGTACGTGCCTGATCAAGAAGTACGATCTCCGGATAATTACTCAGCACCTTATAAAGGCCGTGAATTTTGCCGCTATGCTCCAGCATTATCCCCGGTCCCAGTATAGCGGCTATTTCCCCCTGCCCCCCGATAGAATTGACCAGTTCACTGCCGGCATACATGCCTTCAGCGACCAGATCATACGCAATATGCCCTACCCAGAACTTATACTCGCCAAATTTGATCGCACTGTCTTTTACCAGCCAGGAAACCCAGTATACCCGATTCTTCTCCAGCATCTCGGCCATATTACGGGTATACTCAACATTACAGCCATTGACCAGAAATATAATATTTCCCTGTGTACGTTCGATCAGACGCTGCATATCCATGAACTGACGTTTATAATCACCGTCACAGATTATAGTGGCTGTTTTTTCACCGCTTACCTTTGCAAACAGCCTCCCGCCCTGGATACATCGTTCCGGCCATTTATCCAGAACTGAACCGGCAGCAATGACGCCCAGACAATCCTCAGCAGCTGAGATTCTTCCCGGTTGCGAAAACATGATCAATAGCAGTAATAAGCCCCAAAGACCGTATTTCATAAAGACCCGTATTATAATGGCAGACTAAAAAAAAACTCTCTGGTAACATTAGGATAACGCATTATCCGAAATATTACCAGAGAGTCAGAATAAAAGAAAAACTTTTATTTTTACGGTTAATCAGTAACCTTCAACCAACCGCCATCAACAGAATAATTTGAACCCAGAGTATAGCTCGCACACTCAGAAGCCAGGAAGAGATAAGTGGCAGCAACCTCTTCTGGGCTGGAGAAACGCTTGATAGGAGCATTCTCAAGAGCGATACGATCAAGGAATTCATCCGGAGTAATTCCTTCTTTCTGGCAGAGAATTCCGGCAGTCTTTCGCCAGTCAGGGGTCAAAACCAGACCGGGACTGACAGTATTCACTCGAATGTTATCCCCTACGACCTCGTTTGAAAGGCACTTTCCAAGCATGAGCAGAGCGGCCTTGGTTACATTATAGATTGGCTCATATCCCAGAGGCTGCTTAGCACAGATACTGGCTGTATTAATTATAGCACCACCGCCGCGCTTACGCATATAGGGGATAAATGCTCTAGCGGTACGAATAGCCGCCATAACATGCAGATCCCATACCTGATACCATTTTTCATCAGGAGCATCCATAACTGTCTCTTCAGTACCGACACCGGCATTATTGATGAGAATATCCACACCGCCAAATTCCTTTTCAACAATATCACGTGCTGCTGTGATCTGCTCAGGCACAGTAACATCGACAGAAAGCCCCATAGCCTTTACCCCGAATTCGGTAGCTATCTTAGCTGCTTCCTCTTCGACACGCTCTTTGTTACGGGCACATATTATAACCTCAGCTCCTTCACCCGCAAAAGCTCTGGCTACTCCTAGACCAATACCTACACTACCCCCGGTGATAAAAACCTGCTTACCTTTCAACTTCAAATCCATAGCACTTACCTCCAAATTTCAGAATTAAAAAAAACACAGACCTACAGCAAACCCACCTAATCTCAGTGCTCTATCTCTACCACTTCCGGCAGATCAGCAAAGACTAGATCTTCATCACCGGTTTTATCTTTAAAAATTACCAGAACCTTGGCCATCTTCTCGGTCATAGGGAAAGGTATCCAGTGCCAGCATCCCGGATCCATCATCAGGACAGTACCCTGTTTGACCTTGAAAGCTTTCACCTTATCCATCTCCGGCTCAGGAACACACTTGGGTGCAACACAAAGGACATAATCCTGCTCTACAGCGACAAGAATCTCAACCGTTCCCACATGATGCTCCATTTTTTCAACAGCCATTTTACGCGGCCGGCAAAGCAGCATACCAGAACAGCCGGCGCCGCCTATAGCAAACTCCTCAGAGGTTCCGGTCCAGGTGAAATCATCACCTTCGCCCAGAGGAGTGAAGTCAGCAATATCATTCAGGGTTAGAATTTTACCATATGGAGCAAATTCCGCCTTTGATAAATCAACACTTTTTATTTTCATAACAACTCCCAAAAAAATTTTCCGCACAACAACACACAATATAAGACTAACTGTACAGCTTATCCTGTTCAAAGAATTTCGATAGCAGATAGAGCCCGGCTCCACGCACACCACGGTCAATGCCAAATTTCGAAAAGCATATTCTGGTATCACGCTTCATCGTCAGCAGAGTCATATTATCGACCTTCTTTTTAACCTCTCCCAAAAATCTCTCACCCGCATCATTGTAAATTCCCTGAATTATTATCATCTCCGGATCATTCACCATAATCAGATTATTAATACCACGCGCGAAATAAGTGGTTATTTTATCCATAACCTCTACCGCAAGTCTGTCACCTGAATCCTGAGCCTCAAACAGATCCTTCGGATGCAGCTGTTTGTAACCGAGCAGCACCGAATCCTGGCAGTGTTCACGTCCCTTATCGATCAGCCGCAACACATTACGCCATGAGACTTCAGCCTCGAAACAACCGTTACCGCCGCAGATACAGTTACAGCCATCGGAAGTATTGACCACCATATGACCGATTTCACCGGCAATATACTGCGTCCCATGACTCAGCCTGCCTCCGGTAATCAGACCACTGCCGACCCCCTCCTCCAACGCGTCGACAGTCGCAAAATCTTTTACACCAACCGCTTCTCCCTCTAGCATCTCGATAAAGGCCTGATAACGGTTTACATTATCAGCATACAGCGGAATATCCGTTCCTATACGCTTCTCAAGTTCACTGCGAAACGGCAGATTACTCTGCCAGTAAGTAAAGTGTGGAGAATACTTCAATACCCCGGTAGCACCGTCAACAATCCCTGGCAGCGCCAGAACGATGGCGTTTATCTGTTCTCTGCCGCGTTCCTCTTTAAATCTGATTATATACTGTACCAGCAGTTCAAGTACTTCATCAAAGCTTACACGGTGCTTCAAATGCACAAACTCTGACTCAACTATCTCACCCCGAAAATTAAGCAAAGCGCCATTTATAAAATCAGGCCCGACATGCAGCGATATTACCAGCGAATAATCCTCATCAAACCGATACAGCAGCGGCCGTTTACCGCCCTCTTCAGTAGAATTTCCTTTACCTACCTCCTTGACCAGACCAAGGCTGCTGTAATGGTCAAGAACTTTTTTTATAGTAGGTTTGCTGAGTTCCGTAATCTTCGCCAGATTGGCAATTGAGATCTCTTGAACCGTACGTAAAGTATTGAGAATTAAAAACCGGTTATTCTGTTTAAGCGACCTAGTATTGTCATCCGTAATCATCATAATATTAATTTACCTCAGAAAAAAGCTTAGTCAAGTTATTAAATTGGTTTTAATAACTATTTTATTAATTAACCCGAAAAAAATCACCCACAATATACTACTATTACTCCTATACTCCCAAAAAACAGTAACAAACACCAACATCAAACACAAAATGTTAAATAATAATAAATTATACAAATTACCCGTATTATTACAATGCAATACCGCTGAGCACTGTTTTCCAAAATAAAATCTTGCAATTTCTCATATTTCACAAGTTCAAACTTGAATAAACAAAATATATCCTGTAAACTTCGTAATTAACAAAGATTACAGCGATAATTTTCACTCTGGTGCCGTTTCACACTCACACTCACGACAAACCACAATTAGTGCAATCTGCTGTCGCAGTCTGGCATCAGCTTAAACTTCGAAATTAAAGATGAAATTTGTTAAAAGAATGCCCTCAATGAGCACAGTCAAATTGAAAAAAATCAATAATGCTTCTAAGTTTTGCAGCTTCCCGCTCCAAATCTCGAGCAGAACCAGCCGTATTTTCAGCATTTACCGTATTTTTCTGGGTTGTCCCGTCTATCTGCTCAATACCGTTCTGAATTTGGGCTATCCCCTCTGACTGCTGCTTACTCGCAACAGCGATATTTGCCGCCAATTCAGATAACTTATTTACGGCCTCGGCAATTCTAGAAAAGGATTGACCGGTTCGTTCTGCCAGCTCCAAACCATTACGTACCTTCGCATTCGAACCATCAATCATCTCCGAGATACTCTGCGCGGCAGTACTGCTGCGGTTAGCCAATGATCTCACCTCTTCAGCCACTACCGCAAACCCCTTACCATACTGACCCGCGCGTGCGGATTCCACCGCCGCATTCAATGCCAGCAGATTAGTCTGAAAAGCCAGATCATTGATTGTACGAATAATTTTACTGATATCGGCGGAAGAATCTGAGATATCATTGATAGCCGAATCAAGATCAGACATACAATTCACACCTTCAGCCGCCAGCGACCGGGCAGACTCGGCAAGCGCACTAGAATCCTCAGCATCACCGGCATTCTGACGAGTCTGTGCACCAATCTCCTGCATAGAAGAATTAACCTGTTCCAGGCTGCTCGCGGAATCAACAGACGTCAACGACAATTCCTTACTGGCAGTGGCAATGTCTTCAGCACCACTATTAATCTGCAATGCGGAATAATTTATCTGGCGTATTACACCGCTGATATTTTGCGCCAAATCGATTATGGACTGCTGCAAAACCTGCTGCTGCACCGTCAAATCTCTGAAAGCGGAACCAAGCACACCAATCTCATCACCGCGTTCAAGATACCCAGAGTTATCCAGCATATCCTGCAAGTCCTCCTGTGAACTGGGAACCACTACATTAAGCTCACCTCCAGCTATCGCCCCGGCTGCTGCCGCCAGCACACTATTCTGCTGCGCCACTTTCTGAGCTATACCTGATATAGCCTTCACCGGACCGGCAACAAGTCTGCCGAACCATACCGCAAACAAACTTCCTAAAACCAGAAATACACCAGCGATTAACAGAAACATCCGCCGCATAGTATAGATATCGGAATAAATTTCATCCTTTTTATCCGCAACGACAACAACCCAATCAGTGGCGGGTATTGGTGAATAACCGACGAAAATACTTTCACCGGCAAAAGAATACTCATCAGAGCCCGGCTTATGCTGCAGCATATTGCCAAGTACCTTTGCCAGTGACGCATACTCTGGATTTTTCTTCGCCTTTTCAATAAAATTAGTGAAATTAAGTACATAATCAACATTGCGGTGCGCTATTATGCCACCGGCAGCATTGATAATATAGGCATATCCTTCCTGCCGGAACTGCAGCTTTGCAGTAATATCAGAGAGAAATTTGGCATCCAGACGGGCGATAAGTACCTGAATAATATTCCCGGAATTATCCCTTATCGGAGTGGCCAGCATAATTACCGGTTTCCCGACGACCCGGCTCATGATCACCTGAGAAATATTGGTATTGCCCGCAAAGGCTTTCTTGACGTACTCACGGTCTCCAAGTTGTGAAGTTTTCCCACTTATATATCTGGCTTCACCATCAGCACTAACAATCCCCATGGTCAGATAGCCCAGACGCGTTGTTTCTTTTTCAAGCAGCGGCAGCTGCTGCTGCCAGTCACCGGTTTTGATCAGCCTCCTGAAAGCGACCCCTTCAATTGCCAGATAATTTTTTTCCAGAAAAAGCTGCACATAATTTGCCGTTTCCCGCGCTAACATCGGCAGACTGGTTTCCACAATATTATGATACATAGATTTAGAAAACAGACTGAATAAAATCAAACCAATCCCAATACAGCAAGTTATAAGAATTGTAATTATACCTATAATAAGCTTGCTTTTTATACTTACAGAGCGCACAGAAACAATCATTATTTTCCACCTTTTTGTACTTAACCCAATTATCGCCCCAAGTATACAGGCGTTTAAATCAAGTGCAATAGTGGTTTCATTAGGATTATGTTAGCATTAAATCATAAAAACGGCAAGGCCATTTTAGAGCCATCCAGATAAATGTACAGAAAAAAAACAGACCACATTATATTATCATCCACATAACGCTAAAATAAAACAATAGAACTATTCCCACATATATATCCAACATCAATTTAAGCGTTTATTCTACTGGACATTACCGTAAAAATTAAAAACAGTGTCCTGCAATTCACATTTATTTTAAACAAATTTTAATAATTCCCCGACACCTCAGGAAAATAATCCAGAATTTCTAACTATCTTTCAACAGTAAACTTATAAATATTTATAAAAAAAATCAGTGTAGTAACTACACTGATTTTAAAAACTTTATATATAATCAATAATACATAGCTAAACCGCTGTCGCTCTAATCTTTTTCACATACGGAAACAGATTCTTACCGGGACAGACCGTACTGCGCAATTCACGATGACCATAGAGCTTATTTGCAGGGATATCATAGCCCGTCATTAACGCGCGACAGAGCTGCTCAAGACAAGCAACCTGAGGGCCTGTTGGCTCCTGAATCTCAAAGTTACCCAAACACATAATTCCTATATTATGACTGTTATTGTGCTTGGCATGTGCCCCCTGATACCGTATATCACGTCCCTGCCAGACTCTGCCGGCTCTATCTATAATATAATGATAAGCAATATCACCAGCCCGTAATACCTTGAAATGAGTCTTCTGAATCTTATACAGCTCCTTCTGCACCTCAGCAACAGAGTTGGAAAAATCCGGCTGCGGATTACCCTCATGGTGCACTGTGATACGCTCCACCCCATTCATAGGCTTCATTCTACTGGCAATTATCGGCTTTGCGTGCCACTTGGTTCTAGAATACGCCTGAATATGACCGCTATTCTGAGCCGGTTGCACCCCACTAATTCCAGCGTTCTGCAGATTCACCTCATTCCGGCGCACAGCGGTATGTGTACGCGGTGTATAACGCCTAACCTTGCCGCCAGAAGTATAATCATGATCTGGAAACGGACCACCAGAAAGGATATCACCATTGCATAAACGTTCTTTGTATGCTGCGCTCATTTCAGAGCCATCATTACTTTTACTGCAGCCGGCAAGTGCTCCTAATGCAATAACCGAACCGCAGAACTTTATAAAATCTCTTCTATCCATAAACTGTTTTTCCATAGAAACCGATTAAAATTAAAAATGTCTTCTACACTATCGTCAATCACCGGCATTAAATCCTCAGCTTTTAATATTTTCGTTTAGAGTTGAAACGATCATATCCCTGTTAACAATACGGTATTTTAAAAGCGGTTTTAATTATATATTAATGTTATAATTTTTATAACATAGCCAACGGCACGGATATCAGAGAAGAAGAAAAAAACAGTTCCAATATAAAAAATCAAACTAACAGCATAAACATAATTATAAACTGCTTTTTTCTAACGGTATACTGAAGAAAAACAGATTGTTTTCTATTGAATTTGAACCGGATTGTGTTATAAATGTTAGCCTGGAGTTAGGTTTTTATTAACGAGGCGCCATTATTATTCGCAACATTAACGTGCTAATATGCGAACCAGATTTTATAATTCGTAACTTTATGGTCGCTGCAATAAACAGACAATCTTATGCTTTCTGTTTAAAACCAACCGACCTGCAGCTCAGTTATGTCTTTACAGCACTACTGAACACAGGCGTTATTACATTATATCATGTTATCAACAAATACTGACAACGGTCAGTATTAATATATTTAACAGAAGAAACCCAGTAAGGATCTCAGATGTCACTGAAAACTTTAACAAAAGCAGTCATATTCGGTCTGATTTTAATGACTTTCGGCTGTGGAGAAGAAGAAGTAATTATCCCGGAAAAAATCTCACTGATGAACGATTCCTGTATTACTGCAGGAATAAATAAGACAGTTGATATCAAGGTAACAGTTACCGGAAAGCAGAAAAACAATCCTGACAGTTCTTCAAACATTCCGGCACCGAACATCCACCTTGTTTGGAAAGTAACCCGCAAGCCGGATAATACCCAACCAATAATAAACCAATCTGAGATCAGTACCGATGCCGGCGGCGCAGCAGCAGTTTCACTTACCGGCATAAGCAAAGAAGGTGTCTACATAGTCGAAGGTACCGCTCCGGAATATCCCTGGTTAAAACCGGTAAAAGTCACAATACTTGGCGGCATAACCATTACCGGAAACAATCAGGATGGCTGGGCGGACAGCTCACTTGAACACCCGGTCGTATTTACTGCAACCGACAGTAACGGCAGCCCCCTGAAAGATATAAAATTCTCGTTCGATCTGCGCAAAGCTCCCAAAGGGGCAAAACTGTTTACCAGTGCCGGCACCACCGATCAGGACGGCAGCGTCTCATTAGGAATAAAGCTGGGCAGCAAACAGGGTGCAGGAGAGGTTGGAGTAAGTATTGTCAGCGCTCCCTGGACGTTTGAAGATGTAGTACCGACCATCAAGGTTAAGTTCTTCACTCTGGATATCTGGAGTGTCATTCTCGGTGTCGCCGGCGGTCTGGCGATATTTATTTACGGAATGCGCCTGATGAGTGACGGACTATCGCTTATCGCCGGAGACAAACTCAAAGGCCTGCTTAATTTCCTCACCCGCAACCGTTTTGCCGCTGTTGGTATCGGTGCCATTGTAACCGGCTTTATCCAAAGCTCAAGCGCCTGCACGGTAATGGTAATAGGTTTTGTCAATGCCGGACTAATGAGTCTGGAGCAGGCGATAGGGGTTGTCATGGGGGCGAATATCGGTACCACTATTACCGCTCAGATGCTCTCATTCAAACTAACCTCCCTCGCACCGATCGCCGTCAGTATCGGAGTACTGCTTGCCGTTACCGCCAAAAAAAGCAATACCAAATTCATAGCTCAGATTCTTATAGGCTTCGGTCTGCTCTTCTTCGGAATGGAAATGATGTCAGGTCCGCTGAAAGAGCTAAAAGATGCTTCGAGTGTAAAAAGCATATTCCACGGTCTCAGCTGCGTGCCTAACGCCGCCGGTATCGTACCGCTGCTGCCCTTTATCAAAGCAATCATCGCCGGTACCCTGCTTACTGTCATTGTCCAAAGCTCCAGCGCCTCTATCGGTCTGCTGCTGACACTTGCCGGAGCAGGACTACTCGATGTCTATGCCGGTTTCGGTATTCTTCTGGGCACCAATATCGGTACCACTATTACCGCCATTCTCGCTTCAATCGGCTCAACCAAAACAGCGAAACGCACCGCCTGTGCCCATGTTATATTCAATATTGCCGGTACTGTCGCGATGATAGCTCTGCTTAATGTGCAGTACAACTCAAAACCGGTATTTCTGCAATTCGTATCCGATTTTACTGCGGGGGATCCTTTCAGCGGCGAGAATCTGCCACGCTTCCTGGCGAATGCCCATACAATATTTAATATAGCATGTACCGCAATATTTATCTGGCTGCTCGGACCACTAGCCTCACTGACCCGAATGATTGTCACCGATAAGACCGAAGGCGAGGTTGAATTTCAGCGTAAAGCGCTTGATCCGCGTCTGCTGGCTACTCCTGCAATAGCACTGGAGCAGGCATGGTATGAAATCTCAATAATGCTTGAGAAGGGTCATAAAGCAATAACTACCAGTTCATCATCAATGTTGAGTCAACAGCAAAATGGCACTGCTCCAGATGCTCCTGCACCTGATATCAACACCGATGAAGACTTCAAGGCCATATCTAAGGAAGTAAGTCTGCTGGAAACCGATGTTGATAATCTCCAGACGGCAGTTACCGACTACGTTACCGGAATCTCACAGGAAGTACTTACTCAGGAACAGGGAAGAACTCTACCCCGACTGCTGCACGCGGTCAATGATGCCGAGCGAATCGGTGACCACTCAATGCATATTCTAAAGCTGTCACGCCGTATACGTAAACGCGGTCTCAGCTTTACACCGGTTGCCATAAACGAACTGCAGGAGATACTCAACCTCATCAACGCCCTTTTCAATATAACCAATGAAAAGCTGAATATCGCCTCCAATTCCTCAGAGACCTACGATCTTACACGTGAACAGAAACGCCAAAAGTTCGAAGAGGCAAAAGAGATCGCCAGCCAGCTGAAATCCAAAGCCAACAATTACCGCAAAACACATGTCGCCAGACATGAAACCGGCGAATGTGATATCCGCTCAGGGGTTATCTACCTTGATATGCTGCAGAACCTCAACCGCGCCGGCGGCCACCTTTTCAACATAATTCAGGCCATCGACAACTGCTAGCCAGTCAAAAGCCTATAGTGCTTTTCCCCTACCATTCAAACCTCTCTACCGCACTCCGGCAGAGAGGTTTTTTACCTTTAACACTCTGATATAACTAAAGATACAGCACAAACACCATCAAAGCCGTATATTATCAAAAATTTTTAAACCGGAAAATACTGCTAAAACCAGCATATTCTTTAAAAGCAGTCTTTAGAATTGCAAACAATACTTGCATAGGCAAATTAAAGTGTTATAATAATGTTAATGGCTCGCCAATTAATGTCACGGGGCGGGGAAGCATCTATGGCAGACAAATAGGTGAGCATACTAAAGGACACCCTTGCATCCCGCAGGTGTCCTTTAGTTTTTACAAAACTTAATTTTTATAACGCTAATATTGTTATAATACGAACAAAACATTACCACGAGTATTACAGCGATTTTCCCCAGACACAATACCGGTAAGCTCAAAAACAGAGGATAGCCCATGTTTTCACTATTTCACACAGGACTATTCACCATTACATATAACTGCCGCTGAAAATCACCCTCAAAACCCGCTATTGTGGTAAATACTTCGCAAGCTCTTTGCGAAAATCCTGTTCTATATTTCTCTGTACTTCGGTAATGCCAGCTAAAGAATAATCAGCAGCAATAAGATTATCCGCTTTCAGTAGCTCAAGCACTTCCTGAATATCAAAGTATGACGGCACAATAAACGGCTTCTCTGGGAATGAATTCGAGGCTTTTACCAGTTCCCAGTCCTTAGGGTCAATATGCAGCACCTGATAAAAATCCATCCTGCCAAAACACTTCATATAGTTGAAGAACAGGTAAATATTTTCAAAGCTGCAATTCTCAATATCATAACCGAAGAAAGCAAGACGTAAATTATCACAATTTGCCATCATCAATCTGTAGCATCCTGACTGATACGGCGAAACGATTATTTCCGCGTCATGAAACATCTGGCTGGTTTCAGTAAGGTTGTATTCATGACAGTAAACCACATCATAACCATTATCTTCAAATATTTTTTCTATTATATCCTCACCAAAACGGATCCCGTCCACCGCTTTATTGCTTTTCACCCGTGAGAGATAAAACTTCCGCTTATTCTTATGAGCAGCAACATTCGAGCTAACCGGTTTCTGCCGCATACTTTCACCGATTTTACCGAAAAGATTATTATTACACGTATAATGAAAAGCTGTCCAACGGTGTGACATCTCAGGAATTATTATCCGTTCAAATAAAATATTCCGATCCTGATATATTATCTTATCCGGCCGGTATTCCCACCCCAGATTTTCCAGCAATTCAAGGAAATAACTGGGCAGCTTCTCCAGAGGCGGAACATCAAGAAGTATCTTCCCGTTAAAATCATTCTCTGCCAGATACCATAACCGGCTGGTCACCTCTAAAAATACATGTCCAAAATTAAGCTTGCTGCTTATAAAATTACCGCCAAGATATAAGACCTCTTCAGCCTCACAATAACTGTCTGCTGAAATTTCCTGAGGCGAATAATGTGACACCTCCAGGGTGTATTCCTGATGCCGGCTTACCGGATGCCATCTATGATGCCAGGTCATTGACGAAGGGATATAATATCCCCGCGCGTCAAAGAGCGCGTTAACATCTTTATGATGGTACACATTGTTATATTTATGGACCGGCGGAGCACCTTCAACACGCCCGATAACATAATTTTCTGAATGCCTTTTAGAAGAGTTAATATAAGACAGCTCCTGATTACTCAGTTTTTCGGCTCCCTGATACAGGTACTTATCATAATACTCCAAAACCGCAATTATAGGCTGTATCGCGCTGTTTACCCGTCCCTTGAACTTCGGCAGCGGTACCTGCAGACCCCGCTCCTTGCAAAGTGCCGCCGCATACAGAATCTCTATTATAAGAGTATAGCGAAAATGAATATTTCTTATACTGAGCGTCCCGTACTCATTCCTGTTTTCCTGATCGGTAATATCCGGGAAGGCATCCTTGATAATATCCACCGCCAGCTGATGCTTACCATTACAGAGGTAATCCACCAGTCGTATCTCCAGCATATTATCCAGTTTCTGTAATACCTGAGGCTTCATCTCTCCTCGCTGTTGTGCCATCCTGCATACTTTTACCGCGTTGACATAGTCTTTCTTCTGCATCAGCACATCAAGTATCTGAAAATGATTATCTACAGGCATTGCAGGTATTTTATTATCCGCCACCGCAAAAACTTCAACCGCCTCAGCAAAATGTCCATAATTAAAATATGCCAGAAAGACCTCCTGATAAACCTCAGGCGTTTCGGGATTGTTGATAATGACCTGATTGAAAATAGCTCTTGCAGCCGATAAATCCCCGACTTTTAATTGATCAATACCATTAGAAACTGTAGCATTCAAGCTATTTTCCTGCATACTTATCCCTTCTCGCTTCACCCCTTGCATAACATTACCGGCCCTGAACCGAGCATCAGACAGACGGATAATTACTATTTAATCTATTATACACCAACAGTCTCGGTCTCAGCATAAAGTTTATAATAAAGATCATCATACTCCGGTTTCTTCTCGGATTTTCTCGCTCTGATAATATAGTCAGCTATCGCAAAATCTTCCTCATGATCAATATCAATTGAGGACAGCTTGCTTACCTGATAATACCCGACATTACCGTTAAGAAAAGCGTAGTTTCTCTCAGACATGCTGCCGCGAAATGCCGAACTTCTCCAGGCCATAAAGGAAAAAACACAGGTCTGAACAGGGTCCAGATCCTGAGTCCTGGCAAATTTCTCATCTTCAACAAAATTAACCGGTTTATTCTGATACAGTGAATGCACCTGATGATCAATACAGGTCAGCATTGAATCTAGTTTATTTGTTCTGAAATATCCCAGCGATTCTCTTAACTCAACCGGTGACTGAAGAGGTGATGTCGGATTAACCCAATAAACAATATCACAATCATTATTATCGATAAAATCAAGAACAACATCATCAGAATTAGTTGTAGAACTGGCAAACTGTTCATCACGCAGATAAAATTCCGCTCCATACCTTTCAGCGATCTGCTGTATTTCCGGAACCTCGGAATTAACCACCACCTTATCAAAAATACCGGATTTAAGCGCCGAATCAATAGCATACGCCATCAACGGTTTTCCGGCAAGTAACCGCAGATTTTTATACTTGATCCGCTGACTCTTGAGTCTTACCGGTATCATCGCGATTATCTTTTCTTTTTTCATTATCCACCCTTTCCAGACAGAACAGCAATGTCTTATAGATAAAAATTCCTCCGCCAATCCTTAAAACAGCAGGCACTAGTTACTCACACAAAAAATCATATAACAGCGATAAATATAAACACACCACGCAACGAGTTGCCATTGCATGAGATACATAATATTTTATCGAATTTAAAATGATCTTTCTTTTTTATAATCGTAACTCTCACCC
Source organism: Planctomycetota bacterium (assembly GCA_963677015.1). Lineage (GTDB taxonomy): Bacteria > Planctomycetota > SZUA-567 > SZUA-567 > SZUA-567. The sequence continues at coordinate 3,110,386 of OY781533.1, forward strand.
GATATTTTAGTTATTTTTTCAGATACCGACAAATTTCCAGCAAATAAAACGATAATACCATACCATCATGTCGACTGTATACAATCAGACACGCCAGTAATAACCGGAGAATTTACTATAATTTAAAAGAAATAATAGCTCTTCTTTCAAAGCAATAAATCGCCTGAACTGAGAAAAATTATTAATTTTACCACGCTCTGTCACAAGATCAGCATACTTTTCAGGCGCAGGAAACAGTTTAAAATACCTCTCCAGTCTGGTTATCACCGAACCAGTAACCATAACCGCAAGCGCAAATATAGTTAAAATCATACCAGAATATGCCTGAAACATATCCGGAATTATCTACTCACTTATAAACATACCCGCCCACAGCACGGGACAAATATCTTTTTTTAGCCCTAAGACACTTTCAGAAGGTATGGCAAAAGTTCGCGATAGCTCGTTGGTTATTTCATTATACCCGGTCATTCTCGGAGTAGTAATCAGACACCGCACTTCACCTGCTGAGTTTTTACGCATTTCTTCAATATTCAAGTTTTTAGAGAATACCACAGCAGAAAGCAGGTTACTCTGCAGAATACCGGCAGTAATTTCAGCCCCCAGCGGGCAGTTTGAGTATAAGACCCAGCATGTATTTTCACCATACTCTGCCAGCAGATACTGCGCAACCTTACTTCCATATGCCTGAAGATCAGCATTATCGGTAAACTCAAAATAATATGAGATGTTATACAGATTATTCTTATGCAGAATTTTAAAAGCCTCTGGTGTAGCGTTCATAATTTCACTTGACGTAAAATTACTGTTACGCAATCGCTCTTCCATCATCTCAGGCTGGAATAATCCGGCATAGACTACAGCTCCCGCCTGTGCTATTTCCTCGGTTTTAATAACCTTCAAATCTTCAGATATACTCTGGAAAAAGCTCTCACGCTGTTCATTGTCTTCCACAACAAGCAAATCACTGCTTTGAAGCCCTGTTTCCAGACACAACTTTAGTAATGCCATCTTGAAATGGTAAGTACCGGCAATAGCAATAGCAGTATTTCTGCTACAAAATTCTGCCAGCAGTTCGGATTTTTCCGACATAAGTCCCATCATATGAATATCACAATAATTAGTATAGCCACATTCAGGGCAAATCTGCATCCATACCGGTTTTTTTATCGGCATTCTATGACCACATTTGCAACAAGCCGCAGTCTGAGTATCTAAATGTGCCTCACTCAATACCTTATTGCTCATAAAATGATTGTACAACCTGAAACTTGCCTTAGCGTAAGCATGCCATAACTCTTCATTTGAGAGTTCGGTAATATTAGGAAACTCCTCACCAATACCATTCTCGGTTATTCGTATCGAATAGCTGAAATTGCAGAATTTTCTAAAATACGCCCACTCATCATCTATATAATTTTTCTCTTTAGCAGTTACATAGTTGGTAGTACTCGGATATATCATCAACCCCATAGGTCTGATCGGACAGACGATATCATTGGCTACGATATAATCCGCAGTTTTAACGATAGAATCTTCAGTATCTCCGGGATTACCGACAAGAAAACCACCTATCAGATTGATTCTGTTTCTTCTCGCCTCCTGCACCACCCTATCTATATCATCGGTGGTAATATGCTTATTCATGGCCTTCAAGGCGGCATTATCATAAGCTTCGATACCGATCATCAGTGTTTTACACCCAGATTCAGCCAGGGGTCTGATGATCTGCGGATTGGTGTCTGCCCGGATACTGGCAGCAAAAGGCAGATCTATATGATACTCTTTAAGCAGACAGCAGAATTCTTCAACGTCTTTAAGCTTCAGATAAAATATTTCAGAATCTATGAAGAAACTGGTAATATTATATTTACGTTTTGCTTCAGCCAGTTCAGCAACGACATTTACCGGTGGTCTAATCCTGAAACCTTTGATAACCGGATTGCAGAAAACACACTGACCAATACAGCCCATTCCTATAATTATCGGATAGGAACGATCACTGTAATACCCACCAGTGGCAAACTCATCATTGCTGAGATAATACTCCATATCAACTTCATCCCAATCCGGGTTGAAATTCTCCAGACTGTGTTTCTTCTCAGGCTGATTACAAATATACTGCCCTGCCGCATCACGATAAGCGACCCCCTTGACCTCCGCCAATGGCGCATCATTATAAATCGCCTTCAGTAAATTAGGCATTGCCGGATCAGCTTCACCAAAGACAAAATACTCGGCAGGAAACTCCTGAAGAAGATACTCCGGTGCTCCGGTAACCCGGCCTCCAAGTATTCTCGGCAGTTCCGGATTAATCTCTCTGATCATATTAAACAGCTCAGCCATCATAAAGAAGTGACCGATCAGACCGCCGGTTGCAACCGCATAGTATTCCTTCAGATCATTATGTTCAAAGAAATCCGGTTCTACATTGAGATCAACAAAATCATAATGGATATTATGACGTTTAAGGCATGGAAAGATATAAGCGAAATTAACCGGAAAATATACAATCCGCGGGTATACCAACAATACCTTTTCAGGCTTTATTTTATTACAAACCATATACTATTTACTTTCCACAGCAGAAGGTGTAATCAGTCCCGTACGTTAATTATAATACAGCAAATTATCGCTGAGATATATTCTTATTTCCATTCTCTAGCGTAGTTACCTGTAAGAGCATCATAAGAAATATCAGATTTCCCGGTAAAACAATAATGCATATCTTCTGCCGCTTTTTTTGCCAATTTACAATCACCAGTCTCCAGATATACCTCATAATCTATAGCATGCTGTTCATTTCCATTAGTACAAAATGGATGCACATCCCCACAGCACGAATCTATAAAATCACTTAACTCCGGCATATTGACCTGATCATCCAAAAATTCTGCCGCAACGAAAAAAACATCAACACTATCTACGACACCTACAAGCCTATAATTATACTTTTTTGCCACCAAATACATTGCTTTTAAAGAAGCTCCATAAATTTTATCATTTCCAAAAAACACTTCACTTTCATCTTCAATAAATGTTATAGCTCTGTGAACAGGCACATTGGAGTTATATTCAACACTTACAACCTTAGGTCTATAACCACTTAAAGCTGCGTCAAATAACCACAAATCAATTGAGTCAACATCGATAGACAGATAATCAATATCTTCAGGAACATCATATTTTTTAAAGACCTCTACAATATTTTGCGAAGAAAGCTTTTCTTTATATAAATTGATTTCACTATTTTCAAAATCACTGTCAAAGAAGATACCATTCCAACCGTTTTCCAGCAATAATCTTGCATTTGGAGTTGTCGCCTTAAAGTCAGCTGAATTAAACCCAAACTCAACAAAAAATCTACTGGTTGGTGCAATATTGGCGAAAATCCACTCCAGATACCCATCCTGTTCCGCAGAGCTGTAAACCTTTTTATTATAAAATGGTAATTCAGAAACCCATAATGGACTCTTTGCACGCGGAAAATCAAATGACCTTGCATAATCAGGATAAGCTGAAAGTAAAATATTCTGAATAACACTACTCCGATAAATCAGAGTCACTCCCATATCCGTCAACTGACGATATCCTCCCAGCGGATATGACATAGCAACAATATAAATAGCGTCAGGATAATTCTCAACCGCACTTTCAGTCGGCATTAATGGCAACCCCATAAACTTTTTCCCGACTTCTTTACACCCATCATCACAGAATCCTGTTAATGATATATTTTTCGTATGAGGATTATTTATGAAAAAATTATAGAATAGCTTTCCACTTCTCCCCGCTCCGTAAACAATTATTGGTTTATTACTAGCGACAAGTAAATTTATAACCATTCTGGACAACTCAACACTATTCATCAATATTTTCTCCAGCCAACAAATCCAACAAAATACTTTTATAACACCCTACCTGTATATAGTAACAGCATGAGCAAAATGACCATACCATTTTTGAGAATCCTCAAAATCAAAAGGTATTCTTGATTTCCGGGTTTTTATATTTGAAAGCAGTGAAGAATCATTATTCAGCAATGCCCCCACTGCAGTAAGTGCCGGATGCCCCACACCTACCATACATTTCAGTACCCTCTGAGCTTCACCAACTCTGTTGGTTATAATATATATAATTACCAGATACGCAACTTCAACCGGATCACAGAGGTCAAGTCCCAGTCCCGCCTGCCTCTGAACATGAGCGATATTTCGTAAAAAACACTGCTCTGCCTGCTGTATTTTTCCTGAGAACAGCGAAACAATCCCTATTCCCGTTACTGCTTCTGGTGTATAACTGACATATGACAACGCATTATTAAACGACTGCATCGCTTTATCCGCATCATCTGCAAGAAGATAATTAAACCCGTTCTCCCATTGCTGGCGGATATAATCTGGACCGTACCCGACACTTGATAATTCACCACTATTTTTTTTCACAATCCTAAAAGAAGAAACCCCATCCTGAATTATTCTTTCATCCTCTTTTTTAGTTTTAAGAAGTTTATAAAGCTCATAATAAAAATCAAATGCTTTCTCTTTATCCAGATACTGCTGCACCAATTCATAACCGGCATCCGTAATCTCCTGCAATCTTTCAGGATTTACAAACAGATACTCAAGCTTTTCACAAATATTGGTCTCGTCAGCAAAGACACAATTTTCCATGTCTCTAAACCCATAATCTTTCACTATATTGGATTCTTCAGTCACCAGACAGGTTCTACACGCAGGTATCTCCAGATGCTTCTCAAGAATATTATGCTGTTCAGTTCCGCAGGTTAACGCCACTTTACAGCGATTGAGCATCCGTCCATATTTTTCTTTTACCAGATCATGCGAGTTTTTTATTATATTTACTGCCGATGGTCTGGGCGCATGAAATAGCGGAACCCGATTGAGCAGTTGCTTAGTTACCCGCTGCCGCCACTGATAATGATTATTATTCTCAGTTCCAAAAGCAAACCCAGCGCCAAACAATCCTACTGGTATTATTTTATCTTCACCGTAATCTCTTAGAATAGAGGTATACAACAACCCAAGCTTATGATAAAGTGGCAAATCATCCGCTTCATAAATAAGCTCCCCACCAGCAGTAAGAGAACATACTCCAGCCTGGCATTTAAGTTTTCTCAAAGCATTATATGAGGCGTATTTAACCGGACTGTATTTATCTCCACCAGCCATCCCGATACGCGGTATTTCCGGATAGCAGTCATAATTTTCCGGAAAAACCAGCGGTTTTTTTACGGCTAGCATCTCAGGCATGTGCAGATAAAAAACCAAATCCGCTGAAAAGTCTTCTATCTCTTTTTTCAGGTCACAATCAGTACCAACAACCTTGGTTTCAAAACTATAAAAATACTTTTCAAGAAAATCCCCCAGCACATCACAATGTTTTGGATCCTCTCTCCCGGTAGTTGAGAGCATACATAAGCACCTGGATTTCTGCATATCATCCATTATTAAATTACTTTCAGAACTACAGCGTAACTCATGATCACACTATTAATTAATTTATTATAAAAGAGCCTCTTATTTTACCGCATATCTCTTCTTTGCCCTCTGTCTGCAGACAAATATCAAAATACGCGCCCATTTCATCCGCATCAGAAACGGTATCAGTTTACTGTAACCTGCAAGCACCTTATGGTGCAGCACTGATTTCTCAACAATTTCAGATTGAAGTAACTCACAGGTTTTGTCATAGAAATAACGGCTGTTATCTTTAGAGTAATACCTGAAATTATAAACAAAATTTCCAATCAGCTGATATGATATCGTTTCATACGCCTGAGCCGCCGCTTCCGCTTCACTAATTTTAAAACTATCAACCAGCAAATCAACAATATATTTCTTCATAATGCTAAAGGTATAAAGATGATCAGTCTGATTAAAGAAACTGCTGCTAAGAGACACAGCCGTGTCATGCAATGTATATTTATATACAGGTTTATCGATAATCACCACTTTATTAATTATCTTAAGGAAATTTACATAAAAATACAGGTCTTCACAGATCGTAGAATATTTTTTTATCTTTTCCATAATCTGCAGATACATAGACCGCTTTATAAGCCTTGCCCACAATGCCCCGAATAAGGGTTCTCCACTTACCTGCCAGGATTTCAATGCCAGTTCAATGATATCCTGCTTACCAACCACTGAAACAAAATCTGCATTTTCCCCGAAATATCTTTTACGAAATGGACAACCTGTTTGAACTATCTCACCCTGCTCATTCTGACGCCAGTAGGAGGCCACCGTCATATCAGCGGCTGTTTCGATCTGTACCTTATACAATGTGCTCAGACAATCCTCCGCCAGAACATCGTCAGCGTCAAGAAAACACAGATACTTGCCCTGCGCCTTTTCCGCCGCCAACCTTCTGGACACCGAAGTACCGGAGTTCTTCTGCCTGAATACTTTTATATAGGGAAACCTTTCAGCATAAGAGCTGCAGACCTCATAACTGTTATCAGTGGAACCGTCATCAATAATAATCACTTCAAAATCATCGAAACTCTGCCCCGTTACAGAGTCCAGAGTACGCGGCAGATATCTTTCCGCATTATATAAAGGAATTATAATACTAATCTCAGCCACAACCGTCACTCCTTATCATCACTCTAAACTATCTCTATCAGTAACCTATTCAGAAAATATAATAACTATCTCACCGATAGAAAATAAACTCTTAATTTACCAATCAATCTCGCATACCGACAACTACTGCAAATAATACTTCTATGATAACAGCAATATCATAACATCAGCAGCAACACAGAAAAACCTGTCTGCTCTATGCAACCGGCACACACAGCTCCTGAGTATTCACACTTATTATTTTATCCTCAGGATAGATCGCCAGCAGATCGTCAACCGTAGACGGAGTATTACCCGCAGCCATTGCCCTGGTCACAGAGCTTGAAATAACATTAAACAGCCACGCCCCCTCTTCCTCACAGACATACAGACATCCGGGATTTATCACTATCCTGCTAAACAATTCTTTAAGACCTTCTGCATTGTCACCCGACCCGGCGATAATAACCCAGTCTTTGATAGCAGTTAAATCTGTAACAGATAATTCACCATTTAGAACGATGTCAAACGACTTAGGCAGAAGATTCTCGTTAAGCTCAGTAAATCTTTTAGAATGATTAGCCTCCATATAGTCATTTCCGCCAATAAACTTCAGATAATCATTCTCATCATAGGTTTCAGGATCAAGCAATACATACCTGCCTTTCTTGACCTTAGGACTCTCTACTTCCTGCAGTTTTTCAAGTAACGCCGGCGAAATATCATCTCTGCCATCGTTGGATAAGCGCTTCGGAGTATTCAGACAGGCTCCGCACAGCTCACACCAGTGCAGCTGATCTTTATAATCCTCCGGTTCACGCAGCCACCAGTCAGGAGTAACTTCCCAGCCTCCAGGACCGTCAAATAGCATATCCAGCGCCCCCGCCACTTCACAGAAAAAAGCGCCTTTAGGAGTAATAGTAGCACTCCATTGATTCTGCAGCCAACAGTTGTCACGGAGTTCCCCCCATTCATCATCACCAACGCCAAGGTCTTTTCGCGACACCAGCAGTCCCTGATGCAGGCAGGTATTCTTATGATCATTTATAACCTGAAAGCCAAATGATTCATTGATAATTTCAAAATGCTTATAATACTGAAGGCAGGCCGTACTTCGCAGAGCAGATTTAGATGTCGGATCAAGCACCTGTGCATAATACGCCGCACTAAAATCTGCAGAAGGTTTTCTGAAGTGATGATGAATTCTCTTACTCCGGTGATTCTTAATATATTCGGCAAATTCATGGAACTGCGGATGAAGTGTCGGCTCACCACCCATAACTCCAACCATATACTGATAATCCTTTAATGAATCCACCGCCTTGGTAAAATAATCATACTCCATAAAGAAAGGTTTTTTATGATGACCACAGAACCGCGTACAGTTTGAGCACTGATTGACACAGGCATTTGTTATATCAATTTCTATTGTTGTCATTTCTCTGAGGTTTCTCATACAGTAATCCTTCCATAATTTATTTCCAAGCTGCTGTTATCTGCGGTACAGCCAGACAACTTTAGCCACGGTTTTAAAAAGCCAGAATCCCGCCAAAAGAGGCAATCAAATCCTAAAATATCCTAAAAAAATAATTTAAATGCAGCATATAATATACCGCAATTTCGTTATTACCCCAAACGCAGAACCTGCAGAATATTTTAGTTTTCCCGGCAATTTCTAGATAATAATCTGATTAAAATACACCATTCTGCATTTCTGTTACAATAAGCGGCATTCAACTTAAGATCTTCAGTTATTTTTTCCAATTCCGTTGTAACATCCAACTTTCTTTTATATAAGCATTAGACAATAAAACAGCAATCAGACCCTCAGCATTCACAAAGTGTCCGGTTCATAAACAAATGGTAATTTTACAACCAGCTTTTCAGCCAACATTACACAATGTTTTAAACAAAAATACTTTTACCACCAGTCACAACCACACAGCTGAACAACATATTTATCATCAATGATATCAATCAGTTACGACAATAAACAAATAAACAGCCACACCTTATAAGCTTTATTAGCCCAACCTGTTCCACCTGACACCCTAAAACCATGTTATATATTTAGCATTTTAATAGCAATTAATTTATACAAAATCCCATTATGCTCCACCACGCTATAAGCTGAATTGTAACTCTGGATTATGTTTGCTGATTTCCCCGGATTTTACTAAATTTACAAACACCTTAACCGATAACTTAGGAGTAATACCCGTGATAAACCGGCATATATGAATATTGCTTGATATCAGACAGGATAAAAAGTAAAATATTGCCAGTTAAATATATAGTGATTAACAGGAAATAAGCCAGTAAACCCCTATCAGGATACTTACAGCTGATAGAATCCAGGCATATAATTGCATAAAATCATTATAAATTGCATACTATAGCATAATTTAACTGAAACAGTCACCCATGAATAAACTTTAAATCCTTGGCATTGCAAAGGCAAATACAATTAAAAGGTGGAGAACAAAACTTATGATAATATTTATAAAAAGATTTACGACCTAAAACTCCTTATAAATAAACATGAATCCACAATATTACCAGTCTTTGCCTTGGATAATCACGTTTTCAGCATTAAACTGAAATATCGTAAAATCAGGAGAAGATGTTGCTTCAAAATGAAGGTCAGCCATTATTCAGTATTATTCTTACAGGTCGCAATGACAACTACGGAGGTCTGTTCAAAAAAAGGCTGGAACTCTGTGTAAACTATTTCGCCCACAGTATGAATCAGACCGGTAACGCTATTGCGTATGAAATAATTATCGTCGACTGGGATAGCGAAACACACCTTGCAGCCGTTCTGAACCTGACACCGGAAGCAGCCAGCAAAATCCGTTTCATCAATGTCTCACATGCTATAGCAGAAAAATACAACCCAAACGGCAGAAATTTTAACACCACCGTCGCACTCAATGCCGGCATACTTAGAGCAAGAGGTAAGTATATTATCCATATGCCGGCGGATATTCTATTCACCACATATTCACTTGCACCGTTATGCAATGTACTTACCGAGAATATACCCCTACACTTCGATCCGCAAAAATCCATTATGCTGGTAAAGCGCCACATTATCCCGAGCAGCTTCCATGAAACCGAAAAGAGTTTCGCTGAACTGGACAGATACCTCTCACTCTCAACCAACTGGCTGGAATACAACCGGATACACCCTGGGATAAGTGCCGATTTCGGCGCACTCATCTGTTCCGCAGAGGTATTCATGAATGCTGGCGGCTTTGACGAAAATCTCACCGGCTGGGGCAAAAATGACTCAAGACTAGGCTTTACGGCTAATAAAGAATATCCAGTTTATGAACTGTCAGGACTTGGCATCATCTGTTACGACCCGACGGTAGACTCGGTTAATATCAACCTCAAGCTCAAAACCGCCAATCAGGCTCAAGACATCATTACAGCCGGTAATACTAAGAATATAGGGCTCACCGGCTATGAACTGGAAGAAGAATCTGGAAAAGCAACCGGCATTACCCTAACAGCATATAAAGCCACTAAAAAACCGGACAGCGGCCTTTCAGCAACCGCTCTGACCCGGACAATAGCCCGGCATCTTCCCTTCAACGCCGTCAGCATATGCCCTGAGCTTTACCCGCTATGCTGGTTCCTGCAGAATTTCAGGGTAGATACTTTCTGTGATTTCATCTCCGGCAGTGCTAAACGCTCCGGCAGACTCACTGAAATAATGCTTGAGAGCGACGCTACTGCCGCACTGGTCAGCTCCATAAACCCGGCAGCAGAGATAATCTCGGTATTGCCTCAAAAACAAGAGCACCCGGAAACTACCGACCATACAGTTATCGGCCGGCAATACCTCAATAAAAAAGGGGGAAAGCTCAGCTTCTTCCGTACCCTGCTGAATGAACTCTTTCCTGAGGAACATCTCGTTCACAAATGGCATCCCGGGTTTGCGGCCAGTACCCATCACGGCCCGGTTCATTATATCACCGGCAATCCGGATACCGCCACAGCCCGTATCCGGGAAAGATTCTCCCCAACTCTCAGGGCAGACCTGATTGTCTTTAGAGCCGACGAAGTTACAGACGCTGAAGCAGTTCTGAAGGAGGTTCTGCAATTTGCAGCCGCTTCCTCGCTCACGATTATTATCAACTTAGAAGGCATTGTACTGGATAAAGCGGCAAAAGACCTGACAGACAAGCTTGTGATACCAGCTGTAGAGCATGGTAATATCGCCCTTATAATCAAAGGCGATCCGCAGACACTTAACCATTGTGACACAAAGAAAATGTCTGCCGCCGCACAGACATGGAAAAGACACTTTATCGCGGTTAATTATATCAAAAGTCTGATTTTTTCAGGCCTGATCTACCTTAAAAAGAAATTTGGATAAAACCTATGAAAGACATAACCCCTGAATACCTGGAACAAAAATCCCGGGAGCTGCGCAGAGCGATCGCCGAAATGTGCATCGCGCATGGCGGACATATTGCCTCCTCACTCTCATGTATAGATATCCTATGCGCGCTCTATCACGGAGAGATACTCAACTGCAGGCCGGAGAACGCTGCCGCTAATGACCGCGACCGCTTCATCCTGAGTAAAGGTCATGCAGAGACCGCGCTATATGCTGTTCTTGCAGACCGCGGCTTTTTCCCAAAAAGTCTTATTACCAGTGAATACCGGAGTGGAAACTGCACTCTAGGAGGTCATCCAAGCCATAAAATACCGGGTGTAGAATGGTCCACAGGTTCACTCGGCCATGGTATAGGCGCCGCCTGCGGGCAGGCACTCGCCGCTAAGATTGACAACTCACCACGTCATCATTTTGTTCTGGTCGGTGATTCGGAGTGCACCGAAGGCTCTATCTGGGAATCCGCGCTCTTCGCTGCCGCCAGAAACCTTGACAATCTCACCGTAATCATTGACAGAAATCATCTGGGAGTTCTTGAAAATACCGAAGACTTCACCTCTCTCAATCCCTTAGCGGATAAGTGGAAAGCTTTCAACTGGAAGGTACATACCTGTAACGGCCATAACCTTGAAGAATTATACACTGCCCTCACAACAGCCAGAGCCAATACCGACGCAAAACCATCACTAATTATTGCGGAGACCGTCAAAGGTAAAGGTTTGCCATTCATGGAGAATAAAGCCATCTGGCATGTTCTGGCACTCAACAGACCCGAGGACATCGACCTTACCCGGAAAATTTTAGCAGAGGAAGAACGATAACATGAAGAATATAGACAAACTGCAAATTCGAGACGCTTTCATACATGGAGTTCTTGAAAGAGCCGAAGCAGACCGGGATGTTATTTTAATTTCCAATGATTTCGGCGCTCCGGCGCTTGACAGCTTCAGAGAGAATTTCCCCAAACAGTTTATCAACTCCGGCATTTCCGAGCAGAACATTATAACTGTTGCCGCAGCCATGGCAAATGAAGGCAAGAAGGTATTTGTATACAGTATCGCTTCCTTTATAACTCTGCGCTGCCTTGAACAGATAAAACTCGATATCTGCGTACACAATGCACCGGTAACCATAATGGCGGGCGGCACCGGACTCTCCTACGCCGAAGACGGTCCGACACACCACGCACTCGAGGATATTTCGCTGATGCAGGCACTTTCCGGGATGGAGATATACTCACCTTCCGATGCTCTGGCTGCATACGATACCGCCAGGTTCTGCTGCGATAACCCGGCTCCGGCATACATCCGTCTGGACAAGGGAAAGATGCCAGTCCTTGAAGAGCTACTGCCTCATAACCATACAGACTTTCGCACGTCGAACACCAGTACAGATCTGCTCCTGCTCAGCACCGGCTTTATGACCCACAGGGCACTCGAAGTAGCCGCAGAGCTGAAAACGGCAGACATCAGCTGTAATGTTATCGATCTCAATAAAATCCATCCGCTGCCGGATGCACTCAAAACTCTTTTAAAAACAGCGGCGAAAATTGTCAGTATTGAAGAGCACTGCAGTAGAGGCGGTATAGGGACACTCCTTGGCGAAGTGTTATTGGATTCTGGGACACATCCGGGTCTGAAGCGTATCGCAATTGAGCCTGACAAACTCTACTGCTACGGCAGCAGAGATAAATTACACCGTGATTTCGGACTGGACACTGCGGCAATTGTTTCACTGCTAAAAGAATGGTAATGATATAACATAGATAAGGAGTATATTATGCGTATTGAAGACACAAAACTCGAAGGCGTGAAGATAGTTCAGCTGGATGAATTTGAAGATCACCGCGGTACCTTCGTCGAATTATTCAATGAAAAAGAATATCAGAAACTTGGAATTGACACCAGATTCATTCAGGACGATATCTCCACCTCACGCCGCAACGTACTGCGCGGCCTGCATGGTGACGACGGAACCTGCAAACTAATATCCTGCCTGTTCGGTGAGATTTACTATCTGGTAGTCAATAATGACCCTGAATCTGCCCAATACCGGCAATGGATATCCTTCACCCTCTCAGACCGTAACCGCAAACAGGTATTTATTCCGCCAAAGTTCGGCAATGGCCATCTGGTCATGTCAGAAGTGGCGGTATTCCACTATAAGCAGAGCGCATATTATAACCCTACCGGGCAGTTTACCATTAAATGGAATGATCCGGATTATAACTTCTGGTGGCCTGTAAAAGACCCGATTCTGTCCCAACGTGATGATTTTGGGGGTTATGTCTAAGCTGCTGACAGTTTAAAACAAATTAAATATTCCGCTTAAACAACCGTTACTAACTAAAAATGTATTATAAAGTGAATATGAATCTCAGCTACTGCTGTAATACAACCGGTATTCACCCGAGACTCAAGTTTGATTAATACGATCCATGATATAACGCACTAAAAAAATAATCACTTATAAACCGCCCATGCAGACTGAAAGGTTATCGATGAGCACAGAAAATAACAGACTCTTACTTTTGAACCTTAAGTATAATTTTGCTCCCATCAATTGTGCTTTTATTATAACCACTCTCATTGATAACAATATCGAATATGACTTTTTTGATATGCAGCTGGACAGTGATCTTGAGAAAAAACTCCGGACAAACGACTATTATGCGGTTGCTGTCGGCGGTCTTATTCTGAACTACATACAAATTCAGGAGATCATAACCCGTATACGCCGGATAAAACCGGATATTATAATATTCCTCGGTGGAAGAATTATCGGAATACCGCCTAAATATCTGAATAGACTCAAGGTGGATTTTCTGATTCAGGAGGATGCAAACCCTGCCCTGCCAAATCTCTTCAAAGCCTTAACCAGCGGCAACTCCGATTATAAAAATATAAAAGGAATAGCTTACAGGGACAACAACTCATTCAAATTCACCGAACCGGAAGAGCGCCGCTCTCTTACCGGCTTTTATCCTACCTGGAAAGATATAGACCTGCAGTATTATCTGGACAACCAGATGAGTATGAATCACGGAGTCCGCCGAAGCTACCCGCTGATTGTAGGTATGGGCTGCGTCGGCCGCTGTGTCTTCTGTGCTCCCCAGACCAGCAGTCACCGGGTGAGAGATGTTGATTCCGTTATTTCTGAAATCAAATTTATAACCCAAAATTATAAAGTCGATTCTATCGGGATAATGTCTGAAATATTTTACAATACCGTTGAAGACGCCAGAAAGTTCTCAGAAGAATATCTCAAGGCCGGCATAAACAAAACCTTATATACAATGGTAAGACCGGATTTCAAACCCGAAATACTTGAATATCTGGTAAAGGCCGGCTGCAAGCACATCTATATCGGTGTGGAAGCCTACCATACTGATTCGCTGAAAAAGATGGGAAAAGGTGTCACCACCAAAGATGTCGACACTATTGTAGCCAAAATCAAAGAACTCGGCATACAGCATATCTGCGGTTTCCTTATCGGCAATCCCGGGGACACAGCAGAGTCGCTCGACTCAACCCTGGACTTCTTCATCAAGAATAAAATAACCCCCAGCACCATAGGCGGTAACGGAGTCATAATTTTTCCGGGAACAGCCGCCTACCGGATAGCACTGCAGAAAAACCTTATTGCCGATGAAGATTTTTACCTGAAAAAACTCTGTAACTACACTCCCGAAACAAGACTCACCCCAAATTACGGACTCGGCGAATTATACCCGAATATAACCACCCTCAGCAACAACGAACTATGGGAAAAATACTCGGAAATCTATTATAAAATGTATATGTTCCAGATGGAAACCTTCTCAGCTGTCGACCTGGACTGGAAGACCAATACCGCTGTCTGCAGAAACTGCGGAGAAAAAATAAATATCCTTCACTCACCGGCGACCCTCTACATCTGCTCAAACTGTTTCGCCCCGAATTTTATGTTCATGCATAATCTTCTGCTCAAACAGAGTGCAAATAAAGAAAAAATCTTCCATATTATGAATACCAGAAAGAAAGTAGCTATTTCCGGAACCTTCAACACGATATATGTTCTAATCGATCTGGCTGCCCAATGCGGTAAGAATCCGGATGATCTGCTGATAATAGCGAATGGATCAACTCTGAATCATTTCAAAGCGGCTCTCAAAAACACCGTCTGCATTGAGTTTTCAGAGATTTCACAGCATACAATTGATGCCTTTATCCATTACGGACTACATGATCCTGAATATATTGAAAATACTGTTTCCTCCAGCTGCGGGCTCCCGAAAACAGAAGTATTCAATGCTACCCCGATTGAATATAAGAATTATTACCGGATCAACAATGAATCAGATAAATTTTATTTCGAATACACCTTCGAAGAAGATCTGATGGCGCTGGGTGAGAGAATAGGACAGAACCTCGCAACAAAACATAAAGAGGTCACCACCTGGCTGCTGCCATCCACCGATCAATATGCCGATGGCATCAATAAAGGGATTATAAAGACAGCGGAAGCAACAATAAATATCGCAGATAAACCGGATGGAGCCATTATAACCACTCCAAGACTAATAGACTCACTGACAGCCCGCAAAGAACTTTTACGAAATACGACTATTGCGCCGGAGAATATACTTATTCTTAAAACAGATATTCTCCCTGAAATCTGGAGCAATCTGTTTATTCATGAACCAGCGGAAAATCAGTGACCGCCGCAGGCATCACTGTATGCTCATGATTACAACTGCATAATCTGTAAAAACACCCGGATATTTACAGTTAAGGAGTTAATTTATAGCATAAAGTCTCCGGGAAACAGTACCGATAATGGCATTAGTCATAAATACGTGGATATACAATTTTAACTTGCATTATACGAACCATACTGCACAATATTATTATTGAAGGTTATCGCCATTTACCCGAAATACAATTGTAACTTATTGATTAGTAAAGAAATATATTAAAGGACAGACCGCATGGAATATAAATGGCCGCTGATGCGCAACAACATCGACCAGCAGGATCTGCAGACGCTGATAGATTTTCTGCAGACCGATCCAAGACTCACCCAATCAGCAAATGTCAGAGAATTTGAAGAAAAATGGTCGGAATGGCTGGGAGTTAAATACAGTGTTTTCGTCAACTCCGGTTCTTCTGCAAATCTGATTACCATAGCCGGACTCCGGCACCAGATTGAGACTGGACGACTTTCTGGGCATAACATGGAGAATGCCGAGATAATTGTCTCGCCTCTTGGCTGGTCATCGGTAGTCACCAGCGTGCTTCATGCCGGCTTCAAACCGGTCTTTGCCGATATCGATCTGGCGACACTCAGCATGAATACCGAAGAGGTAATAAACAGCATTACAGAGAACACGGTAGCGGTTCTGCTGGTTCATGCTCAGGGCTTCAGCGCTCTTTCCGAAAAACTACTGGATACCCTGCAGGAAAAGGACATTCTACTCATTGAGGATGTCTGTGAATCACACGGAGCCAGATACCGGGGACAGAAGCTGGGCAGCTTCGGATTCGCCTCAAACTTCTCCTTTTATTTTGCGCACCATATGAGCACAATTGAAGGCGGTATGGTCTCAACCAATGACCCCGAGTTCTATCAGCTGATGCGCATGATGCGCTCACATGGCATGGTTCGTGAAGCAACCTGCACTGAGACCCGAAAATTCTACAGTGATAATTTCCCGGATCTGAATGAAAAATTCATTTTCTCCTGCACCGGCTATAATGTCCGCAATACCGAGCTGGGTGGAGTTATCGGTCTGGCGCAGCTGCCGAAACTCGACCATAACTGCCGCAGGCGTGCTGAAAATCTGGAACTCTTCCTGAGCCAGCTGGACAATAATAAATTCTTCACCGATTTTGCACTTGAAGATTCTTCCAACTACGCTCTGCCGATAATCATGCAGGAAAAAGATGATAACAAGCGGGATCTCTTACAGCAGACCATGGACGAGAACAGTATCGAATACCGCCGGGGCAATGCCGGGGGCGGCAATCAGATGCGCCAGCCCTATATGCAGCGGCATCTCACTTGCCAGCGCCCGGAAGACCTGCCCGTAACCGAGCATGTACATTTCTACGGCTACTATATTGGAAATTATCCCGGACTGACCCCGGAGGAGATAAGCGAACTTACAGCTATAATCAACAAAGCATTCTAACCGACTGAAAACAGAATAAAATAAGAGACAGCAATAATGAAAAGAGTACTGATAACCGGCATAACCGGCATGGTAGGAAGCCATCTGGCTGACTTTATCCTTGAGAACACCGACTGGCATATTTACGGCATGTGCCGCTGGCGCAGCCCGCTGAATAATGTCGAACACCTGCTGGAAAGAGCAAATAATAACGACCGCCTTACCTTCCTCACCGGCGACCTCTGTGATTATCTTTCCCTGCAGAACTGTGTGAGCCAGGCGGCTCCGGATTACGTCTTCCATCTGGCGGCACAGAGCTTTCCCCGCACCAGCTTCGAAAGTCCGCTTCAGACCTACGACACCAACATACTCGGTACGGAGCGCCTGCTGGAGGCCTTACGGCACAATCCCGCTATCGATCCGGTTATTCACGTCTGCTCCTCCTCCGAAGTCTTCGGCAGAGTACCGCGTGAGAAACTCCCTATCGCTGAGGACTGCTCTTTCCACCCGGCATCGCCATATTCCATTTCAAAGATCGGCACCGATATCATCGGCCAGTTCCATGCCGAGGCCTATAAGCAGAAGATTGTTATTACCCGGATGTTTACCCATACCGGTCCCCGGCGGGGTGATGTCTTTGTCGAATCAACCTTCGCCAAGCAGATTGCCATGATCGAAGCCGGACAGCTTGAACCGGTTATCAAGGTGGGAAATCTTGAATCACTGCGTACCTGGGCCGATGTCAGAGACGCAGTTAGAGCCTATTATCTACTGGTGACAGTTGACCCGGTACCGGGAGAAGCCTACAACATCGGCGGTGAATTCACCTGCACCGTCAGAGAGATGCTTGAGACCCTGCTGAAACTCTCAACAACTGCCGATATCCGCATTGAAACCGATCCGGCAAGACTGCGCCCGCTGGACGCGGATCTGCAGGTTCCGGACTGCAGCAAATTCAAAGCCAAGACCTCCTGGAAACCGGAAATAAGCTTTCAGCAGACGATGCAGGATCTGCTCACATACTGGCGCCAGCGGATAAACCGCGGTGAACGTTTCCTTACCCGCTAAAGAAGGCCGAGATGCAGAATAAAACAACCGATCATCAGACTCAGAACACTGGAATAACCGAGGTACACCGTAATCCATGGTTTCATGTAATGAATAGAAACGGCTATTACACTCTGGAATATGACCAGCCACAGAATGTAGTACTGCCGATAATTGACGATAAATATATTCTGCTTATCCGGTCAATCCGCCCGGTAATCAATGATACTCCCTGGGAACTCCCGGCAGGAGGCTGTGAAGAGGGTGAGGATGCCAGAGAAGCTATAAGGCGGGAACTGCAGGAAGAGGCCGGAATTATGATCACAGATCTGAACCGTTTCAAAAGCCTCCCCCCGATTGCAGAGATGCCCGGACGCATGCCACAGCTGCTGAATATCTTCACCATCGAACTAACCCGTGACGAATACGACGACCGCAGCAGTTTCGACAGCAGTGAAGTAGTTGAAGTCGCATTATTTCCATTTAAAATGGTCGCGGAGATGATACGTGACAGCAGTATATACCTCTCTCCGGTAGGCTGCATACTCTCCAGATTTTTATTTTCACGTCTCAATCTGGAGGCTTTCGATAAGTGAACCGCAAATAAACCGGGTAAAAGCTTAGTTTATACAGACAAAGGATTATCATGAATACCAGTACCGACATACTACTTATAAATCCCGGCGGCAGCCGCAAGAAAGTCTATCAGGATCTGAGCAAGGTCTTCTCAGCCATAGACACTCCATTCTGGGCCGCCCTAACCGCCGGATATCTACGCAATAATAATATAAATGTAGCTCTACTGGATGCCAACGCGGAGAATCTCGATTTCAGCGAAACTGCCGAGTATGCCCGAAAGGTAAACCCTAAATTTATCGCTATTATCTGTTACAGCCAGCAGGCCAATGTCTGCACCCCGATAATGGTAGCGGTAGGCGAGCTCTGCCGGATTCTGAAAGACACACTGCCAGAGACCAGGTTGATTCTCACCGGCTGGCACCCATCAGCGCTTCCAGAGCGTACCCTCAAAGAAGAGGCTTGTGACTATGTTGCCAAGGGAGAAGGCTTCAAAACTCTGGAAGCACTCGTGAAAGGCGTCCCTGAAAAGGATATCCCTGGACTCTGGTGGCGTGAAGGTGAAACCATCTGCTCCGGCCGTAAGGCGGAGAACATTCAGGATCTCTCTGCCGAACTGACCGATGTCGCCTGGGATCTGCTGCCGATGGAGAAGTACCGCGCTTTCAGCTGGATGTGTCTGGGAGACTTCAGCGAACGGACCAGATTCGCCTCTCTATTTACCAGCCTCGGCTGCCCCTACAAATGCTCTTTCTGCGCCATTCATGCCACCTATGGTGAGCATAAACTCCGCAACTGGAATACCGACTGGGTACTGAAGCAGCTTGATATTCTGGTACAGAAGTATGGCGTACGCCATATAAATCTTCACGATGAACTCTTTGTCTTCAGCCCCGCACACTACCGCCCTATAGCGGAAGGTATTATCGAACGCGGCTATAAACTGAATATCAATGCCTTTGCCAGAGTAGACGTAATTGCAAAGATTCCAGAAGAGGATCTGACACTGCTGAAACAGGCCGGCTTCAACTGGTTCAAACTTGGTATCGAAACCGGAAATGAAAATGTCAGGGCGAATGTCTCCAAAAACAGCTACTCCCTTGACGATGTCCGCCGGGCAGTAGCAAAAATCCACCGGCATGATATAGATATCTGTGCCAATTTCATGTTCGGTCTACCCGGAGATGATTATGATTCAATGCAGGACACACTGAATCTCGCTATCGAGCTCCTGCCCTCCTTTCCGAGTTTTTTCTGCACAATGGCCATCCCCGGTTCAGACCTGTACGACGAATCACTCCGCTCCGGCACCCCGCTTCCAGATACCTGGCTGGGATACGCTTCTCAGGGCTACGACTTCCTGCCCCTGCCTACAGAGAAACTGAGCGCAGCCGAAGTTCTGGAATTCAGAGATTATGCTTTTACCACCTATTATGACAATCCCCGTTACCTGCACAAAATACGAGAACGCTTCGGCAATGAGTCTTATAATCATATAAAAGAAATGAATGCTATTAAATTAAAGCGCAGATTACTTGGTGATTGACAATAAACGACCATAAAAGTATACTAAAAGCAATGTTTGCTGTTTTGTGTCTCAGGGGGAAATAATGATAATTACACGTACTCCATTCCGGATATCGTTTTTTGGCGGCGGCACCGACTTTCCCGAATTCTTCAATGAACACGGAGGAAGCGTACTAAGTACAACCATCAACCATTACTGCTACATAACCTGCAGAATAATGCCACCATTCTTTGATTACAAATATTCCCTGCGCTATACCAATACCGAACGCTGCAAGGATCTGGAGGATATTCAGCATAATACCATACGGGAAAGCATACGCTATCTTGACTTCTCCTACGGTATTGAGGTATCCCACAGTGGTGATATCCCAGCCAATTCCGGCATCGGCTCCAGTTCCTCCTTCTGTGTCGGTTTTCTCAATGCCCTCTATGGACTGCGTTCAAAGATGATGACCAGACGCCAGATAGCAGAGCAGGCAATTCATATTGAACGGAATATGGTCAAAGAGCATGTCGGATTTCAGGATCAGATAGCGACCGCATTCGGCGGCTTCAACCGTATAGATTTTTATAATAATGACAGATTCAATGTAACACCGATGCTGATTGATCAGAAAAAGATTGAACAGCTCAACAACAATCTGATACTTATTTATTCCGGTCATCCCCGCTACTCTTCAGATATTATCGCTTCGCTTACTACCGATAAAAGAAAGAAAATGATTGTCTATGAAGAAATGAAAAAACATGTCGATACCGCAGTGAACATCCTCAACAGTGATGGTGATATAAATGATTTCGGACGACTGCTGCATGAAAGCTGGATGCTGAAGAAGACCCTCGGAACACAGGTATCAAATCCGCATCTGGATGATCTGTATCAGGAAGGACTGAACGCCGGAGCTCTCGGCGGAAAGATCTGTGGAGCCGGAGGCGGCGGCTTTTTCCTCTTCTTTGTTCCTGAAGAAAAGCGCACCGGTTTTCTCCAGCACTTTAAAAAACTGCTGCATGTCCCCTTCAGGTTTGAGAATTACGGCTCACAGGTAATCTTCTTCACTTCAGGAGAGCCGCATCTGAACCGGAGTTACTGATGCTTACCCACATGAGTGAATATACCAGCTGTATTCTGGCCGGAGGACTTGGAACACGCCTGCGCAGCTGCATAAGCGACCGCCCGAAGGTTCTCGCCCCGGTTGCCGGCCAACCCTTTCTCAACTATATTCTTCAACAGTTCAGTAACAGCGGTATCAAACGCTGCGTCCTCTGCACCGGGCATCTCGCAGCCATGATCGAAGAAGAATACGGGAATAATTACGCGGGTATGGAATTACTATACTCCTATGAAGACTCACCGCTAGGCACAGCAGGA
Source organism: Planctomycetota bacterium (assembly GCA_963677015.1). Taxonomy (GTDB): domain Bacteria; phylum Planctomycetota; class SZUA-567; order SZUA-567; family SZUA-567. The sequence continues at coordinate 3,132,057 of OY781533.1, forward strand.
GCATTAAAAAATGCCGAACCCCTTTTGACCGGTGACAAATTGATCGTTGCCAACGGTGACTCCTTCTTCGGAGCAGATCTCACTAAGGCCGCTACAGAGTTTGACAATGGGAAACACCCGGCAATGATAGTACTCAACCATATCAGTAATGCCGCCCGCTACGGCAGAGTAGAACTGAATGCAAAAAACATTATCACCAGCTTCAGAGAAAAAGACGGAGTTAACGCCGCCGGGCTGATAAATTCCGGAATTTATTTTCTGCACCGTGATTTTCTGGAGCGTATCCCTGCCGACAAACAGGTCTCACTGGAACGTGAAATATTCCCGCAACTGATAAGCGGTAATCACCTCGGGGGCTGGAGCACTACCGGAATATTTATTGATATAGGAACTCCGGAATCATACACTGCTGCTCAGGAACTGGCACAAACCTCGATAAAAGAACACTTAAACAGCCGGAATCGCTATTAAGCAACTTACTGCCCCAAAAAACAGTACCCGCATACTATAACCTAGCAGTACCCGCCGAATTTACTTAGACCCTTAGCTTATGCCTTAATAATTTTTGCATTTAAATCACTGTAAGCGGCCATACAATTTCGAGTATCGATAACCAGACTGCTTTCACGCGCCACCAGTTCATAATTAACACAACTGTGCGCTGTTGATATAACTACCGCATCGGCAGCTATAAGAGTTTCCCGATTCAGCATAACAGAAGATAAGGAAAAATTATATTTACGGGTCTTGCCGATCTTCGGAATAAACGGATCATAATAACTTACATTCGCTCCCTGCTCGATTAAAAGATCAAGCAGCTTATAACTCGGACTCTCACGATCATCATCAACATCAGGTTTATAAGCAATACCAAGAAGAAGAATATTACTTCCCTTAACGCTTTTATTTATATCATTAAGCGCTGATTTCACCTTACAGACAACATACATCGGCATAGAGGTATTAATCTCACCTGCAAGCTCAATAAACCGGGTATTGATATTATACTCTTTGGCCTTCCATGAAAGATAAAACGGATCTATCGGTATGCAGTGACCGCCCAGACCAGGTCCCGGAAAAAAAGGCATATAGCCAAAAGGCTTAGTAGATGCCGCCGCAATCACTTCCCAGATATCAATCCCCATTCTATCGAACACCACTTTAAGTTCATTGACTAGAGCAATATTTACTGACCGGAAAATATTCTCCAGCAGTTTGGTCGCTTCAGCAACATCGGTATTACTTACCGGATAAGTCTTGGAGATAACCATATCATACAGCGCCGATGCAATTGTACCACTACTGCTGCTATAACCGCCGACGACCTTGGTGATAGTTTTAGTCGAGAACTCCTTGTTACCCGGATCCTCACGCTCAGGAGAAAGGCAAGATAAAAATCTTCTCCCGCTTTGAGCCCGCTCTTTTCAAGAATATCACGAACCAGAACCGAGGTCGTACCCGGATAGGTAGTACTCTCCAACACCACCAGTTGCTCAGGACGCAGATAACGGGCTATACTCTTTACAGTAGCGGTTATATACTGCATATCAGGTTCATTGTGCTGAGTAAGTGGTGTAGGGACACAGATAAGAATACAGTCGACTTCCTGCAGCCGAGAAAAATCGTTTGTAGCGGCGCAGTTCCCGGAATCAGCGAGCAACGCTACCTTTTCATCCGCTATATGCTTGATATATGACCTGCCCTTATTGATAGACTCAGTCTTCTTTGAATCAATATCAAAACCAATTACCGGAAATCCTTTATCAGCGAACTCAATAGCCAGCGGCAGGCCAACATACCCCATACCTATTATACCGACAATCACCGACTTTGATCTTATTTTATCAACAAATACCTTCTCTTTATTCATTAACAGTATTCCCCGTTAAATTTTATTTTAACATCCTACGCCCGGCATAGAATATTATTTCACAAACATTGATCATTATTGCAAATGAAGCAATGAGGTTATCATTGTATTAAATTATATCCATTTTACAAACTAAAAAAGTAACCAGGAAGAGAATTACAATCAATGACAACCTGCCACAAAACAACAAAAACTTCATAAATGAAGAAAGCACCGACAAGACAAAATACAGAGCATAATTACGCTCGAACCAGCCCTGCATTTTTCTCTAAACTGCAGTATCAACCTGAAAATATCAAAATAACAGCAATCAGCTGATTCCAGTAGTATAAAAATCAGATAGCAGTCGTTATTTTCAGATACTCTCAATCTCCAGCTTCAGCCCCGCTGCAACAGCCTGCTCAAGTTTCTCTTTGCTGCTCAATACGCATACCGGAGCAGCGGCAACCTGTTCCGGCGCAAAGACAAGCTCGGCAGCAGCAACAATACTATCCCGGTCAAGCCCAAGAAGACGCCGGCGGAATTCACAACGTACATCATAACTTGACCCGCTGCGCAGATGACTGATTGCAGTAGTCACAACAGTCGCTGGTCTGAACGGAATATCAAAATTCTTAACAGTACCTATTATTGCCTGCTCTATACCTTCAGGACTAAGATCCATATCGTTTTTAATATAATCAAGAATGCCATCATAGGTTTTAAGCGTTTCAGCAATACACGGATCACGATAACTTGCAAGTGTATAAATTCCGGCAAGCGCCTGCGATGCCGCCTTACAACCATACGCACCGCGCTTTGCCCGTACTTCATTCCAAAGGTAGCCGTATGAAAGATTCTGTGACAGCAGAGAGAGTGCAGGAGCCAATGGCGAATCGGCCGACACTCCCGGCAGAGCTCTGGCAACAAAAGCCACATCAGCCGGTACCGCCAGACCCAGCAGTTTTCCGTTACCGTCGAGCTCTTTGACAGGGGTATATATTCCACCACGCTTAAAGCCGTTACTCCCCATCTCTTCCTGAAGTTTACGGTACCACACAAGAATAGCCGCGCGGGACTCTTCCGAACCGGCAATACTCATATCAAAACGACCGGCATCGAGAATCGCCCGGGATATCTTCTGCAATCTGGAGATAATATAATCCGGGTCGTAATCGTTTATCAGCCTATCCAGCTGGCGCAAAGGAGAGATACCGCCAAATTTCTCACTGAGATAAATATTACTGGAAATTTCCTTACCGGCATAAGCCGCTGCAACGGTATGACCCTGCGGCACGATACCGGTTTTTCTGCCTACCCGTGACTGAAGCAGAATATCCTTGAGCCGCTGAACGTCAGAAAAATCCGAATCCAGCAGACGCTCACGTAGTACCGCAAGCATCTCAGGAAGCTTGCGCTGCACACCCTTTACCACAAAACTCAGATATGGCACTACATGAGAAAACGAATCTACACGCCCGGCAGCGCTTAAAGTTGCTCCAATACCGGAACAGCAGCCGACCTCCTTCTGAGCAAAACCGGCATAATCAAGACCGGCAGCGCCAACCTTGGTTATAACATCTGCAAATACCGGCATAAACTCGAGAGTCTCTTGATCAAAATCAGAAATATCCACTGACAGATGAATAAAATCAATACCACCGGAATAAATCTTATTATCCAGCACCTGTCCTGCCCCTACCTCAATACTGTCAAAATCATAAGTCGCCGGTTTAGCGGCAACATCATCTTTGACAAGCTTGGGCAGAGTTTCCAGAGCTTCAGGCGTATTCGGAGACTGCTGCATAGCATCCAGCTCTGCGGCTTCAGTCGCGACACGTTCAAGCTCCGCAGCAGTAAGAGAGGACTTGGTCTGAGCCATTTTAGCGGTAAATTCCTCATCTTTACGTGCATTATATGACACATCGGGATAGAAGGTCAGGAGCAGACGATAACTGTTCTCCAGAATTTTTCTTTTAATAAGCTTTTCAAAATAACCTTCGGTCTCTTCATAGCGCTTACACAGCACAGCAAGATTCTGTCTGAGGTTTAGATTGGTCACAGGATCACAATCATAAATCCAACTGCGGTAAACCCGGTCCATCAGACGCAGCGGATACTGCGACGGAATATCCAGAGCCGCCATTTCAAGATGATGAAAAGCGGCTTCAATCATCTTCCGGTCAACTCCACTCTCAACCTGACTCTGACAGGTTTTAAGAACAATATCAAGAAAATCAGCAGCTTTATCTTCACCTGTACCCTTGATACCGACGGTGAAAAAAGTATCCCGCTGGTAATCCGCATACCCCGAACTGGTCAGATCCTCTCCAAGCTTGGAATCAACTATTGCCCGGCGCAAAGGTGCGGCCGCATTACCAAGCAGATAGTCATCCAGTATATTAAGAGCCAGATTCTCCACTGCATCAGTAGACTCGCCGGTTGCCCAGGTCAGAGTCACCGCACTGTTTTTCTCCGGTGTATCTCCAGCACTGGCAGGATACGCGATACGCTCAGCAGCCGGTTTCTCCCACAACTCCAGCGGCTTAATAGCGGTATCAATATCAATCTTATCATACGCACTCAGATACTCACTATCGAGAAACTCCAGATGCTTCGCTGTCGGTATATTACCATAAATAAAGATAAATGAATTCGCCGGATGATAATAGGTCTTATGAAAATTTACAAATTCAGCATAAGTCAGTTCGGGAATACAATCAGGATCACCGCCATAGTCATTACCGTATTCATTGGAGGTAAAGAGTCTGGCGGACTCCTCCTTATCAATCACCCCGTCAAGGTCAGAATACGCACCTTTCATTTCATTATAGACAATACCCTTTATTAACAGCTCACTCCCGGTGTTTCCAGGTTCTTTAAAATCAAAATGATGCCCTTCCTGCTTGAAATGCATCTCGCTGATATTCGGCCTGAAAGCGGCATCACAATAAACACTGGCAATATTGAAAAAATCTTTCTCATTCATACTGGCGCAGGGATATACAGTCTTATCCGGATAGGTCATGGCGTTTAAAAACGTAGCCAGCGATGTTTTAAGAAGTTCAACAAACGGATCCTTCACCGGATACTTTTTCGAACCGCAGAGTACAGTATGCTCAAGTATATGCGGCAGGCCGGTATTATTCTTGGGCGGAGTACGGAAAGCAACCGCAAAAAGATTCTCCGGATCATCACAGAGAAGATGAAAAACTCTGGCTCCGCTCTTTTCATGTTCAAGCTCTATAGCCGTAGAACGCACATCTTCAACTTCTCGTACCCTATTAACAGTAAAGCCGGATAATTTATCACCGACACGCAGTTTATTTTCAGACATTTAATCAATTTCCTTAGCAAGCAGATACAATACATATCCAGACCTAATTTTATTTACATCTGAAATTATACACGTACCACCACCGCATTCAAACAATAATTACCTTCCCTGGTTTAAAACAAACGTTCTCATTTACTTCCCGGCAGTATATTACCCCCGGATACCCCCTGACTACATACAGCCACCGGCAACAGATTATAATATTACTCTTGACACCACATACCATATTAACTATTATACCTCATATTGTAAGATCGGGTTTATGCCAGATAGAGGTGAAATTGACAGTAATTTGCATGTTCCGCAGATCAATCTCACATTTTTTATCTATTGTTTGCTTGATTTTCCCGCTCATGCACATCCGAGCGTTTCCGCTAACCACTTAAAAACCAGTAAGTTGTGATACTTTTTTAATTATCATATTTTTTTTAAGTATTTTTTTACTGAATAATTGAAATTATTATCGATATACTGTATAATAAATAAAGATTTATTTATTGACTGTTATAGAAAGAAAACAATGTTCAACGACAATAATTCATTCTATCAAGGCAAGACACTCTCAGAGCGCGCCAGAGTAGCCCCGGTGCCTACGTTACGCCGTCTGCCTAAATATCTGGAATATCTGCGTAATATCCGGGTAGCTGCCGATGCACATATCTCCTGCACGCAGATAGCTGGAGCACTCGATCTGGTTCCTACTCAGGTGAGAAAAGATCTGGCAACAACCGGGATTGTCGGTAAACCCAAGAAAGGCTACCCTGTATTCGCACTGATTCAGGCAATTGAAGAATTTCTGGGCTGGAATGCGCCACAGGACGCTTTCCTTGTCGGAGCCGGAGCTCTCGGAACTGCAATTCTGGGTTACGAAGGCTTCAGAAATAACGGACTTAATATTGTTGCCGCCTTTGACAACGACTCCTCGAAAATAGGAACACGCATACGTGGAGTTGAAGTAATGTCTCTGGAAAAGCTGCCTGAGCTTGCCCGCAGAATGAATATTCACATCGGTGTAATGACTATGCCACCACAGTTTGCGCAGCAGATAGCAGATCTGCTTGTCAGCGGCGGCATAAAGGCTATCTGGAATTTTACACCATCACTGGTAATAGTAGATGATCACATCATCTTGGAGAACGCCCAGCTGGCATCGAGTTTTGCGGTACTCAGCAGCAGACTGCGCAGCAAAATGCACAACATCTGATATTACATATAATTTTATATATTCCCCCTAGAGCTGCTGCGGTTTATCCCGGCAGCTCTTTCCCTGACTAACAGACACAAAACATTCTTTTATCGATAAACTTTTCCTAGACAATTTTGCGAAAGCGGCTTATAATTTAATTTATTATACCGTAAACAAAAGAATTAGAGGAGAAGACAATGCTGGGGTTCACCTACAGAGATGACGAACTATTCTGCGAAGGAATCAGGGTCAAAGACATAATCAGTGCGGTTGGCACACCGGCCTATATTTATTCCAAATCAGCTTTTCTCACCCGCTATAATTCGATATCTCAGGCTTTCAATGAGCTGACAGAAACGTTAATCTGCTTCTCCATCAAGAGCTGTTCAAACATCAATATTCTCAAGGAACTTGCCGAAGCCGGCAGTGGCTTTGACGCTGTTTCAGCAGGAGAAATTTACCGGGCACTCACCGCCGGCGCCGATCCTAAAAAAATCGTCTTTGCCGGAGTCGCCAAGACCGACAGCGAGATTGAATACGCACTAAAAGAAGATATCCTGCTTTTCAACTGTGAGAGCGAGGAAGAAGTAATAAATATAGACCGTATCGCTGGAGAACTCGGGGTTAAAGCTCCGATATCCATCCGCATTAATCCCGATATTGACGCTCAGACCCATGCAAAAACCACTACCGGCACAAAAGAAAATAAATTCGGCATTGATTTTGCCCGGGCAATGCAGCTGGTATCACGAATTTCACACTTTAAAAACTGCATCATCAAAGGGGTGGATATGCACCTTGGAAGCCCGGTAAACTCGCTGGAAGCTTACAGCGAAGGTGTGGAAAGACTTCTTGATTTTGCCGGCACCTGTCCGGATACAGTTGAATACATTGATGCCGGTGGCGGTTTCGGACTTTTATATGACGAGGAAGAAATTCCCGGATTCAGAGAGTACGCGGAGGCTATAGCATCCGAAGTCCAGGCAGCCGGAAAAAAACTTATTATCGAACCCGGCAGAAGTATTTCCGGCAATGCCGGAATTCTTGTCGGTGAAGTGCAGTATACCAAGAGCAATGGAATAAAGCACTTTGCCATGCTGGATGCCGGCATGAATGACCTTATTCGTCCGGCAATGTATGATGCATATCATTTTATCTGGCCGGTATCAACAACAGAGATGCCGGACAGTGAACTCTTCCCCGAACTTATCGGTGGAGGAATATTCATGCCGCAGGACGTTACCGGGCCTATCTGCGAATCATCCGATATTTTTGGGAAAGAACGCGAAATTCCGGAATTACAGCGTGGCGATCTGGTCGCAATTTTCTCTGCCGGTGCGTATGGTTTCAGCATGTCCAGTAATTATAATACCCGCCCCAAAGCGGTGGAAGTACTCGCCGACGGGGAACAATTCACTGTTATCCGGCGCCGTGAAAACTGGGATGATCTGCTAGCCGGTGAAATCAAACTCTAGTCTCATAGCAATCCAGACATAACCTGCGTCAATACCTTTAAAAAAGCCGATACGGTATAATTCCGTATCGGCTGTAAATTATATAAAGTAATCTTCCTGCAAAGCAACCAACAGTATCTCAATATAAGCTGTTCCCACAACATACTGATAACCGCTTATTTGCAGACTATACGTTTGGTACCGTAGTACTCCCGAAAGCGCCAGGAGATATCATAGCAGGCGTCCTTACTGACCTTTCCAAGCTCATTGAGCAGTTCATCCGGAGTAGACACCTCCACTCCGTCAATCTTATAGATCAGACTGCCGGCTGATAAAAATCCCTGCGCCGGACTGTCCGCTTTGACCTCACCGACAACCACACCCTTGGTATCCGCCTCATAGCCGAGCTGTGCGGCAATCTGCGGGGTAAGCGCAGCTATCTGTACCACGCCAAGATTCTCCAGTAATTTTATACTCCTGTTGGCTACCACAATCTCCTCAGGCAGAGACTCAATCGTAATCGGAACCTTCCTGAGTTTGCCCTTACGGTAAAATTCAATATCACGTGTTTCATCGGCATTTGTTGTCGCCACCAGCGTACGTAATTCCTGATCATCATTTATAGTACGCGAGCCGTACTTTACAATTATATCACCACTGCGTAATCCCGCTTTGGATGCCGGTGTCTGTTTATATACCTTGGTGACCAACGCCCCTTTTGCCGTATCCAGACCAAAAGCTTCGGCGATATCATTATCAACCGGACGCAGCGCCGCACCGAGATAGCTGGTTGCAACATTTTTATGTGAGATTATTCCCTGCATAATTGTACGGGCAAGATTTATCGGTATCGAAAAATTCAACCCCTCACTATTCTTATTGGTCACAGAATTAATACCGATAATTTCTCCGCGCAGATTGACCAGCGGCCCACCGGAATTACCGGGATTTATCGGCGCATCAATCTGAATAAAATCCGCAATACTGAGACTGCCGACACGGGTACGCCCTTTTGCAGAGATTATACCGGCTGTAACCGTCGATTCCAGACCATAAGGATTACCAATAGCCAAGACCCAGTTTCCAACCTTACTGCTGTCGGAATCACCCATTTTAGCGATGGAAAGATTCGGTGCCTGAATCCTGAGTACAGCAATATCAGATTCAGGATTCGATCCGGTGATCTCAGCGGTGAATTCTCTGCCATCGAAAAGGCGCACGATCACCGTATCCGCTCCGGCTATGACATGCGAATTGGTCAGAATATAGCCACGCGCATCAATAATCACTCCCGAACCCTGACTATGACCTACCACCCCGCTGCTTTCAGCCTGAATATTCACAACCGTCGGCCGCAGTTTTTCCGCAACAATTCCAAAGGCCTTATTTATTACATTTGCCTGATCAAGAATCAGTTCCTCTTCAGGAGTAAAGGATATTTCTCCAGAGAAACTCATACCATAATAGCCTTTAACAAGCAGTACCACTGCAGCAAGCAGAACCAGTTTCTTTATTGCTATCTTGACTGAGACCTTATCTCTCACGATATTCTCCAGCACAGCTAGGCAGATTATAATTTTGCCGCATAATTATATACTTAATAAAACATTACGATAAGCCTGCAGTACAGCCACAACAAAAATAGCCGAAAAACTACTGGCAAATACCTGAATTTCGAAATATATACTTTTAAATAATCATAAGCTCAAATATTACGAAATACACCACTACGCAATTATTATGTAACCTTTACTCCTTAATCCTTCTTACAGAGTAAATTTCCTGCCATTAGCGCCTCCTTGAGATCATCCGGCCTTATCGACGCACATCCCACATGACCTACAACTACTCCGGCAGCGGCATTGGCAAGCTTTGCGGCGTCTTTCAAGTCCCCTCCTGCTCCCAGAGCCAGAGCAAAAGTGGCGACTACAGTATCACCGGCTCCGGTAACATCATATACCTCACGCGCACGGGTAGGAATGCTGAACGGATCCTTCCCCTGCCGACACAGGCACATACCCTCTTCACCAAGAGTTACCAGAATATCGCTTTCAAGCTCTTTGGCCAGGCGCATACCAAGCTCTTCACCACTGAGATATTTATGAACTCCCAGCATTTCAGTCGCTTCTTTACGGTTGGGTGTAATCAGACTCACCCCACGATAAAGTTCCTTATTCTGCGGTCTGGGATCTACTATTACCGGTTTCCCAGAAGCACGCAGATCAGCCATCAGCTCACTATCGACCATACCTTTAGCATAATCACTGACAACCACCACATGCACCCGTTTTAACAGATGCGCCAGTTCTTCACTTCTTATCTTCTTAGATTTCTTACCCAGCTCCAGCTTCTTGCCTTTTTCACTCTTATACGGATGCTCCCAATCAACACGGAGCATCTGCTGCTGTCCGGCGACCATTCGAGCTTTGCGTACGGTACAGGGAAGAGCCGGAAGAAAAAGAGCCTGGATATCCTGCAAAGCGCACATTTCTCCAAGTCTCATACCATCAGCATCAAGTTTTTTACCAATCTTGCCTCCTAAAGCAAACAGATCAGCATTACCACGAAGTGAAGTTATATTGGCTGCAACATTAGCAGCCCCTCCAACCCGCTCAAACTCCTGTTCAACACGAAGGATAGGCACAGGTGCTTCAGGTGATATTCTATCGACAGACCCCAGAATATAGTGATCAAGCATAGCATCACCAATCACCAAAACATTCACCCCTATCAGCTTTTCCACGAGTGGAACGAGCTTCGCACAATCCGGCATCAACTACTCCTTTACTGTTAAATTTCATAATTGGTATCCATACCCGCAAACAAGCCCTCTGTTCACATGAATACCGGTCACTATCGTGACCCATAGCTATCCCTCACAACGCCAATGTAACCGCACCGTAACAATACAAAAGTATGATTAGCATACATTTTTGCTTTCCAGTCACAGGCATGCAATTACATAATGACATACAGACATCTTAATTTCAGGGAAATACTATATTAAATCTATTATTGTCAGATGCCAATTATAGCATATTTTAAGTCCAAACACAACAGGATATTATTGCAGAGCAACTATAGTTGCCAAAAACAACATCTTCACCTGCAAACATTTTTCTATTACTTATGTGCCGAGCGGTAACCATGGCTGAAACTCTTGGAGTACAGCTTTGACTCCGCCCCCAGACCGGCTATCGCTTTGCCGACAACAATCAACGCGGTACGGTTATAACCGCTTTCCGCCACCTTTTCCGGCAGTTCACCCAGAGTAGAAACAATCTTTGCCTCATCCTCCCAGGATGCGTGATAGATAAACGCTGCCGGGCAATCAACACCATAATACGGTATTAGTTCGGCGCATATCTGTTCAGGTTTATGGGCAGAAAGATAAATACAGAGAGTAGCGCCGGTACGCGCGAAGTTTTCCAGCTTCTGACCCGATGGCAGCGGTGTTCTCCCGGAGGTCCGGGTGAGAACTACAGCCTGTGATATCTCAGGAGCGGTAAGCTCACAGCAGAGAGAAGACGCCGCCGCCTGAAAAGCCCCGATACCCGGAACGAGTTCATACTCAATACCCAGCAGATCAAGCTCACGCATCTGCTCGGCGATAGCTCCGTAAAGTGAAGGATCCCCGGTATGCAGCCTGATTACATCAACTCCCTTGCCGGCATACTCTTTGATAACAGCGGTAGTCTCTTCAAGAGACATCTCAGCCGAATCATAAACGGCGCAACTCTGCGGCAAAATCTCGAGTAACGCCGGATTGATCAGACTGCCGGCCCAAATACAACATTCAGCCTGCTCCAGCAACCGTAACGCCTTAACGGTCAGAAAATCCGGATTACCAGGACCCGCTCCGGTAAAATAAACCTTCATACTACTCCCTTTCCATCACCGGCACACAAGGCAATAAAACACACCCGTTCCGGTAAAATCATAATTAAGACTGCAAGTACTCCGCCGCCGGCAAAACTCTGGCAAAAACCATCCCCAAAGCCGCCATATAAGCTCCATGAACATCAGCCGCCGGTATCTGCCGGCCGGCAAATTCAAGCGCCGCAGCCGCACAGGCATCAGCGATCAGGTTAACCTTATAACCACGTTCAAAAGCCGAACGCACCGTCGTATCAATACACATCTGGCTCATAGCTCCACATACGACCAGCTCATCCACTCTGGCCCGGGAAAGTTCCTCCGCCAACACCGTATCTTGAAAAGAACTGGGATAATTCTTCTGAATAACCGGCTCGCCGGCAAGCGGTGCCACCCGCTCATTTATCTCACAGCCAAAGGTTCCCGGCAGAAAAAAGCCGGCTCCTTCACGATTTGAGATATGCTGAATATGAAATACCGGCAACCCGATATTGCGAAAATGAGCCAGCAATGACGCCGCTTTCTCGACCGCCGCTTCAGCATCCGGCAAAGCCATAGCGCCACCGTCAAAATAATCATTCTGCATATCAATAATCAGTAAACCTTCACTCATGACACCCTCCATCTCCAAAAATACGGCTAGTGTATGTAACGTCATCGACACTGCCGCCTCAACGGAATATTTACAGAAAAAATCTCAGCACCCAAATACCATCCGCACCAACGCTTTCAAATTACACTTATTAGCAACCCAGGATTCAAAAAAATACTTCCGAGCCTGCCAGCGATGACGCAACACCACAGAATTAGCCGCACGCAAATAACAGATACGTGAGAGTATATCCCGGGAAAGCACACTCCCGTATAACAAAAGAACATGAGCCAAAACCTGCTCACGTGCAAATGCAATCTGACGCTGTTTATGCGGCGCGGAAATACCGTCCTCATGAACCCGATAACGTGTAAGACACTGCGGAATAAAGATAAATTTCGCATTTCTGGCAAAACGCACCCACATATCCCAGTCATCAGTTACCATATTATCCAGCTCCCGAAACCCTCCAGCTTCCAGAAGAGCTCTTCTGGAGACCACCGCGGAAGAGAGGTTGATCCAGTTGGCACAGAGAATATCAGGGAATATCGTGCCCGCCACCGGTCTGTCAGCCGAATTAAAACGTTCCTGAAAACTGTCACCGCATTCCTTACCGGCCGCATCTATCAGCCGTGCATCCGAATGCACACAGATACTCTCATTTTCAGCAGCAGCCAGCTCTTTGGCAAATAACTCCAGCTTCTCCGGCTCCCAAATGTCGTCACTGTCAAGGAACGCAACATATTCTCCCTTCAACTGCTCCTGCGCCAGACGACGAGTACGACAGCTGCCGATATTATTCTCATTTCTGAAGCACCGTATTCTCCGGTCACGTTTGGCATATTCCTCGACTACCGCAACGGTTGTGTCACTCGAACAGTCATCCCAGACAACCACCTCATAGTCCGTAAATGTCTGCTCCAGAATACTCTCAAGCGCAGTACCAATATAACGCTCAGCATTATAGGCAGGCATCATTACTGAAAAGAATGGCGTTCCCAACGCATATCCCCTTTATTTTATTATCAGCCATTAACGATTGACAATACCCCGTAACTCCCAATAATTATATTCTTACACCTTAATAAATCTATAAAAAAGGATGATATACATGGATATTAATGACAAAGCCCAACAGCAGCTCCACGACTTCTGGTCAGAACGTACAGAGAAATACGGCAACAGTTTCAAAGTAGTCGGCTGGACCGAAGAATCCCAGCGTCGCCGTTTCCAGGCTCTCGGCCAACTTGGCGACCTCAATCACAGCAGCCTGCTGGATGTCGGCTGCGGCAGAGGAGATCTTTATAATTTCCTTTCTAACAATGACTTAGATATAGATTACACAGGATTTGACCTGAGCCCGGAGATGATCAGCTTCTGCCACAACCTCTTTCCGGAAGAAACCGACCGCTTCCAAGTCTACAATATTCTTGAAGAAACCCCTCCCCGGCGCTACGACTATGCCACCTGTATCGGTGTACTCAATCAGGTGACCTCACCGGAAAGCCCGGATTTTGCGGAAACCTTTATCCGACGGCTTTACGAACTCGTTGACAAGGCCGTAGCGGTATCAATAACCTCACTCTTTGCCCCGCGAAAAACTCCTGATACTTTCTATTTTGATCCGGCGGACATGCTCCGGCGTATCACCGGTATCAGCACCTGCTTCAAAATAGATCACTCCTACCTGAAAAATGATTTCACCATCTTTCTTTATAAGGATAACGACTGAAACCGCAACTTAACTGCACATACTTTTTGTAATGACCAATATTATTTAAACAATAAATAATAACAATTTACCAAATTGAAACAGTAAAAATGGGGACCGCCGCATCGGCAGTCCCCCGGTATAAAAGTACTGTATGGATATAGACTCGATACGTCTCCCCCGAAACGCCACCGTCCCCCTGACAGTGCTGACTGTCCCTATCCATACAGTAGGTATTACATGGTATCCCTATATATTCCGGCTCCAATAATCATTCCGTCCGGACAACGCAATACATAACTTTCCTTAAAACGCACCTGTCTGGTCACGGGATCAAGACCTTTACCAGTAACCCAGCCACCACGGTCTCCAGCCGCACCATCCAGTGCCGCAAACACCCGGTAATCCTCAACACGCCCTATTCTAGCCGGATCAGCCCAGTCAGCCAGACACTCACCCTGTGCTGAATAGGCAAAAATATACATTCTGCCGGAAACAAACTGACTGTCAGGATTCATAAAATCCTCAAGCGCTTTGCGTGAACCATTACGCCTGAGGTAATCCTGTGCCCGTTTGGCAAATATAACTATATCCATATAACTCGGACTGTTATAGTTTATATAATGCATCCCGTCTTCACGCCTGCCGCCGAGTGTCAACTCCTGCGCCCGCTGTTTCTGACGTATTTCATCTTCCGCTGATATTGCTGCCGCTGAGTACCCGCTTCCGAATACCTGCTCAAATTCTATAGACTCAAGCTTGGCAGAACTTTGATCTGTGCACCCAGCTATCGCCGCAGCGGTAAATACCACTACAGTAACTATCCCCCAAAAGCGCATATACCCCAATCCTCTTCTCACGATTAATACAATACTATTATTTTCCGCAAATAGATCGTTCCTTTCACATTTATTTGATTTTTTCTATTTTCCCAGTCAAATAAGCGATTATATCCTTATTTTTACTATACTTTCACCATGTTAATTTATAGAATAAAATTAAAACAATTGATATAAGATCTCATATCAATGAAATTCAAGGAAGGAAGGAGTCAACAAATCATGAAAAAAAGCATCTTAGCCCTACTAATTGCCAGCATATACCTTACCGGCTGCAGCGAGCAGCCGTCAGACCATAAATCACAAAAAACAGCAGAAGCCACAGCCGCCCGTGAAAACAATATCGGCCCAGCCAAATTCGATGCCGAAGCCGCCACTCTGGGCTTCCCTGAAAAATTTATCTCCAAAGAAGGTTATAATGCCGACTGGTCCCAGGCAGCCGACCGCCATGTCAGCGGCATGGATGTACAGATTTATGACACCGGTGCCACCGTTGATGTCTGCGGCGGTATCGGTTGCGATAAATAACCGTACGCACTATTATCATAACAGCCCGCCCTAAGCTCAACTCTGCCTCCATAAAGCCGGAGACAGAGAGTAAGATATACCGCCTGTAATATATCCAGAATACTAAAAAACATATTAAATAATGCCGTATTAAAAGCGACAGGAGCAAATTACTCCTGCCGCTAAAATTCTATACTCCGAATAATACCAACCGTTCTGAAGTATCAGACCTTTACCGCCCCGCCAATTTTAACACCACGGTAACGACGCTTAATCGGCGCAACCTCTGTTTTGACAAATTCATCCACCTGCTCAGGGGATCTGCCAACATAGAGTGCAGGCTCAAGCATACCGGGGAGATCTTTAGCAATAGCGGCAAACGCCTCATCGGCGATCAGACGCGCAATCAGATCATTCTCTTTGCCTTTCTGCTTCACCTCTGCCGCCGCCGCCTGTGAGTGTACACGTATCTGTTCATGAAGCTCCTGACGGTTACCGCCACGCTTTACCGCCTCCATCATGATATTCTCTGTAGCCATAAACGGCAGTTCCGCTCTGATATTACGGTCAATAACCTTAGGGTAGACCACCAGACCGTCAGCAACGTTAGCACAGAGCTCAAGTACCGCATCCACTGCCAGAAATGCCTGCGGCAATGAGAGACGACGGTTTGCAGAATCATCCAGCGTCCGCTCCATCCACTGCGTTGACTGAGTCATATAAGCATTTATCGGCATAGACATTACAAAGCGTGAAAGACTGCAGATACGTTCACTGCGCATCGGATTACGCTTATATGCCATGGCGGAAGAACCAATCTGCTTCTTTTCAAACGGTTCCTCAATCTCCTTACGGCTGGCGAGCAGGCGGATATCGGTGGCAAATTTACAGGCGCTCTCACCAATATTGGCAAGTTCCGCCAGAATCTGCGAATCAAGTTTACGGGTATAGGTCTGACCACAGACAGAGAGCAGCTTTTTAAAGCCCATCTTCTCAGCGATAGCGGCATTGAGCTTCTTTACCTTTGTCTGATCGCCGTTGAAAAGTTCAAGATAACTTGCCTGCGTTCCGGTTGTTCCCACCGCACCACGCAATGGCAGGGACATTATACGATGTTCAAGTTCCTTGAGATCGAGAACAAAATCCTGCGCCCAGAGGGTTGCACGCTTACCGACAGTGGTCGGCTGAGCCGGCTGAAAATGAGTAAATCCAAGGGTTGGCAGCTTCTTGTATTTTTTGGCAAAATCACCCAGTTTACAGATGACCGCCGCCAGCTTGCCGGCAACCAGCTGGAGTGCCTCGCGCAAAATAATCAGATCAGCATTGTCAGTAACATAACAGCTGGTGGCACCGAGATGGATAATTGGCGCAGCCTTGGGAGCAGCGAGTCCGAAACCGTAAACGTGAGCCATAACATCATGCCGACACTCCTTCTCCCGCTTATTTATCGCTTCCCAGTCAATCTTTGATATTCCCCGTTTCATCTCCTGAATCTGGGTCTTGGTAATCTTGAGTCCAAGTTCACGTTCACTCTCGGCGAGCGCCACCCAGAGCTTTCTCCAGGTTTCAATACGGGTACGGGGAGAGAACATCCGGCTCATCTCTTCACTGGCATAACGCGAGATCAACGGGTTGCTGTATACCTCATTTGCATCCATCTCATTCTCCTGTCAATGGTCTAAAAAAATAGAAATTATATATACTGTTTGTAACATTATATAAAAAAATCCCATAAATAGAAATAGAAGATTATTTTTCTTCCGCGCCCGCTTTTAACAGCAACCGACAAACGCCTCCGGTTAAGACTTATGAGTATTCAGCATATTCCACTGCCTCCTATGAGGCAGCTTCCGGCCAGTCATAAATTTAAAGCCCTGCCGTGATCAGCAGAATATTGATTTTTAACAGCCCTGCATTTATAATTTAGCCAGATCACAAACAGTCACAGAAAGCTGATTCTTATGCGAAACAGCCAACAGCACTACCTGCAGCAATCAATTTCGGGCGAAACTATTTTTCAGCAAGCTGCTCCCCCGGTCGCAACCGGCAGAGATACAGATTTTACGACAGATACTGTACCTTAAAGGACAACATATGAATATATCAAAAAGCAGAATACTCGGTGATATGATCTTTATCCGTGAATGGAGTGCCCCGGCAGCAACCGCCAATGGTGAAGCGGTTATTCTCCTGCACGGCATAGAAAGCCACAGTGAATGGTTCTGCGAAGTCGCAGAAAAACTGGCTGACAAAGGCTATGCCGTAATCGCTTATGACCGTGCCGGCTGGGGAAACAGTGAAGGAGAACGCGGCCACATCCCCACCTACCGGCAGATACTCAAACAGCTGACGACCATCGCCGCATCACTGCGTAACCGCCACCGCAAGGTTCATCTCGTCGGTCTTTCATGGGGTGGGATGTTTGCCCTGTACGCTACGCTCAGACGGCGTATATTCTTTGATACCATGGCACTGATTGCCCCGGGAATCTACCCGACCACCCGCTTCAGTCTCGGTAAAAAACTCGGCATAGCCGCTGCTATCTGCCTCGATAACAGAACCAGATCATTCCCGCTGCCGATTAATATCGGCGACTTCACGCTAAACCCGGTAAAGCAGGATTACATTAGAAACGACCCCCTTAGAAATACCGGCATCACCGCTGCCACCGCTTTTGAAACTCTCAAGATGCAACGCTTCTGCAAAGAAACAACCTCGCAGCGCCAACTGCCGACGTCAACTCTCCTGCTCGCCGGCAAAGACCATATAATCAATAACGCCAAAACCCGCCGACTGCTGGATAAACAACCGCTGAGTATTAACGAATACCCCGGACTACAGCACTCACTGGTCTTTGAAGATCCTGAAGAGACAGCCGCAGCCCTCCTAAGGAATTTCAGCGCTCACACTACCGCGGAAACTGCGAGATCAAGAATACTGATAATGGGTGCAGGAGCGGTCGGCAGCGCTGTCGGCGGTTATCTGGCTCTGGGTGGAAACGAGGTAACTCTTATCGGGCGCAAACAGCATGTCGAAGCGCTAAACCATAGCGGACTCTGCCTCAGTCTGGACGGCATTGAGCGTAAGGGTATCCGCAGCGGTCTGCGGGCAGTTGAGAGCACAGCGGAACTCAGCGGCGAATTCGACCTTATTATCATCACCGTTAAAAGCTTCGACACAGAAACAGCGTTACAGGAACTTGCACCGCTTATCACCGCCGAGACTACTCTAATGAGCCTGCAGAACGGTATCGGCAATGAACCGGTTATTGAAAAGGCATATCCGGAGAACACCATACTTGCCGGAATAATCTGTATGAATCTGAATTTCTCACATCCGGGGTACATAGAAATCAGTGATGATAAAGGCGGTATTTCTATCGGCTTACACAGTGGCAGCGCCGCGAAAGCGGAAAGAGCAGTAAAAGCACTACGACTGAGCGGCTTGCAGGTGGACTATCACCGGCAAGAAGCAACCCGGATAAAGTGGTCGAAGATGCTGCTCAATATCTCCTCAAATGTGCTCAACGCTATTACCGGCAGTTCATACAAGGAAATACTTTCAGACAAATTCTACGGCACACTGGCGGTAAAAGCTATCAAAGAGACACTGGCAGTTATGAAAAAGGAAGGCATACGCCCTATTGCGCTTCCGGGATACAATGTTGCAGCACTGGCTACACTCTGTAAAGCGCCGGACTTTATAGTCCGCCGCATAATGGCGCGCATGGCAGATGACAGCGCCAGGACCGTAACCTCGATGCAGCAGGATCTGAAAAAACTTCAGCATGCCCTTAAAGACAGCGGCAAAACCCGCCCTACAGAAATTTCCGAGCTCAATGGTAAAATCATCGAACTTGGCAAAAAACATAAAATCCCCACACCGGCCAATAAGCGGCTCTGCGAACTGCTGGCTGCAAACAGCAACTAAGCATAGCAAATATTCAGATTAACTCTTCACATAATACACAGAGAGGAGCTGATTAATTCAGCTCCTCTCTGTTTAAAACTTCAATACCTGCTCAAAAGAATTTCTTCTTAAATCAACTATCAATACTTTCCAAAATCATCATCATCAAGTATTATCTGTTCCTTAGGATTTACCACATCTGCTTTTTCCGCAACTTCCGTCACCTCGCCCCATCCGGACTTTTCCGGAAGTGAACGCTTCTTAGCAGTAGAAACCTGTTTACGCTTGGGAGCTCTGGTTTTAGTTTTAACTTTGGATTTAGCTGTTTCTGAAGGCGCCTTCTGCAAAAGGTTGAAATGATGCACCAGTTTCTGCAACTGCTGCGCCAGCGCAGACATCTCATCACTGGTACTTGCCACCTCCTCGGCATTGGCGGTATTCTGCTGGGTAACGGTATCTATCTGCTCCAGTCCCAGACCGATCTGCGTAATTCCCTCGGCCTGTTCATGCGACGCGTCGGATATCTCCTGCACCGTTGCGGAGGTCTTCACCACATTCTCCGCGATCATGCTTAGCGCCTCTGCCGTACTTCCGGATATATCCACACCTTCACTGATCTGATTATTACTGTTCTGAATAAGACTTGCAGTTTCCGCAGCAGCTTTAGCACTGCGGGCGGCAAGGTTACGCACCTCTTCGGCAACCACAGCAAAACCTTTACCATGCACCCCGGCTCGCGCAGCCTCAACCGCAGCATTTAGCGCCAGCAGATTGGTCTGGAAAGCAATATCATCGATAGTCTTGATAACCTTCTGTGTCTCCTCGGCATTGGCGCTTATCTGGGTCATTGCCGCAGTAAGCTTATTCATTCTCTCCTGACCCTGTGTCGCAGCCTTGGAGGTCTCAGCGGCAAGCTGGTTTGCTGCCGCCGCATTATCAGCGTTGGTTTTGGTCTGACTGCTCAGCTCAGTAATAGACGCACTTATTTCCTCAATTGAAGCCGCCTGCTTGGTCGCACCGTCTGAAAGCGAATTTGAACTGGTACTGATCTGTAACGCTCCACCGGTAACTTCATTCACGGCTGCTTCCACCTGACCCAGAATTCTATTCAGATCCTTGACCATCCGCTCAAACGCCAGTCCAAGATGATCCGTATCTGAAAGTACATTCACCTCAACACACATATTACCGTTAGCGATCTCTTTAGCAGTCAGAGCTTTCTGATGCAGTACTCCTATCATCTCATTGAAGGCCCGTGACATAATCCCAATCTCATCCTTGCGGTTGATACATTTATTATCCTCTACAATATCAGTGTTACCGGTAGTAGCAAACTTGGTAATTATTTTGGCATTTTCAATTATCGGATTAGCAATCAACCCAGCGACAACATATACCACAACCAGAGTAAGAATCAGGAATATAATCAGGAATATTGCAGAATCAGTGAGAAAATCATGTGCATCACGGTTAATTTTACTATACGTTTCATACTGCCAGAATTTCCAGTCCAGAACTCCCACAGATTCCATAAGAACCTTGTGCTCACTGTCCTCGGCTCCCTGCCATGAATAATCAAACTCGGCATTTTTCTCAGTTGCATGAGCCTTGAAATCAGGGTGTATTTCAAACAGATTCTTGCCTATCTCTTCCGCATCCTTCGAGGCAAAGATAGTCCCGTTTTCATTGGTAAGAAAGAAATCCTTATTATCTGATAATCCGGCAATATAATCAGTAATAACACCAAGATTAATATCTACACATAACGGTCCGAGCAACTTACCGTCCCGCATCACCGGCACTCCGACACCGATAACATTCATATTGGTGGTAACACTCAGATATGGCTCGGTCATATACCGCTTCTTATGATCCCGGAAAGCATTCAGATACCATTCCCGCTTGAGCTCTTTGGCGTTAAAATCTGGAATCGGTCCGCCTTCAACCGCACTGTCATACGCGGTACCATCCTCCGTGGCAAAGTAGGCCTCAATCGCCCCAAGCTGTTTCTGCAGATCTGCCAGATCGCTAAAAAGAACCTTGAATTCAAATTTACCGTCAGCTGAAATACTCAGATCCTTAGCCGCCATCTCCAGCGTTGCAAATATAGTATTGAGTTTTTCATCAAGAGCTTTAACCTTGAGGTTTGCTCTGGTCTGCAGCATCTCATCATTCTTTGCAGTAGATATAGAATCAACCTTCCAGACTCCATACAATGATATTACAGCTATTATAACTGCCAGAATAACACCATAAATAAGGCACAGTTTACCTTTTATCTTCATACCAAACCTTCCCAAAATATACCAATTTTTATTTATTCACCCAACGGGGTTAACCAAAACAATTTATTACTCTACGTATACAGCAGCTTATATAATTAGCAACAAACACAGCATTAAAAATTACAGTATATGCTAATATTTTTTACTGTATAATTATTTAAAAAATATTAATTTTAAGTTAAACAAATTTTAATCATAACACAATACTTCAGGTGTTATAAACATAAACCAAAAAAACACAGCCCAAACCGACAGACACCAAACACATAATACCTTACAATTTAAGAAGATACACAAAAGAAAACAGCTATATTGATACAAAGCATAGCACACTCTCAGAAATTTTTGCTATACCTGATAAATAAAATATATATACTAAGATAATAGCTTTTACCCTGTAAAAAACAGGCATAAAGGCTAAATAACGATTAAATTATAGCAAAAATCGTAAAAAAGGGAGAAAGAAAAAATGAAAGAATTTTTATTGGCACACGATTTAGGTACGAGTGGAAATAAGGCCACCTTATTTTCGCTGGAAGGAGAGCTGCTCAAAAGCAGAACTGTCTCCTACAAATCTCATTATTTCAATGACAACTGGGCTGAGCAGAACCCGCTCGACTGGTGGCAGGCGGTATGTGAATCCAGCAAACAGCTGCTTGAAGGCATTGATACCGAGAAAATTGCCGCTGTCTGTTTCAGTGGTCACATGATGGGCTGCCTGCCGGTAGACAAAGAGGGCACCCCATTGGCAAACCATATGCTCTATTGCGACCAGCGGGCGGTTGCAGAGAAAGATCAGCTGCTGGAGAAAATGTCCACCCGGGAAATATACGCGATAACCGGACATCGCCCCAACCCCACTCTGACTACACCGAAAATGATGTGGGTAAAGAACAATAAGCCGGAGATCTACCAGAATACCTATAAATTTCTTCAGGCCAAGGATTTTATCAACTTCAAACTTACCGGTAACATGGTATGTGACTACAATGACGCCTCCGGAACCCTAGCCTTCGACCTGACCACCCTGAGCTGGTCAGAGAAGATTATTGAGGTTGCAGGTATCGACCCCGCAAAATACCCCGATACCGTTCCGTCAGCAACCGTAATCGGTGAGGTAACCTCCGAAGCCGAGAAGGAAACCGGAATTAAAGCCGGAACTCCAGTTGTAGCCGGCACCGGAGACGGCGGCGCGGCGAATATCGGTATAGGTGCGATCGAACCAGATATCACCTACTGCAATCTCGGCTCATCATCCTGGATCTCATCCACCTCGGACAGAATACTCGATGATCCGGATATGGCGCTATTTACTCTGGCCCATCCGGTGGAAGGACTGTTACAGCCGGTAGGACCCATGATGACCGGCGGACGCTCTTACAACTGGCTCAAAGATGAACTGGCCCATATCGAATGCCATGAGGCCAAAGCTGCCAATACCAGCCCCTACGAGCTGATAAATGAGGTCATCGCCAAATCTCCTGCCGGAGCTAAAGGACTGTTATTTATGCCGTATCTGCTGGGAGAACGCAGCCCATGGTGGAATCCTCTGGTCAAAGGAGGCATTCTCGGCCTGACGCTGGAGCACACCCGCGCAGATATCTTCCGCTCAATACTCGAAGGGATTACGGCAAATCTCGCACTTATACTCGATGTCTTTGCCGCCAACCTCAATATTCAGAGTGTGCGGGCTATCGGTGGCGGTGCTCAGGGTGAACTCTGGTGCCAGATTCTGGCTGACACCTTCGGGGTCCGTATTGATGTTCCAAATGTACTTGAAGGAGCCAGCAGTATGGGAGCGGCCATTATCGGTGGTGTCGGGGTAGGAGTACTGCCGTCATTCAAAGAAGCCGAGCGCTTTATCCAGATTAACCGCAGTACCGAACCCAAACCTGAAAACCGTCAGGTATACCAGCACAAAAAAGAGGTACTCAAACAAACCTATAAAGCTCTGAACGCGAGCGGAATTTATGAATTAATGAAAAATTGATTCAAACACCATAAACCGGAATAGACTCAGGAGCAGCCATACTATGCGCTGCTCCATTTTTATTTAATTACAGCAAATCCAATGCTCCGCATAAGCTTATCATAATACTCTGAAAACACTTGATTTACACAAATTTTTCAAACAAAAATATAATTTCTTACACCAAGGTACTTTTAGATTATTGACAACAAACTGACACAATGTATTATAAATGACAGAGGTTCAATATAAATTCCAGGATATTATAAATGCCACGTTATACTAAGCGAATGCGCGAAATCATGACCAAGCGAATGCGCGCGGATATTCACAAAGCAAGTCTCGAAATAATCAACAATGAAGGCTGGAAAGCTTTCACTACCGAGAATATTGCCGCAAAACTTGGAGTATCACGAGGGCTGCTGTATAATTATTTCAAAAACAAGGAATCCATTGTAGACTCGATTCTGGAGGCTTCAGCCGCCAATCTCCAGCAGTTACTGCGCGAGGTTGTCACCGACACTGAAACCCCTGAAAAGAAACTTGATGCCGTATGCCATGTTATGATCAATGATTTTAAAATCAATTCCCGACTCTATCACCAGCTCTTCAATAATATCTCACTGCTCAACGCAACCAATCACCATATTAAAAACACCCGGATAATAATCGGTATAATCTCCGGTATTATAGAGGAAGGCTGTAAGACCGAGACCTTCCGCCCGGTTGACGCGGAAGCTGCCGCCACCCTGCTCTGCGGCGGGCTGCAGGAATTATGCCTGAAAGCGATACCCCACGAAGAAGAGGTGGATTACCCGATAATACTTGAAATTTTTCTTAATGGTCTTTTAAACAATATAACCCGTTTGCCGAATATGGAGAAACATCAATGATTAAATACAAAATCAAAGCTGTCAGCTACATCTGCAGTATACTATTACTGGCATTCAGCCTAACTGCTCAGGCTGCTCCCGGCGGCGCTCCGGGAAGTAAGACAATGGTAACAGTTGGCAAGGTTACCGAGGCTACCGAGACCTTTCAACGCAGTCTCGTCGGTATTGTCATCTCACCATCGGTAGTCAATCTCACCGCACGGGTATCGGCGGAAATCAAGGAAATCGGATTTAAAGAAGGCGAATATGTAAAAGAAGGTCAGATCCTCTACACCCTTGATCCGGTAAAATACGCCGCAACCGTAAAGAGTGATAAAGCAAAAATCGCTGAAGCAAAAGCAAGATACTCCTATGCCAAAACCTCATACGAACGGAAAAAGACTCTCTTCTCACAGAAGGTCAATACCAAGGACGATCTTGACAATGCTCAGAGTGAACTCGACGCCTACAAAGCCGCACTTGAGGATGCAGAAGCGGCACTGATTACTGCTGAAGACGATCTTAAAAACACCAAGATAACCGCTCCTATCAGCGGCCAGATCGGCATCACCAACTTCACCAAAGGTAATTACATCACTCCCTCCTCCGGAACACTGGCAACAATCGTCCAGCTTGACCCGGTGCGGGTACGTTTTACCATCAGTAACCGCGACTTTCTCAGCCTCTTCGCTGATGAACATGAACTCAAGCAGCTCGCTGTTGTCAAACTGGTTCTTGCAGACGGCAAAGAATATAAGTATGACGGCAAGGTTGAATTCATCAACAACATGGCCAACCAGAACACCGATACCATTCAGATTTTTGCCCAGTTTAAAAACCCCAATAAAAAGCTGATACCCGGAAGTGTTGTCACAGTCGAGCTGATAAAGAATAAAAATGAAAAAGTCACCGCCATTCTGCCATCAGCCGTGATGTACGATAACGATGGAGTATATGTCTACGCCGTCACCAAAGACAAAAAAATTGAACGCCGTAATGTTGTACTCGGCAGCAGCACACCGGAATTGCAGCTGGTGGATAAAGGACTGCAGCCCGGAGAAGAAATTGTTATCGACGGTATGCACAAAGTCATGCCTGGATCAGAGATTATTCCAGACTATTCAGAAAATTAAGGATATATCATGTTTTCAAAATTCTTTATAGATCATCCCCGTTTCACCATTGTCTTCTGTCTGATTCTGGTTCTGGCCGGGGCAATCTGTATCAACAAGCTGCCGATAGCATCCTATCCGGATATAGCACCGCCACAGATTGTAATCTCAGCTTCTTACCCGGGCGCAAGTGCAGAGACTATCGCCAACACAGTCGCTATTCCAATCGAATCACAGCTCAACAGTGTTGATGAACTGCTATACTTCTCATCTACTTCCAGTAACTCCGGCAGCTATAACTGCAGCGTAACCTTCAAGACCGGTTCCGATTCAGATATGGATATGGTAAATGTTCAAAACGCAGTAAAACTCGCTGAATCACAGCTGCCTGACGATGTGACCCAGATTGGTCTGACCATACGCAAGCGAAGCAGTGATATACTCGGTATGTTTGCCTTCAAGACCGACGACAGTGAAGTGTCACTGATCCAGCTGAACAACTATGTCTCCACCAACGTCAAGGATCCGGTGCAGCGAATTGACGGCGTCGGCAGTGCCAGCATTATTTCCGGGCGAGAATTCAGTATGCGTATCTGGCTCGACCCGCTGCGTATGGCCGCTATGGGTATCTCCACTGATGAAATTAATACCGCTGTGCAGAACCAGAATATTCAGGCCGCCGCCGGCAATATCGGTGCTGAAGGAAGTAATAAATATATTGATTACAAAATCAATATTAAAGGACGCCTGAAGAACAAAGATGAGTTTGAGAATATTATTATCCGCAGTGACAGCAGTGACGGCAGTATAGTAAGACTCTCAGATATTGCCCGTATCGAACTGGGAGCTAAGGAATATTCCGGTAACGCCTATTACAACAATGAAGACTGTGTACTCATGGTTATCTACCGTAATTCCGATGCCAATGCTCTTTCTACCATGAACTCGGTAAAAAACAAACTCGAAGAAATCTCGGCGCGTTTCCCTAAAGGTGTTGAGTATAAAATCGGCTACGACCCGACTAAATTCATTGTTGTCTCCCTTAAGGAGATCATAATAACACTGATTATTGCCATAATTCTGGTTATTGCCATTACCTATCTGTTCCTTGAAGACTGGCGCGCAACCCTGATCCCGGCAATAGCTATCCCGGTATCGCTGCTGGCGACCTTCCCGGTAATGCTGGTCATCGGTTTCAGTATCAATACGCTCACGATGTTCGGATTGATTCTGGTTATCGGCTCGCTGGTTGATGACGCGATTGTGGTGGTTGAAAACACACAGGCGCTGATGCAGCGTGAAGGTCTCGGGGCTAAAGAAGCAGCGGTAAAATCCATGAGTCAGATAACCAGTGCGGTTATAGCGACCACGCTGGTAACTCTTGCCTGTTACGTGCCGCTGGCATTTTACGGTGGTATGGTAGGTGAGATCTATACTCAGTTCGCCGTCACCATGTGTACCTCACTCTGTTTTTCCACGGTCATTGCGCTTACACTCAGCCCGATGCTCTGCGCCTACCTGCTGAAGAAACCAAAGCCACACACCTTTATTCTATTCCGTATTATCGACCGCTTCCTGAACGGCAGCCGTTCAATATACCTGCGGGGTGTAGCAATGCTTATCAGACGCACCCTGCTTACAGTGATAATTTTTGCCGGAGTTCTAGTTGGAATCTACTTCCTCTATAACTCCATACCTTCATCATTTATCCCAGGTGAAGACCAGGGTGTTATCATGTGTAACGTCGAACTGCCAGCCGGAGCCTCGCTTGCCAGAACCGACAAAGCCCTGCGGACACTTGAGAGTATGGCCATGAGTATCGACGGCATTGACTCCTGCCTTACCGCCACCGGCTTCAGTGTCATGAGCGGTGAAGGCGAGAATGCAGGTTTCGCCGCGATCAAACTCAAAGACTGGGATGAACGTAAAACTCCCGAACTGCAGTTAGCGACAATCATGGGAAAACTCCAGCAGAAACTGGCGACCATATCAGCAGCCAGAATTATCTGTTTTACACCTCCGGCAATTATGGGACTCGGTATTACCGGCGGCTCATCATTCATGCTCTGCGCAACCGGCGATGTTGATCCCCAGCAGCTGTCTCTGATGTCTAAAAAATACACTATGGAGCTGAATAAACTGCCGGAGACACTATATGCCATGACCAGCTACAACGCTGATTCACCACAGCTGGAACTGGAGATCAACCGGCAGAAAGCCGAGATGCTGGGAATTCCTATCCAGCGCATATTCTCCTCACTGCAGAGTAAGCTCGCCTCACTCTACATTAACGACTTCAACTATGCCGGTGAAAACTATTATGTAAAGATGCAGTCAAGCAAGGAATTCCGTGCGTCACTCGATGATATCCGCAATATTCAGGTCAAGAGTGATAACGATGATATGATTCCGCTTACCACCTTTGCCGAAATCAAATTCACCGTCGGCCCGAGCCAGCTGCAGCGTTTTAACAAGATGACCGCCGCTGAATTCAACACTCAGGGCAAACAGGGAGTCAGCAGCCAGACACTCATGGATAAGATTGAGAATGTCGAACTGCCTAAAAACTACCACGTTGAATGGACCGGCCAGAGCTATCAGGAAAAGGAAAATGAAGGACAGATCATCACTCTGATGCTGCTGGCACTTATATTCGCCTACTTCTTCCTGGTTGCCCAGTATGAAAGCTGGACCATACCGATTCCGGTAATGCTGGCTGTATCCTTCGCTGTTTTCGGTGCGCTCGTCGGGCTAAAAGGAACCATTATCGCCTATCAGAACGGTATCATGAAGAGCATGATTGATATGAGTATCTATGCCCAGCTGGGTCTGGTGATGCTTATAGGTCTGTCCGCTAAGAATGCGATCCTGATGGTGGAATTTTCCAAGACCGACCGTGAGCTCGGCAACTCGGTTACCGACTCCGCACTCAACGGTGCGAAACTCCGTTTCCGGGCGGTACTTATGACTGCCTTCTCCTTTATCTTCGGTGTTTTCCCGCTGGTTATTGCCACCGGTGCCGGAGCTGCAAGCCGCCGGGCAATCGGTACCACCACCTTCTCTGGTATGCTGATGGCGACACTGGTTGGACTCTTCTTCACACCGGCTCTGTACGCTATATTCCAGAGAATGCGTGAATTCTTCAGCCACAAGCGCAAACAACGGCGTCAGGGTCACGAATAAACTTTTCCAATTAATTCCCCCAAAATAGAGATCTCCCTGCGGCTTTGTTCCGGGGAGGTCTCCTTTTTTAGCAATATAATAATAACTATAACAATATCCGCCTCCAACTGCAAATTACCGCACAAACTATAACAAGTCAACGCAGTTTACAGTAAAACAGTATAAAAAACACAAAAAATACATCCTCTGCAATAATGTACTATCCCCCTCACGGTATTATAGTATAATGCCGGAAACAGGAGGAATTACGGCCATGAATGTACTACTATTTATTATCTGCGGCATACTTTTCACAGCCGCCCCAGCTGCAACCAGAGAATACCTGAAAGATACCGCTGAAAAACTGAGTATTGAGCACGCTGCCAACTTTGCCTATGGGGCTCTTGCAGCTGTCTTTATATTGTTGAGCGCTTCGGTTGCCCTCAACACTCTGCTCTTCAGTTCTTTCCCCGCAAGCCTGAAGATTATGAAAATAATCTGCGGCATCTACCTGCTCTATCTGGCGACAAGATATTACTGGAAAAAGAGATATGAGATTAACACCATCAGAAAACCTTTATTCTCAGCAGGTTTCATCAGCGAGATTAGAAACCCGGAGCTGATTATCTTTGCCTTTACCATTATTCCCGGTTTTGTCCTGCCGCACTACAGCACAATTGCTGATCAGATGTGTTTTGTTCTTCTGCTCACAATTATCTGCTTCATCTCCTACGCCATAACAATTATCCGCGGGAGTAAAACCAAAACCCGTTTGCAAACCAGAAGCAAAACTGTTAATATTATTGTATCTTTATTTCTGATTTATTCGGCAATATCCGTATCCGGGATATAAATACCAATTGGATGAGAAAAATGGATAAATTCATTTACCGCAATCACGTAGGCATTACGACCCTTACCGCTTCAATGAGCGACTTCAGTTATAAGCGGCATGCCCATGCCGAGTATTCTCTCGGAGTCACACTGCACGGCATTCAGGATTATTATCTGGAAGGGAGCATGCAGTCCTCACACCAGAGCGGTGTTATGCTCTTCAACCCGGAGCAGGTTCATGACGGTCACGCTCACGACCGCAAGCAGGGACTGAATTATATAATGCTCTATATTGAACCAAGCCTCTTTCTGGAAGCGCTGGGCGAACCGGAGTTTATCCATTTCAATTCTCCGATAGTCTATAACCGGCAGCTGGCAGGTGATATCATCAATCTCTATCAGGCACTGGACAATGACCGTGATGAAGCCCTCTGCAGTGAACTTCTGCTCAAGCTCAGTGATAATTTCTCCGGCAGTAAGCTTTATCACCGTGAAATTTCAGACGACAGTTTTCTCAACCGCTCCCGGGAAATGATCTACTATGAACTCGGAGGCGTACTCAAACTTGATACGATAGCCGGTGAATTCGGAATGAGCAAATTCAAATTCATTCGCAGCTTCAAAGCCCGGACCG
Source organism: Planctomycetota bacterium (assembly GCA_963677015.1). GTDB lineage: Bacteria > Planctomycetota > SZUA-567 > SZUA-567 > SZUA-567. Next base: position 3,162,185 of record OY781533.1, read on the forward strand.
GACTCTCCCCTTACCAGTTCTTTCTAAACTGCAAGGTAGTTCAGGCCCGAAAGCACCTGGACCGCTATCATGATCTGTACGCAGCGGTACTGGAATACGGGTTTGTTGACCTTTCACATTTCAACCGGCACTTCAAACGCGTCTTTGGAGTTACCGCTCATGAATATCTGCTTCATACGGCCAATACCCGGCATAAATGCTATAGCTATAAGAGCCGGATTAAATCAGAACTGCATAAGCCCTGCCTGTCATAAGAATAGCAGGACCGGTAAAAAAATACTTTACACCGGACAAATGACAATAAGATATTTGTATTACAAAAAACCAGAAGCTGCAAGATCAGGAAACAAACAGGTAAAATAATGACTCAGGAAAACTTTACATATAACACACTTTCAGGCGTAACCGCCTTATCCGCCAGCATCCGTGATTTCATTCACAAAAAGCACTCGCACGAAGAGTACTCACTCGGGGTCACCCTGCATGGAATTCAGAAATTTTATATCAACGGCGAGACACACGCCATAGAAGAGAGTGGAGTAATGCTCTTCAATCCGGGCGACCTTCATTGCTGTGTTCCGGGTAAACGCCGGACAAATCTGGTATACACCATGCTCTACATACAGCCCGAGCTCTTTGCCGCGGCAGCAAATGAGAAAAAACCGCTCAGACTGACCGCACCGGTAAGTCATGACCCGAAACTTGCCCGGGATATTATCAATCTCTCTACGGCGGTGCAGCATAGTGACAACGACTCCCTCTGCCATGAGCTTCTGGTCAATCTCTGCTCCAACTTCACCAGCCGCGGCCATAATAGCAGCAGCAGATCGGACAACAGCTTTATACGTAAAGCCAAAGACATGATCTACTGTGAACTCGGACACGTCCTCAAACTCGATAATATCGCCGCCGAATTCAACATGACAAAATTCCAGTTTATCCGCAGCTTCAAAGCCCACACCGGAATGTCACCTTATCAGTTCTTCCTCAACAGCAAGGTAATCCGCGCTCGAAAACACCTGGAAGCCGAACGTGACCTCTACGCTACCGTCCTAAAATTCGGTTTTGTCGATCTTTCACATCTCAACCGCCACTTTAAACGCATCTTCGGAGTCACCGCTCATGAATACCTGACTCACAGCCGCTAATAGAATTCCGATACAAATTATACAACCGGACAGCACTGTCAAAATCAATCATAAACACTATTCAAAAAAACGCTTACCTTCAATACCCAAAACAAGAAGCAAGAAAGACCGGTTCTGTGCCTAAGCCCAGAACCGGTCAAGTCAACCACTACAAAATAGAATGCAAAAAACTTCAAAAAAAGCTTTTTTCATTCCGACATACCGCAGGCACGGGCATAAACCGCAACCACATCCTGCACGTAATAATTAATAATACTTTCCGGAGTCTTGCTGATCTCACCCCGCTGCACCGCATCGAATACCGCCGGCAGATACTGACTGAGCAGAGTAATAGGAATATCCGCCCCCGCAAGATTTTCCTGCAGCTTGGCCACAGACTCCTGCAGACGACTGTCAACCCAGTAATAACGGATACGGTCACTCAGACTGTACCGGCGCTTGAGCCACTTCTCACCAGCACTACCCGCATAATACTTACTCCAGTACTTCGGATTTTCCTGCATCACCTCTTCAAGTACCGTACTCAGCCCCGAACACTCCGCAATCATACCTGCCTGCTGCATCTCATGTTCAATAGTCTCCAGGCCGAAGAGCACCTCACGGTAAGCATAGGTCAGGTAAGGGCCAACCTTGAGAATAGCAAAATGATCCTCGACCAGTGCCCTGAGTGAAGCTTCACGCTGATAATCGGTTGAGTGCGCCTCAAAAGCAAATCCCGGATAATCGGTAATAGTATTTTTCAGCTCAACCGCTTTCTCACGGTCATACTCATAGATACTGTCATCACCAAATTCCACTCCCGGCTGAACCACCACCGCGATCACCCGCTCCCAGGCTTCGGTCAAACCTTTACCCATAAATGCGGTTTTAAACTCTTCTATCGTCTCCCGAACCGCCGCGGCACCGGTAGGCTGCATCTCTTCCTTCTCCTGCATCCCTCCCGGAATCGGCACCTCGGTACCGATGATATACACCGGCTTCGTACCACCCGCAGGTACAGACTCCTCCGCAACCGCGCAGAGTTCCGCAGCCCGAGCCGCAACTACTGCATTGGCCAGCGGCTTATGCCTGTCACCGGCATCATCCTTGCAGAACATACTGGTATCAAGATGAATCTTACTGTAACCTGCCGCCACATACTGTTTTATCAGCTCACGGCTGTTGGCCATCGCCTCTGACGCCTCCAGACTCTGCCAGGCATTCGGTCCCAGATGATCACCGCCAAGAATCAGCTTCTCTTCAGGAAAAGACATCTCGCGCCCGATTCCCCGCACATAAGCCACAAAATCCGCCGGCTTCATTCCGGTATAGCCGCCAAACTGATCGACCTGATTAGAAGTTGACTCGATAAGCACTATAGAATCATCCTTCAAAGCCTGAGCCATCGCCGCCTTGATAATTGCCGGATGCGCACTGCATATGGAATAAATTCCTCTGCCTTTTCCGGCTCTGTTTTCTTCAATAATTTTTCTCAACATTTCAGCCACCCTTATAACTGCAGTCCTCGCCGCAATACCAAATAAATAAATTTATTGAATATTATCACAATGCTTCATAAGTTTTAATATCAACACCGGTATTATAAATCTCTCTATCCGGTTTTTCATTCTTGAAAATATAATTAAACAATATCTTAACCGGCAGAGATCCCTGAACATATGGATTCTGACCGATCGAGAAATTGATTATTCCCTCCTTCATCAGACTGATTACCGGATCCACCAGATCATGACTGACAACCTTTATTTTACGCGCCTTCCCAACCTCACTTAGAGCGCGCCCCAGACCGCTGACACCGCCACCGGTAATATAAATTCCCTTGAGCTGCGGATAGAGTTTGCAATAAGATTTGACAATATCATAAGACAACTCATCCTTATCCTGATTCTCATCTATGGAGACAGTCTGAATACACGCTCCGGACTTCCCTAGCATCGCCATAAATCCTGTCAACCGGCTCTGATGGCACTTCAATTTCAATGAGCTGATAATAACCGCAATCTGACTCCCTGCCGGTACAATATTCTCAAGCAGACTGAAAGCAACCCGTCCCGCCTTTTCATTGTCCTGCCCGACAAAGCACAGTCGCTCAGTATTGAAGATGTCGGAATTAAAGGTTACAATTTTAATCCCTTTACGGATCAGCCTATTGATGCAGTCACGCACCAGCTCCGAGTCAATCGGCACAATAGCTATTCCGTCCACCCCCTTCTTCTCCAGACGACTGAGAAGCTTTACCTGCTCTTCAGCATTGAGGGTACTTATAACCTCAACCTCAAGGGTCAGCCCGAAATGCCGGAGTTCCTCATAGGCATCGGCTACTCCCTTCTTAATCTCCGCCACAAACGGATTGAAATCAGGCGCCAGAACCACACTTATCGTAATACATTTAGTGTTACTGCTCAGAGCTTTCGCCGCCAGATTCGGCGTATACTCAAGCTCTTGAATTATTCTCAGCACCTTCTCTTTGGTTTCCGGGGTAACATTCGGGCGATCATGCAGTACCCGGTCAACCGTACCCCGGGAGACATTCGCCAACTCTGCAATCTTCTTTATTGTAATTTTCATACCAAATTGCCTTGTGCCCCATAAAAAATAAGGTCTGATCTACCCAATACCACAAAATTCTTAAATACCGCCCTGCTGACGGACCACATGCGGCAAAAAAAATTTCAAATTAGCGCTATAAACAACCCTATTATTGTGCACGAACACATAAATTGTGCAAAAAATATATAATATGGTAATATTACCGCAAAAATCCCTTTATGCAAACCTTTTAATAGTCCGCCCCAGCAAAAATTTGCAAAGTCATCATACTTTTTACTGCGCAAATAGTTAATTTACATAAAGTTACAGCGAGCAGTATTTTTTACAAATTCTCCCCAAAGTAACGGCACTTCAAATATCACATCAAATCAATAATACCAGCCTCACCCAGTTTACAAATATATTACATACACCCTATTCCGCGATTTGAGTAATAATCCCTTACCCGAAACGGTATCTTCACCCTCAAATTTACAACAAAAGCAATTTATACAAAAATTATGCTCACACCGCATGATTACAATAACACACAACTGCTTTACCGGCAATATAATATACCCTTTAATAAACTACTGATATTTTAAAACCTACCCTAAAAAAAACTAAAATTAATTGCTAAACCAAAATCCGTAGTGTATACTTATAAAAAATGTGTGCGGGCACATTACTTCAGCGCTCTCACTAAGAACTATACTGCAACTGCTTATATCGCAGCGTACTGAAATAAATTCACCGCAGATATACCGATACCCGGCAACTATTCAGCACCTCACCCGAGCCGGGATACATTCACCTGTCTGCGCAATATAACATGATACTTAAACTTATAGACTGAACATATATTTATTAACCGTTAATGTGAAAGGAAAACACCGAGATGTCAAAGATCTATACAATAGGCGAACTGCTTGTAGAAATTATGCGTGATAAAGAGGATAAACCTCTGAATATTCCAGAAGTCTTCAAAGGGCCATACCCATCTGGAGCTCCGGCAATCTTTATCTCTACAGCAGCCAGACTCGGGCAGCAGACAAAGATGTGGGGCGGAGTAGGAAAAGACAAATTCGGCCAGAACCTTCTTGACCGTCTCCGTGGTGTAGGTGTTGACTGCAGCGATGTTGTCGAGATTGAGAATGGCTCGACCGCGGTCGCTTTCGTCTCTTATGACAGTGCCGGTGAACGTGAATTCATCTTCCACATTGCAAATACCCCTGCTGACAAACTGACCTTCACCCCGGATCCCGCTGACATCCCTGACTACTTCCATGTAATGGGCTGCTCACTCATGGTCAGCGACCATATGTATTCACAGATAATCAGTGCTGTGAAATTCTTCGCCGAAAACGGCGCCAAAATAACCTTCGATCCGAATCTGCGTCCCGAACTTCTCGGCAATAGAAGTATCTGGGATGTAGCGGGAACCATCATTGAAAACTGCTCCATATTCCTTCCAGGTGTCGCCGAACTGAAGGCCTTCACCAGTTCAGAGAGTGTAGAAGGCTCCATTGCCGAACTCTTTGAAAAATTCAGCAAAATGGAGATCATCTTCCTCAAAAACGGGAGCAAAGGCGCAATTATCTACACCCGCAATGAAAAGATCGAGATACCGGTATACCCCATCTCTGAAGTATGCGAAATCGTAGACCCTACCGGCGCGGGAGACTCATTTGACGCTGCATTCATCAGCGGTCTGGCTGACGGCATGTCACTTACAGATGCCGGTAAATACGCAGCAAAAGCGGGAGCCATCAATGCTATCGCTTTCGGACCGATGGAAGGAAACATGCAGGATATGGACAAGGATTTCTTTGCCTGAGACCTGAAATTAATAGTTAATTATACAGCAGCCGCATCCCATATTATAACTTTGAAAGGAGACAGCAATGAACAAAATCGGTATACACTATGGTGCCTTTGTCAAGAACTGGCTTGATGATCAGATTCCACTCATTGAACGTGTCAAACTTCTTGGTTTCGAAGTTCTGGAATTCGGGGTTGCGTTTCTGCTCTCGCTCGATAAAGAACAGCGACAAAGAATGAAAGAAGAAGCTGACAGACACGGCATAAAACTGGTCTGCAGCATCGGGCTGGATCTGGCTCAGGATGTCAGCAGTACCGATACCGCGCTGCGCCGGACCGGTGTGGATTTTATGATCAGAGCAGCGCAGGCGCTGGGAGAGATGGAGATAAGCGACTGCAGCGGCATCTTCTACGCCGCCTGGAACGGCAAGATCCAGGATTACTCTGAAAAAGCCCGGCGCTGGGAACTGAGCGTCAATGCCTTGCAAGAAGCGGCTAAAGCTTTCAGCGACAACAATGTTTTTTTCAATGTCGAGGTTGTCAACCGTTTTGAATCCTTCATGATCAATACCTGCGCCGAAGCCAAAGAGTATATACGTGATGTCGGCTCACCCAGACTGGGAATTCTTCTCGATACCTTCCACATGAACATTGAGGAAGACTCACCGGTAAAAGCCATAAAACTTGCCGGAAAGGATCTGCGCTACTTCCATCTGGGGGAGAACAACCGTAAATTCCCTGGTATGGGAACCATGCCCTGGAAAATTATCTTCGACTCACTCAAGGTAATCGATTATGCCGGACCGGTAACCATGGAACCATTCACCGTCCCGGGCGGCGAGGTAGGTTCTGCCGTAAGCCTCTACCGGGAGCTGCTTGATACCGCCGAGTTCACTGATAATGTCAAACGTTCTCTGGGCTTTGTCAAAGCCATGCTTTAAGATTTGAAAAAATGTTTTTTATACTCAGCAGACTTTAAACTCAAAAAAACGCAGAAGTCTCTTTGCCGTTACCGGTAAAGAGACTTCTGCATAAAATACCACAACCACAATTTCTATTCGTAGATAATTCCCCGAACCTGAGGCATAATACTGCTGTTAGCGGAGGTTACACTCCATTTTCCCTGCTGATATTCAAAAGCCTCGACATCTGCTCCCGCCTCCAGTGCAATAAGCGCTGAAGCAGCAAAGTCCCAGAGACTTATACCACGCATAAAAAAGATATTGAAACGCCCGCAGGCAAGATTGGCGATATCGTAAGCTGCAGCCCCCATACAACGAATCTTTCTTATCCTGCTGGCAAGTGAATTTTCACCATCCAGAAGCCGCTCAGACGCGACTCTGGTACGCCCCATACCGGTTACCGCGATACATTCAGCCATCTCACTCTCGGTTGAGGCATAAATCCGCTGCCCGTTGAGATACGCGCCTTTACCTGCCTGCGCCCAGATCAGTTCATTGGTAGGAGCCGCAAAGATTGCACCGCATACCGGCTCGGCAAAATCCTGCAACCGCTGATACAGCACACCTTCTTCGCGCTCAAGTCCCCCGGGCACATGATAACAGGCTGCACTCGAGCAGAAATACGGTATCCCGTAATAGAAATTAACCGTCCCGTCAAGCGGATCAACTATCCAGAGATACTCACTGTCTTTGGGCAACTCTCCGCATTCCTCGCTGAGTATTGAATGCTCTGGGAATCTGCTGCTTATCAGTTCCAGCATCGCTTTTTCCGAAAGCTTATCCACCTCCAGTTTGATATCATTCTTCAATTTGGCATCAACATTGAGAGTCTTGCCATAGTACTGCATATGTATCTCTCCAGCCAATTTTACTGCGTCTTTGGCGGTCTGCAACATCATCTCTTCCATGATTTCTCCATTTTAAACTAAAATATTTACCTGCAGCAATCCGCGATAATTGCTCCTCCCATATAAGAATAGTACCATTATTTCAGCTAAAGGGCAAGAATAATACCAATTAATAGTCGGCGCAGCCACCGCTAAATACACTCGGAAAATCTATTTTATCCAGCTTCCCACAGAGAATAATCGCTTCTTAAAAAGAATAATATTTCCCAACCGCCCCTATTACTTATCACACCATTTTATAATACTAAAAAAAAGCACAAACCGGTACTTCTTGAATCACAAAAAGCACAATTTTAACAGAATAAACAGGGCTAATTTCAGGCATTGATAAAAAAATACCAGATTATTTCAACAAAAGCGGAAATAGAATTTGCGGAAGGGATTTTATAGTGTATACTTCTTCAAGTGATGTTATAGTTTTATAAATGGTTTTTAAAATTATTATTTTTTCTTACAAATTGTGTTCGTGCACATATTTCACTGCATTTGTAAAGAATACCACAATAATATTTTACTGATTTTGTTATGCCATATCATGTTTTGCGACGCAAATGACAGCAAAAGCATTTATAAAATACTGCTAATAAAAGCCAGGGTTATTTATCAGCGGCATTCTTGTAAGAGTGACTTTAAAATACAGCTGATAGAACAACCCGCAGAATCAATTTGATTAAGTTTTAATATTTACAACTTAATTTCTTGTAAATGTTTGTTGAAGATAAAAGGAGAATAAAAATGAGACAGGCAGAACTGACTGCTATCAAAACTATTGAATTCAAAGAGGTAGACATCCCACAGCCAAAGGATGATGAGGTACTCCTCGAAGTACTCAGTATCGGCGTATGCGGCAGTGATGTACACGCATATCACGGCGTACACCCATATATTGACTTTCCGATTGTTCAGGGGCATGAAGTAAGTGCCAGAGTCAAGGAACTCGGCTCAAAGGTTACCGGTTTTGAAGTTGGAGATCTGGTTACTATCGAACCTCAGAGATCATGCGGCAAGTGCCTTGCCTGTGAGAGCGGAAATTACAACATCTGTGACGAACTCCAGGTTATCGGCTGTCAGGTTACCGGCGCAGCTTCAGACTACTATGTCTGCCCTGCCAACAGACTGGTAAAGCTTGATCCTAACATGGATCCACATGAAGCGGCTATGATGGAAGCTCTCTCAGTTGCTGTCCGTGCCAACAAGATCGCAACCGATGTCAAGGGTAAGAATGTTCTTGTCTTCGGTGCCGGTCCTATCGGAAATTTCGTGGCTCAGACCGCCAAGGGGTTGGGAGCAGCCAAGGTTATGGTAAGTGAGATCAACCCTGTAAGACTTGCCAAAGCCAAGGAATGCGGCATTGATTTTGCAGTAAATCCTGCAAAAGAAGATCTTGAAGAAGCGATTGTCAAGAATTTCGGAGCCCGTCAGCGCGCAGACATTATCTTTGAATGCGCCGGTGCGGATATCACTATCCAGACAGCTATCAAGGTTGCCCGTAAAGGTACCCCAATCGTAGTCGTAGCCGTATTCGGCACCCAGCCAAAGATCGACCTCGCACTGCTCAATGAGAATGAACTGCAGCTCGTCGGTACCGCCCGCTACGTAATCGATGACTTTGAAACCGCCAAACAGCTCGCAGCAGAGGGCAAAGTCAAGCTGGCTCCACTTATCACCGAAGTCATTGATTTCGACAACTACAATGACGCCTATAAAAAGATCGATGAAGAGGCTGATACCTGCATGAAACTGGTTATCAAGGTTAACGACTAACTCAGTGAACTTACACTCTACCATAATTATTCCCGGCAACCGGCACAACTGCTGCCGGGAATAATAATCTGCATACCGCTAGACTACAAGTCTCACCTTAAATTATAGCTAACAATACCTAGAGCGGATTTTCTGCAAGTTATACATAGGACAATGTCTCATGCGTAGCTGTAGTAAAAAAAGTTAGTAATCTGAATCAACCGTCAAATTTTACGCATTATGGAGAATCAAATGAAAATCAAGAGTACCGAACTTAATAAAGAGGATTTTGCAGCATTCGGACAGATTATGGCCGGAGCCGATGTCGGAGATTTCACCCCGTTGCAACCCGGGGATGAATTCACCTGGACAACAACCTCTGAAGATGTTGATATTGATAAAAAGTGCTGCTCAGGCATGCTGACCTGCAAAGGCAGAGAGATGGCTGTAAAAAAGATGGAGTACCATGCAAACACTTCAGAGATCCTCGTTGCCGTCAAGAATGATTACATCCTCTGCGCCGCACCGAAGAATACAGACGGTCCGACAATGGACAGTATCAAGGCTTTTCGCGTCAAACAGGGAACAGTACTCGCTATGTCACCTGCCTGCTGGCACTGGATCCCATTCCCAATCAATGCAGAAACCGCCGAAGTACTGGTTATCTTCCGCGAACACACCGGCGATGACGACCTCATCTTCGCTGATCTTGCTGAAACCATAGAGATTGAACTCTAAGTTTTACCTGCAGCAGCCGCAACAGCAATATATTAGTAAAAAACGTCTCCCAGCCAACTGCCGGAGACGTTTTTTACATTATACACCAACTAAAACCTTACTAATTACAAAATATAGGCCCGTATCCGCTGTCACCATAAGCTGTCACAGCAAACATACATTAAGCCTCCGCAATTTTTACTATAACCTTTACCGCCTCACCGGAGCGCACCATATCAAGCCCCTTCATAGTATCCTGCAGCGGTATCTCATGGGTAACAAGTTTGGAAATAGGAATTACATTATTCTCAATTATTGATATTGCGAGCGGGAAAGTACCTCTGGCAATAAATTTACCGTGAATAGTAACCTCATTAATTACTGCCGGCATCTGATTCATCACCTCCCGGGCATTGGCATTGAGTCCGAAGAGGATAATATCACCACCTTTTCTAACCAGAGTGGAAGCCTGAGGTAAGAGTATCCCTACCGCGTCAACAACAATATCAGCACCGATTACGGTCTTCTCAGCAATAAATTTGTTTATGTCCTCCTGCGACGGATCAATAACACCATCCGCTCCAAGTCCCAGAGCGAACTCCCGACGGTTAGCCGAAATATCACTGATAAAGACTTTAGCGCCAGCCGCCTTATATAACAGCATAAAGATCATACCGATCGCTCCGCCACCAAGAATAAGCACATTCTCACCCGGATGCGCCCGCACGGAAGTTGTCGCATTGAGTACACACGCCAGTGGTTCTACGAGACAGGCAGTATTCACCGGCACACTCTCACTGATAGTATATACCAGTTTCTCAGGAACACAGAGATAGTCAGCCATCGCTCCGTCTCTACTGTCTCCGACATGCTTGAAATTATCACAGAGATTTATCCGCCCCAGACGGCAGTAATGACACTTCCCGCACCACTGATTAGGATGTACCACCACCCGGTCACCAACCTTGGCATTGCTTACTTCCTTACCAACAGCCGCGACAATACCGACACACTCATGCCCGATGATAACCCCTTCCTTGAAAAACACCTGTGGCGGATTGGCCAGTCCCCGGACATCGGTACCACAGATACTCACCGCCAGTACCCGTACCAGCACCTGGTCCTCCTGCTCTATAACCGGTACCGGCATCTCCTTGATATTCAGTACTCCGGCACCTTCAAAGACCGCTGCTGTCATTGTATCACTGCTCATTTTATCTCCTTATAATCATCACCCGATCAACACACACGATATTCATATCCGCTCACTCATCGCAAAGTATAACGCTCCGACCGCCTGAGCAAACTGCGCCACAGTGTATTCAGTACTGGAACTCAGCTGACGCATAAATTCAGAATTAGCCATATTCTCATCAGCAGCTATAAATTCAAGCTCAGGGATAATTCTTCTCGCTCCCTCCTGCATCAGCTCAAAACAGCGACGTTTCTTTACCAGTCGTCCGAACAGATAACGCTCTTTAGCTACCGGGCAAAGTATATTCTCCGTCTCCTGCCAGGTCACCGCCAGATGCTCACCGATCTCTCTGAAAATTCTCTCACATACCGGGCAGTTCTCACGTTCCGGCAGCGCCATCAGATGCTCAAGAAACGGTTTACGCAGATCAGCCGGTTCAGTCGGAACATACAAGCCCTCCCCCTGCTTCACCACAAATCCTTTTGCAACCAGTTCATCATACAGATCTGTACGATATAACTGGAAATATTTGACAGCCAACCTGAAAACACCGCTCTGACTCGCATATTTCTGGACCGTTCCGGCAATTCCGGTACTGAAATTTCTAATGCTGCGCAGATCATTTACATCATAATCCAGCTGATCATAGCTTCCAAGATCCACCACATAGTTATACGCTTCCAGCGGGATTTCCGGTATCAGTCCACCTTCATCAACCCAGCCGGTTCCCAGCTCGGTGCCGAGAGTATGAGCAAATATACCGTCCTTCACCGTCTCTTCACCTTTACCGACTGCTATCTCCACCGCAGCAGTATAGGATGCCATCGGACCGTCATTGGTCATTTTAACGACACCTTTTTCGGTACAATGCTGCTGCAGAAGTTCATTGAGCTTACTCAGCTTTTTAAATTCCGCCTCATAATCAACCGCCGGATTATTTCTGACGCCCTTCTCCTTGAGCACTTCACCGCCAACGATCTTATTTCTGATAACTATATCCGGAAAACACATCCCGATCCCGTCAAAGAGCTTAATCTCCGAACCATACAGACGTTCACCCGCCACAACACACTCTTCAATTTCAGTCAAACCCGCCTGCGGCAGAAAAGCACTCTCCAGCACCTCATTAAAACCTTCACGCTCACCTAGTAGCTCAACCGTAATACGCAACCGCATAAGCTTTACCAGTGTAATAATAGGATCAATAAGCATCTGCATCAATGTAAAGCTTGCCGGATGCCAGTCAAACTCTTTGAAACAGAGAATCTTATGATCCAGTGATAATGCCAGCTTGATATCGGTACCACCAACATCTATACCGCACATGATCCCGCCCACCTGCGACACAGTCTTAAGATAACTCAGTTGCGGTTCTGTCTTCTGAGCTTCAGCTGCCAGCGCCGGCTTCTGTGCAAGATCATAATACGCAAAGGAGAATTTCAGTCCGCAGAGATTCTCCAGCATTCTATCGGTAACATTGATAGCTCTGGCATACCCTTTTCGCTCTTTACGACTTTCCGCTATCCCGAACAGACTATCCAGCCCCGATATCAGCGATGATAAAGACGTATTACTCTTATCAAAATAAAAACTCATTCTCCTGCCGCCAAGGGTAGAGAGTATATTATAGATTTTAGCAAAGAAATAATTCTTTACAAACTCATTTTCCGCCTGTCTTGCGGGAATATTCAGAATAAATTCACGCTGTGCCCCTTCATCAATAAGATCAAGGACACAAAAGACCGTATCCTTCTCGGCCAGAGCTGAAAACTCCCGGTCCACCTCCGTCAGATATACCGGTTCACCCTTTCCGGCCTGTTCTAAAAATTTATCTATCAGCATTTACTTTTCTCCATTATTCTTTTTACCAGCTCGCTCTTACGCTGCATCTCCTCCTCATTGAACTTTTCAGTCGTACTCGGAAGAATATAGCGCTCCTGCAGTGAATGGTACTTACTCTCAGCAAGTGGATTATAATTTAATAACTCCAGCTGCGCTTTGGGGTTAACCCCGGCCACATACTCTGCGGTAGCGCAGATATCTTCATCATCAGCCGTATACCCCGGAATCAGCGGGATACGCACACAAATAGAGGCTCCTCTGGCTGACAATTCCTCAAAATTATGCAGAATAAGCTTATTCCCCACTCCGGTTGCAGCTCTATGCTTCTGCTCGTCGAGTATCTTGATATCAACGTAAAAACAGTCAACCAGTCCGACAAACTTCAGTACAGTATCGGTAGGAGCATACAGACAGGTCTCAATAGTGGTATGAATACCTTCTTCCTTGCATAAACCGAGCAATTTAAGAGAAAACTCACTCTGAACCAGTGGATCACCCCCGGAAAGCGTGATGCCGCCTCCAGACCCCTGAAAAAACACTTTATCCTTTATTAATTCGGCAAAAGCCTCTCGATAGTGCATCCGGTATCCGTCAAACTTCAGTGCCAGAGCCGGGCAGACATCAATACACTTACCGCATTTCACACAACTTGCACGGTCAATCACTATCCCGTTTTCCTGCAGCGCTAACGCATCCTGCGGACATGAAGCAACACAGGCACCACAACCGATACAGAGTGTTTCAAACCAGAGCAGCTCTATATCCAGCTTCCGACCTTCAGGATTATGACACCAGGGGCAGCGTAAAGGACAGCCTTTGGTAAAGAGTGTACTCCGTATTCCCGCCCCGTCATGAAGCGCAAAACGTTTGATATCGAATACTATCCCGTAGTCGGTGTCTTTATTCATAACTCGTCCTCGCAATTATTTCTGTCTGCAGATCCGGAGCCAGCTCGGTAAAATACGCAGTATACCCTGCCACCCGGATCGTCATACTCCGGTACTGTTCCGGATTCTGCTGCGCCGCCAGCAGTTCTTCACGGGTAACCACATTGAACTGAACATGAATAATCCCCAACTTCACAAACTGACGCAGCAAAGCCACAAACTTGCTCTTATTTTTCTCATTTCTAAATACATCCGGAGAGAACTTCATATTGAGGAGTGTACCATTACTTCCAAGGCTGGAATCTATCCTAGATACAGAGTTTAGTAACGCTGTCGGACCGCTGATATCACGCCCGTAGACTGCAGACATACCACCATCAGCAAGTGCCGTACCACTCTTTCTGCCGTCAGGGGTAGCACCGACATTCGCCCCCATTGGTACATGTGCTGATACGGTATAAAGTCCGGCATGATAAATTCCACCGCGGATATTGGTAAAATCCTTGAGTCTGTCAGCAAATATCTTTATCCATTTATTGCCAATTTCGTCTACCCAGACGACATCATTACCATACTTGGGCGCATGATTGAGCAGTGTCAGCCGCAGCGCCTCATCACCGGCAAAATCATTACGCAGCGCCGCCATCAGATCTGCCGCTGTAATACGCTTCTCATCATATACCAGCTTCTTGACCGCCGCCATACTGTCAGCAACATTCGCCGGCTGTATAGCCTGAATCCCGGAAAGATTATAATGCGCCCCGCCCTGGGTTACATCGATACCCTTTGCAATACAGTCATCAATTACTGAAGACAGAAAAGCAGAAGGCAGTATCTCTCCATGCAGTCTTTCCACAACCTCACAGCACTGAATCATCCGTTCATAGAAAAATTCAATCTGATTACGATAAGCCTCTTCCAGCTCTTCAAAGCTCCGATAATCCTCGAGTGTTCCCAATGCCACTCCTATCCTTTTACCGCTTATTAGACAGACCCCGTCATTGAGCGTCAGCTCCAGTGCCTTTACCAGATTGAACATCGCCGCATCACTCCAGCCCAGAGCATTACCATGTGTCGTCAGCTCCACACAACCGACTATCGCATAGTTTACCGCATCCTCGCGGCTGTACCCTTTGGCTTCAAGAGCCGGTATTACCGCCTCGTCATTGAATATCTGCGGCATACCGCTTCCCTTGCCTATAACTGTCGCACACTTCTCAATAAACTCCTGTGGTGATCCTGAATACAGACGTGCCGAGAGATTAGGCTGTGACAGTCCCAGATGTTCCTGCGCCCGCAAAAAGAGGTATGAAAGCTCATTGGCAGCATTCTCCCCCGGCTCCAGCTGTCCGCCAATGGCAACATTGAAACCTATAGGAAATCCTGCAAAATATTTGGCACTGCTGGAACTGCGCAGATATACCAGCTGATTAAACTTGAGCCAGAGACATTCTATCAGCTCCAGTGCCTGAGCAAGATCAATACTCCCAGCACCGACTTCACGCTGAAAATATGGATACAGATACTGATCCATACGTCCCGGAGAGAATGATGAGGCATTGGATTCCATCTGCAAAATCACATAGAGAAACCATACCGACTGCAGCGCCTCACGCAGGCTGGCAGCAGGCTGAACCTTAAGACGCGAACAGACTGCGGCTATATCCAGATACTCCTGCCGCTGCTGTGCGGAACTCTCCTTTGCAGCGAGACTGGTGGCTAGCTCTTCATAACGACCGATAAAGATCAGAGCGCCTTCAAGTACTATCTTCATACTCTGATAAAATTCACGGCTCTCGTCAGAACAGTTATCGAGCTTACCCGTTACCTCCGCAAGCAATCCTGCAGGCCCGCAACTCAGCCATTTAGCGGTATTGGGACAAATATGCCCCTGAGCGTGATCGGTCTGATTAATCTTGACCACCTTACCGATAGCACGTTTGACCGGTCCTATCTCCTCTTCAACCCTGTCTTCAAGAGTTCGCCCTTGCCAATACGGAAGGATCTCACTACGGAACACCGCTATATCCTCAGGTCTCACCCGGAATTTATCCTGCGGCCGTTCATACAGCCCTTCAATCTCCTTGTCCACCCAGGACAATCCTGATTCGGGGAAAATCACGCCGCCACGCACTCCGGCAGTTCTGTTTCCCACTATAAGTTCCCCGGGATCAATTCTGATTTCAATTCTCCGCAGTGATTCATAAAGACTCTGTGCCCGTTTCAGCTTTACCGGAAGGTCTTCATTATTCTTATATACATCAGTAATAATCAAAGCCTGTTCTATTGACGCATAACGCTCTTCAGTCAGTGTTACATTCTTCAACCCGGCAACCCGGTCTGAAATTTCAAGCTCATCGATTTCTGCTATATATTCTTGCATAACCCGCTCCTTAATTTTATCCTTACCGCTATGTTCTATATATGAGAGAACACTCTATATCAGACATCCTCACGTTTACGCTTACGTGAATAACAGTCAAAACAGATAATAGCCAGAATAACCAGTCCTTTAAGCGCCTGCTGTACATACCCGCCAAGACGGAGCATATTCATGCAGTTATCAAGGACGGTAAATACCAGCACCCCGATCGCTGACTGCGGAATGCCACCGATACCACCGGCAAATGAGGTTCCTCCGACAACCACCGCACAGTTCACTATCAGCGCTGTAGTGTCACCGAATACTGATGAACCGGAATTCAATTTTGATGAAAGCAGGATACCGCCAAGAGCCGCAGTCGCGCCACTGATAACAAAAGCCATCCATTTTATCCACACTACCCTGATACCGGAGTATGCCGCCACATCATAATCACCACCGATAGCGTAGCAGTTTCTGCCAAACTGAGTATAGCGCATCAGAATATGCATCAGCACAAAGACAATCAGCATTATGATAATAAGATTAGGTATATGCCAGAGCCACTTGCCGTTAGCTATCATCATAAACTTCATATTGGAACTGGAAATCGGCACCGCATTCGTCATTTCCTGACATATTCCCTTGAGCAGCAGCCACATTCCCAGAGTAATAATAAATGGCTCTGTTTTCTGATGCACTACAAAAAAGCCATTGATAAAACCTATAAAGGCTCCTATTAGAATTGAAATGAATATTGCCACCCACATTGGCATATAATCCATCATCATAATTGTTGATATACCGGACAGGCACATAATACCACCGATTGAAAGATCACACCCGCCACAGATAATAGTAATCGTCACCCCAAACCCGAGTATCGCCAATATTGAGGATGAACGCAGAAGTTCGACGAGATTATACTTCGAGTAAAAATTTGTTCCGCTAAAGAGCATTACTATAAACATTATGATAATTGCTAAAAATGCCTTCTGCTGCATCGCAATCCGGTATAGTCTCTTGCCCATATACTTTGTATTCATCTGTACATTTCTCCTATAGTTCCCTGCGATTATCGAGCCAGATAGCAATTACCAGAATTGCGCCCTTCATCATAGTCTGAATAAATGTCGAAACCCCTAGAAGGTTGAGACAGTTGGACATCAGCGTTATCAGTGCAACTCCCAGCATTGTACGTATAACACTGCCTTTTCCTCCCTTAAGACTTGTTCCGCCGACAACAACAGCCAGAATTGTATTCGTCTCATAATTCAGTCCAAGAACCGGAGAAGCGGTTGTAACTCTTGAAAACAGCACGACAGATCCGACAGCAGTCATAAATCCGGAGATAGTATAAATAAGCATTATACTCTTCTTAACCGGAATACCTGAAAGTTCTGCAGCCACTTTGTTACCACCGGTAAGGCAGATTGACCGCCCCATATAAGTTCGAGTCTGAAAGATATGCAGAACAATAAGACTTACAACAAATATTATAAATGACACGGAAACAAAGCCGACACTGCCGCTGCCAATCTCTGTAAAAACAGATATATCACGTTTCACCCAGCTCATATGCTGAGTTGCTCCATCAACCGACAATAGCGCCAGAGCACCATAAAAAAGGCTCATTGCATAGGTTATAAATAATGCTTCGGCCTGAGTCATAGCACCAAAGAATATCAGAATAATACTATTAATAAAGCCCATAAGCGCGCCAGCTGCCAGGCCGATCAGAAGTGCCGGAAATTGCCCCAGCGGCTGAATAAGATATACAGTAAGCACCGCCACCAGTGAGATTATACCAGCAATAGAAAGATCAATAAAACCACCGATAATTACAAAGGTCATACCCAGTGCCACCAGACTGAGCGGGCCGAACTGACGCATAATATTAGTCAGATTACCGGCTGTAAAGAACTTCGGTTCCAGTACCGCAGTGATAACGACGAGAATCACGATACCGATCAGAACCAGATTTTCATTGAGACATTCCTTATGCCTCTTATTAAGGATTAATTGTGTATTCATTGAGTAAGCATCCTCCCTCGCTTTAGCCCAGAGCCTTCTTCATAATTTCATCAGCAGAGAATTTTTCCGGATCAAACTCACCGGTAATTCTACCTTCACAAATCGTAAGCACACGGTTACTCATGCTTAACACCTCCGGAAGTTCAGAGGAAATCAGAATAACAGCGCCTCCAGACTCGACAATCTGTTTCATAAGGAGGTATATTTCAAACTTAGCCCCGACATCAATCCCTCGTGTCGGTTCATCCATAAAGAGAATTTTAGGTTTCATTTCCAGCCAGCGCCCGATAATACATTTCTGCTGGTTACCACCGGAGAGATTGACGGTTTCGGTTCGCGAAGACGGCGTCTTTATACGCAGAGACTTGATATGTCTTTCAGAAATCTTCTTCTCCTCAGCTTTATTAATAAATCCGCTCTTGGTAATCTCAGCGAGCGCGGCCATTGAAATATTTGATTCAACAGTAAATGGTAATACCAGACCCTGCAGTTTTCTGTCTTCCGGTACAATTCCCATCCCCGCTTTGATCGCATCCTGAGGATTACGTATTTTAACCTCTTTACCCTCAACATATACCTCATGCCCCCGAACTTTATCAGCACCGTATATTGCCCGGATAATTTCGGTTCTTCCTGCTCCGACCAGACCAACAAAACCAAGAATTTCACCCTTTTTAAGCTCGAAAGAAATATCTTTCAGTTTCTTAGTATTGATATTTTTAACCTCCATCAGAGTCTCTCCGACGCAGCGCGGACGTTCAGGAAATTCATTTTCAATTGACCTGCCTACCATCTTGGCAATCATATCATTCCGATCCATCTCACCGATTGGTCTGGTATCAATAATAGTACCATCACGGAGCACAGTTACGGTATCGCAGAAATCATAGATTTCGTCCAGCTTATGGCTTATATAAATAATAGCCACACCCCGCTCTTTAAGATTTGTGATAATCTCTGCCAGATGCTTCATCTCATCGTCGGTCAGACTGCTGCTCGGTTCATCCATAATGAGCAGTTTTGAATTGAACGACAACGCCTTGGTTATCTCGACCATCTGCATCTCCGATACACTCAATTCAGAGACCATTGCATGTGTGTTAATTGTACTGCCAATACTATCCAGTAATTCCCGCGCACGTTCGTGAGTACCGCGCATACCATGCATTTCCCGGAAACGTCCCAGCAGGATATTCTCACCCACACTCATAGTATTGACCAGATTGAACTCCTGAAATATAATACTCAGACCCCGATGCAATGACTCTATGGGAGTTGTTTGTTCTATCTGCTCTCCGTCGAAAATTACTGTTCCTTCATCCTTCTCATAAACACCTGCCAGTATCTTCATCAGCGTTGATTTACCGGCACCATTCTCACCTACAAGACCATGTACCGACCCTTTTTTAACATCCAATGAGACATTATCCAGGGCTCTGACACCGGGGAAGAATTTTGATACATTTCTCAGGGAAAGAATTAAATCAGAACTCTTCTCTTCCATTCTACATCCCCTTTCACTAACAAAAAGTTAAGGCTCATCCCGACTTAAAGTCGAAATGAGCCTTTAAGTCCATCAAGTATATCCAGATCAACAACAGTGCTTATTACCATTCAGGCATTTCATAATTCTTGATATTATCCTTTCCGATTGCATCAAGTGGAATAAAGTTGACAGCAGCTACTTCCTTACCATCCAGTTTATCCTTAGCACATTTCATAGTGGTTGAGGCCATATTTTCAAAGCTCTGAGCAATTGTTACATCCTGATCACCGTCAAGAATATTTTTAAAGCCGGCTCTACAGCCATCTACAGCAACCAGATACACATCATTCATTCCTGCATTCTTGAGTGCCTGAATAACCCCTGCCGCTCCGTTATCCCAGTGGCAAAAGACACCATCAATATTTTTACCATACTTGGTTATGAAATCTTCCATGATAGTCATAGCATCATTGGCAGACCATGAATTACAGTTCTGAACCGCCAGCACCTCAATATTGCTGTAATCAATAATCTTATGAAAACCCTGATTACGTTTGATCTG
Organism: Planctomycetota bacterium; assembly: GCA_963677015.1. GTDB lineage: Bacteria > Planctomycetota > SZUA-567 > SZUA-567 > SZUA-567. Next base: position 3,182,381 of record OY781533.1, read on the forward strand.
CGCGTCATGTCCGGCCTGACCGCCAATTTCAACAATCTTCGCCCCATCAGGGAACTTCTTTACAAAAGCCTTACCGGCAACTTCCCCTGCCATAGTATCATTTACCCCGCAGAAGATATCACGGATTGACGCGAACTGTTCTGGCAGATCAGCAGAGTAAAGACAGACCACAATACCTGCATCCTTGGCTTCCATCAGACTTGGAACGATAGCGTTGATATCATTTGGACATACCGCTATAACATCCACACCCTGAGCAATGCAGTTATTGACGTTCTGCGCCTGTATCTGCGCATCATCATTTGGTGAATCCAGAATGATCACATCAAAACCATAATCTTCTGCATGACGTTTGAACATCTTGGCAGAATAGGCCTGAGACTCATTGGAAAGACTTGTAGGCAGATAAGCCAGCACCGGTTTCTTATCGGCAGCCTGAGCCATATCTGAGACAAAGAGGGAAAGAACAAATGCAGCCATAAGACTAAATAACAGATAGTAACTTTTTCTCATTTTTTTCTCCTAAACAACACATAATAGGCATAACAAATGCCAAACAACAAAAATATTCAACACAAACAAAACACAACTGAATATATTATATAAGAAGTTTTACCGCTTAATCCGCACCCAAAATAAACATTATATTAGAGAGTTAGGAACTTGGGTATAAACGCCTATAGCACCTGTTCGGTGCGGGCAATTATGTCATCCTGAGTCTGCCGTGAAAGCACATTGAAGAACGCGGAATAACCGGCAACTCTTATTACCAGATCACGATGCTTCTCCGGCTGCTCCTGAGCTTCCAACAATGTCTCACGTGAGACAACATTATACTGGATATGAAATCCGCTCAGGCTGCCAAAGAATGTCCGCAGCAGCATAAGCAGTTTTTTCCTGTCTTCTGAATCAGCCAGTGTCTTTGGTGCGACCTTCTGATTAAGAAGTACTCCACCGGTTATCTTATTAGTCGGAAGCTTGGATATGGATTTCAGGACACTTGTCGGCCCGTTTACATCCATAGAGTGAGTGGGAGAGCAGCCTTCCGCCAGCGGTTCTCCGGCATAGCGACCATCAGGGGTGGCGCAGGTACCGGCTCCCTGCGGTACATTGGCTGAAATTGATGACGTCCCGGCATAATATGCTCCACCTATCGGACCACGACCGAACCTGGTATTTTTATACTTTGAGATTTCATCTATATAACTCTGATATCCTTCCACCACCAGATTATCGACATAATCTTCATCATTACCGTACTTCGGCGCAGCTAGCAGAAGTTTACGTATTCGCTGCCCGTCGGTTCCGGCAAAATTATTCATCAATGCGTCCCAGAGATCTTTGCGGGAGATCGTCTTTTCCTCATAAACACAACGCTTTAGCGCCGCCAGTGAATCCCCGAGGTTGGCTATTCCAACCTGCAGTCCACTGATAAAATCATATACCGCGCCACCTTCTTTGATATGTTTGCCTCTGCCGATACAGTCATCTGTAAGCGCTGAACAGAGTATATCCGGGACCTCATTCTCCAGAGCCATATCACCGCAGGAGTCAAGTATTACGGTCTGCCGGCAGAAATCACGCACAAACCTGTCCCAAGCCTGCATAACTTCATCAAAACTTTCCATCTCAAGAAAATGACCGGACCCCGCACACACCCGTTTACCGCTTCCAACATCAATCCCATCATTCAAAGCGATCATCAATGTCTTGGGAAAATTCAGAAAACTCATCCCGGTACAGCGGTAGCCCCATTTACCGGGCACAGCCACCTCAACACAACCTATAGCGCTATAATTATACGCATCTTCTCTGGCAATACCCAGATTTGTAAATGACGGAATAATTATCTCATCATTATTGAATGCCGGCATCCCGAAACCGCAGCGCATGACTTCAATACACTCATTCATAAACTCATCACTCAGACCATTATGATAACGCACAGTCAGATTCGGCTGCGGCAGATGACAGCGGGCAACTGTCTTGAGCACCAGCCAGCTGAGCTCATTCACCGCATCCTCACCAGCTGTTGTCTGACCGCCGATAGTCACATTCTGATATAAAGGACTGCCTGCAGAGAAACGTGTATGCGACCAGCTCCGCACCTTGTTCAGACTGAAGGTGCGCAGCCAGAGATTCTCCAGCAGTTCACACGCCTTCTCTTCACTCATACCTTCATCAATGCTCTTTTTATAATATGGATAACAAAACTGATCAAAACGCCCGTATGACAGAGAATGCCCGTTGGACTCTATCTGCAGCGCCAGATGAATAAACCAGACACTCTGAAGCGCTTCCTGCAGGCTCTCGGCCGGCTCGTGCGGCACCTTCCGGCAGATTCTGGCTATCTCCCGCAGTTCCTCAGCCCGCTCTCCGGCTGCAAACTGCGCTTCCATCTCCGCAAGCTCCGCATAGCGCAGCGCGAACGCCTCCATTGCATCCAGTACAATCAGTATTGCCTCATAAAAATAACTCTTCTTCAGCTCGGCGAATACCGCCTTGTCGAGTCCTGCCAATTCTTTTACCACCCGTGCACGCACCCCGCACAGACCTTCTTTCAGCACTCTTTCATAAGACACCGCGATATGAGCATCACCCGAGGTTATATTCCCCTCATTCTTAATAATACCGAGATCATAAAATACCCGCGATTCCTCCGGAAATGACGCATACCCTTTATCCTTGAGAGTGCGTCCCTGCCAATAGCCGCTGATATCACGCAAAACCTGCTTATTCTCCTCGGTGATATAGAAACGGTCCCCGTCACGGGCGGCAAACTCATCCAGTTCATTAACCACCCAGTCCATCGCATATTCAGGAAATATCGGTGCCGCCCTGTCCGCACTCGCCTGGTTACCGACAATCAGCGCTTCAGGATTGATATAAATTGACATATTCCGCAAAACCGCATCCAGAATGTACGCCCGCTTCAAAACTACCGGCTCCGCCTCATGCTCCTGACAGGCTCTGGTGGTAAAAAGCGCCCGCTCCACACATATTGTTGGCTTGACATTCAGAATCTCTTCACGCATTTTTAGCGTACGACTGTTAAGATTACCAAAATAACTCATAGATCATCCCTACCCTTATCTAGAATATCATCATAAATGCTAACAGGCACCCGCAGGCACCAGAATCATGAATCCCCGTACAGTATCAGATCCGCAGCTCCGATAATACCAAAATTATTCTTAAGCTCTGCAAAACGAAAATCCACCGGCAGCTCACAGTGATTAAGTTTTCTGAAATTGGCAATAACCCGTGAAAACAGCGTATCACCGATATTGATAAGTCCGCCGCCGAAGACAAAAAGATTGATATTAAGCAGCTGATAAACATTGAACAGACAGAGCGCCAGATAATCAGCCATCATCTCAACCGTCTCAATAGCCAGCTTATCACCCTGCTCATAGGCACGTATTATCTGCGCGCAGCCTATTTCTTCCTCAAGTGACAGTACACTCTTTTCCCCTGCGGCAAGGCGATTTTTGACATGGCGCGGTGCATAACGCCCAGAAGCATAAGACATAAAGCAGCCTGAATTTTTACAGCCGCATTCTATCCCCTGCTTGTGAGTGGCAATCATGTGTCCGCATTCACCGGCCATGCCGTAACTTCCCCTAAAAACGTTACCATTGATTATTATGCCACTGCCGATACCGGTACTGGTTGCAACATAGACCATATGTCTGCTGCCTCTTCCGGCACCATGGCGAAACTCTGCCAGTGCGGCGACGTTGGCATCATTGTCGATTACTACCGGCACCTGCAGACGTTCATAAAGATAATCACGCATCGGAAAATCACAGATCCGGGTCATTGCCGAGGTCATAAGCACATAACCTTTATCAAAGACAATATATGAAGGCATACACAGACCGATACCGTCAAGCTGCCCAAGTTCCAGATTATTAGCCTCAAGTATCTCTCTGGTTCTATTTATAATCTCTGCTGCAAATACCGGACCGTCAGCAGTGCTGTCCGTAGGATACTCCACCCGGTAAAGCAGATTATCATTCCGGTCAAAAAGTCCATATGCTGTCTTGGTGCCACCAACATCTATGCCAATAACCTTACCGCCAGCCACAGCATCCTCCTTCTATTCAGTCCACCGGGCTGTTAAGAATACCCGGACATTACTTTACAGCGAACTAACAGCTTTTTCGCTGAAAATACCGGCAGCAACCCCGTTACCAGACTATCTTTACCCACAACACTAGTTTACAGCTAATATACTTTAAACAAACACCTGAATAACAACTTTTAAGGATAAATTCATAATACAACACAAAATATAACTTGTCAAATACGTTACAGTAGTATTACAATTTAATTGGTTTCAATATAATTTATATATTCTTTAATTATAATAATTTATAAAATCAAATAATTATTATAATATTTTTTTTATTACAGCTTAATTCTCAATAAATTCTTTATAAACCAGTAATTTTATTACAGATAGATTACAGCTAAATTACAGTTAACTGTTAAATACCCTCGAAAAAACACTGCATTTAGACTCAATCTGTAATTTTTCAGTTGCATTACCCCCTGTTATAGGTTACAGTTTAGAATAAATAGTAATTAGCAGAAAATTTTATCTCAGCTGTAATTTCTGCCAGTCATTATACAGTATTTTTTCTGCCGGCCGCTTACGCTGCAACCTGACCCTGCAGAAACAACAGTAAATAAATTTTTCAGGCAACAGAAAGTAATTACATGACCCCAAAAAAAAGCAAGGTAACGATAATCCACGATTTCTTCAAAAATGAGATCGAACTGGGAAAATATGCGCCTAATGATGTCCTGCCCTCTGAAAATGAGGTAGCAGAGACCTTTGAAACCTCCAGACCGACAGTCGCCAAAGCCTTCAACATGCTCAAGGATATCGGATATATCGAGCGCAAAGCCGGCTTCGGGACCTATGTCATCTACAATCCGGAGCACAAGCAGAGCAGCAATTATAAATTCGGCATGCTTATACCACATATGTATAATACCGAGATCTACGAACCGATCTGCGGCGAGATCGCCTCACTGGGCAAGACCAACAACTTCTCAATTATCATCAATGAGCACAACCTCGCTCTCACCTCGGCGCTGAAAAACTTCGACATCAGAGAGGTCGAGAACACCGCGACCATGATTGCCAACAGCTACGTCCAGAAGAAGGTCAACGGAGTGTTTATGGCGCCCTTCGAGCATTTCAAGGAGGCCTATGCCACCAGTGAAGCCATCTATAATATCTTTACCAGAGCCGGCATTCCTATTGTCTATATCGACAGTGACTACGCCGAGTACCCGGCCACCAGTAATTCCGACCTTATAACCCTCGACCAGATCGAAGCCGGATTTCAGGTGACCAAACACCTGATCGAAGAAGGCTGCAAAAGCTTTGTCTTTGTAAATGGAAATTTTGTCGCCAATACCATTGCTCAGCGCCTTATCGGAGTGAAACTCGCTCTAAAGAAATATAATATACCGGATACCGCCCTCTCGGAAATTATCCGGGACAACGATCCGGAGGTCACCGCCAGAAATATTCTGAACGTCAAAAACCGTGAATCCCTTATCTGCTATAATGACGCGGTCGCCGCCTACATCCTACCCTCGCTTATCAGCGAAGGTGTCAACATCCCGGAAGTGATGAAGGTTATCGCCTTCGATGACGTCGAATACGCCAAGCTCTTTTCTATTCCGCTCAGCACCTATGTCCAGCCCTGCCGCGAGATCGCCTTCCGCGCGGTAAACGCCATGCTGCTGCGCGTACAGAATCCGAGCCACCCGTATATCCGCCTCTTTGTCAAAGGCGAAGTCGTGGTCAGGCAGTCCACCCGCCTCTAGCTCTTCCTGGCGCCGATTCATACATTTATAATTCATAAAATAAAAGCAGCAGCTGATCCCAACCGTCACCTGCTGCTTTCTTGTCAAACAAACCCGCATCTCACTCCCGGAACCTGCCCGCCCAATTTACCCGCTTAAGAGTATCCGCCACCTATATATCCCAGATACTGTAGACATTCTTCACCACACCATCGAGTTTCTGCAACTGCCCTCCCAGCTCCCGTAGTGAATACCCGCCGCCAAAAGTTACAGCCGTCAGCTCCAGAGCCCCCAGCAGCTCTACCCCCGGCTCATGCGTCAGTAGTTTGAATAATTCTAATTCCAGCCCACCCTCACACTTTTCTGCTTCTTCCACTTCTATAACACTCGTCCCCAGCCAGCGCAGCTCCAAAAACCGGTCATACTCCGGCTTATCTACAAAAAAATTAGCTACCGCCAGCGCCGGCACAGCTATAAACTCCGGCAGCCCTTCAGCAATAAGCCCCGCAATCTTCCCGCCATACTCAGCCGGCCTCACCCCGTGCCCTGTTTTTACCCGCAGTAACGCCGCCAATTCACTTATTATCCTGACAACCTTCTCCACCCGCTCCAGCTCCACCAGCTTAAACGCCAGAATATCGATCAGCCTCTGCTTCTCCCTCTTCTCTCCAACCGTCAACTCCGAATCATCCTTAACCATCATCTTCCTCCCTTACTCCCAACCACTTCCTGCCTATACTCTATACCCTGAGCCACATTACCAATACCTAAAATCCCAACCACCCGCATCTCAGCACGCGCTTCAATAACCGCAACTTTTCACCACCAAATATTTTTTATACCACTCATGTTTAATCTACACTTACTCCTTTACTAACCAGCCACACTTACCTATAATACTACAATATTCACCAATACCCAGATTACACTTACTGAAAGCCATAGCATGCGCCATGAAAAACTTATCAAAACCATACTGCTCATCACCCTCGTAGCCGACATCATCACCTTTGGTGCTGTCACCAGCTACTACCTCTATAAGTCTATCAACGGTGATAATATCATCACCCTGCCGCAAGGACAGAGCCTTGCGCCCAAACCCTTCGACCCGCTAGAGGCAAAAGAAGTACTAAATTATAAAAACCCCAACCCAGTAATGCAGGCAATAATCGACAACCGCCCTCTCTCGGAAATTAAGACCCTTCTAAACTCCGGTATCGACATAAATGCCGAGGATGACGGTCATAACACCGCCCTAAATTACGCCATCCTCTGCGAGAATAAACCAATTATCAAATTTCTACTCGATAACGGCGGGAAAAAAGGGATCAAAGGCTACGAAAATGATCTGTTATTTGGAAGACAGTTAATATCTGTTTATTACCATTACACCGACTTTTCGGTTCCTGATTTATACCTACACCCTGATCATTACGACGATAACGGTATTATTAAAAAAGAAATACTCATTAAAAAAGCTACCGATAATGAAACCCCGCTGAATATTCTCTACTACCCTTGCGCCATACTTCTATTTGGCGCCATAATCTTTGCCAAACACGGCTTAATGCCACACCATGTGGAGTACGCCCAGTCAAAGCCCCTCCCCGGTAATTTTCGCACCTATGTTCTCGCCCTCTTTGTAATCGCCTCAGTTACTGTCATAATCTACTTCTGCTATATCTTTTCCATGAATCTCCCGTTTCAATACCTCAAAGCCCACCTGCTCCGTGACGCCCTCTACACCGTCAGCGGTATCGCCATAATCATCGCCGCCCGCATGGTCGGCTTCATCATCAGCGGCCTCGGCAGCGATCCCTGAACCTCGAAAATTTCATATCATTCTACCTAAACACACCCAATGCTTATATTCTCCATTTCTTTAAAATATAACTTTATACCCTTTACTGACCGGCATTATTCAATATAATAAACCTCACTAAAAATACCTCCAACCAATGGAATACAGAATATGCTGCTTCATAATATCGGGAAAAAAGTTCTACATATATTACTCCTCCTGGATACCATTGTTATTCTCTATATATCAGTTTACTGCATTTATAACTATACTTCCGGTACCGATTATACACCTACAAAATATGATACCCTTGAACTTTTCGGCATTAACCATCCTAACCTGATTCCCGCTAACACCGGATCAGATCCTAATCAGCAACCTCCAGTCAAACCCGATACACCTACTCCGTTCAATACCAGACTGGCTCAGGAACAGCTTCATTACAGTACCCCGAATAAACTTATGCAGGCTATCATTGACAATAAATCACTGACCGATATTACCTCCATTATAGCATCAGGTATTGATATAAACGCCACAGACAACTTTGGAAACACCGCGCTCTCTTATGCTATTTTCCGCAATGACAACCGGCTTATAAAGTTGCTTATAAACCATGGCGCTAAGACTTATATAAAAAACAACTCAGATTTATATCCATCCACTATTGCTTTCGCTAACAACTACTATACAATTTCTTCGCTCATAACACACCCAGAGAATTATGACAACAACGGTATAAAAAACAGAGAAGCTCTTATCAAAGACTACCGGCACATAGAAACCCCAGAAGAGACACCGGGACTTATAATATGTTTCCTAATCCTATCATCCTTAGGTATTCTTCGTAAAATGATTCCTGATTATCGCCCACTACCGAAAATACTTCGTGAATTTGCTTATTATTATGCAATTGCCTATCTTATCTTATTCTTCCTGTATTTTTTCTCCATATTCTACTACTTGCTACCCAATCAAAGTCCCTACCTTTATCTAAAAGCAAATTTTACACGTGACCTTTACGATTGTGGAAAAATCTCACTATATCTGCTTGGTGCCATAGCCGCAAACATCTTCATTCGCAAATCTTATATCTTTAAAGACTGATAACTACATAAACAAATGCGCTTATAAACTTAACTATTACTATTCCAGACCCATATAAAATACTTTTATCCTTTGCTGAATTACACTTATTTATTATCTCCTCACCAATAATTATCTGCTTAATTCATAGCTTCAACCTACTCCACAACGCGAATACACCCGCGACGCCCTCCTTATACTCACCGACAATATAATATTCTCCTTCCTCTACACCACCTCCAGTACTAATCAAACATCCACAACCAGATTTAAACTTTTATAAATATTATATCAACACCCACTCAAACCCCTAATAAACGTAAATATAACACCAAATTATTTTTTTGTATTACATAATACCTTTACTGACCGGCATTACTCAATATAATATACCTCACTAAAATACCTCTAACCAATGGAATACAGAACATGCGACTTCATAACATCTGGAAAAAAGCTTTACATAAAATTCTACATATATTACTCCTCCTGGATACCATTGTTATTCTCTATATATCAGTTTACTGCATTTATAACTATACTTCCGGTACCGATTATACACCTACAAAATATGATACCCTTGAACTTTTCGGCATTAACCATCCTAACCTGATTCCCGCTAACACCGGATCAGATCCTAATCAGCAACCTCCAGTCAAACCCGATACACCTACTCCGTTCAATACCAGACTGGCTCAGGAACAGCTTCATTACAGTACCCCGAATAAACTTATGCAGGCTATCATTGACAATAAATCACTGACCGATATTACCTCCATTATAGCATCAGGTATTGATATAAACGCCACAGACAACTTTGGAAACACCGCGCTCTCTTATGCTATTTTCCGCAATGACAACCGGCTTATAAAGTTGCTTATAAACCATGGCGCTAAGACTTATATAAAAAACAACTCAGATTTATATCCATCCACTATTGCTTTCGCTAACAACTACTATACAATTTCTTCGCTCATAACATACCCAGATAACTATGACAACAACGGCATAAGGACCAGAGAAGCTATTATCAAAGACTACCGGCACATAGAATACCCGGCAGATATCCCCCAAAAAACTGTCTATGTCCTATTCCTATCATGCTTGGGTATGGTTCGTAATCAGCCCCCGGATTATCGTCCACTTTCGAAAATATTGCGTAACTATATTTATTTTTTTGCAATTACCTACCTTATCTTATTCTTCCTGTATTTTTTCGCCATATTCTACTACTTACCACCAGCGCAAAGTCCCTACCTTTATCTCAAGGCAAATTATACACGTGATCTTTACGAATGGGGAAAAGCCTTACTATACTTGCTCCCTACTATAGCAGCCCACATCTTCATTCGCAAAGCTTATATCTTTAAAGACTGATAGCCACATAAAAAAGTACGCTTATAAACTTAATTATTGTTATTCCAGACCTGTTTTAAAAACAGAATCAATTACGGTACTTTATCAAAGGACTTGTTTTAAGCAGTTGATAACCATCATCATCGCCATTAACATCCTCTTTAAAGTACTTCTCTGATCGATCAAGACTCTTATTCCCACTACCAGTTTTATTATTTAGTAAATTATTTCCCGTTAAACGTCCTTCTGCATACGCACTTCCGATATTTTCATAAATATTCACAGGATTATACGTTGGTCCAATATATGGGACAGAATCCATTCCCTTGGATAATTTTTTCAATAAAGAGAATGGTCTCTTCCCTAAACTGGCAACCACCGATCCTGCGATCATCCTTTTGCCTACTGCAACTCCTTCCCCAATCAGCTTATTCCCAGAATAAAACCAGAATAACTCACGAATTCGAGAATTGGTAATATATTCAGCAATATCATCAGGATGTATACCACTCAGTTCCATTTCAATTTTCTTCTTAGCTCTTCCGGCTTCACCAATTGTATAGAGATCACTCCCTAATCCTTTTAGCTTCTGTCTGGCCTTTGTCATATATTCATTATCATAGCCCTTCTCTATCATATATTCATCTGACCATTTATCCGCAAGACTCTGCCCCAGCATTACCATAGCCCTATTATCTGAGAAAACTCCTTCAACGTTATTTAAAATTTCATTTCCAAATACATTACCCTTGAGTTTTCCACCATACCCCTCAGTATAACGTTCTTTATTCATAACCTCAATATTATACACATTACGCTCATACTCTATTTTAGCGATATTATTGATTATAAACTCTTTCTTATGCGCCATTATCCTCTCTTTAAAATATGCCCTATATTTAGGTCGTAGCTCTTGACTGACTCCCAGTTCATCCAATTCCTGCTCAATCATATTATCATTTATATCCAAATTCACATTTTCAGTATCAATGATACGTTCCAGGTATTCAGCACTATTAATTAAATCCTTTTTTAATGAAAATTTATTCGGATTATGAGAAGCAATTTTTTTTTCTATCTTAGCATCATACCGACATTTTAACTTATCCAGTCTATTTTCAATACCATCTGCAACCTTCGGATCACGCCAGCGTTTTATGCGTGTCAACAGCTTTGTCTGATTTACAAATCTCAGTAATAAATTTTCCCTCTCCTCAGCTGAAAGTTCATGATTTTTTTTTAGTTTACTTAGATACCCGCCCAGTAGAATGTTCGCATAGTCCCGCACCTCATTATCATCCATTGACAACGACTCATTTGTACCTTTCCCAGCCAGTTTATGCTCTATCTCCCTGCATGCGTTATCATCCAATGTCAAATCATACCTGCTGAATCCACTATTAAATTCATTTTCAAACCTTGCCTTATCTGAATTATCATCAAAATATCTCAAAGCCGCTGTCATCGGAAAACTCTGATCAAAATGTAATACCAGCCTATCGTAAATTACATCAAAAGCTTTATCATCAAGTGCTATCCCATTATTTTCCATTGTTTGTTCAAGCATCGTTTTCAAATCTTTATTTTTAAGATTCGCCACAGCCGCATTGTTATAATACCTTTCATCAAGCTCATCCATAAACTCATTTACAATATGCGCCGTATTCAGATTTTTCTGATAGCTTTTCACATATTCCTGATGCTTTCTTGCAACTTCTTTATTTATATTCTTATTATCACCATTAAAATATCCTTGATAATCTTCAAGTATTATCTCGGAAGTCAACTTATCTGCCAACGCGATATCTCTCTCTGCTGTCTTGGGATAGTCTTTGACTAGTAATTGCTTATTTTCTTTACTAAGCCCTATCTGCTGCTCCTTCCAATCAACCTCTTCTTTGGTTATTCCAGCCCTATTGTTATTTTTATTAGCATAATCCATCACACTCATATCACTGCGAGCTTTAGAGTACTCATATTTTAATTCCTCAGCAAGCTCATTTTTAAACTCATCGCTATATTCATCACGATCAGCTTCATTCCTTATATATTGATTTATATCAAAATTTGATGCTCCGCCTTCATCTCCATTTCGAGCATACCGGTCTTTCAACACTTCATGAAGTTTATTAATCGCTTCTTTTTTATCAGCATCTAATTTAATAAGCTTCCCGGCATACTCTTTTCTCAGTTCATATCGATAATCAGAATAAGCCTTATTCTTTTCAGCAGCTGTTAAATTACGATCATTAAGCTTCTGCTTAAATCCACTCAATAACTTCTGCTGCTCAGGCGCATTAAGAAACGCTTCCGTTTTATTGTTTATCTCATCATATACCCCGTCATCAACATATACATCATTATCACTAAACAAATCATCAAGCCATTCAGGTTTACTCTTTCCTGCATGATCGCTATTTATTGTCGAATTACTTATAGCAGAATTTTCAGTTTTCTGCTGTAAATCAGCTACCTTACTATCTTCAGTCTTAGTTTCCTCAACCTGGTCACCATCACTAAGTTTTAAATTAATCTTTACTTGGTTATCTGCACTCTTGCTATAACTTTCATCTGAGTTATCACTGTTAACGCCTATATCATCTGTACCATAGTTATACTTAGAATTTCCAACATCATTATTATCAGCTGAATCCATCCTCGATGTCTCATTACCTTCTAAGTCAATATTATAGGTTGTACTCATATTTAATGCTTGAGGCTTAAAGTTATCAGATTCAACAGCACTCTTTTCCCCATTAAAGACAACATTATTTATATTTATCCCAGCATTATCTACAGCACCAATTTTAACCCCAAACTCACCACGAAACCCGTTATCTCCCGCTCCACTCTTCATACTCTCAGGCTGAGACAAATACGACGTAAACTCTTCCGGCACCCCAAAATTCTTCTGCCAGAACTCAGGATCATCATAACTTCCCCACTCGCTAAGCTGGTTGATATCATTCTGATTGTTATTATTCTGATAATTCCACATTATTTTCCCCCTTTCTCTTCTACTGCCCCAGCCATCTCCGCACCATCCCAACACCGCAATTCCTCCCGCACCAACCGCTGCAGCCGCACCGGCAGCTTCATATACTCCTGCTCAGCCTTGAGTATATTACTACCCCTTATCCGCTTTACCAGCGCCAACACCCGACGCTTATCACCTATTCTGGAACCGATCTTCTCATACAGCTCCGCACTCAAATACCCCTTATTCTTCCTCAACCCCTTCTCAGCCTGCTCAAACCTCCCGTCATCTAGATACTCGTCAATAATATTCAGAATCAGCCCACCCACGCGCCTCTGAGCATATTCTATTCTCGAGTCAGCATCATACCTCATATCATCCGACACCTCACATAGCGCCGAATTGTATATTACACCGACACCTATCTGCCCCACTCTCCCGCTCTGCAATTACCTGTACGCACCCTGCAGCTGCAAATTAGTCTTCACCAGCCGCTGCCGATTCTCACTCTCCACCTTCATACTGCCTTCAAGATTCTCAAATAATATCTCAATATCAACCTTATCACTCCTGATCAGCTCCTCAACCAGATCACGTGTCCCCAGAGTCCGCTGTTTACGGTACAGCTTAGCCCCGGCTTCCTCCAGTTTCTCCACCGTATAATCTTTTATATTCTCCACATCACTCTCACGCATCAGCCCAACACTCCGCACCACCCTGCCAAGCACATCCTCCAGCACCCTTCTGTACTCCAGAACTCCTTTAGTTACCGCCCTCTTCACCTCCCGCCCCACAGCTAACTTCTCAAGTTTCCCTTCAAAATCAAATCCCAGAACCCTCTCCGAACTCACCCCTAAAAATTTCATATTCTTATCTCCAGCTCCGCTCCCCACACCATTCCTCCTGATAATTAACCAATACAAACAGTTCACCGAAAGGCGTAACATCAGAGCATTATACAGCCAGAAACAAGATTATCAAGTTATTTTTTACGCTTTAAAGCGACAAAACACTTCGCATCCCAAACTCTAAAACACATAACTCCTTATCGAAAAGCAACTAAAGAACAACACGCACAACAATAAACCAATTAAAAAAATACCTAAAAATTATTGATACAAATATTATAGACACCAGCTTATTAAAACTTCCATTATTAATCACCATAAAAAAATGCCCCCGTTTACCGGGAGCATTTTAATAACCGACTAAAAATATTATTTATATCTTATCATACAACTTCGTACTTACACACTGCTGTAGATACCGTTTGATAATTTCCTCAAGATGCATCCGCACCAGTTTATCATTACCCTCTATTATATCATTGAGAAAGAGTTCATCATTGATTATCGCCGAACTTATAGCTCCTATCATATCTATCTCCTCCCGTGACGGGTTCTGCGGCACAATTATTACAACGCAGGATTTAGCACCCTGAAAATACGGATTAATAAACCTGCCGCCTTCCGGTACTATTAGCCCCAGTACCGGAGATTTTATTCCATCAGTCTGGCAGTGCATAAGAATCAGCTCCAGTTCCTCCAGAATCTGCGTGGAAATCTTCTCCCGCGCTATCAGACTCTTGTATATCAGATCACAATCACTCTGCGCATACCCGTAGGTATAGCTGGCCAGTGACGCCAGTTCTTCAAATGAAATATTATTGTTGGTTTTTATAGTCTGAAATTTTGACAGCATCAGCCGCACTTCAGCCATCAGACTCTCAATCGGTCGGTAATAATCCACAATCGATACATCACCTTCACTACCTGATGAGATAACCTTCTTTCTTGACGAAGCTTTGGTCACTTCATTTCGTATCAGCTGAATACTCTTGTTATTAAGTATAAACGGCACCTCAACCACCGGTATACTGCTGTTTGGTATAGGTGTCGTACTTATCAGAAAATCAAAATTCTGACACTTCTGAAAATCATCCCAGCAACCGACCTCAAACTTAACCTCCGGCGAAAAGTGCTTGCGTATCTGTGACGCGAGTAAATACGAAGTACCGATACCATAGATACATATCACTCCGATACAGACATTCTTGCTTCTAAACAGCTGATCAGATATCCGTGACTCTGCAACCGCAAAATGACTGGCAAGCAGACAAATTTCATTCTCAGAGATATACACCCCATCCTTCTCATACTTGGCCACCGCCCGCCGTGTTTTAGCGATAATATCCGCAAACCCTGACGACATCTGCTCGGACAATGAGTTATCAAACTCAATCTTATTCTCCCAGCGCAATACCGCCGAGCGCAGATGCGACAGCAGATTCTTCTGCAGCATTGCATCAATTTTCAGAAGTGGTGCCAGTTCAGAATCATAATTATCAATCAGCTGGTGTGACAAGCGCAAAAGTCTTGCGTACTCACTTCCTTCAAGTTTATAGTCACCCAGATTGGTACTGCAGGCTAAGAGCACCAGCGATATACCGCGCCGCTCTTCTTCATTGATTCTGATTGAAAAATGCTTCTCAATCTGATCAGATAACTTCTCGGTTATACCTGACAATACCTCAGAATTTTGTATACCATTTACCGTACGCCCCAGCTCTACCCTTTGAATCATAATATTAAGATATAGCTCAAAAGTATCCTTGGAATACGGTATCATATAACGTGAATAGTTCACAGTCTTATCAATCATACAGAGAAAGTCTGCTATTTCAGACTGAAATATATCTCCTATATCATATGGCGACTTACGCCAGTTATTGAGAATGCCTAATTCTGCTCTTCTAAATGAAATCTCATTACCGGCAACAGTAATAGTTGTACCTGTTCCGCGCGAGAGTTCAATATCATACTGCTTCAGCCATGATTCTATTTCATTGAGGTCATTGCTGATAGTAGACACACTCACATCGAATCTGTCAGCATACTGCACCAGTTTATTGAGTTCAGAATCACGAATGAGCGTCATCAGCAGCCGCAACCTTCTTTCAGAACGATCCGCCGGCTTATCATCTCCCATACGCTTGATTGTCCGGTTCAAAACCTGTATATTCTGTTTCTCACCGTCAATATAAATTCCCTTTCCCGCTTTGGTTCCTATATTTAGTCCGAAAGAATTCAAAACCGACTCTGTATTTGTAAGCTCTCTAAAAACAGTTCGGCGGCTCACTTTTAAATTTTCAGCCAATTCTTTTACAGGAACAGGCTCCCCTTTATTCAAGAGGATATTGATTATTACTTTGAGTCTTGATGAAATATTACGCACAGATATAACTTTCCCAATATTCAAAAAAACACTTAACTCTGTTTATCCCTACTCACACACAAAAACAATTAATCATACTCAGATTATGCTTTTCACAAACATACACTTCTGCTACCGGCAGTAATCCGAGTAAAGACCGATCAAATTATATTATCCAGAGTAAAACTTCACAGAAATAACAATTGCTATTCATTTATAATAATACTGCTCAAAAAATTTATTCAATACCCTGACCAGCGCATATTATTAACCGGTATCAGCTAACACGAACAAACAATTCAAATAACAGTCGTTAAGCTGTAAATTCGGTATAATCGTTATTTGATAAAGTAATAGTTTTAGTATACCCCACTAAATAATCAATTCCAATAGGATTAGTATAAACTTATCACTTAACAACAGTGCCAAAATTAAATTCTTATTTTTACTCTCGTATAATTTTCTCAGTTACCGCAAGATTAATACATGATGGTAGCAACCTCACACATCAGGCTACAGCAGACTTCAGCTAAAATACGCAAGATAACTATTGAAATAAGTTCTCATGAATAAAACTTCATATTCATGAGAACTTACCGTCGAGTTTGTGTATTTTGTCAATACACTGTGGCAAAATTCATAAGATATCTATGCTTATTCTAACTACTTATAGAAGTCATAATAAAATTTACGCATTGACTGTCAGCGGCTTCTTCAGGAATCCGATCAGCAGTGCGCTCGCAACAGTTCCGGCGATCAGTGCAAAGAAGAAACTTGCCAGACTGCTTACCGCACCGGGAATAGGCAGAATAAACAAACCGCCATGTGGTGCCATAATCTGCAGATTAGTAGCCATAGCCAGTGCGCCGGCCAGACATGAGCCAACTATAAATGATGGAATCACACGTAGCGGATCTCGCGCCGCAAATGGTATCGCACCTTCAGTAATCATTGCCAGACCCAAGACAAACGCCGCATTTCCGGCTTCACGTTCTTCAATAGTATAACGGTTCTTAAAGAGGTGAGTAGAGAGTGCAACAGCCAGAGGCGGAGTTATACTTGCTACAGATGATGCCGCAATTGGTGAATATATCCCGGCCTGCATCATAGCCAGAGCGAATGCATAAGCAGCCTTATTTACCGGACCACCAAGGTCAACTGCGATCATCGCACCAATAATTATTCCAAGTAATACTGAATTTGTACCGCCAAGACCCTGCAGCCAGTTTACCAGGAAGTTATTAAGATCAGCTACCGGTCCGCCAACAATGTAGTACAGCACCAAACCTGTTACCAGCGTACCCGCTACCGGAAGTATCAGTACCGGCTTTAACCCCTGCAGATTTTTTGGTAACGGTAACGAACGATTGACCCACAAGACAAAGTAACCTGCAAGAAAACCTGCAATAATACCACCAAGGAAACCTGCATTCAGATAATTACAGAGTAAACCTCCAATCATACCGGGAGCAATACCAGGTCTGTCAGCAATTGAAAAAGCTATATAACCTGAAAGAATAGGGACCATCAGCGCAAAGCCGTCTTTTCCCAGTTTCATCAGGAATGATGCTAGATTACCCTCAGCCTGAATACCACCAATGGCGAACGCAGCAGCAATACAAAGACCACCGGCAACCACAAATGGAATCATATACGATACACCGGTCATCAGATGCTTATAGCCACCGCCGATTTTCTGCTTCTTGATACTTCCTGAGCTGGCTGGTTTTGCTGAAGCGGAAGACTCATTCTGAGCTTTCTGCAGCTCTGCCTCGGCAATAGCAGTTTTGACATATTCAATACCGTTATTGATTGCACCCTTAGTGCCATTGACATATACCATCTTGCCGTCAAAGCGTGACAGATCTATCTTGACATCAGCAGCAATGATGACCAGATCCGCAGCCTCAATTTCTTCAGGTGTCAATGGCGTTCCGGCACCAACTGAACCCTGCGTTTCAACTCTTATTCTATGTCCCAGTGCTACAGCCCCATTTTTAAGTCCTTCAGCAGCCATAAATGTATGGGCGATTCCTGTTGGGCAGGAGGTTATAGCTACAATCTTCTTACCCTCACCGCCGACACTACCTGCAGCAGCTTCAGACTCACATGCATGCTTGAGAATTGCTTCCGGAGCTTCCAGCGCTTCCTGTAAAGACACCTTAGTCTGCTGCAGTGCCGCAAATGCCGCAGGCGGATTAATATCTCCGATAACAAGTAGCTTATCGCTTGCAGCGGGAGTCTCCTTACTGAAATTTTTCAACCCGTTTTTGACCATAGTATCAACAAAAATATTAATACTATTTTTCTTGGCAGTTTCTTTTAAGGTCTCGGTAGCCAGTGAAATATTTACACCTGACTCCTTACCATCAATTATTACCCACAATTTTGTATTCATAACTAATCCCTTTAAACTTAAATTGAAGATAACAGATAAAATATTTTATATAATTATGTCTCACTCTCAGAGTCAGTCGGATCCTGCGAATTACATCCCGTTACTATTATTTAGAGCACACAGAACCCGCGACTATACCTTGGTATAGCTTTACTGAATCTATTACTGTAGTACATAAATATTACAAAATGCTACTGGAGTGTATTTTCCACAACACACAAATACCGGAAGAGCTGTATTTCTTTATTTATGTTATACCCTGCTGTCTAAGCAAAGTAAATATTCAGAACTAACAGAAAGCAGACACAAAAAAATCATTAAAAAGATTTATTCAGACCTCTTTCATTATTTTTGCTATAAAAACACACAAACAAACACAAAGATCAAATATAGCATAAATTACCATCTGAAATTAACTAGGAATACATTTAGCACTTTTATTTACTTAAATTTATTATCAACCCTGCCTGTATTATTTTTCCAATAATCTTATACCTGTTAAAATATTAACAACTACAATTTTCATTCAAACGTTGAAAGATTTTGCGCGCAGCAGACAAACCAATATTAACAATACCGGTTTCTGTACCCACATTACTTCGCACCACAACTTATACGTTATTTCAGACTACTCTGCAGCGTAACCGAAAACGCATCACATCCACTGCGCACAAATATAAAATCAGGAAACAAGAAAGTGAGTTTCAAAGAAATCCTGCTTTTATATCTCTTTCAATTATTCAATTTCACTACCCGGCTACTAGAAATCAGCATTCATCTCAGAAGCAGGGATAGCGATAATTCTTGTTGGAATTGAATCACAGCCTTCAATCGGATATGGTAAAAGCATACATACCCAGTCACCTTCACTGACTTCTCCCAGATTACAGCATGACTCAACCATAGGCACCTCTTTAGAGAAAACGATACCATGCACTGGCTGTTCCATTGAATCAGGAACCTCAATGTCAGGGCTGTCACAGCCGATACATCCTATCTCCTTCTCAACAATCAGCCACTTAGCCGCTTCGGGACTCAGATATGGGCGTAATGTATCCCATGATGGAGTATGGAACAACTTATCAGCTCCGGTCCAGATAAAGACGACAGATCCCTTCTTAATCTTTGCGTCATACTTTTTGACGTCTTCGAGTGTAATCTCTTCCTTATCCTTCTTCGCAGTTGCATCTATTACACAGAGTGGGCCGATCATTGTTCTGAAATCAATCTGTGAGAGATCTTTACCATCTTCCTGATGATGAAAAGGCATCTCCACATGGGTTCCGCAGTGATTACACCATGCAACACTGCTCAGGACATACCAGTCCCCGGGGGCATGCTTATACTGCGGCATCACATCCATAATATCCTGCACAATTATCTCACAGGGGAAGTGTTCCTTATCAGCAATGATATGCTGCGTCAGGTCTACGATTTTACTCTTGTCCATACTATTCTCCTCTTTCAAAAACCATTCTTACACGTTCTACACATTAATAAACCTAGTGTAATAAATCTCAATTATAAATATCAGGCAAACGAGAACATCTGCTGAAACTCTTCACATACCGCATCAGCGCTATCCTGTTCCAGCGCAATTGCAGCCATCTCAGCAAACTTCTCACTGCTGTTCTCCAGCATCAGCTCCTTAATTTCCGGTATTTCACGCGGCGCCATAGACAACTTGGATACTCCCAGCCCGACAAGTAGAGCCGCTCCCTGCGGATCTCCTGCAATACTGCCGCAGACACTTACCGGACGCTGATACTTCATTGCTCCGTCCACTGTCTGCTTTATCATACGCAGCACCGCCGGGTGAAGACTGTCCACCTCACAGGCCAACTCCGGATTCTGTCTATCCATAGCCAACACGTACTGCGTCAGATCATTGGTG
This sequence comes from Planctomycetota bacterium, assembly GCA_963677015.1. Lineage (GTDB taxonomy): Bacteria > Planctomycetota > SZUA-567 > SZUA-567 > SZUA-567. Next base: position 3,202,935 of record OY781533.1, read on the forward strand.
CCAATGGAGAAGAAATCAACATGTTTAGCAAGCAGATCAGCCATAACCGCCGCCGCCGGCACCTCAATCATAATCCCAAGACGTATTTTCGGTGCAGCCACTTCTTTACGTATACTGGCGCATATCGCTTTTAGCTCCTTGATCTCACCCACCGAGGTAATCATCGGAAACATCACCGAAATATTACTGTATTCCTTTGCCGCGCGGTACAGCGCCCGCATCTGCGGCTCAAAAATATCTCTACGGCGCAGTAACAAGCGTGATCCCCGTACTCCCAGAAAAGGATTATTCTCTGCTACCAGTTGCAAATGAGCTACAGGCTTATCGCCACCTATATCCAGAGTCCGGATCACGACCTCTTTCCCGTTCATGCTTTTCGCCATTTCACAGTATATTCGATACTGCTCGTCTTCGCTGAATGTCTTGTTCTGCTCAATAAACAAAAACTCTGTACGCATCAGTCCTACGCCTTCAGCCCCCATCTCAAGCGCCAGCGGTGCCTGCTCCGGAGTATTGATATTCGCCGCGACAGTAACCTTTTTACCATCAGAGGTCTTGGATTCTACCCCGCGACGTTCAATCATTGCTTCACGCTTGCCGGTACGCTTTTTTATCTCCGCGCGTGCTGAAGTCAGAATACTCTCAGCAGGATTCAGCCAGATCTTACCGCCATCACCGTCAATAATAACTTTGGAACCATTCTCCGCCGTCAGCAGCTCACCACCGGCGGCGACAACTGCCGCCAGCCCCAGAGTACGAGCCAGTATCGCAGTATGCGAGGTCGAACCTCCCTGCACTGTAGCCAGAGCCACAACCCGGTCAGTATCAATCTGCGCGGTATCAGATGGTGTCAGATCCTCTGCTGCGATAACAATATTCTTGCCATCCGGAAGTTTATTCTCAGTAAAATCAAGCTCAGGTGCCAGCTCCTTCAGCACCCTGATACCGACATCACGCAGATCAATCGCCCTTCCGGCCAGCAACTCGGTATCACATCCAGCCAGTTCCTGCGCCTGCGCTTCAATCGACTGCTGCCAGGACCAGGCGACACCGTGCCCCTGCGCCATCAGACGACAGCATGCAGATATTAAGGCATCATCATCGAGTAGCCCCGCCTGAGCTTTGAATATCTCCGCCTCGGCCGCACTCAGCCTTTCCTCGGTATCCGCCGCGATCCGCTCGAGTTCCGCTCTGGTTTTCTGCAACGCCTTTTCCAGAGCCTCACCATCACTGGTAATGTCTCCCGCTTTATCCGGCACCTCTACCTCTACAGCTTTAAAGTAATAAATACTGCCGATTGCCAGACCCGGAGCCGCCGCTACTCCGGAGATCACCTGTGCCTGTTCACGTTCCTTTACCTCCGGCACCCATGCTCTCTGCGTTATACGCTTGCTGATTTTACGTGTCTTCGCATTCTCAATAGCGGTCAATGCGGTTATATCCCGACGGAAACTCTCCAGAACACTCTTTGCTTCATCACCTTCAGCGGAGATAACCAGTGTATCATTTACCTTTACATTCAGATTCAAAAGAGAGACCAGACTGCAGGGATCAGCGGTTTTATTCTTGCTCTTATTCCGTATACGCATGGGTATCCCGGCAGCTTTTGCCTTTTCAACCCAGATACTCGCCGGACGTGCATGCAGACCTGATGGATAATTAACCTTCCAGGTGAAGGCTTCACTATAATCATCCTCTACCGGCGCATTATTCTCTGCGCTGTTCTCACTATCAAGCAGCAGCGACCGCACTACTCCGACCTCAGTAGCTGTATTGACCGTCTGCAACGCCTCTTTATTCATTATTATTCCGGTAAGCCTGGTCAGAATATCAATATGCGCATCGGTCTTAGCCGCTATAGCCACTACCAGCGTAGCCACATCATCCTTACCCCACTGCACACCCTCAGGTACCTGAATTACAGCGATACCGTCCTTTTTTACCATATTCTTATCAGCCAGCTCACCATGGGGAATTGCCACACCACTTCCCAAATATGTGTTATCCGTCTTTTCTCGACGTTTCATGCTCTCAGCATAAGTCAGGGGTATGCATCCCGCATCGGCCAGCAGACGCACAGCTTTTTCTATTGTCTCATCCTTGCCGGCAGCTTTTTCCCCAAGACATATAATTAATTCCGGGTTACTCATCCTCAACCTCCGTTACTCGCAGCCCCATACCCAATACCCAGAATATCAAGTATTTTTCAACTACCATCTTTCTCACACGCTAATTTCTTCTTAAAAAATATAACCAGTAACAAACAACTTCTACACTCTGCCAATGTGAAACAGTACAAGCTCTACTTCCACTCTCTCACAATTCACAACAACCTTACAACTCTACAGCTTTATCACATTTCGCTCAATCCGTTATAGGCGGATGCTGCCTGCTCCGGCTGCCGGCAAAACCCTTACCGGCAGCAACGGAGCACAACTGCAGCCCTATTTGCCGTTACGGAATTCGGTTATCACCCGCTTGGCGTATTCTTTGGCATATCCATACCCAGCCTGTTCCAGAAGTTCATGGAATGCGATGCCCTTATTTGACTTCTCAATCAGCTCAGCTGCGAATTCAGTAGTCGCCTTCGACATATATGAATAGTAGTTTACCTTCGAACAGCCGGCATTGATTGCATTCTTAATCTGATCCCACTCTACTCCGGAAGCGCCATGCATTACCACTCTCACATCTTCAGGCATCTTCGCGCGTATCTCTTTCACACGGTCAATGTCAAGTACCGGTGGTTCCGCGTAAATACCATGCATAGTTCCAAAGCATACCGCCAGCGCGTCCACACCGGTCTCTCTGGCGAAGGTTCCTGCGTCTTCAGGAACGGTGAAGAACTTCCGGATATCCGCATTGGTCAGGACTGCATCCTCACCGCCATGAGTATCCTCAAGCGCAGATGCCATCACACCCAGCTCACCCTCTACAGTTATATTCAGATCATGCGCGATCTTGGTGAACTCCTTGACCTTCGCAATATTCTCTTCCATAGGCAGTGCACTGCAGTCATACATAATAGATGAGAATCCGGCGCGTATCGCCTTCATCAGGAAGTTATAGCTGGTGCCGTGGTCCAGATGCACACATACCGGCACCGAAGCCGCCTTGGCATACTTTACCATCTCCGGTCCGATACGCTCAATCGGTATCAGCGTATTATGCACCTCAGCATGATCGATAATAACCGGCGCACCCAGCTCTTCAGCCGCATCAATAACCGCTCTGATAAACTCTACATTCGGTGTATTGATACAGGGGATCGCATACTGATTCTTCTCCGCATCTGACAAAATCTCTTTTAAGTTAACAAGCATTACTTTCTCCATTCGGTAACTGTCCCTCAGCAAAACTTACCATAAGCAGGAAGAGGGGTATCCTTCTTACAGATTGCGCTATAATTAATTATTCTGGAAATTTCACCCGGCTCCGGTACTCCGGTCTTCTCTTACCGGCGCCCACCAGCCTTATGGCAGCAAACATCACAAAATATGAACCACACAAAACTACTTAAGAGCAGGGTCTGTTTACCCTTGAACTTGACTACAATTTGACTATACAACACTAAAATATTTTACGCCAACAAAACCAGTTAAATCCTGACACTCCCGCCCGCTGACAGATCTGCACTCCACCGGCAACCACATAACACTCTAAACCACAATATGTTATATTTTCTTTTCTGTCGTGTCACCCACTTGCAGTGCCAACAATAAACAACTTTCCCGCAACTTTTTATTTCCAGATTTTATTTTTTCCCGGTATTTTCACCTTCATTAACACCCCTCAGTTAATATTTTTTTATCAGCATTACCCCGAAAAATCACACCACTCCCGCAATACCCTGCTCACGCCTTAACACAGCCCTAAGACGCTGGCATAGCTCGTATCTCTGCCCGCTTAGAGCATTTTCCCATATCACCTGCTGAAAAGTTTCTACTCCAGTTTTCCAAATTTCCAATCCTCACAACCGGACAATTAAAGCCATTTGGCTAAATTATTCCATATTTCACTTGACATTCCTCGACTCCATGATATAATGTGTAGCAACTTATAAATAGCCAAAGTTTACTGGAGCTAAACATTACCTGCAATAAACTTCTTACCGAGAAAGCGAACACCTGATGCTTTACCTGCTCTTGCGCACAATCCTTATCTAGTTCTTCATACACGTTCCGACCAACCAGCGCGAAACGCATTACCTCGCCAAAGTGACAATACAACACAACCGGGAAATTACCAGCGTAATCTCCCTGCAGTTATCTATTATTATATTTTTATCTTATTTATTATTAGAAAGGCACACACATGGCTTTTGACAAATCAGATCCGACTTCTCCCTATTCTCAGCCAGATACTACCGACTGGGACAACCTTCTCGCTCCCGCCAATACTATGGAGCCAGATATTTCACCGTCGCAGCAGGCTGGAGCCAGCGATCCCGAAATCTTCTACCCGCTCCAGCACTATACAGAGCTGGCTATCAGTACCAATACACCCGTCTCTGTCTCTCATGACCTTGCCGACTCACAGACCCATATCGCCGCGGCATCAAAGATAAACGACAAATTTTTCCCCGGACACCAGTCTCAAAGCAACTTTTCCAGCTTGGATTACACTGCGTTTCCGGTTCAGGAAAAAAAATCTAAATTTTTCGTAAATCAGGACCATACGAACTCATTTGACGATGCAGAACTTGCAGATATCCCTATGTCACAAAGTGGCTCTGGCTACACAGCCTCAGGTGGTATCGGCTCTTTCGATGAGATTCCATCTGTGTATAAAGCCGAATCCAGTACCGTCGCTGCTCAACAGTTCAAAGATAATATGAAACAACAGCAAAACAGTGCCACCGATACTGACAAAGAACAACAATCAATCATCACCGGTTTCCCTGCTACCATAAAACAGGCGCTAACTATCTATAAAAAAGGCGGTTCAGATTTTCCCATATCTCTACAAACCATAGACGATATGACCGATATGGTCATGTTTGAATTTACAGACAATTTCCATGATGACTATATTGTGACCAATATCATTAAGAATTTACCGGAAATCAAAAATCAGGTCAAGCAGCAGCTCTACCCCGGCTATGATTCCTCAAAACCTACTCTGATAAAAACCCATACCATAACCGTTACAGACGTTGAAAATTCACTTACCTCTGTGCTGCAATCATACATACCATCAACAGAAGTAAATGATTTTTCACGTACAAGTTATTCTCAATATCAGGAAAAACTAAAAACCTCTGGTCAAATTGCAGAGGAACAACGCAAAAAAAATCTTTACACAAAAAAATATGAGACTATTTTTAGGGATTTTGATAAGCTTTTTTCTGATATTTCAGAAAACTACCCCGACAACATCAAAAATCCTAAATTTAATGCAGAAAAATCTACTTATCTTATTAACCAAGGTCTGAAAATACTCAACCAGAACTCCTCTCGCACCCCAGCCGAGAACAGTGACGACTTTTATCAATACTACTATTCTCTTCAGAATGGATATTATGATTATAGTCTTGATATCGACGATATGATATCATACCTCAATAAAAACCTTCGTCACGACCCGAACCAAATATATAATATCAAGCTTTCCCTTATACATACCGCCTTAAACTCCAATAAAGAGCTGGAGCGACAGCGTAAACTAAACCCCTATACCACCAAATCAGAAAAAATATTCAAATTGAATACATATTATAGTCAAGCCGATACCTCCGATCTTAAAACAGCATTACCGGGTATCTTTGAAGCCGGATATAAAAAAGGCATGAAAGATCAGGATATACTCGCCTCCATCCACCTGACTGCAGGACGCCTGAATAATGTATATGAACATAATAAAGATCTTGGTATCGCCATCGCCAACCGTGTCTACAGCCAAACTGAAGGCTACAACCTTCTCGATGGTCTCGCTATCTACGCCCTCGGCGCTCTCAGCCTGCTGAGTAACGACTGCGCCAATCTCCAGCAGGACATAATAAAAGCCTCCTATACCGCAAATGAGATAAAAGGAGACAATTTCGGAGAATTCATTAAAAACCATATTGTCGATATCATAAGTGTCGCCGCCTGTTTCGTCCCCGGCGTCGGCGTCGCCGGCAACGCAGCAAAGATCTTCGATAAAATCTCCAGATTATCCCAACATGCTACTAATATTAACATCTATATCGAACGCTGCAAAGCAATCAGGGATGACCCACAATATAAAGATAATCCCAAAGATAAGTTCCTCGCCCTCTGCGGCGCCACTGCTGATATAATGAAAGTAACAGGAGGAACCGAATTACTAAGATTAGTTTCAAACGCAACTAAATCAGGAAACTATCAAGTTGATACTAATATTAAAGTATCCAATAATTATTATTCATCGAAACTTAATAATTCTTTTGCAACAAAAAACGATAATATAAATAAATAACACTGATTTAATTTATAATAGCAAATTTACAAAAATATATCCCCTAATAATTAATAGGGGATATCATATAAAAATATTGACAACATATATTAATATAAACCATTATAATCTTAATTTTTAGAAGCATTATCAATCAATTCACCTGACATTTCTTCATCATCCAATTCCTTTAACTGTATATTTGCTATTTCACGCATATTATGTTCTGCAGCAATATGAAACATTTCCTTAGCTTTATCTATATTCTTTTTATATTCTATTCCTTCTTTATACATTACACCAAGTATAAAACTACAACTTAATTCACCCTGGGACATTCCCTTTTCCAGTGACATTCTTGCCAGATGATAGTTCTTTTCAACACCAAGACCTTGAAAATACATCAATCCCAGTAATGACTGTGCTCCGATACAATTTTCATCAGCGGCATTTTTTATCCATTTGAATGCTATATCGTAATTCTGCTCTATCCCATATCCACCATTAAAATAAATACAGCCATAATATAATTTTATATGCGGTTCAGCCTTTTCAACATTATTCTTCCATAACTCAATTGCTTTTAAAAAATTAATCTCTACACCATGCCCCAAAAAATACATAATTCCGATAGTTACCTGCGGCTCAAACAGCCCTTCATCAACCAACGGCTGCAAAAGCTCTAGAGCTTTATCATAATCAGCATCAGCCCCCAAACCATAATAATCCATCACTCCTAGGTGGCTCTGCGCCAGCTTGCTTCCCTGCTCCATTGCCTGCGTATAACACTTCCGCGCCTTAGCATAATCTGCTTCTACCAGAATCCCCTCATGGTATATTTGGCCTAAAAGTAGTAGTGACTCCGTATTCCCACCTTCCGCACCCTTCTCCAGCCAGTACAATGCCTTATCTATATACTCGGGATTCTCCTCCCGGTGATAGTAATAACAAATCCCTAGATTAAACTGCTCAACATGATCCCCCGCCTGCGCCCGCTCCAGACTCATAGCCTCCATATCAGCAACCGTATAATAATAATGCTCACCGCCACTCTCCAGCGTCTTCAGCCCCTTCTCAATAAAGCTCATCTGCTGCGCTATTTCAGCATCCAGCTCCGCCTCACTCTTACCACTCTTCACTTCATCGGCTTGCACACTACCAAACACACCACACCCCAGCACCACCGCCAGCACCAGAACCAACACTCCAACTCTCTTCCCACTCATCACAACTCCCATCTCTACCACCACTCAACAATTAAATAATTTTATACTAAAATTATACCCACCACACATCATTATACTACACGCGTTATAATAAATCGTCACTCTAGAAAAGAACAAAATCATATCTTCACTTTCCTGATTCATTGTCCACTAATTCACCAGACTTCGCTTCCTCCTCCTCCAATTCCTTTAACTGTATATTTGCTATTTCTCGCATGTTATGTTCCGCAGCGATATGAAACATTTCCTTCGCTTTTTCTATATTCTTCTTATACTCTATTCCTTCTTTATACATTATACCTAATGCAAAACTGCCACTCAATTCGCCTTGAGACATTCCCTTTTCCAGCGCTAGCCTCGCCAGATGATAGTTCTTTTCGACTCCATGACCTTGAAAATACATTACACCTAATAATGAATTTGACCCAGGACAATCTTCATCATATGCTCTTTTTATCCATTTAAATGCTTTATCATAATTCTGCTCTATTCCATGTCCACCTTTAAAGTAAATACATCCATAATATAATTTTATGTGAGGTTCAGCCACTTCAACATTATCCTGCCACAACTCAACCGCTTTAGCATAATTAATATCGACACCACACCCCAAAAAATACATAGCTCCAATAGTTACCTGCGCTTCGAACATTCCTTCATCTGCCAACGGCTGTAAAAGCTCCCTTGCTTTGTCATAATCCTTATCAACCCCAATACCATAAAAATACATCACTCCCAGATGACTCTGCGCCAACTTGCTTCCCTGCTTCATCGCCCGCTCATTATAATTCAACGCCTTAGCATAATCTGCGTCTACCAGAATCCCCTCATAATATATCTGCCCCAGCAGGAGCAAAGCATCCGCATTGTCGCCAGCCGCCGACTTCTCCAGCCAGTACAATGCCTTACCCAAATACTCCGGATTCTCCTCATGGTGATAATAATAACAGAATCCCAGCATGACCTGCTGTACATGATCCCCAGCCTGCGCCCGCTCCAGACTCATAGCCTCCATATCAGCAACCGTATAATAATAATGCTCACCGCCACTCTCCAGCGTTTTCAACCCCTTCTCAATAAAGCTCATCTGCTGCTCTATTTCAGCATCCAGCTCCGCCTCACTCTTACCACCATTCTCCTCACCATCAAATGCGTAAATCCATACACCACACCCCAGCACCACCGCCAGCATCAGAACCAACACTCCAACTCTCTTCCCACTCATCACAACTCCCATCTCTACCACCACTCAACAATTAAATAATTTTATACTAAAATTATACCCACCACACATCATACCGCAATAACTATTATCAAAAACCACGCCCTTCACCGACCACAACAAACCGCCCTTAACTCCAACCCCAAACACCTGACCGCAGGACGCCTGAATAATAAGTATCAATATAACAATGATCTTGGTATCGCCATCGCCAACCGTGTCTACAGCCAAACTGAAGGCTACAACCTTCTCGATGGTCTCGCTATCTACGCCCTCGGCGCTCTCAGCCTGCTGAGTAACGACTGCGCCAATCTCCAGCAGGACATAATAAAAGCCTCCTATACCGCAAATAAGATAAAAGGAGACCAAATAGGAGAATTTATTAAAAATCATATCGTAGATATCATAAGTGTCGCCGCCTGCTTCGTCCCCGGCGTCGGCGTCGCCGGCAAAGCAGCAAAGATCTTCGATAAAATATCCAGATTTTCCCAACATGCCACTAATATTAACATCTATATCGAATGCTGCAAAGCAATCAGAGATGACCCACAGTATAAAGATAATCCCAAAGATCAGTTCCTCGCCCTCTGCGGCGCCACCGCTGATATAATGAAAGTAACAGGAGGAACCGAATTACTAAGATTAGTTTCGAACGCCGCTAAATCTGGTGATTACCGAGCAGATACAGCTACTGGTCTTGCAACAACTTTTGATACAATGGGTTGGGATCAAGATTATAAAAATAAGGATACCAACCCAAAATAATTAAGTCCTTAATTATCTATAACTAGTGCTCATTATAGAAGCAATTTAAAATAGTGAGTACTAGCTATTATTCATTATTTAAATTTTTATCCTTAACCTGTTTTTCAGTCAATTCTTTCAGTTTTCTCATACCAATATCCATACCAGCATCTGCAGCTATTCGGTACATTTCTATAGCCTTTGATATATTCTTTTCGTACTCTATGCCCTCTTCATATAAAACACCTAATAAAAAACTAGCAGATAGGTTACCTTCAGCAAGTGCTTTTTCCGATAAAATTCTTGCCTGATGATAATCCTGTTTTACTCCATGCCCAAAAAAATACATTATCCCCAATGTTGATTTAGCCCCAATAAGATTTTCCTCAGCCGCCCGATTAATCCATTTAAATGCCTTATTATAATCCTGCTTTATCCCCTCCGCTCCGCTAAAATAGAGTGCACCATAAATATAATGTATAAGCATCGGGGCTTCATCTATTTTTTCCTGCCATAATCCTACTGCTTTTACATAATCACGATCTACTCCATCACCTCGGAAATACATCAAACCCAAAGTCATTTCAGCCTCATACATTCCTTCTTTAGCCAGAGGCTCAAATAACTCCAAAGCTTTTGCGTAGTTCTTTTCCATCCCCTGACCATTATAATACATTACTCCCAAATGACTCTGCGCCAGCTTGCTTCCCTGCTCCATTGCCTTCGTATAACACTTCCGCGCCTTAGCATAATCTGCTTCTACCAGAATCCCCTCATGGTATATTTGGCCTAAAAGTAGTAGTGACTCCGTATTCCCACCTTCCGCACCCTTCTCCAACCAGTATAATGCCTTGTCTAAATACTCGGGATTATCCTCCCGGTGATAGTAATAACAAATCCCTAGATTAAACTGCTCAACATGATCCCCCGCCTGCGCCCGCTCCAGACTCATAGCCTCCATATCAGCAACCGTATAATAATAATGCTCACCGCCACTCTCCAGTGTTTTCAACCCCTTCTCAATAAAGCTCATCTGCTGCGCTATTTCAGCATCCAGCTCCGCCTCACTCTTACCACTCTTCACTTCATCAGCTTGCACACTACCAAACACACCACACCCCAGCACCACCGCCAGCACCAGACCCAGCACTCCAACTCTCTTCCCACTCATCACAACTCCCATCTCTACCATCCTGCAACAATTAAATAATTTTATACTAAAATTATACTCGCCACACATCATTATACTACGGGCGTTAATCGGATTATTCAATTATTTCGTTACTTAATTATAGCATATCCCTTATTAACTGACTCAATAAGAGATATGCTATATCTTATAACAAAGAGATACCTAAAAAAATCCTATCTTTATTTTTCTTGTTCATTGTCCACTAACTCACCAGACTTCGCTTCCTCCTCTTCCAATTCCTTTAGCTGTATATTTGCTATTTCTCGCATGTTATGTTCCGCAGCGATATGAAACATCTCCTTGGATTTTTCATTATTCTTCTTATACTCTATTCCTTCTTTATACATTATACCTAATACAAAACTGCCACTCATATCCCCCTGAGCCATTCCCTTTTCCAAAGCCAGTCTCGCCAGATGATAATTCTTTTCAACGCCATAACCTTTAAAATACATTAACCCTAATAATGAATATGACCCAGAGCGATCTTCATCAGCGGCTCTTTTTATCCACTTGAATGCTTTTTTATAATCCTGCTCTATTCCATACCCACCGCTAAAATATATACACCCATAACATAATTTTATACCGGATTCAGCATTTTCCAAATTATCCTGCCATAATTCTATCGCTTTAGCATAATTACGCTCTACTCCGTCACCTCGGAAATACATCACTCCTAAAGTCATTTCAGCCTCATACATTCCCTCCTCAGCCAGAGGTTTAAATAGCTCATACGCTTTCTCATAGTTCTTTTCCATCCCCTGACCATTACAATACATCACTCCCAAATGACTCTGCGCCAACTTGCTTCCCAGCTTCATCGCCCGCTCATAATACTTCCGCGCCTTAGCATAATCTGCGTCTACCAGAATCCCTTCATGATATATCTGCCCCAGCAGGAGCAAAGCATCCGCATTGTCGCCAGCCGCAGACTTCTCCAGCCAGTACAGTGCCTTACCTAAATACTCCGGATTCTCCTCATGGTGATAATAATAACAGAATCCCAGCATGACCTGCTGTACATGATCCCCTTTCTGCGCCCGCTCCAGACTCATAGCCTCCATATCAGCAACCGTATAATAATAATGCTCACCGCCACTCTCCAGCGTCTTCAGCCCCTTCTCAATAAAGCTCATCTGCTGCGCTATTTCAGCATCCAGCTCCGCCTCACTCTTACCACTCTTCTCCTCACCATCAAATGCATAAATCCATACACCACACCCCAGCACCACCGCCAGCACTAAACCCAGCACTCCAACTCTCTTCCCACTCATCACAACTCCCATCTCTACAACCACTCAACAATTAAATAATTTTATACTAAAATTATACCCGCCACACATCATACCGCAATAACTATTATCAAAAACCACGCCCTTCACCGACTACTAACAAAAATCACCATTACTATTACAAGCCATCACACCAAAACATCAAAGAAAAAATCATTTACTAATTGACTTTTTTCGAGTACCAATTATTATTGATTTATCAATTATTGACTTGTCAATATTAATAAATAGGATTAACTTATGAATATGAATAAAGAGAGCTCACTGGGATATCGCTTCAATGTTTTATCAAGACTGAATATGTCATTTCTGAATAATAATCTGAAAAAATTCGGCATCAGTGCCGGACAGGTATCCTGCCTGGCCGAGCTTCTCAACCATAGTTCACCAGTATCTCAAAACGAAATATCAACCGCTCTCGCAATTGATCAGGCAGCGACAACCCGTACTCTAGATATCTTAATTAGTAAAGGATTTGCCACCCGTGCCATTAATCCCGAAAATCGGCGGCAAAATCTGGTCTCCGCCACCCCCGCAGCCCGTAAAATTTCCACCGACTATTTTAATACCCTCAAAGACACCGATAAAATCTTCAGCTCCGGTATAACCAGAGAGGAGCACAAACTGATTCTAAAGATTATGGATCAGATGATTGCAACTGCCATGAAGGAAAAGAATGAACTCTCCAATTGTTAACACTGAACCTGTTTCCTCAGGAACCACTCTGTTTATTGTCTCCGCGGTACAGTTTCTCGCACCATTTATGATGTCAGCCGTCGGTGTAGCACTCCCGGCTATCGGACAATTTTATACAGCCAGCGCAGTCTCTCTCAGCCTAGTTGAAATGACCTATATTCTGGCACTCTCACTCTTCCTGCTTCCAGCCGGCAGACTGGCCGACATCTACGGACGCAAGAAAATGTTCACCACCGGCGTTATAATCTTCACTCTGGCCACGACCCTCCTTCCCTTTGCACCTTCAATCTGGGTATTTATCGCTTTCCGCTTCTTACAGGGCGTAGGCGCATCTTTCAATATCTCTACCTCCATTGCCATCCTTTCCGCAGTCTTCCCCAAAGAACACCGCGGCCGCGCCATGGGTTTTGCCGTCGCCAGTGTCTACCTCGGTCTCTCGGCCGGTCCTACACTTGCCGGAGTTATGATAGCATACTTGGGCTGGAAATGGATATTTCTGGTAACAGTACCGGTTGCCCTGCTCATAGTTATTCTCACTCTGACCTTCCTGAAGGGAGAATGGAAAGGAGCCCCCGGACAAACATTCGACTATACCGGCTCACTTATATATATGCTCTCACTGAGCGGTCTTATTGTCGGCATTTCCCATCTTGAACATGGTCTCTGGGCGCTAGTACTTACCTGTCTGGGCGCTCTCGGTCTTATCGGTTTCAGCGTCTTCGAGTATCACCGTAAATCACCGATTATCGATATGCGCCTGATCGTCAGAAATAGGGTTCTCGCCTTCAGTAATATCGCCACCTGGATCAACTATGCCGCCTCATTCGGTCTGACCTTCTTCTTCTCGCTCTACCTGCAGATAGTCAAAGGTCTACCGCCGCAGACTACAGGGCTGATTCTCATTATTCAGCCGGTCATACAGGCAGTTCTTTCACCCGTTGCCGGCTCCTTTGCCGATAGGTTATCACCGGCAAAGATGGCAACCGCCGGTATGGCAATCTGCGCCGCCGGTCTTGGCCTTGCCGCCTTTATCAACTCTACCTCCGAAATCTCACTCGTGATTCAGATCTTAATTATTATGGGTATCGGCTTCGCTCTCTTCTCTACCCCAAACATGACCACCATCATGGGCTCGGTCGAACCTTCTCATTACGGTATCGCCTCCAGTCTGGTAGCGACCATGCGTACCCTCGGAATGCTGACTGCGATGACGATAATCACCACACTTCTCAGCATGTTTATGGGTAACGCCGGCATCACCCCGGAAACCATACCGGGATTTATCCGTACTCTGCACGTAGGCTTTATCTGCTTCTCGCTGCTCTCGCTAATAGGTATCATTTTCTCGACCGTACGTGTCCAGCGAAAGAGCTAATCCCTACAAAAGCCAGCTACAACCGAACAATCCCGACTTATTCTAAAAAATAAATATAACTAATAACAAAAAAAAGGGCTTGTAAACTTATAAGTTTACAAGCCCATCAGGTATGGTGCGGAAGAGAGGATTTGAACCTCCACGATATTGCTATCACTTGGCCCTGAACCAAGCGCGTCTGCCGTTCCGCCACTTCCGCAGTTATGATTTAAAACAATACTTATATCGCCAGATTTGTCAATACATATTTCTAAATTGATTATGCACCCAGCTTAGCATAAAAGACATATAAACCTATGATAAAACACGAGTAACATCTATTACACCCATGATATTTTTTCTCGTAAATTTTCATATAATATCATGAATATAACGCATACTCAATCATCATCAGACTCTAATAGTCAACGTTTGCTGCCACGATACACAACCAGGCGCTTTTAAAAGCAGACATTCACCACTATAAATCCAGCTGTTTAACCGATAATATCTGCGATCCCCGGTACTTCCAGCTGCCGTCTTTATCTTTACGCATTATCTGCAGCGCATCGATCTCAACACTTTTTATCTCCGGGTTATCACTTTTAGGTAGATTCTGCTGAATTACTCTTATCACTATATAATCACCGCTCTTACCTACATACTTTACCGATGAAATCTTAAAATCCATATCCATATTCAGCATAGACTCTGCAACCGCTTTCAGCTCAGCTTTATAATTTGGAGCTGTTTTATCCAGACGGTTGATCACCTGCCCCAGATTCTTACTCTTGGTTGCAGCCAGATACTCCTTATAAACAGTAAAGGCATCCTGATAATCATCAGCTTTTACAGCGGTAGCTGACAGTACCAGTATAAGTAATAACAATATTCTCTTCATCACGCCCATCTACTCCTTTTACAGTTATAAGTCTTATCAGAAACTTAAAATCCAATCTTTATGCCCGCACTCACCCCGGTATTAGAACCACTTTTCCAGCTTTTATAATCATAACGCCCATAAATCGAAATATTATCCCGAATCAGTGCCGTAAGCCCCGCTCCCCAGTAAACACGGTATGTATCCATACCGTTGAGATTAGTGGCATAGGTCTGCCCGCCAATAGCAGCAGCCGTGGTAGAATTACGCATACCTCCGGTATTCAGATACTCCACTTCCCAACCGCCCCAGACCTCAGGCAGAAACGCCACATCAGAACTCAAAGTAAAAAGCCTACCCGCTTTCGCACCGATATCCTGAATCAGCGAATTTGAATTAAAGCTGTGCAGTGTGAGATTACCGGCCCCTGCTCCCGTCTCAGTATACTCTGGATCATAAAACATAGTATATCCCAGAGTATAACTTGGAGTAAACGTAAATTCAAGCGGCAGTTCAAAAGTATAACCCGCTGTACCAGTCAGATTAAAGTCAATCCCGGTACGCTTCCCCTTAGCGATAGAATCATCGATATACAAATAACGCCTTGATTCAATCATATGAATACCCATAGTCGGGCTCAGATCAACAAAAAAGTTATCCCAGTCATATGCTGCGTACGCACCCAGTCGGATTACCTCATCCGTACTCTCACCCCGCTTATAATCAACAGTGGTTGTATTGTAACTGTAACCAAGCAGCGCACCCAGCCTCAATTCGCGCGCAAAGGCGTAATCAAAACCGCACATCACCCCGACATTCGAGAATTCATAACCGAAAGTATAGTCTTCTGCGTCCTGATTACCCCAGCCGCCATAACCGTTGGCCCAGACCGTAAACTTATTATAATCATTTACTGACTGCGTATTCTCACCTTCTTCAGCGGCTTCATAAGCTTCAGCGAGACTATCCGCATCCGCCATCTCACCCAGGGCCGCAGTTGCTCCGCCTGAGCTGAATGTCGAAGCAAATGCACTCGCAACCCCGCCGGAACGAAAAACACTCATCTGCCTGCTGACAGCACCCGCAGACTGCAATACCCCGCTAAGAGCCGATTGCACCGTTGCCGCAGTCGCACCTTCACCGACCAATTCATCCGCCGCTCTACCCAGATCCGAACCTAAAAGCATACTGTATTTAGTGGCAAATTCCTGACCTTCGGCATTGAAATCTCCCTGATTCATAATAACATAAGCATACCCTCTACCGGCAGTCACTGAACCGCCGCCATCGGTAACCATATCTACAAATCCGGAAATATCATCTGCCTTTACAACCGTTACAGAAAACATTAGCGCAAAAATCAAAAATAACTTCGTCATAAAATTCTTTCATTCAATTTATATTATTTATGCCGATTCATATAGCCTATAATATCCACCGTGCCTTAGAAATCAATCTTTATTCCGGCACTGAACCCCGCATTATATCCCTTATGCCAGATCTTATGATCATAGCGCCCGAATACCGAGATATTATCATTCACCAGTGCCGTCAGCCCCGCTCCCCAGTAACCTCGGTGTGTCGCCATACCATTCATAGTGGTAGCATAGGTCTGACCGCCAATAACAGCGGCTGTGGTCGAGTTACGCATTCCGCCGGTATTAAGGTACTCCACCTCCCAGCCGCCCCAGACCTCCGGCAGAAATGCCAGACTGTCACTCACACTGAACAACCTACCCGCTTTTATTCCGATATCCTGCAGCAGCGAATTCGAAGTAAAACTATCCACCTTCAGGTTACCCGCCCCAGCTCCGGTCTCGCTATATTCAGGATCATAAAATCTTGTATACCCAAGGCTGTAGCTAGGAGTTACCGTAAACTCATATGGCAGCTCAAAATCATATCCGATAGTCCCGGTCAGATTAAAGTCAACTCCGGTACGCTCGCCCTTGGCCGTCAATCCGTTAACTATCAGATTACGCTCCGATTCCAGCAGGTGAATTCCCGCAGTCGGACTCAGATCAATAAAGAAATCATCCCAGTTGTACGCAGCATACGCACCAATACGCAGCACATTATCCGTGCTGTTACCCTGATTATAATATACCTTGGTTTTATTATAGGTATAGCCGAATAATGCTCCCACCCGCAGTTCACTTCCCAAAGCATAATCCAGACCGCACATCACGCCTACATTATAGAAGTCATAACCGCTCATATACCCTTCACTGCCCTGATCACCCCAGCCTCCATAGACATTCGACCAGACCCTTACCTTATTATATATATCCTCCGTCTCAGCACCATCCTCCTCAGCTACCGCCTCATAGGACTCCGCCAGCGTATCCGCATCCGCCATATCCCCCAGCGCCGCTGTCGCTCCGCCCGAGCTGAAATTGGACGCTAGAGCGCTCGCCACACCGCCGGAACGAAAAGCGCTCATCTGACTGGAGACCGCCGCTACCGCCTGGCTCACTCCGGAAAGCGCAGCCTGCATCGCTGCTGTCGTCGCACCCTCACCGACCAGCTCATTCGCCGCCCTCCCTAAAGCCGAACCGCTGAGATTATTGAACCGGTCAACAAACTCCTGACCTTCGGTATTAAAATCAATCTGGTTATTCAGCAGATAGGTAAATCCTGCCGCAGCTCTTGCCGAACCGCCGCCACCTTCTACCGCACTGTCCACAGCAGCAGTGTTGGTCGTAACAATTACCCCGGTCGCATTATTTGTCAATGTATACAACCGGTACGCATCCGCCGTATTCAGCGTATCACCATCCTCAAAACTGTCTCCCGTACTACTGATCGCCGTACTGAAGACATGGGTATAGGTTGTACCGGAGACCCCGTTTATGCCATACACGTTTACCAGCTGCGCTGCGGTACCCGTTACCTTGGTCGAGCTGTCGGTAATCGTACCCGTCACCTTGGCACCACTGTCCGCCGCTTCCGAACTGCCGAAATCAAGCACCAGCACTCCGCTCGCGGCAGTACCGCTGAAATCAAGACTTCCCAGCTTCGCCGTACTCTGGGAACCCACCTTTATTGTTGCATTCCCCGCCGAGATATCAAACCCGCTGAAGCTCTTGGCACTGCTGCTGGTAATATCCAGCGTCGAACCGCTTTCCAGAGTAACACTGCCGAAATTATCACTGGCAGTACCAGTACTCAATGTCAGCGTCTTACCCGCCTCGACTGTCGTCCCGTCAGCACCAATAGTTACCGTACCCGCAGTATCAAGCACACAGTCACCACTCACGACCAGACCATACGCCACCAGCGTAGCCGTACTGCTGCCATTGGTAGTTATATTACCGCTTACCAATAAATTAGACGCCAGGTTTATCGCCCCTGCCGTCACATTTACCGCATTTACATTACCGCTGGTTACGGTTGACAGCGTTCCGCCAACCGTAATATCACTGTTAGCGATCACACCCGCTCCGGTCACTTCCACGTCACCGCTGACATTAAGACTGCCGACAATTACATCTCCACTCGCTGTCAGCTTACCATCGACCGTTACCACACCGGCAGTCATTGATCCGGTAGTAAGGTCTGTACCGCTGGTTGTCAGATTACCATTACCGCTGCCGCTGCTCGTCACCGTACCCAGATTTACCGTACCGCCACCGGTCACCGTCAGTGTTATGTCTGTCGCGATATCAGTCGCCCCGGCAGTGATTGCCGCCCCGGTCGAGTCGAGTGTTGTCGCCGCATCAATATCCAGTGTGCCGACAATGATATCACCGCCGCTGGCACTGATCGTACTCGCGCCCGCTGTCTGCAGCGTAAGCCCTGAAGCATTTGAAGTGAAGGCGACATCGCCAGTAGTTACAAGTGTTGACGTACCGGCAGTGAGTGTACCGAGATCAATCGTTGCGTTTCCACCGACAGTCAATGTTTTCCCGGAAGCAATATCCGTACTCCCGGCGCTGAAGTCATAATCACCCGTCGCCAGCTCGACCGTCTGATCAATATCCAGTGTCCCTACAGTCAGCGCTCCCGATGCTGTCACCGTCCCGCTGCCAGCTACCTGCAGTGTCGTGATACTTGTTCCCGCGAGTGACCTTGCTCCTGATCCGCTCAGCACAATACTGCCACTGCCCGTGACCGTTCCCAAAGCAATCGCATTACTCCCAGTGGTTGTCAGTGTCTGCGACCCACTGCTGAAAACAGTCCCGCCGGCACCAATCGTTATCGCATTAAGACTTGAATCCAGTGTAATAGAATTCGCTGTTTCAAGTTTATATATCTTCAGTGCCCCGGAATTACCGGCACTGATTGTCATACCAGCGGTATGACTTGCCAGAGTCAATGTATCTTCATTATCACCCGAGAGAGTGATTACTCCAGTTAAAGAAGACGCGACAAGATTTATTGTTGCAGAACTTCCATCTACCTCAACCGTTCCAAAATCAAAATTTACTGCATTTTTTATTAAAAGCTCTGCTCCATCTGCCAGTGTAGTTTTATCTGTTATTGTCAAACTTTTTTGCACATAAAAGCTGAGCAAGGCCTCACTCACAGCATAGTCATTTAGAATTGTCAGCTCTTTAAGATACCAGTTTTGGCTCATATTTAGATAGGCGATGCTGTATCCGTTCATCGTCAAAGTATCATTGGTATTCACACTACCAGAACCGGCATTAAGCAATTCATCATACCAATTACCAATCGTCTGACTCCTGGCAAACACATCCGGCATCGCAAATAACAACAACACCGGCAGCAGCAATGCCGCTCCGGCTATTCTTCGCATTCTCCTGATATTATACACCACAGCCTCTTTCACTCTCCCTTTTTAACCCTATATTCTCTTCTCAACCAACGTCAGCCGCTAAATATTTACTCTCACTCCCGCAGCCCGCCCCATACTTCAAAATCTCCAGCGCCTCTCTCTTGCTCCCCGCATACCGCTATCAATTGCTTCCCCCTGTTTTCAGTCTCGCTCCCTTCACTGCCGGCTCTTCCTTCCAGCCCTCTCACGGCTTCCCCGCAATCCCGCCGCCGCTCCGGCCAATTCAGCCGCTCATCCCGCATACATATATGACATATTCCTGAAAACTGCCATACTTAATCCTACCATCCCAAGTTTACTAAGTCAACTTACATTAACCTTACATTTGTTCAAAACACCAATTTAATACCCAAAAAACCGTAAAATGCCACAATTTTACACCATTTTCAACTACAACCAAATAACCTCTGAAAATTTTTATCCTATATTGTCTCGCTTGCCCCTCTCATTTACTACTAGACATCAACAGCCCTGAGCCAGCCATATAAAAAACAACAGCATAATGCCGTTGTTCCCTCAATATCCTCCGATTATTCAGTATTCACACTTCATTCTTTAACAATATTAGCG
Source organism: Planctomycetota bacterium (assembly GCA_963677015.1). Taxonomy (GTDB): domain Bacteria; phylum Planctomycetota; class SZUA-567; order SZUA-567; family SZUA-567. The sequence goes on from OY781533.1 coordinate 3,223,332, forward strand.
CGTACTCTAGGCTAAAAATACCTTACTCCCTGCCTCTCCAGCCTAATATCCCCCGCACACATTCACTCTTCCACCCTCACGCTCTCTACACCCGGACAAAAGCCTCTTCAAAAGCGTAGCCCCGATTGCGATGAGTAGTAACCGGCAGATCACGACCACATTTCTCCCGGCATTTCTTTCTGATTCTGGTTATCAGCACATCCAGTGAGTTATTATTCTCAGCATTACTCAAGTCATAGCCAAGCTGCGCCATTATGCTCTCTTTCGGTACAATTTCACCAACCTTGCTCATCACCGCCGCTACAAACGCTCCCTCTTTGGAGGTAAGAATCATCCGCCGGTTATTCGGAGCGGTCAACGCCCAGCTATCCTCTTCAAAGACCCACTTATCAGCTACTGCATTCTCCGTCTCTGCCTCCCGAATCTTACCATAAATGCTCTTTATCGCCGCTATCAGCTCTGCACTCTCTACCGGTTTGACAAAGTATATATCAGCCCCCGCCTCATAGCCTTCAACCCTGTCCTCCACCGATTCACGAGCCGATAGAATGATTATTTTACAGTTAGTCTGCCGGTCCAGATACTCCACCAGCTCAAAGTCATCCTTATCCGGCAGCCCGATATCAACTATGACAATATCAAATTTCTCCACCTTGATAATATTATAAAATTCCTCAGCACTGCCGACACCGCAGACCTTGAACCCGTTATACTCCAGCACCAGAAGCAGATTCCCCCGCAACTCCGCATTATCCTCGATAATTAATATCCTACTCATCATTATTATCCTCACTGATAGGTATAATAATCTCAACCGTGGTTCCTGCCTGCCGCTGAGAAGCAATCCTGATCGAACCGCCATGCAGTTCAACGATCTTTCTGACCAGATACAACCCTACCCCCGCTCCCGGCTTCTGCTTGGTCATACCGCTGCGGTAGTACTTTTCAAATACCACATCAATCTCCGAATTATCAATTCCGCAGCCTTGGTCAGTTATCTTTATAATACACTCCGCACCCTTCTGTATCATACACACAACCACCCGGGAAGGCGGCGAATACTTACAGGCATTATCCAGAACATTAATAAAAGCAGTCACCAGCAGTTCACTGTCAGCATTGACCAGTACATACGGACAGGCATCATCATCAATAAAAATACTATGCTCAGAATAGGTACTCCGTACAAAATCCACCGCCAGTTCCACAATCGCAAAAATACCGACCTTCTTCTTATATGGCATCAGCCCCGCTGCATTTATACGTTTTTCATGTAATGAAGACTCATAAATACTCAAGAGCCTCCTGCTCGCTTCACGTATTGTCTTCACCGTATGACTTGCACACTCCGAGCTGTTGATACTCTCCAGTGTCTCCAGGGAATCAACACAACTTGTAATGATCGACAGCGGCGTCCGGTATTCATGGGATATCATATCTATGAAATTCAGATTCTGCTTTATCGCCTCCCGCTCCGCTTCCAGAGCGCTTTTCAGTTCATGCGCACTCTTCCTGAGCTCTACAGTCTGCTTTTTTCCCTCCAGAACCGCCTTGAACTGCACTCTCATCAGAGTATCAATTTTAAATGATATCGCCACCTCTGAGATAAAGATCACCACCATATAAAAAACCGTATCAGCGCGTAGTGGAATATCCAGATACGCACTGCAGATCAGTATACCGCAGACAAAGACCACCCCGAGTATAAACTTATGAACCACCGATGTATAAGGAACAATCATAAATATATATACCGCGAACATCTGAGCTGTCAGATTGAAATGATGATAAATATTCTTCACCCAGAAATACGAGTCACCCACCGCAGCAACTGTGATAACCAGCATACAGTATAGCAGCAGCCGCTGCGCCTTTAACGGCCTGACCCAGAGAAACAGCAGAACGACACACACGGTAAAAAATATCTCAACAACTCTGAATGAAAGCGTGATCAGAAAATCCGCCGTACTGCTCGCATGGTTAAAATCTCTTACAGTAAAATAAAGCAGAAACAATGAAACCACCGCCGCTACCCAGACAATAAACTTTTTCCTTCTCTCAAATATCCACTCCAGATATTCCTCTTCAACCTCGGAAGAAAATTTACGCTGCTCCAGAAATGATTCAAACATATGGTCCACTCTATATTATATGACTATCAGATGATTTTATTCTATTGTATAAAAATATCCTCCGACATTAAACATTTTTTTAAGCCTCATTACTTATATTTTCTGCTACTTACCGTATCTTCAGAAGTTTCAACAAAAATTCAGCATAATATAATTACGCAGATTACCCTCCATATATTCTATTAAAAAAGCCTCGATCAACAGTAACGTGTCGACCGAGACCATAATCATTATAACCGGTTTATCTCAGAACCAGATTATACCGGCTACCGGCATTATCATATGTAAACCACCCTTTAGCTGCTGTATTCCGCCCCGTCATACACAACCCTGCAACTTACCTGCAGACTTACTATTACGACAGTTATTTCTGATACCCGGCAAACAGACCCTGCCGTTTTATCAGACCCACTCTTCAGCCAGCTTTCTTGCCTGCTCACGTACTGCTTCTGAAAGCGGATTTATACTTTCAGGACCATTGCCGCATGACATTATAAGCCGGAAATCCTGAAATCCCATAAACTTCAGCATCCACTCAAAACGTGCAGCAATATCACTAAACCTCGTCTCATCCGGATTCCCTTGCGCTAGAATCATCAATGCTTTTTTACCCGCGATACGGCTCGGATTCTTCTGCTCGGGACTGAGGTAATCCGGCTTGAAAAAACCATAAGTCCGATCAAAAGCCAGCTTGAGCTGCCCGGAAATATCACAGCAATACACCGGACTTGCCAGCACCACCACATCAGCTGTTTCATAGTCAGCCAAAGCCGGAGTCAACTCATCCTGAATTATACATCTCTCTTCACCATGCTTACAGGCCATACACCCCAGACACCCCTTGAATGAAAGTTTACCGCATGAATATACTGCTCCGGTATCAGCTCCACGCTCAGCCGCAGCATTCAGAAAAAACCGGGCGATATTTTCACTGTTACCATTAGTACGCGGACTTCCCAGCCAAGTTACAATCTTCATTATTTCTCCTATTCATAAATACATACGCTGTTAGTATAATAATCAGCACCATAAAAACAGTATATCCGAAACAGGAAATTTGCTGTAGCCTGATTCACTCCATTTCATGCCTGATTCTCTACAAAATACCGAATATTTCTTGTACAACCTCAGTACTATATTGTAAAATGATAAAAACAAACAGGAGCTCCGGTAATGTCAGAAAACAAACAGCCTGCCACATCCAGAAAGAATATCCCAGAACGGATTATGAATAAACTCGCCCGGAAAATTGTCTCCTTGGCAGCCGCTTCAGCTGCTGACTGCACCGCTGTCAACGGTATTGACACGCTGCAACTAATCCATATTACCGACTATGAAGAACGCCGGTTTTCAGTAATTGAACCTTCGGTCTGCCTGACCGTTATCGGAAAAAAACTTGTAACTCTCGGTAATGAACAATATGTTTATGACAATTCAAATTATTTAATTTCATCACTGGATCTGCCTATCATCACCCAGGTGCTGGAAGCACCATATATTGGGCTGCTATTCAAAATTAATCTGCAGTTAACCTCTGAACTACTGACGGAGATAGACTTTACACACTTCGCGTCAAAACCAGCCGGACGCGGTATGGGTGTCAGTAAAATGACACCAGAGCTTATTGAAGCATTCAGCCGACTGCTCTCGCTTGCGGATAACCCTCATGATATCCCGATTCTCTCACCACTCATACAGAAAGAGATACTTTACCGTCTGCTCACAGGAGAGCGTGGTTATCAGCTCTGGCAGATTACGGGCAAACAGAGCCGTCAGATTACACACGCCATTGACTGGATAAAAGAGAATTATATTACTCCCCTGCCGATCAAGGACCTCGCCGCACGCTCTTCCATGAGTGTGTCAAACTTTTATAAGCATTTCCGGAATTTCACCGCAATGAGCCCCCTGCAGTTTCAAAAAAAGCTCCGACTACTGGAAGCCAGACGCCTGCTGCTGGCGGAAAATTTTGACGTAGCCACCTCAGCTTACCGTGTAGGCTACGAAAGTCCGTCACAATTCAGCCGTGAGTACAAAAAATTCTTCGGCACTGCCCCCAGCAACGACCTGCGACAAATTTCAACCCCTTGAATTACACAATCACCTTGCCCGCAATCTGCCACAAAACTCAGCGGCTTCAACCGTCTTTCAACCTGCGACACATATACGGCCAGATCCTGCACCCCAAACAGATATCACAAGCAATAATTTCTATTCCGTTAAACCAAAAATTTGAGTCAACCGCACATTACATGCCATTGACCCAGAGAATAAATATATTTTTATATCCTGATAATACTAAATATTTGCGGTTCAATTTTTAACCAGCGCGCATTCAATACCAAGAAATTTTCGCATCGCATTTTCCTTCTCAATCAATTCCGCAGAAACCTCTTTAATTTCTGCTGTCAGATTTTCATTCGGCTTTACTCTCATAGTATAACCTACATCCAAACCAAGACTGTTCAGATGATATTTAGCAATAGCCGGATATGCCGGACCTTCAATAGCACAAGTTTCAGTCAGCCACGCCTGCAGTTTTTCCGACTTTTCCAGATTTTCGCTGAAGTGATTATACATCCAATTATAAATATCGATATGAAAGTTACACATCACACCGTTGAAACCGTCATAACCAAGCTGAAGAGAATTGAGCATAGTCTGAGTGTTTGCATTGAATAGCTTGAGCGAAGTACCTCTGACCAGCTCAATCCTCTTCTTTTGCAGCTCCGCATCACAGCAGACATCTTTAAAGAATTTTATACGCCCGCTTTTGGCGCACCATTCGATCTCTCTCTCGCTCAGCAACCGATGATACGGGAATGGACATTCATAAATACCAAAGTCAATATCCGGTATTTCTGAAAGTATTCTTTCTGCATTTTTCAGCAGCACATCCCCCCCCTGATTCTTCACATCAAGCCTGTTGGCCACCAGCACAACCGCATATACCCCGGTAGCCGCCACCGCTTTCAATTCTTCAATCTGCTCTTCAATTGTGTCCGAGGTATGCCCGGATGCAATCACCTGAATTTCATCCCCTACCTCTGCAAGAATCGTCTCTGCCAGCAGCACCTTTTCATCAATACTCAAAGCAAACATCTCACTCGATTGACAAACGGTGAAGATCCCCGCTGCACCTGATTTCATCAAATGTCTTGCCACCCTTTTATTACCAGCCAGATCCAGTTTATTATCACTATCAAAAATTGTTATCATAGTTGGCCAGACACCACTGTTAAATATCATATTATCCCCATTCATTATATTAGTTTAGTAAATTCAAAGGCTCTTTACCATTAAACACATCTACAAGTGCCTTTGCTGTAGCCAGTCCTGTCTCAGTATACACTTTACTTGTTTCCCCGGCGGCATGCGGAGTCACCACAATATTATCTAGCTGAAATAATGGATTACTTTTCAGAGTAGGTTCTGACTCAAACACATCAATTCCCGCAGCTGTTAATTTACCCTCCTTTAATGCTTTATACAACGCTGTCTCATCGACTATATCACCTCTTGAGGTATTTATAAGATATGCCCCATCTTTCATCATCCCAAGTGTTTTCTCATTTATAAGATGTCTGGTTGCCGGCAGGCTCGGCACATGCACCGAGACAAGATCACTCTGCGACATTAGCTGCTCAAAATCAACAATAGTCACATTCAGCTTTTTTGCCCATTCACGATCCGGACTTATATCATACGCCAAGATTTCCGGCTGAAAAGGCAGTAGCTTCTCCACCGTAAACCTGCTGATCTCACCAAAACCCAGCATACCTATTTTCATAGTATTCAGCTCCATAAATACTTCCCGGCGCCACTCACCATTCTTGGTCGTCTCATCAAGCTTGGGAATATCCCGAATAATTGCCAGCATCAGGGTCAATGCATGCTCCGAGACCGAATTCGAATTAATCCCTTTACAATTACTGACTTTAACACCATGCTTACTAGCAGCTTGTAAATCAATATTATCCACACCTACTCCAAACCGGGCAATCCCTTTTAATTTCGGTGCAAGCTTAAAAATTTTCTCATCCCAGATATCCAACCCGGCAATCACCCCGTCAATATCCCCGACAACCTCCCGCTGCTCCTCAAAGGTGTACGGTCTTCCTTTGACATTTTCAATTACCTCACAATCATTAGCAAGCAGATACTGATAGCTATCAGCACACAACGTGGAGAAGTTAGTAGCAGTTACTAGCACTTTCATTTGCAACCCTCACAATCAAAAAACATATCATTACACTACAGACTATTAAAATAAATTCAAATTTACAGCGACAAATCCCCTGCTGTTTTCATAAAGCATGAAAACAGTTTAACCGTTTTACTACAACTTAATATTCAGATAGAAACTATAGAGACATTTTCACCTATTTCTTATTTTACAAGATCAAACAAACGCGGCAGGAAAAGTATAACATCAGGAAAACATGTCACAAACAGCAGTGAGATAAATAATGGTATCAACCACGGTGAAGTATATTTAACAATACTCCCAAATGATTTTCCCGTTACCCCCGAAAGCATAAATAACGATTGCCCAATAGGTGGAGTCATCAGACCAATCATTAGATTAAGAACAACAATAACCCCAAGATGTACATCATTAATACCAACTTCTCTGGTAATAGGAAGAAGCATTGGCACCATCAACAGAATCACCGGAGTTGAATCTAGAATCATGCCAAAGAAAATCATTAAGACATTGATCAGCAGTAAAACAATAAGTTCATTATGTGAAATACTGAGAATTATATCCAGAAGTACCCTATCCAGCCTTTCAAACTGTAAAACCCAGCCGAAAAGCGCAGCAGACGATATTATAGTTAACGCCGGAACCACCCCCGTTACCGTCAGATGCATAATCTTCGGTATTTCTTTTATCTTCATTTCACGGTAAACCAGCAGAATAACAAACAAAACATATATTATACTTACCAGTGCCGCTTCTGTCGGAGTAAAATACCCGCTCCAGATCCCTCCCATAATCACTACCGGCATCAATAGTGCCAAGATAGTTGTTTTCAGCATTTGAAAACACTCTTTAAAAGTAGCTCTTTTATGTACCGGATATTTCTTTCTTTTTGCAATCATAAAAATAGTTATACACAGAACGATAACCATTATTACACCAGGCACAATTCCTGCGGAAAACAGCGCGCCAACCGAAACACTTGCCGCCGAACCATAAATCACCATCGGGATACTCGGAGGCACAATAGGGCCCATAGTTGAAGAAGCTGCAGTCACTCCGACGACCATATTGTCATCATAGTTTTCATCCTTCATAGCCTTCATCTCAACCTGCCCGAGACCTCCGATATCAGCCAGAGCAGAGCCGGACATGCCAGAAAACAGAAAACTTGAAACAACATTCACATAAGCGAGTCCTCCCGGTAAATGCCCGCATACAGATCTGCAAAAACTAAAAATCCTGGTAGTTATACCACCATTATTCATAATAATACCGGCCATCATAAACATAGGTATTGCCAGTAAAACAAAGTTATCCAAACTGGCAAACATTTTTTGCATAATCATCATATCATTAATCAGGCCGCTAATAAGACAATAGCTCAACCCACTGCATAATAAAGCCAAATATGTTGGTGCCCCAATTACTAATAAAACAACAAAGATCACCATATATATAATTAATTCAAAACTCATAATTACACTTTCATTGTCACAGTCATCTGACAAAATGAAATCAAAATCACAATAACACTCACAAATATACCCGAAGTTATTTTACACTATTGTTTTAACAAGGCGACAATACTGTCTTTCATCTTTTCCAGAACCCTGATTATCATCAAAGCTCCACTCAAAGGTAAAATTAGGACCACATATGATTTGCTGATATTCAATGCATAAGTACGACAAATACTTGAATATCCCACATACTCTATCCCTTTGACAAATATCCAGGTGAATACTACCAAAGTTATAATATCAATAATAAACTCGATAATTAGCTGTATTTTTTCAGGTAGCCTCGTAACGAAGCAGTCTATCCTGATATGCTTATTGTATTTTGTAGCATAAGATAATCCCAGAAATACCATCCACACAAATGAATATCTGGAAACTTCTTCGGTAAAACTCAGCGGACTTTTAAAGAACACCCGCAAAAATATTTGCACCGTTATATTCAATAGAAATAGACCAAGGAAAAGAATCATCAGGTATATTTCAAAATTATTCCATAGTTGCCGAAATACTTTCTTCATAAATCATTCTCAATATTTTAAGGTTAACAGCGATAAACAGGCAGTGACACCACAATTAACATAACCCATTATTCCTGCGTCGAAACACAATACGCAACAAACCGCTTTAAAACGTAAAATCCCAGTTCTTCAACCTAGGGAAATATCTAATACAACCTTAAGATATTTCCCGGTTGAAAATTTTTTGTTTTATAAACAAGCAGCAGAATTAATAATTCAGAAATTCTCTAATATCAAGAATAGTCGGCGCATACTTCTTATTTGACATATACTTCTCGTCAATCATTTTTTTCGCATTAGCATAAAATGCTTCCATATCCAGATCTTCTTTACCATACATCTTCATACCTGCATTTTTACATATCTCTCTTGCTTCAGCATAATACTTCTCCATATCTTCTGCATACTGTTTTACACAGTACTTTTCAAACAAATCATTGAAGATCTTCTTTTCCTTGTCTGAAAGACTATTCCATGCTTTACTGTTAAGAAAGAAGGCACTGAGGGTATACCCATGCTGTGTATCATAAAAATGATCCTGCACTTCATACAACTTTGAATTGTAAACATTGGCAATACCATTATCCTGCCCCTGTACCACACCGGTTTGTAACGCCATATAAAGTTCAGGGAAGGAAATTGGCACTGGAGTTGCTCCCAGCGCAGAAATAACATCCTGCCATACCTGCGCTGTCATTGAGCGCACCATAACGCCTTTCAAATCTTCCGGACTCTTAACATCGATACCTTTCGTAGTAAGAGCTCTGGCTCCATTCAATGAATCACCTACAAAATGCAGCTGAGTCATCTGCTCAAGTTTATCCCACAGTTTTTTTTGCTTAGGGCTTTCCATCAGATACTTATGTGCATCGTCATAGGACTGAAATAAATATGGAAGTGCAAACACCCCGAACTCTTCCATAAAGGTTGGAAGTCCGGAAGTAACATTGCCAAAGAAGCCTTGAATTGTATTGGTTCGGGTAAGCTCCAGTAATTCTTCCTCACTTCCTAATGAATTACTGAAATAAACATCAATTTTAATTCTTCCATCGGTTGCTTTTTCAAAATCCTCCGCCAGGTTGACCAATGCTATCGACTGAGGATGTTTGTCATCAACACCATTACAAAACCGCCAGTTTTCAGAAGCATTGCCGGAAGGAATCATAACCAAAGACATAACCAACACAACAAATGTCATAATAAGCTTTTTCATCATATTATTTCCTTTTTTACACTTCAAACACAACAAACTTACATCTATACACAACGATACCGCATAACCCACACCAGGTTATTATTTTAAACATCAGTAATATTTATTTTGGAAGATAGGTGCAAAAACAGACTACAGTTCAAGCCTTTTTTGCTTAATTAGAGAACTGTGCCCACCATTCAGTCAAGTGTTTTTCTATTCTGCGCCGCGATTTAGGGAAATTCTGTTCAGAAATACTCTCGACAAGTTTTGTATGTTCCTTATACGCTGTCTGCGCATTTTTTCTAAAAGAAAATGACATACTCCGAGATTCCCTGACGGCCTCAACCAGCAAACTGTATATTTTACCCAACACTGTATTACCACTGGCATTAACAATTATACTATGAAATTCTTCATCCAGCTGCACCATAGCCGGAACATCTGTCCTCTCCATCGCACAGAAGAATTTCTCACAATTATCTTTTAATAATCTGATATCGTTATCGGTTCTATTCTCACATGCGAGTTTGACGGCGAGAATTTCATTATGCAATCTAACCTCAAACAACTCCGAAAGCTGGGGTGAATGCTCTACAAACCAATCTCTGACAATATCGATATTATCTGGGGTTAAATTCTTAATAAATGCACCACGCCCGGGAAGTATCTCCAAGTATTTCATAGTCTGCAATACCCGCAAAGCTTCCCGCACTGTCGAACGCCCAACATTGAGCATTTTCCCAATGGTCTGCTCTGGAAGAAACTTATCACCTTCTTTATATTCACCGGAAAGAATTAGTTTTTTTAACTCCTCTGCGACCTGATCCGTTACAGATTTACTTCGTATCATTTATTTCCTAACTTAACCCGGGCAGACAATGTCTGCACATCAGACAATTTGTAATTTCAGAATTTACTGAAGTATATATTGTCAGCATATCAGACAATTTCCCTTATGCAATTTTTTTTTGATTATTTTTTACTTTTCAATAAATGATCAGCACTATAATTTCAGCGTTCATGCTTTATAACTGTCCACTGACAAACAATATTCAGATGGTTAAATTATTACTATTTTCAATATAGAACAAACATCAGAAATACTTTAAAACACCTATCAATAGTATAGTTACGCTAATAATCTATATTTTATAAGATTAAACGAAACTCCAGAAAGCCCTGAGTCTACTGATATTTGAAAAAAATTTATACTTAAAAAAGACACAGTCAAAAATTTTATTTTAAATATCTCAACTCAATATTAAAATTCACAACCTTTAAAATACAAATGCGTTTTAACTGAATACGACTGATTAAATTTATATAATAATAGAGACCTCAGGAACACCCAAGGTCTCTATTATTACATTTATTTTGATATAACTACATTAGTATTTATAGACTCGTAAACGGCAATAAAAACTCTTAATAAGAGGTATTTACGGAACCGTCAGTGACCAGAGATACACCGGAGCTTGTTCCCAGGCGTGTAGCTCCAGCGTCAATCATTGCCAACGCATCGGCAATATTACGCACGCCCCCAGCAGCCTTAACTTCCAAACCGGCACTTACAGACTTACGCATCAACTCTACCGCGGCCACTGTCGCTCCAGACGTATTAACGCCGGTAGACGTCTTTACAAATTTTGCCCCGGCATTTTCAGCCAGACCGCATACCTTGACAATTTCATCATCAGTAAGCATCGCGGCCTCGATAATCACCTTGACAATAGCTTTGGGCCCTGCGGCCTGCACAACAGCCGCTATATCCGCTTCAACTCCGGCATAATCCTTCTCTTTGAGCATACCGATATTTATTACCATATCAACTTCCACAGCCCCAGCCTCTACCGCACATTCAGCTTCAAAAGCCTTTGCTTTGCTGCACATAGCTCCTAGAGGAAATCCAACCACCGAACACACCTTTACCGGAGAATCCTGCAGCAGCTCTGCACATAACGACACCCGAGAGGAATTAACACATACTGCACAGAAATTATACTTTATCGCCTCCTGACAAAGCTTTGTAATTTGCTCTGTGGTGGCATCAACCTTGAGTAATGTGTGATCAATATACTTTGCCAAATCTTTCTTATCCATTCTAAACTCCAAATCTATTTCATTGCAAAACAACTCAAAATTACCGATTAATTAAACAATACTATTCAAACTATATCTTTAACTTTTGCATAATCTCCCCATACTCAAATCACCAGAAGCAATTCAAGATATATGCGATAAAACTTTTATATACTTTTAACCTAAGACCGGCAGAATTCCTCAAACTCCTCAAGAGTAGAATACGAAATCTGAGTTCCCTTCTTCATAATTGAATTTGCCGCATACTTTCCAGCTGTCGCAAGGGCGGTATCAATATTCTTATTCTGCAGATAATAATGCGCAAAACTGCCAATAAAAGCATCCCCGGCTCCTGTAGTATCAACCGGCGTAACCTTATACGGCGGGATCAGCTCCATTTCTTCCTTATTTACATGCAAAGCTCCACGCCCTCCCATAGTTACAATTATATCCCTTATTCCCTGCTCAACCAAAAATTTTGCTGCCTGAGTTATCTCGTCAACAGAGCTCACCGGCATACCGGTAATCGACTCCAGTTCTGTCTCATTAGGAACAAAGAATGTAACCTTATTGATTTCAGACAAATCAAGATCAGGCACTGCTGGTGCCGGGTTCAACAGGGTTTCAATACCGTTACTCGCAGCAAAACCGATGGTATAATACACCACATCAAGCGGAATTTCCAGCTGCATAAGTATAAGATCGCATTTTTTCAGATCCTCCGCCGCTGCATCAATATCACTTCTTTTCAATGAATTATTCGCCCCTTTTACAATGATAATACTATTCTCTCCGGAAGGATCCACAAATATCGGAGCCACCCCGCTGGACGTGTTAGCTACCACCTCGACATATCTACTGTCAATCCCATACCGGCTATAGTTATTTACAGTATTCTCGCCAAAGATATCATCGCCTACCTTGGTCAGCATCATGACCTTAGAACCCAGCTTTGCTGCAGCAACCGCCTGATTTGATCCCTTTCCTCCACAGCCCAATTCAAAATTCGGCGCTTCAATTGTCTCACCAAGCCTCGGCATACGCTCCGAATAATAAGTAATAAGGTCTACCATATTACTCCCGACAACTGCAATTCTATTTGCCATCTTTTCCTCCCATTTCAGCTAATGACTTATCAGTTTCATTCTTGTCAAGATGCCCCAAGCACACAGAAAACTCTGCTGTCTGCTCACCTCCAAGCATACGGACATTTCCCTTCTTCAACTCCGCATTGTAACCTTCCGGTTCACAGGTACTCGGCAATACAAATGCCGCCACCTTCTGATCAGAATTATACAGCAGCCATCTCACCGCATGCGTAAAGTTATCTGCATCATACGCCACAAAAAAGCTGTCCTCTTCCTGCCTCTTTAGATAATGTACCACCTCTCCCCGCATATTTAACAGATAAAACACCTGCTCAGGATTATATTTTTCAGGATTAACCAGTTCTTCATGTGGCGTAGGATCCAAGTCAAGCTGTTCAATAAACGCCACATACTCCGGACTCGCCACCACATGCCCTGGGATCTCAGTCCTGACCTTTATGTTATCTGCAGTAAACGGCAACGGCTGTATTATTCTTCCACCTTCAGCAAAAGCAAAATTAATATGGCACATATACATTAACGGCATCGGCTGCTGTGAAAGATTTTTAACCTTCATATTCATGGTAATACTTCCGGAACCTGACTCCAGACAGACCTCAGGTGTAGCAAGGTAATGCGAACCAAATCCCATGACATACTCATACTCAGAGATAAGTTTCACCCAGGCGGCGTCCCCAGAAGAGAAGAACTCAATATATGCCCTGTCCATTGCGGCGCAGGAAAACTCGCCATGCAGCGGATGAGTATCATCCTTTCCCGGGCATCCATTACTCAAAAGTCCGCTATGAAAAGCAAAGCAGCCGTAGGTCCCCGCAATATTCTCAGCATATTTTGGCGCAGAGAACATATTATCCATCTTAAGATCGACACCATCAAAGACCGCGTCCCAGACCATCTGCCCGTAATACGGCAGCACGACCACATACCCGCGTTCATTTTTCAGACGCAGCGCTTCTATCCCGCCGGCATAACAGAAGGCGTATATCTGTATCCTGCCCAGATCGAGCAAAAGCCTCTCCTGCTGCTGAAACATTTCCCTGTACAACTCAAATCTGCATGTATTCATAATATAATTTCTTCCTGTAAATCAATTTGATTTGGAACGAATTGAATTAACAACAATAACCAGCAGCAGGAATGCACCCCAGATAAAATCAATCAGATGATTACTGAAGCGCAAAATCTGAAAACCACTGGAAAGGAACATTAAAGCCACAACAGCAATTGATATCCCCAACACATTACCTTTACCTCCTGAAGGATTGGTTCCGCCCAATACAGCGATCAGAATAGCCTGCAACAGATATGAAATACCGTAATCCGACTTAGCGGCATTGGTTCTGCCTGAAAGGATAATCCCCGCAATACTGGCAAGCATACCTGTAATCATATAAGATATCAGAATCATCTTCTCGCGTTTTATCCCCGCAAAGAGTGCAGCCTTGGGATTGGTACCGATAAGCTTGAGATTTATACCCAACGTCACCCGCCGCAGAAGATATGATACCGCAATCGCAACTACCAGAAAAATCAGAAACGGCACCGGTATCCCCAGCAGCTTGCCATTACCGATACTTGCCCACACCTTGGGAAATCCTACAATCGCCGGACCGCCGGTAAGTACCAGAGCAATACCGGTATACAACTGACCTGTGCCCATAGTAGCCAGAATGGGAATAATACTGAACCGGGTAATAAGTATGCCATTTATACAACCGGCTACGGCACCAACCGCTACAGCCAGGCAGATTCCCAATACAACAGTAGAGTTTCCAACATCACCGGAATTTCCACCAATCTTATGAAATAACACCCCTGCCAGAATACTCGACAGATTAGCGATACCGATAATTGAAAGATCTATTCCTCCGGTAAGCATTGCCACCATCATAGCAATAGACAGTAATGCCAGTTCAGGGAAGATATAGGTGATTGATTCAAAATTATAAATTCGAAGAAATTTATCCGGCTTCAACAAACTCATTATAACAAATATACAGCAGGTTATTATGATAAGGCGCAAAATACCGTTATCCGCACCTTTGAATTTTCCAGAGCCTATCAGCTTATTCAACACAACTCTCCTTATATAATACTTGACAATATGTATTTTCAGTCAGAACCATTACCACAACTTACAAGTAATAGTCCCATAGTTATCATCCCTTACTGCGCTTATCTCTCCAGGCGGTTATAGCGGTTGCGATTATTATGATCAGACCAATAACTACCTTCTGCCAGGTTGTCTCCACCTTCATTATAATCAGACTATTCTTGATAATAACCAGCATGAATACCCCAAGCATGGTTCCAATAACACTGCCTTTACCGCCAAAAATACTGGTACCGCCAATTACCACCGCCGCGATAACCTCCAGATCCATGCCTACAAAATCACGGGGATTGGCCAGCCAGATCATTGATGAGTGCAGCAATCCCGCGAACCCGGCTATCGCCCCGGCCGCGCAAAATACGGTGAAGATAATAACTTTAACATTAAATCCCGCACGCTTTGCAGACTCCTTGTCATTACCCAGCGCATACACCCCGCGCCCCAACATAGTATAATTCAGAAACAGGTGTATCAGTACAGCCAGTAAAATATAGACCAGAATCATCGAGGTAAGTCCATACTTTGTTCCATCGGGATTGGTAATATTAATAATATTGGTTTTAGCAAAGTTTATCAGCTGCGGCGGCATCTTATTGATATTTATCATACTTGTTCCGACCACACCCAGGATAAACCCCTTAACCATGCTGGCCGTACCCAGAGTAACAATCAACGGTATCATCTTATACTTATATACAAAGAAACCATTCATTGTTCCGCATGCCAAACCTATGAGAATAGCTACAATAAACGGAAGAATCAGCCCCTGATAACCGGTATAAACCATCAACTTAACTGTCAGATACATCCCGGCAACAGCAAATGCCGGAAAAGAGACATCAAAACCGCCGGCGATCATCACCAGAGTAACCCCCAAAGCCATTATTCCAATTATAATATTACTCTTTAACAGACTGAAAATATTATCCAGACGCCAAAAAGCGGGATTGATAAAACCGATAATAAGCATTACAACTATTAAAATCAGAGCAATTACAGTCTCAGTCTTCTTGAATAATCTTGAAATATTCACGCAAATCCTTTCAAAATATCACTAATGTGTTCTTCGGTAATTTCTGCAGAATCCAGTTCCTGAACAAACGCTCCCTTATGCATCATTATTATCCGATTACAATTATGCACGAGTTCAGGAATATCGTCAGAAATCATCAGTACCCCAATATTCTGTTCCTTGATCATATCTCTTACTTTATTATGGATCTCCGCTTTTGAACCCACATCCACTCCCACAGTCGGACCATTAAGAATAAGAAGCTTGATATCGGTAAGAAACCACCGGGCCAGAACTACCCGCTGCTGATTTCCTCCTGATAGTTCTCCTACTATCTTATCACCGCTGGGAGTTGCTATCTGCATATTACTGATCATCCGTTCACTCTTCCTGCGGCCTTTTCCACGATCATAACTTATGAACTTAATGAGTTTTTCATAAGTAGTTGCGAGAATATTAGTCTCAATTGACTGCGTCAGAAACAGCCCTTCCGAGAGTCTGTCTTCCGGCACATAGGCAATCCCATTATCAATTGCTTCCTGCACGGATTTGAGGTGCACCGGTTTATTATTCAGCAATATTTCACCGCTATAATGCGGCAGCATTCCAAACAGAGTCAACGCCAGTTCAGTTCGGCCCGACCCTAAAAGCCCGGAAATTCCGACAATTTCTCCCGGCATAATTTTCATACTAAGATTCTTATAAAGCTCCGGATGAGAAATATTATTCACCTCAACAACCGGAACCGGACTGACAAGCGTATCATTATTAAAAGTAAACTTGCTGGACTTGATTACTTTACCGGTCATGTACTCAGCAATAGAGCTTTCAGTAAAATCTGAGGTTGGACCGCTGATAATATGCCGCCCATTTCTGATTACAGTCAGACGTTCACTCATCTCAAGCATCTCCCGCATCTTATGGCTCACAAAGAGAATTGCGATACCACGCGCCTGCAGACCTTTTATTACCTTGAAGAGTTCATTTATTTCTTTGGTAGTCAATGCAGTCGTCGGCTCATCCATAATCAGCAGCTTTACATTATCCAGCAGTGCTCTGGCAATAGCCACCAGCTGTTTTCCTGAAGTAGAGAGAGTGCCAACCGGTACTGACAGATCAATATCAACATTGAGCTGCGCGATGGCATGCTCCGCTATTCTTTTGATTTTTTTCCAGTTAACAAAATTCTTTTTATCCCGCAACTCCGAATTTATGGCTATATTTTCTGCTACCGTAAGATTATCAAATAATGAAAAATCCTGATAGATAACCTGAATACCATGCTCAATAGTCAGCAGCGGTGAGGATTCGGTTATCTTTTCATCATTTATTATTATTTCACCGCTATCAGGCTGATAAACACCTGAAATTATCTTTATAAGCGTGGACTTACCCGAGCCGTTCTCTCCGGCAAGACAGTGTATCTCACCTTTATTGATAGTCAGCGAAAGATCTTCCAACGCTTTTATTCCAGAAAAATGCTTATTAATATTAATAAGTTTTAAAAATTCTTCCATTTGTACCTTTCACATACAAAGCTGTATAAAAACTATTCACTATATACAGGGCAATACAGAGGTAGATATCTGACAGGCAACACAGATAAAAACCGTTACCGCTATACAATAATCAGGAAAACTGTCAGAGCCGCACCACAATTCACCACTGCCATCTGCTCAAAACAGCTCTCCTGATTTATTTTCAAACGGTAATACTTATGATTCATTCTATAACGGTTTCATGCCACTAAAAGTCATACTCATCCATATTATCCTTGGTGACACCGATCCAGCCCGCACCATAAAGAAGTGTCTTATTTTCAGTAGGAGTTGTCAGATCAGTGTAACCCGGAAGGCCAAGATCAAGACCAGCTTTTATTTCAGCATTCTTTTTATTGAGAACCATTACAGCAAGTTCATTCATAGCGTATCCGGCAGCAGCAGGATCCCAGAACTGAATATACTGTACACTGCCGTTCTTCAGGTACTCTCCGGCAACCGATACCAGCCCGGTACCTGAGAAGAATACCTTACCGGCCAGTCCACGCTCTGTAATCAGACGTCCGGCCCCGGCAGATGTTGGCATAGGTCCGCCTACAATACCCTTAAGATCTGGGAATGCAACCATAACCTCCTTGAGCTTGTTATAATCTGTATTCGCATCATCATATGTTTCGAGTCTCTCGGTAACCAGCTTCATTTTAGGGAAGTTCTTTTTCTGATAGGCAATAGCCCCGTCAATCCATTCATTCTGTGACTTGGAAGTAAGGCTGCCCACAGTCGCAACATACTCACCTTCACCGCCCATATCCTTACCCAGAACGGACATCAGCTGTGCTCCATAAGCAAGATTATCAAATGCCTCAATAATATAATCAGCATTCTTCAGATTTGATGATTCATGAGATATTACAACAATTCCCCGCTCACGAGCCCGCTTGAGCACCGGCTCAACGGCTTCAACCGAGAAAGGAACGATACAGATAGCATCTACTCCCTGAGCAATAAGGTTTTCAACAATCTGCACCTGAGCTGCAGCATCCGCCTGAGTAGGCCCAACCATCCAGGTATCATGACCGGTCTCCTTGCCAAACTGTTTGACACCTTCACGCATACGGTCAAACCAGGCAATACCGTCAACCTTTACTACTGTTGCAATTGTATACTCTTTACCGGACGCATCAGCTGTAATATCTTTACGCACTTTGGACGTATCAATCTCACCGGCAAACACAACACCTGTACTAATTACACAGACCGCTAGCAATAGCATCAGAAATTTTTTCATAACAACTCCTTTACATGTTAAAACAATAACAAACAAACACATAAACACTTATAATTCACAACGGAAATACTCTAAAAATCCTAAAAAATTCGAATATTGTCTTATTTCACCTTTATAATACCCAACAAAATTACCTTGGTCAAACAATTATGTTAAATTTGTAACAGAATAGTGTTTAAATTATACCAACAACAATCGCAACCCTTTTAAAAATCACCATTAACCGATTTGCAAAAAAATATTCAAAAGCCGGACAATATGTTACCCCGTAACTACAACAGCAATACTATAGGCTACAAAAGATACTAAAATAATTCCACGTGATTACAAATAGTAGCTCACTCGCCAGCAAAACTTTAAACCCGCTTCCAGAGACAGCAAACAAACAGATAACAAGATATATAACAATAAGTTAACACATACCAACAAAAGATAACATATATTCTGAGCCCACGGCGAAATCCCTACCAGCCACCCAAAATAATGACCACACGACAAATTATGCGTCACAACCTGCTAATTAATAAAAATCCGCTTGAAAATATTCTCCAAAATTGTAGGATATCATCAAACACTAGTATTTAATGACAAAACACAAAAGCTTAATACCGATACCAGTCAATACTAGTCATTTTTAACTGTGTAAATAATGAATCAATAACAACAAAATGCTCGATTTTTGTTATAATTATATCTTTTTTTATGGAAGAAGCGAAAAATCATGGTATAATCAAAACACTATCGCGCATTTTAACTATTACCAGATATGAAATTTATTAATTAAATTAATCACTGAAGAACTATACAATATGAGGATATAAAGATGGGGAAAGCTGTTGAACGCAAAAAACAGATCCTGAATATACTAAACAGCAAAAAGCTTATTTTTTTAAATGATCTGGTAACCGAGCTTGGAGTTTCTTCAATGACGGTTAGAAGGCATTTAAAGGTACTGGAAGACAGTGGAACCGTGACCGTACATAACGGGGTAGTATTACTGAATGAAGATCCTGATATTTCTGACGACAAACATTATTCACTGCATAATGCCTCCACCCAGAACATCGATAAAAAACGGGCCATCGGAAACCGAGCCATAAAATTAATCAATGAGCATGATGTAATCATCATTGATACCGGCTCAACCTGCGAATTCATTGCCAAAGCCATCCCGAAGGATCTCGACATCACGACAATATGCTACACCCTCAATGCCTTTATGGAAATATACAATAAGAAGAGCAGAATTATATTCGGTGGCGGCTTCTTTCATAAAAACTCCATGATGTTCGAGAGCAGTGAATCAATCCAGCTCATCTCGAATAATCGCGCTTCAATGGCCTTTATCTCTGCCAGCGGCGTAACTATTGATCTGGGAGTCACCTGCGAAAACTACTATGAACAAAAGGTAAAGATAGCAGCAATCAATTCCAGCCTCAAGAAAGTACTGGTTGCAGACAGCACAAAATTCGGCAAAGTGAGAGTAGCCCACTTTGCCGAAATAACTGATTTTGATATTGTAATCACCAACGATGATCTCGATCCCGAATTTATCGATTATTTCAAGAATAACAATATTTCGGTAATTCTAGCTAAATAAACCTGCTCATCTCAGATATAATTCCGAGATCCGCTTCACCACAATGCACACGCTCCAGGATGTCCAACATAATATACCGTGATCTGGACAGTTTCTATTAAATCACCAGCAATAATGTTATATTACTGCGGATTCTACTACAGCTCAGGAAAAATTTAATAACTTTGATTATAAAGTTTCTAATGAATATCTGCTAAAAGATCCTTCCACAGCACAACAGCAGCACAAACATTCTAAAATCTTTTACGGCTCACTTCTACTCTGAACCTGCCAGCTACTTTTCAGGCGGCATATATAATTGCTGCTCAATAATGACCAGAGTTTTATTAGCAGCTTATAATTTCAACTAAAATACTTGCCAATAAACCACAGCTAAAACTATATATTACACCTCGAAAACAATCTGTAATCATACTGCAAAAATATCCTGAGCAGGATCCGAATTCCAAATGTACTCGATATGTCGGGCTATCTCGGTGGCATAACGCTCGCTCAAAGTATCACGAATAAAGCCGAGCGCCATATCCATACCTGCAGAAACCCCGGAGGAAGTATAATACTTGCCATCTCTGACCCAGCGCGCACAATGTTCCCACTCTACCGCCGCAGTAATAGAAGTTACCCAGTCGAAAGCGATTTTGTTGGAGGTAGCATGCCGTCCATTCAGCAGACCGGTCTGAGCCAATAGCGCCGAACCGGTACATACAGTAAGACAGTATGAGGCCGCAGAAGCCGCATCCCGCAGCATAGCAATAAACCCGGAATCAGAAATCAATGTGCGCGTACCCATCCCACCGGGAACAAGCAGAATTCCTGAGCGGTCTAGCTCCGCGATACTCTCAGTATTAATCTCAGTATGCTGCGCACTGGTTATTATACCGCCATACTGCGAACAGTAATGCAGTTCACTGTCACGTACTTTATCAAGAATCTCAACAGGACCAAAAGCATCAAGAGTTTCAAATCCATCAAAGAGCAGAATATTCACCTTCATTACACGCCCCCTTGTTTAAATTACATATTATACAAAGATATACCTGTTTTTTTATATACAATCATATTACAGCTGTCAATATAATTTATGATATCAAAGTCATGACTCCCAATTGTCTGTCTGCTTCAGCTTGAGTATACCCACGCTCAGTAACCAGATTCATTTCTTCCTCTTTAAATCCCTGTGAATACTTTCGTGTGTCTGTCATTGTAGACTCCTTTAAAAACATTGAATAATTAGTTCTAAGCTATCAACTTTTTCTAAGACACTGCAATTTTAACATAAAAACATCGCTCACAACTATGAGCGATGTTTTTATATTGTTTATATATAGGTGAATACAGATTTAACAAAAGAACAACTAAGAACGTATTTTTACCTAACTCATTCAGAGTCAATAACTATTCCCATAAAATTCAATACACAACTTACAGTTCCACATACTTTCTTGAGGGGGTCCACTCTGAACCGGAAAAATAAAGAACTTTTTCCGTCAAAGCACCGGTTGGACAGACATCAATACATACCTTACAGCCAGCACACGCACTCTGATTCATTTCTACATTCAGCCCGGCCACAACAGCAGTCTTATCTCCTCTATTTACAAAGCCAATATTTGACAGACCCGCTATTTCCTCACAGGCGCGCACGCATCTCCCGCATAGAATACATTTATTCGGATCATGCATAATAACCGGACTGGAACTATCCTCAGGTAACTTGTCTATATTCTGGTCATAGCTGCTCTCTTCAATTCCAAAATTCCTGATAAGTCCCTGCAATTCACAAGCACCCATTGGTGAAGGAATTCCTTTAGCACAAGTAAGACAATTATGCTGTCCAGAGGCCATCACTAGCTCAAGAATCGTCTCTCTACATTCATTCAACTCTTCATCGACAGTGCAGACATCCATACCTTCCTGCACCTCTACACAACAAGCCGGAGCAAGATCTCGGAATCCCTTGATTTTAACTAGACACATCCTGCATGCGCCATAATCAGACAAATCATTATGTGAACAAAGATGGGGTATATCAATACCGTTTTCCAGGCATGCCGTCAGTAAGTTTTCCCCTTTATCTGTCTGGATTATTTCTCCATTAACCTTCAGGCTTATGCTTTTATTGTTTTGTTTCTCTTCACACGCGCTATCAAAAAATTCTTTTTGAAGATTAAGCTGGTCAGCTAATTCCGAAATTGTATATCCATCCGCATTTAATGCCAATCCCGTACTTTCAAAAGGCGTAGTAAGTACAACACCCCTGTCTGCAGTAAAATTGCCAATA
The DNA here is from genome assembly GCA_963677015.1 of Planctomycetota bacterium. Taxonomy (GTDB): domain Bacteria; phylum Planctomycetota; class SZUA-567; order SZUA-567; family SZUA-567. The sequence goes on from OY781533.1 coordinate 3,245,885, forward strand.
CCTACTGTCTTAGCAACAGGAATCAATTTCTTATCCTTAAAAACATGCTCCGCTCCCTCAAATCCATCCTCGCAAATTAATGGAATGACAACCGTCGCAGCATCATACATTACTTTTTTCTGCATATCTATTCGACGTTTTTCAATCAGATTTGCCGTACAGCCAATGCTGATTAAATCAGTACCAATTACATTGTAGCCATCTGATATGAGCATCTCCGCAAGCTTATCCATCTTTTCAGTTCCCGCGATGCCACAAGCTTTAACACAGGCATTACAGCTATACAGGACAATTTTATCTTCTGGCAAAAGTTGTTTTTTCAGATCTTCATAGTTTAATGAAAGAAGTGAGATTATCATTTTTCCACCTCCGTTGCAAACAAATTGTCGTCAGAGTTCAGTTTATCTCCAGTTAAAAGTCGATATTCTTTTCCACGCTCGTTTATATTACTTTCATATGGAAGCGTTACTTTCATAACTTTCTTATCGGTATCAGCTAGAGCCAACCCGATATCCTCCGAAGTTTCGACAATTTTTATTCCTTGAAAATATCGTTTTACATTAGCTACACCAGCTGAACACGAAAGAACAATCACCGCACTGACATCTTTACCAAGTTTAGCATATAAGACTTTTGGTGTACAGATATCCGATATAGCGTATCCGTCTTTAACCTTATAACCATCCGCACGTAGACGAAGAGCCAGTTCGCGCATTTTATCTGTTTCACTAACACCTGAGGATCTGGCACATGACTGACAGCCAATAAGCGTAACCACATCATTCTGATTCAGTTGTTTCGTAATTTCCTCATACGATCTGCTTTTAATAAAAATCATTTATCTCCCCTCTCTTCAGCATTTACGGATACAGCTTCTTCATACTCATTCCTGAAATAACGGAGTGTACTCATTACCGGATTAACCGAGGTTTTACACAGAGCGCAAAGAGCCGTTTTTTGAATTACTCTTGCCAGCTTTTCCATCTTTTCAATATCCGCCAAAGTTCCTTTATGACTATATATCCGGTCTAAAATATTCAACATCTGTTTTGTACCTTCGCGTCCCGGAATACACTTACCGCAAGCCTCTTCCTTACAAAATTCAATGAAAAAACGGGCTATATCTACTGCAGACTTATCATCACACATAACGATCATTCCACCAGAACCCATGATCGCACCATACTGCTGTAAAGTTTCATAATCAACCTGAACATCAAGATGTTGCGCAGGTATGCAACCGCCAGACGGTCCACCCAATTGAACTGCTTTAAATTTCTTCTCACCTATAACACCACCGCCGATTTCATTGACGATTGTTGAAAGTTTTGTCCCAATAGGGACTTCAACACATCCAACGTTATTGATGTCTCCGGTAATAGAAAAGATTTTTGTACCTTTACTCTTTTCTGTACCAATACCGGCAAACCATTCACTACCTTTTGCTATAAGTTGCGGAATACTGGAAAGCGTTTCAACATTATTTAAAATAGTAGGATTTTCCCAAAGACCTGCATGTGCCGGAAACGGCGGCTTCGGTCTTGGATTGCCACGCTTGCCTTCGATTGAGCGCATCAAAGCCGTTTCTTCACCACAGACAAAAGCACCAGCTCCCTCATAAATTTCAATATCAAAATCAAACCCGGTTCCCAGAATATTCTTTCCAAGCAGATTATATGCTCTTGCCTGCTTAATTGCGCGATTCAGTGTTTCTATCGCTAGAGGATATTCCGCTCTACAGTATATGTAGCCCTGCTGCGAGCCGATGGCTTTGGCAGCAATGATCATACCTTCAAGAACACTATGAGGATCGCTTTCCAGCACATTACGGTCCATATAAGCCCCCGGATCACCCTCATCAGCATTACAGAGAACATACTTTACAGCATTCTCTTCTTTTGCTGCAAATTTCCATTTAAGACCCGCCGGGAAACCTGCACCGCCTCTTCCCCGGAGTCCGGAATCAAGCACCTCTGTGACTACCTCGTCAGCAGTCATCGATGTGAGTGCTTTAATAGCACCCTGATAACCATCCCTGCCAATATAATCATCAATTTTAGAAGGATCAACCAACCCTCTGTTGTGCATCACCCGCTGTTCCTGCAGTCTGAAAAACGGAATTGTCTCAATACCCGGTATTACGTCATCATATTTAGCCTGCCCCGGAAGGTTACCATTTGTTTTCATTCGCGCTTTAATCTGATACTCCATTCCCCGGGCAAGAGCATATTCATTCACAGCATTTCCATTAAGGACATGGGCTTCAAATATCTTTGATAATTTCTTCTCATCCATCTGCTCGTAAATAACAGCTTCTCTTCCAGGCGTAACAACGGTAATCAGGGGCTCTTTAGAACAGATCCCTGCACAACCCGTCTTAACGATCTGAATATCAGCAGCTTTTGCTTCCTTTATCTTTTTCTTCAGGATATCCAGCACCTCCATAGAGCCAGATGCGATTCCACACGTTCCCATATGAACATAGATTCTGGTATCCTTTGTCTCGGCTCCGTTGCGCACCTTTTGACGTATGCCGTTGATCTCTTCTACCGTTTTCATGATCTCTTTTCCGTCCTTATTGGTATTGATTCAAAATATCATCCAGCTCTTCCACTTGGACTTTGCCATAAACTTTTCCGTCTACGATAATAACCGGAGCCAACCCACACGCACCTACACATCTCGCCCGCTCATATGTAAACCTGCCGTTCTTTGTGCTTTCGCCAACCTTGACCTGAAAATCATTTTCAATTTTTTCAGCAATTTCCTTGCCGCCTTTGACATAACACGCCGTCCCGAAACACAACTGAATCCGATGTCTAGCTCTCGGCTGCATAGTGAAAAACGAGTAAAAAGTAATTACACCATAAATCTTATTAGGGGCAATTCCTGTTTTCTCTGAAATTCTGTTTTGAATTGAAAGTGGCAGATAACCCAGAATATCCTGTGTTTTTTCCAATAGAGGGATCAATCCCCCAGGTTTTTTACCGTATTGCTCAATCAGATTGTCCAGTTTATTGAGCTGTTCCGGTGTAAATGTGGTGTCTTCGCTCATTCAAGCAGCCTCCTTGTAACAAAAGAACATTATCGACAAATCACTCAATCATTCAATTAATCAATTGAATGATTGAAGCAAGTATACGATAAAAATTTAGCTATTCAAGGATATTATTCAAAGAATACACAAAAAAATATTTATTATCAGTTTGTGTTCGCCCAAAGGAATGAATACTACACAGGTTTGTTTCTTACCGCTATTATCAAGAGTCGGAAGCTGATTCTGCATCAATTTCCATGTCATAACCATGATCTTCAAGGGTCGCAGCTTTATAACCATGAGATTTCAAAATCTTCACAGCTTCAAGAGACAGAATGCAATAACGTCCGCGACAATAAGCAATAATTTCCTGATCTTGTGGTAAAGTCGACAAATTTTCTTCCAATTCGTCCAACTCTATAGAAATCGCACCGGGAATATGCTGCTGCTCATAATCTTCTTTAGGTCTTACATCAACCAAGGTGACCTTGTCGCGCTTCAGGTTATCGAGAAGATGCGCGATGTCTACCTGCTCTATATCACCCTTTTTACCATATACATCACGAATCAGTGTCTGTATTTCAGTAAGTAGATTTTCTCCAAGATGCTGCATTGACTGAAACATATCAGCGACCATTTGATCCGAAAGCTGATAGTAGGAATATGGCCCTTCCTTCTCAAAATCAACGAGCCTTGCCTGGAGCAAAGTCTGCAGATGCTGCGAGGTATTGGCAATGCTCATTTCGGTCTCTTTTGCAATAGCTTCAACCGTCTTGGGACCTTGAAGAAGATAATCAATTATTTCCAAGCGCTTAGGACTGGCTAGCGATTTTCCTATACGCGCAAGCTGCCCATATATATTTTTTTTAAATTTATGTGTATCTACAGGCATTTAAACCACCTCTCCACTATATATTACGAAAAACAAATCATTATAGACTATTATAGCATAACTAATGCAAATAACAAACACACAAATGCTGTAAATAATAGCAAAATAAATACTTTTCTTATTACGTATTGTTACTATTATTCCATAACTCTACCACTTGCTCTCAACATTCAGACTAATCGAAATCAACAATTTTACTTTACATCTTTTAACCTCAACCCACAGACTCATTAAGAACTGAAAATTTAATATATCAAAACCCCATTTATCAGACAATTCTAATTGCAATATATTCCTAAAAAAGTCAATTCACCTAGCATATTATTATTCATACCAATTTATCACATTTGCCAATAATTTATTATCAAGTTATTAATAATATCGCCGACAATAAAATGACACTATGTGTATGCAATACAAATATTCTATATATTCCAAACAGCATAAAGGATATGATAAAATGAATACAATTTCTGGAACTTCAAATAATTATTATGGTTACAATATTACAAATACTCAAAAATTGCAATCAACCGCCACTTCTTCACCAACACAGTCAAACTCTGCAACAGAAAATACCGGCTCTAACAGTTTTACAAATGTTAATGATTACACAAAATATCTCAAAGAAAACTATAACTATTTTGGAAATGTTGCTTCAGTAGAAGGTATTCCAACAAGTGTTTCTGTATCCGCGAGTTTTCTGCAGAAATGCATTGATGATCCTGAAAAAGCTGAATATCTTGAAAGTAATCTGAATGCAATATCCGATAGTGTTTCCTACGTAAAATCACATAGCCTGGGAACAATTGTTGAAGCTAATTATAGCATTGATAGCGACGGCAACATTTCCATGGCAACCGTCTCAACAAATGATCCCGACGGCAAAATCGCCAAAGAAAACGCGGAAAGAAAGGCTGAAGAAGAAAAGGAAGAACGTGAAAACTTAGCCGAAAAACTGCAGAATCGCAAAACCGAAAAAGAAAATACTGAATCAGATCAGAGTGACGAAATTAATAATGAAGCTTCAAACTATACAACAAATACAGTATTGATTAATTCATTCAATACTTCTAATAATATAAATAGCACTAACACAAATTCTAATTTAAACTATTACTGCTAAACTTTTTATTATTAATTTTGTACTCTGCATTATCTCATAAAATGACTTCATTAGCCAAAACCACAAATTAACTCAAGACCAGTTTCTGCCAACTTCATCACCTGACACTGATGCCCAAAAAAAACGTAATTCAGGCAGACAAAAACGCCCCAAACAGCCAAAATTCCACAACAAAAACCCTATAAAAACAAGGGTCAACGGCACATTAAATGCCATTGACCCAAGTAACACAAATTGGTGGGCAAGACGGGACTTGAACCCAGAAAACAAAGAACACAAACCAAGCGCACACAACATCTTACAAGATCACAAAAAAAGCACTCTGCCTACAATCTGCCCAAAATCGCAAACACGATTTCCCGAAGAAATCCCACAAAAAAATGTGCTACTCGAAACTATTCTAAACAAGCACAATTTACCTCTAGCCCAAGCAATCATAGCAATCGACCAACTCCCAATCGACAACAGCACAAAAATCGCGCTTATCAAAGAACTCGCAACCAAGCTAACAGAGTCCTCAAACCCAGAATCACCGAGGGACTCACCCAATGCTTAACCTTTTCTGTTTTATAAAATCCAGAGTCAGAACCAAAGACCACACCACACAATCAACGCCCCTGCCAGCCAACTCGAAATTCGACCAAGCTGCCACAGATACATGTGCCTTGATTGTGCAAGCCAGCATACCCAAGGTGGGCACAAATTTCATTTGCTTCACTTTGGGAGCTGGTCAGGGGAGCACCCCTTGAATCCCCCTGCTCTGGTCATTCCACTACCCGCTACACAACCAGCAATCAACTCCGCACTGCTCCATTGATTGATAAATCAAAACAGAAAGAGAATACACCAATGAAACGAAATCACTTCATCAAAGTCCGAGTCACCGATTCTGAACTAGCACAGATCAAAAAGAAAGCATCAGAGGCAAAACTAACCGTCTCCGACCTGCTCCGCAAGTACACCCTCGATTTCACCCTCCGCAAAACAACCGAGAATCGAGAGAAGATCAGACACCTAGCCCGTATCGGTTCAAACATCAACCAGATAGCTCGCTGGGTCAACAAATACAAACTCCGCGCCCAAGCCATAGAAGTAATCCTCTGGCTCAACCGTCTGCAAAATGAGGTACACCATTTTGCGGATGGTACAAACAGTAATCCAGAAGAGAGAGAAACCAATGATAATTAAACCATTCGCCCACGGCAAAAGCCGAGGTTGCAGCCCAATAGACTACCTGCTCCGAGAAGACTACCCCGGCAGAGACGAGAATCCCCCAGAAGTAGTCAGAGGCGATACCGAACTCACCAGAGAACTAATAGACAATAATAACCGCAAGTGGAAGTTCACCTCCGGCGTCTGCTCATGGAGTCCAGACGACAACGTCGACACAAACCAAGAAGACGAAGTAATGACCAACTTCGAAAAGCTCGCTTTCGCAGGCTTAGAGCACGATCAATACAACATCCTCTGGGTACGCCACAGCCACGCCAACCACCACGAACTTCACTTCATAATCCCAAGGCTGGAATTGTCTACAGGCAAAGCTTTCAACGCCTTTCCCCCGGGCTGGGAAAAAGACTTCTGCCACTTGAGAGATTACGAAAACATTAAACACAACTGGACACGCCCCGACGATCCAGACCGCGCCAGAATGTTCACTCCAAGCAAAGCCGACATCATAGAAGCAAGACTAACCCGCTGGGGACAAAACCCCACAAAACAAGAAAAGGAGCAAGCCAGAAATATAATCAACGAGTATTTGAAGGATCAAATAGAAAACGGTCTTATAAAAGACCGCTCAGACATCATCACATCACTACGAGAAATCGGCCTAGACATAAACCGCGAGTCCAAGACCTATATAACCGTAAAAGACCCAGAATCACCCCAAAAGATACGCCTAAAAGGAGGAATCTACAATGCAGACTGGAACACAACAAAACTTAGCAGAGAAACTAAAACAGAAGGTCAAGGAAGAACGCCTGAAGACAGAAGAGATATTCAAAGACAACTTACAGACATTAAGCAAGAACTTACAAGAGTCATCAACAAAAGAGCTACATACAATCGAAAGCGTTATCCAACACCAAGCCGAACAAGCGACCTCGAACTTAAACCACCACTACAAAACCCTGAGCATAGCCCACGGCAAACACTGGATACGCTCAACCCTTACAGGAGCAGCAATTCTGCTAGGACTGACCATAGCCTCATGGGGACTACTCCAAACCCTAACATACTGGATAAACATAAAGATCAACAAACTGGACTCGATACAGACAGAAATAAAGGAACAAGAGCAGACTCTATACCACCTGAAGAAAGACACCTTCGGAATCTACCTCAAGATAAGCGAGAAAGGCAAATTCATAGTCCTACCAAAAAACACCAAGATAGAAACCAACTGGACCTCTGGAGACAGAGATTCAATACGAGTAATAGACACTCACTAACCCCAAAAGACAAACTTTCTATTTCGGATAGTAATCCAAAGCCCACAAATATAGGAAAACCAAAAAATGAAAACAAACGAACTAGAGAAAATTGCACTAAGGATCATCACCTCAATCGAAAAGGACATGGAGGTCTGGAAGGAGTCAGAAAGCCTAAAAATCTCCACCTTAGAGAAACAATTCTCAAACATTTTGGAACAATTAGAGAACTTGGACGACTTACAAACGAGATTAAAAATTCTTATAAACGAATTAAGTCAAACATCAATTCGCCTCAAAAACCTTTAACAAAAAAACAACAGCATAAATCCCATGGAGTAGAGCGATAATAACTTGCCTGCAATTAAGTTTTATCGCAAAATTAGACCTACAAAAATAGTATTGTGATTTATTTAAAAATTTAACAAATAATCTTTATTAAGAACTGCATACCTCCATATTACAAGATCTACGACTGGTATTGGGTCAGAAACAATATCACTTATATCCTTACATAAAGTATTAACACAAGAGTAACCTAATTTTTTAGCCACTCTCACTAAATGCCTATCAGGTTTTGCAACAGAAATCCCAAGATTCTTTGCTAAATGAAGTGACGTGGCAGGACCCATAAACGGAAAACTCATTATATAATTAAGCGAATTCGTTGAGATATTTTCTAAAACCCAAGTAAATGTTTTTTTTTCTATATACTTAATTGTTGAAATAATAGCATTGATTTTTGCATGATGGTTGAAATGTGATAAAGCTTCTTGTTTTATTTCTTTTTGATTATTAACTATAAAATTAAATGACTTCCAATTATCAAACGATTTAACAATTTGCGGAAAAATTTTACTAATTGTTCTTTCTTTCATTCCTGAAGAAAGAACAACCCAAGCATATTCATTCATAAATATTTCTTTTGATACTTTCTTAAAATCACAAGACTCTTGCCATAATATTTCATATTCATAACCCGCATCAAGTACAGTTTCTTTTGCAGATAAATAACTCATTGCAAGTTTACGGTTATGGGTGCTCAATCTCAAGTCAAACATAAATAATCAATTCTTGGAAAAAAAAGTTTTTATTGCGGTACATAATACTGAAATATTAATAATAAATATAGGGCATCCAGGATTTTTGCTTATCATTTTACTGATTTCAATTTTTTTATAGTGATACTTTTTATACTTAATAAAATATTTATCGGAAATTACTGGTTTAACTGACAATAAATTATGAAATTTACCACTTATTTTATCCATTTTTTCACTATCCCCCCCCCTTGTTTGCAATAATCGGTACTCACCTTTTAACCGACTAAGATCTATAAGGCAGTTAATGTGATCTTGAGCGACCTCTTTCCATTTGCTAAATAACTGAATTATAGATAGAATCAACACTCCTGATGAAGTCAAAGCAATAACAAGATTACTAGATTCTACGCTCATACCCAACCTATGGACTTCAGACCGAGGAATAAATGAAAATGTACATAAAACAACAGAAAAAACCAGAATAATGACTGTTACTGTTTTATCAAAACGAAGATATCGATCTCTAGTGCATGAGTGTGCTGTGATCATCATATCTAAAACTCGCAATTCTCGTTTTAACTCATTTGGCATAATTTTAACCCCCTATAATATCTTTCCACTGTTCGAGAGACATTGCTATATTTGCATTGCGAATTTTTTGCCCAATTCTATTTATCCGGTTTGAGCACATTTTCCTTTCAACACTATCATTTTCGCCTAAATAATCATCAATATGCCTAGATTGACCTGTAGAATCTGAAATTTTGTGATTTATATATTTCGGTGCTGAATTAAAGAAATGATTAAGCATTTCCTTGGGATTATCTGCTCCTGAATAGTTAGAAAATATTTCTATAGCTAATGATTCGATGTGATATCCAGATAATCGTTGACCTTCAGGTAAATTCTTTGAAATAATATACTTTGCGAGTTTAATTACCGGTACAACTTTATTGTTATGTTTAGAGTTTATGTCGGTAAGTTTTTTGGCAAATCGCTTAGGATTGATTATATTAGACCATTTTTCCCCATCAGCGGTTGCTATTTTAACTCCACTAGCATATTTCAAGGCAGGGAGAAGCTGTATCTCAACATCAGTAAATTTCACTGTTACAGCCAAGCTTCCAACACTTACTTCCGTACTAGGAAAACGCTTTTTTAGTAATGATGAGAAATACTCTCGTACCTCTTCTGGATTTTTATCAGAAAGTTCGGAATCATTCAGGAAGACAAGACAGTCAACATCGCTCATTCCATCAACATATGTATGCTTAGCAATTGATCCACCAAAATTAATATTTAATACGCCATCAATATCACCTTCAAGCAGTTTATTAATTTCTTGAAGCCTTGCATTCGTCTTACTTGAATCTCTTGAATTAATATCAGAAAGTGAATCTTGAATTTCACTCTCAACTTCAGATTCAAATTGTTTCAGTTTCGTTTTATCCTTAGAATCACTAATTTTCTTCTCAAGTTCATCAGATGCTAATCCACTGTATGAATAGCTGCTCCCTCCTCCTCCCATTTAGTCTCTCCTGTATTAAACTATAATAAAGCCACACCATTTCGTATCAATTTAGACAATTCTTCCCCAAATACATTATAATCATTATGATTAATGAAATCACACATTTTTAATTGTAAATCAGTAATTAACGATAAATTATTAATAATCGTTTGATCAAATGAAAATCTGCTATTTGCTTCCAATCCCGTGTTGAGAACATATTGGTTTTGCATATAAATGCATTTGTCGCCACAATATGCATACCTTAACCAAGTTAGACCATCAAATATATTGCCTCCTGAAATAAAATATAAACAAGTTGATATTGGATCTAAAGATCCAAAAACCTGTATCGGAATTTCACTATTAACAGAGTCTATGATTTTTCTAAGTGTTGCAAGATTCTTCATTCGTGACAACATCGAGTCACCTAGTTCTTTTTCGGTAACTCCTATTATATCAAATTCTCCTAAATTATCAGAAAACTTTGTTAATTGCTCAAGAGTACTCTTAATACATGATGATGTTTTGTCTGATGGTTTAATTAAAAAATTATGCAACATTTGAGGTTGATTTGAAAAATCCTCTTTTGCCATTTTAAATTGGTCGGTAATATGCCTTCCAGTAATATCCTTATCAAAGTTGACCATTGCTGCATTCGTATAATCAACCGGCCAACGAGAAAGTTCTTGATAATATAAACTTCGATCCCACTTATGGGCTGATATTTTAAATTCAAATGCTGAAGACAAGTCATTGTCTGAGCCAACTTCATAACCACCACTATCGATAATAGTTAGCAGTGGAAATGCTTCAAATTTACGAGATGCAGGTAAATGCTTATATGACAAATCATATGCACTAACCAACATCACTTCGGTCAAATACCTGTTTGTTGTTTTAAAAATCTCATTAATTTCTGAAACACCATCTTTGTTAATCCCAAAGCCTCTACTTGAATAAGATGGAACTAGTTGTGGTGTATCAATTAAATCACCAGATGGTAATTTAAGACTAATTCTTCTTGTTAATGTCATAATAGTCTTTCTAACTCTAAACATGTTGCACAATTACCACATTTTGTACTATGACCATTTTCGCAACTATATGTTAATGACAACGGCAATGACTGCAATTTAAAGTACCTAACAATATCAAGTTTTGACCAATTAATAAATGGACAGTCAATTTTTACTTTTCCATGTGAGTAGTTATCAATAATAGATTGTAATGACAAAATAAAGTCTTCTGAGCAATCGTAATAACTCGTTCCAGAATGAATTCCTAGTGAAATTAAACCGGAACTAAATGGTAAATCAAGCAAAGCAGTTAAAATAAAAAAAGCATTCCTTCCAGAAATCATACCATTATGCTTCGGATAAGTATTATTCAAAGTTAAGATTTTAAGCGGTATATTGAAGTAATCAGCGATGCTCTCTGCAGCAATAATTTCTTGAGCTTCACTTAACTGGTTATATGAAATATGTAGTCCATATACATCCATTTCTAGTTCTTTATAATACTTAACACATGCAGTAGAATCAATGCCACCACTTAAAAGAACTAAAACTTTTCCCACAAGAAGCTCCTGTACTTAAACCATATTCTTAAATAGTACTTGCAAAACACAATACAGTCAACTAATAATAATTGTAAAGCTAACGCATTAACATTTTAAACACATAAAATACATCATCATTAAAATGCAACCGCTGCAAGAGCACCTTATATAGTAAAACACTTCTCGCTATTTTTTTGGGTTTGCTAAGATATATCATAGTATCTATTTTTAACAGGTTAACCTATATAATACATTAGAGAATACACTTTTTGCCCTGAAAACTCGGCCTATACTTTTATACTTTCTAAATTTTTAATTATCAAGTGGGTAAAGAGTAAAGTGGTTTAATTTTCCAGACAAAAATAAGATTAATTTAAAATGGACTTCAAACAGTTAGAAATGGAGCGCAGGGCGTAGCCTGAAGAGAAATTTCTAACTGAAACTTCTCCTCTATGCTGCATCATTTCCCATTTTTCTACCACTTAAATATGCTTCCTTCGGAGTACAGTTGACAATACTGGAATGACGACGCTCTTCGTTATAATACCTGATATACTCCTCTATACTGTTAATTACTTCGTAATAATGCTTGTACTCATGCAGATTACCTCATTATATTTGACCATACGACATAGACGACCAATCATTATATTATCAAGAGCTCGACCTTTTCCGGACATACTGATTTAAATTGCATTATCTTTAACTATATCGGTAAATTAATTACTCGTATACTGACTGACATGGTCGACGTTGAATATTATTGGCTTACCTTTGCTCAAAGCAGTTTTCAAAGCTGTCCTGCAGAATCTGCTGTCCTGCAACATTAAGAGCACCCATGAAATTTTATACCTGCTATACCAGCCCATAACAACCGTTAAATATGCAGTACCATTCTTCAGAAAAATGCATGATATATTGCTGCAAAAGACAAGATCAGGCATATAGATAATGAGATTACCCAGCAAATAATAATAAATCGTATGACACTCTATTTTACAAGTTATATGCTTCTTGTGATATTTAGCAACTACTTCCATTTCTCGCATCAAACGCCTGACTTTGTATCTGCCTGCATTATTCTCAGTATCTCTTAGCTCATCTGAAATACGCATTGAACCATAGACGGGATGCTTCAGACATATCTCATCCATTTTACGTTTCAGCATATTATCTTCCTAATGATCATTTTTCAAAGCATAATAATAAGCATATCTGGATATACCGAGTAACTCACATTGAATGCTGATTGAAATATTTACAGCCAGTTTATTGATCAGTACCTTGCGTCAAGAGAATCTCAAGCTCATCAGATTTATTTTTGAGCCCATCTATATCAAGCTTGAGACGACCGATTTCTTCGAAGAACTTGGCTTATTAAATTCTTGCAGCTTTTACTGTTTCTTTTTCTTACCAAAAAAATATCAGAAAGATTATTCAAAAGTTCCTTCTTCAATTACCATTTCTAATTTGTATAACCGCTATACTTAGAAGCAGTTCAAATAATGGCTTGCCCCTTTTATAGCTTCAAGAGCAACTTTGACTTTAAATTCTGCCATATACGATTTTTTCATTATGGGTTCACCCTCAATCTGTATCAATTAATTCTATCGGAAATATCCAACTTAAACAACGGTACTATTTCTTTAGAACATTATACACACCATCTTTTATAAAAATTAACAAAGTATAAATACAGAAAAAAATAGTAGTATTGAGTTATAACTTATCAGCCAGCGTAAAAGCGCTGGCTGATATTCACTATAGAAAATATTTTATAGCTTACCATTTTTTTTCTGAAGTTCGAGTTTAAAATCCTGCCAATTATCACATGAATCAGCAATATCTTTAATCTTTTCGATAGAAACACCTTTTAAATATGCACTATATACGACAAAAATAGCTGTGTGTTTTTTGATCATCTTGCCGGGCAAAAACACATACTTATCCCATATTTTTTCAGAAAAGGCTGCCACTTCAGGAGCTTTCCTTTTGGCTGAAGCAACTCGTTGATTAAATAATATTCCACCTAATTTACCTAAAGCATCATCATATGCTTTATATTGCTTCTCTGCTTTTTTTATGGCTTTCATTATTTCCTGATGATCAAACTTATCCTGTAAATCATTAAAGTGAACAGCAAGCATATAATGTATTTCATTAGGTCTATCCCTAGTAATATCAGACGCATATTTTACCAGAACCGGATATGCAGCAAGAAATAAATCAATAAGATGCTGATACATTGCTATAAGCTGTAACTTCTCTTCATCACTATGCATTATTTATATCCTGAATATAAGACCTAATTCTTCCACCTGAGTGCACTGATACATGAAATAATACTTATTATCCAGCCAAGCATAAATATCCAGAAGAAAACAGATAAACCAAAATATATAATTGCAGCAATATATCTTTGCTGTAAAAGCTGCCCTAGTCCCGGAATAAAGAAACTAGCCAATCCTGCTATCATATTTGCTGTAGTATTCCTATCATTACCCATAACAACCCTTTCTTTCTATTCCAAAATTTACTATATTAGATGTATACACCTAAAATGAATTTAAATACATATAAATATCATTAAGAAATATCAGACTTGCTCCTAGAGCAAAGACAATAACGATTGAGAGTAAAGATGTAAATAGATTAACTGCAAGGACAAACTTATCTTGCCCTATGATCTCAGAGTTATCACCATGCTTGACAATATGCCTAGCAGGATCAAAAAATCTCCACTGAGCTTTTAACGCAAAAGCAATAAACAAAATCCAAAGTACCCACCTAGCCGTATTAAAATCCATAATTACCTTCCCATAAAATTCGAAAGGTTCGGTCATAAAAAAAAGGGTGCCGAACCGTTCATATCACCAACGCCGCCAAGCGTCCATATACAAAACAGCCGGCACCCAACTCTTGGGTACTTCGCTGTTTTGTCTGTATATGTAATACAAATTTGGCGGTTTTGGTGATATAACAAAACAAAACTAACTAATTAAAATGTCAAATATTATTATAATTACATTTAATAATAATCAAATCAAAATTATATTATGCATTAATAATTTTTAAAAATATGAATGACAACTACATAACAATTTCCCCACATTCCTATCCAACTCTAACTCGTTCATTAATCACATCAATAATCTTTACTATACTAGTAGCAACACTAATTTTACCAGCGAATAACTCCGTAATACTCCCTTGTTGATTGAACGGATGATCATGCAATACTTTTTTATCAAGCAATCCATTATCAACAATATAATCCACAATTTGTGAAATAAAGTTTATCTGATTACTATTTAATGAATTATCACTCAAAAATTTAGAGAATAACTCTTGCGCTGTATTCCTATCAAGTCCTACCAACTTCGCAGCGAACTCTAATAACGGCTGCTCACCAAACTCTTTTCTGTAATCCTCCTCACTCCCAAGATCATGCCAAAGAATAGACTCAAGATGTTCAATATCCTTCATTGTCAATTTTTCATTATGCTTCAACTTATACACCACAAAGTCATCCTGATGCTCTTTCAGATACTCTTCAACCTTTTTCCTGTAATTTACAAACTCATTTGTAGAATAATCCCCTTGATTTTCCTGCACATCAAGTACTTCATCGATAAATGAAGCATAATAAGTCACAGCATTCTCCCGCTCAAGCAATGTTATTAACTCCCGCAACGCCACACGCACCTTCTCATGCTCAAAAACAGTCGCTTCATCCCAGTATTCATCAGTCTGCACCCTCTGAATAATATCAATATTCTGCTGCACCTGTGGAAGATTACCCTTCTCCTCTAGCTTCCCAGCAGTAAAATATAATTTCCTTTTATTCTTTGGCGCAGGATACTTTTGATCAAGGCATGCAAATTCTATTGCATACATAAGATAGTCAAAACGTTTCTTAAGTTCATCCTCGACAGACGGTATCACAATCGGCGCGATATGCTCTTTAATATCAGCTAACATCTTATCGCTTATACTATTCCATGCATTCACGTACCGATACGCATGAATCTGCTTAACATGCAACCTGGTAATAAGACTAGTATCATCCAGCATATCCACTTCTTTCGCCAACTCTGCAATCAACTCTTTACGATAAGCGATGTATTCCTCTTCCTGATAAATATTAT
The DNA here is from genome assembly GCA_963677015.1 of Planctomycetota bacterium. Lineage (GTDB taxonomy): Bacteria > Planctomycetota > SZUA-567 > SZUA-567 > SZUA-567. The sequence continues at coordinate 3,261,634 of OY781533.1, forward strand.
GCTCCAAAAGCTTGGCAATCTCTGCCCTGATAATAAACAAACACTCGGACAACGATCTCTGCGATTGCCCCTCAATTCCTTTGGGATTTTCTCTAAAGAACTCAAAGTTCGAGCAATAATCAAATACCAAAAAAAATCTCTTATTATCATCAACACCGAATAAATCTGGGCACAACCTTGTTCCACGCCCGATCATCTGATGAAATTTAGCTTTAGACCGTACTCTTTTGAAAAAAACCAGGTTGACAATCGATGGCACATCAATCCCAGTATCCAGCATATCTACCGATATCGCAATCTGCGGCATGCTCTCCTGATCTTTAAAGTCATCAATAACGTCATCAACATAGTTTATACTATTATAAACCGCCTGTGCCAACTTCCCAGCATAATGTGGATACAACTTGTTAAATCTCTCAAGTATAAAATCAGCATGCCGTTGGTTTGCAGCAAAGATAATCGTCTTTCCTATCTTATCGCCACCCTCAACCTTAATACCCTTCTCCATAAGATCCTGTAACACCATATCAACAGTAGAAGTATTAAACAGTATTTTATTTACCTCACTACTACTTATCTCATCAACCTCATCCCCTATCTTGTCTTCCCATTCTTCCTGCTCTTCATCAGAAAGTTCATCATAGGCAAGTCCAGTAGACAAAATCTTCGTAACCGTCTCCAGCGTATTATAAGGCACCAGATACATATTCTCTATCGCTTCATCCAGCGTATACGCATACGTCGGAACTCCATCTTCAATATCATAGAACTGATAGGTATTCTTCCCAATGTCACTCTTCGGTGTCGCAGTAAGCCCCAGCAGATATGAATCAAAATACGTAAAAATATCTCTGTACTTCTTATAAATAGATCTATGCGATTCATCAATAATAATCAGATCAAAATGTCCAACTGAGAATAACGTAGAACCATCATCCTTCTTCGTCTTATCAATAGCATTCATAATTGTCGGATAAGTAGAGAACACCATCCTGCTGTTATGCGGATCATCATTCTTCTCCAGCAGATTACAGATTGTCAAATTCGGTAGTAACCTACTAAAATCCTTCTTCGCCTGCTTTACCAGCTCCCTTCTATCCGCGAGAAAGAGCACATTCTTCACCCAATTATACTTTGTAAGTACATCAACTATTGATATCGCAGTACGCGTCTTCCCAGAACCGGTAGCCATCACTAACAGAGCTTTTCTCTGAGCCCTAGACAGATTATCACAAACAGCCTGAATCGCAGCTTTCTGATAAGGTCTATTTGATATATCGTCATTAACCTGTACCGCAGATATATCCTTACGTTCCTTCACCCTCTGCCGATACCAGTCCAGACTATCCCTCGTCGCAATCCCAGACACAATCCTCTCAGGATAGAACGAGTCTTCCCAGAGCCAGTAATCAAATCCATTGGTATAATAAATAAGCGGCCTAATCCCATACTGTTTCTCAAGACAATCAGCATACAGCTTCGCCTGCACCTTACCAATCTTCGCATCCTTTGACGCTCTCTTTGCTTCAACTACCGCCAAGGGTTTACCGTCTTGCGCATACAGCACATAATCCACATACCCTACATTAGAAGCATTCGGCATACCGCTAACCTCAACCTCTTCCCGGCAGTTATCCCCAATCACCCAGCCAGCCATTTCCAACGAAAGATCAATATAAATCTTCCTCGTCTTAAATTCAGATATATCCTCACACGCGAAGTCAACCTTACTCTCATTCTCTACCCTTAACTCAGTAACTTTTTTCCGCTCTTCTGTACTTCTCAACAGCTCTTCAAGCTTCTTTTTCTCCGCTTCCCACTCAGCCTGTTTCGCCTTAAGCTCTTCCTGTACCGCTTTCGTCTTACGTTCATACTCAGCACTGCCAGCCAACAATCCAACATCAAACTTACCCTTATAATTCTCACCGCCATACGCATAAGTAATCCATCGCATAAAGTGAAACAGATTCTCAATCGACTTTATACTTTCATCACGCCTCATCGGCATAGACTGATGCGCAGCCTTATTCCCCAGCGTAATAATAAACTTAATCCTCGGAAAGAGTCTTTCATCTATCATATCTTTAAACTTATAGTCATGAATAAGTGCAGAAAGATTATCCTTATATGGTATTTCCAGACTGCTGTCATGCGCATACATCCATTTCACCGCCGTCTCCAGCGCTCTCCGAGTCGACAGAGCAGCGATAGCATTAGACACCCCAAGCGCCTTCTCCGCCTCTTCACACAGCGAAGCAATCTCCCTGAACTTCCCATGCTTCTCTAAAAACCCAAAGTTACTCATATCTATCCCTCTTACACAACACACGACACTATATTAACACCTCAACCTCTTAAACCGAATGGGGCTACTCGACCGATGTTCGGCTGACACCACAAACCCCAGCAAAAGGTGTCCGTTTGATCACATTAGCTAAAGATTACGTTTAATAAACTCGCCAAATTGACGGGTCAGCTTTTACAAATTCTTCAAATTTATCGAAACTTAAAACTCTAGTCCTTGTATCCAACCCTTTTTGTAAGACATCCCTTGTTCGTTGTCTTGCTTTTTGATCAGGATTTACAACAACAAGAGATTTTAAATGATGCGGCTTTATACTAGTTCTAAATAATGCCGTCGAATGCATATCTGTTAATGGTAATGAATATCCAATAAAAATAACATGCTCAGCTTGTTTAATCGCTTTTGCAGAATATTTCCATAAAACAGAAAAAACACCTTTATCATATGACTTGTGCCATTCAGGTGGTATAATTGTAAATTTAAGTTGCTTATTTATTGGTACATAAGGGTTTTTTTTCAATATTACTTTTGTCATATCAACTGACGGATCAAAGTCAAAATGCAACGATCCATGTACTTTATATAACATAACAGTATCAGCTTTATCAGCTTTAACAGTAGGTTGCCAATAATCATCACCTTCAATTAACTTACCTCCTCGCCCTGGAGAAAAGCCATATCCATAATGGGCATTCCATTTACCATCACCCTTATTTTTTAAAGCAAAATCAAGAAGACAGTCATAATTAAAACTTATAATTTGATCATTTGAGTTCAAAATTCTAGAAACAAAATTTCTATGAACACAACATTTTTTCTGTTCAAAACCATTTTTCCTTTTAACAGTCAAAGCCTCACGTAATATTAATTGAATTGTCTTCAACAGACGTTCTCGTTTTTTTAACAATTCCGCTTTACGAAAATATCTATTATCACCTGTGACTTCAATCATTTTTATCGTATGCTCTAATGTTGAAAATACCGTTTCCATGGTAACATTAAAATTTTGTCCAAAAATATCTACAACATCGTTAATTACAGTATCAATTATCGATTTCTTAGTATTTTTTACCTTTTGCAACTGAGTAAAAAAATCTCCATCCAATGGTGGTAAACATGGGTTCTTTAAAGAATCAACAAAACTAGCTCCTCTTGTTGCTCCAGCACCAAATACAAATAAAGCCATTATTTAATCCCTTCCGCCTTATCCAATTTCCTGTGCACATATGATATCGTAGAAATAATCTCAAGTGCATCCTGTTCACTCAAATCCCAGTCATCTTTTGACTCATGTGCCAACGGATTCCTTACGACACCATACAAACCAGATACAAGTTTAATAAATCCTTTTTGCTCTCCTATTTCAGTGTCTGTTTTCAAGCTATTGATTTTTATAAGCGGCTGTTTCACCGTAAATGCTGATTCAATCAGATTTACCCCATCACCTTCAAGCCCTGACAAGTCCCTTACCCTCTTGCTTATACTCTTCATTGCTTCAAGCACAGTGTAAAAATAATTATCCGAAATTATCTCAAACAAGCTACATTCAATAATTATACTGTGAGTATTTCTATCCTCGAGCTTTCCTTTAAATCTATTTGCTCTCTCTATTGCTTCTTTTAATGTAGTAGCTTTAGCAGAACGAACAATCTTGCCTGACTCATTAACAGCATACCCTTCAAGAGCTAACACGGCATTCAACTTACTTCTTCTCTCTTCAAATTTACTACGATCTTTAGTATATTGCGCCGGATTCATAACATAATTAATTAATGAAATCACATGATTACCACACTGATATTTATTGCTAAAATTAGCCAAGGCGTTATACAGACGATCACGCTTATTAATAGAATTATAAAATCCAGGAGGTGCTTTAGTAATGCTATCAGGAATCTGTAAATTCCCTAAAGCAAAATCAATTTCTTTATTGGTCAATCCTTCACTTGTATCACCAATAATATCTGACACAGTTCTTAATAGCTGCGAAGAAAACAGAGGTATTAGATTATTAGTTTTTATAGCCATTAACTACTCCTAATAACATTTTCATTCACCCACAAAATTCATATCACTCAGATATTCCTAATAACAATCAAGCAAAACATACAGCCTCAAACCAGAGAACTTGACAAAACTCTTCTTCCACTGCAGTTCTGCTTCTTTCTAAATGCGCAACCGAGTCTTAATCCCTTCAACTCCAGCTCTGATCTTCTCCTCTTTCTCTGAGTCAATTATCACACCCGCAATAATAAAGTACTCCGAAGCACCATCCTTCTCATGCTCAAGATCAGTATTCCCACATTCATCAAGGTACAAACTCTTAGCCACAGTACTCACAACCCAACTCCATTATAACTCCCCATTAAACGCTCTCTGCATCAACGCCTCAAAATTATCCTCAAGCTCACACAGGGATTTCTGCATTCTTTCCTTCTCTGCTTCGATTGCTGCTACACGTTTGGCAAAGGTGTTTTGGAGGGCGAGTGGTGGACAAGGCACCTTAAACATACTGATCTGTTCTTTAGTTATTGCCTCTCTTGTTGCACCGCCACTTGTTGCAATTGAATATAAATATTGCTTATATGTATGATTTATTATTGTATGCAGTAAGTATACTGAATTAATTTTTCCTTTATCTAAACGAATAATTGATACATGCTGATTTACCCTAGCAGGTAAAACATCTGTTGGCACTATTGCACACCTAGTCACAGAAGCACCAGTAATATTAAGTAACACATCATTTTCTTTAATTATCACATTAGAAAGCCTATTCGCTTGTTCATCATTAATATATGCCAACTCATTATATACAAATCTATTATCATAAATATTCATACTTCTTATTAAGCTAATTCCTTCACTTTGATAAGCTTCTTTTCCACCTCTTGGAGTTGCTCCACTTCCTATTTTACTTGTCACATCTCCAAGGTTTACACAATCCCATCCCATAGGATTAGTCACAGGATCTCCAAACATATCATAAAACAAACTCTTAACCAGCTCATCCATCTCAGCAAGCTGCTCCTTACGCTTATCAATCAACCCCTGCGCTCCATCCAACACCCCAACAATCCGCTCTTGCTCTGGAAGTAGAGGGAGTGGAATTTTAATATTTTTTAAAATTGCACCTGATATGTTTGGCTGTGCTCCTCCAACTCCCTGAGCAATTAAATTTATCTTATGCGAACACATAAAACTATATAAAAATTCTGGTAATATTGCATCACATGGTAATATTGCTCCACAAGCCTGATTCGTAGCTGCTTCAATTCCCAAAATACTACAATTTCCAATTGTTGCCCCATATAATGCAATAAGTACTGTATTAGCAGGAAATAGCTTTGCAGATGAATTATTCAAACCATCCTGAGTAATATACTCATCTGGCTCAAAAATATATTTACTTTTAAGATCACCAGTTTTTACCCAAGGAATATTTCCATTATCGTAGTATTCTCCATTTATCCTACTAGGGGTACCACCTGATGTAATCGTTGCGAAGTCCCCAAGTTTTACTATTTCCCATTTATTCATTTATTTAAACTCTCTTCTGCAAGTTTTTTTGACGCTCTTTTTTATACTTTTTCAGATCAATTTTAAGGGTTGGGTTATTTTCCAAAATTTCAACCAAAAACAAATAATCCGTACTATAATCATCAAACTCAAACTCAGAATCCTTAACATAATCAGGATTAGAAAAATATTCTTTCCATGAAATTACAGATTTATTTACATGTCCCTTAGTACTATCGTAAATATGACTAGCCAGATTATTTGTAACAATAAACTTCGATTTACAAAAAGTAATAAGACTTATTTCATTACCATCTACTGCAGTATTTATATCTTCAATAAGACAACCCAACTCTTCAAGCTTACAATGAATCCCCCAAATACATTTACTAGGGTTATTACTAATACTATCTGATATTAATGAATCATGACAAGAAATTAAATTTTCCACTAGAATATTATCAACTTCATCATATTCATGATATATACGTTTTATATTTAACCAAGCTTTAAAACACGTGAAATTTTTATCTTTAACATTTATTAAAAAAAACTTGATCTCTCTAAAATTAACATTAATGTTAAATTCTTGATTACGCATCAAACGCGCAAGACGATTTATTCCATATTGGCGATTTTTTTCATCCTGTATTAACTCAAAAACATCTTCAAGCCTAGCGGCTTCCATAACTGCCTTTTTTATACTTTGTTCATGTTTGGAAGACTCTTTATCATTATGTCTCCAAATCCATAACACCCAAAAATATGGTGCAAGAATAATTGGTATAATAGACGCATGAGTGCTCATCATCATAACAATTGCTTGTTGGAATGTAAATCCAGCTAAGCTCCAGAACGGCTGATCAGGTAAACTTCCACTAAAATATGCCCTACCAGAATCATCTACCTGTATACTATTTATAAGGTCAAGATAGTCATCAACAACAAATTCCGCTTTATAACAAGTTGACAAATATGACAAATATAAATATACCATGCAACCAATCCCAAACATTACAAATGTTGCTATAACATTATGCTTACGCCCAAGCCTACCCAACCATGCTAATGGTCTATTTACATATTTACTATATGTTTGTCGGAACCAATCTCTAATTACTGTCATTTCATTAATTATTTTCTTTAACAATCATAAAACAATACAAACTAAATAATCTCAAGTGTTTTATTTTTCTTCAAATTCATAATAAAAGCTTCATGAGATTCTGATAGATTAGAGTTCAATATAAACTTACAATCTTTCGCCAATTTTTCATCTTTTAATAAATCCATAACCTCCTTGTTCGCACCATGATGACTATTTACAATCCGACAATTATTAAATGAAACTTTCCAAGTGTCATCATAATAAAAATGATACCATTTAGACATATTATTTAAATCCTCAAGACAAAGTTCACAGTTATATAAGATCTTATTTACTAAATTTTTACTACCTAAATTGTTTTGAAAAGAGCATAAGTCATCCCATTTTATATCTTCAATTTTGATAATATACTTTGCCGTGTGCTTAGTAATAATTATAAATTTTCTTTGTAATTCTAATACAGCAAGGAAGGCGACACTTCTTATTCGCTTAACTCTAACACCTTTTTGCTTTTCATATTCAGCCCCGCACTCTTCTCCGTTTTCATTTTCAATAATTATTTCTTTAGCATTTATAAGAGCACAAATTGCTTGTTCACAATAAAACTCGAATTTCTTTTTTTTCTTATATTGAAACCAATTATCACTTGATAATTTCCTTGGTTCAAATCTACCAAGAAATTCATCTAACTTGTATATTCCTGTAGCTAACAAGCTATCGGAATTAGATCCTAACATCTCGAGAATACGATTAAATTCATTATATTCATCCAATTGCTGTTCTCTAGATTTTGCATTTTCTTTATCATTATGACGCCAGACCCATAATACCCAAAAGTAAGGTGCTAAAATAATTGTTAATATAGATGTTGGGTTGCTTATAATTATTCCTATAAGACTTTGAGCATCCTTAATGGATTTTAAAATACTTTGAGGAAAATCTAGTCCCATAACAATATCACTTTTTTCAAAAGAATAAATTGATATTGACTTAAAAATATAAAAAATTACTACCCCCCAGCATAACCCACAAAACGTAAAAATTACGGGGTGCTTTCTAAATATTGAATATACTAATAAATGAACTTTTAAAGGATATATCAATAGCAACAGAAATAGCAGCGCTTTATAATTATTTACAACATAATCATACTCTTTATAAATAAACAAAACTGCATCAAAACTCTCATAGTTTAGCATTAATAAACAAGCTACACTAAATGAGATAAACAGAGCAAGCATTCCTAGAAATATATTTAACAATAAATGTTGATTTATATAACTATAAACAATCATTACACGATCAGTCAATTCTGCTAATAAATTTGTTACTTTTAAAAAATATTTTTCCGGTTTATTGAAATTCCTTGAGTTATCACCCATTATTCTTCTTTCTTCGCTCCTTTACAAGCATCTGCTGCAAATCTTGAATCCCTTTACTAATTTCTTTCTCCAGTCCTGCAACCCGCTCCAGTATTACCGCTGGCTCATCATATTGTACCTCTTCATAAACTATCTCTTTATACCGGTTGATCGACAGATCATACTCATTCTCAACAACCTCACTAACCGGCACCAGAAATGACTGCTCCGTCCGCTTCCGCTTCTTCTCTTTCTCCAGCTTCCCGAACCGATCAATAATATCCGGTATATCAGAACTATCGAGCTTTGTTCGCTTATCATCCAGACTGTACCCGTCACTCTCCATATCATAAAACCAGATATTCTCCGTTCCCCCTATCCCGGTCTTATCGAATATCATCACCGCCGTACTCACTCCCGCATACGGCTTAAACACTCCACTCGGCATTGAGATAATAGCCCTCAGATTATGCTTCTGCACTATCTCCTCCCGCAACTTCTTATGCGCCCCACTACTCCCAAATAACACCCCATCCGGCACAATACACGCACATCTCCCGCCCTTCTTGAGCATCTGTATCATCAGCGCCACAAATAGTAACTCCGTCTTCTTCGTCTTCGTCACCTTGAGTATATCCGCCGACACATCCTCATAATTCAGCGACCCCTTAAACGGCGGATTCGCCAGTATCAGCGTACACCTCTCCCGCTCATGATTATCCCCAGACAACGAATCACGATACTCAATATTCGGATTCTCTACCCCATGCAGCATCATATTCATCGCCCCAATCCGCAGCATCGTCGTATCAGTATCAAATCCAAAGAACATATCATTATTATAATGCTTCCGAAGCTTCTCGTTTTTAAATATCTCATCATGATACTCCTGCAGATATTCCCCGGCAGCAACTAAAAACCCAGACGTACCCGCCGCCGGATCAATTATCGTATCACTCGGCACCGGCTTCATCAAATCAACCATCATCCTGATAATATGCCGCGGTGTCCGAAACTGCCCATTCTGACCCGACGTCGCAATCTTTGACAAGAGATACTCATATAAATCCCCCTTTGCATCCTTACCCCTGATGTCTAGCTTATCAATACTGGTCACAATCTTCTGCAGCATCCCAGCCTTCGGAATAGCAAATATCGCATCTTCCATATATTTAGAAAATGCCGATTCCTTATTCGCATGCAGATTCTTGATAAACGCAAACACTCCATTCTTCGGATCAGTAAACAACTCAAACATCTTCTCCGCTGGCAAATGCTTGAAGTGACTCCATCTAAGTTCCCGCTTATCCTCAGGAAATATCTTCTTACTAACAGTACCCAGCAGCGCATCATTGCTATCCAATTCATTCTGTCTGTCATCCAAGCCTTTAATAAAGAGCAAATATGTAAACTGCTCAATCACCGTCATCGGATTAGCAATTCCTCCAGCCCAAAACACATCCCAAATCGCATCTATCTTATTTCTAAGTTCCCCAGTTATCATACCAGCTCCCTAATATTATTCTAACTTACACTACCAATATACCACAATATAACATACTACCCTAATTTACTTTTCACGCAAGCAAAATACACACTCTCTAACCCAAAGAAATGATAATATACTCACAACAACACATATCCTGCTATCAACCTCAAACTCTTATACGCCCTTATATTATACCAAATTAACCATTCACGACACGTTCAAATCATAATACCAAATAATCAAATAACCTTAACCAACAAATTATAAATTAAACATAATAGCGATAATTAATACATTTTAAAATTTGAATCAAATCATACAAATATGTATTATTGTAAATTATAGCGCACATTAGTAATACTTATTGACATACTATTTAAGGAGATATCATGCTAAGCAAGGCAATTAATTTAACTGTAAAGACTTTATTAAAATTAACAGAAATAACAAAAAAAATACTAATAAAATGTGGATTTAAAGGATTTTTACCTAATAAATCAAAAAATTCAGAATTCATATATGGAACAATTGAAGTTGATTCTTCTGGCGCTAAATATTTACAAAATATCAATCCTCACGAAGACAACATTACTGAATTTCCAAAAGACTTTAAATCTACCATTATTGAAGGTGACAAGGTTGTTGTAAGTAGAAAGTATTGGAGTACAGATGAGCCAATCACTGAGACATTTGTCAACTGCAAAAATATAAAAGCTGGTGTTTATGCTAGCAAAAAATACCCTTTAAGTGGTAAAATTTTTAAGCTCCTAAACAATATTTACTATATTGTTTCATACTATTCAATAACCTCATTTTTCTTAACATTATTGGCATGTTATATAAAAACCGAAAACCTTATAAATAATGATATCTTCATAAACTGCTTAGGATATTTGACATTAATTCCATTATTTTTGTTCGGATTATACAGATCTTTAGCCTACCCCACAAAAAATAAAAGTCTGTTCGAGCTGACAGATAGAATTTTTAATAACTTAGGAGTGTTGTTTATCATAATTGCAATTATACTTTATGTCGCGACAAACTTTATGAATAACATCGAATGTATTTTACTAGGCTTTACTCAAATTTTAGGAGTACATATTTATTACTTTGCATACCTAAAACGAAAAATTAAGCAAACACGAATAATATTAACAAACATGAAAGAAAATTTTGATAGTAACTCTATTCAAAAAGCAAAGATATTTAACCTTGAGCCAATATGCTCGAATAAAACTGAAAAATTAGAACCAAATATAACTAATATTAATATTGTTAAATCTACAACAAATATTGATTCATCTAATACTACTTCAGTTTCAAATACCAACTATAATAATGAATATCAAATTCAGCCAACTAAAAATTCTGACAATAAAAAAGATATGCCCAGTAAAGAAACAATTAGTGCAGTTCTTGAAACATTATTTCAAGCAAAAAACGATAAAATACGATTTGAAGGATTAAAGGATATCGCCTCAAAATCTGGTTATAGCGAGCCAACCGTCAGCAAAGTTCTTAAAATACTAAGGGAAAGATATGATTTTGATGGAAAATGGAATTTAAAAGCCTAAAAATCATATCCGAAACTCCTGAAATTTTAAATATTTTCATTTTATTTTATAAAATAAAGCCCTGTTTTTGCAGGGCTTTATTTATTTAACTTTCGGCGAAAAAAGCGAAACTTGAATATCCCAAAAACAGACTATAAACTCATAACATCAACACTGTCAATAAGATTGCAATATATTTAACTACATACAATTTGATTAACTAGCTTAAATTGGAGAAATAAATGACACCAAAAATAAACTTCATTCATACAAGAACAGGATGCTATGGATTACAACTTGCAGAACAAGGATTAATTAAAGCAACCGCTCTTGCTGTCCTCATTGCTCTAGCTTCATTCGTTGATGGTTCAACCATGACAACAAGTATAGACCAAGCCAGCCTTGCTAAACGCGCAGGTGTCTCACTTGAAACATTAAGACGACAATTAAGAATACTAGAAAAAGTCGGTATTCTTACAACGATAAGGCGTTTTGCCAGAAGCAATATTTATAAAATCAATCCATTGAAATCTGGTGAAAACAGTGCAACTGGTAACCCCCAAAATAATGGAAATATTACCCTCAAACGTAGTGACTATTCAATAACCAATATCATTTCTAAAAACAGAAATGATGATTTACCAGATATTCGCGCAACTACATACTAATTCACCCAACAAACTAAACCTAATATGAAGTCAAACCATGGAGGATACATATGTTTATTAGTAGCTACTATCTTTATTTTTATTATTTTAAAGCACAAAAGTCGGTATTCTTACAACGATAAGGCGTTTTGCCAGAAGCAATATTTATAAAATCAATCCATTGAAATCTGGTGAAAACAGTGCAACTGGTAACCCCCAAAATAATGGAAATATTACCCTCAAACGTAGTGACTATTCAATAACCAATATCATTTCTAAAAACAGAAATGATGATTTACCAGATATTCGCGCAACTACATACTAATTCACCCAACAAACTAAACCTAATATGAAGTCAAACCATGGAGGATACATATGTTTATTAGTAGCTACTATCTTTATTTTTATTATTTTAAAGCACAAAGGAGTATCTATGAATTCCGGCGAAGAACTTAGCCCAAAACATGAGACAGAAATCTGCATTTTAGGAGGTATTCTGCTCAAACCTGACGTTATTATAGAAGTCAGGCCAATAATAAAACCCTGTTATTTCTCAGTTTATGTGTACCAAAAGACATATGAAATCATATTAAAACTTTATGATGAAGGTGGTTTCGATGAGATAATTCTGGAGCAAGAACTTAGAAAGAATGGAATTGATGTAGGTGGAAAAAATGCTATTTCAGATTGGATGACCCTAGCAGTAACAGCTTACCAAACTGTTCCTCATGCTAAAAAACTTGTGGAACAATGGAAGGAGCGAGAGTTTGAAAAAACTTGCTATGATTCTCTGGAAAAGCTATCAGGATCGGATCATATTAATCAAATATACGAAGATCATACACAGAAGATCAGCGAACTAGCATTCCAAGGTTTCAGTAGAACAATGTCTGCAAAAGAAGTAGTTAAGCATAATAGAAGAGCCAACAGGCTTTCTCCAGTCAATACAGGATACAAAGCACTAAACGACTACTTTGGAGATGGTTTAGATCGTGGCACAGTCACAATTATTGGAGGTTCTACCTCTATAGGAAAGTCCCAAATGGCTTTAAACATTATTCGTAAGACATGTAACAACCAAGCATCTACTCGCTGCTTATACATTGTTCAAGAAATGAACCCTGAATCTGTCGAAGATAGACTTGTATCAACAATATCAGGAATTCCACAAGGTGTCTGTAAACTTCTTAGACTAAAATCTGATGAATCAAATGACAGATATAAATCAATTACTGAAAAGTATTCTGATGATTATAATACTGCTGTCAAAGATTTTTCTAATATGCAACTGTATATACATGCCGAAGGGACAATTACAGCGCAAGAGTTCAGAAATATCGTAGCAAAATACAACAAAAAAGTCGACCTTATAGTGCTAGATTATCTCCAGCAATGCCGAGAAAGTCGCTCTGGTCAAGAACCAAGAGAAAGAATTGATGAAATCTCGCGAACATGCAAACACATTGCTACCTTGCATAATGTTGCAGTAATTGCGCTTGCTCAGCTTTCCCGTGATGGGGCTAAAGCAGGCAATCAGAATGACAATGGGAGACCTAAACTCTGGCATCTAAAGGAGTCTAGTTCAATTGAGCAAGATGCCGATCATGTAATACTACTGTATCGCAAAAACGCTAAACAAGCAGAATCAGAGACAATAGAACTTGATATCTGCAAAAACAGGCACGGTCAAACAGGCAGACTAAACTTTATTTTTAACCTAAATACTGGGATCATAGAAGATCCTATGGAGGACAATTAAAATGACAAACAACACTTTAAAACCTAATGAACAACTAGTTATTAATTCAAATCTTGAAGATTTTGCAAATATGATTTCAGAAGCGTTTGAATCAACTCTTAAAAAGCAGAACAAACTCCTACTAACACAGAAAGAAACTGCAGAATTTCTAGGCATCAGTGAATCAACACTAAAATCGCTTCGCTCAATGGGTAAAATCCCTGCCCCTATTACAATCTGTCGGCGAAATCTCTGGAGTAAAGAAGAACTAATTGCATGGGTAAATGCAGGATGCCCAAACAAGTATGACTGGGAAGATTTAACTGCATAAATTGACATATTAAACTTGCAAAAATATACTCCTTGGGGAAAATTAGAAATACTAATTATCTCTAATCAAATCCAAGGAGTATTTCTTGCTTTCTAAGGACGTAATGCCGATACATCCCGGTGAAATTCTCTTAGAAGATTTCCTTAAACCAATGGGAATAAGTATTACAAAAGCTGACGAGACAATGGGGTTACATAAAGACATTCTCACACAGGCATTTGCCAAGCTAAATACGATATATCGCCACGAGTATGAGCTATTGCGGCAAAGCAATAAATACACCTATAGTCAGAATGGCAAAATTGAGTTATCAAAAGTAAAAAAGCTGGTTCCTCCAGCATAAAGGACATAATATGAGCTTAAATAAACTAAAAAGCGGAAAATACGAACTAAGCCTATACCTAAAAATTGGCGGTCGCATACGTACCGTAACATACGCAGATAAACGAGCAGCAAAGAAGTTTGAAGAAAATATTTCTACACTTGATGCCTGCCTGGTCACAGGTGAACGCCCTGATAGAGAACTTACAATCTGGCTTGAAAATCTTCCAACCAATATGAAAAAGAAACTAGTCAAACACAGACTGCTCTCACAGTCACAGCTTGAGAAGTCTCGAACTATCAAATCTCACCTCAGAGATTTTATACAGTATCAAAATGACCAAGCAACCAAAGGCAAGCTTCAGCCACGCCAAGTAAATTTACTCAACACTAGATTAGATAGAATGATCAAGGATTGTAATTTTAAATATGCTCGTGATATATCCGGTAACAAAGTTGACTCTTGGATGACCAATATGTACCAAACCAAATTATCAGCTAAATCCTGCAATCACTACCTTCAAGCAATGAAGCAGTTCTGTAAATGGCTAACAGATAATAATCGACTACAGGAAAACACCGTCAAGACTCTCAAACCTATCAGACTAAATTCTGAAAATACAGAGCAGCGTCGTGCATTGACAGAAAACGAAATCACACGACTCATCATAACAACCATGCGGTCAAAAAAGAAACACAATAAATTGACCGGATTGGAGAGGTCACTTGTCTACCGCCTAGCACTTGAAACAGGACTGAGACACAATGAAATCCGCACACTGAAACGCGGAGACTTCGACTTAATAAATATGTCTGTAACCGTCAGAGACGTCAATTCAAAGAATAGCAAGACCGACACCCTTCCGCTTCGCCCAGAACTCGCTACAGCCCTACAGGATTACTTTAGAGACACCCCTGCTCTACCAAGCGCGCAAGCATTTATTAACATGCAACCCAAGACAGGTGCATCTATGCTTCGTAGAGACCTCGAACAAGCAGAAATTGAATATGAAAATGAAGACGGAACAGCAGATTTTCATGCATTACGTCATACCTTTTGCTCACTACTAGCCCGTAGCGGTGTCCAGCCACAGACGGCACAACGTCTAATGCGACACAGTGATATCAACCTCACAATGAAGCATTACACCCATATTCTCTTAGATGACAAGAGGATGGCGGTATCTGCGCTACCCAAGATTAATTTTAGCAGAGAAATCAAAGAAGCGACAGGAACTGAAGACGTTGCAAATTTAGGCAGATTTCAGTCCATGTCAGATATAAATGATTCTGCCTATATTCTGCCTAATTCGGCGACTAGCACAGATATCTCAAAGGCTGAATTTAGGCAGATTGAGAAACCCGAAAAAAGCCAAATCGCTAACAAAAACACTAGTAATACCGGCAAAAACCCTATAAAAACAAGGGTCAACGGCACATTAAATACCATTGACCCAAGTGATACAAATTGGTGGGCAAGACGGGA
This sequence comes from Planctomycetota bacterium, assembly GCA_963677015.1. Taxonomy (GTDB): domain Bacteria; phylum Planctomycetota; class SZUA-567; order SZUA-567; family SZUA-567. Next base: position 3,277,495 of record OY781533.1, read on the forward strand.
CTTGAACCCGTACGAGAAAAAATCTCAAGGGATTTTAAATCCCTTGCGTCTGCCGATTCCGCCACTCGCCCGTTATTTCAATAACTTTTGAAGGAAGAATTATATTCGTTTACTGACATATTGGCAAGTGATTATTCCTTTTTTTTCTACCTCTTTCCAACCGCATATCTTAATATTTGTCTAAATTCACTCACTCTATAACTACTTACAGAACAAGGCAATGCAATTAAGCGTGACAATAAATTACAGTTTTGTGTATTTTATTCTTGAAATTAACCCTATAAACTACATACTTATTGTGCGTTTTTACAGGTATTAATCTATCAATTTTTGATTTTAACTGTCGAACATATTATAAATAAAAGAGTTGCGCATATTCCAACTAAGTTTGCATTTTGTAATTTATTATTATTATAAGGAAAAGATTTAATCATTTTTAGCTATACAATTAAGAATTAACCTTATGTTTTTACCATTACAATAGCAGTACTTGCTCATAATTATCAGTGATATCCCATACAACACTGATATACAGGAGAAAAAGATGGCGAAGAAAAAGGCCGCGAAAAAAGCTGCCCAAAAAGCACCCAAAAGAAAAACAGCAAAGAAGGCTGCAAAAAAAACAACTAAAAAAGTTGAAAAAATCATTCTCGAAGATGAAGACAAGGAAGAAGTGACTCCCGATCTGGATGATCAAGATGAAACGGAAGTGAAAAGTTTAGTCGATGACAATGATGACGACAGTCTTGACCTTGATGACACTGACAATAATGATGATGATGACGATGAGGAGCTGCCTGAAAAACTCGAAGGTGACGACCTGAAAAATGAAATTGAGGAGCTTGAAAGTGTCGACAGCGGCAAAAAGAACCTTTCCTCAATGAAAAAAGGAGGACGAGGCGGTACTCGCAGAGTGAAACCTAAACATATTGTCACAGCACGCAAACCAAGCGGAGGACTTAAATTTGCTCCCGGAGTCATGCTCAGCGGCAAAAAGCCCGCACCTGCTGCCGAACCATGCAAACCCGAAGAACCGCAGGAATTCCGCCGTATGACCAAGGAAGAGCTCAAGGAGACAAAAGAAAAGCTAATTGAACTCAGAGATAGAATTCTGGAAAACATGCGTAAAGAACTTGCCGACTACAGGCATCGTTCCAGTTCTAGTTCTGCCGACCCGGTAGATCAGGCAGCTGATGCGTATGATGACAATGTAACCTTCGAAATCGCAGCGAATACCGACGAAGAACTTGAACAGATAAAATCAGCTCTTGAAAAAATAGAAAAAGGTACTTATGGCCTATGCGAAATGTGTAACGTCGCTATCTCACCTACCAGGTTAAAAATATTGCCATTTGCTACCCGCTGCGTTAACTGCAGACAAAGCTACGAAAAAACCAAGACCAAGAAGGATTCTAGTTCTCAATGGGCTTTCCCTGACGGCGATGATTCTGATTCGGATTCTTGATATATATTAATAATCAAATTTTTAATAATAAAAAAATACCCTGTCACTCATTCAGGGTATTTTTATTTTTAATGCCTTTTATAAAGTGTTATTCACCCAAAAAGTCTACAGCATCACTTCCCCGCTGTAAACCTTCTTCGCCGGACCTTCTAATTCGATATCAGTATATCCTGAAACTGCCTGCGCAAACGAAACGTTCAATATCTCACCACTTCTGGTCTGTACCGCAATCGGCGAAACTATTCCATATTCTACTCCTGCCACAATAGCTCCTGCGACCGATCCGGTACCACAGGCTAAAGTTTCCGACTCAACACCACGTTCATAAGTCCTTATCTCAATTCCTGCTCCCGAACGCATAACAAAGTTAACATTGGTTCCAGCCGGAGAAAATTCCTCATGATATCTCACCGCCGCACCCAGCCGCTTTACATCAATTGCTTCAATATTCACTACCGGCAGTACTACATGCGGCACCCCTGTATTAATAAAATAAACATCCTCCGAAGTACCGGCAAAATCCAGGTCCATAATTTTATTCAAAGAAGGCACTGAGGTTAATCCTACCCTGGCTCTACCGTCTCCGGTCACCTCTGCCCTGATTATCCCCGCACGCGTTCGAAAAGAAAATTCCTTTTCAATGATCCCCAGATCTCTGGCAAAAAGAGTAAAGCATCTGGCACCATTTCCACACATCTCAGCTTCAGAACCATCAGAATTATAAAAATCCCAGCATGCCGGCAGTTCAGGATCACTCTCAAGGAAGATCATGCCGTCTGCACCTACTGCAATAGCACGTCTACATAAATTTGCAGCCAGCGATGATTTATCCTGCTTTGAAAACCGCTCATCACGGTTGTCAATCATTATAAAATCATTACCTGCTCCCTGCATTTTGACAAATTGCAACATAGCCATAGTCATCCCCTCAAGCAAAGTAAATAAAAAGTTCCTAATAACACTTACTCGCTGAATGTAATTTCACCATACAACCCACTGCGCGAATTATCACCGTAGGTATCAGCCCACTGAACCACTTCAAACCCAGCTGCATCAGAATTATCGGTTTTTTCGCTCTCAGGCTCCGCACTCTCGCCGAGCTCCTGCTCAGCCAGTGCTCCTATATTCATTCTGGTTACCCGCGCATCACCACTCTTAACCGCATCAATATTCTCCTCCGCAAAAGGATTCTCATGTACAGCACTCGCCTGATAATCATTCCTGCAGATATTAAAGCCCCATTTAGCACCATTATTCGGAACAGAATAAACACCAAGTGCCTGATACGGGATAAACATTTCAACAGTATAATAGGATTCATACGTTTTAACCACTGCATTCCAGCGCGGATTCCACGCCAGACCAGACATATTAGAACGATCAAGAGTTATCCCCTGCGTATTTACCGCAAACTGATAATAATCCCTGCCATTATTCGCCGGATCAATAAAGACCTCTATACTTTCATCATGATGCACCGGATCGTCATGCTGTTTTGCCTGAGTCACAATCTGCTCCGGACGATCGGCAGCAGCTCTGGCAAGAATATATATACCCTGATTGTCATAGGTTATACGCGCCTCAAAGGGCTGCTTAGGATCCTTGCCGGTAGCCAGAACTTTGAAGCCGTCAAGCGATGGTATATCCTTCCATGACTTCTCCTTCATAATACCGTCAACGACAATCGGCTCCTGCACATTCCAGCGTTTCATATCCGCATATTTGCGTTTAGAGAGTATAAGCGGCTGACTAGCCGAGCCGACACCTTTAATATTAACCTTCAGTACCGGCAGCGATGCTTTCGCAGACTTGGTCAAAGGCTTAACCTTGAACGAAGCCTTGCCTTTAAAGCCGCTTTCAAGGCCGAACTTTACCGCTCCCGGCTCAACGATATATGCAGAATCATAAGGAATATCCCAGACCAGTTCTCCTTGAATATTCTCAGCGGATGCATTTGCAAGCACAAATGATATATCCTGCGCAGCTTCCGGATTCTTGACCGCTTTCGCCGCCTGGGTTGCAATAGTGACAACCTCTCTCTGCAGAGTAAGAGCTGAAAGCGCATCGGTCAGAATATCCATCTTCTCTATAGCCGCCTCACCGCTAAAGCTCTTCCCTTCCTTATCAATGGTCACCACATCAAGAACCTCTGCAGTATCCAGTGCAACAACCTTCCATTCTAGTGAGCCGGCATCAGCAGTAAGCACTGCCACATGCGGCCTATTGGAGGCAGCTGCACGATATTCACGCCCAGCCGGCAAAGTCGCCCGGGTACTGATACCACCGGTGACAATATAGCGTACCGGTTTACTGCCTGCGGACTGAATTGGCAGTGTACGCTGATAATATGAGCCATTACTTACCACCAGATCCACCCCGCCGGTTTCAAGGATTGTACCCAGAGTCTCGACAGCCCGGGCATAAATTCGGTTCGCCGCAAACAGCGGTTCAGAAAGGATAAGCACACACCAGCGACCTGCATTTTCACCGAGATCCGCTTTCAGCCAATCAAGGGCCTCCTGTCTTTCGGCCGGTTTTTTCAGGCTGTCAATAGCCAGAAATACCATATGAACACTTCCGACATTTCTACTCCAGTAACTTTGCGGCGCTCCTTTTCCCGCACCGGCTGGAAGCAGCTGCTGATCCTCAGGAAGGAACATAAGCGGACTTGAAGGGGTCAGACGCTGCAGCGGACTAAAGAAGTTATCATCCCAGGTTGCAGTTTTCTCATCAAGAGGAAATGACCCCCCGGTCAGAACCGTTGCCACCGGATCAAAAGTGAATAATTTATCGGCGGCAAGTTTGAGCAGATCCTTCCTGCCTTTACCGCCACCAAGAAAGCCTATCGTCGTAATTCCTGATGCCTGGGGATGCTTGAGTGTAATTACCGAGCTATTGAAATCATCAAGAAGCACAGTAAATTTCTGCAGCGGATTTGACGGATCAACAAGGCTGGTAAGATCAATCTTATGATCTTTACTGCTACGCCCATAGCGACGGACCATTCTATCCTTGGTATTCTGCACCCTGATACCGGCTACAGCAGCGACATTGGTTCGCATGTACGCCACTTCACCCTGCCCCGGGGCTGACTCTATAATATATGGCCCGGCAATAAGTCTCGGATCCCTGACAACATCCTCCTCCAGAAGCTCCGGCATTTCCTCACAGGCACTTAGAAAGAGTAGTACAAACAAGATTGCTGCAGTGAAATATCTCTGTTTCATTTTTTCTCCAAATAAACGGATAGCGGTTATATTCCGAGTATTTTATCGATTATACATATTTTATAGGTTATCACTAGTATTATCGGAAATTATCAGGAATTTTCGTAATAATAATCGGGACAAAAGGTTAATTTAATCTCTACTGAATTTCAAGACGTTAACGCAGCAAAAAAGGAGCAAAAAAACAATTTTAGTGTTGACCTCAAACATAATAAATAGATAATTACCTAGTTGCCTGTTCACATGTCGTTGGGAAATTAGTTGGGATTATATCTAATTTATTATTGACTTGTTCAATAATTTAATGATGATGTAGACATAGCTCAGGCATTGGGATGAGGAGTGAAGACATTATGCGCCGATATTATCGGGCGCTAACATGTTTTTTTATTAGAGTTGGGGGATATACGTGGAATTTGAGGACGGTACAGAGAGACCTGATTTGAAAAAATTATATTTTTCAAACAAACATCAGGGTAAACTGGGAAAAATCGGTGACCAGACCTTCTACACTATCCGCTATGAAGCGGGAAAACCCTTAACACTCCCTTTTTCAAAACGTCCTTTCAGTGTACTGCTGAATCTTATCAGCAATCTTTCACGGGAAAGTATCGAACTACTCGCCAAGGAGCTGCTTGCTCAAGGCATGGCCTGTGCCATTTGCAATGGTGAGCAGGCTGATGAGGTTTCCGAAGTAATAGACGAAACTATCAATTCCTTTGATTCCTCGGACGATCAGTTCACACCTTACTCTTCTTCCTGTGAAGAAGGTTTTGACGAAGCCCTGCAGTATTTTGCTCTTCCCACCGGACTAACCACCGTAAGCGTTATAATCACTGTAGGTAACGACAGTGATCATGGTGCGACTATTGACTGCATCAATAACCTTGACAGCGCCGGGTGTGAGTTTCAACTGGTAGAAGACGAAGAAGAAGAAGAACTTCAGGCTGCCGATTTCGCGGCTATGTTCTTTAATGAAGCCGAGATTGACGAATATAAATATCTTCGTGAATATTGCGGTAACGAAGTCGCTTTAAGCAACTAATTACCCCCTCAGCTTCAAACACTACATACTCGCCTCAATCTCTGCAATTATCAGTAATTCACCATCAGACATTCAAACAACACAAATCGCATTTCGAAACATTTGCCATATATCTCTTGCTTATAACTATCAATCGGCTAAAATATAACACCTGTTTTGCATTTAGCACATTATAGTAATCTGTTTATAAAATTACAGAACACAAAGGTATAAAAATGGAAATAATCAGTAAAATTCTTGGGAAAAGCAAGGGTAGCGCGCTCACCCCTAAAGAGATAGTCGATAAACTCAATGAATACATAATCGGACAGGATCAGGGAAAGCGTGCCGTTGCCGTAGCAATACGAAACCGCTGGCGCCGCAAACAGATAGAAGAAAATATGCGCAAAGAGGTCATGCCGCGCAATATTCTGATGATCGGTCCTACCGGTGTAGGTAAAACTGAGATTGCCCGAAGACTTGCCGATCTGGTTGACGCCCCTTTCATAAAGGTTGAAGCCAGCAAATACACCGAAGTCGGCTACCATGGCCGCGACGTTGAAAGCATGATCCGAGATCTGGTAAAAGTATCGGTTGGAGAATTTCGCGCACGTGAGATTGAGCGGGTCAACAGCGAAGCTGCATTACATGCGGAAGAACGGATTCTAAACATAATGCTTCCGGAACCGGAACATACCGGTACGGATGAAGAAATTAGAAAATCTCGCGAACGCTGGGAACGAACCCGCGGTAAACTTCGCGATCGCCTTCGTTCTGGCGACATGGAAGAGAAATCAGTAGAAATCGCTGCAAAAGACAAAGCACCAGTATCAGGAGTAATCGGCGCAATAGGCGGCGACGATCTGATGGGACTGGAAATGCAGGATATGCTTTCAAGTCTGATGCCGGGCAAGAAGAAACAGCGCCGGGTACCAATTCAGGAAGCACTCCGAATCTTCACTCAGGAAGAAGCGGAAAAACTTATAGATGAAGAGGAAATAAACCGAAAAGGTATCGAGCGTGCAGAACAGGAAGGCTTGGTCTTCATTGATGAAATTGATAAAATCATCGGTACCGCCAAGGAAAACGGTCCGGATGTAAGCCGTGAAGGTGTACAGCGGGATCTCCTTCCGATCGTTGAAGGCAGTACCATAACTACCAAATTCGGCGCGGTCAAGACCGATCATATCCTCTTTATCGCCGCCGGCGCATTCCACGGGAAAAAACCTTCTGATCTGATTCCCGAGCTTCAGGGTCGTTTCCCGATCAGAGTGGAACTGGAATCACTCAAAAAAGAAGATTACGAACGCATTCTGACTCATCCCAAAAATGCCCTGACCAAGCAGTATGAACTCCTGCTGGAGACCGAAGGAATCAAGGTTGAATTTGCCGAAGGTTCACTGGGGCACATTGCCAAGATTACCGAGAAGGTTAATCAGACTACGGATGACATCGGAGCACGCAGACTGCATACAATAATGGAAAAGATTTTCGAAGAGATATCCTTCGACGCACCGGAGAAGAAGGGTGATAAATTCATAATCACCCCTGAGCTTATAGATGAGAAGCTCGGTGATATTACTGAAGATGAAGATCTTTCCCGTTTCATTCTTTAACACGATGAATATTACTGCCAAGCAAAGACGTTAGAGAAAGATATTGATTAAAATGGCCAGACATAAGAAACCGCCGCTGAACATTCAGGTTACCACCCTCTGGGAATATCCCTCACAGCACTACGGTGAAGAGATACAGGGAAACTCCAATTACATAGGAGCGACCCCAAGTTATATCATCTGGAATCTTCTCCAGCGCTATACTACCGAGGGGCAATCGGTTGTAGATCCGATGTGCGGCAGCGGAACCACCATTGACGTGGCCAGCGATCTCAAACGTAAAGGTTTCGGCTTTGACCTCAATCCTCAACGTCCGGATATCACCCTGAACGATTCGCGCAATCTTCCTCTGGCGGATGAAAGTATGGATTTTGCCTTTGTTGATCCCCCATATTCAACTCATGTTGATTACTCAGACGACCCTCGCTGTATCGGTAAACTCAGCGCCCTGACCAATGATTACTATATTGCCATGGAGGATGTCATTCGCGAACTGTACCGCGTACTCAAGCCTGACCGCTATATGGGGCTATACGTCTCAGACTCTTACATCAACAAAAAGAAAAAATTTATGCCTATAGGCTTTGAATTGTTTTATATAATGCAGCGCTATTTCGAAGCGGTGGATATCATTTCGGTGGTACGCCATAACAAGACTCTGCAACAGGGAAATTACCGCAAAGCCGCGGAAGAGGAAAACTTTTTCCTCCGCGGCTTCAATTACCTCTTTATAATGCATAAAGCAGCCCCAAAACAGCAGCCAAACCGTAAACAGCAGCACAGAAAAAAACGCAAAAAAAGCGGCAGCGGCAAGAAGACTCCGAGACAATAGCACCAAAGCAGAAAAAAGAGCCTGCGTCTATTTTCTTATTCCGACAAAAGACTTTGTCAATAGACATAAGCGCTCACGATAAAGCTCTGCATCCGGGAATAAGGTTCTAAAAGCAGTAGCAGAGAGGAGTTTTATTCGCTCCTGTGAGATTACCGATTCACGGAAAGTTTTATGCTTATAGCGCCAGCCGAGAATCCGTATCTGTGAGTATACCGGGAGCCAGTGGTAGAATGGCAGCATATAATGCGGCTCCAGCGGAAACCAGTAATTTGGCGTCTGTACAAAATAACAAGGAGCCAGACGGCGTATTTCCCCCGCAAAGCACTCCATACTCTCCCAGCTGCCTACATGCTCAATCACCGAATTGGAATGCGCAATATCAAACTGATTATCGGCAAACTCCGACAAGCTGCAGGCATCGGCAGAAAGACTACTGAAATATTCATTATCTGCAGCCATCCCGGCAGCTTCATTATTTACCAGTGTGACATGAATCTTCTTCTGCTCCAAGATCTCTTCAGGAAGTATCTGCCAGTATTCTCTGGTTCCGCCAAGATCGATAATCCTAACACGACCCTTCTTTTGGTAACAATTTTCAATCAGCTCCAGACAGCGTCTGAACCGTTTTCTGCGAAAGTGCGCCACACCGTTACGACCGAACTTATTCTGCATTATTTTTATCCCGATTTTCTGAAGCTGCAATCTGTATAGCATCCCATATTTTTTTCGCCTGCACCTCCCAGGTTATATGCTCCACCCGCTGCCGTTGCGTATCAACCGGCGGCGGCGACTCCTTCAAATCACGCATTGCCTGCGCAAACTTTTCCGGTGTCTCACAACTTCTTATATATCCGGTATATTTTCTAAGCTCATAAAAAGGTGTACTCACCACCCCTTTACCGACTGCAAGATACTCCTTGGTCTTTACCGGATTACAGACCTCTATCCAGTCATTACGGCACCAGGTCATAAAAAGTACATCCGCAGCGGCCATATACCCGGCAACCTCACTATAGTCACGTTTACCCATAATATGCACATTAGGCAGTTCATGGCACCACTCAGCTCCAAAAGCCACACTCCCGACCAGAATGAAACTCCAGTCAGGCAGCAGTCGCGCCAGCTCATGAAAGAAATCAGGATCAAATACACCATGATCCATTCCTCCCACATATACCGCACGTGGCTGTGATATATCAGCAATATCCGCAGGTTGCTTCGCCAGATCAGCTCCCGAAAAATAATCATAATCCACACCATGCTCAATATATAAAGCCTGACGGCAGCCTTCCTGCTCACGCTCAAAAAGCAGTGTCGAGCAGAAAACCGTAAATTCTGATTCTTCTTTGAGCAACCGGTCCAGTGCAGAAATATACTCCGGATCCACCCCTGAATAATTTTCATACCGGTCGGTACGTTGATATACCTGAAGATGCTGTGGAAATTCTTGCAAAATCTCATAGGCTGGCGGGCAGCCGACCCAGATCAGCGGACGACGTATTTTACACCGCCTCAATGCAAGCTTCACCTGCAGTGCCAATAGCCGCTTCCCAAGTGCGTTACGTGATATACCCGGAACATTTACAGGAGAAAATACAGCAAAGTTATTTCTTATCCGTTTCAATCCCCGCATAAAGCTCTTCGCCTTACGCTTGAGGCGCGTCAGAAACATCCGCCCCTCTGTCGGACTGGGAATCTTCATTCCCAGTGAGTTGACATAGAGCACCGGAACTTCACGGGACAGCTCCCTCATAATCTGCAGATCAAAGTGGGTACGATTATGATACCACCAGTCCACCTGCCCGAAACAGAGTATACCGTCAAAATCCTCGATCCGCTCCATTACTTCTCTCCCTCAATAAAACCAATAATCCGCTGTATCAGTGATCTGTCTGCACCTTTTATATCACGTTTACCCTGCAGTTTATCGCGGCTGTCTAGCAATAAATGCAGTTCTTCAGCGGTATTAGCCACATATATCCCGGCTATTTCACCAAAATGTCTAGCGGTTGCAACCTGATGATCATTCCGGTGCTCCTTGAGTTCCGCCCGGCGCGGCATAATAATCAGCGGCTTACCATACTCTCTGGCGTTGAGAATAACTCCCATACCGGCATGGGCAACAATAAGCTCCGCTTCAGAGCATAAATGTGTAAATTCAGTAATGCTTACAGAAGACACACACTTTATATTTTCCGGATTATAGCTTCCACCGCTACCGGACTGTACCAGTATCTCCGACTCAGCAGCTCCCTGCCAGGAGTCCAAAGCCTTTACCAGACGATCAAATGGCAGTTGAGTACCCACCGCAGCAAATATCATAATACCCTTCCAGCATATTCTGGCCGCTGATCATCACCATCTCCGGCAAGATGCTCCCACTGGGTCAGCCAGAGTTGTGCAAATTTTCCGGCAATTCTGCCGCTGAGAGAGAGCTCCTCACTATTGGCAATACTGTCCAGCCAGATGCAGCGTGCACCAAATACTCTACCAAGTATTACGGCAATCAGTCCGGGCAATGCCCCAGTTGAAATAACCACATCTGGTCGCACCCGCAGCATGATACAAAACATCTGAATACAGGCAAAAGGTATACGCCACTTGCGCCAGCGATTCACATCCGCGACGGTAAAGAACCTGCTGCCTAACACGGTAGTACGATAATCGGAGCGGGTTGAGACAAAACTGCAATCATAAGAATCGAAGAGCTCTTCCAATCGAAGCAGCTGCTGCCAGTGCCCGCCGGACGACGCAACAGCCAGCACCTTTTTTCGCACCTTAGTACCCCTGCCGGCCCAGGCTCGCTTAAAATGGATCAACGCTCCGAAATGCTTCATAAATGCTGCGCGAAATCGCGGCTTGACCAGCGACACAACACCAAAACCTATAGACTTATTAAATGACTCACACCAAAGCAGCAGCCAGGCAATAAGTGCGGCAATCAAACCATGATGCTTACGCTGCAACCGGACCTGCGCCTGCGCCAGAAGAAGTTTCCGGGAATAATGTGTCTTATCACCACTCGCTCCGCCCAGATGAATAATCTCCCCGAGCGGCACAAACATCACCCGATAGCCGCCATCCTTGAAACGCCGGCACCAGTCTGTCTCTTCACCGTAAAAAAAGAAATCCTCATCCAGCAGCCCTATTCGCCTGGTCGCTGAAGCCCGGACAAGCAGAAAACAGCCGGTAATACTATCAACCTCCCGCTCGGAATCTCGCAGCCAGCCCTGCAGACGCTCCCGCCTGAAAAACCGCGATTCAGGAAAGACCCGACCAAGACCTGTAGCCTGAATAGCCAGATTAAAAAGCGAAGGCCACATAAAACAGGTCTGCTGCAGAGAAAGATCCTGATTCAATACCCGGCAGCCAAGCATTCCGGCGTCTGCATTCTGCCGCATATAGCAGAGTGAAGCCTGCAGAACGTTATCACGTAAAAGAGTATCAGAATTCAAGAGCAGCCAGAATTCTCCCTGTGCGATCTCAAACCCCTGATTATTTGCAGCAGCAAAACCCCGGTTATCCTTATTAGCCAACAGAATAACTTCAGGAAAATCCTGAACAACCATCTCAACCGAGCCATCGCTGGAAGCATTATCAACAACGATAACTTCAACCTTCATCCCTGCGGAAAACTCAAACACACTCTTCAGGCAATCACGCAGTATTTCCCTCGTATTGTAACTGACAATAATTATTGAAAGCTCCATTATCAGATCCAGCCTCCGGTATTACCGCCCTGATCCTCACCGGTACTGATCCAGCCACCGGCCTCAGAACGTTTCTTCTTTTTCTCCCCGCCGGAGAGTATACGTTTGGATACCTTTTTCTTGACCGCATCAGCGACAGCAACAGGACAGATACCAAGACTCGCCGTGATTCCCAACGACAGATAAAATAACACTTTTGCCTGACCAAAAACCGACAGAGAAAAGAAAATTGTGCACTGCATAAATAGTACTACCCACATATTCCAGGTTACAAAACGCTCTGAAAAATCATCCTTTGCCGCGCGCGTCCGTTTCTGCAGCAGATACATAATATAGGTTATCAGCAGGACAAATAATGCAAAAGTCACAAACCCGCCACGCACTCCCTGCAGAATAAATTCATTGGTAACATCACCAAGACCTCTGCCCCAGAGATCAGTATTACGAAATCCTAAAAAGAACCAATCGCTGACATTGGTAAGAAAGGCATTGATAAGACGGTACCGGTGATCACCGGTCGAACCGCCAACAACATTAAACCTGGCTATCAGCTGCCACACCGGTGCCCGCATATAAATATGTAGCGCCACGACACAGGTAATAAACCCGGTAACAATATGAAAAATACGATAACGGACAAAATAAAAGCACCAGCCGAATAACCCCGCCATAACCCCCAGCACCGGAGTACTCGAAGCCGTTGCAGCTACAATCAACAGACTGCATGCAGTTCCGGTAACAGCTATCTTACGGTGAAATCCCCTTCTGTCATAGAGAGTAGCCATAAACGGTATAGCCACGCCCCAGAAATAACCTGCGATCAATGGATGCGAAAAGGCTCCTTCACAACGCAACCTTCCATTTCTCACCCAGGTTATAAAATCAACCCCGCCAAAAACAGCAAAGTAATTTCTGCCGGTAGTCCATTCTATGGCAAAGAACACCGCAGTAGGCAGAGCGATAATTGACAACTGCCTGCCGAACTGTTTGATATCTTCAACATTTCTAATAAATACCCGTGCCATAAAGTAAAAGCCACAGGCGGTAAATGCTTCACCAAGCTGATAGATTACAGCTTCACGCCTGCCCCACTGTAATGAATATACAAACCCTCTGGCAAAGAGCCACATTAATAGCAGCATATCAGCTTTACAGAAGCGATACCCCTTATGCTCGCCCTTGATGAAAATTCTAAACCAGGTCGTAAGAATAATAAGACGTGAAAAATTAAAATCCAGCCCCGCAATTGTTATTCGCTGCGCATTCGAGACATAACACAATATCATCAGAATCGGAATAAATACCCAATCCCGTTTGAGCAGCAATATCAAAAAGGCGCATGTGAAAAACACAAATGCGCCCAAAGGATGTATTACCGTCGAATTATAATTCCAAACTTCTCGAAACATATACTCACTCTACCGACAATATTCTGTAACTCAAATTAAACTACAGTTTGATATCAATAACCTCAACAGAATCATTTTCAGAATCTCCAGAATCAGCTTTAGAATTATCATCCTCCGCTTCAGTAACAATTACAGAACTGTCAAGCTGTGAATCAGGATCGTATTCACCGCGCTTTCGAACCTGACGCTTTCTGCCTTCACGCAGCAGCATTCTGGAGAATAGCGAATTATTATTCTTCGCACCACCACCGTATTCCTCGAGCAGATCTTTATAATACCCGCTCTCAGGATAGACAACGGCACGGTTCATCACTATACCAATATTATCCGATATCGGGCGCACACCGTTCAAAGCCCGCAGCATCTCAAAGAAAGTAACCCCTTCAGCTTCGATAACCAGCAGCGTAGCGTCACAAAATCTGGCCATCATCTCCGCATCAGCAGATAGCAGCACCGGCGGAGTATCATAAATTACAATATCATATAGACCGCTTATCTCTTTATAATGTTCCGACCAGTCAGCCTTTGATGGCAGTAAAGTCTCTCCGAGAATATTACCGGCCCGGATACGGTCTGGAAGACGGTGCTGAGGATCTGCAGGTATAATACAGTCCTTAACCGGTACTGAATCCCGCAGAATATCAATAAATCCTGGATGATCAATTCCACCATAACGTGAATCAGGCTTGAAGATATTCGCCTCAATCAGCAGAGCTTTAACTCCGAGATATGCAAGTTCATTACAGAGAAGAAACGAAAGCTCGGTCGAGCCACCACCGGCTTTTGCCGAGGTAAATTCAAAATGCACCAGATCATCCTTCCGGCCTTTGGCCAGTATTGCCAGCGCCAGCCGTCGCAACTGATCCCGCGCCAGTTCCCGATATTGCTTGTCACCATGCTCCAGAATGCACCCCAAAGGCGGATTCTTTGCCGCCAGAAAGACATCGCTTGGAGTCATAACCCACGGATTGAATGCATCCAGCATACATGGAATGCCGATTCCTATTAACAGCCCCAAAAAGAAAATAGCGACAAAAACCTTCATCCGGTTTTTATGATCCGGCACCTCCGGATACCGCGCATAGGACGACATCTCAATCATACCCGGGGCATTCTCTTCAGTTGCAAACATATCAAGCTTATTATCAATAGTCACCAGCTGATCACTTATACGGTCCATCTCAACCTTGATACTTGAGGCCTGATCATATAGTGAGTTATACTTCTGCATCTGCTCCTGCATCTTGGCCAGTTTTCCACGTAACTCTTCCTCAAGCTGAGAGGTTTCGGTAGCGGCGTACTTCGAATCTTCAAGTTTTGCCGCCATCTGCCGCTTGATCTTATCTATACTATCGGTAATTATTTTTTCGCGCAGATCCTTATATTCCCGCTCCCGCATTTTCAACTGTTCTTCAAGGCGTTTGCGTTTAGGATGATTAGGCTTCATATTGTTTATTACCGACTGCAGTGATACCTTCTGCTCCAGCAGAGATGAATAAGTTGAATGCAGCAGCTCATTTTTTTCCGCCTCCAGCTCAGCCATTTTCCGTAATTCTTCAGGAGTATACGTGGTTATTGTTTTCTGAAGCGCCTCATACGCAGCTTTAGCCTTGGCACTGGCCACCCCCGCATCATAGATTGCAATATGCAGCGCATCCACCTGCTGGCGGAAAGGATCTTCCTGCTTATTCATCTCGGTCGCCGCGATCCCCATACCTTCCGCTATTTTAGCTTTCTGGGCTGAGAGATCACGTAACTTGGAGTATAATTCACGTCTTCTGCGGGTAAGATTGGCTATCCGTTCATCCTTACCCTCAATACCTTCCCCGCGTACTCTGAACAGATACGCATCTGCTACAGCATTGACAGTCTCAGCCAGCCCGTCCGGATGATCACCCATGAGTGATATCCCCACCATATTGGATTTATCCATTCGGGCAATCACCAGGGCATTTTTCAGATTTTCAACAGCAGCAGTAGACGACGGTTTCTTCCAGAAAAACACCGTACTCTTCCAGCCCATGGGTTTATCCCACATCTCAGCTTTTTTCCCAAGTCTGAGCAGGGCATCTTTGAGCACTTCATAACTGGACATTATAAATATCTGATTCTGCACAAAGGACTGGTAATTATTTATGTGCAGATCTGAATCAGCAGACAGATTCGATCTCTGCTGTGATGCTATATAAATCAGAGCCTTGGCCTCATAAAGAGGCTTGGTATACCAGGCTGCGGTTACAGCGACAATCGAAAAAATAGCAATCGTCAGTGATGCTGACAATATATGCCGCTTAAAACTTTTAAACGGTTGCAAAGGCCGTACAAAACCAAAACTAGTTCTAGCCATTATAATCCTCTTCTAATTCACAGCTACTAAAAATCTTTATTACCTTTGGAATATTTATTCCGCAATAATCCGGTAATACCCGACACAAACCGTGTTAAATCAGCTTCTCTGTATGCAATTACCCGGTAAATTGACCACTCACGAACCTCGCCTTCCAGACGAGCGAACAGGTCCTCACCCAGCATTTTTACATAATTTGACTTTATTGATTTCCCGTCAAAAAACCAGAAAGCAAACCAGCGGAACTCCTCTCCATTGCGGAGTTCCATAACTGTTATCGGAAAATCTGTTCCATTCACCCCAGTAAAACTAAGAGTTTTTTTATCAACTATCTTCCAGCCGGCACCGGTCAGACAGTACTCAGGAGGATGCAGACGATGTCGGTTGCGCCCGGAAAAATTATAGAAAAATTCTACAGGAAGCGCGTAATCACTCGTATACACCCAAAGCTCAGCAGCAGTCCCTCCCAGCAATTCACGGGTTTGCTCAGAAATTCCGACCTTCTCCCCTTTCCAGGGTTCCACTACCGCTGGAGCCTCGGTAAACAATCTGTACTCGCTATTACCGCCAGTACCGGCCGGAACCGACTCCATACCCTGCCATAATAACTCCATACCGGTAAAGACCAGAAGCAGAAGTCCAACAATCGCAACACGCCGTCGCCGCAGCTTACCTGCCCCAGCAGTAGCGGTACCGCTCATTCCAGACATACCTGAAGAATACCTGTGCCATAAAATAACATACACCAGCGACAGAATGATAGACAGAGATACTCTAAACAAAAACAGCTCTATCCAGCTATACCCGCCTCCGCTGAAAATCAGTTGCTTCAATACCAACGGAACTCTGGGAAAGCTCAACGCAAAAACAACCAGTAACGGCAAGGTATACAGCAACTCCCGCCAACCGTAGAATAACAACAGACAACCTGAAACAAATATCAGTAAACCGCCACCCTGCAGCGCAACAAATCCCAGACGATCAAGAACAAGTACCGAAAGCAACCCGGTTATCAATAATATATAACCGGCAGCGGCAGTAACCCTGCCGGAATCAGACGGAAGATTAACCCCGGTCGTCGACCTTCTTCTACGGCTTATTAAAAACATTATCACTGCTAATAAAGCAAAGAGCCAGGCATACCGGTTATAAGGATTCCATTCACTTCCCAGCCAGCTTTTCCCCATTACTGAAAGAAAAGGGAAAAATATAATAACCGCCAATAAAACCCTGAAAACAAATGCCAGAAACGTATCAAAAAAATCAAAGCAGCGCAAGAAAACTATATAGCGACATACCTGCCAGAAGCATAACAGCGCCAGAGCAAATGCGACCACACCAATAAACTGATGAGTAAAGGTTTCCTCCTGTAGCCCGCTGCCGGACTGAAGACTGGCAAGCATCAGTGCGCTTACACGCAAGCCGTTGGCAATTATCGCAATAGGAATGGAAATGATAACAGCCAGCACCTTCTGCGTAAGAGTCAGCCCGCCCCAGATACCGGCAAGGATGATAGCTGCTGCAATCATCTGCTGCATCGTCTTCGAACCGCTGCATGCGAGATCAACATTAAAGCGGAAGGTTCCAACCACCAGGCTTGTTCCTTCACGGATAACATCATAGCCACACCATGAAACCACAAATTCCGAGATACTTGTAGATACCACCCGTAACGGCATAGCAATAAAATCATTGATCCAGGCATCGAAGATCAGCAGAAACACCCCTGCCCCAAGCAGGCTGTAAAGTAGTCTGACAGACAGTAATATACCTGCATTATGCTGTTTGCTCTTACTATTCAGCATCGGTAACAGCTCCATATGCTCAGCATTATACCCTCACTCCGAAGATTTCAGCGTCAACGCGTCAACCTTATTCAATATTTTCAAGTTTCTCACGTGCTTCCTTTTTCAGTTCCGGAGTGCTCCGTTCCGCCTGTTCCGCATTCAAGTATGCTTTCTTCGCTTCTGAACGAACCTTTTTCCCACTCCAGGCATCTCCAAGACGCATATATAAACTTGGTTCGAGTCGGAAAAGAACCGGATTCTTACGCAAAACCTCAATCGTCTTATCAAATTTACCAAATTTATTATATGCCGTAGTACAGGTATCAAGGAGCATAAGATCTTCCGGATACAGCTTGAGAGCCTTATCCGCTTCTGCAATTATATCAGATTCCGACACCTGCTTTGAATGCAGACTGGCCCAGATATAGTTATTAAGAAGATGTTTCTCATCTGGAACAAGCTCCAGCCCACGCTTATAGATCAGCTGAGCCATATCCGGCTTCTGTGCCTCATCAGCCATAATTCCCAGAGCCATAAGTGTTCTTGGTGTAAAATTGAACTTACTCAGCCCCTTAACAACATATTCATCATCCGAAGCAGTTGACTGCGGATCTTTTATTATAAGCTCAACTATTCTGAACTGTATTTTAGGGGAACTGGAATAAGGTTTGAGCTTATCAATTGCCTCCTGAGTCTTATTCTCGGCTGCCAGAATCTGTGACTCAAGAATAAGCCGGTCATTCTGCCCGATATCTTTGGCCTGTCTGAGCGCCTCAAATGCAGCTTCAGGTTTATTCTGCTGCAAGAACAGCATTACCCGGGCATGCTCAAATAAAGCATTTGCCTTACCGGTCTTCACACCAACCGCTGTAATCTTTGCAGCCTCGTCCAAACGTCCAAGCCGTACCAGAATATCAATCTTCTGCTGTAAAAACAACGGCAGATCAGGGCGTATCTGCAAACACAGGTTTATCGTATCAAGTGCTTTCTCTGCTTCATTCTGACCAAGCTGACACCGGCTAAGCAAAAATAAGGCATCAATATTTCTAGGATATTTATTCAAGACATCATCAAGCATGAGCTCAGCAGAAGCATTATTGCCCGTGACTATATCAACATTAGCAATAATTATCTTCGGACGCACCAGCTCAGGAGATATTTTCAATGCTCTTTCGGCAATAAACTTCGCCTGCTGATACTGATTATGCTTGAGCAGAATAGATGCCAGCTCGACATACGCACGTATCAGCTTCGGATTATCATCTATCGCCTGCTGGAACTGTTTTGCAGCGTCTTCCTCACGCCCCTTAAGCGCCAACAGCAGCCCATACTCAACCCGCCACTGCCCCTTATCAACCGGGGTGCCTTCTACCTCGGAGAACAGCTCCAAAGCCTTATCATGCTCTCCCAAACCATAAAGAGCCCGCGCTTTATAAGTCGCATCAATATTTTTTTCATTTACAATATCCAATACCCCATTAAACATTGCCAACTGCAGCATCGCTTCGGCCATAACACTGTTTACACGGGCTTCATAGGTTGGCTCAACACCTTTAGCCAGCAACTTCTCAAACACATCCAGAGCCGCCTGAGCATTACCTTCTTCCAAATTGAGCTCGCCCTTGCCAAGCATGATATCATCACTCTGCCCATACTTCTTTTCCAGCACGGTCTGCGCCCCTTTACTGATTTCAGGGAACCCTGCCGGATAAGCAACATCACGCAGCAGCATCAGAGTCTTTTTTGATATCATATGCCTGTTATGCATACGCCGGATAAGCTCAAAACTGGCAAGATACTTCTTATCAGCCGCCAGCACTTCAGCCAGATGCTCAAGCAGATACCGCCCGGAACCTATCGTCTTATTGGCTCTGGCCGCCAGCGAATAATCCTTTATCGACTCTTCATAATTCTTTATATCAGCATTATACCCTGCCTGTGTTAGCAGAACCACTACATTTTTACCAAGAATATCCTCCGCCGTAACCAGTTTATCTGAAGCACCGCTCTTACCCTCCAGACGGTCTATAAAATACTGGGTCAGGTTTCTTTCACCCTCATAGAATCTGTCCTTGCCTGATGCAAAGAGCAGCAGCTTGTCCAACCCGGACTTATCTTTCTGAGTATAGAGAATCGGCGCCAGAAATAACCGGGCCTGATGCGCAGTACGGTTACTTCCAAGCTCGGAAAGTTCCGCATCAAAATACTTATGTATCTTACTGAGTTCCTCCAGAAACTCTTCACTGTCATGAGAATTCTCAGCCGCGATACGATTAAAATCCTGAGCTATTAATTCACTGAAGAGTGAAAGTTCAAAGATATCATTCTGATCCGCATCCATAACATCTCTGGTACGGGGGCTGAGCTTATTCAATAACGGCTTGAGTGCCGGATCATGTTTGAGTTTATCTATCACATCTTCAGCAGACACAATGTTATCCGCAGCAAAACGGCTGGGATGTGAAATCTTCTCAAGGTATTCTTTGGCCTTATCTAATTCATTATTCGCAAAGAGAATAATCGCATGTGACAGCACTACAAAATCCGAAGCTCCGTTTTCCCTGGTATACGTTGTAAACAGGGTCTTTTCCTTATTCGGTTCAGCTTCAATAGCATATAGATTTGCCAGTATTATTTCACCGCCATCCCCGAGATAATTCTTTGCCTGCGCCTCCTCCAGCACCTGTATGGCCTTGACCGGTTCACGCAGCGCCAGAAAATTTCTGGCTGTATATTCATAAATTGCCGGATGAGGATCATTAGTAATGAGCCAGTTGAAATATCCTTCCGCCTGTTCATACTTCTCCAGCTGATAATAATAAAGCGCATAAAGCTTCTGGCGCAGGCTTTCCTCATCTATCTGACCGATAAGTTCAAGTGTGCGCTTTCGCTGTTCGAACTTTGGCAGAATAGAAGTGGCAACAAGTGAAAAAAGCACTTTTGGCTCCCTGACACCACTGCCCCAAATCTTTTCCAGAATCTGATTAGCCTCACTCTTCTTACCGGCTTTAATAGCAGCATCTGCCGCTTTCTTCATCAGAGTCATATTATCAGGATCTTTACTGCTGGCTGCTTTTATAGAGCGAAAGGCTTTAAAGTTATCCCCCATACTGGAATAACTGAAATACTCCTTCATAAGCTCGTCTTTGGATTTATTGACTCCATACTCAGAATTACCCCCACGTCCGGTAAATTTGTAGTATCCATACAAAGCGATCACCAGAATAATTACGAAAATAGCAATCGCCACAACAAATTTTAATCTGAATGATTTCTGCATAATGCTCTATCCCGTTATCCAATTAATTTTTTAAAACCACAGGGTTGAAACCCCGGTCAATATGCATTTTTACCCAGCAGCACAACAACAATGGTCTTGATGATAATATCAATATCAAGCGAAATATTCCACTCACGTATATAACGCACATCCAGCTCCACCCGCTTCTCCATCTGCTCCAGATCTTTGGTTTCGCCACGATAACCATTTATCTGCGCCAGACCGGTGATTCCGGGTTTAATCTTATGGCGCATCATATAGCCGCTTATGAGTTTACGGTACTCCTCATTATGCGCCACCGCATGCGGGCGCGGACCGACAATACTCATACGTCCCTGCAGCACATTTATAAACTGTGGAATTTCATCCAGAGAAGTTTTTCGCAGAAACCGACCTACAGGAGTTATTCTGTCATCATCTTTGGTTGCCTGTACTACTTTAGGACCATCCTCACAGACATTCATAGTCCGGAATTTCCAAATCTTAATAACATCACCGTTTATCCCATACCTCTGCTGCTTAAAGATAACCGGACCTCTGCTGGTCAACTTGATAATCACGGCAATCACCGCCAAAAGCGGCAGTAACAGAGGGAGCATACCAATAGTGATAACCAGATCTTCAATCCGCTTAATAAATGTATTAATTCCAAAAAACGGGGTATCGAAAATTTCAATCAGAGGTATCTTGCCATAAACAGAAAGATCCCCCTGTATAAGCTCGAATATAAATGAATCAGGAACAATATACACCGAGACAGTTGTATTCTTAAGACTGTTTACAAGACTTTTAACCCGCTTCTCAGCCTTGAACGGCAGAGTAATAAATAGTACATCAAATTTGCTGTTCATTGCATCATCAAGCATATCAGAGAATCGCCCGAGATGTTCAAGGTCGGTAAATGGTATCTCGGGCAGACGCCCGGTAGCTCTATCATCATAGATCCCATTTATTATTAACCCTTTACTGTATTCATCATCCTTTATCTGTCTTATAAGATCAAAAGCGAAATTATTCAGACCGGCCACCGCCACTTTGACCTGATACCGCCCGGCAATATGCAATGTACTGATACAATACCGCCAGAGGAAATCAACAAGATACAGACCAATAACGGTGGTGCAAAACCAGATTGAAAGGATAACACGGGAATGTTCTGCTGTATTCTTACGTAAAAAGGCCACAAAAAGCGTCAGCATAAATGCCAGAGCCCAACAGCTGAAAAGCTTGACCTTATCCTCCCGCGCAGAATTCTTGGAAAATCTGTTGAACAGCTCAAAGTAATTTCCAAGAAAGATATATAGCAGACTGGCAGCCAGCCCGGTTATCGCATACTCCTCATCCCAAGAATCATCATATCCCCAGGCACTAAGAGCCAAAACCACCGAAATAAGGATAAAATCAACAACAGGTAATAATACCGCAATTTTAGGGTCTTTAGAAAAATAAAATTCTTTTTTAGGCATATAACCTCAATACCAGCATAAAAGCCATCAAATCAATATAACATTCTTTCTGTATTTGACTATACATTTTTTCAGCAGTACAGCAAATTAAAAACCTGTTAAATAGTCGAATATAGACATTATTAATGTAAAAAAACATATTATAATATAACACTCTCTATAAAAATTTTCATAAAAGTAATTTTACTTTACACAATCCCCATTGTCGCGTTTTTGCCAATTTTCTGATATATATTTTCAGCTACATTTCGAATAAATACCTAAATTAATAAAGGTTTAGAAGCAATTACCGACAAAATAATATTGACAGTAAAAAAAATTAACGCTATAATTAACAATTAGGAAATTATGTTAAATATTGTATGCTTCATTATATAAGGAGCTGAAGATGATAAAATTACGAACCCTAATACTAGGTCTAATTCTGGCTTTTGTAGCCTGCCTCGGAACGACAGCACAGGCGGCCAGCTACACAATGACAATCATTGATCTGGGTGTCATAGGTGACGATACTTCCAGTTATGCGACATCTATAAATAATTCCGGAGTTGTTGTCGGAACCTCTGTAGATGCGGACGGTAGCACCACAGCCTTCACCTGGGGTCAGTGGTGGCCAAATAACGGCAGTATGCTCAGCCTTAAAGATGGTAATAAAAATACCTATGCTACCGCTATAGACAGCAGCGGTCGTATTTTAGGTGGCAGTACCAGTGACAATGGAGATTACCGCGTCGGCACTTGGACTTCATATAATGTCAACAGTAACCTGAATCAGCTGAGTACCGGCAAAACTACGGCCACAGCTGCGTACAGTATCAATGACAACGGTCAGATTCTTGCGTCTGATGGTGACCCAACCCAGACTATGGTTTACAGCATTTGGGGCGGACACAACCCGGTTAAAGTCGGCGGCGATATGGAAATAAAATATGCCTCCGATATAAATGACAGTGGACAGGTAATTGGAGAGACCGAACTCGGCACCCCTTATATCTGGAACATGTACAACGACAGTACCGAACTTATATCATCAATCAAAGGTTCAGCTACTGATATTAACGACTCAGGTGAAGTAGTCGGTACCAAAACAGCTGATGTTACCGAATCCGGAGAAGTAATTGATAGCGGTGAAGAACAGGCTTATCTGTATAAAGATGGAGAAGTTATCGAACTTGGCTATGTCGGTGTCGGTACAAGTTCCGAAGCGTACGCCATCAATGAGGAAGGTGTTATTGTCGGTACTTCAAATGGAAACGCCTTTGTCTGGAGTGCTGACAGCGGCATGCTCAACCTCAATGACCTGCTGCCGGACGGCAGTGAATGGACAAACCTGTCTGTTGCCAGTGATATAAATGACCTGGGGCAGATAGTCGGCTGGGGAACAATAAACGGCGAGACTCATGCTTTTCTGATCTCTGAAATTGTTGCCGCACCCGAACCAAAGATAATCTTTATAGTTCTGCTGATTGTCTGTGTCGCTCTCTTCAGAGTTTTTCAGGAGACCGGCGGCAAAGCCTGAATCTAAGTTATTCTCTAAAATTTCATTATTTTACCAGTTGAGACCGAATATTTTTCAGGTCTCAACTTTTTTTTATGCCGCAGACAGTAATCATAATATATAACGGGCAGCATATCCGCTCATATCTTACTTTCAAAATCACCGATATATCTATACTGAGACATGAAAAATATTGTATAAAACATCAAGCATATACAGTTATTTTGCCGATAAACTGGTGTTAAATATTTTTGCGTAACCCATAATGAAAGTAAAAAGATGAAATTCAAAGAATTCGCACGCATGCATCTGACATTAAATATCTCGGTTTTATCAGCATTCCTGCTATCCTTTATCCTCTTTACTTCCTGCAAAGATGACAATGAATATACCGGCTCCGGCACCACAGCCGCAACTGTTGAAACTCAGGACATCAGGCATGATGATAAAGTACGGGAAGAACTTTTCACTGAAATACCGGAAGCGCAAAACGCTGACGGCTCCACCACTGTGAAAAATCCTAAAAAAAAGGACAGCCCTCACCTGCGAATCTTTGAGGGTAAGAAAAAGACAATAAGTCCTGAAGAACAGGCAAAAATTGACGAAGAACTGACCGAACTCAGAAAAAAATACAACCCAACCTATCGTATCACCCGCGGTGATCAGCTAGAAATTTCCATTCCTTTCGAACCGGACAGCCGGCAGCTGGTAAATGTACGCCCTGACGGCACCCTCGGTTATCTCTACGGAGTAGAAGTTAAAGCGGCCGGGCTGACCTATCCCGAGCTTAAAACAAAGATTGAAGACCAATTGGCAAAGTATTACTACAAACCAAAAGTTGACATCAATGGAAAAACCTACTCAGGCAGTCAGGTATATATCATGGGACCGATAAAAGCCCCTGGAAGCCATATTATACAGAATAACACCAAACTGCTCGATTTTCTGTCAATGGCCGGTGTACTCAGTCAGTTACCGAGTGCGAATCTGCTTTCATATCGAAATTCACAGACCAATGATGTTGTAGATCTCAGTAATTCATATATGATGCGTGACGGCAAAATTCTTCCGATAAATTTTGAAAAGCTGCTGCTCAACCGGGAAATGAAGTATAACATTTACGTACGTGCCAATGATTTTCTCTTTTTCCCAAGTTCATATCTCACAGATATCAGTAAGACAGTTTACGTCATAGGAGCGGTAAACACCCCTCGTACTTATCAGTATACAACAACAACAACCTTCATGGCGGCAATAGCAGCTGCCGGCGGAGTTGATAAATACCGGGCAGACAGAAACCATCTCGTTGTTATCCGTAAAAGCGCCGATAAAATTATAAATGTAAATTATCTCAATATTATCAACGGCGTAGAGCCGGATATTGAGCTTGAAGATCGAGATATAATCTATGTTCCAGAACGCGGACTATACTCGGCATCACATTGGGCCACCACGGTCATCAGCGAAATTATCGCACCGCTGCAGGCAATTATTCAGGCCAGCTCAGCCAGCAAAGCGATCAATATGCAGAATTATAATCCAGCATCAGACTTCGGACCTGCAGACTCATGGATGAAGGATGAAAGCAACTAACAGTAAGCTGCACAGAATAAACTTCTATATGGCACAACTTACGAAAGGGAAAAGATGGCCAGAAATATCGCCAAAGACTGGGAAGATGAAAAATACAGTGATGAATATCTGCAACAACGTCTGCGACTCTGCCGCAAACCGGAAGGAGATGACGGCATTCAACTTGCCCATGAAATGAATGAAAGCCACAGCACACTTGTAAGCTGGGCGATGGACACCTACAGTCAGGATCAAAATATAACCGGCAAAGCCCTGGATGTCGGTTGCGGCGGCGGAGCCACCCTGAAAGCGGTACATACCCGCTACCCCAATCTTCAGTTATACGGCATAGACTACTCTACAGATATGGTTGAACTCAGCAAAAAAAATCTGCAGAAGCAGGCGGAAATAATAAACGGCAGTGTACTTGAACTGCCCTACGGCAACGCTGAATTCACGTACATTACTGCGGTGGAAACCACCTATTTCTGGCCGGAGATTACCGAATCACTGAAGAATGTTTTTCGTGTTCTAAACGACAACGGCACCTTCCAGATTATTCAGGAGATGTATGCTGATACCGAGGATGATACCTTTAGAGAACGAAATGAACGCATAGTCGCGGTCTCTGGAATGCAGCTTTTCACTCCGGAAGCGCTCAAGGAACAATTGCTGACTGCCGGTTTTACTCAGGTACAATATACCACCAAATCCGAGAATAACTGGATTACCTATCTGGCGCAGAAATAGCAGAAAACAACAGATATTTTTTCGGGGTACAGCTTTAACATCAGCTGTACCCCGATTCATACTTGGCATAATCTACTATAATTTAAAACAATGCATGCCGGCAAATCAGCGCTGTACTATCTGCAGCTCATTCCCTTCAGGATCACGAAAACCACGCAGTTTTCCGCCACCGACAGCAGATGCAATCTCACCGGTCCAGACAACGCCACGTTCCTGAAGGACCTCTATCGCCTTATCCAGATCTGCCACTCTTAAAGCCAGATGACTTACACCTTCGGCAAAATATCCCCGCTCCGGTCTTGCCGAACCGTCTGTCGGCATAGCCTCAAGAAAGACACCATCAGCGCTCTTCAATAACTTTGCTCCACCCGCTGCTTCTGCCATTATTTCATAATCAAGAACCTCACAATACCATTTACAGGCAGCCTCAAGATCATGAAACACAATCGCCGGATGATCAACACCAATTATCACTTTATCCATAATTAAAACCCTTCTGTATCTTTCGTTATTAAAAAAATTCAGATACCAGATAAAGACCCGGTATCTGAATATACTATTCGTCATAGAATAAATTTCACCTTCTCACATACGTACGCACGCTTTAGGTATTGATTTGCGTTCATATTCTATACGTTTATCATTTCTGAAAGCCTGCTCAATCCACGATACCGGCACGTGTTCTTCACAGAAACGCACCCCGGTCTTGGTATTAATAACCCGGCAAGGCTTATGACAGTCCGCATGCGAACACTCCTGCCCGGACTCAACAAACAAGAGGTTTATAGCACTTGTGTTTTCCATATCTCCATCCTTGGAAATTACTTTTCTCACAATTAATTACCTTTATATAATAATTATATAGTCCGATAAAATATTTTGTCAACTCTTTTCCAGACAAAATACACACTAAAATATTTTAACTATATAAACGGTAAAAAAACATCAAAGTTTAGCAGATATTTAAAGTATTACATTTAAAACAGCTTAACCGGGAAATTTCAATAACTAACAGCAATCACAATACTCAGCCGTTATCCACAATCTCACGCGCCTTGGTTAGTATTACTGCTGCCGCCTCCTCATATTCACGCATCAGTTTCTCTTCATCAGCCAAAGCCTCGGCACTGGCCAGCTCATAATAATATCTGAATTTTGGCTCCGTACCTGACGGACGCAGCAGTATCCAGCTCTTATCTGCAAATATAAGCTTGAGCCCATCAATAATATTGATAGCAGCAATCTCTTTGGCAACACCGCCGACACTAACGCTGTCACCGACCTTATACAGCTTATGCTGCAATACCGCAACAACATTCGCCTTATATTCCTGCCAGGCTTCAATACTGACACCTTTGACATCAGCCCCAGCCTTAGCAGGATAAAAGTATCCATAGCGTTCACGCAGTTTATTATACTGCTCAGATATATTAGTATCGGTACTCTTCATTGCCTCAAGTGCCAGCAGAAATCCCGCCAGAGCACACTTCTCCAGGGTATGTCCGACACAGGTAATACCATCAGATTCCTCAAAAGCAAGTATAACCTTACCCTGACTGAGCGGCTCGCGGAAATTTTTAAAACCTACCGCCATCTCAAAAATTTCCTTACCCTCACGCTTAGCTATTTCCAACGCGAAATCACTTGAAGGAGCAGTGCTGGCAAGTCCGCCGTCCATGCCTCTGCCCAGCATACTCGCATAAGCGATAGCACCAAAACGATTCATATCAATATCCATAGCCGCGTCAGCAAAGCGTATTCTGTCAGCATCCGGATCAAGAGCAACCGCCAGAGACAACCGGCGATTCATTACTGACAATTCAGCAATAAGCGGTGCCTGATTGACCGCACTCGGCTCTGGTTTTACCCCATGAAAACTGTAATCAGTAGCCACATGCAGGCGTTTAAAAGACCCGGCCGCGGTCAATTCCTCTACCACCTCCGCACCAAGCACAGCCTCTACATAACCCCGCGAAGAACCATGCATGAAATCCACTATCAAGGCAATCTCATCCTTCTTCGCTTTGAGCCATTCACGCAGTGCCGACAAATCAAAGACCTTGCTTTTATTCATAACAAAATCAGTAAAAATCTGTTTTGCGTCAATATCCTTGTACATATCCGCAGCGGGTTCAACCGTTACCGGTGAAAACTCTCCCCCCTGCATATAAGCATTGGCCTTCTCCTCAATAAGTACTGTCAGTTCCGGGCCGGCAGGTCCGCCGTCAGCAGGATTAAACTTCAGACCTGCATACTCCATAGGATTATGTGACGGTGTGAAATTTATCGACCCGGCAGCGGAGAGCTCAGTCACCAGCGCCGAACCGACGCCGGTTGGGCACTCACCGGCAATATACATCTTAACTCCTGCTGCCGCCAGCTCACGCTTGGCGATTCCGATAAACACATCTCCCATAAACCGGTTATCACGAAATATTACAATTCCATGCTTCTGAACTTCCTCAAAACTCTGATACTTATTTACCTCAAGGAATTTAGCCGTCTGCATCATTTCAACAATACCGCGCACAACCTTGGCAACATTGAGTGTCGTAAAATCTTCACCAATAACACCACGCCAGCCGGAAGTTCCGAAAACCACAGTAGTCTGAACAGTTGAAACAGCAGCTTTCTCTCCCTGAAATTCACGCACCATATCAACAATTCGCCGACAGGCATAAACCGTTGCATCGGTAGCCTCTGGACGGTTATAATAACAGCCGGCGCTCTTCGCCACTTCCCAGAAAGTATCACTTTCAAGGTAGCCGTCGATCTCCGCAACTACTTCCTGATCCCGTATTGCCTCGCGCACCGCCTGTGTCAGCTCTTCTTTAAATTCAGCCTTGCTCATGTTTATTCCCCATATAATTAAACATTTATAATGCACAGGCCACCGCCCGCACCCAATACCACATATTCCATACAAGATATCTTATATATAAGACCCGTTCTTAAAACACCGGCGAAATAAATCAGCGCCTGGAATAAAGCTTACTCACGCCCCAGCCTGCTGAGAAGTTCCAGACGCTCACTCTGGGCTTTCTCATACAACTCGGTGAGTTCTTCAACCTTCTGCAGCTGCTCATTAATAAATGCATCCTTATCCGCTGCGACCTTTTTCAATTCTTGTTCCTTGTCATTCAGCAACGTTTTATACCTTTGAACCTCAGCCATATTATCCACACTTCCAAGAATGGCCCGTTCTTCCTCATGCGCCCGGAATTCACCGATAAGAGTACGTGCTTTCATCAGCTCCCAACCGAGCTCTTTATTACTGGCCGTAAGTTCTTCGAGATGACTCTCCCGCTCACGCGCCTTGCGCAGTTCAACATCAAGACGCCGATGTTCAATCTGTTCCTCCATAAAGGCCTTATTCAATTCATCAATTTCCAACGCGACTCTATCAGCAAGCTCCGCTTTCTCTTCAAGTTCATTTACCTTGGTAACAAGCTCCTTATAACCTTCAATACGTTCACGAAGCTCATCATTCTCCGCTGTCAGTACAGCCGTTTTTTTCTCGGATTTTTCCAGAAGCCCGCGAACATCATCCACTTCAGAATGCAGATCACTTAAAAGTTCCGATTCCGCCTGCAGCTCTTCAATTCTCGAAGTTAACCGCTTGACCTCCACAGTACGCTCACGCAACTCCCACTGCGTACTTTTAAGCTCGTCACAGGTACTGCTGAACTTCGCCTGCAACTCCTGAGCATTACTGGTAATAACCTCCTTCTCACGCGCTGTCTGTTCTTTGAGTGCTGAATAATCCTGATGCACAGCTTCACACTCTTTACGTAACTTATCAAGAGCCATATCCTTCTCAAGATTCTCAAGCTGCACCTGATCTCGCATTCCGGCGAGTTCATCTTTAAGAGCGGCAAGTTCCTCTTTAAGCACCTTTATCTGCGCATCCCGACTCTCAATACCCTTTATTTTATCGGCTATATCAAGCTGAAGCTGCCCGACCTGATCCTCAAACGCTCCTAATTCCATAACCCGTTCCAGAGCAAGCTCCTTCAGTGAAGTTTCATTATCAAGCTTCCACTGACAGTCCTTAAGCATTGTTTCAGCCTCATTCAAACGCTGCTGAACCGCTTCCGATTTATTGGCGTATGACTCCATTATATCCGCCTTTTCATCACTGAGGATTTTATTCTGCTCTTCAAGCTTAACCAGCTGCTCCTGCAACTGCTGTCGCTCTTTATCAGCGTCGTCCTTCGCTGCTTTATACTGCTCTTCAAGTTCACGAAGCGTATTCTTATACTCGGTAATTCTACTTTCAAGAAGGGTCACCGTCTCACGGCTCTCACTCAGCTCCGATTTAAGCTCTTCATCCGCACCCAACACAGATCCCAACTCCTTGTTCCGATTCTCCAGCTGACCCTGAACTTCCTTGAGCTGCTTGTTCAGATCCAACACCTGCTGCTGAAGACCGGAATTCTGCGCTCTTTCCTCAGTCAGCGCCTCCTCCAGCTCTCTGGTCTTGGCCTGAAACAATTCATGCTCTTTGGTCTGACCATCCTTCAGAAGCTGCTCCAGCTTGGCGCGTTCCTCTTCAATCCGCTCCAGTTCACTGAGTGCCTTACGTACCGAAACCAACTCTGCCTCAGCCTCTTCCCGCCCCTCACGTTCACGCTGAATGCCAACATGCTCCGCCTCAATAAGCGCCGCCTGCCCTGCTTCAAGCTCTTCACAGCGATTTTCAAGAGAAGTTACAACCGAATTAAGATTATCCACCATCCTGCCGCTTGCTCCAAGCTTATCGGTGAGATCAGCCGCCTGTTTCTCAACCTCTCTCTTGGCCTCCGCCAGTTTCTGTTCCCGTCCGGACGCGGCATCACGTTCCTTCTCCATTCTCAGCGAATACTCTCCGGCAATACGTGAACTGTCCAAAGCTTTATCACGTTCTCCTATCAGATCATTAACCCGACCTTCAAGATCACCGATACGAGCACGAGCCAGGGAATTTTCTTCCTCTGCTTTATGCAGCCCATTCAGAGCCTCCTGCGCATCACGTAGAGATACATTCTTTTTATTTTCACTATCCTCAAGCCGGCGGTGCAGCTCCGCGCGTTCATTCTCCGACTGCTCAAGATTACGCCGCAAATCCGTCAGTTCCGAGGCAAATCTCTCCACCTCGGCATTACGTCCGCCGAGCTCATCTCTAAGCTGCTGCAGGATATTTTCCAGTCTTTCCCGTTCAATATTCGCCGCAGCCAATTCCTTATCACGTACCTCCCGGTTCTCATCAACTTCATGGGAAATACTCTCCACCCGCTGCTGGTTTACAGCAAGAGCCTCCGTCTTTTCCGCATTTTCACGGCGAAGTTCCGCAATTCTCGTTTTAATAGATTCCGCCTCATCCTTGGCACTCTGAGCCTCTTCGCGTAATCTCGCCGACTCCTCTTCAGCTCTGGCAATAGCTTCACGGTTGCTTCTGGATTCTTCTTTAGCTTTCAAAAGTGCTTCCCGGTGTCGCGCTACCTCCTGCTGCAGATCAATACTGCTGATCGCAGCACCACGCCGCTGCTCTGGAACCGGTGGTGTTACCGGATCAATACCTGAAACTCTCTGTTCCGGCAGCGGCTTCTCAGGCCTGCTGGCTTCATAATCCCGGCAAAGATCATACATTTGCGGAACATCAATATTACCGTCATAAAATATTCTGGCGACACCAAGTCTCTTCACATCATCAATAATCTGCCGATCATCTGAATTCAGAGATACAACCAGCGGGATACCGCGAGATATCTTCTTAATATAATTCACCAGTGAAGCTCCATCATAATTTGGCAGGTTTGGAGCAAGAAGAATAGCGGAAAATTCCGCAGTTTCAAGACGATGTTCAACTTCAGCAATACTGGCAACAGGATTGATATGAAGATCGTGATAATCAGAAAAGAGAAAATCCGCAACTATTTTACTCATTCCCCGGTTACAGTCTTCGACCAGCAGAATTCTATATTTTTTATCGCCCATAATATCTCCACAAGAGCCAGAAAATTTTACACACAAAATCCAAACATATTGCATAGCAGTATGTTAGCTATTATAATGCAATTATATAGCATTCTAATTTTACTGTAGATATAATTTTTGTCAATGTAGATTTTAGTCTGCAGCAACTACAGGATATCCAATTACCGGTTATTGATCAGCACCTGATGAATAAACCTGATATAGAAGAGAGAAATAATGAGCTACGTAGGAAGAGGCGGAGAAAAACTTGAATGGGCCCTGCAGGAATTTTCAGTTAAAGTTGAAGGACTTGTCTGCTGCGATCTGGGCAGTAATGTCGGAGGCTTTGTCGACTGTCTGCTTCAACATGGAGCCAGCAAAGTCTATTCAGTCGACACTTCATACGGAACTCTGGCCTGGACTCTGCGCAATGATGAGCGGGTTATCGTAATGGAGCGAACCAACGCACTGCACGTAGAAATTCCCGAAAAAGTCGATCTGGTAACCTGTGATGTCGGCTGGACCAGACAGGAAAAAGTTCTGCCGCATGCCATATCTCTGTTAAAAACTGCAGGCAAGGTAGTAAGTCTCTTAAAACCTCAATATGAAGCAGAACGATCAGAGATGGAAAAAGGCAGAAAAGGCAAGGTCAAAGAAGAGGCTCTGACAAATATCCTGCAACGGGTAAGTGGTACCGCAACAGCAACCGGACTCAAACTGAGCGGGCCGTCACGGGCACCTTTTCTGGGCGGGAAAGGAAAGAATCCTGAATTTTATTTTCTTTTAGAACGTTAAAAAAAAGTTTAGCTTGACGAAAACTCGATATTGCTGTAGTTTAAAATAGATTAGAATACTTCTGTTTCCGTTACTATATTCCAGAAGAACCTTTTGTAAATTTATTCCAGTTGAATACCAACCATTTATACTGACAACTACAGGTTATTATTTCTTATGCTTACGGAAAAAGTCACCCAGAAAATATCCACTCTCTCTACCGATCTGGCAGTAGGAATTTCACTGAACGACCCGCAATCATGGCAGGAACTTGCTGAATTATGTAATGATATAAATGTCGAACTTATAGCCCAGGCTGAATTTATTCTCTCGGATATTGTCTCCCGCGCCAAAGACATACTTGAGCATCTGGCCAACAATATGCCGACAAACATCGATACCGAGGTATCACACCTGCTCAACATGGTATCAATCCTCAGCAGCGCTGCCGAAGATCAGACCTATGATCAGGCGCTTGCCAGAGAAATAGTTGCCAACAGCGATCTCTTTCTTTCCGATCTGGAAGATATTGCAGAATCCAACAAGATAGAGCCGGCAATCGAAATTGATGAAGAATTCATGCAGGAAATTGAAGGGCGTATAGACCATCTGGAATCACTTCTTTTCAATGTTCTGGAGGATGGATGTTTTGACACCGAGGGCTGTAAGGAGATCTTCCGCGAATTTCACACTCTCAAAGGCGAGGCCGGTATTCTCGGACTTACTGCTTTAAGCAGCTACTGGCACGGTGTTGAAGAGGTTATTCAGGATGCCCGATCCGGCAATCTTTTCTTCTCCAGAAATTCTGTGGACATACTGCTGCAGCTGGTTAAAATCGGCAGAGATCTACTGCGTAATGGAAAATTGAAAAACTCCCAGCAGGAGGAATCACAGGAGGCAATCACACGCCTGAACAATCAGGTCGAACAGGATAGCGGTGCTACAGAAACTGTAAGCGCACCTCAAAGTTCCGGGCAGACCGCTGAAAACCCGGAGGTATCCGGCAATGATGATTTTTTCATGCCAACAGCTGATGACGACTCAGCTCCCGACGAAGAAGCAACCGAGGACTACCCGTTCAGTGCTGACAACGCAGAAGAGGATGTTACCGATGACTTCTTCACCATGGAACCTGAAGATGAGACAACAGACGCAACTCAAACGGATGAGCATGAACCGGAAGCAATAGTATTCAACGATACGAAGAGCAGTGAACCGGCAATACCGGAAGCAGCGCAACCTCCGGTCGAGGCCAGGCCAATCCCAAGTGCCGGCGTGCAGACAGAGCAGGCTGTTCTGAAAAATGAAACTGCGCCCGCTGATAGCGAGATACCAGACTCCGCTCAAAAAGTAAAAGCAAATCCGGTCAGTCAGACGGAAGAAAAAGAGGTTGAAACCTACTCCCTGCGCAATGTGCAGATTGAGGTAAAAAGACTCGACGAGCTTCTTGATATTGTCAGTGAAGTCTCTCTCATAGGCTCACACCTGCTTACCAATCCGGAGATAAGCGCCATAAACTCAGCAAATGGTGATCTGCAGGATCTCATGCGCTTCTGCCGCACCCTGAATGATATGGCCAGTTCCTTCCGCATGACTCCGATTGCCCCTCTTTTCCATAGAATACAAAGAGCCGCCAATGATGCCGCACGTGCTATTGGAAAACAGGTAAATATGATTCTTGATGGACAGGACACCAAGGTCGACCGCAGTGTTGTGGAACGACTTAGTGCTGCGCTGATGCATCTGGTGCGTAATGCTGTCGGACATGGTATCGAATCAGCCAGCCGACGCCGTGAACTGAATAAACCTCCTGCCGGAAGGCTGCATTTGAGCGCGAGGCAGACCGGTGCCGATATTATAATTGAATTCAGTGATGACGGAGCCGGACTTGATATAGAAAAAATTAGAGCCAAAGCCATAAAAACCGGCTGCATTACAGAAGATGACAACCGCAAGGATCAGGATATCCTGAATCTTATTTTCTCCAGCGGTTTTTCAACTTCAGAAGCTGTTGACGGCATCTCTGGGCGTGGCGTTGGCATGTCAATTGTTCAGGAATCAATGGACTCACTCCGCGGACGTATAGAAATTGAGAACCATCCGGGTGAAGGCGCCACCTTCAGATTGCGCTTCCCGGTTGCACTCGCAGCGGTTGAAGCCCTGCTGGTAACCCTGGGAGACAATATAATTGCCATTCCGGTTCAGTCGGTACGCGAAACCTTCAAACTGGATAAGAAACAGCTTTCAACAGTTGAAGGCCGGGGAAATATGGTAAATGTCAGAGGCATTATAGTCCCGCTGATTAAAATGTCTGATTTTCTTGGAATTGACGGTAGAAATGATATTGAAGAAGGAGTGCTCATCCTTGTAGACGAAGGCGACAAACTCGCTGCTATTCTAGTTGATACAGTCATGGAAACCAGACAGGTGGTTATCCGCCAGCTCGAAGGCCAGCTTAGAGACATCCCTGAAATAACCGGTTGCGCGCTACTCAGCGACAGACAGATATCACTGGTGCTTGATATCAGACGGGTTATCGAAAATTCATATATTGCCTCTGGAAACGCCTACTCCGATGCCGGGGCAATTAAAGCCGCTTCTGAACGCAAAGTTGAAGTCGTAACTATCGGCTCCAATGCTGTAGGTATAATTGACTTTGTCGTCAAATCATACAAACCTGACGGCAGTATAAAGAATCATAAATTTGCTATCAATGCCTTTAAGACCAAAGAATTTGTACCGGTGACAACACTTACTCCAGTACCGGACATGCCCAAGGGTTTCGCCGGTATGCTACTGTTGCGTGATCAGACAATTCCGGTAATGTCACTAGATATGCTGCTGGGTCTGCATAAAGACGGCAAACGCCATAGCGAATTTGAAAAAATCATCATCATCTGTGAATTTTCAGGGGTAACGGTTGGCTTTATTGTTACCGAGGTAAACAGTGTAAGCTATATTTCCTGGAATAATATTTCTCCGCCGCCGCAAGGAGGCCCACTTATCTCACTGAACTATGTTATCGGCACAATACAGATGTCTTCTATCGATACAGCAAGCCATCACAATCAGAACACCAAAAATTCTGATGAGGTCGCGCTGCTGCTGGATTTTGAACAGATAGTGCAGCAGGTAATCAAGCTCTATGATGATATAGGTGACAGTCTCGCAGAAATAACTTTGCGCAAGGATATTACCAAGATACTTCTGGTCGAGGATTCACTGCTTATCAGACGTGAAACTGCCAAAGCACTCAAGAACCATAATATCGAAGTTATTGAAGCCGGAGACGGCAAGGAAGCTCAGGAGATACTTGAAAATCTTTATCAGCAGTCAAAAGCTGACCAGAAGAGCATATTCAATTATATAGATCTTATCTTATCTGATATTGAAATGCCGCGAATGGACGGATACAGTCTTACTCAATATGTTAAGAGTCATCAGGATCTCAGACTTCTGCCGGTACTGCTGCACAGTTCGCTGACCAATGACACCATTGTCAACAGAGCCAAGGAAGTACATGCGGACGGATTTGTACCCAAATGTGACCCTGAAAAACTGGTCGAACACCTGAGGAAATTTATCTGACCGTCACAATCCAACTGTTATATCGTCTCTATGATATTATAATATAATAACAACAGTTGCATCTCTTTTGAGGCGCAACTGTTTAAAATTCTTCTAACAACCGGATTCAGCAGATATTTTGGGAATCATTTTAAGATTATACTTCTCACAAAACTGCTGATAATCCATCTCTTCTTCCTGCGGAATTAGCGGTGAATCCCATGAAGTATTGACCCGCATGATGTAACAATTATGAAGTTCTACTAATTTTCTGTCTTTTGTCTTTTTCATTTTAAATACACCTGTAATTATATCTCTTATACATCCTGAAAATATATGACAAACTATTTAAACGGCACCACAGACACAGCAGCAGTAAACACATTTTCTGCCTGCAAATATTATTGAAAATACATTTATAATACTTATTCAAAATATCAATTATGCTCTTTAAATAGTACTGTATCAGAGGTTATGATAAAAGCTTTCCCCTTGGAATATATACCCCGTGTGGTTGCTTTATTTTGGAATTTTTGGAAATTCCAGTGTGATGTTATGTTATGTTTTACTTCGTTTGTTTGTCATGCTATGATTTACATGGAACAGAGCATAATCCGCAAGAAAAACCTGCCATAACCCCTTATACAGATACTAAAATTCAAAAAACTTTCTCTTTTATTTGCTTTCTGCTTCCATCTTATCCAGACGGATAACTTCTACACCAAGCATCTTACACACCATTTCAATCTCATGAGTCACATCACCATAAACCGCATGGCAGTGATTGGCATCAAACTCTTCCAGGAACAGTTCATGGCTGAATGGAAGCTTTGCAAAATTATGAGGCCATTCCTTGGTTGTTTCAGCCATCTTCGTTTCAGCCAGTTCAACCAGTTCAACTGGGAAAAGCACCATCCGGTATTCACCCTTTACCCGGCAGAGTCTGGCAACAGTTGCCGCTCCAGCCTTGGTCATACAGTTTACATGTGCTCCACCACCACTGTAGATATCAAGTGCAGGGTACAGAGTAACATTCTTCAGATTCTCCTCAGGCACATCGGATCTTCCAGCATAATATGTTGATTGTGATCCACAGTTGCAGAATACCATAACCTCTTCTTCTGCATCCCAGTGTCTGATATCCATAAAGATCACCGGACCGCCACTAATTGTTTTTAAGATCTGCATGGTCAGCGCTGCATCAGAATCCGCCTCACAGGCAAAGACGACTGGTTCCTTTGCCCCGTCCCAGTCATATGGGTCATTCATAAATGCCGCACTCAGGCACTGTGTGCAGTAGTGACGACTCATCTCGTAATGACATTTTACCCCTAGGAAGTCCAGCTTATTCTTCTTGACCAGTTCCTTGGTTGCCTCATAATGTCGTATCTGAGTCTTGAGCTTTTCAGGTGTCAGCTGTTTGCCGTCATACTCAATCGATTTCACCCGCTCAGAAAGCCATTTGAAAGCCTTCTCAACCTGCGCTTCAGGAATAGTCTCGGCCACACGCAGAATTTCAGACTGATCAATATGTTCAATATCAACTCCGAACTGATCCATCCAGTCCTGCATACTTACCGTCGCACTGTACATTCCCAGACTTCTTCCGCCGACAAGTCCATAAGTCTGACCCTTGAGGCTGCTCACAGCATAGGCACATTTGGCAAATTCAAGGTATTTGGCAAGCACGTCAGCTTCTTTAATATCACCGGCTACTCTGAAATGATTGATTCCCAGGTGGTTGAGCGCTCCTCCAGCGGCAAGCATGGCAACCATGCCCGGCCAGTCAGGATTAAGATTAGCCGCCAGCAGAATAGGAGTACTGCTGAACTTTGCCGCAACAGCCGAGAAATTTGGAAAACTGAATACACCATAAGAGAAAATAACACCATCTACATCTGACTGTGCCAGTTCGTTAGCCATATTTTTAGCAAGTTCAACAGAATTAACCAATGTAGAAGCAACAACGACCTCGACAGCATCACTCGCCGTCAGTGCCGCTACAATCGCATCAAGCTGAGCCTGAACAATATCCTTCAGCTCCTCATGCACCCCTTCATCACCATCAGAAAAACCAACGACACCAACTCTTGGCTTACGAATCATCTCTTTCTCCTCTTAACAAATTCAAATATCATATATGAAATTACCATCTCACATATGATAATACACCCCAAATTCCCCTTTGTCAAATATTTTGTTACCACAATCTACACCAGACCACTTAACTCACTATCAGGGTAACACATAACCACCTGCGCTCAAATAATTTACAATGTGTTTACCAATGCATGCTTTTTAAAATAAATTGATATTTTTTTTTATCTGCAAATCAACCTGTATTTTCAGACCGAGAGGCTTCATCCGGCAAATACGTTGTAAATATCACTTGACATTGATTGATACTAAATTAAACTAGAGCAAAATCATTAATTACTGGAATACCAATAACCAATATCATGATTATCATCCAACAACCTGTTTCACTGCAACCAGTTATTAATATTAAGCAGCCAAAAATCTCTGTTTGATATCACTCTTTAATAACTGCCTGCAACTAGAAAAACATTAATCAATCCCCAGCACCCCGGTATCACTAACACCCGGAAAGCAGAGGATTTAAGAGCAGCCAACTTAATTGAGGTAATCAAATTATGCAAAACGAAAAGTGTGCAGTCCCGTCTGTTGAAAGAACCATAATTATTCTTGAATTTTTAGGTGAGCAATCAACGCCTGTAAGCATGAAAGAACTTTCCGGTTCACTTGGTCTTCCCAATGCCTCAGTATTTAGAATTGTTAAATACCTGGTTGGAGCAGGATACATCTGCGAGCACCAGGGAACTCTGACAACCTATAGCCTCGGCATCAAAGTTTTACAACTGGCACAAAAAGCCAGCCATCAGATAGACATCAGCAGAGTATCCAAAGACATTATGCTCAATCTTGCGGAAAAATCCGCCCAGACCTGCCAGCTGGCAGTACTTTCTGCCGAAAAAATAATGTATATTGATCAGAGCCTGCCTTCATCATATCCGGTAAGCATTATCGCTCCGTTGCACACCCCGATGTCGGCAAATCTCAGTGCTACCGGTAAAGTCCTCTACGCTTTTTCAGATAAAACCGAACAGGAAAGGCTGTTGAAACACCTTATACTGGAGAAAAAAACCGACAAGAGCGTAAGCACCAAAAAAGATTTTATTGCCAGCCTTCCAGCCATAAAGAAAGCCGGCTACGCCACTGATATAGAAGAATACGCCTTAGGAATAGGGTGTATCGGCGCACCGATATTTGATCATACCGGGAGAGTAATTGCCGCCATCGGTCTGACCGGACACATCGCTGACTACACCGACCATAAGCAATTCGCAAAAATTAAAGCACTCTCAATCGCTGCCGGTCTTGAAATCTCCTCCAGACTCGGCTATCAGCGAGACGCGTAAGCTCCTATATTCACTATTCAACAATGACCGAAAATAGCGATAAAAAAATCAGCTAACCACTTGCAATTACCACACTTTATCGCTATATTTATATCTCTTAGTCACTTTAATAACCACCACAGAAGCAGGTTATCGCTTTCAAACATGCGATAAGTCCTTCTGTTATAACAAATTAAGGAAACCTATGAGTGCAAAAAACACTCCGCTGGGGAATATTCGGAATATCGGCATCATTGCTCACATTGATGCTGGTAAGACGACTACCACCGAGCGAATTCTATATTATTCAGGTAAAGAACACCGCATGGGCGAGGTCCATGAGGGTACTGCCATCATGGATTATATGCAGGATGAACAGGAACGCGGCATAACCATCACCTCTGCAGCAACCACTTTTTTCTGGCAGAAGCATCAGGTAAACCTTATCGATACCCCGGGACACGTTGATTTCACCGCCGAGGTGGAGCGAAGTTTGCGTGTTCTTGACGGCGCAGTCGCAGTTTTCTGCGGTGTTGGCGGTGTGGAAGCACAGTCCGAGACCGTCTGGCGTCAGGCCGACCGCTATCACGTACCGCGTGTTGCCTTCATCAATAAACTGGACCGTTCCGGCGCTGAGGTAGAGCATGTGCTTCAGGAAATGCGCGAACGTCTGGCGGCACATCCTTTACAGCTTCAGCTGCCTATCGGTCTGGAGGATGAGTTCAAAGGTGTGATTGATATCATAAATATGACTCAGATCATCTATGATGATGAGACCGGTGAAACCTTTACCACCTCCGCTATCAGCGAAGAATACTTAGAAGAAGCAGAACTGCATCGTCTGCACCTGCTGGAAACGGTAGCCGAATCCGATGAAGAACTTATGGAGAAGTATCTCACCGAAGATACCCTGAGCACCGATGACATCAAAGCCGGCATTAGAAAACTGACTGTTGACCGCAAAATAACCCCGGTACTTCTCGGATCGTCACTGCGAAACAAGGGAGTGCAACCACTTCTTGATGCGATTGTAGATTTTCTGCCGTCTCCTAAGGATGTTCCTGAAATGACCGGACACGATCCTGAAGATCATAATATTACTTTCAGCTGCAAGCCGTCACGGAAAGAGCCGTTCTGTGCCCTTGCCTTCAAGATAACCGATGACCAGCACGGTCCGCTGACCTTCCTGCGAATTTACTCAGGAGAACTGAATGAAGGCGACCGGGTTATTGTCAGTTCATCAAAGCGAAAAGAACGTGCCAGCCGCATCTGGCGCATGCATGCCGATCACCGGGACCGCGAAAAAGTTGTAGGACCGGGTGAAATTGTCGGCGTCAGCGGTTTCAAATTCGCGGCTACCGGTGACACGGTCTGCGCCGAAGGCGCCCAGCTTATAGAACTCGAACCGCCAAAATTCCCGGCAACAGTTATCAGTATGGCTGTAGAACCGCGCAGCAACGACGATCGTGATAAACTTATGGAGGTTCTGCAGAAACTTTCAAGAGAAGATCCAACTTTCAACTACCGTACAGACGACGAGACCGGCCAGCTTATTCTTTCCGGTATGGGTGAACTGCACCTTGATATTATAGCAACCCGCATTACCCGCGATTATAAGGTTGCCTGCAATACCGGTAATCCGCGTGTTACTTACCGTGAAGCGGTTGTCGGCAGCGGTAAAGGCGTTGGCGAATTTGAACAGACAATGGGCGGTAAAGACCATTATGCCAAAGTGGAGCTGAATGTCAGCAGGATCAGCAGCAGCGAACCTGAACTGAAGATAAGTGCTCCGGAAAGCGTTATAAATCCGTACTCACATCAGGCGATAACCGACGGTTTCAATGGCGGGTGCATTTCAGGTCCGCTCGGTGGCTACCCTATAATCCAGATAGCGGTAGATGTCACCTCAGGTGCCACCCGGGAAGGCTGGGAAAGCGAGGTTGCCTTCACCGCCGCTACCGAAGCAGCAATGCGTGATGCAATCAATAAAGCCGGCGCTGAACTTATGGAACCGATCATGTCCCTTGAGGTTACAACCCCCGATGAATTTATGGGCGGTATTATCCATGATCTTAATGGCCGCCGCTGCGAAATACAGGAGATTGGAGACCGCGGCAATATGAAGGTTGTTCATGCCAAAGCTCCACTTGCGGAAATGTTCGGCTACGCCACAGTCGTGCGCGGCCTGTCAACCGGACGTGCCAGCTACAGCATGGAACCCTTTGCCTTTGCTCCGGTTCCGCGCAAAAAATGGTCTGACATTCTTGGATATGATCCTGAGTAATTAAAAGAAGTTTTAAATATTACCGCTCTGACTGCTGATATTTAAAACTAATTTTTATCCGGCAGTTATCTGCCGAGAAAGTGAAAGAATCATGATATTTAAACGGTCACTAGCCCTGCTCGCAATTACAGCGATACTGCTGCTCACTGGCTGCACCGCAACACCGGAAACAAATACCGTTTCAACACTTCCTGAACCGGAAGTTGCCAAAGCGGAAGCGAAAGAAGCGCTGAGAAACTGGCAGACACTCCTGGAGACCGGTCAGAATGCCGAATTTATCAAGGCAAGTATGCCGGAAGAAGTTTACCAGATGTCAGTTACAGAAGACGGAGCGCTCAAGGAAGAGGTTGTTGATAAATTAAGAGCCTTTGCTCCCAGGATTGTTAACGCCCTCAATGAGGCACAGTTTATTCAGCCTGAGATATCAGGTGATAATGTAGTCTTTACATATAATGATATACATAGCTCAAACGGTTTCTTTAAAAATGAAAAAATCTATCTGAGCAAGAGCAACGGTCGCTGGTACTTCAACGGGCAGATGCTCCAGCAGGTCGCCGAACCGCAATAGAGAAGAAACAACCGATATAGAATTATTATTGTTAAGATAATTTAGATATAAATTAAGTAGTTTGATTTGTTATTTTTTTTAGGAGATTTATAATGGCAAAAGAAACATTCCAGAGAACCAAGCCACACATCAACGTTGGTACA
Source organism: Planctomycetota bacterium (assembly GCA_963677015.1). Lineage (GTDB taxonomy): Bacteria > Planctomycetota > SZUA-567 > SZUA-567 > SZUA-567. Next base: position 3,320,188 of record OY781533.1, read on the forward strand.
ATTGGTCACGTTGACCATGGTAAGACAACAACAACTGCGGCTCTTACAACTGTATCTGCTAATCTTTACGGCGGTGCGGCTATTGCTTATGATGAAGTTGCTAAGGCTTCTGAATCACAGGGTCGTCGTGATGCTACCAAGATTCTTACTATCGCTACTTCACACGTTGAATACGAATCTGAAAACCGTCACTACGCTCACGTTGACTGCCCAGGTCACGCTGACTACGTAAAGAACATGATTACCGGTGCGGCTCAGATGGACGGCGCTATTCTTGTTGTTGAAGCTCCATCAGGACCTATGCCACAGACTCGTGAGCACATCCTTCTTGCCCGTCAGGTAGCAGTGCCAAAGGTACTTGTTTTCCTTAACAAGTGCGACCTGATGGAAGGTGAAGAAGAGCTTGTTGAGCTTGTAGAGATGGAGATCCGTGAGCTTTTGAGCAAGTATGATTTCCCAGGGGATGATCTTCCAATCATCAGAGGTTCTGCTCTTAAGGCTATTGAGAATCCAGATGACGAGACCAGCGGCATCAAGCTTCTTCTTGACACTATGGACGAGTACTTCGATATTCCAGAGCGTGAAGATGACAAGCCTTTCCTAATGCCTATCGAGGACGTATTCAGCATCAAGGGTCGTGGTACAGTAGTAACCGGTCGTGTAGAGCGTGGTACTATCAAGATGCAGGACAAGGTACAGATCGTTGGTCTGGGTGTAACTCAGGAAACAGTATGTACAGGTGTTGAGATGTTCCAGAAGACACTTGATCAGGGTGTTCCAGGTGATAACCTTGGTGTTCTTCTTCGTGGTATTGAGAAGAGTGCGGTAACCCGCGGTATGGTACTTTGTGCGCCAAACAGCATTACTCCACACAAGAAGTTCAAGGGTGAGGTATATGTGCTGACTTCAGAAGAAGGTGGTCGTCACACTCCATTCTTCAGCGGTTACCGTCCACAGTTCTACTTCCGTACAACCGACGTAACCGGTAAGGCAATCCTTCCTGAAGGTGTAGAGATGGTAATGCCTGGTGATAACATCACTATGGATATCGAACTTATCGATGCTATCGCTATGGAAGAACAGCTGCGTTTTGCTATCCGTGAAGGCGGCAGAACTGTTGGTTCTGGTGTTGTTACCACAATCATCGAGTAGTTAACTTTAATATTTTCTGCAGGGCGGCAGAAGCAGGTTACTTCCCGTCCTGCAGTGCATATATTTCAAGATAGAGATATTGCACTTTTTGAACCGTCTCTAGTCAAAACTGGGATTGCAACGCAATAACTGACAACGAGAGACACAACATATTAGGAGATTAATATGGCGGAAAAGATTCGCATCCGCATGAAGGCTTATGATCACGATATCCTTGATTCATGGAGCAAGAAAATTGTCGAAGCAGCTAAGAGTACAGGAGCCCGCGTTGCCGGTCCTATTCCACTTCCAACCCGCATCGAGAAATACTGTGTACTGCGTAGTCCACACGTAAACAAGAAGAGTCGTGAACAGTTTGAAATCCGTACACACAAGCGAGTAGTTTACATCACCGAGTTTTCACCATCAACTATCGATGTAATCAGCAAGGTTATTCCACCTCGCGGTGTAGACCTCAATGTTAAACAGTTCTCATCCTGAGTTATTTCCAGATAAACTCTGATTTTATAATTTCAGGAATATTAATTATATTACTGCATTGAGTATTGCTAACAGGTATTGCTGTACTCTATGCAATACCGCAACTCTATTAATATTTATTACCGCTGATTCGTTCAGCGAAAGGAGGCAAATATGTGGCGAGGAATTCTAGGTAAAAAACTGGGAATGACTCAATTCTTCACCGAAGATGGAAAGCGTGTTGGCGTTACTGTTCTTGAAGCAGGCCCATGCCCGGTTCTTCAGGTAAAGACTCAGGAAACAGACGGCTACGATGCTATTCAGCTTGGCTTTGATGAAAAGAAAGAAAAGAACAGCACCAAGGCAATCATCGGTCACTGCCAGAAGACCGGAAACAAACCTATGCGTTTCATCCGTGAAATCCGTCTGCGCGAAGCAAAACCGGAGATTGAAGCCGGTCAGGTTATCACCCTTGAAGGGTGGGACGAAGTAGCTGAGGTTCAGGTTACCAGCAAGAGCAAAGGTAAGGGTTTCGCCGGTGTTATGAAGCGTTTCAACTTCCATGGTCTGCGTGCTACTCATGGTGTTAAGACCAATCACCGTCACGGTGGTTCTATCGGTTCTCTGACTCCAACCCGTACTGTACTTGGTACTGAGATGCCAGGCCAGATGGGTAATGCCTGGGTAACTCAGAAGGGTCTTAAAGTTGCCAAGATCGACACTGAAAAGAACCTGATTTTAGTACAGGGTTCTGTACCTGGAGCAAACGGCGCACATGTAATCATCCGCCCTGCTCAGCCATACGTACCAGGTGTTTAAGTTCCCAGAACTTACCGCACAATCATTTATTAGATAAAACCCTGCTTTTAACCAAGCAGGGTTTTATCTAATAAAGACAATATGTTTGCAAACTACAACCTTGCATTACCAGACATTCAACATATAATCTGTAGTTATAAGTATCCAATTATTTAAGGAGAAAACAACAATGACCAAAGTAATTTCACCATGCGGTCTGGACTGCTTCAACTGCAAAGTATATAAAGATAATGTAACACCCGAACTGCAGGAAAAACTTGCAGCAGGCACTCCTTTTACTCCCAAAGACATAAGCTGCGAAGGGTGTAATAATGACCACCTCTGCATCTCTCTGGAACTTCAGGGAAAAGACTGCCAGACCCGTGACTGCGCACACGCGAAGAAAATCAGCTACTGCTTTGAATGTGACGATTTTCCCTGTGCCCTACTAATGCCTACAGCGGATGGTGCCGCAATATTTCCACATAACACCAAACTATATAACCTCTGCCTGATGCGAAAACTGGGGGTTGACAAATGGAGTGAGATCGCAGCTGAAATCAATCACAAATACTTCAATACCAGCTTTGAAATCGGCAAAGGTGCAGCGGAATAACCAGAAGCTATCCTGACTGCTCAGTTTTTTATCGAGCGCCAAATATCTCTCGACAACCAGAGACGTGATAAAACAGCAATATCAACAGTTAATACAGACCATATTACGTCCGTTATTCTTGGCATTATATAAAGCCTTATCAGCTCTTTCAATCAGATTCTCTGGCGAATCATTTGGCGCTACCACACTTATCCCCATACTGGCAGTTATACCGCTGGTACAGCGAAATTCATAAAGTTCAATATACCGGCGCAACTTCTGCGCCACCCCCTGAATATTAATACTATCGGTCTCCGGACAAATGATAAGAAATTCTTCACCGCCCCAACGACCGATCACATCGGTACTACGGGTATTAATACGCAGAATATGCGCCAGCTCCACCAGTACTTCATCACCTATACGATGCCCGTAACTGTCATTTACCGCTTTGAAATGATCTATATCCAGAAGAATAATACCAAACTCATGACCAAACCTCTCAAACCGGTTTATCTCTGAAAGCAGAGAACGATCCAATTTTGTACGGTTATTCAGACCTGTAAGTTTATCGGTAATGGCCAGTTGCTTCAGAGCAACATTTTTTCTTTCCAGCTCCTCCTTGAGATCACTCAGCTCAGTATTGCGTACAGTCAGGGCAGAGTTGGCAAGAGTCAGACTTTTATTATACCTGCGGGTTGAAACAACGTTGTAGAGCAAAAGACACAGAATAACCAGGACTACACCACCGATCTTCCAAAGCAGTCCCCAATCAACCACATACTGCAGGTCAACAGCATACCAGCGCCGCAGTATCTGATTTCTGGTCTGCTCATCAACACTGGCAATAACCTTATTCATAATATCGCGCAAGATAACCTCATCTTTGCGCACACCCATTTCAAAATCAACATGCATACCGGTCTGTACAATAATCTTTACCGCACTCAATCCAGACTCCCGTATTCCACGCGTTACTCTGAGAAGAGGTCCTACAGCCGCATAGAGCGAGCCGTCTTCAACCATACCCAAAACCTCTGCCAGTGATGCTGCTGTAACCCACTCAATCTGCGGATAACTCCGCTCCAGAAGATTTCGATATGGTGCATCTGCAACAATTCCTACCTTCTTACCCTCTAGTGAATTCATACCATCAAGATAGATAACATCGCTACCGGCCACGATTACAATATTATCAGACATATACTTATCAGTAAAGTTCATCCTCTCACGCAAGTGTCTGTTTGAATTTACAAATGACAGAAGGTCACAATCACCTTTACTGACAGCCGCTACAGAATCTTCCCAGCTCCCGGTAGGAACAATCTGCACCGGAACCGGTAGTTCTTTTCTGAAGATATCAATAAAGTCAGCCGCTACTCCTTTATAACCATCTGTGTTATTATACTTCTCATACGGCATATAATCAGGATGAACACAAAGCTTCAAAACACCTTTACGATGCAGATAATTTTCCTCTTCTGCGGTAAACATGATTTTCCGTACATTCTTCCGTTCATTGAACTTTAGCCATTTATTCTGCAATTCCAGCAACGTCTGGTGATCAATATCAGCCATCGCTTTAGAAATAATACGCTGCAATATCTCCCAGTCCTTACGTACGCCAATACATAAGTTAAAATACTGCTCACCAGCCAGGTGCACCTCAGCAGAAACACTCAGATTACTAAACATATGCTTACCGATAAGATAATCAATCACTGCAAGCTCTCCAACTGTCGCATCAGCCTGTTTATAGGCAACAGCCTTGAGCGCATCAATAATATCATTGACCTCAAGGATTTTAACCTTCGGATAATCCCGCTTAATTATTCCCTCGTAAAAGAAGCCTTTAGGGATAGCAATAACCTTCCCTTCAAGCTGCGTAACACTCAATATTATATTATCCTTATTACTGACTATCACCGTTGGATTAGAAACATAAGGATCGGTAAAACGGATATAATCCCGCCTTAGCTCGGTATTAACGATATTAAGCATCACATCAAGCTTCTTATTCCTGATCATCCCGAGAAAATCATTCCACGTCGGGCCGGTTACATACTCCACAAAGAACCCTGCCTTACGCGCAATGAGATTCATATAATCAATAGAAAATCCTTTCGGAATATTATTCTCGTTAAAATTGAATGGCGGCCAGTTAACCTCATTATGAACCCTGATTACCCGGTGTTTGGCAAGAAACTGCTCCTCTTCAGGTGAGAGATGCAGAGGATTGAACATATCACTATTCTGCGCACACCACTTCTCTTTCAGTGAAAAAAGCTCCTTATAGCTGAGTGCTGAAATAGCTTTGTCAAGCGCACTGCGCAGCTGCGGCCAATCGTACCGCACCGCAATTCTCGATCTGGCATCAATATCACCTTTAAGTCTCTGCTCACCCGAAATTTTCAGTGTATGCAGACCATTGTTAACCATCAAATGCTGCATCACCAGACCTGTACCGATAGTCGCATCAGCTTTACCGTCAGCCACGGCCAAAAGATTCTCCAGAGCACTGCGAGTATAATAAAGCTTTATTTCAGGATAATAACGCTTCATAATTTCTTCATGCCAGGACCCCTGTGCAACCGCAAGCACACGCCCATTTAAAGACTCAAGAGATGAATAAGAATCATTGATTCGGCTAGTAATCGAAGGATACTCATTGATAATTGGCGCGGTAAAGAGCGCAAATTTATTACGCTGCGAAGTCTGTACCATATTCGCTATAACATCAAGCTGCCTGGTTTTTAGCATATCAACAAACTCATTCCAGGTCGGTCCAGTTACAAATTTTACTTCAAAACCAAGCTTATGTGCCAGAATTTTCATAAGATCCACAGTGAAACCCTGCGGTTCTCCCCTGCGATTAAAATTAAATGGAGTCCAATTCTGTTCATTATGCACCCTGATTACCGGATGATTACGGATAAACTCCTTCTCTTCACGGCTTAACTCAATTTGATGCTTGGTTTTATAACCGCTATCCAGCCATTTATCCTTTAATGCCATTTCTTCTTTAAAGGTCACACTACGGATAGCTTTATTAAGAATACTCTGCAAAAGCGGCCAGTCACTGCGCACTCCAATACCCGCAAAATAACGCTCCAAAGCCTGCAGCTTCGCCTCACCCGCCAACTTGATACCGGTAAAATTGCTATCATGCCAGATAGCCTTGAGTACAACCGGATTGCCAACAGTACCATCAGCCTCACCCAATGCTACCGCCTTTACCGCTTCGACATTATTTGCAACCGGCAAAATAAAAATATCAGGATAATTCTGACGTAGAGCGTCTTCATACCACTGCCCCTTTACGACCGCCACCGTCTTACCCGACATATCGGACAAACCGGAATAATCGGCATCCTGTTTTACCAGAACAGCCGGGACAAACTTGATGATTGGTTCAGTAAAAAGCACAAATTTTTCAAGATTACTGCTACGGGAAAAATTCGGAATAATATCAATATTATGCTGCTTGAGCATTTCTGTCGCTTCTTCCCAGCTGGGACCACTGACATAACCGAACTTAATCCCTATTTTTTCACCTAATAACTCCAGGTAATCTATAGTATAACCCTGCGCCACACCATGCCTGAAATAATTAAAAGGAATCCAGTAACGATCATTATAAACCGTAATCAGAGGATGCTCCCTGATAAATTTTTCTTCCTGCTGTGTAAACTCCAACCCTCCCGCCTGAGCAACAGCAGCAGTAAAAAGTGTAGAAAAAACCAGCAGAATCAAGAGTATTCTGCTTTTACCGGTAAAGTATTCTCTACTCGCTAATCCAAACCAACTAATAATATCCATAAACATCCTAAGATATTAACAAAATATATAATGAGTCTGAGTTCTACAATCTGACTTGTAAAACACTCATAATTTTAACAGATATTATAATAGTTTAATAACATAAAAAATTATCTCAAGTAGTTTTATTAATTAGATATACAAGTAAAAGGGCCGCTCTGAAGCAGCCCTTTTGAAAATATAAGCCTATGCCTGAATCAATATTACTTACGCACCAGTACAAACCCGCCGACGACAGCAGTAAATGGCGCAACAGCTACCAGACCAAAACTTCCAACCAGAGTTTTTAATACCTCAGCAGCGACATAGATAAAATTAAAAGTTGCTCCCAACGGTATCCCCTGAGCAAAGAAGGCCATCAGCATTGTTACATAGCCACCGGAATACGCCAGCAGCAATGTCGTTGTCATTGTTCCCACAACCGACCGCCCCACACGGATACCGCACCAGATCAGTTCACGCCTGCTGATATCCGGATTCTCACTTACGACCTCGCGCATACTCGCAGCCACATCCATAGCCAGATCCATCACCGCCCCTGAAGATGCGACAAAAACCCCGGCCATAAATATATGTGTCAGATTCAGATGATTATAACCGGCATAGAGCAGAGTCTCGGCAAAAGGCATCACCGCACCATGAACATGCAGCTTGGTAGTAAATATAATAGCCAGAATACAGCTTGTAAAAACACCTAAAAACGCACCAATAAACGCCGTCAGTCCTATACGGCTGACACCGCCGACCAGAAAAATAATTACGGCACACAATATTGTTACCGCCACCAGCGCAAACCAAACCGGCTCAACCCCGGCAAGCAGCTGCGGAATCATTACCCGCCAGATAAGCATACCGGTAAAGACAAATGAGAGCAACGCCTTTAGTCCGGTAATACCGCCAAACAAAATCAGCAAACCGGCAAAAAGTCCAAACAACAGCAACTCAAACCCAAGGCGGTAATGTGCCTGCGGATTAACAAACACTACCTCTCTGTCACTGTTCACCGTCAATATCACATACGCCGTATCACCGGGTTTGAACAGCTTATCTCTGTCGAGCTGACCCAGAAGCTGATTATTCGCATCATATTCCTTTCCTGCAAATTCCCCGCCATCTACACGCACGGTTATCAGCTGCTCACCTTTTAGTATCAGGCCATAATTTGTAATTTCAGAATTATCCACCTTTACAACAGTCGCAGTACACCTGACCGCACCATCATCCCGATGATCAAATTTATTAGGCAAAAAATATAACCCTACAGTCAACATAATAAAGACTGCCAGCATTATAATATCTTTTTTATATTTCATAATTATCATCTTCTAATAAAATAAGAGTGGACAAGTGACACAGCACAAGTCCACTCCCGAAATTGAATATCGGTATACGTCTAGTTCTGCACACCCATTGCATTCATCATTTTCCTGGCAACATCAATATTATCGTAACTACCGTTAAAGCTTGTTTCATTTACACCGATTGCTGAGGTTGAAACCGGCACACCTGTATGTTTATAGGAAGTCCAGGCAAGTCCCGCTTTCTGATTCAGAAGATGCGTAATTGTTACCGCAAGAGGATTATATTCACCGTAAATCAGATACTCCTGTTTATTTTCTTTCCAGTTATCATTCATACTCCGGTCAAACGCCTCTTTAAGATCAGCGATTTCAAAATCTGTAAGCACTGCCGGATCATTTTTATCACCACTGAATTTCAGACCAAATTCATCAGTAATGATCTTCTTCATATCATCAAATGTTCCATTGGTTTTCTTAAACTCTTTCATTGTCACATCTGTAAATTTCTGGAAAGACTCTTTCTGATTTCCAAGGACTGCAAAATGTGAAGCATACTTGGTACCAGCAAAGCCAAGAGTCAAGCCACCACACTCATGGTCACCGGTTACAACAATGAGAGTATCATTAGGGTGCTTCTTATAAAAATCAAGTGCAACCTTTACAGAATCATCAAATGATTTAGTATTAAGAATAGCTGCTGTTGCATCATTGGCATGACAGGCCCAGTCAATCTTACCACCTTCAACCATCAGGAAAAATCCTTTATCGTTATCCAGCATCTCAACAGCTTTTTTAGTGAATTCTGGCAGAGTAATATCATTTTCTGTCATATCCATTACATATGGCAAAGCTTTTCCATCCTGCAACCAGGCATTCCAGGCAATAACCTTGCCGTCACTAGGCTTAAGAGACATAAAGTCAGCTTTATTATCAATAACCTTATAACCATTCTTTTTGGCTTCAGCGAGAGCATCGCCTAAAGGCTTTTTAGATTTTTTACCGGTAGGGTCTTTCAAGCCACCACCAGCAAAAAAATCAAAACCGGAATCAGCAAGAGCCATATCTATTTCATGGTACATCTGCCTAGTCTTGACATGCGCGTAAAATGCCGCTGGAGTGGCATGGTCAATAGAGACACTTGACACAATACCAACTTTCATTCCTTTATCTCTTGCCATTTCAGCTATTGTCTTGAGTGGCTTAAACTCCGGATCTACACCGATATAATTGATATTAGTTTTATATCCGGTAGCGAGTGCAGTTGCAGAAGCAGCAGATCCGGTAATAAAGCGGTCATTGGCGAATGTCGTGGTAATACCCTGAGCCGGAAGTGAATCTATCGCCAGCTTTCCATTCAGATATGCCGCAGTTGCAGCCCGCTGCGGAATACCCATTCCGTCACCAATAAAGAGAAAAATATACTTAGCAGTCTTTTCCGCGGCTCTAACTGAACCTGTAAAAATACCGGCCAGCATGCAGACAGCAATCATACATACCGCGGCTCTTCCAATACGTCTGTTCATTTTACTTCTCCTAAAATTATTCCCTGTTTGTTTAAAATACACACCAGACCTCAATATGCCTTAAACCAGAATATAAGTACCGGCCAAGCCGTATACAAGTTAGAATAAAATTGGGATTGTTAGAGGATTTATCACATAATGTTAGGTTTGTATTCACCAATTGATAACCTCTTTGCGAGTTACCAGTTAGGTGGATAATATTTTTTAATTGCATCTTTAAGAATAGTGATAAAATATTATAAATTTAAATATATGGTGACCTGCAGCCTATAGGATAACCGGAAAGGTAGCGGCTTACTTCAATCTTGACCTTCTGTTGAAGCACATTTCCACCTTCACCCAGATCAAAAAGAATTGTATTTATCTGCTCCTGCAGTTTTCCTGCAAGTTCTTCATCACGCGACACTAGAGCTTTTTCCAGATTTATATATAACTCTGGAGCAGCAACTGCCGCACCTGAAATAAAGCCGATCGCTCCTTTGAGGTAGCTGCTGCATATACGCCTATCAGCACCACAAAAATATTTATTACTGGCAAGCATCAGATCTGACTCCCGCATGGAATCAACAACATAACATTCAGGAAGTTTACGCAATACCGATTTATTAATAATATTAGAAGTACAGCGAGGATTGTTATACACCGTCATGGTCAGGTTATTACTCTCTGCCGCCTCATACAGCTGTCTGAAGTATCTTTCAAGCACTGAATCCGCTATACCCACAGGCACCAGCGGCGGCAATGCCAGAACACCGTCCGCACCCATGGCTTCCGCAATTTTTATATGCTCCACCGACTCGAACAAGGAAAAAGAAGTCACATTATAGGTTATGTACCCTGGAAAATACCTGCTGGCTGTTACCAGCAGCTCTATACGCTCATCATGAGTAAGCAGATAAAATTCTCCGGAAAACCCGCCGAGCAGAATACGATGAACCCCATGCTCATGAAGGTACTGCAGATGAGCGACAAATGCACCTTTATCAACACTGCCGTCAGCGGCAAACGGCGTTGTAACCGCCAGAATAAAATCCTTCAGACCAACCCGTGAATACTCACCGCCAAGAAGATAATTATATTTATTGAAGAGAACAGAAGACATACTTTCAAGCGTCAACCGGTAATCACTCTCACAGTACAGGTGAATATCAGCAAACTTCTTTGAAGAAGCTCCGAATTCTTCAAATTCACGGATATTGCTATGTAAAAAGGTAGCGATCGCTTTTTCTTTATCATACTTTTTTTCATCAAGATCCCGTACAATCCGGGTATATAACTGTGTCTGCCAGTCAGAATCAATAAATATGCTGAAATCAATAAACTCCGCAAACTCTTCATAGGTACTTACTTCACCATCAAGTATTACATACCTGCCGGGAGTAAAGGTCTCGGTTCTATCGGCTATACCGGTATCATAATTATATACCGGTTTTTCAATGCTCTCTCCCCGTCCCAGACACGCAAAGTGCTTTACCAGTAAATCCATATGGTTAGCTTTAGGATGCGCTCCAAAAATATTCAGCGCCGCTCTGTCCTCTCGTGGTATTTTATAATCATCAAGTTTAAATACAGCGGAATCTGGGAGTTGAGCACTGAGTTCCTCGGAAAAGGTAGATTTACCTGTTCCCCCGGGGCCACCGACCACGACAAGCACGGTTCCTGCTTTTTCTACAAACTCCGCATTGATTATAGAACTTACAATATCAACGACATCGGAACGTAATCTATCCTTACGGCTGCATTGAATATGTATCTTCTGACCATGCATAAAAACCGGACTCCCAAATATACAATAACTGAATACACACAAAAAGATAAGGTCAGATATCTGTAACAGATACCTGACCTTAATATAACCATTTTACACCGAGTAGCAACAGGTTAATCCACCAGAGATGCCATCTCCTTGAAATTTTCCTTCAGAGAACGGTAAAGCTTCTTATACATTGGATGTAACTTCGCATAAACCTTAGCTACTTCCGGATTAGGTTCAGTAGTTGAGGTCACCTTGATAACCGCCTCACAGGCTTCCGGAACACTGCCCCAGACACCCGCACCAACACCACCCAGAATCATCGCCCCATAGGCACTGCCGGCGGTAGAACTGGTAAGAGCAGTTGTACAATTATAAATATCCGCCTGCATCTGCGCCCACATAGGTGATCTGGCACCACCGCCGGAGAGACGTATCTGCGAACTTTCAACACCCAACTCACGCATAATTTCAACTGTATCATTCATCGCATAAGTTGCACCCTCCATTACCGCACGCGCCATAAACGACTTGGTATGCCGCGGAGTAAGCCCGATAAAGCAGGCACGGGCATAAGGGTCATTATGAGGAGAACGCTCACCGGTAAGATAAGGCAGGAAGTATAGCCCTTCACTTCCCGGAGCAATCGCCTGCGCACCGGCAACAAGCAGTTCATAAGGATCACAACCCAGTTCCTTGGCTTTAGCAACCTCTTCACCGCCAAGAGTATTACGGAACCACTGGAATGAACCTCCAGCGGCAAGAATACAGCTCATCATATGCCACTTGCCGGGTACGGCATGACAGAAAGTATGAACACGGCCCTGTGGATCTGTCTGCACTTCGTCTGCATGGGCAAAGACCACACCCGATGTTCCCATCATCGCAGAAATAATACCGGTTTTAACAATACCATTACCGACAGCCCCGGCAGCCTGGTCACCACCGCCACCGGCAACCGGAGTACCCTCAGGAATACCCAGCTGCTCAGCCACCGCTTTAGTTACCTTGCCGCTTACTTCCTGACTCTCATATACCTTTGGAAGATTGGCAATATCGATATCAAGCTTGGCAAGCAGTTCCTTACTCCAGCAGCGGTTCTTGACATCAAGCAGCAGTGTTCCAGAAGCGTCGGACACCTCTGTGGCATATTCACCTGTAAGTTTATAGCGGATAAAATCCTTTGGAAGCAACATCATATCCACCTTCTCATAAATCGCAGGTTCATTATTACGTACCCAGAGAATTTTAGGTGCGGTAAAACCAGTCAGAGCCGGATTTGACACCATCTCCAGCAATTTTGAGAGCCCGCCAGCCTTTTCAGTGATTTCCTCACACTCTTTGACTGTCCGCTGGTCATTCCAGAGTAAAGCTTTACGCAGAACATCACCGCCCTTATCCAGACAGACCAGACCATGCATCTGACCTGAAAGCCCGATACCTACAACCTCACTGCCGTTTATACCCGCTTTTTCAATAGCCATTCTGGTAGATTTCACTGCAGCATCCCACCAGTCAGCAGGATCCTGCTCACTCCATCCTGGTTTTGGTGAGTAACATGGATACTCGACCGTAACATCGGCAAGAATGTCACCATTTTCATTACAAAGGATGGTTTTTGTACCACTTGTCCCATTATCAATTCCGAGAATATAGCCCATTATTTTCCTTTCATAAACTGCTTTTTCTCACTACGAAAACGTTTGCGCAAAGAATTTCTTTCAGTATACCACATACTTTTTATTATTCTAATAATAATTTAAAAAGATATTACCTTTTGTTTTGTAACTCCAGTACCAATCACCTGATTCACAAGGATTTATTGTAATTTACCCCCTTTAAAAAAAATTTGCTAAGACTATAATTTAAATGAAAAATTGAAAAAAAAGATGCAAAATCCCCTCTTATCTGTACAATGAAGATATTATGTGTATTAAATACAATCATTATACTGAAAAAATTTTCCACAGATAATGATGAGCAAAATACGAGGATAAACCAATACTATGAATGAGATAAACCAGACATCTCAGGTGGATGAGTCACAGCAGGTAGTTCACAAGTGTTTATTCGAGGCTGCTGCGACTGAAGCACATAGACATAAATGGATCGAGTCCGAAAAAGCCGGCTACGATCTGGGAGACAATGCCATTGAAGCCTGGTATTCAGAATTCTGGCGTGGCTTCTGTAGAGAGTGCTACATTGAGCACCTTGGCGGAAAGACATTCTGGACCGAGCTTGACAGCGGTGATTTCGGCCTTTTACGTCATCAGTTTCATGACAACATGAATCTTGTAGAACAGATAGTTGAAATTTTTAAAAAAGGCGGAGAGAATCTTGATGTCGTACAGTTCGCCATATCCAATAATCTTGATATTCAGGAAGTACTTGATCTGCTGAAAGTTCTGGATATCAATGCCAGACGTATAGCACCGGCAGTAGATATCAGCAAACACCAGTTTGTCGAAGGGATTCACTCAAGTCACCGGGCTAGAGCACTGATTGTTGATGATGTGGAGAGCACCTGTATGATAATTGCCGGAATTATTGAGACTACAGGTATCGAGACAGTATCGGTCTTCACCGGGGAAGACGCGCTCTTGGAAGTCGAGAGAAAGCAGTTCGACCTCTTTATAATAGACCTGCTGCTGCCGGGTAAACACGGCGCAGAGGTGGCCTGGTATCTCAAACGGCATGGAGTCAAAGCACCAATTATCGCTATCTGCTCATCCCTTGAAATGTGGTCTGAAGATGATCTTATCGACTGCGGATTTACGCAGATTCTGCCAAAACCTGTCGATGCAGACATTCTCCGTAACATTGCCCAGAAAGTTTACGACGACATTGAGACACAACGCTAATCCCTTTATCATTCCAGAAATACCGCGACAACAGAAAGCTTACAGAACATGTACAACTTCAACGATACAACCGTAATAGTAACCGGAGGCACCAGATCAATAGGCAGAGCAATAAGCGAACTCTTCCTGAAGGCCGGCGCCAAGGTTATTGCCACATATGTCGGAAATACCGAGGCTGCAGAGCAATTTCAAAAAGAAGCTGGCTCAGACCGTTTGTTTCTGGAAAAATTCGACGTCGCGGATTATTCAGCGGTAGAAGAGTTCTTTGCCGGCTTTGCTGAAAAATACGGTACATTGGAAGTTCTGGTTAATAATTCCGGCATCAGACGGGATTCCGTACTTGCAATGATGAACCCTGATGATTTCAACCGGGTGATGGATGTAAATCTCGGCGGTGTCTTTAATATGTGTAAATTCGCAGTCAAGGAAATGCTTCTGAACCGTTATGGGCGCATAATCAATATGACCAGCCCTTCCGGAAAATTCGGTTTTGAAGGACAGGCAAATTACGGTGCAAGCAAGGCAGGAATGGTAGCTCTCAGCCGCAGCCTCAGCAAGGAAGTAGCAAAGAGAAAAATCACTGTCAACTGCGTCTCACCTGGTTTTATAGATACCGACCTGATAGCAGACCTCCCGGAAAATCTGCGCAAGGAATACAAAGCAGGAATACCTGTAAAACGTTTCGGAAAGCCGGAAGACATCGCTCATGCCGTTGCTTTTCTGGCTCAGCCAGAGTCCAGTTACATCACCGGTTCAACCATCGAAGTCACCGGCGGACTCTAACCCAAACCATCAAGACTATAGAAATACTGCAAAAAACAGTTTAATTAATAAAAAAGACCGGCAGCAAAACAATAGCCCCGGTCTTATAAATTAGCTACTCAACACGCTCTTAAGCTATAATTTTCGTCCACAAATACGTAAACCTCAGCGTGCCGGTGTGAATTCAACATAAACCGTACGATTACGGGCCCCATCAAATTCGGCAAAATACAGTGACTGCCAGGTACCCAGCAGCATCCTTCCTTCCTGCACAATCACCTGCTCCGAGACCCCGACAAAAGAACTCAGGACATGGCTGTGAGAATTTCCCTCCATATGACGGTAATAGCTCTGTGATGATGGCACCAGACGCCGCATATTCTCGACCCAGTCCCTGCAGACATCCGGATCCGCATTCTCATTGATAGTAATAGCTCCAGTGGTATGCGGACAGAAAACAGTAATTACCCCATTATCCGCCCCTAGCTCGACTAAAGCCGCATTTACCTCACGGTCAATATTAATCAGCTCAATTGGTTTGGTCGTACGAACCCCGAAAGAAACAGCCATATTCTACTCCTCTTCAAAAACCACCCGATTCTTACCTGTTGTTTTAGCACTGTACATACGTTTATCAGCAATTCGATATAATATATCAAAAGACACTTCAGAATCTCCGGTTTCATAAATACCAGACAAACCAAAACTCATTGTAACCCCAATCTCAAAACCGGCATTCTCCAGTGTTTTCTCAGAAATTTTCTGACGAATACGCTCAATAACCACTGCGGAATCACTCTTATCAGTCTCGGGAAGTAAAAAGGCAAACTCCTCACCACCCCAACGACAGACACAATCACAACTACGCAGTTCACTCATCATAATATCAGAGACCATAGTGATAATACTGTCACCGGTACAATGACCATAGTTATCATTAATTTTTTTAAAATCATCTATATCGCCAATGGCAACGCAGAGATCCCGTTTATACCGCTGAGCACGGATAAACTCACTTTTGGCCGCCTCCATAAAATAGCGCCTATTCCACAATCCGGTAAGAGCATCCTTCATCGAAAGATTATATAACTGCTCCCGCAGAAGCTTATTCTCCACCTGAACCCTGATTCTATGCAGTACTTCCTGAAAAAAGAATGGTTTTACAACATAGTCATTACCACCAACCTCAAAGGCATGAAGTATATCGTTCTGCTGACTCTTGGCAGTAAGAAATATCACCGGAATATCAGACAGCTGACTGGACTCCCGAATTTTAAGACAGGTATCATACCCATCCATATCAGGCATCATAACATCCAGAAGAATAAGATCAGGGTTGACTTTTCGCGCTATCTCCAGAGCACCCGCCCCATTGTCAACACAATAAACATCATAATCATTCTTGAGAAGAAAATTTTCCAGAATACGCAGATTATTCGGCATATCATCCACTACCAGAATTTTTCTCTTTCTCTCATTATTATTGATCTGCATAACCTTATCCGTTCTATACAAAATACCTGTTATCCTCAGTAACCTGTTAATATTTAAGAGAATCCATCTTTTATTATAATATTAACAATATTATATTTATTTTCCAGATTAAAAGTAAAAAAGACCACAAAGGTCAAACGACCCTCACGATCAACCAAACCTTTTTTTCAACTATTACCAAATTGTTTTATACTTTCATAAAAATACCCCAACCTCAACCAATGACCTAACCTCTGCTTAATTTTGAAGATACGGGATATGTCCAGTAAATATTGTAAATTTTACAGACATATGTAAATGACAAAATAGTCCACTTCTACCGAATCTATCTGTATCCCCCTAAAGTTAACAGCGTTTTAAGGACGATAAGCTTTCTGTAACAAAATAAAGATGTTGAGATTATTCGCAAGAGGAGATTTTTATGCCACGCAAAAGCGTCAAGATTCAAACCAAGATAGATACTACCGATGAGAAGCGTAACCTTATAGACAGCCTGGAGCTTTTACGTGGAAACAAAACATCCGGTAAAATTTCTGCAGACAGCGCAACAAAGAACGCTGCCGGCACTCAGGAGACCTATCCGGAAGCAAAAAATATGCAGCAGGAAATAAGAAGACTGCAATCAGCAAATATTCTCCTGGAAAGTGATCTGAAGGACATGGAACATAAAGCACTGACTGCTATCGCCGAATCCGGTAAAATGAGACGCCAGCTAGACCTTATCCGTGACAACTCATCCGCGAATCAAAATCACTATTATGAAGAAGAACGCCAGGCACTACTCGCCGAACTCCGTCACTCCCGCTATACACATAACATGCTTACCGAAGCTATCAACGAAAGTCAGAACGAAATCACCCGCCTGACCAGAACAATAGAAAAACTAACCCTTAAACTTCTTGCCGCCTGAGCAAGTTTAAGCTTGAATTACTAATTTTAAAGCTATCTTCCAAACTGCTGAAGATAGCTTTTTTATACTATGAAATTGCATTTCAGGTTGCAAAGTAATATGATTTAACTAAAATAGTATAAAATAATTATTTCTCTATTCATGTTTCAAAAGGCATAATACAGACCATGGAGAACGTTAAAAGAATCGTTATTGTTCTAGCGGCACTTGATATGAGCGGCCCGGCTTTCGCTGCGTTAAACCTTATTCCAAGCATACTGTCCAACGGCAAGTCTGTAATGGTTGTAGGATTTGAAAGCGGAGAACGCGAAAATCTTTTCAAAGAACTCGGCTGTGAAGTCAGAATAATGCCAAAGCTCGGCATACCTCTATTAGGTCGTAAATCCATGGAAGAGATCAAAAATTTCCAGCCGGATATCATTCATGCGCAATCGCTGAATACAGTAAAGAAAATTCTAGGCACTGTCAGCTACTGCGGCTGCCCGCTTGTCGCCACGGTCAATCGTATTAATTTTTCAGAGACCGAAGATATAAGCACCCTTAAAGATGCCAATATAATTGCGCTATCCGACGCGATCAAAGAACGACTGATAAACCGCGATGGATTTTCTCAGGATCAGGTATGTGTTATACCAAATGGCATAGATTTGAAAAACTTTCCTTTCGATAATGATTTCGAAGGCGGCGACAGCTCACATGAAATATCCAGTCTACCTGTAATCGGCACCTACGGCACACTCCTGGAATCAAAGGGTCAACGTGATTTTCTACAGGCAATTTACAAATTAAAAGAGCGCGGAATCGACGCGGAATTTCTGATAATGGGCCATGGTCCGGACAAACCGCGACTTAGAGAAATTGCTGAAGAACTCGGTATCGCCAACCGACTTACCTTCTCCGCCAGTACTATAACCGACTCAAAGAATATCAGCAGCATTGACATATTTGTCGAGCCAACGCGGCAGGAAGGTTTCGGAATGTCGGTACTTCAGGCGATGGCCAGCGGAGTACCGGTAGTAGCCTGTGGTGTGGGAGGTATATATTCTCTGATTGAAGACGGCGAAAACGGCCTGCTGGTTCCTGCCGGCAATACTGATGCCATGTGCGAAGCCATCTGTAAACTGCTGAATAATAAAGAACTCCGCTACAAAATTATCCGTAACGCCCGACAACGGGTAGAACAGGAATTCAGTTCAAAAAAAGTGTCAAATGTCCTGCTTGAATACTATGATGAAATTTTCAATAAATAATCTTTAACATCAACCCATACCGTAACACAACTCAAAACCCAATTCACACGCTGTGGCCATATCTTTTGCAGTTTGATAAAGTCGATACTTCCCCGCTAACTAAAGACAATATATCACCCTAACCCAAAGGCAAAATTTAGTCGGTAAAATTCACAAACCCATAAAAAAAGCAGGGAAAATAAATTTCCCTGCAACAACAAGCAGTATTAACTCATAATAATACTACAGTTGGAAATCAATCTTTCTGAGTAACCAGATATATTTCAAAATCACCACTGTTATCTGGAGCAGAAATAAATTTCGAAACCTTTCCAGCCGGCAGCAGAACAGCAGCTCCCTGCGAGACGCCATATTCCACACCGTCAATAAGCAAAGTGCCACTTCCTTTTACCGAAATAGCCAACACCCAGGACTCAGGACTCAACTCATACTCTCCAGTTATATCCAGTACTTCGACATGGAAACACTCATCATAACCCTCACCAATGACGACATAACGCTTACCACCCTCCTGCGCATCGATCTCCTGTCGGCGGAGGTTATACTTATCATGCAGAGATTTCTCTGAATTCTGCTCATAATGGAAACAATCCAGTGCAATATCCGGATCAAGACCAGCCCAGCGGTCCTGTTCAGTAAAGGTTACGGTTCCGCAACTTTTCTCAGGCTGGATTATAAAATCTGTAGGTTCCTGTACCTCCAGAAGAAAAACACCAGTTCCAATTGCATGAGGAAAACCGCCGGGAATAAACCAGATGTCTCCAGGTTTTACCAGCACCCGGTGGAAATAACTCTCCAGCGTCTTAAAATCATCCTCGGCAACCGCCTGCGCGACCTTTTCCTTGGTCACACCCTCTTTAAATCCTACCAGCAGATAAGGCTCAACGCCATCAATCACTCTGGTTTCAAGGATTATCCAGCACTCAGTCTTGCCGTATTTACTGTTAAAATGCTTCTTGGAAAATTCACGATCCGGATGCGCCTGCAGGCTTAACTGCATTGCAGAATCAAGAAATTTACAGAGAACCGGGAAATTTTCCGCACCTTTCTGATCTGCCCCAAACAGAACTTCAGAAAATTCCGGAAGCAGGTCGGCAAAGTATGGGCCAACACTACCGTCTGGAAGCATGATTCTGGACAAACCTTCATCCTTGGGATGATCAGGTCCATTATTGGCACGGGTAGTACTGGCAATCCAGGCCTCAGGATATTCACAATCAACCTCCGTCTCAGCTCCAAGCAGACGATCAATAAGCGCCCCGCCTGTATAACAGCGATAAGCCCGGGCATGTTCAAAGAACAGAGGTTTTCCCTCAAGATCTTCTTTTCTGATACTATTCAATTAATTCTCCTTTCAAAATAACCTTCCGTGCCTTCCAGGCATCACCCAACTGCTGCTGTTCAAAAATCAGCTCAACAGCTTTTGCTGTCAGCTCTGCAACCGGCTGCGCGACAGTAATAATCCCATAATTATTCCCCGCCAGCAACCCGTCAATACTATAAACATACTCAAGGTCAGGATAAATAGACACCACCTGCTGCGCAGTCAGATCATTGACACAGACATAAGCTCTGCGCCTGTCCTCACCGATATGCCTATCCATCATATCGCGGATACAATGCTTATCCTCCATCCGGTTATAACTCAAAAACATATCATACTCAAACCCCTCAGCCTCACACCACTGAACAAATGCCTTCCGGCGCATCTCGGTACTGTCACCGACAATCTCAGCCAGTGAAATAAAGGTAAACGCCTCGGCACCGCGCAGGCGCGCATGAGCCAGAAGTTTATTTATCGCATCAGCATTATCCAGCCCCACATAATCCGCATAACCTTCCGGCATGACCCGGTCAAAAAAGACAAGATTGGCACCCAGAGCCCGCAAGCGGTAACACATCGAATTTAACTCGGTAAGACCGCTGGCCCAGATGATAAAATTATTAATCCCCTTATGCATCAGATCCAGCAGAACTTTATCGTCTTCACGGGGATTCTTGTTAATTTTAAGCACCATAAGAGTATTACGCTGTGCCAATGCCTCTTCCAGAGCGATAATATATTTCACACCAAAACTATCATTAAAATCGGGGCAGACCAGCGCTACCGCTGAAATCGGATCGGTATGACCGCGCAATTCGGTTGAAATATGTGTCCCGGAGCCGCGAACCCGCCGGAGCAACCCTGTCTGCTCAAGAATATAATACGCCTGCCGCACGGTATCACGTGAGACACTGAAACTTTCAGCAAGATCCCTCTCACTCGGCAGTTTCTGCCCAAGATCATATTCACCATGCAGAATCGCCCGTGATATCGAATCAGCAATACTCTGCGCCTTGGTCTTACTCTCAGTAATTTCTCGCATATTCTATCCGTCACACATAATACAATTGGTATGATAACAATATACCATTTACCCTATTTCTCAGCCTTAGTCAACTTCTAATTATTTTATTTATTAAAATTTCAAGTCAGATATTCGATTATTACCCCAATTATTAGCAGATGTTACGGTATTAATTGCTGAAATAAATATTGATAAGTAAGCATTTTTCGCTAAACTTGCATAAACAAAGCCATACTCACACCGGTTGAGTTTGGCATATACTGATTTAAATTATAATTTTATTTAATATATTCGATCAGCTACAGTTATTTAAAAAATGGAGTTATACCAGCATGAAGACAGATGATATCCGTAAAGCATATTTGGATTTCTTCCAGAGCAAAGGAGCAAAGCTCTGCAAATCCGACTCACTAGTTCCGGCTAATGATCCAACCCTGCTCTTTACCGGCGCGGGCATGAATCAGTTCAAGGATTATTTTATGGGTATCGGCAAAATGGACTTCCGCTCCGCTACCAGCTCACAAAAATGTATCCGTACTGGCGATATCATGAATGTCGGCGTGACTCCCTGCCATCACACTTTCTTCGAAATGCTCGGCAATTTCTCATTCGGTGACTACTTCAAAGCGGAAGCTATCGAATGGGCCTGGGAATTTCTCACCGGTGTAATGAAGATAGATGAAAAACGCCTGCAGGTATCTGTCCACCACACCGATACCGAAGCCGCAAATATCTGGGAGAAAAAGATCGGACTCAGCAAAAGCATGATCAACCCGCTGGGTGACCATGACAATTTCTGGCCTGCTGATGCCCCTAAACTCGGACCTAACGGTCCATGCGGTCCCTGCAGCGAGATATTCTATGACCGCGGTGCAAAGTATGGCGAAGATCAGGGCATAACCGGTGAAAACCGGCGTTGGGTTGAGATCTGGAATCTGGTATTTACCCAGTTTGACCGGCAGGATGATGGAAGTCTGCTCGAACTGCCACAGAAGAATATCGATACCGGCATGGGGCTGGAGAGAATGGCCAGCTGCATGCAGAATACCGCTACAAATATGGATATTGATATCTTCATACCGCTTGTCCAGGCGGTAGCGGAAATTTCAGAGAGAAAATACGGCGCCAAGGCAGCCGATGATGTATTGATGCGTCGTATCGCGGATCACGCACGAGCTGTAACTTTCTGCATTGCAGATGGAGTTATGCCGGGTAATACTCACCGCGGTTACGTGCTCAAGCGTCTGCTCAGAAGAGCTGCGGTCGACGGCAGAGGACTGGGTATTGAAAAAGCATTCCTCAATGATCTGGTTCCACTGATCATAAAGATTATGGGCGGCGCCTATCCGGAACTCGGCGAACAGTCAACGCAGATAAAGGACACTATCCGTAATGAAGAGGATAAGTTCCTGTCAACTCTGGAAAAGGGACTGACCATAATCGATATGGCAATAAAACACACCAGGGAAGAAAAGCTGTCAACCTTCCCGGGTTCAGATGCTTTCGAACTCTATGACACCTATGGTTTCCCTTATGAGCTAACTGAAGAGGTTGTAAAGAAAGCCGGCTTTGATGTTGACCGTGAAGGTTTCAATGAAGCTATGAACCGGGCAAAAGAGAAAGCCAGAGCCGGAGCTAAAATGAAGGGTGATGTCTTCAGCAAAGGACCGCTCACTGAGATCAAGAAACTCACCAAAGGCACCGAGTTCACCGGTTATGAAGCGACCGAGCTCTCAGGTGCAAAGGTTATTTCAATTATAAAAGATCACCAGCTCATCCAGAAGGCTACTGTCGGCGATAATATAAGTATCATATTGGATAAGACTTCATTCTATGGTGAATCCGGCGGTCAGGTAGGTGATACAGGTACTATTTCCGGCCTGAACAATCTGGAGATCAGTATTGATGATACCGAAAAAATTGACGGTATCTTTATTCATATCGGTACTGTTGAAGCCGGTGAAATAGAGGTTGGACAGGAAATTAACTGTCAGGTTGACACGGCAAGAAGAATGGACATCTGCCGTAACCATACCGCAACCCATCTGCTGCACAAAGCACTCAGAACTGTACTTGGCGACAGCGCCGTACAGAAAGGCAGTTATGTCGCTCCCGACAGACTGCGTTTTGACTTCCAGCACAACAAACCTCTGACACCGGACGAGCGCCGCCGGGTCAATGAGCTGGTCAATTCATACATTCTGCAGGCAAGCGACGTAAACACCACCGTTACAAGTATTGACGAAGCCAAGCAAGCCGGCGCTACCGCACTCTTTGGCGAAAAATACGGGGACACCGTCAGAATGGTCAAAATCGGCGATTATTCCACCGAACTCTGCGGCGGCACCCATGTCAGCAACACCGCCCTTATCGGCTCTTTCGGCGGTGTTAACCACGAAGCTGTAGGCGCAGGCATAAGACGAATTGAAGCTGTTACCGGGCACTATGCACACCGTATGATGCGTAAACTCTCTGCTATACTGATGAATATGAGCCTTGATCTGAAAGTACATATCGATGATCTGGAAGATAAGGTTCAATCACTGCTGGAATCAGAGAAAAACCTGAAGAAAGAGACTGTCGAACTCAAGAATCAGCTGATTAGAGACAGCATGTCAAATATCGAAATCAAGCCGCTGGCCGATATTAGCTATGCTGCAGTCAATGCCGGTGCAGTCCTCGGCAAAGAACTCGCGGCCGCAGCCGATACGGTAAAGAAAAAACTGGGTGAGAACGGTATAAGTATAATTGCCGGCAGTGACGGCGGCAAAGTCGGACTGGTAGTAACAGTCGGTTCCGCTCTGGCTCCAAAACGCATCAAAGCCGGAGACATCGTCAAAAAACTCGCTCCAATTGTCGGCGGCGGTGGCGGCGGCAGACCTGATATGGCGCAGGCAGGAGGCAAGAATCCTGACAAGCTTGAGGAAATGTTCGCAGCCATAGAACCAGCAATCACCGAACTTCTAAAATAAATCAATTATTTTAATAAACGCATAAGGGCTTATATAAAACATATAAGCCCTTATATATTAGCACCATAAGATCAACGACAAAACTCATTCCATCATCCGGCTACATCTGCAAACACATAAAAATCCAAGAAATAATCTTGACTCGACAGCCCGGCAACTTATTATATCTAAATAAACAACATCTATTAAAAAGCTACAAATAATCTTGAAACTGCTGCAACGGGAAGCAACAGTTTCCAGTTTTTTTACTTATTAAGTACCCGCCGTTAATGTAATACAAGCTATAAAATTTTATAAAACCTGCATGACCGATAAAGGATCACAAATGTTCCCCTATGACGATACAACAGATTATGAAGAAGAGGATAATGCTGCAGAAAAAGAAGAACTTACACATGCAAGCAGTATTGTACAGGACTTTGCCGGAGTCTTAAATAATTATTATTATTGGTTCTGGTTTACAGGCCTCATATATGTAGCTATTGCTGTTGGCCTGTATTTATTATTCCCGTCTTATTCATATTCAGAGCCGGGGGTTGGTTTTATGCTAAGCCTGCCGCCAATGCTTATTGGAATTATTATTATTATGTCAGGTATAAACATCAGATCTGCTTATAAAAGTGGAAAAACAAAAAAACTTTTCCAAGCATTATTACATATACGTATATTTTTTATTATTCTCGGTATTCTCAGTATCCTTTATATTTTGAGGTTCGTATTACTCTTGACACTAATAGCTTAGCAATTATAAACAATATTGACCATAATCATCTATAAAATATAATTCCATTTTGCATTATTAACTTCGACAAGGTTTATCATGAATATACCCTCATTAACAGAAACACCAGCAGAAACATCTGATACTATAGACGAACATGATGAAGAAATTATCAGAGAGTCATTTATTAAAGAGTTATCCTTCTCTATAAATAAACTTAAATTCTGGGTGCGTGCCCTTATTATCGCGAATGTTTTATTTATTATAAGTTTTCTAATAACATATGGTCAGTTATTTTCAACTCAGTTGTTTCTTGTAGGAATTCTAATTGCAATCACCGTTCCGGCATTTGGATTGAAGATTATTTTGGCTGCTATTAAAGACAATAATACCGATCCATCTCTTAGTTCAACGGCCACAGTACTAAAACACCTGGGACAGTATTTCGCTATATTCGGAGTAGCAACCTTTATAACTGTTGGATTATTGATATTAGGTCTAGCATTAATTTATTCTCATAACCCGTACTATTACTAAGACAAATAATGCAAAAAACCTATAAACATACATTATCCGATGTCCAAACTTTTTCAAACAATCAATACAACAAAATAATTTATAGGTATATTTTTATCGTATACCTGTATTCAGCCACACAGCTACCAAATACTAATTTTTATACGTAACTGGTTTTAAGCGAAATAACGCTGTGTAAATTCAATCAGGCAAATTCCGAAAAACTCGAAAACCATATTATCACAATGTCCTTATTAAATTATCTATTCAAGAATTAAAACTATTAAACCATGCATAATATTCATTTATAACCACGACCTAAGAAATAATTATTTATCCATTCTAATCTCAGTCGGTTATTTCAGCAACTTAGCACCTGCACAAAAACACAAATCTCTATTGACTAAAATATAATCATAAGCTATATTACATTACAGATCTGTGTTTGAAATGTTACGTAACTATATTATTTTATAATATAATAAAGGATTTTAATGGAGCACGACCAGAGAGAAGACGAGACCGGTCAACAAGAAACAAATACTCGTCCGCAGGGTTCATTCTGGACTAATGGTATTATTCAGGATCTTGCATTCATACTGGATAAATATTATTTCTGGGTAATTACTTTATCCTGTATACTTTTTTTATTCGCTCTAATTATGGGTATAACCATTGTCGGTCTGGTTATTGCATGGATTCCCTGCTGGCTCGGGATTATCCTGATTAATTTTGCTAAATGCGCCCGGACTGCCAGCCGTACCGGAGAGTTTTCCGAATTAAATCAGTCTCTGATTCATTTAAATCTGTACTTTAAAATTATGGGAATACTATTATTAGTTTTACTTGCAATTTATGGCTTAATCTTAATACTGGGTACCGCTGCAGTAAGTTCGATATTTCTCTTCAGCTGAAAGAATTAATAGAAGATATGAACCAAGAAGATGCTGAGTTTACAGCTGATTATACAGATTCACCTGATTCGGAAGAAATTATTCTCCAGCTTACACGGAGTCTGAGCGAAACTCTCAGTAAAAACTATAATTGGATTCGTTTTATTGCAATTGCCGAGGTTATTCTGGTACTGCTGGATTTAATTCTGTCCTTCGGCACAATTATAATAAGACCGATGTCTTTAATGCACTCAATACTCGGTATTATTTCAGCGTATTACTTATGGGGTGTCTGCAGAGAGATTAAACGTGCTTACCGGTACGATAATATTGAAGCAGTAAAAAAAGCCTTTAACCTTATCGGAAAATACTTTATTGCCAGTGCACTGGCAATGATATTGACCGTTGCAAGTTCATTATTTTTTTAATCTGTGAAAGCGAGAATGAGAACCAACGAAATTGACTCAGAATTAGAACCCTCCTCGGAAAATCCTGACAGCATTCAGGATGATGAACTTCGAACCGATCTTCATGATGACGAGGAAAGCGGTATCGTAGGAGAGTATGACGAGGAAAATTCTGAGGACATTGACCTGGTATCTGCAGCGACCATCAGTACCTGCGTCACCGAATTCCCGCTCTCACCAGAGCTGAAGGAGGTAGCTGAAAAACGTATCTCCCAATTGTTGCTTCTAGAGAAACTGGAAGCCAAAAGAAACGAGTTCCGCAAAGATCAGGAGTTAGATCCCAAGGTAACAGCAGAACTGAACCGACAGAGCACTGAATTAAAACTGCTCCCGGAAAAATCACAGCTTGCTGAGAAATTCTCCATCTTTCAGAAAAAAATTGAAGATACAAAACGGCAACAGGAAAAACTGAAAGAACAGGCGGTAATTGACGGCGCCACCAAAATTGAAATTATTGTTACTCCTGAACTTCTGACCGCCTGGAAACTTGGTAATGAGCAATACAAACTGTTCTTTGAACGCAGCCGCCAAGGGAAAAAAATATTCGAAGCCACCAAAAAATACCTGAAAAACGAACCGCTTTACAACATGCTAGTAGCCTCCGGTTACCCTGCAGAAAAGCTCTTCTGCTATGCAATATACTGTCTGGCTCTGGAGAACTGGTCCCAGGCACTCAAGCAGACACGTAAAGATTCGATCCAGCATAACAAGGATCTGCAGAACAGAAAATCCGGCATCTTCCGTAAAGTAAGCAAAGATGTGCTCAGTGAAATTGAAAAAGCCGAGAATCTATCCAATAACTGCAGTTCGACTATTTCAGCAATCAACAAAGAGATCAAAAATCTTGAAAAAACTATGGTTGATGAATTCTGGAAGTGCTATGAATTCTGTGCATGCCTGCTTGTCAGCAAAAAGGTGGACAAAAAACGTGAACCTGTGATACGGGTCTTTCTCCGCTACAGCCTAATCGGGCACAGCCCCTGGTTTATAAGTCCAGACATCTCAAAATCCCTGCTTAAGGACTGCATAGAGGACACTATTGACACCCTGGAGTTTTCTCAGCGTACTGATAAAATATTCTATGCCGATGAATATCTGGAGCATATTGCCGCCAATAACATTACCGCCTCAATTAATGAAGAACTTGAACTTACCGGCAAGAATTCACCTGAGTGGCACGCAGATAAAGCCACCCGACGCCTCGCCTACAGCAAAGAACGCGCGGTACTTTTAAAGGAAATACGTGCAGAACTGATACAGAAAATCCGCAAACTGCGTAAACAGCAGCAGGAAGAGGAAATACGTATCAGTAAGATCCTTAAAAGTGCTCCTGATTATAAAAAACAGAAGGCAATACTCGCCCAGTCTATTCAGAAATGCAAGGTTGAATCTGCCCGCTATGAACGAATCATAAATAAAATCGCTGATGAGGAAATCCCCAGCATTAAAGACAAAGTAATGGCAGCGAAACAGAAGATCAGCAGCAGTAATGTCAAAAGAAACACCTATGACATCGCCCGCAGAGAAGCAAGAGCTATTCATAGAGTCTGCCGACTTTGCGCCAGACTTAAAGATCCGTTTCTGCCGTTTGTACTCCGTGAATCATACAGCACTCGCTCAGACATCCTGAATAACCGCTCCGAGATGACAAACATTTTAAATCATATTGAATACGCCGACAAACATATTTTCCAGGAAGTACTGGTCAATGCCAAGCGTGAAACCTCACGCATCTATATGCGTGTCTCACCGGTTGTTCTAATCACACCCAGCTGCGGTTTTATCGGTTATTCATGGAACCCGCGCTCTGGTGTCGAATCCGGCAAACTTGTCGTTCCCGGCTACTGCCCGCGCATCAACATTAAAGAACGTATGATTTATAATATGGTTGCCGACTTCCGCTGGGATACCAGCAAAGCCGAGGCCGGAATAGATCTTCTTACCAGTGACACCCTGGTTGCAGCCTACTCCGCCTGCCGCTGGAACTACCGTAAACGTAAAAAAGAAAATCGAGAGAAAGCTCTTATTTTCAATGAGATCAATGACCGTTCAAACTGGCGCAGACATTATGAGCTGTTTCTGATGAGTGCCAAAGATGCCGGTCGCAAGTTATTCTATAAGAATTACGAAGTCTATGATATGATAATCCGCTACATCGGCCTTCCAGAAGGTATGGAACGGCTGAAACGCTGATACAACACGTGCCAGAAACTTATATTAATTATAATGAGCAATAATAAAAAACTCTGCCGCCGGCATATGCTGGCAGACAGAGAATTGATAAAACGCCCAGCCACCGATACTCCTATCAGGATACCGGTAGCTTAAAATCCAAATTATCGTCTACAGCGCCAGACGATAAATATTCTCACCATCCTCCACATTGAGCTTTTTAATAGCGCCACGCCCCATAAGCCCCAGACACTGTTTTGACATCTCAGGAATCCGGCTTGCATCGAAGAAATCATATTCGCTCAATCTGGTCTTCAAACCAAGACCGGCAAACCAGCTGCGCAAATATTTTATTGCCCCGGATATCTTTTCTGAATCACTACCCTGAGCAATACCGCATACCTTCTCGGCGAAGCGGACAAACCGCGGCACATTATATTCTGACACATACTCCATCCATGCCGGAGTAATAATTGCCAGTCCCTCACCGTGCGCAATATCCCAGATCGCACTGAGCTCGTGCTCCAGACCATGACTGGCCCAATCCTGAACCCTCCCGACTCCAAGACTGTTGTTATGTGCCACCATACCCGCCAGCATAATCTCCGCACGATAATCATAATTTTCAGGATTCTCAAGAACCAGCGGTGCATTCTCCAGTATAGTCTGCATCGCCGCTTCACAGAGTCGGTCTGTAAGGTCCACATGTTCAGAAGATGTAAAATAACGCTCCATTATATGTGAGAGCATATCCGCACACCCGCAGGCTGTCTGAAAAGGCGGCAGAGTAGTTGAAAGTTCAGGATTCAGAATTGCAAACCGCGGTATTACCACCTGCCCCTTGGCTGAAACTTTCCGTTTATTTTTTATATCTGAAAGAACTGTTCCATTACTCGACTCGCTGCCGGCGGCAGGAATAGTAAGGACAACGCCTACCGGCAGCGATTTTTCAACCGTCTGCTTATGGAGGAAAAATTTATCCCAGATATCACAGTCATTGGCACAACCAATCGCGATTGCCTTTGAACTGTCGATAACCGAACCGCCGCCGACCGCCAGAATCATCTCTACCTCTTCACGCCGGCAAAGCTCGACCCCTTCCAGCACCAGCGACAGTCTTGGATTGGGCTCAACCCCTCCCAACTCCACCACCTCCACACCTGCCGAATTCAGCGATTCTATTATCCGCTCATAAAGTCCTGAACGTTTTATACTGCCGCCGCCGTAATGAAGCAGAATTTTTTTAGCTATAGCGCGCACTTCCTGCCCGACACCATTCTCTGTACCTGCGCCGAAAATTATTTTTGTCGGCACACAATATGTAAAATTTTCCACACCAATCTCCTGTGGCTGTAAACAAATCTGCAAACAAACTCCGGATCTGACGCTAGCATAACATCAGATCCGGAGTAATTTCCAACTCTAAAGCGCGAGCTGCAGAATGCTCTCAGCATCCTCGACAGTAAACTCCTTTATACCGCCCCAGCCGCCTTCAGCAATGACACCGCGGGCCATAACCGGGATATTCTCAGGATCAAAGAAATCATACTCGGACAATCTGGTCTTTAGCCCTATCTTCACATACCAGGCTTTCAGAGCCGCCACCGCTGCGTCAACCTTCTCTTCCGCAGTTCCTTCGGTAATACCCCAGACTTTCTCTGCATATCTCACAAAACGCGGCATATTTACTATAGAGCAGTATTTTATCCAGGCCGGGAAGATAATCGCCAGCCCCTCGCCATGCGGTACATCATAAATGGCACTGAGCTGATGCTCCAAACCATGACTGAACCAGTCCTGCACTCTACCGATTCCAAGACTGTTATTGTGAGCCAGTGTTCCACAGAGCATAATCTCCGCACGGTAGTCATAATTATCGGGATTTTCAAGGACCAGCGGAGTATTATCAATTATACAGCGCATGGTAGCTTCACACATTCTATCGGTTAAATCCACATGCTCAGTATTGGTAAAGTAACGCTCCATAATATGCGCAATCATATCAGAGGCGCCACAGGCAGTCTGAAAATCTGGAAGAGTTACAGTAAGCTCAGGATTAAGAATAGCAAATACAGGAAGCACAGCCGGTCCACGTGCCGGCATCTTTTGCTTTGTGTCTTCATTGGAAATCACAGTTCCGCGGCTGCACTCACTGCCGGCGGCAGGAATAGTTAAAACAACTCCGACAGGCAGAGAAGCTTCAACCGGAACCTTATTAAGATAAAATTCCTCCCAGACATCCTTATCACTCACGGCTCCAAATCCGATAGCCTTCGCACTGTCGATAACCGAACCACCACCGACCGCCAGAATAAGATCAATACTTTCACGCTTACAGATAGCGATTCCTTCTCGCACTAGAGATAAGCGTGGATTAGGCTGCACCCCGCCAAGCTCGAAAATCTCCAACCCCGCATCCTTCAAAGAAGCCACAACCCGCTCATACAAGCCTGATCTTTTGATACTGCCTCCGCCATAGTGCAGCAGAATCTTCTTACCGAATTTGCTCGCTTCACTACCTGTCTGCGACTCTGTCCCCCGGCCGAATATAACATTAACCGGCATATAATACTCAAAATTCTCCATTTTTCCCTCCTAAAAGGTGGAAAGCAATACCACCAACCCCACGCGGCAGAATCTCAGCACTACCGCAAAACGCACAGAAACATTACCAAAGGATACCATATTATGCCCATAAATTCAAGAATGATCGGATATCCCCTGTAAAATAGCGGAAATTAAGCGAATATTACCGCATACGCTACTTGACAGTCTGCAAGTATCCTGCTATCCTTTATTTGTTATAGTCTTATTATTCACAAATAGTTTTAGGAGCATAAATTGGCAAAAGAAAAGATCAGACAGGAGAGAATTGAAAAGCTCAACCGACTCAAGGAATTAGGAGCAGAACCTTTCGGCTCCAAGGTTGAAATTACCGGTAATATTGAGAATGTCCGCAGCCTCTGCCCTGAGGGTGAGGTTGAACTTGAAGCGGCTCCTGTAGTAACAATTGCCGGCAGAGCAGTTGCAGTCAGAAATATGGGCAAGAGCGTCTGGATTGATATCCGTGACCGCTCAGGCAAGGTTCAGATCAATCTGCTCCAGAAACGCATTGAAAATTTTGAGCAGACCAAACTGCTCGATATAGGGGATTTTCTGGAAGTCAGCGGTCCAATCATGAAGAGTCGTCGCGGCGAAGTAACTATTTTCGCCAGTGCATTCAGGATTATCTGCAAGACTCTTGAGCCACTCCCGGCAAAATTCAAGGGGCTCAAGGATGTGGAAGTACGCTACCGCCGACGGTATCTTGATCTTGCTGCAAATGATGAATCACGCGAAATATTTATTAAACGCAGCCGCATAATCAAGTATGTCCGCACCTTCCTTGATGATCAGGATTTTCTTGAAGTCGAGACTCCGATGCTGCAGAGCATCTACGGCGGTGCCGCAGCCCGACCATTCACCACCCACCACAATGCCTTGGATATCGATCTGTTCATGCGTATATCTCCTGAGACGTACCTGAAACGTCTGCTTGTCGGTGGAATGGACCGGGTCTACGAGATTAACCGCAGCTTCAGAAATGAAGGTATCGACACTTCGCATAATCCTGAATTCACCATGATCGAAATTTATCAGGCTTTCGCTGACTTCAACGATATGATGGATCTCGCTGAAGAGCTGGTCAGTTCCTGTGCTGAAGCGATTCTCGGAACCACCAGTATCACTTACGGCTCGCATGAAATTGACTTCAAAGCTCCATGGCCTAGAAAAAAGATGAGTGAACTTATCAGTGAATATGCTGGAGTAGACAGTACTGATGAAGAAGCCATGCGTCAGCGTCTGCAGAAAGCCGGTTTTGACCGCGAAGACGTTGAAAAACTTAACCGGGGAAAACTGATGGCTGAAATCATGGACGAGATAGTCGAGCCAAAGCTGATTCAGCCTACTTTTGTAACTCATTATCCGGCAAGTCTAAACCCGCTCTGCAAAAGAAATGCTGAAGATCCTGAATTCACAGACCGCTTTGAAATTATCGTCGCAGGTATGGAGCTTGGAAATGCCTTCTCTGAACTGAATGATCCTATTGATCAGTTGCAGCGCTTTGAAGAACAGGTCACCCCTGAAGAGGAAGAAGGCTACTGCAACGCGATTGACTATGACTATGTATCAGCGCTGGAGGTAGGTCTGCCACCAGCAGGCGGCATGGGTATAGGCATTGACAGACTGGTTATGCTTCTTACCGGACAGACCAGTATTCGTGAAGTTATTTTATTCCCTACTATGAAACCACGTACTGCAGCCGAACAGCAGGCAATAGATGCTGAAGAGGATGAAGAGGAAACTGCAGACAATTAACAGGAGCAGACTATGAGCGTAAATCAGAATGAAATTGATGCTTTACTCGCAGCAGGCGGCCATAATGATGATGCATCTGAAGCCAAGTCAAAAGCACCGGTAGAAAGCGGCTCCGATTCATCAAAATCCGAAAAAAAGAGCACTGCCAAAAACACGGCAGAGGCCAAAGCAGCTAACCCGGAACCGGATACATCTACGCTCAATACAGATGATACTCTTGAACAGATGCGATCTGCTCAGAAAATACTCTTCGAAGTTTTCAGCAGCATTCCTGATCGCAAAGAGCGCACCCGCCTGTTGAACTGGGCTAACGATGCGTTTATAAAATCAAAGTTCTTTTAATAAACGACAATGTTACACCCGGATAAACGGGTGTAACTTTTTTAATGAAAGGCAGACCACTATGAGCTTTCCACAAAGACGGATGAGGCGTTTACGTTCAAGTACTGCACTGCGAAAACTGCTGCAGGAAACCACACTGGCAACCAGCGACTTTATCATGCCGCTGTTTCTGGTACAGGGACACGATATTAAAGAAAAAATCAATGCCATGCCCGGACAGTATCACTACTCACTGGATAAGCTTGAAGGCGTTATTCATGAAATCATCAGTCTTGGAATAAAAGCAGTACTGCTATTTGGCAGTGCGCAAGAGAAAGATGAGCTTGGAAGCAGTGCCTGGGACAGTCAGGGAATTACTCAACGCGGCATAAAAAAGATCAAGGAAATTGCTCCTGAAATTGTAGTCATTACCGATCTCTGCCTCTGTGCTTATACCGAACACGGACACTGCGGTGTTCTCAAAGATCATGTTATAGATAATGATGCCAGTCTGGAAAGTCTCTGCAAAGTTGCTATCTCACATGCTCAGGCCGGCGCTGATTTTGTTGCTCCATCAGACATGATGGACGGCAGAGTCAGAGCAATACGTCAGGTTCTTGACGATAGTGGTT
This sequence comes from Planctomycetota bacterium, assembly GCA_963677015.1. Taxonomy (GTDB): domain Bacteria; phylum Planctomycetota; class SZUA-567; order SZUA-567; family SZUA-567. The sequence continues at coordinate 3,354,266 of OY781533.1, forward strand.
ATACCGCTACCGGCATTATATCCTACAGCACCAAGTTTGCCTCCGGCTTTTATGGCCCCTTCCGCGAAGCAGCAGACAGTGCACCACAATTCGGAGATCGTCAAAGTTATCAGATGCAGCCTGCAAATTCCAGAGAAGCCCTGCTGGAAAGCCTGCTGGATGAACAGGAAGGAGCAGACATGCTGATGGTTAAGCCGGCACTGGCATACCTTGATATTGTAAAAGAGATCAGGGAAAACACCCTCCTGCCACTGGTCTGCTACAACGTCAGCGGTGAATACTCCATGATAAAGGCAGCGGTGGAACGTGGGTGGATTGACGAGAAGAAAGTTGTCACCGAATCCCTTCTTGGTATGAAAAGAGCTGGCGCAGATCTGATAATAACCTATTACGCAATGGATGTAGCCAGATGGTTGAGAGAGGATGCGTAGTTGAAAAGACTCAGTATCAAGTCTCCGGCAAAGGTCAATCTCTTTCTGGAGATCATTAAGCGGCGAACTGACGGTTTCCATGATATCCAGTCTGTCTTTCAGACCATACCACTCTATGATATACTCGAGTTCACTCCGTCAGCAGAGTTCAGTCTTTGTACCGACACTCCAGACATACCCACTGACGACAGCAACCTGATAATAAAAGCGGCAAAACTTTTAAGTCTGAAAGCAGGTGTAAAAAAAGGAGGAACCTTCCATCTGCAAAAACATATCCCGGCCTGCGGCGGACTGGGTGGAGGATCAAGCAATGCCGCTGCCACCCTTAAGCTGCTCAACCAACACTGGGAACTCGGCCTCAGCCACAAAGAGCTAGCCGCTATCGGCGCTGAAATAGGTTCAGATGTACCTTTCTTTATCTACGGCGGAACCTGCCTTTGTGAAGGGCGAGGTGAAATTATAACCCCGCTGCCAGAAGCACCGGCGTTACCGCTCGGTGTCATTTCTCCCCCTTGGGGTGTCTCTACCCCACAGGCCTTCTCCAGACTGAATCCGGCAGATTTCAACCAGCATAATATTAATGATTTTATCACAAGTTTAATAAAGTCGCCAATAGACGCTGTGGCTATCTACCAGGCAAGTTTCAATCACTTTGAAAAAAGCGTTTTCGAACACACCCCGCAACAACGCAGCTTGCAGCAAATACTGACAGATAACAACATGCTTGCCCGTCTTAGCGGCAGTGGTTCTGCTATCTGGATTTTAAACCCGGACAAAGTAAAGCTCAGCGAAATTATTCCACCCGACTGTAAAATTATCTTATAAGCTTTAAACGCAATGTTAGATAAATATTTAACGCTTGCCGCCTGTAAGTTTATCTGCTACAATATTCAAATAAGTTTTAAAACCGCCTAACCAGCAGAGAATTACAATTCGGGAACAGTATTATGCCTAGCAATTTTTTCAAACTCAGCGATGTCAAAATTCCAGCCAGTATCGGTAAAGCCCCGGGAGAGCTTATCGATTATGATTTTAACAACAATATAGAAGCGCAGGTATATCATACCTCCTACAACCCGGACACCTTCAAACGCTTACCAGTAGAATCTCTGGATAATCTTAAAGCGTTAAATCTCGATAAAGCAGTAAACTGGATTCAGGTTACCGGTTATGACCTCAAAGTTATTCAGGCTATTGGTCAGCAATTTAATATTCATCCATTAGTTCTTGAAGATATTAATGAACGTATCGAACGCCCGAAGATTCACTCAACACCCGATTATACCTTCATAACCATGAATGCCTATCTCTTCAATGAAGAGAGAGCCAAAATAGTTCAGACAAGATTCAGCATGCTCCTGTTCGATTCACTCCTTATCACCTTTCATGAACAGGAATCAGCATATATACAGCCTATAATCAGTCGCATCGAACAGAGCCTTGGAAGAATTCGCGCCAGTACCGCTGATTATCTGGCTTATGTTCTGCTTGACAGCATTGTCGACCAGATTTTTCTGACACTGCAGATTATAGGTGAAAAAATTGATACCATAGAAATGAATATAACCCGGCAAGAGCAGGATAACCTTCTGGCAATTATTCATAAGATAAAGCATCAGCTGATCATTATGCGCCGAGGGATCTGGCCGCTGCGCGAACTCTTCGGCTCGATTGTCCGCGACAGTGACGAACACCACCATTTTTCTGAAAAATGCCTGCCGTTTCTCCGTGACCTTTACGATCATGCTCTGCAGGCAGCGGAAATAAACGAATCATTACGTGATGAGACTATAAGCCTGATTGACCTCTGCCTCAACAGTATCGCCAACAATCTTAATCAGGTTATGAAAATTCTCAGTATTATAAGCACCATCTTTCTGCCCCTTACCTTTATAACAAGCCTTTATGGTATGAACTTCAAAGACATGCCGGAATTAAATTCACCCTATGGGTATCCGGTTATTATAATCGTAATGCTCGCAATAGCAGTATTCATGCTCTTCTTCTTCAAAAGAAAAAAATGGTTATAATATAATACTACGACAACCTACCCGGATTCCAGCAAACTGAGTAATCCGGGTAAAAAACAGCACTTCAAGCCTTCCATGCTAATAACAACAATTGCTAAATTACGAAGATATCTTCTAATTATATCTCAACCTGAAAACCATTTTCATTTCTCTTCACGCGGTATTTTTAAGACTGACTCACTAAATACTGCCAAACCGCAACAATCTTTTTAAACCAGAAACTATACCGCATAACCTTCACTTTACACAAAGTCAGAATAATTAATAATACCGCCTGCTTCACAATCTGCGGAAAAACAAACATTAATAATCAAACTCTAAAATCGCGAATTTCTCAAAAATACCACCCCAGATACTTTACTCAAGCAACCAAAAGTTTATAATATTACTTATATGAATTTTTTAATATATTTATAAAGGAAGATGAGAATGGCTCAAAGCAAAGTAAGGAATATCAGCATACGCTACTCCCTGTTGATATTCGGTCTCTACATTATGGCAGGAGGGGTAGCATTTTCAGTAAAATCAGATCTTGGAGTCTCGCCAATCTCCAGCATCCCATATGTCGTCAGCCTGATGACGGACTTTACCATCGGTGAACTTACCGCTATTATGAACACAGTTCTACTGGTATTTCAACTAATACTGCTGCGTTCAAACTTTCCTAAAACACAACTGTTGCAGATACCGATCGGCATCGCTTTTGGCTATCTGATCGACCTGAACCTGATTATTTTCGAGCACTATGCCCCCAGCACCTACGCTGAACAATGGATAATCTGTATTATCAGTTTTATACTGCTCGGACTAGGTGTATTTTGCGAAGTAAAAGCTGATGTGGCAATGTTACCGGGAGAAGGTTTTGTCCGTGCTGTAACCGAAGTCACCAAGGCTAAATTCTCACGTAACAAAGTAATTGTTGACTCCTCGCTGGTTATCACAGCCGTAGTAATCTCATTTGTATATTTTACCAGACTGCACGGAATACGTGAGGGAACCATTGCCGCAGCGATTGCTGTAGGTTTCTTTGCCGGAATATTCCTGCGAAAAATAACCATTCTGGACAGACACCTTGTTACTGAAAAGGTTGTTACAACCTCTGAAATGCAACAAAACACTCAGGCATAATACTATTAATAATTAATGGACAATACCAAATGTTCGGTATTGTCCATTAATTATATTTAACAGTATCAGCAAAAAACAATAAACCCCAAAACGCAATAGCCAGAATTAAATCATTACCAGCTGACCATATTTCAAAATATCCCTTAAGCGTCAACTCCACTAGTACCTGATCATTCAAATGCTTACAACAATTTTTTAATCACAATACCATTAGCAGTAAACCAGCCGTTATGATTATAAAAATCAATGGCAGATTTATTATCCATATCAGCCCATAACTGCAAACGCTTGGCACCGGCTATACCAACGGCCCATTCCTGCAAATGCCGCAGCAATGATTTTCCAATACCTCTACCCCGGCATGCCCCGGTCACAACCACGTCTTCAACCCAGATTGACACACCACCCATTGCTGTAGAGAATACAGCCTGCCCAGTACACATTCCTACTACTTTTCCCGAAAGCTCAGCCACAATAACACAGGCTCTATCCTCCGGTGCCGCTGTAAGAAGATCCAGACCCTGACGATGTTTATCCTCGTCAAAATCAAAATCTTCCTCCAGTGCTGTAAGTTCACGTAATAATTCTATCAATACCGGAAAATCTTCTTTTTCCGCATATCTGCAAATAAGCATCATTCCTGTCCATAAGATTCATAAAAATCAAAATTTCAAAAGATAAAAATAAACCGCCGGCACTATAACCAGAAAATCCCAATAAAGTTTAACAGAATATTTTCTCTGACCAAACCGGACTCCTTTTCCCAGAAACAGCTCTGCCATGGCTTAAAATACTCCGCCCACATTAGCGAAATAAAGCAGAAACACCATCTGAAGGAACCCCTGATTCTGATTAACCGTATCTTAGCAAAATGTTCTGCCAATAACCAGCGGTTTATAAATGACTTACCCATAAAATGAGCACGGGCAGTTACAGTCAACATTATTATCTGTTAGGAGAATACACTCTATCATTTTCAAAAATCGTGCCACAAAATAAAATACCCAAAAAAAGTTGTATTTTTTATCTAAATCAAAGAAATAATCGCTAAAAACATAACAAATGATCATAAAAACCCGTATTTTTATAAATAATTATTCAGCAACACAATCCGATTAAAATTGGTTTTACTCAATTTTGAATTATTTGCACTACATTTTTGTAACGAGTGACAAAAATGTAAAACACAACCTTTAATATATTATTTTAAATCATAATTTTGAATATTTCCTTACCATAATAAATTACAAATACCAATTAAGCCGATTTTACTCTAGAAATATTAGACATATTCAGATAATATAGACATTACTGCAAAACTGGATAAAAAGGACATACTAAAATGCGATCTTTCAGGGGAATATCACTTATTGAACTTATTTTCATTATTGCTATAGCGGCAGTTTTGATACTACTCCTCTCAAATCAGCTTCTAAAAGCCAGACAGGATGCCCTGAACTCGCAATGTGTTGCAAAACTTGGAAAAATCGGCAAGGCCCTCGGCAAATACAATAAAACTTTCAATAACGGCAACCCACCTGATATTCTTGAACTGACCCCTGAACAGGAGATGTCGCCTGAAGCGACCCTGCTGCCGCTCATTGCTCTGGTGCGGGCAGGGCTTATAACCAGCGAAGCTGAAGTAACCTGCCCTGTCGGACACGGAGACCCGGTAGCAAAATTCTCCGCTGATCCGGCCGCACCCAAGAATCTATTATATTACGCCCAAAAGAAAGACCTTAAATTCTCCGATCTGGTCATGCGCAACCGTAATGGCGAAGTCATGAGTTCCTACCTCTTCACCTATAAGTATCAGAAACTCAGCCATAACGATCGAGTTATCGCCGGAGACGCAGCGATAGCAGACGGCAAAGTCTCCCTCGGTTATTCCAAAAACCACGGTGATCATATTGAAAATGGGAAATTCATTTTTGTCGGCGGAGCAAATGCACTGTTTGCTGACGGACATGTGAAAAGTTGTGATGAAGATTATACCGTAAAAGGAGCCACCGACACCAATGATTTGTGGCTCAGTGATACCGCCGGTGTCGCTCCAGAATTCAAAAGACTTGAGTCAGACCGTATAACCAAGGATACTGCTAACAGCAAACTGAGCGTTATCGGCGGCATCACCCCGCTCAATAAGTAACCTTCCGGTCTACTATGCGGTACTGAATTGCCTCGGTCAGATGTTCTAGGGCAATATCCTCCGCCCCCGCAAGATCAGCGATAGTACGAGCAACCTTCAGAACTCTGGTATAAGCTCTGGCCGACAGACCCAACCGCTCAATCGCAGACTTCAATATACCCTCACACTCAGCTCCCAGCCGGCAATAGGACTCAATATCCTGGGCATTCATCATCGCATTGGTCATATCTCTGCGACTGCCGAAGCGCTTCCTCTGCCTGAGTCGTGCTGCCTGTACTCTACTCGCTATAACTTCGGAGGTTTCACCGGTACGCGGCCCGCGCAGTTCGGTATACTCTACCGCCGGAGCTTCAACATGAATATCAATACGATCCATCAGCGGTCCGGATAATTTATTCATATATCGCTCAATCATCATATCCGAACACTTACAGACCTTTTTACGATCTCCGCGTTTACCGCAGGGGCACATATTCATAGAGACCACAAGCATGAACTCTGCCGGATATTTAGCCGTATGTGCTGCCCGGGAAATAGTTACCCGCCCGTCCTCCAGCGGCTGCCTCAATGTCTCCAGAACACTACGCGGAAATTCCGGAGCCTCATCAAGGAAAAGCACCCCACGGTGCGCCAGTGATATCTCTCCAGGACGCGGCTGAGTACCACCACCGATTATTCCGGCAACGCTCGCACTGTGGTGCGGCGCTCTGAACGGTCTGGTTCTGATCAACCCCGCATACCCATCAAGCTCACCCGCCACCGAGTATATTTTAGTAACCTCCAAAGATTCCTCAAAGCTAAGCTCAGGCAGAATACTCGGCAACCGCTGAGCGCTCATCGTCTTTCCCGATCCGGGAGGCCCCATTATCAAAATATTATGATTTCCAGCGGCAGCGACCTCCAGCGCTCTTTTTATATGCTCCTGCCCGCGCACGTCCGAAAAACATAACGCAGAATAAAACTCAGGTTCGCGATCTAATGTCTCTAACCCTTCCAGTCGCTGCGACGGCGTAAAATCACCGGATAAAAATCCAACCGCTTCCTCAAGATTGCGCACCGCGATAATTTCTATATCCCCACTGAGCGCTGAAGCTTCCAGAGCATTAACTTCGGGAATAATTATCCCGCGAAAACCTTGCTGTTTCGCGGTTATAGCGGCAGCTAATATTCCACGTACTCCCCGCAATTCACCATCAAGAGAAAGTTCGCCGAGAATCATATATTTCTGTGCTATATCAGATTCCAGCTGACCGGAAGCCAGCATTATTCCCAATGCGATCGGCAGATCATATACGGCACCTTCCTTTTTGAGTTCAGCCGGAGCAAGGTTTACCACCATCTTCTTCTGAGGGTAGCTGTAATTACTGTTTTTCAGCGCCGAATGTACCCGTTCTGCCGCCTCCTGCACCGCTTTGTCTGCAAGCCCGACCATACGCAGTCCAACCATACCTGCAGTAACATCCAGCTCAACTTCTACCGGAATAGCATCAATCCCGACTATCGCAATCGAGAAGAGTTTTGCCAGCATTATCAATACCACCTCTCATACAGTATACATTAAAATCTGATAACTTCGGAAGGTTCACTTCTGGGCGCAACCAGCAGTCTGAAGCTCTTACCGGAATCAGCCAGCACCTCCTGATGACATTTCAGTGCGGTCTCAGGAGTATTATTTTCATTGCTCAAATGTGCCAGCAGCACAGTTTTCAAGCGCTCACCCTGACTCTGCAAGAGTAAGCACGCCGCTTCCTGATTGGAAATATGCCCCGCTCTGGAGCTGATACGCTGCTTCAAATGATAAGGATATTTTCCGCCTGCAAGCATCTGAGGATCATAATTACTCTCCAGAATCACCGCATCAAGATTGGAAATTTCCTTCTCAAGCTTATAAAATACATGCCCCAGATCGGTCAGCACTCCGCAACGCCGGCCACCTCTTTCAAAGATTAGCGCCACCGAATCAGCCGCATCATGCGGAGTTGGAATAGCGTCAATTCTAAACCCGGCCACCTCCAATGATTCCGTTGTCTTGAAAATCCGGTATTCAATATTATTCCCCAGCCTGCGTGCACAATGCTCATAGGTAGCCTGAGTCGTATATAAAGGCACTCCAAACTTACGGGCAATCACTCCGGCGCTGCGGGTATGATCAGAATGGCTATGCGTAAGAAATATAGCTTGTATCTTCGTACTGTCGCCACCGACACCGGCGATCGCCTCTTCAATCGCCCTGCCGCTGATACCGGCATCAACCAGCACCGCCGAATCCTCACCTTCAAAATATACCGCATTCCCGGAAGAACCGCTGGCAAGGGTCCATACCCGATAATTATCCATCAGCCTCGCTCCATCATCAGTTTTCGACGCACCGCATATAAAAAAGGAAAATAATCCCCACTCGCATAATCCGGAAAAGTCCAGGGCAGCGAGACAAACTTCCCGCCTTTATACAGAAGAGTCACCTCTGCAAAAACCCCGTCCGCTATATATATTCTATGGGCAAAATTTTTACAACTGGCCAATACCAGTTTCTCTGGAGCCAGATACCCCGGATCAATATTGACCGGCCGCGGCAGCCCATTATTCAAAGTTACAGAAAGTTCCTGCTCCAGCTTGTTGGCTTCCAGTTTACGCTCCACAAGTTTTTCGCGATTAAAAGATTCGGTAAACCCCAGAAACTGTCTGAGAATACCCGCCCCCATCTCATCCCGGTAATACCCTGAATACGCAAATGGCAACACCGCAGATTCAATATCCGCCTCACCCCAGACACCAAGGATCCGTTCACGCGCCAGCTCAAGCGCCTGCAGATCTGCTGCTAATATCCCAGTAATAAATCTAACCGGTTCAGGTAATTTAACTTCAGCCATCGTTCTCCGCTTTTCAATTTCTACCGTAAAACCCACCCTCTGATTTTACCTGAAACACCGAGTAAAATCAGTACCTTTTTTTTAAAGAAAACTAAATTATAGTAATAATAAATTATAAATCCTGTTTCCCTCTTGTCAATTTACACAAAATCATGATAATTTACTTAAATATAAATTTAAAGATTTTATAGTTAGAGTTGGGAGCTAAGAAGAGTGAGTAAATTCATCTTTATAACAGGCGGCGTGGTTTCATCACTGGGAAAAGGCATTACTTCTGCATCTATCGGTCTTTTACTCCGCAGTCGCGGTTTGAATATCAGAATGCAGAAACTTGATCCTTATATCAATGTTGACCCGGGAACAATGAATCCGTTTCAGCACGGCGAAGTATTCGTCACCAATGACGGAGCCGAGACCGACCTTGATCTCGGGCATTACGAACGCTTTACTGATCGTAACACCAGCCAGGGATCCAATATTACTACCGGTAAAATCTATCTGAATGTCATAAACCGCGAGCGTCGCGGTGAATTTTTAGGCGGCACCGTACAGGTTGTTCCACATATAACCAATGCGATCAAAGACTCATTCAAACAGCTGGAAGCACCGGATGTCGATGTAATTCTTATCGAACTCGGTGGTACCGTAGGCGATATCGAAGGACTGCCATATATTGAAGCTTTCCGACAGTTCTCACTCGAAAGACCTCAAGGTGATATAATGTTTATCCACCTTACTCTTATACCTTTTCTTTCCGCCTCAGGTGAGATCAAAACCAAACCTACACAGCACTCAGTACAGAAGCTGCGTGAATATGGAATTCAGCCTGATATGCTTGTCTGCCGTACCGAGGTAGATGTTGGACGGGATGAATGCCGTAAAATTGCCCTTTTCTGTAACGTCCACGGAGATGAAGTTATTATCGAAAAGAATGTCGATCATACCATCTACGAAGTTCCTCTGATGCTTGAACGTCAGGGTGTTGCCAATAAAATCTGTTCGTATTTCGAGCTGACTGATCGCGAACCTGAACTTACCGCCTGGAAAGAAATGATTAAAACCATTATCAACTTTACCAAGAAGGTCGAGGTAGCCGTTGTCGGTAAATACACTTCACTCACCGACAGCTATAAATCAGTCTACGAAGCTCTTGATCATGCCGGCATAGCTATCGGTTCTGAGATTGTCTTCCGTAAGATAGAAGCCGAAGATATTGAGAATAACGGTGCAGCCGAGATGTTAAACGGTGTCGGTGGAGTACTGATCCCCGGTGGTTTCGGCAGACGTGGTACTGAAGGCAAGATGCAGGCAATCAAATGGGCTCGCGAGAATAATATTCCGTTCCTCGGCCTATGTTACGGTCTGCAATGTGCAGTCATTGAATTCGCCAGAAATGTCTGTGGTCAGACAGATGCTATAAGTGCAGAGTGGATAGAAGAAGGTGAAATACCAAGTATTGACAACATCTATGTCGGTCTTATGGATTCGCAGCAGAAAGTCACCATGAAGGGTGGCTCAATGCGTCTTGGCGCATTTGCCTGTGAAATTGATAAAGATTCACGCGCTTACAGTTATTACGAACATGAACTGGTTCATGAAAGACATCGCCACCGTTACGAGGTCAATCCCAGCAAGGTAGAAATTCTTGAGAAGAACGGTCTGATCATCTCCGGACGCAATCCTGACAGCAAACTGGTTGAAATTATTGAACTTCCTGAACATCCTTTCTTCATTGCGACTCAGGCTCATCCAGAATTTAAAAGTCGCCCTACCAAAGCGCATCCGCTCTTTAAGGGCTTCATCTCCGCAGCATATAAAATTGCCGGTAAAGATCTTGCCTGAGGCACACCTGCATTATTTTAAAACCAACAGACAGCTGACCAGCAACCCGGTCAGCTGTCTTTCATAATACCCAAATTATGTAGATAACAAAGCCTGCTTTATGAATTCATAATTATGTTATACTTTTATATCTATACAACCCGAATATCTGTTAAATATGTGATCCTCTCAGCGGTAATTTAACAGCAAAACCTGACCATACCGCTTTATCTTGAATTATGTTCTATTTTTTCTCTATTATTTTGTTAAAATTGACGATAATACCGCTAGTAATATATCATTTAAAGACATAAAATAATATAACTGCTGCTTTCAGGAGAACTAATAATGAAATTCATCTACACTTTGACACTAATTCTAAGCCTGTTTCTGGTTTCCGGCTGCCAAAACCCTAATTTTGAGAGAAAGGTTGATGATCCGACTGCGGAACACCCATACTCCGCCAATATAGGCTCACAGGTTGAAGTGAGAAAAAATGTCCAGTTTGCTGATATTCCTGCTCCACAGGAGTTCTACATAAACAAAGTCGAGACCAAAACTTTTCAGGGAAGCTCAATGCGCTTCGGGACTCTGGTATACTCTGGAATCTGGAATGTCTGGGAAACCAACCAGTGGTATCTGAACGCAATGGAAGAAGCAGGCTGGAAGCTTATCACTACAAAATTTGAGAACGATTATTATGTAAAGAGTTTCTTCAAAAAGAAGGATGAAACCGTAGCCCTTGAGATTAAAGATAGCGGAGATGGTTTAACCATAGTAACTGCAATGCTGAATAATGACGAACAGGAAACGCAGTTAAAAGAAAAAATGCTCAGCCAGGGCACACTTCCAAAGTAAAACTAAAATCAGGTTTTAATTATTAATTAAAAGCGCACGGCAGCTAATGCCGTGCGCTTTAAAATTATCCGGGTATTCAAAAAATTATATTTGACAAATAAAAAAGCACTGATATCTCTTATCAGTACCCATCGCTTGGATATATTTTCCCAAGTTCCACCGTATTTTTAACTGATAACTATTATACAAAGAGTATACAGTTATTTATTTTTGATTCTTAAACATCTCCAGCATCAAAGTCACCTCTGCAACTGACATTCTGGTTTTTCGGGCAATATCACCAACCTCATACCCTTTATCTCGCAGCTCCTTTATCTTGGCTCCTACAGAACGCTGCCAGACTCCGGTCTCGGAGTTAGCCGGAATATCAGCGGCGTTACCTACAGGATTCTCCTGCTCAACTTCATCTTTGAGTGACTGCTGTCGCTGTGACTCAGCGGCAGGGAGTTTGATCTCAGCTTTATCCTTGGAATCAGCAGAAACAGCCTTATTCTTCGGTGCTTGTACCGCTTTTACCGTTTCCGGTTTCGCTTTTGGCCGAGCCGCATTCCCCTGAAGCTCTTCATAACGTTTTACCACTTTTTCCGCATCACGGATCAGCTTATTCAAAACTCGAATCTTGGTATCCACCTGTGCATTAATCTCACGACTCATCTCAGCCAGCTCAACCAGTATTTGATCGGCACCATCCCTGACACCTGAATGATTTAAGAGAACTCCCGTCTCCTTCTTGACATACTCCTTACGTTCGCGCCTCATCCGCTTGACCAGCTTCGGCATTATAGCCATAATAAGAATCACCACGCCAAATGCTATAACCTGACTCCAGCCAAACCCGGATTTTTCCGCCGTATCCGCGGAATCCGAAAAGATAAACCCGAGCTGAAGCAATAACATTTAAATATCCTCACTGATTCCAAGTTTATCGAGTATACCCGCCACCTCATCCATCGAATTATAGTTTATGGTAATGCTGCCGCTGCCGCCCTTATCCTTCACCTGTACTCTGGTACCGAAATGCGAACAGAGCCGGTCTTCAAGACTCAGAATATTACGATCACGTTCAACCGGGGTCTTGGGTTTACTGATTCTCGGCGAGGAGACACGTTTGACCATATCCTCAACCTCATGCACCGATAATTCTTCACTCACAATACGTTTTGCAAGCTCTATCTGCGAGAAAGGATCGCTCAACGCCAGCAATGTACGCCCATGCGCCGCAGAAATTATCTCTTCAGCAATCATCGCCTTCACTTCATGCGGCAGATTCAGCAGACGCAAGGTGTTGGTAACCTTGGTACGGCTGATACCCAGCTTATCCCCGATTTCATTATGAGTGAGCCCCTCTTCCTGCTGCAGCAGTTCATAAGCAACCGCGGTCTCAATCGCATTCAAGTCATCCCGCTGCAAATTCTCAACCAGTGCCAGTTCACGCATCTTACTGTCACTGGCATCAAGAATACATACCGGAGCCTCATCCCAGCCAAGTATATTTAACGCCCGTAAACGGCGTTCACCAGCAATGAGTTCATAAATTTTATCACCTTTACGGCGAACCACCAGCGGCTGAACCAGCCCCTGTTCCTTGATTGAAGCAGCCAGCTCCTCCAGTTTTTCAGGATTGAAATGACTCCGTGGCTGCCACTTGGAAGCCTTAATATCCGCCACTTTAATATTTATAATGCTATTAGTCAGCGCCTGAGCTGCTGCCGGAGCAACAGCTTCTTCCGCACTATTATTCTCTGTACCCTGCGGAATCAGTCCCTTAAGACCCCGTCCAAGTGCTTTTTTTCTCGCCATATTCCTTTCAATCTTTCTTCTACAAGATTACAACTCACCCAACACTCAACACTATCCTACAAAATTGAGGAATAAATCACCAGAAAATAATCTGAACTAACGCAAATGCTCCTCCAGAGCCAACTGCGCATGCAGCAGTGCATTATCAATTATACGTTCAACCTTTTCATTCCCATTAAGCGGGATAATATCTTTCATATGCTGCAGCAGATTCTTTTCTATCAGAATCTTATAACTTCCGAAAGAATGCAGATCATAACTCCATTGAATAGGAATCAGGAGAAAATCAATCATTGATTTTGCATCCAGATAGCTTATCGGTTTGAACGGATCTTCAAGAATTGCATCTACAATTTCAGGCGTCGGTTCTGCATCCACCTCCAGATTATGCACTATTTCCGGATACTTCTCCAGATTATTATTATTTATAGCATCATAAAATACATAATAAATATCAAGTTTATCACTATCGCGCACCAGTTTCAAAAAAGTAAGAATCGTTTCATCCACTATTTGATCAGGAATATGTAAAGCGTTATGATAACGGGTACTTTTTAAAATACAGTCACGAGCCTTTGCCGGCAGCACTTCAAGCCACCCAAGCTCAAGCAATACCTCAAAACCACATTCACCATGATTTATCGAATCAGCATCTCTAAAGGTTCCAAATTCTTCAAGCTGACGATAACGCCCAATATCATGAAATAAGCCGCAAACCTCTGCCAGAACGACCATATTCTCGGAAAACCCATTATAATCCGCAATCTGCCGGGCATTTTCAGCGACCCGCTTGCTGTGAGCAAATTTTAATTGCAGCATAGGGCCGAGTTTGCCGTCTCTCTGAAAAGTTTTGACATATTCATCATACTTTATAAAGAGCTTATCCCGCATTCCAATATCAATCATAGACCGCTCCTTGAAGAGAATTACTTCTGAAACCGCTCAAAGGTACAGGGAGAACTGTCACGCCGCATATATACCGGCTCCACCTCGAGTGGATTTATTGCCGAGTTATAATGCTGTAAAGCAACTCTGCCTACACAACGGGCAGGCGCCCCTTGTACTGAATTTTCACATACAATCCCGCTCTCTTTAAACTCTGCAAACTCCGCAGCAAACTTATCCAGTCCGGAACCGATAAAACAATCCACAGAGTATGCTCCTGCCATCTGCAACACCAGTTCAGGCTCAAGGGCAACATCCTCGACCAGCGTTCTTGTCTCTGAGGATTCGGTGACCTCATACACTGCAGTATAAAGCTCGTCATTTCGCGCATACTGCAGCGGCACAACGATCCCGCCGCGGCAGCAGCTTGCCAGTGCCAGAGCCTCCAGACTTGAAACGGGAATGACCTTGATTCCAGCGGCAAAAGCCAGCGTCTTACCGGCAATTACTCCAACTCTGGTTCCGGTATAACTCCCAGGTCCAATACTGACAGCAATAGCTCCGAGCTCTGACAAAGCAATTCCAGCTATAGACAAAACCTTGTCTATAGCTGGGATCAACAATCTGCCATGCTTCATACCGTCAGAGAGCATTTCCTCCGCAAGTATCCGGCCATCCGCAGCAACTACAGCCACACCTCCGACCCTTGCCGAAGTCTCAATAGCCAGCACAGTCTTCTGTTCATTCATTGTTAAGAGTACTTCCTATTTTTTATTTTTCAGATATTCATCTATATTGGCTGCAGCTTCCTTTCCTGCACCCATAGCCAGAATAACCGTCGCCGCACCGGTAACAATATCACCACCGGAGAAGACACCGGGCACACTGGTCATTAACTTGTCATCTACCATAATATTACCGCGTTTATTCAGCTCAAGTTCAGGCCATTTCCGGGTAAGAATAGGATTCGGTCCCTGTCCGATAGCGACAATCACCTCTTCCACATCGACTGTATACTCCTCACCCTCAATCGGAACCGGACGCCGCCTGCCGGAAGCATCCTCCTCACCCAGCTCCATAACCTGACAGCGAATACCATTGACCCAGCCATCATCTGTTCCCAGAATTTCCAGCGGAGCAGTAAGTTCCTTAAGGGTTACCCCTTCTTCAAGCGCATGCTCAACCTCTTCGAGTCGCGCCGGCATTTCACTGCGGCCACGGCGGTAAAGAATATAAACGTTATCAGCGCCGAGACGCAGAGCTGATCTGGCAGAATCCATCGCCACATTACCGCCACCGATTACCGCAACATTCTTACTGCGCAGTACCGGTGTATCATAATCTTCATGATATGCCTTCATCAGATTTATACGGGTGAGGAATTCATTGGAAGAATAAACCCCATTCAGATTCTCTCCCGGAATATCCATAAAGTAAGGCAGACCGGCTCCAGAACCTATGAATACCGCATCAAATCCACTTTCAAGCAGCCCCGGAACCCCGATAGTAGCACCAATAGGCATATCAAATTTGAATTTTACACCCAGCTTTTCCAAAAAGCCGCATTCACGCCGTACAATATCTTTGGGCAGACGAAACTCTGGAATTCCATAAGCCAGCACCCCGCCAGCAGTATGCAGTGCTTCAAAAATTGTCACATCATGCCCCATACGGGCAAGATCAGCACTCGCCGCCAGACCGGCAGGACCGGCACCGACAACCGCAACCTTGAAACCGCTTGGTTCGACCGCCTCAACCTCGGCGACTGCTCCCTGCTTGGCTTCCATATCAGCCGCGAACCTCTCAAGACGTCCGATTGCCACCGGTTCACCCTTGATACCAAGTATACACTTGGCCTCACACTGACTTTCCTGCGGACAGACACGGCCACAGACAGCCGGCAAATTATTATTTTCCTTGATCTTACGGGCTGCAGCGACAAAATCACCCTCTGCGATCAGCTTGATAAACTCAGGTATTCCCACATTTACCGGACAGCCTTTGACACACTGCGGATTCTTACACTGCAGGCAGCGCGCCGCCTCCGCCATAGCCATCTCAGGAGTATACCCCAGAGCCACCTCCTGAAAATTATGCCGTCTTACCTCTGGATCCTGAGTCGGCATAGGCATACGCCCCGGCTTTTCACTCTGCTTCTGCTCAAGGTTACCCTTGTATTCATCATGCAGCGATTTCTCAGTATCCTTATAGGTACCCAGCCTCTTGAAAAGCAGGTCAAAATTGACATCATGAGCGTCAAATTCGGGACCGTCAACACAGGTAAACTTGGTCTCACCTCCAACCTCAACCCGGCAGCCACCGCACATTCCAGTGCCGTCAACCATAATTGAATTCAAAGAGACAATAGTCTTGATACCGTACCCGCGAGTCAGATCAGCAACCACCTTCATCATAATTGGCGGCCCAATCGCAATTACCCGGTCAATCTCTTCACCAGAATCAATCAGGCGTTTGAGCACATCGGTAACAAAACCCTTCTCACCATAACTGCCGTCATCGGTAACCGGGAAGAACTTATCAGAGGTCTCACGTGATCTGTCCTCCCAGAAGATAAACTCCTTACTGCGCCCACCGGAAATACTGTATATTTTATTTCCAGCTTCCTTCAGTGCCTTCTGAATAGGTGATACCGGTGCAATTCCCAGACCGCCACCGATACAGACAACTGTACCGAAATTCTTTATCTCACTCTCGTGACCCAGAGGACCGACAACATCAAGAAATCTGTCGCCAACTCCCAAGCGGTTAATTTTCGCAGAAGCGACACCGACAATCTGAACCACAATAGTAATCGTCCCCTTCTCAGGAGAATAATCAGCAATTGTCAGCGGAACCCTTTCCGCCTCCTCACTTGCTCTAACTACGATAAACTG
The DNA here is from genome assembly GCA_963677015.1 of Planctomycetota bacterium. Taxonomy (GTDB): domain Bacteria; phylum Planctomycetota; class SZUA-567; order SZUA-567; family SZUA-567. Next base: position 3,371,132 of record OY781533.1, read on the forward strand.
CCCGGCTTTACAGAAATTACTGATAGCAGGACAATAAACTTCAAATTCTTTGATAGTCGGAGTAATATCAACCTTCCTGGTTATCCGGTTGAGCTGCTTATCATCAATCTCATTGATATTATAAGTATTACCCGCATTTCCATGGCAGGCACCACCGCCTTCACCATGCACATCACTACTCATTTTACATCCCTCCATTCCGTTTGTTACTGCTTAACCACTGCCCCTCCCACGGCAGAACATTGAAACTTCACTGCAAATAATTCATCAAATTTCCAGCAAAATCACTATAAACTGAATATTCTATGCAATAAACTCCACTAGTCAAGCTCTTTTAACCTCACAGTTTATACCACAAACACCCTGCATGGGTATAAAATTCAACCCCTGCTGCCCAAAAACAGCAAGGGTTGAATAAAAAACCGAAAACAATAAATAATTACTTTGGTTTTCTGAACTCATCAACCGGATTATTTGAGCAGTCCACTTCACCGACCTTACAAGGTTCAACACCCCAAATATCATCGGCATACTGCTTTATAGTTCTATCAGATGAGAACTTACCTGAATATGCAATATTGAGAATAGCCATCTTCACCCAGCGGTCCTTATCCTTATATGCTTTTTCAACCTCTTCCTGAGCCTTGATATATGACTCAAGATCAGCCATCAACATGTAATAATCGCCATTTTCAAAAATTGTCTCCCGGATCGGTTCAAAAATACCAGGCTCATTGATACTGAAATGGCCGGACAACAACAAATCTACCGCCTCTTTAACCTCACTGTTAGCCTGATAGTAATCATATGGATTATAACCCTTATTTCGCAGGTCCTCGACCTCATGAGCTTTAAGGCCGAATATAAAGGCGTTATCCTCACCCGCCTCCTCGACAATCTCAACATTTGCCCCGTCAAGAGTACCGATAGTGATAGCTCCGTTCATCATAAACTTCATATTTCCAGTTCCGGAAGCCTCGGTACCTGCTGTTGAAATCTGTTCACTGACCTCGGTAGCAGGGATAATCTTTTCCGCCGCCGATACCCGGTAATTAGGCAGGAAGAAGACATTAAGCTTGCCCTTGGATTTCGGATCATTATTAACAACCGCAGCAATATTATTGATAAGCTTTATAATAAGTTTCGCCATAAAATACCCTGGGGCAGCCTTGGCACCAAAGAGGAAGGTTCGTGGTTCGATCTCCTGCCCCTTACGCAAACGGTTATAGAGCACAATAACATGCAGCGCATTCAGAAGCTGACGCTTATATTCGTGGAGCCTCTTCACCTGAGTATCAAAGATAGTATTGGCATCAAGATCAAAACCATAAAGCTCCTTCGCCCAGGAGACAAGTGTTTCTTTAGCCTCTTTTTTAACCGCAATAAATTTCTCCCGAAATTCTTTATTATCAGCAAACGGCACAAGCTTCCTAAGTTCACTCAGATCGGTTATCCAGCCGTCACCAATAGTATCGGTTATAAGTTTAGCCAGAGGCGGATTGGCCTTGAGCAGAAAACGCCGCTGGGTTACCCCATTGGTCTTATTATTGAAGCGCTCAGGATACATTTCCGCAAAATCTGGAACAAGAAACTCTTTCAGAAGTTCCGTATGCAAAGCAGCAACACCATTAATCGAATGACTGCCGACAATGGCAAGCTGTGCCATCCGGATCATCTTGGTATCACCCTCCTGAATCAGGCTCATCCGGCTTAACTTTTCATTATCTCCGGGATACCTGGTTGAAACTTCCTGCAGGAATTTGGCATTGATCTCATAAATAATCTGCAGGTGACGCGGCAGAAGCTTCTCAAACATTGGAACACTCCACTTCTCCAGCGCCTCAGGCATAAGAGTATGATTGGTATATCCCATAGTTCTAACGGTAATATCCCAGGCTTTATCCCAGTCGACCTCATACTCATCTATCAGAATACGCATCAGTTCCGCTACCGCGATTGAAGGATGAGTATCATTCATCTGGATAGCCGCCATATCAGGTAATTCCTCAATAGGTTTACCGGTATTCTTAAAACGCCTGAGTATATCATGAAGTGAACAGCAGACAAAGAAATACTGCTGCTTAAGGCGCAGTTCCTTACCAAGATAAAAACAGTCATTAGGATAAAGCACTTTAGTAAGATTCTCAGCACCGAATTTACTGCTTACCGCAGCGATATATTCACCCTGATTAAAATCTTCAAGATTAAACTCATCAGCAGCCTTACTCTTCCAGAGACGCAGAGTATTAACGGTCTTACCGCCATATCCTACTATCGGCATATCATGTGGCTCACCGATGATTTTGGCGGTATCCACCCAGTATTTTTTACCGTCATAGCCATCATGCACCCTGCCGCCGAAATTAACCTCTACCGAGATATCCGAATGAATAATCTCCCAGGGATCACCATAACGCAGCCATTCATCAGGCTGCTCAACCTGATACCCATTCTCTATCTCCTGACGGAAAATACCATAGTCATAACGCAGACCATAGCCGAACGCCGGAAGATTAAGAGTCGCCATTGAATCGAGAAAACAAGCGGCAAGACGACCTAAACCGCCGTTACCCAGACCGGCATCCCGCTCCTCTTCACGTAGTTCCTCATAAGAAATCCCCATCTCGTCAAGCCCATTTTTAAGCTCTTCCTCGATCTGAAGATTGATAACATTATTACCTAAAGCTCTTCCCATGAGAAATTCCATAGAAAGATAATACACTCTTTTAACATTATTATCATGATGAGTCTGCTGCGTTTTTAGCCAGCGGTCAATCAACCTATCACGAACAGTCAGTGCCAGCGCCTGATATTTATCCTGCATTGTTGCGGTATACTTATCGTTACTCAAAGTATACTTCAAATGTTCAGCAAATCCTCTAGCCAGTGAATCAGCATCTTCACCCTGCCTGCTGCAGATTACTTCTTTATCATCGGACATCTGTATTTCTCCTACGGTTATAATTAAAAACGAAGCTTACAATTATCTCTGATATGTATTTAATTTTCAGCTTTTTAAAAAAAAATGCAAATTCTTTTTATGTTAGCGCCGGATTAAAATCCTGAAACTCAAGCAACTTCATCAAGTTTTAATACTGAAAACGGCGCCCTGTTTATCTCATTTTACCCAAAACATCTTAACCAATAAGCAGTTATACCCCTTTATAATTTACTTCATATCAAATTACCATAAATATTTTTATCATAAAAAAACTCAAACAATTTTAGTTTAAAACATGACGCAACCTCAGAAGATTAAAAAATGCTGGCAATACAGCCAGCATTTACAATCAATACTATCAAGCAAACTGAGACTCGCTACATAATAACCTTGTTAAGCGGTAATTCAATTATTCCTTCAGCGCCACTTGCCTTCAGCGCCGGAATAAGATATCTTACCTGATGCTCATCAGCTATAGTCTCAACTGCCAGCCAGTTATCAGAAGCGAGCTGACTTACAGTAGGAGAGGTAAGAGCAGGAAGATTCTTCAGCACCTCATCAAGTCTTCCCTGAGGCACATTCATCTTGAGCAGAACCTTCTCCTTGGCATCCAGTGCCCCTTTGAGCATCAGACAGAGAGCATCAATCTTCGGCTTCTTCCAGGAGTCCTTATATGCGTCCTTGTTTGCTATAATAACAGTGACAGATTCCTGTATCGTCTCAATAATACGGAGTTTATTGGCGACAAGACTGCTTCCGGTCTCAGTAACATCAACAATAGCATCTGACAGGTGAGGCACCTTGACCTCAGTCGCACCGTGAGAAAACTCAACCGTCACATTAATTCCACGTTCAGCAAAGAAACGTTCTGTAAGACCTACGACCTCAGTGCTTATCACTTTACCCTCAAGATCCTTGGCACAACGGTAATTACTGTCCTCAGGGACTGCAAGTACCCAGCGCACAGGCTTGCGTGTCGCTTTGGCATAGACCAGCTTTTCTAGAACTTCAACCTCTGACTGGTTCTCAAGAACCCAGTCAAGCCCGGTAATTGCGACATCCATAGCACCTCTGTCAACATACCGGCTCATCTCCTGTGGACGTGCAAGCATCGCACTTATCTCAGGATCATTACAGGTAGGGTAGTAATTACGGGAGCGCACATTAAATTCCCACCCCGCATTTCTCAGCAACTCGAAGGTTGAATCCTGCAAACTGCCTTTCGGCAGACCAATCATTAATTCTGGCATAGTAAATTCCATTCTTTCTTTTTATATATTAAATTATCAATTTTAACTTTATTTGGATGATTTCTTGGCTGCAGCTTTTTTGGTAGTCTTCTGCGACTTTGAACCCGAATTGGCACCACTGCCCGCAAGCACAGCCTCAAGCTCAAGATAATGGAGAAGTTCAACCGCCTGATGATGCTCCATCTTGGCAAAGACCTTCTGCAAATGGGATTTATCCCCGCTTTTTGGAATGAGACCATACTTTTTGGCGACCTCCAGCCCCTCCGGAGTCACAGGTACAGTCATAGTTGGATGATAATAAAACAGAATAATACTCACATCCTGTTTATTAAGATTAAGATCTAGCTCATTTAGTAGTTTACGCGCTTCAGTCACCTTCATATCAACACAGAAATCAAGGGTCAGCATCCCTTTACGATCAAAGAGACGGTTAAGCAGATCCTTCAGACGCATTGCCAGTTTATCGGCATTTGACATAGGATCCATTGCCCGGGCAATTTCGACCCATCTGGCAACACGACATTCATTCCAGTCAATAAACACCTTCTGAATACCCTCAATACTTTTCATAGCAGCTTCCGGGGTATTATCTTCACTCAGAATAGCATAAATCAACCGGATAAAGGCAGACATAGGCTTTGGATAGAGCTTTCCTTTGTTAAAATCACTCAAAATACTTACCGGTGATTTTGCAGAACTAGCAGCCATAGGCTCTCCTGATTAAATACGACAAAACACAATTCTTCACTTCCAAGAAGTGAATAGAGATTTAAGATGGTAATACATTAGACTTTAATTGTCAACAACCTTTTCTATTCATTTTATTCTACAGTATAAGCTTTTGCCAACAACAAGCTCCAATTTTGTCTCAAATAATTATTATTTTATTCAAACCCGAATACAATTTTTCCACGCGGATCCTTCAGAACAATATCATCTACAGCCTGCAATCACCATCTATAATCAAGGCATAAACACCAAAAAACAACATCTTTTCATACCAATCTGTATATATTATATAGAGTATAAGTTTCTATTATTTCTAAAATACAGTCACTGGAAATGACGATTTACAATCGTCAAAAATTAATTTAAAAAAAATATTATTTTAATATTGACACTTAGAGCATATTCAGTATTATTAGTCCCGTTGTCAACGAGACGACAAAAAAAATTCTGATCGAGTGGCGCAACTGGTTAGCGTACAAGACTGTCGATCTTGTGGTTGCGGGTTCGAGTCCCGTCTCGATCGCCAAATTAAAACTGTTCAGTTTATGCTGAACAGTTTTTTTATTTATGCTTCCCTTCCACTGTATAAAAACCACCCTTCCATTTTTACTAAATCCTCTGGAAATCCATTGTCGGATCAGCATAATAGCAATAATCATTTCAATTTTTACATTAAATATGTATATAGAAAAGAGAGAAAGATAAAAGTCATGTCTGAGAAGAATAGCTTTGAAATGTCCAAACACTACAACCCGCAGCAGGTTGAAGACAAATGGTATGCAAAATGGGAGCAGTCAGAATGCTTCCGGTCACAGGTCGATGTTGACAAAAAACCTTACACCATCGTCATACCACCTCCAAACGTCACGGGCAAACTCCATATGGGTCACGCACTAAATGACACCCTTCAGGATATTCTTATCAGAGCCAAACGCATGCAGGGAGACAACGCTCTCTGGCAGCCAGGCACCGACCATGCCGGTATTGCCACTCAGAATGTTGTTGAACGTGAACTCAAAAAAGAAGGCATGCACCGTGACGATCTGGGAAGAGACAAATTTATTGAACGTGTCTGGAAGTGGAAGGAAGAATATGGCGCCTCCATTATCAGTCAGCTGAAGAAACTCGGCTGTTCCTGTGACTGGTCACGTGAACGCTTTACAATGGATGAAGGCCTGAGTAAAGCTGTCCGCACCGTATTTGTCCGCCTGTATAAAGAAGGCCTTATCTACAAAGGCCGCCGACTGATAAACTGGTGCCCAAAAGATCACACCGCTCTAGCGGATGACGAGGTGGAGCATGCAGAAAAAGAGGGCAAACTCTGGCATATCAAATATCCGATCAAGGACAGCTCGAAATTCCTTACCGTTGCCACCACCAGACCTGAGACAATGCTCGGCGATACCGCAATTGCCGTACATCCTGACGACGAACGGTATACCGATCTTATCGGCACTATGGTGATTCTACCGATTGTGGGCCGTGAAATACCTATCGTTGCCGATAGTTTTGTCGATCCGAAATTCGGTACCGGCTGTGTGAAGGTCACACCGGCTCATGACCCCAATGACTACGAATGCGGTCTGCGCAACAATCTTGAGCAGATTATAGTTATCGGTCCGGACGGCACCATGACCGAAGCGGCCGGCAAATATCAGGGGCTCGAAAGATTCCGCTGCCGTGAAAAGCTGGTTGAAGAACTTGAAGAGAAGAAATTCATTGAAAAAATCGAAGAGCACATCCACTCTGTAGGTCACTGTTACCGCTGTGATACAGTTATTGAACCATACCTTTCAGAGCAGTGGTTTGTAAAGATGAAACCGCTGGCTGAAAAGGCCATAGCCGCCTCCGAAGCCGGCAAGATACACTTCCACCCGCAGCGCTGGGAAAACGTCTACCTTTCATGGCTGACCGATGTCCGTGACTGGTGTATAAGCCGCCAGATCTGGTGGGGACATCGTATTCCGGTATGGTACTGTGAAGACTGTGGCGAAATAATTGTCGAAGAGACAGACCCGACCTGCTGCCCCAAGTGTAACTCTGAAAACATACAGCAGGAAGATGATGTCCTTGACACCTGGTTCAGTTCTGCGCTCTGGCCTTTCTCTACTCTTGGCTGGCCTGATGACACCGAAGATCTCAAGTACTATTATCCGACTAATACTCTCAGTACCGACCGCGGCATCATTTACTTCTGGGTCGCCAGAATGGTAATGATGGGTCTGCACTTCATGAAGAATGTACCGTTCTCTGATGTCTATATTCATGGCACTATACTTGATGAAAATGGCGCCAAAATGTCAAAATCAAAAGGCAATGGCATAGACCCTATTGTCATGATTGAAGGCGGTACTCAGCAGCGCATGGGCAAAGAGTTCAAATGTGACGGTTACGGCGCTGACGCGGTTCGTTACACGCTGGCGTCACTGACTACCGAAGGCCAGGACATCAAACTCAACCCTACACGTTTTGAGAATGGACGTAACTTTATTAATAAGGTCTGGAACGCCTCGCGCTTTGTAATGATGAATCTTAGTGAGCTCGAACTAGATACCAGCAAGATAGATTTCTCCGAACTGGAATTTGAAGACCGCTGGATTCTCTCCCGCCTCAATCAGGTGATCGAAGACACCACCGCCGCAGTTGAGAATTTCCGGTTTATCGATATTACCAAGTCAATCTACGACTTCACCTGGAGAGATTACTGCGACTGGTATGTAGAGATGGTCAAGACCCGTCTGCGCAGCGGCGGCAGAACCGCTTTAATTGCCGGCAGAGTTCTGTCATGGGTACTGGATAATGTTCTGCGCCTGCTCCACCCGATAGCACCATTCTTCACCGAGGAAGTCTGGGCTGAACTTGGCAAGATAACGCCTCAGCGCGGTCTGGACGCTGATCCTGCTAAAGCCGGAGAATTCCTCATGCTTGAAAGCTGGCCGGCAGCAATTGAAGAACTCCGTAATATCGAGATTGAAAACTCTATGAACCGGGTACAGAATGTTGTCAGAGCCATCAGAAACATCCGGGCTAAATTCAATATTCCGCACAATGACAAGGTTCCTGCGGTTATCAGTGCCGCTAATGAAGAGTTTGTCGTCTCGGTTGAAAGCTGTATTGAGCAGATATGCCTACAGGCAGTAGCCGAGAATATAGAGCTTGGAGTCAACCTTGAAAAACCGAATCTGGCTGCAGCAGAAGTCCTTGATGGCGCTCAGGTATTTGTTCCGCTCTCAGGATTTATGGATGTCGAACTTGAAAAGAAACGTGTCAGCAAAGATCTGGTGGTCAAAGAAAAGTCTCTCAACGCTCTGAAAGCCAAGCTGCATAATGAAGGCTTTATTGCTAAAGCACCGGAAGAAGTGGTTGAACGGGAAAAAGCACGAAAGGTCGAGCTTACCAGACAGATTCAGGAGCTCAAGGAACTTGCCATGAGTCTTGAGAGTGAAAATTAGTTTTTTTGCTTTACAAATTTCAGGGATAAGCTACTCTATCTGTATCGGACTCTTTCCAGTTCTTTACAGCTGAAACTGGCAATTTAAGTGTTGTGCAGTCTTTTTACACTACATCAGGAGAAATATAATGCGCACTCTTGTGAGATTTTTAAATTTCATAGTAGTATTTGCTATCACTGGCGTTATCTATTGGCACCAGTTTGAAAATCAGTCCTTCATGGCACAGTGGAACAAATTCTATACGGCAAACGGCATATACATTCTGCTATTTGTCTCAGGCATACTCGTACTGCTGAATATCTATACTATTCTGCATACACTCAAGCAGATGCGTAAGCGTAAACGCGCTATCGAAATCGAGAATGACAACGGCATCAACTCAATCTCAATCGATGCCGTACAGAAACGCCTTGCCGATATGCTCAGCTCCAATCCGGATATCGTCCACCCACGTCTCTATCTGGAGCTCGGACACAAGCATAAGCCTATCCGCTGCGATGTTGAATTCGGCCTGAAATGCACCCATAATATCACCGGAAGAACCGATGAAATAAAGAGCGAAATCACCACCGCTTTTAACAACATGATACCAAGCGGACCTGGAGTTATGGTCAAAGCCAGCATCGTCGACATCGAAGGCGACAGCACTACGGTAAAACCTAAGAACGAGACCGTCTTCAGCGGACCGATATACCCGAATAATTCCGAAGATGACGCAGACGAAAAGGAAATGAGTTGACCAGAGATACCGATAGTAATCTGGAGGCCTATGACTTCCATCTGCCTCCTGAGAATATTGCACAGTTACCTGCAGACAGGCGTGATAATTCACGCCTGCTCTTTATTGCCGGCAGTAATACTCCCGAACATCACCGTTTCAGTGAACTCCCGGATATTCTGCGGCCGGGCGATCTTATAATCCGTAACGATACCCGCGTGATTCCCGCCCGCCTTCTGGGAAAACGCAGCGGTGGCGGCAAGACCGAGGCCCTGCTGATGCACCCCGCCGCCCGCAGCGAAGAGGACTACCCGCAGGAAACGGACAGAGTCTACTGGGTCTGCCTCGCCAAACCCTGCAACCATCTGAAAACCGGAAAAATCGTCACCTTCGCCAACGGCAGTGTCGAAGGCCGGGTCGAGAAGATGCTCGGCGGCGGCAGAGTAATTTTTTCCTTCAATATCAGCGAAAATAATTTTATGCCTACTATAGAGCGTATCGGCGAACTCCCGCTGCCACCCTATATCGACCGTAGCCGGGAAGGTGTCACCTCCTCCGACCGTGAGCGCTACCAGACTACCTTCGCCAAAGAAGCCGGAGCCGTCGCCGCACCCACCGCCGGACTGCACTTCACCCCGGAACTAGACCAGAAACTTGCTCAGAACGGTATCAATATCGCCACAGTCACCCTCCATGTCGGCCCCGGCACCTTCAGACCGATAATCGCCGACAATATCAATGAGCACCGCATGGACGGCGAATACTATGTTGTTCCTGAGAGCACCGCGCAGAGTATCAACCGCACCAAAGCCGCCGGCGGCAGAGTTATCGCCGTAGGCACCACCTCTACCCGCACACTGGAGACAGTTACCGATAACGACGGTATTACACATTCCGGTAGCGGCTGGGCCGATCTCTTCATCAAACCCGGCTACAAATTCAAAGCCATCGACGGACTTATCACCAACTTCCATCTGCCAAAATCCAGCCTGCTGGTACTTGTCTCCGCCCTGATGGGGCGCGAACGTATGCTGGCAGTCTACGCCGACGCCGTACAGGCCGGCTACCGCTTCTACTCCTATGGTGACGCCATGCTGCTCATCCCTTAATCAGGGATGAGCAGCATTCACCACTACTGTTAGCAACATCAGCCACAATACTATCATCACTTCCAACAACACTAACAACAAACCAACTCACAATCTACCGCACACACCAAACTTTTTACACATATCACCGAATACTCTATTAACGATTTTATTATTCCAAACTTTTAAAAACTACAAACCCAATTTATACTCTCCTCAAATATTTCAATATATGAAAACACTACCCTTTAAAATACTAATAATTCGCAGCTATTCCCAAATACTTTATAATACGTCCATAACTCAATCTTGCCAGCACACATACATACATTCACTGATACATGTTATTGCAGATTAGTATAGCTCTTCTACAAACCAATCAAACATAACTCGCAAACTATCCTATTTTTTTAAGACAATTCTTATTAAATACTCCATTTATCCCAGCCAAATACTACAGGCATAATAAGAACCACCAACATATACTATTAATTACCCTGCGCCAAAAAACACCTGCAAATGCGCAAAATAACCATTAATTACTGTTTTACCCAGACAAATGTTACATTTTCAATCAGAAAGTATTATTATTTTTACAAAAACTGGATTTTTTTTGCTCTCAGAATATAATTCTATAATAATTTTAGTGGACAAAGCAACCAAATGACACTAAAATAGTATCCAAACAAGTTATTACTTTTAATAGCCGTTCAGGATAAAACAACAGGGAAAATGAAAATGATTAAATTTGAAGACGTAATGTTTGACACCGACCCACTGGAACTCGCCGAAGAACTCACCACTCTAGATCAGGCTCTGGATATTACAATCTGCACTGACGAAGAGGCAGAGACTGGAGAAGAAATCTATTTCGGCCTGCCAGCTGAAATAGGTGAAATTATTGAAGTCAGGGGAACCGTCAAGGAAGCAGCGGAGACCGGTGATGATGAGTATGAAATTACCGTAAATGTTACCGCAGTCGATGCGGAGTTGAAAAATATTGCTATCGACACCCTAACCGGCAAGACCGGAGATACCGGCAGCGGTCAGCCAATGTGGGCCAAAGGCATAAAACAGCAGAACAATACTTATGCGATACTCGCCAACAGCCCCGGAGGCATGCTTACCGCCGCGCAGCTTGAGGTTATCGCCAAACTCTCTGCCGCCGGTGCCGGCGCCGTCAAACTTACCCATGCCCAGCGCATAGTCCTCCTGGTCAAAGCCGATCAGGTTGAGAATGCCGTAAGCGAACTCGAAGCAACAGGGCTCAATATAGGTGTGCTGCACCACGGCATCAGAAACGTACGCGCCTGCAGTGGACCGCTCTGCCGCTTCAACCAACAGACCGACAGCATAACTCTCGCGCAAGAGGTCGCCGACCGTCTCTTCGGGCGCACCACCGCTTTCGACATCAAAATCGCGTTGAGTGACTGCATGCGCAACTGCTCCGAATGCTATTGTGCCGATATAGGCCTTATCGCCGATAAAGGAACTTACAAAGTTGTTATCGGTGGACGCGGCAGTCAGGTACCGTTTAGAGCACTCAACCTCACCTCCGGCATAAAACCTGAAGAAGCCGCAGATGTCATAGAAAAAATTGTAGACTGGTACATGTCTACAGCCAACGATGGAGAGCGTATGCATAAGCTTCTGCTCCGTCTCGGCAGCGAAGATAAAGTAGATCTCTCACAATTACAGACAGAATTTGATAAATACAGCGATGGTGTAAATGAGATAGACCGGCTTACAGATCAGTTCACCAGAAACAACGGTCTTAAAAAGCTTAAAACAGCTCTCAATCTTTAACCGGATCCCATCAGCCACCGCCAATCGGGAAACAACAGTAATACTGGTACAAACAATAAGGATACACAACAATGTCAGTAGGCAGCCACAAAGATGCATTCAAAGCGCATCAGTTAGTAAAGAAAGTAATGAAAAAGAGTCCCAGCAGTGTGCTCAGTAAGATTGCAGCCGACATTCTGCTCGACTTTGTAAAGAATCAGCGGCAGGTCACCTCGGATTCAGTTCTTGACCAACTCCCAATTGAGCATATAACTCATGACCCGGATCAGCTGAACAAAGCATTGCAGGCTGTCGATGGGCTATGCGGCAAATGCGAAGATTCACATGACGACTCCTGCTTTGTCAATCAGGCTCGTCGTGTTCTTATCGCCGCCAAGACCGGGGTCGATATCGGCTCACCTTTCGATGGCGAAACGCCTCTGGAAGAACTTCTGCAAAAAGCCGAAGCCGTCGCCACCGAAAAGGGCTCTGAACCAGAACCGGAAGAACAGAACCCAACCGAACCGGCAGCAACAGATGCAAGCCAGAGCGGCATATCCGCAACCGAAAGAGCGGAACTTGAGGCATTGCGGGAGCAGGACATCTTCCGTAACACTTTGATTGACGAGGTGGTCAATACCATATCATCAGTCACTCAGGGGAACTACGCGACCGAGATGCCGATACACGACGACGAACAGCTGGGAAAACTCGCCCAGACCTTCAATCTCATGCTCGCCACCATAAAAACCTCTATGGCCGAGCTTGACAAACTGGTCGCAGAACGTACGGCTGAACTCAAACAGATTATGAATACAGTCCCATTAGGACTTCTTACAATCGACAGCGATAACCGCGTGATGCCGGAACACAGCCATGCCGCCGCGACCATTCTTAATCACGAAACGATCCGCGGCCGCAACTTCATGGATCTGCTGGGTCTGACCAAACGCCATGAAACAGAGAGGAGCGGTATGAATGAATTCCTCGATGTCGTACGTATGGGTATGCTTTCAGATGAGGATCTGGCACCGCTCAACCCTTTCCCGGAGTTTGAACTGGAAACCGGCAACAGCTCCAAATGGCTGCGCTTAAGATACTCAGCGGTAAAGCGTAACGATCAGCCCACAGGTGATATCCTGATCGAAATAAATGATATTACCGAGCGTAAACGCCTCGCCGCCGAGGTTGATGCCCGTGACAAGGAAAATCTGCAGCTCAAAGTCATAGCTGAAGACCCGGATCTCTTCAAGGAATTCCTCTCCGAAGTTATTGCTATTCAGACCCAGACCCGCAGCGACCTGAAGAATCTCTGTCCTGCCGCAGACTGGCATAGGCTGATCAATGAGATGTTCCGCGGTATTCACACAATAAAGGGCGCAGCCGGAAGTTTCGGTCTTTCCGATCTGTCACAAATCGCCGGAAAACTTGAGAACAGCCTCAGTAACGCCCGAAGTGCCGATAATCTTGATGAAGCAATGATCAATGACATCACCACTGATCTTGACGCGCTCGACAAACAGGTGGAAAAAGCCCGCGAACTCGCCGGCACCGTACTCGGTGAAGATCTCAACAGTGACGGTCCGGTCGTAAAGATTAAAATCTCCGAGATCAAGGATCTCGAGGATGAAATCCGCTCCAGCCGGAATATGGACGCCATAATCGAACGCCTCAAGAACCTCCGCAGCATTCCGGCACACAAGGGTCTTATGCGCTCAGTAAAAATCGTACCGGATCTGATCAAACGTCTGGAGAAGAATATCGACTTTGAATTTTCCGGCAAGGAGACCCCGATCGACTACGATACAGCGCATGAACTGAATACGGCGCTCATCCACCTGCTGCGTAATGCCTGTGACCATGGCATTGAGAGTACGGACGAACGCACCGGCGCCGGCAAACCGGAGCAATCAAAGGTAACCCTCAAGGTTGAGCAGAACGACTCAGCCTTACTGGTCAGCATCACCGATGACGGGAAAGGCATAGATTCCGCGAAAATCCTTCAGAGCGCCATCAATAAAGGCATCATCAAGGAAAGTGAGAGTGCTGGGCTATCTGAAGAAGACAGACTCCGACTTATCTTCAGACCAGGATTCTCCACCGCCGCCGCCGTTACCGATGTCAGCGGACGAGGAGTAGGACTGGACGCAGTAATGGCAGCGATAGAAGAAAAACTCGCTGGCAGAATTCTCATTGAAACCACTTTGGGTAAAGGCTCAACCTTCACTCTGAAGATCCCCGCGTAAAATATCAGCAAAACACTCATATCATAAACGCAGTAAAAGCATAAAACTGCGTTTATGATATCAATAACAGACACCACACTTCACAACACAACCTGTTAATAAACTAAACGTTATATAACTACCGACTAATTAAGCAACATAACTCAGTACAAAATTGACCACTCAACCCAAAGTCTTAACTTCATCAATTCGCGCTAAAAATCAAAACAGCCAACAAAACTTTACAGGCACAAAAAAAGATCAGACACCGATAACGGTATCTGATCCCTTAATTTACTGGCGGAGAGACGGGGATTCGAACCCCGGGTAGACTTTCGCCTACACACGCTTTCCAAGCGTGCCCGTTCAACCGCTCCGGCATCTCTCCAGAAATATTCAGTACGTATTGTAACGTTCACATAGTATTAGTCAATAATTAATACTTAAATATAATTACCTCATTGCAGATACCAGCTTTCAACTCAATATAGCTATTCATACAAACAAATAACGCAATCATTTATCGATTAGCAACAATAACACTTTTCTTACAGCAAAACATAGAAATATCCTGTAAATAACAGTATAAAAACACTATACGCATAGACAGAAACCCGAGCCCCTCAATCTTTTATATATGCATTTTCACTTTTGATCGGAAAAAATCCAACTCACGCCAAAAAGACCTATATCACTACTTGAATTTAAAATATTCTCGACTATACTTTTACAGGTTTATACATTATATTAAAATCCCAATAAAATTTAATTGAATATATATTAATATAAATTGATTTAATGAAAAACAGGAGAGAAACTAGTGAGCTACGGATTACCAAAGGCGGATGGATTGTATGATCCTCAGAATGAACATGATGCATGTGGTGTTGGATTCTGCGCAAACATCAAAGGAGAAAAGAGCCACGATATCATTCAAAAAGGTATCGAGATCCTTATTAATCTAACCCATCGCGGCGCAGTCGGATCAGACCCGGAGACCGGAGACGGTGCAGGGCTGCTCTTTCAGATGCCGGACAAATTCTTCAGAGAAGTTGCTGACGAAATGCACTTCACCCTGCCCGAGCTTGGCAAATATGGCGTAGGCTTCCTTTTTATGCCGACCGATCCTGGTATCAGAGAAGAATGTAAAGACAAGATCGAAAAAGCCACTCTTGATAACAATTGCCGCATTCTCGCCTGGCGCGAGGTGCCGGTAGTCCGTGACGCTGTAGGTGTCACCGCTCAGAAGGTATGCCCCGACTTTTATCAGGTCTTCATTCAGGCACCGGAAGACGGCATCAGTCTTGAAGACTACGAAAGAAGCCTCTACAAAATCCGCAGAAAGGCCGAGAATGATATCAAGGCGCTTGGCGGACAGGCAGCCGAAATGTTCCACGCAGCCAGCTTCTCAGCTATTACCGTCTGTTATAAAGGTATGATGCTTGCAGCACAGGTGTCAAAGTTCTACCCGGATCTGAACAACCCTAAAATGGACTCAGCCCTCTGTGTCGTACACCAGCGCTACAGTACCAATACCTTCCCAACCTGGGATCTGGCACAGCCATTCCGTATGATGTGTCACAATGGCGAGATCAATACCTTAAAAGGTAATGTCAACAACATGAAAGCACGCTACTCCGTGCTCAAAAGCGACTACTATGGCGATGGTCTGAAAGATATTCTGCCGGTTATTCATAATGAAAACGGCTCAGACTCAGCCTGTTTTGATAATATGCTTGAGTTCCTCTTCATGAATGGCAGAAGTCTTACCCACTCCATGATGATGATGGTTCCTGAAGCCTGGGGCACCAAGTGTCATATGGGACATGACCGCCGGGCTTTCTTTGCCTACCATTCAATGATGATGGAGCCATGGGACGGTCCTGCAGCACTTGTAGGTACAGATGGCAGCCGTATCTGCGTTACCCTTGACCGTAACGGTCTGCGCCCTGTACGTTATGAAATTACTGAAGACGGTTTTATTGTCGGCGCTTCCGAAATCGGTGTGCTCGAACTCGACGAATCCAAGGTTATCGAAAAAGGACGACTCGCCCCCGGCACCATCCTTCTTATCGATACCGAACGCAAACGCGTCCTGCATGATGAAGAGGTAAAAGCCGAGATCTGCCGCCAGAAACCTTACCGCCGCTGGGTCGCCGCCAACCGGATTGAACTCCGCGGTCTATTTGACGGCAATGCCGCTGTTGAAGCAGACGAAGACATCCTGTTCGAAAGACAGACAGCCCACGGCTATACCCGTGAAGATATTGATAATATTATCACCCCAATGTTCATAAGTGGTGCTGAACCTATCGGTTCAATGGGTGACGATACTCCGCTTGCCGTACTTTCTGACAAACCACAGCTGATGTTCAACTACTTTAAGCAGCTGTTTGCTCAGGTTACCAACCCGGCAATCGACCCGATCAGAGAAAAACTGGTCATGTCACTTACCACCTATCTCGGCCCTTGCCGCAATTTGCTGGAAGAGACTCCGGAGCATGCCCGCATGCTCAAGTTAAATTCACCAATCATCACCAATGATGATCTCGATCGTATCCGCAACCTTGGAGCTTCCGAATTTCCAAGTATTACGCTGGATATCATCTTCCCCGTAGACGAAGGCGAAAAGGGACTTGAAAAAGCTCTGGACGCTCTTTGCAATGAGGCTGAAGAAGCTATCAGAAACGGCGGCAAGACTGTAATCATCCTCACTGACCGGAAGATGTGCGCTGATTACGCGGCTATCCCTTCATTGCTGGCAGTATCTGCTGTTAACAGCCATCTGGTTTCAGCTGGTCTGCGTATGAGCGGCAATATTATCCTTGAATCAGGTGAACCACGTGAAATTGAACATTTTGCGCTGCTATTCGGTTATGGAGTCAGTGCGGTAAATCCATATCTGGCGCTCGAAACCATCGCCAAACGTATTTCTGAAGGCAACCTTCAGAAACCTATGTACGTTCAGGATGGCATTGAAAACTATATTTCAGCAATTGAAAAAGGTCTGCTCAAGATCTTCTCAAAAATGGGTATTTCGACCCTCCGCAGCTACCGTGACGCCCAGATATTTGAAATTCTCGGTCTCAGCAGTAAACTTGTAGGCAAATACTTCAATAATACTCCAAGCCGTATCGGTGGTCTGGGAGCCGAAGAAATTGCTCATGAAACTCTGCTGCGTCATAAGAAAGCCTATCCAACACGTTCAGGCGGTTCCAAAGTCCTGGAAAGCGGTGGTCGCTACAGCCTGCGCCGTGACGGTGAAAGACATCTCTGGACACCTGACGCTATCCGCTTCCTGCAGGAAGCAACCCGTGAGAATAACACTGAAAAATATGACAGCTTCAAAGAGCAGATAAATAACCAGCTGCAGAAGCACTGTACTCTGCGCAGCCTGTTCGATTTCAATTCCGAGCTGACACCGATCAGCATCGATGAGGTTGAACCGGTTGAGAATATAATGAAACGCTTTGTTACCGGTGCGATGAGTTTCGGCTCAATCAGTCGCGAGGCCCATGAATCAATGGCTATCGCCATGAACCGCATAGGTGGACGTTCAAACAGCGGTGAAGGTGGTGAAGACAGCAAACGTTATATTCCTCTGGATAATGGTGACAGCCGCTGCTCAATGACCAAACAGGTTGCATCAGGACGATTTGGTGTTACTGCTGAATACCTTAACAACTGTAAAGAAATTCAGATCAAAATTTCACAGGGCGCCAAGCCTGGTGAAGGTGGTCACCTACCGGGCCACAAGGTGAATGTTGAGATCGCAGGCGTCCGCCACTCAACTCCTGGCATCTCACTGATCAGCCCACCGCCACACCACGATATCTACTCTATCGAGGATTTGGCGCAGCTTATCTTTGACTTGAAGAATATCAATCCAAAAGCAGATATTAATGTAAAGCTGGTATCAGAGGTCGGTGTAGGTACGATCGCTGCCGGTGTGGCCAAAGGACATGCCGATGCGATTCTGATCTCAGGCGCTGACGGCGGTACCGGCGCTGCTCCAATGAGTTCCATAAAATATGCGGGTATTCCTTGGGAGCTCGGTCTCTCAGAAACCCAGCAAGTACTGGTTAAGAATGACCTCAGAGGCCGTGTTAAACTACAGACAGATGGTCAGATGCGTACTGGACGTGATGTGGTTATCTCAGCACTTCTCGGAGCTGAAGAATATGGTTTCGCAACCGCTTCACTTATCGTTCTTGGCTGTGTAATGATGCGTAAATGTCAGAAGAACACCTGTCCTGTCGGTGTAGCCACTCAGGATCCACGTCTGCGTAAGCGTTTCCACGGCAGCCCGGACTATCTGGTTAACTTCTTCCGTTTTATTGCTACAGAAGTACGTGAAATTATGGCCAGCCTCGGTTATAAGACGATGGAAGAGATGATCGGTCAGGCACACCGCCTGAAAATCCGAGACGGTATTGACCACTGGAAAGCCAGCACCCTTGATTTCAGCAAGGTATTCCATATCCCTGCCGAAGCTAAAGACAATGCCATCCGCAAGATACAGAATCAGGACCACGGTCTTGAAGGTATACTTGACCGCAAACTTATCGAAACCTGCAAAGAGGCTATTGAAAATGGAACGAAGGTTACCGCTGATTTTGCGATAAAGAATATTAACCGTACCACTACAACCATGCTTGCTGGTGAAATAGCCAAGCGTTATGGTCACAAGGGACTGCCTGAAGATACCATAACCCTTAACTTCACCGGTTCGGCCGGTCAAAGTTTCGGCGCATTTGCAACTTATGGTATGACACTGAACCTTGTCGGTGATGTTAACGATTACCTTGGCAAGGGACTTTCAGGCGGCAAACTGGTGATTAAAACACCTGAAGAGTGCAAGCTCGAAGCTCAGGAAAATACCATCGTCGGTAATGTCTGCTTCTACGGCGCAACCTGCGGCAAGGCCTTTATCAATGGTCTGGCCGGTGAACGTTTCGGTATTCGAAATTCCGGTGTTGAGGTAGTGGTTGAAGGTGTAGGTAATCACGGTTGTGAGTACATGACCGGTGGTAGAGTAGTCTGTCTGGGATCAACCGGCATAAACTTTGCAGCCGGTATGTCAGGAGGTATTGCTTATATCTACGACCCACAGCAGGACTTTGATCTTAAGTGTAATCTTGAGATGGTCGATCTTGATCCGCTTATCGACTGTTCAGATGACGATATTGCCTATGTTCGCAGCATGATTGAACAGCATAAAGCATATACCGGCAGTAAGAAAGCTGCCTGGATGCTTGACAACTGGGAACATGTTCTTCAGCTGTTTGTCCGGGTAATGCCGATGGAGTACCGTCGTCTTCTCGGCCAGATGGTTAAGGAAGAGAAAAAAGGATCACGCAGAACCAAGGATGAAGTTATAACCAATGCTTAAGCATTGAATTTGTAAAATTATATTATAAATTAATATAGAGATATAAGGATATAGATATGGGACGCGAAACAGCTTTTTTAGAGGTTGACCGCTCGAAGCAACCAAAGAAGCCGGTTACTGAGCGAGTCAAGAATTATTTGGAAATTTACAAGGATATGGGCGAAGACCAGATGCGCGAACAGGCAAGCCGCTGTATGGACTGCGGTACACCTTACTGCCATACTTTCGGCTGCCCCGTGGGTAACTGCATCCCTGAGTGGAACGAACTGGTTTACGAAGACCGCTGGAAAGAAGCTGCAGAACTTCTGCACGCGACCAACAATTTCCCGGAGTTCACCGGCCGGCTCTGCCCCGCTCTCTGTGAGGCATCATGCACCCTGAACCTTGACTCTGATCCGGTAAATATCAAACTCAATGAGCTCACAATCATAGAAAAAGCCTGGAATGAAGGCTGGATCAAACCTGAAGAAATTCTGGAAGAGACCGGCAAAAGCGTTGCTGTGATCGGCTCAGGACCTACAGGTCTAGCCTGCGCGCAGCAGTTGAAACGCGCCGGACACGAGGTTACAGTCTTTGAAAAGAACCCGCAGCCTGGCGGCATACTACGTTACGGCATTCCTGATTTTAAACTTGAAAAACAGTTTATTGACAGAAGAATTGAACAGATGTGGGAAGAGGGAGTTGATTTCGAATGCTCTGCTACCATTGGTGTTGATATCTCAGCAGATTATCTCAAACGCAGCTTTGATGCAGTATGTCTCTGTGTAGGTGCTGAAGAAGCCAGAGATCTGCCTATTGAAGGTCGTGAACTCAAGGGAATTCATCAGGCAATGGAATACCTCATTCAGCAGAATCGGGTTAATTCCGGTGAATTTGATGCTGAAAAAGAAGAACGCATCAGCGCCGAAGGCAAGAATGTAGTTGTAATCGGTGGTGGTGATACCGGTGCTGACTGTCTTGGTACTGCCATCCGTCAGGGTGCCAAAAAAGTTACCCAGATCGAGATTCTGCCACAACCGCCAAAGGGAACAGATCCAAAGCGCCCTTGGCCACAGTATCCAATGATTTTCCGTACCAACGCCAGCCATGAAGAAGGCGGTGAACGCCGCTGGAGCATCATGAGCCAGAAATTTGAAGGCGAGAACGGCGTAGTGAAAAAGATCCACTGTGTCGAGGTTGAATGGACCGATAAGGGACCAAAACCGGTTGCAGGTACCGAGTTTGTACTGGAAGCTGATCTGGTTCTACTGGCAATGGGTTTTGTAAAACCTGTCCACAATGGTCTGCTTGATGCTCTTGGAGTTGAATATGACGCTCGTGGCAATGTTATCGCAGACGAAGAACAACGAACCAGTGTAGACGGTGTTTATGTCGGCGGTGATACCAATACCGGTGCCTGGCTGGTAGTTCACTCTATAGCCGCTGGTCGGAGAATGGCCGCTACTGTCGACAAGGATCTGATGGGTGAAACCGCACTTCCTGTTCCTCCTGCCAGAGCAAAACGTTAATTTTAGCAAACAGCTACGATTTTATGATTATTTACTAATATCAGGAGCGCCGGTGATTATACCGGCGCTCCTGATATTCAAATATTACCTCACAACCTAAACGGCAATACACAATATTCAATAAAAATTACTATCATTCCCGAACAATCCACACGTCAAAACAACCGGTATAATAGAATTGAATAACGTATTATAAAACTATAGACGCCGTTTTATATTCAGCAGCACTATTCATCCCTCACGTTTTGCGAGCATTTCCCGAGCCTGCTCCCGGGTCGTCTCACTCGCAGCTCTGCCGTTGATCATCTGCGCTATCTCCTCTACCCTCTCTTTTTCATTTAATTCACGAACCTTAGCAAGGGTTCTATCCCCCTGAACCGCCTTTGACACCTGCAGATGAGTATCAGCATATGCGGCAATCTGCGGCAGATGAGTTATAACAATGACCTGCCGGTCACGTGAAAGTTCGTACAGTTTACGCCCCAGAACATCGCCGAGCCTTCCGCCCACACCGCTGTCTATTTCATCAAAAATCAATGTATCAGGTGCATGCACCGCAGCGAGTGCCGACTTAATCGCGAGCATAGCCCGTGACGATTCACCGCCGGATGCAGTTTCAGCAATACTTGACGGAGCTTCACCGACATTTGGAATAATCATAAAATGCACCTCTTCAAAGCCCTCGGCGCCACTTTTCGCAAGAATATCCTTTATTCCATCCTTACCCGAAATATCTGTAGTAAATTCAACTATAAAATCGGCATTCTCCATACCCAGAGTCTTCAATTCTTTACTGATTATCTTTGCCAGCTTCTTCCCGGCCTTGATTCTAGCTGCGGTAATCTTACCAGCCTCAGTCACCAGCTGCGGCTGCAATTCTAAAAGCTCCTTCTCCAGCTCTTCAGTACTTATCTCCCAGAGTGAAAGTTCACTCAAACGCTGCTCAAGCCGTTTTTTCTCCTCAAGAACCGCATCAAAACTACTAAGTTCCGAATCCCCGCATTCAAGAAGCCGACACAATGATTTAAGTTCTTCTGCCCGTTCAATCATTTTATCCAGCTCAGCTTCCGAATAATCACCATCCTCGGCGACCCCGCGATAAGCTCTAGCCGCATCCTCTAAAAGAGCACATGAATTTTCGAGCATCTCAGTCGCTTCCTGAAGCTTGACGGATAAACCCGCATACTTACTTGAATTTCGCAGAAGATGCGCCAATTTTCCCACTACCGCATCCTCACCATCATAAATATACTCCGCCGCTTCATCCGCCACATTCCGAATATTTTCCGATTCAGCAACCAGTTCTATTCTCTCCTCAATGTCACGGTCAAACTCCGGGTCAGGGGCAAAAATCTCAATCTTCTCAAGTTTATACTCTATTCTTTCAAGTTCGAGCTTATGCTGCTGCAACTCATTATTGCCACTATTTATGCGCCTGAGTATCTTACCGGCACGTGAATAAAGTTCACGATAATCAGCAGTATTTACCGCACCATAACTATCCAGCAAAAACCGCTGATACGCCGGATCTTCAAGTTTGGTATGTTCATTCTGAGCCGCTATATCCAAGAGCAGATCGGCCATAATCTGCGCCGCATTGGAGGTCACAGGCTTACCGGCAATCAGCATTCTGCTCGCTCGGCTCCTTGAAATCCTGCGCTCAAAGATAAGCCCCTCACTACAGTCAGCGGCAACCCCTACCTCCTGTTCAAGAATTTCCCGCGCACGAATATTTAACGGTGAAAAAATTGCACTTATACTGGCAGAATCCGTATTTGAACGGATAATATCAGAATTTGCCCTCGCCCCCAAAGCCAGTCCGATAGCGGTGGCAACAAGGCTTTTACCAGCTCCGGTTTCACCAGAAATAACATTCAAACCGGAACTGAAATTCATAACCGCTTTTTCAAAGATTACTATATTATTAAGATACAATTCTTCAAGCATAGAAGATACAACCCTGCAAAAATTATAAAAAACTGCGACCAAATGCTCATCGACAGTTGCTATTATACTTTAATTCCCCCAGATATTCCACAGACATTTTTGAGTATATTTTTACAATTGTAGTAAAAACATAAATCGTTATATATCGGCATTTCAGAAAATTTATGCAGTAATTATTTAAAATTTCTGTAAAAGTTGAAAGACTTCATTTACAATAGTTTTAAATAAAAAATGAAGAAAATACTGGAAATCACTGGAAATTGTATTCTGAGCAAATACCACTTAAACAAAATTCCTTTTAATGTAAAATAATATGGCAATTATTCTCTTGTATATTTTATTTTTCACAGTATATTATCGAATAATATATTTAATTTACTTTTATAAAATACAGAAATAGGCAACAATTAATAATCAATATAACAGTTTGTAAAGCTGTTTGGATAATATGGGGAAATGATAGTATCTGTAGCAGTAATATAGAACTATCAGCTAGAAAGACCGGTTAGCGTTTTAATACTGTAAGATGAAGCAGACAACAGCAAATAATAATAAAATAAACGGAAAAGCCGCTCAGGAACAGATACCGAAGGAAAAAGAAAGTGAATTTTCGGAATCCAACCCTGCACAGCAGAAGAGCTGCTCACGTTGTACCGTTGAATTCAATAACCGCTGCAAGCTTGTAATCAAAGATAATGATTACAAGAGTGATGTCTACCATAATGGCAACAGTATCAAGGAATCAGTCGAGATCAATCATGATGATACTATCACCCTAGGCAGACACAGGGTCGAACTGAGCTGTATCAGCGACGAGCTCCCCGGAAATCTTGACTCACAGATCAATCTCCAAAACCGCAGCAGTAATACGACCATTTCCAGTCAGGCACTATACGCTTATAAATTCAACCGGCACAAAGGTCCAATCGCCGACATAAATAATGTCAAAATGGACATTTCTGAACTAGCCAGAAAATTCAATATCGTCTGCACTCTCGCCAGTCGCCTGTTTGCAGCCCAGAATGAAGATGAAATTGTCGCGTGCGCGCTGAACGTTGTTTTTGAATTATCACAGCCCATGCGCTGTGCGGTGGTATTTATACATCAGAGCAATCTGCTTGATCTTGTCGGTTGTAAATATTCAGAAAAGCGACCAAAGTCCACACAAGAAGTTTTTCCGGTCAGCGCAAATGTTATCCGTCACGTGGTAAATTCAGAAGAGTCTCTTATAATTAATAATGACCGGCTCTTTACCAGTGAAACAGATGGCAAATTACCCGAAAAGACCCGCATTATGTGTGTCCCGCTGCATAAGCGCGGCGGCAGTCTGGGAGTCATTTATACCGAAACAATAGGGGAATACGACCCTGAAACAGACCAGAATATCCTAGCGGTACTCGCCGCTACCGGACATCAAATCGGCGAGGCTATCGAAAAGACCAGACTTCACGCCGGGCTTGAGAAAGTTTTTTACGGTTCCATGCACGCGCTTGCAGCTTCAATTGAGGCCAAGGACAAATACACCAAAGGTCATTCGGAGCGTGTGACCTGCTACGCACTAATGATAGCGGATGAGCTCGGTCTTTCTGAGGAGGAGAGAACTGTCGTCGAACTCTCAGGGCTACTCCATGATGTTGGTAAGATTGGTGTCCCGGAATCGGTTCTCTGCAGTACCGGTGAACTCACCGCTGATGAATTCAACTTTATAAAGCAGCACCCGCAGGCCGGAGCAGACATTATTCTAAAAATGCCTGAATTGAAAGGAATGGCCTCAGTCAAAGATGTTGCCGAAGCGACAAAGTATCACCATGAAAGATTTGGCGGCGGTGGCTATCCAACAGGTATTGCCGGCGAAAAGATACCACTCACCGCCAGGATACTTGCAGTAGCTGATACTTTTGACGCAATTACCAGCAATCGTACCTATCGCAGCGGCCAACCCGCACATAAGGCGATCCAGATTCTCAGTGAAGTTTCCGGAACCCAGATTGATCCGATGATTTTCAGTGCGTTTAAACAGGTATACGACCGCGGCGATCTGAAACATCCGGAAAGAGTCAGAACCCATATCGATTTTGACACCCAGATTCTAACTGAGAGCACCGTCTCCAATAACTATTTCTTCACCAACTAAAATCACCGAGGTTGTAAATTGATAATTGCCGGCATAGATGAAGCAGGACTTGGACCAAAGCTCGGCCCTCTTGTTGTTTCTGCCACCGTATTCAGAGTTGATGATTCGGTAGCCGATACGACCTCACTCTGGGATGTATACTCCCATACCACTACCCGGGAACGCAATCGCAAAGATCCCAGACTTCTGGTTACTGACAGCAAAATAGCCTATAGCGGTAAAAATATAAATCCCCTTAAAAACACTGTGCTTAACTTCACCGCCACTCTTCACCGGTCACCGGTTATCAGCAATATACACGATCTTCTACAACTGCTCTGCGCCGAAAATGAAGTTTGTGAAATTATGCAGAGTCCATGGTTTAAAAATCTTAAACATACAATAAGCAATTCAGAAAGTATCCAGCTAAATACCGATTATATACAACACCTTGCAGATACAACCAGTGCAGAAATTCTGCAACTGCGCAGCAGCGTTCAGACAGCAGCAATGCTCAATAATTTATTTATGCAGAATCTGAATAAGTCAGAAGTTCTGCTGCAGCAGAGCGGAAAACATATTCGTCATATAATTGACACCTTCCCAGATGAACCGCTACGCATAGTAGTAGACAAACAGGGAGGCAAAACCTATTATGCAGCATACCTCATGGATCTGCTGGCAGGAAAATGGATAGAACCCATACACGAGAGAGCAAATTCCTCGCTCTATAAAATAGGGACCGATCAATATATTGAATTCATTCCCAAGGCAGACCAGCGTGAATTCACAGTTGCACTCGCAAGCATGTTTTCAAAATTCCTCAGAGAACTGCTGATGGATGAATTTAATCACTTTTTTATAAGTAAAAATCCGACATTAAAACCTACCGCCGGCTACCCCGAAGATGCCAGACGTTTTATTGATGAGTTGACAGAATTCCTTGACCATGCTAAAATAGCGCCTCATAATATATGGAGAGAACGCTAGGATTATAGATGGCAAAACATGCATTCAATCAACTATGGATAGACGGCTTCAATCTTTTTTATAAATGGAACAGAACCAGACAGCTGTTTAAAAACGGCTGCGACATCAACACGGCCCAACAGGAAAGTATCAGAGAACTGGCAATTTATCTTGGTAACTGGAGAAACAGGAGTATTTTATTCATGGACGGCGGGCCTGAAGCCAGTTCAATGACCCTACACGGCCTGCGTATACGCTATCCCGGAGGAGGAAAAAAAGCGGATGGACTCCTCGAAGAATACGCCCGGGGCAGAACCAGTAATCTGCGCATACTTGCCGTCACCTCCGACCGCGCTCTCGCCGCTACACTCAGGAGAAACCGTCTACAGATAATGCCCTGCGAAAAATTTATCCGAGAATTTCTTAGCAACAAAAATCAAAGCAATAACTATACAGAAAAAAAAGATTACACGCTAAGCCCGGAAGAAGTCGAAGAATGGCTTCGTATCTTTTCTGAAGATGAATAACTCTTATATTGAAACCCTTTATAAGTTTCAATATAAAAGAGCTGATCCCTAACCGATCAGCTCTTTAAAAATATAAGATAAACGGCAATTAATCCCCAAAGATCAATCCCGTGAATAGCGTCCTTCAATAATCTCTGCCTGAAATATAAACAGCTCCACTTCATTTCCCTTCCAGGCATCATAAGCAAGTCCGGCCTTCTGCTGACAGCAATTTCCCCAGAATTCAGCGACACTCCACCCGGTTTCGGTAGCCACCTGCGGCAGGAAACAACCACTGCCATAACGACTGAGCACATAAATACCATCCTTGCCCAGGCAAATATTTTCAGGTTCGCTGCATGGCTGTAATGGTGTAAGGACGGATATATCAATATCAACCTCAGGCAATTCTGCCGGTTGTATTCTTCTACCGGCAAACCGCGGGTCACTCAGTAGAGATGCCCGCGCATACTCCGCAAGAGTAAGGTATAATGGTTTCTGGGCCACAAAACAACCGATACATCCACGCAACTGTGACTTAGTCTTCAAAGTCACAAAACAGCCGCACTGTTCTTCAAGACCTGAAACAGCCGGCAGAGTCGGAGTATATTCTTCGGAATTAACTCCGGCATAAAGAGCATCACAGACTATTTTCAGCATCTCGCTACATTGCTCAGTAGAATAAGCCATAATCTTCCTCACAAATATGTTTTAAAGACACAGCTGAAAACGCCATACCAGATAGAAAAAAATACTAACAGGAGACCTCAACAATATCACCGTTGATTTTAAGTCTGCCTTCAGCAAAAAGTTTTATGGCATCAGGATAAGCGATACGTTCTTCCTGCATTACTTTCTCCGCTATAGCATCCGGTGTATCCGAATCAGTTACCGGGCAGCAGCGCTGAATAATTATTGGTCCTGCATCATACTGATTATTAACAAAATGAACCGTACAACCAGAAAGCTTCACCCCGGATTTTTTCACCGCTTCATGCACATGATGGCCAAACATGCCCTTACCGCAAAATGAAGGAATCAAAGCCGGATGAACATTCATGACCCTACCCGCATAACGCTGCGGAACATGGTAAAAACACATAAAGCCACAGAGACAGATAAGATCAATATCATGTGAAAAGAGCACATCATTAATGGCATCTGACATACCAGCCCAGTCAGGAACTCCGGCTGAAAAGAATTTTCGCGATTCCACAACCGCAGTTTCAACCCCTCTCTTCTCAGCCCTTACCAGACCGTAAGCACTTGTTTTAGAAGAAACAACGATCTCAACTTCTGCCGGAAGAAAACCAGATTCGATATTTGTAAAAATATTCTCAAGAGTACTTCCGCTACCGGAGAGCAGCACCGCAAGTTTAATAGGTTTATCCAAGATACTCGCCTTCATATTTCAGTATATATAGAAAAAACATTATGAACTAAAATATAGCTATCAGCAATATTTTATCAATGCCCTTCTACTTTTAACTTATCTTTGGCCAGTTGCGCTATCTCTTTATCTTTTTTCTTACCGGCGACGAATTTGAGCATTTCAATACCAAAACGCCGCTCTTCATTCTGCTGCTCGGCAAAGTGATAGCCGATATAATACAGATCCTGCATATCAAGGGTACTGTCATCAGTAAGCTCTTTCTTCAACTCCTTAGCCCCTTTTTCCTTGAGTAGCTGCAACAGGTGATCAAGGCAGTAATCGGACTGCCTGAACGAGCGTGCAACATCCTTCTTACTGGTTTTGACCTTGGCGGTAGCGAGCGTATAACGAATTTCCGAAGTCAGAAGATCGGTATGATCCAGAATTTTCAGGGTATCCCTTACCCGACACCAGTCCTTTTCCTCTCTGGCTTTATTAGCAGCGATAACCAGCTCCTCCTGAAGCACATCACCGCGCAAATGAATAAGAGCCATCTTATAAAGCTGATAATGCTCATCAGCAGCAAAATAGAGCTCAAGCATCCGTGCTATCATCTCTCTGGCTTTATCTGATTTTATTCGGTTATCATGGCTTTCCAGAATACTTACCATCTCAAAAGCTTCCGCTTTATTCTTGACATTATCAATATGTCTGAGGATAACCACCACCGCCGAAGGCATACCCCGCAGCGCTTCACTGGCAGCAGCTCTAAGCTTCATATTTCGTGCACTGAGCAACTCAAGCAAAGCTTCGGCGTTAGTAATCGAATCAAGACTGCCAAGAGCGTTTACCGCATAAATCCTCACCCCGATATGCTTATTATCCAGGAGAGAACGTATCTTATTGTTATCTGTGCGTTTAGGCTTTACTTTGGAAAGAACCATCACCGCGTGACGAACAAGTTCATCATAATTATCTTCAGAAAGTATAGGCAGAACCGCCTCAAAGACATCCTGATGCCTGGTTCCGACATACTCAAATCTGGCAAGACTCATCAATGTATGGCGCCTGATCTGTACCGGATATTTTTTATCAAGATATGGCAGAAGTTTAGGCTTCACCTGAACCTGGCCGATAATTCCCAGAGCAATAATAATCGCCGATAGAGCAGCCTGATTACTTTCTGTCCGTGAATCAAGAAGAGAATCCACCAGTTTATCTCTGAGTTTGCCCATATCCTTGGTGTTATAATCATCAATAACTTCACGCAGGGTATGTACAGCATTGCGTATGCATTCATTATCGCCGCAGAAGAAGCTCTCTACAAGAAACGAAAAAGCTTTTTGAGTTTTTATACGGGGGATGGCAGTAACAATATTACGCTGAACGGCCTGCGGCATTTTACTGAAATTACTATCAACAAATTTCACTGCCGGATTACCTATGCTGACGATTACATTAAGAGTCATCTCTTTGGTAGCTTCATCTTTTTCAAGATTCTCTACCAGATATTTCAGAGTCTTTTCTTGCGGATTATCGGTAAAAGCAGCTAGAACCGCTCTTCTGACATGTGGATTACCGGAACCTATCAGCAACTCTCCAAGCTGATTAATTATTGCAGCATCATCCGTCTTTATCGCACCAAGTACTCTTATAGCTGCCATCTGCAACTCAACATCTCTCTGCGAAAGCAGCCCGCATACAGCACTTAGAGTTGAATCTGTTCCCATTGCCTGTCCTCTTTTCATTTACTCAAAAGCATAGCCTTTCAGATAAACAATATTATCACACATTATTATACAAATTTTTTATACGACGTATAATTAGAATACAGTTAAAGCAGTCAAGTACAGAAGATATATCACCCCAATAAAAAATGAAAAATTACAAGAAAAGCGGTAAACCAAGCCGCCGGCAGATATGATCGGATCAACCTTTAAAGATACCCGCTACAGCAGAACTCACATCTTCAAAAGAATCTGGATCATAAAATATCAGAATTTCACGACTGTTTACAATTCTTATTTTTGGCACAATAAAACGCTACCAACCGCTTATCAACACCACTATGATGCATAATAACCAATAATAGTTCCAACATTCTTCACGAATACATAATATTGCGTCTATAATAATATCTGCATTAATTTCGTCAATGAATTTTTCCTCATCCCTGCAAATGCTTATTTTATAAAACCCTGTTAACCTATTTACTTAAA
Source organism: Planctomycetota bacterium (assembly GCA_963677015.1). Lineage (GTDB taxonomy): Bacteria > Planctomycetota > SZUA-567 > SZUA-567 > SZUA-567. The sequence continues at coordinate 3,401,346 of OY781533.1, forward strand.
AGGTGTTGTATATATAATGTTTTTACATATAAAAAATAATATTATTCTAAAAATAGTAACAAATGTAGCTGAAGGTCTAAAATTGCCAAGTTATATCAATTCCAGATAATTCAGGGCTTATAGATGAAAAAACATTCATTCTTCTTAAATTTTCTTCTGCTTTCAACCATTCTGCTTAGCGGTTGCGGTAGCGACTCTCAGGATGACATTGATCAGACCCAGAAAAAACTCAAACTCATATCACAGGCGATAAAACTTTTCAAATCCGAAAGCTACTTCGGCAAAGCGCCTTCAAACCTTGAAGACCTCTATCATTATCAGACAACATATTACAATGTACCGCAGCAAAACACACTATATACTGAAGAAAAAGTAAATACCGATCAGAAAAAATTCGTTGAAAAAACCGACACTTTCAGTCTGATCAATAACCCCAGAGTATTTCTCAAAAGCGGCAGAGACAAAGAGGACGAAGATGAACTCCTGGCACCAGGCAAATTTGTTTCAGACTTTGACTTCCTCTCCAACTACCAGCAGTTTCTGCCTGACAACACCATCATAGCCTGGGACAAAGCTGGCAATTTCAAAACCGGAGGGAACATTCTCTTTGAAAATGGCCAGGTCACTTTTCTGAAAGCCAGCCCTGAGGAATACCGGAGATTCACAATAGGTCTCAAGACACAGACGGACCGTGATTTCATTCGTGATATCTGTATCCGCAATAATACCGACTGCTCACTGGCGAATATTGCACAGCAAGCACAGAAATAATCCCCATTTATATTTTGATATTTTCTTGATAATTTTAAAAAAAATAAACATCTTTTTAAATAAAAATGCTGACATATTCGAAAAAAAAGCTACAATATTATAATACTTATGATCATACAAAATTTTGAGTATGATTAAAAAACGCTATCGGATTTACCGGTATTGCCGGCAATAAGCCTGATAGCTTTGATTGATCAACCAACATGTTATTTTGAGAGGGAATTATAATGAAGAACTATAAATACTTTATTATTGCCTGTGCCTGCATATTTACAGCCCTGCCAGCATTTGCAATAGACTATAATGTCGGGGATGAAGTCCCGTTTGTTGAAGGACAGCCGGCACCATCGGCAGCTCCGGGTTATGCATGGTGTCTTGAAAAACGTAAAGCCGTACTTCAGACAATCAAAGAAAAAGTACTGGTACGTGAAGGTTCATGGTATTACGAATCTGTCCAGCCTGAATATCAGTCAAAGATGGAAAAGGTAATGGTTGAACCAGAGCAGAAAAAAGCGGTACTTGTCGCCCCCGCCCAATACAGAACTGTTACCGAAGAAAAGGTTATTCATCCTGCAAGCGTTGAATTCAAGACTATTCCGGCGCAATACCGCTGGGCTGAAGAAGAGGTAGAGGTTGTACCGGCACGCACCGAACAGGTATTTATTCCTGCCCAGTACGAAACCTATACCGAAAAAATTCTGGTAAAACCTGCAACCACGGTACGTGAAGAGGTACCAGGCTGTGACGAAGACGGCAGCAAGATTGACTGTTACGCCTCACGCACCATACCTGCTGAATATGACACCATAACCAAGAAACGCCTTGTCACACCCGCCCGCACAGACAGCAAGGTTGTACCGGCACAGAAAAAAATCATGCGCGTACGTAAAGTTGTCAGCCCGGCAAGAGTCGAAAAGGTTAATATACCTGCCCAGACCGAGCAGATATCCCGTAAAGTCATGGTAACTCCCGCAAAATACCGTTATGAAACTATTCCGGCAAAATACAGAACTGTTGAAAGAAAGGTAATGGTAAAACCTGAAGGACGTAAGCGTGTCGAAATTCCACCTAAGTACGAAACCGTCACCAGAATGCGGGTAATTAAACCTGAACGCCTCGTCTGGGTTCTTAATTACAGAAATGCTGCCAATGCGCAGAAACAGCCTAATGCATGCCCTATCCCAGTATCCAGACGTCAGGGATCATCTCAGGTTGTTGAAGAGGTTATTGATGTTGACATGGGCACAAGTTCAAATCAGTAATCTTCCCTAAAACATATAATTTTTAATCTGTGTAGGCTCGCTTTATTCGAGCCTACACATTTCCTTTTAATACTTTTGCTACAATGAGAATAAAGATGATAAAGAAAACAGCATATGAAATATTTACTACTGAAAATTTAAACTGCGCCCAGAGTGTACTCAAAGGGCATCAGGATGAATTTCAAGTCAGCGATCAGATGATAGATGAGTTCAGGGCTTTTGGCGGCGGCAGAGCCGACGGAAATATGTGCGGGGCCCTCTATGCAGCCACCAGACTGGTCGAGGATGAAGAGAGTCGTAAACACCTGACGGAAGCTTTTGCCGAGCAGACCGGATCCATGAAATGCCGCGAAATTCGTAAAGCCGGTAAAATCAGCTGCAAAGAATGTGTACGCATCGCCAGTGAACTGTTGAACGCAACTCTGCAGGATGCCTAAAAACAATGTGGCGCCAGAAAGCTGAGAAATATCCTCCCCGGACGGCAAATATACCGTCTGGGGTTTTTAATGTTTTTAATATTAAATATTTATAAAAATTGAAATACATCCCCCAAAGTAAGTAATTAATCTATAGTACGCAGTATGTTATAGATTTAAATATTCAAAGACAAAAGGCTAAGTATGCATTTACTTGATCTGGTATTAGGTGTAATAATTATTGGCTGGACCATAGCCGGTGGAATCACAGGCTTCACACCCCAGCTGATAACAATCCTCTCCGTCATTCTGGCCACACTTGGATCATGGATACTATATCCTATTACTGCGTATAAACTTGAGGGAATAATTCAAAGCCCTGAAGTATCGATTATTGTTGCACCGATACTCCTGTTCATTATAATTGGGCTGCTGAGCAAAATTCTTCTCAAGCTATTATTTAAAGTAATAACCTCAGAAGAGAAATCAGAAGGGAATTGGATTTTCGGAGCTGGCTTCGGACTTCTCAAAGGGCTTATTCTTGGCGGAGTTATCGTATATTTTCTCGGTCAATACGGAAAACCCGAGCTTGTAGAGGATTCAATAAGCTTTAAACGCTATTACCACGCAAGTGAATGGGTTGTCGAAACCGGTCAGAAGTACGGAATCGGAGATAAAATAGCCCGGGGCGCTGAATATATGCGGGAAAATATTCTACCACCCGCTAATCAACGCGGAGAATCTATTGAAACTGCAGCCACTTCCGTCTATAATGATAAAATAGCCGGTTATTTTGAAACCGATTTTTTTAATAGTGCCAGTGAATTTTTCTCTTCAGCCAAAGATACTGAAAAAGCTATAAATGACTGAGTTGACCTGTATCAAAAAATCACTCTAGCGTTTCATTCAGATAATTACGGCAATAGATACTGGCAGTATTTACCGATATAATAATTGCTACTAATCAGATCTTAACTAAAGAGTTATCACTGATTAAGCTAACAGCTGTATAATTACTATATTCTCGAATATCAGTTTCTGCTGTTTCAAATCCAGCCGCAATAATGTTTGTTGTGAAAAAAGCTAATTAACTATAGAAAGAGTTCAAAATCAATGATTTATAATAAGATTAAAGAACGCCTATATCATGGGAAGAAAGTGTTCAGCTTTGAGTTCTTCCCGCCACGCACCGAAAAAGGTGAAGAACAGCTTGCAAAAACTCTGGATGACCTTTCAAAAATGCATCCGGATTTTGTCTCGGTTACCTATGGTGCCGGTGGCGGTACCAGGGAGAAAACCGAAAGAATAGTTCTCAATATTTCTAATAACTACGGTATTGAAGTAATGCCGCATCTGACCTGTGTCGGACACAGCCATGATGATATAAAACTCATGCTCAAACGCTATCAGGATAAAGGAATTACCAACATACTCGCATTGCGCGGTGACCCGCCAAAAGAAGGAGCCGCCTGGAAACTGGTGGAAAACGGCCCAGAGCATACTATAGATATTGTTAAAATAGCTCAGGATCTCGGCGGATTCAATATAGGAGTTGCCGGTTTCCCCGAGAAGCACCCGGAAGCAGAGACCCTCAATAGCGATATAAAATATCTCAAGGAAAAGATGGATGCAGGTGCCGGTTTTATTATCACCCAGCTATTTTTTGATAATGGACTCTACTTCAACTATGTAGCCAAAGCCCGTAAAAACGGTATAACCATTCCGATTATTCCGGGTATAATGCCGATAACCAGAATAGAACAGCTTGAGCGCTTCAAAGATATCTCCGGCTGCAAAATTCCTGCAGAACTGGAAAACGCGCTGCTGCGCGAAGAAGACCCAAAATATATTGAAGAGATCGGTCTGGCTTTCTGTGCGGCACAATGTTCCGAACTTTTAAGCAGAGGCGCTCCGGGTATTCATCTTTATACCCTCAATCAGTCCCGCTCCTGCATAACTATTCGGGCAGCACTGCAGGCACTGGGATACTGGAGTGATAACAGGTAATAATTTTTGTTCAGCTTACTGCTTACTTTACAATTGCAAAAGTAAGCATTTTGCTTTTTAATATATATTTATTTTGTCATAATACATTACCAGAAAATGAGAATCTGCAATGCTTGGATTTGTTGAAAAAACCGGAGCTTTCATTGTAACCTTTTTTCAGAATATCGGCTGTATCATTATTCTGCTGGGTAAGGTTCTTAAATCATTGAAACGCTCACGCCCTCCATTCAGAGAACTTGTCAAACAGGGCTATTTCATTGGTGTGGAGAGCACGCCGGTAATTCTGACGACCGGTGCCTTTGTCGGCATGGTTCTGGCATATGAATCATACGGACAGCTTTCACGACTGGGAGTAACCAGCTGGATCGGTCCGCTGGTCACCAATTCACTAGTACTTCAGCTTGGTCCGGTACTCTCCGGGGTTATGCTGGCCGGACGTGTCGGTTCGGCAATGACGGCTGAGCTTGGAACCATGGCGGTTACGGAACAGATAGATGCGCTTAAAACCATGGGAGTTAACCCCATAAGTTATCTGGTTGCTCCACGAGTGCTGATGGCGACAATTCTGACGCCGGTACTGACCTCATTTGCAATAGTTATCGGTATTTTTGCTGGTTACAGTCTGTGTATATATGGTTTCGGAGTTAATGCCCATGATATGTGGGTACATACTAAAGAATTTCTGATACCTATGGATTTTGCTCAGGGACTGAGTAAAGCTGGAGCATTCGGCTGCGTAATGTCCCTTATCTGCTGCCATCAGGGGATAACTACCCGGGGTGGAGCTGAAGGGGTAGGTAAGTCAACAACCTCATCAAATGTCCAGACCTGTATCGCAATACTGATGCTGAATCTGCTGTTGACAATGATTTTCTCATTATTTTATTAGTATAGATATTCAGAAAGTTGAAGATGGAGAATAATTCAGAAAATTTCCTGGTTATCGATGATGTCTATAAATCCTTCGGTAAACTCCATGTACTCAATGGTATTTCAATTAATATCAGGCGTGGAGAAACGCTGAGTATCATCGGACAGTCAGGTGTCGGAAAGAGTGTAACTCTGCGCCTGCTTATCGGCCTGCTAAGACCGGACTCCGGCAACTGCTTCTTTAATGGGCGCGATATCGGCAAAATGAATGAGATGGAACTCAATGAGATGCGCAAAAAGTTCTCAATGCTTTTTCAGAGCGGCGCACTTTTTGACAGTATGACTATCGGACAGAATATAGCGTTCCCGGCAAAGTTACGCGGAATAACCTCGCCTGAGGAACTGACAGCCATAATTGAAGAAAAACTCTATCAGGTTGGTCTGGGTAAAAGCAGATTTCCTGATATGCCGTATAAAATGCCGTCTATGGTCTCTGGCGGTCAGCGCAAGCGTATCGCCCTGGCTCGCGCACTGGCGGAAGAACCGGATGTCATAATGTATGATGAACCGACTACCGGTCTGGATCCTATAATGAGTGATGCCGTCTCGGATCTGATAATTTCCACCCGGACCGAACTGAGTAAGAACAAAGAGTACAAGCTCACCAGCATCATTGTTACTCATGATATGAATGTAGCCTTCAAAACCTCGGACAGAATCATTATGCTTAATGGCGGCAAAATAGTCGGTGAAGGCACTCCGGAATATTTTATGGAGATTGAAAAGCGCGAAACAACCGCTAACATGACTGAGAACGAACTTATGATACGGCAATTTGTCCGTGGCGAAGCTGAAGGACCGATACAGGCAGTTAAATAAAAGTGTTTTAAGCAGTTGAAAAGCAGTAAATATTACAACAAATTAATATAGAGATATCGTATAAATTCTGACAGGAGCAGAAAAGTGGAGAAAGAGTCAAAAAAACTGGAACTTATTTTGGGAACCTTTATCTTTCTGGGCATTATTGCCACCATGGTAATGATAGTATTCATGACCGGAGGTGCTTCTTTTCTCGATAACACCTACAAGATTGTTGTACATATAGACAATATCGGGGACCTCAAAAAAGGGGCACCGGTAAAGCTTGGCGGGGTAAACATCGGTAAAGTTGAACGTATTTCCATTGCAGAAGACAGCATTGAGGTTGTAGCCGGCATCTTTACCAAATACGATCTGCGCTCGGATACTGAAGCCTCTATCGCTACCGCCGGTCTTGTCGGTGACTCCTTTCTGGAGCTCACCCGCGGCAAATCTAAAACTTATATTAAAAAATCCACCAGCATTGCCGATGCGCAGGAGGTAAAAGGTCTGACTCAGGCGGGAATGGCCGAACTTCTAGGACAGGTTCAGAGTATCGGTACCGAGGTTGAAAGTCTGGTGCGTAATATAAATAAAATTATCGGCAACGATGAATTTCAGAGCAATATCGAACAGACAATGGGTAATATCAATAAAGCGACCCATGAAGCTGAGAAACTTCTCGGCTCGCTCAGAGGTGAGCTTGATAATGTCGGCGTCGCAGTCAAAAATGTCGTCAAAATAACCGATTCCGCCGGCACTACAATGAAGACCATCGACAGTTTCGTAAATCAGACTATCGGAGAACCAGAGAAGGTAAAACAGATAAATCAGACTATTGCCAATTTGAGTGAGATTACAACCTCACTTGCAGATAACCGTGAGAAAATTACTGAAACTATCAGCAATATCAGCAACACTACCGGCAATCTGGCCAATATAACCGGCAGCATCGATCCGCACAGCGGTATTCTGCGAATTCTCAGTGATGAACAGGCCGGCAATGAACTTATGAATACGATCTATCAGGTACAGCGTGCCGCACGCTCACTCGCAACCATCGGTTTAACCGACCTGCTGGCCGACAAGCTTGCAGCTGACAAGATCTTTGAAATCTGGCAGAATGAACACCGTTTCAGCGACGCTACAGAAATGGCTGCAAAATGGAAGGAATGGATGGCCTACCAGAAACGGGTTAACAACAGCATCATGAATAACAGCAGCCGCAACAGCATAACCTCCAGAAGACAGATAACTATAAATAGCGGCAGTACCGCCGGCGTAGTTCTTCCGGCCTATGGAAGCAATTAAACATGCAGCAAAAACAAAAAAAGTCATACTCCAGCCTCAACCTTATTCTGGGAAGCATTACCATTATCTTCCTGGCCTTCTTTGCTGCTGCACTTGTAATAAGTGCACATAAAGATCTTCTGGATACCCGGGAAGAATATTATATTGTCAGTTTCTATCACAATATAGGACTGCTTGAAGCAGGAGCTCCGGTAAAATACGGTGGTTTGGTTATAGGCAAAGTCGACTCGGTTGAACTTCAGTCTGATATGCGTATTAGAATTGAATGCCGCCTGACGATGGCGCGCGCCATACCTACCGACAGCAAACTGGCAATCGCAGCAACCACGGTCAGCGGTGACACCTATCTGAATCTTATCCTGGGCACTGCTCCCACAGTACTGGCTCATTCCGATACACCTGATGATGCGCCAGTTCTCAAAGGACTCAACTTTATTGATATCGAGAGCATTGGCAGTATATTCACCGACATGCAGGGTATCTTCGCGATATTTTCCCGCAGTATGAAGCGGCTCTTTGGCAAAGATTCCTATACTATAACTCAATACAAATCTGCCATGTCAACAATTGATACTCTAAAAAAAGACTTTTCCTTAATTAATAATAAGAAAGATGCCTTTTTACAGGAAGTATCAATTCTTGGTTCCAGCATAACCCGACTCAAAAAGGACATTAACACTACCCTTGATACCGTACTTCAGAATTACCCTATAGACCGGATCAAACACAGCTTCCAGAATATTTCAGGAAACATTTCCACTCTTCAGGACACCTTTAAACAGTTCAAGAATAACGATGACATCGCAGCGATACAGAATAATATAACGACCATCAATAACTGGGTCGATACGCTTAAAATCAGCGACAAAAGTATTATGGGAATTCTACTCAGTAAAGATTGCGGCGGAGTAACTAAGACTATTTCAATGGTGGGAAATTCAGTAAAGACGGCTCAGGATTTCTCATTATTCAAGAAACTTGGTTTTTATCTTGACGGCAAAAGACTGCTGAAGAATTTCGAAGAACGCACTCATGCAGAATATCTGCCGGCATCAGTATATATGTACAGGTGGTCGGTATTCTCGCATCAGCGTTATCTGCATAATTGTGATCTGCCCTGCGGCGCAAAAAATTGCCCTAAAGAGCTTAGATAATAATAGTAATACCGGATAGAAGAAACTAATCTAGAACATTAAATAATAAACAAAAGACTATGAATATAATAAAAATACTGTTAATACTCTGCATAATTAGTACTCTTGCAGGCTGTGTCTCCGAGAGCACAAATATTCCTAAACAGGAAACGTCAAGAGCAGTTCTTTCAATGAAAGAATTCAGCGATAAGCATAATCTTGAAGTTGAGAATTACGCCGGAGGTTATCTCTTCACCAGACAGGGAGTACGACTTCAGCTCTTCCCCGGACTTAACTATCTGCGGTACAACGGTAAAACTATCAGAATTACTGACGCCCCATTTGTTTCAAACGGCGAACTGTTCCTGCCTCTAAGTCTGATCAGCAGCCTCCCGGACTCATTCAGTCCCAGAGAACAGGCGGTCAGCAGTATATTCGTGCTGCTTGATCCGGGACACGGCGGCGAAGATACCGGCGCAATTTCCGGAAAAGCTTTTGAAAAGGATATCGTTCTTGATATTGCCCGCAGAGTCCAGCAAAGACTAAACCGGGCCGGTATAGCTTCGCAGCTTACCCGAGATGCCGATTATTTTATAACACTTGATGAGCGGAGTAAGATAGCCAACAGACATCCCGGCGCTATATTTGTATCCATCCACGCCAATGCCGAAACAACCGGAAATGTTCAAGGAATAGAAACCTTCTACCTGACCTCTAAAATTTCTGACAAACAACGGGCAGAATGGGCGTCAGATGCGTATGATTTTAACACTGCCGACGGCTCACTAAATCCAAAAATGGAGCTTATAGCTGCAGAAAAAATGAGTTACGGAGCCAGAAATGACAGCAAGACACTAGCCAGATTTGTACAGAATACCATAATCTCTGATCTTGGTGAACCGAGCCGCGGGGTAAAACAGGAAAACTTTTCAGTACTTAGAGAAAGCTTCTTTGGTCCGGCGATTCTGGTAGAGACCGGATTTGTTACCAATGCCCAGTCGCGCAGTAAATTATTGAATTATGCTTATCGCCAGAAGATGGCGGAAAGTATCGCCAACGGTATATTAAAATTCATCCAAAGCAAAAACTAACAATAAAAATTATTCCTCGGAAATAATCAATCTGTTATTATTTCTTCAATATTAAGCATTTCAAATAACCTGCGATTCCGGTCGCAGGCATTGACTACAGAAAGCTTTCTTCCCTGCTCTTTACGGAGCTTGTAACCCATAATAATCGCACTAACTGCGATAGAGCAAAGCTGATCGACACCACTAAGATCCAAGACCAGATCTTCTTTTGAAACTTCAATAAAATCCGTAAGGTCATCTCTGAATTTCTCAGCTTCATAATCCATAACCTCAGGATAATTCTCTTTAATTTTAATTACCTTGACCATCCATTAAACTCCACAGTATTTTTAACCTGATATTCGACTTATTGAATATTATAAATACTTTAACAGCAATTGGCAAGAGTTTATGCAGCAATAGAATCATCCATATTATCATTTGATATGACCACACGATTTCGACCACTGTTTTTAGCTGTATACAACGCTTTATCAGCTGCAGCGATAATATCATTGGTAGTCAGCATACTGCTCAGCAGCTCAGCTACCCCGAAACTTGCAGTAACGGAAAAAGATTCCCCTTTATCATTGGCAAATAGCTCCTGCTCTATATTCTGACGAATTCGCTCCGCAAGTATTCTGGCACCATCAAGATCGGTCTGCGGCATCAATACCGCCAGTTCCTCGCCGCCATAGCGGGCCACAACATCAGTATCTCTGGCGGTATCAGCAACAATATATGATATACGTTTTAATACCTCATCTCCGATAAGATGACCCCAGGTATCATTCACCTTTTTGAAGAAATCAATATCGATAAGCATAAACGCCAGTTTTTCCACTCCAACCATATATTCAGCGCAGTGATGTTGCAGCATCTCCAGCAGATAACGTTTATTATACAACTGCGTCAGACCGTCTTTCACCGCCAATTCATAAAGTCGCTGATTATACATGGCTTTACTGATATGACTTGAAGCATCGCGCAGAATTGTTTTCTGACGTTTTATCGACTGACTTGAATTCTCACGAAATGCCAGCTTCACCACTCCCAGAATACTCTCCTCCACCTCAAGACGCAACATCATCACTCCAAAAGCATTCGCCACCTCGGTAAGAACCGGATGCTCATACCTCATTGCCTTGTAGACACCATCATAGCTGATACGAACAGACGATAACGCATTGTTAACAATCCCTTCAGTCAGATCCTGAAAAGTCTGACTGATCTCACTGCATTCAAAAAGGGTGATTCGAACCCGTCCGACAGCATGAGAATTATACAGCAGCCCGCCTTCAATGGTTATATTACCGTCGACATACTCCAAAACCAGATTTCTAGCACCAAACATACTGCTGTCATAAGCGATATTTACCGGATTATCAGCAAAATACTTGTCCAGTTCACGCTTGGCAAAACTGAGGCAGAGCTCGGAAAAATCAGAAAACTGATAATATGTATGTGGTAGAATTTTATCATCATAACAGGAAAAAATAGTCAATTCACGCGCTTCACGGTCTTTGCGCAGCAGTCTGGCGATGCTGCCCATAAAGCAACCAAAAGTTTTACTGCTGGCAGCAGCCTGGGCAATATCGGAGTGTGTGATCAGATCCGCCACTTTCTGCTCAAGTATCTTCTTTTCCCGCAGCATCAGCTTATTATCAGAGTGAAGCCGCTGTGAATGGTTGTTCAGATACTCATATTTCAGAAGCAGGCCAATCAGCAATAAAGCCGAACCGGCTGCAATAAAGCCAACGCACCCTGCCGCCCCGACAGGAATAGGCTTATACCAAGCTTCAGCCGCAAGCAGCAGTAAAAGCAGGCTGGCAGTAGATGCAAGGCCGAGAAATACCACAGAAGCATATCCCTTTTGAAACCCCATTTCAGACGATGTACCCTGTTTTTTTCGCCTGCAGAGATAGCCCTTCATAATTCCCCACATTCCAATAATTCCAGAAGATACAGCGGTAATATATTGAAACATAATTACTCCCAGTCACTTACAATAAAAATAAGAAAGCCTGATACAGGCTTTCTTATTATATCGACTAAAATGGCTGTTATTTACAGTCATTATTTATGATTTATCGGGATATATAATGTAAACGTAGAGCCTATTCCGACCTCACTCTCAAGCTCCACCCGGCCTTCATGCAGCAATGCAATATGTTTAACAATGGAAAGACCGAGTCCCGTGCCTCCTTCGGCTCTGCTCCGAGCTTTATCAGTACGGTAAAACCGCTCAAAAATTCTCTCCTGAAACTCTTTTGCAATACCGATACCCTCATCCCGGACAGCAATAATTGCATAAATATTATCAAAACTTACATCGAGCCATACCTGACTGCCGCTCTCACTGTAACGGGCAGCATTCGTTAGCAGATTTATAACGGCCTGCTCCAGCAGATGCGGATGACAGATTATTTCCAGATCGCCCTTATAAGAATAATTCACATGAACATTCTTCTCGGTAAAGTATTCACTGGTAAGCCCTACCGCACTCATCAGTATCATTCCCAGAGGCAGACGCTCCTTCACCATCTCCTTACCGCTGTCGAGTCGGGAAAGAATCAGCAGATCATCAATAATCTGCGCCATTCTCTTCGACTGCTCGGAGATAATAGTCAGAAAACGCCGGGCACTTTTTTTATCATCGATAGCACCGTCAAGAAGCGTTTCAACAAAACCAACCACCGAGGTTATAGGAGTACGAAGTTCATGCGATACATTAGCCACAAAATCCTGCCTTGTCCGTTCAAGACGGAGCAGCTGGGTAAGATCATGAAATACCAGCAGCAATCCCGCATGATCTTTGAGAAATACCACCCGCATAAGCACACTTCTTCCGGTTGGCATCAGCTCAAGCATTCTCTCCTGCTCATCCTCTTTCCCGTCCAGACAATTATCAACTACCCTGCAGACATCCGGCACCCGTATACTGGCATGCAGAAGAGTCCCGGCATTGATCTGACCATTGATAGCAAAAATTCTCTCAGCTGCTTTATTGGCATACATAACGTAAGCCTCGTTATTCAGAGCAATGACCCCTTCTGTCATACTCTCCAGAACCAGATTCTTCTCAAGTCGTTCCTTATCGAGCGCCTCAATACGTTCACTTATTTCTTTAGCAATATAATTCAAAGTATGTATAGTCTTACTTACCTCGGTAATGCCGGAATCTTCAATCTTTACGCCAAATTCATTACGCCCCAGCCTCTCTGCACCCTCTTTCATTCGTTCCAGAGATCTGGCAACACCGCGTGAGAGGAGATAGGCAGCCAGAACACCACAGAGCATGGCAATAAAGCCTATCTCAAGCATCTGAAGAATAAACTCATTCTTACGTTCTTTAATTTTCTCGAGCGGATAGCTGGTTCGTATCACTCCGACAAGTTCGTCATTTACTTTTAGCGGTATAGCGACATAAAGCATATATAATTTGAGTGAATTACTGAAACGCAGGCTGGAAGCAGGGGTGCCATAAAGTGCGGATTTAACCTCCGGTCTGGTACCATGGTTCTCCATCGTGCTCTCGTCCTTTTTACTGTCAAAAAGCACAACACCTTCAACCGAGATAACAGTGATACGGATATTCTCTTTACCGGCTATCTGCTGAAAAAGCGGTATAATCTCCTTCGGTTCCTTATCCTTCTGCATCAGAGCATAATTGACCGCAAGCAGCTTGCCAAACCGCATCAGCTCCGTCTTCTTGTCGTTAATATATCCAGTTTCAAATTTCTCAACAATAAAACCGGATCCGACTGTTTCCATTAATACCAGCACAATAACAAACGGGATAAGCATCACCCATAAAAACTTTTTCGTTCTCATGAATCCTCCCGAAAACGGTACCCCACCCCTCTTACGGTCTCAATAAGCTCTCCTGAATTACCAAGCTTTTTTCGCAGACCGACTATCTGCACATCAACCGCTCGATCGGTAACAACGGCATCCTCACCCCGAACAGCATCAATTATCTGATTACGGGTAAAGACCCAGCCGGGACGTTCTGAAAGATAACGTATCAGTTTATACTCAGTATCGGTAAGATCAATTTTGACCTCATTTATCAGCACCTGATGCTTTTGAGGATGAATAGAGAGTTCACCGCGGACAATAACCTTGCCATTATCAATATCCTCAACCAGTTCACCCCGGCGCAGAACCGCTTTAATTCTGGCGATCAGCACTTTGGGGCTGAACGGCTTGACAACATAGTCATCCGCACCCATCTCCAGACCGACAATTATATCTGTCTCTTCACCCTTTGCCGTCAGCATAATAATCGGTATCTCAGGATTTTTAGCTTTTATTTTACGGCAAACCTCAAGACCATCCATTCCCGGCAGCATCAGATCCAGAAGTACGATATCCGGACTATGCTTGAGAGCAAACTCCAGCCCCTCTTCACCATTTCCAACCGCAGCCACAGCCCATCCTGCTTTACGCAGATTATACGCCACCAATTCCTGGATGTTCTCATCATCCTCCACTATCAGGACATTATACTTTGCCATATTCTACCACTCTCTTATAATCTGTAATCAGCCAATAAAAAAACTCGCTTATTCTTAAATCATTTAAATAATAGAGACCGCAGTATTAAAACCCTATCGCTTAAATTATACCTCATAATTCATAATTATGATTATTTTATTTTAACAGAGTAATATTAAATTTACAAGTTAGCCGATTATTAGCAATAAAATAGTACTATATTAGCAACCGAAAATATAATTTAAAATCCCAGATATTCCAAATCTGCCGCTGTTACAATAACCCTGGATTTAGGAATCAGATTAATGTCAAACACTGAAAGCAACTCATCCAGTTCCACCTCCGCACCTTCAGGACACAGGCCGCAAGTATATCCCAGCCAGCCAAGAAGCCGTTGTGGCCTCTGCCCGCGGGCACGAAGACAGCTGAGCCTGCTGTCACCGTGTCGCTTGGCCAGCCTTCGGCCATCAGCTCCTATTACCAGCGGCAGATGCAGAAATTCAGGGACACTATAGTCCAGAGCCTTATAAAGCTCAATCTGACGGAAAGTACTATTCACCAGATCATCCGCCCGGATAACCTCGGTAATTCCACTCTCATTATCATCGATTACACAGGCCAACTGATAGGCCACATTTACCAAACCCGACACCGTAGTACGTGCAATGACAAAATCCCCGCTGGTTCTGGTAATATCAGCCTCCTGCCAGCCCATAAAATTGTCATAATATTTCAAAATTCTGCTGGCACCGAGATTGAAACGCCAGGCACAGCCGCGTTCTGCCATTACAGCATTTATTTTTGTATTATTACCACGGCAGGTATTGGGATACACCAGATCATCACCAAGATTCGGAGCGGACTGTGCCGCCTGAATATCAGCCCGGCTGCAGAAACACGGATACACCATTTCCCTGCGGCACAATTTATCAAATATCTCACGATATATTTTCTTGCGCCGGCTCTGAACCAATATCTGACCATCCCAGTTAAGCCCCAACCAGTGCAGATCAGCATAAGCCTGTTCAACTTTCTCCGCTTTGACCCGCGGATGATCAAGATCCTCCATCCGCATAACAACTTCACCGCCCTGACTGCGGGCCCGCAGCCAGGTAAGGAGAAAAGTCCGGGCATTCCCCAGATGCAATGCCCCGGTTGGGCTCGGTGCAAGTCGTGTTCTGTATACCGCTCTTTCTGACATTATTATTGCATCTGCCCTTTCCTGTACCGGCTCCGGAATTTAATTCAAAATGATAAAAAAACACCATCATGTCGGTAAAAATATCTTGACTTACTCAGAATATCGTTAAAATATTACTGATTATGTATTTTAACATCGGTTCAGTATAAATTATTATATACACATTACTTTATTTACCAATAGGAGAAAAGAATGGCTAAGAAAACAATCAAAGATATTGATGTCGCCGGAAAGAAAGTTCTTATGCGTGTCGACTTCAATGTACCTTTAAAGGATGGTGTCGTTACCGATGACACCCGTATCGTAGCAGCACTGCCATCAATCAAAGAAGTAATCGCTAAAGGTGGTAAACTGATCCTTGCCAGCCACTGCGGTCGTCCAAAGGGTGAACCAAAGCCAGAATTTTCCCTCAAACCAGCAGCAATGAAGCTTGCAGAACTTCTCGGTCAGCCTGTAACTCTCGCTCCTGACTGCGTCGGTCCGGAAGTGGAAAAAATGGTGGAAGAGCTCAAAGATGGTGAAGTCATTCTTCTAGAAAATGTCCGTTTCCACAAGGAAGAAGAACTGCTTAACAAATACGACAAGCAGGATGATGCGACCAAAGCATCTATCGATAAGTTTGTAAAAGATCTGGCATCACTCGGTGAAGTATACGTCAATGACGCTTTCGGAACCGCCCACCGCGCACATGCTTCTACTCAGGGTGTAACCAAATACCTTTCTCCATGTGTAGCCGGCTACCTGATGGAAAAAGAAGTAAAGTACTTTGGTGATACTCTTGCTGCTCCTGAAAAGCCATTTGTTGCTATTCTCGGCGGCGCTAAAGTTTCAGACAAGATCATGGTTATCGATAACCTGATGGAGAAGGTTGACACCATTATCATCGGCGGTGCCATGGCTTACACCATGCTCAAAGCTAAAGGTGATAGTGTAGGTATCTCTATGGTTGAAGATGATAAGCTTGATGTTGCAACCGCTATTATCGAAAAGGGCAAGGAAAAGGGCGTTGCGGTTCTACTCCCAGTCGACCACGTTTGTGCCAGAGAATTCGGAGTTGAGGAACCTGACGGCACTTTTGAGACCATTCCTGATGATATGATGGGACTGGATATCGGACCAAAGTCAGTCGAACTATTTAAAGCAGCTGTAGCCAGTGCCAGAACTGTAGTCTGGAACGGCCCAATGGGTGTATTTGAAAAACCTGCTTTCGCAACCGGTACTTTTGCTATTGCTGATGCAGTTGCAGAAAACACTGCATGTGTAAGTATTATCGGTGGTGGTGACTCTGTAAGCGCGGTAAAGAAATCAGGTCTTGCCGATAAGATGACCCACATCTCTACAGGTGGCGGCGCCAGCCTTGAGTTCCTTGAAGGAAAAGTTCTTCCAGGTGTTGCTGCACTTGATGAAGCGTAAGATATTTCAGCTAGATTAAATTTAATAACAGCTGCCGTAATATACGGCAGCTGTTATTATTATAACCAAATCTATAACTCATCATAAATATTAAAATACATCACCTTTTGCAATACCACGCATTTTATACACCTCATAACGCCGGAGTCTGGTTGCCGGATCATTATCAACTTTCGAACT
This sequence comes from Planctomycetota bacterium, assembly GCA_963677015.1. Taxonomy (GTDB): domain Bacteria; phylum Planctomycetota; class SZUA-567; order SZUA-567; family SZUA-567. The sequence goes on from OY781533.1 coordinate 3,418,338, forward strand.
CAGAGCAACCGCATGCTTTGCCTGTTCACTCGCTTCCTCCAGCATCTTGTGATCATAAAGATATCTGGCATAATTATAATAATAGCGGGTATTATACGGATAAAGCTCTATTGCAGATTCGTAAAGGCGGCAAATTCGCTGCTTATTGCCGGTTGCTGAAAATTCGGAAAGAACTGTCGCCAGCCGCACTGGGTAATCACTGGCAAACGATCTGATCGATATCGCCCGCTCAAAACTAGCAACCGCAGCAGAAAATTTAGCCGCATCATGATTATTACCTGTCCGGTACTGATTCAACAATATGTTTCCCCTGATAATATATAAATCAGCATTACCGGAAGACCGCAAAATTGCACTCTGAACAATAGCCAGTTTCTGCTCAAGGCTCTCTCCGTCACGCTCCGAGCCAACTCCAGCATAAACCGCCCGTTCCGCCGCTGCGGCAACAAAATCATTCCAGATCCCCCAGATACCCCAGCATAAGCCGAACAAAATAAGCATATAGGATAATCTACTGCGCAGTCGCACACGAATATTCAGCATTCCCCACGAACGCTGCCTGGAAAGAAGTAAGCCCGCAAAAACCCAGAAAAGACCACTCAAGCCCGGAAAATACAATAAATCACTGCTCAATCCATAAAGCAGAAAAGAGATAAGCCCCAGCTTCAGCAATTTCTCAGACCAGCCAAAATCACAATCCCTACTCTTAAGCCAGACTCTCCTGTACCCCAGAACAAACAATAATGGCAGGAGTATAAAATTAACCAGAAAATGAACCATAAATGACATAAAAGAGGAAGACGTGCCCTGCAGCATATCATAAAACTCATGAAGAAAAAAACTAAGCCCCATATGGTCAAAAACACCTAAGACCGTCGGCACATAAAACAATATAAATGCCAGAATACAGGCATAGCGAACCGGTTTCTGCAATACCTCAGCTGATAAGGTAACCTCCTTATGCAGTCTTCGCTCCGCCTTTCCGGTAAAAATAACAACCAATTGCATAAGCAAAAATGCAACCGCTAAAATAACCCCGCCATCAGCCATTATTTGAGCATAAAGATTCCCTGCCCGTCCCAGGCCTATCTCCTGCGGAGATTTAAATTGTGCATGAACTTCGCTGAAATTATCCAGCCCCCAACCGGAAAAAGGTGACGCAGTAAAAGCCTTCAGCGCAGTTAAAGACGGCAGCAGTTTCAGCTGCAGCCTATGCTTGAGCAGATCACTTATCGCTCTCAGATCACTGGTAACAGGAGCAAGCAAAACTGGAATCAACAGCAAAATAATAAATATTATAAAACCCAGACCAATATAATATTCGCCCGTCTTATTCAGCCCGTTATTAAAGCGTACCAGTAAGAATTCCAGCTCAAAATACCATAATGAAGCAAACACCAGCTGCGCCAGAAAACCGTCGGTCGCCAGCCATACTCCAAGTACCAGTATCAGACTGAAGACCGTTACAAGACCTGTCCAGCCAATAACCAGCAGGCTATCCTTGCACACCCCTGATCTGAATTTTATAACCAGATATAATACTATGCATTGAAAAACTTTACCCAGAAATATCCCGTAAATACTTCCGGAAAGCACAACTCCCAGCATTGAAAAAAACAGCAATATATCATAGCGGAACCGATAGTCCTGCAGCCGTTTAATACTTAGCAGCAGCAGCATACAGAGCAAAGAAAAAGCACACAACCCAGCCGCTACTCCCAGTCCTCCATCAACAAATCCACCCTCAACTTTTGAAATAAAAGCCTGTACAATCAATATGCCCCGTGAACGCAGAATATCCTGAAAACCCGGTAGCTTTAATGTAAGTTCCCGTAAATAATCCAGCGCAAAAACTTTCTGATATAGAGCATAAACCACAACCGCATACATTAAGCCGCCAAGCACAGAGAGATATATTCTGAAAATTTTCGCATCTCTGGCAGTTATAACAACTGCAAAAAAAATCATAATATCAGAGATCCAATTCACCGCCATAATTCTTGCGATGTAATAATACCCTGAAAAAGAACTGATTAAAACAGCCGCTGAAAATAACAGCATAGTCAGAAGCAGAGATTTTCGCGGCAATATCAGACCATTGCTTAACAATCTGCTTATAACCGCAGTTACAACAGCCAGCAAAGAAAGCAGATTCAAAAAAACCGTCTGCGGGCTGAATGCCCCGCCTCCGGCAAGAAATACCCGCAGCATAATATACAGCACACAGATCATACTGGAAATAACAAACAGCCGATCAGAGCCTTTGGTATTTAAATTTGTCAAATTACGCATATAGCTACAGCTCCGCAACCAGCTCCAGAAGTTTTTTCAAAGCCTCTTCTCGAGAAAACACGCCCATCTTTTCCCCCTTGGCAAAAAGCATAATACCACTCCCGGCACCGGCAAGCCCGACATCTGCCTCAGACGCTTCACCCGGACCATTTACCTCACAACCCATAACTGCGACCTTGACCGGTTTTGTTATTGTAGAAAGCAGATTTCTAACTTCACGCGCCAGCTCCGGCATATCAGTTATCCGGCAGCGACCACAAGTGGGGCAGGAAATTATCTCCGCACCATCACGCACAATTCCTGCGGCTGCTAAAAGCCTCTTTCCGGCTATTACCTCTCGCACCGGTTCCGCGGTAAACGATAACCTTATGGTATCTCCTATACCGTCAGCAAGCAAAGCTCCAATACCGATTGCACTCTTTAAAAGAGCATCCTCCTCCACGCCAGCTTCGGTCACTCCAATATGCAGCGGATAAGATGATTTCTCAGCCAGTTCACGATTGACTCTGATTGTAGCCAGCGCATCTGATATCTTTGCAGAGATAACAATATCATGAAAACCATACTCTTCAAACCGCTGTGCATATCCAAGTGCTTCCGCGACCACGGCCGTTTCCAGTTCTCGGCTGTCAGTCTTATTCTTATGCCTGACAGAACCACCATTTACTCCTATTCGTATCGGGATACCAGCCGCTTTCGCAGCATCAAGCACTTGGTATATTCCTTCCCAATCGCCCATATTTCCAGGATTAATCCTGATTTTTGCAGCCCCGGCCGTAATCGCAGCCAGCGCAATACGGGTATCAAAATGAATATCAGCAACTACCGGCAACGGACTTTTTAAACGGACTGCCTCAAAGTAAGCGGCATCTTTAAGTGTCGGCACCGCCACTCTGACAATATCACACCCTGCATCTGCCGCAGCATATATCTGCTCCAGAGTTCCAGCCAGGTCACCTGCGGGCCTGGAGGTCATTGTCTGAATACTCACCGGGGCTCCCCCGCCAATTTCAACACCACCGACAGCAACTGCCCGGGTTACCCTTCTTAACGCCGCATAATCCATAATTTTCTCTTTATATTAACCTTAAAAACTATATACTTATCCAATAATTAGTTATGCAAATACATACATTTATTTCAATTAATATTTTAACCTTATTCGGAAATTTTAAAAGTTAATATTTATATCTTATGAGCAGCAATAATACACCACTTGAACAAACCGCCAAGACCTCAGAAGAACAGGGAGTACTCTGGAAACAGCCGCTCTCCGGATATGAAATTCTGGATTGTATCAGCGGTAAAGAAGAATATGGTATTTTTCTGGCACGCGATACAAGACTTGAACGCGATGTCATCATAAAAACCCTGACTGCAGACCTGAAACACCACGAAGACGCGATTGAACGTTTCTTCAATGAGGCCAGACAGGTAGCAAGGATAAAGCACCGCAATATCGCCCGGGGTCTTGATGTCGGCAGATCTGGAGAACTCTTCTATTTTGTAATGGAATTTTTACGCGGAGAGTCTCTGGAAACAAAGCTGCAGCGACTGCAGAATGGCAAACTGCGGGAACTGGAAAGTCTTAAAATAATTGAAAATATAATCTCCGGTCTTGAGCATATTCTGCAAAATGGTCTTATACATCATGATCTGAAACCGGCAAATATCTTTCTTACAACCGACGCAACACCCAAAATCACCGATCTTGGCATTGCCAAAGACGTCGCCTATGCAACAGAGAAAGACCGCTATCTTCTTGACCCTTACTGTATTTCTCCCGAACAGGCGGCCGGCGAACTGAATATCGACATACGCTCAAATCTCTATGCCGCAGGTTGTATCTGGTATCGGATGGTACTCGGCGCAGCTCCTTTCAACGCAGAAGACCCAGAAATAATCCTTAAAAAACATATCACTGATGACCCGCAATCAGTCTGCGAAGTCGACCCGCGCATTACACCCGCCACTTCACAGCTTATAAACTGGCTGCTGGCTAAAGACCGTAATAACCGGCCCAAAAGCCCACGACACTTTCTCAGCAAGCTCATGACCCACCCGCTGATCAAGCTCAAGCAGGAGCAGGAGCTCAACGATAATTAAAATTACTGCCAGCCTGTCAGCTACGTTTTAGCCCTACTAACTTTATTTCATAGCAATATTAATACTTTTACCTGCAAATCTTTTATTAAAAAATAAATCAGGAGCCGAAAATTAATCCGACTCCTGACAAAAATAACTCATTTTTAATTCATGTTACTCAGGAATATTCAACCCGGTTACATCAAACGAATCACCAATCTGAGGTGAACCGGTAGTATTTACCTGTACATCCTCCTCAATCATCGGAGCAAAAGTTTCTTCATCATCACCGACACTTACATTAGCACTCACATCATAGCCCACAGGCTGATTCTCAAGAACCTGAGTATTTGGTGATATATAAGTACCATTATAGAGACTGAGCCGCTTAACCTCCATAATATTATCATTGGATGAAACATCATCGGTTATCGTACCACTCACGCGAACATGCTTGCCGACAAAATCATCAAGATCATAATACAGCGAACGAAGCAGATAAATTGTTTCTCCACCTTTGACCAACCGGTAACCGGCAGTGCGGTTATTGAGATATCCGATGTATTCTACCCAACCGGTAGCATCATACCCCATACTTCCCGGAGGTGGACCCGGCTTATAATTCTTGGCGACTTCGGCGCGATAAGCAGCCTCATACTTTTTATTTTCCTGACTGCGCTTAAAGGCATCCTCTTTAGCGCGTTCCGCTTCCGTATCAATTCTAACCATCTGATCTTCAACACTGCTCAGGATATTCTGCACTGCGTTTCTGCGCATCTCACGCGCCTTGCGTTCAGCCTCGGCTCTAGCCCGAATCTTATCAAGAAGCGGATTATTCTGATTCTGCGCTACAATATTATCTGCTGCAGCCTTCACGGTATTACCATACTGATCAAGTTCACTGTCACCACTCTTGGCAACCGGCGAAGCTGTCTCCTTGACCCCATCACCATAACTTACATATTTATGGAAGACCCAGGCTTTAGCACTTGCCGGTGGTCTGATACGGACCCATTGACCTCTGATTCCGGTAATAAAAACGGAGTCACCGGTATTCAACTGACCAACAACCGTACTTCCCGGCCATGGGCGTGCACGTATATTTACATTACTGCCCCGCACTTCGCGAACCAGCCCCTGTTCCGGAATATCAGCCGGAATATCACCACTTATGTAACGCTGATTGATATAGCAGAATTCAGACTGAGGATAAGCAATCTTCACCCATTCTCCAACCTTTTCATAAACAGTAACCGGAGTGTCTACATCAGCTGTAAGCACAATTTCATATTTAGTACTCTGCCCGGCCCGGATATTCACCCTGCCCCCGGTAATCTTACCAGCGACACCGCCAAGATCCTGAGCCACTGGAGCCGTTGGTGCGACAGACTGTGCCGGAGGAAGGACATCAACTTCCTCACTGACTGTAGCGGTGTCATCTGCAACAATCGGAAGTGCCAGATCACTATCAGCTGCAGGCGCCGGAGGTGTTACCAGCTCAGAAGTCTGTGACTGCTCAACAACCGGCGCAGTATTATCTACTGCCGGAGCCGGAGGTGGTGGCGGTAATTCCAGCCCGCCATCCACAGACGGAGGCGGCGGCGGCAGCAGCAGAGTATCATCATCTGCACTCCAGCCATAACCTGCTGATAAACCTATGATAGCCGCAACAGACATTAACTTTGCAAAAAAACGCATAATTTTAAACTCCTGAGATTCTATTCATTTCGGGATAGAGAACCAGACAACGGCATTCTCATTACCTGATACTTGAAAATCTAATTTCCCCTGCCAAATTTCATATGTTTTTCCGTATGTATTATTATGTAACATTTTACTCAAAATCCTATGGTAAAAGTTCCAACCATAAACGGAAATAATGCAAAACAGTGAAAGATATTGCTCAATATTTACAATTATAACTGTATATCGACAAAGTATGCTAATACTATTATAAATTATACGAGAAAAAATATTATTTTAACATGTAGTTTTTATTTTTTTTGTTATAATAACGTCTAGATAAAAATAAAATTGAGGAGTAAAAAATGAAATGCTGGTTCTGTGATGAAGAAGCAAGAGGTGTTTGTGCCGCATGCGGACGTGCTCTCTGTTATAAACATGCTCATATACATGATGACATGACTATCGCCAAAAGTGACACTTCTACAGGTTATACCAGTTATTACAGTGTTAAAAATTCTCTTAAATGCGAAGAGTGCAGGCTTGAGTGGGTGCACCACAAACCAGGTGATGATCATCCTGAACGCTAAAAGCCGCAGAAAGATTTCCATATGAGTGCAACCAGAAGTGATACCGGTAGAACAGCAAATACCGGTTCGAAAAACAGATTCCCTGCCCGCCCGCTCACTGAAGACAATTCTTCTTTGAGTAAAGAACTTTATGTCCTCTGCGACGGAGCAATTAAAAAACCGGGCATCTCTCATGGCAGCACTCTGCTTAAAACAAAAAAAGCCAGCAATAATGTTGCTGACATGCAGGCTGCTCCCGTCAAATCAGCAACCTCTCGTAAACGGGCGAATAAACAGATATCCCGTACAGACCATACTCCGCTCGACCTCATAACTTCAAGTAAATCACTTATCTGGCTACAGAAACTGGATACAACCAGACTGGCTATTCAGTGGCATGTACCAAATAATATCCAGCGCAATTGTCAGGATCTATTACTTAACAGTGATACTGCGGAATTTGTGCTCAGACTCTATCAGAATGTTGCGGTTGGAGACGCCAAATGGAAGACCTCGCAGCGGACTCATGAATATACTATCGACATTAAACGGCGCAGATGCTTTGTAAATATAGATCACTCAGACGGTGGTATTTTTACTGCTGAAATCGGTATCCGGTCTCAGAGCGGACGTTATATATTTATTGCCCGTTCCGGAAAATGCGCTACCCCCCTGTTCAATCCAGATCCAGCAAATGATAAAGTAAGCTACCGCCAGACACAGAGCAAAAAACAGACTCTACACACACCAAAAGTCTTTAAAAGCCAGGGTAAAAATTCTAATTCGGACATCAGCAATAACGAATTACGTGAGCGTGATATCATTGCTGAAAAACTTGTCAGTGGTGTCTACCATGACTTTTTGCGTGAGGGACCTAGAGCCTTACGACGTATCAATGAAAAAATTGAAATCAGCAGTGTAGCTGCACGTGCGGATTATCTGAATGAACTCAAACTGGCAGCAGCCAGATTACAGCAGAGTACAGAGAAAAATAAGACCTCAGCTCTGCGCGCGATTCACTCACGGCGACTGGATCAAAGCAAAAATATTGAAGAACGTTATCAAAGCAGCCCGGTCGAGAATTTTCCGGAAAAACCGGTGGGTTATATACCGCAGGCACTAGGCAGAAAAGATATTGAAGGCTGCGGCGTGATGGTTGCCTCAATGCTTAATACTGCCGGTACCGTTGCCATAGACGTTTTCAAAAAAGGTGAAAACCCTTCACCAAATGGTAAAGGGCGAAAAGTTGTAAAAGTCAAGAGTAAGCCGGAACTGGCTAAAGCTCTGAAAAAATCCGGTATCCATGAAAAATCCGAACTAATCCTTAAAGGTAAGCTTGAACCGGGCAGACGGGTACGAGTAGGCGGACTGCTTATTGATACCGAAGCAGATGGTTCATTCTACGTTTCCTGTTCAATAAAAAATGGCAAACTTCATGTTCCAGTTGAAGAGGTCGAAGCTATTATTGTTGAATAACTCAGAACTTCCTGATAAACTAATGATCAAACCTTAAAGACGAACAAGTTTTTATACCGTAATATTCAGGATTTTTTTACATACTGTTTTACATAGCTGGTTATACTCGACATACCTTCTTCCTGAATTTCATTTCAACAGTAAATTTAACCATAATTTCAGTTACATCACCAGCGAACACCACACAACACAGCAAAAGACATCCCACTGAATCAAACGACAATATACAACACTATTATCCGCATAGTCTAAAAAAAGTTCCTCCTGACCGCAAAGTAATCTTGCAGAAATCTAACAAAAAATTACAATATATATATTACTGTAATGCAGGAAGGAGAAATCAATATGGGATTTTTAGAATTAGCCAAAAAACGGTTTTCAGTACGCTCATTCAACACCGCACCAGTAGAAGCAGAAAAAATTGAAAAAATTCTTACCGCCGGAAATGTAGCTCCAACTGCAGCCAACCGTCAGCCTTTCAAAATCCTGGTAATACAGACCAAAGAAGGACTTAAAAAAGTTGAAAAAACCGCAAATACCTATGGCGCGCCGCTGGTACTTATAATTTGTGCCAACCATAGTCAGGCATGGGTAAGACCTTTTGATAATTATAATCTGGCAGATACAGACGCAAGCATAGTAACAACACATATGATGTTAGCCGCAGCTGATCTTGATCTTGGCAGCCTGTGGATAGGGTATTTCAATCCCTATATACTCTGCCAGAATTTCAATATCAAATCAGACCTTACACCTCTGAACGTTCTTGCTATCGGTTACAATCAGGGTGAAGACCTCTCACCCGACAGACATAGTGCAACCAGAAAAGATCTTACCGAAATTGTTTCCTATGAAAAATTCTTCTGATCTGCGGCTGTGTCATGCAAATACACCGCCGATGTACCTTAGTGACAGTTATAATTTTGAAATAGAGGGATGCTCCAGAGCTTTTATAATAGGGGGATAAACTCTGGAGCCATATGTGGGATTGGGTAGGACCCTTTACGGGCTATTATGAAAGGTCTCAATATAAAATCTAAAAATACTATACGTTACAATTTCACCTTTGACTGCATAATCACAATATATTGCAGAATATAAACCTCATTAATAAAAGCATTTATGCCGCATTCTCTGTATCATCGCCGGTTTCATCAGATTCTTCAGATACCTCAATCATAGAGCTGTAGAGTTTCTCATTGATAAGACTCTCTATCTCAGTACGCAGCTCAGGATCAGCAGCAATATACTCCATAGCTTTATCCCTGCCCTGCCCCAGACGGGTTTCACCGAAACTAAACCAGGAACCACTTTTAGTAACAATATCATGAGCAACACCAAGATCGATAATTTCACCCTCACGATTTATACCCTTACTGAATAGAATTTCAAAATGCGCCACTTTAAACGGAGCCGCAAGCTTATTCTTTACAACCTTGACTTTCACCTCATTACCGACAATATCCTCACCCCGCTTTGCAGAACCGCAGCGGCGTATATCCAGACGAAGTGAAGCATAAAATTTCAGAGCATTACCACCGGTTGTTGTTTCCGGTGAACCGAACATCACCCCTATTTTCATACGAATCTGATTGATAAATATTACCGTGGTATCGGTCTTCTTGACGATGCCGGTGAGTTTACGCAAACCCTGACTCATCAGTCGCGCCTGCAGACCAACATGCGAATCACCCATCTCTCCATCAATCTCCGCCTGAGGTGTAAGTGCGGCAACAGAGTCAATAACAATCAGATCAACCCCGCCGGATCTGGTCAGAAGTTCCGCTATTTCAAGAGCCTGTTCACCGCTATCCGGCTGACTGACCAGTAACTCATCAAGATTCACCCCGAGGTTACGGGCATAATTAGGGTCAAGAGCGTGCTCAGCATCAATAAATGCCGCCACTCCACCCTCCTGCTGAGCGCAGGCGATAGCCTGCAAGGCCAGAGTTGTCTTACCTGAAGATTCCGGACCATAGAATTCCACAATCCTGCCCCGCGGGATTCCGCCTACTCCAATAGCCGAGTCAAGCGCCATGCTTCCAGTACTTATAGTTTCACACGCCACCACATTGTCAGACCCCAGACGCCGCAGTGCTTCAGCGCCAAACTGCTTATGAATATCATTCAAGGCATGCTCCAGAGCTTTTGCCTTACCTTCCGGCGAATCTATAATTTTTGTAGTCTTACTTGCCTTACGCATTTTATTTCTCCTTTTATTATTTTAATAACACTATCTTATTTTCAATTAGTGTGCCAAAATTATTTTAAATATAACTAGCTTTATACAAACAAGTTACAAAACAATAAAATCAAGATACATACTAGCCAAACAATCATTAATATCAAAATTGACATCAATAACGAATAGACTACTTAACACCTTAACCTTGATGAATTATCATAAACAACAAATTCACTAATAGCCCACCCTTAGCCGTAGAGATAATCCTTTATCACCACCATTCAAACTCTACAAATACAACTTAAAATGCGATAAACCGTTCATTACTCAGAATAATTAATGAATCAGATACGAACAAAAAGACACCATATGTTATACCAACAGCACTCATATTCATGGCTCTATAAAACTGCTTATTAAGTATAATGCATAAAATATATTAGCGAAACGCGGGAAATGTGATATAATGAGATATATAATCCTGGAATCATTATAAACATTTGGTTATAAAGAGCTCAAAACGAAAGGTGCAAATAATGAGTATGCCTTCAATGGAATTAAGTAAAAACGCGGTTGATTTCATAGATGATGAAAAACTCGAAAAGCTATCAACGCAAAAACCGGCTGACAATAAATATATAGAGGATATTGTTGCAAAGAGTATTGCCAAAGAAGCTCTGAATATAGAGGAAACAGCGGCGCTGCTGTCTGCGGACAAAGAAGGCACAGAGATTATGTTCTCTGCAGCCAAAACTCTGAAAGAGAATGTATACGGCAACCGTATCGTCCTCTTTGCTCCGCTGTATATCGGAAATAAATGCATTAACGACTGCTCTTACTGTGGGTTCAAATGCTCAAACCGGGATATACACCGGCGCACCCTCAGCCATGAAGAACTCAGGCAACAGGTAATTGCTCTTGAAAAGCAGGGACACAAACGACTTATTCTGGTTTATGGTGAACATCCGGATTATGACGCCGAGTTCATCGCCTCAACTGTAAGAACTGTATACGAAACAAAGAGCGAACCGCATGGCGAAATACGTCGTGTAAATATTAATGCCGCGCCTCTGGATATTGACGGCTACAGAACAGTAAAAGCGGCAGGTATAGGCACCTACCAGATTTTTCAGGAAACCTATAATAAAAAGACCTATGCTGAGTGCCACCCGATGAGCACCCGCAAAGGTGATTTTCTCTGGCGTCTTGACGGTCTGAACCGGGCAATGGAAGCCGGAATCGACGATGTCGGTATCGGTGCTCTATTCGGACTTTACGACTGGAAATTTGAGGTTCTTGGTCTGGTAAGCCACGCGATACACCTCAACGAGCGCTATAATGTCGGACCACACACTATCAGCTTCCCCAGAATGCGTCCAGCCTGTGGTGTAAAAATAGAGGAAACAACCTACGTTTCTGATGAAGAATTCATCAAACTTATTGCCGTGTTACGACTTGCCGTTCCTTATACCGGTCTTATCTGTACCGCCCGCGAATCCAGCGAGATGCGCCGTATAGCTACCGGCTTCGGCGTCTCACAGATTGATGCCGGCAGCAGAATAGAGCTTGGAGGCTACACCGAGGCCGGTGACGCACAGGTAATGGAAAAGGAACAGTTCCAGCTTGGTGATATCCGCAGTCTTGATGAAGTTATCCGCGAACTGCTGGAGAATAAATACATACCAAGCTTCTGCACCTCCTGCTACCGTCTGGGCCGTACCGGGGAACATTTCATGGAATTTGCCGTACCCGGCTTCATCAAACGTTTCTGCACGCCCAACGCACTCTGCACTCTGGAAGAATATGTCTGCGATTACGGCAGCAAAGAAACTGTTATGGCCGCAGACAAACTTATTACTGAAGAACTCAACAAAATGGCTGACGGCGACATGAAAGACACTGTAATCAAACGCCTCAATTCCATCAAAAATGAGAATAAGCGTGACGTTTATTTCTAAACCTTCAGTTAACAGATTCAACCGTATACACAGAGTCTCCCGCAAACATTCCAATATCTGCGGGAGACTCTTATCTTATATCGTATAAACAAGCTGAAGATAACTACTCAGCATAAAAAAGAAACAGAACTCACACAGCAAAACCACCAACCTACTCAAATATTGCTCCCGCACACCCTACAGCCTGTTCCAATTCATGAGAAACCGCCTGATAATACCCCAGAAGCTGACCATTAATGCCCGGCAGCAATGCTCCCAGCAGATAAATACAGCCAATTCCGCAGATATGATAACGGTCATTATTACTGGCAAGAAGCTCCAGCGCCTTCTGCCCATCCCCAGCCAATACCGCCCTAAGATACTCTCTATCAGCCACCTCGGTTTCAGAGATAAATCCAATATCTAGATCACGCGAATCTCCAAACCGCCTGCCAATATGTGATAAATCAGCACTCGCAATAACGGTAACCCGGTAATCATTCATAATGTTACGTAATGCATTCACCATAATATTTATCTCAGGGTCAGTAGCCGCCAGAGCAGGATTTTCCAAAAAGTTATCCATGCCGCCAACCAGAATAGGAACAATCTCAATCCCTTTCCAGATATAATCAAGCCATACCGCCTGCAACTCAATTGAATGTTCGCTGCGATGCGCAAACACATCTTCGGTAAAATCAGCAACTGCCGACGTATCAGCAAGAATTCTGGAAGTAATCTCCCGCTGACAGCGGACTACACCACCGGTTACGGCAAAATCCTTGTCACATACCGCAAACCTCTGCTGCAAAGGTCCATGTGCTGTTCCCAGAATAATAACGGCATCCGGACGATTATAATGCTCCCGCATTTCCTTGTAGATCTGACCATAGCAGAACGCGGCACGCTTGAAATCCATATGCGGCGCAATTATGCCGCGCGGCGCGCGCCGCATAACATTACCAGCCCGCCCCTGAACCTCAGGTTTTGGCGCATGTACCAGCAGTGATTCCAGTTCCAGCTGAAGTTTGGTTATATCTGCAGAATAAACACTGCCGGCACAGACTGAAGAACGCACCGAACCGGTAATAAATTCACTGAGCAGATTATTATATAAATCTTTAAAACGGTGGTTATCCAGAAACCGCGCGTTATCAAGTTCCAGTACCAGCCCCTCTATATCCGCAAGTTCTATCTCAATTCCGGTATCACGTTCGTACTCAGCCCGCAAATCGATAATGGAATGCTTACCGTCAAGACGGGATATCAATGACATCGAACTCTCGGCAATCAGAAGCTGCGCCTCACTAAGCCCGGAGGTATCATAGAGAATATATACCGGCAAATCACCGAAATCCGCTGAGTCATAGCTCCCATTATACGGAAAAGCGTCTATCTCATCTCTGATCTTTGGCAATACATCCAACATAAATTTCTCCAGACCACAACCTGCAACCCTACTCAGCCACCAGTGCACAGGTGAACGCCACCCTGACTGCAAGCCTGCCTCCCACCTTGATACTTCCCTTCAGATAATATGCACTTGAAACACTATCTTCAAACTCAACACTGATTTCAAGCTTATCGCCGGGTTTCACCATACTTTTAAAACGCGCATCCCGAATCCGGGTCACAACCGGACTCCCTTTCAACTCTCCTTCGAGCCTCTGTATCCTACTGCCCATAAGAACCGCTCCGGCCTGAAAAATAATCTCGCAGAGAATTACTCCGGGAGTAATCGGATTTCCCGGATAATGTCCGGGAAAGATCTGTGAAAACAACGCGGATGCACTGTCAACCGTATACTCTGCCCGCAGAGAATCAGTATCCAGCTCCACAACCTTATCAAGCAGTAAAAATGGGTCCCGATGCGGGATGATTCCCGCAATTGCTTCTTTATCCAACATCAAAATTATCCTTTATATATAACTATATATACTGTTTTATATTTTTTCGTACAGAAAATTACCTGAATGACTCAAAAACAATACCCGAAATTATCATGTATATCATCTCAAACAGCATAAAACCATTCAAAAATAAACAGCCGTACTCCTCCTCCCGATTACTGATATTACAGATTAAATCAGCAGTTAGCATTATAACAAAATTTAGCAATAAAATCCACTTTGGTATTTACTTACCCTGCTTTATTGGGATAATAATTGCAAACAACCGACTTAATAACTCTTTTTCAGTAAAGGAAAATCCATGAATCTTATCATTCTAGGCCCTCCGGGAGCAGGTAAAGGCACACAGGCCAAATACATTACCGAAACGTTCAATATTCCACAGATTTCCACCGGCGACATGCTCCGTGGAGCGATCAAAGCTGGAACCGAGCTGGGTAAGGCCGCGAAAAAGATCATGGATGCCGGCGGACTTGTCAACGATGATATCATCATCGGTCTGGTAAAAGAACGCATCAAAGAAGACGACTGCAAAAACGGCTTCCTATTCGATGGTTTTCCCCGCACAGTAGTCCAGGCGGAAGCAGTAAAAGATGCAGGTATAAAGATTGACGGTATTGTTGAGATCAATGTCCCTGACGATGTACTGGTCAGCCGCCTCTCCGGACGCCGCATACATGTTGCCTCAGGACGGACCTATCACCTTGAATTCAACCCGCCGAAGGTTGCCGGCAAGGATGACGTCACCGGTGAAGATCTTATCCACCGCGATGATGACAAGGAAGAAACTATCCGCAAGCGCCTCGAGGCCTACCACGCCCAGACTGCTGCAGTAAGTGATTTCTATAATAAGCTTATAACCGACGGTGATCCTGCCGCGCCAAAATTTGTAACTGTCGACGGCACCAGAAAAATCGATGAGATTACCGAAGAAATCATCAGCGGACTCAAGAAGCTGTAAGATGGCTGATATCGCGATTATCACGCTATCAGTTGAGGGATTGGATCTCGCCAGACAGATCATCGCCGTTACCGGCGGTGATCTGTTTGTTCATAATACAGTGACAGCAGAAGATCGGAATATTAAGCGCTTCGACAGAGTAATAGCCCTTACAGCGGAGATCTTCACCAGCTACTCGGGTCTGATTTATATCATGCCCAGCGGAGTTGTCAGCAGAGCCATCGGACCACTGCTTACGAGCAAATATACCGATCCGGCAATCGTAGTCATGGATGTACTCGGCAGATTTGCCATCAGCTTTCTAAGCGGGCATGAAGGCGGCGCCAATAATCTGACCCTCAAAGTTGCGAATATCACCGGTGCCGAACCGGTTATCACCACTACCACCGAGGTACTTAAACGCTATACTATAGGTATCGGCTGCCGTAAAGACAGCACCAAAAAAGCGATACTCGCTCTGATCAATACCGCTACCTTACAGGCAGGCATTAATATCTCTGACCTGCGCTACATTGCGACAGTACAGCAGAAGTCAGAGGAACCAGGGCTGCTGGCCGCAGCCGCAGAACTGGACATACCTCTGAGAATTATCACAAACAATGAAATAAACAATACCTGTTATCATTTTGATACTTCAGAATTTGTAAAGAAGAGCATTGGCGTTGACGCAGTCGCCGAACCCTGCGCCCTGCTCAGCGGGAGGAGAACAAAATTAATACTCAAAAGAATTTCACAGAACGGAGTGACAGCGGCGATAGCCAGGGAGTGCTCCGAATAATAGGATTCGGGCCGGGATCAATCGCTGATAGAACCAGAAGAGCTGAAGAAGCCATTCTGGCCAGTGAATATATTGTCGGCTACGGCCCATATCTCAAGCGCATTGAAGACCTGCTGGAAGGGAAGAAACAATTTGTCTCCGGCATGAAGAAGGAGCGCGAACGAGTACTTGAAGCGGTGGAACTTGCAGAAAATGGGCACAGTGTCGGACTGGTAAGTTCCGGTGATGCCGGAATCTACGGTATGGCAGGACTGGCAATTCAAATCCGCAATGACCGTGGCAGTTCATTTCCGCTCGAGATCGTCCCCGGTGTAACCGCCGCCTGCAGCGCCGCCGCCCGACTGGGCGCACCACTGATGCTGGATTATGCCACTATCAGTCTGAGCAATCTGCTGGTAGAATGGGAAGTCATTGAAAAACGGCTTCATGCCGCCCTCGCCGGTGACTTTGTCCTTGCAGTCTACAACCCCAAGAGCAATACCCGCACCGAACCCTTTGATAATCTCTGCACTATAGCCCGGGAATATCTTCCCCCTCAGACACCGGTAGGCATAGCAACCGCTCTGGGACAGCCTGATGAAACGGTACAGATTATTACCCTCGCCGAACTGCCAACAGCCGAGGTCACCATGAAGAGCATTCTCATCATCGGCAACTCCACCAGCTGCCTGAACGGTGAATTCTTCATCACCCCCCGCGGCTACTGATTAACAGAAAGAAAATCAGTACCATAAAAATATAACCTTCAAAATTAATCTATCCCGGTTGCGCAATACGCAAAACCGGGATATTCATTACAAAATCTACCAGACCAAAAAGCGGAATACTGTATTTAAAACTCCAGCTCCTTCCCTTCACGGGCAAAGAACGTATTTCTGAAGATTACCCGCGCCTCACGCTCCATAGCGGCAAGCATTTTATCGGTATGTCCGGGATCATGATGAATGACCGCAAGCTGTTTTACCCCCGCACGTTCGGCGGTTCTACACGCCATTTCAAAGGTAGAATGACCCCAGCCCCGCCGGGAAGCATATTCACCTGCTGTAAACTGACCGTCCAACAGGAGCAGATCCGCACCGGCAGCAAAATCCGCTACCTCCGGGCTATACCCAAGTTCTGCATCACCCTCAACATCGGTAGCAAGCACCAGTGCTTTGCCTCCAAACTCCACCCGATAATTAATAACTCCAAGCTGTGAATGCCTGAGATTATGCATAGTCCTGACCACAACCCGATCTCTGGCAGCAAATCCCCGACGCCGACGGTACGGCCGAGCCTTGCCGTCACAGTACACCAGCACCTCCGATCCCTGCAAATCAATATAGTTCTTTCGGCAGGGAAACAGCTTGAGCCCGACGGGATTTACCAGCTCATCGGTAATGAACTCAAGATTTTTTCTCAGCGAGCCTTTACCAAAAGCAGGACCGATAAACGATACGGTAAATTCAGGTCTGTATAATGGTAAAAGATAATTCAACCCCAGACAATGATCGAGATGAAAATGAGTAAAGAACAGACTGAGTTCATGCACCTCAGTTTTTAAAAGTTCCCGCCCAGCCGGGATTATACCCAACCCGGCATCGAAGACCATTTCCCGACCTCCGGCCTCCACCCGATAACAACTGCTGGCACAGCCATATCTCCGGAATTCACTCCCTGTCACCGGATGACTTCCTCTGACTCCGCAAAAACATACTTTAATTATTCTGCTCCTGTAATTGTAGCTTAATATTAAATTAACAGAAACTATTATAGCTAGTATAAAACATCCTTTGGAGTAAAAACCGCAAAAATAGTAAAAAATTATTTATATAATTCATATTATGAGCTATACTATACATGCAACAAATGGTAACAATACAGGTAACTTAAAATGACTGCATTATATGGAAACAGGATTCCCACTAATTTTTCAAAACTGCCACTGGCATTCTGTAACGGCTTCACTCTAAAAAAAGAAGCCTTCTGGAATCGTCGTCCAATTTTACAGGCAGGAACAACAATAAATCAGAATATTATCGATTTCTACGGTGATATCGCGCTGAACATACCCGTATCTATCCGTATGGATCAGACTACCAATAAGCTCCAGCAACAACTGTTAAACAACATGCTCAAATTCAGAGAAAAGAATGACAGCAAAAACAGCCTCACCCTTGAACTTACACCAGGGGAAATTCTAATCAACGAAGGAGATACCTCTAATCAGGACTGTTATATACTGCTGGAGGGAACTCTGGCGATTTCGGTAAAAGGTACAACCATAGCAAACGTAACCGACAGCGGAATGCCGATTGGTGAAATGTCATTTCTTACCGGTGAGGCCAGAAGTGCAACTGTAACCGCCTGCAGCAAAGTCAAACTTTTAAAACTGGCTAAAAGTAACAAAACCCGTCTGCTGCGCAACCACCCGACCATCACTATGACCATACTCGAAGCACTGGTTTCCCGTCTCGCCGATAACAACAGCAGGCTTACCGAGATGAAGAGCAGACTCAGTGAACACAATAACATAGCCATTAAACAGGCCGCAGAATTAGAACGCAATTATGATACGGTTGTAAAATCACTGATGCGGGAAGCCGGTATAAAAAAAGGAAATCTTGATATTCTCCTGCGGATGCTCGAAACAATCAGAGAGAATCTTGGATCCAGACTCGAAAAATCAGAAGCAGCAGCCGTATATAAAATGTTCCTGGACTTTGTAGAATATTACCGTAAACAGACAATCAGCGAGAACATTGACAGTATTATTTTAAAAGAAAACATGAGTAAGCCGATGCAGGATCTGTTCTAAGATTCATAATCAGCATAACAAGAAATGAGATCACTCAATGCCGACACTGCAGATTATATGCACTTCCTCAGAAAAAAAGCTTATCGAACTGATCCGGGATGAATATACTATCGGCCGCGGCAAAGACAATTCCATACAACTGGCCGATGCCAGAGCCAGCCGGCATCACGGCAGAATATTTCTTAAGCAGCAGCGATTCTTCTTCGAAGACACCGGCTCAGCCAATGGCACAACAATCGATGGCAAAGCAGCAAAAAGCAATTCCCCAATACAATTAAATAACAACGCCAACATTGTCATCGGAGATACAACCCTCATTCTGACCGGGATAAAAACCACCGAACCGGCACCACCGCCACTGACTCCTGAGTTCAAAGCATACTCTGATGATGAAGCTCTGTTTAATACCGATGAACACGATATCAGCACTACGATTGATGCCTCGGTAAACATATCCCGGCTTGCACTTGCCGAAAATAATAATTCCACAGGAATAACAGATGCCCTGCAGCAGCTGCAGGCAATGTGCCTGATATCCGAGGCCGCTGGAAATATTCTTCAGCTTGACCAGCTTCTTGAAAAGATTCTCATAACCGTCGCCGGCATCTTCCCCAAAACCGGCCGCGCTTTTATTCTCCTCAAGAAAGATAGCAACTTCATACCTGCCGCACTCTATGCAGACGGTCGCTGTCAGCCGACAGAAAAAAATCTCAGTATTTCCTCAACCGTACTCCATATCTGCACAGATAAAAAACGCGCCATACTCTCAAACAATACCTCTCAGGATGATCGCTTCGACAGCTCACGTTCTATAGCGGAACTGGCAATTAAATCCTTTATCTGTTCACCGCTTATCAATAACGACAACGTCCTGGGAATTATTCAGATTGAAGCTGAAAACACCACCGAGTTTACAGAATCAGACCTGCAGACACTCACCGGTATAAGTGCACAGACAGCAATTGCCGTGCAGAACATCTATCTGGCGGAAAAAATTGAACAGGAAGCAACTCAGCGCTCTGCTCTCCAGCGTTATTTCTCGCCAAATATGGTTGAAATGCTCCTCAACGGCAACCTGAGCACCGAACTCGGCGGAAAGGAATACACCGGCACCGTCTTTTTCAGCGATATAATCGGTTTCACCCAAATGAGCGAAAAAATGAGCGCTCAGCAGGTAGTACATAATCTCAACAGTTACTTCAGTATAATGCAGAGTATCATCTATCAAAACGCCGGCAATGTAGATAAATTCGGTGGTGATGCAATAATGGCATTCTGGTCTGTCCCGCACGCACGTGATAATGATGAATTCAATGCCGTACTTACCGGCATACAGATGCAGACCGCTATTTACTCCTTCAATGCCGAACTGCATGCAGAAGGAAATACCCCGATATTCATGGGCATCGGAATAAATACTGGAAATTTCGTTGCAGGAAACATCGGCTCCGCGGATAAAATAGAGTTTACTCTTATAGGCGATAATGTCAACCTCGCCGCCAGAATCGAATCCCGTGCCGGTAAAACCCAGGTTCTCTGCAGCCGGAACACCTACCTGAAAATCAAAGACACAGCCTGCGCTATCGAACTGCCGCCGGTAAATTTCAAAGGCAAAAGCAGCCAGCATACTATATATTCCATACGTGGTCTTAAAATATCAGAAGACACCATGCAGACCTGCATTCCTCTTCTACCTGAAAATAACAGAAAGTCAAAAGATAATAGCTTCTCCATGCTGACAAAGATCTTTCGTTATTCAGAGAACAGCCATGCTGAAATCATTTCAGGCACCAGTTACAATACCGGTGAATCTGTCACCTTTACCTGCTGCCTCAATGAATACCATAAGAAACTCGAATTTACCGGCAAAATTCTTACCGTTAAAAAACTGCAGCCCCTTGAGCAGGCAGACTGCTACCAGTATACTCTCAGCATTATAGAAGATACCGATTTTACCGACACTATACAAGCCGGTAAACATTGCATAACCAAACTTGCCTGGGACGATATGCCCAGAGAACAGAATATTGGAGATAACCGCTAACCATGGAGAACATGCTACAGTTTGGCCGCTATACAATAGCCGAATCAGAGATCAGTTCCTGCCACTACAGCTGTGATCCTTCCTGCTGCAAAGGAAATGTCTGCTGCAAAACCTTCGATATCGCGATAACTTTTGAAGAACGAAACCGTATTGAAGACTTACTGCCTGAGCTTTATCAATACTGCCCCTGGCTGAAAGATATGGAAAACTGCTTCCAGCTGACACCCTGCGAACTTTTTATTCGCAAACAGAGTAATGGTCTCTGCGTATTCAACTGGCTGGATGATAACGGCGGCGCCTGGTGTGCTCTGCATACACTGGCACTGAAAAAAGGACTCAACCCCTTTAAAGTAAAACCACTCAACTGTTCGCTCTGGCCATTCCTCAGAGACGGAGCAGACCATCTGGAACTGGATCGGAAAACGCCGGCACCCTGCCTTAATTTTACCGATACTCAAGGCACTGCCGATCCGGAGCTGCTGCATATGCTTGAATGCATTGCCGAAGAAGAATAAACCGACGCTTAATAGAAGGACAAAATAACAATGACTCAAAAACAGGATTTTACCTCAAAAATAATCAGCAATCATATGCTGACTGACAATTTCTACGAAATGGAACTTGAAGCCAAAGGAATAACCTTCAATGCCGGAGAATTTTTTCAAATAAGCGTCCCCGGACATACACTACGCCGTCCGTTTGCGCCCTCATTCTCTGACAGCACCAGCTTCCGCTTCACCTACCAGCTGGTAGGTGAAGGTACCGTGGATATGTCAAAGCTCCGCCCCGGAACCGAACTGCAGATTATTGCACCATTGGGTCATGGCTTTACCCTTCCTCCCAAAAATTCAACCGCTATACTTATCGGTGGCGGCTGCGGCACGCCCAGTCTGGCGCTTCTAGCCAGCAGGCTACAGGCAGAAAGCATTACAGCATACGCCGTTATCGGAGCACGCTCCAGTTGCAGCGTACTTGAAAGAGAAGCTCTAAACCGTTATTGCAGCAAGCTGATAATCACTACCGATGACGGCTCAGAAGGATTACACGGCAATTCAGTAGATGGTCTCAAAACCCTGCTCAGTGATATAAATACCACTGACACTGAAATCCGACTGTTTGCCTGCGGTCCGATTCCAATGCTCAAAGGTTTGAGTACTGTGGCTCAAGCAAAAGGAATCAAAGCAGAACTGAGTTTTGAAGAACGCATGGCCTGTGGTTTCGGTGCCTGCATGGGCTGCGTAATAAAAATAGTCTGTACAGAAAATACCGAAGGTTACATCTATAAACGTGTCTGTCAGGACGGTCCGGTATTTGATTCCAAAGAAATTTACTGGTAAACCTGCTAACAGCCACCCACTATGTGAGAACTTATATGACTATACAAGAAATATTCGAAGCCTGCGAAAATTCCGGGTTTCTGACTTTTACTACTATTGACGGAAAATATCCTTCCGCCCGCATTGCCCATTTCTTCGCATATGACGCGGAGGGTTTATACTTCCACACCATGACCACCAAACCCTTCTGCCGTCAGCTGCTTAAAACTAAGACTGTAGCGGTCTGCGGTATCTGTGAAGAAGAAGAGATAATCCCCGGAATTGCAGCAAAAGACCTGATCTCAGGCAATTACAGTATAAGAATTACCGGAGACGTCAAGACTGTAAGCCCGGACGCACTGAAAAAGAAAGCAAAAAAGAACCAGCTATTTCAGCCGGCTCTTGAAGATATGCTGCAGTATAAGACGATGCGAACCTTTGTATTATATCAGGGGTTCGGCGAGATTTTCAACTTTGACTTCGAAAGCGAAGATAACTCCAGAAGACTCCGCCGTCACCGCTTCAGTTTCAATTATCCCAACCCTCCTGAACATGGACTGACAATCGACCAGAACAAATGCCGCAACTGCGGTGAGTGCGCTGAGGTATGTATTCTTGGAGCAATCGAAAAGCAGAACAACGGCTACTCAATACTTAAAAACCGCTGCGATGCCTGTGGTGACTGTACGACTATATGCCCTGAAGCAGCTATCACTGACTGCTAATGGAGTCAGCCGGATCAGCTTCTGCAGCGGCATAATGATAATTCCGAATTGTCACCCCGGTAAGTTTCTTAACCATACGGCAAAGGTGACTCTGATCACTGAAACCGCAATCGAGAGCAACGCTGCTGGCTCTCTGCCCCTGCCGCAGCCGCAGCAGTGCTGCCGCCACCCGGTACTTACCCTGCAAAGCTGCAGGGCTCATACCAATATAGCTGGTAAAGTTACGTTGAAAATTATACTTACTCATGCAGGAATATGCCGCGATATCCGCAAGCGAAAGCTTCAAGGAATAATTCTCACCGATAAAATCATAACCCATATCGATAGCTTCCGGCAGTTCCGTTTCAGTATAATTTTCCGGTCTGAGCCCGGATACACCTTGTATAACCTCTGCCACCAGTGACTCAGAGAACTTATCTCTGCCAATCCGATCAAACAGCTCCATGAAAATAACTGAAAAATCAATTCCCCGTCCAATGTACTCCATATAAGCAGCTGGCGTCAATGACAACGCCAGATAATCATGCCCATTACTACTTAGCGATTCACAGAAATGCTCCTGAAGCGGCATGATCTCAAATACCTGACCCGGATTATAAACACACTTCGTATTACCGGCAGTAATCTTCCGCCGCCCTCGCAGTACTGCGCCGGCTGTATATGAAGCATGAGAATGCCGGGGGAAACTATGATTTATTCCCCGGCCATATACGGCGGTTACCTCCGGTAATGATTCAAGTTTATACTCGGTTATAACACCTTGCATAACTTCCCTCCGTTTATAAAACACTTAATAATCATGCCGCATCAAACAACTTAAATACAGAACAATACCCGCACAATATTAATATTGGTGCAGCTTAAATCCAGAATCACTCGGTATTACCCGGGCTGAAAAACTTCGCCAGCATAACCAGACCCTCAGTACCGGCTCTGACACTATGCTCAACCCCCTGCGGGATCACCGCAATCACACCACGCTTATACTCAGCATCCCCAGCACCCATTGTCGCCTGAGCTGTACCGGCTATCACCTCATGCATCTCCCACTCATCCGCATGAATATGTTTTTCCAATGCCGCTCCTGGGGCCACGCGCACCAGCAGAGATTTGAGCGCCCCGCCAGTAACAGCTGGCGCCACCAGTGTTTTAAGAGCTACTCCAGGGAAACTGGGATGATCTGTCCAAACCGCAGACATCTCAACCGCCTTATCAATAGTAAGTAGAACCGCTGCAGAAAAATCATGCTCCAAGCCAGCTGTAGAATCAGTATTCATTGTACTCTCCTTAAAAAAAAGTGTCAACTTTATTACCTGATCTCAGCATAGCAGATTAGATTGTTAAAATATTGTACGATCTTGCTCTTTTATTATAAAAATTAATAATCCTTTAATATTATATTTCCTGAAAATATTTTAGAACTATCACCCGCTATATTCCATCCAACCGTTTCATAAACTTTCAGCACCCCATCCGAAGTTTTAAAATTATAATTTACATTTTAATAAATTTGAAAATAACATACATACACAAAAAAGGCTTACTCATATGAGTAAGCCTGTATAATATTGGTAGCGGGGGCAGGATTTGAACCTACGGCCTCCGGGTTATGAGCCCGACGAGCTACCAGACTGCTCCACCCCGCGATATAAGTAGAAAAAGACAAGCAAACGAGCAATACCTCGTTTGCTGTATATTTAAATATTATAGGAGCAATGGTCATATAGTCAAGAGGATTCACAAAAAAAGTCTTTTATCACATAATTCCTTATAAAACAGTACTTTGGACTTGTTTTTTTATATAATTTATGCTATAGAATAAGAATAAGCTAGTATTTCTTGAGCATAAACCGACAAAGGTATCCATATGCAACTAATATATGAAAAAAGCACCCCAAACCGCAAAACCTATCAGCTTCCAGACTGTGATGTCCCCGCAGACGCTGCAGAGACACTGCTTGGAAGCCTGAAAAGAACCACTGCAGCTGAACTGCCTGAACTTTCCGAGCTGGAGGTGGCACGACACTTTGTCGCTCTGGCTGAGCGCAATCATTCCGTTGATAAAAATTTCTACCCTTTAGGGTCTTGTACCATGAAATACAACCCTAAGATAAATGAAAAAATTGCTTCTCTTGAAGGCTTTACCGGGCTGCACCCCTATGTTGAATTCTTCCGGGCACAAGGCACCATGCGCCTACTCTACCGACTGCAGGAGGATCTGCAGGAGATATGCGGTATGAAAGAATTCACTCTTGCTCCGATGGCCGGTGCTCATGGTGAATTCGTCGGCATGAGTATGATACGAGCCTACCACGAAAGCCGCGGAGAGGCGGAGACACGAAAGTATGTCCTTATTCCTGACTCCGCTCACGGAACCAATCCGGCGAGTGCCTCTATTGCCGGTTTCAAAGTACGTTCAATTGCCAGCAATGAAAATGGTGAAATTGATATCGCCGATTTACAGGAAAAGATGGGGGATGATGTTGCCGGAATCATGCTGACCAATCCCAACACTCTCGGTCTTTTTGAAAGCAGAATTCTGGAAATCTCCAAGATAGTACATCAGGGCGGCGGCCTCCTGTACTACGACGGAGCAAACCTTAATGCTATCTGCGGCATCTGCAGACCCGGTGATATGGGATTTGATGTTATTCACCTGAATCTTCATAAAACCTTCAGTACCCCACATGGCGGCGGCGGTCCGGGTGCAGGTCCGGTAGGTGTCAGCGAACGTCTCGTTCCTTTCCTGCCGATTCCACGAATCGTCAGAGCCGCTATTGATTCTCCTGAAATCGAATTTGTCTGGTCGAGTGATTTTCCTGAAAGTATCGGCAGAGTTTCAAGTTTTTACGGCAATATTGGTGTCTGCCTCAAGGCTTATGCCTATATCCGCAGCCTGGGAGCCGCCGGGCTGAAAGATGTCGCCCGCTACTCAGTACTGGCAGCCAATTATCTCCGCGTCAAGCTTAAAGATATTTATCCAACCCCGTATGACCGGAAATGCATGCATGAATTCATCTCCACCCCGGCAGAAGAACTGCTGCAAAATGGAGTACATACACTTGATATCGGAAAAGGTCTCATAGAGCGGGGAATTCACCCGCCAACAGTCTACTTCCCGCTGATTGTTCCTGAAGCCATAATGATAGAGCCTACCGAGACTGAACCTCTGGCTACTCTTGATGAGTTTATCGACGCAATGAAGGAAATTGCACAGGAAGGAAAAACCTCACCGGAAAAACTGCTAAATGCTCCAACCAACACACCGGTAAGCCGCCTGGATGAAACTCTGGCCGCCCGCAAACCGGTACTTACCTGTCCTTGTGAGCTATAATTAGTTATATAGATTTCTAGCAATAAAAAGAACAAGGGAGTGATTCTTCAGTAATCACTCCCTTAAGTTATAAAATAGTTAATATAAACAGCTATCAGATAAACCTTTTAAGCCTGCTGCTGATAAACAGACGCAGCATATTCAGCGCTACAGAAAACATATGTGAAAACCGAACCTTGCTTCCTTCCACATCCACCCACTCCCGCAGTGGATATTCTACGATACTCTTCTCAATAATATCTGGCTGCTCAGCAGCAAGCTTATAGCGCAATAAAATTTCGATATCAAAACACCAGCCGGTTCTAAGCTTCTCATTAAAAACCGCAGATGCAAAAGAACGCCTGAAAATTTTAGCCCCACACTGCGTATCATAAACCGGAACCTGAAGAATTATACTGGCAAAGGTAGCAAAAATCCTGCCAAAATAATGCCTGCTGCTGTGCCTGCGAATCTTTCTGCCAAGCATGCTGACCCGTGACGCGATAACCCCGGTTATCGATTGATCCGCTGCTATCTGTGCATACATTATCTCCAGCTCAGGAAATGGCGTTGCCAGATCAGCATCCCAAAATCCATATATTTCACAATCACTACTCTGAAGACCATATAAGATACCGGCACGCACACTCTCAGCTTTACCGGAATTTTCTTTATTCGAAAGAATACAGACTTTATCTGCCGCTCTATCATGAATTTTTTCAAGAACCGCCAAAGTTTCATCACTACTGCAATCATTCACAAAACAAAGCCTCAGCCAGTCATACTGCCGCAACGCCTCCAGAAAAGCCTCGGCATCAAGGCGTTTTTCTTCATTATAACATGGTACCACCAGCCAGACGTTATCTGTTAATGTCATTCTTTCCTACCGCCTTTACCAAAACAAACCACATATAGTTCATAATTCTACCGGATTACACAGATACTCCAACACCTTTATTAAAATAATCAACAATATCAATTATCAGAATAGCGTCAGAGTTACTCTATAGCATTTTCTCGACACACTGCAGCAGCACACCAAAGTGAATATATAAAACTTAGTAATAGCGCAAAAAATGTTACCGGAGTCTCCTGTACCCACAATAGAGGGAAATAAAGTACGTAAATCAGCAGCCATAAAGCAATCTGCTTAACCTTGAAACTGTTAAGCGCCTGAAAAGCCAGCAGAATAAATGCCGGAGAAGAAAAAACCACAATATGCACCTCAGAATGCGGATGAATAAAAAGTATCGCAATTGCTGCTGCAGTAAAAAGCCAAATCGTCCCCCGCATTCTGCTTACAGCCGAAGAAGACTTACGGATAACCTGAAAATCAAAACCCAGAAGTGCCAGCATCACTGCCGAAGCAGAAAGCAGCTGGACAATTTTGGACTGCAACGCCGGAAAAAACCAGATAACAGAACGGTTCAGAGTCATGAAAAACTCACATTTCTGATATGAGCTTCTCAGACGGGCAACAATTGTAGTCACAAAATCAGAGTATAAAACATTGAGATCAATATAAAAAACCGGCAACAGAATAAATACCATAAATGCCAGAAAAGCGAAGATGAGTATTCTCCAATCCTTTCTGATGATGAGCAGAGGTACAAATATCAGTGGAAAGAATTTGAGTGCTATACCAAATCCCAGCAAACCTCCAGCCCATATTTTCTTTTCTGTTACATAACAATATATAAAACCCACAATACTCAATAGCACCAGTGAATTCGATTGAGCGTAGAGATAATTATTCTGTATAGGCTCGAAAAGCAGCGCGACAGTACCTACCAGTGCCGGAAAACGCCAGCCGAGGGGAGGCGCAACACCCAGAAGCAGCGCCAGACGCAACAGCAGCCAGTATGAGAGTATAAAGGACAATGTAATTACCAGATACCACAATAGCATTTTATATTCAATACTAAGTGGCGTCAACGGTGTCAACAGCGTTGCCAGCACCGGAAGATAACAATATACCGATCCGGGATGCTCAGCATTTTTCTGCATTCTTTCACTGGTAATATTATAAGGCGATACACCGCTGTACATCCTCGCAGCGGAATTATAATAGATTGAACTGTCACCAATCAGATTTGAATCATTCCAGCCGTCACCATTCCATACCTTACCGCCTCCGGTAAAGTACAGCAAAAAAAAGATACACAGACCAACAGCAGCCAGATTGGCAAGAATTTTACTCCACTTCTGCAACATGTCTTTTAATACTCCGGAATATAAATAAAAACTTTATGTACACCTCAAGGTATACATAAAGTCGTAATATCAGCGCAACACCAACTCGAAGTCAGAATACAAAACCATCAGGTATCACAGAATCCTTACATACAATTATAATTCCGTCCCGCACATGGAATCTGCCTTCAGGATCATCATAATACTCTACATTACCCCGGTTCACCAATTGTGCACCATGTCCGATAGCGCTGTTCTTGTCAACAATAGCACGCTTGATATAAGCTCCAGAACCGATACCGATAAACGGCTTGCCATCGGCACAATCCTGATAATAATCCGCGCCCATAATATATGAAGATTCAATTGTCGCTCCCGGTTGAATTCTGGTGCGTACCCCAATAAGAGAATCACGGACCATACCACCGTCAACAATGGTACCGTCACTGAGCAAAGCTCCTTCTACCGATGCCCGGTTAACCTTAGCACCGGGGAGAAACCGCTGGTGAGTATACAGAGGCATATTGGTATCGAATAAGTTGAACTGAGGCAATGTTTTTACCAGATCAATATTCGCTTCGAAAAAAGCGCCGACAGTTCCGATATCAGCCCAGTAATCATTGAAGCAGTAAGCCTGAACCACACGTTCTTCAATAGCCTGCGGAATTATATGCTTACCGAAATCTGTCTGTTCACAATCACGGTGCAGCATCTCATCCATCGCCTGACTCTTGGCAAAATATATTCCCATACTTGCCAGAAATGGTCTTTCTCTGGCCTCACTCTCAGAGAGTCCAAAAGTTGTTGTATCCACCATCATCGCATCGAGTTCTTCGTCGCTGGTAGGCTTTTCAGCAAAATTGATAATTCTGCCGGTTTCATCGGTTTTTAACAGACCAAGCTCCGGAGCTTCGCGTCTGGTAACCGGCTGCACTGCAATTGAAAAATCAGCGTTAGCCTTACTGTGAACCTTGAAAAATTCCCGGTAATCCATTTTATAAAGATGATCGCCGGAAAGTACCAGAATATTCTCAGGTCTGGTCTTGTCTGTAATGTGTCTCCAACTCTGTCTTACAGCATCTGCCGTTCCCTGAAACCAGGTTCCGCCGTCATTAGTCTGCTCTGCTGCCAACACATCCACATAACCACCAGAAAAAGCATCAAAACGGTATGCTGTTGAAATATGCTGATTCAAACTTGCCGACTGATACATTGTCAACACATAGATATTCATAATCTGTGAATTGATACAATTCGATAATGGCACATCAATAAGGCGATATTTACCACCAATCGGCACAGCAGGCTTACTGCGTTCCTTGGTCAACGGATAGAGACGGGTTCCTTTTCCCCCGCCCAAAACAACAGCTACAGTTCGATTCATAAGTCACCTTCCTGATAATTTTGAGCAATAACAGCAACGCTTTCAGCAAAAATTGCTTACTAATTATAGCTTACACTTTTCTATATTTTTCTGCAACATATTTTAAACAATAACTACATAATTAACACAAATATCATATTTCCTTAATGAAAAAACATCAGGTCACTTATATCAGGGTCGTTTCCGTTATTCTGATTATCCTCTACATCATCACCCTGCCCGCCCAGAAATAGAAACCTTTCAATTTCATTACAGACTTCAGTATAGTTATCCTCAAGCAGCCACCTTCCGGCACCAGAGATAAGCCTCAAGGAAATATTTGAAAATTCCGGCAACCCCAGTGACTGTCGGGTAAAAGCGCCGGGATTAGCTCTATCCCCATAAATAAACCTGATTCTTGTACCGCAAAACCTGCATATCTGTCTGCCATTAAACTCACGGCAGAAAATAAAAAAGTCATCACGATACGCCGGAACCCAGCGTTTGAAGGTGTTTCTGAACTCGGCATATCGCTGCTGACTCTCAGGCCGGATCTGCTGAACCATACCCTGACCGGCTTGAGGATAAAGAGCGGTATTAAGAAGCAGAATATCTCCAAAGAGCTCAGGAGCCATCGCAAAGCCCTCAAGGACTACAGCCCCTCCCGTACCACAGGCAATAACATCGACTTTGCCGATATACTCATCTCTAAGCAGATTCACCAGCTCACGCGCAACAGTCTTTAGCGAAACCGTTTTTTGCGGCAGATAGCTTTGCCCATGCCCGCAAAGATCAGGAACAACAATATAAGCTCTGGCAGCAAAGTTACTGATCAGCCGCTCAAAATAAGTTCCGGAAAAACCGATATCATGTACCAGAAGAAGGCGTTTCCCGCCTCCGCCGTATGTCTGGTAAAAAATTTTGTCCCCGTGTACCTCATATTCCGGCATAGCGCCACCTTCCTCCAATTACCTGAACCTTCACTACCAAAATACTGTTTCTGGGTAATTTATTTTAATATATCCTCTAACCACATAAAAAATATTAATTTATATATGATTTTTAAATGTAATATTTTTTACAATTTACAGAAACACAATAATACCTATAATAATTTCATTCACAAATTTCTATCCGCTTTTTCACCATTTGAAAGTTTAATATTATGGAACTGAACATTTATAAAGATAAAATTAACGCGTCCGTACAGAAGATCAAGGAAATCATCGGCAAACTCCCGGAAACAGGTATAATAGCAGGTACCGGTCTTGGCGATCTTATCGGCGATATTTCTATCAGCGGCAGTGTTGCTTATCCGGAACTGCTCTTTCCAGCTTCCACGGTTGACTCGCACCGCGGCGTTCTTTCATGGGGTACTCTTGACGGGAATCCGGTTTTTATTCTGCAAGGACGCTTCCATCTCTATGAAGGTTACTCACCTTGGGATATCGCCCTGCCGATCCGTGCTCTCAGTCAAGCGGGGATGAAGACTCTAATTCTGACCAACGCCGCCGGAGGGCTGGATTTAAGCTATAAGGCTGGAGAGGTTATGCTTATTACCGACCACATAAATGCCACCGGCGCAAATCCACTAGTTGGACCGCATGCACAAGAATGGGGCGACCGCTTCCCGGATATGAGTAAAGCCTGGGATAAAGACCTCATTGAAGCCACCTGCACTCATTATAACAAAAACAGTTCTCCTCTACATAAAGGTGTCTATATTGCAGTCAAGGGACCTTCTCTTGAAACCCCGGCTGAAACCAGAATGTACAGAAACTGCGGAGCGCAGGCCATAGGAATGTCCACTGTTCTGGAAGCAATCACCGCTGTTCAATGCGGAGTCAGACTCTTTGGGATATCAGCGATCACCAATGTAAATGACCCCGATGATATGGCAGAGGCCACACTTGATGATATAGTCAATGCCGCAGAGCTTGCATCAGCCCAGATACGGGATATTATCCGTACCGTCTGCGGATGTATATACAGCTGAGACGCATACAGCCTTTCCAGAATACCTTATATAGGAATATAATAAAGCAATGAAGCGAAAGAAGCCATTATTTTATATAATACTGATTGCGCTCTTTACAGTTGCAATAATTCCTTTTGCTATCTATTACCTTATTTATTATTTCTCCAGTGACGGACAAAAAAACGAACAGGAAAAGATAATTCTGCATAATACCGCTGTAGCGGCAAACATTGGTGTAAAAAGTTCTATAAATTCATATCTGCGTACGGCAGACTTACTCACTAAAAACCTCGCAAGCCATAATGGCGAGACAGCGACGGCAAAAGCACTCCTGAATATAGAGCTTAAGAACAATCCTAATATTCTTGCTCTGGCAATAATTGATAATTCAGGAAGCATTTCTGCTTCAAGCTCAAGGCTGCCGCATCTTCTAGTTGAGCTCAAACTAAGTAAGTATATAAAAGACTATCAGCAGCAGCTGACAACAGTGACTACTGTAGACGGTATGGTAATACCGATAATAACTACCCTGCAGAAAAATAATAAATTTCTACTTACCGTTATAAGCGGTGATATTCTCACCAGTGTCATCAATGGACTTTTACTCGCCCCCGGAACAATACTTGAAATAATTACCCGAGACGGACTCATTGCAGCATCCAGCCATACTGAAAGATCAGGAACTCATAGTAAAAATTCGAAAATAATCGACAACATATATTCGCAGGAAAACGGCTATATTAAAGCTGAAGACCCGCTCAACAATGAACAGACACCGGCCTATACCATTCCCTTGCGCTTAACATACTACCCAACTAATCTCGGTATAGTTGCCAGCAGAAACAGTTATAGTAACAGCCCGTATATAACCTTTCAATCACTTCATATGAGTGTTACTTTTATCAGCTTATTACTGAGCGTCTTTATCGGCAGCAGCCTCCTCTACCGCTATATAAGCGATCCGATCAATCAGGTAATCAAAATGATCACTTATGTTCACAGCGGTATTTTCAACTACGAACTTAAACACAACCGTTGCGGAGAATTCGGAGAACTGTTAAGAGCATTCAATGAAATGATGAATAATCTTGAAAAACGCTTTCTTTACCAGAAACGGATGCGTCAGGAGATACTGCTGCGCAACCGCTATGAAGAAAAGCTGAAAACCTCCCGGGCTGAAGCCTTATCACTTAGTAAAGCAAAAGATGAATTTCTGGCTAACATTTCCCACGAAATCCGCACTCCATTAAATGCCATAATCGGCTACTCCGAAAAAATTATGCTAGAACACCCGAATGAACCCTTTTCTAAAAATATTAAAACGATACTCGACGAATCCGATCATCTCTTATTGCTGCTCAACGATCTGCTGGATAATGCAAAGATTGACGCAGACAAACTTGATCTTGAATATATTCCCTCAGATTTACATAAATGTCTCGAACAAAGTACTGAGTCGTCCCGTGAAGCCGCACGAAAGAAAAAGCTTTCCTTCTCACTTAATATCAGTAAAAACACCCCCCGCCATGTCGTCTTCGATCCTCTCCGCTTCCGTCAGGTACTGGCCAACCTGCTCAGCAATGCGATAAAATTCACGGAAAAAGGAGCGATAACCGTACAGACCGAGGTATTAAAAACCACCCCGGATCACGCAGAAATAAAATTCTCTGTTATTGATACCGGTATAGGTATAGCCAAAGACAAACAGCAGAGTATTTTCAATGAGTTCTCTCAAGCAGACGGCAGCACTACCAGAAAATATGGCGGTACTGGCTTAGGCACCACCATTTCTAAAAAACTGGTAACTCTCATGGGCGGAGAAATGTGTCTGGAAAGTGAACCGGGAAAAGGAAGTATTTTCTGGTTCACACTTAATCTGAGTACTGCAATCTCAGAAAGCGACATGATAAAAATATCTATGGAGAATACCGAGACCATCACCGACAACGCAAATAAATTTTCCGGCACAATTCTGGTCGCTGAAGATTATGAAGTTAATCAGGATCTGATAAGAAGCCAATTGGAATATCTGGGGTTAAACGTTCTAATTGCTGATAACGGCCGCATTGCTGTTGATGAATGCAAACGAATATTTTTCGATCTGATTTTTATGGATCTGCAAATGCCGGAGATGGGAGGTATTGAAGCCGCAAGGCGAATACGAATTGATTATCCCCATTATGAAAAGGTTCCAATTATTGCACTAACAGCAAATGCAGACAAAGATATAAAAAATATATGTAGAGCAGTTGGCATGAACGGCATACTTAACAAACCGACGCATATTGACGAACTGGCAACATCACTAATGACCTGGCTGCCAAAAAGCTGCCATATCTCTCCAATATCCATATCAGAAAAGTCAAAGGAGAAATACATGAACAATTCGTTAACTAAAAATCCGGATGATAATTCCGGCTCTGAAACCACAGACAACAATACACCAGAAATACAAGCCCCTGTAGACTTTACTGAAGCATCCAGGCTTTTTGGCAATAACACTATGGTATTCAACATGGCACTGAAAAATTTCCTTGAATCAGCCTCTAAAAATATTATCCCGGATCTGAACGAATCTTTTGAAATCGGCAATACCAGAACACTCCGTCAGGGAGCGCATAAACTTAAAGGCGGAGCCGCCAGTGTCACCGCCAGAAAACTATCGCAGTTATCGGGAGAACTTGAAAAGAGATCTGATACCGGCGACGAAAAAGAGCTGCAAAAACTCATTAAAGACATAGAAGACGAGTTCGAACTGGTACAAAAATATGTCCGCAGCTATCTGAATGAATAGTTAAATTACCCCTGGCAATATAGCAGACAAAATTTATAATATATTAACCCCTTTACAGAGGAGAAGACAGATGCGAATTCTTACAGTAGACGACAATTATGTAAACAGAGTACAAATAAAGACTCTGCTTTCTGAATATGGCGATGTCGATGCCGTTCCAAATGGTGATATTGCCTTCGATATTTTTGTTGCGGCTCATAATGACGGAGTCCCTTATTCTCTGATCACCATGGATATTGATCTTGGCGGCACAGACGGAAGAGAGATTGTGGCAAAGATCCGTGACTGGGAGGCTAAAATGGAGGTTTTCAAACAGGACCAGGAAGCAAAAATTCTCATGGTAACTGTAAAAGACTCCGGTGATGATGTTTTCTCCTCATTCAACAAAGGCTGTGAGGGCTATCTGATCAAACCGGTAACCCCCGAAAGTTTGAAGGAACAATTAATAAAGATAGGACTCATTGATTAGACAGATATATCCTGCTGATCATCCGGAATTTCACTATGCGTACAGAAATAGAACTACCTTATCACCCTGAAGAACAACAACTGCTTTTCGGCACCAATGATAAAAATCTTAGACTAATTAGAGAACGACTCAAGATCAAAGTCATAACCAGAGGAGAAATGCTACTCTTGGACGGCGAAGTAAAAGCTGTAAACAGAGCTGCAGGCATATTATATAAGATAATAAGAAAGATTGAAAATGGTCATAAGGATGTAGACCGCATTCTGGAAATAGCTCTGGAAAATGTAGATTCGAGTTCCTCATCACTGAGTATACGCACAGAGCGCAGCGTTATTGAAGCAAAAACCGAAGGTCAGCAGGAATATATTAAAGCAATGCGCGATAACGGGCTGGTATTTGCAGTTGGACCTGCCGGTACCGGCAAAACCTTTCTGGCCACAGCCTGCGCAGTAGAGGCACTCCGCAGAGATGAAGTACAAAGAATTATCCTTACCAGACCGGCAGTAGAAGCTGGTGAAAGTCTGGGGTTTCTTCCGGGTGACCTCAAAGAAAAAGTTGATCCGTATCTGCGTCCAATTTATGATGCCCTTGCTGATATGCTCGGCAGGAGGCAGATGGCGCACTACCTTGATACCGGTGTTATTGAAATCGCACCACTGGCGTTCATGCGGGGGCGAACTCTGAACCGGGCTTTTGTCATCCTTGATGAAGCGCAGAATACCCTCCCGACACAGATGAAAATGCTGCTTACCAGATTAGGCAAGAACTCCCGCTGTGTCGTAACCGGTGATATTACACAGGTGGACCTTTCCAATCCTGAAAAATGCGGACTGCTTCACGCAACAAATATTCTCCGGAATATAAATGGGGTAGCAATTATAAACCTCCGCAATACCGATATTGTCCGACACCGGCTGGTTGCAGAAATTGTCAAAGCATATGATATTTATGAACTTCAGGAAAAGAAAAAATCAGATAACGATAGCGAAAAGCAGAGAAGCCCCGAAAGT
Source organism: Planctomycetota bacterium (assembly GCA_963677015.1). Classification (GTDB taxonomy): domain Bacteria; phylum Planctomycetota; class SZUA-567; order SZUA-567; family SZUA-567. Next base: position 3,454,216 of record OY781533.1, read on the forward strand.
TGAATTATTTATTCATATCAATTAGAGCTGCCTTGACAATATCCTTATCCACAAGCGGCGCGCGTTTTCCATAACCAGCCAGCAATGACATGTCAGCCAGCCCATTAATTTTTCGAGGAATACCCCCGGCAGCGGTTACAATCAACTCTTCCGCTTCTGAGGTGAATATTTCCTCTTTGCCACCCGCAACTTTCAAACGGTGCCGCAGATAGTTGAGTGAATCCTCATGACCCAGAGCCTCAAGATGATAACGCACACTCAAACGCTGTAAAAACTGGGGTGACTGCTTGATACGTTCACGCATTTCCGGCTGCCCCAGTAATAATAGAGTTACAGAGAATTTACGGTCCTGCTGAAAATTCATGAGCAGACGCATTTCTTCCAAAGTCACAGCATCAAGAGTAATCTGCGCCTCATCAATAATTATTATTGTAGAACGTCTGGCCTGCTGATGTTCACGAAAACAGTCCCCCAGCAAACCAAGCATCTTCGGCTTATCTAGTCCTCTGGCATTACAGCCGAACTGGCGGAGAATATCACAAAGCAGTTCATTGGCATCAAGGTTGGAATGCACAATACTTGCACATTCATAGCGCTCGGGATTAAGCTCATCAATAAGAATCCGTGAGAGCAAGGTCTTACCACTACCCACCTCACCGGAGAGCATCATTCCTCCCTGCCCTTCAAGAATACAATAAAGCATACGGGTTAAAGCCTCCTCGTGCTGTGACGAGAAGTAAAAGTAATTCGGATCAGGAGTATTCCTGAATGGTTTGTCGACCAGCCCCCAGTGCTTTTCATACATAATATAACAATACCTTATTTCATATATTCACGAAGTTCGGATTTATGATACCGCTGTGAATCTTTATTAACGTCTGTACGCCCTTCGGACTCATCTGCAGACTGCCCGCCACGCACCCGTAATACCAATTCTTTCAGTGCCTGATTGCGGGTATAGTCCAAAACCCGGCTTCCGCCAACATTATGTCCACGATTTAACTTCTGCAAACGTTTCAGACTGCCCAGTTCAGGTTTTATACTGCGGATATCAATTCCTGCTCCAGCCGAAGCAGCACCAACTCCCTGAAATTGCAACCGTCCACTACTTTTCCAGCCGATAATACCTAAAATAATCACCGCAAAAATAATAACAAGACTTAGAACCGCCAGCAACACCGATCTGACAGGATTTTCATCTATCAGACGGTAAACCCGTTCAACAGTAGCGACATTCTTCATTTCATAACAAATACCGATACCATAAGAGACGCCGCCAACTGTATATTCCGCTTCTTTATAAAATATTGATATATTTGCCGCTTTTATATCATGCCAGCCCGGTTCCGGAATACTGGCTTTCATACCGCTACTCTCAGGGAAAAACTTTAACAGTCTATGCTCCGAACCGAATATATAACCGCTGTAATTTTCAGAGGGGAACACAGCACTTATCTGATCCTGAAGTGCAGCGGAAAATTCAGCCGCTCCGCCTCCCTCAATTCCCTGCATACTCAACTGCAGCGAAAGCACCACCTGCTCACTTCTACCCAGAACCTGAAAAATCATAGTACGGGCCACTTCTGGCAGTAACAGATCGGTTGTACTCCCACCGCCGAGTGACAACAGAACTTTGCCTCCGGCTTCGGTTATAGTAAAAATAGAATTTTTAGGTAAAAGACTGGATATATCCAGACTTAATGCGGAAAAAACAGTAGAAACATCTATATTCTTATCTGTTGATTTATCATCAAGAAAAGTACGCATCTCCTTGAGTTTGGCTAATTCATTCTTGGTGTTAATACTACCGCGACTGCGAAACTCTTTATTATTCTCAATATTCTTACTTTTTATTTTTGCTAATATATCCGGAAAATCTGAATTATTATCAGCCATAAGGCCTTCACTGTGAACACCTGAAGTAGAATTAACATTCTCCTGAGCTTCGGTAATAATATTATCAAGGTTCAGCTGCATACGGGTCACATCCTGCTTCAGACGTAGCATTTCCTTGGTCATAGCACTAAACCGCTGCAAAGCAAAGGCCGCCAGCATCTCACGCTTACGCTTTATATCCTCAAGATTTTTCTGTGAAACCTCAGCCTCTTTCTTGATTATTGCCGCCTGAAGAAAGACCTGCACATCTCCCAACAAGGTCACAGCCTGACGTTTAAGCTGTTCAATATTACTCTCCCGAATCCGCTTATTCTGCTCTAAATAATTTCGGGCAAAGGTCTCCGACATCTTTATGATCTGCTCTGTTTTTTTGACAACAACATCCTTCTCTCTGGCATTTTCACTGACAATAATACCTTCAACCACACTATAAACAAAAAATCCGCCGCCGATAATCACCAGCAGCAAAGCTATAACCGACACCCTGTTTCCTGTAAATACTTTTTTATACATTATAAAACACTGTCCTGTATTATCCATGATTACCGCAGCAGAGAAGACACAGGTAATTATACGGTTACAGTTGACAAAATACAAGAATCAGACGTTTAATGATTTATTTTCATCATACAACTGACTTTTCATTGATTTTTATATTATTTTATTATATATATAGTTATACAAATAGTATTATTGTATAATTATTTTGTAATAAATCCTCTCGTATTATCGTATATAATAACTGAAAACAGAAGGAGTTAATTATGGATTTATCTTTTATAGATGAACTCAAGTTTGACAGCAACGGACTTATACCAGCTATAACGCAGGATTATGAAACAGGCGAAGTCCTTATGGTTGCATATATGAATAAAGACAGCCTCAAAGAAACCTTTGAGAAAAAACTCTGTTCATACTGGAGCCGAAGCCGCCAGAAATTCTGGGTTAAAGGCGAATCTTCCGGTCACACTCAGGAAGTAAAGGAGATCTTTGTAGATTGTGACAAAGATGTAATCCTTTTCAAAATTAAACAGAACGGCGGCGCCTGCCATACCGGATACAGAAGCTGTTTTTCATGGAAAGTAGCGGATGATGGCACTATCATTGAAGAAGGAACAAAAGTATTTGATCCTGATGCTGTTTATAAAAAATAACCGATTTACAGGTATTGAAGATTCATACATGTAAGATTTAGAAAAGGGAGGATATAATGGCAACAATTCTTACAGCGATGTTCTCCCCTTCCGCGGCAGATAAAATTTATTTCGGGCTGATAAATCGCGGGCATAGGTGTATAAACGTTGCCGACCCGTTTAATTTAAAAAGTACAGTCATGTCGGCTCGTTTTGATCTGGTGCTTATAGGCATCAATCAGAACGAGGAAATTCTAAAATCTTTTATAACTGCATTCAAGAATACTGATCGGTTTAAAGACATACCTCTAGTAGCGGTCGTCAATAAATCAAGTATTGGCGAAATAGACAGCATGTTCAAAGCAGGTGCTGATGAATGCATCAGCAAACCCTTCAAACTGGCAGACCTGCTCGCTAAAATTGATAATATTCTGGAAAAAGGCCTCCCAGATACCAACAAGGAAGATAACCCAATCCCTGAAATACTTCAGGAGCACATCGAGAGGATTAAAGATGAGGGTCGTTCCCTTGGAGATATCGCCGAGGTCTGTACCGGAGTATCAACAATAGACAGTAAAGCCAAGAGATTATCCAGTCCGGGAATTGAATGGTTGCCGATGGTAATTAATGAAGCGGTATCACCTTTCCTGATAGGTTCCGAACGCGAATTCGTTCTGATGCGTAAGAATCTTATTCGACGAATCCCTGACAAAGATGAATACTATGTTGAAGAGAAAGTACTTATAAAGCGTACGCTTACCCCCCTTGCTGCCGCGGTCGACACCAGCATGAATATTTTTTCCAGCGAACTATATGGTGTACAGCCGGCAAAAGGCCTTTCATGCCGAAGCCTCAGCTGTATTCTTAATTCAAGATTTACCAGCTTTTTCTTCCACCGTTGCCGTCCACCAGCCGATGATCTGCGAAGCATATACCTATCCAAATCAGATATTCAGCAACTTCCTCTTTTGGTTCCCGAACGCAAAGAACAGAAAAAACTGGATAAACTGTACGATGAAATTTCACTGATAAATCAGTTACACAGCAATAAAACCAAAGTAACTGAGCGAGTCAACCTTTTAAAAGATATGAATAACATTATCTTCAAAACCTTCGGTATTACCGAACCTGCCATTAAAGTTTTTAATTCTTTACATTTCTGAAAAGAAATATATAATATTTCGAGTCTAAATAGATTACTACTATTCAATATTTATTATTACGCTACATATTGTGAAACAAAGCTTATGCGACAAAAGATCATAAACGCTAAGTTCAAATATTATTATATATTATGCAGCCTGATTATTTGCCTCTTTCTCACTCTCAGTGCCAAAGCTGCAGAGAAACTCGCAAGCACATCAGCACACCAGCACATCAGCCAAACAGTTAATTCAACAGCAGAAAATATCCTCCCGACTAATACAGCTACCTTTTCAGATGTATATACGATTACGACTTCCATATTATGTATAATTTTAATTTTCTACATACTGCACAAACACTCAAAACGAACAAAGATCCTGTCAACTGACACCCAGCATAAAACCGAGGGTGTTTTGAATATACCTGATACTGCAAAGAATAAAACCAATCCTGACTTATGTCCAAATTCGAAATCTATAGAAATCATTACAAATAACAACGACAACGTTAAGCAAACAAATAAAAACTCATTTAATGCCATCTGCAATGCTACTTTCAACGGCATAATTATTACAGATAACGAAGGAAAGGTCATTCAGATCAATACAGCCGCAATAGATATTATTGATCGACCCCTACAAGAGATAATTAACTGTCATATATCCGATTTTATGCAGCTTTTTGAGACAGACACATTTCTCATGCTTGAACACCCGGTCATCACTACTCTCTATAATAAACAACAGGTAACCTTAGCCGAACCCTGTATCTTTATAACCGATACAGGTGAAAACAAATATCTGATTATACGAACGGAACCAATTACTTCAGACTCAAAAGTTATAGGCACTATTCTGATATTAAAGGATGCCACAGAGGAACATCATTTAAAACAGCAAGTAAATAAAGCAAATAAACTCGAAAGTATCGGCAGACATTCAGGTGAAATTGCACATAATTTTAATAATCTTCTCGGAGGCATAATGGGATTTGCCGACCTTATCTGCATTAATTCAAAAAACTCCACTATAACCAATTACGCCAGAAATATTATAGACACCTCTGAAAGAGCCGCAAAACTTTCCGCGCAGCTCCTTACCTTTTCACGAGACAAAAATACCACAACCAAATGCATTGATGTTCATAGATGTATCCGCCAGGCGATGACTATACTCAATTCAAAATTTTCCGGTAAAATTACACCAAAAATCAATCTCAATGCCATAAACCATAAAATAATCGGAGACAGCACACTTATACAAAATTGCATACTGAATTTTGGCATTAATGCCAGTGATGCGGTTCAAAATAATAATAAGGGTGTTTTCAGCATAGAAACCAGCGAACGCCTGCTCGACCAGCAATATTGCAGAAATTCCCTATTCTCCATAAAACCGGGAAAATATATTTCAATAACCATAATTGATCAATACAACAATGTACCGGAAAACACCATTTCAGAAATATTCAATACCTCCTTGCACGATCACATCCCGGAACAATTTCAGTACCCTGAGTTAATCAAGATTTTCAGAAAAATAATATCGCATAATGGTGCGGTAGAGATTAAAAACAATGACAACCAGAGTACAGAATATATCCTGCTCCTACCACTTTATTTTTCGAATGAGATTAGTACAAAAGAAACAGCCGGTAAGGTTGAAATTAAAACAAAAAACATTCTGCTGGTTGATGATCAGCCAATATCAAGATCACTGGGGCAATCAATTCTCAAAGAAGCCGGCTATAATGTGATGATTGCCGAAAACGGTGAACAGGCATTGAAGACATATCTGGAAAAAGGTCATATAATCGACCTTATAATAATGGATCTGGTCATGCCTGTTATTGGCGGTCTGGAAGCTACTGGCCATCTTCTGGAAATGAATCCTGAGGTGAAAATTATCATCGCTTCCGGTATGGGCAGATCAATAGATGTTGACAACCTTATTCTTGATGGAAAGGTCAAATTTTTCATCTCAAAACCTTTCACAAATTCAAATTTAATAAAAACTGTTGCTAATATTCTATAATTTATATACTAAATAATCTTTCATACTGCCTTTTTTTCATTATAATACAGCAAAATTTTATAAACAATAATGCATCACGAAAAAGGTATAACATGCGAAAACCCAAGAAACTCAAGCCCAAGCAGATGCTGCGCAATCTCCTTGACCTGCAGATGCAGGACGCTCCACGAGTCGACCCGAAATGCAAACATTTTGGGGAATGCGGCGGATGCGAATTTCAGAATATTGAGTATCAGTCACAAGCTGAAGCCAAGCGCCGGGTACTTATTGAGTTATTAACAAAAAACGAACTTAACCCTTTAATTCCTGCAGAAACAATAGCACTTACTCCCAGCCCGATCAGTTTTGGATATCGCCAGCGCATGGATTATGTCTTCGCTTTTGAGAAAGCAGGACTACGCAAACGCAACTCCCATAAATGGGTGATTGACCTTGAAGAATGCCCGCTTTTAGGCGACAAACCTTTTCGAGCCTTTAAAAGAGCAAGAGAACTTGCAGATGAACGAGAACTGATAAGCTACAACTACCTCCGTCATGAAGGATATCTGCGCTATTTTGTAATTCGCCGCACCAGAAGAGGAGAAATCCTCGTCTCGCTAGTGACTAAAAGCCGTGAGTTCGCTGCTGACATCGACTATATTGCCCGGACACTACTCAGTGAAGGTCTGGCCACAAGTGTCCACTGGCTACTGCAGGAAAGTATCTCGGAAGTATCATTTGGCGAATCCATCCAGCACTGGGGTAGTGAATACATTACCGAAGATTACCTGAATAAAAGTTTTTACATTGCGCCCAATACTTTTTTTCAGGCAAACCCGGATGTTGCGGAAAAGGCCTATTCACAAATATGCCGTCATGTACGGGAATCCAAGGCGGAATTCATAATTGACACCTATTCCGGTACCGGTATTATTGCTCAGCTCATATCTTCAGAAGCAACAGAAATAATTGCGGTTGAGAATGTTGCAGAAAATATTGAAATAGCCCGCGCCAACCTGATTAATAATAATATCGGCAATGTAAAACTTATTGAAGAAGATGCTTTTAAATATCTTAACTCACTAGACCGCACTCCCGAACATATTATCGTCAATCCGCCACGCGTTGGACTCGGAGAAAAAGCCTGTAGCGAGCTCTTAAGAATCGCACCCGAGGTGATCAGCTACATGTCATGCAACCCTCTTACTCTGGTTACAGATTTAAAGCAGCTCGCAGCAACCTATAAAGTTACAGAATGCACCGTTTATGATATGTTCCCACAGACCCGGCACTGGGAAACACTGGTACTGCTCAAAAAGATTTAAATATATATATTTCGACAAAAGAAACCCCTCTGCCATGCAAAGGGGTTTCTTTTAAAATACACAAATTTTAAAACTGTTATTTATTGCTCCAGTGACCATGAACATTACAATACTCACGTGCAAGAATTTTGCAGTCACTACCACAATCACAACAATTTGGACAGATATCAAATGTAGCAATAGGCTCATCACCTGGTTTCAAATGCATAATCTGGCTCTTGGAACCATAAATAATCTCTATCCATTCAATATAATGTTCTTCTGTCATTGGGTGCAGAGTAGAACCAACAGTAACCTTAACCTTGCCGCCATCAACCTCTACCAATGGGACATGCTTTTCAGTAGCGCTGTCAGCAGTCTTCTCTTCCATAAAGGTCATTTCCTGACCGCAACAGGAAAGAACACCACCACCTGCATGTTCAACTTCAACAATATTACCGCAAAGTTCACATTTATATATGCCTTGATATTCAGCCATTTTATTCTCCATATTGTTCAATAAGAATACTCAAACACCTACCAGTCTGATAACATAAAATCAGATTAGTAATTTTCGCCTAAAATCTCAAAATGAGATGTAGGATGAGCACATGCAGGACAAGCCTTTGGAGCCGCTGTTCCTTCATGCAGATAACCGCAGTTCATACAACGCCAGACTACAGGCTCAGGTCTGACAAAGACAATACCCTCTTTAACATTACCGGCTAAATCCAGATAACGCTTTTCATGCTGCTTTTCAGCTACCGCAATTGCACTGAAGGCAGCGGCCATTTCCTTGAATCCTTCATCACTGGCAATATCAGCAAAACTTGGGTACATTTCTTCCCACTCATAATGCTCTCCTGCAGCTGCAGCACGTAGGTTATCTTCAACACCGCCGATTACACCAAATGGGAAATCAGCTCCGGAAACAATTTCAGAAGACCCGCCGGTCATAAATTTAAACAGTCTCTTAGCATGTTCACGCTCCTGATTTGCAGTTTCTTCAAAAATTTCAGAAATCTGTCTGAAGCCCTCTTTGCGTGCAGCAGCAGCAAAATAGGTATACCTGTTTCGTGCCTGAGATTCTCCTGAAAAAGCGGTCATTAGATTAACTGCCGTTTTACTTCCCTTTAAATCCATAATTTACTCCTAACATAAAAGTTAACAAAAACACCAGGCTTCAAAATACTTACTACTTGAAAACTCCGCATACATATAATTTTATCACAACCTTATTTCAGAGCTATAGCAAAAGCTCAAAAAAAAATAATTATTATTATGAATATCAACTTAGCAATGAGAAAGAAAATATATCCACTGCTGATAGATATATTTATATCAAATATTTAACGAATATAAAAACAACGCAGTAAGGCATGAAGTAAATACAGAAAAAAACTTACTAAATTCCAGAAACAAAGTCCTGCACATATGCATGCGCTTCTTTCTCAATAGCAAGTATATTGTCAAGGGTTACTTCCATGGATGTGTTAATACGCCGTAAAGCATATTCTGTTGCCGCAGCTATCTCCATAAAAGCCAGTTCCCCTGTAAGATATAGACGTACAGCTTCCTCATTGGCTGCAGAATACACCGCAGGTGCGAGCCCGCCCTCACAGCCGGCAGCATAAGCAAGCCCGAGCATCGGGAATAATTTCATATCAGGAGCTTTAAAACTAAGACTTCCAATATCACTCAAACTCAATCGTTTTGCCGGATACGGCAGACGTTGCGGATAAGTCAGAGCATACAATATCGGCAGTGACATATCCGGTATTGCCAGCTGTGCAATTATACTTCCATCATGATATTCCACCAGCGCATGAATAATCGATTCCCGATGAATCAATACTTCAATATCGGCATAATCAATATCAAAAAGCCAATGAGCTTCAATTACCTCAAGCCCCTTATTTGCCAGCGTCGCACAATCAATAGTAATCTTTGTCCCCATATTCCACGTAGGATGCTGCAGAGCCTGCTCAGGTGTCGCGGACTTCAATTCTTCAGCGCTTGCATCTCTAAACGCACCGCCGGAAGCGGTTACCAGCAGCTTGGAAATTTCAGCTTTATCCCCGGCACTCAAACACTGCAGGAGACCGCTATGCTCAGAATCCACCGGAATCAGACGAACATTATGTATGTCGGCAGTACGTACCAGCAGATCACCTGCTGCTACCAGAGACTCTTTATTTGCCAGAGCGATATCCATCCCCTGCTCTGCGGCAACAATTGTCGGCAATAACCCGTCAGAACCAACAATTGCACTTATGCAAACGTCAGCGTCAACCTGTTTGATAAGCTCTATTATACCTTCACTGCCACAAAACAAATTACAGCCGGACGAAGTACATTCCTGAAGCAGAGCCAAAGCGCCTTCATCAGCAATTGCAGCATATTTAACAGAGAATTCATTTATTATGGCTCCAAGTCTTCTGGCATTTTTGCCGGCTACCACCCCAACAAGTTCAAAGAGTTCAGAATATCTCCGTATAACAGCAAGGGTACTATACCCTATAGACCCTGTCGCTCCCAGCAACAAAATTTTCTTTCTTTCTGCCATTACCCCGGTACCTTCCACTCAAGCCGACTTCAAAGCCGTATTAGATCAGCTTTCATCCTGCAAAAATCAAACTTTCTATAAATACTCACGTAAATCTTACTAAACCCTATGCTGCATTCTTTCACTGGCCGACAGACATTCGAGTACATATGAAATGTTAATTATTCACCAACTAAAATTCGATATAATGCTGTATCGTTGATATGATCAGCAAAATATTTCACGCATAAACATCCGCCAGATTACTGTAAAATTCACAATGATTATTATTATAGTCCAGTTGCAAACCTGATCAACTATAATTGGATATTATTCCATTAATTAACCCCATTTATTTCCATAGACAGCATAACATTTTACACAATAGCAGGTTATATTAAAATAACAAATATATTCACACTTAAAGACTCCGCTCTTTTTACTTGCGTATAAGATCATTTTATATAAAATAGTATAAAGCTTTAAATTGGCGCAATATCCGATTTGTCTGCTCTTCCTTTAAATTTTAAAGGCAGAGGTTTTTTATTTATTGAAGAACAATTATACATTTTACATAAATTTTTATTATCAGGAGGAAGTACACGTGGGATATGTTCTCGGTTTTGTATTCTTTATTCTCGCATTTCTAGTAATTTCAATTATTCTACTGCAAGAGGGTAAAGGAGGGGGTTTGGCAGGTATGGGAGGAGCTGCAACCGATAGTGTAATGGGAGCAAGAAACCCACTGCGCAAATGGACAGTATACCTGTTTATTTTATTTGTTATCGTAATGGTGGGAACGAACTATTACATTACCAGCCAGAATGAAGCCAATATATCCGGCGGTCTGACTGTTGATAAAGAGAAAATGATCAAAAAGCTCAACGAACAGCAGGAGAAACTGAAAAAAGAAGCAGCAACCGCTGAAAAAGCAGCTGACAACAGTGTACTCTCAGATGTTAAGGAAGCAGAAAAAGATGCCGCGGCAACAGCTGAGCTGGAAGCGAAAAAGCTCGCTGAAGAAGAAGCGGCAGCAAAACAGGCTTTAGCAGAAACAGAAGCAGCTGAAAAAGCAGAAGCACAGAAAGCGGCTGCTGCAAAAGCCAAAGCGGAGGCGGAAGCCAAGGCAGAAGCTGAAAAGGCGGCAAAGTTGAAAGCGGAAGCTGAAGCCGCTGCTAAAAAAGCTGCTGCTGAGAAAGAAGCCGAGGCCAAAGCTGCTGCTGAAGAGGCAAAAGCAGAGAAAGCCAACGAAGAAGCCGCAAAAGCTAAATTCGAAGCCGAGAAGGCCAAGGTTGAAGAAAGTTTGAATAAAGCCGAAACCGCTGTAGATAATGCTGTGGATAACGCTGCAGATACAGTCAAGAAAGAAGCTGAAAAGGTCGAAGAAAAGGTAACACAATAAGTATACTTTTAGAAATATCAGGACCAGTAAATTATTGAATAAACCGCGATTATGAGTGAAGAACAGAAGAAAAAAAAGGTAAGCCCCTTCATCGAAGTCAAGGTAAAATGCCCTGTCTGTGAGACGGTTTCACCCCAATTCTATGTCAAAAGCAAGCTCTACCAGCCTGTAGAGATTGAAAAAGATCACCATGTCGTAACTTATAACTGGAATGAAGAGGGACTGTCAGACATCCGCCCGGAAAATTTCTTTATCTGGCATTGTCCGCATTGTCATTTTGCAGATGAAAATGAAGTCTTTCGCGGTAAAATAAATAAGCTCTGGAAAGGCAAACTAGAGCTTATGAGCCACAAAATAATTAAGGCGGCGAAAGATCCGGAAAATTTTCTGGTCCGTATCGGTAAAGAAATTGACTATTCTGAACTTCCAATATCCAACGAAACAGCGATTCTTAACCATATTTTAGGCTGCTACATTCAGGAAGGGTTCCTTTCACCCAACAACCGGATGCCAATAAAGCTGGCCAAGTTTTATCTGCGGCTAGCCTGGCTTTACCGTGAACGTGAGAACCTGGAGAAAAAAATCGAGAATATTCCTGACGGCTACATGTCTCTGGAAGGATTTCTGACTGACCAGAAAAAAATCTGGGAAAATCTCCCCCTAAATGAAGCGGAAGCGATGAATCAGGCCATCGCCCAGTATGAGTCAGTTCTTGAAAATGCCGGCAAAGAAGATAATGTCAAAAAAGAAATAACCCTGATGTTTCTGCTGTTAAATCTCAACCGGCGTATTGGTGAGCTTGACAAATCTTTCACTTATGTCCGCAGCATTTTCTCTTCAGCGATGAAAACCAGGCAAATTACCAAAAATATTCTCGATAAAGGGACTCAAAGCGGCAAATTAAGTACTCAGCAGATTGAACAGATGCGCGGGATGATTGCGTGGCTGAGCAATGTTATTGAAGAAGCCTCCAGCGAAGGCGATCAGATCAACGAAGAAATCTACTGGCAGGAATTTGACAAAGCCAGAGAGATGGCACTCGGTATCAATCCTATGCTTCCTAAAGCGGTTATGACTGCTCTGCGCGATGCAAATTTCCATGAAATAACCTGCCGAAAAGTAGCTATGCTCTGTAAGCCGCCCAAAGGAGTCAAAGTACTGCAGAATTTACCAACTAAAGAAGAACTTAAAGAAAAATCTGAGGCTAACGGTAAACCTCAGACGAAGGATAACAGCGACGACACTGAAGAACAGGCGACATAAACTTAACCGATAAATATACTTTACACGCTTGTTCGAGATTTTTAGAAGTTCTAAAAATCTCATTTTTTAATAATATTTTGCAGCCTAGCCGCAGTCACTATAATAGAGTAAGGAAAAAAAGTGTTTGAACAACCAGTTTACAGCATGACAGGTTTCGGATCAAGCTCATACAGCTGTGATTCAACAACCATCCGTTTTGAAATCAAATCAGTCAATAACCGCGGATTAAAGATTAATGTGCGCAGCCGCCCCTCAATCGGTATTTACGAAAAAGATCTGCGTGATCTTATAAGCAGCAGGATCTCCCGCGGATCTGTCGATATTAATATCTCCATCAACCGTGAGAGTGCAATTGAGAATTCACTCGAAGTCGAAACTATTGCCAAAAATACGGTTACAACGATACACGCTATCGCCGAAAAAATCGGCATAAGCTGTGATCTTAGCGCCAAAGATATATTCCAGATTCCCGGCATTTTTGATAATAAGACCCACGAAGCGGTTACAGAAGATGAATGGGAATGGATCATGCAGTGTGCGAAAGAATCACTCGACCAGCTTATGGAGATGCGGCATACCGAAGGTGAAGTTACAGCCAACAGACTGCTTGAACTGGTAGCTCCTGTTGAAATCTTCAGAACCGAAGCGCTGAAGATTGCTCCCGATGTAGTCCAGAGACAAATGACAAAACTCCAGAGCAGACTTGATGATCTCGAAAGCATCCGCCCTTGCGATGAGCAGTCGCTTGAACGCGAAGTAGCATTCTTTGCTGACAAAGTGGACATCAATGAAGAGATGGACCGCCTTGAATCACACCTCAGCCAGTTCCGCAGTACAATTACCAAAGGCGGAGAAATCGGCAAACGCATTGATTTTATAACTCAGGAAATACTCCGAGAAATAAACACCACCGCCAGCAAGGCCAATGACAAGGAAATAACCAAATTTGCGGTTGAAGCTAAAATGGCTGTGGAGAAGGTCAAAGAACAGGCAGCAAATATGGAGTAAAGATGTTAATTACATTAATAACACTATTATTATCATTATTATTTATTCCGGCGCTGGTTCTCTTTTATTTCTGCTTTCTGATGTCCATCATGCTGCTGCACAATGGCGGAGTCGCAGAAGGCGCAGTTTTAAAAGTATTTTTAGTCAAACATCGCAAAGAGCTTCGACTTATTTATCTGAAATTTTTAAGTTCCGGCATTATTTGCGCCGCTATACCGATATTATGGATTTATTACAGCTAGAAGGACAGAAAAATGGGAAAAAGAGGTGTAATCGCAGTTATTTCAGGCCCTGCAGGCAGTGGCAAGAGTACGATTGCAGAAAGGCTTTTAGCTGAATCAGAGAGTATCACCAGAGCCATAACCGCGACAACCAGACAACCACGTGCGAGCGAACAGGATGGCGTTGATTACTTCTTTATGACCAAGGAAGAGTTCAGTCACGATCTAGATGCCGGAAAATTCATTGAATATAACGAATTCAATAATAACTTTTACGGCACTCCGCGCAAATATCTCGAAAAATGCATCGAAAACGGTAAAACCGTACTGCTGGTTATTGATGTCAATGGTGCGGAAGCAATTAAAAAAGAATTTCCGGCAGCCGTAACCATCTTCATGCTCCCGCCAACTGAAGAGATCCTTAAAGATCGTCTCAGCGGTCGGGGAACAGAAGATAGCAATTCAATTAAAGAACGCCTGGCAATCGCAAAATATGAAATTAAAAAGATTGCAAATTATGATTATCTGGTAATAAATGATAATATTGATGACGCCGTCAGTGATACTGCTGCCATACTTGATATCACCAGCAAACATCGCCTGCTTGGAGGCGAGCTGGAGATGTGGAAAGATGGCAGATACGCTAACTGGCATAAAAGATAACACTTTACTGCAAAGATTGTAGAGTAGATCATAATACTAATTATCAACTGATGTAATGAGAAAGGATGGAGTATTTGTTATGATAGTTATGAAGTTTGGGGGAACAAGTGTCGGTACCGCAGAGAGTATACGTGAAACCTGTAGAATTATTACCGAGCGCAAAGATCGAAAACCATTCGTTGTGGTCTCGGCCCACAACAGCCCAACCTGCCGCATGACCGATACCATCGTCCGCTCCGGCAGAGATGCCCTTGCCGGCAATGCAAATCCTCAGCCGGTTATAGATCTGCAGCATCAGATATGCAAAGATCTTGATCTTCCGATAACCCTCGTTGATGACCTGCTGCAGCGTTATTCAAACCTGCTTACCGGTATTAAAATGATCGGTGAATTATCTGACCGCACCTTTGATCTGCTGATGAGTTTTGGCGAAAGAATGTCACACCTGGTTGTTGCCGAAGTTATAAACCGCGAATTCGCTGCCGAAGCTGTAGCAATATCAGCTATGGACCTTGGACTGAAGACCGACTCCTGCTACGGCAGTGCTCAGCCTGATGAATCTTCATATCCAACCATTAAGGAAAATGTCGAAAAAGCAGGTGATAAAATTATTATCACAACCGGATTCATGGGTCTAAGCCCTGAAGGTCACATCGCGACCCTCGGCCGCGGCGGTTCTGATTTTTCAGCGACCATCTTCGGTGCGGCGGTGGAAGCGGAAGAAGTTCAGATCTGGACCGATGTTGATGGCGTAATGACCGCCGACCCTAAAGTCGCGCCAAAAGCCTCAAGTATTCCTGAGCTTTCATTCCTCGAAGCTTCAGAGCTTTCATGGTACGGCGCAAAGGTACTTCACCCTTCAACCATGATTCCAGCGAAAAAGCACAACATTCCGGTACGAGTACTCAACACTCATAAAGCCTCGGCTCCCGGCACACTGATTGTTTCCAGCCTGTCCAAGAGCGGAAGAGTTGCCAAAAGTATTGCGCACCACAAACATATCAAAATGGTAACCATCAGTTCATCACGTATGCTCGGAACCTATGGTTTCATGGCAAAAGTGTTTGAAGTCTTCGCTATGAATAAAATTGATATTCATATGATAGCTACTTCAGAGATCTCGATAAGTTTGAGTACCCCTGCCAATGCTGATCTTAGCGGGGTTGAAGACAGCCTGTCAAAATACGGTGATGTTACAATCGAAGAAGATAAGGCGATAGTCTGTATCGTCGGTGAAAACATGGCCGGAACCCCCGGTGTCGCCGCAAAAGTAACCACTATTCTCGCTGAGGCGGGGATCAACATCAGAATGATTTCACAGGGAGCAAATGAGATTAATATAGCTCTGCTTATTGACGTAGCCGATGCCAATCCGGCAGTGGCAGCACTGCATAAGGCTATTTTTGAAGACTGATACAATACTAATCTGAAAACCGTGAACTTGAGCTCGAAGGAGAGTAAAAAAGATGTATACAGCAATCATCTCTGATATACACAGCAATCTGGAGGCACTCAAAGCGGTACTTGCCGATATAGCAACCACCAGGGCAGATCGAATTTTCTGCCTTGGTGATTGTATTGGTTACGGTCCCAACCCCAGAGAATGTCTAAAATTACTGCGCAGCACCTGCGATCTAATACTTATGGGCAATCATGAACAGGCCATACTGAAAGGACCGGCAAACTTCACACCACTTGCAGCCAAAGCCCTTGACTGGACAGCATCCAGGCTCAATTCACCGGATATTCTAGCGTACCTTTCCAACCTTCCCGATCACTATATCGAAGGACGCACCTGCTATGTACACGGCAGTATCAAAGATCCCATCAATGAATATGTCAGAGAAGCGGACAGCCCTTGGATGTTTTATCAGCTGGTCAACACTCTGCGTAATGAATTTGTAAATATTGATCACTGTTTTGTCGGCCATAATCACCGGGCATTTCTCGGTACAGAGATGGGATATATCTTTCCACATGATGATCAGGAGCAGCCACAGATGACCTTCAACTTAAAAGGTCAGAAAGCCTACATCTCCATCGGTTCTGTCGGCCAGCCCAGAGACGGTGATAATCGTGCTGCCTGGGTTCTGTTCGATGGTAATACCGCAGAATACCACCGTGTTGAATACGACTGGCGCCTGACTGCTGAAAAAATATTCAATACTACACTGCCGAAGTTTCTCGCAGAACGCCTCGAGTTCGGTGACTGAACAATCATTTACTTTACATATACAGCAAAATTATAACACACCATAGTGATTCTTATCGCTATCCGGCTCAGCATGAACCGTCATATTCAGCTTATCTCCTTGATTTATACCTCCTAAAACCACAGACAGCAAAAAAATACTACTTTTACAAAGACCCTAATAAGCATTGATACGCAGTAAATATTCTATATAATTATATTGGTTAATAATAATAACATATTAATAAAGACTATACTGCTATCAGGAGCCTATATAAAATGTCTGAACTTTTAAGCTCAATCTGGAGTATTCCGATTGTCATTTTCGCTTTTTCAATTCTTATATTTATCCACGAACTGGGGCATTACTGCGCCGCACTGCTTGTCGGAGTAAGACCGGAAAGATTCTTTGTCGGTTTCGATATCTACGGACTCGGCATTTCCAAGGAATATAAAGGCTGTGTCTATGGTATCGGCCTGCTGCCACTTGGTGGTTACTGCAAACTTACCGGACAGTCAGATGATCCGAGAGAGCAGAAGCGCAACGCCAGCAAGGGGTATAAAGACTATGATTATAATGCTAAACCTCTCTGGGCGCGAGCGCTTATTATCAGTGCCGGAGTGATCATGAATATGATTTTCGGCTTTCTGCTGTTGATGTACGGCTATATGCATGGAGTACCTACCAGCCCGGCCGTAGCAGGTATTGTAATTGAAAATACCCCGGCCGCCAATGCCGACATAAAATCAGGCGATGAAATTCTTACCATTAATGGTGAAGAAATGCCGGATTTCACCAAGGTCAAAGAGACCTTTGTAATGAATCCCGGAACAGAATTCATTGTCAAACTCCGCCGAGATGGCGAAGTAATCGAAAGAAGGGTCATGGGTAACCAGGGACCTGACGGACTTAATCAGGTTGGCCTGATGCCGGCTATAAACACCACAGTCGTCCTTGATTCTACCGACATCCCTTTTGCTAAAGATCTTTACACAGATACGCTGCAGGACAACGATAAAATAATAAGCATCAATGGTGAAGATATAGCTCCTGAGCTAACGAGTGGTTATAAAGTTTACAAAGCAATCGAGAGTAATCCCGGGCAGAATGTCACATTAAAAGTGGATCGTGGCGGAAAAGTTATGGACTTCAAGCTTCCGGTTCTCGGCACCGGCACCTATGACTTCGGCTACCGTGTTTCCATAGGCATAAAAGCAGTTGTTCCTGATTCCCCCGCTGAAAAATCAGGGCTTCAAGCCGGTGATTTAATCACCTCCATCGAAGTCAACGGCAAAGATTACCCACTGCTCAGTTCCGCAGGATTTATTTCTGCCATCACTTCACAGGCATTTCTACCGGTTGAGGTTGGTTATACCCGTGATGGTGAAACTCTCCACAGCAAGATCAAACCGGTTTTCATGGGCTGGGATACAGAAATAGCACGCTCCGCCGACAGTTTTCTCGGAGTGGGAGTCGAAGGCTATCAGGTTAATAAAATTCTTAAAGAGGATTCGCCACTTAAAGTTGGTGATATTATAACCAGCATTAACGGTCGTGATGTCAAGGATTTCACCAGCCTTCAGAAAGCTGTCACCAGTTCCTGCACCTCGCCAATCATAATAAATACCAGCAGAAAACAAGGCATAAAAATCGCTCCGGAGATCTCGCTGGAGACTGCAACTGCTCAGATCGGTATTATTATGGAACCGCTGCCTGCAGTACACAAGGTGGTGAAAGACAGTGAGGCCAGCAAATTCCTGACCCCAGGCTGCACCATTACCAGTGTACTTCTAAGCCCGGATCTGCAGCAGACCGCTGTAACCTGGCTCGACCGTAATCAGCAACAGCAGCCGGTTCATATCTTCGATACCCCTGAAACCAATATTGCCAGTGCACAAAGTTCCGAAATTTCCGGCTACCTTCCTTTCGGACTCAATATTGCAAAGATCAAACAGCCGGTAAAGAGTATCGGTAAAGCTGCAGTAATGGCCGCTGATAAATCAATAGATATGTCAAAGACAATCTACCAGTTGCTGCACAGACTAATTGTCCATGATATTTCAGCCAATGCCATCTCCGGCCCAATCGGCATCCTGCGAATTATGAAGAGCGCCGCAGAGGGTACTGACGCATTTATGAAAATCATCTCACTGCTGGCACTGCTGAGTATAAATCTTGCAGTTGTTAATCTGCTGCCATTCCCGGTTCTGGACGGAGGACATCTGGTATTTATCATTTATGAATGGATAACCAGAAGACCTCCAAGTGAAAAATTCCGTATAGCCTCACAGTATTTCGGAGCTATCTGCCTCTTTTCACTGATGATTTATGTTACCTTCAATGATGTTATCAAATGGATTTCCGGATCCTAATGCTCTTTGCGGCATTGAGATAAATATGAAAAAAGCACTCATTGTCAACGCAGATGATCTGGGGCTGACTGATAAAGTCAGTCTCGGAATAGAAAAAAGCTACCTGCAGGGAATAGTCAGTTCCGCCAGTATAATGGCTAATACAGCAGGATTTTCAGAAGGAGTTCAGGTTGCGCTGCGCAATCCGGGACTCGGAGTGGGTATACATCTCAATATTATCCGGGGCTGGCCACTCGGTGACACCGAACAGATTCATCCGCTGCTGGATAATGACGGCAGATTTATCAGCAATATGTTTCATATCGGCAGACTTGCCGCGAACCGGGATTTTCTCAAAGCTGCAGAGATAGAATATCGCCTCCAGATAGAGCGGGTGCTCGACAGCGGCATAAAGCCGGATCATCTTGATTTTGAAAAACACCATGGTATCTGGAAAAATCTCTATCAAATAGGTCAAAATCTGGCCAGAGAATATAAGCTGGCACTGCGATCTTATCATGAACCGCTCCTCTTCGTATTGCAGAACCTGCCCTTCCCGGGTTATAATAAGGTCTGGAAAGCTTTACATCTGAAGTGCTATGAAACGGTTTTTCACCGCAAAACAACCGCCCCAACCCCTGATTACTTCTTCGGTCAGACCCATATCGGTAGAATAAACCGTGATTTTCTGCTCGCACTAGTACGTAATCTTCCTGATGGCGTATCGGAAATTATGACTCATCCGGGATACAACCTCCCGGAAAATTTTCTGGAGCATGAAACCGGTAATTCCTGGATAAATAATTTACGGGAAGCAGAAATGAATGCACTCTGTGATACCGAGGTAAGCGATTTACTGCATAATTCCGGAATAAAAGTAACCACCTTCCGCGAAGGGTTACTACACATATGACACATATATTTATTGTTAACAGTCTATGATATAAGGAGATAGTAATGGCAATGTATCCATTGTTCGATCCGCTGTACTTAATGATAATAATTCCTACAATCTTTCTCTCTATCTGGGCTCAGGCAAAGGTCAAAGGAGCCTACACCAAATGGAGCAAGGTGCAGAACCGCCGCGGTATGCGCGGAGCCGATGCGGCAAGAGATATGCTCAGCCGTGAAGGTATACATGATGTCAGAATTGAGATGACCAGCGGCTGGCTCAGCGACCACTACGACCCAAGCACCAAGACACTCCGCCTCTCACCCGAAGTTTATAACGGCAGCAGCATAGCCTCAGTCGGTATTGCCTGTCATGAAGCCGGACATGCGCTACAGCATGCGCACCACTACGCCTTTCTAGGTCTTAGAAGCATGCTCGTACCCGCAGCCAATATCGGTAGTAAGCTCTCCTGGATTGTTATTTTTGCCGGTATCATACTGAACATCATGGGACTGGCGAAAATTGGCGTAGTACTCTTCGGCTTCGTTGTACTATTCCAGCTTGTCACTCTACCGGTTGAAATCAACGCCTCTTCCCGCGCCAAGCATGCTCTGGTATTCAACGGCGTTCTCAGTGACAATCATGAAATAGAAGGAGTTAATAACGTACTGGATGCCGCAGCGATGACCTATGTTGCCGCCACTATTGCAGCTCTGGGACAATTCCTCTACTATGCTCTGCGAGTTTTTGGCGGAAACAACCGCGACTGAACCCAAATGATATAGCATAAAAATGTCTCTTAATATTAACGAAAGTATGACATACTGTTCATTAGAATACAGGAAGGATCTTGATGAAGCTCACCGCCGATCTGCACAGCCATTCCGGACATGCCGGAGGCGTAGGGATGATCTCACTAGACGGCATCGCCGCAACCATGGCACTAAAGGGAATTGACGTCTTCGGCAGTGGCGACTGCCTCCAGCCGGACTGGAATCAGTTTCTGCAGCAGGAGTTTATTCAAGCCGAACCCGGACTTTTCAAGATTAAAGAAAATACTACCGCCCGCTTCCTGCTCCAGACCGAGGTCATATTTACTGCGCCGGCTCCGCTTGGCGGCAGAAAGACGGTGCATACCATCCTCCTGTTTCCTGACTTCGCCACAACTAAGCAAGGCATGAAACTGCTGGCAAGCTGGGAAGTAAAGCTGAATATGGGTCGTCCCTTCATAAAATGCCGGGACGCAGCGGAAGTCAGCAGCAGACTTTACTCGCTACTGGAGATTTCAGATAAGATCATGGTTATACCTGCCCATGTCCTTACACCGCAAGGAATTTACGGATCGGAACGCCCGATAACCTTCCTTCATGAATTCTATGGTGATTTTGCCAATGAAATCTTTGCCGTTGAGACCGGACTCTCGGCTGACCCGGAGATACTGGCACTCATTCCAGAGCTTGATAACCGCACTCTAATCTCCAATTCAGACTGCCACAGTGCCGCCCTCAATCGTATAGGCCGGGAATATACCTCATTTATTGTCAGTGAGAAAAGCTATAATGGCATTATCGCTGCCATAAAAGCCAGAAAAATTGAGTATACCGCCGAATTCACCCCATCTGAAGGCCGCTACTTCCTTACCGGTCACCGCGCCGGAAAACGCGGGCATAAAGCTGACGAGTACTGTTATTTTTCACCTGATAAATCACCAGATTTCTGCCCAATATGCGCCAAACCGCTCACGCAGGGAGTTCTGGAACGAGCACTTAATCTCTCACAGCTGCAGGGTGAGCCAAGAACGCTTGCAGATATCAGCCCCAGACAGAAATATCTTACCCTGATACCACTGACCGAGGTTATCGCCGCAGGTTTTAATGTCAAAAACTCCTCTTCACGAAAGGTGCTTGCAGAATTCGACAAAATAATTAAAATTACCGGTACCGAAGAAAAACTCTGGAATCTCGAATTCTCTACTATTCAGGAAAAGATCGGAGATATTATTACAGACTCCACTTTACAGGCGATAAAAGCCATTATTGACGGCAATTATGCATTCAGCCCTCTTGGCTATGACGGAGAATACGGTACTTTAAAACTGGGAGAAAAAGCAGAGTGGTTCGGACAGGAAGTAATATGCGGCGGCACAAAAGGTCTTTTTTAATTCTGTAGTACAGGAACGGAAACAGCAATGAATAAATATGTCAGAATAGGTTTTTTCCCGATCATGATCTTGGCAGGTATCTTCACAGTCACCATGTGCAGCCTGATTACTGCACCGATAGCATTCTACCATTGGCTGAAAGAACGCCGGCTGGCACCGCAGGATCTTGCAAATGATGAGAAGTATATCGCTGAATTTCAAGCCGGCCTGACCGAAAAACAGCAGCAGTAAAAGAGTATTCAGCCCATACGCCGATGCAGCTTAACCCCGGATAATTCTGCAATCTGCTCCATAATCATCAGTGATAACTCAGCAACGAGCTCTTTACGCTCCTCTTTTTCAGCGGTATGATACAAGCGACTCATAGCAGAAGTATCGATCAGTTTACCATAATTAATCTCAGCCCGCGCTCTGAAATTAAATTTCTGCCCCGGAGCATAAATATCTCTGGTACCACGTAATCCTACCGGCAGAACCGGCGCACCGCTTTCCAGAGCCAGCAGAGCGGCACCGGGTCTTGGAAGCCGTAAATTCACTCCATTATTCAGATGTCCCTCCGGAAATATCATTACCCGCTCACCCTTCTGCAGATACGCAAGAGCCAGACCAAACATCCTGGCGATACTCTCTTTATTCTGCCGGTTCACCGGAATGCATTTGCCGCAGCGTAGGATATATCCGAAAAAATCCTCACGGAACGACTCCTCCTGCACCACGGTATGACAGGGAGAGAGCCGAGTCATATTTACCAGCGCTGTTATCATCACCCCGTCAATCAAACTGGAATGGTTTGGCGCTATAATAACCGCGCCGCGCCGGGGCAGTCTGTCTCTGTCGTTGATCTTTTTTACCAGCCAGCGTATACTCAGATAGCTGCCTGCACGCACAAGCGGAAAGGATTTAATCATTTACAGCAGACCCTTTATTTCACTGTCAGTTATGGAATACCCTTCCCCGCAAAAGTGGCAATTCACATCCTGCCCCTTGCCCGCATTTGCAATCTCCTGCAACTCAATTTTATCCAGCGATTCCAGCATCTTCAATACCCGCTCACGTGAGCAGTCACAGGCAAAACCAAACTCACTGACCCCGGTTATATCCAGATCAGGGAGCGAAAGCACACTCTTAAGTTTGTCCCAGTTATACTCCCCGAGAAGAAAATCATATACCTCTTTACGGTCAAAGCTCTCAAGTACCGGTATAAAATCTTCCGGACTGCCATCCGGCATTCTTTCTGCAATGAGTGCCACGACTTTGTCTATATAATTATCTTTAAGCCCGGCATAAATCTCGACCGCTGTCGGCCGTTGCAGAGTTTCATTATAATACCGGGCCAGTGCTGCCCGGATACTTGCCGGCTTGAGGCGATAGACAGAATTGGCAATAACCTTGCTGTCGTTAAACTGCAGAACACAGAAACGCCCTTCCGAGACCAGCACATCCTCTATCTGCAGATCATCTTTACCGTCAAGCTCATTTATAATCTTAATATTAGTATAACCCCGTAACCCGCCGCTGGCCGAAGCTTCAAAAACCCCTCCCTGCACACTGTCATCGGTGATAAGCTGCATACTTATCTTCTCATCCTCACCGGCAATATTACTGGCCATCGCAGCCACTGCCGCCATACCATGCCCGAGGACAAGTGAAGCCGCAGGTCCTGAAAGATGCCGTCTTTCCAAGGTTTTCACCGACTCTGTCACATCAACAAAGGTTACCGCAATCTTACTCTTCTCACTCAAAGCTGCTATCGCACTATCCACTTTAAACTCCCTGTTCAGTAAGTTCATGAAATAGATTACTACATCTGTTTCATTATATGGATATAACCGTTTTCTTCCATAATGATTTTGCTCCTCTCTCCTTTTTTTACTGCAAAATCTCATAATTCACAATACCAAAGCATCTGACCATCATATAATCATAATATGCAATATCTCCGTTACTCTAAAGATGTTAAAAACTCCTAGCCACTTTATTACATATGATAAAAGGCTATAATAAAGCTACAGGGTTGTAAATAATATCGCAACCATTCTGAAAGTATTAATCTCCAGCAATATACAGCTGAAAACTTTATTATACTGAATATATTTTTTACTGCACAATATTATTATTACCAGAAAAGGAGGCAGCTACATGCCTGAAAACTTTAACCTGAAATGCTTGCCAACCGGTCCTTTCGATGTCAACACCTATATCATTACCTCAGACAGTGACAATATTATTATTGATCCGGGAGGAAGTGTTGAAGAGATACTTGAAAACATAGATCAGAGCAAAAAAACTATAATTCTCCTGACGCACTCACATTTTGACCATCTCGGAGGTCTCAATGAACTACTCGACACCCTGCCGGCAGGAACTGAATATTTCGCCCACGCCGAGTGTGCGAAACGGGCCAGTGACCCTGAACTAAACCTGAGCCGTATGATTATAGGAAAACCCTATACTGCCGTACCTGCGACAAAAACCCTCAGTGATAATGAAAAATTTACCGCTGCCGGCACAAAAATCATCTCCCTGCACGTACCCGGTCACGCTCCGGGACACCTCTGTTTTTATCTGCCAGAAAAAGGCCTGCTATTCAGTGGCGACACACTTTTCAACCACAGTATAGGCAGAACTGATCTCCCGGGAGGAGACGGCTGGGATCTGGTGGAAAATTGTCGGAAACTGCTGACAACCCTCCCTGGCGAGACAGTTGTTCACCCGGGTCACGGACCGGCTACCACTATCGAACAGGAAAAATCCAATCCATTCCTGTAAACAGCAAATTTCAAATCGCAGCAAATCAGCATTAATGTGCTTTCCCGACAACAAAAAACTACCTCACAACGGGAAAGCACAATACAAAACAAGCACAATATAACGAAATAGCAGTTGTAATCATAAGCTTATATTCGAGTTTAAACAACAACACAAAACCCCACAACACACTATCACACAAGATATTAATTAGCCATATCAAAACAGCACATCTATCCGAGTCGAACACAAACTGTAGCATATTTTTTATTTGACTTACAATGTCAAAATCATATAGTCTTTTTTAAAAATATGTATCTAAATAGTAATTTCACCCAAGGAGAAAGTATTAGCAACAGCTATAAGATTTTAGTATAAAAATCACGAAAGAGGGCTGATTATAAATTATGAGTACAATAAGTGAAGAGACCAAAATCGAGATAGACTGCCTGATTACCGGCGAGCTCAAAGTCAACACCTTTCTGATACACAATGACACCAGTGTTATAGTTATTGATCCCGGTGGCGATCCGGAAAAAATAATTACTGCAGTCAAAGATTATACCAATGTTTTGCTACTGCTGACCCATTGCCATTACGATCATAGCGGTGCTGTCAATGAAGTCTATAATGCTCTACCTCAGGCCATTTTCGCAGCCCATGACAAATGTCTTAAGACCGGTCGGGATCCGATTAAAAACCTCAGCCGCTTTTTACTCAACACAACCTACAGCATCGACCTTGATCCCGATTTCCACCTGCAAGATAACAAGCAGTTTGAATTCGATCAAATAAAAATATTACCCCTGCACAGCACCGGACACAGCCCCGGGCACCTCTGTTATTATCTGCCGCAACAACGTCTGTTATTCTGCGGTGATCTGCTTACTGCTGAAGATATTGGCCGTCATGATGTCCCCGGAAGCAGCTTGACACACATGATTGAAGACTGTAAAGACCTGTTGTCTCACATTCCAGCCGACACGCTGATTTATCCAGGTCACGGAGAAGAGATTAAGGCAGAAAAAGTGAAGCATACCAACCCTCACCTGCAAAAATTTTACCGCTGAAGCGGTTCTAAGTCTCCTGTACTATCCCATAGTAAGAGAAAAACTCCGGCAGTTGAAATACTGCCTGCAACTGCCGGAGACACTTATAAAACATAAAATTATAAATGCAACATACATTCCGCAATAAATAATATCCTGTAAATTCGAATTATCAGCCGCTACTGATTTCACTCTTAAGTAATTACTATATTGCCGGGAATCAATAATTCTTTATTCCAAAAAAAAATGCCTGCGGATAAACCTCCGCAGGCAAAAAACATTTCAGAATCCGCTGATTAAAACTCTTCGAAATCCATCTCAGCACTCTGCTCCACTCCACCCGGCCAGAGATTATCCTGATACTCACGATCCACATACTCCATATCGCCGGAAATGGCAGCCTCAGTATGCCCCGCACCTGGAATCTCAACATCATCAAGAGCAACATTATTGAACTGACCGCCAGCACCAGCCATACTCATAAGATCATTATCCAAATTGGTCTCATGAATCGGCGCAAAGCTCTGATTTACCGGTTCATCCTTCTGCGCAAGCTTTGGCAGCTTTTTGAAAACCGGTGCCGGTGCCTCAACATCTACAACCTGCTTCTGACCTGCTTTAGGTACACACAATCCGTCTTTACAGGCAAGTTCTTCAGACTTATCCTTGCAGCCAGTAGCAGAAAATACCATAACCAAAAGCGCGAAAACGCTCAAAATTTTAATACTCATAACATCCCCTTATATCCTGATTAACCTAATAGTTACACAAAGCATTTCAATTATCTTCGTATAACTTATCGGATATAAGTTGATATTTTCTCTACCTAAAATTTAAAAAATAACCAATTGAATTATTATAATTATTATTTATTCCAGACAATATTTATCGCCTTTTCAATCCGTGATGGATCGATAAGTGGAATAAGTTCATTATTGTTACGATAAACCCTGCTCGTAAGATACTCTGACATATCAAATTTATCATCATCAGCCGTAGTATTTTTAGTATCCCAGCTTTCAATGCTGTCACTGCTGACACTGAGTATTTCACAGGCATTATCAACATACATTCCCAAAGCCTGCCCGACGCTATCCTTTAAGAATAAAACCAATCCATTAGCAACCTCCCGCTCCTTTTTACCGGAGAGCAGACTTTTAAAGGAAATAAGCTGATAAATATCACCACGAACATTCAGATATCCCATTACCGAATGCTGTGCATGCGGTACCGGGCAGAGCGAGTCAGTCAGTTCACCGACCTCACGAATAGCGGCAATATCAATACCCCATTTACGACCGGCACACAAAAAAAAGTAATAATTATGATTTACTATTTCCAAACTATTCATTGATAGCACTCTCTATGATAATCTAATTTCAAAGCTTAACTAATTCAATCTGAATATCTTTTTTATTGAATCATGAAACTCTTCACGATTTAATTTTGCCAGATAGGTATCATAACCGGCATCCAGACATTTCTGCTTATCTTCTTCAGTATTGAGCGAGGTCAGAGATATCGCCGGCATATGCTTCAGCTTGTCACTGCTGCGCACCTCCCGGATAAGTTCCAGTCCATTCATCACCGGCATTTCAATGTCTGAAAGCAGCAGGTCATAATCCGATTTATCCAGCATCTCCAACGCTTCTCTGCCATTGACTGCCGTATCAACTATCATGGCATCACTGACCAGATAACTCTTAACCAGCTGCCTGAAAAACGGTGTATCCTCAGCCACCAGAACACGTTTGGGCTGTGTTAAAAGCTTCTTATCAAAGGTCAGACCGCTGGCATCAGCGCCCAATGCCTTTTCACAGACATAGTAAATATCAGGATAAATTGTAAGCTCTTTGCCGAGTAGTGAGGTTCCGAGAATACCTTCTTTTTTAAGCATTGAATCCTGAAAATCAATAAGCGCATCCTGTATACCATGTATCTGTGAAGCGACAATACCGCAACTATAACTACCATAACGCGGCATTATCAGATACTGCTCTCCCTCAGTCATCTTTTCACGATAACCGAAAATTTTACCCAGACGCGCCAGAGTAATGGATTTATTTCCTATCATCACAAACTCTTTGCCACCCAGTTCATTTATATCCTCAGAAGTTATCGTATATATTCTTCTGATAAATGATAAAGCCAACGCAAATTTATCCCGGGAACCCGCAGAGAATGAGAGTACTTTCTGAGTTGATTCAGAATGAATAAGACATTCATCATCTTCATGGTCACGCTCAATATATCTAATCTCACTCAGGGCATGCTTGGCAATACCATCAATATCAAGAATAAGGGCAACCGAACCATCACCCATTATTGTTGAACCAAGAAAAATCTTAATACCGCTCTGCGCAGAATGCAGCGGCTTTACAACTATCTCCTCTGTCTCCAACGCCCGGTCAATAATCAGACCAAACCTCTTCTGCCCGATACGGACAACCGCAATATCCAGCATTTGAGAATCTCGATCACCTTCCATAACCTCAAGACACGACCCAGCGTCATGATATTTACGGGTTATCTCCTCACGCTTTTTAGTATCAAAAGGTTCTGCAGAATCAAATACCTCGCTCAGACGTACCAGCTGCAGCAGGCTGTTATGATAATTCAATACCTCCTGCCCGTTTACCGCTTTAATACGCTCAGCAACATCTGAGCCTACAAGATTAATAACTTCTTCCAGATTAATACGCGGTATAAGATATTTATTCGCCCCTTCCGCAATAACCAGACTCTGAATAATAGCCAGAGTCAGCGGTAAATTCAGCATGAAGGTCGTTCCCAGACCAATTTCAGATTTAATTTCAAAGCTTCCGCCAAGCTTCTCAATCGCTGACTTGACTACATCCATGCCGACACCACGACCGGATATATTACTTATTGATTCCGCAGTGGAGAATCCCGGCAGCATAATCAATGCGATCTTATCCTGATCACTCATACTTCCAAGCTCTTTTTCACTGACAATACCCTTCTTCAACGCTATAGAAGCAATCTTGTGCGGATCAATCCCCTTACCGTCATCACTGATCGCAATAGAGATATGTCCACTCTCCTGTTGAGCGACAACCCTGACAATACCGGTATCATTTTTACCTGAAGCAACTCGCTCCGCAGGCATCTCAACGCCATGGTCACAACTGTTTCGCAGCAGATGTGTCAGCGGATCAACAATTGACTCCAGAATAGCCTTATCTACCTCTACCTCCCGCCCGGTTATCTCCAGTTTGATCTTCTTACCCAGAGTCTGGGCAATATCCCGCACTATCCGGGGCAGCCGTGAGAGCACTTTATCCAACGGCTGCATACGAGTACGCAGAATTGATGTCTGCAGTTCGGTGGTTATTGTATCAAGGCGTGAAGAAATATCACGGGCTTTATGATCTCCATTCTCACTGGCCCAGCGTAAATGCTGATTACGTACTAATACCAGCTCTCCCGCTAAAGACATCAGTTCTCCTAAAAGCGCAACCGGAACTCTGACACTGGACTCCATAGGTTTTACAATCTTAGTACCAGCCTCTGCGCTCTTTTTAGCTGCGGGCTGCTTCTTTTTAAGAACCGGTTTATTACTTTCTATTACCGGTTCAGGATTTGGAGCGGTACTGCTGCCCGTTATCACTTCCTCAATACCAACCTCATAACCATCAAGTGCCAGCAGCAGAAGATCTTTTTCCAGAACGGTCTCAAGAGTAAATTCATATTTCTTACCCTTCTCAACAGTAACAGATTTAATAACGTTTCCCAACACCTGCAACTCGGCAAACACAGATTTATCCGCCGCCGTTATTTTAAATTTAAATATACCGCCTCCCGCATTCTGTTTCTGTACAGGAGCTGGTGTTTTCAAAGGCATAGCGGACTTACCGTTAGACTGCGCTACATGTGCGTCCAGACGGGAGATTATATCATCAACATCTATTCTATCTGACTCCTCCAGTTCTTCAAACAGCTTGGTAAGTGCATCATGCGCATCAAATAACAGATTAGCGCATTCAACCCCTGGGCAGCTGGGAATATCCCGCAATTCACCCAGAATATTCTCCATAGCATGAGTTACAGAATTTATATTATTAAAACCCAAAAAACCGGCCGCGCCCTTTAAAGAATGTGCCGCTCTAAACGCAGAATTCAAACGCTCCCGCAATTCTTCCTCCTGAGCGACCGGATCTTCTATGCTTTCCAGAGATACCAACTCCTTTTCAATTGATTCAAGGTGTTCTTCAGATTCTATTCTGAAACTCTCTATTAACTCTTCGTCAGCCATAATACTTCTCCATAATCACCTTATGGTTTGTTGATTAAAAACACTTAAAATGGACGCAGAACATGAGCACTCCACTCCAAGCCCTCATACTCACGATATCCCTTCGTCTTGGTGGAACCTATAATATACTGTTTGGAATCTATATCTATTATTGTCGAATTTGACTCTCCAGTTCCCAGTTTATTACAGATATAAGCTACCTTTTCATGCCGCTGTCCGACAGGGAAAGCTTCCTGGTCGGTACTTTCTATTATCTCGCCATTCTTATTGGTATAGAAAGCCACACTACCTTTGATCTTTTCCCCCTCACTATTTCTAGGCAGACATTTCTGCAGCATCATTCCAGCCTCTGTGTCCCAGTCAAAGAGAATACCAAGAACTCCGATTGCATCCGCTTCAGTTCCGGTTACCCGCACCCCGGAAGAATAAACCAGACTCCGGTTCTTTGTAGGTTCAAGTTCTGAATCCTGCACGTCCGCAACCGCATACTCGGTGTTATTCTGAGTCTGCATCCCTTTTTCAAACCATTCATGCGCCGACACATTCACATGCTTTATACCTCCCAGCAGTGACGGACTGGAACAGGCAAGAATAGTTCCTGAGGCATCTACCAGAATCAGATTCCGATACATGGTATAACTGCCGTTAATCACCTTCAGACGCTGCCCCGCATCTTTTGCACTCTGCTCAGTCGGCTCCCTCAAAGCGTCTATGAGATATTTATCTGTTGACCACCACCTGATATCGGCCGAACGCTCGAAAAGATTTCTGTCAATAAGGTCAATAGCCTGTTTACTGAAAAGCTCAAGTGTCTGAAAATTGAGATTGAGTTCATCAATCGCCATCTCCTGCAAGAGATCCTCCATACAGCTGGTGGCAAAATCACCCGTCTTGGTTATCTGCTCGAATATTGGACTTAGAGCCTGACCACTGCTTCCAAGTTCTGCGGCAAAGAGCATCCCGTTTGTTGAAATGAGCTGCATTGCCCTTTTATCATGCTCCACTTTTACATAAGTCTTTTTGTTTATTTCCGGGATTATACATGAATTCAATAACGCCGGAATATTAATATTCTCTTCAGAACTCGTACTGTTCCTACTGAATATGAAGCGTCTGGGAAGAATAACATGTGAACTCCAGCCCAGTCCCCGATAATCCAGATATCCATCGGTCTTAGCGGTAAAGAGCGCTGCGTCCTGTCCGTTATAATAGCCATAACTGCTGGTAGTTTCACCGGCATTTAATTTCAGATGTGAACTTGGGATATGGGTCTTTGCTCCAACATCGTAATTATCCTCGTCACTGCTGGCGATAATAAGTCCGTTACTGTTACTGAAAAAGCTGCACCAGCCTTCTTCAATTATCCCAGAATTCTTGGGGATATAATCAGCGAGTATTATTCCTGCTTCATCCTGAAAATCAAAGAAAATACCCATCGCACCAATCGCGTCGTTATTCTCCTGACCGTCAATCCGTACCGCTGTAGAATATATCAGAGAATTCTGTTCTTCAACCGCCGAAGGAGCGAAGTCCTGAGCGTAATACTCGGTACCATCCGCGGTCTGCATAGCTTTTTTAAACCACTTCTCATCTGCAATATTCAGACCCTGTACCTGAGCACGACGTTCTTTATTTGAGGTGGCAATTATATTTCCCAGATTATCACAGATAACCAGATCACGATAAAGTGTGTATGAACGATTGATCGTTTCCAGACGCTCATTAGCATACGCAATCTCTGTATGCAGTATTCTGATATCTTCAAGTACCCGTGCCTGCAGATCTAGAATATTTTTCTCCTCATCATGCTCTGCAAAAACACCCTGCAGGCTATTACATAACTCACGGAACTCCTCGTATTTTTTAGCATCAAAAAGAACATCCAGCCCCTTAATCTTTCCGGCGAAATCAGCCATAATCAACAGCTTTTTATCAATTGCCGCCAGTTTTCTGATCCTTGAAGAACCGAGACCTTCAAAGAAACAGGTTTTTTTTCGTATCAGTTCTCTGGATTGCTTTTCCAGCATTTCAGTATAGCTTACTGTCAGCGCATACAGATTATTCAGATTATCTCTATCTTTATTGAATCTAGCAATACAATTACAGAAAGCTATCTCCAAAGCCCACCAGCGCACATCACAACTTCGCTCCAGCAGATTACGGTCCATCAGATTTATCTTAACATAGGCAACTGTCGACTGAATCATTTTATGAAACGCATCTTTAGACTGGTAAAACTGGGCAAAAAGGTTCTTCGTCCCTTCCAGCAGCTCACCGCGAAACCGCTCTACCCGCTCCATCAGCTCCTTGATTGTTTCCTGTTCAGCAATATTACGACTGATTTCAGCAGCAAGACATTTACCCTGATTACAGACCGGCAGAATGACATTTAATTCATTGACAATCTGTTCATAAAACTCTCTGTGCTCATATGCCACCACAGGATCAAATATACTGAACTTGCTTTTTACCGTATCATTCATAACAAACACCTTTATATATACTTCCTTAAATGTAAGAAACCCCCAAACAATATACACTATTACAATTGCCATGCCAAAATAGACATTTTTTTATCAAATATTTTAACATCTTATGCATAAAAACAATACATGGTTTTGTCTTATTATATACCTATAATCAAAAACCATTAAAAATACATATTAGTATTAAATATTGACAATTTTGGCGTTTTGCAAATAATAATTACTTGTTTTAATTATTTATTACTAATAATTAACATAAGACCAGATTGCACTGAATATAAGCTTATTACTCATAGTACTCATATAACCTTTTCAAACAAAAAAACACTCTGCAGTATTACTCAGAGTGTATAATATAATTCAATTATAATAAAACTTCCGGTTACTAAATTAATTTTGCCTGCTAAAATCTAATAAACAGATATTTACTGATAAATTATATTAACGTTATGCATATGATTTTACACATTTCATATGATACTTTTAAAATATGCAAATAATGTTAATAATATATTAAAAACAAATTAATTATAAGAACTATCCCAAAACATTAAGGCTTTATTAAGCGCAACATCTGCAACCTCAAGAACTGTAAGAATACTCATTACCCACCTGTACCGCAATCTCTTTTACAATAACCGCTATTTCCTTCCGCTTCTCTTCTGTCAGCGCTTCAGCACCAGCAGTAATACCTATTGCACCGACGACTGCACCGTCACGCCCTCTAATTGGTGCGGCCAGACATCTCACCCCTTCACGTAATTCTTCATCATCAAAACCATAACCGTTTGTTCTAGTCTCTTCAATATCAGCCAGCACCTCCTTCAAAGAAGTTGCTGTATTATCTGTATACTTTACAAACTCCTTGTTTTTATAAAACTCAGAAACATCCTTTATCGCATAGGCCAGGAAAACTTTCCCGGTAGAACTATAATAAAGCTCCACCATGGTGCCACTGCGTGAAGCCACCCGTAGCGGATTAGGACTGTCACAGACATCAATCAATAGCGATCTGTCACCAGAAAGCACCGCAATATGAGCTGTCTGCTGTGTCGCTTCCGAAAGTTTCTTGAGATAAGGTGAAGCTACTTTACGCAGACTGGTCTTTTCCAGCGCTTCCAAAGCGATACGCACCAGCTTTTTACCCAGAACATATTCATTATCCAGCTGCGTAACAAAATCTTCAGATTCTAATGTCTTTAAAATACGTAACACCGAAGTTCTGGGAATTGAAAGTTCCTTGGCTATCTCTGAGATTGTGTAACCACGTTTTTTTTCCGCTATAAACTCAATTATCTGACATGACTTCTTCAAATTCGGAATTATGTATTTTGTGCTATCTCCCATTATTTCAAAATCCTCTTTACTATAATTAGCTCAACAGTTTCAACAATAGCAGTACCAGAAAGTTTTCTGCTATCCATTATATGATTCCCAGTTACAGTATAAATACTATACAAAATAAAACTTGACAAAGCACAGCCATGGTGTAAACTGTTTATATATTAACACATTAGTTCATATTTGAAACAGACTTTATTCTTAGTATACAGTCCAAATTTCAGTTGAGCAAATTTTTTCTGATTAATTATGTAATATGGGAGTAGAAAAATGAATACGCGCTATACCACTGACAACATCCGTTATCGCAGCATGACTCAGCAGGAGTTAAGAGACAATTTTCTGATCAGCGATATCTTCAAACCTGGTGAGATTAATCTGACCTACTGCGAATGCGAGCGCTCAATTGTCGGCGGCGCGGTTCCCACAAGTTCCGCTCTGGAACTGGTCGGCGGCAAACAGCTTGGTTCCGACTACTTTGCCGAACGCAGAGAGATAGGTATACTTAATATCTGCGGATCCGGGACTGTAACAGTAGATGGAACCGCCTATGATATGGGCAAATATGATTGCCTCTATATAGGAAAAGGCAGTAAGGAAATCAAGATAAACAGCAGTGACGCGGCCAATCCCGCATACTTCTATATTCTAAGCTACCCAGCGCATACCACTTATCCTACAACCCTGATTAAGCTTGAAGACACGGAAGCAGTAAATCTCGGATCTCAGAAAGACTGCAATGTCCGCACAATTCACAAATATATCCATCCTGACGGCGTAAAAAGCTGCCAGCTGGTAATGGGAGTCACCATTCTTGCCGAAGGCAGCGTCTGGAACACCATGCCCTGCCACACCCATCAGCGCCGTACCGAGGTATATCTCTACCTCGAAGTCCCTGAAGATGCTGTTGTCTTCCATTACCTTGGAGAGGCGGACAGTACCAGACATGTCATTACCAGAAGTAATCAGGCTGTTCTTTCTCCACTCTGGTCGATACACGCCGGAGTTGGAACCTGCGCCTACACCTTCTGCTGGGGTATGGGCGGAGAAAATCAGGTCTTCTCAGATATGGATCACCTCGGAATGGATGAATTAATGTAACGCTCTACACCAGAAATTTTTCTAGCCGTTTTATCATTAATATTATAACACAACACAGATAAGATATACAGTAAAGGAGCAGATCCAATGATCTGCTCCCTTACTTATTACTGATCAAGACAGTAAAAATCATGATTCAGGAAAAAAGGTTATAAATGCCGGCTGCTCAATTTCATTGCTTACCGAACTACCCTGCTGCACCTCATAATAACCTCTAGCGGAGCCGTATCCGGAATTTGAAAACACGGTAAGCACCAGAAACATCGTACTTGTCAACAAAGCAATTAAAGCCAGAGTTCCTATTGCTGACTCTTTCATCATAAGTCCTCACATGATACCTTAAATCCGAGACCTCTACCTAATCCTTTATTATAATTCCTCAGAGAAGCAGCAATACCGGTGGCTGCACTCTCTGTATACATTGTATTGTTCTTAAAAAAATAAAATCATTCGTGTAAAACCGACATAACTTATGTATTTATAATGAACTCCAATATAACTGTAAATTTTAACCTGCAAACATACGCTTCCGTAAATATTCAATAACGAATAAAATTATACCGTCCAATGCTCACTCGAAAAAATAAGGAGTTAACATTAAGTATCGCTACTCTAATCAAGGGTTCAGAAAAACTGACGAGGCCTTACGCAACCATTATTAAAACCTGACATATTCCTGTGACACCCTGAGTAACCTATTAAATAATAAGGGGTAGATTTTCTGCCAAAAATCTACCCCCCGTTGCCCATTACCCCCATAATGGAGGTAAATATTAATTTGATATCACTGAAAATAAATTCTTTTATTCCGTCTGCTGTTTCTACTTTATCATTAATATGTCTTCAAACAAAGCATTATTTTAATTAATCAGCAATATTACTTTTAAAACCTTTATTACAGATATTAAAAGCAAGACTGCAGATCGGTAGAAAATAGGGATTCCACTTCTGCCAAAGCAGAATCCCCCGTTGCCCATTGCTCTACAGAGAGAGCAAGATCAGATAATTTAATATTAATAAATACTACTGCAGAAGTGTTAGAGCATTCTGTGCCAGCTGATTAGCCTGAGCCAGCATTGAAGTTCCAGCTTGAACCATAACCTGATTCTTGGAGAACTCGGTTGATTCATATGCCATATCAGCATCACGGATATAGCTCTCGGTCTTAGTAATGTTCTCAACCGCAACAGAAAGACTGTTAGCATTGGTTTCAAGCATATTAGACTGAAAAGCACCGATATCGGCACGCAGATCAGAGACATCACTTATTGCCTGATCAATAATAGCCATTGCCTTTACCGGATCCTCTGAAAGACTGGCCAGACCACCGGCAAGCATATCGGTAACAGTCAAGTATTTCTCGGATTCTACAGAAGAACCTTCGGTGAAAGCATCGCGGAAACGAACCTTGCCAAGCTGAACCGCAGTCATATCCTGAATAGAGAAGACTGTTCTTTCCTGATCACCTGCACCCTCACCCAGCTGGAACTGCATACCACCGGTCCAGTCACCGAGAGTTTCAGTAGTACTTTTGAGTGCATGATTAACAAAATTATCATCCGCGTTATACATCTGACCTGCCCGAGATCCGAAAGAACCTATATCATAACCAACGGTAGCTATAGTTGTACAGCCAAGCGTTCCCTCATTAAAAACAAGATCCGCAGCCGCGTCAAGATTAGCCATAGAGCCCTTGGTGCCATCGAGAATAATCTGCTGTCCATTTACTGCAACCACAGCGTCACTGCCATAATCCGTGCGTTCCGCACCAGACAGTCCGGCATCTAGAAGGTTCGCACCGTCACGCTCGGTATAATAAGTAAACAGTGCGCCCTCACTCTGTTCAACCTTGATAAACTCATCAGAACCGTATTCCTGAGTTGAGAGGCGGACACCCAGATTCTCAGAATTAACCACAGTTGTAAAATCCATATCATTATCGATAGTACCGAAATTAAGGGTTCCATACAGTCCTGAGGTTTCACCGCCGGAACCAACCTGAATGCCATATACCCGCACTGCACCACCGGCAGTCATACTCAAGGCATCACTCATGGCAACGAGATCCTCGTCACGCATTCTCTCATCTTTATAGACAAACACCTGGGTAGCGTCACCGTCAGTGGTACTGGCATCACTGTCAAGATGAACCTTAAGGTAAAGTTTACCGGTATCAGAAGTATTATTTCCAAGATCTATCCCGCTCATGTATGAACCGCTCTGCACAAACATAGAGGTAGTTCCATCGGTTGAAGACGCCTCTTCAAGCATTGAGAAATCAATACCATCCTCAAGCGTATCCTGATCCTCCTGCATATACGCAAGCTGAATTGTTGAGGTCATACCCGCAGTCATACCTGAAAGAGTAAGATTAAGATCACTTAGACCGGAATCATTAAGAGCAATCATATTCAGACTGCCGGCAGAGGTATCAGCCTTCGCCAGTTCCATAGTCATCGCTTCATCTTTATAAAGTTTGAGTGTGGAATTATTGACCATCTTGGCATAAACCCGACCGTAACCGTCACAGTTCACTCCTGGTACAACCGCAGTTGGATCACCCACGGCGATAGCAGTGATACCGCTGGTAGTTATCTCACCCAGATTTGTCCGGTTAAATACATCTGCAGTACCTGAGACGTGGGCTGTAGTTTCATTGATATCCATAGTTGCAGAAGAGCTGACATCAACAGCGGTAGTGTTGCTGTCATAAATAAGATTCGCTTTAATACCGGTTGAATCAACTACAGAATTAACAGAACTTACAAGTTCTCCAAGATGAATACCCTTTGAAAAAGCCATACTCCGACTGCCAAGTGGTCCGGTAAGAATGAATGACTGATCTTTGCTGAGAGTATAATTATTATTCTCGGTATCACCCAGAACCGCCTGAACCACCTCGGTAGAAGGAGAATTCTCAGGGGTTATTTCAAGATAGCCCTTCTGTGCCTGATTACCATTTGGTGAAGCCACACCATTCTCAAGGTTTACCCCTGAAAAATTGATATTCAGCTTGAAGTTATCGCGCTTGAAAATCTGTTTGATAGTAGTAAGATTGGTATCGAGAAGTTTGTGATCATTGGAATCTGTAACCATGATGGAGCTGTCATAGCTAAGCTCTTTACCACCGTTGAGCAGAAACTGATCAGAAAATTTGGTTGTACGCGCAATGCGGTCAAGAGTCTGAATTGAGCTGTCAATCTCAGCCTGATCTGCAGCAACCTGCTCAGGAGCGGTTACGCCGTTGTTCGCTGCATGCACAGCGAGCTGCTTCATTTTGTTGAGGACATTACTCATCTCACTCAAAGCACCTTCAGCAATACCAAGGACATTATTAGCTTCCTGAGTATTCTGAACCGCTCTAGTAAGACCATTGGTCTGCGCACGCAACTGCTCTGAAATGACAAGCCCTGAAGGATCATCTTTAGCAGTATTGATTTTGTAGCCTGTTGACAGGCGTTGAAGTGAACCGCTCATATTGCGGTTATTAATGTCTAGATTACGTTGAGTGCTGAAAGCATTCAAGTTATGGGCAACGATCATAGCCATGGTGATTTCCTCCTTGAAACCTGAAATTGGCTGAATAAAATGTCGGCGACGTCCAAGTCACCATGAGTTCAAATATACAAACGGTCGAACTCTAACCGTGTCACTTACATTGATTGGCAGATCAGATGCAAGCCGCTATCCTGTTATTCCGTTGGCAGACAGTCAAACAGAATTTTCACACCATAGGCACATTTTCTCCATTTCAAGTTTTGTTCAATCATCTAAAACTCATAATATTCAACTTACTAATCGGTAACCGGAAAAAAAACTTTATTATAAAAATAAATTTCCGCAAAATTTTCCGGCAAAAATTGCTATACCTAATATACAGTATATAAATATGATCTATAATAAGGTTACAGACTGCTCTCTGCGATTCTTTTAATCTCGGAAAATTCAAGACCGGTGATTTCCGCCGCCTTTTTACAATCTTCAAATTCCGCCTTCTTGGAAACAATCCGTCCCTTATACATCCCAAGCTTCACCTTTATCGGTTGCCCCTGTACCTTCACCTCTTCCAGAGCCCGTTCCAGCACACTCCGACCTATCTCCAGAATTCTCATGCCCAGAGTCATACCACTGCCAAATATTATATTCTCAATATGTGAGCGATCCGAAGATCGCAGCAGCACAACCACCTCAAAACCGGCCCGCGATTTTTTCATAATTGCCGGCAAGGCATAACTGTCAAGAACTCCAGCAGCACCAAGTTTTTCCTGGAGCAGCCCAAGTTCCTCACCGGTCACATCATCAACGGCAAAACGCATTTCAATAATACGGTCACTGACAACCGCAGTGGAAAGATCCTTATTATAGACAATTGCCCGCACAGCATTGACAACCCCTTCAAAATCCTTATCACCGGCACCATATCCGACACCGACAACATTACCACCGGCAAATTTATCATAAGTCTGACATAAGACCCCAAGTAGAGCCGCACCGGTAGGAGTCAACAACTCAGTCTCAATATTACCATTAAAAATCGGAATTGATTTCTTCTGAACAATTTTGAGTGTCGCCGGTGCCGGAACCGGCATCACCCCGTGCGCACAATTAATAGTACCGCTGCCAACTGCAACCTGACCGGCAGATACATAATCAACCCCCATGCTCTCCAGCGCCAGCAGCGAACCGATAACATCAATCAGAGTATCAATACCGCTGACTTCGTGAAAATGCACCTCATCCTTGGAGACACCATGAATCTCAGCTTCCGCTTCAGCCAAAAGATTAAAAACTTCAAAGGCCTTCTCTTTAACGAACCCGCTCAATGCCGGATTATCCAGGACACGCAGCATATCCGCCAGATGACGATGTGCTCCATGTGAATGAGCAGAACCAGCATGCTGATGTGTATGCCCGGCATGAGAATGAGTAATTTCTGAATTATCAATGACCTGTATTTTCTTTGCCATGATTCCGGAACGAACAACTTCGGATATATCAATATCCCAATCCGCAAGCTCAAGCTTGCGTAATGAAGAGACCACATGCTCAAAATCAGCACCACAGTCCACCAGAGCACCAAAAATCATATCCCCGGCAGCACCACAGGGGAGTTCAAAGTGTAATCGACTCATATTTACCTTTCAAAGCAACGCAGAGACATCCGGTCACAATCTTTTGCCCTTGAGAATCGCCCAGGCCAGCCAGAACCCCAGACAGAGAGCGGCAATATAGCCGCCACTTGCAATAATTGCAGAAATCGGCACACCAGTAAGAAATGGAACTTCAACCTTGTTAACAAGTTCCGCACCGGAAGCAAGAATAATTGAACTGCCAAGAAGAATCGCACTGATAAGCAAGCCCAGTGTTATTCTGTTACTTGCCCGCTCCAACTGAGTACTTACTTCCTCCAGCCCTTCATGATGAAAAATAATTCTGGTCTTACCAGCTCTGGCCTTACCCATAAGATCCCGCAGATCTTCAGGTGTACGTTTTAGAAGATTGAAAAGACGGTAGAAATAAAAACCGAAAGACCAGGCCATGTCTTTGGGATCAAAGAACTCGGGGACTGTCTTTTTAAGAAACGGTTTTATAGCAGTAGTAATATCATAATCAGGGCAGACTTTGAGAATAACGCCCTGAATAGTAATAAAACTCTTGGTCAGCAATACAAAATCCCGCGGCAGAATCAGACCGTTGCGCCGGGCGATAGTTATCGCTTCATTTATCGCTCTGCCCAGATCTATCTTATCCATCGGCAAACCGTAATACCGTGTTATAAAGGTGGCAAACTCATTACGGAAATCACGCAGATTGGTATGTTCGGAGACAACTCCAATAGTAGAGAAAAAATCGGTTACAACATCTATATCACCCCGGCTCAGAGCGATAAGCATTATAATAAACTGCTTCTGCATATCCCCCGGGATCTGCCCGACCTGCCCATAATCAATAATAGCAAGACGCCCGTCTTCAAGAACAAATATATTCCCCGGATGCGGATCCGAATGAAAAAAACCATAACGAAAATACTGTTTCAAAAAACACTCAGTAAGTTTTGCCGCAATATATTCCCCTTGCTCATGATTGGGGACCTTATAGGTAGTAAGAGAACTTCCCTGCAATTCCTCGAGTACCAGAGTACTGTGAGTGACATAATCCCAGAATACTTTCGGTGCAACTATACTCCGGTCATCAGAGAGCTGTTCGGAAAACTTCTCGGTAAATGCGCCCTCGGTTATAAAGTCCAACTCCCGCTGCATGCTCTGAGAAAACTCGTCCACTACCATCTCAGGGCGCATTGTAGAGGTCTCCGGAAAATGCTTGACCAGCACTCCCGCCAGATATTTCAAGAGTGCCAGATCGTCTTTGACTATCTGATCGGTTCCCGGACGCTTTACCTTTATTACCACCTGTTCGCCGCTGAGCAGCACCGCCCGATGCACCTGACCGATACTGCCGCTGGCCAGGGCGGTCTCACTGACCGAAGCAAATACCATATCCAGAGGTTTATCCAGACTTTTTTCAATAACTGTTTTTATCTGCAGAAACGAGAGCGGCTCAACATTCTCCTGAAGTTTGGAGAACGCTTCAATATATTCCGGCGGCATAATATCCGGGCGGGTTGCCAGAACCTGACCGAACTTGATAAAAGTAGCCCCTAATTCCTCAATAACCATGGTCAGACGATACGCATTATTCATCCGGTTGCCATGCAAATCATCCGAAGAGGTAGCAGCCTTTATCCGCATCGAAGAAGGGAGCAGACTATCAAGGCCGGCATGAACCACCACATGGGCAAAGCCATGCTTGGTCAGGGTGACCAAAATCTCCCTAAGCCTTTTAAGATTCATAAACTTTCCGAAAATTCCCTTGATCATAAAGAGCCCTTCCTGATTAACCTCAGACGGCATTCAATAATTTATGGTTAAATGATATGCAGAAATAATTATAACTTTATTAGAATTAAATGCAACTCAAAGAGTTAATCAATAACACGCATTTTCTCCCACTTGCCCCGCCGGTAACGGATATAAACAATCAGACCGCCAATACAGACATACCCGAAGAGTATCTGAAACAGAGTCCAGGGTCCGGCATCAAAAAACTTATGCGCGACATAACACGGCAGAGCAAATAGCAGCCAGCTGAGGCCGGTGATTACAATCATACAGAATCTGGTGTCCCCTGCTCCCTTGATGGCCCCGCTGAAGAGCAGAATGAAACCGTCAAAAAGGAAGAAAGCCAGAATATAATGGAGCATACTTTCAGCTATCTTATATACCTCCAGCGGATTTATAACCCCGGTAAGCGGGAAAAACCCCATTATTTCATAAGGATAACTGAGAAACGCCGCCGCTATAATCCCGACATATGCCAGCATAACCAGCAGACAGTTCTTCACCGCCCGGCGTGCCAGCGGTATATTACCGGCACCCACACCCTGCCCGACAAATATCCCCGCAGTCACTCCGATACTGCTCACCGGAATAAACATAATTGCATTGAAAGTAAAAGCAATCGTACTGGCAATACTTATCTGCTTACCCATAAGTGCCAGCAGATGAATAAAGACACTGAAGGTTGTCACATCCAAACAAAACTGTATTCCGCTGGGAAGTCCGAACTTTACTACCCGCTTAAAAAGGCTGATAAAGAAAAATTTCCGCGGTAGCGTATTATAACGCACCCGATTCTTTCGGCACAGAAACATGGCAAAAGTAAAGACAAAACCGGAAACTCCCGAGACAACTGTACCGATAGCAGCCCCGGTAATACCCATATCCTTAATTCCCCAACGCCCGAGTCCAATTGCTTCAAGACCGTCATCACCAAAGATCAGAATATAGTTGACTGCTATATTCACCAGAGAACTGAGCAGCTCCTGCACCGTCACCATCCAGGTTTTTCCCCGGCCATTCCAGAAGGTCATAAGCGCATTGGTCATTATAAAAAAGACTGTCCCCAGACAGACAATTCTAAAATACGGAATCTCAAACTCAACCTGCACCGGATTATGCCCCAACAACCGGAAAAACCAGCCGCCCCAGAAGTAACCGCTGCCGACGCATACTCCGCCTATCAGTGCCAGCAGCATCCCCTGCCAGACAACGATTCCAACCCTCTTTTCTCGGTTAGCCCCTATATACTGCGCCACAAAACTGCTGATATAGCCGACAAAACCCAGCCAGAAACTGAACATGGTAAACCAGATCACTCCGGAAGAAAGAGAAGCGGCAAGTGCAAGCCCGTCATAATGTGAGAGCATAATTCTATCGGTGAAAACTTTGATAGCCACCCCCGAACTTGCAAGCATCAGCGGCAGGGCAACTCTGATTATTTCTTTAATATTTCCTGATTTAAACTTATTGGATATACTCATATTTTCATTTTCCTAAACCACAATCGGATCTATTATCCCGAGTGAATTAATTGAGCAAACCATTATAAATAGTAATGACATTAAAACATTACAAAAAGTAATTAAAAAAATATTTTTGTATTAAAATCGTAAAAAAATCCAGCAATAAATTGGCAAATCTGTATAATGTAAAATGATCATACGGTTATTTATTCCGATGATTGATGTAAACATTATGCCTCTGAATAGGGACGCATAATTAGCAAATTCGGTATTTGCAGGTATTTTCGAATTGCTCAGCGTTTTTACTCGAAAGGGAGAAATTTTGGATATGTTTGAAAAATTTACAGATCGAGCCAGAAAGGTAATCAATCTTGCCAGACAAGAAGCTGAAAGACTCGGCCATGAATTTATAGGTACAGA
Source organism: Planctomycetota bacterium (assembly GCA_963677015.1). GTDB lineage: Bacteria > Planctomycetota > SZUA-567 > SZUA-567 > SZUA-567. The sequence goes on from OY781533.1 coordinate 3,498,188, forward strand.
GCACATCCTGCTCGGACTGGTTAAAGAAGGTTCAGGTGTTGCCGCCAATGTACTGGAAATCCTCAATGTTGATCTCGAAAAAGTCAGACTTGAGGTAGAAAAATATGTAACTCCTACCGGTGAGACCAAGAGTTTCAGCACCTCACTGCCATTCACTCCAAAAGCCAAAAAAGTTCTGGAACTGGCTATGGAAGAGGCAAGAAATCTTGATCATAATTATATCGGTACAGAACATCTGCTGCTGGGACTGCTCCGCGAAAGCGAAGGCATGGCAGCACAGGTGCTGCTCAATCTTGATGTCAGTCTTGAAGATGTACGGGCAGAGGTTATGGAACTGCTGGGAGCGGATTCCAGCAATGATCTTGGAAGCCTCGGCGACATGCATAGCAGCACGCCGCCAGAACCGCAACAGCATTCTCATTCATCACAGCAGGCGCCAAAATCAAATACGGACAGTTCAACTCCGGCTCTGGATTCATTTGGCCGGGATCTGACCGCGCTAGCGCGCGAAGATAAGCTCGACCCGGTCATCGGTAGAGACAAAGAGATAGAACGCGTACTGCAGATTCTATCCCGGCGCCGCAAAAATAATCCGGTTATTCTCGGAGAAGCCGGTGTCGGTAAAACCGCAATCGTAGAAGGACTTGCCCAGAATATTGTCACCGGCAATGTCCCGGAACTTCTCTTTGACAAACGCATTGTCGTTCTTGATCTGGCGATGATGGTAGCCGGCACAAAATACCGCGGACAGTTTGAAGAACGCATCAAAGCGGTCATGACCGAAGTCAGAAGGGCGAAGAATGTGATACTCTTTATTGATGAGCTGCACACCCTGGTCGGTGCCGGTGGCGCGGAAGGATCCATTGATGCGTCGAATGTTCTCAAACCGGCCATGGCACGCGGTGAAGTACAGTGTGTCGGTGCCACTACTCTTGATGAATACCGCAAGTATATTGAAAAAGACTCCGCTCTTGAACGGCGTTTCCAGAGTATAATGGTAAACCCGCCCAACCCGGAACACGCAGTCGAAATTTTAAAAGGTCTGCGTGATAAATATGAAGCTCATCACCGTGTCCGTATCACCGATGGTGCAATCACTCAGGCGGTAAAATTGAGTGACAGATATATAAGCGGACGGTTTCTGCCGGATAAAGCAATTGATGTCATTGACGAAGCAGGATCGCGGGTAAGGCTGGCCACCATGACCAGACCGCCTGATCTTACAGAAATCGAAAAAGACATCGCTAATCTAGAACGGGAAAAGAACGAAGCGGTGATGGCGCAAGAATTTGAAAAAGCCGCCGAACTGCGCGATCAGGCTGAAAAACTCAAAGCGAAAAAGAAAGAGATCAAGGACGAATGGCGTGAAAAAAGCAGTGAGACACATGGTGTCGTTGACGAGCATGTCGTCGCCAGTGTTGTGAGCTCAATCTCCGGTGTACCGCTCTCTCAGCTTGAAGAGAAAGAGACTGAAAGACTGCTGGAAATGGAGAATGTACTCCATGAAAAGGTTGTCAGCCAGAATGATGCCATATCTGCGGTTTCAAGATGTTTACGCCGCGGCAGAGCCGGCATGAAGGATCCGCGCAGACCAATGGGATCATTCCTGTTCCTGGGTCCTACCGGTGTAGGTAAAACTCTGCTGGCAAAAGCCCTTGCAGAATTCATGTTTGGCGATGACGAAGCTCTGATTCAGATTGACATGTCTGAATATATGGAGAAACATTCTGTCAGCCGTCTTGTCGGTGCCCCTCCGGGATACGTCGGCTTTGAAGAAGGCGGTCAGCTTACCGAGAAAGTACGACGCAGACCATATTCAGTTGTACTGATTGATGAACTGGAGAAAGCGCACAATGATATCTTCAATATCCTGCTGCAGATTATGGAGGAAGGACAGCTTACCGACAGTTACGGACGAAAAGTTGACTTTCGCAATACCATTCTGATTCTTACCAGTAATGTCGGTGCGGAATTGATTAAGAATCAGGGCAATCTCGGATTCAGCAAACGCGGCACAGAATCGGTACATGAGCGTCTGAAGAAATCACTGGAAGAAGCGGTAGAAAACTACTACCGTCCGGAATTCATCAACCGTCTTGACGAAGTGGTAATTTTCCGTTATCTGGAGAAGAAAGATCTGGAAAAGATCATCGATATCGAGATATCCGGCATCAGAAAACGCATGCGGGATATGGATATGGATATCGAGCTCACCCAGAATGCCAAGGATTTTATTATTGACAAAGGCTATGATCAGGATTTCGGCGCCAGACCGCTCAGAAGAGCAATCGGGCAGTATATCGAAGATCCTATTGCCGAAGAAATTCTCCGCCGCCGTTTCAATGCCGGTCACAAGATTCTGGTTGATATCAAGGATGAACATCTGGATTTTATTGAAGAAAAATTCGATATCAAAAAGAACGAAGCTGAAGAGGTTGACGCAGTTGAAATCAATGAAGAAGAAGATACTGAAAACACTTCTGCAGCTGATGAAACAGAAAACACTGAAAATAAGGAAGAATAAACTTTTTCCAGTTAAATAATTAAATTCAGTTGTCTATATATTTCCGGTCAGGCTGCGGAAAATCAGTATGTTATCTATAGCATATCTTACTGAATTATAATATTCCAGAACAAGGTTTAACAGTCTCAATCTGTTAAACCTTGTTCAAATTCCGGCTGCGATGGCACAGAATATTCTTCATAAATAAAGGATACCCTATGAATTTACTTCTTGGCGGCGGTTCACAATTCGGATTGATACTCGTCTTCACGCTCGCTGCCATATTAATAATACTATCCGGGCTGAAGCTAGGTGACTACGGAGACGCCCTCGGTGAAAGAACCGGAATCGGAGGGGGGATTGTTGGGCTTATATTCCTTGCTCTGGTGACGAGTCTGCCCGACCTGACTGTGTCAATTTCTGCTGCGATAACTGCCAGCATCAATGCTGCGGCCGATACTCTGCATTCACTGGACATACTCAAGCAGGGAGCTGATCTTGGTGCCGGTAATCTTATCGGTTCAAATCTATTCAACCTGCTGATATTTGCTATTATCGATATTGCACAGGGCAAAGACGCCCTGCTCTACCGTCTATCCCGCAAACACCTCCTATCAGCTATCGCATCACTGTTTATGATGGGACTATTGATTCTTGGCTTTGCAGTCAATCAGTTAGGTGACAGATATATGATTATTCCGGTACTGGATTCCGGAGCCTATATGCTGCTGATACCAGTAGCATATGTCTGGCTCCTGATGCTTATCGGCAGGCTGGAAAAAAGTGATCATGGACTTGACGGTGCGGACTATAAAGAAATTGAGAGCGAAACCAAAGAATATCTGCTGGTAATGAAACCAGCCTCCTTTTACAGCCGACTCACTATATTATCACTGATTATTGTTCTAAGCGGTGTCTGGCTCTCACAGATAGGTGACCGCATGGCGTCACCGGTCTCCGAAGGCGGTTTTGGGTTCAGTGCTTCAATGGTCGGCACAATATTTCTAGCTATAGCCACCAGCCTTCCGGAGATGGTAGTAAGTATTTCCGCAATCCGCATCGGAGCTGTAGATATGGCCGCGGGCAATATTCTCGGCAGTAATATTTTTAATATCGCCGGGCTATTTCTGGTTGACTGCTCACTTAGAGGCAGAGTTCTGCTGGATCTGATAAGCCCTACTCTACTGGTAACCATGATTATGGTGATACTGATGACTTCTATTGTGATAATGGGTCTGATCGTACGCAGCAAACGCCATCTGTCGCTGCTTGGTATTGACACCATGCTCGTTGTAATACTTTATATCATCGGAAATATCAGCCTTTATATATTTTCATAACATCTTTTATTAAATGTACTTATATTTATCATCAACACCATTATTTATTAGATTAAGCTCAAAAAAAATATTTTATATAACATGTTATCCGGCAGTTTATGACATGAATATAATAAGTCTGCCAATAATAGAATAAGGAAATATTATGTTTAAACGTATATTTATACTAGCTGTAATGCTCCTTACGACCTCCGCTTTTGCCAAAGATTATATTAAAGGCGAAGTTGAAGAGATTATAAGCGGTGATACTTTCATTGTTGAAACCAAGCACGGAGACGTCAAGGTCAAGCTGTATGGTGTTGAAGCACCTGAAAAAAATCAGGAATATGGTCGTGAATCGCGAAAACTTCTAGGAGATCTGATCGATGATGAAGATGTAAAAATCATACCGGTACATGCGACTAAATCAGGTACTTTAATCGGAAAAGTCTACCTTGATGGCGATTATATCAACGCCGCTATGATTAAAGCAGGAGCAGCCTGGTATGACGATGATCATGCTGATGATTCAAAACTTGAAAAAGCTGAAAAATGGGCCAGAAAGCATGAAGTTGGAATCTGGAGCCACCGTGATCCGACACCACCATGGAAATACAAAAAAGATCACCACATAATTGATGATGATTATGACTATGATGACAGCCGTGATTTTTCACTGAATATCAATATCTTCGGCAATGACCGGGACGATCATCATAAGCCGCATCGTGATCCTCACGATGACCGGGATCACCACCGGGATCATCATTAAACCCAATGACTCTTTGACTTATAAAAAGGATAAAGCAACTATAAGTGCTTTATCCTTTTTAATTAATATCAATATCCATCAACAACCGGTCTGTCTACTGCTTCAAACCCAAACGTGATATAACCTGCTGAATATCCTGCCATGTCTGACGGTCATATTCATTATTTCGTCCCAGTTTACGCCGTTGCCGAAGCAAAAACGAAGGATGATAAATCGGCATCACCGGTATGCCATTATACTCATACCAGATACCGCGCATCTGCTCTATTGAAACACTCTCAGCGGTCAATATATTGGCTGCAGCACCACCTACAGCAATTATTGCCTGTGGTGCCACGACCTTCATCTCTTCAGAAAAATACTGCATACAGGCCGAAATCTCTATCTCAAACAACTGACGGTTGCCGGGAGGACGACATTTGACAATACTGCTGAAATACACCTCTTCCAGCGAAATTTTTATGCCTTTTTCTATAATATCAATTATCAGCTGCCCCGCCGCACCCTGAAAATTACGGCCAGAGTTATCCTCTTCCCGACCCGGCGCAGAAGAGACAAAGGCCAATTTAGAAGACACTCCCCCTTCACTACGTACCGCATTTTTACGCAACTGCGATAAAGCACAATCCTGACAAGCCGCAGCTTTAGAATTAATTTCAGAAATAGCTGCTACCTTAGCAGCTGCACCATAAAGACCAACCTCAGACAATTCCGAAACCGGAGTCAAAGGCTGCTCAGGCTTGGCTCGCTCAGGTTTTTGCTGCTTCAAAAATGCTGAAGTGGCAACAACACTAACAGTGTCATTACTCTCTCTATCGACTGTAACAGCAGCATTTTCCTGCCCGGAAACGGTGGTAATACGTTGAGCGACATCACTCAAATCAAGCCCTGAAATCCCAGAAACCAGATTACAATAATCCACCCCCAGACTATTGTCCATTTCGACTATAGTCTGTAATTGCCGGCACAATTTTTTAATCTCAATCAAGCGCTTTTCCATACCCTAACTATATAGATTTTCTGCTGTATTTGCCAGAGAGAATCCTCAACCTTAACCGAAAGGAATCTACGGTCTTTTACGAAGTCCCTTAAAATAATAATTCTTTTCAAAATCATCATTAACAGTCACTGCAAATCTATCTGGAAATTCAAGTAATTTCAAACAGCTCTTGCAGCGAAATCCTGATTTAGATATGATTTATACTACTTGTTAAGTGTGTTATAAATATGCAGTTATTTGTTTTAAGGGGTTAGGAAAATATTATGAGTGAGAAAATTGCAATCGGGGCAGACCACGGAGGTTTTGCCAGAAAAGAAGATCTTAAAAAGGTCCTTATTGAAAAAGGCTATGACGTTGAGGACTTCGGAGTTAACTCGACTGAAAGCATGGACTATCCGGACATTGCCCACCCGCTTGCCGAAGCAATTGCCAGCGGTAAATGTACCCGGGGCGTACTTCTCTGCGGAACCGGTCTTGGAGTATCATATTGTGCTAACCGCCATAAAGGTGTACGTGCAGCGCTCTGCTGGAGTAAAGAGGTTGCTGCTCTGGCCCGTGAGCATAATAACAGCAATGTTCTGGTACTCTCCGGGCGTCACGCCACACTTGATCCTCTGGAAGATATTATGCTTACCTGGCTGGATGAACCATTTCCCGGTGAAGAGCGTCATCAGCGCAGAATAGATAAGATAGAATTGTCATGAGTAATAATAAACTTATTGAAGCTATAGGAATTGACGGTCCGGCAGGATCAGGAAAAAGTACAATTGCCCGGGAAGTTGCGAAAAAACTCGATTTCACATATATAGATACTGGAGCAATGTACCGGGCCGTCGCACTGCAGGCCTGCCGTGAAAAAGTAGATCTTGAAGATGAAAAAGAAATGATACGCATAGCATCTGAAATTGACATCAATTTTGATGCTACCGGCACCATAATCTACCTGAACTCTGAAGATGTATCCAGCTTAATACGCTCACCCGAGATTACTGGAAACACTAAATTTGCCGCCAGAGTTACAGAGGTACGCGATCTGCTGGTTAAGAGACAGCAGCAGATGGCGGCCAAACGACGGGTAGTTATGGAAGGCCGCGATATCACTACCGTTGTACTGCCCAATGCAAAATGGCGAATATTCCTTACAGCCAGCCCTGAAGTCAGAGCAAAGCGCCGTCTTAATGATTTTGCGCAACGGGGTCACACCGTTGACTATGACAAATTACTCTGTGAGATTATCGCCCGCGACGAATCTGACAATGCCGTAGGGCCAATGAAAGAAGCGCAGGAACTTGCACGAGCCGGCAAGGGTATTTATCTCCTAGACACATCAGAACTAAGCCAGCAGGAGGTAATAGATAATATTGTCCAGTATGTAGAAAACTACTGATTCCCAAGGGAGAATTAATGCGGCTAAACTTTATACTCGCAATACTGCTACTGCTCATTGCAATAGTCATGTATATTCTCCCTCAGAGTATACTTCAGGATTTTCGCCTGCTTATATTCAATGAATATAGCCGCCTGCTCGACAAAACAGCCGACTTCACCCCGGATAAAAATGAAGCGAAAACCCTGATACCAGAGAATATACCTCCTGAAATTCAACAGCAGGAACTGTTGCATACCCTGGATAAACGCGACAGCGAAATTGCATTTCTCAAAAAACAGCTTAGAGAATTTACCGAGTTCAAAGAACTTTATCCGAAAATTAAAATAACTACTGCCCGCATTATAGGTGAATCAACCGATACCGTCTCCCCGGAACTTATCATAAATAAAGGCTACCTCGATGGAGTCAAGGAAGGAGCTGCAATCGCTCAGGGAGAAACAATTGCCGGGATTGTAGCCAGAGTTGAGCGTGACACGGCAATCGTCCTTCGCACTGACAATCCCGGAGTGCTTATTCCAGCCAGAGCCGGCAAAAGCCGTGACCGCTGCTCAATAAAAGGCAGCGGTTATGAATCGGCAACTGCTGTATTTTATACCGGTCAGACCGTCTCAATGACCGGAGAAAAGATCTACACCTCATCGGCTCTGGGGAAAATTCCTGAAGGTCTGCTCATCGGAACGCTGGAAGACTACCCGCAAAAAGGCGATGAACCCGGAACACTTGAAGCCCCGGTCAAACTGGCTGCTGACTTCCCGTCTCTAGAGTATGTAATTGTTATAAGTGAATTTAATAAATGAGATTTTTCAGATATATCATTATCTTACTGCTTATCGGTTTGAGCCAGCTGCTGGGGAACTGGCCTCTGACATACACCCCTGAATTTATCTATACAGTAGCCTTCTATACCGCTCTGAATACTACCAAAACCCAATCCCTGCTGCTTCTTTTCACCGCCGGTATTATCTGCGATCTCTTTACCGGAAAACACCTTGGTATAAATACCTTTTCCTATACCTCCAGTGCCCTGATCATTCATTATTTTAAAAATGCCTTTCAAAGCAGATACGGCGTACTTGAACTGCTTTTATTTGGACTTTGCCTGCTGTATATTCTGTTTTTCCGGTTAATACTGGAAAACTCCGGCCTGATACTGGAATCAATCTGCGAACAACAGCTGAATAATTTTTTATTTACCCTGCTGCTTGCTCCAGTAATTTATCTGCTGCTGCAGCTTCCGATAATCTGTCCCTGGAAAAAGTATAGTTCGTAAAAAAGGAATTGTACTAATTTTTGACAGTATCATAATATAAGGAGGTTGAGCAATTGCTAAAAAATGCTATAATAAAAGATATCACTGATAGCCTGATACGAGTGGCTCTTCTCCCTGATGATTGTAACCGGCATTCAGGCTGTAAAGGGTGCGGAATGTGCAGTAACCAGAGTTCCGCCAAAGAACTTCTTGAACTTAATATCCCGGCAGTATCAGGATTGAACAAAGGTGATATTGTTGAAATTAATCTCAAAGCCCCAAGAGGCGCCAAGATCGCCGTTGTATTATACATGCTGCCGTTAATACTTATGTTCATTGGTGGCCACATTGGCAATATAATTGCAGCAAGCAGCGGAATGATTATCGGAGGGGCAGCAGGTCTGGTTCTGGCGGTAGTGATTATCTACATCCTCAACCGTACTCTGCTGAAAGTAAAAGGAATATTAGTTAGAAAATTATAATCAGGGGTTATTTATTAACTGTTAATGCTTTGCATTACTAAACTGGAGGAAATATAATGAGTGAATTTGTAACAGCAATCAATGATAATGATTTTGCTTCATTTACAGGTCAGGGCGTTGTTCTTGTAGATTTCTGGGCACCATGGTGCGGACCATGTAAAATGATGGGGCCTATCCTTGAAGAGGTAGCTAAAAAGGTTACCGGCAGTGTAAAAGTCGGTAAAATCAATGTTGATGAAAATACCGCGGCTGCTTCTGAATATGGGGTTCAGAGCATCCCTACGCTCATCATTTTTAAAGATGGTAGTGAAGTTGACAGAGCGGTTGGAGTTTGTGCTGAAGATGAACTGATTTCTAAACTGGACGCTCAGAAGTAACGTCCGATAAAATCATAACTTATTTATTTATAAAATGTTATAAAACAGACTCAATTTTTTGAGTCTGTTTTTAATTTTCCCTAATCACAGAAAATATTTTGAAATGAGTCAAATGTGAATGGTAATTAACTATATATGGTTGGATAAAATGTGGAATAATTTATCGTTCACATATAATGTGGGACTTGTTTTATAGATTAGGAGAAAATATGGGAATTAAAAAAATACTCTGCCTTTGTGCTGCGGTTACAGTAATTACTGCCGGCGCATATGCAGGTGATGCTCCCGACAAGGAGGGATCTTATTTTCAGGGGGTTGACTGCAATCAAAATCCTGTTCCAAAAGAGATACCTTTCGTTGAAGGTGAGACACCGCCAAAACCTTGTGAAGGAAACTTCTGGACACTGATCACCAAACCGGCAGTGTTTAAAGTTGAAAACGAAAAGATTAAGACTGGTGATGCTACATTCTATATGAAGCCGATTCCGGCAAAATATGAATGGGTCGAGGAGCAGATTGAAGTCGCTCCTGAACGCAAAATTCCTTACTGCCAGCCAGCAAAATTCGAGCGCAAGTGTATTGAAGTTACAATCAAAGAAGAATCAAAGGAGTTTGTAACAGTACCTGCGGTTTACGAAGACTGCGAGGAAGAAATTACCTTCCGTCCGGCTATGGAAAAAGAAGTTTCAGTACCTGCACAGTATAAAACTGTAATGAGAAAGATTGAAATTGAACCTGAACGTGACGAAATGTGTGAAGTTGCAACCCCTACCGATGTCGAGGTTAATCAGGGCGAACAGGTTGCCGGCAGTATTGGAGCCATCCATAAACCTGCCCGTTACGCCTGTATTGCTGTTCAGGAACTTGTAGCGCCTGCAACTACCAAAAAAATGAGTGTGCCTGCAATTAAAAAGAAGGTAATGGTCAAAAAGCTCAAGACACCTGCTTATACCAAAGAAGTCGTAGTACCTGCAGTCAAGCAGAAACTCTGGGTTGAAACCTGCATCGCTGAAGAATGCATCCGCTACCGCACAGTACCAGCAGAATTCAAGTGTATCCGCCGCATGGTGCTCAAAGAAGAGGCTCGCAAAGAAAAGATCGAAGTTCCTGCAAAATTCCAGGATATTACCAAAAAGGTACTGGTTTCACCAACAAGCATGATCTGGAGACAGTACAGTATTGGCAAGTGTAAAGCCGTTGCAGATGTATGTTCTAAATACGGCTCACTGCCAGGCTCAGGAGCATTCTAAATTCTGATAATATCGCTTATTTGATATTATCAATCAAGGGGAAGTACAAAACTCGCGGATCTGCCATAAAATATATGGCAGATCCAATTTTTTTATTCAATACAAAAAGAGCGGAGAGTTTTTTAAACTCTCCGCTCTTTCTAATAACTATTTAAACACCAGACAGTGCAATAATATAATCTTACTCAGCCTCAGTACGCTTGGTTATAAGTTTAGCCACCAGACCATAAGCCACAGCCTCTTCAGGGCTCATCCAGAAATCACGATCTGCATCTTTTCTCAAAGTTTCAAGATCCTTGCCCGTCACTTCCGCAACTATCGCATTATATCTTTCACGGGTTTTATTTATCTCAATAGCGGTAATTTCCATATCAGATGCACTTCCCTGCACCCCGGTAGAAGGCTGATGCAGTAAAAAACGGCTATTATGAGTTGCATAATTCTTTCCCTTATCTGCACCAAGAAAGATAGTCACTGCCGCACTGGCACACAGACCGCAGACAATAGTAATCACCGGTGCTTCAATCAGCCGCATCATATCATAGATACCAAAGCCACTGTCAGCATCACCGCCGGGGCTGTTAATATAAATATAGATAGGATCTTCAGTCGATCTCTGATTCAAAAGCAGCAACTGTGTATACACCTTCTTCGCCAGCTCCTCGCTTACCTCTTCCGAGATCATTATTGAGCGTGTTTTGAGCATTTCCTGATCTATTGCGCCCTTCTTATCTTCATCCTCTTTATTATCACAATCATCACAATCGAATCTCATGGTACAATATCTCCTAATCAAAGATGGTTTTCCTGTTTTCAGATAATTATACAGAAAATACTTTTCAGGGAAAGCTTTATTCAACAAGTATTTTCAATACCAACCCCTATGATAATCTCAAATTACTGCTGATCAATACTTCTTCCGGCAAGTATTTAATCTTCTGCTACTGAATATGATCAAAGAATTTTCTCCTATCGCAGCTCACAACTCGATATAACCACCAATACCCGCCCAAAATGACACTTATTTTATATCTTTTACATCAGCACAGAAAATTTTCCGCTAAGTTTTTCTATTTTTTTTCTTTTATATCTCCTGTAATTTACAGTGTTTTTAATTACCGGATAATATTTAACCACTCTTTTCTTGACAACTTTAACCGAAATTCATAGAATATCAGAATCATTCAGTCGATACAATATATAGTATTAAACTTGATTTAAACCACAAAAAGCAGTATAATCTGCTTTTGACATAGATATGTATTGTTGTTGTTATTCAAATCTTTTATCAAAGAAATTTAAGGAAACAAACTATGAAACTAACAGATTTTTTTGACTCAGTCGAAGCACACCCAGAGCTGACCGGTGAAGGTCTTGACAGCCCAGAAAAAAAGACTCCAGGCTGTATTGTAAAGCATATTAAAAGCGGCCTTTCAACACGTTTACCCCTGGAAGCAATTGAAAAAGGTGAGTGGAATATTATTGAAGAAGTTCTTACCTGCAAACGTGAGCCTGTTGCATTACAGCGCATGACCAGGGTTGTAGGCTATTTCTCCCGCATTGATAACTGGAATAAATCAAAGCTTGGAGAACTTAAAGACCGTCACAGCGGAACATACGGTCTTCCAGAAAGCGCTCTTTGCTAAATAAAAAGCCGAAATCATATTATAAAGAGGCCACTTCAAATGAAGTGGCCTCTTTATAATAAATATAATCAACAAAATCAGTAAAACTCTAAAACCCGTGAAAACCAGTTTAATCTTCACTATCCGGCATTTCAATCTTTCTACTGCTGTTACGATAATGCTTAGGAGACATCTTCATAACCTTTTTAAACTGACGGGTAAAATAATTACTATCATGATAGCCGCAATTATAACTGACCTCGGTAATCGACATTCTGCTTTGAGTCAACAATGAACAGGCTTTCTCCATACGCAGCAGTTTCTGGTAAAGAAGTGGCGTAGTATTGGTCGTCTTTTTAAAGATATGCAGAAAATGACTCTTTGACAGATTAGCAATCTTCGCAAGGTCGTCCTGCTCAATATCCTTAGTATAATGCTGCTCAATATGCGCAATCGCCTCTGCAACCCGCATAATCTCTGGTGATTTTTCCGCCTCATCACTACTGTAGCAACGTGACAGATGACCGATTAATTCCAGAAAGTATACCTTTGAAAAGAAGATAAACCCGGGTTTATTCCGCTCTATTTCAGCTTCTATTTTATTTATTATATTAACAGCTTCAGCCAGCTGCTCGTCATTCAACAGGAGTTTTGCAGATGCAGAAGAACTGAAATTAGGCTCAATCTTAAATAACGCGTGATAACCCACCATTGTGCCGATATCAGCCAGCGGTGAAAGTAAAATCTCCTGACTGTAAAGCACACTTATCAGAATCAGCCCGTTTACATCCCGATATCCATGACGCACTCCAGGAGTAATGATGAAAATATCGCCCTGTTCAATGGTTTGAGAGACTTTTTCAGTAAAGTACGATCCTGTACCTTGAGTAACAATTACCAGCTCCACAAATTCATGCTCATGAAGCGGAAAATTTTCCTGGGGATTATTTCTCAAAATTGAGAAAGGCAATTGACTTTGACTCATACCAAAGAAGCCATGTCGGGATAATTTCATGAGATACACCTCCTAATTTTCACGGCGGCAACCGAAAATAAACAGTATCAATCTGCTAAACTGCCAGTGAGCGTTATAAATTATAATTAGCATTAATTAATGAAAAAAAATTCCCGGTAGCAACATTATATATTTTCAGGAATAAAATCCAGATACCGGCAAAAATAAAACACACGGCTAAAACCAGTAATAAACATATAAATTAAAAATACCGACAAAATCAGAATAATAGCCATTTATTAACTATTATAATATTTAAGAATTTAAATAACAATAACACACAAAACTTTTTACTAAAATTAAAGTTATCAGGACATAATTATAATTACTATATAACATTATTAATTATAAGAATAATCATAAAATCAGAATAAATCAAGTGAATTTTATGTTAAATATTTAATTTTAAACTTTCTTTACCTGCTCAGCCTCAACCGGCAAATTATTCAGTTTAACCAAAATATTTATCTATACCCCACAATTATTCATTCTTTATAAATGATTTATCTTGTATTTCACCGCAATAGTGCTAAACTATTACTTATAATTATTTTACGTTGCATTATATGCATATAAACTAGCACTATACCAACCATTATCAAATTATTAGCCATAGAGATACGAGAAATTATGGATAATTTTTTTCATAACCTTGCCAGTTCAAACAATTTGGGAATTTTTGGCTCAATTATAGAAATCATGGTTATTATCGCCATGATCTATATGGCGTTCTCGGCTATGAAAGGCACAAGAGGAGCAGGTATTGCCCGCGGCGCTGTTATTTTCTTTGTTATTCTCTTTATCTTCGTTCTTTTCATATCCAAACTCATTGAACTTAAAAATGTAACCTGGATTCTGGAAAATCTGGTCACGGTGTCTTTATTCGGCATCGTTGTAATCTTCCAGCCCGAAATCAGACGAATGCTGATAAGAATTGGTGAAACCGCTTCCCAGTTTACCGGAAATATCAATTCAGATATGGAAAAAGAAGTCGCTGATGCAGCATTCAATATAAGTAAACGCAAAGAAGTCGGCGCACTTATTGTAATAGAACGTAAAACCATGGTCGGCACCTGCATCGAAAGTGGTGTTCTAATTGAAGCCAGACTGAGCACCAAACTTCTGGCAACCATTTTCACCAAAAACACTCCATTACACGATGGCGCTGTTATTATCAGAGCAGGTAAAATTGTTGCCGCAAACTGTTTACTGCCGCTTTCAGAAAATGTTGAGGTCTGTAAAGGTATGGGTACCAGACACCGTGCCGGCATAGGTCTCAGTGAAGAGGTGGACGCGGTAGTTGTAATTGTTTCAGAAGAGACCGGAGCGGTATCGGTAGCTATGGGTGGCAATATAACACTCGACCTTGACTATGAAGGTCTTACTGAAATTCTAAAACGTGAATGTAAAATCAGCCATGCTGCAGATGATGAGGATAATACAGAGGAGACAGAAAATTGAACCGACTCAGTAAATTTATCCATAAGCATCTGACTATAGACTACGTCACTCTGATCTTTTCCATGTTTATCGGTATTGCTATCTGGTATTATGTTGAAACCAGCCGCACCGAAGAACGACAGCTTGCTGCCGAACTCTCAATACGTATTCCCAGAGGCTGGGAAGCTCAGGGAGTTCTACCACGTTCACGCACTGTAATTGTCAAAGGGGCAAAGAATGTAATCGCCTCACTCAGCCCGGGGGATATTCAGTTCCGGGTATTTCTGGATATCGACAACAATGCATCTTCAATGCAGGATGTACATATTGAGCTCAAGCCTGATAATCTTAAAGGTCTTCCTGAAGACGTCATAGTGGAAACAATCTTCAACCCGCAACTGGTAATATCACTGGTCAAGCCGATACGCAAATACATACCTGTGAAGGTTGAAACCACCGGCAAACTGCAGGAAGGCTATGAACTCACCAATATTTCATTTTCACCGCGATATCTGGCTCTAAATGCACCAGAAGCTGATTTTACCAAAGATCTGACCGCCATAACCGATCCTATAGATCTTACCAGTCATACATTACCGTTTACTACCTACGTCGATCTGCAACCGCTGCAGCTCAAAGACTCAACCCGCTATCTTTCAGAATCAATCTCGGTAAACGTTGACATCAGCCCGGCCCCGACTACCCGTATATATAAAAACATCCCGGTAAGTGTTCTTATCGCTACCCGCATGGAGCGGCTTATTGGTGGAAAACTTCTGCCTCCACAGGTTTCAATAGAAGCGGAAGGAAATAAAATGCTTCTCGATAAGACTGAGTCCAAAGCCTTTACTATCTATATCGACACCCGAGATATGGGATCATCAGTTCAGGGAGAATATGTCCTCAAATGCCACGCTATAGCGCCACCGGGAATAAAAATTATCAATATTGTACCGGGTGAGATCCGTTGGAAAATACCTCAGTTGCAGCAAAACAAATCAGAAAAAAAAGAAACTGAAGCACCAAAAGCAGTCACAGCTAAATAATGGCGGAAATGATTCTGCAATATTATTTTCTGACATACTGACAACCATGCTGCGGCAGGTTACTGATAATCATAATTCATTTCAGACTGAATATTATATGTAAAAAAGATACAGCACATTATGTGCTGTATCTTAAAATCCATTCAAATAAAAATCTAGAAACGTATCAGCGTTTAGAAAAAGCAACCCTGTATACTAAAATCCTATTCTCATAAGCATACATCTGCACCAGCATAATCAGCCCGATTGTTTCACTGTCACCGGTAAGGCGAAAGCTATAAGTCTCCATCTTGCCATTATCACGCTTTGTCAGCAATTTCCAGTTAACAATATGACCGATATAGTTTATCATCTGTGAATGCAGTTTATCATAATTTGCGCGGGTCATTGATTTGCGAAATTCAGGTGAAGCATCTTTAAGGAATAGTTCAAACTTATTATAATTAAGTGCCTGAACGAGATTGGATATAACAGCAACCTTGGCATTTCTGCCGGTACCGGCAAATGCTGCAACAGAAAGCAAAACAACTAAAATTGTAATTCTTACTCTATTCATAAATATTTATATTTTATACAATCATGAAAAAAGCAACCTGCAAGCCATTTTTATAAAGCGCCAGGTATCAAGCCAGGGATTAATTTTACTCACCTCTGTTCCGTACACCGTCTCAATGGGAACATCAGCTATTTTAAGCCGCTGCCGTCCGGCAACAACCAGCATCTCACCTTCAAATTCGAAGTTTCTGCTGACAATTCTATCTCTTATCTGCTTCCAGGCGTTACAACTGATATATCTGTATCCTACCTGCGAATCATGAATCCGTTGCCGGGCCAGCATGGAGATGACCAGACTGGTAATAACATTGGTATACCAGTTAACTTTCGGCATACTTTTCTGCTCAGCCATACGGTTACCGATAACAATATCAGCTCCTGCTTCAGCTGCAGAAATAAAGAGCGGCAACTCTTCCGGCAGATGCTGCCCGTCGGCATCCAGAGTTATAACCCCGTCATAACCGCGTTCAGCAAGAAGATTCAACCCGTCAAGCAGAGTATGCCCTTTACCTTTATTATGCTCCCGGCTTACCACCTCAACTCCGGCTCTTTCAGCTTCAGCGATAGTATTATCTGTTGAACCATCATCATAAACCAAAATATGGTCAATATGCCTCCGGCACCTGCAGACGACCTCATAAATATAATCACCCTCATTATAAGCAGGTATCAGCGCACATATTTTCATATATTATATTATCCTTATTGAAGAAAACAAGAATTAAAAACCTCATCATCTGTTAATATAAATACATCTGCAAACAATAAAAATAATCAGCCTCAATCAGAATATAAGCACTAACCATGCCATTCTTCATCCCAGACATCATAGAAAACAGGCCACTCCTCCGGATGCAGACGAATATAATTCTCCAGCTGTACTACATACTTCTCAATCCCATAACGAACTTTCTGCGTCTTATCCATATCCTCAGGAAAAACAATAGGGTCACGCATCTCAATAGCAAAACTGTCATTGGTTCTGCGGGTAACAAACCCGGGCAGACAAACCGCCCCGCTCTTTATTCCAAGTCTGACAGGACCCTGAGGGAAACGGCATTTTCTACCGAAGAAATCCACTTCTATACCATTTTCACCAACATCACGGTCACTGAGAATACAGACTATCTCATTATTTCTCAAGGCTCTGAGTACTTTAAGCCCGGCTTCTTCGGTATATATTACATTTATCCCCATTGCCGTACGCTGATCAATAAAGAGTTTATTGATCCTCTCAGAGACATGTCTGGCAGCAACTACATTTATCTTTAACCCCAGACGCAAAGGAAAGTATGCCGCTCCCAGTTCCCAGTTTGAAACATGAGCGGACATAATAATACAGCCTTTACCAGCCTTTAAAGCATTGGTTATATGGTGAAGATTTACAAATGATGTGTGTTTCAGAAAAAACATCTTGTCGTAAGAACTGAAGCGAAAAAATTCCGTAAAGTATTTGCCCCAGTTACGGAATACCCAGCGGGATTCATAAATTATTCTCCCCGCTGATTCATTGGGCATAACCTGACGCAGATTACGCATCACCGCTTTACGCCCTTTTCTATCTCCAAGAAAATACCCTAGATCGGCAATACGCAAGGATACCCAGTAGGCAAAACGTGCGGGAAGTACTGCTGTAGAAAACATTACCAGACGAAACAGCCAATATCGTATAAAATACTTCATATTCCCGCACCAACCTGAATAGTCAAAATCCTCTATATATCACCGATCAACGCATTACTTTTTGATATTACTACTTACCCAGTCACTTCCAGCCTCGAATACCTTGAGGTTGATATCAACAAGGTGAGATTTTCCAGCGAAATTATCCGCCAGAGCCTTTTCATACCCACTGTCACTCAACCCGGTATCAACCAATGCTGACAGCGCTCCGAGCATCGCTGTATTTGAGGCCTTGGCAGACCCGCATTCGGAAGCAATCTCTACTGCAGGAATAGTGTAAACATTCACTCCGGCACGTGGCGGTTTAATCGCTCCAACCGCTGATTCACAAAGAATGATACCACCGTCGCAGACGTCGGCAGCAAATTTATCATAGGACGGACGATTCATGATAATCAGCACATCCGGATGCGAAACTACCGGCGAACCAATACTCTCGCCGGAGATAACCACAGAACAGTTGGAGGTTCCGCCTCGCTGCTCCGGACCATAAGAAGGATACCAGGATACCTCTGCCCCCTCTTCACAAGCGGCTCTTGCCAGAACCACACCCATACTGAGCACACCCTGACCGCCAAATCCGGCTATCTTTACCTGCAGCGTCTTGAACCGGTCAGAACCACCGGCGTCTTTCTCTTTAGAACCGACAATACCAAAAATTTCATCCAGCTTATCCTTGGAGAAATCACTCTCCTGACGTGCAATGTGCGGTGTATCCTCAATTTTATCACGGAAATTCTTTACCGGAAATTCCTTCTCCATCTGATTAATAATAAAATCAGCACTGGCGTTGACATCAAGCTTGAGATTTGTCGGACACTGTGCAAGAACCTCGACAAAAGCATAACCCTTACCGTCACGCTGCACCTCAAGGGCTTTACGCACAACCTGTTTAGCCCTGCGGATACGTGGAACATCCGCCAGCGAAACACGTTCAATAAATACCGGAGCATTGAGTTCGTTAACCAGTTCACACATATGCAGCGGATAACCTGCCTGCTGCGGATCACGACCATTAGGACTGGTCACAGTTCTCTCTCCGATGAGAGTAGTCGGTGCCATCTGGCCTCCGGTCATGCCGTATACAGTATTATTCACAAAGAAAACCACCAGCTTTTCACCGCGATTCGCGGCCTGCATAGTCTCATTCAGACCGATAGAAGCAAGATCACCATCACCCTGATAACTGATGACAACCGCATTATCCTCGGCTCTTGAAACTCCGGTTCCGACGGCCGGAGCCCGACCATGCGCAACCTGAATATTTCCACAATCAAAATAATAGTAGGCAAATACCGCACAGCCAACCGGGCTTATAAGTACGCACCTGTCCTGAATACCCAACTCGTCCATAGCTTCGGCAATCAGTTTATGCAGTATTCCGTGCCCGCATCCGGGACAATAGTGAGTAGCAGTCTGGGCAGCGCCACCTTTTCTGGTATACTCTTTATATAATGAATTTGGTCTCTTCAATACAGTTTCCATATTTTTACTCCTGATCGAGTTATTATCTTCACCTAAAATACCTGCCAGCTACAGTACCGCCATTATCTGATCCAGAGTAATCAGATTACCACCTATTCTGTTTACCAGATCTACCGGTTTACTGCATTCTATTGCCAGCTTTACATCATCACGCATCTGACCATTGCTCATCTCTACCGCAATAAATCTGTCTGCCTGAGCAGCAAGTGCCTTTAGCTCCTTTTTAGGGAATGGGAAAAGAGTTTTAAGACGGAAAAGACCTGCTTTTTTACCTTGCTTTCTCGCTTCGTCAACCGCACTTCTGGCGATTCGGCTGGAAATACCATAAGCGACCAGAACTGTATCAGCATCATCGGTCTGATAAGTTTCATAATCGACCTCATTTTCCTCGATCACAGCATACTTTTCCTGAAGCTTGTTGTTATAAGCCTCAAGCTCATTAAAATCAAGGAAGATACTGGAGATAAGATTTTCTTTGGTTTCTGCGTTTCCGCTTACATTCCAGGAAGAGTCCTTTTCGGGTTTTATTGCCAGATCCGGATATTTCAACGGCTCAATCATCTGCCCCAGCACCCCATCGGTCAAGACAACAACCGGATTACGATATTTCTGAGAAAGCCCAAAAGCTTTATAAGTACAGTCGCACATCTCCTGCACGGAATTAGGTGCCAGTACGATAAGTTTATAGTTACCGTGACCGCCACCCTTTACAACCTGATTATAATCGCCCTGCTCCGGACCGATATTTCCCAGTCCCGGACCGGCTCGCTGCACATCAACAATAACTGCAGGCAGTTCAGCACCGGCAAGATATGAAATACCCTCACACTTCAAAGATATTCCAGGGCCTGAAGACGCAGTCATAACTCTATGCCCGGTACTGGCCGCGCCATAAACCATATTTATCGCAGCCTCTTCACTCTCAGCCTGCACAAACTTACGACCTGCTTTTGGAAAGTACTTTGAAGCATCATGAAGAACTTCGCTGGCAGGAGTAATAGGATATCCAAAATAACAATCACATCCGGCATACATTGCACCGATTATAACAGCCGAATTCCCTTTAGCCAATTCTGTTACCATATTATTTACCTTTAATTTTAATTCGAAATAAGGACTGTTTAATCCTTATCTCAAAATTCCGTTATAAAACCGCCTTTCACCGCCCGTCACACAAATATCAGTTATTTGTAAACCTCTATTGCATTCGGCTCAGGACACGTGTAATAACAGTTACCACAACCTATACATCCCTCACCGGAATACACAGCGTAATCATACCCTCTGGCATTTAATTTTCCTGACAGGGACAGCACTTTTTTAGGGCAGGCAATAATACATCTGCCACAGGACTTACATTCTAAAGCATTAATAACCGGATACGGTCTTTTTTTCTCATCCATACCTAACTCCAAGTAAGACAACATTTAACAATACAACAAGTTTAATATTTTACACTCATTGACCGACATTTCAATAGCTAAAACAATTATTCACACACTCCAAACATAACAGCATATTCTCACACAGGAATAATGAGTCATAACAATTTACAATATAAAACCTTATCCTGTTTGGCATGTTTTAAACACACCGTGATTTTTTTACTCTAAAAAACCTTCATATTACAATATAGAGCCACAGCGGAATTGTAATGATGCTTATAGCGGTACTCAACACCAGCATTGAAGACAGAAAACCCTCATCAACCCCCGCCTGTTTGCCAATCACATAACTGGCCACCGCATTGGGCATCGCCGCCAGCAACACCCCGGAACCGAGAACTACCTTTGGAATATCAGGGAACAGGTACATACCAAATAAAAGAGCACAGCCAGGAAGAACCAGCAGCTTTCCGGCTATAACCAGACTGAGCGTGAAAATCCTGTCGGTTATCGCCTTGATGTTCATTGCAGCCCCGATAGCCAGCAGAGCCAGCGGCAACCCCATACCACCGATCATGCGCAGCAGCGATCCAGCGACCAGCAGCAGCCCCATCGCTACCGGCGACAATGTAAGCTCACTGATAGCGACCCCATCTTCAGTTACAGAGTCCACCCGGAACTGATCACCAATAAAGGCAACCAGCATACCAAAAACAACGGCAAGAAATATCGGATTTTTGATAATCTTTACTATGCGCTGCCCGGCAGTCATATTCTGGGCATCCGCACCATAAATTCCAATAAATGTAAATGAAACCGGAATATAAAAAATCATAAAATACGCATTATATACCGCAGCCAGATCCACGCCCCTGCCACCAAAAGCGAGCTCACACATCGGGAATCCCATATAAGCGACATTGGCCCAATAAGTTCCGAAGATACATGCTGCCGCAAAACCTCCCCGGTTACCGCAAAGTTTATTTATAAAGATAAAAAGGACAATTAGAATGCCTACCCCGATAAGTGATGGAGCAATCAGTGACGGATTCCACATTACCTCCAGATCCTGAGTAGCTACATTAATAAAAATAAGAGACGGCAGCGAAAACGTGTTTACCAGTTCATTAATAAATGTCTTACGGTCCTCGGTAATAAAACCTTTTAAAGCCAGAATTTTCCCCAGACCGATCATAGCGAAAACCGGCAACGATATGGCCAGCACATCAATTATACGTTCAAAATCCATAATTATTTCTTTATCCTATATTACCATTTATACCCAGATGCTCTATCTCTCTGCTAAAGTATACGTCAAAAATCTATTCAGACTAGTCTTTACCCTTCCAGAATTTATTTTTCCTTTACCGGCATACTCTTTACATTACCGCCTGCTTAATCAGGACAAAACCGATACCGATACTCAACCCTTCGAACCCACACCAATATATGGTCATTATCTCATAACCACCTTATTGTCCCATAATTACAGATAAATAAATATTTTTTTTAAAACAAAATTCAAACAACACGACTTCAGGACACTTAATTTTTAAATCTTTGCAATTATCTAAACTATTATTAATTAAGTTATTGCACACATCTTTTAAATTAATTTAAAGAATTTAGTCAAAAATTAAGTGCATATTTAGTTAAAATTATTTAATTAATATTTGCGTAAGCCTAAGTGTACTGTAAACTACAAACAATATTACTCAAATAATTCACCAAGAGTTTAAATTAACTAAGCCTTTAAATATTATGATTTATAGGCAAAGTACTTATCGCTTATTTTAATATTTTATTTAAACTTTATTTAAATAACTTAAATAAATATTTAAAGATTAGTAGTTGTGTTGGCTATTAATAATAACGTTATAATGATGGAAGAGGAGAAAATGATGCACAAGACTTTTTGGGCACTTTGCCTGGTTGCAGCTATGCTTATAGGTATCACTTCAACAGCTCACGCCAAGCAGCTTCGTGGTGCTATTGTAGTAATGGATTTAACCACCAATGCGTTCCAGATTGAAATGGCCGATCAGGCTGTAAAATACGGCGAAGAGGTCGGTGTTGAAATGAAGCGCTACGCACCTAGCGGTTCATTCGGTGACTACGAAGGACAGATTTCAATTATTGAAAACCTTATTACCAAACAGGTCGACCTGATCATTCTCGTTGCCGGTCATCCTACAGCTCTTATTCCAGTAGTTAAGAAAGCAATGCGTGCCGGTATAGCCGTAGTAAACATGGATAACCGTCTTAATACCGATAATATTGTTGCCTATGTTGGAGTTGACAATGGTCAGGGCGGTAAAATGGCAGTAGATTATATCGCCAAAAAACTTGGCGGCATGGGTAAGGTTGCCCTAATTCAAGGCGAAACCGGTAATCCCGTTCAGATCCTCCGAACCAAGGGTTATGAACTCGGAGTTATGGTACACCCAGGGCTTGAAAGTGTCGCCGAACAGGGCGCACACTGGACAGAAGAGGAAGGTCTGAAAGTAATGGAAGATGTCCTCCAGTCAAACCCTGATCTGAATGCCGTATTCTGTGAATGTGATAATATTGCTATCGGTGCTGCCAGAGCTGCTAAATCTGCAGGTAAAGACAACATTGTAATCGTCGGATTTGATGGACAGCAGGGTGGTTATCAGGCAATCAAAAAAGGTAATATTTCCGGAACAATACGTATGGATGCCCGCAAAATGGTAGAACTCAGCATGCAGGCAGCTCTACAGTATATCAAGAACGGCAAGAGCAAAGAAGGAATTGACCCAGAGACCTATATTGCTCCTGAGCTGGTAACTGCAAAAACCGTTGACAAGTATATCAAATAACAATTGCTCAACCTGTAAACATAGCACTGTGACCGGGTAAAACCGCCACAGTGCTATATTCTCAAATGACACACAAAAGGACACACAATGCAAACCGTACTTGAAAGCAAACGCATATCCAAGCGCTTTCCAGGTGTACTGGCACTGGACAATGTCGACTTTTCACTGGAAAAAGGTGAAGTCCATGCCCTGCTGGGAGAAAACGGTGCCGGGAAATCTACACTGGTTAAGATTATAACCGGAGCCTATACCAAAGATGAGGGAGAAATATATATTAATGGTGAATCTGTAGACTTTCAAACCCCAATTGAAGCACGTGAAGCCGGAATCGGAATAATATATCAGGAATTTTCCCAAGTTTCAACTTTAACTGTAGCAGAGAACATCTTCCTCGGTGATTATCCGTATAAAAACGGGATTGTTGACTGGAAGACTCTCAACGCCAACGCCCAGAAACTTCTTGACCGCTTCGGGGTGAATGCCAGACCACGGGATATTCTCAGCACACTAGGCGTAGCCACCAGACAGATGGTAGAAATACTCAAAGTTATCCACCGCGAAGATCTGGAAATACTTATTATGGATGAGCCGACCTCCGCCCTTACTGCCGGTGAGACAAAACTGCTCTTTGAATTTGTAAATACCCTGAAAAAGCACCGGGTTTCAATAATCTACATATCACACAGACTGGATGAAATCAAACAGATATGCGACCGGGTGACAATTTTCAAAAATGGGAAAAAGGTAACCACTGAAAAAGTTGATAAACTATCGATTGATGATATTGTATCACTGATGGTAGGACAGGAACTAAAAGATCATTATCCGGAAAAATCACTGCCGACAGAAGAAAAGATGCTCGAAATTGACAGCATCACCGGCAAAAATTTCAATAATATCACCTTTACAGCACACAAAGGAGAAGTTCTGGGAATTACCGGTCTTGTCGGTTCAGGTAAGAGTGAGACTGTAGAAGCCATTTTCGGCGCGAGTAAAATTAATTCCGGAAGTATTAAAATTGATGGTAAAGAAGTCACTATCAGTTCCCCTAAAGATGCTATTAATAAAGGAATAGGTCTTATCCCGGAGAGCAGAAAAGAGCAAGGACTGGTACTCATTCTCAGCAATCTCTTTAATATCAGTCTCGCCTCTCTCAAAAAACTGGCAAAACCGATTCTGAATCTCAAACAGGAAAAGGAAGAAGCCAAACAGCTTATAACCGATCTTGAAGTTCGCCCGCCCCTGCCATACAGTCAGGTTGCAAATCTCAGTGGTGGAAACCAGCAGAAGATTGTTATTGCCAAATGGCTTATGCGTGATTGTGATATTCTGATCTTTGACGAACCGACAAGAGGTATCGATGTCGGCGCAAAATTTCAGATATATTCACTCATCATCGAACTGGCTAGAATGGGAAAATGTATTATTGTAGCTTCCAGTGAAATAGAAGAGGTAATAGGCATCTGCAATCGCGCACTGATCATGAAAGACTATAAGATTATCAACCAGCTGCAAGGATCAGACCTGAATAAGGAAAAGGTCATTGCTTGTATGAGCGGAGTAAATACTAATGAATAATAACCATTTTATACGCAACAATAAACAACAGATCATCGCGTTTATAAGTATGATCGTAGTTGTTATCGCCCTGTCGTGGATTTCAGAGTACTTTTTCACGGTAAACAATATTTTTAATATCGGCAAACAGGCATCGATAAACCTTATCATCGGACTTGGAATGACCCTGGTTATCATATCCGAAGGAATTGACTTGTCTGTAGGCTCACTCATGGCCTTCACCATCTCGTTTATGGCGGTACTCAATGTCGTGCATGGGGTCAATATTATCCTTGCTGCCTGTATCGCCTCGATTCTTACTATCCTTCTGGGAGCATTAAACGGCGTAATAATTCAGTACGGCAAGGTTCCCGCATTCATAACAACACTGGGTATGATGGGAATTGTTAGAGGCATAGTTCTGCTTATTTCCCGGGGCAACCCTTCAATGGCCTTCCCTGACAGTTTTTTGTGGCTGGCCGACGGAAATGTTATGGGCATACCATTCCCAATATTCATATCAATTATTTTGACCATAATAATCGCCTTTATTCTCAAATATACCACCTACGGTCGAGGTGTATACTCTCTTGGCGGCAATGAAGAAGCCACCAGACTTTCCGGCATAAGTATTCCTTATATCCGCATCGTCACCTATACCTTATCCGGTCTCTGCTGCGCGGTAGCAGGACTGATCTTCGCCGCCCGAGTAGGTGCTGCACCTCCATCCGCAGGTACCGGGTACGAACTGAACGCAATCGCCGCAGTTATCATCGGCGGCACACCGCTTACCGGGGGACAAGGAAAAATCATAGGTACAGTGATAGGTGCGCTGCTGATGGCGGTGATTTCAAACGGTCTGAATATCATAGAGGTTGATCCTTACTGGCAGAGTATTGTTATCGGCGCGATAATCGTCTTTGCGGTAATGATGTCAAACCTGAAAAAGCGCAACAGCTGAACAAAAATCAGTACAGACAAAACACAGCTGCACTCAACGCAAAGCACCCCGCATCTCACGAATGCGGGGTGCTTATATTTATTCGTATATCTATACAGCAATGAGTTTCCCCATTTTTCCCCTGCCTGTCATATATTTTGTTCCGTTAACCTCCCTAAAAGTTAATTTATTTTCACTGCAAGTTTATTTGCGAAAGTTTATAAACTATGCTATAGTATATATTGAAATTATAAGATATAGACACTTTCAGATATAACGCTTCACCAGATTCCAACACTACTTGTGAGGTATTGATATGAAGATATACTCAGCGCTTATATTATTGCTGTTAACCTGCATCCTGCCGCTGTCTTCCGCTATTGCTGCAGACGCACCCAGAAAAAAAATTCTCTATGTTGATTCATACAATGCCAACATCTGGAGTTCAACCATAGAAAAAGGGATACGTTCCGTTTTAAAAAACCACAAAGAAATAGAGCTGCGGGTTTTCAGAATGAAAACCAAAAGCAACAATACTGAAGAATTTAAAATTAACGCCGGCAAAAAAGCGCACGAACTGATAGAGAGCTGGAAACCAGACCTGGTTATTACTTCAGATGATAATGCCGCGAAATATCTTATAGTTCCATACTATCTTGATTCCGATCTTCCCTTTGTCTTCTGCGGCATAAATTACGATGCCAGCGCCTATAATTTCCCGAAAAAAAATATAACCGGCATGATTGAAGTATTCCTGCTGGATGAGTCTTTAAATCTGCTAAAAAATTATGCCGCCGGAGACCGTATAGGGTTACTGGCCGCCAAAAACCTCAGTTCACAGAAAGCTTATGAATATCTCAAAAATACAAGTCATATTAAATTTTCAGACGTTAGAATGATAGAAACATTTTCAGAACTTAAGAAAAATTTTATTGATATTCAGAAAAATGTTGATCTGCTCTGTACCCTTGATCTTTATTCCGTCAAGGACTTTAATCTTGATGAAATGATCAGATTCGCCGAAAAAAACACCCGCATTCCTTCAACTGCTGCAGTTTTCACCTCCATCAGATACAGCCTGCTAGGCACACCAAAAGCCGGTGAAGAACAGGGAGAGTGGGCGGCAAACACCGCTCTTGATATTCTAAACGGCAAATCTCCTGCCGATATTCCAATTACCCGCAATTCTCAAGGCAAATTTTATCTTAATATCAACATCGCTAAACAACTCGGCATAAAGTTTCCAATTGACCTGCTGGATAATGCCCACCTTATCACCCAAAAAAACCATCGTGTACTCTTTCTCAGCTATACCAGTAAAAGAGAAAAACATAAATACGGCATTGACAGCATTGAAGACGGAGTACTTTCAACATTTAAAATAAACCATATCAGTGACCAGGAATACGATAACACTGAAAGCGATATCGAGTACCGCTCGGACAAAAGCATATTTGCCTTACCGCTTTCCGCCAAAGAATTTTCAAATTTTTCTGATTCTGCAATTAAACTTATAACCGAATTCAATCCTGAGGTCATAATAACACCTTATTCACCGGAAATTATGCCTTTCATCAATAAATATTCGGAAAAAATACCTGCAAAAATAATTCTCTGTATCGCTAACTGCGACATAACATCCTATAACCCTGATGCACAGAATATAATTCTTCTCGAAGACTTCACAATTCTTAAAAATGCCCTTGAAATGGCCCGAAAATATGCAGACGGTAAAAAAATCGGTTATCTTGCAATAAAAACACCAACCGCCACCGACACTATCAACACACTGGCCCGCAAACTTGGTATCAAATTTACCGAAGGAAATCTAGTGGATACATTTGAAAATTTGAAAGAGAAATTTCTACAATTGCAGCAAAAAGTAGATATCTTATGCTTTTTCAGTATCTGCAAAATTCCGGACTGGCAGGATAATGACGCTGTGGAATTCTTCATGAAAAATACCAAAGTTCCTACAATCGCCTTTACGGGAAGACAAAAACTTTATGCTCTGATAAAAATTGAGCAGCTGCCGGAAGAGCAGGGATGGGCCGCCGGCACCATAGCGCTTGACATCATTCACAATAAACAAGTACCGGATATCAGCAAGCTAAATCACGCCAGCTCGACATTACGCTTCAATAAAGAACTGGCAGATAAACTGGGTATAAAATTTCCCGAAGAAATATTTAACAGTTCCTCTATCAGATAACTATTTTAATCATTTTTCAGCATACAAGATAATATGAAAACTAAACTCCGCTATAATTCAATCACATTCAAAATATTATTCCTGGTTATAATTTTTTATGTCCTTACCGCCATAATTATTATTTCCGTTGTCGATTATAAACTCCGTGACATAAGCAATAATAACCAGCAAAAGAACTACGCTGAAAAACTGAATCTTATCTTATCACGACTACATGATTATAATGATCGCCTTACAAAAACCGGCGCAGTTGAACTGTATCTCGAAGATTATCAGAACCTTGCTCTTTCACGTCTGGAAAATAATTATTTCAAGAATTATTTCAAAAATACAGCCTATAATGATTATCCCATGATAATTGATCAAAAAGGCAATATTCTACTCTCACAAAATAATGCTCTCAGCAACACGCTGATAAATTTAACCGATAACCTGCAGAAAAATTCAACCGGCAAATTTACTGAAAAAAACTTTACCTTTAAAGGTAAGAGATATTGGAGCCTATATACAGAATTTTCCGAATGGAAATGGACAATAGCCTACGTTATTCCACTTTCCATTAAGTATGCCCAAGCCACAAAACTACAAAACAACCTGATTATCATAATGTTTATCAGCACCTTCTGTTCACTGGTATTACTGACAATTATTCTTTCAAAAATAATTAGGCCAATTATATTACTTACAAAAATTGCTGACACAATAGCCAAAGGCAACCTTGAGCCTCCAATATCTTTTCTGTCAAATGATGAAATAGGCCAGCTGGCACAAGCATTTGAGAAGATGCGACTGTCAATAAAAGAACAGATTCTTCAGCTTAATGAAGAAGTACGTGAACGTAAACAGGCGGAAAATAATTTGTTTGTAACTATGAATTCAATCGGTGACGCGGTCATATCCACAGATAACAACGGCAGAATAATCCATATGAACCCCGTAGCTATGAAACTTACAGGATACCGGATCGCAGAAGCGCTAGGCAAGCCACTACTGGATATTTTCAATATTATAAACGGAGATAACCGTAAACAATGTATCAGTCCTGTAGATAAGGTTCTTGCAACCGGAGAAATAATCAATCTGGAGAATCATACCATACTGGTAGATAGAGAAGGAAACGAATATCATATTGCTGACAGCGGTGCCCCTATCCGTGGCGATTCCGATGAAATTCTCGGCGTAGTACTGGTTTTTCGTGATATTACCGAACAATACAAACTGGAACAGCAACTGAGACAATCTGATAAAATGCAGGCCATCGGACAGCTAGCCGGCGGTATTGCCCATGATTTCAACAATATGCTAGGAGGAATAATCGGAGCTGCAGAAATACTTCACAACCACCTTAATGGAACCAAACAGGCTGAAGAGCTGCACTCTATTATTATCAATGCCGCTGATCGCGCCGCTGAACTGACCCAACAGCTACTGGCATTTTCACGGAGTAAAAAAATCACCTCTACTGCAATTAATATCCATGATATTATTCAGGATTCTCTCTCACTGCTGCAACGAACCATTGATAAATCCATTATCATAATACCCGAACTGAATGCTGTAAATGACACAATTATCGGAGATCCCGCACAAATTCAAAATATAATTATAAATCTCGGTATTAACGCTTCACATGCCATGTCAGATGGCGGCAGCATTACTATAAAAACTGCCAATAAACACCTCAGTTCTGAATACTGCGAAAAAAGTAATTTTGAGCTTACCTGCGGTGATTATATCGAAATCAGTGTAACTGACACCGGATGCGGTATAAGTCCGGCGGTACAGAGCAGGATATTTGAACCATTTTTCACTACGAAATCCGAAGGCAAAGGCACCGGACTCGGGCTTTCCGCTGTATATGGCAATGTGATTCAGCATCACGGAGAGATTAGTATAAACAGCGCTATCAATAAAGGAACAACTTTCAACATTCTCTTCCCTCTAACTGAAAAACGTAAAAACCCCGATGAGGCACAACACAGCAATAACCAGAAAGGACATGGAACCATTCTAATAATTGACGACGAAAGTTTTATCCGAACTGCAGCAAAAGCCATATTAACCGATGCCGGATACAGCGTAATGCTGGCTGAAAACGGTCAGGAAGGAATTGAAATTTTCATCAAAAACAAAGATCGGATTGATCTGATAATACTAGATATGATTATGCCGGTTATGAACGGGAAAGAATGTTTCAATAATTTAATCCAGATTGATCCTGACGCCAAAGTTATTCTCGCATCAGGTTATTCAAAAGACGAAGATATTGACAAAATGAAAAAGAATAATCTTACAGCCTTTATCTCCAAGCCTTATCGCTCCCAGCAACTGCTACAGCTTGTCGATAAAATTATTAATAACCTCTGATATCAGAAAGCAACTCCAGCTCATATATCTGTAAACTGTGAGATATAATAAATCATAGTATTACTAATTTAAGCGATAAATTTTTATTATACCATAATATAATAAAAATTGAACTGCCCATAAAATAGCAGTTCAATTTTAAATTATCAGATAACAAGCATTATCTTTTGATTCCTAAACTTACTGGGCAATATTACCGTCAACATCCCAGAGATCTTCCCAGGTCTGATTATCTTTCCAGAGAAATACCTGTCCTTTAATAAGGCGGTTGTTCTTATCTATAGCCTTGATTGCGTCCATCTCAGCCGGCGAAAGCGGATCCTCGGTAACACTCTTGAGATTTCCCAGATAATTTCTCTTCTTGGTAGAGAATGGGATAGGCACCTGCCAGCGCTGGGCTGCCCATTTCACACATATCACCGCCGGATGCACTCCATGCCGCTGCGCAATTTCAACAATAACCGGATCCTCAATATCCACGGTATCATCCGGTGTCTTATCACGTTCCGGGCGCATAGGAGAACCAATTGGACAGAATCCGATCGGAACAATATCATTTTCCATACAGAAACTATGCAGCTCTTCCTGCTGAAAATGCGGATGCAGTTCCATCTCATTTACCGCCGGTTTTATGCGGCAGTCCTGCAGCAGCAGTTTGAGTTTTGGCAGGGTCATATTGGAAGTACCAATATTTCTGACCAGCCCCATATCAACCAGCTCTTCAAGCTTCCTCCAGGTCTTCATATAATTCTCATGAATATACGGTTTTGCATTAGCACTGCGGGAAGTAACATCACATCCTATTGGATGAAAATTAGGAAATGGCCAATGAATCAGAAACAGATCGAGATAATCAAGCTGCAGATTCCGCAAGGTCTCTTTAAATGCAGGAATCACATCATCTTCAGAATGTTTGTCATTCCAGAGCTTTGAGGTTATAAATAATTCATTACGTGGTATTCCTCCTTCCATTATCCTCTGGAATACCTTACCTATTTTATCCTCATTGCCATAAATAGCCGCACAGTCAAAATGCCTGTATCCTACAGCAGCCGCTCCCAAAACCGCCTCGGCAACCTCTTCATGACTGACTCTATCAGAACCAAAAGTCCCGATACCGATACCAGGAATAATGTCACCAGTATATAATTTACGCTGTGGAACCAGATTTGGATCGATACCATCTGGATCAATTCTGAATTCTTCCATTATTTCTCCTCAATTAATTTTAGCAGACCAGTAAACAGCCTTAATAACAAGCAATATAATATTTACTATACACCCTTAAAACCGCTTAATCAATACGCATTTTGCGAACAAAAATCATTATTTTGCGAAATAAACCTTTAGTATCCTCTATAAATTTTTTTAAAAATCTGTTAGTGACAAATATTTTATAACTATTTATGAAATATACATTTTAGTATAATTCAAATATTAAAACATATTTTTCAAACAAAAAATTCAAGCTTAATTTTAAAACAAACATTTGACTTGCTGCTTTGTTTGTTTATACTGGATCTAACTGATACTAATTAAAACTACAGACAGAGGTAAAAAATGATGGACGAAAAACATATGAGCAAGACCCAGCTGAAGCTTATCAATACAGCTGGACCGCTATTCGCGGAGGATGGTCTAAAAGGCACTAGAATACGAGCAATCACTGAAAAAGCCGGAGTAAATGTAGCAGGTATCAATTATCATTTCGGCAGCAAGGAAAAACTGTACAAAGCGGTAGTTGATTTTGTCTTTTACAAAATAGGTTATATTAATATTGGAACTTTCTGGAACAACCTTCCTGAAGAAGAAAAGACCGAGGATGGTGTCTGCAGAATGATTCATAACTGTCTCAATGTGATATTCACCAAATTATTCAAAAGTGACCACCCCCTCTGGTACTTCAAAATAGTGCATAGAGTGCTGGCGGAGGAAGAAAAAAGTTTAAAAGACTTTGATGAAGATGTATATCAAAAGGATTTTGTTGCAGTTCAGAAAATTCACGAAATATTCAATAAAAATATTAATGAATGGGAAATAGAGGCCTGGCTGGCTATCTGGTATGGGCAAACTATCGGTATGAATATACTCATGCCTAAGAAAATGCTCGAGCATACCGGTGACAATGAGCAAATACAAGGCTATCTCAATGCAGTACTGGATAACACCTATATCGCCATAACCTCACTGCTCAAAGCCGACAAACATATTAAAGCCGAAAAATATTAACTTGTTATAGAAAATAATCA
This sequence comes from Planctomycetota bacterium, assembly GCA_963677015.1. Lineage (GTDB taxonomy): Bacteria > Planctomycetota > SZUA-567 > SZUA-567 > SZUA-567. The sequence goes on from OY781533.1 coordinate 3,530,929, forward strand.
GGAGAAAAAAATGTCAAAGCTTATAAAAACCTTGACGATTATAGTTATTATCTGCCTCGCAGGAGCTGGTGTTTTCTATTTCACCGCTCAGGCCAAGGAAAACACAAAGAAGTATGATCCCAAAGCAAAACCTGTTAAAACAATTATCGTTTCAAAAAGTAATCATATAAAGACCCGTTCTTTCCCGGGAAAAGTACGAGCCAGCAAAAGAGTTGACCTCTCTTTTGAGGTCAGCGGTGTTCTTACCGATCTGCCTATCCGTGAAGGTATGCGGGTGAAGAAGGATCAGCTCATCGCCAAACTCGATCAGCGCACCTTTAAGAACAACGTACTGTCAGCTGAAGCGGACTTCACCGAAGCCAAACTGAACTATGAACGAAAGACCAAACTGCACAAGGATAAAATTATTCCGCAGTCCGAACTTGATACTGCGAAATCCACCTTTGACCGCACCAAAGCAGCTCTGGAAATAGCCCGTAAAAATCTCTCAGACACCGAGCTTAAAGCTCCTTTTGACGGTATTATTGCCAGTAAGGATGTCGAAAATCATCAGCGGATTACCGCAACCGAACAGATTGTCAGCCTGCAGGACATAACAAATATCGAAATCGCCATTCAGATCCCGGAATCCATTATGGTTTACGCCGCACCCAATGATTTTCATGACACGGTTACCGTTAAATTCGATGCCATCCCTGACAAAGAATTTGAAGCTACCGTGCATGAGTTCAGTATAGATGCTGACAGCCAGACCCAGACATATGAAATAGTCCTAATAATGCCTACCTCCCAAAAGTATAACTTTCTTCCGGGTATGACCGCTTCAGTAATTTCAAAGGATTTTATACGCCCCACTGAAGAACTGCTCAATACTATCTGGCTTCCGGCAACCGCCGTTCAGGGAGAAGAGGAAGGCAATAAAACCTATGTTTATATAGTCACACCGGATAATACAGTTGAAAAGAGATATATTGAAATCGGCAGTCCTACAAAATCAGGCATACCAGTAACCTCAGGCCTGAAAGAAGGGGAAAAAGTTATTATTGCCGGCAGCAGCTATCTCCAGAACGGCATGAAAGTCCGCCCTTTATAATTATGAAAAAATGCATTTATCAACTAAAACCCCATTATCCAGATAAAAAGATAGGGACATTTTAATGAACATTACGAAATACTCTATAGATAATCCGATAGTAACCTACACCCTGACACTTTTTGCTGTCATCGGCGGGATATTCTCCTACCTGCATCTCGGAAAACTTGAAGACCCCGAATACACTATTAAAGAAGCGGTTATCATCACCCAGTATCCCGGAGCAACGTCACAGGAGGTAGAAGAAGAAGTTACCGACAAGCTTGAAACCGCAATACAGCAGATGAAGCAGCTTGATAAAATCTGGTCTGAGAGCCGCCCCGGTCTCTCAATTATCCACGCTGAAATGCAGGACAAATTCGACAAAAGCTCACTACCGCAGGTATGGGATGAACTCAGACGTAAAATTCATGATGTACAGCCCGACCTTCCCACCGGTTGTGGCGATCCGACCGTCAATGACGATTTTGGTGATGTTTACGGCGTTTATTTTGCTCTCACCGGTGAAGGTTACAGCAAACGCGAACTCTATGATTATGCCAAACTGCTTAAAAAAGAACTTCTACTCTGTGATAATGTCGCAAAGATAGAATTCAATGGTTATACCACCGAGGTTATATACATGGAAATAGCCAGAGCTAAAATGTCGCAGCTCGGTATTACCCCGGAAACTATCTTTCAGGCAATCAATGACCAGAATCTTGTCGGTAATGGCGGCAAAATTGATTATGACGGACATTATATAACCATCAACACCACCGGTTCATTTGATTCTATTGACAGTATAAGCAACCTGCTTGTCCGAGGTTCCAACGCAGACAAACTGATCCGCGTCGGTGATATCGTAACCTTTAAACGCTCATATTATGAACCGGCCAGCAGTATTATGGAATATAACGGCATACCTGCAATAGGTATAGGCATTTCTACAATCCCCGGCACCAATGTTGTCGTTATGGGTAACGCGGTGGAGAAGAAACTGCAGGAACTTGAAGAACGCACCCCAGTCGGCATGGAGCTCAAGCCGATTTATTTCCAGTCACAGATTGTTACCACCGCTATCAGCGGCTTTATAATCAACCTTATCGAAGCAATTATAATTGTGGTCGTGCTGCTCTTTATATTTATGGGGCGCCACGAAGGTATCATTATCGGTATTGCCCTGCTGGTTACAATCCTCATGACCTTTATCGGCATGCAGTATCTGGAGGTTAATCTACAGCGTATCAGCCTCGGTGCCCTGATTATTGCTCTAGGGATGCTGGTGGATAACGCGATTGTGGTTGCCGAAGGTATTGTCATAAAAATGCAGCGCGGTGTTGAAAAACGTCTGGCCGCAGAGCAGACTGTAGATGAGACCAAATGGCCTCTGCTTGGCGCTACAATTATCGCTATCATTGCTTTCGCCTCTATCTCACTCTCACAGGATGCTTCCGGGGAGTTTATGGGCAGCCTCTTCACCGTAATCGCACTATCCCTGCTTATCAGCTGGATCACAGCCATTACTCTGACGCCTCTGCTGTGTATACACTTTATTACCAAAAAAGATGCCTCCGAAAAAGACCCGCACGATAACTTCTTCTTTAGAATTTATGCCCGGATTCTCAAAAAATGCATCAATCACCGTTACCTGGTGATACTGGTCATGCTGGGTCTGCTTATCTTCTCCGGCTACTGCTTTAAATTTGTAGACCAGACCTTCTTCCCATCCAGTACCCGTAATATGTTCCTGGTCGATATCTGGCTGCGGGAAGGCACACACATTGATAAAACAAATGCCGTAGCTCATGAAATTACGGAAAAACTTCGCAAGAACGAACATATCACTGATGTCGTACAGTTTACCGGTGAAGGAGGTCAGCGTTTTACTCTGACTTACGCACCTGAAACAGCCAACTCCGCTTATGCCCAGCTGATGGTGTATACTCATAATTATGAAGAGATAGATCCTCTGCTGCCGGAATTAAGCAGAATGTTCCAGGACGAATACCCGGAGCTGCAGGCCAATATTAAAAAGATGGATATCGGTCCTTCTGCGGATGCGAAGATTGAAGCGAGATTTACCGGTCCGGATCAGCGAGTTCTGCATAAACTGGCAGACCAGGCGAAAGCCATATATGCCAAATACGGCATAAACAATGGTATAACCTATTTTATCCGTGATGACTGGCGCCAGCCTGTAGAAACTCTGAAAGTTAATATTGCTGATGCCAGAGCGAGAAATGCCGGAGTTTCACGTCCCGACATTAATGATGCCATCAGCAGCAATTTTACCGGCAGTGTTACCGGAGCATTCAGAGAAAAAGATGAGTCTCTACCGATTATTGCCCGGCCACCAGCTGCTGAACGTGATAATATAAGTGATCTGGCAGATATTCTTATCTGGTCTTCAGTACACGGAAAGCTGGTCCCTCTGACCCAGGTCGCGGACAATGTAAATCTTATCTGGAAAGATAATATTATCCGCAGAAGAAACAGACAGCGCTGTATTACCGCACAATGCGAGCCAAAGAATATCTCTGCTATCAATCTATACCTGAAAATTAAATCGGAAATTGAAGCTATCAAGATGCCGCTGGGTTATCACATGGAATGGGGCGGTGAACCTGAATCTTCCGGAGACGCTCAGGAAAAGCTTCTGGCTAAATTCCCGCTCACTTTGCTGGCGATGTTTACAATAGCTCTACTTTTATTCAAGACTTTACGCCATCCGGTAATTATCTTCCTCGGTCTGCCACTTTCAATTATCGGTATCACCTGGGGACTTCTTGCTTTCAATGCCGCTTTCAGCTTCCCCGCACTGTTGGGTTTTCTCAGCCTGACGGGAATGCTGATAAAGAATGAAATTGTACTTCTGGATCAGATTAATCTTGAACGGGAAGCCGGAAAAGAACCGTTCAAAGCAATAATCGAAGCATCGATAAGCCGTGTGCGTCCAGTAAGTATGGCTGCGTTCACAACCGTACTTGGAATGCTCCCGCTGGTATTTGATGCCTTCTTCCAATCCCTCTCGGTTACAATTATGGGTGGTCTGACATTTGCTACCGTTCTGACACTTATATTTGTACCGGTTATATATGCGACCTTTTTCCATATAAAGGAAAAGAAATAAAGCAAGTTTTAACAGATTTTATCAACTCCCCGGCAAAAATTTGTCGGGGAGTTTTTTTTAACCCCAGCTACTGAAAAATAAGTATATAATAATAAATCATAACTGTATTACGAAAAAGGATTATATTATGTATATCTCTCGCTACCTGAAAACGGCAATGAAAATTCTGATTCTTCTGCTTTTTCTTACTTCACCAATTCAAAAAGCTGACAGCAACGAACTGCATCAGGCTGAGAGACCAAGCGCAAGCACAGATAAATTGCAGCAAGCCAGGCAGCTGTTTAAATCCAGAAATTATAATGATTCCTTCAAGGTTACAACAAAACTGCTTGAGACCGGTTATGATTCGACTGCCTTCAAACTAGGAGTAAAAGCTCTTAAAATTCTTGGCAGAGATTCTGAAATAGACGGCTTCATAACTGATATCCTGACACGTTATCCATCAGAATGGCGCGGTTATTATACCGCTGCGCTTCTTTACAGTCAGGAGCTCACCCATTATGGTTACTTTCTCGGCGAATCCTTTAAACGCGGACATACTGGAAACTATCGGCAACTGATAAATATAAGCGCACATGACCGGCTGCAGGCGCTGGCTTATATGCAAAAGGCAAAAGAGCTCGCCCTTAAAACCGACACCTGTGAGTATAATAAATCAGAAGTACTCTATCAACTCGCAACACTATACATAAGTGACATTACACCACAGACTGCAATCAGACTGTTATTGAAAAGCGATTATACCAATATCCCTGCATATTCGCAGACACCACTTGATAATAACCTTAACGGCAAAGGCGCGCCGGTAACTCGAAACGGCACCCCGGTATTCTTCAAACTTCCGGATAATGAAAAAGCAGCAGAGAATGACGGTCAGCTATTTCGTTACTATCTGCACCAGAGCAGCAGCTTTCTGACCGATGACTGCCGTGAAAAACAAAAACTTGCGGATTTTTCACAGCTCCTTTACGGAGTACAGACTCTGGCTCAGATTGATTACAATGACAACATTCAGGATGATTATTTAGCTAAACTTCATGAGTTAGATGATAATACCAGTATCGCCCGGCTGGAAAATGGAATACATGAATTTCAACTCCCGGCTTCATACAATTATCTCGCACTCTTCAAACAAATATCCTGTATTCAACCCTCCGCCAGTATCTTCCAGAGTATAGCCGAAGAATATGAAAACAGAAGACAATACAGCAAAGCTTTAAAGTACTGGCTGAAAATTTCCCGACTCAGTAATATACCCGGACAACAGCAGGAAAATGCCGAGAGACATATCAGGCAACTGCGCCAAGGTTTTATAAGTTTTCAGAGCTGCGGACAACAGACAACAGCAGCCCCAAATATCTGGCTGCGTTTTCGTAACACTTCTGAAGTCACACTTTCAGCCAGAAAAATCAGTATTGAAAAGCTACTCCGTAATATTACCCGAAACTTAAAGCAAGACACAACCAAACAGCGTGCAGCAGCCTCTATCCTTAATAATCTGGAAGCCAAACTGGTTGCGGGAGAACTGCAGGAATATCTTTCCTCTCCGGTATATCAGGATAGACTTTATCTGGCATCAGCCCAGCCACAGATAGCCCATGCAGAAGGGCGTATCCAGATTCATCTTCCCGGCACCTTCAAAAGCGGTGCTTATTTCATACAGGCCAGCCTTGACAGCGGATATACCACCAATATTATTCTCTGGCTCAATGATACAATTATCACCGCCAAACCGCTTACCTCCGGAAAACGGCTGTACTTTGTCAGCGACGGCACCAGCGGTAAGAGTATCGCTAATACCGAGCTCAATATCTTCGGATATTCAACCCGCAACTGGCAACTGCAGACTGATAACACTCCGGCTCCATATATTCAGACCACGATCAGAACCAACAATAACGGACTGGCAATTCTGCCTCAGCAATACATAAAACGTGAATTCAATTATCTAATAACCGCAACTACACCTGCCGGAAATTCCGTTTTTGACGGCTTTCAGCAGCTTTATCAATACCTGAGTCAAAGACAGGAGCCAACCACAAAAATCATTTATTACACCAGCAAACCGCTGTATCACAGTGGTGAAACCATCAATATAGCCGGCTGGATCCGCAACTATGATTATACTTCTGATCTAAAGCAACAGAACGATCTGCAAGATATCACCCTGAACATATTCAGTCCCGATGGTAAAAAAGCAGCTTCAGAAAAGGTTGAAATTGCAGAAAACGGTAATTTCAGTTTTACCTTCAAACCCGAAGCTGTGGCACCCCTGGGAGTATGGAGAATTGACTCCAGCCTCAAACTTAATTCTGCCGGAAATTATTTCAGAATAGAAGAATATGTCAAACCTGAATTCACCGCCGCTATTGAAGCCGTGAGCAAGCAGCCGGTATTCAGCAAACCATTGGAATTCCAAGTCCGCGCTGCCTATAATTTCGGAGGTCCCTTACAGAATGCCCGCATCGATTACGAACTCTACCGCCAACCGGAAATTTCGACATATCTACCTGCAAAACGCTGGGACTGGCTCTACGGCAAAGGATTCGGGTACAGAGAAGATAACGGCAATGCAACCTCTACAGCTGCTTATAAAATAATTCCTGCTCCGTCAAAACCGGAACTTATAGCCCAGAGCACCCTATATACTAATAATAATGGCGAAGCCATTATCACTGAAGATCCACTGGCAATGAGTAAAGGCATACCATCACAGAGCTGCCGTTATACGCTTAAAGCGACAATCACCGACAATAGTAACCGCAGTATAACCCGCGAAAGTAACCTAATAGTTAATAAAGCTGAATTCAATCTCTCCATTCAGACCGATCAAAACTTTTATAATAAAAATGAAAATATCACGGTAAGCACTACCCCCATCAGTAATGACCGGGAAATCACACCAGTGGCACCACGTGAACTCTCATTGCAGCTTTATCGTTATAACCGGAAACTGCAGAAAACTCTTGTAAAGTCCTACCCTAAAGCAACAATTAATGCTAACGGTAAATTCATACACAAACTCTCTATTGCGCAACCCGGATACTATACTCTTGAGTGTCAGACTACCGACAGTCTGGGAACAGCGGTTAACACCAGTAAAAATATTTATGTATACTCACCTGATAATGCAGAATACCTACCAGCAGCCCAACCGGTTACAATTATTCCTAAAAAGAACATCTATCGCCTGAATGAAAAAGCAGAACTGCTGATAGTAAGTTCCGAACCCGCTACCACCCTGCTGCTATTCCCGGGTATTACTTCCCAGCGCTATCCATACCCGCAAGTACTGCAAACCCAAAAAAATGCACAGACTATTGACTATACTATTAAACCCGAGGATACACCAAACACTTTTATAGAAATCCTCTCTACGCAAAAGAACCGGATAACTTCAGCGAATGCCGAACTCTTTATTCCACCGGTAAAAAAGATATTAAATCTCGCCGTTACTCCTGACAAATCCGATTACGCACCCGGAGCTGCCGCGAAAATTAAATTAACCCTGACGGATAATATGAATAAACCTGTAGAATCTCAGGCCATAGTCACCGTATACGATGCCGCACTTGAAGAACTCAGCGGTGCAGCCACCTACCCTGACATTAAAGACTTTTTCTGGGGTTTTTCGCATTCACACTACCCGGATAACAGCAGCAGTGCCGATAAATTTTCATATAATATATACAATAAAAATACTCTCCCCATGCAGCCAATAGGTATTTTCGGGAACTTCTTCAATCTTCCAGGAACGATCCTGCCTCTATACCGTAAAACCGGTATTAGAATGTCAAATCTGTCTACAAGTTTGGAGGCCCCCATGGCAGTAACCGCAGAAATGTCCGCAGACTCCCTGCAGGCAGCTCCTGCCGCTGTTACTGAAAACAGCACCGCAGAGCATACCCCACGCAACAACTTTAAAACCGGCGCAGTATTTCTGAGCAATGTCAGTTTCAATAAATCCGGAGAGGCAATAATCACGGTTCCGCTTCCAGAGACACTTACCACCTGGAAGATAAGGGTATGGTGCCTGAACAGCTCAACCCAGGTCGCTGAGGCTGCTGCAACTATGCTGACCAGCAAAGAACTGATGCTTATCCCTTCACTGCCACGCTACCTGATCAAAGAGGACAAAGTAAAAGTAAAAACCGCTGTCTACAACAACTCAGAGACTGTTATGCCGGTAACTCTCACTCTAACCCCGGCAGCAGGTTTAAAAGCACTTGCAGATACTACCAAAACTATAAAACTTGAGCCGCACTCAGAAAGAAATATAGCATGGCAGCTACAGGCCGAAACAATAGCCTCCGGTGATATTATCTTTACCGCCAGTGCAAAATCTGCTGCCGACAGTATTAGACTGCCGCTTGCTGTACTGGAAAATAAATTACAGATCTTTGACAGCCGTACCGCTCTGATCTCCGCCAAAAGCTACAAGAGCGATTTCTCACTGCCACGCAGCAGAGAAAATAAATCTGCTAAACTTGAGATAACATTATTTCCTGCAATGTCATCACTGCTTACCCGTGCTATTACCGATGCAGCTTCACGAAATTACATAACCAATGATGCAATACTCACACAGTACCTGCCGGCGGCAATACTCTACAGTACCAGCCCGATAAAATATGAAAAAGAGATTTCAAATCTCAAACCTGAAATAACCCGTGCTGTAGCTGCTTTAACGGAAAATCAGAACCAGGATGGAGGTTGGAGCTGGATAGCTGCAAACGGCTTGAGTTCAGAGTATATCACCGCACTTGTGTTAAACAGCCTTGAACGGGCAGACAGCCTCGGTTACAAAATCCCCGCAGAGCTCATTACCGGTGCCAGGCTCTACCTTATTAACTATCAGCAAGAGCAGCTCAAACTTCTTATAAATTATAACTCAGGCGATAAAGACAGTAAGAGTAAAGCGCATCCTTCAAATCTCGACGCTCTGATATATGCAGTTCTGTCACAAAGCAATAATGAAAACCGCAGAATGCGTAACTTCCTCTTTAAAGACAGATCATTCCTCTCAGTTTTTGGCCTCAGTCTTCTGGGTTCAGGATTATCGCATAGCGATGATACTACACTTCTGCCCCAGATACTTACAAACATACAGCAGTATCTTATCGAAGATACTGAAAATTCCACCGCTTATCTTGATCTGAACACCACCGCAAACAACTGGCAATGGTATAATTCTGAATCTGCAACAATTGCTAATTATCTGTCACTTCACCTCAGTACCGGCACAGATACCGGCATTAATGACAAACTGGCACATTATCTGGTAAATAATATCCGTAATACCAGCAGAAGAGATTCAATACACGCTATTACCGCTATTATTACCGCACTTACCGATTATGCCGCTACAACTGAAAATTCTCAGCCTCCAGCAACCTTATTACTGGCAGTAAATAATTCACCGCAGGAAACAATATCTCTTCCTGCTGATAATACTCCACTTACCATCTCGTACCCATATACCAAACTTAAAACCGGGAAGAATATTCTGCAAATTACTGCTCCGCAACAACAGCCATTCAGCTGTTACCTAAGCACGACGCTAAGCTATACAGCTAATGAAAAAGTCACCGCACCTCATGGGCTGGAACTTAAAGTACAACGCAATTATTACAAATTAACCCCTGAAAAAAAGGTTATTACCCTCCCTGACGGTCTGGGAGGTGAAAAACAGCAATTGAGTTATTCATATGTTAAAACCAGACTGAATATTGGAGACAGTATAAAAGCCGGCGACCTGATAGAAAGTGAGCTTATTGTTACCAGCAAAAATGACTATGAATACATTATACTCAAAGACCAGAAGCCAGCATGCCTGGAACCACTTGAGACCAGAAGCGGTTTTAAATACAATACAACCGGTTATTATGCTGAATACAGAGACCGTACAGTTGACTATTATGTTGAATCAATGCCGCGAGGAACCCATACTTTCAATTACCGCGGCAGTGTTATTTTTGACGGTATTTTTACCGCTCCGGCCGCTACCAGTACAGGCGCATTTACAACAATACTCAATAGTAATTCCGCAGGTTATATTTTTAACGTAAATAAATAACTTTATGAAAGGATGAAGAATGAAGAGTCTTACAAAAGAGATCTGGATGGACATCCCCAAACGCCGGCAAATTGTTTCCATACATGATCAGGTCGAAGAACTTGTCCGCGAAAGCGGTGTTCAGGAAGGGCTATGCCTGGTCAATGCGATGCATATAACCGCCAGTGTATTCATCAATGACAATGAGAGCGGACTGCATGGAGATTACGAACGCTGGCTGGAAAAACTTGCTCCGGAGAAACCATATTCACAATACGCTCATAACGGTTTTGAAGATAATGGAGACGCCCATCTTAAAAGGCAGGTAATGGGGCGTGAAGTAGTAATAGCTATAACCAATGGTGAGCTGCATCTGGGGCCGTGGGAGCATATCTTTTATTACGAATTTGACGGCAAAAGACGAAAAAGATTACTTGTAAAAATTATCGGAGAATAAAATCTCAACTTGATCATATTCTTTTTCAGCGGCAGAAAAGCTGCCGCTGAAGTATCAAACAGATCCTCCTGCTAAGAGACATTACAACATTATCAACCTCTAGGAACAGGTATCCGCCGCAATACATTCTGAATCTCCTGATCCCATAATTCCCAGAAATGCCCGCCTTCATTCTCCCAGTAATCAAGATCAAATTTCAAACTTTGCGCTTTATGACGAAAACTTTGATTCATCCCGTACAAAAAATCACCGGTTCCGCAGCACTGTAATATTTTCGGAGCCGCTGCCGGATCGCACCGCTCCAGAAGACTAAGCAGATCATTATCACTTCCGGTAATATTTTCAAGACTGCCAAAAATATTTTTCAATTCATTCACATACTTTACATCCTCAATACCCTCATACCGTCGGGTAATATCCAGAGCCCCAGATAAACTGGCAGCAACAGAAAAACAATCAGGATTGAGCAGCCCTATCTTGAGTGCACCGTAACCTCCCATTGATACTCCCGCAATATAATTATCCTCACGCGCCGCTGATATTGGGAAAAAACTCTGCGCAATTCGCGGCACTTCATAAGCAATATGCGAATAATAATTATACCCGTAAACCGCATCGGCATACCAGCTCCGCTCTCCATTGGGCATTACCACTGCCAGACCCCATTTCATTGCATAACGCTCAATCGAAGTTCTTCTCACCCATGACGAATCATCTTCTGAAAGTCCATTGAGCAGATACAGCACCGGTAGATTGCCATGCCGGGCCTGTTCGCCATTTATCCCGTTTTTTGCGTTCACATTTTGCGGCAGAATTACTCTCATACTGCGCATCATATTTAATTCATCAGAAAAATATTCACAGGTTATTAGAGCCATCTATATTATCCTTTACTAAAAACTTTTTATTCATACAATTATCAGTGTAACATTCAACCCGGACTTAAGGTAATATTATAGTTATATGCAAGATTTATTCAATATAGACCATATGCGCATGGGACTGGCTTTGAACGCAGCTCAACAGGCATATGAAGAGGGAGAAGTCCCTGTCGGAGCAGTAATTTTTCATAATGACAGACTGATTGCCAAAGCCTGGAATCAGCGCGAGGGACTCAACGACCCTACAGCTCATGCCGAGATCCTGGCAATAACGCAGGCCTCAGCCGAACTTGAAAGCTGGCGCCTTGAGGACTGCACCATGTATGTCACTCTAGAGCCCTGCGCAATGTGTGCCGGAGCAATTATCTTAGCACGCATACCACGGGTAATTTTCGGAGCAGCCGACCCCAAAGCCGGAGCCTGCGGCAGTGTTCTGGATATTATCGGCTGCAATAAGCTTAATCATAATCCACAAATAATATCCGGGCTGCGTGCCGAAGATTGCAGCAGCATATTAAAAAGTTTTTTTATAGAAAGAAGAAGACAGAAAAAAAATCAAGACTGAAAGGGACAAAATGATTGACGCACTAATTACTTACCACTCCCAGAGCGGCACCACTAAAAGTCTGGCTGAAGCGATAGCCACTGGTCTGGAAGAAGGAGGTGTAAGTTATGAAATTAAGCCGATATCCGAAGTAGTAATAAAAGATCTGGTAAATTACAGAGCGATACTTATTGGCAGTCCGGTATATTACGGAATGCCATCATCAGAAATAACAAAATTTTTCGAAGAGACTGTTGCTATTCACGGCAGACTTGAAGGAAAACTTGGCGGAGCTTTTGCAACCTCTTCATATATTGGCGGAGGCAATGAAACCGTCTGTATGGCGATTGTCAAATCCATGATGGTTCACGGGATGCTTATAGTCGGCGCGGACAAAGGTGATCATTTCGGACCTGTAGGAGTCGGCGCGCCTACTGACGCAAGTTTTCGCAGCGGCAACAACTACGGCAAACTCATGGCCAAACAGATTAAACGCTATATGACCCTTGATTCCGAGTAGCTGAAATGAAAACTCAATTCGACAATAAAGTGATATGGATACTCGGAGCTTCTTCCGGCATCGGCTACTCCCTGTCCAGTCAATTCTCAGACTTAGGAGCACACATTATTGTCACAGCCAGAAATCAGGAGAAACTGCAAAACCTTGCCGCAGAGCACAAGCAAATAACCCCGCTCCCTGCCGATTTAAGTATCACTGACAAAATTCCCGAACTTGTCAGCACCGCACTTGCGTTACATGGACATATAGATATCGCAATCTTCTCTGCCGGAATCTCACAGAGAACACTCGCAGAAGACACACCGCTGGAAAATACCAGAAAAATCATGGAAACCAATTTTTTCAGTGCAGCGGCCATAGCCAAGGAGCTGCTCCCACATTTAAAGAATAATGGTGGGGGAAGATTTGTTATAATCAGCAGTATGATGGGAAGATTCGGAGCACGACAGCGCAGCTCATATGCTGCCAGTAAACATGCACTTCACGGTTATTTTGAATCCCTCAGAGCTGAAGAATGGAAGAATAATATCCGGGTAACCATAGCTATAATTGGTTATGTAAATACCGGATTTTCCCAACAGGCTCTGAACGCTGATGGAAGCAGTTACGGAAAAATTGATCAAGGACAGCAGAAAGGCATGCCCCCTGCAGACTGCGCCCGTAAAATAATTTCCGGCATTATAAATAATAAAGAAGAAATACTCATCGGCGGAGCTGAGAAATATGCAACCTTCCTGAAACGCTTCGCTCCAACACTGCTCTCAAAAATTCTGCGAAACCGGAATATTAACTGAGCCGGCACTTAGCAGTACCGGCTCATAAAAAACTACTCAAGGTTTCCACTTCGGCTGCCTTTGGTTTCGAGCATCAACTTCGCGCTCTTTAACATCTTGGAGACAAACTCTTCTTCACTCCAGGATTGCCCCTCCAGTTGCTTTACAGCCTCTTCAAGAGTCAGAGTACTCTTGCATAGCAGCTTAAAAACCTGTTTAATATGCTTGAAGGCATCACCTTCATAACCGGCACGTTTCAAGCCAACCATATTGAGAGTCCGCGCTTTTGCAGTATTACCTTCATAGATAACCCCCGGCAGACAATCATAACGGACAATAGAATTCGGAGCCAGAAAACACCGCTCACCAAAATTAACAAATTGATGCGCCAGAACATTCCCTGAGAAAATAACATTATTATGAACATGACAATGACCGGAAATCTGTGCCATATTGGTAAAGATACAGTTGTTCTCAACTATACAGTCATGAGCCAGATGAGTATAAGCCATAAAGAGATTATCATCACCTACAACTGTCACCTGATTCTGTTTCATCGTACCACGATTAATAGTAACATATTCTCTAATAACATTATTATTACCGATAACCACCCTTGTAGGTTCACCTTTATAACCATGATCCTGTGGTGCTCCGCCAATAACAGCCATAGGGGAAATCAGATTTCCCTCACCCAGTTCGGAATAATTTAAAACCTGTGAATGCGCCATCATCTCAGTACCGGCACCGATTTTAGCCTCTTTACCAACAATACAGTAAGGTCCTATGATTGCTGAATCTGCAATTTCAGCGGTTGAATCAATAATTGCAGTATGATGAATATTACTCATGACTCTCTCCTGGCAACTCTATTCTGCCTGATTTCTTGGAATAAAGGCAAACTTGATTTCAGCAGAACATGCAAGCTCACCATTGACTGTCGCTTTTCCTTCCACGACGCCAATACGACCATTATACTTTACAACCTTTACTTCTAATTGCAATTTATCTCCCGGTACTACCTGCCGGCGATATTTAACCTTATCAACACCGGTAAGTACTGCCAGCTTACCGTCTTCATCACTTGCGGACATCCCGAGTCCTCCTGCCTGCGCCAGCGCTTCAAGCTGCAGCACTCCCGGCATTATCGGTTGCCCCGGAAAATGACCATTGAAGAACTCTTCATTACTGGTAAGATTTTTATAAGCGATAATGTGCTGCGCCTCTTCCCTGTCAACAACCCTGTCAACCAGCTGGAAAGGATAACGATGAGGCAGTTTAACCCTGATATCATTGATATTCATCAGACCTGCCGGATACTTCTCTTCAAGCAACTTAATACGCAAGTCCCGCGCAAGGTTATTATTCAGCTTATGACCACTCTTATTGGCAACTATATGTGCCCCCATACGCATACCGGTAGTGGCCAGATCACCGATAATATCGAGTATCTTATGTGCAGCAGGTTCAGCCGCTACCCGCAGCTGGTTGTTTACAACCTTGTCACCGTCAAGCACGAGAGTATTCTGCGTATCAGCACCCTTACCAAAACCGGCTTTCTGTAATGCTTCAACTTCAGACTTCATCACAAAGGTTCGAGCCGGAGCAATCTCCTTAAGAAAAATCTCGGGAGTTATAACCTTCTCAACCACACCGCGCGCCAGTGAACTCTCTGCGTAATCAATAATATAAGTTACCTTCAACTCCTTACCACCGGTAGGAGTCGCTGTAATACTGTAACCGCTTGCCCCTGCAGCAACTGTACCCTTAAGCTGATAAAACTCTGCTTCCTCTTCCAGCTCGACCGTACCGGTCTCAGCTATTTTTTCCGCATATAAAAGAGCAGAACCGTCTCCTCCGGGTATCTCATCCCCAGTAACATCAATTATAGCATTGTCAATCCCCATACCATAAAGCGCCGCAAGAATATGCTCAACCGTATTGATTCTAGTCCCTTTTCGCAGCTCAATAATTGATCTGTGCTTACTGCCGTCAATAGACCAGGGGCGAACCAGACCCGTATCCTTACCAGAGACAAACATATACCCTGTTCCGGCCTCGGCAGGCTTTACAGTTACACTGCATTCGCTTCCAAGATGAAGTCCGATACCAGAAATTGTAAACTCTGTTTTAAGCGTTGTCTGCTTCATTGATTAATTCCTCCAGTTTCTGTTCTAGAATTTTTATCCGATCCTTTAACTTATCTATACCGCGTATATTTTTATACTCTTTATATTTTTCACGATACTCTACCGCGGGTTGACCGACCATAGTCTGACCGGCAGGGACATCCGAAGCCACCCCGGATTTTGCATAAAAACTGCAACCGTCTCCGACCTTTATATGATCAGCAAAACCTACCTGACCGCCAACAGCAACCCCTTTGCCAATTTCAACCGACCCGCTGACACCAACATGTGCCGCAAACACGGAGAAAGCGCCAATCCGGCAGTTATGAGCAATATGAACCAGATTATCAAGCTTACAGCCGCTGCCGATAACGGTACTGGCAAAGCGCCCTCTGTCAACAGTCGAGTTCGCTCCTATTTCAACCTTATCCTCAATAATCACATTTCCAGTATGAATTATCTTCAGATGTTCACTGCCATTCCACTGAAAACCAAAGCCATCAGCCCCAATAACAGCGCCGCTATGAATGATAACCTCATTACCAATAACAACATTGTAATACACAGAGACATTGGCATAAATAATACAGTCACGCCCTATTTTAACATTCGGGCCGATAAAAACTCCCGGATAAATCAGCGTATTCTCTCCTATTTCAGCATTATCGGCAACAACAGCGTTCGCCCCGACAGTACATCCTTGCGCAACAGAAGCCGATTCTGCAATAACCGCACTCGCAGCAATACCTGACTGAATATGCGGCACCGCGGGGGCCATAGCATTGGCAATTCTGACAAAAGCCACCTCTGGATTTGCCACCTTAAATAGAGTACAGCCAAGATCATCAGGAGAATCTTTGCCGACAACAGCAGCCATAACAGCGGACTCTTTGAGTAATTTATAATTCTTCCGCCCTACAGCAAAGGTAATCGCATCCGGCACCACCGAATCCAGCCCCCTTGCCGCTGTAACCTTTATACTGTTATCCCCGACAACCTCAATATCTTCATCACCAATAGCTGATTTCAGCCACTCTACATTGTATTCAACCATGTATTATACCAATCATAAAATAATCTCTATCTAAATAATATAATTCTAATAATATACAATAAAAGCGACGATTGCAAGATCGTCGCTTTTAAAATCATTTAACTTATAAAAATCTATCGCTTAATTTTTCGCACGCTTTGCATTAATTGCGTTCATGATTTTGATAACCTCATCGGTCATATCTTTTTCAGGAGATACATACTGTACCTGACGGCGAAGAATTTCACTGATAATAGCTTCAGGTGAATTTGATTTTTCCAACTTATCAGAAAGAGCGATATCAGGCGCTGTGATTACTATATCATAATTTCTGATCTTTACCAGATGCTGAATTGCTTTCTGAAAATCTGAATAAACGCCACGCCAGTAATTAGCCATTTTAGTACGAGAGAGCTTCTCAAAACGATCAGCTTTATCCTTTAGCTGAAGCTGAAGAATCTGAAGCTCAAGAACCTTCTTTTTATACTGGTAAGTATCAGGTGCAAGGAAAGCATCATTCTGCAGTTTTTCCTGCTGAGTACGGATAACTTTCTGTAAATCCTCGATCTCTTTCTCTTCCTGTCTGAAACTGGCTCTGATCTGTGTCTCCATCTGCTTAGCATAATCAGAATTTCTGAATACCTCTTCAATTCGTACAACAACTACCGAACTTGGAGCAGGTTCTTCTGCTTTTGCCTGATTAAAACCAGCATAACTGCTGATCAGTAGAGCTACAAGAAACAGCTTATAGATCAATTTCATTATTACTTCTCCCTTATCATAAATATTTAAGTTCGATTATCATCGCAAATTAATTTGAATCATAGACAATATAAGTTGTACATATTTCACAACCTGTAGTCAACTCCATAATACAAGTATTTTCCCGACTCAGATATAATTACACCGCCCGCAACCACACCAAAGCACTTATTTAAATTATTATCCATTCATATTAAATTACAAATACAGATAAAACACGCAAAAAATCAACCCCGAAGTGCCTGCCGAATAAGTTCTTCAAGACCAAGATCCACGCCGGAACTCAAAACCTTTTCAACCCGGGCAACACCTTCCTTCTCATGAATGCCCATTGCCTCCAGAGCTTTTACCGCATCTACAGCCACCGCACTCAAACCGGCAATTGCACCTCCGGCCGCAGTATCATCGGTAAGTGCAGTCTTTGCTCCTTTAAGCTCAAGAATAATTCTTTTAGCCGTTTTTTCCCCGATGCCTTTGATTTTCTTCAGGAAATTAGTATCCTGCTTCTCAATAGCAAGAATAAAATCTTTGGGCGCAGCTGAAGAAAGAATCTGAATCGCTGTTGACGCACCTATTCCGCTCAGTCCGATGAGAACCCTGAACAGCGAACGCTCATCCTCGGTTAAAAAGCCATAGATTGATATATCATCCTCCCGCACTGCCACATGAGTAAGAATTACCGTCTCCTGCCCGGGAGCGAGTTTCGCGGTAGTTGATAATGGAGCACTGAGATCCCAGCCGACAGACCCGACCTCCAGGACAATTCTTCCGGGTACAACACTGAAAACACAGCCACGCAAATGATTATACATAATTTTTTACCTTAATATTAAAATACTCAAATTTTCAACCACCCTCTAAAGTGTAGTGATTTAACGGCACCACGCAACATTTTTACACAATACAGAGCAGGTTTATCACGAATGAATTTTTCTCGTTTCCGACATAAGATCTATATCAGCATTATTGTAGAGTAACAACACTCTGTATTTTTGCATAAATAATCACGATAAAAGTTGTAGTAAATCCGTTATCTTGTCGATAAGTTTCTGGAAAAGGTTGACGCTTTTTCTCTTAAGACCCTTGATATACTACAGTTATCGAATAAAGAGGGCTTATTGCTTTTTATCAGAAATTTGCTATAATAGACAGGAGTTCAAAGTCGTATAAATGGTTATTTTAAATAAAGTTGCGAAAACGGACTCCGCATTCAGGCGGAGATTTATAATGAAAAAAATCTTCAATATTGGATTACTTTTACTTATTATAAATGTTACCGGCATAGGTATTCATGCAGATGATCTGGATCTTCCTGATATCCCTGGCGGTACTGATCTTGCCAGTGATGAAAGCTCTGCTGATAATGAATTTTCAAATGATTTCCTGATTCAGGATGATTCAGCCGCCGACACACCTTCAACCAATGATGACAAATCCACTGATGATCTGGATCTTGAAAGTTTGACCGTTGAAGACGCTACTCAAGTAGTAGATGAACCCCAGGATGCAGTTGCACCGGAAGCAGGCATGCAGCCTGCGGATCCGGCAATAGCCGATGCACCTATAGTAAATGATATCATTATCCGCGGCGGTTTTGCTTCCGCATCTGAAATTCAGGCAAAGATGGGAACACGTAAAGGTCGCCCGCTCGATAAAAAAATACTGGAAGAAGATTTCCAGCGTCTGTATAAAATGGGAAAATTTGCGGATGTACAGATCAAAGAAGAGGTCCTTCCGGATAACAAAGTGAATATTATTGTTCTGCTCCGTGAAAAAAACCTGATACGCCGAATAACCTTCCGCGGCAATAAAGTCAAACCAAAGAAGCTGCAGAAAGAGATTGAAAGTAAGATTGACACCCGCTATGACGAAGGTCAGGCTACCCGTGATGCCAGATCTCTGGAAGAATACTACAATGACAAATTCTATTACTTCACCAAGGTAACCCCTGAAGCAGAGCCATTCGAAGATGGAGTACGTCTGGTATTTAATATCGATGAAGGTCACAAAATCTGGATCCGGGACATTGTCTTCCGCGGTAACTACCGCTTCACTGATCAGGCGCTGCGCAAAGTAATGCAGACCAGACAATCTTCATTCTTTATTCGTGGAAAACTGACCCGTAAAAATCTTGAAGCGGATCTTGAGCGTGTAAAACTCTATTATCAGACGAACGGTTATCTTGATGTGGAAGTGACAGAACGTCCTTTCCAGGTCACCGCTGACAGCGAATATGATAACGGCTGGTTCTCTCATGATGATATGCATCTGTATATTGATATCAATGAAGGAGAACAATACCGCATTGGAGCAGTAAGTTTTGATGGTAATAAACTTGTTTCAGACGATGATCTGCGCAATGTCATCCAGACTATGCCAGGTAAAATATACAGCCCGCTGACTGCGATGGAGGATAGTACTCATATCCGTGATATTTATGGCGCAGCACCGAATAGCCGCTATTTCACAAAAATCTTCCCTGAACGAATCCTTACCGAGCAGCCAAATGTTGTCGATGTGGTATTCCATATTCAGGAAAGTCCGCAGGTTGTTATTGAAGATGTACAGATCGTGGGTAATGATTCAACAAAAGACAGTGTTTACCGCCGTGAACTTGAATTCTTCCCTGGAGAGATGATCGATTCCAGAAAGATTGAAGCCAGCAAAAACAATATTCTTAATCTTGATTATACCGAAGCGGATACTCTTGATATAGCGGTAAAAGAAGGATCTTCACCTGACAGAGCAAGAGTAGTAGTGGACATGGAAGAGAAGCAGACCGGTAATGTCAGCTTTGGTGTCGGCTTCTCCTCAGATGATCCTATGTCCGGATCAGTTACACTGTCACAGCGTAACTTTGATTTCCAGGATTACCCGGAAAATCTTAAAGAACTTATTACTGGTAAAGCATTTAGAGGTGCCGGACAATATGCTTCAACCAGCCTGTCCATGGGTACTAAGAGTCGAAACTACGGTCTTGATTTCTTCAACCCCTGGATTTACAACAAACCTGTAGGCTGGGGCTTCGGTTTCTACTGGAAGACCTATGAATGGGATGATTTTACACAGGAAACTTTCGGTGGTTATACCACATTCAGTAAAAAAATCTTAAGCCCTAATCTTACCGCAAGTGCCACCTACCGGCTGGATAATGTTAGAATGTATGATTTCGATGATGACGCATCTGACGTAATCAAACAGGAGACCGGCAGCAACTGGCTGAGCAGTTTGACATTCGCTCTGACTTATGATTCACGTGACAGCATCTTCCGTCCTAGCCGCGGTATAAAAGCGGTAGAAAAATACCAGATATATGGAACTTTCCTCGGTGGTGATTTCTCATTCTGGAGAAATACTACAACCTTCCAGGGATTCTACCCATTCTATACCGACAAAAAAGGACGTAACTGGGTTATTACCGGCCGTACCGGTCTGATTACCGAAGGACCATACAATGATTCACGTATTCCTACTTATGAAATGCTCTACGCCGGTGGTATCGGTTCGGTTAGAGGCTGGGAATCCGGAACTCTCGGACCTCACGATGATGGCACAGCCTTAGGTGGCTACACCAGTCAGACAAACTCACTGGAAATGCTGTTCCCGGTATATGAGAAACTCATAGAAGGAAGTGCATTCTTTGATATAGGCGGTGCCTTCCCTGATACCTTCTCTATCGACACCGGCCCGGCAGGCGACTATTACAGAGGCTGTGGTTACAGAGCAAGTATCGGTCTGGGTGTACACGTGGTTACCCCGCTATCACCAATGCCTATACGAATATACTTCCCGCTCACACTTAACGACAAAGACGGCGATGATACCGAGTTTATTCAATTCTCATTCGGTGCCACCTTCTAAGATAAGCGATATTTACAACAATTTCACCCTGCCTGCAATAAATCAGGCAGGGTTTTTTATTTCCCATGTTGAATAAGAACTCATAATTCATAGAATATATATATTCTATGATAATTAAAGCTATTAATGATCTATATAAATATAGATCCTGTTTCGCTTATATAACTATGAATAAAAAAGGTAATACAACATGGAATTATTAGACAAATTCTGGGCAAAAGGCAAAGAGGTACTCGGAGTTCAATACCCGGTTATCTGTGGTGCTATGACCTGGATAAGTACCTATGACCTGGTAAAAGCTGTTTGCGATCACGGAGGTTTTGGAGTACTTGCCGGTGGCAATATGCCACCAGAACTCTTCGAACAGGAACTTGATAAGTGTATCAACAATATCGACACCCCATTCGGAGTCAACCTCATTACTATCGCACCGAACTTTCAGGCACATCTGGATATCGTTGAAAAAAAGGATGTTAAAGTTGTAGTATTTGCAGGGACCATACCAAGTAAGCCTGAAATTGCCCGCATGAAAGCAGCCGGCAAAAAAGTAATGGCGTTTGCACCATCACCATCTGTCGCTAAACGCATGATTAAATTTGGTGTTGACGCACTCATTATTGAAGGATTTGAAGCTGGCGGACATATCGGTCATGTTTCAACAATCGTTCTGCTTCAGGAAATTCTCTTCCAGTTCAAGGAAGTGCCGATCTTCGTTGCCGGCGGTATCGCTACCGGTGAAATGGTGGCGCATCTACTGATGATGGGAGCGGCAGGAGTACAGCTTGGCACCAGATTCGTCATGACCGAAGAATGTCTGATTCATGAAAATATGAAGAAAGCCTTCAGTAAAGCTCAGTCCCGCCATGCTGTTGCCAGCACACAGGTCTCACCGGCACTGCCGGTAGTCGGTGTACGTGCTCTGAAAAATACTGCCGGGGAACAATTCGCAAAATTACAGATAGATCTGCTGAAAAAGCTCGAGAATAATGAGATTGGCAAAGAAGAAGCTGTAATGCACGTTGAAAATTTCTGGATCGGCGGTCTGCGTAAAGCCGCAGTTGACGGCAATATTGACGAAGGCAGCCTGATGGCCGGCCAGAGTGTCGGACTGATCAAGGATATCATACCTATGCAGCAGGTCTTTACCGATCTTACCGCACAGGCAGAAGCAGAGCTGCAGAAAGTCAAAGGGTTATTTTAATAAGCGAAAATTGCAGAAAAGCTGCAATATAATAAATATATAATATACTATATTAAGGTATTTCTGATAGGTACGGCTTGTTCCGTACCTATCTATAATTAATCATAACAAATTCAGGAAACAGCCATGAACAAAGATCACCTGAATCATCCCTCATTCCAGCGGTCATGGGTTGAGGTTGATCTTACAGCCATCAAGAATAATCTCCGCAGTTTCGGCGAACTTATGGGAAGCACGACAAAGGTTATGCCGGCAGTCAAAGCTGATGCTTATGGACATGGCGCGATAGCAATCTCTAGAGCGGCACTGGATGTCGGCTGTGAAAGACTGGCAGTGGCAACAGTGCTGGAAGGTGAAGAACTCCGCGTTGCCGGTATAAATGCGGATATACAGATTCTAGGCTCTTCACTGCCGGATGAGATCCCGGTAGCCCTGCATTATGATATGACCCTCGGCATACATGAAATACCTGCAATAAAATTTATCAATGAAGAAGCAAAAAAACAACAGAAGAAAGCCAAGGTGCACCTGAAAGTAGACACCGGCATGGGACGGCTGGGAATTCTGCCAGAGAATATACTCTTCGCCGCCAGAAACGTCGATGCCGCCTCAAATCTTGAACTTGAAGGTCTGTATATGCATCTTGCTGACGCTTCCGATGAATCATACAGCCAGAGTCAACTCCAGCGATTCCGCAAAGCAGCGGAAGTTCTGGCAGATGTTGGTATTGAAGTACCGCTGAAACACGCGTCCAGCAGCACCGGCGCCATACTTTTTCCTGACTCACGCTTTGATCTGATTCGACCTGGAGCCGGAGTATACGGTTATCATTCACCTACCTGGATCGGCGAATTTATGCCGCTGGAGCCTGCGCTGAGCTGGCATTCCGTTGTTGTTCAGGTAAAGGATTATCCCCCGGGACTCAGCCTCGGTTACAACCGTACCTTCACCACCCGCCGACCTACCAGAATAGCGGTAATACCTATCGGTTACGGTGACGGCTACCTCAGATCCTTCAGCAACCATACCGACGTCCTGATTAACGGCAGACGGGCACCGGTTGTCGGCATGATCAGTATGGACTACAGCATGGCTGATGTTACCGGGATGGACAACATCAGTACCGGCACAGACGTTACTCTGATCGGCAGAGATGGAGATGAAATAATTACCGTCGAAGAACTCGCAGATAAAGGCGGCACTATTCCATATATCATTACCACCTGTCTGGGCAGAAGACCCGGACGCTGCTATACTATTACCGAATAATCATATTATATTTAATAACCCAACTATATTATAAAGCAGGAGATTCCGCACAAAAGCCGAATCTCCTGCTTCACTGAAAGCTCAGGTCCGGTAACGGTCAGAATATACCATTATTACCGGCTCGATCATACCGCTAAAACTGTTTTGTACCTGCCAGTACCAGTGCTCTTGCTCTTGAGCTATACGAGTTTCCCAGAAAATCACCGTATAAATTAATAGCTGAAAAACCGGCCTTCTCAAATATTTCCCGAAGCTCCGTACTGCGCAGAGGATAAAGCTCAACCTCGGAAACCAATTGTACCTTCTCTGCTTTTACCTCCAGTCTACCCTTAAACATGAATTTTCCGTCGTTATAACTGTATTCTCGCTCGAACCTTATCCGGTCATTATCAATCAGCGGCAGGACCATAATCCTCTCATCCAGTACATAATCATAATTAACCGTCTGCAGCAGCACTTTACCTCCCGGGCGCAACCGCTCATAAACACCGCCAGCAAAGCGTTCCACCCCGGCACGATCAACATGAACCAGTGTATTGCCAAAACAGATTATTCCGTCAAAACTATCTTCTACCCCGGCAACCTCAAGCAAATCAAGCACTCTATAACTCTGCTCCGGATAACGCTCGCGAGCGATCTCAATAAAATCCGCCTCCAGATCGGTGCCAAGCGCTGTATACTCACTGAGTTCATGAGTCAACTTGCCAGTAGCACACCCGATCTCAAGCAGTTCAGCTCCGGGAGCAAAATTATGCCTCACAAATTCCGCCGACTTTGTGTTCAGTGGAAAGATCAGATCATAATAATCTTTTATCCTGCGATAGAAGTCACCCATAGCTTACTTTCTTGATAAGTATTATAAAAGCTGAAAACAACCTTTTATACAGTAATCTTCATTCTCAATCTACCCGAAGAGATTCTATTCAGCGTAAATACAACTTTATTTTACGGCTATGCCTTTAAAAAATGTATAACTGAATACACCTTCGGGAGTTGCTGTTTTATATAAATCCTCTATACCCGCAGTCATCTCTTCGTCTGTAATAATCCCCGCAGTAACCGCCGAAGCCTTCACACCCTCAATCATAGCGGTAAAAGTATTACGGGTAAATCCGCTTATCAGATCCGGTCTGCTGCCATCCACATAAACATTCCTTGGTGACACCCTGACTTCACGATAATCAGCCCCAGTCAAAAGCGGATACAGCTCCCGCCCGATATTTGCGTTCCCGCCGGCGCTGCGCTGTAACACAACCTGACAGTTTATCGCTTTTTTTGCCGCCTCACTGTCAGGATGAAAGAAGGTCGAACCATGATCACCCTCAATCAAAGTTATCGTTCCGCCAGGTTTTAAATAGTTCTTTAATATCTTCAGTGCCTTTACCGGCTCCGGTAAATGCTCGAGTACAAAACAAAGAAAGATATGGTCAAAACTCTCCGCTTCAAAATCCAGTTTAAAAATATCTCCCTGCTTTACCTGCACATTATCTAATCCCAAAGCCTCAACCTTTTTACGTGCTTCAGCCACAGAATCCTCAGAAATATCAATCGAAATAATACTCGCCTCTGGACTGCTCTGTGCAAGTGTAACAGTCTGAGCTCCTACGCCACATCCTGCTTCCAGAATTCTCTCTCCCTTAGCATACCCGGTATCCGCATGCAACAACTCTTCAAGCGTCTGCGCCTGATCCTGCAACCTGATACTCTCACGTACATCATAACCATGAACATAAACCATCATTATATCCCCTGAAAATAGTAGTCAATTTATCCCAAATTCAATTTATATCACTCATAACACCGAACTGCAACATACACTTTTGTATTTATCTACTTATTATTATCCATAAATTATATTTACCCCGCACTTTTTCGGGAAATTCATTGCATAATATTCATTGACGATTTAATTTCACTTTATACTTCCTTTAACAATTATACCATTGACTCATCCATGCAAACCTGTTATCCTAAATTTATACCTATAGGGGTATATAAGGAGATTGATATGAAACAATGCATCGATGCTGACAACGTACATAAACGCATCAATAAAATAATGGGACAGCTACGGGCAATTGACAAGATGATGGATGAAGATATACCCTGTGAAAATATTCTGATACAGATTAATGCCGCCAAGAGTGCTCTGCATAAAGTCGGACAGATTGTACTCGAAGGTCACCTGCACCACTGTGTCAAAGAAGGTATTGAGCATGGTGACGCCGATAAAACTATTTCCGATTTCGCCAAAGCAGTAGAACACTTCTCCCGCATGTCTTAAATCAAATACTTTTCATTTAGTTCCATCTTAACAGCCGATTCCGGCTGTTTTTTTATTGACAACTATATACCCCTATGGGTATACTATACCCGATATACATATACCCCCATAGGTATAAGGAGACAATAATGCCTGCTTTTTTACGAAACGAAGAACATAGAACTATTTTTTACTTACTGCTATCCAGCGCCTCACTAGCAATCAGTTTTTTTGCCAGTACTGCTCTTTATAGTAATTTTGCCTGGATTGCAATTATCTTGTGTGGTCTGCCGATCGTTAGCGGTGCCTTGCAGGGTCTTATAACTGAATTCGACATCAAAGCCGATGTCCTGGTCTCAATAGCACTCATTGCTTCAGTTATTATTGGAGAGGTATTTGCTGCCGGTGAGATCGCTCTCATTATGGCTCTAGGTGCTTATCTGGAGGACCGGACGGTTGCCAAAGCCAGAGCCGGCATTGAACAGCTGGTAAAACTTACTCCGACGACAGCCAGAGTTCTGCGTGATAATACCGAGGTGATAATTCCTGCTGCCGAAGTACTCAAAGGTGATACTCTTAGAGTGCTTCCTGGTGAGACCATAGCGGTCGACGGCAAAATTATACATGGAGAGACCTCGATTAATCAGGCTGTAATGACCGGAGAATCTCTTCCGGTAGATAAAGTACCCGGCGATGAAGTACTCAGCGGTACCACCAACCAATTCGGCAGTTTTGATATGCAGGCACTCAAAATTGGCACTGACAGCTCATTGCAGCGCCTGATCAGACTTGTTGAATCAGCAGATGCCGGAAAAGCAAAGATTGTCGGTATGGCTGACCGCTGGGCAACCTGGATCGTTATAGTTGCGCTTTCTTCAGCGATTATTACCTGGCTGGCAACCGGTGAAATTATCCGTGCCGTCACTATATTGGTAGTATTCTGTCCCTGTGCACTTGTTCTCGCTACCCCAACAGCCATTATGGCCGGTATAGGCAACGCCAGTAAATACGGCATACTTATCAGTGAAGGCGATGCTCTGGAACGGCTGGCACAGGTCAAACGCTTTGTTTTCGATAAAACCGGCACTCTTACCCATGGCAAACCCAGTGTTGTTGAAATTAAATGTGCTCAGAATAATATTACCCCTGAAGAACTCTTAGGTCTTGCCGCCTCCGCAGAACTCCGCTCAGAACATCCGCTGGGTAAAGCCATACTCACACATTACCGTGAAGTATTTTCCGCAAACCCGCCGCAACCCGAATTTTTCGAGCTTCTTCCCGGACGCGGTGTCAAGGCTATAATCAATGGGAGTACAATATACGCCGGAAATGAATCAATTCTCCTTCACTCTGAACTAACCCTGACTGATTCTCTCAGATCTTTCACTGTCAAATCTAATGATA
This sequence comes from Planctomycetota bacterium, assembly GCA_963677015.1. Taxonomy (GTDB): domain Bacteria; phylum Planctomycetota; class SZUA-567; order SZUA-567; family SZUA-567. The sequence goes on from OY781533.1 coordinate 3,558,286, forward strand.
GTGGCTCAACCCTTATTTATATTATTCAAGACAGCAACTTACTGGGTATTATTGCCCTCGCCGACACATTACGATCTCTTAGTCCTGAGACCATCAGAACCATTGAAAATAGCGGCATGAAGACGCTGCTCCTTACGGGAGACTCTGAGCATGCCGCGCGTCATATTGCGGGTTTTGCCGGCATTAATGACGTTCAGGCAAACTGTCTGCCTGAAGATAAACTCAACACTATACAAAAATATCAACAGAATGGTGAACCGGTATGTATGATCGGGGATGGAATCAATGATGCGCCGGCACTCCGGGCTTCACAAGTCGGTATTGCCATGGGTAACATCGGCAGTGATATTGCCATTGATGCTGCGGACATTACACTTGTCGGCGATGATATAAGTAATATACCACATCTGGTACAGCTGTCACACAAAGTTATGCGCACCATAAAATTTAATCTTACGGCCTCAATGCTGCTTAACTTCATCGCTATTGTTCTGGCTGTAACCGGTATACTCAACCCGATTCTCGGCGCTCTGGTCCATAACGCCGGCTCAGTAGCCGTTATTATCAATTCTTCCTTTCTTCTCAAATGGAGAAAGGAAGCAGTACTACGCTAAAATAACACAAACTTATAACACATTATCATCGATTTTTATCTTTTAAACTCATATACTCTTAAAATTTAATTTTAACGCATCAATATTAATATTTTTACTCTATATAAGCCTTCATAATAAATTCACTTATACCATCAAATCCTCCAACAGATGATATATGCCCCTCACATTATCTTATTACTTCATTACATATTTCAATATAACACCTTAAACTTGAACTATTATACATTTAGAACCTGGTTATACTTCATTCAACACATATCACCTAATAATGTATTTACTCCTAGTCTCAATTCATCAGTATATTATCAGATCTGTTAACCACTTATTACGGTTAGATTACTCTTCCACTCCACAACCCCACACATCAACTCCACACACTCAACTCCACACACTCAACTTTATCAAATTCTGAATACATTAATACTTTGTGCATTTTCTCATAGATATCATTGCATTTAGAATTCTTCTCTTATTATACGCTATAACAGGTTATAATTTTATTGATCAGTAAGATACTCTTCTGCTCTGAACACATAATATTCATTACTCTCATCAATATAGCTCTCTAACCCTGCTTTACTTCAATACAGTTGCAACCGAATACCGCCAGCTCCCGCTTTATTGCTTCTTAACTCGGTTATAATATACCTAATATCACTTCCACTCAAAGCTTAACCATTATACTTCTATAAGTTTTTATATTGCCTATATTATACTGTACAACTTTATCTTATTATTCCCAACATACTCCCACAACTTCCCCCACAAATTTCTCTTTCTTAACTCTAACCTTCTTGCTATCAGCTTATCTTTCATATACATCTAATTCAATATGTACATAAAAAAAACAGAAAGAACTCGGTCGGAGAGCGAGCCCTTTCTGTTTTATAATTTTTTACTACTAAACTTTTAAGTAAGTTTCAACTAGAATGCAACACCAGTTTCGAATACGAATGCATCTACACCACGAGTCCATTCGTTATCAGCTGAGTTGTCGCCCTGGTCGTAACCGTACCAAGTGTGAGCGTAGTTAGCCTTAACCCAAACACCGTTGCAGAATGAGTACTTAGCACCAACAGATGCTCTGTAAGCCCATACGTTTACGTAGTCGTTTGCATCGCTACCCTTAACCTGTGCGTTGCTACTTCCAGCCTGACTCATGTCAAATGCAGCACCTACAGCAAATCTTTCAGTGATGTTGTAGTTACCACCTGCAGACAGGTTCCAGCCCCAAGACTGTGAGTAGAATGATGGGTTAACAGTATAGTCAGCAGTTACCCATGCAGCGAACTTATCAGCAACATAAGCAACACCTAGATCAAATGTTGGGCTGTAAGCAGTACCGCGACCTGAATCATCATCTACTGCAACTGCTGTAGTTCCGTTAGGATCACCCCAAGATTCACCCTGACCGAAGTCAACATCACCAACGTAAGTGAATGAGAAGTGTAGACCTTCTAGGAATGCTGGGTTGTACTCAAACATCAATGAGTGGTTGATACCGTAGTTTCTTGATACGCCTGAAGCTGATAGATCAGTGTTAAGACCAGTAAGAGCGTTATCTGCATAGCTGTTATTGTAAAGAGTTGCAGTAACTTTGAACTGATCAAGATCATAGTAGAACTTAACACCCATAGAAGTCAAATCATCATCAGTAGAGATACCAGCAAGAGTTGATACGTCTGTGTTGAAAAGATTTGTCTTTGTAGCTGGGTTGTAGATAAGAACGTCGCCGGTTGGGCTCCAGCCTGCATCGTACATACCACAAGGGATGCCGATCCAACCTACCTGAGCGCCAAGACCAGTACCACCAATGTTGTTCCACTGGAAGTAAGCCTTATCAAATGAATTTGGACGTACATCAATGAATGCACTTAGATCTTCATTGATCTGGAAATCAAAAGTTACACTTGCAGTATCCATTTTCCAGCCGGTGTTGTTACCATATTCACCACCACCAGAACCTGAACCAGCAGCATCTGAATGCTCATTTGACTGAAATTCAGCGTAGTAACGTACTGCAATCTTACCACCGATACGTACAGTTGCGTTGCCAGCCTTGCTTCTTAGTGCTTCTGGAGCACCGCCAGCTGATTCGCGCATAGCTTCGCGTTCAGCAGACATTGTAGCGCGCATAGCGTCCATTTCCTGCTTCATGTTGTCCATAGCAGCCTTCATTGCTTCGATTTCAGAATCATTAGCGAATGATGAACCTGCAGTCATTAGCAGAGCAGCTAGAGCGCATACTCCCCAACGTAATACTTTCATCCCAATTCTCCTTTTTCCCTTTACTTGCGGCAAACTTGCCACACAACAATAAAATAACTCCGACAAATATTAAACATTAAACATCATTTTTAACTACATACCATCATGAAACAATACACGACGGATATTTCTTTTATTGAATTATGCATTACTTTCCATAATTGTCAACACTTTTTTGTGAATATTAAAGCTCTCAGAATGCTTGATTTTACTGCATTAACACCTAACATCCTTATATACTTTATGTTATATATCCGCACTCATTTTTTTGCAATTTAAAAATCCTTCGCAAAAAAAATTTTTTTTAAATTTTTATTTAGTTTATATAACATTTACCCGTATATCTGCTGCTAATATCATTTTTTCATACTTCAAATCTTACTTCAAAATTATGCTATATTACTTAATTTCCATTTTTACCTTTATCATTTCAATTTTTATTCATTTATTCCGGTATGTATCATTACTTCATAACCGGTATATTCGATTGGATCTGCTCCGGCAAAAACCTCTTCCACTTCATTCTTAGCTATTTTATCAGAAATCTCTGCTGCCTCTGCCAGCTCAATAGTTTTTGCCTGTTCCGCTGTATTCTCTTCTCCCAGCTCAAGTTCCGGTAGCCAGACATCTATTATTTCATGTTTATTTTCAATAATATCTTTCTGTGCAGCCTGTGCTAGATTAACCGGCTCTGCCTTTTTATCTTCTACAACTGTTTCAGTTAGCTTTACATCCTCTTCAATACTTTCAGCTATTTGAGTGTTCTGCACCTCTTCTTGAGTTTTTTCAGTCTTTTCCGGCACACTAACTTCATCCCAGTCTACCGCATCTGCCAGTATTTCATAGTTTTTATTATTTACATCAATATCGGTAATAAAACTCTCAACTCGGCTTGGTTCCGGTATTTTATAAGTTATGTCACTACTCTGACCTGCTGCAGTCAGCTCTACATAATCTGGGTTAAACTGTTTGCTCATAACCTTATCCACACCTGCCAGCAGCTTTTCTTCCGCCTCTTTAACAAGAATTTTACCCAGACCTTTACCTACCTCATATGCTGCTTTTGATACAACATCAGTTGACAGAGATTTATCGATATATGATTTTGCCCTGGATCTGTAATCATTAACTGTTTCCGCATACTCAACATTACTTCCAACCCCACGCATTTCTTCATTGTCTTTATTAACACCATCTATAATACTTTCTGTGCCAATTTTATTTGTCAGCGGAGCTCCAACCGGTGGCGGTGCCATCATTGCTATTTCATGAATTCCAAGAGCTTTAATTTGTGGTTCTGAAATATTTTCCCAAATAAGCTCGGCTATCTTCTCATGCCCTTTAATATTTGGCATAACTCCATCTGCGAGCATACTGTCGGACATCTCATCAATCAATCGTACTAAATGTATATTTTCACGTTTCGCGACCACCTCAAGACTGCCATCAAGCATATCAGATAATACCGGTGAAAACTCGTTTACACCATGATTTTTTTCAAGATCACTCGCTTTATCATAATTTATTCTCTGTGGCGCAACTATTGCGATTTCAGCTGAATTATTTACTTTTTTAATCGTCCGCACCATTCTTAAAATTTTGGCACCAACTGACGCGACTGCTGACGGATCAATACTATCAATCTCCATGAGATCATTGGTTCCAAGATATATCACATAAATATCAGCATTTGGATATGTTTTCAGGATATTATTCAGATAATGTATATCACCAGCATGCATTCCATCCGCACCGGCATTGATAACATCCATATTTTTCGCAAATGAGGCAAGTACATCGACCCAGCGCGTACCATTTCCGATCATCTCTTCGCGCCAATTACCTTTTGTAATCTGGTCACCAAGACAGACGATCTGTTTTTTATGCTCTGCTGAAAATACACACTGTGTCATGAAAAATCCAAGGCATACCAGCATTATTACTATTTTTGCACCTGCTTTAGACATTATTATCTCCAAACATATTTTGTACGTAATCATTCTACCTGTTATGTTATCGGAAATAGTTGATTGTTTTCTTTACCCCATTTTATAATTTAATCCTACATTTATTATTTATTACATTATATATCTTTCCGCCAATGTATCTGCTCCATTAACCTGATCACTAATAAATGTTATTATTTTCTTAAATTACCGGTATATAGCTTATTTACCTGCGTTAAGCTTATATTTCCCGCTTACCATTGATTCCCGCTGATTAATGTTTTTTTATACCAAAAGTAATAAATAAAAAATGGGAACTCTCAATAAGAGAGTTCCCATAAAATCTTTTAAGATTAACTAATCTATAATGACTTAGTTAGAACCAGCACCTGGAACACTTTCGTATTCAGCAGAATCAAGTTCAACAGCTTCACCTTCGATAGTTGGAGCAGAAACGATCTTAGCTTCAGATACAGTCTTAGCAGTGAACTTAGACTTCTTAACTAGCTTCCAAACCATCTGTTCTGGAGAAGCAACAACCTTAGACATCTTAGTTTCGTACTTAGCAGGAACCTTAACTTCAACAGTAGATTCAGGCTTTACAAGAACTAGACGCTTGATTGACTTGTAAACAGCTGGGATAGTCTTGAATTCAACTTCAGCACCGTCAACAACTTCAGCAACGTCGATTTCAGCGTACTTTGGTGGAATTACACATTCTTTAACTTCAGCAGGCTTAACGAGAGTCTTAACCTTGATAGTCTGTTTACGACCAGCACATGGGTTATCTACAAGTTCGCCTTCTTTAACAAGAACTTCCTTCTTAACTGTTACATATTCAGCTGGAGTACATTCGCTGCTTACGCAAAGAGCAGGAGCGTCATTGTCGCCACCGATTGGAGTGTTCTTGCATTCGCCTTCTTCGCACTTACGCATTGGAGGCTTAACCATGATCTTTTCTTCAACAGTCTTATAAACAGCTGGGATCCACATCTTAGTTGTGCTAGCAGCCTGAACTTCGATTTCCTTCTCAACCATCTTGTACTCAGCAGGAATAATGCTGTAGCATGTCTGAGCTTCCTCAACCATTACTTTCATTTTCTTACAGCGAACCTTTGCTGGCAGGCAGTAAGCAACTTTCTTAGCTGGGCTAACCATAACTTTTACTTCCTGCATTGCATATTCAGCAGGAACACACTTAGTGTAGTATGTTTCTGGACGAACCATGCACTCAGTAGCAACCTGCTTGTAAGTAGCAGGCTTAGTTACTAGACACCAAGCGTAACCAGCGATTGGGCGTGGAGCACCTTTACCTTCAACGAAAGGAACTTCCATACCTTCTTCAACATCAGCAGAAGTCTTAACAACAGATTCAGTGTTGTTGTAAAAACCTTCCTGATTAGCAACCATATCGTTGCTAGCCATGATCATGCCCTGTTCAGCAGGCATATCAACGTCATTACTTGCATAAGCAGAACCACAAAGAGCAACTGCAGCGGCAAGCATAATCCCCTTAATACTCATCCTCATAATCCTTTTCTCCTTTGTTCCCCCAATAAGAACAACAAAAACAATAAAAAGCGATACTTACATTTTAAAATAAATCACATAATCTTAAAGTAACCATCAAAACCTTCAAAGACAACATGACACTTCCAAATCATACCAACCTTGAAGTTTTAATAATAAAATGCCGATGTCTTATAATCCTAAAAATATTATCAAATTTAATATTATCAGACTATGCCTCTACGACATTATTCTTTAAGGATATCCGCTTTGGACTCTTTTGTAAAGCAAAAAATCTGAATTCTCTTCCTTTCTTTTTCATCTTTAGACCGATTTTCCCTTTTATTATTCCTTTTACAATAGATTAATTTTTTTTATAACTTTATTCATCCACTATACGGTCACTTCATTATGCTCATAACCTTCAATATTTAACCCCTTAATTTTCAATATATTACCCAATAGCAAATCCAAATATGTCAGTTATTTTTTTTACTCCTATTTTTCTAAGAATTAAATTTATTTTTTAATTATCCTCAAAACACACACAAAATTTTCCTTTTAAAAAAAATCACCCTTTTTAACTTTTTTTTAAAAATTTCATCCAATATTTTCGCTCTCTTTTCACTACCCGAAAAATTATCGGCTTATACAACTTATCACGAACCGCTTTTTAACGCCCTTTATACCATTATTACGGTTAATTTAAAATTAAATCTTCTTTTATCGGACAGCTATTGTTATTATATACCTTATATTTAAAATTATTAATATAATTTGAACTATTAACTCCGCACATTGATTTTAACAGGGCGCAATATCTATTAATCATGAATGAACTAAGTATTCCTAAATTAATAAATTCTGGCAGAAATTCGAAATTTCTTAAGCGCGGTTTCATACTTCTGCTACTCTTTGCACTGTTTCTGCATATTTCATTATTTATCATACTTGGCTATTATAATAAACACCCATTCCTGTTTTTTTTCAAAGATAAAGCCCAGCCAATTACCGAAAAAACCCTGAACTTTGTACTGGTAGACGACAAACTGGTCAACGAAGAGATAAAAGAGGAAAAGCCAAAAGTTCTCGGCAAAGTCAGCAGACAGTCACGTGATCAAACTGTCAATAAAGACCTGCCAAAACTTGGGCCAAACAGTGAAGAGAAATCTTCCGTTTCCGCTTTTGCCCGGGGAAATCCGCTACCCGACTCTGTTGCGGCTCCGGAGATAACACCGTCACCACCACCGGTACCGCAAATTACACCACAGAAAGAGACACCTCCTGCCCCCCTGCAAAAACCTGTTACCCAGAAACCTCAGGAGCAGCCTGCCAGAGAGCAGGTACTCCCGAAATTACCTGAGCTTGATATTGATGATGATCTAACCGGTATTCTTCCGAAACCTCAAAAAGTTGAAAAGCCCAAGCCAGTAAAGAAACCGGACATTAAAGAGGTCCCGGGAATTACCAAATCGGATGCCATAAGCAAAATAACCCCGCAGCCACAGCCCAAAACAGAACCTGTGGTAAAACCGGTTACGACCCCGCAAGCGAAACCAGCAAAAACAGTTCAAAAGAAAATTCCCACCCGAAAAATCCCGGTACGCCGCATAAGCAGCAGTAATTCACGTACCGGCGGCAAACTGCAGAACCGTAAAAACTCTTCCGCAATAAACACCGGAATGAAATCAATTGCCGTACTGCGCAGCCGCTACGGTGATTATATGGATAAAATTCTGCGCCGGATACAGCAGTCAATAGTTATACAGCAACAGATAAATCCAATCGGCATGCATGAAGGCAGTGTCGTAATGAGTTTCACCATAAATCCACAAGGTTACCTAGACCAGATTAAATTTATCGGCTCAGCCCCCGATGATATAACTACCGAAATCTCGGTCTCCAGAACCGTGCTCCGGGATGTTCAGAACAGCGGCCCTTTTGAACCTCCCACCCAGGAGATGCTCAATGACCCTGATTTCCAGAAAATTGTTGTAAACTTTGTATTTGAGAATTTATAATGAATGATATAAATAAGCGCTGTATGGGCGAATTCCCGATGTTTCCCGGCTGGCTGTTCTTTGAAGAAATAGTCACTAAGGATATTATAACTATCTCCGCCTACGGCTCAAAACAACGTATTATAAGTGCCAGTGCTGAAAACCGCGATAAAGCTATCGCCAGTGTGCTCAATCAGATTTTATATCAGTATCCGCCAAATAAATAGTAAAAAAACTCCGGAGCAGAATTGTTCTGCTCCGGATAATCCAGTAAATATTCAACTACAGTTGCAAAATAACGATCCTCTACTTGCTCTTGAGTCTCGCTCTACCATACTCTCTTTCAATATATTCAACCGCTTCCTGAGGATTATCGGTCAGCTTCAGCAGATTCAAATCATCTGGTGATATCATTACGTTTTCACTGTCAAGCATAACCTCTTTGATCCAGTCCAGCGCACCCTGCCAGAACTTCTCCCCCATTAGTACTATCGGCGTAGATGGCACCTTATGAGTCTGCACCAGTGTGAGAATTTCAAAAAATTCATCCAGTGTTCCAAACCCTCCGGGCATAACAACTACAGCTGAAGCATACTTCAAAAACATTACTTTACGCACAAAAAAATAACGGAAATTTATTCCATGCTGCACATATGGATTACCTGTCTGCTCAAAAGGCAGATCAATATTCAAACCTACGGTTTTCCCTACTCCACTCTCATTTGCACCGCGGTTTGCAGCTTCCATAATTCCCGGTCCGCCACCGGTAATCACATCAAAACCGGCGAGAGAAAGATTTTTAGCTACCTCACGGGCCAACTCATAATACTTTGTCCCTTCTTTAATCCGCGCCGAACCGAAGATACTTACGCCCTTATCAACCTCCGACATGTGCTCAATACCTTCGACAAACTCCGCCATAATCCTGAACAGACGCCATGGATCCATATTTCGGAAGTCGTCTTTTTCATAATCCTTTGATTTCATATATTCTCTTTCTTCGTGCAGAACAATATTTCAAGCCTATATCGCGTTATTCCTCTTTGGCATTGAAGAATGTTGCGTATATCACCGGACAAATAAGCAGAGTAAGCGCAGTCGCAAATGACAGACCAAAGACAATAGTAACCGCCATACCCTGAAAGAATGGATCGGTAAGCAGTGGTATCATACCCATTACAGTTGTAGAAGCACCAAGTGCGACCGGGCGCACACGGCTGACACCAGAATCAAGAATCGCCTGATATATATGCTTACCAGCCGCTCTGTCCTGGTCAATCTGATCTACCAGCACAATCGCATTTTTTATCATCATACCGGACAGACTCAGGAAACCAAGAAGTGACATAAAACCAAACGGAATCTTGGTTATCAGAAGACCCACCGTTACACCGATTATTGCCAGCGGCACAGTAAGATAAATAATCAGCGCCTGCTTTACCGCGTCATAAAGAATCACCACAATCATACCCATAAGCAGAAAGCTTATCGGCAGGGTATTCATCAGACCCTGATTAGCTTCACTGGAGCTCTCGTACTGACCGCCCCATTCCAGTGAATAATTCGGCGGAAGCTTGATCGCTTCAATTTTATTCTTTATCTTGGCGAGCAACTCCGGACCGGTTACCCCATCGGTAGGTTCACACTGCGCAGTCATACAGCGCATACCATAACGCCTGTAGATAACGGTATCCTGCCACTGAGTCTCAAACCCTGAAACAATCTGCTGAATAGGCACATACTTACTGGCAAGACTGCTCCAGACAGTTGTAAAGTACATATCATCAATACTGTCACGATCCTCAAGTGTAGGCCGGGTAATTATCGGAATCAGATTATTCTTCTCACGGTACAACCCGATATTCTGCCCCACAAAGGTCATCTGCAAAGCACTGGCCATCTCATTACGGGTAATACCGGCAAATCTGGCTCGAGATTCATTAAATATCGGTTTTGCTATTTTTTCTCTGGTTCTCCAGTTATTCTTTATTGAACGGGCTTCTGGAGTTGCATGCATGATTGATATTGCCTGTTCAGTAAGATTACGCAGAGTATCAGCATCCTCACCAAAGAATCTGGCCTCAATGGTAGCATCATATGATGCACCCATTTTGAATTTCATCAATGTTGCCATCGCATTGGGATAGTTATCCTGCAGATATTTGTTTATCGGCCCGGTAAGCCGGTCAATAACCTCCTGATTAAGCTCCTTGACTTCAATAAGTATAAAACCATAACTGCTGTTTGAAGTCTGTGGTGAATAGGTCAGAGTAAACCGCGGTGAACCGGATCCTGCATATGTCGACACAAACCTGATATCAGAGAAACGCTTCTGTCCGGTCTTTTCATCAATACCGGTAAGATAAGCACCAATAGCTTTTATCTGTTTATCCACTACCCTGATATCTGTTCCCTGCGGCTCCCAGAAATCAATATAAAAACGCGGAGCATCAGATTCAGGAAAGAAGGACTGCTTAACAAACTTAAAACCATATCCGGCAGCTGCGAGCAGCCCGATCATAACCAGCAGCACCAGCCAGCGAAAACGCAGCAGACCGGCGAGAAGCCTCCGGTAAAAACGATAAAATACGGTATCATACGGATCTTTTAACTGCTGCTGTCCTGAACCTCCGGCAGTTTTATTCTCCTTAAAAAGCCAGTACCCCAGAAGTGGCACTACTGTTATTGCCATTACCCAGCTCCAGAGCATCGAATACAGAATAACCCAGAACAAAGAGCCGCAATACTCACCGGTAGAATCCGGCGAAAGACCGATAGCTGAAAAAGCCAGTATACCAACGACCGTACCTGCCAGCAGCGGCAGTGTCGTCTGTTTGACAATTATTCCAGCAGCTTTTACCTTGTCTATGCCGCGCTGAATATTTACCAGCATACCGTCAGCGATAACGATTCCATTATCCACCAGCATGCCGAGTGCGATAATCAATGCCCCCAAGGATATCCGCTGCAGCGTTATACCCTGAATAAACATACAGACAAAGGTAGCCGCCACAATAAATAATAGCAGTGAGCCAATTATAACACCACTTCTAAGACCCATAAATATCAGCAGAACCAAAATAACAATTGCCACCGATTCACCGAGATTTACCACAAAGTTATTGATCGCTTTCTTTACCGCCTCACCCTGAAATACTATCGGACGCATCTGCATACCGTATGGACGCACATCCTCAAGATTATTCAGTTCCTTCTTTATCGCTTCGCCCATATTCACCACATTGGCATCATCACGTGGTGAAATACAGAGAGCCATACAGGATCTGCCGACATAATTATCGCCATTCTCATACCCTGAAAAACTCATAAGATTTGTAGCCGGCTCAACATAGCCCCGCTTAACTGTACCCACATCACCAATTCTGAAATTAGTGCCGGTTTTTTCATCACGGACAATAAGATCTGCAATTGACTCTACACTCTTATACTCACCTGAGGGGAATATCCAGACATAATCAGAATCCACCATCACCTGCCCGGATTCTGTAACTAGGTTCTGATCGGTTACTGCCTGAGCAATCTGAGAAGGAGAAAGCTGCAATTGTGTCAACTTTGCCCGTGAAAGTTCGATATAGATTGATTCCTGCTGGGTTCCCCAGAATGTAACCTTGGCTACACCCGGCACCCGAAGTAAACGCTTGCGCAGATAATCCGCATAATCCTTCATCTCCCTCCAGGTAAAACCCTCACCGATAATCGCATACATAATGCCGTAAACATCACCAAAATCATCATTTATTATCGGTTCGGAACACCCGGGAGGCAAACTTCCCTGATTATCACGTATTTTATGCCGTAACTGATCCCATATCTGTTTCAGACCATAGCCTTTGAACTTATCCTGAATCTGCGCATCAATAATAGATAACCCCGGCAGAGAAATGGATTTATTCAGCCTTTTAAGTTCCTTAAGCTCCTGAATGGAATCTTCAAGAGTATTGGTAACCTCCTGCTCCACCTCATACGCCGTAGCACCGGGATACTGAGTATAGATCATTGCATCCTTGATCGTGAACACCGGATCTTCCAGCCAGCCAAGCTTCCAGTAACTGATATAACCGGCACCGGAGAGCACCAGAATAAAGAGCACCGTAGTTACCGCGCGTTTTATGGAGGACTCTGCAATATTCATTTAACATCCTCCGGCATCATCTCCATCATAACATCACTCTTTCCCTTGGATTTACTATCCTGAATCTCAGCGATATTTGATTTTAACTCCGGCGGCAGATCCTTAACCTTCATCCCGTCCTGCAACTCAGTCGCTCCGGCAATAACGATTCTCTCACCACCTTTAAGATCACCCTGAACAATAATTGAGTCTCCGGTCATCTGGCCTACAGTTACGTGCTGCTCATGTATAACCCATGGATCTTTGGTATCATCAACAATAAAGACGCTGGGTTTCTTGCTGCCGCCAATACTGTTGACCGCCCATACCGGAAGCAGAAACTGCGGCTGTTCACCACCTTTAGGCTTTATAATCATCGTAATATTAGAGGTCATTCCCGGAAGAATGGTAACATTACTGTCTGTAGGATTCTTCGGCATGTAAAATCTTACCGAATAAGTGCGGGTACTACTTGCCGCTTCAGCAGTAAACTCCTTGATTTTTAATGGTATTTTTACATTTGGAATAGCTTCATAAGTAGCATAAATTTCGATATCCTCAGCATTTGTCGCTCTGGCTACCAGCCATTCAGGGATATCCGCTTCAATCTCAAGAGTATTAAGATCCTGCAGACTTATTACCGGTTGCCCGGCACTTACAACCTGATAATTATCAACATATCTGATCGCAACAATACCCTTGAACGGAGCTTTAAGCACCGTATCATTACGAGCCTTCTGCGCAATATCAAGTTTTGCTTCCGCCACCTTGAAGGCCGCTACCGCCACATCAAGCTTGCTTTTAGGATCAACCTGCGCATCATAAAGCTTCTGAATTCGCGCCAGTTGTGTCTTGACATTATTATAGTCCGCTTCGGCCGCATTGAGATCATTCTGAAAATCGCGGGGATCAAGAGCTCCGATAATATCATCTTGATTGATAGTCATACCCGCCTTGACCGGCAGTTCCATCAGAGTTCCACTGACATTAAAACCAATATCAACCTGCCGGATCGCCCGGGTAGAACCTGCATACTGTACTTCAAAGTCAGCCTTGAGTTTTTTGACCAGTTCAGTCTTTACCGGATGAATCTTGACTACCGGTGCCTCAACCTTATTTCTCCGCGCTTTGACTCTTTTGGCAATATCATAAAAAAGAAAAACAACAATAACTATAAGAAATAACCTGAACCACGGGATTCTTTTCTTACCCTCTTTTTTTTCTGGCGTTGGCGCTGGCTTCTGTTCGCTGTTCTCAGACACAACTGGAACTTCCTCAGACCCCGCAGAAGTATTGCTGTCATTCTCAGTAACCATTATTTAATCTCCTGATCCGTTAATATTGCAAGCGTAGAGTAGAACTATCGTTAACTATAGTGATTCTATATTCATAAAAATTTTTGTCAATCAAAAGACTCCCACATATCTATTTTACCCTTATTCCCGGATCTCTTTCAATTATTACGAGCTTTCGATATATACTGTTTACGCCTGATATTACTTGAAATTCCGGCAATACCGGCAATTATACAGAACAAATGACCATAATGCAAAGACTTTAGTTTCTCCCGACAACTAAACGCCCTCCCCCACTCATAAAAAGATTTTTTCCCGGCTTACATCTGAATCAACATGTAACCAATCACAGTATAAAAAAAGCCGGCAACAACTGCCGGCTGAATTCAACGCTCAAATTTATACGCTAACTCCTTCCAGGTAAACAACAGCTGAGTCGGTCTCCCATGAGGACAGGTATACAGATCACCTGCCGCCAGCTTTGCAACCAGATCCCGGCAAAGCTCGGGACTCAGACTGGTGCCGAATAAAACCGCTGATCTACAGGCAAGAGAAGCATTAATCCGGTCGCGATATTCCTTTATCGGTGAAGAATCAATATCATTCAGAATATCACGGACCACCCGCTCAATATTATGCGGACGAATTATATCCGGATGAGCTGTTATACTCAGAAGAGATCCCTCCAGACGCAGTTCAAAACCCGCCTCTTCAAGTACAACGACACTCTCAGTCAGCAAAGCCTTCTCCACCGCACTCAACTCAATCTCAACCGGCAGCAGCAGCCGTTGCGAATTTATACTGCTCTCTTTATTCGATAGACGATTATAATTCCAGCGCTCATGCAAAGCATGCTGATCAATCACCACAAGCCCATCCGCACTCTCGGCTATTATATACTTATTCCCGACCTGCCCGACATAGCGCAGTGAAGACTCCAGCCCGATATCAATCTTCCCCTGTTCAGCCCCCACCTGCGCAGCAGCACCATTTGACTCCACATCCGAAGTATTGCCCTTGTTATTCACAGAGATATCCGCTCCAGTATTACCTGTAACTCCGTCACCTGCAAATTTAGGGGAAATATCCCCGGCAATCCGATCACTGCCGGAGTTCATTCTAAAATCATACCGCTCTATGCCAGGTTTCCGACTCTCACCATATTTTCGATACTCTTCACCAAAGCTTCGGTTCCCGTTATTCTTTAAAATATATTCCTCTGCCCCCTCGCGTACCTGATCCAGCTGCCGCGCCAAACCTCTCTGAACCGAAGTGACAGAATTCCCAGAAAGTACCAAAGCTAATGCCTTGCGACAACCACCGACAAAGAGTGAATCATTTTCAAACCTTACAACCTCCTTGGTCGGATGCGCATTAACATCAACCTTCGCCGGATCGATTTCAAAAGTCAGCACCGCAAATGGATAACGTCTGGGCGGCAGATGCCCCTGATACGCATCGACAATCCCGCGATTTATCCCCGGATGCTTTATCCAGCGTTTATTGAGCAGCGTATAGATAAATTTACTGCTCCCCCGACTCTCCGGAGGCTTGCTGCAATACCCGGATATCGTCAGTTCTCCATTACTGGTAGTATAATTAACCGGCAGCAACTCCAGATTTTTACCGAAAAGATCCCGGATACGCGCCTCAAGTTCATCCCGTGCCAGCAGTTCCAGCGAAGTATTCCCGTTATTTCTGACGACAAAGGCGATACCGGGATTTCCTAGAGCGATGCGGGTAATCATCTCATTTATCGCCCCCACCTCGGCCGCAGTACTCTTCATAAATTTGCGTCTTGCCGGTGTATTAAAGAATAAATCGTTGATTTCAACAGCAGTACCCTTTCGCGGTGAAGACGGCAACACACCTTCAACCTTTCCGCCTGCAACTTTGAGGGTATAGCCGCACTCCTCACCCTCCATCCCGGTCGAAATTGCCAATCGTGAAACTGCACCGATAGAAGGCAGAGCCTCACCCCGAAATCCCATCGTGGAAATCCGAAAAATATCCTCCACATCATGAATCTTACTGGTAGCATGCCGCTGAATAGAGAGCTCAAGATCCTCCCGGCTCATACCGCAGCCATCATCACTCACTCTGATACTGCGCATCCCGCCCTCTTCTATTTCAACCACAATCTTACCCGCTCCGGCATCGATGGCATTCTCTACCAGTTCCTTGACCGCTGAAGCCGGTCTTTCAACTACCTCACCCGCAGCTATTTTATTCTGTACAATATCCGGTAATACTCTGATCATCATATCTTCCACTGTAAATACTTTGAAAACAAATCATTAACTACATTATTTATCAGACTCTTTCCATTATAAGGATTACCGGCATAAACACCCTATAATTATCTGTCAATTACGGGGTTTTTTCTAAATTTTATATACCGGTATTGTCGATAAGAAGTGAAGATTATAGGTCTACAAATCTAATTAAATTATTCAAGGGATAAATCCATATGGCTGCAACAAGACTACAACTACTTATATTGCTTATAGTTACCGTATTTTCTGGTACTATGACTTTAAAAGCAGATGAAGACTATAAATATGCTCTGGCGTTGATGAAAGAACGCAGAGAATATAAAAGTGCAGCTGAAAAATTCAATGACTATATTACAGCGAACCCTGACAGTAATGATACACCGCGGGCTCTTTTCTATATGGCCGGCTGTCTGGCGCGACTGGGCAAGGACAGCAGTGCCGCCAGTACCTTTGAAAAACTCATCAGACTCTATCCGCATGCGGATAGTGACCTTATCTGCCAGGCTTATGCTTACGGTGCTGATGCATACTTCAGAGCCGGTCTCTATAAAAAAGCGAGTGAGCTTTATGCCGATCTGACCCGTATCTTTCCAAATGCCAAACAGGCGGAAAGTTCACTATACTGGCAAGCAGAATGTTACAACCGCCTCGCCTCAGCTTCTGAACATAATTCGGAAAATCAATTTTACAAACAGGCTCTTAGCGGTTATGCACTACTACAGCAGCAGTATCCAACCTCACGTTATCTCCCAGATGCGCTGACCAGCGCCGGCATTCTCTCCTATAACTTTAAAGACTACCAGCAGAGTTCAGCTTTCTTCGAACTCTACAATGAAATAGATATTGAACTGGAACCGGCAAGAGAAGAACTGGTTACCTACTATTCTGCTGAAAGCCTCTACTGGCTCAAAGACTATAAAGCCGCCATGAAACGCTTTAACAAAATTATAAACAACTATCCTGCAGGAAAGTTTATCGCCGAAAGCTACTCAGGTCTCGGCTGGTGTTATTATAACACGGGTGAAATCGCCCAGGCAGCCGTGACCTTTGTCAAAGCTGCTGAAAAACTCACCACCCAGAGTGCCGCTCTCAGTTCACACTTTGACGCAGCGGCAGCCTTTGAAGAAGCCGGCGACACAGAGAATGCAATAAAAGAATACCGGCTTGTTGTCGCTGCAGACTCACACCCAAAAAAACAGGCGGCACTGGTCAGACTCGGTATACTTGAAAAAGACAGCGGCAACCCGGATATCACCAGAATGCTCAGCCAGGCTTTTACCCCACAATCGGCTGATGCGGATAAAAATCTCTCACTTGAAGCCGGAGTACTGCTGGCGGACAAGAACTTCGCCAACGGCAATTATAATCAAGCTGTGAAAGTATTTTCTAAAATTGTTAAAATAGCTCCCGGCAGTAAATACGCTCCATATGCTCTGTACCAGCTGGCACTGGCAAATTCCAAACTTAATAAATACCGTGAAGCCTCAACCGCGATAAAACTCTTACTGAAAAATTATCCGGATACTTCTCTCAGGCTTCAGGCAGCATATGCCATCGCAGATTATCAGGATATTCTGGGAGCAAAGAATAAAAGTAATATTGCTTATAAATGGCTGGCCCAGGAAGCTGAGAAATGGGCTGAAACTTATATTCAGAAGCAGCAGGTGGACAACCCGGAAAAATTCCGTAAAGATGCCGGAGATATTGCTGCAGCTTCACTGCTCAGGCTCGCTGAATCATTATACAAAGACCGGGATAATCCTAAGGCTCAAGCTGAAGCCAAGGATTATTTCAGCAGTTATATAACCCGCTATCCGGATAACCCCCGGCTGGCAGCAGCACTGCTCAGACTCGGCGAGCTCACTGAAAAGAATAATCTGCAGATTGCGCATACTTATTTTAAGAATGCAATCGCCTCAGCCGAACGCGCTGCTGTAAACACAGCGGACGACCCTGAATTCAGCAATATCCTCATGCATTCACGATACCGATTATGCCTGAATGATATTCTGCTCTCACAACAGCAAAATGATAAAGAGAAAAAGGATCGTAATCTCGACAATGCACTCAAAAATATTGAAAGTTTCATCCGGGACTATCAGCATGACAAGACCGCTGATGACCTTTTAGCTCAATTAAAATACTACAAGTCCGAGGCTGAATATACCCTTGGAAACATTGAGGCCGCTAAGGCGGGATATGAGAAAAGCTTTCAGACAGATAAAGACTCAAAGATTGCCGATGCCGCACTTTTCTCCAGCGCCTGGATCGATCAGCAGCAGGGAGATACTGTTTCAGCTTCCGCAAAACTCCAGCAACTGCTGAGCACTTATAATAACAGTCAATATGCTGCTAATGCATTATATATTCTGGCGGTTAACTACCGCAATCAGCATGATCTGCAAAACGCTGAAAAATATCTGCTCCAACTGCTGAGCAAATATCCGGAATCAGAATTCAAAGGAAAAGCCGGTATCGAAATGGCAAAGGTTCTGGCCGGGCAGAAACGCTATACTGAAGCTGAGAATCTACTTAAAAAATTATTGAACAATACTTCCGAAGCACCGGAAGATGCCGATACCCTCTATACCCTGAGCTGGGTCTACTGGAATCAGCTGAGTTCACCGACTAAAGACAGACAACAGAGCGCTGAGACAGAAAAACTTTATACCGCGGTTACTGCCACTCTGGTTGAACTTCTCAATAAATATCCGGATTACAAATACTCCAGCCTGGCAAAATTCCGCCTCGGCGAAGTAGCATATCTGCAGCAGGCCTATGAAAATGCCTTATCATGGTACCGTTCACTGACCGCGGATAAATCCGAAGCACTTGCAGACAAAGCCCATTACCGGATTGCCTGGTGCTGTCTGCAGCTGGCCAAAGAAAACACCGAATATAATCAGCAGGCCTTAAATGAATTCAAACTTCTCTGTACTAACTATCCAGAGAGCACCCTACTGGCTGAAAGTGCTCTGCGGGCAGCGAAACTGCTGCGCCAGCAACAGGATTATCAGTCAGCGTTTGAGTATTATAAAAAAGCAGAAAATAATAGCCAGAAGACAGCCATAATAATGGCTGCACGCTACGGTCAGGGAATAACTTCACTGCTGCTTGAAGAGTATACCCAGTCATTACGCCTCTTCAAAGCATACCTGCAAGATTATCCACAAAGCCCGCTATTGCATGAAGCCAACTGGGGAGCCGGACAGGCGGCGCTTATGCTCGGTGCCACCGCTGACGCCGCAGACTATTTCAATAAGGCAAAAGAGAAAAATTATAATGGTGAAGCTGCCGCCAAAGCCCGTTACGGACTCGGTCTGATCGCCATGCAGAATAATGATTTCAAAGAAGCACGCGAGGAATTCCGCAAGGTCGATGTCTTCCATTCCCAATGGTCTGATATCGCCGCTGAATCCCTGCTGAAAGCTGCCGAAGCCTCACGCAAACTGGGTGAAAACACTCCGGCAGAGAATGATCTTAAACGTATTCTTGATATTTATGCAAACACCCCGTCAGCTCAGAGAGCTGAAGAAATGTTACTATCGGAGGCCAAATAATGATACGCCGTCACTATCCGCTGAAATTTATCGCCCTTATGACCCTGCTTACGCCGCTGGCAAAAGCTGCAGAGGATTCAGCCATACAGGCAGACTTTATCAGCAAGATTCTTTCCATGCTTGAAAATGGCGGAAGTCTGATGTGGGTTATGCTTCTCACTTCGGTTATAGGGCTTACCTATGCCAGCGAACGCATAATCAGTCTGCGCCTGAAAAATTATATCCGCCCCGGTTTCAGTGCTGAAATTGACTTGCTCCTTACCACCGCCGGCACAGATGAAGTTAAAGCCTTTCTACTCAGCGACAAAACCCTGAGTGCCCGCATCTTCAGCGGCATTCTCAATCGCCTTGACGGCACAAGAGAAGAGCTGGAGCGAGGAATCGACGATGACCTTTCACGTGCACTCTGGGATGAACGTAAAAATATCAAGCCTGTCGGCCTGGTCGCAAGTATTGCACCACTGCTCGGACTTTTAGGAACGGTAATTGGAATGATTGATGCTTTCAGGCAGGCTTCGGAAAACGGCATGAACGATCCGGCGATCTTTGCCGGAGGAATATATCAGGCGCTTTATACTACCGCCTTCGGTCTTGTACTGGCGATACCATTCTTTGTCCTCTACAACTACCTGAAAACAAAATCAGAACTTATAATGAGAAAAATTGAGGATGAATCCCTGATATTTGTCGATAAAGTCAAATGCAGCACTATTAAAATCAGTGAAGAAGAGGAGAAATCGGAGGCGGCATAAACTCCGGTAATAAATATAATGCGGGCACTCAGCAAAGAAGAAGACAGTTTCGAGATACCTCTTACTCCACTCATTGATGTGGTTTTTCTACTGCTGGTATTCTTTCTGGTAGCTACCAATTTCACCAGAAAAGAGTATGACCAGCGGGTAGAACTGCCCCATACCGGCAGCGGTAAAATCAGTGAGTATGTACAGAAAAATCTGGTACTGAATATCCATAAGGACGGCACTGTCATCGTTAACGGCAGAGTGGAGGATGATTCCGGGCTGCCGGCAATACTTATGGACTGGAAAGAGAACAGCCCCGGCAACAGAGTTATTATCAGAAGTGACGGCAAGGTAACCTACAACAGAGTTATGGAACTGATGGGACTATGCCGCGAAACAGGAATAGAACAGGTGGATTTACCGGTTGTTAAAAAGAAATAAAATAATGAAAAAATCATTTTTTTACTCTCTGGCACTTATCATTAGCGTACTGAGCATCTTCCCGCTCAGCACGCATGCTGCTGCAACCACAGTCCAAACATCTCTACTCAATACCCAGGCAGGATCCCCGTCTGACCCCAGAAATATTAAACTCAGCATTACCATGCCCGAAAGCTATGGTAAGACCGTTTTCAACACCGAAGACTTCAATGTTTTCATCTATCCGCAGGCACTCAATATAGCTACCGGCAGAACCCCTGAATATCAGGCTCATAATATTCTGCTCTGGCAGCATAATAATCAGCTCTTTCTGGATATCCGCAAACCACCTGAGCAACGCAGCGGCGGAGCGCACACTGTATATCTGGAAATATCCAAGAACAAGCATACTATCTATCAGGAAGAACTGAAACAAAAGGTCAATTATGAAGATGATGAGGTTGACGTTGTTCTGATTATCGACAGCAGCCTCAGTATGCACAATAATGACCCTTACCGTAACCGTCTGCGCGCGGCAAAAGCATTTGTTGATCTTGCCCGCTCCGATAAAAGAATAAAAAATATCGGTATAATAGCCTTCAATAATAAAGCCAGAGTTATCGCCGGGCTTACCCCGGTTAGAAACAGCAGAAGACTGCATCAGGCAATTGAATCCATCAATGCCTCCGGACAGACTGATATCGGCGCCGCTCTTGAAGCCGGATATGAAATTATCAGTGAAGCGCCGAGCAGACGTACCGCCGCAGTACTCCTTACTGACGGCAGAAACGAATCCAGCACTTATCAGAATCAGCATGACTTCTTTGCAAAGAAGCATATTCCAGTATACAGTATCGGACTATCTGTAAATGCCGACACCCGACTGCTCAGAGAGATATCAGAAACAACCGGCGGAGAATTCTATAAAGCCGTCAGCAACAGTGAACTGCTCGGTATCTATCAGCGTATAGCTTCAGTCATCAGCCGCCGCGAAGTTATCTTCAGCCGCCGGATTCCATATACCAAGAAAAAAATAAGCATCCCGGTCGATAATTCAATTAAAGACATCAGCTTTATGCTTGATGCCGGATTGAGCGAAGTTATCTTCAAACTTACCTCACCGGAAGGCAAAGAGTACACTGTCACCCCGATAAAAGATGCTAATTTCTCAGAAATCAGAATTAATAAACCGGAAGCGGGATTATGGACTGCACGAATCAGTAATCGTGCTTCTAAAAAACCATTGGAGCTGAATGTAACCGGCGATACAGCACTGTACCTTGATTCATTCCCGCCGCTGCAGACAGCTGATGCAGTCTGGCTCAGCAGTACTCTGGCGGATAATGGCAACCCCATTACCAATGCCAATGTTCAGGTTATGTCTAAACGCGGTCGTCTCAAACTTTATGATGACGGCAAACACAATGATAATGCTGCCGAGGACGGCGTATATACCTGTAAAATACCGCTTGAAACCGAGATGGATCTTGATCTGCTGCTGCGAGCCTGGGGCTCGAAGAAAGAACCGTATATCCGTCAGACCGATGCCGGAACACTCAGAAGAAAGATTATTGAGGTCAAAGCACCAACAGTAAATTATCATCTCTACAGCGACTCAAAAGCAGAATTCCCTGCGTCCTACGCCGGTGAAGAAGTCGATTGTATGGTTGATCTTACGTACTCGGGTACACCACGTGAACTGAATGCGGCATTTACCCCGTTAAAAAATAATGTCTATACCATAGATACTGATAATCTCCAGCTTTGCACCGAGAAAATCAGTTCCGGAAACAACAAAATTATGCTCAAACTGCATATACCGGATATTATGCCAGAAGGAACTTATGCGGGTAACGTACAGTTAAGCACCCCTGAAACCGAGATTACCCTCCCGGTAAATGTCACTATAACCGATCCCGAACTTACTTTGAGTACCGAAAATTTAAAACTCGGATACCTGAAAAAGAATAGTGAACAAGAGTGCAGTCTCAGACTGAGCCTTGAATCCGCTCAACCCCGAACTGTTGATATTGAAGCAGAAAACCATGATTTTAAAGTAAACTATACACCGCAGCAGATTACTCCCGGAAAAGCAGCAGAGATAAAGTTCAGCTTTATCAGCAATGATCTTAATATCGGTGAATACCAGCAGCAGAATCTGAAAATCAGAGCGGGTAATCTTGAAAAAACGCTAACAATCAGCTACAGCATAGCTCCGGTTGGCAAAAAGCGGGAAATTATTTCAATGACTCATGAAATGTCTCTGCCTGAGCTGAGTCATCGTATCACCACTTCGTTACCGGCACATGAAATGCTGGTGCCACAGCCGCTGCCACCGGCAACAGAAACACCAGAAAAACCTGATACTATTGAAAACAAAGTACAAGCCGTAAAGGAACTGCCGACAATTACCCCGGAAGTTGCCCAGGAAGCAGCAGCCGTCACCGATTCCGTGACCAAAAGCAGCACCTATGACCCTCAAGAAGCTGGACTACTGGTTATACTGATCATTGTAGGAACACTGGCTCTGGGTATCATACTCCTTATATTACGAAAACTTACCAGTAAGAGGATGCTGCGTTTTGCTCTCTTGTCAGCAACTCTGCATCTGCCGCTTATAGCTGTTATCGCCAGCTACATCATTGTTACCGGCACACATGAAGCACGGTATAAAACAAAAACCACTGTAAATGTGGTTGCCGTAACTGCCGGTGAGGATTCAGGATATATCTCTGCTAACAGCACCATTCTGAAAACTTTTAATAATGACCACCTCCCTGTGGATAAGGAATACACCCCAATTGATAACACCGCTACAGCAATGATCGAAGATACTGCTGATACTTTAATTGATAATACAGATTCAGAACCTCTAAACAGTCAAGACACAACCAAGATTGCAAAGGTAAATATTATCCCTGCTGCGCTATCTCAGCCGGAAATTACCACCCCGGCAGCAGAACCGGCAGCAGAATTCAGCTTCAATTCTCTGGGACTGGACAAAGCGGCACCTCCAAAAATAAACCGTGATAATGCCTCTGATAGCAATCCACACAATACCCTAACCTCGATTACACAGCCGGAAATTCCGCTTAAAGAAATATTCGCTGCTTCGCAGGAAACAGCCACAAATACTTTAACCCCTGCCACCGTATTGGAAAACCCCGGTAATGCGGTTGCACTTAATGAAATAGTCGAAGACAATACAACTATAAATCAGGAAATAGACCATATCCTGGCCGCAGGCCCGGAAACAGAACTCCCTCTGGAAAAAGAGAGTAACAACAGCTCTGTAGCTTCCGCCGTTTCTGCCGACATCCTGGAAGATATCGCTCTTCCTGAGCTAAGCACCACTGCAGAGATAACACCTGAGCAGTTGACTGAAACTTCAGAACTCAAACGTGATCTCACAGAAGGTATTACCCAGACATCACAGCTAAAATCAATCTCACAGAGTCTGCCTGCAGCAGAAGACCCTGAACAACTGCTGGCCAGCATTGACAAAACCGTTCCGCCTCAAACCGGCGAAACAGAGTATGAGCTGGCAATTCCGGTTGAGAACAATAATGATATGCCCAAAGAATTAACCGCTTTAACAGTCGATGAGCTGATAACAGATAACAGCCATTCTGAAGATATAATTTCAGAAGCCAGTCCCAAACCTACATTGAATGAAAACGAACTGACTGCGGAAACCATGGCCTCAACTTCCATAGAGGCTATCCCCGGCATAACCGCTAACGGCTCATGCCTTGGACTTGACGCTATAAATGAAAGCATCAGACTCTCTCGTAAAAACGATGGCGATACTGAACATGAATTAGAAAATACTTTTAGCGGAATTCGTCCGAATATTACCGATGATAATTTTGCTCAGATTAAAATTAATGAAACTCCTGATTCAGAGATTGAAGCTCCTGCCCGCAAAATTCAGGAATACCCTCAAGCTGACGAGATAACCCTTACTGAAGATGAACCTGCAGAAACCACTGCAGACTTCGCCGAACTCGATAAACCGGCGGTTATTGCCTCACTGGATACTCTTGATTTGACGATCAATAGAAAACTTGGCAGACTTACAGCAATGGAAGGGACCGTCATCACCCCGGCAAAAGATATCAGCCGGAGCACAACGACAGAAGTAGCTCCACAAATAAATAACACCATAGAGCAGCCAGAAACACCTGCAATCAGCAGACTGGCCACAGCTGAACCGGAAATTACTCCAGCAGCATTGACCAGAATAGAAGAACTCCCTGTCAGTGACACCCGAAGACTTGATATTAATAATGCCGAGACAGAGATAAACGCTGATACTTTAGCTTCTGAGCGTCCTCTGGCAATGACCCCGGTAGCCTCAGCTGAACCGGTAAAAATAACCAATGATCCGCAGCCGCTCAACAGTATAGTCATTCCCGGTAAACACCTGCTCAAAGCTCCGGTAAGTCTGAATGGCACCATAACTGCAGACAGTGATTCGGAAATAGAAAATATTTCCCTGAATATTGGAATTCTTTCCAATACTGCCAGTCAGCATAAGGAACTGATGGCAGCAGAGGATATTAATATGATCAATCTGGAGAATTCTGCTGATATTGATGCAGATATACTCTCGTGCCAGCTGGTAATCACCGATAAACAGCAGCTCAGTCAGCATGAACTGGCTCTGCTCAAAGAATATATCAGCAGCGGAGGATATCTGTGGCTTATGAATCAGGGTATCCCCGAAGAATTCACCGCACTCGGCACTATTCAGCCGATCACCGATGATGACGGTGTCTTCAACTCTGTCTACAACATCAATAAAGAGAACATCCTGTTTGCTGAAGAGCTGCGCTCTACCGCCCGCAGACAGGTTATAGCCACCGGCATACGCTCTGCTGACAATGAAAGCCCCCTGCTGACAAATATCTTCTCTACTCTACTGGGAAAAGAAGAAACGGGAACAACTACGGCAGCGTCAAAGCAGCAGGAATTCAAATACACCAGCTTTACCTGGCAGAACTTTACCGGAATCGACAACAGCACACTAGGCTGGAAAGGACCAAAATGGGGCAATACCGTAACCACCGGTATCGCACCTGACGGCACTGGCGGGGAAGCCCTGCTGGTAGATATAAAAGCCGGACATGAAGACCTTACCAGTATCAATTATATTATACCTGACAATGACGGACGGCGTATCGATCTAACTAAGAGCAAAGCACTAATTCTGGATATCTATAATGCCAGCAAATGCCTGATCAGCATATCACTCGGACTGACTACTGAAAGCCGTCTTACCGGCTGGGATGAATTTGAAACCCGCAGGGTCACTCTGCAGGCGGGATGGAACCGGAATATTGTTATCAATCTGAATGACTTCCGTTCCAGACGCGATCCACATGGCGGCTACAGTCATCGCCTTGGCGCTGCAGATAACTGCGCCCGGGTCTCATTATACTTCAAGAATATTCAGAATGGCGGTAATCTTCTGATTGATAATCTCCGCTGGGGACAATAAACAGACTAGAGCACTGTCATACTCTAAAACCACCGACTCTCAGTCTTCAAGTATTTTGGCACCGCAGAAAGTACATAGCCCGCTCTTCATAAATTCATCCACCTTATTCTTGAGTATCGGTGTATTACATTCAGGACAGAGCAGACCAACCTTTTTCGGTATCCAGCGGTTGACCATAACCGCAAACCACCAGATGAGTCCGGTCATAAAGAGCAGAAACGCAGCAAAAAACGTGATAATTCCCCAAATACCATACTGCAGAATATCCGACTCCAGGGCAATAACAACAAATACGATTATAACAGGAAGCAGACCCGCCAGCAGCACAACATACGCCCGGCGGTAAATCTCACGCTTATATATCTGCAGTCTCTGCAGCAGCTCCTCTCTCTTCATAGTCAATAATCCTCAATTTAATCCATATTATTTTGCCGAATCTCTTTTTTTTTATCTTCTAAATTGTATACTTTTTAGCAAAAGAATTTATATTTATTCATATGGAGTATACACCAATGAGCACTGAAAAAAAAGGTTCTACTGATTTTATTCATGAGATAATTGATGAACACAATAAAACAGGCCGGTTTGACAGCAAGGTTTACACCCGCTTTCCGCCTGAGCCCAACGGCTACCTGCATATCGGTCATGCAAAATCTATCTGCCTCAATTTCGGTATCGCCGGAGATTATAGTGGCAATTGCAATCTGCGTTTTGATGATACCAATCCTGCCAAAGAAGAGCAGGAATTTGTCGACTCCATCAAAGAGGATGTCTCCTGGCTGGGTTTCAAGTGGACCAAAGAATGTTTCGCGTCAGATTATTATGAGCAGCTCTATGACTGGGCTATCAAACTTATAAAAGACGGTAAAGCCTACGTCTGTGATCTCACAGATGCCGAAATCCGTGAATACCGCGGCACCTCTACTGGCGGCAAGGACGGCACTACTCCTGCCGGCAAAGACAGCCCATACCGTAACCGTTCGGTTGAAGAGAATCTCGATCTTTTCCAGAGAATGCGCGACGGCGAATTCGAAGACGGCAGCAAGACCCTGCGCGCCAAGATAGACATGGCTCATCCGAATCTGAATATGCGCGATCCGGTAATGTACCGTATACTCCGGGCGCACCACCACCGTACCGGTGATAAATGGTGCATTTACCCTATGTATGACTTTACCCATGGGCAGTCAGACTCCATAGAGGGTATCACCCATTCCATATGTACTCTGGAATTTGAAAATCACCGACCACTCTACGACTGGTATATTGAAAATATCGGCATCTACGCACCGCAGCAGATTGAATTTGCCCGGCTGAATCTCACCTACACCGTTCTTTCCAAACGCCGACTGCTTACACTGGTAAATGAAAAGTATGTCAACGGCTGGGATGACCCTAGAATGCCGACTATTTCAGGTTACCGCCGCAAAGGTTATACTGCAGATGCCATCCGGGAATTCTGCAAACGTATCGGCGTTGCCAAGGCTGACAGCAGAGTTGATATCGCCCTGCTTGAGCACTGTCTGCGTGATGATTTGAATAAAAAGGCCAACCGGTATCTGGGAGTAATGGATCCGGTAAAACTGGTTATAACCAATTATCCGGAGGATAAACGTGAAACCCTTACCGGAATCAATAATCCGGAGGATGAATCTGCCGGTACCCGCGAAATCCCATTCTCAAATGAACTTTATATCGAGCGTTCAGATTTCATGGAAGAACCAATGAAAAAATTCTTCCGCCTGGCTCCAGGACGGGAAGTACGTCTTCGCTATGCCTATCTGATCACCTGCACCGATATTGTCAAAGACGCTTCTGGAAACATTATACAGATAAACTGTACTTATGATCCTGAATCCCGCGGTGGCAATGCTCCTGACGGACGCAAGGTAAAAGGTACTATTCACTGGGTATCAGCCAAAGATGCCGTAAAAGCTGAGATCAGACTGTATGACTATCTCTTTACCGATGAAAATCCAGACGCGCTGCGTGAAAACTGGCTTAATGCCTTCAATCAGGATTCTCTGAAGAAAATTGACGCTTTTGTTGAACCTTCAGTAAGCAGTATCGCTGAAATGGAAAATTTCCAGTTTGAACGTACCGGTTATTTTATCAAAGATAAAGACAGTACCGCAGACAAACTTGTTCTAAATCGGACTATCGGCCTGAAAGATTCCTGGGCAAAAATTAAACAAAAAAGCACTAATTAGCAATTAAATTATAACAAAATAGCAGGCAGCCCGTTAAAAAATCTTCGGGCTGCCATTTTTGACAGCAAAATCCTACTATTTTAATCTCGATATAATATATTATCATTACCTGCCACTTTACTTGGTCAATAGTGTAAATTTTATACATTTTTTCCGGCACGCCTGACAATATTGTCAAATTAAACATATTTATCCAACATATTTGTTACATATTTGTATTTAATAAAAATGTGACTATCGACCCAATTGTAAAAAGTAAAAAAAATAATTTAAATTCAAAATACCTTTCCGCCTGTATTATCAACGAATTATAGCATAGTATTACTTAATAGTTGAACTATTAGTCAAATATGACAATTATGGCATACTTATTGCAAGAACAATCTACATGAAAGTATATAAACCCTGTCTAATATATATGATTTTATTAATTGACAGTGGCAGGTAGAGGATGAACAATAATGTACGATACAGAATTCGGAACACTTATTGAAATTTCAGAATCGTTGAGCAACAACACCAATGAAGATGAAAGATTGAGAAAAGTCGTAGAAACTCTGGAAAGAAGGATTAAAGTATGCAGGGTAACTCTACTGCTTACAGCTGCCGGGGGTGAATCACTGGTTGTCGAAGGGCATACCGGTGAAAATCCGCATATCGATCGTGAAAATAAAGCCTATTACAAAGGTGAAGGAATTATCGGCAGAGTCCTGGACACCGAGGAACCGATACTTGTACCCCGTATTTCCGATGAACCGGCATTCCAGAGCCGTATTCATGCCCGACGCGGCACCGATACCCGTCTTTATGCTTTCGTCTGTACCCCGATAAAAGCCGGAGGCAATACCGTCGGAGCACTTGCAGCGGATATTCCACTTGAAGAACCGGGCTGTCCTTTTTCAAGTCGCCCAGATCATCTGGAAGACGCGAAGTATTTCTTCATGGTTGTAGGAAATCTGATCGCTCACGATGTCAGAATACGCCGTATTTCAAATCTGCACAATAAAGCCCTGATTCAGGAAAATCTCCGCCTGCACAGCCTTATGGGTGATATACAGCTGCCGAATATGATCGGCAACTCCACCGGTATGCGCGATGTATATGCCAAGATCGCTCAGGTCAGCCGGGCAGATACGACCGCTCTTATTCGTGGTGAATCCGGTACCGGTAAAGAACTGGTAGCCTCAACGATACACTACGCCAGTTCACGCAGAAATGAAGCCTTTGTCAAGGTCAACTGCGCGGCTCTAAGTGAAAGCCTGCTTGAAAGTGAGCTCTTCGGTCATGAAAAAGGCGCTTTTACCGGGGCTATGCATCAGCGCAAAGGTAGAATTGAAGAAGCCGACGGCGGTACAATATTTCTTGATGAAATAGGAGATTTTTCCATTACCACACAGGTAAAACTATTGCGGCTGCTTCAGGAACGGGAATACTCGGTTGTCGGCAGCAATGTCGTCAGAAAAGCGGATGTCCGGTTTATCTGCGCTACCAACAGAAATCTTGAAGAAGCAGTGGAACAGGAGCTGTTCCGTCAGGATTTGTATTACCGCATAAATGTTTTCCCAATTTATATACCGCCGCTGCGTGAAAGAAAAACCGATATTCTGCCACTGGCAAATCATTTTGTTGAAAAATACGCAAAAAGTATGAATAAAGAGATAAAACGCATAAGCAGCACCGCGATCGAATTACTGACCAACTACCACTGGCCGGGAAATATCCGTGAACTGGAAAACTGCATTCAGCATGGTATCCTTCTGAGTACCAATGGGGTTATTCAGGGTGGTGATCTGCCACCGTCACTGGCAATGCCGGAGCGCAAGACCGGAGTAACCACCGCCAACGACGGAAATCTCAAAAAACGGGTTGAACAGCTGGAAAAAGACATGATAACCGATGCGCTTAAGTCGACATCGGGAAATGTTTCCGCTGCCGCCCGGGATCTTGGAATTACGGCACGAATGGTACGCTATAAGGTGAAAAAATTTAATATCAACGTTTCGCTCTTTGCAGGTTCGGGCAACAATATTTAATCTCAGGCTTCGCATGTACTTTACCTGAACCGATTAATTCTTATACTTATAAGTAGAGGATTAGCTGAAAGGGTACTAACAAGTGAAGAATACAGTTGAATTACTTGCTCCTGCCGGTTCTCAGGATGCAGCTCATGCGGCATTTGATTTCGGTGCCGATGCAATATATTTAGGTCTGCCCAGGTTCTCAGCCCGGGCAGAAGCTATAAATTTTACTCAAGACGAATTTCTGGATGTCGTTGGTTACGCCCACCATCTCAATAAAAAAGTATATGTTACTTTCAATACACTAATTAAAGATAAAGAGCTCAAAGATGCTATCGAAATGCTGCAGCTTATCAGTATTTCACAGGCTGACGCGGTAATCGTACAGGATCTGGGAATACTCCAGCTAATACATGAACATTTCCCGCAAATCAGAGTCCACGCCAGTACCCAGATGGCTATTCATAATCTAGCCGGTGCCGAGTATCTTAAAAACCTCGGAATCAAAAGAGTAACGCTGGCCCGGGAGTTGAGCCTAACCGAACTTAGCGAAATTGCAGACTGCGATATAGAGACAGAATCATTTCTGCATGGAGCTCTTTGCTATAGCTATAGCGGTTTATGTATGTTCTCCTCAATGCAGACCGGCAGAAGTGCCAATCGCGGACGCTGCGCTTACTCCTGCAGAGAACTCTTCTCCTGTCCTGAGCTTGGCCTTAACGGTCACGCTTTCTCACTTCGTGATCTCTCACTGACTACACATATACAGGAACTGCTGGATTCCGGCGTAGATTCTCTAAAGATCGAAGGCCGGAAAAAGAGCGCCCTCTATGTCGCCGCTGTTGTACGGTTATACCGGAGCCTGATTGACAATACCGCTTCTGAGAATCTGACTGAGCAGCATCTTCATGATCTAAAAACTATTTTCAGCAGAGAGAGCACCCACTTTTTTGCCGATGGCGCAGCGGACAGTTGCGGCAGAGCGGAAAGCATCGACACCAAAGCTGTAGGACACCGCGGTGCGCCGATAGGCTCAGTTGAAACAATCAGCCGCCATGGCAAAGAGCAGCGGCTCGTCTTTACTCCCACCAAAGATTTTGAGAAACATGATGGCCTTCAGATTGATATCCCTGACAGTGAACGACCTTACGGTTTTGCGGTTAATGAACTCTATACCGTCACAGAGGACGGAAAACATAAACCTGTATTCTGCATCGCCGGTTCTGAGACGGCAGCCGTCTCCCTACCCGCTGATCATCCTGAACTACCTCTGGGAGCACCGGTATATCTGGCGTCATCACAAAGGGTCAAACGCGAGCTGAAATGGCACACACCCAAACCCGGAGAATACCGCAAGCGCTATCCAGTCGATATCAAAATAGACATTGCCGAAAAGAGTATTGAGCTCACAGCGGCAGTACACGACGAAACAGCGGCAGAAACGCTGACAACCGGTATTCTATTTACTGCTGAAGAGACATTGTCTCCCGCCCGTAATCCCGAACAGAGCTTTGGTGCCGCAAAAAAAATATTCAGTAAAACCGGCGAGACGCCTTTCATACTCGATCAGCTGACACTACTCAACCGTACCGACCTGTTTATTCCTGCATCACTGCTCAACCAGCTCCGACGCGAACTCTATGAAAAGCTAATCATAATACTGGAAGATTCCAGAAAAGAAAAGCTGCAGCAAATTCAACATTCTGTAACCTTAACTGAAGCGACCGAGAACAAATCAGAAGCTGCTGGAAACTGGATAATAAAGAGCGACAGTCCACTCTCGTTGCTGCACGTTGATCCTGAATATTCACAGAAGATACACGAAGTAATTCTCGCCATAAATGAGAATACAAACTATCAGCTGCTGACAACCGAAATCAATAAAATACAGCATCTTTTCACACATGCAACTATTCGGATAGCTTTACCCGCAATCTGCCGTAACTCCAGATTACAGAACATGCATAAGATAATCCAGCATCTAACCTCCTCAGGCATATCACATTGGCAGACAGCAAATCTCTGGGGGCTGCAGATTCTTAACGCTTATGCTATAAAAGATATTACAGCAGCAGCAACTATCTACACACTAAATCACGCAAGTCACAAGATGCAGCAGGAACTGGGCTTAAAATGGTCTACGCTCTGCATTGAAGATGAACTGGCAAACATAAAGCAGCTTTTAAGCCGGAAAAGCGGGCAGCTCTGCCTGACTGTTTTCCAGGATACTCCTCTCTTCATAGGTGAGGCCTGCAGTTACAGCAGTTTTAATAACGGCTGCAACGAAGACTGCTGCGAAATCAACCAGCACCGTGAATGGCGGGACAACAGAGGCAACAGCTATATCCTGAGCAAAAAAGGCTGCCGCTCCTATCTGATAAATAAACAGAGCTTCTCGCTTTCAGGTTATCTGCAAAACTTCACCTGCTGTCAACCGGATTACTATGAAATTGATTTTATTAATAGAAGCTATACCAGTGCCGAAATCAACCGCATACTGCAAAGTGTATTCATTAACGCCAAAATAGATAATACCCATACCGGAAATCTTTTGCGTATCCTGCAGTAACAGTCAGCCGCCAGTATGCAGCCATACCGTAAAAACAAGGTCTCAATCAGCTTTATAACCGAGTTCTTTACCGGTATATTTGCATTAACATACATACTACCCGATAGCTGATAGACCTTGACAACTCAGATGCACCTGAATAAATTTATTTTTACTCAGTCAATAATTTCCTAACAACATCTGAGCTAATAATATATCATATAACCTTATATAACGTTTAAATATAAGGAGAATACCATGACCCTTTCGTATATCCGGCTGCTTGTCGATAATTTTGATGAATGCTTTACCTTTTACAGTGAAATATTGGGTTTCAAAGTAACCTGGGGCAAACCCGGTGACAGCTATGCCTCATTTTCAGTCAATAGCCATACCGCGCTGTCAATCTTTATCTCTGAACTGATGTACAAACAACTGAATATTCCGCTTGTAGAAACAGCCGGTAATCCCCGACAAGTCATATGTTTCGAAACCTCCGATGTCGATAGTAAATATCAGAAACTTCTCGCTGCAGGGGTTGAATTTATCAATAAACCCGCCACTATACCGGGCTGGGGCATAAGATGTGTGCATTGCTATGACCCGGCTGGAAATATACTGGAAATTAATCAGTTACTCCCACAGGAGCTATGGGCAGAAGATCTAGTCACCAATAAACCTGATGATTATAAATAACTGCAAGCAGTAGAAAAAAAAATACTTTCACATCAAATTAAATTGCAAAAAAAGTCCTAAGAGTGATAATATGATTATACGACTAATTTGGACGTATAATCATAATATGCAACATTAAACTGAAAAGGAGATAATATTATGGCTACTGTAACATTCAAAGGAACACCTTGCAATCTTTCAGGAGAACTACCTGCAGCCGGTTCTGCAGCTCCGGAATTTTCACTGGTAAATGGTGATCTTGCAACTATCACTTTAAAAGAATTTACCGGCAAAAAGGTTATTTTAAATATTTTCCCCAGTATTGACACCTCTGTATGTGCCACCTCTGTCAGGACTTTCAATAAAAAAGCTTCAGAACTTGCAAATACCGTTGTCCTCTGCATATCAAAGGATCTGCCATTTGCTCAGGGAAGATTCTGCGGTGCGGAAGGACTCAAGGACGTGATCACCCTTTCTGACTTCAGAACAGCTGATTTCGTTGATAAATACGGCCTACTCATTACTGACGGTCCGCTTGCCGGGCTGCTCGCCAGAGCTGTAGTTGTCATAAATGAAGAAGGCAAAATAACCTATACCGAACTGGTGCCGGAGATCGCTCAGGAACCTGACTATGATGCTGCTCTGTCAGCACTATAATCTCTATTGATATAGTTTCCAATCCCCATCCCCCAGTATCTTTGAAGCTCCTGTTTTTTGCAGGAGCTTCAATTTTCAAGTAACCGCAGCGCATTATCACGATAAATCTTACGCAACACATCCGCATCCAGATTCAGTCCCCGCACCTCAGGTCCTGACGGATAATCAGGCGCCACAGCATCAGGATCAATAATCATTGACGGTATAACCTCCGGGCTTTCAAATAAATGCCGCAATACCATTAGCCGTGAACGATAATAATCTTCCTCACCATCACTGAGAAAAGTCACCAGATCACTGCCAAAATACAACCTGTCCTGAAATCTTTGTATAAAGGCCCTGCTCTTTACTACATCCCTGCCGAGCTCCCTGACAATCCATTTAGTCGCACTTAAATCCAGAGAATAATTTGGGTAACGCTCCAGTAACTCCGCCAGAAAATCCAGCTCTTCCGGATAGCCACCGAGATGCGCTCCTACTACCTGCAGCTGCGGACAGCTTCGCAGAATATTCTCCACCGGTCGAAGATAATCCCGTTTTTCGCCGACAACATCCGGATCAAAAAACTTAGGCCACCAGCCGGAAGGCTCGGCAATATGAATATACACAAATAACCCCATAGCCGCTACTTCCTGCAACACTTCAAGCATATACGGATGATCAATCCAGATCTCCGGCCGACCTTCCTTACAGGTAGTACGAAGTTTCAAAGCTGTCAAACCCTCTGACCTCTCCTGCTCTATACGCTGCACTTCCTCTCTAATCCAGCTTTTTGCCGAATTTTTCTCGGGCAGGCGCAACCACTCAATTGGAAAAAAGAACCCCTGATGCTCCGCAGTTAAACGCTGCGAAGTTGTCCAATGCAGCATTGCACCTGCTCTGACAATACCGTATTCCCGAGCGATCCGCATATATTTCTCATCTTCTGCGGTACCGTTTACATGCATATGAAAATCGATTATTTCACACACAGGCTCAGCCGGAGGCTGGTAACAGAGCTCACGATACTCAGCAATTATACTTTTATGCATAACTCAACCTTACACTAATGCCTGAATAATTTCTGATTAAAACTACTCACTCCCTCTATATTATAACCATCCAGTGGCTGCAGCCAATAATCCGGATATAAGAAGAACAAAAAAATGCAGAGAAGAGTTTAGTCTTCCCTGCATCATAAATAGTTATTTCAACCTTAATTTCAGGCGTAAAATTCCTTAATTACACTCACGACCTCACAAATTTCCGCATCTGTAAGCTCAGTGAAAATAGGAAGAGACAGACAGCGTTGTTCAACATCCTCAGCAACCGGGAAATCACCCTTACTGTAACCCAGATCCTGAAAACATTCCTGTTCATGGAAAGATACCGGATAATACATATCACAACCTATCTTATGCTCCTGCAGACACTTGAAAAGCTCATCACGTTTCTCGGCAAGAATAGTAAACTGATTATAGATATGCCTGTTCTCACGTTCTACCGGAAGTTTAATATTACCTTCAAGACCGGCTTCAGCCATCAGCTCACGATACCGTGCAGCATTGGCCGCTCTACCGGCACTCCACTTATCCAGATATTTTAATTTTATACTTAGAATAGCCGCATGGATTGCATCCATTCTAAAATTACCACCTATCATTTTGTGATAATATTTTGGATTCATACCATGATTTCTCAACAGTGCCAGCTTCTCGGCAAAAGCGTCATCATTGGTTGCAACCAGGCCGCCGTCACCAAAAGCGCCAAGATTCTTACTGGGGAAGAAAGAATAACAACCCGCTATTCCGAATGATCCCGCACGCTTGCCTTTATATTCCGCTCCAATTGACTGCGCCGCATCCTCAACAATAGCCAGATTATGTTTATCCGCGATAGCCATTATAGTATCCATCTCGGCACACTGTCCGTAAAGATGAACTACAATTATAGCTTTTGTACGGGGTGTTATCTTGTCTTCGATAGCAGCAGGATCAATATTGAATGTATCAGGATCAATATCACATAATACCGGAGTAGCTCCAAGACGGGCAATCACACCTACAGTAGCAAAGAAAGAAAAAGTTGTAGTTATAACCTCGTCACCAGCACCAATATCTAGCCCCATAAGTGATACCAGTAATGCATCGGTACCTGATGAGACACCCAGAGCATGCTTACAACCGCAGTATTCCGCCGCACTCTTCTCAAAAGCTGCCAGCTTTGGACCACCGATATAGTAACCGCTGCGGGCAACCTCAATTATTTCCTGTTCTACTTCATCCTTAAAATCCTCATACTGTCTCTTAAGGTCTAATAATGGTACCGCCATCTTGCTCTCCTAAAAAATCTATTAATAATATTATTTCAATAATACGTCAATCAGCTCCAATCAGCAAATTTTTTCAGCCTCTCAATAATCGGCAGATGCTGGGTGCATTCATTCTCACAAATACCGCATGCGACACAATCCTTATAAGTATCACGAGATCCTACAAGTCTGCCCCAGTTATACTCATGATCCATCTGCTTCTTCATTCTTTCATCATCTTTACCAAATAAATGATGTTCATTATATACCTGCATGTAACTCGGCACATCAATTCCCTGCGGACACTTGTTACAGTAACCGCAACCGGTACAGACAGAATTCATATTCTTTCCTATCTGCTCCCTGATTTCTGCAATCTCTTCAGGGGTGAAAGCCTCTCCGGTATCGGCAATCCTGCACGCCGTATCAATATGCTCACGCGTAGTAAAACCATTGAGTGTTACGGTAATCTGCGGACAGCAGATCATAAAACGCAACGCTGACTCGGTCACACTCATTCCGTCTTTAGCCAGAAATGACAGTTCCTGCTCATGTGTTGGAATAGCACCACCAGCAAGTGGATTCATCGCCACGACTCCGCAGCCGCTTTTATAAGCAGCTTCCACACCATCCCAGCGATACGGAAAATTCAAAATATTTGCGCCAAGCAGTACCCCGGCAAACTTACCGGTCTCTATTATCTGCTTTATTTCACCACCACTCTGATGTGAGGAAAATACAATATTCCTGACCAGTCCTTCTTCCTGACATTTCAGTAAACCCTCATATAAGCCATCAGGTTTGACTGCAGCCTCATAATGCGCCATCTCCCGCAGACACCAGACATGAAAGAAATCAATGTAATCAATACCCATTACTTTGAGTGATTTTTTTACCGCATCTATTCCCTGCTGCGCAGTCTGTGCTACCGTCGGCATAATTTTTGAAGTGATAAAAACTTTATCTCTAGGCAGGTGCTTCAGACCTTCGCCGAAAATAGTCTCGCTCTTATCGGAGCAGTATCCCGGCGCAGTATCAAAATAATTGATACCTTTATCAAAAGCATACTCAAGAAGTTCTGCAGACTTTACTATCGATTCATTTTCAACATCAAATCTCATTCCGCCGAATCCGACAGCCGAGACCATACACCCGGTAGTACCATATTCGCTATACTGCATGCATTTCTCCTCTAACCTGCTCCTCAGGCCATGTTATGATGTTAGACATCACAAACAGATAAAATTATATCGATTTGATTTTATTTTTAAAGCCATAAAGTATTTTTTTACTTTATAAATTATACAAAACCGGATTTTTAATACCATTAACATCTAAAATATTTTAAAACCCTGTTATTTTGAGACAAACAGCCATTCACGTGAACGCGCCATGATAGTATTTATATCAGCTCTGAACTGCCCGTATTCTTGCTGGGTTATTGTGCTTTCCTTGAGTATCAGGCGTGAAGATATCCTGGCTCCGGTAGGAGTCCGCTCAAATTTTCTGATATAGGCTATTGCCGGACTGTCAATAGCAACATCCGGCAGATCCGACATAATCTGCAGATCGTCTTTGAGCTCAATATCAACAACAGTCTCGAAAATCTGTGGTGATCCGAGAACTAAATCATACCGGCGTTCCTTAAGAATAGCAATATTCGCTATATTGATTGGAAATACCCAAGGCAGAATTTTAAGTGCAGCAGCATCCTGAAGTGCGAGTTTTCTGATATCCAGAGCATAATCAAACCAGGCCGCCGGAGCAGCATCAGCTACCTTATAATTAAGACCGGTTATCTGAACTCCAGCAAAGCGCTGATTAAAGAATCCTTTAAGCATACTGAAAAAAGCATCCGGTTTTTCCAGCGATCTGGTTATACCAATATAACTTCTCCCTTTATAGAGCTCGCGACCGGATACACTGCCACTGCCGTCAGCATGAAGAACAATTTTAGCGTTTGATATCTGCATCTCCTGTTCAGGATCAAATCCCGGTATTTGCAGCAACTCCCCTCCGGACCTAATAATAAGCGACTCTGTTCCTCTATCCATTGCCGGAATCATACCCAGAAGATAAAAATCGGTCGTTCCGTCCAGCCAATACTCTTTTTCATCTTTATTCTTAGCCGGAACATAGGCAATAGAATGATTAAAAAGTTCAGGACTGGGCAATTTACTGAGCAGCGCCCCGAGATTCCGCGCTCTGACCAGAGTAGGGTACGCTTCTATCCCCACTTCCTCCAGCATCGCCGCCAATAATACCGCCGTATCTTTACAGTCTCCATACCCGGCGCGGAAAGTTCTTTCCGCCTTATGCGGAGTATAGCCGAATTTACCGTATGCTATTGATACATACCGTATATTTCTAGTAACATAATTATAAATTGCTGCAATCTTCTGATCTCTGGTCTCGGCTCCCTGTACTATCTCATGCACCTTGTTGCGTATATCATCCGGTAGAGCTAAAGCCGGAGCAAATAACCCATCCGCCCAGTGTGCAAGATCTTTCCAGTTTTTGAAGGTACTTACCGCAATAAAAGGCTTGATATCCTCGAGTGGCGGCATAAGCGGTTCAGGTTCCACACCGGCTATATTATCCAGCTCAACCCTTATCTTGGTCATCCGGTCATTCAAGCTGGTCTTCTGAACCTTTTTATCAAGACCTTTGATATAAGCTTCCGCCTCCATAGTTGTCGGTATATCAACAGTGTACAGGAATTTAATTGTCGGCTCCACTTCACCTATATACTGAATATCGGAGAACTCGTCATGATAAAAATTCGCAGCCGTATCCTCGATAGTATACATAATGTCAACAATTGAACCTTCTTTGACATTTGCCAGCTTTATATTTCTGACCTGCGCCGAATCATATATGCCGGTAGCGCCGACATTACTGCTATACATTCCGTCTTCAATAACCGGGTTCTCACTAACCTCACCATTAGGCTGAATCACCCGCGCATGCTTGAGGTCAACCTTCTGCCGGCTGCTGTCATAAAAGATGCTCTCCAGTGATACCGTCGGCACCGCGGAATCACGCAGCACTTTGATAACCTTACGCACCATTCTTTTCTGAGTACCATTATCAGCAACCGTTATATAATTCTGATCAAGAAGCCGAATCCGGTCATACTGTGGAAAATCTTCAGCCGTAATATTTTTCCCTGCCAAAACGGCATAGTCTACTGTATCCGCAGCATAAAAATCTTTTTCTTTACTGGCGATTTCATCCACCAGCGCCGTCAAATCAGGATTATCCTTCTGCAAAGACAGAGCTTCACGAAGATACTTCACACCCTCCTGCTCCTGTCCCATCCGCAACAATATCCGCCCGGCATTTTCCCGCAAAAACGGACTTTGCGGCATCCAGCGCAGACCGCTTAGAAGCTTATCCAAAGCTCCGGCGTAATCTCCCATCGCCACACAGCAAGCCGCATAAGAATCCCAGTCCGCCTCGGCATAAACATTCAACCTCAGAATATCCGCATAGATTTCTTTAGCCTCAGAAAAACGCCCTGCCTTATATAACCAGCCGCCAAGTGCTTCTGCCAGATCAACATCAAATACCCGCTCACTTCCGGCATAAAGAATTTTTATTGCCTCAGTCAGTGATGGTGTATTCGCTGCTTCTCTGGAGTAAATCCAACCCTGACCATAATTATAGTTCAAAGCTTGTTTATAATAATTTTTAGCCTCCGGTGCCCAGCCATTTCTTTCGGCGATACTCCCAAGAATATTATAGATACTGAAACTCCAGCCGCTATCTGCGGCGATCGTTCTGGCAATCCTCGCAGCCTTATTATAAAATCCTCCTTTAACCGCCAGCTGCATCAGCCCTTCTCTGGCACTTATTTCTTCCGGACTTATCGCCGCCGCTTTTTGAAGCATCTTCCGCCGATAATTATCCCCCTGTTGCACATAAGCGGCAGAGTTCAAGAATAATGGGCAATTGGGATAATCAGCAGCCAGCTTCATAGCATAGTTTTTTTCACGCTCACGTTCAGTACTGTCAAAGCCATAATGATTTATGAGATAACCCATATTCATCGCCGCCAGGGCATAATTATAATCTTTATCCTTATCATCCTGAACCGCATCAACCGCGTCCTCAAATTCCGAGATAGCGCCCCACATGAACCCGGCCGTTCCCCAGGAGTCCCCCTGCTTGATGGCAGGCATAGCAGCAGCTCCACTTATCTTATTTCCAGAACTGTTATAAGCCTCCGCCAGTTCAGGAGCTACTCCGACCTCAAGTTTACCGGCACTTTGAGAAACAAGCAATGCAGATCCTGACGCTCCTAACTGCCCCACCGCCAACGGAATTACCTGCAAACGTATCTTCGACAAAGGGCTGTTGCCCGATGCAAGCTTGAAAAATAACTGATTCACTCCAGCCTCAAGCTCAACCTCAATAAGCCGTTGTAACGCTGAATTGTTATTGACATAAGCGGTATCCACATATTTCAATTCACCATTTAGCCACATTGCCGAAGCACCGGACTGCTCAATGGCCAGGGTAGCCTTACATTTATATTCCGACTTTATATAGCATAGAGTGTAGCCAATTGTCTCTTCACCGGGATAAAGAGCCATACCCAGATTAATAGTTCCGTCTACAGGAACAGCAATCCGCTGCCAGTTCAGATTTCGTCCCTGTCCCGGCCACTGCGCAGTAAGATCAAGATCATTAAGCCCTTCTTCCACTTTTGCCGTCTGCAAAAATTCCTGCTGATTACGATTACTGAAAGGACCTAGTACCAGCCACTGACCAAGATAGTTTCTACCACTGTAAATTTTATCCGCCCCGGTAATATCCCGTTTCGCACGCAATAACTTCGCATACAACTCGCTGAGCAGAGCCTCCTCTATCCAGCTGCGTTCCGGATTCATAAGGCGTTTCTTGATTACCTCACAAAGATTTTCGGTAACAGGCAGATGATCCATAACCGCTTCCAGATCAGCCAGAGCCGGCTCACACCATTTATCCCATTTACAGACAGCAAAAGCTGCAGTAAGTATCTCTGCAGCCTCTTTATAATGACCGATCTGTATCAATAACTGTGAGTAAGAGCTTGCAGCCTTCATACTTTCCGGATCAGCATTATAAGCTTTTTTAAATAACTCCAAAGCATCTCCGGTGTTACCGGTATGAATATATTCATTCCATCCCGCCTGCAATTCTTGCGGTTCTGCCGCTATAATATAATGAATATTCAACAAGAATAATACAACAGCTATAGCATAAGCCATAGAATGGATTTTTTTACTTGGCATAACGCTCCTCAATCTCTGATACCTCATAAAACAACATATCAGAAAAGACACAGTCAATCTTTACCGAATTTATTAATATATTATGCTGTTAATTGAATTTTACGGAAATACTTTTTTCAGTTATTGCTTTTTTTTACTCTTTGTAGTATTTACTGCCGTAATTTTTGATCTGTAAATAATATATAACCTCTTATTTGTCAACACTTATAAATAAAAGGTTATAATAATGGGAAACCCCCGGATTTCCGGGGGTCGGGGGGGGAAAAGGAGACGAATGGGGGGGGGATCCGTCTCACTCTATTGGTATTCTACAACATTTTCCGAAAACATGCAATAGTCAATATATTTTTTTTTAACTTTTTGTAAGTTTTTAGTTGCATTACGTACAATAATAATATACTTGAAATTACTGGCTTTTACAGGGTAATTTCCCTGTTTTCACGTTAGACATACAATCAAAGGAGAGATCATGAGTAGCTCAGAATGCCCAAACAAAGAAAAAAATCTCAAAAACTGTAACTGTGACAGCAATTGTTCAAATCGCGGCGTATGCTGTGAATGCGTTAAATATCACAAAGACAATGGTGGCTTACCGGCCTGTCTACGTTAATAAAATAAAAGACACCTTTATCAGGTGTCTTTTTTAAAATATATCTATCCTTTAGCCAGTCGTTTACGGCGATTTTCCGCTTTACGTGATATCGAATTCATTACTGAACGCAATCCCATCGCTTTCTTCATCTCACGTAATGTATCCACAAAATACTCCCTGACCTTCATTGTTCCGTCAATTATAATCTGATCAATCATACCATTATCTTCAGCAATTTCAGCATACTTTACCCGCATCGGTTCCAGAAAATTATTAATCGCTTCAGCAAGTGCATCCTTAACTTCAACATCACCAATTCGCCCTTCGCGATATCGCGTCTTAAAATCCTCCACCTGCGCTTTATCAGGATTGAACACATCATGATAGATAAAGACCGGGTTTCCTTCAACCGTTCCAGGAACATCAGCACTCACCCTCTTAGGATCGGTATACATCTTCTTAACCTTTTTCCGCACAGTAGCGGCAT
This sequence comes from Planctomycetota bacterium, assembly GCA_963677015.1. Taxonomy (GTDB): domain Bacteria; phylum Planctomycetota; class SZUA-567; order SZUA-567; family SZUA-567. Next base: position 3,601,308 of record OY781533.1, read on the forward strand.
CATCAGAAAGATAAATACAATTTCCGATAGATTTACTCATCTTGGCATTACCGTCTGTTCCGACAAGTGTCGGTACGTCACCAATAAGCGGTTCAGGTTCCGGGAATACTTCACCATAAAGATTATTGAATCTTCTGGCAATTTCACGGGTCACTTCAACATGGCTCTCATTATCCTTGCCGACAGGAACAAGATGGGCGCGTGGTCCAAGAATATCAGCCGCCTGCAAAACCGGATATCCAAGAAGCCCCAGCGGCATCTCCTCATCACTCATATTTGCAGCTTTGGCCATATCCTTCAGCGAAGGCACACGCTGTAATCTGTTTACTGTTATCAGCATCTCAAAAATCAGATTAATTTCACACACTTCAGGTATTGCGGACTGCAGATAAATATTAACCTTTTCCGGGTCAATTCCCGCAGCCAGATAATCCGCCACTACCGCTCTGGCATTATCCGCTATAGCGCTTATCGCTTCAGCACTGGGTTTTGTCGTCAGCATATGCAAATCCGCGATAATAAGATTGGTATCATAATCATGCTGCAGCTCCACACGTTTCTGCAAAGACCCTACATAGTGCCCCAGATGCAGTTTCCCGGTTGGTCTGTCACCGGTAAGAATTCGCTTAATTTCTGACATTTCTATTCTTTCTATTCTCAAATACATTTACAATATAATCTACTCTGATTGTATAATCTTATACGCCCGAGAATAATAGTCAAGCTCCTCCTGCAGACCATTTTCGCTACAGAACTCAATCAGTTCAGAAAATCGCCGTGTAATATCCCCGCCGGTCGCAAACAAAATCTTACATAAACAGTCCGGGGAATAATGAAGCGGAGCGGCAGCGAACTCCTCCAGAGTTATACGGCCATTCATATTACAGCGGTAGACAACACAATGCGGTAAAGACAGTATATGAGTCGCCTCATGCGAAGCCCCCTTGAGTGCCAGTGACAGAGAATTTCTTCCGCCATCCTTCAGGTAATACAGCGATATAACCCCTCGCCGCCCATAACGCAGAGTATCGCCATAAAGTTTATGAATTCCCTCCGCGCGAAATATATCATCGGTTGTCACAGCCAGCACACCCCAGGCGTCATCAGGCATACTCTTTTTCAATATTTCATCGGTAATATAAACTGAGCTTAACTGCTTATCTCCCTGAGCATTCTCACGTACAGCCGCAGGCGGAAAAAAATCATTCGAATTATTCATTACCTTTACAGGAGTCTGAAAATTAATCCTCAGATACTCCGCGATTTTACCAAGAACCCGTAAATCATCGGCGTTGAATTTCCCGATAGGCTTAATATACAATGTAGTCTTCTCATCAGTAACTATCGAAGGCATGGATAAAACATATTTCTGCGGTGACTGCTCGGTCTCATTCCAGAAATAACGCCACTCACCATGCTTTACCGGAGGCATCTTCACCGCCAGAGGAAGGAGTTTATCCGTCTTTTTCTCAATCATACCGATAAGCTGTAATGAATTCTTAAAATAAGCGCTCTTATCACTTTTTGTCTCTGCGGATTTATCTGACTGCTCAACAGCAGACGAAATAATGCTATCCTCACTACAGCCAAAAATGATCCCCGTAAATACTAGTACCAGCGCAAATGCACCTATGAAATTATACCTCAGCATATTCATAAATCATATCTTCCTGTAAAATGCCCCGGGCTCACTACTGACTAAACCCTGAAGTTCCAAGACCATAAGTGATGAAGAAACTTCAGCCGCACTGAGACTCAATTCCACACATAATTCATCAATATGCAGACTCTCCGTACCAAGTGCATTAAGAATTTTCGCCTCTTTATTATCCGCATTCTCAGCCGATTGCACTGAAAGCGGTTTATTCGCAACCGGTGTATTATTCAATGCAGTCATAACCTCTGGCAAAACATCCTGCTCAAGTTCGCCTATTTCAGCAAGAATATCCGCGGCAGAAGTAACCAGCACCGCACCATCACGAATCAGCTTATGGCAGCCGATACTCTGTTCCTGATCAACCATACCAGGAAGTGCAAATACCTCACGCCCCATCTCCTGCGCCTGTTTCGCAGTAATAAGAGCACCACTGCGCTGCGGTGCTTCTACTACCAGAATCCCGAGTGACATACCGGCAATTATTCTATTACGTCTGGGGAAAGTATTACGTGTTGGAGAGGAGTTCATAGGAAATTCACTGATAACGGCAGCCGTACCGGCAATCTCTGCCAGCAGATCCCGATTCTCAGGCGGATATACCTGCAGCAGACCGGAACCGATCACCGCGATTGTGCGACCCCTGACTGAGAGCGCTCCGCGGTGAGCAAAGGTATCAACGCCACGCGCCAGTCCACTGATAACAGTAAAGCCCAACTGTGCCAGATCACGCCCGAAACGCTCAGACTGCTCGCGACCATAACGACTGGCATGTCTGGTTCCGACAATTCCTATTGATTTAATATCCTGCGGTTTGAGATCACCTTTAACATACAGCAGATATGGCGGATCAGGAGTATACCGCAATGATTTAGGATATAAAGAATCATCGTAAGCAATAATTTTTACATTATTATCCGCTGCGAGACTGAGTTCCTCACGCGGATCAACCTTACGGGCGTTAAGAACCGCCTGCAGTTGATTGCTTCTAAGACCTTTGACATTTCCAAGCTCTTCTTCTGTAGCTCCCAGAATACAATCACTACTGCCAAAATGCTTTAACAATCTATTTACTGTCACCGAACCGATATCCCGGGTAAGGGTGAACCGGAGCAGATTTTCAATCTTTTCTAAATTTTTCATATCTCAATACTATATAACTTTTATCACTTCCACAATTTAACAACCAGAATATCACACTAATTGTCACCACTGACCACCGGTAAAATAACTCTTACAGTTGTTCCTTTACCCAGCTCAGACTCAAAAATAAGCTGCCCTGAATGATCATAAACTATTCGCTTGCACATAGCCAGACCAAGACCTGTTCCGCCGCCATCACCGGATCTGGTAGTAAAAAATGGATCTGTCAAATGTTTGATATCCTCCGGACGGACACCGACCCCGTTATCCGTGACCTTTATTTCAACCATACCTTCCGTTGAAATCTCACTAATTTCAAGCCCGACTTTACGTTCTTCCCTGTCTTCTGTTGCCAGAAAAGCATTCTGAAGGATATTGATTACAACCTGTTCTATTCTGGTCTTATTCATCAATACCATAATATTCTCAGTAGGAGTACGCAGTGCTATATCACTGTTATTCCGTCCATAAAATCGCATAAAAATTGATTTTGCCGAGAGCACAGCCTGCACAAGGTCACACTCGCGGAATTCTTCCACCTGACTCTTTCTGGAATATATCCTCAAATCCTTGACAATATTACTTATTCTTTCCGCTCCCTCAATAACATCATTTGCCATATTGGGAAGCCGTTCTTTAGCCAGAGAATACGGAACCCCGCGAAGCTGAAAATCAGGGTGATCTTCATAATATTTATCCAGAATGGGCAGAGCAGACTCCCAGGCATTTTTTATAAATGGAAGATTGAACATAATAAACTGAATAGGATTATTAATCTCATGACCGATACCGGAAACCAGAATTCCAAGCGAAGCAAGCTTGTCGGCATCCAGCAGTTTCAACTGCTGCTCCATATTTTTCATTTCCGCTTCTTCACGCGCTTCTATCTCCCGGGAAAGGCGCATATTTATATCGACCAGTTCGGCTGTACGCTGTACAACAAGCTCCTCCAGCTTCTGACTCTCTTCACGTAAGACACTCTCCTCTGTTTTGCGCTCAGTAATATCCATGGCAATCCCGATCAGACGCTTAGGCTTACTGATCTTACTGTCATCAAACAATTTACCGATAGCCTGAATCCAGACCTCTCCTTTAAGTGGGTGTGTAATTCTAAACTCGATATTCATAATCCCTTCAGGATTACGCAAATAACCGGAGAACTCCTTGGATAAGACACTCTGATCTTCTTTGATTGTCACTGCATAAAGATGATCCAGAACTCCGATATTTGAACCTTCAGGATAACCGAAAATAGTCTTACATTTATCACTCGCGTAAAACTCACGCTCAATTATTTTCCAGTCCCACATACCGATGCCAACACCATCAATCGCCAGAGACAGCCGCTCCTCACTCTCTTTTAATAATGATTGAATTTTATTTTTAAGCTGCTCATTTTCAATATAACGTTTCGCGATCTCAAGCCTGATCTTCATATAAGTTAGTGAAAACGGTTTGAGAATAAAATCATCCACACCCAATTTCAAAGCCCGCATTGCGACATGATCCGCATCATCACCGGAAGTCGCAATTATATAACGCGGCAGGTTATCCTCGGTATTCCGCAGCAGCGAAAAGAGTTTCCCCTGCTGCTGTTCAGCGAAATCCATATCAATAACCGAAAGTGCAAAATATTCACCGCACGCCAGTGCCTGCAACGCCTGCGCACTATCATTAAACGCAGTTACTTCAAAATGCTCACCGGACAAAATATCATAAAGAAGCTCACGAATACTGTTATTGCTCTCCACCAGCATCAGTTTAATTTTAGCAAATTCACCACTTGAGAAATCATCGGTATAATCAAGGTCAGGGTTTAATTCTCCAATACCTGAGAGAATATTTTCAACCTCACCGGCTTCACTGCTATTATTCAGACGGACAATAATATTCTTAATATCATCAATTTTATAAGGTTTAGTCAGATAACCATTAGCCCCCAATTCAGAGAACACACTTTGAGAAAGCTGATTCATATATCCTGAGGCCATAAAAATCTCAACCTCCTGATCAAGCTGACGCAGTTCTACAAGTGTTTCCCTGCCGTCCTTTACCGGCATAACCACATCAAGAATTATCAGATCAATAACACCTGTATTCTCTTTAAAAATATTTATCGCCTGATCACCATTTTCTGCTTCAATCACCCGGCAATTTAACGTATTAAGCAGCTCTTTTACACAGAGTCGAACCAGATCATTATCATCTACCAGAAGAACCACCAGATCTTCTTTGAGCAGCTCCAGCTCCATACCGGTAAGTAATTTAAGTTCACTCACCTCCGGAGCCTCTACGGCACACTCATTTGAAAGCGGCAGATAAATATTTATAAGTGCGGTCTCAGCTCCTACACCGGTCACCTCAACCGCTCCCTGCAGATGCCTGACAAGATTCTCTACCGTATCCGCCTCAGCGCCTCCTGACGGATGTGCAGTAGCATTTATATCATACCCGGATAAAATCTTGAGCAACTGTTTAGAGGAAAGTTTATTATTTACTTCAAAAATCGAAATTTTAAGATAATTACCTGCCCCCAGATTGAAACCGGCCACTTCATGTTTTAGTCCGAAATTATCAATAACCGCCGTTGAAAGACTGATTTTGCCTCCGTCCGGTAAAAACTCACGAGTATTCAATATTATCCGGCAGAAAATGATCTCTAATGCTGTTTTATCAGTACAAAGGGTAATCGGCTGCTCTGGAAACTGGCTGGTAAAATCAATACACTCAGGAATGCTGCTACGCATAACCTGAAGAATGTCCGTCATAAGCTTTTTAATATCTATAAATTCAAAAACCGCTTCGGCAGGCGCGGAAAATTTCAATAACTTACGACTCAATGCTGCCGCGGTATTCACCGCAGAGATAATTTTCTCAGAAAGTTCATGCTGATATTCAGAAGCAGATGTATCAGCGGTCAAAAGCTGAGAACACCCTACCGCACCAGCAAGAAAATTATTTATATCATGAACCACACCACCATATAACTCTCCAAAAACGGCCAGCCGCTGTTTATGTTTTAACTGCTGTTTTAACTCTTCCTCAGCAGTCACATCTTCAAACACCAGCACTAGATAGGTATCAGAGGCGGTTATATGTTCCTGAACTTTGTATCTTAAATAATAATTAAAGTCTCTACTGGCAATAACAATAATATCGCCTTCATATAGCGGTTGATTAGCAGTATTAATAAGATCTATCCGCCCCCCGCAACGATCCTGAGGGTGTATGACCTCTGAATAGATCCGGCCGTCAGCTATTTCCATAGTTGTATCAAAGCAGATCTCGGCCGTTTTATTAAGATAACAGATCCGCCTGCCGGAATCTATAAGAACCAGCGGCTTACTGATTAGATCACAGATACTTCCAGTCTCTTCAATATTATTTATCATCAAATATTATCTTTGTATAAAATAAACCGGAGAATAAAACCATTATTACATACTATCTGCCAATGCGAAAAGCGCCATCACCTGTCAAGGTCAGACGCAGATTATACATATCAGCAATATGTTCAAGAATCCTTTGAACTGTTGCATCAGCCATCATAACTTCAACCTTGATATTTGCTACATTTCCATACATAATTATTGTAACTCCGCTGCGCTTATGCAGATCCGCTAAAACCCGCCGCAGCGACTTACCGGCATAATCAACAGTGTATAAACCCTTTGGTGCCTGCTCCTTATGGCTGGGAGTGATTATTGTATTATGCAGCGGATTTATGACAATCTCACCCTGCTCACCGCCAGCAATCCACTTCGCCTCAAGCTGAATACAGATTACATCAAGAAGTTCTCTAAGAGTAATCACCCCTTTAGGTAAGGCAATAATTCTCTTAAGATCCTGCACGCCGGAAAATTCCGGTGCCAGAATTATCTTACTGTCAGTATTATTCCTGATCACATTGAGCAGCTGATTTATATCCATCTGCTCACTGTTTATTACCACTTTCTGACTCAAAGTCTCGAGCTTTACCAGGGGCCTGGTATTTTTCTCGGCCGCATTTATACTGTATAATGACATAAAAGCGCAAAACAGTATTAAGACAATCCTCATATGACGCATAACAAATCCTTTGTTTATTCTAACTATTGTTTATATCAGAGATTATATATCAGCCAGTATAATTGATATTAAAACCTTTTCAAGTTTTTTGTCCTCTACAGAGCTTGAGTATAATCCTTGAATTACTTGAAAAACACCGGCATTATCATATAATTATAGCCAATTCCGGTTACCGCTGTACTGACAATATAATTAATTATACATATAATATTTATTCATAAAGTACAAATTACACAATGTTCAAAATTAAATTTAATGCCTTCATCTTTTCCCTGCTTTTCCTTTGTATTTCTTACACTTCGTATAGTGAAGAAATTGACTCCCTCAGTATTCCCCTTGCCGATGAAGAAGAGACATTCAGCTATACAGTAGTTCTCAAAGACAGCGAGAATAAAAGCACATCAGCACTTATAACCATAACAGACACCCAGTCACACGAAGATAGAAATTATGTTATTACTTCTGAACAGAAATTCCAACTGCCTAGAGGTAAATACAGTGCCGGAATCTACGGCGGTCCACGACGAATCCCAGTAAAATTTGACTTTAATCTGCCGGCAAAGAATAATTCCAAAACCGTCACAATACGCAGTTTCGCCAATCTTGAACCTACAGGGTGGATTATGCTGGACACCTTTTACAACCCAGCGACAGCAATATCAAAATCCTCGCTGCAATCTCTGGCTCAGGCACTTCAGTTACACAGTATTTTCACCCCGCTCAATAATATTTTACGCAACAGCTCTGATTACAGCCGATTGCAAAAAAAAGATATCCCTCTTCTGGCACCAGTTACAACTTATCAGCACCCGCAATTCGGTACAATTGTCGCCTTCAATTCACAAAAACCACAGGCCGCGGCGTACAACCCCATTATCCTCAGCAAACCTCTATATCCGCTGCTTGCACAGCTCAAGGATGCAAATAACCTTACCGCCATAAGTCCAATAATTATAAATAATAAAGAAAAAAATAATGCGCACAGCTTCGCTGAAGAATTTCTTTTTGACACTCTGACAGGGCCCTTATATGATTTTTTTATTCTTGATAACCTGAATTCACTTAAAATATGGCACACGCTGCTGAATCAGGGATACCGCATCCCTGCAGTCTATATTGGAAACGACAGCATTTATTCGAGCAATCGCAACCCGGAAATAAAATCATATATTAAAATCCCCAGGCAGGAATACTCTCAGAAATTCTTGCACGAAACACTCAAAGCCGGTTGTTTTGTGATCTCAAATGGTCCATTCATAAGATTTTTCACCGAGAGTATCGGCTCGAAAGATGAAAACCGCAAAACCGGTGAAGATAATACCAACTGGATAAACGGCGATTCTCTCAAAATCGGTGATGTCGGTTTCACCTCTGCAAACCTGCGCAACGTCTATGCCGAGGCATTTTCAGCATCAGATCCTGAGGATAAGGTAAAAGCACTGGAGCTAATTTACAACGGCAAAATTATTGAGAAAAAAGCCGCCGCTGACAACCAGAAGAATCTGAGTATAATGTGGAAGGTTGTTCTGGACAAACCTGGCTGGATACAACTCCGCTACCTTTCAACTACCGGTAAATTTCTGGCGGTAACCAACCCCACTTATCTGGTTGATTACAATACCAGTGAGCCGGCTCCAATTATGGCCAGAACAGAAATTAAGGTAACTGCTGCAGCCAGCGATAAACCGCTTAAAGCAAGAGCTATAGTAGAAAACTTTGGAATTGTAATCAATAATATTGAGATATCCGGGCACCCCGTTATTATACAAGCTCCTGCAACAGCCAGCATTACAGTTGAAGCCGCCGGCTACCGCAGTCAGACTCAGAGCATCTATCTGCAGGGTGGAGCCGCCGGCTATATCCGCAGCCTTAATAAACGTAATCTGCTGGCAAAGGCCCTGATAAACCCGATATCTTATCAGTATCTGCAGAAAGCACTCAATAATTCTAAACTGCACTTCAAACTCAACAAAAAATAATTTATAAACATTACAAGGATATCCCTTACTTCATTATAATTTTTTTCCGTACCAGACTGAATCTTAAACGGCACTGTATTAATTACTCATATAAATTATAATAAACTAATATTTCTACTCCTAAGATAGCTGATTATACTATAAATATAAATAAAAAAAATTGCAGAGGTCAGCCCTCTGCAATTAACTCTATATTAACAAATTAAAATAGGATTACAGCATTTTCTTAAGCTTATCTTCGGCATTCTGCACAGCTTTAATAATTCCTCTAGTACTGTAGGTCGCTCCGGTAATCACTTCAATATTCTTCTTGGCAACCATATCTTGCGGCAGTTTATCGGAAAACTGCTTCTGAAAAGCTGTTCGACGGTCAGGGCTGGTATCATCCGGTTTACCGGTGATCTTTCCAAGCCAGGTAAATGCCGGTTTGGTATTCTTGGCATTCTCACCAAGACCGGGAGTCTCCTGACTCTTGATTACCTTCCAGCCAACACATACATAACCCTTTTTGGTCACTGCAGTGCCGTCTGGGAACTTCACGCCCGATTTCTTCGGATTCACAAATCCCACCAGCAGCTCAATTGGAGATGATTTATTATATCCTATTCCAGAACCGGTAACCGCATAATATGAAGGCTCCTCGGTATCGCCATCAAGAAAAACTTTATAGTATTTTCCACCGTCCTTTTCAACCGGCTCAACCTTTTTAAAACCAGCAAAGAAAACCGTCTTCAAAGCCGCTTCTTCCTCCTGCTTCTCTGCTGCCGCGATTGCCGGTTTGGTTTTGGCATAAGTCAATGCCAGTGCGCCGGAAGCAAGAGCTGCAACAAATCCGAGAATTATCGTAAGCTGTATAAATTTTTTCATAATAATTTCCCACTATCCCTTTTTATGCAAAATATATTACTAATTTACCCTTAATGTGCCATCTTGTCAAGAATTTGCGCTCCACCACCCAAAAGAATTTCATGTGCCAACTCCTGAGCCAGCATCGCTGCCATGCCAAGAGAGCCCTTTTTTTCCTGTACCACTCCAATATCACCAGCTACCGAGAATATTCCTCCGGTAAAAGCGATATTTCCACCAGAAACCTCAGATCTTATACCCGCAGGCAGGCTGCACCCGCCGCCAAGCGCCTTTAAAAACCGGGATTCCGCATAAGCCGCAGCAGCATCAGATACGCAGTTAAGCTTCCCAATGAGTGCCGCAACATCATTCTCACCTTCGCGTATACGTAACCCAAGGGCGCCCTGACCCGCGGCAGGAAGAATATCCAATACCTCATAATCATAGCTCTCAGCAAGTCCCAGACGCACTAGAGCCGCCTCCGCCACTACCAGACCAGACCAGCCTTTATCCTGCATCTGTGCTAGCCGGGTATGAATATTACCCCTGACATCAGCAAAGGTATATCCCAACCCCAGACGCGCCACCTGCGCCCTGCGTCGCAACGAGCCGCAACCGATAATACCGCAACCGGCATTATTGCTGACCAGCACATCTCTACTGCTTTCACGCCGGGGGATAGCACCCAAAACCAGTCCTTCTTCATCCTCAACCGGCATATCTTTGAGACTATGTACCGACACATCCGCCTGCCGCTCAAGGACAGCCCGATCCACCTCCTTGGTGAATAAACCTTTACCGCCTATTTCATGCAACGGTTTATCAAGCTGAATATCACCCTGAGTACGTATTATCACCAGCTCCGTTGCCGCCCCCAGCTTTTCTAGCTCAGAAGCAACCCAGCGACTCTGCGCCAGCGCCAGCTCCGAACCTCTGGTCGCGATTCTGATCTTCATAAACCCTCCTCGGAAACTTTATCCAGCAATTCCCAGGAACGCTGAATAATCATCTCCGGAGTAATCGCGTCAAGAGCTTTTCGCGCCGCTTTACGAACTTCAGGATTTTTCAGATCAGGGGTACACATTCCGCCTTCACCGACTATAGCAACATAACGCCCGAGAGCCTTGGTTCTAGATGGTTCGGTTATGCCGAAAATGGTAACTGTCGGTACATCTAATGCCGCTGCAGTATGTGCTCCGCCGGAATCTCCGCCAACATACAGAGCCGCACCTTTCAATACCGCCATAAACCCGGCAAGCGAAACCTTCCCTGCCAGATTATATACGCCATCAGCCACATCACTTATAGTTTCAGTAATACCGGCCTGCGCCGCAGTACCAGTAATAAAAACCTTAATCCCGAATTCCTCAGTAATTCTCGCAGCCACCGCCGCGTATTTATCATTTCCCCAGTCTTTGACACTTCCGTAAGCACTTAAAGGAGCAATGACCGCATATTCTTCATCCTTAAGTCCCAGTTCTTCCAGCACTTTCTCTGCTTCCTGCTTTGCAGACGCTGAAACCTCAAGTTTCGGCAAACCTGCCTGCGCTTCTATTTCCAAAGCATTAAGCACATAAAGATAATAATCACTCTGATGCGCAGTCAGAATCTTGGTAGTTGGTATAAAAGCATCGGTCAATAACATTTTTCTGGCATCCCGGGCAAACCCCAGACGCCGTTTGACTCTTCCCAGAAAAAACCAGAGTGCAGTACCAAAACTATTGGTAGTCAATACCCCTATATCAAATTTTTCTGCCCGTAATTTTTTGATACTGTTAAAATATTCTGATAATTTTACTTTCTTACCCGGTGCCAATATCACTCTATCAACATAGCTGGAAGCATTATAACAGTCAGCCACATTTTTACGGCACGCCGCCACTATTTCTGCTTCGGGAAATTTTTTACGTAATTCTCTAAAGACTGGCAACGCCATAATACAATCACCCAACCAATTCGGCGTCCGAACGACAATCTTCATTCAGTTCCTTCCATATCTTCCAACTTCTTTATATTCTCAGGCACAGACTTAATCTGAAATCTGCCTGCCACTACCGCTTCAGGGATACCCTCATCATAGACATCCTGACTCTCAGAAGTATTAATTTTCCTGATTGTCACCCCTTTGTCAACTGCCTCTTTAATCTCTGCCAAAAATCTATTATAAAGCTCACTGTCCTCAGGCGCTATCTCCTGCGCCGGAATTAGAAATGAACCACTGACCACCAGAGACGAACCACTGACATTATAATCAAGAATAAAAACCCCAAAGCTGGATCTTATTACCCGGTCCATCGGAACATTCATATAACCGTAACCTTGCGGAATCTCAAAGCTCTTACTGAGAAAATTCTGTATATCTTTCTGAATAACAATCGGCTGCAGACGCGGCTGCTTGACAATAAGATTCCCGATAAAGGTTCCGCCGGTAAATGGATTGAAATACATATCATTGCCACGGCTGCTGCAGAAATTAAGCACCCTGCCCTTAAATCCTATAAGTAGTGGCTCTACCCAGTTTACTGTCCTATTCTGCAACTGGGTAACACTCGGATATGAATACCTAGCATCAATTATACCAGGAAATATCTGAGCTGCAATCTTGGCTGCATACTGTTGCGCCTGAACGGAATTATAGAGAACCTTCCGCGGTCCCACCGCAGTCGCTCCATAAAATTTCACCCCTCCCTGCACCGCTGCGGAACCGTCAGCATCAATCTTATACTCCGGTGTATTCAGAACAATCCCTTCAAGATCATTCTCTCTCACCGCTGAGAAGCGTACACCAAACGGTGAATATTCAAGGGATAGAGCGCCCTGATTAAGAGTCCCTATATCACCAGGTCGGCTTTCGCGCATCTCATCGGTTATTCCAACCCAGATATCAGGCTGCAGTTCATCGGTATTCTCCACTCGTAACAGCGCCGGCAAAGTAAACTCGGTTACACCGGCAACCCTATCTTCAAGAGTCTGCTGCCCGGCTACAGAAAACGGTATATTGCTCAGCAGCGGATAAGAATTAACGCCTACCGCCTTCAGCATAGCCTGCAGCAGCTTCAGCCTTGATTCCGCGGTTCCGGCACTCATGATAAAAGCATCACGGGCACTTTTACCAATCTCACTCTTCTGAATATTTCCGGCGATCCAGCCATACAGAGCCTTGACCTTCTCACGAGTACTGACAAGATCTTTACAGAGTTCTTGAGCCTTGGCATCTAATTCCGGCAGCGTCAGCACCGGTTTATCGACAGCAACAAGTCCCGGAGGCTGCAATTTATCGGAATAAACCGTCACATCTATACCTTCAAGAATATCCGCCAGCTTCGGCATAAATTCCTCAGGTTCGATTCCTTCTTTTTCACTTTCATCCCAACTCATAACAACATAATCACCGGCAGAGACTGTTTCAGGTCTCCTGCCGCTGATATCAAGATTCGACAGCATACTGCGCGGGATTATAAATACATACTTTGATTTTATCACCGGATTGTTAAAACTTTCAAATTCAAACTGATCCTTGAACACCGTCACCGCATCCACAAGCTGACGTTTACTATATTCAAGTACAGCTCCCGGACTTACGTTATACATGCTTATCGCTTTATCCAATGAGATGTTCTCCGAAGATTCCGGCACGTACTCCTGCCCATCAACACCAATAGTCCGGCATTCAATTATCTCTCCCGGTCCGACATTAAGCTCAGCAAGCTCTGAAATACCATCATTGTTAAACACCTTAAAGGCTCTATGTTCGTAAATTTCAGCGCTTAAATCCGCAAAAACCTTAACAACTCTTACATTAATCAGATTCGCATAACTGGCACGTCCGTGATCTTCAGCTTTTACATCGGCATAAGGCACCTCGGAAAGAGCAATATCATAATCCGCTAAACCAGAATAATCTTCACGGTCAAACTCTATTCTTCGAACCAGCCCCGTCAGACTGGGCGCAAACTTCATCCCTGTAGCCCGCGCTTTTTCAAACTCTTTTACAGCTTCACCATTCTTCCCCTGACGCAGCAGATTTTCCGCATACGCTTTGATTACCAGCGCATTTTCCGGATTACTTTTCATGCTTTCCTGAAGATACTTCTCAATCTGGGCATAATCTCCACGATACTGCGCCAACTCAATCATACCACTCAAATACAGATCCTGTTCCTGCGGAAAATGCTTATACCACTCATTCAGAATTTCCTGCGCTACAGCAACCTTATTAAATCTCATCAAGAGCTTGAATCTGTCATATAAGGTGATATCCGCATTAGCCCCATCAGCCGCGGCAAACAATTTTTCCGCTTTTGCCACCTCATTAACATCAAGATAAAAATTAATTACATCTGCCATGTTATCCGGATATAATTCAACATACTTACTCATCATTTTATCAGCAAGCGCAATCCAGCCTTTTTGAGCGTACTGATCAGCCAGCGCCCGGTATACCCAGGGGAACTGCGAATTCTGTTCACTTATTTCCTTGAGCAGTTTCAGAGCAGAAGATTCCTGCTTGCTTGCCAGATAAATCCTGCTCAATGTCAGCTTTGGCTGAATATAACCGGGAAAAAGCCTGACCGCACTACGCATATATTTCTCGCACATACTTACCGCCCGCGGCTTACTTTCATATATATTGCTGTACCCCTGATAATATTCTCCAGCTGTATACTTAATTAAAGCACTCTCAGGATAATTCTTCAGAAGTTCATTAATCATTCCGATACCAGCGGCGTAATTCGATGTATACTCATAGAAAAAGGCCAGCCAGAATCTGCTGGCGAGATCCTGCTGCGCTTCCAGTTTGGTAATAAAAGGCTGAGTATACGTCGCTGAAAAAATCTTACCGCTATAATTATAAATTTTTGAATTTTCCCAGTCCGCTGCAGCATAAGGCAGTACTTGAACTCCCTCCAGTTTACCGCCAGTAGCCGGATCACGCAAACTCAACTGTAAGGTATCATTCTTAAAAACCTTGATCAGCAGCAGGTTCTTTCCCTGCTGCAATCTGATTTGTCTGCCGTTTCTCGCAGCAATAAATCCTGTCCGGTATAATGAGCCGGAAGATACGGAATAACCATTGAGCCAGACACTGCAGATAGAACCGGATACGATATCCAAAACTGCAGGCGTTTCCTTAACCGCCTCCAGAGTGACATAGACATAAGCGACTCCTGCCTCACCATTCATCGGCAGAATATTACCCAGCTTCAACTTACCATTAAGATTTGCCGAAACATTCCTGCGGTCCGAAGCCAGAGTAAGATTTTCAGCCGCTACATCTTTTTCTACCACTGTCGGATAACTCAATCCATATTTATCAACGATTTCTATCGGACCGATCACCCGCGAAAAACTCAGCAATCTGCTGCTTTTTTCCAGTTCCTTCTCCGCTTCCGTAAATTTATTACGCCGTAAATATGACTGATTTAATATCAGCGCTATCACCGTTCTGGTATATGGGTCTATCTCACTGCTACCGGCAAGCTCTTCGACAAAGGTATAAAAATCTGCAACATTTCCCGACTGATCTGAAATCACCCCTAAACGCAGCAGAAATAAACCCTGTAAAGGCTTTCCGCTGCAACTGCGTACCTGATCCTTGAGTGTCGCATACGCCTGATCAATACTTCCCTGCAGCATCTCGGCCTGATAAAGACCTTCATAAACCGCAGGATCATTCTTAGCAGCAAGCAACTGTTCACTGAAAGCAGCCACAGCCTTATCCGGTTGATTTTGCAACAGACTATCCCAGCCCTCAGGTTCAGCGGAATGCGCCAGACGAGCGAGAACCAATAAAAATATACAGAACAGAATCAACCAGAAGATATAGCGTGGCATATGCGGCATTTTATTCACCTATAACGGATTACTCAAACAAACCAAAAGGGTGTATAATACTGTAACCGCAATTATACACCCCAAAACATTTTTAGCAGTATTCAGATCAGCGCAGCTTGGAGCCGCCAATCTCAGCTGTCAGATGCGCTACAAGTTTATTGCATTCATCATTGGCTTCGGCATCGGTCAGAGAACGCTCGGCATTACGGTACATAAAGGAGAAAGCAACACTCTTCTCACCTGCAGCCAATCCTTTACCCCGGTATACACTCTCAAATTTAAGCTCTTCAGGCATACCATGTTTCGCAATTATCCGCTCTATTTCCAGCCAGGTAACCTTCTCAGGAACCACCAGCGCAATATCCCGTCTGATTCCAGGGAAACGCGGTAGATCATGATAAACTCTATCACTGCGCGGCAGTGATACAATCCGTTCAAAATCAACTTCCAGCACTGCAGTGCTGCCATTCAAATCATGACGTTTCACCAGCTCAGGAGTAATCATTCCAGCAAAACCAAGTTTTACCCCGTCAAGATATACTGCTATTGCCTCACCGGAATTGCACTTTACATTATCCTCAATCTTGATGGTCAGACCAGAGAAATTCTCCACTCGAAGCGCCTTAAAGACCTCTATTAATGCTCCATGCAAGTACTCAACACCCCTTTTATCCAGCATACAGAGACTGTAACATTCTGATCTGGTATTTTCGGTATAGACACGATTAATCTCGAACAACTGGAGCTCTGCGACACTTCTGTTTACTTTATTCACTTCCAGCAATGACGGGATGATACTCATACGCATTACCGGTCTCCCGCTGTCAACCGGATTGACAATCTTTGGTGCTTTACCCTCTTCCTGCCATTTCTGAGGTACAAACGGATCGGTAACACATTCATGATATCCGATATTCGCCAGTGCCTGACGCACAATCCGCTCACCACTGACCATTACCGACTCATGCGAACGCTGCAAAAGCATGGTTATTTTATCAGGAATCTTATCATACCCTATAAGACGCGCCACCTCTTCGATAAGATCAATCTCACGTGTAAGATCCCCTCTAAAGGTTGGTACAGAAACTTTAATAGACTCGGCATCGTCACTGAGCACTTCCAGTCCCAGACCGATAAAGACCTTTTTTATATCTTCACGTGCAAACTCATAGCCCAAAACTTTATTACACCTGCTATACCGCATCTCAACTTCACATTCTTCTCCCGCTCCCGGTGCACTGTCAATAATCCCAGCGTCAAGCTCACCACCGGCAACCTCTATAATCAGCTGGCACGCTCTGGCACTGGCGCGTTCAACTGCACCCAGATCAATTCCACGTTCAAAACGGTAAGAGCTGTCACTAATCAATTTAAGTTTACGACTGGTTCTGCGAACCTGAGTAGGCTCAAAATAAGCTGATTCCAATAGAATATTTACTGTCTTCTCTGTAACCTCACTCTCGGCACCGCCCATAACTCCGGCAATTGCCATCGGATCCTTACCATCGGCAATAACCAGCATAGAGCTGTCAAGTTCACACTTGGTACCATCCAGGGCCAGAAGCTCTTCACCCTTTATTCCTCTTCTGACATTGATCTCACCACCTTTAAGAAGGTCGAAATCAAAAGAGTGAAGCGGCTGATTCATCTCATACAGAATATAATTGGTTACATCAACCACATTATTTATCGGGCGCAGTCCGACCGCTTCTATTTTTTCCTTGAGCCACGCTGGTGATTCCTTGATTGTCACCCCGCGAATAAGTCTGGCGGTGTAGCGCGGACACAGATCTGGGTCATGCACTGTGATCTTCGCGGACTTATTAATATCATCACCCTTCTCAGTGATACTTATCTCGGGAAATTTTGTCTGTTTACCGGTAATAGCGGCTACTTCTCTAGCAACCCCATAATGACAAAGCCAGTCCGGACGATTACTGGTTATCTCCGCCACCAGCTGGGTATCACCATTGGGCAACTTATGCATCTCTTCAATAGCGCACCCGGCGGCAGTAAGAGATTTCGCCATCTCCTCCGCACTCAACCCGCTATCCACCAACTCATTTATCCATTTATATGAAACATTCATGATCTGTTAACTCCATAATCTGCTTATCTGCAAAAGAATTTAATTATTACTGTACCTCGGGGCTGCTTTAGAACTGCTTCAAAAATCTCAGGTCACATTCCAGGAACCTTCTGATATCCGTTACCCCCATAGTCAGCATGGTAACACGCTCAATACCAATACCAAATGCAAATCCGGTATATTTTTCAGCGTCATATCCAACAATATTAAATACATTAGGGTCTACCATGCCGCAACCCAGAACTTCTATCCAGCCGGCACCCTTACATACTTTACAACCCTTACCTTTGCAGAAAATACAGGTAACATCTACCTCAGCACTGGGCTCAGTGAATGGGAAAAAGCTCGGCCGGAGTCTGATCTGAGTCTCCTCGCCAAACATCTCTTTCGCAAACATACGCAGCATTGCCTTCAGATCAGCGAAGGTAATATTGGTGTCCACCGCTAAACCCTCAAGCTGATGAAATGCATAATGATGTGTCGCATCAACCGTATCCGGACGATATACTCTACCCGGCGCGATAATACGTACCGGCGGCTTTACTTTCTCCATTGTACGTATCTGCACACTAGAGGTCTGTGATCGCAGCAAACCTCCCGCCTCAAGCCCAAATGTTTCCGCATCATCTCGTGCCGGATGATCTTCAGGAATATTCAGCGCTTCAAAATTATGAAAATCATCTTCAATTTCCGGTCCGTCCTCGATAGAAAATCCCATACGTTCAAAGATTCCGGCAATCTTATCTCTGGTCTGCCTTAGCGGGTGCAGCGTTCCCATTTCTCTGGTAATACCCGGCAGTGTCGGATCATAAAGCGGTTTTACAGCTGTTGCCGTGACACCACCCAGAATATCCTTCTGGCTTTCAAATAAAGTCGTAAGGTCATTCTTGGCATCATTCATCGCCTTACCGAACGCCCCTTTCTCCTCTTTTGCAACCTCTTTAATCCGAGACATCATATCCTTGAGTGCTCCGGATCTTCCCAGATACTTTATTCGAACCTCTTCCAGCGTTGTGCCGTCCGCCGCGTTTTTAATGGCTTCCTCAGCTTCTGATTTCAGTTCCATAAGTGTTTCAAACAGGCTCATTTTCTACCTTTCCAATAATAATGCTATTATGTTAATTTCTTATTATATATTCAGTTATAGTATCTTTACATTATAGGGAATTGACCGGCTATTGCTACCATTACTTTGACAACTTCCCATAATTATAAACTTCCACTCCCAAAAAACAACAAGGCCGGTGTCTACCCGTATCATCTACAGGTAAACACCGACCTTGTTCTGGTCTCAATAAGTCGAAATTTACGACATGACGCTCAAATTATAACCAATATTCACAACTCTAAAGAAATGAATACAGCTCTACAAGCCGGGTTATGCCAGAGCAGCCTTTGCCTTTTCAACTACTTCACCGAAAGCAACTGGATTATGAATAGCCAGTTCAGATAATGTCTTGCGGTCAAGAGCGATATTAGCCTTATTGAGACCGCAGATAAATCGTGAGTAGTTGATTCCTTCATATGCTGAGAGAGCACCGCTGATACGGGTAATCCAGAGTCTTCTGAACTCACCCTTACGCTTACGACGGTCATTGGTTGCATATACTTCAGCTTTTAATACTGCATGCTTAGCTGTACGGTATAGCTTGCTTCTGCCGCCCTGCATACCTTTAGCTTTTTTGAATAATCTCTTTTTCTTTCTGTGACGAGCTACACCGTAAGTTGTACGTGGCATCGTTTACTCCTTTATACAAAATTATTAATTATTTAATTACTAAAAACCCGCAATCCTATATCTGAGCGGAACTAGGCGCAGATAAGCTTCTTAATCTGCTTTGCTGCAGTTGGATGGATCGGACGAATCTTACGCAGACGACGACGACGCTTTGGACTCTTGACTACACGACGGTGTACACTACCACATGACTTACTTACAACCTTACCGTTTTTCGTTACACGAACACGACGGATCAAGCCTTTACTTGGTTTCTGCTTTGGCATTTTTTTCTCCTGTATTCAAAAATTAAATTCCCTGAATTTATCACCATATATACACAAACAGTCAAAATATATTGCGCACTGAAACTCCAGGCACAAAATCCTGCATTATACCGAATAACAACCTTCCGGTCTCGACAGGATTAATATAGAGACCATTTAAAATATCATTAACTGCAATATTAGAGCGAGTTACTGCCTATTCTGCTTCTTTTTCAGACTGCTTCTTTGCCTGTTTTGCTTCCTGATCTTTCCTCTGTTTCAGGATCTTTGCCAGATTCGCCACCGGTGCAAGGGTCATGGACATTCTTCGACCCTCTTTTCGCGGTGGAGCAACCACAGTAGCAACATCCTCAAGAGGTTTGGCAAATTTTTCGAGTAGCAGCTCTCTTCCCAGTTCAGGGTGGTCATTTTCACGAGCTCTAAACATCAGTGTAAACAGAACTCTGTGTTCAGATTCAATAAACTTTCTGGCAGCTTTGAGCTTGATTTCAACATCATGCTCATCGATCCTGAAACTCTTGATCCGAATCTGCTTCATCTCATGTCCCTGGGTTTTTTTCTGATTATCGTGTTCTTTCTTCTTCTGCTGATAAAGAAATTTACCATAATCCATCACCCGACAGACAGGAGGGGTCGCATTAGGTGAAATCTCACAAAGATCAAGTTCCGATGACGCCGCTATATCCAGCGCTTTTGCAAGTGGCACCACCCCTACCATCTCACCATCTTCATCAATCAGTCTGACTTCATCAACACCCTTAATTGCATCATTAAGACGCATACTCTTTTTCTTGCTAATATTTATTCCTCCAAAAATAGAACAACAGATACATTGTGTACTATTACCACAATTACAACTCCAATAATTCTACTTATTTCGTTTCTGGCGGCAAAGCCTTGGTAGTAATCTCAGCAATCAGCTTGTCAGCGAATTCACTTACCGACATACTTCCAAGATCACCCAGTTTACGTCTGCGTACAGAGACGGTTCCAGCTTCCGCTTCATTGGCTCCCACAATAGCCAGATACTGCGCTTTTGCCAGCTCACCCTCTCTGATCTTTGCCCCAATCTTACAACTTCTACTATCAACCTTGGCGCGAATACCACGCAGCTTAAGTTCTGCAGCCACTTTTTCCGCATAATCATTATAAGCATCAACCACACTGAGAACCCGTACCTGCTCAGGCGCAAGCCAGAGTGGAAAATCACCGGCATAGTGCTCGGTCAATACTCCGATAAAGCGTTCAAGCGAACCGGAGATAGCACGGTGAATCATTACCGGACGCTGTTTCTGTGAATCTGCATCCACATAGGTTATATCAAATCTTTCAGGGAGTGAAAAATCAACCTGAATAGTACCCATCTGCCAGCTTCTGCCGATAGCATCCTTGAGATGGAAATCAATCTTCGGACCATAGAAAGCACCGTCACCAGGATTGAGCACATAATTAATATCGAGCTGTTTAAGCGCCCCTTCCAGAGCACCTTCGGCCTTATCCCACATCTCCTGCGAACCGATAGACTTCTCAGGTTTGGTAGAAAGTTCAATATGGTCAAAATTCAAACCGGTAGTCTTATAAACTTCAAATATAAGCTGAATACAGCTCTTAATCTCATCCTCAAGCTGATCCGGAGTACAGAAGACATGAGCATCATCCTGAGTAAAGCCGCGCACGCGAACCAGACCGTGAATCTCACCACTGCCTTCATAGCGGTGTACATGCCCGAATTCCGCCCAACGCAGCGGCAAATCATTATGACTGTACAATTCTGATTTATACAGAATCAGTGCTCCGGGACAGTTCATAGGCTTTACAGCATACTCCTTGCCGTCTTTTTCACAGGTATAATTCTTATCCGCATAATTCTGCCAGTGCCCGGATATTTCCCAAAGCTCACGGTTCATAATCTGCGGAGTTCTGAATTCCTCAAAGCCATTTGCCTCGCCGACACTGCGCAGATAATTTTCCAGCTCACGGTAGAGTATAACACCGTTTGCACGCCAGAACGCCATCCCCTGTGCTTCCTTAGGATGAAATTCAAAGAGCCCCATCTGTTTACCGATAACCCGGTGGTCACGTTTTTTCGCTTCTTCAATACGATTAAGATGCTCTGCGAGCTCTTCTTTAGTTGCAAAGGTTGTACCATAAATTCTGGTCAGCTGCTGTTTGCTGGAGTCACCATGCCAATAAGCCCCGGCAACACTCATAAGTTTGAAATTTCCAATCTTACCAGTAGAAGGAACATGAGGTCCCAGACAGAGATCTGCGAACTCTCCCTGAGTATAGAATGAAATTACATCACCCTTGGCAGCTTTGATGTTATCAAGCTTATATTCGTCCTCTGCGTATTTTTCCTCGGCTTCAGCCCGGGTAAGCTCTGTACGTTCAAACTTGATATTCTGTTTTACTATACGCTTCATCTCTTTCTCAATCTTTTTAAGATCATCAGCAGAGATAGGCTCTGACGCATCAACATCATAATAAAAACCATCTTCAATCGCCGGACCATAGGCAAACTTGGTACCGGGATAAAGTCTGGCGATAGCCTCAGCCATAACATGAGCCGCAGAATGCCGCATAAGCTTCAGGCCTTCAGGTTCAGCAGCAGTAATCAGTTTAACTTCGCTATCGTCATTTATCATATATGTTGTATCGACTAACGTTCCATTTACCATACCAGCAAGCGTGGCTTTGGCAAGGCCAGAGCCGATACTCTTCGCAATATCCATTACAGATACTGCACTCTCGAATTCACTTTTACTTCCATCAGGTAGAGTTATAGTAACCATATTAGTCTTTCTATTCTAACCGGCAGAACACTTTAACAGCTCCGCCACAATCATGCCGTCACAGACTGCCTGCAGACAACAGCAGGTAAAATCCGTACAGATAATCTTAAATTTTTCTGGAATAGAAGGAATGCGCAAAGACGCAACAGAAGATGACACGAAAATTTCTACGCCGCTTATTCCGACATAGAAACAACGTTTCTTGAGTTGAATTTTTGCGTCCTTTTCCAGTTTCACCGGCCGAATTATTCTCAGCCGCACGCAGATCCCTGATCCGCTATCTTTTAAGTCCCGATACACAGCAAAAGCGTATCACGGATCTTAATGTACCCCATGCAGGAAGGACGCTCCCTCACAGGTATGTAATATCTTTCAGAACAACCGGTTATAACGTATAAAGCACTAACGGATTATTACCTTAATCCCATAATTATAACCGAACTATGCAAAAAATGGTGGGCGATACTGGGCTCGAACCAGTGACCCCCAGCTTGTCGAGCTGGTACTCTAGCCAACTGAGCTAATCGCCCACTTTTAGCATATCATATCCTGCTCATAACCCTTATGAGTTATGAGTCTTTAAAATATAGCTATTAACACTTCAAAGTCAACCACAAATCCTCAATTTTTCCCGAAATTACTTTACATTCATATAACTGCGCCATTGCGGTTTATTCTTTATCCTCTAAAACACTATAATCCACATGTGTTTACTTGAATATGCCAAATACTCCCGCCAGAAAGACCAGCAGTATCGCCGCAGGAGCTGTAAATTTAATCGCAAAACGAAATAGCGGAAAGTACCAGGTACGATATTTCCCGTCACTCGACAGCTCAAGCTGTACCAACTTACGATCCATATACCAACCGACAAATATAGCAATAAAGAAGCCGCATATCGGCATCAACTGATCAGTAAGGGTTATTACCCAACTGAAAACATCCATATTCTGAACCTTACCCTCAAAGAAAAACGGCAGTTTTAAGGCATTCAAAATACCATTGCCCTGTGAAAGAAATGCCCCGATAATGGTAGCGACAAAACAGATGACAATTGTCGCCCTACTGCGCGACCAGTTCCTTTCCGCCACCATATATGCGATACTAGGTTCAATCATGGAAATAGACGAAGTCAGAGCAGCTAATGACAGCAGAACAAAAAATATAAATGAAAACAGCTGACCCATAGGCATCAGATTAAAAATATTAGGCAGAGTCACAAATACCAGTCCAGGTCCGGATGACGGTTCAACACCAAAAGCAAATACCGCCGGAAATATTGCTATCCCTGCAAGTATCGCAATTAATGTATCGGTTATCACAATATTAGCGACAATCGGCATTAAATGGTTCTCCTTTTTTATATAAGAACCATAAGTAATCATCGTACCCGCGCCAACAGAAAGCGTAAAGAATGAATGCCCCAGAGCCGAAAGTACCGCGGTAAAACTCAATTTTGAAAAATCAGGCTCAAAAAGAAATGCCAACCCAGCTCCGGCTCCCTTAAGAGTAACGGCACGAATATCCAGAACAATCAGCAGCACAAAAAGCAGCGGCATCAGTAACCGGGAATACTTTTCTATACCATCCTTGACTCCGCGTAACACTATATAACCGGTAGCCAGCATAAACAGCACCTGCCAGAAGACCGGCTTCCAGACGTTAGAAGAAAATTTTCCAAATGCCGCCCCTATCTGCTCCGGTCCCAGTGTTGTCAATGCTCCGGTCAAACTCAGATACGCATAGTACATCGCCCAGCCGGCAACTACTGAATAAAACGTAATTATTATAAACCCGATAATCACCCCTAACCAGCCATTAAGAAACCAGCAGGTCTTAGGAGCGATCTTCTTATAAGCGCCGATCGGGTCCTTACCCGCATTTCTACCGATAACAAACGCACCAAGCAAAAGCGGCAATCCAATAAAAGCGATACAAATTACATATATAACTACAAACGCAGAACCGCCATGAACTCCGGTCATATACGGGAACTTCCAGATATTACCAAGGCCTATAGCTGAACCTACCGCGGCTAGAATTACACCCATACTTCCTGAAAAATTTTCTTTTGAACTCACTTTTGCTTATTTCCTTTATTTATTCTCATCTGCTAAACTATAAATAATTAATATCAACTTTTATAATAATACTGCAATTGCAAAATACACAATCTGCTAACTGTGAATACCTATCCAACAGCAGTAAATTTCTGACGCTTATTTTTTTCATTGACAACACAACTGTACACACAGATATAATAACACAACTAATATGATATATGCCAAAACCAATATCAGATATAATTACGCAGCATAAGCTCCGCCGGCAAGGCATTTATGTAATACTGATCTGCCAGATAATCTTTCCGATATTTCCTGACATAATGTGACAGCATAGTCACCGGTACGATAAGCGGAGTCAACTCATTATAAAACTTATCGATCAGTTCAATAAGTTCAGCTTTCTCCTCTTTATCAAGATCATCCTTAAAATATCCGGCTATATGTTCCAGGACATTACGCTGCTTTTTTACTGTTGCCAATTCACGCATAGCCGCTGTAAGCAGCAACAGATAATCCTTACAGGCAATACCAAGCGAATCCCTGCTTACCTGCGCCACAAGCTTACCCATCTCTTTAAGCCGTGCAGGTGAGTGGCTCATAAGAATATATTTGTGACGCTGATGAAACAGCTGCAGCCCAGCAACCGTAATTCCATCTTTTAACAGCTGTTGCCAGCGTGCATATACAAATACATGTTCAAGAAAATTCTCACGCAATCCGACATCATGCAGCCTGCCCTCATCAATTACCGGCACCAATGGAAACTCCTGCATAAACCGTTCAGCAAAAAGTCCGCTTCCGGTACCGACAACACTCCCGTTTTCCGCATAAATCTTCACACCTTTCATGCCGGAACTGGGCGATTTAGCTTTAAAGATATAACCGCATAACCCCTCAGCCGGAATAGTAGGTATAACTTTATCTATCCAATCCTGAAGAACAGCAGTCTTATCTTCCGCGGTATTGACCGTCAATAAACGATGAGAAGGAACCGTACCAACCAGCCGCATAGCCGGACGGGGAATGCTCAGACCTGAATCCGCTTCCGGGCAGTAGCCGACCCAGTCGAAAAACTTCCCCAAAGTACCGGTAATATACCGATCATGCTTATGCTGACCGTCATAACGGACCTTTTCACCCAGAAGACACTTACTGATACCGACTGTAATCTTCTCCATAACCGTCCTCCATCGCTTAACCGCCCGCTTACTCAAGTTGTTAATCAGACTGCCGCCAACTTGATAACAATTATTTATATGCTTTTCACAAAGCAACCGGGACAGGGTTAATAATGCACATGAACCGAAAACGAAATTATCTCACATCATTTAATTAACCATACGGGCAAACCACTGTCAGCCAAAAATGACCGTCATTCAGAGAGCTGAAGATAATCTATAATATTCAGGCCGTACTGATCATCTACACTGAACTTGAATTCACGTTCAGTCTCCCCAAGGCTTTGAATCTCAACCATTACAGCAGCATTTCGCGGCAATATTTCGGCTATCACCTCAGGCCATTCAACAATGGCCACCCCCTGCTCATAACCAAAATAATCTTCAAAACCAAGCTCACCTGTGCTTTCCGCTTCACCAAGACGATAAGCATCAAAATGATTGAGCTCAAGTTCCGGACCCTCATATTGAACATGCAACACAAAAGTCGGACTGGTCACATCCTCACTTATACCCAGCCCTCTGGCAATACCCTTGGTAAAACAGGTTTTGCCGGCACCAAGATCCCCGTTAAGCAGAAATACCTCTCCGCCTCTACAACTCTTGCCAATTCTTTCACCAAGTCTGACAGTCTCTTCAGGACAAGTGGTCACGGTTTTAAATTCAAATATACTCATATATTGTTCATACCCTAATATACTGGGAAATTACTTCTAATAATTAAAAATTATGCTCATATCCTGTGACTTCGAGCATCTTCAATGTGCCGTCACTGCCAGCCACACGCAGACCCTGATTATTCTCAACCCGGCCTATACAGGAGAGTCTGGTCTTGATACCGGTACCCGGCCATTCCAGCAGCAGCTTTTCCCAGGATTCTTCACTAACGGCAAAAAGCAATTCAAAATCCTCACCGTCACCCAGCGCATGCTCCATTGCTGATTTACCGGAAGTCTCAGCCAGTTTTACCGCCGCCTCAGAAATTGGTATCTCCGGCTCTTCAAGAATAGCACCAAAATTACCCGCAGCCAGCATTCGGGATATATCCATTGTCAACCCATCGGTAATATCCATACAGGCTTTTACCGGCACCAGCTCAAGAAGCTTCTCTATCTCCACAAACCGCGGTATAGGAGACATATGCTTCCCGAGAATAGACCCTCCGAGTTCACCGGTAACAACCAATAAATCACCATCTTCAACACCATACCGCATAACCGCAGCTTCACCATAAGGTGTGCCGCCTACTGTGATATTAATCGCTGTAGGACCATACGCACTGGTGGTATCACCGCCAATAATACTCAGATTATAACGCTGAGCACATGAGACAATACCCTCCATCAACCGCATTGCCCATCTGTCACCAAGACCCCGACGCATATTGAGAGCTATCAGCCCCCATAAAGGTCTGCAACCACTTGCCGCCAGATCTGAAAGTGCCGCTGCTACAGCCTTATATCCTACCTGAAGCGGATCCGCCTCAGCATCAAAATGAGTCCCTTCCACTACTGTGTCTGTACTGAACGCCAGAGCCTGCAAAGCACTTACATCAACATGCCCGCAGTCATCATGACCGGCACCGATAATGACAGTGTCATTACACCGAGCCAGGCGTTTACTCAACCAGTCATGGAATACTCTTTCACTCATATTTTTTATAATGCCTTATATCAATAGGATTAGGTGTTTTCCAACGTTTATGAATCCAGAGCCACTGCTCAGGATTGGCCGCAATTATAGCTGACAGCTCATTATTAACCTTTTCAGCAAGCCTGTAAATATCCGCCATGGTTATCTTCCTGCTCTCAGCAATAACCGGCTCACCGAAAACTACTTTAAAATTCATCGGCCTGGATCCGTCACGTACCATAGCACATGGCAGAATGGGAACTCCAAGGCGTATAGACATCTCAATCACCGCCGTATTAGTACTGGCCGGACGACCCAGAAAAGGCACTCTCAAACCCTGCTCTCCACCATCCTGATCAATAAGCACTCCAACGGATTTTTTCCGTTTAAAGGCCTGAAGCAGTTTTACCAGTGCACCATTCTTATCCCAGATCTTCTGTCCTGAGTACTCTCTAAACGCTTTTACTTTCGCATCAATAAGATGATTATCAAGCGGTCTGGCAATAGACCCGGCAAGAAATCCTTTAACCGCACTGGCGCAACCGGTAAATTCCCAATTACCGATATGTCCGGTAGCCAGAAATACGCCCTTACCGTAACGCTCCGTCAGACGATCAATCTCATCATCAATACCGTTCCAGTCAACAATATTATTAACATTAATGTTATTTATAGTCTTCAAACGCACCGCTTCAGCAAAGAGACAACCAAAATGCCTGTAAAATTTTCGAACCAGCTGCTTATATTCATTCTCGGTATATCTGTCACCAAAACATTCCTGCATTTGATATCTGATAAACCTTGAAGAACGCATACTTGCCGCACAGAATATCCTGGCAAACAATTCACCAAGCCTGACTGCAACTGCCAAAGGCAAAAACCTGAGTATCCCCGCAAGCATAATAAAGGCAGAATACTCAAAATAGTCTTTGAATGAAGATCCGGTATCTGCTATCTCTTCAGGCATTCTCGCTTAAAACTCCCACTTCTTACCACTGATAATCTCAAAGGCGTCAATATACTTCTGTCTGGTCTTGAGTACAACCTCTTCAGGAAGTTTCGGAGCAGGGGGAGTCTTATCCCAGCCTGTTCCTTCCAGCCAGTCACGGACAAACTGTTTATCAAAGGACGGAGGATTTTCTCCAGTCTTATAAGTTTCAGCCGGCCAGAAACGGGAACTATCCGGAGTCAGCACCTCATCAATCAGAATAACATTATCATCATAAATACCAAATTCAAACTTGGTATCCGCAATTATTATACCCTTTTCACTGGCATAATCAGCAGCCTTAGTATATAACTCCAAAGCCGTTTTCTTGACCTTGGCCGCAACCTCCTTACCAAGTATCTTCTCCATTTTCTCATAACTGATATTCTCATCGTGAGCACCCAGTTCTGCTTTAGTTGAAGGAGTAAATATTGGTTCAGGTAGCTTTTCCGCCTGTTTCAGTCCTGCGGGCAGCTTTATGCCGCAGACTGTTCCACTCTGCTGATATTCTTTCCAGCCACTGCCGACCAGATAACCCCTGACAATACATTCTGCCGCCAGCGGTTTGGCTTTCTTTACAATCATACACCGTCCGCGCAGAGATTCTTTCAAATCTTCAGAAATATTCAGTTCATCAATGGATTCCGTAATCAGATGATTGTCTATAACCTCTTTAAGATAATCAAACCAGAAAAAACTAAGCTGAGTAAGAGCTCTGCCCTTATCAGCAATAGCCGGATCAAGAACCACGTCAAAAGCACTTATTCTGTCAGTAGTTATAATAAGTAATTTATTTCCAAGATCATAAATATCTCTAACCTTGCCTTTATTTATAAGTTTGAGCCCTGGAATATAAGTACTCTCTACCGCATCCGCCAGAAAACTGTTATCATCATTTGCCATCGTTCTTTCACCTTAATTAATTTTACCATTCACAAATATACCGATTCCAACCAGCAATCAGTTATCATTAATTATCTGCTTATAATACCTTAAAATATAAATAAAACTCTGGTCTGTATTGTAACCGGATAAAGCGAAATTACAATGGCAAAAAGCTATTTAACATAATAAAAATAGGGCTTTAACGCACTTATGCGGTAAAGCCCTGAAATTAGCAATCACACCTGTATTTTTACTATATTTTTTAAAAAATCAGTCCTGTTTCAAAGGTAAAATGATCCGAATTCTTCGTGGTGCTATCCCCCATACCACTAGCACTGGAAATAAGATGACCATATTCAAACTTGACCCAGACGCCATTTGCAAAATCATAGCGGGCCCCAACACGAAAACGCATGGTTGAAGAGGAAAAATGCGGATAATCAGCTGTAGAACTCGCCGGCTCAACCGTTGATTTATACAGATCCGAACTTGATGCCAGAAAACCATATGCAGCTCCTGCCGCCACGGATAGGCGGTCGGTAAGCTTATAATCCGCGCCGAGTGAAAAGCTTAAATTATAAGTATCAGAATAAAATCCGGGATTCAGAGTATAGGCGGTTTCAAAATAAACCCCGTACTTATCCTGAAGATAAGCCACACCCAGATCAAACTGCGGAGAATACGACGCCCCTCTCCTGCCCGCTACCGTATAAGTTCCCTGCCCCAGATCGGCCAGCCCGACATAGGTTGCCGAGAGTATCAGACCATCAATAAGTTCCGGGCGATACTCTAAATTTATTGATGCATCCATAAAGCCGTTATTACGAACATCCCCGTTAGGAGCAAGAATACTCGCTGAATTACTGGCATCGTAATTATCCAGCAGACCACTGCTGTCACCTAAATCAGAAGGTGAGAATACCGTACCTGTTATCAGCAGCTGATCAGCCACGTTATAATACAGCTTGAACCCCATTCTCTTTATGTCATCACCGGGATTGTCTGACGCCGAGCCCTTAGTAACCACAAATGCCTGAGAAAATTCCTTGACCACCGGATTGGTAATAAAAACCCTGCCCCACATATCTGTTGAACTTGAATACATACCCCCGGGAATACCGATAAGACCTATCTGTGTACCTAAACCTGAACCACCTATATTATTCCACTGAAAGTATGCTTTATCAAACTTATCGGGGCGCACATCAATAAACATGCTCAGATCTTCATCAAACTGGACATCAAAGGTCACTGACGCGGTATCCATAGTCCAGCCAATCCTTGAAGCATACTCCCCTCCACCCGGCTGAGACTGCCCCTGACTATTATAGTTTGGATCAAAATTCCCGTAATACCTCACCTGCAGCGTACCCCCGATTCTTACAGTCGCCTTTCCGGAGTTGCTTCTCAAAGCCTCTGGGGCACCTCCGGCAGCATCACGCATATCCATCCTGCCGTTATCCAAAGTTGCCTGCATAGAGCGTATATTATCATGAAATTTCTCTCTCTCTTCAGAAATCGAACGCTCCATAGCATCCATTTTATCCTGCATTTTACTTACTTTTGCATCCATTTGCTGCTGCATTTCAGCTATTTTATTCTGCATCTGCTCCTGCATTTTGCAGATTATTGATTCAACCTGTTCAGATTCAGTATCCTGAGCATATACTGTTTTAAAAGTAACAAAAAACACAAAAAGAAATAACAATTTCAATTTTGTATCATACATAATTATAACCCTCACAATTTTATTTCTGCAAAACTACAGCGATTTTATATCTAAAAACTCTTATTTATTTACATTTCCATAAGCATATATTTATAACTATATTTCGACAATTTTTTATAATATCAACAATATATTTTTTAAATGAGCGATTGAATTTTTTTTTATTCTTATTATAATATCAAATTACTGGCACGAATTTTGTATAAACTTAAAAAGGGAAATAAATGTCACCTGAAATGTACCATGGCATGAATATGCAAATGGCTCAACGCCAAGAAATGGTCATGACTCCGCAGATGATACAATCTATGGAGATGCTGCAGATGCCCCTTATGGAGCTGGAGCAGAAAATTCAGCATGAACTGCTTGAAAATCCTGCCCTTGAACTCAGTGATCTTAAAAATTCAGATCCGGAAGAACATAATTCAACTGATTATGATGATAATTATGACTCATATGATGACACAGATGAAAACACTGAAACAGATTTCAACGACATGAGACATGCCGATGATATAGATTACAGCTGGAATGAAATTTATGATGATACACTACCACGCCGTAATTATGATGATGATGAAGACAGATTTGATATCATTTCAAATACTGAAAATCACGCAGAATCATACATAGACTCACTGATTCGGCAGATTCACCTTCTCGAACTCAGTCCCAGAGAACTGGAAATCGCAGAATATCTTATATCCTCACTGGATCAGAACGGCTATCTGACAACACCCTATTCAGAGTTGAAATTTGAAAATATTCAGCCGCCGGTAAGTGAGGAGGAATTTGAAAACATTCTTGATGAAGTTCAGCATCTCTCACCTGCAGGTACAGCTGCACGAAATATTAAGGAATGTTTATTACTCCAGCTTGATACTATTGATGATTCCGCCAATCTGCTCGCCAGTGAAATTGTAGAAAAACATCTCGATGACCTCGCGGCAAATAGAATACCGCTGATAGCAAAAAGTCTGCATGTCAGCATTGAAGAAATAAAGGAAGCAACAAATCTTATAAAAAATCTTTCACCGCATCCTGTATCGGTCCATAGCGAAGACGGTGCACAGGCAGCCAGAGCTGATATTATTATTGATCTGGTTGAAAGCAGAGAAGCGGATATTGTTAAAGCTAAAAGCAAGATCATTATTCTGGAAAAAGAGCTGAGAGAATTAGAGCTTAATAATCACGATGAAAAAAGTGACTACCTTGTAAGGGCAGCCAAAGGTAGACTACATGATGCCCATACCGAATTAAGCCTTTACGAGCATGACGGCATGGTCTGGGAATTACGGCTGCCCAACGGTCCGACCCCAGAGGTATCGGATACCTTCCTTGCACTCTATGATAATTCAGGCAGAGGCGAAGTTATCAGAAAAGCCATCATGAATGATCCCGTACGCCGAGCCGAGTTTGAACAAATGCAGAAATCTCTCAAAGAATCAGGGCAGAACAAGATATTCCGGGAACGTTTCCAGTCTGCATTTGATATTGTCAAAGCTGTCCAGCAGCGCGAACTTACTCTAACCCGTGTTACTAGAGAAATTGTCGCCAGGCAGAAGGACTACCTTGCCGGACGTATCCCCGCTCCAGCGCCTCTTATGATGAAAGAAGTAGCGGAATTTCTCGATATTGATATCGGTACGGTAAGCCGCGCAGCCAGAGACAAATTCGCCCAGACTCCAATCGGACTCAAGCCGCTGAGAGAATTCTTTACCCGTTCTTCAACTCCGACCGGCAGCAGTATACCAGTAGGCTTGACAAATTCAGCAAATCCAAATAGTACCGATACTGCAGTGCATAGCGGAAACTTCAGTAATATTCAGATACGCAACCGCATTAAAGAGCTTATTGATAGCGAAGACAAGAAAAAGCCGCTCAAGGATGATCAGATACAGACTCTTTTAGAAAAAGAAGGTATAATCATCAAGCGGCGAACTGTTGCCAAGCAC
Organism: Planctomycetota bacterium; assembly: GCA_963677015.1. Classification (GTDB taxonomy): domain Bacteria; phylum Planctomycetota; class SZUA-567; order SZUA-567; family SZUA-567. The sequence goes on from OY781533.1 coordinate 3,634,151, forward strand.
CGTTTGAAACTCGGCTACAAAAATTATTCACAAAGGCGTGAATACTGATTTAAAAAGGATTAGCTATGCCCAGTAAATTCAGAAATCGCGAAAATGAACAGGAGCTGCGCAGTCAGCGTCTTGCCTATGTCGGAGCTCTGGCAGCAGGACTGGTACATGAAGTCAGAACTCCACTCAATGCAATTCAGTTAAATGCCCAGCTTCTGGCGGAAGACGCTTCAAATCTTCCGGATAATATCTCGTCAAAATTCGTTAAACGCAGCCAAAGAATATATACTGAGGTAAAAACTCTTACCAAAACTCTCGAAATGTTTCTGAATTTTGCCAGGCCACCGCGTATGGAGACAGAACCTCTGGATCTGAACCGCTATCTACGAGAGCTCTGTGAATTTGTGCAACCTGAAATGGATGAAAACGGGGTAGAACTTGAAACCCATCTTGCTCCGGATATGTACCCGGTTGTAATTGATCAAAACCAATTCACCCATGTCATTCTAAATATCCTGCGCAATGCTAACGAAGCTATTGATCAGCGACGTGACCGGGGTGAAGAATTCGAAGGCCGAATTAAACTATCCACTTTCGAAGACAATAAAAAAATACGCATAGAGATTGAAGATAATGGTATCGGTATTGATCCTGCCAACGAAGAGAAAATATTTGAAGTATTCTATACAACCAAAGAAAAAGGTACGGGACTGGGGCTTGGTATAGTAAAACGCATAATTGAAGATCACCGCGGCAGTATAGAGGTATCCTCCAGAGACAGCACCGGGGCAACATTTAATATTATTCTGCCTCGCGGTTATCTTATTGCTTCGACAGAAGCCGCAGCAGAAAAAAATTCCTAAAGCAAATAACAGATATCAGAATTTTAAAAACTTCCTGCTACAGTCAATGACGTTTTTATTACGCGCCGGTTTATTAGAAGCCATAAAATCAAATTTACGTATAACAGCGTCATTAGGCACAGCCTGCTTTTTACAAGCGAACACACTGGACATACTGAACACCTCAGAATTAAGCCTAGGCCTACATCCTTTTTCAGACTCTTTCTCGAGCGGCTTTTTAGAAATCTCAAGCTCCAGCGGAACGTCAGTAATTTTTTCTGCATGCAAGACTACTCTGCCATTATACAAACCTAAAAATCTCTGCTGTTTCTTAACATCCGACTTCGTATTAAGTTTTACTTTATAACGTAATAACAGCATATCAAATTTATTACTGCGAGCATTAACAGTTACCTCAGGCCTCAATATACCACACCGTTTTACACCGAATATCGAACTGAATGAACAAACCACTCCACTACCCGATTTTAAAATATTAGCCTTAAATTTCACCGCTGCCATTTTGTCAACAAAAGTTTTCTTTTTGCAGACACCATTCACAATTAAACTCTGCTGTCTGATAATCTTACCACTCACTAGAGATAAAAATTGCTTAACACCACGCTTATTCTTTCCAGATTCATAAACCGGATTATCTCGATTAGCCAGACGTAAAACATCAAACCTATTTGCAATCACTTTTGACTTATTAAAACTATAATTACAGGATGCTGTTTTCCGTAAACTCATTTTAAATGGCGATGACAAAACGAACATTCTCTTTGCTGAGATTTTTTTTGTAACGTTACAATCACTGTTTACATTTTTATCTACTACTGATAAATATTCACAAGCCGCAGCAGTCCGACACTCTTCAATTCTTCTCCTGCCTGCTAACGCCAGAAACTTTGACCTTTTATCTTTAACTAAAGTCTTAGCTACTTTCTTTGTTATTCCACCCAAACGCAGAAAATCTCCGCCAGTCCGTACCGCAACCACAGAAACGACCGCAGACTTATGCCGCCTGTTGACTAAACTAATACTGAAGATATCAGATAAACTAAAATTACCCCGCTCAGACATGCGAGTTCCAGTTATAATATCAGCCGCCTTAACCCTTACAATCTCAGTTTCAGCCTGCATTGGCTTTATTGTGCTCAACGCTTCTTTCACTGCAACCGCAGAATATTTTTTACAGCTCCTGCCCGTAACCAGCCGCATAAACGCACCGGTTTTCCTGGTCTTTGAATTTAACCGGTATTTTACCACCCTTCTAAAGGTTAATGTGTCAAACTTCGGCAATATACGCTCTGAAATAATCTCCCTGTTTTTATGCTGATATACATCAGCAAAAACAGCTGCTATTTTAAATAATCCGCGCTTACTATATAAATTATCATTATTAACAATATCTGTAGCTACCGGCCTCTTTTTACCTGCATCAGATTCAGGTAATACCTTATTATCCAATGACAACAAAGATGATTTCACAGTGCTGCGTAATAACGGCGGGAACTGAAAACATCCCGTATGTGTTCTCAACTTAGCATTCTCAGCAACTAACCTGTGTTTAATGGTTAAAAAATCAAAATTTCTTACTTTCCTGTTCTTAGCTTTCAATTTTCCTGAAAACTTAATAATAGAAAAAATATTCGACAATTTAAAATTCGAGTGATGTGAACATGCCACTATCTGCGGAGTATCAATAATAGAAACTACCGGTATTTCATCAGATCCCGACTCTGGTATATCAATTTCCTGCGGAACCTTACAAGTTTTACCCACTGACCCACGCAATAACGGCGGAAAACCACCTGCAAGTGATTTTAAACTGTTATTAAATTTCCCATTTCCGCATCCGCGTTTCCAGCTCAGAGTATTAAATTGCTGTACCGTAGCAACGGCAGCGGACTTAACCACACGTTTTCTTATACCAGTCGATAATGGATCACTCAAACTAAACCGGCTATTTTTCAAGCGCACATCTGCCACTATAGCAGTTGAAGGCTCTGACTCTATCTTTTGTGCTACCTCAGTTATTTCTTCAACTTCTTCAGACTCTTCTTCCAAAGGTATAAAGTAAATCTCAGAAAAATCAATTGCCTGCTGAGCACTGATTTTTCGCATTCTTATCAACTCCAGCATGGCAATAAAAAACCCTACCATCTCATCCTCAGTAGGAGAATCTGAAAGAATACTGCTGAAGCTTACCCTGCCTCGCATCGACACTACTTCTTCTATCTGCTGAATTCGTATCTCCGTCGGTACTTCTTCACTTACAATCTCACGCGGCGCCCGTTCATTGAGCATTCTTCTGGCAATACGCTGAAAAGCCGCCAGCAAATCCAATGCTCCAAGTTCTTCCGCCTTTTCCTTAACTACCGCCTGAAACTCCGGTTCTTTGATATTTCTATTATACCGGTCAACAAACTCTGCCGACATCATTTCCAGCTCAGCCGCCACCTCTTTAAATTTTTTATACTCTAAAAGCGCTTCCACCAACCCCTGACGCGGATCATAAATTTCCTCATCCTCATCCTCGTCTTCCTGAATATCAGGTAACAGCATCCGCCCTTTTATCTCTGTCAACATTGATGCCATTGCCAGAAATTCACCTCCGGCATCCACATCAATATCCTCCATCTTCTTGAGTTCATTGAGGTACTCTCTGGTTACATGTCCTACCGGAATATCATGAATATCTATCTCATCCCTTTTTACCAGGTATAAGAGCAGGTCCAGCGGACCTGAAAAGGTATTCTGCAATTCAATATTTCGCACCATAACCCATTATTCTCCTCAGAAAAAGCGACTGACATCACATCCTCAGATTATACTATTTTAAAACCATGTATAAACAGCTTTTTTATTATTACTTCAGCCCTTTAAGCATTAATATCTTTACTCTTATTCTCAGTAAATCTATAATATATATCATATTTAACCCGTACAATATTACCGCCATACACGCGAACGATACAAATATAGTTATTTTCTTCCAAACCCCAAATAAGGAATCTGATATGGAAATTAATACCTATGAAAAAATTGTCAAGGATTTCTTCTTTCTATGGGCAACCATCGACCCAATAGGAACTCTGGCACTCTTTGCAAGTATCACCGCCAGTCTTCCCGACAAACACCGAAAACAAGTAGCACTTCGTTCTGTAGTCTATTCTTCACTGATTCTTATCGGCGCTATACTCATCGGTCAGGTTATTTTAAAGTATATGGGAATTCAACTTATCTCACTTCAGATAAGCGGAGGCATAATTCTTTTTCTTTTCGGCATTCAGATGATTTTTGGTAACAACAGCCCAAACAGTCAGAACCGCGAACCTGAGCACGATATAGCCGTTTTCCCACTGGCCATTCCATCTATCGCCAGTCCGGGTGCGATAATGGCTGTAATATTATTGACAGATAATTATTCCTTCAATATCGGTACTCAGTTTTTTACCGCCCTGGTTATGCTGCTTATTCTAGGAATTACCTATTGTTTTATGCTTCTTGCCGCACCAATAATGAAAATTATCGGTAAGAACGGCTCCGCAATTCTTATCAAGCTTATGGGTATGGTTCTGGCAGCTTTATCAATCGAATTAATCATGAAAGCTCTGGCAATCCCGAAATGGCTGGAAAATATATCAAATTAAGATTCAACCGAAATATAAGGATTAAATAATGAAGCGCATACTCTGCTTTGGCGATTCAAATACCTGGGGTTATCCGCCAGACGGAATATCACGTTATGATAGTAATACCAGATGGCCTGCTATACTCCAACATGACCTGGGTGAAGATTATACCATAATTGAAGAAGGACACTGCGGCAGAACTACAGTATATGACGATCCTGAAGTCCCGGGTAGAAATGCGCTCAAAATCCTACCCGCCATTCTCACCGCCCATGCTCCACTTGATCTGATAATTATTATGCTCGGAACCAATGATCTTAAAAACTGTCATCACGCCAACTCAAAAATTATTGCTGAAAATATCAACCGTCTGATCTCTGCAATCAACAGCCACCAGTTAATCTCACTGCACAAACCTGAAATTTTAGTCATTGCTCCGCCAAAACTTCTCAAATTACCGGAGACTAATTTCAAAGCCACTTTCAGTGACGGCATCACTAAATCACTTACTCTGGGAAGCACAATCTGCGATTATTTTGCCGCAACCGCGATTCATACTATAAATGCGGACAATCATATCTGCAGCAGTGTACGTGACGGCATGCATCTTGAACCTGAAGAACACCGTAAACTTGCAAAAATTGTCTTAGAAACCCTGATAACTATTGGTTTTGCTCATTCGGATTAAACCTTAATACTTATTAAGCAGCTACTATAAAGCCTCTACTTATAAAATTTATTTTCTTAACGCCAATAAATGTAAACCCGGCAAGAACTGCCATCTCAATCTCTTCAGTAATTTTTCCTTGCGAAACATGTCCTCGCGGTTCCGCAACCAAAAAATATGCCCCGGGTTTAAGCACTTTCTTGACCTGCCTGAAAAATTTCTCTATATATGGAGTTTCATGCACCATATGCACAGCCAACGCAAAATCAGCCTTTTGCACAATCCCTATATCATCGCTCTGCGCCAAATGTGTTTCAACAATATCACCCACACCTTGTTTTAATGCTTTTTCTCTAACAAACTCTAACATTCGCTTCTGAATATCTAATGCAACTATTTTACCACTGCTGCCAACCAGTTTTGCCCCAGCCACTGAAAATCTACCACCACCGCAACCAAAATCAATACCCACCATCCCAGGTCTTAAATATTCCCGCAATAATTTTTCTGCCGGAAACAGCCAATTTCTTAAAGGATTATCTAATACGAAATTAAGCCACCATGGACAAATTCTTTTATTATTCATGCTTATTCCTTAAATAACTGCTCCAAAAACACTGACTTTAACTGCAATGTGAATTATTTTTTAAGCCCAACAGCAAATACCGCTTTTGAGCTTTTACCAATCAACCTCAGATCAGCAACACAAAATCCTGCTTTCTCAAAAAATCCCGCGGTCATATCGAGTGTAAGTGTCCGTGATTTCGCAGGCGGTTTACCAAAAACTCTTAGATAACGATATATCATTCTTAATTTACTAATAAGATTCATTCCAGACATGGTAAAACTGCTGACAATTATCTTCCCACCCGGTTTTAATACTCTCCAGCTTTCCTGTAAAGACTTTTCCGGATCCTCGATAATATGCAGTAAGTTGATCATAACAACACAGTTAAAAGACCGATTCTCATATTCAAGCTCACAACAGTTCTGTTGCTGAAAAATTGCATTCGGCAGCTCTTTAAAGTTTTCTCTGCATACTGCAACCATTTGCTCTGAATAATCTGTAATATACAGCTTCTTACAATTTGCAGCCAGAATTCCGGTATACATTCCATTACCACATCCCAGTTCCAGAATAGTATCAGCTTCACTATTCTCCTTGAGCTCCCGCTGTATTATTTCAATATTCTCTCTTCCTGCAACATAAGACACCCGCTTATTAAAGTCATCTGCCATCTTTGACCAGTGCTGTTCTTTATCCACTGTTATACCCTTTATAAATTACCATCCCGGATGATGCCAAAAATATACCATATTTCCAAAGGCGCCGTATTAGCCCGCACTCATTAATTTAGTTATATCTAATTTCATTCCTGAATCAATCTCTTATGATACAATTACTAGATTATAAAAAAACTCTGGTGCACACGCACCAGAGTTCAAATAATTTAAAACATAAAGTGAAAACTAATTAGAATTAATAATCTTCTCAATTATATCACCGTATTTAACAACCACACCGACAAATACTACACTTACCATACTCATCAGCTTGATCAGAATATTCAGACTTGGACCCGAAGTATCCTTGAATGGATCACCAACAGTATCACCAACGACACCGGCCTTATGTGCTTCAGAGCCTTTACCGCTGATAATATTTCCATTCTCATCCTTTTCTTTAGGCTGCTTTTCAATATGTTTCTTAGCATTATCCCAGGCACCACCGGAATTATTTAGCATACATGCCAGAGTAAAGCCGGCAGTCAGACCACCAACAAGCAATCCGATTACACCACTTACACCCAGAGCCATACCGACAATAACCGGTACTGCAATCGCCAGAATAGACGGAACCAGCATTTCTTTCTGCGCACCCTTGGTGGAAATCTCTACACAACGGGCATAATCTGGCTTCGCCTTCTTCTCCATAATTCCTGCTATCTCACGGAACTGACGACGTACTTCCTCTACCATAGCTCCTGCAGCACGACCTACAGCCTTCATAGTCATTGCGCAGAATACAAACGCCATCATAGCACCGAGGAAAACACCACAGAGCAGTTTTGGATTCATTACATCAAGACTGTAAGCCTGAACAAAATCAGATACTGTAGCTTCAGCAATCTTTACCGCTGTAACTGAACCGGCAACCTTTTCTGGAATACTGTCGATATAGAACATAACATTATGAATCATATGGCTGCCTGTACCTTCAGCCAGATGCATAATCCAGATTCGCACCTCTTCCAGATAAGCTGAAAGCAGCGCCATAGCAGTAAGTGCTGCAGAACCTATCGCAAATCCCTTACCGATAGCAGCTGTAGTATTACCAAGCATGTCCAGAGCATCAGTCTTTTCACGTACTGACGGATCCAGTTCACTCATTTCTGCATTACCGCCGGCATTATCGGCAATCGGACCATAAGCATCGGTCGCCAGTGAGAAACCGAGAGTTGCCAGCATACCAACCGCGGCAAAACCAACACCATAGAGACCCATAGAAAAGTCTTCAAAACCACCGCCAAAACCAAAAGCGAAAAGAATACCAATGACGATAGTAACCACCGGCCAGCCGGTAGAATACATACCAACAGCAATACCATCAATAATAGCTGTCGCCGGTCCCATCTTAGCCTGCTCTGCGATACCCTTGGTTGGCGCATACTCATCTGAAGTATAGTATTCAGTCAAAAGACCGATTACACAACCGGCAACCAGACCTGAACAGATCGAACCAAATACTCCATATGAAATTATATTCAGACCCAGAGGAGTCAAAATAAGTGATACTACTGCAATCGCTATAGTAGAAAACCAGAGAGGCATCATAAGAGCCTTCATCAGAGTCTTCATATCAGCTTTCTCATCACAGCGAACCATAAGGCAACCGAGAATAGAAAGAATGATACCAACACCGGCAACAATCATCGGTGCAAGCACGGCTTTTATACCAAGGCTCGGTAATGCCGCGCCCAGAGCGCAGGTTGCCAGAATAGAACCGCAATATGATTCATATAGATCCGCACCCATACCGGCAACATCACCTACATTATCACCAACATTATCTGCGATTGTTGCTGGGTTACGCGGATCATCCTCAGGAATACCGGCTTCAACCTTACCCACAAGGTCCGCACCCACATCAGCCGCTTTGGTATAAATACCGCCACCAACACGGGCAAAGAGTGCCTGAGTAGAAGCACCCATACCGAAGGTAAGCATTGTTGTAGTAATGGCAACATACTTCGATGCTTCAAGCGTACCTGGCTGCACCAGCCAGATATCGCCTGCGATATGTCCGAAACCATTCGCCATATGCGCTGCTGTATAGACAAAGTGATTAAGAATAAAATACCAGATACAAATATCAAGCAGACCGAAGCCTACTACGATCAGACCCATAACCGCACCTGATCTGAAAGCGATTTTCAGTCCTCTGTCCAGACTTTCATTCGCTCCCTGCGCAGTTCTGCTGGAAGCATTCGTTGCCGTCTTCATACCGAGGAAACCACATAAACCTGAGAAGAAACCGCCGGTAAGGAATGCAACAGGCACAAATGGATTCTGCACACCGATAAGCGCCAGAATCGCAAATACCACAAACAGAACTATAAAAACTTTTCCAACAATCTTATACTGGGCGTAAAGATAAGCGTAAGCTCCTTCTCTTACATGCTGCGCAATCTCTTTCATTGTCGCATTTCCCTCGCCCTGTCCGATCATCCACTTGTAAAATCCTATTGCAAAAATCAGGGATAATACAGCGGAGATAGGAGCAATCCACCACAATAACTCGGGACTCATAACTCCATTTCCTTTCTTAAAAACCTACAAACTAAAACCTTTAATAAATCTATATGATAAACCAACAATATAAATTCTAATGGATGCTTCCAATTACAAAAAAAATGAGACCATTCGGCCTCAATAAATTGAAGTTTAATAATAAACCTGAAATGTAATCATCAACATTCGCTGCTTCATAGTTCCCCTTAACGCATTAAAAAACATATTAACCCATTATATTTCATATGATACTAAAATATCAGTTTTACACAAGCCCTATTCTGGCGATATTTCATTTTTATTTCTCTAAATACCCTGATTAATAGCCTATTCTCAAATATATTGCTCTTTAAAAAAGAATATCATCATTAACAACTTATCTTACAGCTTTTTAGCAATATAATAACAAAGTAATTACAATGATTTCCGGATAAAAAAACAGCAGAAGAGAGCCAAAATGCTCGCTTCTGCTGTTCTGATAATTTTAAATAATAAATTAATTCTATACTAAAATATCCGCCAACTCCAAAATCGATGTAAAAGACCTTTAAAGTCATCTATGATAACATACAAAGCAGGGACCAGAATCAACGCAATAAAGGTAGCAAAAAGAATACCGTAACCGAGTGAAAGTGCCATAGGAATCATCATCTGCGCTTGTCTACTGGTTTCGAAAATCATCGGCGCCAGACCGCCGAAAGTAGTAAGACTGGTAAGCATAATCGGCCTGAATCTGCGTATACCGGCTTTAAATACCGCCGTACCATTATTCAAACCTTTCAAACTCAGTCCATTGGCATAATCCACCATCACCAGTGAATCATTCACCACCACCCCGGATAACGCCACAATACCCATAAAACTCGGGAGCGACAGGGAAAAGTAACCCATAATTATATGCCCGAATGCCGCACCGATTATACCAAAAGGAATTGAAACCATTATAATAAGCGGCTGAAGATAACTGTTAAAAGGAATAGCAAGCACCGCATATACTGCTAAAATAGCAATAATAGCGCCAAAAATCAGGCTCTGCATACTCTCCTGCATATCCTCACGCTCTCCGGCGATAGTAGCACTCAATCCCGGATATTTCTGCTCAAGATTAGCGATAAAGCCTCCATCCATAACATCACTGACAATGATACCGGCCTGAGACCGGTCAGCTATATCGGCAGTGACCCGCACCTGCCTTCTGCCGTCAATACGGGTAATAGAGCTTGGCGCATGATTCTTGGCTATATTTATCGCTTCCAGCAGCGGCATCTCAGCTCCTGAATCCGAGCGCAATATAAGTTCTTCCAGATTATAGAGTGACTCCCGCTCATTCTCCGGCAGACGCACCATAACCTTTATCTCATCCCGCCCCCGCTGCTGACGCAAAGCTTCAGCTCCATAAAAAAACGCACGTATCTGACTGGCTATATAGCTAGGAGTAAACCCAAGAGCCTTCGCCTCAGGAGTTATTGTGAAATCAAGCTCCTGTTTACCCTGACTGAAGCCGGTATCAACATCACTTATACCACCATATTCCTCAAGTTTTGCGGCCAGCTCATCAGCTGCTTTTTCCAGAATAACGGTATCTGAATGTGCCAGTGAAATACTGACCGGATCACCGCCGGCAGGACCGCCGGGATCATCAAGAAAGACCATTCTCTCAACTCCGGGGATTTCACCGATCTTTGCGCGCCAGCGATTTTTAAACTCGGTAGTTGAAATATCACGCTCCTCACTTGATACCAGCTGCACCTCGACATTGGTTGTATGTCCACCTGAAAGTGCAGTTGCGCCACCACGACGACGACCGGCACTGCCTATACCTGAATAAATTCCTTTAAGCAACTCTTTACCGGTACGCGCCCTATACTCTGCGGCCACCTCCTTGGCAGCACTTACAAGCTTATCATGTATCACCTTGGTCTTCTTTGGTGAAGAACCATATGGCAGATCAACCGTTGCCTGCGCCACATCCGAAGATACCGCCGGGAAAAACACCATGGAGAAGTGCCCGCCCACCACATAAGCAATAAAAACAATCATAATCGCCATAAAAATTGCCAGCGTTACATACCGTTGCTTTATCGCTTTTATCAGTAAAGGTTTATAACATTTTTTGATGAACCTTTTAAGTTTTACACCAAACCAGTTCTCAACAACATTCAGTTTACTCCAGATATCCCCTTCAACGCTCTTCTTCTGATGTGCCAGATGCGCCGGCAGAATAAACAAGGCTTCAAAGAGCGAGACGATAAATACCGAGATAACCACGACCGGTACGGTCTTGAAAATCTTACCCATAATTCCCGGCACAAATAAGAGAGGAGCAAAAGCGATAATATTGGTCAGAATCGAAAAAGTCACCGGTATCGCCACCTGCTTGGCTCCGATAATTGATGATTTGACAAAACTCACCCCGCGCTGCCGCATTTCAAAGACATTCTCTCCGACAACAATAGCATCATCAACCACCATACCCAGCGCCATAATAAAGGCAAATAACGAGATCATATTTATAGACGTACCGAATGACGGCAGAAAGACAAATGAGCCGAGAAATGATATCGGAATACCCATCATAACCCAGAACGCCAGCCGTATCTGGAGGAAACACCCCAAGAGAACCATAACCAGGATCAAACCCAGTTCGATATTTCTGGTCAGAAGGTCAATTCGTTCATCCAGATATACCGAACGGTCATTCCAGACTGTCAGTGTCACCCCTGCAGGCAGTGTCGGGCGTATACTGTCAATAACCTTGTGAACTTCCGCTGATACCCCTTTGGGTGTCTGCTCACCCACCCGGTAAACCTTGACCCGTACCGCATGTTCACCATTGAAATAGTCATCTTTATCGCTATCTTCAAACCCATCGGTAATCTTCGCTATATCACCAAGCGCCACCTCAACACCTTCAGAACTGGTTATAACCGGCACATCATAATATTCATCACCATAATCTCTTTTCTGGTCGACTTTAAGGAGCACTTCACCACCGCTGCTCTTGATACTTCCGCCCCCCATCTCCAGAGAATTATTTGCTATCTGCTGAGCGATATCCGATACTGTCAGGCTATAACGGCGCAATTCGTTTTCCGGAACTTCAACCGATATTTCAGGATCTCTGATTCCGGCCAGGTCTACATTGGTAATATTTTTATTGAGCAGAATAAGATCCCGTAACCTTTCGGCGATCTCTTTAAGCACCTTCATATCATAATCACCGGAAATAATAATACTCATTACCGACATCTCATGATCCGCCAGACTTACTACCGGTTTTTCAGCTTCTTCAGGAAAAGAACTTATTCGGTCTACCGCATTTTTAATATCCTGATAAACCTTGATATCATTGGCACCGATTGTAAGATCAATTGAAACTGCGGCACTGGCCTCACTTGCCTGAGATCTGATCTCCTTTATGCCGTCAATATCCTTTATCTGCTCCTCAATTACCAGTATTATACCCTTTTCAACCTCTTCAGGAGTTGCTCCGGGATAAGATACAGAGATAGAGACCACATCCAGATCAAATTCAGGAAATACCTCCTGCTTAATATTGGACATACCCAGAATACCGCCAATCAGCAGCATCAGCATAATTAGATTTGCTGTCACCGGATGCGATACCATCCAGGCAATCGGCCCGGTTTTTTCTGCAGCATCCAGCGCCTTATTCATCAGCCTCTCCCTGCGATTTCTCAATTACATTTAGCTGCATACCGGCAACAGGAATAAAATTACTGGAGGTTATGACCCGGTCATTTTTATCCAAGCCACTGGTGACATAGATATTGTCTTTATCGCGCCAGGCTATTTCCACCTTTTTAATAGTCAGCTTATTTGTTTTATCCGCCACCCAGACCGTGTTATCATCACGCAAATATTCACGTGGCAGCTTGAGCATACTGTCAAGCTTCTCACCCTTGATCCGTACATTCACATAAGCATTCAAAAGCAGCATATTCTGCATATCACCACTCTCGATACCAAGCGGATCATTCACCTCTATCAGTACCTTGGCCATACGTCCAAGACTGTCAAGGCTGCCATTAAGACGAGTAACGATACCTTTTCTTACCGCTTCTTTACCGTTAGAACCCTTGATGATTATCTCCGCTTCCGATCCTTTATTTGCATTAACTCCAGGAATATCAATATAATATATTTTACTAACCGGCAGTGTCACCTCCACCCAGTAAGCAGAAGTACCAACCGCTTCGGCTATCGATGAAAGCTTGGTGACATAATTTCCTATAGCAATATCTTTGGATTCTATAATAATAGAAAACGGCGCTACAATATCTGTGCGCTTCAGATCTTTATTTGCCTGCTCCAGTAATTTTTGTGCCGCCACCAGATTAGCTTTTGCAGCCTCAATATACGGTACACGCATACGTAACTCCCGAGCCTGCTTAGTGGTAGAAATTTTAGACATATCCTCCATAATCTTGGCCGATCTGGCTTCTCCCTCCTCTACCAGTAAATCCTTTCTGGCAGTAGCAAGTTCCGCTTTAGCCTGTTCAATAGCAATTTCATAGTCGGTTTTTTCAATTTTGGCAATAACATCTCCCTTTTTAATAAAACCACCGGGGATCAGCTTATCGTTTATCCACTCAACTCTACCGCCTACTTCAGAAATAACACTCAATTCCTGCAAAGGTTTCACAACCCCCATCGCATCCAGCCAGATATTACCTTTTGCCGGTTTAACCTTGGTAACAGCTACAGTTGAAGGAAGTAAATTAACTTCACGCTTCTGCGGCACCGGTCTGGTAAGAATAAAAATTACCGATAAACCCCCTGCAATTATAAAAATTATTACTATTTTTAAAAATTGACTTATAAAATTACTTTTTTTCTCTTTCCCAACCATGTATATTTCCTATTATTTACTATATAAGACTATTATAATATAATTAGCATATAATTAGATAATATAAATTATTAGGCATAAGTAACAACTATTTTTTATAATTAGGAAAAATATGTCCCGAATAGATACCGAATTACTTGCACCAGCCGGAAGCATGGCAGCACTCAATGCCGCATTGGAAAGCGGTGCAGATGCAGTATATTTTGGTTTACAAAGCCTCAACGCACGCCAGGGAGCGGAAAATTTTCGCCTGGAAGATCTCAATGAAATTGTTGAGCTGATACACAGCCATAATGCCAGAGCTTTTCTGACACTCAATATTGATCTCACCGCCAGAGATATTGGTAAAGCCGCTAGAATTCTCACTGCTGCTGAAAATGCAGGAGTAAACGCCATCCTGTTCACAGATCCGGCAATCCTAATGCTCAAACCGGAATTTCCTGAGCTCGAATTCCATTTCAGTACTCAAGCTTCAATCACCACCTCAGAAGGCATTAAATCCGCCCGTGACCTTGGAGTAACCAGAGTGGTAGTCGCCCGTGAAATGTCCGCTGCAGAAATTAAAGCAGCCTGCAAAATAAGTAATGTAGAAATTGAAGTATTCACTCAGGGAGCTCTCTGCATGTGTATCTCCGGACGCTGTCTTTTAAGCAGCTGGGGTGGAGGCAAGAGCGGAAACCGCGGAGCCTGCACCAGCCCCTGCCGGGTAACCTGGAAAATCAATAACGATGATAAGGAGGATATCCTCTCCACACAGGATCTCAGCCTTATCGAAAAACTTCCCGAGCTTATCACTGCCGGAGTTACCTGTCTTAAAATTGAAGGTCGCCTGAAAAACGCTTCCTGGGTTGCAAAAGCCGTGACACTCTACCGCAATGTTCTGGACGGAAAAGCAAGTTATACCAAAGATGATACGCTACCTCTGGGAGCCTATACCGGCCGCAGCATGACCGACGGCTATTATACCGGACAAAGGCATACCATCTTCGGCTCCGGCGGTAGAATTGCCAGCCGAAACGCTGATATAGGTACAGATAACACAACAACCGCTACCACTGCCACCGCACCGGCACTATCAAGTTCACAGACTACCCCAGATTTTCCTGATTATTTCAATCTAACCATCTTCAGTGAAAACACCACTATTGAATGTAAACTCGAATATAACTCTGAAACTATAAACTGGACGCTGCCCAAAACAGTTATAAAACATGAAAACCGCGGTATTACTGTTCGTGACGCGGGTAACTGGCTGAGTAAACTTAAAATTCAGCAAAGCACTCTCAATGAATTCATTACCGATAATCCTGAATTTCTTATCAGCAAAAAAGCTGCCAATAAAATTGCCGACAGAATCTCAGCCTCTATTCACCGCATAAAAAAACAGGATATAAAAAATCCCGCAACAGAAATCACACTTTCAGATACCGTACGGGAACTAACAAAATTCAAGACCCGCAACACAAATAACCGCTTCACCCCTGTTGACCGTCCAAACGCTCTACGGATAAATATTATTCAAGCCGAAGATATTCTGAAAAAAATTCATCCCGAACGGATAATTGTAGAAGAAGCTACTCCAGAAGATATTACAAAATTAAAAGAACTAACTGCCGGTTCTGAACTGGTTGTAGCACTCCCTCCAGTATTCTTTGAAAATGAAGTTACTGAAGTTAAAGAGCTCTGTTCTGCCTGCAAAGAACATAATATTATGGTTGAAGTCAACGGCTGGGACAGCTGGCAGATTGCCAAAGATCTTAAATTGAAATTTTCAGGCGGCCCAGGAATGGCCGTACTGAATCCTCTTGCCGCTGAAGCACTGCAAAATCTTGGATTTGAATCTGTATCCTTCAGTCTTGAAGCCGGTGAAAAACAACTTATTGATCTTGCCAGATCCTGCACTGCCGAAGCAATGCTGACCGTCTTCTCCCGTCCGGTTCTTGCACATACCCGTGCAAACTTCGCTGACAGACTTAATGAAGACACCGTACTTCGTGATGCCCGCGGTATCTCACTGAGTGTCCATTTCCACAAAGACATCACAGAATTACGCAGCACCAAACCATTCTCTATCGGCGGTATTGACAGCCCTGAGATAAAAGCACGCTGGATTTGCGCGGACCTGATAGATTCTCCCAATCCACTCAGAGAATGGAAGAATATTCACAAAGCAAAAAATAAGGAAATGTTCAATTTTGAAAAAGGACTATTTTAAGTAACCTGAATTTTACAGTTATTTTCTGCAGACATTCAACTTACTTATCAGTTCTATGATCCTTCTTTACACCTTTTAACCTGGCAAAACAGGTATAAAGCACCGGAGTCAGAAACAACGTAACAAACTGCGAGACAATCAAACCTCCGACGATAATAAGCCCTAAAGGCTGCCGCGCCTGACCACCGGCTCCCAATCCCAAAGCTATCGGCAGAGCTCCAATGCTGGCGGCTACCGTTGTCATCATAATGGGACGAAACCGTATCAACGCCCCCTCATATACCGCTTCCGCCGCCGCCAGCCCCTCTTCTTCCCGTTTAGCGGCAAAGTTAACCACCATGATTGCATTCTTCATTACAATACCAATCAGCAGAATTAGCCCCACAAATCCAAACAGATCCAACTCTCTATTAAAAATAATCAGCATCAGTAGACCACCGAAGGTCGCAGATGGCAGCCCAGAAATAATCACTACCGGATGCAGAAAATCTTCATACAAAATCCCAAGAATTATATATATCACAAATATACATAAAAGCAGCAGAAGGCCCAGGTCTACCAGTGATTTTTCAAATTCACTGGCCATTCCCTGAAAACTTCCGGTTATTGATTCCGGAAGAATTTCCGCAGCAGTCTTCTTTACCACTTCGGTCGCTTCCAATAGACTTACACCCGGAGCCGTATTGAAGCTTACAGTTACCGATGGCAGCTGATTGGTATGATTAACCGTCAAATACCCGGTTCCTTCTTCAAATGTACAGAAACTGTCCAGACGCACGAGTTTTCCGGTTGTCTCAGACTTTACATACAGAGACTTGAGATCCTCTTTCTGATCACGTGCCCGGGGCAGAACTTCAACTATCACCCTATAGGTATCGGTATTATTATAAATCCAGACAACCCTTCTTCCCGCATACGCATTGAGCAGAGTTAATTCTATATCACGCGCAGTCAGTCCCAATGCTCCGGCTTTATCACGATCAATTACAATATTAATCTGCGGCGTACTTGCTGAAAGATTACTGTTGACTCCTCGCAATTCTTTCAAACCCCGCATTTTATTGTTTAATTCTTCAGAATATTTTGCCAGTGCCTCCATATCCATACTCTGCAGTGTATACTGATAAACACTGTTTGTCCGTTTACCCCCAAGCGGAATGAGCGGAGGATTATTTACAAATACCCAGAGACCCGGTAATTTATTTAGCAGCACCTGCAACTCTGCCACAACCTTTTCAGCCGAGGTTTTACGCTCTTTCCCATACGGCTTTAGAAGGATCCCGAAAAAACAGTTATTAGGAGCCGGATAACCGGATACTACAATCGTATTTTTCACATATTTATTATGCATTAGGATATCATTTATCTGCATTGACAGTTTTGAGATCTCTTCTGCACTCACCCCTTCACGTCCCACGGCAAATGCCTGCATAAAACCCAGATCCCCTTGCGGCTCAAAGCCTTTAGGTATTCTGGACAAAGAGATAATTGAACCCGCCAGCATCAATATGCCGATAAATACGGTCAGCCATTTATACGCCAGCGCCCGTTGTAAAATCCATTCATAAAGCCCGTAAATATATCTGAACACTCTGCCTTCCTGTGCCAGTCTGGTCTGCTGACGCAGCAAATGCCCGCAAAGCATCGGAGTCAAAGTCAAAGTAATAATTCCGGAGATCAGGACTGTAGCACAGATAGTTACTGCAAATTCATTGAGTATCCGGCCTATAACCCCACTCATAAATAATATCGGAATAAAAACCACCACCAGTGACAATGTCATGGAAATAATAGTAAAACCTATCTCTGATGATGCCTCCATCGCTGCCTGCAGTGGTTTTTTTCCCATATGCAGATGCCGGACTATATTCTCCAGCATAACTATCGCATCATCCACGACAAAACCTATAGCCAGTGTTAAAGCCAGTAACGAGAGCATATCCAGAGTAAAATTATAATAGAACATGACAATAAAGGTCGCAACCAGTGTTAGCGGAATAGCAATCGCTGTAATCAGCATTCCCAGCAGATTTCGCAGGAATATATATATTACCAGCACGACCAGAGCTATAGCCAGCACCAGAGTATATTTAACGTCATCGATAGAATTGAGAACCGGTACCGATTGATCATGAACAATCTCCATCTTGATGCCGGCGGGTATGTTTTTTTTAATTACATCATATTTTTTATAAAATCTGCTCACCACCTCAAGGGTATTAGCTCCAATCTGTTTTTTTACCGCCAGACAAATCGCATCTTTACCCCAAACCCGTACTATAACATCTTCATCGGCAGTACTGTCTATCGCTCTTCCCAGATCTCTGATATACACCGGCTGACCATTTTCATACTTCACCACTACATCCGCATATTCCTGCGCACAGAATAACTGCCCATTACTTTTAAGCAGCGGTGAAACATACTTCCCTTTCAGCACTCCAATAGGCAGATTAACACTAGCCCCTTCAACCGCTGAAACAACATCATCAAGGCCAATACCCATAGATGCGAGCTTTGCCGGATCGAGCTGTATTCTTACCGCGTACTCCGATGAACCATATATCAATACCTCGCCGACACCCTGAATCATAGATATATTATCCGACAGTATATTATTCGCGACCTCATAAACATCGGACATACGCATTGTATCAGAAGTAAGTGTTATCCAGATTACCGGCTGATCCGTAGGATTTATCTTGGTGTAACTCGGCGGTGCATCCAGATCCGGAAGATTCTGATGGGCTCTGCTTATAGCAGCCTGAACATCCATTGCCGCTATATCAATGTCCTTATTAAGATCAAATAGCAGAGTAACAGTTGTCAGCCCCATACTGCTCGAACTGCTCATGGATTTTATTCCTTCAATATCGGCGAACTGTTTCTCCAGCGGACTGGCAACATTACTCGCCATAACCTCAGGACTTGCCCCCGACATGGATGCGGTCACATTAATTACCGGAAATTCTATTGAAGGCAGAAAACTCACTGCAATAAGCTTATAAGCGATAACCCCGAATATAAATATACCCAGCATTAATAGAACCGCCATTTTAGGTCTCTTGATAAATAGTTCACTCAATCTCATGATTCAGCCTTACTTATTATCTTTGCCGGTTACGACTTTTACCTGAGCTCCGGGATAAAGCTTGAAAACACCACTCACTACCACCTGCTGATCCTTCTCAACTCCTGAAAGTATTGCCAGTTCATTATCCTCCAATTCCCAGCCAACCTTTATCTCCTGTAACTCCGCTTTATTATCTTTTATAGTATATATCATACTTCTACCGCCCTGACCTGTTATCACCGCCCGCTCAGGGATTACCACAACCCCGGGTTTTCTGGTAAGTATAAGCTTTACCTCGACAAATTCACCAGGCCAGAATTCATGTTTTGCATTATCCAGCTCCGCCTGCAGTTCAAACATACCGGTTCCCGAATCTATGCTATTACCGGCATAATCAACTATTCCCTGCAAACTTAATCCCGGAAATTCAGAACTGGTTATTATCACTTCTAATTTCTGCTTTTCATAATAACGCCTGACATCACGCAACGCAGCAGCAGGAAGAGAAAAAAGCACTTTAAGCCGATTAATTTCATTCAAAGTTATCAACACATCCTGATATGCAGATATCAGATTCCCCTCATTTATTTTCTTTCTACCCACTACACCTGTTATCGGAGCAGTAATCCGACAATAATCCAGATTTTTTTTTGCCTGATCCAGCTCAGCCCGCGCCGCCACCACACTGGCCTCCGCTTCCTTGGCTAAAGCTGCCTGCTGATCCATCTTCTCTTTGGCAATTACCGACTTTTTATAAAGTTTCCTTGAAATTTCCGCTATTTCCTGACTATCTTTCTCCCCGGCTAATTCACGTTCCAGATTAGCCTGCGCCAAACGCACCGCCAGTTCATAAGGCACAGTATCTATTTCAAATAGAAGCTGTCCTTTCTTGACTTCAGCACCATCATTACAGAGAATCTTTTCAAGCCTGCCATCAATTCTGGATTTAACCTCAATAGTCGAAAAGGCCTCCAGATGCCCCATACCTTTGAGATAAACCGGAACCGTCCGTAACTCTGCAGTTACTGTTTCAACCGGCATTACCGGTACTTCCGCTGCTACAGCACATAAATTTACCATAACCCGGACCATTATTACCGCAGATAAAAGTACAGATATCGTCTTATTCTTATATCTGCTCATTTCAGCTCCTGAAAAAATAATTTGGTATTAGACAGCAACAGCACACACTCTATTTTTATTACATCATATTTATATTTTATGTCAATTTTTATTTTACTATTACAATATATAACGCTAAGGACTTGAATAATAATAAACTATAAAAAATCGTACTTGTATCCACAGACACAAGTACGACCATACTCTTTATAAATTATTTAAGAATCTGTCAAACTACAGCACCGGCAAAAGTTCCCGGATAGCACGCAATACCTCACGCATATCATTATCAGTTCCAATACTTATACGTAAAAATTCATTGAGTCGCGGCGCATTCCAATACCGCACCAGAATTTTACGCTCTTTCAGCGCCTGATAAAGTTTTCCGGCAATTCCTTCTGCAAACTGCACCAGAACAAAATTTGCCGCAGAAGGAAATACCTTTATGGCATCTGCAGCTATTTCTTTACTGAACCATTCCCGGGTCGCAATTATTTTTTCACAGTTCTGCTGCAGCCACTCCTGATCCTTGAGTGCCGCCTCTGCCGCCGCCTGAGCCAGCAGCCCGGAATTGTAATAATCACGCACTTTATGCAGCTGCTGCATAATACTAACATCAGCAATACCTATTCCAGCACGCAATCCTGCCAGACTATAGCTTTTAGAGAGAGTTTTAACAACCATCAGATTCTTATATTCAGTGAGTAAAGGAAGTGCAGAATTCTGATTACGGTCAAAATCCGCATACGCCTCATCAATTACCACCAAAGCTCCATCTGCCGCAGCCAGAATTTTTCTGATATCATCAAGTACATAAGCAATACTGCTGGGGGCACCGGGATTAGGAAAGAATATAACTTTTGCCCCCTGAAAATCAGGAAGTTCAGGGAGTGAATAATCTTCAGGGAAAGGGATTTCAATACACTCTCCACCCTGAACATTCACCAGAGTTTTATAGAAAGAAAAGGTAGGTGAGAAGGTAAAGACCTTATCCCCTTCACTGACACATGACTGACAGATTATACGGAGCATTTCATCTGAGCTGTTTGTAAGCATTACCTTATCAGCAGCCACCCCATACAATTCTGCTGCCGTCTGCCGGACATTAATACTTGAACTCTCAGGATATAAATTGAGTGAATCTATTGTCGATTCAATCGCCTTGCGTACTGCCGGTGAAGCCGGATAGGGATTCTCATTGGCATTTAAAATTATAAACCCCGTTCCCTTAGCCTTTTCACCCGGAATATATGACGACATTTTCTCCACTGATTCTCTAATAAACGACATAATATTATACTCACAATCCAATAAATTAAATTAGAAATAATTGACTATTATCTATGAAAACTGTACCCTATACATTATTATAAGTTTCTGTTGATGATTTTAAATATATTATTTAACATAATAATCAATATTTACAATAATCCTGGATCAAAAAACATGTCAAACATTATCTGTCCTCATTGCGGTGCCGCCCAGCTCAGAAGTGGATTACACTTAGGAGAAAATATCCGCTGTGAAATATGCCAGAAATGGTTTATCAATGAAGCACAGATAGATATAGAACAAAACAACTCAATTGAAGAAGAGGTTGTCCTTGAAGACTCCTCGGTAACCGGTCAGCGTCTCTTGAAAGAGGTTAGAGAAGTACTCGACAAAATACCGATTATTGATAAATACCACCCGGGAAAGATAATTGGCAAAGGTGGTATGGGAACGGTACTCCATGTATTTGACCAGTATATCCGGCGTGAAGTTGCTATTAAAATCATGCAGGATTCATTTGGTGATGAGGAAAAAGCCCGTTTTCTGGAAGAGGCTCAGATTACCGGTCAGCTGGAACATCCTAATATTGTTCCGGTACATGATCTGGGATTCACGCCGGACGGAAAATTATTTTTCCTGATGAAACTGGTAAAAGGACGGAGTCTCGAAGAAGTTCTTGATGCTATACGTGCCGATGATGGAGCAACCCGCTCCTCCTATCCGTTACCCAGACTGCTGCAGGTGCTTGAAAATGTCTGCAGTGCAGTTGCCTACGCACATTCACGGGGCGTAATCCACCGTGACCTTAAGCCGGCAAATATCATGCTCGGTGATTTTGGTGAAGTACTGGTCATGGACTGGGGACTGGCAAAATCCGGAAATGTAAAGAATCGACGCTCTCCGGTGGATTATCATCATGAAATGAATAACCCGCTTATCGGTAGAGGTAATTATAAAGCCAATATGCGCGCTGCTATAAATGATATCAAAGAAGTAAACCTTTCAGAAGCGGTTAATATCATGCGTAAAGATTCCAATATCTGGGGTACACGCCGCGGAACAGTCGCCGGAACACCTGCTTATATGTCACCGGAACAGGCCAGAGGCGATATGAACCAGCTTGATGAACGCAGTGATATATATTCACTTGGTGCTATTCTCTATGAAATTCTTACCGGTACTCCTCCAGTACTTGGGTCCAAAGAATTTGAAATCGTCGACGCTGTAATCGCCGGAAATATTCAACCTCCTTCGAGCCGGGCACCAAAACGCAATATCCCATCTGAACTCTCCCGCATCACTATGCGCGCTCTGGCAACAGCAGCTGATGAACGCTATCAGAGTGTTATTGATTTTCAACATGACCTCAGAAACTTTCTAGAGGGTCTTACAGTTTTCAAACGTGAAGAAAATTTCTGGAAAACTATTTTCCGACTTACCAGACAGCACACTTTTACCAGTATCATAATTATACTCACTCTACTGACGCTTATTTTTGGTGTCTTTCTCGGTTTTTTCTCACGAAACAACCTTGAAGCAAAGATTAAATTCCAGAAAGACAGACTTGAACAGCAGGTAGAAAATAATAAACTTCGTGCAAAACAGTGCCTTACTGCAGCCAATGCCTATATTGAAAACGCTGAACTGCCAAGCGCCAAAATGCTGCTGGATATAGCATTGGAATTCAACCCAAAATTACGCGATGCCAGATTCTTAAGAGCTGAAATTCTTTATTCGCAGCAAAAATACGGAGAAGCACTCAAAGATCTTGAATATATCATTATGGATAATCCATCAGATATTGAAGCTACTGAAAAAATAGCCCAATGCAAAAAAGCAATCAAGGTTATTCAAAAAGAAAATATTCTTAATTTCAGTACCGATACTCTACCGGATCTTGAAAATTGATTTTCATATTGCACAAAAATACTGCGTAAAATTGAATATAAATTCAAATCATTTATATTAATTAATCTATAGAAAGGTACAACATGCACGAGATACTTGGTATTCCCGATCTCTGGGCATCCATGTCAATTATACTTTCAATTCTTGCCACTATCTTCTGCGCGATTTACGGTATAATCGGCTGGAATAAAGGCGGTGCGCCGGAACCGAAAGATGAGATCAAAAAATGGGTCAAAGATGAAGACGAAATAGAGGACGAATTTTAATTATTTTGAACATTAATATATAAAGGCTTAAATATGACATTTTTAATTACTCTTGTAGCCCTCTATTTATTTGTAATAGGCTATCTCGGATATCGCGGCTGGAAAGGAACAAAAACAGCTGCAGATTATCTGATTGCCGGAGGAAACACACATCCGGTAGTTATGGCTCTGAGCTACGGAGCAACTTTTATATCTACCTCGGCAATTATCGGTTTCGGCGGAGCCGCTGCAATATTTGGCATAGGACTGCAATGGCTGAATTTTCTTAATATTTTTGTCGGTATTCTGATCGCCTTTATATTCTTCGGCTCCAGAACTCGCGCCATTGGACATCATCTGCAGGCACATACCTTTCCAGAACTGATCGGCAAACGCTTCAAATCCAGAGGACTGCAAATATTTGCCGGTTTTGTTATCCTGATCTTCATGCCGGTATATACCGGCGCAGTACTTATGGGCGCCACCTATATTATCAGTTCAAAACTGGGTATATCCTATGAAGTTGCACTCTTCTTTTTTTCTATTATAGTTGCGATGTATGTTATAATGGGTGGACTCAAAGGTGTCATGTACTCGGATGCCATGCAGGGAGGACTGATGTTCTTCGGACTGCTGCTGCTGCTCTGGCTTACCTACTCCAAGCTTGGTGGAGTTATAAACGCACATGAACGTCTTACCGCCATGGCACCTCTGGCCATAAAAGCCTTTGGTAAAGCCGGCCATAACGGTTGGACGGCCATGCCGAGTTTCGGTTCAAAATTCTGGTGGATAATGGTCAGTCAGATAATTCTCGGAGTAGGTATTGGTGTACTTGTTCAGCCGCAGCTTACAGTCAGATTTATGACCGTTAAAAGCAAGAAAGAACTCAACCGGGCAGTATTTATCGGAGCCGTATTTATTTTCATTGCAGTTGGTGTTTCTGATATGGTAGGCCCATTATCAAATGTATTCTTTATGGAAGTTGTTCCAAATGGAGCTACAGAAGCAATTGGAAAAATTTCTATCGCCGCAGCCGATGGTAAAACCGGCCAGATCATTCCATTATTCATGGCTAAATTTATGCCTGGCTGGCTCTCTGACATATTCTTCGTTACCCTGCTAGCTGCTGCTATGAGTACCGTAAGCAGCCAGTTCCATGCAATGGGTACCGCCGCCAGCCGGGACATCTATGAAGTCATCTCTCCTTCAAAGAGTGAAAAAGGCTCTATTATTTCGACTCGTATCGGCATATTTCTAACCTTTGTCTGGAGTGTAACACTCGCTGAAGCACTTCCAGGATTATTCTCAAGTAAAGGAGAAGCCATCATCGCCAGAGGCACCGCCGTATTCTTCGGTCTATGTGCCGCCTCTTTTCTTCCCCTCTTTATCGGCGGTCTCTATACACGTCTAATTACTAAGGCCGGCGCACTCTGGGGTTGCGGCTGTGGTTTTGTTGCCAGCGCCTTCTGGCTGGTCTTTGTTAAGGATAAAGAAGCGCAAATCTTCGGCCTATGCAAAATGCTGACCGGAAAAGAATCTCTAGCTTTAGATATCCAGCATTATATGCCGTCATGGGTTATTGTCGGTGAAGTTGATCCAATTGTTATAGCACTGCCAATATCAATAATCGTCACTATTGTCGTAAGTATCTACAGCAAAAATTTTGACCAGCAGCATCTTAATAATTGTTTTGAAGCTTACAATCATTAAAGAATCAGGGCTGAATATATTCAGCCCTTTTTTAAAAAGGAGTATATTATGAGCCTGAATAATGCCATAAAATTCATTGACGAAGCCAGAAGAAACTCTGATCTTCGCACCAAACTAAACACAGCAGCTGATAACGCCACCCGCGAAGAAATTCTTCATGAACTCGATCTAGTCTTTAATTATGCAGAATTCGAAGATGCCTATAATAGTATGCTTGCAAGTTGCCAATTTGAAGAGCAGGCTGATGATCTTAAAAATTTCAAACTATGGTGGGACTTTCTACTTCACTATTAATTATTCAATTATCCCATTATATAATCTGCACTCAGAAGAATTATAAAAATAGTCTGCTATTTCTGAAACTTCTTCAGAAGTATTACCTCTTATATTCAAAAAACTCTTATTATTATTATGCACTGTACCCGTATACCGTAAATAAAATGACTTACCGCCAGCTGTAATGGTTACCGCACCAAATTTTTTCGGATTAAATCCTTTAACATCATCTATAATAACATTGAGTATACCAATATGCGTATTCGATTCCAACTCTGTTATTAACGCCCCTGATACTGATAATATATCCTTAGAATCAGTCTTTCTTTTAGTATATGATGCCGCATATGAACTTGCAATCGCATTATACTGTTTACTCTTTGCCAAAGTACTTTTAATCTCCGGTTCATTGATCTTTTTCTGCCGCGCCCGCTCCTCTGATCGTTCTTCAATTTCATCCAGACTATATTCTAACTCATGTAATATTGCTCTTACTTCTGCATATATATCCTTATCAATACCTACTGCAATACGCCATCTAGCTTTATCAAGAGCAGTAACTTTCCTGCGCATTGCTTTAAGCTTTATCAGCAAACCTCCCCCTTTACCTTTGGCAAATCCAACAACAATAGCGCCTTCAAGCTTACCAAGGTAATTTATACCAACTTGCTGAGCCGATATCCTTATACGCTGATCTTCAAACAACTGTTCTACAACCTCTGGGATAATTCCATATTTATCTTTTGCAAAATCAACTGTCTCAACTAATTCATCTTCATTCATTACCGCTGAAAGTTTTCTGTAAAAATCCACTCTTTGAGTATCAGAAGCAATATATTCTGTTGGTATATAGGCAATACTTCCAAGCTCCAGCTCAACCGGTTCAATCTCATCACATTTTTCGCCTTTAAGCTCTGCAACAGATTTTTCCAGTAAGCGGCAATACAGTTCGAAGCCAATCAAATGAATATGCCCTGATTGTTCTGAACCGAGAATATTCCCTGCTCCTCTTATTTCCAGATCCCGCATCGCCAGCCTGAAGCCTGAACCCAATTCTGAATATTCCTGTAAAGCCTGCAGACGTTTCTGTGCTATCGGATTTATCGGTCTTTTAGCAGGGATTAAAAAATATGCATATGCTTTATTTCGGTATCTCCCTACACGCCCACGTAACTGATGCAACTCACCCAATCCAAAATAATCAGCATTATTTACAAACAACGTATTAACCGAAGGAATATCAACTCCCGATTCTATAATTGTTGTACAAACCAGAACATCAATTTTTTTATGCAAAAACTGATCCATTACATAATATAACTGTTTTTCAGACATCTGACCATGCCCGACACCAAACCGCGCTTCTGGAATCAACTCTCCAAGCTCTCTGGCTATCTTATTTATATTACCTACCCGGTTATGCAGAAAAAACACCTGCCCGCCACGTGATATTTCCCGTAGTACCGCTCGTCGGATAATCTCCGGATTATAACGTATTACCTCAGTTCTTATTGCCTGACGTTCAGTTGGGGCTGTAGTTAAACTTGAGATATCACGTAAACCCAGCATCGCCATATTCAATGTTCTTGGTATAGGCGTTGCACTCATACTAAGTACATCTACACTTACCCGCATTTCTTTCAGACGTTCTTTCTGTTCAACTCCAAAGCGCTGTTCTTCGTCAATAATAACCAGACCTAAATCTCTAAAAGCAACATCCTGTGAAAGAATCCTATGTGTACCAATTATAATATCTACCCTGCCTAATTTCAGATCTTCCAAAATTTCTTTGGCTTCAGTTCCCGTTCTAAATCTAGACAGACAGGAAATATTAACCGGATAATCCGCCATTCTTTCCTTGAATGACCTCGCGTGTTGCTCCGCCAGAATTGTTGTCGGAACCAACACTGCAACCTGCTTATTATTATTAACAACTTTAAACGCTGCACGCATTGCCACTTCAGTCTTACCAAAACCAACATCACCACAAAGCAGACGATCCATAGGTCTGGGACGCTGCTGATCCTGCTTTATTTCCATGATCGCCGCCAGCTGATCCGGTGTTTCAGCATACACAAATGCATTATCAAATTCCAGTTCCATATCATCAGCCTGAGAAAAAGCAATTCCCGGCAATGACTCTCTTGCCGCCTGAAGACGTAATAAATCAGATGCTATACTCTTTGTTGCCGCTTCCGCTGCATTCTTTTTTTTCTGCCAGCTGGTACTTCCAAGCTTGGATAAATTGGGTCTGCCGCCGCCACCGCCTATATATCTCTGAACAAGATCAACATGAGACATAGGCACATAAATCCGGGCATCTTCAGCAAAACGCAGACTTAAATAATCAGCCTGTGTCCCATTATTATCAATTGTTTCCACCCCGTCATATACTGCAATTCCATGGCTTAGATGTACAACATAATCTCCAGGGCGTAAGTCAGTAAAACTTGCAATCGGAGTACTCGCCGTCTTTTTACGTACCGCACGTCTTAACTGCCGGCGCCCGAGTATCTGCTGATCACTGGTTATTACCTGTCCCGCTTCTTTTATATAAAATCCCTGAGTTACTGTCCCCAGTGTAAGATTAATTTTATTTGCCAGCCCCTGCCCTTTTTCCAGCAGAAGCTCACTAAGTCTTGCCTGTTCGGCGGCATTATTACAGTACACTGTTATTTTATTACCTGTTTCCGCCAGGTATAATAACTCTTCAAAGGCATGTTCAAAGCCACCGCTAAGTCTCTCGAGTGACTCAATCTGCAAATCAAATTCACTTATTTTATCTTCATCTTCTATAATTGAAAAATACTCGTGTTTACCTATTTCAGAGATCATTATCAATGATCTGGAACAAATAGCCGGAATCAAATCTTCAATACCAAATATGCCCTGCTTATTTGTAAAACCAGAATGATATAATTTACCATCATACTCGATTTTCTGCGGATGTACCGCTACTACTACAGCATTATTCTGTAAATACCCAGCAACAGAATAATGTTTCTTACCGGTATAGGCCTTATTGAACGAATCCATATTAATATCAATCAAGACTACCCGCTCATCTACCGGTTTTTCGCTGCGCTGAGTTCCCGCATCATAATAGCGTATTGTATCAATCTCATCACCAAAAAATTCCATTCTCACCGGTTTATCAGCAAAAACCGGGAAAACATCAACAATTCCGCCACGCCGTGAAAACTGCCCCGGCAATTCAACATCATCCGCCTGTTCAAATCCGGCATCAACCAATCTTCCCAGCAACCCCTCAGGCGCTATCTCCATCCCCGCAACTATATCAAATTCACCGAGATGCAAATATTCCGGCGGCAACACCGGCTGTAACAATGCCGCTGCAGACAATACAACAATAGCATTACTACTACCTGCAATAGCACGCAATGCTCCTACCCGCTGCTGTGCAATATCAATATCAAAATTTTCTGCTTTTTCCGGTAAAATATCCCAGGGAGGAAAGATAAATGACTCACCGCCGAATGTTGCTATATCTGAAACCAGATCCTCTGCATCCTCCGGCTCTGCAGTTACTGCTACAATCGCTCCCTCACTCTGCTGCTGTAACTTAAGGAGCAGCAAGGCTAATGAACTGCCATATACTCTTTGCAATTCGACATGACCACTAGCCAATGCCTGAATTATATCGTTTGACTGTTGAAAAATATGCTCTGTATTCATAATTGACTATTGTAAAGAATTATGGACAATACACAATAATATTCGAAAGGTTTAATCATGGCTGAAATAATTCTTGTTACTGGCGGCTGCCGCAGCGGTAAAAGCAATTATGCAGAAAAGAGAGTTTGCGAAATCGGAGGCGATAAACTTTATATTGCTACAGCCCCGGTTCTCGATTCAGAAATGGCCGACCGTGTCGCAAAGCATCAGCAAAACCGCAAACATGCTGGTTGGATTACTATTGAAGAAGAGCTCGATCTCAACTCTGTATTTCAGAATAATCCGAATTTTGACAGCTTTCTGGTTGACTGCCTCACACTCTGGATAAATAATCTGATGTTTGATTGTGAAAAATCACAGCAACAGATTAATGAAGATTTTATAAGTAAAAAAACCCATGAAATGTTGCAGATCCTGGCTGATATTTCCGCCCGGGTTGTCTTTGTTATTAATGAAGTAGGTATGGGAGTTGTACCGGAAAATCATCTGGCCAGACTCTTTAGAGATTTATCAGGACGCTGTGCTCAGATTATTGCGCAAAATGCAAACGAAGTTATATTAATGAGTTGCGGCTTACCTTTAAAATTAAAGTAATATTATGAAATGCCCATAAAACCCTTGCGCTTCATTTTATTATTAAGTAAGATTGTTATATATAATTTGCAATAGTTTTTTTTAGTGCTATTATTACTGATAGTAAAAATCTGTTGCTTTTTCTGGGAGATTGTCTTGAAATACGCCTTAATAAGTGATGTCCATGCCAACCTGGAAGCGCTGACAGCAGTCCTTGAAAAAATCGAATCTCTGAATATTTCAAATATACTCTGTCTGGGCGATGCTATTGGATATGGCGCCAATCCCGAAGAATGCGCCAAGATTATCCAGGAAAAATGCGATCTTTGCCTAATGGGAAATCATGAAGCCGCAGTTGTTGGAAACCTTGATATAAGTTATTTTACGCAATATGCCAAAGATGCCGCATTATGGACAAGAAACAATATTTCTGAACAGACCCTTAACTGGGCAAGCAACCTCCCGCTTATGAGCACCATTCACAATTTCACCCTGATTCATGGTTCACTATATCAGCCTGAAATGTTCAATTATGTACAGACCATTGCAGACGCAGAGTATAATTTTACTGTAATGGACACTCGCATTCTTTTTCTTGGTCACAGCCATCAACCTCTGGCTTTTTTTAATACCGATCCTATGACCTATACTCTTGGTCCTGAAATTGAACTGGATAATTCGGATAAAGTAATAGTTAATATCGGTTCTGTGGGTCAACCGCGTGATGAAAATCCTTTGTCCTGTTTTGCGGTTTATGATTCTGAAGACAGCATTGTTGAACTGATACGCGTTGCTTATGATTATAAGAAAACTGCACAAAAAATAATAGATGCAGGACTTCCAGAAGCTCTCGCTATACGTTTATCTATCGGACGCTAATTGCTCAATTCGCTCATGCAGTTCCAACCATTCCATTTCCGCAAATTCTTTTTTATTCTGTAATTGTTGTATTTCTTCACCGTATTCCGCCGCTTCCTGCCAATTTTCTGTAGAATGAAGCTTCTCTGTTATTTTATTAATTTCTTTTTCAAATTTTTCTATCTGCCGTTCCAGCGTTGAAATCTTTTTTTCCGCCTCAAAACGCTCCCGACCATTACTTTTTACCGGTCGCTCTATATCCGCTTTTTCTATATTTCTTCTAATATCAGGGCTTCCCGCAGCTGTCAGTTCCATCTCCGAACCAAGACTGTTAACATACTCTGTATAACTACCTGGATAACGTTTTAATATACCATTATTAATTTCAACCACACCTGTAGCAACCTTCTCAATAAAACTACGCTGATGGCTGACAAAAATAACCGTACCATTATACTTATTCAATGCTGAAGCCAGTGCATCGGATGTCTCAACATCAAGGTGATTAGAAGGCTCATCAAGAACCAGAACATTAGCCCCTGAAAGAAAGAGAGCCGCCAGTGAAAGTCTTGCACGTTCGCCACCACTGAGTACTTTTATCTGTTTATCAATATCATCTCCGGTAAAGAGAAATCCAGCAGCAATATCCAGAACTTTCTTGTCATTGCCGCTACCTTCGGCCTGTGATAATAAATAATCTCTGATACTGAGATTCTCCGGCAAAGACGAATAAATATGCTGCGCGTATACGCCAAAAGAGATACCATAACCCCATCTAATCTGTCCGCCAAGATTTGGAATTACTTCCGTTATCGTTTTTATAAATGTTGTTTTACCCTGACCATTATCCCCGCAAACTGCTATTTTTTCACCAGGTTCAATTTCCAGATTTATTTTCCCAGCTATCTTCAGATCATCATACCCTATTGCCAGATCTACAGTTTCCAGTACTGTTTTACGCTGCGGCTCAACGTTTGGCAATTTAATTTTAGCCAGAGCTGCATGTGACTCAATATCCGCAAGCTCAATTCTCTCCAATTGCTTCTGCTTGCTTTTTGCCTGAGAGGCGGTATTTGCTCCGGCTTTATTCTTATTGATAAAGGTCTGTAATTGCCGCATTTTTGCTGCTTTCGCTGCATTTGCCCGTTTATCATGTTCAATCTGTTCTTTTCTTTTATCCAGAAACTCATTTATCCGACATGGCATTGTAATAAGTTTACCTTGTGCCAGCTCCATAGTATAGGGACATGTTGCTTCAAGAAAAGACCGATCATGTGAGATTATTAATGCTCCGCCCTGAAAGTTCTGCAGAAAATTTTCCAGTAATAACTGTGTCCTGAGATCAAGAAAATTTGTAGGTTCATCAAGAATCAGAAAATTAGGCTCATGTAACATCAAAGCCGCAAGCTTCAAACGTGTACGCCACCCTCCTGATAATTCTGAAATATCGGCATCTAAAGTTTCCGGCCCGATTAAAAACTTATTAGCAATTTGTGAACACTTCCAGTCAGGCATTCCAGAATCCCGCATCAGAAACTCTAATGCCGATTCACCAGTCTCAAAATCTTCATGCTGTTTCAAATACCCCAGCCGCAAACTCTTATGCCTGAAAACCTGTCCGAAGTCAGAGGATTCATCACCAATCAGCAAACGGCATAAAGTTGATTTTCCAACCCCGTTTCTACCAATAAACCCTATATTCTTATCATCAGTAAATGACATATTGACCTGCTCCAGAAGTACTTTTCCTCCTAGAGTTAACTCCAAATCACGCAGTTCAATTACTAATCCCATTTACCACTATTTCCTTCTTGCTAAATTCTAATATATTAGACCTGTTACCTGAATAAATTCCGCTCTTCTAATTACTGAAACCGGATATTTAAAATATTATTTTATACAAAATGGGTACACTGCAAAAGTGTACCCATTAATATTTTTTATTTTATACTGCAATTACGCCTGAAAACTTACCAGCTTCTCAAATGAATCAGCTTTCAAAGCCGCACCACCAACCAGCGCTCCGTCAACATCTGGGCAGCTCATTAGTTCTTTGACATTATCAGGTTTTACAGAACCACCGTACTGAATACGAAGACCGTCTGCAACTTCCTGGCTGAACATATCAGCAACAACAGAACGGATAAATGCATGAACTTCCTGTGCCTGTTCTGGAGTAGCTACCTTACCGGTACCAATAGCCCATACTGGCTCATATGCAATAACGATATTCTTCATCTCTTCAGCACTCAGGCCTTCAAGTCCGCCGATTGTCTGAGTCTTTACAACATCATTTGTTGTTCCGTTTTCGCGCTGTTCAAGAAGCTCGCCAACACATACAATTACCTGAAGTCCTGCAGCAAGAGCAGCCTTAGCTTTCTTATTAACTGTTTCATCGGTTTCACCGAAGAACTGACGACGTTCAGAGTGACCGACAATAACAAAAGAACAGCCAGCATCTTTAATCATTGATGGTGCAACTTCACCGGTGAAAGCACCTGATTCTTCCCAATAGCAATCTTCTGCACCGCTCTTGATAACTGTACCGCTACAAGCCTGAGACAGAGCAGACAGACAGGTAAAAGGAGCACCAATACCAATTTCAACATCTTTAATATCAGCAATATTTCCTTTAAGTTCTTCAACAAAAGCAACAGCTTCAGCAATCGTCTTGTTAAGTTTCCAGTTACCACAGATGTAAGGTGTACGCATCATTATCTCCTGATTAAATAAAATTGTATTGTAAATACTACCAAAACGAATATTTTTTTAGCGAATTACAATTATATATATACTTTTTCGTTTGTCCAGATTCTAACCTAAAATCAGTAAAAAATTTACAAAAAAACAAGGAAAGTAATTGACAACCATTACTAAAAACGTATACTGATATCTCGCTTAAATCAGAGCGGGGAGATTCCCGAGCGGCCAAAGGGGACAGACTGTAAATCTGTTGACTATGTCTTCGAAAGTTCGAATCTTTCTCTCCCCACCATTTAACCTTTAACATTAATTGTTAAAGGTTTTTTTATTGTCTGATTTAATCAACAACAACACCGATCTAAAAGCTTTACTTTTTTTATTATGATTATCTGACTTATTCATCGCAATACTATCATAGCAACAATTATTGCTTTCTGATCATTTCCTTATAATCTCATAAATAATCACACACACAAAATTGTCTTTTAATTCTTTTTTGTTATATTAAACTACTTAAATGTATTATTATCGGCAATTTAAAACTGCTTTTCGGATTACTTCGTCTATTTTTGTTTACATAACAATAAATAATATCTCCCTAATACATTATATAGATAATTATTGTTCATAAAATTATTCTTTTTGAGATTTTATATTTAAAATATAATAAACTGGCATGAATATTGATAAATAGTGTTTGATTTGTAGAACAAACATACAGGCCTGTAATTTTTGTTCAAATGTCCTTTTATAATTCACGATACAAATGTCACTAGGAGATTATCACCATGAAATTAACAAAACTTGTAGTAAACCTGGCTGTAGCTGCGGCTCTACTACTCGGCCTGAACACAGCTGGTAAAGCTGCCGATCCAGAACCAATCAAAATCGGTATTCTACACTCACTGACAGGTACTATGGCTATTTCTGAAACCTCGCTTAAAGATGTAGTTAATATGGCAATTGAAGAAATTAACGCCAGTGGCGGTGTACTTGGCAGACCACTCGAAGCTGTTATCAAGGATCCCGCTTCCAATTGGGATTTGTTTGCAGAAAAAGCCAAAGAATTATTACAGAAAGATAAAGTTGCCGTAACTTTCGGTTGTTGGACCTCTGTAAGCCGTAAATCAGTACTTCCAGTTTTTGAAGCAAACAAAGGTTTACTCTTTTATCCTGTACAGTATGAAGGCGTTGAACAGAGCCCTTATATTTATTATACAGGAGCCTGTCCAAATCAGCAGCTGCTTCCTGCAGCCGATTTTATGCTGAGTGAAGACGGCGGCTCTAAGAAAAAATTCTATCTTCTAGGTACCGACTATGTATTTCCCCGTACTGCAAATAAAGTTCTCAAACTTTATCTGAAGAAATGCGGCATTCCAGATGAGAATATCAAGGAAGTATACACTCCATTCGGTCATGCAGATTATCAGACTATTGTTGCAGATATCAAAAAGTTCTCTAAAGATGGCGATGCATGTGTTCTTTCAACTATCAACGGCGATTCAAATGTTCCATTCTACAAAGAATTTGCCAACCAGGGTCTAACCGCTGAAGAATGTCCAATTATGGCCTTTTCTGTAGCAGAAGATGAACTCCGCGCTATGGAAACTGAATTTCTTGTAGGCCACCTTGCAGCCTGGAACTATTTCCAGTCTATCGAAAGTCCTGAAAATATGAAGTTTGTTAAAGCATTCAAAGAATACTGTGCCAGAAATAATCTTCCAGGCGGTGAAAATCGTGTTACAGATGATCCGATTGAAGCCGCATACTTCGGCGTCTATGCCTGGAAACAGGCTGTAGAAAAAGCCGGCACAACCGAGGTAGAAGCTGTAAAGAAGGCATTGAACGGCCTCAAATTTGACGCCCCAGGTTGCCCAAAGCAGATTGATCCAGTTAACCATCATACCATGAAACCTGTTCTTATCGGCGAAATTCAGGCTAACGGTCAGTTTGATGTGATCTGGAAAACAGACGGTCTGGTCAAGCCTGATCCATATTACCTGATAGGCAAACCCGCAAAATAAACTAAGTTACAAATTATTTATAAATTTATCCTATCGCTTATCTCAAGGAAATATTTGAGATAAGCGACAATTTCCAGAAGGTGAATAAACAATGTTTTCCAGAGTGCTTCATAAATTATATTTAATAAGCTATATCATTTTAGCCGTTCTTATAATGACATCTGCAATAACAACGCCGGTAAAAGCCGCCGATAAACAGCAGCAATGGAATAATATTGAAGATTATTTCCTTCTTCTTAAAAATACCAAAAAAAAGAGTAAGCGTATAGAACTATACAATGAAGTTGTAAAAAGAAAACTAACATCATATGCTGATGCACTTGATGCCTACAAAAGAGGGGTTCTGGCACTTTACGAAGGGAAACTGGTAATATATGAAAATTCACTCAGTAATTCCGGAGAAAAAATTTATCCTCTAATATATGCTGAATCAGGAGAAAAAGTTTTCGGATCCGATGGAAATCAAGTATTAATGAATGCATACACAGATATGCTGAAAGCAAAAAGACCGGACCGTAAAACTATCAGTGACATTATAAAAGCTTTAAATCTTAAGAATGAAGATGATTATAAACGCCGTGAAGCGATAATTGCCGCCGGCGAAAGAATTGATTCTTCAGCATTGCCGACTTTACTTGAACTACAGACTGAAGATTCAATAAATGCAGATTATATAAATGAAAGTATTGCTGTTATTGAACTCAATACCTCAGATGACAGAGACACCATACTTAAAGCGATAAATTCTCTCGCTGAATCAGGAACAATCCACGCACAGGTTATACTTGATGATTATCTCAAAGAACACAAAGACCTTACTCAAAACGTTCAGACAGCGATAACTAAAGCCAAATCAAGTATCAGCTGGAAGCAAAAAATCATTCGTTTCATCAGAAATTCTTTCGCCGGTTTATCACTTGGCAGTATCTTAATTTTACTGGCACTTGGTTTATCCGTAATCTTCGGGCTTATGGGTGTCATTAATATGGCTCATGGTGAATTTATGATGCTCGGAGCATTTACAACCTATGTCGTCTGTGAAATTTTCAAAAAGTACATGCCCCCCCTATGGTTCGACTACTATTTTATCTTCGCTATTCCTTGCGCATTCATTATTTCAGCGTTAGTAGGATATTTATGCGAACTTATAATTATAAAGAAACTATATGGTAGGCCGTATGAAACTATTCTGGCAACTTGGGGATTATCACTGGTACTCATTCAAACAGTAAGGTTAATTTTCGGTGATACACTTTCCCTAACCCCCCCCTCCTGGCTCTCCGGAGGATGGGAAGTTACACCTGATTTAATTTTACCTATAAATAGAATTTTTATTATTATATTTTCAACAACTTGTGTATTTTTGTTTTTTTTATTAATTCAAAAAACAAAATTAGGATTACTTGTTAGAGCAACAACACAAGATCGTCCAACTGCAGATAGCTGTGGTGTACCAGTAAGACAAATTGATGGACTTACCTTTGCAATAGGATCAGGACTTGCAGGGTTGGCGGGATGTGCCGTTCCATTATTTGATAAAATAAATCCTAGTATGGGTCAAAGTTATATCGTTGATAGCTTTATGGTTGTTGTTCTTGGCGGTGTAGGAAAATTAGCTGGTATAATTTTAGGAGGCTTGGGATTAGGCTTTGTAAGTAAATATTTAGAACCTATAAGCGGAGCAGTATACGGAAAAGTAATTGTCTTAATGCTAATTGTAATGTTTTTACAATGGCGCCCTTCTGGATTATTCCCAGCTAGAGGACGTAGTATTGATGATTAATACAATACCTAATTTATCTTATTAAAAATAATTGGAGTAATAATGACCGGCATAGAAAAATTACATTTACCAGAAGAAGAATTAATCGCGCCTGAAATAAAATCCTTAAGATTATGGAGTAAAATTATAGCTATTTTTATTCTATTTTTTCTTATTCCTTTATTAGGTAACTTTGGAATTATGGAAGATCCATTTATTAATAGACTTGGAAGATATCTTTGTTTTGCAATTTGTGCTATTGGTATTGATTTAGCATGGGGATATACTGGAATTTTAGGATTGTGCCAAGCAATGTTCTTTACTTTAGGTGGCTATGCTATGGCAATGCATTTAAGTCTACCTGAAGGAGGAGGAGATGTCAGATTAGAATATCATAATATACCACAATTTTTCTTTTTTAATAATGTTGATGTATTACCAAAATTCTGGGAACCGTTTACTTCTTTACCTTTTTCATTCATCGCATGTCTTCTTATACCAACAATAATTGCA
This sequence comes from Planctomycetota bacterium, assembly GCA_963677015.1. GTDB lineage: Bacteria > Planctomycetota > SZUA-567 > SZUA-567 > SZUA-567. The sequence continues at coordinate 3,671,901 of OY781533.1, forward strand.
TTATGTTTTGGGTTTTTTATTTTTAGAAGTAAAGTCAAAGGCGTTTATTTTACAATCATTACTCAAGCAATTGCTTGGGGAGCTTATTTAATTTTCTGTAGAAATGAATTACTTCTTGGAGGAACAAACGGACTTACTAATTTTTATAAAGGACTTAATCAGTCACCAAACTGGATCATAGCATTATACTTAATTTCTGCATTTACTTTAGTATTAGTATATATTTTCGCTAAAAAGTTAACATATAGCAGATTGGGAAGACTAATGATAGCAGTACGCGACAAACAAATGCTTCTTAATTTTATCGGATATAGAGCTTCTTCTGTACAACTATTTGCTTTTACTCTATCTGCTTTTATTGCGGGAATAGGAGGAATGCTTTACGTCCCCCAAAATGGTATAATAACTCCAAATGTTATGCGTGTAGAAGACTCTATTTGGATGGTCATATGGGTTGCCTTAGGAGGCAGAGGCAATATTTGGGGAGCAATAATAGGTGCATTACTTACTAATTTTGCTTTTTCTTTTTTAACTTCTGATCTTCCAAGTGTTTGGCCATTTATTCAAGGAGGCATGTTTTTAGCCGTTGTATTAATGTTTCCAGATGGAATTTCAGGATTATGGCATAAATTTGAAAAGGAACATAAAAAATATAATACTAAATTATGGCGATATGGCTGTACATTATTAACTGTTATTATTGGTTCTATATTATTAAAAGTTAATATCAGTTTTATTAACTCAAATATTAGTATTCAAATTATTATATATATATTAGTGTTTATTATAGTAGCTATATTATTACTCGCTTCAAAAGAATATTCGGGATTAGCTTTATTAATTATCAGTATTTTCTTTTTATTAGAAATATTAGGCATTATGCCTGAAAACATGAATCATACAATTTATAATATACCACTAAAATATGTAATATTCATTATATGTATATTATATCCATCTATAATGAGTTATAGAGAAAAGAAAATAATATTATTAGATACTATTAAAAATAATACTAAAACAATAGGAGAAGCCTAATGCCTGAAATAAATTCTCTTAATTCCATTGAAAATAGTAACATTATAAATTGGGCTGATCATTATTTAATTTATCTTAAGAATATTATTGTCGAATTTGATGGATTTAAAGCACTTGATATTAATCATTTTGGCGTTTATTTTAATGATTTAAGAGTTGTAATTGGTCCTAATGGTGCTGGAAAATCTACCATGTGTGATATAATCACCAGTAAAACACAATTAAAAGAAGGTGATATTTATTTTAACAATACCAACATAAAGCAATTCAGTGATGTTGAAGTTGCTAGAATGGGTATTGGTCGAAAATTTCAAAAACCTACTGTTTTTGATAGCTTATCTGTTTTAGAAAATATGGAATTAGCTTTACCCAAAGATAGAAGTATTATACGTAATCTTTGGTCAATACCTAAACGCGATGAAATTAATTATATTATGTCTATTCTTGAAAGAGTCGGTCTAGCTAACGCCGTTCATCAAAAAGCACGATATCTTTCACATGGACAGCGCCAATGGTTAGCTATTAGTATGGTTATTATTGCAAAGCCCAAACTTCTTCTGGTTGATGAGCCTGCCGCTGGGCTTACAGATAAAGAAACAGAACTTACTGCCGAATTACTTTTAGAACTCAAAGGAAATCATACTATTATTGTAATTGAGCATGATATGGATTTTGTAAGAATGCTAAATTCACAAGTGACAGTATTAAACGAAGGTAAAATACTTGCTGAAGGTTCGTTAGACGAAGTACAAAATAATGAAGAAGTTGTTCAGGCATATTTAGGAAGGTAAATTCATGTTAAAAATTTCTAATTTAAACTTCGCCTATGGTGAAGTACAAACTCTACATAATATTAATATGCAAATGATGCCTGGAACCATTACTTGTATTACAGGAAGAAACGGAGTAGGAAAAACAACATTATTAAGTAATATTATGGGAATATTACAAACACAATCAGGAAATATTAAGCTACAAGGAGAAGATATAACAAATCTTGTTGGCAATAAGCGTGCGAGAAAAGGTGTCGCTTTAGTTCCACAAGGAAGACACATATTTCCGAAACTTACAGTTGAAGAAAATCTTAAAATTGGCTTAGAAGCAAGAATTGACCGTTCCCGAGAAATACCAGATATTATTTATGACTTATTTCCTATATTAAAACAAATGGGGGCTAGGATGGGGGGGGATTTGTCGGGTGGGCAACAACAGCAATTAGCGATTGGAAGAGCTCTTGCAGGCGATCCTTTAGCGTTACTTTTAGATGAACCCACTGAAGGTATTCAACCAAATATTATACAGCAGATTGGGGAGGTTCTGACTGATTTGGCGAAAAATAGAAACTTAATTGTAATAATAGTGGAACAATATCTTGATTTTATCCGTGAAATAGGCGACAATTTTTATTTGATGAATAGAGGTAGGGTTGTAGCCGATGGTGAGATCAATACCTTGACCGATGAACTGGTAACTGAATATTTACACGTATAATATTATAATATATCTTTATTACTCTGTTTGAGGGAATGTTGCTATGCATCTATCACCTAAAGAAATTGAAAAACTTATGCTGCATAATGCCGGAGCTCTGGCTCAAAAAAGGTATTGTCGCGGATTACGTTTAAATTATGTTGAAGCAATGGCTCTGATTGCAGCACAGGCTTTGGAATTTATTCGCGACGGTGATTCTGTTGCAACACTTATGGAAAAAGGTAAACACATTCTTGGTATTGCTGAAGTAATGCCTGGCGTGAGTGAAATGATACATGAAGTGCAGATTGAAGGAACCTTTAAAGACGGTACAAAACTGCTGACAATACATCAGCCGGTATGTGCTGAATGGGGTACGGAAGAACTCGCCCTCCATGGTTCCGGTATGACCAGAACGGTCAAACCTGCCATTGATCAGAATGAAGCCGTGGTTATTCCAGGTGCCATGCAGACTACTGAAGGTACAATTCAACTCAATGTAGACAGAGAAACAAAGATCATATCCGTACTCAATACCGGAGACAGACCGGTTCAAGTCGGTTCACATTATCCATTTTTTGAAGTCAATCCGCTGCTTGAATTTGACCGCGAAGCGGCATACGGCATGAGACTCAACCTTCCTTCCGGAACTGCAGTCCGTTTTGAACCAGGTGAAAGCAAAGATGTTGAATTAGTTGCCTTAGCCGGCGACAAAATTCAAATTGGAGCAAATGCTCTGGCTGATGGTCCACTCGCTGCTAATAAAGAAGCAGCACTGGAAAGAATGAATAAACTCGGTTTTAAATCTAAAAAGGCGGGAGAATAATAATGAGCAAAGAAATCAGCAAACAGGCCTATATGGATATGTATGGACCAACTGTCGGTGATAAAATCAAGCTTGGTGATACAGCTCTGGAAATTGAAGTTGAGAAAGATTATACCACCTATGGTGAAGAATGTAAATTCGGAGGTGGTAAAGTTCTTCGTGACGGTATGGGACAGGCTGCAGGAGTAGCTCAGAAAGATGCACTGGATACCGTAATCACCAATGCGCTTATTATTGATTATTCTGGGATTTACAAAGCGGATATTGGAATTAAAAACGGTATGATTAAAGGAATCGGCAAAGCAGGCAATCCGCATATTATGCCAAATGTCGATAAAGATATGATCGTTGGCGCCACAACTGAAGCGATTGCCGGTGAAGGAATGATAGTTACAGCCGGAGGACTGGATGTACATATTCATTTTATCTGTCCACAACAGATTGATGAAGCAATCGCCAGTGGTATTACCACAATGATCGGCGGCGGAACCGGACCTGCTACCGGAACAAATGCCACAACCTGTACTCCAGGAGCTTTTAATATTGAAATGATGCTGCGCTCAACCGAACATTATCCGTTAAATTTCGGATTTTTAGCTAAAGGAAACTCATCACGTCCACAAGGACTTGAAGAACAGATAGAAGCCGGTGCTCTAGGATTAAAGCTTCATGAAGACTGGGGAACTACTCCCGCTGCAATTGACAGCTGTCTTAATATTGCCGGAAAGTATGATGTTCAGGTATCAATTCACACCGATACTCTTAACGAAAGCGGCTGTGTAGAAAATACCTGTGCCGCTTTTAAAGGCAGAACTATTCATACCTTCCATACAGAAGGAGCTGGCGGAGGACACGCACCGGATATTATCCGGTTATGCTCGGAAGCAAATGTTCTGCCATCGTCTACCAATCCTACAATGCCTTATACAAAAAATACGATTGATGAACATCTGGATATGCTGATGGTATGTCATCATCTCGATAAAAATATCCCTGAAGATGTAGCTTTCGCTGAAAGCCGAATTCGTGGTGAAACTATTGCCGCTGAGGATATTCTGCATGACATGGGTGCTTTCTCAATGATGTCCTCTGATTCACAGGCAATGGGAAGAGTTGGTGAAGTTATTACCCGTACCTGGCAGGCTGCGCATAAAATGAAAGTACAACGTGGCCCGCTTCCTGAAGATAAAGGTAATAATAATGATAACTTCAGAGTAAAACGCTATATAGCCAAATACACCATTAATCCTGCAATTACTCAAGGAATAAGCAATTACGTCGGAAGTGTCGAAGTCGGAAAACTGGCAGATCTGGTTCTTTGGAAACCTGCTTTCTTTGGCAGTAAACCGGAAATTATTATTAAAGGCGGAATTATTGCTCAGGCACAGATGGGTGACCCTAATGCTTCAATCCCAACCCCGCAGCCATATTTTACCCGCCCTATGTTCGGTGGCTTCGGAAGCGCAGTCGGCATGAGTTCAATGGTATTTGTTTCTCAGGCAAGTATGGAAAATATTGGTAACTATAATCTCTCTAAGACTCCGGCGCCAGTAAAGAATTGCACCAATATCGGCAAAAAAGATATGCTTCTGAATTCTCTTACTCCGCATATTGAAGTTGATCCGCAAGAATATAAAGTTCTGGCAGATGGGGTGCATCTTGTATGCCAGCCGGCTAGTGAACTGCCTCTGACTCAGAGATATAATTTATTCTAATGTCTGTTGCCCCGCTTAGTACACTCAGACTCTATCAGTTGGCAGATTCAACTCTGCCTACTGGCGGTTTTGTTTTTTCCAGTGGTCTGGAATCCATGGCCAGACTGGGCTGGCTACGTACCAGTTCTGATATGTATAATTATCTGCTTATACAGCTGGAACAGGCATGTACAGCGGAACTGCCGTTTATTACTTCAATCTGTAATGTAACTACCGATTCAGAATATAACCATATTTTTGATTATTATAATGCTTTCAGTCAGATAGAAGAAATACGCAGCGCCAGTATACGACAGGCGAAAAGCTGGATAGATATCCTCGGTGAAATCGAACCAAGTTCAAAAGTTCATCGAAATATTCTTAATGAATATAATGGTACTTTGCATTATACACCTGTATTCGCTCTGTCTCTACATAAACTCGGTATTACTCTTGAGAAACTTCGGGAATTGTATATTTATATTATTCTTCGAGATCAGATTAGTGCCGCTATACGTCTAGGATTAACCGGACCTAATAAAGGAGCAGCAATACTAAGTTCGATGCTCACTAAAGCAGCGGAATATATTTTGATTTATCAAAAACTTGAATATACCGATGCTTTCAGAGCAAATCCAATGCTGGAAATTGCTCAGGCAAAGCATAATAAATTATATACAAAGTTATTCCAGAATTAATCTAAATCTATAAGGAGCAGAGCAATGCATATGCATAATCATCACCATCATGATCACGAACATGAGCATAGTCATGAACATGGTCATGAACACGAAAAAATGGAACACCCAGGACATTTTGAACTACGTGAACTTATACGCAGTGATCGAGATTATGCAAAACGCCAGTTTACAGTAGGTATTGGTGGTCCTGTCGGCAGTGGTAAAACAGCTATAGTCAAAGCACTTTGTGAAAAGTTACGTGAAAAATACAGTCTAGGTGTTGTTACTAATGATATTTTCACCAAAGAAGATGCTGAATTTCTTACCCGTAATCAGGCTCTGGAACCAGAGCGCATAATTGCTGTTGAAACTGGAGGCTGCCCACATGCCGCAATTAGAGAAGATATCTCCATGAATATTGAAGCGCTAAATCTACTTATGAAACGCTTTGACGGTAAGATTGATCTACTCTTTCTTGAAAGCGGCGGCGACAACCTTGCTGCTCATTACAGTCGGGAACTTGCTGATTATTCCATCTATGTAATTGATGTTTCCGGAGGAGATAAAATACCACGTAAAGGCGGACCTGGAATTACACAATCAGATTTACTTATTATCAATAAAACCGATCTGGCAGATATAATCGGAGCAGATCTTGGAGTTATGGAGCGGGACGCAAAAACTATGCGTGGTACCGGACCGACTCTATTTACTCAAGCAAAAAATGACATAGGCGTTGATGAAATAATAGCACATATTCTCAAAGCCAAGGAAGATAGTGTATAATAAGTCATGAAGGATAATATTAACAACAGCTGCTATCTGGAGACAACCTGCGTCAGAGGAAGATCAAAACTGACGCAAATGATAAATATTCCTCCCGCAAAATTTATAGCTCCCGAATCACATGCTCCGGGAGCTTTATGTTTTATTTCAAACTATGGCGGGGGTATGCTGGGCGGAGATACAGTAGCGGTAAATATCAAAGTAGGGGAGAACTCAGGACTTGTGCTGCTACCTCAAGCAAATTCACGGGCTTATACAGATAAAGACGGTAAAACCGCCAGGCAACATATGTATATTACTGTGCATTCTGGAGGAAAATTTATTTATAATGCTGATCCGCTGGTACTGCACGCAGAAAGTAAATATCAGCAAAATACTGAAGTTACTCTCCATAAGAACGCCGGAGCTATACTTGTTGACTGGTTCTCTATCGGCAGAAGTGAAAATGGGGAAGCATTTCTTTTTTCCGAATATTGCTCCATTCTTAAAGCCAAGTCTATCACTTCAACTTTTCTAATAGATAAACAATATTTCAAACCTGCAGATTTCAGTTATAATATAGCCGGGGCTTTTGCTGATTATTCCCAAATGCTGAATATTTTCTTTCTGGGAACTGCCACAGATATTGCAGCACTATTTGAACAATCAGATATCTTTCATGAGAATACAAATTTTATTTATAGCTTTACCCAGCATACTGAATATACTATCTTACGTATGCTCGGATCTAAACGTCAGGATTTGCAGATAGTATTGAAAAAAATGTATGCTCTTTTAAAATCAGATAATATTATCGGGTTTGACGCTTTAGAACGAAAAATGTAACTAAGGATTTTATGATGACACCCAAAAATGTTGTCAAATCAATTCGTTCCTATATACAGAGCCTCTCTGTACGCCGTCAGTTTTTTTTTGCCGGCTCATTATCTATCGGCTTACTACTTTGTCTCTGCATTTACGGTATTATACAGCTGGATGCAACAAACAGACAGACATCACGGCTCACTAATATTGATATTCCTGCATTAAAAACCACCAATTCACTTTATATAAAGTTTTTAAAAATCAATTCTAGTACTAAAAATCCAATTCAGGACAATATTGATATTATTACCAATATAGACAGAGAATTTAAAACTTTGATCAAATTCGATCTGACAATCGCTGAGTTTGAAAAACTACAGATATTACAGCATTTATGGAAACAATATAAAGCTTATCCATATAAACATCCTCATATCATTACTGATATTGAAATATCTATAATTAATCTCCAAAATATTATTACTGAAGAAGCGCGGCTGCGTTCGATAAAAGTTGGTGACCTATTTTCCATAACCAGACAGCGGTTTTTTATTCTTCTGGTCTGCGGTACCGCAATCATCAGTATCTTTTATTATTTTTTAACCCGAAAATTCCTTGCACCCTTAAATCAGGGTCTAGGTCTGGTTCGTGCTATGCAACGCGGCGATTTATCTGCACGTATTAACATTTATGATAATAATGAAATAGGAACTCTATGTCAGGCACTCAATAAAGCCTGTGTCGCTCTGGAAGAAAAAGCCAGGCAGGAAGCAGAGCAGAATGAGAAAATTTATCAGGCAAATAAACTTATTTCATTAGGAACCCTTGTTGCCGGAGTAGCGCATGAAATTAATAACCCGAATAGTAATATAACCTTTAACACTCCTTTATTATTCTCTCTTCTTGGTGATCTATTTGAGACGATTGATGAATTTAATATTGATTATTCTTCTCTAACTATATCGGAAATGGAGTTTTCAGAACTTCAAAATAATATTTTCGGCATGGTTGATACTATAGAAAAATCTGCTTATCGTATAAAATCTATTATTGAAGGATTACGTGATTATTCAAGGCCGGTAGTCGAACCGCATACTTTTGTGCAAATTGAAATAACAGAATTATTAACCACAACCTTTGAGCTTATTGGCAAACAATTTGAAAAGAGTATTCAACATCTTGATTTATCCATACCTGATACTAAAATATTTATTCAGGGTAATTTTATACGGCTGGAACAGGTTTTAGTAAATATTCTTAATAATGCTAAAGAAGCAATGTATAATATTTCTAATTCCTGCCTGCGTGTATATGTTAAAGAAAATGAAACTACAGTTTCAATTATAGTTCAGGATAATGGTATTGGTATAAAATCTGAAATTATGAATCAAATAACAGATCCTTTTTTTACCACCAAACGCAGTATTAATGGAACAGGACTCGGCCTTTCTGTTGTTGCTTCAATTCTTGCAGAACATCAGGCCGATATAAAATTTCTATCCGAACCAGATAATGGAACAACTGTTATTATTACTTTTTTAAAAGATAATTAATTATGCAAACTAATTTAAGTAATTTCCCAATATTGTTCGTTGATGATGATGAACTTTGGCTTGATAATACCATTCGTGGTTTAAAAATTTTAGGTATTAAGCTTGCTGAAGGCTGCTCTAATCCTCTTCTTGTCCTTGATTTACTCAAAAAAAAGGAATATGGACTAGTGGTTATTGATCTTTGGATGCCACAAAAGCCCGGTGAAATTTTATTAAATGAAATTAAAGAACATTATCCGAATATTCCAGTTATCATTATTACTGCCGACAATCAGATTGATACCGCTGTTAAATGTATGCAGCAGGGTGCTATAAATTACCTTACTAAACCTATACAGCCTAATCAGGTAATTACTCATATTAAACAGGTATTGGAAAATCTCAATAAACAGTCTAGTGCTTCAGATAATTCTGAAGTAAATTTAAATCTGCATTCACCTTTAAATTATCATGGAACTCTTTCACAGACTGACTCAATGCGGAAAATATTTGAGTTCATTGATTCCCAGGCACAATCATACCTTCCATATCTAATAATCGGAGAATCCGGCTGCGGTAAAACACAACTAGCGAAATCCATTCATAAAGCCTATAGGCGTAACGGAGATTTTATAACCTTCGATCTTTCTGTCATTGAAAATCAGTTTGATTTTTTTAATTCTCATTCTATCGAATCATTTGATACTATTATTAATTCTAAAAATGGTATTACCATATTATTCAAAAACTCTGATTTATTGACCAAAGATTCACAATTGGTGCTTTTTAAATATTTTCAGAAAATTCAGGAACTGCATCATAATTCCATATCAGCTGTTTCTGAATTACCCAGATTAATTTTTTCAACTACAATCAATATAATCACGAAAAATTTATTAATCCCTGATCTTGAATATTTATTAAAAATTCAATCAATCACTATCCCACCTTTACGTAAAAGAACTATTGATATTTCATTACTTGCAACCTACTTTATTAATGAGTATATCACTTTACATAATATTAATATGCCGCATGTTCCTAAAGAATTACTGCCACTGCTTGAACAGTATCATTTCCCCGGTAATATTAAGGAACTACGGGATATGTTTGAATATGCGCTTGCAAACTGCAATCGCGGCAAACTCTCTATGGAGAGCTTTAAAGAACATATGGACCTGCATAGAAATATTGATAAAATTTTCAATGCTAAAAATATCTTTTCTGTATGTAATGTTCTTCCTACCTTGAAAGAAGCACAACATCTTCTTATTCTTGAAGCTCTGGAACGAACTGGCGGCAATCAGGCACATGCCGCTCATCTTCTGGGGATTACCAGACAGGGTTTGAATCGCAAAATACAATCATTCAATATAAAAATATAAAGGTCTGTTATCAAAATGATAACAGACCTGTAAATAAACTATTTAATAATTTCTTTTATGCAGGTATTCCGTAAGCCACTCTCGCTGCGTATTGTTGAAAAGTCAATCTTGATTTAGGAACCTGATTTGTATTATTACTAGTACTATCACTAACAGTCTGAGTTTCTGCAGGAACATCAATCAAACCAGATTCTACTGTCTTTTCTGTACTTTCACCGGTAACAGCTTCAGTTACCGCTTCTTCCTGAACTGATTCGGTTGTTCCGGTATTATCACTGCTTGCAGCTACATCACTACCTGAAGACTCGATACCTCCTGCTGCTGTGTTCTCATCTGAGTCTTCCGTGGTTTCTGCGCTATCAGAGGTCATTTCCTGTTGTGCTTCCGCCAGCTGCTGCATCGCTGAAGCTGCTACAGCTCTATCCTGACTTGAAGGTTCAGCAGGAGCCATTGCCGCAGCTTTAACCTGCTGCATTTTTGCTATTGTTTCCTCCGGAGTTGCCTCAGGAGAAGTGTCAATAGAAACCTCACCACCAACCGCATATCTATTACCGTCCGGTCCTTCTTCATACTCAAATGAAGCGCCACCCATAGCTAATGAGCCAGCCGCAGCAAGATGCGCCTGTTCATGAGTTCTTACCTCGGTATCACGAGCTTCCAGTTCATCTACTTCCTGTTGCTCATCTTCGGTTAATTCCTCACTCTGATTATTACTTTGAGTATTCTCAGTTTCTTCAGTGTCTGATGTTTCGGTCGTTTCGGTCGTTGTAGAAGCAGCTTCTGCGGTAACTTCTTCAGTATTATTTGAAACCTCTGTAGTTGTAACTGTTTCTTCAGTTTCTTCTGCATTACCTGTTGTCAGCTGGTTTTTTAAACTCTGATTACGAAGTTCGTTTGCATCCATTCCATAAGCGGTACCGGATTTAACAGTATCTTCACCGAGTAAATCAACTCTATCTTGGGGTAATGTATTGGTTTGATTGTAATTAGTAGAATTAGAAAGGTCAACTGTATCATCACCAGATTTTCGGGATATCCGAGAAACCTGACTTACAGCAGAGGCATTGGAAGATGCCGCCATGATTTGCGTATTAGAATTTAATGCAGAAAAACTGCTAATAGCTGAAATCATTTTAAGTCCCATCCTTGGGTTATATCAAAGTGAGATAACTAAACAATAAACCTTATTATTATTTACGGACGAAAGTATAATTTCTTTAATATTTTTTTTCGTTTTTTTTCTTCATTATTGTAAATATCAGTCTTTTCTTGTGTTACGATTTATTTTTTATATAATACTTTTAATATTATAATTCTGATATAAGGAAAGATTATGAAAATAGTTTCGCCAAATGCATCATTATTATGGGTAACACCAAATGCTCTTCAGGTTATTGAAGCAGCAGGCCGGGTATGTTATAAATCTGAAAATAACATTTCTGATAATTCTGCTTCTGATTTTATTGGAAAAATAATTAAAAGAGGACATGAATCTGTAATTGAACATGCAAGTGCTGCGTTTAAAATTATAACTGACCGTGGTATTACTCATGAAATTGTAAGACATAGAATCGCCAGTTTCTCTCAGGAATCTACCAGATATTGTAATTATTCCAAAGATAAATTTGATAATGAAATATCCGTAATTGAACCGCCTGAAATGAATGATGCCACACGAAAATCCTGGGTTACCGCCTGCCAGACAGCTGAAACTGAATACTTCAAGATGCTCGCAGCCGGAGCAACTCCGCAAATTGCCCGTTCGGTACTGCCAACATGCCTGAAATCTGAAATTATTATGACTTGTAATTTTAGAGAATGGAGACATTTTTTAAAACTGCGTCTGGCTAATGGTGCTCATCCACAGATTATTCAAATTGCTGAGATAATTAAGAATGAACTATGTTCTAAATATCCGGAAATTTTTAGTAATCTATAGGTTCTATATGAATATATTTGATATTCAAAAATTCTTATCTTCTGAGAATGAAATTACCAACAGCTTATTTAATAATAAAAGTATACGAATTGAACAAATCATTTCGACGGGTCAAAGTTCTCCCGAAAATTTTTGGTATGATCAGATAGAAAATGAATGGGTCCTTATACTTGAAGGAGAGGGGATTATTGAATTTACTGATTCTTCATATAAAAAATTAACTAAAGGAGAGTATTTATTCATCCCTGCGCATTGTAAACATCGTGTAAAAAAGACTATAGATCCGACTATATGGTTAGCTGTTTTTTTTAACTGATTTTTTATATTATATGCTGATTATCAATTTATTAAGCCAGCCTCTTATGAGACTGGCTTAAAATTATTATAATTTTTTATTATTCTTCACGTTATGCTTTAGCTAAAGCAACGATCTTTTCCATCGCTTCTTTGAGAATATCATCAGGATAAGTAAGTGAAATGCGATAGAATCCTTCACCATATTCGCCAAATGCTCTTCCTGGAGTAACAACAACTCCTGCTTTATCAAGTAGATCTGTAGCGAATGCTTCACTGCTACCATTATACTTTTCCGGAACCGGAGCCCAGATATAAATAGTTGCATTAGGTTCGGCAACCGGCCAGCCTGCTTCTTCCAGATATTTTAATACCATATCACGTCTGTTTTTATATACTGAATTTACCAGTCCAAAAATTTCTTCCGCATTATTTAATGCCATTGCTGCTGCTGACTGTACTGCGCGCAAGGTACCGTTATCGATATTATCCTTGGTAAGTTTGAGAGCTTTAACCGCATCGGCACAACCAACAAGACAACCTACTCTCCAGCCTGTCATATTGAATGCTTTTGACAAAGAGAAAAATTCTACAGCGACTTCATCTGCTCCATCTACCTCTAAAATCGACGGTGCTTTATAACCATCGTAAGTATTCTCTGAATAAGCACTATCATGAGCAATCAGAATATTATTTTCTCTACCAAAATCTACCGCTTCTTTGAAGAAATCAAGATCTGCTGTTGCTGTAGTAGGGTTATTAGGGTAATTGATCCAAAGAATTTTGGCCAGACGTTTTACTTCTGCAGGAATGGCGGAGAAATCCGGTTTAAAATCATTGCTGGCAAGTAATGGCATACGATAGGTTGTTCCTGCTGCAAAAACATGTCCTATATTATATGTTGGATATCCAGGACAAGGAGCAATTCCCATGTCGCCGGGATTCATAATTCCAAGGCATAATTTTACTATCGCATCTTTACTGCCCATTGTTGCAACGATTTGATTGTCTGCTAAATCCACATTATAACGTCTTTTATAAAATGATTTTATTGCTTCCGGATATGCATTTACAGGAGCGTCACAGCCATATCTGTCTTTATTACTATCTGTTTTATCCTGGGCGGCTCTAATTAATTCTTCTACAACTATATCAGGTGTTGGTTTATCTGGATCACCAATTCCAAGTGTTATAACTTTATCTCCTTTTGCTTTTTTTTCAGCAATAGCAGCTCTTAGTTTTGCAAATGGATATGGAGGTAACTGCGACAGTCTGTTAGCAAGTTCGATTTTCATACGTCTCTCTTTCTTTTAGCATTGACTGAGTTTATAACATTAAAATAGCTACTAATCTTTCAAGATCTTCCCGACATTTCATATTATTCAGTTTATTACGAAAATCTCGAGCGCCATTTATACCTTTACTGTAAAATGCTCCTAATTTTCTGGATTGCCTGATAGCTCTGTCTTCTCCAACCAAGTCTACCAGTAAATCATAATGTTCAAGCATAACCTGAGCGAGTTCGGTTTTATCTGGTATATTCCATTCTTTGCCGGATAACTCCTGCTTGATTTTATCAAATATCCATGGGCTGCCCATACAGGCACGTCCCACCATTACGCCGGCACAACCGGTTTTTTCAAACATCTCTTTCGCTGTTGCACCGTCTTTTACATCACCATTACCTATTATAGGTATTTTTACTGCTTCTACAATCTCTTGTATTTTTTCGTAACGTACTGTATGTGAATACCGCTCTCTGGTGTGACGGCCATGAACAGTTATTAAATCGACACCGGAATCTTCAGCAATTCTGGCAATTTCAACTCCATTATAATGTTTATTATCTATACCTACTCGAATCTTAATTGTTACCGGAACGTCTCCAGCTCCTCTTTTCATAGCCTTAACCAATTTTGATATCAATTCTGGATCCTCCATAAGCTTGGATCCGGCTCCTGCTGCTCTGACTTTTCTCACTGGACAACCACAATTTAAATCTACAACATCCGCTCCTCTATCAATAACAACTTTTGTTGCATATTCAACTGCTTTCTCTTCACAACCCCAAAGTTGATAAGCTACAGGACCTTCATTATCTGCTTTAACCAGATACTGTTCCTGCTTTTCGTTTTTTTGTTCAATTGCTTTTGCACTTATCATTTCAGTTGCCAGAAGTCCTGGTCTACCCAAACGCCAGGTAAGTATTCTAAAAGGCATAGAAGAATATCCAGCAAGCGGAGCTTGCCAGATATTATTTTCAAGTTCTAAATTTTTTAATTTTAACGGCTTTAAATAAGTATTCATATTTTTTTTATTCTAAATCATATATTTCATGTGAACTCATTAAGTCTACACATAAAATACATTCTTCATTATCTTTTGTATAAAATTTCTTTGACCCTGTTACACACTCTATACCTGTTGCTGTTGAAATATATGGCGAAGAAATATAAATATCTTTTTCAGAATCAAGATTCATATAGTAATCCTTTAATGAAAAATCTTCACCTTTATTAGCCGGTTTAAATATGTAATGCGCATATTCCACTTCGTCTGTTTTTCTACAAACAGTATTAGTTATCATTAATCCCTTATTATCAAGAACATATACAAATTCAATTAATATGTCATTTTTAATTATTGATGTTAACTTTGCTTCAAGTTCATTTTTTGCCGTATTTTTTAATTTCTTACAGACAGATTGTATCTTTTTTATCCTCTGTTTTTTCAGTTCCTGAATTTCATACTGTCTGTTTTTAATATAATTTTTATATATTACGGACGCTTTTTCAATAGCATTATATGTTTTACTGGTAATACTGTTGATATCATCATTAGGTTTGCTGTAGAAATAACCCTGCTGTAAATCAAGACCTATTTCCATAAGCTTGACCGCATCTTCTTCCGTTTCAATTCCTTCACCTGTAACCAGAACACCCAGTCTATGCCCTAATTCTGTTAAAGATCTAACGATAATCTGATTACTTTTTTTATTACTAATTCCAGTAATAAGTGATTTGTCAATTTTAATAATATCAGGTTTTAAAATACTTACTCGCATAAGACCGGAATAACCGCTGCCAATATCATCTAAAGCTATCAAAAAACCCTTTTTCTTATTATAATTAACAAAAGCAATCAAAGCTTCAATATCTGTTGTGCTATTTTCAAGAATTTCAATTATTATACGTTTTGGATCTATCTGGTTTTTTTTGACTATATTATAAAACCAATCATATCCTTTATTTTCAATTATACTTTGAATATTAATATTAACCGATAATAAAATATTATCTGTTTGCAGATGAATTTTAGTAAACATTGATAATGAATTTTCAATGCATAATAAATCTAATTCTGTTAGTCTTGAGATTTCAGCAGCTTTATTGAAAAGGATAAATGGTGAGATAACATTACCACCTGAATCAATACCACGTGATAACGCTTCAAATATCATTATTTTTTTACTTTTTACTTTTACAATAGGTTGAAATAGTGTTTTAATTGCTTTTTTAGAGATTATTTCATCTACTAAGCTGCTTTTATCTTCAATTGTTTTCATAGTACACTATTTAATCTAATGTGTTATGGTAATCGTAAATTGTAAATACTGATTTTTCTATCTAAGGTAGGGCGACTAACCTGTAATAAATCTGCCGCTCTTTTCTTATTACCTTTGGTATAATTCAATACATATTGAATATGACGTTTTTCAATAACAGCCAAATTGAGCATTTCCTCCGGATTTTCTATTGCCTCACTTTCAGCTGGCACCTCTACGCGCATACCAAGATCTTCAAGCCAGAGTAATTCAGATTTAGCAACTGTTACTCCACGCTTTATTAAACTTTTCAGTTCACGTATATTACCGGGAAAATCATAACGCATAAGATAATCCAGAGCTATTTGACTTATATCTTTTATATTCTTATTAAATTTATTATTACAATCTGTTATATGAAAATTTATCAGATTTTGAATATCTTCACGTCTTTGTCTAAGTGGTGGTATATTAATAGCAATTTCATTCAGGCGGTAATACAAATCTTCACGAAACTTTCCTTCTGTAACCAGTTGTGATATATTCTTTGAAGTTAATGCTATTACACGTACATCTGTTGAAATAGCTTCTTCACCGCCGCATCTTTCAAATTCATTATATTCAATTGCTCTGAGAAGTTTCGCCTGTACTTCAGAAGGAAGTTCTCCGATTTCTTCAATAATTAATGTTCCCTTATCCGCCTGTTCAAATTTACCGCGTCTGGATTTTTCTGCTCCCTGGAAAGCCCCCTGATCATGACCAAATAATTCACTCTCCAATATTTTATATGGTGTTGCAGAACAGGAAAGAGTTATGAGATTATTCTCTTTTCTATTACTGGCTAAATGAATAGCCTGTGATAACAATTTTTTACCTACACCGCTTTCACCTGTTATTAATATACTTGCTGTTGTCTGACTAGCTGCTTTTGCTAATTCAATGCACTTATTCATTTCATCATTATTTGAAATAAATTCATCTAAAAGTAAACTTGTTCGGTCTAAATTTGTCATTTTGTTTCCCACAATTTTTGAATAATGCTTCATTATTTTACATTATAGTATCTAATAATAAAAATATAAACATTAACGCTTTCTTTTCAAGTTTTTTCTTGTTGAATATATGCTTTTTATTATACTTATTTTACAACTCTTAATATTTTTAATTTGGATATTATATGTCTACTCTTTATATTATTGCCACGCCATTAGGAAATATTGAAGATATATCTTTAAGAGCTCTTAGAATTCTTAAAGAAATTACTTCTCTTGCCTGCGAAGATACAAGAATTACTAAAAAACTTTTTAGTAAATACGATATTCCATTTCCTAAAGAAATATTTTCATATCATGAACACAATGAAAAACCAGCCGGAAAGAAAATCCTTAATTTATTGAGTAATAATATTGATGTCGGTTTATGTTCTGATTGTGGCTGCCCGCTGATAAGTGATCCTGGATACAAAATAGTGGCCGATGCTTTTGATTTAGGTTTTAATGTGGAGGTAATACCCGGGCCATGTGCAATTGAGACGGCATTAATGAGTTCAGGAATGCCGACTTCAAGTTTTACTTTTTTAGGTTTTGCTCCTCCTAAGTCAGGTAAACGTAAAAACTTTTTTCTAAAAGAAGCGGCGTCTGAACATACTTTAGTCTTTTATGAATCACCGTATAGAATAATTAAATTCCTCAATGATGCAAAAGAAGTTTTTCAAAATAGATTAACTGCCGTCTGCATTGAATTAACCAAAAAATTTCAGACTATTCATAAAGGCTGGTTATATGATATTTGTGATGAATTTCAGGATAAAAAAATTAAAGGTGAAATTGTTGTAATAATCGCTGGTAATAATCATAAATTTATAAAAGAGGATCAATAAATTATTGATCCTCTAATTCTTTTATTATCTCTTCCTGTGAAAATAATCTGCCTATTCCTATACCAGGACAATTATATAAATTGCTATCCCAGGTTTCTTTATCCACAAGTATTTCCGGCCACCAAGGAAATGTCCGACACTGCTGCGGTCTTTGTTCATAATGTTTACATTTACCATCATCATTCATAAAAATACAGTCACCTTGCATATTATCAATAAGAGATAATTTTCCATATGCAAGCCGAATAAACTTTTTATAAAACTGTTCTTTGGTAATATTTAATTTATCTGCAAATCCTAATGCTTCTTCATCATTCAGCCAAACATAACCACCGGGACCTTTACAACATTTACCACAGCCCTGACAACTGAACTTCAAACCATCTTTAAACCAATAATCTTTTTGCATTATTCTAACCTTAATTTATATTATATAATTATTGATTATCACTTATTTCATTTTTTTCATCTGATTCTATAACACCGTCAAGGCTGAACATTCCTTCCATTTCTTTTTCAATATTTTCTTCTTTATTTTTAAGTTTGTTTTTAATATTAATGAAAATACAATATATTGTAAATCCATTAAATGCAAGAAATAGTACAATAATAGGATATTCAAGTAATACAATAATTAATAATACAGCAAGCAGCAACATCCAATATTTTCTGGTTTTTCCTAACAATATATTTGCTGCATGAGCAAATCTAAAAGGTGAAACCATAAGTAATCCAATAATAATAACATAAATACTGATTATATATATACCGGTTTTAATTTCACCGTAACGATTGAGATAGGTTGTTGTAAAATAACCATTATAAATATCTGCCCAAATACCTGTACAATATGTTTTACAAAATAATATTGTACCAACAATGGAACCTGCAGCCGCAGGACTCGGAAGACCGGAAAAATAATTTTTAGCTCCACCTCCCGCTGAAAGATTATATATTGCCAATCGCAATACCGCACATACCGCAAAAATAATTCCTGCAAGCAGAGCAATACTCCAAAGTTTATCTCCGGCCTTCATAGAACCTATCCAAACAGTTGCTAAGATCAATGCCGGCGCAATACCAAAAGTACAAACGTCAGCTAAACTGTCTAGTTCTGCTCCAAATTGACTTTCACTATGAGTCATTCTGGCTACCCGTCCATCCAGCATGTCAAAAACCATTCCGCCAAAAATAATCATTGCGGCATATACAAAATAAGTATCTGCCTGTTCAATATCATTATGAAATTTGAAAAATAATGATTCCATACATAAAATAATACTTATAATACCACAAGAAAAATTACACAGTGTAAGAATACTCGGTAAAATTGAAATTTTACGCATTTTAAATTTCCTATTATTAATTATAAATAATAATATGTTTCACGTGAAACATTTATTATATAGTCGCCAATACTGTTAGCCCTGCCTGAACCTTATCTCCAACTTTTACTTTTAATTCCGTTGCTGTACTAAGCGGAATATACAAATCCGTTCTGGATCCAAATTTCATCATACCATATTTTTCACCCTGATCTAAAGAATCACCCTTCTGCAAATCACAGACAATTCTTCGTGCTATAAGACCAACTATCTGACGCTGCATATATTTTAACATTTTAGGATTATCTGTTTTAATTCCTACATCATTATACTCATTCAAATGTAATGAATCATCACTCATAGCATTCTTGAACTGTCCTGGCTGATATTTAATATACTCCACATTACCGGGATATGCCGCTCTATTTATATGTACGTCAAGAATACTCAAAAAGATACTGATACGAAGCGCTTTTTCATCTAAATAACCTGGATCTTCACATTCTTCTATATGACTTACAACACCATCTGCCGGTGCTAACAAATTATGTGAATCCTTTGTAATACTTCGTTCAGGATCACGAAAGAAATATAAGACAAAAATATATTCCACTATAGGTATTATCGCAAACCATTTAAATCCAGTCCACAACTGTTTACTTATAATAAAACAAAAAATTATCGTGATAATTCCGACTATTCCATATTTTATAATCTCTTTTTTACCGTATTTATTCATTATACTTCTTTCTAACCTAAAAGATGTTTCACGTGAAACATAAAGAATGATTTAATATAAGTAAATACCTATATATTTTAATTTACTCTAATAATTCTACTCTTTTAATTATTTAGTTGCAATTAATAATATTTTCTATACGATTATAGTTGATTTTTATTCTATTTTGTTGTTGGGGCTTAGAGTTATGTTTAGTGAAAACTTTACATTTTTATGGAATAATATTTATGAAAATATTATGCAGACAATCAATGTAAATAATTATAAAGAGTTAATAAACAACTTTTCTATTATTGATTTAAATGCTGATAGTATTACTGTTTTTACTTATTTCTCTGATATTTATTCTGTTTTTTCTAAAGAAACCGTCCTTAAAATTAACAATATAATTAAAAATTGTCTTAATAATGATAATTTACAAATAAATTATCAGGAAAATAATATAGGCAATATTAATCTGGATGAAAATAAAACCCTTAATTCTTTTATTTTAAATTCTGAAAATCGTCTGGCTCTTGCTGTTGCCAATGAAATTATTATTAATAAAGATAATAAATTATATTCACCCTTATTTCTTTATGCTAATTCTGGATTAGGAAAAACCCATCTTATAAATGGTATTATTTTAAAGTATAAAGAAAATTATCCAAACAATAGGATTCTCTATTATTCCGGTTCTTCATTTCTTGATTCATACTTCTTTGCTGTAAAAAACAATTATTTAAACTTATGGAGAAAACATAACTATAATTGTCAGTTATTTATTATTGATGATATCGATAAGCTTGAAAATAATGAAAATGCTATTAATGAATTAAACAATATTTTAGATCACATGTATTCATTAAAACAAATCCCTCAAATCATAATTACTGCAGATAAAGAACCTGATAAACTTAAAGGTTTTTCTGATTCTATCAAAAGCAGATTACAATGGGGCATAAAACTCAAAATTCAATCTCCTAACACCTTAACTAAAGAAGATATCATAAAAACCATCTTCAAAAGATATAATCTTGAATATAATAATAAAATAGTAACCTATATTGCTGAAAACAATCAAAGCAATATACGAGAAATAGAAGGTTTGGTTAAAACACTATTTACTTATTCTACTTTACTTGATATTAAAATTGATGAAGATTTGATTAATAAAATAATTGGGAAAAATACCAACACTCAAATTAACAATAAATCTTATTCCATAACCGGAAATGATATTTTATATAAAGTATGTAAATATTTTAACATTAATGAAATTGATATAAAATCAAAGAATAGAACCAGAGCAATTGCTTTTCCCAGACAAATTGGAATGTATCTCACTAAACAAATACTCAATTATTCATTACAGGAAATTGGAAGTATATATGGCGGAAGAGATCATAGTACTGTAAAACATTCTAATGATAAAATTGCTGAGTTATATAATAATGATAATAATACTAAAAACATAATAGATCAGCTATATAACATTATAAATGAAGAACAACTGTATTATAAAAATCAAATATAACAAAATAAAATAATATTGGAAGAAGACTACATGAACTGTTGAATTCAATATTAACTAATGCTACAATAAATAAATAAGTAAAATAGTGAAAATTAAAGCATTTCTTACAAATTATCATTAGAACACTACATATAATCGTTTTATAACTATAATAATATAATAATTATTTAAAAATATAATAATATAGGAGTAAAGAA
This sequence comes from Planctomycetota bacterium, assembly GCA_963677015.1. Taxonomy (GTDB): domain Bacteria; phylum Planctomycetota; class SZUA-567; order SZUA-567; family SZUA-567. The sequence goes on from OY781533.1 coordinate 3,693,549, forward strand.
TGAAATTCAGTTGCTCTAGATCATTACTTGCCGATGCATTACACATTGTTAATAATGTCATACCAAGTAGAGCTACAAAGCCAATATTACAGAATGTACAAATTAAAGGAAATGATAATAACACATTAACACTTACAGGTACTGATTTAGAAATAGGAATTTCAATTATTATAGAGATAAATGAAATTATAGATCCTGAAACTATTCTTGTTTCTGCTCATACATTATTAGGAATTATATCAGAGGATAAATCGGATACTTTGTCATTTGATATAAAAGAAGATGTTGCAATAATGACAACAGCAAAAGGAGAATTTAATTTCTCTGTAGCAATAGATGATGATTTCCCTAAAATTTCTGAAATAACAGAAGAAAATACTTTTGAAATACCTGGAGACGCTTTGACTGATGCTATTGGAAAAACAGAATTTGCAACAGCTAAGGGAGATACCAGGTATGCGTTAAATGGAATATGTATTAATATTCTTGGAGATAGTATTGATTTTGTTGCCAGCGATACTCATCGTTTATCAAAAGTTAATAAAAAGATAAATAATATTAATATTGAGAATAGTAAATATATAATAATTACTAAGGGTATGAAAGAACTGGCAAAATTGGCAGCTGGTGAAGAAGTGGTAAAAATACAGTTATTCAATAATGAATTAATTGCTAAAACTTCAAATGCAGTAATTGTTACAAGACTGGTTGAAGGACAATTTCCAAATTATAATAATGTGATTCCGGATACAACCAATATAGAACTTGAAATCAATAAAGAAGAAATTATTAATGGTTTACGTTTAGTTGGTAAAATGAGTAATGAAGAATCGCATTCTGTGAAATTTGATGGAGCAAATAATAAATTATCTCTTTCTGCAACTGCAGGAAATATCGGATCTGGAAATTTGGAGTATGAAGTTAATATCACCGGTGGTGAAGTTAAGACTAATTTTAATTATAATTATATGATAGATGCGTTGAAATCATTTAATAGTTCAGAATTGATGTTAACATTCAAAGATAATGATACTCCTGTGAAAATAGAAGAAGGTGATTATCTGCATATTGTAATGCCAATTACTACAAGATAAGCATAATAAAATGAATAGAAAATATTCAGATGAAGAACTTCTTAAAGCTCTTGATACCTGGCTTCAGAATCAGAAAGCCAAAATAAAAAAAGAAGAACAGAAAAGAAGAGTTCATGAAATATCTTCTATAAAACAAACATTAAAAAGCATTAAAAAAGATATAAGAAAACAGAATAAAAATACAAAAACGGATTGGAATTTAATCTGGAAAAGTATAGTTGGCAGTGAAATAATAAGTTTTACAAAAGTGAAAAGATGGCATAACGGCTTTCTCGAAGTAATTGTAGATAATCCGGTATTAAGGAGTGAATTAGATGCCTTCTATAAAGATTCTCTAATTGATACATTGAGAGAATATATTGATGATAAAAAAATACTCCGTGGAATTAAATTTATAAGCAGTTAAAGGAAATAAATAATGTCAAATAAAGAATATGGCTCCGATTCAATAAAAGCGTTAAAGGGATTAGAGGCTGTTCGTAAAAGACCAGGTATGTATATTGGTGATACAGGACCTCGTGGTTTACACCATTTAATATGGGAGGTTGTTGATAATGCTATTGACGAAGCAATGGCAGGGTATGCTAAAAATATAAGTGTGTATGTTAATTTAGATGGCTCAATAACAATCTGTGATGATGGTCGTGGTATTCCGGTAGGATGGAATAAAGAAAATAATATAAATTCACTTACCCTTGTTTTAACAGTTTTACATGCTGGTGGTAAATTTGATCATGATAGCTATAAAGTTTCAGGTGGTTTACATGGAGTAGGTGTTTCTTGTGTAAATGCTTTATCCGCATGGTTAGAAGCAGAAGTATATAGAGACGGTAAAATTTGGTATCAACGTTTTGAAAGAGGTAATCCAGTAACTGAAGTTGAGGAACGTGGTACAACAAAAATGCGTGGGACAAAAATTACTTTTTTCCCGGATGAAGAAATTTTCAAAGAAACAACTAATTTTAAATATGATACAATTATTACAAGATTGAGAGAATTAGCCTTTCTTAATAAAGGTATTAAAATAGATGTTAATGATAAGCGTGTTGATGATGCTAAAGATTCATTTAAGTATGATGGAGGTTTAATCAGTTATATTGAATTTTTAAATGAAAATCAAAGTGCTATTCATAAAGAAGTTGTTTATATTGAAGGAAAAGATGAAGAAAACAACTTCGAAATAGAAATCGCCTTTCAATATAATGATGGGTATTCAGAAACTTGTATTGGTTATACTAATAATATTACTAATCCTGGTGGAGGAACACATTTATCCGGTTTTAGAAGTGCTTTAACCAGAACAATAAATAACTGGGGAAAAAAGAATAAAGTAATTAAAGATAAAGATCCATCTATAACCGGTGATGATAGTAGAGAAGGACTGGCTGCGGTTGTTTCTGCAAGAGTTCCTGATCCGCAGTTTGAAGGGCAGACAAAAGATAAACTTGGAAATAGAGAAGTTGAGGGATTCGTTCAAAAAGTAGTTAATGAAGAGCTTGGTACCTATTTTGAAGAAAATCCGGTAATTGCTAAAAAGATTATCAAAAGAGCGGTAGATGCTGCAATAGCTAGAACAGCAGCTAGAAAAGCGCGTGATCAGGCAAGAAGAAAAAATGCTTTATCAGGAGGTGGTCTTCCGGGTAAATTAGCGGATTGTATTTCAAAAGATAAAGATTCTACAGAAATATATTTAGTGGAGGGAGATTCTGCTGGCGGTTCTGCTAAAATGGGGCGAGATAGTAGAATTCAGGCTATTTTACCACTAAAAGGAAAAATTTTGAATGTTGAAAAAGCTCGACTGGATAAGATGCTTGGTCATTCAGAAGTTTCGGCTATTATTACAGCTTTAGGAACTGGTATTGGTTCTGAAGAATTTGATCTTGAAAAATTGCGTTATAATAAATGTATAATAATGTGTGATGCGGATGTTGATGGAAGTCATATCAGAACGTTATTATTAACATTTTTCTTTAGGCATATGCCAAAATTAATTGAAAATGGTAATCTGTATGTTGCTTGTCCTCCACTTTATCAAGTTAAAAAAGGAAAAAAAGTTCAATATGTGCTTTCTGATGAAGAAATGGATAGTACATTGAGTAAACTTGGTATTGAAGGAACAACACTTGAATATCGTGATTCAGATATACTAAAATTAGAAAATGATAAATTTATAGAATTACTGAAAGTTATTAAAAAAGTAGATGGCTTTATAAAAATTCTGCATAGACGAGGTATAACTTTACAGGAAGCATTAAAATTACGTGAAGAGTATGGACGCTTTCCTAAGTATAAAATATTATTGAATAATGAGGAAAAATATTTTATAAGTGATCAGGAATTAAATTTATATATTCATGAAAATGAAGAAAAAGGGCTTATTGAAAATACCCTGGAAGAAGATGTAACAGTTTCAGCGAGTGATATTACAGAAAAAACTTTACTACAAACAGAATACTTATTTGTAGATGATTTTGAAAAAACCCTAAATAAGCTTGATGAATATAATTTTAAGCCGGAACATTTTATCTTGCCAGAGAATATCGCAGAAGAAGGTAAATTTGTTTTAATTAACAATGGAGTCGAAGAGCATTTTTTAACGTTGCATGAAATACTTGAAGGAGTGAAAACTCTAGGAGAAAAAGGACTGGAAATACAACGTTATAAAGGATTGGGTGAAATGGATCCTGAGCAATTATGGGAAACAACCATGGATCCTGAAAGACGTACACTTATGAAAGTAACAATAGATGATGCAATAAAAGCAAGTCAATTATTTTCATTATTAATGGGAGAAATAGTAGAACCCAGACGTAAATTTATCGAAAAATATGCACTTGATGCTCAACTAGATGTTTAAAATTAAAAGTTAAAAAAGCGGAAGAATATAAATGAGTGAAGATATAAACGAAGTTACCACAAGTGGTATAAAAGACTTATCAATTGAAGATGAATTGAAAAATAGCTATCTGACATATTCTATGAGTGTAATTGTATCAAGAGCATTACCTGATGTTCGTGATGGAATGAAGCCGGTTCATAGAAGAATACTGACAGCTATGAATGACTTGCATCTGAATTACAAACATAAGCATGTAAAGTGCGCAAAGGTTGTAGGTCAGGTATTAGGTAATTATCATCCTCATGGTGATGCGGCCGTATATGATTCAATGGTGCGTGTGGCGCAGGATTTTTCTGTACGTTATCAGCTGGTTGATGGACATGGTAATTTTGGTTCTATCGATGGAGATAAGGCAGCGGCATATCGTTATACTGAATGTAGAATGCGTCAGGTATGTGATGATATGCTTGAAGACCTGGATAAAGATACTGTAGATTTTGTAGATAATTATGATGGTACCGGAACGGAACCGGTTGTTTTACCGGCGAAATTACCACTGTTATTACTTAACGGTGCCACAGGTATTGCAGTTGGTATGGCGACAAATATGGCGCCGCATAATCTGACAGAAGTTTGTAATGGTATTAAAGCATTAATAGATAATCCTGATGCGACAGTTAAAGATCTGATGAAGTATATAAAAGGTCCTGATTTTCCAACAGGAGGATTGATCTGCGGTCGTGATGGAATAAGAAAAGCTTATGAAACAGGGCGCGGCAGAGTACAAATGCGGGCAAAATGTCATATTGAAACCCAGAAAAATGGCAGACAATCTATTGTTGTTACTGAGATACCATATCAGGTTAATAAATTAAATATCATTGAAAAGATAGCTTCAGTAGTAAAAGAAAATAGAATTTCAGGAATATCGTCAATTGAAGATTATACCAATAAAGATGGTATAAGATTGGTAATTGATTTAAAAATGGGTGAAGAGGCAAATATAGTTTTAAATCAATTATACAAAATGACGCCTCTAGACTCAGGTTTTTCGATTAATAATATTGCTTTAGTTAACGGTAGGCCAGAAACATTAAATATTAAGCAGATGCTTGAGTATTATATTGATCACCGCGTGGATGTGATTTGCAGGAGAACAAAATATTTACTTGATAAAGCTGAAGCGAGAGCACACATAGTTGAAGGATTACTCAAGGCTCTTGATAATATTGATAGAGTTATTGAAATTATTCGCAGTTCAGAGACAGCAGATGAAGCAAAAGCAGGACTTATTAAAGAATTTGGGTTGTCTGATATTCAGGCGCATCATATTCTTGAAATGCGATTACGTCGATTAACTGGGTTGCAGCGCAAAGAACTTGAAAATGAATATGCGCAGTTAATGGAGAAAATAAAAGAATATAAAGCAATATTAAATGATCGCGGACTTGTTTTAAAAATTATATGTGAAGATTGTGATCAGATGATCGCTACACACGGCGATGAGCGTAGAACAGAAATAGTAGCAGCAATTGAAGATATCAGTATTGAAGATATGATAGCTGACGAAGAGATGGTTGTGGTTATTTCTCACGAAGGCTATATAAAACGTATGCCGATTGATACCTATAGAAAACAGGGAAGAGGCGGTAAAGGAATAACCGGGGCCGGTAATATGAAGGAAGGCGATTTTATTGAGCATCTCTTCATTGGTTCTACACACGATTATATACTGTTCTTTACTTCCATTGGAAAAGTCTATTGGCTGAAAATATATGATATTCCGCAAATGGGCAGAGCTGCTAAAGGCAGAGCAATTGTTAATGTACTTGAACTAGACAAGGGTGAAGGTATTCAAACATGTATTCCGGTTCGTGAATTTGATGATGAGCATTATCTGATTCTGGCAACCAAAAAAGGAATTATAAAGAAAACAGTTCTTTCTGCCTATAAGCGTCCTATGAAGACAGGAATAATAGCAATAAATTTACATGAAAATGATGAATTGATTGGTGCAGCTATTACTAACGGTATAAATGAATTAATGCTGGCAAGTAAAAATGGTATGGCATGTCATTTTAATGAAGATAATGTTAGAGCAATGGGTCGGGTAGCTGCAGGAGTTACCGGAATGAAGCTCGCTGATGACGATGAATGTATTGGTCTCATGCTGGTCAGTCCAGATACAACAGTAATAACCATTTCTGAAAAAGGTCTTGGGAAACGCAGTTCATTTGCAGATTATCGTTTAACTAAACGTGGTGCAAAAGGTGTGACCAATATGAAGATAACCGAAAAAACCGGTAAGGTGGTTAAGTGTATGGCGGTTACCGAAGAAGATGAATTAATGATAATCACATCTGGAGGTATGATTGTACGTACTGCGGTAAACGGTTGTAGAGTAATCGGCAGGGCAACATCTGGAGTAAAAATAATAGGACTCAATGATTCTGATAAAGTAGCTACAGTCGCTAAAGTAGCTGAAACAGATAAAAATGATGAAAATGATGATGGCCCAGATCTGGATCAGACGGTCCCTGATGAAGCTCTGGAAGAATTAATTGACAGAGCAGAAGAACAAGCAGAGGATGAACAGAATTCAGAAGAATAAGGATAATTCTTAATGCGGCAACGAATAGTAATAACTGGAATAGGTGTTACTTCTCCAGTTGGAAATGATTTACCGACAATGAGAAAAAATCTTCTTGAAGGTAAAAGTAATATTGTAGAAAAAGAATTACGATACATCGGTAACGTACCGATGGGAAAGTGTGATTTTAAAGCTACAACCTATCAGAATAGAAAAGAAATAAGAAGAGGCACTAGAGCTGGTTCAATAAGTATTTTTTGTACCCATGAGGCAATAAATTCAGCAAAATTATCAATTGAAGAAATAGGTAAAGATAATATTGGTGTTTTTGTGGGTATAACAGAACATGGAAATGTAGAAACAGAGAATGAAATAGCCAGTATTAAAGAGTTTGATTATGATGTAAAGTATTGGACACATCATCATAATCCTCGAACAGTGGCAAATAATCCGGCAGGTGAAGTATGTCTAAATCTTGGAATAACCGGTCCGCATTGTTGTATTGGCGCGGCCTGTGCAGCAGGTAATTATGGCTTGATATATGGAGCACAACAATTAATTCTTGGTGAGTGTGATATTGCGATTTGTGGTGGAGTTTCTGAAAGCACAGAATCTTTTGGAATTTTTGCCGGTTTTAAAAGTCAGAATGCACTCGCGGAAAATTCAGATCCGAATAAAGCCAGCAGACCATTCAGTAAAGACAGAAATGGTATTGTGGTAGCAGAAGGTGGTGCTATTTATATACTGGAAAGACTTGAAGATGCACAAAAACGTGGAGCAGATATACTAGGTGAACTCGCAGGTTGGGCAATTAATACAGATGCGACAGATTTTGTTCTGCCTAATTCTGAACGTCAGGCCGAATGTATGCAGAAAGCCTTAAAGCATGCAGGAATTAAACCACAGGATATAGATTTAATCAGTACGCATGCAACTGGAACTCCAGAAGGTGATGTCAGAGAAATAGGAGCAATTAGAGAGGTATTTGGTTCTACTCCGACATGTTATATAAATAATTCAAAAAGTTTTTGGGGTCACGCCATGGGCGCGGCCGGGGCTTTGGAGCTTGCAGGAAATTTACCGTCATTTACGGATAATTTAGTTCATCCAACAATTAATATAAGTGAACTGGATCCAGAGTGCGACTTAAACGGAAAGATTGTTATTGATTCTCCTTGTAAAGCAGATGAAATTAATTATATTTTAAATAACTCATTTGGAATGCTTGGTATTAATGCGGTACTAATAATAAAAAAATTTAAATAAATAAAGGAATTATAATGACAGAAGAAGAAGTACGTACAATAGTGGTTAATATTATTGAAGAAATTGCACCTGATGAAGATTATGATAATATCGTTGACGAAGAACCATTGCGCGATCAATTAGGTTTGGATTCTATGGATTTTCTTGATATTGTAATGGAATTAAGAAAACAATATAAAATAGAAGTTCCTGAGAATGATTATCCAGAACTTGCTTCAATGAAAAGTACAGTTGAGTATTTATTGCCAAAATTTAATTCATAATATAAAGGTATTATTTTATGCGTAAGAGTATAAGTGCAAAAATAATACAGGGAAAAGGCAAAATACGAAGATTTCTGTTAGCACATTTTAGACATAAGTATATTTTAGAACAGAAAAGAAAGCGCCAGGGAGAATGCAGAAGATGTGGAGTATGCTGTAAATTGCTGGTAAATTGTATAATGCTTACACAAGATGATGAAGGTAATTACAAGTGCAAAATTCATAATCGAAAACCATCAAATTGTAATTTATTTCCAATAGATGAAAAAGATTTAAAAGATAGAGATACAATATTACCAGATGTGCCCTGTGGTTATACTTTTTTTAAAGATTAATAAGGCTTCCTAATATCAGGAAGCCATTTTTAATAATAAAACAGTAAAATTCTATTTTCTTGATATTCATGAGTATTAAAAATAAAATATAAAGAATATGTCTTCAAATAATGATGGATTACAATTCTCAAATTTTAACTTGACTGATAATCAACAAAATGATAATCAGGAAGATACGTCACGCCATAATTATAATCCGATATCAGAAGTAACAAAACCGGAAAATTTTGAATTTGAATTTGAACCCGATGAAGATCTGGATAATGAAAATAGTGATCAGCCAAATAATAAAAATGAAAAAACAAACTTACAAACAAAAGAAGCAGTAGGCAATCAGTTTTTAAATACCGGAAAAGAACAAACAGAAGATATTAATAATATAATAAATATAATAGAAGATGCAGATGAAGAATTGATGTTAATTCCGGATAATGAAAAAATATCTGAAAATAGAGAGAATACAGAAAAGATAATTCATAATGAATCCGAATCTATTGATAAATTACTATTAACAGATAACAATAAACAAAACGATAATTCAACAGATAATAATATAGAGTTTTCAAATTTAGAAATTACTGATTTTGATATAAAATTACCTGAAACTAATATAGATAATAATGAAGAGAGTAAAGATAATGATTCGGTTGAAGAAATAAAAAATGCAGAGATAAACGAAGATATTGCAGAAGATATTTTAGCACAGGTTTTAGCAGAGGATTATACAACGCCGATAGTCGGTTTTGAAAAATTTATAGAGCGTAAACGTATACGAGATGAAGCTAGTAAAGCTTTAGACGGAGATAATTATCAGGAGATAGATTTAGATCTTGATTTATTTGATAATGCTGAAGAAGAAATATTATCCGATAAAAATTTAGAAAATTATAATAAAGATTTTAATGATTATTCAATAGATGAAGATTTTGATATTTCTGATATCACTGATATTAGTATAGATCCGGAACAGAATAATAGTCCTGATGTATTAGAGGCATTACTTGATGAAGGGTCTGAGTTAAACAATAAGAATGATGAATTAAATGAAGAGCTTGATGAAGAGCTCAGTTTGAATGATTTTAACATTGAATATAATGAAATACATGAAAATGATTCAGAAGAAGATGAGTTATTAGAAGATAATAATTTTCAGTATGAAGATGAAGATGAAGATTTTAATATAGGAATAGATGATGAGGGTTTTACGCTAGATTTAAATTCTAGTGATGATGATGATGAAGAAAATGATAGTTTATCAGATGAGGATTTCGATTTTGAATATGAAGAAGATGAAGAATTTGACGTAGGAATAGATGATGAAGGATTTACGCTTAATTTAGATTCTGAAGAGGAAGATGAAAATTCAGATAATGATGAATTAATAGATAACGAAGATTTTGATTTGGATATATCTGAAGAAGATTCAGATAATATATTTGATACTGAAGATTTTAAGATTGAAGATTTAGAAAATGAAGATGCTGATAATGCAGAATTTGTCGATGATGATTTCAATTTTACCGATGAAGTAAATGATCCGGATGAATTTGATTTTAATCCGGATGATTTAGTGGAAACAAGTAATGATAATTCTAAAGAATTTGAATTTTCTGAAGCTCAGGAATTATTTGATCTGAGTGATGATTTAGACTTTAATGAAAGTAATGATAATGAGCAAGAGGATAATGAATTTTCCGAAATTGATTTTTTAGAATCAGAATCTAAAAATGAATTTTCAGATTCTGATGAGTTTAATTTTGATGAAGAAGAAATGTTTGCAGCTTCAGATTTGGATAATAACAATGAATTTGATTTTGCAGATAATGATCTAAAATTAGATGAAATTAATATTGATGATGATGATGATTTATTTTTAGATGATGAATATGCCGACAACCTTTCGGAATATGAACGAACTGAACTAACACCTGAAACTCAAAAGCATTTACTTAAAATTAGAACTATTATAAAAAAAATACCTGATATGCCTAGAGAACTGACTCTGCATACGAAAGAATTTTTAAAGAAACTTAAAGAGATAAGAAATGAAGTAAAAGAGGAAGGGTTTAAGCCTACTCTTAAAAAATATATTTCGACTTCAAAAACTCAGGTTAAAAACTCAGTCGAAAAAGTAAATCAATCTATAAAGAAAAAATTGTCTCCTGGTAAGAAATCAAATTCAGCCGCTATTAAAAAATCATCAATGTCAGATTGGAATAATGACGGGTCAGAAGATACATGGGGGTTGGGTCCGGCAGCTCAGCCAAATGCTGTAGCGGATGAAACAGAGAAAACTCAAAATTCAACCAATGAGGAAGCCGACTGGGAAGATGAAGATATTAGCTTTTCAACAGCTGATATGCTGATGGAAGATGTTGAGCTTGGTCTTGGTGAATTTGGTGAAACTGGTAAAGAAGAAGAAGAGGAAGAAGATACAACAGATTATAGCGGTTTCATTGGTAAACTGAGAAAAATTAAAAAATTATTATATAAGTGGGGGAAATTATTATATAAATTTATGGATTCAAAAGCTAATTTTGAAAAAAACTGGTGGAAAATAGTAGATTTTGTAGCAGTAATAGTATTAACAACAGCATTGGCTATGGTAGTAGCATATTATATCTGGCATAAGTAAAGACTTACTCACATAAATGTAACAAAATCCGAATTAAATACAAATAAGTATAAATAATATATGATATTTTTTTCATTAAAATATTATTTCATTGTCAAATAACAACTTATAATAAAAAGCATAAATTGGAATAAAAATTGCATGTTATGGACAATTACGTTATTTGTTACATATAGGAGATTATTAGGATGAAATTATGTAAGTTATTGGGTCTAGCTGTAATTACTGTATTACTGTTATCTGTGACATCTTTTGCTGCAGAAACAGTTAATAATACTGCAGCGAAACCGTTTGAATATGATAGTATGTTTACTATAAATAATTTATGGTTATTGATAGCAACATTTTTAGTATTTATGATGCATCTTGGATTTGCAACTTTGGAATCAGGATTGTGTAGAGCAAAAAATACTGTAAATATACTTTTTAAAAATACCGCAATAGTTGCAATTGGTTTGATAACATATGCTATTCTTGGGTTTAATTTAATGTATCCAGGAGACAGCTGGCTGGCAAATGGTGTGCTAGGGGCTTTTTCGTTTGGTTTAAATCCTGGAATTGATGGCCAGACAATGGCATATGGTAATTACACTTATTATTCTGATTTTATATTTCAGGGTATGTTCGCAGCAACAGCGGCGACAATTGTATCAGGAGCAGTGGCAGAAAGAGTAAAGTTAATTCCGTTCTTAATATTTTCAGTAATATATGTAATGTTAATTTATCCAATTGTTGGTTCTTGGGGTTGGGGTGGAGGCTGGTTGAGTACTCTTGAAGTTCCGTTCCATGATTTTGCAGGTTCTACGTTTGTTCATAGTGTTGGGGGATGGGCTGCCTTTGCCGCGGTAATTATACTTGGAGCGAGAACAGGAAAGTACGGTCCTGACGGTAGAGCAAAAGGTATTCCCGGGCATAGTCTGCCGTTAGCTGCTATCGGTGTTTTTCTATTATGGTTTGGCTGGTACGGCTTTAATGGCGGGTCGGTTCTTTCTGCCGATCCGAATTTGGTTTCACATGTATTTGTAACAACAAGTCTTGGGTCTGCAGCTGGAATTTTTGGGGCTATGCTGTTGAGCTGGTGGATACAAAAAAAACCGGATCTTTCAATGGTATTGAATGGCTCACTTGCCGGTCTTGTAGCGATTACAGCTGGAGCTGATTGTGTATCGCCGATGGAAAGTGTGTATATTGGACTTATCGGTGGCTGTCTGGTTGTTTTGGCTGTGTATTTCTTTGATGAGATTGTTAAAGTTGATGATCCTGTAGGTGCTACTTCTGTACACCTTGCCAATGGTGTCTGGGGTACTTTGGCAGTAGGTATTTGGGGTAAGTATAAATTAGATGCGGCTGGAGAAACAATTGCCTATACTTCACTGGGTGGTCAGACATACCACTATAGTTTTATTTCACAATTATATGGGGTGATTGCTAGTGGTTTATTCTGTTTTATAAGTGCTTTTATTATTCTTTATATCATAAAAAGTATTTGTGGAATCAGAGTCAGTGTTAAAGAGGAAATGCAGGGACTTGATATTAATGAACATGGTATGGAGTCATATGCAGGATTCCAGATATTCCTTAATCAGTAATAGTATTTGGGTTAATTTTGATGATATTAAAGCCGGGTTTTGCCCGGCTTTAATTAATTAAAGTGTAATTGTGATCTTGAAATATTATAGAGAAAAGTAATTTATATATAAATTATAAGAATATAATTAAAAAGTCTGAAATCATTTCAGGCTTTTTTTATATCTTTCTTTAATCTGAGGGTAGAATCTGTAAAATAATGTGATTATAATAGGTTAATCTGGAATAATAGGGAACTAAATGATCTATAAAGATTTAAAAATAAAATTTGATTCGATGCCTAGATGGTTGAGATGGCTATATTATGTAATATTTTTTCAAATAGGGCTTTTAATTTGCTTCTGGCTGGAAGTGCCATTTTTTTATAACCTTTCAAAATTAACAAAAATACATGCAATCAACAGCATTTTAAATGTAATGAAAGAAGCAGGTTTTTATTTTACCTGGTTAATCGTGGGTGGAGCTCTGCTGCTGATAGATTTACCTAAAAAAGTTAAAGGCAGTTATAGTTATCTGAAAAGAACAGGATTTTTACTGGCATCGTCATTATTGTCCGGTCTGGTTGCTGAAATATTAAAAATAGTGATACGCAGAGAAAGACCCGAACCATTATATTTCAATGGCGGTAATTTCAGAGGTTGGGTAGGTGCGTGGTGGAAAAGTAATGATTTAGGGACACCGAGCAGTCATGCAATGGTAGCTTTTGGAGCAGCCTGGGCATTATGTATATTATTTCCGCAGGCCCGCATTGTCTGGATTATAATTGGTCTGGGATGTGCGCTTAGCAGAATGGTACATCAGGCTCATTTGCTTGGTGATGTATATATTGCGGCGGTACTTTCATATGTTATTACGCAATATCTTGCACATAAAATATTATCTGTAAAAGAAGAGATAATACTGGAGAATAGTTAATGCTTGTCACTTTACCACTATATATTTTTAAGGAACTTTTAAAAGCTTTTGGCATGTCGATAATGGTATATTCTTTTGCTTTGCTTGGAGTTACGGCAGCACAGGCAATAAGAGAAGGTGCGACATTAATGACGGTTTTGGGGTTGTTGCCCAGCATGTTTCCTCTTGTAAGTCCATTAGCGCTACCATTGGCGGTAATTACTGGTATTCTTATCTGCTATGGAAGATTTTCAGCAAATAATGAATTTGTCGGTTCGCAGGCTAGTGGTATACATCCAGGATGGCTTGCCCTTCCAGCATTGGTTCTGGCGTTATTATGCTCTATTGTTACCGTGTATTTAAATGCAGATGTTCTTACTTCATCTGTTGGGGGAATTGAAAAAGCCCTGCTTGCTGATAAAACAAAGATTATCAGTAAACGCTTGAAAAAACCGGGAAGTTTCGCATTTCCTATTTCAAATACGGATTCACTGGCAATTTGCCGGTTACCTAATATTGAAGGTGGAGATAGAGTTGGAATTGATTTCACAGTATTTAAGCAGGGGGATAGTCAAAACAGTTCGGATCAATGGGATGTAAAATATCCATATCCTGAAACGCGTATTCTGGCTAAAGATCATAATATCACGGTTAAAGAAGATGAAGAAGGTTCGATGTATATCGAGGGAGAATTTGACGATGCTGCGGAATTCGTTTTTGCAGATGATACTCTCCAGATAATTGATTTTCCACATGGCAGTAAAAAACTGGTAATTCCTAAATCAGGTATTAATTTTACGATTGATAAATCCCGAACACAGTACATGGGTATTGATAAATTAAAATTGGAAATGGATAAAATTAATAAAATATATTATCCGAACCTGGCTAAAGTTAATCAGATGGCTAAAGATATAACTCCGCAGTTGATAAATAATATTAAACAGAATCCGGATGCAATGAAGAATGCAGAACTGGTTGGAATTCTGCAGCAGGTAATTGATGATTATAAAACAAATAACGTTGATAAGCTTACAATAGATCTAAAGAAAGCATATAATATCATTATTAGTAATAAATATAAATTATCAAATAAGTTAAATAATAATATGAAAAGTTTTTCTACACTGGAAAATGAAAATCAGAATACGAGTGGATTTTTACGGCAATGTCTGGCTGAGATAAATTCTAAACTTGTTATGTCTTTTGCATGTATTTCATTTGCAATTCTAGGGATTCCAATTGGACTAATGGGTAAAAGAAAAAATATAATGCTGGGGTATGCGTTGGGTGGCGGGTTCGCTTTTGGTTTTTATATGATAATTACGGCCTTGTATGGTGGTGTGCGTGATGGCAGTCTGCCCTGGTACGCATTATGGATGCCGAATATTCTAGTATTAATGATGGGTATATTTTTGTGGGTTAAAAATATGAGAAATATGGGGTAATATTAATTATAAATTCTCAAATTCATAGTGTGATTAACTAATTATTAAACCAGTTAAATTATATATATGCGATTATTAAAAATACTTTAAATTGAGAGGCTTTTTAAAAATTATAATGATTAGCTCATTATATTGATTATGTTGCAGATAGAAATTAATTATTAACTGGAATAAAAATAATTTAGTGGTAAAGAAAGCATTTATCATATCCGATACTTAGGTTATCAAAAAGAGTGAGTAATAAATTCAACTCAATATCAAGGAGGATATGATGGTAACAGTATGTTGCGTTTGTAATAAACTTAAAACAGAAGCTGGTTGGGTAGATCAGGACTATGATGAGACTCAGGAAATTTCGCATGGATACTGTCCTATATGTGCTCTTAAGTTACGGGTTGAGATTGAGGCACTAAGAAGTATGAAACTTCAGGATATCGCATAATTGATATTCTAAAGACTATAATATAAAAAACAGCATACTGCTTTACAGTATGCTGTTTTTTGTGTATTGAATTTAATCAACTGAATTAAGATCCAAATTCAGTTTTAATATAATTATTCCAGGCTGTAATAGCTTCCTCGCGTTCAGAGTGATCCGCATTAAAGTGATAATTAAAACTGTTACCTGTAAGTTTTGAAAGAACAAGTGCGGCTATAAAACGAACTTTACTATTAGAGTCATTAAGTAGAGGCAATAAAATTGGAGATATTTTATTAACTTTAGTGTTTAGCGGTATATGGTTATATTTTGAACTGTCAATAGCCCGTTTTATAAGATTAACCCCATTAATACGGGTAATATCATCGGTTGAAGTAATAAGTTTTTCTGCAACTTTAAACCAGCCACCGTTATTAACTAATTCAATAGTAGCTTTATCGCGGGTAGAAGCTGAAGTTGAAAATAATAGACTAGCTTGAGAAGAGGCAGTATCCCATACCTGTTTGCTGTCAGGAGTTATTGCTGTGGCAATTTCATTACTATATTTATTATTTACGGTATTTTCATGTACTATAAAATTAGTGAATTCAATTGAATTTTCATGTATTGTTAAATCATGATTAATTTTATTGTTTTTGGCAACAGTAATATTTTGCGGTATGGAATTCTCATGAACAATACTTACTTTGTCGGTTATTTCAGTAGATTTATTATTAGCAAATTCAGTTGTGTTTTCAGTTAATAATTGCTCATCATCGGTGATAGTAACACTACCATCGTTAATATTATTATCAGCTTGCGCTGAAAGAATATTTTCATGAATAGCAGAAAGTGGTACAGTCTGTTTGAAGGAATTAAAACGTTTAAGGTATTCCCGCTGTTGTGCCTGTTCTTCTTCCTGGGCTATTTGTTCAGCTTTTTCAGCTGGAATAAACAGTTCTACTTCTCCGGCAAAAGAACCGGTAATAAATATGATTGAATAAAGCATACTGACTTTGAAAATTAAATATATGTTGTGCATGAAAATCCCCTTAATTATGCAATAACTTTTGATTTTGATAATAGGCGGTCACGATATTCTTTCCATTGCCTATCGCTGGTTAGAAAACTGAAACGTCCGCGCAGTTCAAGGAATAAATCCCAGATAGCTGTTGTTGCCCGGCTAATCAGTTTCATTCTGACAAATGTATGTAACAGGTCAAATATCAGTACATACATAATTTCTGTAGTGTCACCCTCTTTTCCTCTGGCTCGATCACTGGCTTCCTGAAGGTTTTTAATTCCGCGTAGCATTGCTGCCATATCATCGAGATATTTTGTAATTTCCGGACGTCTGAGTACTGAAGCTTCATGAATAACTTTAATAAAATCGAGTGGAACTTTTTCACCTGAACGCATTGAAGCACTTGCAATTGCAGAGGCTTTGGCAAAATCGAAACGTTCAAGAGCTGCTTTAAAGGTATCTGCTCCCGGAGGCGGAGCCGGTTGTAGACTTTCCTGTCCGAGGGTACTCTGTTTATCTAGTATATTCAAGGCATCATTTTCATCAGGAGTCATACCGGCAGCAGCAGCAATAGCAGTGCGTAATGTCGCAGCATACATCTCCTGCTCCGGAATAAACTGCATACGGTCAATAACTGACAGCGCTTCATGGGCAGAGCTGGTTCTGATGTCAAGCTCACTTTCCAGTCTGCGAACCAGACGGTGAAGTTCATCAAGGAATAATGTTGATGCATGACCTGCAGACTGTGCCTGCATCGCCTGGAGCTCTTTTTCCCTGTTTTCAAGAGCACGGGTAAGGCGCTGTCTTTCTTGTCTTTCTGCAGTTAATTCCTGAGTTATTCTTTCAAGTTCGAAACGTGATCTGCGGGATTCAAGATCTGAACCGGTAGTTTCATTTCTAGCTCTTTCCAATTCTTCTTTTAGTGATCGTATTTCACTGGAGATCATATTGTTGCGTGATTCCTGTTCACGTAACTGTAATTCTAAAGAAGCTATTTCAGTTCTATGGGCTTCTGATGCTGCAAGTTTTTCGCCTTCAATCTGGCTGTATTGTTTGCGCAGAGTATTTATTTCACTGTGCAGGCTCTGTTTTTCACCGTTAAGAACATGAACCTTCTGCTGGTTTAGCGTAAGAGTATGACGTAACTCACGGGCTTCCTGATCGGCAGTAAGCCAGGCAGCCTGGAATCTGCGCGCTCTTTCTGAAAGTTGACCGAGCAGACCTGACATTTGTCCGGCGAGATTTTCAACCTCTCCAGAAGAACCGCTAAGCGCTAAACTCTCCTGAATGTTCTGCATTTGTTCCTGACTTAGTTTTGGAACTGATGCAGCAGCCTTTATTTCAGGCATAGGAGGCGGTGCATAACTTGGTTGAGTCATTTCCGGTGAAACGATAGATTCCTGTATATCAGCACTTACATCGGCTGCAGCTGATTCATATTCATCAGAATTGTATTCAAAATCATCGTCATCAGAAGAATCTATAGTATCGGTTATATCAGTCTCATCCGTAAAATCGAGATCTTCATCTTCCATGTCAGTATCATCAAAATCAAGATCATCAATATCCGAATCACCGTCATCATCTATAGCTCCGGCAAGAAGAGAATCGATATCATCTTGTCCCATTACTCCGGCTTCATCATCTTCTTCTGGTATTTCATCTTCAATATCGTTATCTGTTTGTTCAGTACTGTCATTATCTGAAAGTAATGCGTCTATATCATCCTGAGCCATAACATTATCATTCGCAGAATTGAACATATCATCAATACTGTTTTGATCAACAAGTGATTCTTCTGCATTATTATTTATAGCGTCAGTAAGTAAGGAATCTATATCATCCTGTCCCATAGAAGCGTCTTCGTCTTCATCCTGAGTGTTTGCTTCATTCAGTAGGGCGTCGATATCATCCTGTCCCATGGAAGCGCCTTCGTCCTCGTCCTGAGCGTTCGCTTCATTCAGTAGGGCATCGATATCATCCTGTCCCATGGAAGCGCCTTCGTCCTCGTCCTGAGCGTTTGCTTCATTCAGTAGGGCGTCGATATCATCCTGTCCCATGGAAGCGCCTTCGTCCTCGTCCTGAGCGTTTGCTTCATTCAGTAGGGCGTCGATATCATCTTGTCCCATAGGAGCGCCTTCGTCCTCGTCCTGAGCGTTTGCTTCATTCAGTAGGGCGTCAATATCATCCTGCCCCATGGAAGCGCCTTCGTCCTCGTCTTGAGCGTTCGCCTCATTTAACAGAGCATCAATATCATTCTGTCCCATTGGTGCACTGTCATTCTGGTCATTCGCTTCATTAAGCAAGGCATCAATATCATCCTGTCCCATCGGGGTATCATCTGTACTATTACCCGCTTCAGCAAGTAAAGCATCGATATCATTCTGTCCCATTGGTGCACTATCGCTATCGTTGTCACTTCCTAACGCATCTGCCAGAAGCTTATCGATATCTTCTTGATCCATTTCACCCATAAAGCAAACCTCATAATCTTATTTATAATGTAGATAAATCAGTATAATTTTAGAATTCAATTTTATATCGTCAAATTATTCAGGTCGATTCAACTAAAAGGGAAAGTATCCGGTAGTAGTTGAGAGAATGTTATTAATTCCAATATAATAGGGAAATACCAGAGTAATTTATAAATTGAGTAAGATAAAGAGAAGGGAATTAGTTTGAATTAATGCTAATAATAATTTATAATAATATTTGGTTATCCAAATTTATTCTGAGGATTAGAATTATGATGTTACCGTCTAAAATAAGTGGCATACGCCACAAGATTAATACGTATTTACAGCATCGTCTGGAAGAATTAGGATGTAAAGGTCTGGTAACTTCTCATGGTGAAATTTTATTCCGGTTATTTAATTATGGCCCTTTAACTATGAGTCAGATGGCTAAAACCATTAAAAGAGATCCATCAACTGTGACTACTTTAGTTAATAAGCTGAGAAAATATGATTTTATTACATTAGTGGAAAATCAGCAGGATATGCGGTCCAAATTGATCGTGCTTACACCCAAAGGTGAAGCTTTTGAAAAGGAATTTAATAAAATATCCGAGGATCTTAATAAAAATTTGCTGGCAGGAATTTCTGAAAATGAACAGAAAGTATTATTGAAGATTCTTGATAAGATGGATAGTAATTTGAGTTAGAGACTATATGGTTTGAAATGAGTTTAAAAAAAAGAAACAGATAATTATAAATTATCTGTTTCTTTATATATAAAAGGAATTAACCGCGTTTTGACTTGGTTTTTTGCCATTTAATATAAGCAGTATTTTCCTGCAACGGTTCAGGGATGTTTAATTTCATACCGCTGCGTAAATTACTGGGCTTTGTGAGATGTTTATTGTTTTTTAAAATAACACGCCATTTATTACCATCTCCATATACTTTTTGGGCAATTCCAAATAATGTATCTCCTTGTCTGACGGTATAAGAAGTTCTGGTTTTATTTACTATAGGTTTTGAATTATCTTTTCTGTTCATTTGTTTGACATAGGATAATGCGCTGTTAATATTTGGATCGGTTGTATTCTTTTCTATCGGTTGCTTTGGAATTTTTGTATTTTTTGCACTTTTATATTCCGGCTTTTTGCTTAGTGGAATTTCAATAGGTTTTACCTTTAAGGCGATATCATCATTAACGCCGATATACAGCATTGCCTTTTGACGTTCCTGATTTAGTGCCAGACGCTCTTCGGCTTTTTCAACGATATACCCGGACTGATGGTATTTTCCTGCCTGTGAAAATAGTAGAAATAAAAACAGAATAGCAACAATCATAGTTACTACAGTTCCTAAACGCGGCTGAATTGTTTTTGACATAGTCTTTATCCTGTGTGCTGTAAAATTTAATACACAGAAATATCGACAACATAATACGTAAAACCTTATATTAATCTTTACTTTTCCGGTTATAGTGGAAAAGTAAAGCAAGTATTATACTAAAACTATTATAATATTGAGTAATTAGAGCTGATTAGAAAAATAAAATGTGATTAGATGTTCTGTTGTTGCAGAAAATCTGCAAAATCAGCAAATGAATGAAATAAGTAATCGGGATTAGCGGCAGCAAGAGCGTCAATATCTGCTGTACTTGCCCAGGCTGCAGCAATAACCTGAATACCTGAGTTGTGTGATGCAATAATATCGCTTACGGCATCGCCTATATATATAGTTTCAGCTTTATTTAAATGATGTTTGCGGATTAATTCATTTATACAATGGGTTTTAATTTCACCTGTGGGTGAGCCGGGGATAATATCATAAAAATAATGGGCAATTTTGAATTTTTCCAGTGTTATCATAGCTGTCTGCAGGCTTTTGCCGGTTACCATAGTGATAAAATGTCCTTTATCCTGTAGCATAGTTAATAATTGCGGTACACCGGGGAAAGGATGGGGCTTTTTTTCTAAAAGATATGAGTAATAATCAAGGAATGCGGTTAAACCTTCCTGCGGTTTATCCGGCAGCAGGAAGTTAATAATACCTTCTTCAGATATTCCAAAGTGGCGGCTTATTTCACTTTCACTAAGATTATGCTGCAGAAACGGGCCGATAGAATGCTGAAATGCCTTAATACATATTGGCAAGGTGTCTCCAAGGGTACCATCAAGATCAAAGATCAGATTTTTCATAATAGGGATTTTATTCTAATCGTTTTTAGCTTCTGAACGTTCACTTATCTGGGCATATCTGATTTTCAGATCATCAATCGCAGCATTCAGGTATGATGCTTCTTCATCAGTAAGATTGCCAGATGTTTTCTCTTTAAGCATGATTAACAGCTCAATTGAGTATTTGGCATTGGGAAGATCGATATCTGTGGTTCCGGCCAGAGGATTTTCAAGCATTCCAAGGTGCATAAGGGTTTGTGCGGCCATTCCGGAAGCAAACTGTAGAAATGTAGCCTTGATATTATTATTGTCCATTTTTACCTTTATATTTCAGTTGAAGATTTAAGACGGAGAAGTTCTTTAATTATAACAATTGCAGTATTGAATTTACTGTTATCTGTTAGCTCAATTTCTTTATGATCACGCGTAATAATTTTTATAGTCGAGTAGTCTTTTTCAAAAGCCGCAGTAGAGTTGATTACAATCAGATCCAGACCTTTATCATTAAGCTTACGCAAACCTTCATTAATATTCATGGTTGTATCCAGAGAAAAGCCGGCGATATGCTTTGTTTTACGGCAGGGAGTATTATTCAGTTCATACAGAATATCTCTGGTTCTTTTTAATGTAAGAGTAAATTCCTGATTATCATTCTGGATGTCAGCTTTTTTCAGTTTTGTTATACTGATTTTGCGTGGTGTAAAATCAGCAACGGCAGCACTCATGATCAGAAAATCACATTGGGGAAATAAATGATCAAGTACTTTAAACATATCATCGGCACTACGGATTTTAACCAGTGGAATTTCTGTAACTTGCTCACGTAAAGGGGTTGGCCCTAGAATAAGTAATGGCGACAATCCTAATTTTATTGCTGCATTAGCGGCTTCAATACCCATCTTACCGGTTGAGCGGTTTGTTATAAAACGTACCGGATCAATATCCTCACAGGTCGGACCACCGGTTATAAGTATAATTTGACCCGGATTTTTTCGGGCTGAACATAAAGCTTGATCTGCCTGATCTAATAAGAGTTGTTCTGTCATAATAAATTACTATGGGTTATTCTGCAAGGTTTTCAATATTGGCGATACCATTGACTGCAATAGAATTTTTCGGGTCGTATTTTAATGAAGTTGTGTAGGCTTTTTTAGCCTGGTCATATTTTTTTAACTTTGTGAGAGCATAGCCGGCTCCACGCAGAGCAATTGCAAGATTATGCTTCTCAGTGGGGAATTGTTGCGCCAGTTCTGCGGCATGCTGGTAACTTTTAAGAGAATTTTCATATCTTTCCAGTCTATTATAGAGATAACCTTGTTCACATAATGCTGTACTGGAATATGGAGCGAATTTTAAAAGACTTTCCAGAGTTGATAACGCTGCTCCAAGATCATTTTCTTCAACCGCAATAAAAGCCTTTAAAAATAAGATCTTCTGTAATTCCCAACTGGTGCGTCGGACTTTTTCATCAGGGTGAGATTTAATAAAATCATCATATTGCGAATCTGATGAGACGCTGACATAAATAATATCATTTTCTGTGAGTAGAGCTTGAAATTTTTCGAGAATTTCGAGTACTTTCTGTTTTGCGGTTTTCAGATCTCCGTCTGCAATAATCTGACTTATTTCATCAACATTCTGCTCAAATTCTGAACCGATGCCGGCGCTTTCAACGACAATGTTCTTAATGGTAGTAGTTGTAGTATCATCTGCAGCAAAAATTGACCGATTTGCTGAAGAAAGCAGAAATAAAGAAATTAAAACGAATAGATATTTACTGGTTTTATTCATATAGATGACCCTTAGATGATCCTGAAGAGGATGAGAATCGGTAACTACTTGCGCAATAAGAATATATTTAGAGTAATTATAGTTTTTTTTTATTTTGAAACAAATAGATAGTAGATAAAATATTATTTGTGTGTGTAATTTATTGGAAAATGATAATAATATATTTATATAGTTATCTTTAAGCTGGTATTTGCCGGTATTATGGGAATAATATAATATATTTCTATTATTGAAGATATTGGCAAATTAAGAGTTGCTGATATTTTTGATTTTTTATTCAATATTATAAACAAATAATCATAATAATGATATTGTAATAATAAATATGTAAAGGTTTTTGTTAAGAATGGAGATAGTATGGGTTCGTTATGGAATGACCGTGTAGGGCAGTTAAATCCGGTCAGTGCTATGGATTATCTGCCGGTTGAAAAATTGCGTGAATTACAGCTTCAGAGGATGAAAGCTACAATTAAGTGGGCTTATGAACGTGTAGAGCTTTTTAGAAACCGTTGTCAGGAGGCTCGTCTTACACCTGATTCATTGAAAGAATTGAGTGATATCAGTAAGTTTCCATTTACAGTAAAAACAGATTTACGCGATACCTATCCATTCGGCCTTTTTGCCAGTGATATGACGGATATTGTCCGTCTCCATGCCTCCAGCGGTACTACCGGAAAACCTATTGTTGTGGCTTATACGGACGAGGATATTAAAGTATGGTCTACAGTGATGGCACGTTCATTTGCCTGCGCTGGCCTGCATAAAGGTGATATTATTCAGAATGCCTATGGTTATGGTCTTTTTACCGGAGGGTTGGGAGCACATTATGGCGCGGAAGAATTGGGAGCGACAGTTATTCCGATATCCGGCGGTAATACCGACAGGCAGATAATGCTGATGAATGATTTTCAGTCGAATGCTATCTGTTGTACTCCAAGTTATTTCTTGCATATTATTGAACAGGCTCCGAAATTAGGTATTAATCTCAAGGATCTGCCACTGCGTGTTGGAGTTTTTGGTGCTGAGCCATGGACCGATGAAATGGGTAGGTATGTTGAACGTGAAACCGGAATTAAAGCTATTGATATTTATGGACTTTCTGAAATTATCGGACCAGGTGTAGCGATAATGTGTCTGGAGCAGGAAGGTCTGCATATTTTTGAAGATCATTTTTATCCTGAAATTATTGATCCTGAAACCGGAGAGGTTTTACCGGAAGGTGAAGAAGGCGAGCTGGTATTGACTACATTGTCTAAGCGGGCAATGCCGATGATTCGTTATCGTACGCGTGATATAACCTCTATTATAACCGAAAAATGCAAATGCGGCAGGACTATTAGAAGAATGCGCCGTATAGGCAGAAGAAGTGATGATATGTTTATTATTCGTGGTGTGAATGTTTTCCCATCACAGATTGAGGCTGGTTTATTGACGGTTGAAGAGGCGGTACCGCATTATCAGATTATTCTGACTCGTGACGGTGGACTGGACCAGATAACAGTAGAGGTGGAATTGACACCAAAAGCCTTTACTGATAAGGTGGCTGATCTTGAAAAACTGCATAAGAAGGTTGCACAGGCAATCGAAAAGATTATTAATATTCGTGTCTCTGTACGCCTTGTCGAACCAAATACTATACCGCGAAGTCAGGGTAAAGCCAAGCGCTTGATTGATAAGCGTTCATAGTATTGTTATATAAGGTTATAAAATTTAAAATAAATATAATAGAAGAGGAGTATATCATGAAAATAAAACAGGTTTCAATTTTTTTAGAAAATAAACCGGGTCACCTCAATCATGCAAGTAAAGTAATAGCTGATGCCGGGATCAATCTGGTAACACTTTCACTCTCTGATACTGAGCAGTTTGGTATTCTTAGAATAATCGTTAAGGATTGGCAGCAGGCTGAAAAGATATTGCTTGATGCCGGCTTTGTGGTAAAGGTTACCGATGTTATTGCTGCAGAAGTTGATGATACACCGGGTGGTTTACATAAAATATTGAACGTAATTGAAAATTCAGAGATTAATATTGAATATATGTATGCTTATACTGTAAAACGTGATAATAAAGCGGTTCTTATGTTTAGATTTGATGATGCGGATCAGGCTTTGACTATACTTGAAAAAGGTGGAATTAGTATAATAAGTCCTGCAGAATTGTTTGCGGATTAAACTTTATTATCAGAGAATTAATTAATAATTGTAACTGGCTGTTTATGCTTGTTGCAAAGTCAATTTTGTTTTATAGAAAGTGTGGCATACGATGAGTGGTGATTTTGAAGATAAAATATGGGATAAGAATGAAATAATATCAAGAGATGAACGTCAGCAATTACAGTTGAAGCGTTTGAAAGAATCATTAAAACAGGCGAAGAAGGTGCCGTTTTATAATGAAAGGCTTAAAAGTATAAATCCTGAGGATATCAAAGATCTTGCGGATTTACGTAAATTGCCGATAACGACCAAGGCCGATTTAAGAAGTCAGTATCCTCTTAATATGCTGGCAGTTGATCGTTCAGAAGTCTCCCGTATTCATGGTTCTTCAGGAACTACCGGTAAACCTACCTTTGTTGCTTATACTGAGAATGATGTAAAAATCTGGTCAAATCTATGTGCCCGGTTTCTTACAGCGGGTGGGTTGCGTTCGCATCATCTTGCTCATATAGCCTTTGGGCTTGGACTTTTCACTGGTGGATTCGGGCTGCATTTTGGTATTAATACTGTAGGTGCCGGTATTATTCCGGTATCTGCCGGTAATACTAAAAGGCAGGTAATGCTGTTGAATGATCTGGCTGCAGAGGCGCTAATTTGTACCCCCAGTTATGCTTTGAATATTGCTGAAGTCGCCAGAGAGCTGGGGCTGGATTCTGCAAAATTGCCGCTGAAATTCGGGTTTTTTGGTGGTGAGATGTGGACAGATGATATGTGTAAAAAGATCGAGGATGAACTGGGTATTTTTGCCAGTAATAATTACGGTCTGTCTGAAGTTATTGGACCGGGGGTAAGTGGTGATTGTAAATACCGTTCCGGTATGCATATTCAGGAGGATCATTTTATTGTTGAATGTCTGGATCCTGATACACTTGAGCCGGTAGCGGAGGGAGAGAAGGGTGAATTGGTATTTACATCTCTTACCAAGGAGGCGATGCCGATTATCCGTTATCGGACACGAGACATTTCTTCACTCGATTATTCTCAGTGTGAATGCGGACGTACAACAACACGTATGACCAGAGTTCTTGGACGTAGTGATGATATGCTGATTATTAGAGGAGTTAATGTATTTCCGTCACAGATTGAAGAAGCATTGCTCAAGGTCGAGGGAACTTCGGCACACTATCTGATTATTGTTGACCGTCCGGATAATCTGGATAAGGTTACTTTGCGCGTGGAGATGCTTCCTGAAATATTCTCTGATAAGATGAATGATATGCAGAAGTTCAGAGACAAGATAAGACAGGAAGTTCAGACAATTACTCAGATTGGCGTTAATGTTGAAATAGTTTCACCGCAGACACTGGAGAGATCTGTTGGTAAAGCGGTGAGGGTGATAGATAATCGTAAGTAGTTATAAAAATTTTTGAAATAAATATTCTCTTTGAGGTAACTAATAGTAGATTGTTATTTTTATTAATAATCAATACTGGAATACTAAGGAGAGATGTAATGAAAAAATTATTATTATGCGCATTATTTGGAGTATCACTGATAGCTGCTGGTTGTCAGAGCGAAAATACAGATGAAAAAGAAGAAACAGCTAAAAAAGAAGCGCCCAAAGAAGTTACTATTGCTAATATCAGTGAATTGAGTTTTAAAGAGGTAGATCTTAATGCTGACGGAAGATTTACTTATGATGAATTTGATAAGATAACAAAAAATGACGGCAGTGCAGAAGGCAATACTGTTTATGCTGATTTTGATGCGGATGGTAATGGTATTATTTCTCAGGAGGAGTTTGAAGGGAAATAAGTAATTCGTTTTGAAATTAATATTTTTTAGAGGCTTGGTATCAATTGATACCAAGCCTCTAATATTAGTTGGATAAAAACCTAAATAAGCAATAATTTAGATTTTATAATATTCTTTATACCAGGTTATAAAATTACGGATACCGGTTTCAATATTGGTATGTGGTTTATATTTTAAATCCTGTATAAGATCGGTGACATCAGCTATTGTTGCTGGAACATCACCATCCTGCAATGGCAGAAGATTAATATTTGCTTTTATGCCGAGAGTGTCTTCAATTGCATTAATGAAATCCATCAGTTCAACTGGATTGTTATTACCGATATTATAGATGCGGTAAGGGGCTGTACTGGTTGCAGGATCGGGTGAGAGACCGCTCCAGTCTTTATTTGGCTGAGCCGGCTGAGCTGAAACTCTAATAATACCTTCTACAATATCAGAAATATAGGTAAAATCTCGCTTCATTTTTCCGTAATTATAAACATCAATGCTGTTACCATTTAGAATGGCTTTGGTAAAAAGGAATAATGCCATATCCGGTCGGCCCCATGGACCGTACACTGTAAAAAAGCGCAGTCCGGTAGTAGGGATATTATAAAGATGTGAGTAACTGTGAGCGAAAAGTTCATTCGATTTTTTAGTTGCAGCATATAATGAAAGCGGGTGATCAACGGGGTTATGAATAGAAAATGGCATGTTTTCATTGGCCCCGTAAACCGAACTTGATGAGGCGTAAGTCAGATGTTCGATATTATAATGTCTTGCACATTCAAGAATATTGATAAAACCGATAATATTTGAATCAATGTAAGCATAAGGGTTTTGTATGGAATATCTGACACCAGCCTGAGCTGCCAGATGAATTATCCGTTGTATAGCATGTTTTTTAAATAATGAATCAAGAATGTTTTTATCTGTAATATCAGATTTATAAAATTTGAAATTCTCAAATTCTTCAAGTATTGCTATGCGTGCTTCTTTAATTTTAGGATCATAATAATCATTTATATTATCAATACCTATTATATCATTGCCGTCTTCCAAAAGTCTTTTGGCGGTGTGAAAACCTATAAAGCCTGCAACGCCAGTAATCAGTAGTTTCATATAGTTCCTTATTGTTTCTTACCACAGCATTTCTTATATTTAAGTCCACTTCCGCAGCTGCATGGGTCGTTGGGCTTTGGGTGTTCTTTTTGAATATTTTCCTGAGTTTTTGAATTATTATCATCGGTAGCGGTCGAGATGTTTGCTTCGTAATCATTCAGCATTTGTGTATAAATTCTATCCATATCACTACTGTATTCTGCTGTATTTAAGAATGGAGGGTTATTGGACATCCGTTCTTTAATAGTAGCAGAAATAGAGGCTCTATATTCAGTATCATTTACCAGTTTTTTAGCGATTGCAATATATTCATCTTCGGTGTTAGCTATTAGTTCGGTTAAACCGATATCTTCAAGCATACCGCTTCCCTGTCCGCCGCGTATAGTCTCGGTTTTCAGGCAGATAACCGGAAGGTTATTTGATAATGGATCGAGTAGTGATGTGGCTCCGGAGTAAGGGAAGGAGTCAAGGTAGATATCACAGACACCAACAGCCCGGCGCACGTCTTCGCGTGTGGGTAGTGGTTTCATGATGATTATTCTTGCAGGATCAATATCATTATCCTGCAGTTGTTTATTTATTGAGGCTATGAATTCATTGACCGGATATTTATTGGTCCAGGCCGGCCCGAAAGGCAGCGTCAGTAAATAGGAATCCGGAATTTCTTTGAGTAGCTTAGCCCAGAATTCTTTGAGCTCATAGGTGAATTTATAGAAATTAGCACCGGTAATAAATACGGTTGCATTATCGGGTAGACCGAGATCTTTACGGGTTATTGTGTATGCTGCAGGTTTGACTACGGTATTGCCTTCGAAACAGACGCCGGAATATTTTGTAAAGATAAGCTTTTCGGTAAAATCCTCCTGTTTGAGGTTGAAATTATCGCCGGTGATAAAGTAATCAACGTTATTAATACCGGTAGTGCAGGGATTACAAAAATGCACAGCCTGAATTCTTGCCAGTCTATGAGTTGAAATCAGCGCATTATGATTGGCAAGGGCGGTAATATTGGTTCCGATAAGCAGAATATCCAGATTTTGTTCGCGAATCATTCTTACTGATTTTGGGATATCGGTTGCAGATATTTCAATTAGATGATCAAAGTGTTTTTTATATTGCTGTTCCTGACTGGAATTGGTAATTCGCAGCACAAATACCGATATTTCATATTTATCACGGTCAAGATTAATAAAGGTCGGAAGTGTGGCATAGGTCTCTGTATGTTCTGAAAGTCCCTGCAGCAGGATACCAAGTCTAATCTTCTGCTTTGATTCATGTTCTGAAAATTGATGACTGATTGCAGCTTTATTAATAATTAGAAGTCTCTGCATAAGTTCTGCAAAAGATTTCATAATTTCATATAATCCACCGCTAGCGCAGTATGCGGGAATCTTTTTTAATGTAGTGAAAGCACTGGCAATGAGAATACCTGCTTTTGCCGGATTTTTATTGCAGGCAGCAGTAAGCATCTGCAGATATGTCCGCATGTGCCGGGCAGTGGTTTCAGTAAATCCCGGGTGATCGGCTAATTCTTTGAAAGAAAAGATATACAGAGTCAGCAGACTTTGTATTGCTTCCGGTTGTTTATAAATATTAATTGTCAGTGGTAATTCTTCTACTGGAATAAGAACCACTGCAAGCAGTAGTGCCTGAAGATAATCATTATCAGCTGAAGCATTGGATTCAAGAATTTTAAGACATTGATCTTTGAGCAGACTTTCCTCCTGGCTTAGATTGCGGTGCGGTAATAATACGGTATTCAGCCATGCAGAAATCTTCTGGGTAAAGCCTGCTGCGATAGCAACCGGATCAGCAGCGGCAAGAATAGCGTTGATATATTCAGTGCGTAACTGGTCATTACCAGAAATGCTGGTGTTTTCCGTTGTGGTACTGGTATTGCCGGCGCCAGTAGTGGAACCGGATAATAGATCAGTATAAAATGCCAGCATTTTAGAAGCAATGATTTCTTCTGTGAGACTGGTTTCGATGATATTACGGCATTTCTGGCGCATAGCCGTATTGCCTCTGGCAGTAGTTATGCCCCAGGTGATACCCTGTTGTAATTTTTCGGCGCTGAAAGGTCTGGCAAGATAACCGGTTTCTTCATGAGTTATCAGATCCGGCAGCCCTCCGATACTGAAACCGACTACCGGCGTGCCACAGGCCAGAGCTTCACACATGATATTGGGGAAATTATCGGCGATAGACGGCAGAACCAGAAAATCAGCGCAGGAATATACATACGCCATATCTTCAGGGGTTGCGATTTTGCCCAGCTGTCTGATCTGGAACGGATAATTATTTTCATTAATCTTTCCGGCACCAAAGAGGACAAGCTGTATTGTAGCGGGGTTTATGCTGCCACTATCAGATAATGTTTTCAGACTGTCAATAACAGCGCCCAGATTTTTTACCGGATTTAAAATATGATCCGCACCAAAGAGAATTACACATTTATCGGTATCAATTTCAAATTTATTCCGTGCCTGCTGCATCTCTACCGGAGTGAATTTTGAAGTATCAAAAGTATTCGGTATTACTCTGCGGGGAAATTTCTGCATCAGTTTACTGCTGCCGGCACAGTCACTAAGCCATTTTGACGGAGAGACTATATTGATATCAAGCTGGTTATATGCCTGAGCTTTTATCTGTATGCACTCTTTAGTGAAGTTGCAGGAGACAGGTTCACCGAGCTGGGGGCAGCCTTCACAGCCGGTAGTATAATTCCGGCAATCAAGCGCATAATGACAACCGCCGGTAAACTGATACATATCGTGGAGTGTCCAGACGATTTTTTTGTTCTGAAAGACTCCGGGAGCGTTTTTGTAATCAAAGAAGCCATCGATCCAATGGACATGAATAATATCAGCTTCAGCAAATACTGTTGCCAGATCGGTAAAATTGATAATTGCTTCGGTTGAAGTAAACATTGAAGGTATTTTACGCTCAGGGTAATTGGTCAGTCGCTGCTGAATAAGATTGAAAGCGTAGAAAAGTTGAGCGCTGGGCTTACTTTTATCAAGTCCGGGTATTGGGATTTCAATTTCAGCGACGCGTTCTGAGGTAGTGGCTTTGTCAAGAACAATCATTACCGCATCGGCACCAGCTTTTAGTATCGCTTCATGCATGCGGCGCGCTGCACCTCCGGCACCTCCGGAGTCCTTGCTGGAGAGGGTGACAACTTTTAAGCCGCCATTATCAAGAAATACCCCTGATTTTGTCTTATTTGCAGTGGTAGTGCTGTTTTCAGCGGTTGTGTGATCGGGTTTGATCGCTTCGATAAAGAGAGAATCGGCTTTAATAATATTTCCATTCCGAACATCAAGATTATACGAAGGAAAGTCAGAAAAACTGCTTTCATAGGCGCTGACAGTAGCGATATGACTGAAACCTGCATGTTTTAGCAGTCGCTGTAGTGAAAAGCGGTCATACATCCACTGGTGCACTTCTCCTCCCATTCGGAAAGCGCCGATTCGTGCCAGATTTTCCGGAGTTGTGTCTATATTATTGTTTGCTGGAATGTTACCGTGTTTTCTGGCATTAAGACAGGAATTACGTATACTGTCGGCGTAGATACCTATCCGTTGTCGGATGAAGTCCAAATTAGTGAGAGTATCGCTACCTAGATACTGCTGCATATCACCGCCACTCTGATTTCTGACGGTCTGATCAAATAATTCAAGCATCATCCAGTCGTAATCATTTTCGGCGGCGCTATTACCATTTGCTGCCTGTTCCAGCTTTTCAATATAGAGTCTGGCAATCTGTTCCAGATCCGGGATGGCAATCCTGAGCAGTCCTCCGGGTTTTAAAACCCGGAAACATTCCTGCAGAAAATTCTCCGCTTTATCTTTGGGGAAATGTTCCAGAACATGAGAGTGATAAATTACATCATAACTTTCATCCTCAGCTGGGATGCCGTTTAGCAGGTTATATGCGATTACATCCTTACCGGTGGAGGTAAAGTCGATATTGGTCCATTGTGGATGGAAATTGGTACCGCAGCCGAGATTGAGAAGTCTGGGTTTTGCTGAATTTAAATGCCGGGTGAAAATATTTTTACGCAGTTCCAGTTCATTGGTGCTGTCAACGGGTTCGGAGGAGGTGCTATTGATAATTCTGGCTGCTGCTGAGGGTTCATGGGTGGCATAGATATTTATCTGCAGATCCATGGTGCCGTAGCGGTTTTTGTTAAAAAACGGCTTGGGTATATTATTGGCGGTAGTGGTATAATATCTGAAATTATTATCGGTGAGGATTTTCAGCAGCTCATCATAATTCTGTTTTTTGCCGTAGAACGAATGATATTCAATAAAGAGGTTTTCTACTTTATGCAGATTACTGATACAGTCTTTGAGTACAATATCCTCAACACCCTCAATATCAAGTTTTAGAAAATCAATATAAGTGAATTGTGATAGAAAATCATTTAGTCTGACTGCTTTCACTTTTATCATGTTCTTACCACTTAGTAAAAGTGTTCCACCGTCAGCTCCTTCTGAATTGAATTCCAGTTCACATTCTTTGGTCCAGACTGCATTATTAAAGAGGGTAACATTTTCTATGCTGTTATTTTTCAGATTCTTCTGTAAATATGAATAAACCTTTTTATCAGGTTCAAAGGCGAAAATATGACTTTTTGGATAAGTCTTGGAGAAATACAGGCAGCTGGTACCAACATTAGCCCCACAATCGATTATTACCGGATTACGGGTTTTGGGCTGAAATTTATAGTTTTCGAGTTCGAAAATATCTTTAAACTGCCAGATAAAGCTTTGAGCATCCGGCAGGTCAAATGTATAATCAAGGAAACTTATGATTGTTGGCTGATAGCGCGGACTGCGCAGATATTTACTGAACAGTGTCTGGCTTTCTTTGGCGGTTATTTCCTGTGGGTAGATACTGTTGGTTGCGGGCAGATTATCAGCAAATACCGGTTTGATTTTGGGTAGGGATTTTTCTGATTTAAGGTTGTCGTTTTCATTCTGATATACATGGTTGAAGCGATCAACGAAGAATACCCGTTTATAAGCAAAATCATCAGCCTGTTGCAGGCAGGCGATACTATCCGGATGCTTTAAAGGAAAGTTCAGTTTTTCTATTTCAATAAGAGAGAACTCGACCGGTTGTTTTATATGTGTTGAATCTTCACCGTAGCCGATATGTTTGGCCAGATTGACTGCCGGTGTGCAGGTCAGTCCCTGAAAATATAAATTAGCCAGAGTCCAGATATAGGCCCAGCTGTCAACATTATTACTATAGGTCTGCAACAGGTTATGCGACCACATATAATTGGCTGCTTTATTATGGGTGAACTGCGGGATTCTGCCCTTTCTGATATTATCCACCAGCTCCGGTATATGCTGTTCGACCTCTTTATATTTTTTCCAGGAATCGCGCCAGCTGGCCCAGCCCCAGCAATGGGGTATTTGTGAAAAATAATATGCATCATCATTATAGCGGTTGCCATTCTGAAAATTATCAGCGGTGATACACATTATCTGTTCGGTATCTTTGTACCTGACAAGAAGTTCTTGAGCATATCGAAAAAAATCCTGAGAGACAACTACGTCATCTTCAATGATTATACCGGTCTCTTCATTGGTAAAAAGCCATTCTACCGCTGAAGAATTGCTTTTTCTGCAACCAAGATTTTCTTCGCGCAGCAGAGTTTTTACTTCACATTCCCAGTCTATATTGTTTAAAACATATTCTCTGGTCTCTCTTACTTTTTCTGCTTCTTCCGGACGGTCTTTGCGTGGTCCGTCTCCGGCAATATATAATTTTTGCGGTCTGGCTCTACGGATCTGCTCAAATGAACTTTTGGTTTCTTTGAGTCTTTTAAAGGTTAGAAGTAATACTGGCGTTGTGAGTTCAAAATTATCCGAACCTGTAATGTTATCAGCAGACTTCTGTTCTTTGGCGGCAGTATTGGTAGAGTCAGACATGAAGATTTATTCCTCTTAAAATTAGCGGGATTTTTTTATATCTGTAGCCATTACAATTATAAGTGTAGCCAGCAGTATTACGGTAGTACCCTGTACCAGACTACCGGTAAAGTCAACAATGATATTTGTGAGTAAGACAGTAATAATACCGCCTAGAAAAGCACCTATAATATCAAGTTTTCCACCGGAGAATTTATTTCCGCCGATAACTGCTCCAAGCAGAACTGCCGGTAACCATGAAAGAAGCGGAAAACTGATAATACCGATACTGGTTTGTGGAATATTAACCAGCATAATACCACCGGCACCGGCGAAAAGTCCGCTAAGAATATAGGACTGAATTATACTGCAGTCCGGATTGATTCCAGCTTCTATGGCTGCTTCTATTGAAGAGCCGGTGGCGCGAAGGTTTCGTCCAAATTTAGTTAATGAAAAGATAAGTGCAATTATAATACATATCGCAGTAATAATATAGAGAGTATTATTGGCTATTGCTCCGAGATTATTCAGAGCCAGAAATTCTCCGATATTATCTGAGCTGTTATTAAAAATCAGAAACAGCAGGTAGAGTATAACACAGGGAACAGTAAAACTGCCGAAGTATGCTGGGATATATTTACGGGTAATAATTTTTCCTGTACATAAACCAACAATGGCACTGCCTATGATACCGCAGATTACAGCAACAATGATAAATGTATTGTCCGGTGTATCACCGCTGAATTTATCGAATACAAGTTTTGCGATAGTAAAGCTGATTATGCAGTTGATCGGCAGGCCTAAATCTATTACTTTTCCAGCCATTACAATCGCACTTGCTACTGCAAGTAAACCTATCGCCAGAGCGCTGATAATTAAATCTCCAGTAATAGCTGTAAAATAGGAGTAGGAGGCAAAAATAATTATCAGTAGAACTATTTTGTGAGTAATAAACCATCCGCGTGTGTTAGAGGATGGAGAAAGCTTCGAGTTTTCCGCTTGTGACATATTTATAAATCTCCTCATCTGTCCAGTTATTTTTTGATCTTGCTGCAGAGAGTTCACCATTGTGAACTATTGCGATTGTATCACTGATACCCTTCAATTCGTCGATTGAAGTTGTGAATAAAATAATAGCCTTACTCTGCATTTTAATTTCGTTTATTAAAAGGTAGAAATTTTTTCTATCGGTTATATTAAGTCCATATACCGGGTCTATCAGAACTATGATATTGCCTTGAAAGCTCCGTAGTTTACAGCATCTGGAATCGTAATCAAGCTCTGCTTCACGTTTACCGTTGAAAATATTTATTCCTGCTTTTTGTCTTTTATTCGGGGATATTTTTTTCGCTTGCAGGTTACTGTGATTTGCACTCAGAACTCCGCCGGTTGATGGGGTTTTTCCGGTGAGAATATCAAGGATTTCAGAGATGCCGGATCCGATAAGTCCAAAGAGTCCGCAAATTTCTTTTTCTCGAATATTTACGGAGGCATCTTTGAGCATTGTACCTTTGAGTCCGAGCGATTCCATTATGATGTTATTATTACGCGAAGAGTCGGCTGTCGGGAAAATGCTGTTGCCGTCTATAGAGTATAGGTTTTCTTTGATGCCGGTAAAATCTTTGTCAATACTGCTGACACTTCCGTCTCTGATACTGATGAAGTTGTCAACAAACGGCATATTATCTGTAATACCCGGGATAAATATAATGGTTTTTCCCGCACTTTTTAAATCGCGTAGTATGGAAAAATAGGTATTTCTTTCTTCACGGGTGAAGGCAAGGTCAAGTTTGTTGCATAATAATATTCTTGCCGTACTTAGAGTTGCTTTAGTAAGTAAGAGCAGTCGCGACTGAGCGGCTGAGAGTGTACCGGCGGCAGTATTCAGTGGAATATTGGTTAGGCCGGTTTTATTCAGGGCATTTTTAACTGCTGTAACCGAGGTTTTGCCAGTAAGACCGAGCAGTATATTATCTTTAATGCTTAGATCGGGAGCGAGTGAGGCTTCTTCTGAGATATACATGATACCGGCTTTTAAAGCTGTAGCTGTATTTCCCGGTTTATATGGTTTATCATGAAAACTGATACTGCCGCTGCTGGCGGTGTCTTTGCCGGCGAGAATATCAAGAAGTTTCTCTTTACCGTTGCCATTGAGTCCGATCAGAGCATTGATACTGTTTTTTTCAATATTCAGATTCAGATTATATAAAACGCTGTTATGATCTGAATCTTTACTCAGTTCTTTAATTTGGAGAATATTACTCATATTATTCCTTGTTTTATTCTGTTGTGCGTGACTAAAAGCTATCTATCGGCGGTGTATCCCAGCTCGACGGCTTTCTGTTTGTATTCATCGGCTTTCTGCTGATCCTGTTCTACGCCACTGCCATTGGCATACATCAATGAAAGACGTACGTAGGCACGGGGTACATTACTTGCTGCAGCTTTTTCATACCATTCTCTGGCCAGTTCAAGATTTGTATCAATACCCCAGCCGTTCTGGTACATCATTCCAAGGTTCAGCATAGCGTTACCATAACCGCCTTCAGCAGCTTTAGTATACCATTCAAGTGATTTCTGCGGATCTTTTTCCACACCTTTAGCAAAGCCGTAGCAGACGCCAAGACTGTTCATAGAAGCAGGGTTACCTAATTCAGCCGCTTTTTTATAGAATTCAACAGCTGAGGCATAATCTTTCTTACCATAATAATATACATTGGCGACATTATTTAAAGTGTAGGATTTTACTTCGGTATCATTGGCTGCAGCATCGATAACCTTCATATAATCATTTAAGGCGATATCAAATTTTCCTAATCCGGCATTGGTGTCAGCACGGTTTATACGCAGGCGTAAATTTTCCGGATCAAGATCTATACCGCTACTATAGGCTTCAATAGCTTTATTAAAGTCTTTTTGGGCTCTTAGACGGTTTCCTTCTTCAAGTAGGAGTGCTGCCTGATGCTGCATATCCTGTGCCGGATTTTCAGTAGTTGGAGGATTAACCGGGAGCTTTACAACCGGTTCTTTGGGTTTGGCACTGATTGTTTTATTAAGCAGTGACAGGCCATCCGGGTTATTTTCATAACCTTTGATTTTAAGTGCTTCATTGAACATTGCTTCTGCAACTTCATATTGTTTCAGTTCAAGCTGGCGTTTTCCTTCCCGGATGAGCGCTTCAAATTCTGCTCTGCGTCTGATGGATTCAAGATCAGCATCTGCAGGAATAAGGCCATTCTGCAGGATGTCTTCGGTTACATCACCAATTTCCGGCACCGGCTTATTCTGCGCCTGTGCTGCAGCTCTGAGGCCTGCAAGAGCGTCGGGATCGTTTTTGAATTCAGCAAGACTTAGAATTATACGGAAAGTATCTTCAGCTCTGGGCCAATCTGAGGCTTCGAGCGCTTCACGACCCTGGGTCATAAGTGAGTTATATTTATCCTGCGCCTCTGCTGAAACCTTTGGTCTGTTTTTCAGTTCCTCTATCTGTTTCAGTGCATCTTTGGCTACTTCATCCTCTTCGTAGCCCGGAATCTTTAAAATCAGTGAATAGCTGTTTCGAGCACCGTCAAGATTGCCGCTGCTGATTTGCAGTTCACCGCTTTTTAGCAGTTTATCATAAATCCCTTTATTTTTGGCACGTCTGGCAGCTATTGCTTCAGGGCTGTTGTCATTTTCCAGCTTCATTTTTTTCGCGGTCATAAGCAGAGCGGATGCTACCGGATCATCTTCAAAACCCTTCATATTCTGCGCTATCTCAAGCATCTGTATGGCAGCATTGAAGTTTCCGTCACTTAAAAACTGCTTTGCCTGAGCAATTGCCATGTTATGACTGGCGATATCACGTTCGTCTGATTTAATATTCAGTTCCTGATTATCTTGCGCGGTTTCTTCAGGCGCATCTGCTGCTTCTGCTACACTCTGACCTATCTGAGCGAGGGTATCGTCGTCATCTTCGCTGTAGTCTATAGCTGATTTATACAGGTAGATGGCTTGTGGCCATTGTTTCTCTTTCAGCTGTGCGGTGGCATTTCCAAGGATTGCCGCATAGTTTGAAATAGTCGAGCTGCCGGGAGTGTTTGCATTTTCACGTTCTTTAACCGCAGTATTAAGACCTGCCTGCGCATCCCCCTGATCTGGGGAATCAGGAAGTGCCAGAGCAAGGCGGAAAGCCTGTTCTGCCATTGACCATTCCTGATTTGAAAGGAACTTTTCTGCAATATTAATCAGTTTGACATATTCTTTGCCGAATCTGCTTTCGGAGATCTCCTGCTGCAGTGGCTTGCGCGGTGGAGTTTTGATATCGGTATTTTCTGTACTGGAAGTGTTATTTGCATTATCTGTTTCTTCCAGTGAGGCAAGGACGTCTTCAAGTTCTGTTTTGGATAGACCTGAGGTATCGGATTTAACAGTTTCAGCCGGATTGAGTTCGGCAAGTTCTTTTGAGATATCTGCAATTGATTCTTCTGTAAGCAGATCATCAATATCATCATCCGGTTTATTTTCTTTGATAGCTGCAAGAAGAGAATTTCTGTTATCTTTTTCCAGTCTATCCAGTTCCTCAAGGTTCTGTTTGATTTCAGGGGATTCCTGATATCCAGGAACCATTGAAGCAATAGTATATAATCTTCTAGCGGAGGCAAAATCCTGACTGGCTTTTAAATCATTTCCTGCTGCAAAGAAAGCATTGAAATACTTTGACAGACTGTCGGTATCAAGTTCTTCGGGCAAATGTTTGATTGGAAGAGGTAATGCCAGTTTTGGTGTGCTGGCGAGATATATTGTGTCACGATTTGTATTGCCATTAAATTTTTCAGCGTATTCTTTTGAGAGATCACGGTCTCTATCCACGCCGCGTCCACGCCGGTACATTTCAGCAAGCTGTCCCCAGGCAATAGGTAGAGTATTGCTTTGAGCCGCCTGATTAAAATATTTGAAAGCTTCTTCATAATTACGTCGTACCCCACGCCCCTGATAATAGGCCATCCCCAGATTAAATTCGGCTTCAGGCAGCTTTTCAGCGGCAGCTTTTTCAAAGAACTGGACGGCAGTGTCGTAATCTTTATCAACGCCGAATCCATTCATGTACATATAGCCGAGATTATTCAGAGCTATAGGGTCTGCGTCATTCCGGTTTTTTTCATAATATTCTTTTGCAGTCTGATTATTGTAGTCAAAGTCTTCATTTTTCTGACTGTCTCGAACTTCCAGATAGATCCAGCCGAGAATATTATTACACAGTTCTTTGAGACCGTCCGTTTGGGTATCTGTGGCAACCTGAGAAAATAATGGTACAGCTTTGGCATAATTATCTGTTTTATAATATGTAAGAGCCTGGCCGAGAATAGCTGGTTCATAATCAGAATTTATCTCCAGTGCCTGAGTAAAATTACCCAGAGCCTTTTCGGTATCTCCGGCTTGCAGATAGGCACTGCCACGTAATATATAAGCGTCAATCTGATTGGGAGCTTCCACTATAGCCTTACCGAAATCACGAATTGCACCTTCTACATCTTTATTAAGAAGCTTATCTTTTCCTGAATCAATATACTGATTATAATTTTTAGCTCTGGTACTTACTTTGTTCAGTTCTTCTGCGAATATAACACCTTCTTTTGCCGCATCAGCATTATCAAAACCCGGGATAAGCAGTGCATCACGGAAAGATTTTGCGGCATTAGTATAATCATTGGTGTTGATATTTTTCATACCTGTAAGCAGAAGATTGTCATATTGTTCTCTATTGTCAGCAAGTCTGCTTTTATTAATGGCTTCCTTACGGCCTGTCAATGCTTCCTGACTGGCGGAGTAGCCTTCAATTTCCAGAGCTTTGCCGTATGCCTGTTCGGCTTCACGCCACATTTGTGCTTTTAGGTAAGTGTTCGCATTATTCAGCAGTCTGTTAAATTCTGTACGGAGTGCGGTCTGTTTGGCCTCATGAAGTCTTTTTTCTTCCTGTTCTTTGTGGTTAAGAGCGGTTTTTTTACCGTTAAGAGCTTCTTGATTATCGGTGTAACCGGGAACTTCCAGAGCCATGGCATAGGCGGCAGCAGCTTCATTCCAGCGTTTTTGTGCCATAAGCTTTTCGGCTTCGGTGAATGCGGCATTAAACTGGGTTTTGAGTTTACGTTCTTCTTCTTCTTTCTGCAGTTGTTCCTGTGCAATTTTCTTTAGTGCATCTTGTGCCAGTTTTCGCCCATTAGCAGCATCTTCGTTGTTTTCATATCCTGGAATACTCAAAGCCCAGGCGAATGAAAGTTCCGCTTCTTCATATTTTTCCTGGGTAAGGAGATCTTCTCCTTCAGCGAGTGCATCTTCAAAACGAATTTTTCTAATATGACCAACTATTTGATCAGCTCTTGGGTCGTCACTGAAATCCTTAATATTTTTGGCTTGAAGAATGAGAGCTTCCGCTTCTTCAAGTTTTTTATTGTTTAGAAGGG
Organism: Planctomycetota bacterium; assembly: GCA_963677015.1. Classification (GTDB taxonomy): domain Bacteria; phylum Planctomycetota; class SZUA-567; order SZUA-567; family SZUA-567. The sequence goes on from OY781533.1 coordinate 3,733,808, forward strand.
TTTGGGCATCTGTAAGGTTCTTTTCAAATGCCTCTTCATTTTTTCGTTTCAGCTGAGCCGCTTGTAAAAGTCCGGCAGCTTCACTGGTATTATTGATCTTTTCAGCTTTGGTATATTCCGCAATCGCCTGAGCATACTGTTTATCTTTCATAGCATTATTACCAGCAGTAATAGCCTGTTGGTATTCTGCGGCAAGTTGCTGCTGTTCTGCGAGTTTCCGTTTATTTTCTGCTTCTTTTTCAAGCTTTTGCTGTTTTTCTTTTTGCTCTTGAATTTTTTTTGCTTCTTCTTCAGCTTTTGCTGTTTTTGTTTCTTCTTCTTTATTTAGAGCTAAAGCAAGTTTTTCAGGTTCTTCATTAGTATTATCAGTCTTTATAGACCCGGCTTCTTCCGGTATTTGCAGCTCCTGACCGGTCTCGGAAGATTCAGGAGACATGAAGTAGTAGCCAATGCCTCCGGCACCGATTATAACGCAGGCAGCAATTCCAAGTTTCAGCCATATTTTTGAGCCGGTTTTATTCAGTTCCGGCGATATTTCATTGATATCGGGAATTTCAGGTTCAATAAAGGGTTGAGGAAGGTCGGCTTCAGTCAGTGTCTGTTCGGATTTAAATGTTGGTTTTTCAGTGTTATTGTTATCTGTTTCCGCTGCAGCAGGTGCTGAAGTGTTATTTGCTGATTCCTCTGCTGATACGGGTTCGCTATCGTCAATATATACTGATTCTAATTCGGAGGGTATTTCCGGATTAGAATTCTGATTATCTTGTAATAGTGTGAGAGATTTTGGATTATTGCCGTCACGGCAGGCTTCAAGATCAGCAATCAGCTCAGCAATGTTATTGTATCTTTCTTGCGGATTGAGTTGGGTTGCTTTAATAATAACGGATTTAAGATTATCAGCGATATTGATAAAATCTTCTTCTCCAAGAGATTCCTCACCATTTTTGCATGCTGTTATAATATCAAATAATGTTCTGTATTTTTGCCATGGTCGTTGTCCTGAGAGATAAAAGTAGAGTATTCCTCCCAGAGCATAAATATCTTCTTTTTCAGATATTTGCTGTTTTGATTCTTTACCCTGCAGTATTCCTGGAGAAGTAAAAGCAAAGAGAGGTTTGAATTCGCTTCCGCCACCGATATCAAGGGCTGCACTGATATTAGGAATAATTCCGCTGGCGAGGAGTTTTATCTGACAGATTCCATTTGGTTGCGGCAGCGCGAAAATGTTTTCAGGACAAATATTCTGGTGAATAATTTTATTACTGTGTAAAGATGCGACAGCTCTGGAAACTTGAATCAGAAGATTAATTTTGCCTTCCTGAGTGAAAGTTTCAAAAAGTTTTTCTGTTGGCATGCGTTTTTCCAGTGATTCAGTTGCAACATATACTTTGCCGTCGACTGATCCTGAAGCATATACTGTAATAAGATTCGGGTGTTGTGTATAAAGAAAAAGATTATGTCGAGAATTAAAAAAATCAGTATCGAAACTACTGATAGATTCGATAAAAGTTGCAGATCTTGGCGGTAACGGAATATTCTGGGTTTCAAGAATAGTTCTGATTGTCTGGTTATCAAGATTTTTCTCACTCAGTTTCTGGGCGAATTTCTCAGCTTCCAGAGCACGTTTTTTGAGAGTCAGACCATTTATCTGAGTGTAGGCATAAAGCATATCATAATCAAATTTATCTAGGTTGATCTCTGCTTTATATATTGTAAATAAAGCATTCTTTGTAATAACACCTTCTTTGGTGTATACATTTTCAATGGGTTCCTGTGAAGCCATTGTGACCTCCTATCTCTATATTAATTCAGAACTGCTGTTTTGAAAGTAATTATGTAACATAATATTGCCGCAATAATTAAAAACTATTACGGTTATTTACAAATTATAAAGAAAATCCCTATTTAATTAGTAATTATCAATTTTTCAGGTGATTTTTCCATAATATTATCAACTTTAGTTGAAAATATTATATAACTCTTTGAGTGTTAATCAATTAATATCGTAAATATATATGAATAATTAATCATTAATTGTTATCAGGTCGATAAATCGACGTAAATATACTGATTATTTTGGAGATATAGCATGAAAAAAATCATTATTATAATAAGTCTAGTTTTTACATTTGTTTGGGTTGGATGTGAACCACAGACAGTGAGTAATCAGAGTACTGCACCGGCAGTTACTTATGATGAAAATGTTTTTGATATTGTTGCGGAATCACAGCGACCGGTAGTGGCAAGAGCTTTTGAACCCGGAGCGAGAAAGATAACTCTTGATAGAGATCTGCATGTTTATAGATATTGGGGCGGGGGAAGTGGTGAGTCAGGATTTTTCTATGCTAAAAAAATGTTTACCGAACGTGATGTAGCAAAACGTAAGCTGTCGCTTCCTGAACGTAATACAGCACTAAATGTAACACAATACAAAATTCCACGAGGCACTACTTTAATATATGGCATTACTGCCAATATGGCGGGTATGGATGGCTATTCTTTGGAGGCTACTGGCGGTGCTGAGCAATACTATCTGCCTAATCCAACTGCTGCTGAGAAAGAGCTGGTTGGAAAACTTGAATATACCAAACATGAACAGACTATGGATGAATTGGAAGAAGTTAAGGCTGTTACTGTTGAATAATAGTTTTATCTCAATGAGTGATTTAATAATCAGGTCCGATAAAAATTATCTTAATAATCAAAAAATTTAAAAGTAATAGGCTTTTATAGGTAATTAATTATTAAGAAATGTCCGATAAAAGTATCTGTTTATTATTTTTTATAGAGTTGAGGTATGTCATGATTGAAAAAGAGAGCAAATATACAGCCGCTTTGGCAAAATGCAGTCCGGATTGTCCGGGAAGAAGAAGTCCCTGGATGGCAGCTTTGGGAGGTGATTTTGTCTGTCCACTTGGTGTAGCGTTCTGTGGAATTTGGGATGCGGATAATATTATCGTTAAGAGAAAAGCTGTTATACCCGCTGCAGCAAATCAGGATAATGCGGCGTAAGGCCGGTTTTCTGTACTGTATCCTCTCTTTATAGTTATAGTTTATTGAATCGGGTTGGAGATTATATGATGAAGAAGATGTTATCTTTATTTTTGCTTATTGTCTGTACAATGTATACGGCATATTCAGGGGTGGTAGTTGAAGGTAAGGTTAAAGGAGTTGCCCCCATCAGTACGCTTAAGTATCTTACTGCTGATAATACCTTTGTATTGAATGATACCGATAAGCTGCAGAACCCGGTAAGTTCTGAAGAATTGCTGGAGTTGATTGACGCTATTAACCTTGATGAAAGAATCGGGGTGTCAGTAACTTTGAATGATGAGCTTATTGTTTATGGAAAACTTCATAAGCGTTCGGAAACGGCAGGAATGCTGGAAACAGCGGATAATTTTATCCGTTCAGTTGTTTTCGCTGAATATTCGCGTTTGCGTAAATATAATTTACCACATAATTATAAGCCGATCAGGGTTGCGGCTCGTGAGAGATCAAGTGTAATTTTTTTACAGCTGTCTGATTTTACTTATAATAATATCAATAATAATTATCAGCCGGTCAGTCAGAAAGCAGATATAATGCTGATACCTATGGCAACTTATACCGCCCCTGATGGTGGCTATCTTCCTGATTATGATGCTCTGGAGAAAGGGATTTTTCAGAAAGAAGATAAAGCTAATGCTGATCAGATGAATCTTTATAAGGACGAATATTTGCAGCTTCCACCCCTTGGTGAAGCTTTGAAGGTAGGGCGCGCAGCAGCACTTATCCGGTTTTTCAGAGATAATGGTATAAATATGAGTGAATTGAAGCGCTCAATCATTGAAGCTGATGCTATTACATTGGTCGGTAAGGAAGCTGTTGCTGATGGCGAAGTGGCAGATTTGGCTGCCGCTGGATCGGCAGAGAAAAGTGATGTAAAGGTTCCGGCTGAATTTTTAACTGCGGCTAACACCAATACTGAAGAGATTTCAGAAGATTCTGAAGTTAATGAAATTATTCCTGTAAATAAATCTGCTGCTGACAGTGGAGTAATTGCCAAAGTGGAGCCAAAGTTACAGAATGATTATGCAGAGAGTATAAGACAGGTATTTCTGATTGATAAAATTATTGGTAATACCGGCAAGGTAAAGCTTAGCCGTAAAAGCATTAATGATGGTAGCTATGTGCGTTATCGTACCGAGTATCTTCAAGGTATAACCGATGCAGATAACATTGATCTTGAGAATACACCGGAAGATTTTCAGGCAGCGTTCAGAAGGCATATAGCGGCCTGGGAACATGTAATATCGTGGCTCAAAGGTAAGAATATAGCAGATGGTAAAGAAGCATTTGCCGAATTTTATGATGAACACGGTAAGTATAGAGAAGAACTGAAAAATACTTATAATGAGTGTCGGCGGATTGCAGCAAAGTATCAGTATACTGATTGAATTGCTTAACAAAAAAAAAACTATAAACTATTGCATATTAATAGTAATTAAATATACTAATTACTCTTAATAAATGGCGGGAGTAGCTCAGCTGGCTAGAGCGTCAGATTGTGGCTCTGAAGGCCGCCGGTTCAAGTCCGGTTTCTCGCCCCATATTATTAGCCTTGTCTGTTTCGGCAGATGAGGCTTTTTTATTGATATTTACGTTGTTTTCTAGTTGTTTCAAGAGATATGGCGGCTTTATTTTCCGGAAGAGAAAAATTTTAAAAAACGGGATTTTTCAGGTTTGCCAGGCTGAATAGAATCAAAGACTTCAATATACTTCATGATGCAGTTATTTAGTGTGTAGTCTGAAGAATGTTTTAATGCCTTAAATTTATATCTGTCGAAATTATTGATTGCCAGTTCCAGTTTTTCCAAAAGCTTCTCGGGTTTGAAGTCATTATACTTTTGGAATATCTCATCACTTACATATGCCAGTAAATCCGCATTGAAATGGCATAATTCCTTCATTGAACCGCTGGCAAAACCTACAACCGGCATACCGCAGGCGATTGCTTCGATAACCGAGTTCGGGCATGGCGGGTTCAGGTGAGAATATATATAAATATGAGAGTTTCGTAAAGCTTCGGCAATTTTATGTTGTGAAGTTGTTTTATAATTTCTGATATAATCTTTAGATAATAAATAATCACGATTGTCGGTGGTTATTGGGCCGATTACCTCTAGTTCAAAGTTGTATTCTTTATCCTTGAGTACATCCAGTGCTGTTATAACCGGGTCTATCATATCTGGGTTTCTGAAATTTCCTGTGGTTATAAATTTTATTAATTTGGATTTCTTTATAGAATTTATATTTTCAGCAGGAAAAAAAATATCTGCATCTGCACCATTACAGATAAGGCTGTACCGGTTTTTATCTTTTTCACCGAACATACTGAATACCTGTTTTTTAGAGTATTCACTCTGAAAGATAATGTAATCTGCAAGTTCACAATAGATTTTTTTAATGGCTTTGTTTTGTTTAATGAATTTGTCACCATGTTTAGACGGATAAAATATGCCGTCTAAACGTTGAATAATTTTTCCGCCGTGTTTTTTAATGGTTTTGATTTTTTTTATATTAGCCGATATTGGAAAGAACATTCCATCAGCGTTTTTGATCGTAGATTTATAATAATAATCTTGTTTATCCAGACCTTTTTGAAGATTTCTCATAAAGGTTTGCGGACCGCCTATTGAATCATGCTCTGTCGGGAATGGGATATAAATTCTTTTCATGATCTTTAATCTCAATTTATGGCGAGACGGTTTATTTTTAAAAATAATTTCTATGAATAAGTATATTAAGTGTTGAGTATAACATATGTTAATTTAGATAGTTGGCTAAATTGTATTTTACTTTGTTATCATTATAATCTGCAAGCGGAGATAGAGGCCTTAGTTGGGAAATTCGTAATTTGCAGTTTTCCTGAGTTTCTTTATGTTTATTATTTTTTGTATGCTCACCTATATAATAAATATAACAGATTTTCTTACAATGATATATATGATTTCCGGCAAGTTCTAAAAGAGATAAAAAGAATGCCTGATCAGATGATTTTTCCCACCAGGTACCGGTTTTCGGGTCTATTAAATATTCTTTAGGAATATATTTAAAGAGTTCGGCTTTAAACGTCTTCAAGTGTGAAGTTGTCCAGGGAGAGGTTCTGAACGAATTTGTCATTATTGTATGAGTCGATATTTTTCGGGTAGAGCCAATGATTTTTCTGGTAGAGCTAATCCAGGTATTATAGGTAATCCAGATATTGGGTTGCGAGTAAATTTTCGCAAGATACCTTAAGACGTTATTATCTGACAGATAATCATCGCCATCAAGCATTACTATAACAGATTTGTCCGGTGCCTTTTTAAAAGCATAATAATTATTGGCACATAAACCTTGTCGCGTTTTATTTTCTATAAAAGTTACGCTATTATCCGGGTGATCATCAAGCCATTTACAGATTAATTCCTTTGTATTGTCTGTTGAACAATCATCTATAACGATATGCTTGACTCTATGCTTATTGAACTTCTGGTTATAAATTGAGTCTAAGCATTTTAATGTCTGAATATTGCTGTTATAGCATGGCGATACGATATAAAATGTTATTTTATCGTCGGGGTTGATAAATATCAGTTTGAAGAATTCAACCAGTCTGTTTATTCTATTGTAAAGAAGTTTAATTATATTTTTAAAAGTCATGTCAAAAATTGAAATTCATATGTTATCTTTTGTTTATATCATAAATACTGTTTATGTTAAATTATAAGCCATAAAGCATCATATTCAATGGATGAATATTTGTAAGCATAAAATAAGTAAAATTTTGCTTGAAAATAATAGAATAAGGTTGAGGTTTATAGTTTAGTAATTAGTTTCTTTTTAGCCTTATTTTCGAGTAGATGCCGGTTATTTTATCAGTTGTAATTATGTAAATATTAATTACAACTGATATTGAATATATCTTTGTAAGATTATGTATTCAAGATTTAAGGATTATTTTTAGAGATTGGTGTCAGGTTAAATTTCTGTCTTTTCTTAGGTATCTAAGGGGTTTTAAAATACCATTAACATAATTAGATGAAGATTATTGTTAATTTATAACTTGTTTGGGTGTGAGTGACAATTTTGTAAATATTATATTTATTTTTATGGGATAGTATGGTCAGATTCTATAGTTTTTATGACGCAATTTGTCAGCTGCTTAAAAGTTGTAAATAATATAATTTCAATACTATAGTCAGGTTATAATGATCATATATTCTGAAAGGTGTTTGTTAATTTTTCTGATTAACTAATTTTAAAAATAAAATTAATGTGACAAAATTGCCGAGCTTAAATACAAAATTGTGTGATTAATATGATCATATGATAGGTTGCGCGCTGAAAATGGTATATAATTTACTATAATTCATTATTAAGATAATAATGAGTGTTCTTTTTTAAAGCTTTTATCATTAATGTCAGTTTTGGAATAGTTATTGTCATTTGCATAATAAAGCTGAAGGGAGGCATTATGTATAAAAGAATATTAGCTATTATCTTATGTTGTATATTTTCTAGTACATTATTATACGGAGAAGAATTGGAAGGAATATATCTGGTTGCCGGTGCCGGGTATAAATCTCCGGTACTTGATATTATCAAATTATTTGAAAAAAGCAGTGGTGAAAAAATAAATGCGGTTTTTGGCAATATGAAGATGGTAACAACTTATGTAAAGCAATCGGCTGATGTCTCTCTGATTATCGGTGATAGCAGGTTTATTAAAAAATCTGGGATTCAACTGCAGGATACTTTGGATATTGGTACTGGCAGACTATTAATGGTATATCAGTCAGGACTTAACATAAAGAATATTAATGAGTTAAAGTCAGCAGAAATACAGCGTATCGGGATACCGGATCCGAAAAAAGCGATTTATGGCAAAGCCGCGGTTGAATTTTTAAAAGCTTCGGGGCTTTATGAGGCGGTAAAAGATAAACTACTGATATTAAAGACGGTGCCGCAGGTGAGCGCATATCTTAAATCTGGAGATATAGATGTAGGGCTTATAAATGTTACTGATTATGTGAAACTGCAGAGTGATAAACTGAAAACTCTGGAAATTGATCAGGGATTTTATAATAAAATTACAATTCAGGCGGGATTAATAAATAATTCCGGTCAGAATTTCTTTAAGTTTCTTGAATCAACTGCAGCAAAAAAAATTTTTACAGAGTACGGCTTATAGCAAGCTGGTATGATATCGGAAAGTGGAGTTATAACGATACATTCAATTCTGGAGAAAAGAGCGGATGGATTTTACATATTTTGGTGCTTTATTTATAACTATGAAGATTATTATTTATGTAACTTTACCGTTACTTCTGTTTGCAGTAGTAATAGCATACTGTCTGTTATTGAACCGGAAGTTATTGAATAATCTGATAGAGATACTTATTAACATCCCAATTATATTTCCACCGGTGGGTATTGGCTTTCTGCTGGTACTCTGTTTCAGTCGTAACAGTTTTTTAGGGAGATATTTGAATGTGGATATTGTTTTTTCGTTTTCTGGTATTTGTATTGCTGCTTTTCTGACCGGAATTCCATTTATTGCCCGAGCTGTAATGGCTGGTATTGGCGGTAGTATAAATGATTTATGTGATGCGTCATATACTCTGGGTAAAAGCAGACTGAATACATTTTTGGTGATTGTGATACCGTTATTGAAAAATAATATTATGCAGGGATTTATTCTGGCAATAGGCAGAATTGTCGGAGAAGTAGGTATAACTATGATGGTTGGGGGAAATATCGCCGGGAAGACAACTACGGTGTCGCTGGCAATATATAATGCGGTTCTTGATGGTGAAAATGATCGCGCACTTGTGCTGGCCGGGGTTTTGTTTGTTTTTTCGCTGTTAATATTCTATATGCTGCGTTATATTGGTAATAAGGTTTATACGGTGTACTAAGAAGAGACGAAGGGAAATAAATGAGTATTTATAAACAGATGCAGGAAGAATTGAGGGCTTTGGCAGAGGATAAGGAAATACTTGGGAGTACTATTGAAGTCAGCTGTAAAGCGTTATCAGCTGTAGAGGCGATCGGTAATACCGAGCATGATGATTATCCGATAAATAAGGGTAAAGAAGTAATGGTCGAGGCGGACTATTGTGGTGCTAAAGGGCAGGCCTTTACCGATCATTATGGAAAAGGGGTATTTAAAATAGCTGATCTTATTACTATGGAGTTACAGACGAATCGTGAGCGGGCAAGTTTTATTGCGGCGATCAATGCAATATGGAAGTATTATGGTAAAGCTGAAAAGACAGTTCATTGTCGGGATAATGAACCTTTGGATTGTGCGGCGGAGTTACCAAAGCACTATGATTTCACGAAAAAGACCTTACTTATCGGTTTACAGCCGCGATTCCTGGAGGTTCTTGCCAAGAATGGTGAGGTAAGAGCTTTAGATCTGGATAAAGATAATATTGGTACGGTTAAATCGGGTATTGAAATTGAAGACGGCGCTAAATTTAGTGAAGTGCTGGATTGGAGCGAACAGATTTTTGCAACTGGTTCTACTCTGTGTAATGGTACTATAGAGGATATTCTTAACTGTGGAAAACCGGTTACATTTTTTGGAGTAACAATAGCTGCGGCTGCAGATATTCTAGGTTTGCATACTTATTGTTTCTGTGGGCACTGATATTAAATGGTCGGGTCGACTGGATTTGAACCAGCGATCTCTTGCCCCCCAGGCAAGCACTCTAGCCAAACTGAGCCACGACCCGATCAATTATTTTTATTAAACTGATTTATGCTGTTTTTCAAACATTGTAATATTATATGAATTAATGCCCGCGCTGTCTACGGAGAATTCGGGCGAGTTTTTCATCTGCATCCGCTTCATCCTCACGTCCCAGTCGTCGTAATAATGAAGCTCGCTGCATATAGAGCAGGGGCTCGGCCGGCAATAGATTTATTGCTTTAGTATAATACTTGAGTGCGTTTGTAAATTTACTATTTTCTTCGTTGAGTTCAGCAACGCGTAAGAGAGGTTCAAAATCATCCGGAACCATCTGTAAAACCTGCAGATAAATGTCTATTGCTTTTTCACTTTCTCCAAGTTTATGATAAAGATCTCCTTTGAGCAGGAGCAGATCTATTTCTGCGTCATCCTTGGTCAGGAGAAGCCGCTCCAAGACATGCAGTGCTTCAGCAATATCACCGGTACCGGCAATCGCATTTACCCAGCGGATAAGAGTCCCTATGTCTTCAGGTATAAGATGTGCCGCTGTAGCATAATCACTGATTGAGCCGTCTTTATCGCCTTTAATCTGTCTGATTGAAGCACGGGTAATAAAGGCTTCAGGTAGTCCGGAATCAAGTCTTATTGCATGGTTGATATCGGCTTCGGCTTCTTCAATCATACCGAGGTCAAAGAATAGTGCTCCGCGCCCGGTATAAACATCCGGATTATGCGGTGAAATATCGGCCGCTTTATTGAAGCACTCAACTGCACGTTTGCGCTTGCCTATAGTCAGATACGCTTCAGCCAGACTGATGAAAATAGAGGCATCGTTATAACCCTGATCAATAGCTTTAAGGTAATACTTTATGGCTGTATTTATATTGCTGCAGTGCCAGTAGCATTCACCGATATTATAAAATAATTCGGCTTTTTTAGTATTATTACTGTTGGTGCATTTCTTGAATTCGGTTAGCGCTTCTTCATAACGTCCAAGCTGCTGCAGAAGATTGGCCTTGGATATTACCGGCTCTTCCTGTCCCGGCAGCAGTCGGGCTGAACGGGAAAATTCAAGCAGGGCTTCGGTGGTTTTGCACTTGTTAGTATAAATTACTCCACGGTAGAAGTGTAACCAGCCGTTATTAGGGTATTTTTTAATAGTTTTTGTAAAGACTTTTTCAGCAAGGTTGAGATCGCCACTGGAAATTAAGGCGGAACCGAGCGCCAAGTTATTCTCTACAGAATCCGGATCCAGTTTTACCGCGGTGGTGTATGCGTCAATTGCTTTATCAAATTCTGTCAGTTCATTATAAATATCACCCATGATTAGATACGGTCTTGACCATGAGGCATCAAGATTTTTAGCTTCAAATATCATCTCCAGGGCTTCATGATAATGCTGGTTTTCCATGAGTATCTGGGCTGAAATAATATAAGCTTCCGGATTTTTAGGATCGACCTTGGTTGCTTCCTTAAGGTCAAGCAGCGCATCTGTATGTTTCCCTTCGCGCCGGTAAAATTCGGCTCTGCTCAGGTATACCTCTATTTCCTTGGGTGCGATCATAACTGCGTGATTGAAAGCATCCAGAGCGTGGCTGGTCAGACCTTCAGCTTGAAAATATTCACCGCGGGAAAGATAGAAATTCATATCATGATTAGGTTCAAATGTAGACAATTCACTTCCTTTATATTCATGACGTTACATTCAAATTGCTTGTAACATCCTAATATTACACAAGTTATAAAAGTTGTGTGATATTATCCTTATTACTGAAATATTATTATAAATTTATTCTCACTATTACTTGCCCCAGGCTCTACCCGCAAGAAAAATTGAGTGATACTTTGAAGTTAATCCTAAACTATATTTGATTTTGGTCAAGGATAAAAAACCCATCCTTCCGGTATACGGTGAGAAGAAATATAGTTAGATTGTAAAAAATTATTAGTTCCTTTTGCGATTACTTACTTTAGGGTTTGCTTCAATTATAACTGTAAAGTTTATAAAAAGAAAAATAATCAATATTATCAAAGTTATATGGCTGTTTAGGAAGAATTAGTCGATATTTAGGGTTATTGAACAATTATGCCGGAATTAAATTCCGCAAATAAAAAATATGCCTTAAATATATATCCATATAATTTGTTAAGAAATGCTTTACGATTGGTGTTGATATTATAATATCTTATTTATCAATAAGTTATATAAATTGAATATTCATTAAACAGTAATAAGAGGTAGATCCTGATTATTGGAACACTCATTGTCTAAAGGAGTATGATCATAACCTCGGGAGGGTTGGGCTCTGCCCAGTGATCATATTTGAATAAGTTATAATATTATTTGAATGCACTAGATATGGCTATTTCTTAATTTCCGCAGTGTATATAAGGAAATGCCTAAAGACGCTCAGGGAAGACGAGCATATTTGAAATTGGTGCAATTCATGGATGAATACTTTATGGAGGATGAACAATGGCTGTTTCCGGTGGTTTGATTGTTACTAATAATTTGAGTGCGCTTAATACTCAGAGAACACTCAATAAAAACAATTCTCTAATGTCTAAAAGCCTGGAAAAACTCTCTTCAGGTTACCGCATAAATACTGCTGCGGATGATCCCTCAGGTCTTATTATAAGCGAACAGCTCAGAACTCAGATTTCCGGTCTGGATCGCGCTACTCAGAATTCTCAGGAAGCATGTAATGTACTCGGTATTGCCGAGGGTGCGCTTATTGAGATGAATAATATTCTTACCAAGATGCGTTCACTGGCTATTCATGCTGCCAATAATGGTGTAACTGCTCCGGATCAGGTTAGAGCGGATCAGGCGGAAGTGGATTCAGGAATTCAGACTCTGGATAGAATCTCCAGTACTACCCGCTATTCCGATCAATTTCTGCTCAATGGCTCCAAAGGTCTGGTATATGACTGTAAGACAACTGTTGACAGTACTATGGATATGCCTCTTCTTGATACTAACAGCTCAAGACTAGATCAGGTATTCAAGCGTTCTGGTTCTGCACTTACTCTGGGATTTTCCGGTTTGGATGATCCAACAAACCAGACACAGGCGGTCTGGGAGTCTCAAGCGCGCAGAGCTTATATTGAGGCTGATGCAGCGCTGAATATTGATACAGATATCCGTGATGGCAGTCTGACTGCTGATCAGTCATTTATTATTACCGGAACTCAGGGTTCAAGGCAGTTTGCTTTTGCTAATGGTACTCATATAGGTACTGTTGTTGAGTCTATCAATAATGTATCTGACAGTCTGGGTGTCGGCGCTACCATGACTTTTCAAAGCACTGTAACCGGGGTGAATATTGACACCGCCGGTTCATATAGTTTTACCAGCGGTACTGCCAGAGGTTCAGGTGATCTCTGTATTTATAACCTCGGTTCTGATATGGAAGCAAAAGAGGTAAACGGTGTTTATAATTATACTCAGGGTGTGAGTGCGGTTACTTTCGCTGGAAGCGCAACCGATCTGCCTCTTCCTGATGATTCATCACTGGTTCCCGGTAAAACCCTTGACGGTGATGGCAGAATGTATCTGCGCTGGTTGAGCGATACTGAATATATCGCTTATAAAGATAAAGATCTGACTATGGAGGTTGGACGTGGTACCTCCGGCAGTGAAATGAGTTCAACCAATAATTCCGGAGTTGACAGCGCCAGACTGCTTGTTGAAACCGATCCTGCAACCGATATCCCTGAGAAGGATGATATAACTGTTTTACAGTTTGGTCAGCAGTTTGAGTTGCAGACTGATAATATTTATTTGAATGACGATCTTGAATATAAACGTAATGCTATGAATCTTGATCAGATGGATTCTATAGTTGATAATATCGGTCTCTGTGCCGGTACCGGTGCTTCAGAAGGTGGCGCTAGTGCCTTGTCAGGAGTACGTCTGGGAGAGAATACCGATGAGAATGGCAAGATGTATTTCAAGGTTGAAACCGGCGATCCTGATGAGACCTTTGTTACTATCAGCGTCTATAATGATCCGGAGATGAATGAGGAAGATCTGGTAGCGCGTGGTGCAGGAAATGTTCCAGGAACAACCGGTACTTCAGCTCTGCATGCGGATATTCCGGTATTCGGTGTGGCTATGGATGGTGGATCAGGTGAAAATTCAGGAATTTATGGAACTCTTGCTTTTGCCGGCGGTCTTACAGATTCACCTAATGCAGGTACTGAATATACCGGTACACTTGAATTCACCGATCTGGGTATGAGACTGTATACCGAGGATTACGGTTCACAAGAGTATCTGCGTCTGCAGAATCTCGAAGGTGAGCTCTGGAGTCAGTATAAAAATCCGGAGAGTACAACCTTATCTACAATTGAAGTAGGTCATACTATTCAGGAATATGGCAGTGATGCTGAGATTACTGTAAACGGTCAAACTATTTCAACTCAGGGATTGAGCGCCAATGTAACTACCCCTAACTATTCCGGTAAATTTAATTTTAATGAGGGTGAGCTGGGGCTTACTACAATTGCTCAGGTCGGTCAGGATGTCGGCGCACTCATGAGCAGGAACAGTTCTCTTCAGGCAGTGTCTTCTACAAATTCCTCAACAATCAATGATCCGGATGATCCGGCTTATCTGACCTGGTGTACCAATGCCAGACACGCTACCTCTGAGACTATGTCTAACTTTATCGGTGGCATGCAGTATCAGCTCGGTGAAGGAACCGGAGATCAGGAAAGAACAGTATATGCTATACCAGGTATGACCGCTGCGGAAATCGGTAAGATAAAGATTGATGGTGAAGATTATTGTCTGCAGGATGTGCTGGCAGGTGGTTCTGCAAGTCTGCAGAACGATCCGGTAACTGCAATGAAAGTGGTAATGCAGGCGGTCAATGATGTTTCAGAACTCCGTGCCCGTCTTGGAGCATTCCAGAAGAATATGCTGCAAACCAATATCAATTCGCTCGAGGTTACTGTGGAGAATATTACCAAGACTGAGAGTGCGATTCGTGATACCAATATGGCTACAGAGTCAACAGAATTCACCAAGAATCAGATCTTGCTGCAGGCTGGTACTTCAATGCTGGCTCAGGCAAATCAGATTAATCAGAATGTGCTGCAGCTATTAGGATAAAGTCAGGGACTGACAAGAAAATATTAAGGAGAATATAATGAGCACCGGTATGTATGTTAATAATAACATTAATGCTCTGGGTACCCAGAGAATAATGGGAATCAATAACAGTAAACTTTCAACAAGTCTGCAGCGTCTTTCATCAGGTTATAAGATCAATGTTGCAGCTGATGATCCTTCAGGTCTGAATATAAGTCAGCAGCTCAGCAGTCAGAATTCCGGAATGAATAGAGCAATCCAGAATTCTCAGGAAGCATCAAATGTTATTGGTATTGCTGAAGGTGCGATGATAGAGATTACCAGTATTCTGACCAAAATGCGTCAGCTTGCCATACATGCTTCAAATACCGGTGCAACCTCTCCGGATCAGATACGTGCGGATCAGGCGGAGATGGATTCAGGTATTCAGTCCTGTGACCGTATTTCAGATACAACCAGATTTTCTGATCAGTTTCTTCTTAATGGTTCAAAAGGCCTGATTTATAATGCCTCAACTGTTGTCAATGATCCTATGGATAATGCTCTGGTTGATATAGATAATACCCGTATCGATCAGATCTTTAAAAAAGAGAATTCTGCGTTAGCAATCAATTTTTCCGGTGTTGAAGATCCTAATAACCAGTCACGGGCTATTGCCAGCAGACAGGCTACCAGGGCTATTATTGAAGCCGATGCTACTGTTGCCAGTCAGTATGGGGAATGGGCTGCGGATATCAGTAATGGTTATCTTACCGCTGATCAGCAGTTTATTCTTACCGGTGAAGCTGGATCACGTTCTTTTGGTTTTAATAATGGTACACATCTGGGTACTGTTGTTAATTCTATTAATAATACCAAAGAAAGCATAGGCGTAGGGGCAACTCTGACTTTTGACAGTTCTGTTACCGGTATTAACCTTGATCAGGATTATATATATAATCCTGCTGCCTCTGAAGTACGAAGCAGTGGTGAGGCTGCGGTCTATAATATGGATGAAAATGGCGACGTTGTGACCTCAGGTGTTACCAGTGTATCATTTGACACTACACAACCGCAGTATACGGCCAATACTCTTGTCCCCGGAAAGAATCTTTCTGCAGATGGACGGTTATATCTGCGCTGGACCTCTGCAACCGAGTATATTGCTTATAAAGATGATGAATATAATATGGAGGTCGGTAGAGGATCATCTGGCGGAGTGATGACCTCATCAAATAATTCAGATGTTTCTCTTGCTTATATGACTCTGACTGCTGCTGCTGATACCGAGGCGGGTGATACAAGTGTGGTACAGCTTGGTCAGGTGTTTGAGATGCATGATGCTACAAGTGCCAGTTACGCTGCAAATGGTATGAATCTTGATGAAATGGCACCTCTGGTAAATGATTTTGGACTGCAACTTGGTACAGGTGCCAGCGGTTCATGCAGCTGTGTAAGTGGTATAAGGCTCGGTGAAAATACAGATGAAACCGGAAAGCTCTATTATAAATCAGAGTATGATGATGTTGCAGGAACAGTGACAGTCTGTGCTTATAAGAATCCATCCATGCTTAATGAAGATCTTGTGGCCAGTGGTGTGACCGATATCGGTACACCTCCGACTGGTGATCCTTATGAGGTGAGACTTCTTGAAGAAGATGGTGACGGTGATGGCGAAAAGTCAGGAATATATGGGACCTTTGTCTTTGACGGCAGTACTCCGGCTTCAACAATTGCTACCGGAACTATGGAATTTGATAATCTTGGTATGCGGCTTTACTCGCTGGATTATGGTTCACTCAGCAGTATCAGGGTTCAGAATGTAGAGGGTAACCTCTGGGGACAGTATAAAGATCCTTCAAGTCTGGTGCTTGAACGAAT
This sequence comes from Planctomycetota bacterium, assembly GCA_963677015.1. Lineage (GTDB taxonomy): Bacteria > Planctomycetota > SZUA-567 > SZUA-567 > SZUA-567. The sequence goes on from OY781533.1 coordinate 3,750,490, forward strand.
AAATGAAGGGGTTACTATTCAGGAGAATGGTAATAATGCCCAGATTACAGTCAATGGTCGTCTTATTGAGACCGATGGTCTTACTGCAAGTATCGCAAATCAGAATTTTTCCGGAGATGTGACCTTTAACGCTGGTGAACTGGGGATGACTACTATTGCTCAGGTTGGTCAGGATATAGGGGCTTTGATGTCACGCGGCGGATCTTTACAGGCGGTTGAGTCTACAGTAGGTATGAATGATCCGACAGATCCGGCTTATGCAACCTGGTGTACTAATGCCCGTCATGATACTTCCGAAGAGCTGTCCGAGTTTGTTGGCGGTATGCAGTATCAGCTTGGTGAAGGTGATAGTGATGTTGAAAGAACTATATACAGTATTCCCGGTATGTCATCATCAAATATCGGTAAAGTGACTATTGACGGTAAACTTTATACTTTACAGGATGTCCTTTCCGGCGGTTCTGCAAGTCTGGCAAATGATCCGGTCAAGGCTATGAAGATTTTGTCACAGGCTCTTGATGATGTTACTGAGACTAGAGCACGTCTGGGAGCTTTTCAGAAGGATATGTTGCAGACTAATATTAATTCACTCGAGATAACTGTTGAAAATATAACCAAAACAGAATCTTATATCCGTGATACCAATATGGCTTATGAATCTACAGAGTTTACTAAGAATCAGATTCTGGTAAATGCCGGTACATCAATGCTGGCTCAGGCTAATCAGACACCACAGAATGTGCTTCAGCTTCTTAATGGAGGAGCATAAAATTAAACTGCCTTTATTCATTGTATAATAAAGGCTTACCCCCGTTGCCCGATTCCATCGACGGAAGAGTAAAACCACGCCCTGCCAGGCGTGGTTTTGTATTTTGTTGTATATAAAATATATAATTGATTTATATGCTGTTAATAGCGATCGTTTTTAATTCCAGGAGTCCTGTAACCTTGTTATCACGGTTAAGTACCGGCATTTCACCGATGCGGTATTCTTTAAATATCGGCAGGACATCGGAGACACTCTCATCTTCATAGCAGAATTTTGGCGAGGTTATCATATATTTGGCAATTTTTTCATTAAGACCTGATGCTTCTTTAAGCAGCAGGCGGCGCAAATCACCGTCGGTAAAGATACCGAGAAGTTTATGTTCAGGGTCGACAATGATTACTGAACCGGAGTGACTGCGATCGATAGCGCTTATTGCTTCAAGAATGGTAGCTTTATCATTAACCGTGGCAATTGTTGCTTCCGGTCGCATAAGTTCTTTTACGATAAGTGATTTTTTACCGAGAGCACCTCCGGGATGGTAACGCGCATAATCACTGACAGTGAAATTTCTTCGTTTCATTAGAGATATTGCCAGAGCATCTCCCATAGCCAGCATATTGGTGGTACTTGCTGTAGGTGCCAGTCCGTGCGGGCATGCTTCACGGCTGCTGCCGAGTTCAAGAGTGATATCTGCCTGAGTTCCAAGTGTACTGCGAGGGTTTGAAGTTATACCAATTATATAGATTTTAAGCCGTTTTAAATGAGGGATAAGGGTTGAAATTTCTTCTGATTCGCCGGAATTACTGAATAGTAGTATAATATCACCTTCCTGAGTCATACCGAGGTCGCCGTGCAGCGCATCACTTGGATGCATGAAGAATGAATGGGTACCGGTACTTGCCAGAGTTGCTGCCACTTTATTGGCAATAAGCCCTGCCTTGCCGATACCGCTGGTAATAACCCGTGAGTCAGTATGCTGCATAATATAGTCAACAGCTTTGTTGAAACGCTCGTCGAGAAGTTCCTTCATATTCTGTAGGGCGGTAATTTCAATTTCTATTACTTCTTTTCCTGTAAGCATAAAACATCCTTTATCTTATTTTCCGAGTCTTTCGCCGGAATATTTTTCTTTGCGGATACTTTCAGACCAGTCACTATTATCCAGATACCAGAGAATGGTCTTTTTCAGTCCTTCTTCAAACTTTAACGATGGCTGCCAGCCTAGTTCATTCTGGATGCGGGTTGCGTCGATGGCGTAGCGCTGATCATGTCCGGGACGGTCTTTGACGAAAGTAATGAGATCGCGATAGTTTTTGACGGTTTTTGGCGGTCTCAGTTCCTGCATCAGATCACAGAGCAGGTGTACCAGCTCGATGTTTTGCCATTCATTGCAGCCGCCGATATTGTAGGTGCGGCCATTACAGCCTTTATGAATAATGGTGGAAATTGCGGAGCAGTGATCTTCAACATATAGCCAGTCTCTGACATTGGTGCCGTTTCCATAAACCGGCAGTTTTTCTTCGGCTTCGGCTTTCTGTATCATCAGCGGAATAAGTTTTTCTGGGAACTGATATGCACCGTAATTATTTGAACAGTTGGAAATAGTTACCGGCAGATTATAGGTTCGGTGCCAGGCCATGACCAGATGATCACTGGCGGCTTTTGAGGAGCTGTAAGGGCTGGAGGGATCGTACTTTGTTTCTTCGGTAAATAATCCTGAATCTCCGAGGGAACCATAAACTTCATCGGTGCTGACATGGTGAAATCTGACATCAGTCCGATCCTGCCAGTAATTTTTTGCTGCCTGCAGCAGTTCATATGTTCCGAGAATATTGGTCTCAAGGAAATCTCTGGGGCCGTCAATACTTCTGTCAACATGGCTTTCGGCAGCCAGATGGGCGACGGTATCTATTTCATATTGTATAAATATTTTTTTGAGTAATTCCCGGTCACAGATATTTCCATGAACAAATGTATAACGTGAAGGGTATTTTTCAGCAATATCCTGTAGGTTGTTGAGACTTCCGGCATAGGTAAGAGCATCCAGATTTATGACTTGCTTAACTTCTGGGTGTTTTTCCAGAAAATAACGTACAAGGTTGGTACCGATAAAACCGGCACCCCCGGTTATGAGAATATTTCTGGGAAGATGTTTGTCCATGCAATTCCTTTGATATAAATAAGATAGTAAATTGTATTTTTATTATATGTATGCTGGTAATATTAATTTAGTATAGTAATTTATAGTGTGTATTCAAGCCTTATTAATAATACTTCATGGTGAATATTGTGGGATGCTGTATCGTACCGAGTGAGAGTTCAGGAGTTTTTCCCTAGTAAAAAAAGAATAATAAAATACAATATGAGTTATGAGTTTATAATTACAACAGTATAGATAATTTAAAGGAGTATCTGATGCAAAATATAGATTACAGAGGATTTTTAAAGTGTAATCACGGCTTAATTTTTGATTGTATTATATTCTGTTTAATTATTGCTGGGCTGCATACCGGGGTTTTAGCACAGGAGGAAACAGTTCAGAAAAAACTGGAGCTGAAAGCTGTGCCGGTAACTGAGATATATGAGGCTATGGGGACGGTGAGACCGGTGACTGAGTTTGAAGTTCACTCACAGATAACCGCTAAAGTCGGGGCAGTCGAAATAAATGCTGGAGATAAGGTTGAAAAGGGACAATTGCTGATTAGACTCGATGATCGTGAGGTGGTCAGTAAACTGGAACAGGCCAAGGAGGGTCTGGCAATTGCCAGACGTGGCGTGGAGCAGAACCTTAAGAGTGATGAAGAACTGCAGGCTGAGTATGATCAGGCAGAATCAGATTTTAAACGTTCGGAAAAGTTGTTTAAAGATGGTATTAACAGTAAGAAAGAGTATGATCAGGCAAAGACGGCATACCTCAAAATGAAAGCGCAGATCGGATTATCCAAACAGCGGGTTTTGTCAGCTCAGGCCTCGTTGAGGCAGGCGGAGCAGGTGGTTAATGAGGCTGAGATTTATGCGGAGTATGCCAATATTCGCGCTGTAAATTCCGGAATTATTACCAATCGTGATGTAGATCCGGGTGATCTGGCGACGCCTACAAAGACTTTATTGACTATTCAGACCGGAGCTGCTTTGCGGCTGGAAGCAGGAATAAGAGAGAGTCTGATCGCTAATATCAAGGTCGGGATGAAGCTGAGTGTAAAGTTGGGAACCGGTAACCTTAAACTTGTCGGAGTAGTTGAAGAGATAGAGCCTTATGCTAATGCCAAGACCAGATCATTTTTGATAAAGGTCGGTATACCGGTTACACCGGGGGTTTATCCCGGTATGTTCGGCAGGTTATTGATACCGCTGGCGTCCCGGATGAGTATAGTGATACCACGGGAAGCGGTGACGGTTGTCGGTCAGCTCAAGATGGTCAAGGTTATGCAGGGAGAAACGGTACGGAAAGTATTTGTCAAAACTGGAAAAGAAGATAAAGACCAGATTGAGATATTATCCGGTTTAGAGGATGGTGATACTATAGTATTTTAAGGGCTTAAAGTGATATTAATGCTATTAATAAAAAAGAGTTTTCAGTATCCGGAAGGTAAGTATTATGAGTGAGACAGAGAGCAGATCAGCTTTGGCGGCGTTTTTTCGATTCTTTATTACCTCGCCACTGACACCAATGCTGATTATTATCGCTATCATATTCGGGGCATCTGCTATTATTTTTACTCCTAAAGAAGAAGAACCGCAGATTGTAGTACCGATGGCGGATATATATATAACCGCTCTGGGTGCAAGTTCTGAAGAGATAAAAGCGCTGGCGACTTATCCGCTTGAGCAGATTCTCTGGGAAATTGATGGCGTGGAGTATGTATACTCTACAACTCAGGATGAATCCGCAGTTGTTACTGTGCGGTTTTTTGTTGGTGAAGACCGGGAGGATTCATTATTAAAGCTTCATAATAAGATTCAGATGAATCTGGATCGAGTCCCGTCTATAGTCAATGACTGGCTGATAAAACCGGTAGAGGTTGATGATGTGCCGATTGTCAGTGTGACTTTGTATTCAGATAAATACTCGGATTATGAATTAAGACGGGTTGCGGAGGAATTGCGTGCCAGATTATCCGGTCTGGAAAATATTTCACGAAGTTATATTCTCGGCGGTCGGAGCAGGGAGATAAAGGTAGATATTGATCCACAGCTGATGGAAGGTTTCGGCGTGGATATGAGTGATATAACCAATGCGCTGAAGGGAGCCGATGCTTCGGTACGGGCAGATCAGTTTACCCGGGATAATAAAGCGATATTTGTAGCGGCTAATTCATATCTGAAAACAGTTCGGGATGTTGCTGATCTGGCAATATTCGCTGATGAGAGCGGAGTGGTGTATTTGAGGGATGTGGCGAAAATAACCGACGGTCCGGAAAACTCTGATAATTATACTTCCATATTTTTCACCGGCAGTAACACAAAGGTTGCAGATAAATTTAAAGGCAGAGATCTCAGTGCGGTTACACTGGCTTTTGCTAAACGCAAAGGAAGTAACGCTGTTGCGGTGGCACAGGATATAATTGAACAGATTGAAGCGGTAAGAGTAGAGTTTCTGCCGGCAGATGTGCATCTGGAAGTCACCAGAAATTATGGCAAAACCACTCAGACCAAGGTTAATTCGTTATTGAGCTCGCTGCTGTTTGCAATAATTTCAGTGGTTATACTGCTTTCTTTCAGCCTTGGACGGCGAGAATCCATAGTAGTTGCGCTTGCGGTGCCGATATCATTTTCACTGGCTTTGTTTGTGAATATGGTACTGGGATACTCTATAAACAGGGTTACATTGTTTGCTCTTATCTTATCTCTCGGGCTGGTGGTGGATGACCCAATAACCAATGTCGAGAATATTCAGCGGCATCTGAGATTAAAGCCTGATAAGCCGCTGGAAGCGACTATTGCGGGGTTACGTGAGGTTTTTTCTCCGGTTATTATGTCGACTCTGGCAATTATTGTCTGTTTTGCACCACTGACTTTTATTACCGGAATGATGGGACCGTATATGGCTCCGATGGCGCTTAATGTTCCGGTTACAGTGGTTTTTTCTACGGTTTGTGCCCTTACCATTGTGCCGTGGCTGACTTTGAAACTGCTCAAGAACAGCAGTATTTTGAAGTCGGATACAAGTAAAACAGGGAATGCGGTGCCACGCAAGAACAGATTACAGCGAATATACGGGGCGATTTTGCGTCCGTTTCTTGATCATAGCCGCTATCGGCGGCTGATGTATTTATTTATTGTACTGCTGCTGTTTGCTTCTGGTTCACTTGCGGTGTTCAGATATGTTCCACTAAAACTATTGCCGTTTGATAATAAGGATGAATTTGAAATAATTCTGGATATGCCTGAAGGCACGCCACTTGAAAGTACCGAACGTGTGGCTCAGGAGTTTGAAGATTATTTGCGGGAATTTCCGGTGGTTAAGAGTGTGGTAAAATATGTTGGCACCTCTTCGCCGATGGATTTTAACAGTATGGTGCGTCATTATTATCTGCGCTCAGGAGGCAGAACCGCTGATCTGCAGGTAATACTTGCTGACAGAAATGATAGGAAAGTGCAGAGTCATAGTATTTTGCTTACTATGCGGCGTGGTCTGGAGAAAATAGCGCAAAAATATAATGCAGATTTACAGCTCGTTGAAGTACCTCCGGGACCTCCGGTAATAGCTACAGTTGTAGCGGAGGTATATGGTGAAGCTGATACGGATTATAGTGAGTTGCTGGCTAACGCTGATAAAGTTGCGGACTTGATGCGTACCGAGGATGCGGTAACCGATGTCATAGTTATGTCAAAACAGAATCCTGAGGAGGCAAAAATAACTGTTGATAAGGATAAAGCGGCGCTGCATGGTATTGATACACAGACAATTCTGGAAACGATCTCGGCTGCGATGAAGGGTACTTCTCCTGCAACGCTGCATGTGGCCGGTGAGAGAACTCCACTGCAGATTAATGTCGGTCTGGCGCAGTCAAGTAAAGCTTCGGCATTGGCGCTGGAAAATATTCCTCTGCGTTCTGAAGAAGGCGAACTTATACCGCTTGGTGAACTGATAAATATTGAGTATGCTCCCGGATCACACGCGATATATCGCAAAAATATGCGTGATGTGGTGTATGTGACAGCTGAAATGGCAGGTCGCTCGCCCGCGGAGGCGGTGATTGACCTCAAACAGCGTATAAAGGATCTGGATCTGGCGCCGGATATTGCTGTTAAATGGAATGGTGAAGGTGAATGGAAGATAACTCTGGATGTCTTCAGGGATATGGGTATGGCTTATGTTGTAGCGCTGTTAGGTATATATATAATTCTTACAGTGAATACCGGATCATTCTTCATGCCGCTGCTTATAATGCTGGCAATACCACTGACAGTACTTGGAATTCTTCCGGGATTCTTTATTTTAAATCTTTTCTCTGATATGCCGGGTGGTTATATAAATCCAACATTCTTTACGGCTACCAGTATGATTGGAATGATTGCGCTGGGTGGTATTGTAATCCGGAATTCTCTGGTGCTTATTGAATTTATTCAGGAAGCTCGAAATCAGGGTATGGATTTGAAGGAAGCGATTATGCAGAGCGGTGTAGTCCGTATGCGTCCTATTATCCTTACGGCTCTGACTACTGCTATAGGTGCTTTTCCAATTGTTTATGATCCGGTATTTTCCGGTCTTGCCTGGGCTCTGATATTCGGTCTGCTTGCTTCAACATTATTCACGTTGTTGGTGATTCCGGTGGCATATTATTCGATACAATCAAGAAATAATAATTAGTTGGTTTTATATGAACCAATAGAGAACGGGTGAGGTTTTAAATAGAGTATATAAATTAAATTTAGATTGTTTCAGCATAGAACAGGTCGGGAATAATGATTATTCCCGGCCTTATTGGTTTGGGTTAAAATTTAGTAATCCAGTTTTTTATTTTTAACTTTAGTAAGTCCCGGGCTTCTCTGAAGAGTTCAATTTTTTGTTCGTTCGGAAGTTCTGATATTGAGGGATCGGTTATTGACCAGTGTTCATGTTTTTGCTGTTTGAGTCCCGGCCAGGCATGCGGGCAGTTTTTATCCGCGTTTTCACAGACGGTGATAAGATAATTTATATGTGATTTCCCAAGAAACTCTGAGACACTTTTGGGGTACTGGCTGGTAATATCAATGTTGATCTCCTGCATGACCTCTATTGCCAGCGGGTGTATGGCTGCGTCCGGGGTCAGGCCGGCGCTATTTACGGAGAACTTATTGTCTTGATCAAGAAATCTGAATAATCCCTCTGCCATCTGACTGCGGCATGAATTGCCGGTACATAAGAATAGAACCATAGGTTTATCAGACATAATGCATACTCCTTTGGGAATTAAAAACAGAAAGATAATTGGTAAACATCAATTAATTATAAAATTATATAATTCATTGTAAGTTTTCACTAGTTATATTAGTATTAAGATTCTGTTTGAGTAATATAAGAGAAGAAGTATAGCTGCAGGCTACTGATTGGTGTGATTTCAGTCAAAAGAATATGGTGGCTATAATGGTTGATTATAGTCATTTGTATAGTAATTTAGCAATGATTATAGGATAAAGGAAGATTAACGTTTATTTTCTGATTAATAATTCTGTATCCAGATGAATACTTTCCGCACAGATTTTTTCTTCAGAATTAAGATAATTCATCATTTTTTCTACTGCAATTCTACCGATATCTTCTGTTGGCTGTTTAATCGATGAGATCGGGTATTTTAATAAATCCAACCATTTTGAATTATCATAAGTTAGAATTTTCAGTTTCTGTGATTGCAAAAGATTTTTTTTCATTGCTGCTTTAAGAAAATTGTAACAGAGTTTTCCGGTTGTGCAGAACACGGTATCGAAATCAGGATAATTATCAATAGCATTGCCAAGTTCTGTACATAGAGTTTCATTGTCCATATAGTCTAAAGAGACGATGTTGTACTCGACTTTTCTGTTATTTTTTTCAATAGCTTCAAGGAATCCTTCTCGGCGTAATTTCTGTGTATAGACGTTGTCATTATAGCCGACAAAAAGAATTTTTTCCGAATCATTATTGATAAGATATGAGGTTGCTTCCAGAGCGGATTTTTTATTATTAATGCCGATAAAGAAGGAATCAATATTTTTTGAATAACGGTCAATCTGTATAATCGGGATGTCCGCATCCAGCAGTGATGAAATCTTGGTATTGGAATAAACAGGTGAAATTATAATACCGTCAACATCTTTGGCTAGAAGGGATTGGATGTATTTTGCTTCTTTTTCTATTTTATCTTCAGAGTCACAGAGATAGACAATATAGTCTGATCTGTTACAGAATTTTTCGATTGATTTTACTATTTCGGCAAAAAATTCTTCCCGTATATCAGCGATAATAACGCCTATAGCCTTTGTTCCTGCGCCGCGCAGACTTCGCGCCATATGGTTGGGTTTATAATTTAATTTTTCTATTGCCTTATAGACGTTTGCAGTTACTTCCGGTGAAACGTAGCGTGTTTTGTTCAGTACATGTGAGACGGTAGTTGCAGATACACCTGCTTCCACAGCTACATCCTTGATAGTTGATCGTCTCTTTGCCATAATGGTCCCTCTGTTCTAGTGTTGCTCATAGGCTTTTCTTTAATAATATGAATTTAATATAGCAGATAAAATGTCATAAGCAATATTAAGTTGTTATTAATTTATCAATAATCATACGTTTTTCTACAAAAAAATAAAATAAAAAAATACTTATTTGACAAAGAAGAGTTCGTGTTGTACTTTACAGTTGAAGATGATTTTAACGTTTGCGCAAACGTATTCGTAATAACTGGAGTGAAATTAAATGAAAGCATTAGTTTTAGAAAAAGCCAATGATCTCTCATTGAGAGACATAGAGGTTGAAGAGGTACTAGGTGATAACGATGTTAAAATCGCTATCAAATCAGTGGGAATCTGCGGTAGTGATGTTCATTATTACAAACATGGCAGTATCGGTGATTTTGTGGTTACTGAGCCTATGATTCTTGGACATGAAGCTGCGGGTGAAATTCTGGAAATAGGCAAGAATGTCAAAGATTTGAAGGTTGGAGACAGAGTATGTATGGAACCGGGAATTCCAACAGCTGATCATGCTACAACCCTTTTAGGCATGTATAATCTTGATCCTAATGTCCGTTTCTGGGCTACTCCGCCATATCATGGCTGTCTCTGTGAAACCGTTGTACATCCTGCAGCGTTTACTTTTAAACTGCCTGAAAATGTTTCTACTGATGTTGGCGCATTTGTTGAGCCGTTTGCGGTTGGAGTACATGCAATGAATAAGGCCGGTCTGAATGCCGGAAGTACTGCCGTAGTAATTGGAGCGGGAACAATTGGAATCTGTACTGCTGTGGCGCTTAAAGCCGGTGGTTACAGTAAGATTTATCTTGTTGATATCAAACGTGATAAGATTGATTTTATCAATAATCTGAATATTACCGGTCTGGAAGGTTACTGTTGTTCTCTGCCTGAGCTTGCCGAGAAGGTGGCAAAGGATTCTGACAACTGGGGCGTAGACGCGATATTTGAATCTTCAGGCTTTATAACTGATTATAAGGATGTAATTCCAATGCTCCGTCCAAATGGCGTATTGGTTCTTACCGGAATGCCTGTCAGTGAAGTGAAGATTGATGTAGTCGCTCTGCAGGCCAAGGAAGTACGGGTAGAAACAATATTCCGTTATGTCAATGTTTATAAGAAAGCACTTAATATGATCTCTTCAAGTGATTTCCCATTTGAAAAGCTTATTACTAAGAAGTTTGCTTTTGATGATAGTATTGCTGCCTTTGATTATGCGGCTAATCCAAAACCAGATGATATTAAAGTGATGATTAATTTGTAAGCGGTATCTAGATTTGTTTGTGTTATTTATGTGTATGCTATTTAGGTGATAGCAACGGTATTTTTGTTAAAATGGAGGAAAAATTAATGAAACGGTTACTAATGGTTTGTTTAGTAATGGCGCTTTTCGCTGGTTCAGCATTTGCTTCCCCTAAGCGTGTAGCGTATATTGCTCGTGCTCAGGGTGACTCATTTGCAGCTTGGCTGGCAAATGCAATTAAAGAAGAATCTGAGAAGTATCCTGATATAGAGGTAACTCTATTTGATGGACAGGCTGATGATTACACAGAAAATTCTTTGATTGAAAATGCAATTACCAACGGTTTTGACGCTATTGTTATTCAGCCAAATAACGGTGAATCACAGAGACCATATGCAGAACAGGTTGTAAAAGAAGGTATTATCTGTCTTACTACAAATGCTCGAATTGCTAATATTGACGGTGCTTCATCTGTTGACGCTGATCCATATCAGCAGGCAGCTGTTAATGCTAAGGCAGCTCTTAAGCAGGTTCCAAAGAACGCTAAAGTTGTTGTACTGAAAGGACCTCCCGGAAACTTCCACGCAGATCAGAGAAGACTCAGCTGGCAGAAAGAGTTCTTTGACAAGAGACCTGATGTTAAAATTGTCGGTGAACAGATTGCTAACTGGAACAAGGATGAGGCTATGAGCCTCATGGAAGACTGGGTTCAGTCAAATGATCAGATTGATGCTATCATTTCAATGAATGATAACATGTGTGCCGGTGCTCTTGAAGTTATCAAGGATAATCCTAAGTTCAAGAATACTCTGGCTTACGGTGTTGATGGTACTGCTGAAGCATGTCTGCTTATCAAACAGGGTCTGATGACTTCAACCTGTCTGCAGAGTGCTTATGATCTTGCTGAACTTATTCTTAAGACACTGGATAAGCTATTCAAGGGTGAAGAGAAGGTTATCAATGTTGATATTGGCAACCCACTGGTAACCAAAGATAATGTAGACCAGTATATCGAGATGCATAAGAAGGCTGGTGCTCTACAGTAAGCTGTAAACAATAAGAATTGCGGTTTAATTGGGGTATAAATTTTTATACCCCAATTAATTTGATAGAATAAGATTAAAAAAGCTGCTGGGCAGCTGATATTTTTAATCTGATAATTAATTTAAAAAGATGTAATTACTTTGGTAAGAGTGTAAGAATGAACAATAATATACGGTTGAAAGTAGAAGGTGTTGAGAAATCATTTCCAGGGGTCAAGGCTCTGGATAATATTAATTTCTCAGTGAAACCTGGAACTGTGCATGTACTGTGCGGTGAAAATGGTGCAGGCAAGTCAACATTAATGAAGATTATTAATGGTATCTATAAAGCTGATAAAGGTAAAATATATATTGATGGCCAAGAGGTTAATGTAAAAAATCCTCAGCATGCACGGGATCTTGGAGTATCGATGATTTTTCAGGAACTCAATTATATTCCTGAAATGACTATTGAGGAGAATCTCTTTGTCGGTAATTTACCTAAGACAAAATTTAGAACTGTTGATTGGAATCTGATTCGTAAAAAAACTTTGAAGCTGTTAGCCGATGAAGGATTGGGTTATAATCCGACAACTAGACTTTGTGAGTTATCAGTATCTGATATTCAAATGCTGGAAATTTTAAAGGCTGTATCATATGAATCCAAAATTATCATAATGGATGAGCCTACTTCAGCTATTACTTATAAAGAAACAGAGCGACTTTTTGAGAAGATCGCACAATTGAAAGCACGTGGCACCAGTATCATATATATTTCACACAAAATGGATGAGATTTTCAGAATTGCTGATGAAATAACAATCTTGCGTGATGGTACTGTTATTGAGACTCATGATAAAGATGATATCGATATTAACACAGTAATCAAACTTATGGTTGGTCGTGAGTTATCCGATGAATTTCCAAAAGAGGATGTCAAAATCGGAGAAACAGTGCTTGAAGTGAATGGTCTGACTCGTCAGGGCGTATTTCATGATGTGAATTTCAAAGTAAAAAGAGGAGAGATTATCGGGTTTGCCGGTTTGATGGGAGCTGGAAGAACCGAGGTAATGCGCTGTCTGTTTGGTCTTGATGAGATCAGTAGCGGCTCAATTAAAATCAATAAAAATCCGGTTAAAATCCGTAATGTACGTGATGCTATTAAAAACGGACTGGCGATGTTATCTGAGGACCGCCGAAGGTTTGGTATAATTCCAATCCGCAGCGTCCGGGAAAATGCCACCTTGGCAAATCTTCCTGAATTCTTCTATAGTGGCAGACTGCACCGGAATAAAGAGAATTCGGTGACAGCAAGAATGTGTAAAAACATGAATGTTAAAACACCCACTTATGAAACCACAATTCAGGCGCTCAGCGGTGGTAATCAGCAGAAGGTCGTGCTGGCAAAATGGATGATCTGTGATCCGGATATTCTGATTCTTGATGAACCGACTCGCGGTATTGATGTCGGAGCGAAATATGAGATTTATAAGCTGATGGTATCGCTGGTGAAAGAGGGTAAGACTTTAATAATGATTTCATCAGAATTGCCGGAACTTATTGGAATGTGTGACCGGATGTATGTAATGGCAAAAGGTGAGATAACTGGTGAACTGCAGAGGGATGAGTTCACTCAAGAAACAATTATGAAATATGCAACAGGATTTGAGAAACAGGAGGCTATCAGCTGTGAATAATTCAGGACCCGGTATCTGGTCGACAATAACCAGACGTTATAGTATTTTTTTGATATTGTTATTTTTAATAATTTTGTGTGCGTGCTTAAATCCGAATTTTTTATCGGGTAGAAATTTGACAAATGTATCAAGACAGATTTCAGTAACTACCATTCTGGCTTTTGGTGAAACAATACTGATTATTTGTGGTATGCTTGATTTGTCATCAGGCTCTGTGCTGGCGCTTGCCGGTGTGTTATCTGTGTCTGCTTATAAGGGAACAGAGTCGATGGCGATTGCGATCGCAGTTGCGATTGCAGTTGCAGTAATTTGTAATATTATAAATGGTATTCTGATTACCCTGCTCAAGGCGCCACCATTTATTGCGACACTTTCTATGCTGGCTATGGCACGTGGTGCAGCTCTTTTCTATACTCATGGTCAGAATATATATCAGATAGGCGGTTATAAGATTCTTGGGCAGGGTTCTATTATTGGAATTCCAATCCCGATTTTATTCTTAGCGGTAATTATGGTTTTGACCTGGTATATCTTGAAACATACCTGCTTTGGAAGATCATTATATGCTATTGGCGGTAATGAAGAAGCAGCAAATGCATCTGGTATAAATGTTGACTGGAATAAGATGCTGGCATTTATTATTAATGGTGTCTTTGTAGGTATTGCAGGTGTATTGTTCATGTCCCGTGTAAATGCCGGTCTGCCAAATGGTGCGGTTGGTTTTGAGTTTCAGGCGTTGACTTCATCTATTATTGGTGGTACAAGTTTCTCTGGTGGTATAGGTACCGCCGGTGGTACCCTTGCCGGTGCGTTTATCGTTGGTTTCCTTAATAATATCATGAATCTCGCAAACATTAACTCATATATTCAGCAGATTATTCGTGGTGCAATTATTGCTCTGGCTGTGGTATATGATATCTGGTCAAAGAACAGACGTACCAGAAGTGTTATTGGAGCTATTAAAGAATCATCAAAATAGTTCATTAAACGCTAATTGTATTAATAATAATACCACTCAGTTTATGAGTGGTATTATTATATTTGGGCAGGAAAAGTTTTTAATTAATGTTAAGTATAACAGGGTATATAATATGCCTATTTTATTGACGTAGAAATTGCTCTACTTCCTGAAGAAATGCCTTAGGATTATCGACATGAATAGCATGAGCGGCATTATCAATTATGTGAATCTGCGAAGAAGGTATGTGTTGCAGGTTATTTATAATATATTCGGTACTGAAGAGCAGGTCTTCTTTGCCGCAGAGTATAAGTGTCGGTATGTTTATTTTGTGTAAATCATTGTTGACATCAAATTTGCTGACAGCATTTAGCTGTTGCCGGAAAGCTTGAGGTGACTGCTGATACGGGTAGCGTGAGGCATAGGTAAGTTTCGCCTCCAGCGTACGGGTGTTTTCAAATATCTTAGGGTGGAATAACCATTTGAATGTTTCTCTATACCATTCACGTATATCAGTATTGCTGTCTTCCATATTATTTGCCCAGTCTATGAATAACCGGTGATTTACAGCGGTATTTTTCCCTGCTGTTGCTTCCAGGATCAGTTTATTTACCCTATCTGGGTAGTTTAGTGCCAGTTCAAGAGCAATAAAACCTCCCATAGAATTGCCTAAGACATCAGCCTGTTGAATATTCAGGTGATCAAGCAGTGCAATTACGTCTTGAGCCATTAGTGAGATGCTGTTTTCAGCTTCATATGGTGTAGTTCTGCCGCAACCGCGGTTATCAAGGATAATGATAAGATGGCTTTTACTCAATTCGTTGAGGCAGCCGAGCCAGCTCTGTGAGTCTGTGGCCAGCCCTGAAAGAAGTATCAGAGGGTTCCCTGAGCCGTGTGTTTCAAAATATAAGTTTATTCCATTGGTATTCAGAGTTGGCATTGGTCTCTCCATATTCGGTTGCGTATAATAAGATGTCAGGTGAATATTGTAAATAAATTGAAGCCGTTTAGAATTTTATTATAATCGGTATAATATTAATAGGGATAAAAAAGGTTAATTTCTGGTATATGGTATATAATATATATATATTAATATAACAAGTTCCCTACAGTTAAAGTGCTTTATATGTAGTTTTGATTTAATTGGATTGTATTATTAAACTATGTACCGCAGGTTTTGCTATATAAGAATTATTCGATGGGTTTTGTTGTATGGTAGCTGCTTGCTGATAAAAAATCAGATATTATGTTGACATTATGAATAGGAAGTGATATATTGGAATGATATTCCAGTATGGATTAATAGTATAGGATATTATGGGTACACGAGAGAGAAAAGAGCGGGAACTGGCTGAACGTAAACAGCTTATTATTGATAAAAGTAAAGAATTGTTTTTTGAACATGGTTTTAATAATGTATCAGTAAGTGATATTTGTAAGGCTGTGGAGTATGGACAGAGTGCCATATACAGCATTTTTTCGAGTAAAGAAGAGATTTATGGCTATATTTATGTCGAAGCGATGGTAATTCTTGCAAATCATATTAATACAATTGATATCGAAAGCGTGGATTTGAAGCACCCTCTGCGTGATTTTACGATTCAGATTTTTAATTTTTATGAGAATTTTAATCCATATTATACCGCATTATTTTTTCTTGATTCAAATCATGTTGCTTTATCGAAAATTCCACTGTATTTAATTGAACAGAAATATAAAGAAAAAGAACGGGCAATGATACCGGTAAGAGAGGTTATTAATAGCGGAATTGTGAATAATATTTTGCGGGTGATGGATGTCGATCGGGTGATTTTTACATATTTTTCAGCGATTCTGGGTATTATCAATACTTTTTTAATTGAAAATATAGAGCCGGATAATAAAGAATTGCGTGGTATTATTTTTGAATTTGCTGAAATTTTTGAGCGAGGACTCAGGCTAGGCGGATAAATTTTTTTGGTAAGTTTGGAATGTCATTCTAAAGCAGAATATTAATATTAATTAGGAGGAGATAAATGAAATATCTGAAGTATATAATGATATTGAGTTATGGGATTGTTATTCTAGGAGGGCTTATTCTTGGCTTGTTGTATTCATTTATAAATGAGGCCGTATCTTATCATATGACTGCATTTGGTCTGTCATGGCAGGAATTAAGTTCTAATGCTCAGTGGATGATATTAAATTTCGAACGCTCAGCGGCGGCTGGGTTTATAACTACAAGTTTGGCAATGATATTTTTATTGGTGATTGCGGTTAAGAGGAATTGTCTCTGGAGTTATGCGGGTGTTTTTATAGTGGCTTTGAGCGAATGGTTGAATATTTTAGTACGGATAATCAGTGTGATGCAGAATACAGCGGCAGCTCCGCCGTTAACATTGAATATCGTTGCTGTAATGCTGATTGTATTCGGATTTAGTTTATCATTGATATGTTATTATAAACAAACATGAAAGAGAGTATCTAATGAAAGAATCAATAACACAGAACGTACTGTCAGTAGTTGAGAAACAGAAAGAATATTATAATGCTGATATGACGTTGGAAGTCGGCTATAGAATCAAACAGTTACTTCGTCTGAAAGAGTCAATAATCAAGCACAAGGGGGAAATAGTAAAAGCAATAGAACAGGATTTTGGGGTCAGTGGTGCATATGAAGCATATGGCAGGATTGTATTTATTCTGGATGAGATAAAAAGCTTTGTCAAGCATCTTAATAAATGGCTGCAGCCTGTTAGTGTGGGAACACCTCTTATGCTGCAGCCCGGGAAAAGCAAATATGTTTATGAGCCATTAGGCGTAGTGTTAGTGATTGGAGCATGGAATGCGCCTTTTAACGTAACTTTTCTTCCTCTGATCGCAGCTATAGCTGCAGGTAATTGTTGTATTGTAAAACCATCTGAATTGTCGCCGGCATCATCGCGGGTTATTACGCAGATAATTAATTCAGCGTTTTCTGAAGAATATTGTAAATCCGTTGAAGGTGATAAGGATATGGTTGCGGAATTACTTCGATGTCGTTTTGATATGATATGTTATACAGGCGGTACGCGAATTGGTAAAATTATATATCAGGTGGCAGCAGAACAGCTCATACCGGTTATTCTGGAGTTAGGCGGTAAATCCCCATGTATTGTTGATGAGACAGCAAATATCAAGGTAAGTGCAAAGAGAATATGTCAGGCAAAACATATGATTGCTGGACAGGTATGTACTTCGCCGGATTATTTACTGGTGCATACAAAGGTAAAAGGAGAGCTTATAAAAGAAATGCAGCGCTGTTTTACAACATTTTATCCAGATGGTGCGTTGGTATCTCCTGATTACTCGCAGATTATTAATATGAATCATTTTGAAAGGTTGCTGGAATTATTAAAGGGAATACCGGAGGATAATATTTTGCATGGTGGGCGCTATGATCGGCAGAAACTAAAGATTGAGCCTACAATTATTGATAATGTGGAATGGGAGTCATCTATTATGCAAAATGAAATATTTGGACCGTTGATCCCAGTACTTGAATTTGATAACTTAGACAGGGTGATATTAAATATCAGGCAGCTCCCCAAACCGCTTGCACTTTATATTTATTCAAAAAAAAAGAGTAATATCCAAAAGGTTATAAATAAAACTACCTCTGGTGGAGTTGGAGTTAATATATCAATACAGCATTATTTGAACAGGAATTTACCGTTTGGCGGTGTTGGTAATAGTGGAATTGGGCGTTACAGGGGTAAATTTGGGGTGTATGCGTTTTCTAACCAAAAAGCTATATATGAAAAGAAGTTATGGATCGAAACTAAATTGATGGATCCGCCATATGCAGATAAAGCCAAAAATATGGAGATGTTTCTTCGTTGAATTATGTATCTAAACTGAACTCGTCCTGTGAATATTGGGTGTTTATTAGTAATTTATAGGGATAATATTTAAAATTTAGAGCAAATAATTAACTATAACCAGAAAATTTAGCAGGAATTAACGAATAAAATATAATGAGTATATAATAATTTCGAATATTGTTGATATTGCAACTTCTTGATAATTAGTATGTTATGATTATATCAAATAATTTATCAAAAAGAATTATAATAATACTTGTAAAAGAGGTTTAAAATCGTAATATCTTTCTTCACCGAGTTTGGCTGGGTTGTTACTGGCTGCGGGACTGAAGATCCTGGGAAGTGATTCTTTCTCCTGCTGCTTGTAAAAGGTGATCCGGATAAACTTGAAAAAAAGTTTTAAAAAAGTGATTGACAATGGACTGAGTTTCCGTATATTTGTTAATCCGCTCGAAAGGGAAGATGAGAATTTGCTCTTTTGAGGATAATAAAAACTAAGATCGTATTTATGACGATAAAGTGGTTCTGCGCTTATAGTTTTTGAAATTTTTTTTAATTTAACCTCTTGCCTTTAAGTTGAGTTTGACTATGATAAAGAGGGTTGAGCAAAACGCTCAGCAACTAAGAGATTGAAAAAATAAAAATAAAAAAGTGCTTGACAACGCTGATGAAAATCATATAATTGTCTAAGCAATTTGAGAATAACAGCTGCGCTGTTCTAGTAGTTTGGTTTTTCAAGCGCGGCCCGGAAGCGGCCTTTTTCGAGGGAATTCGAGATTGGCGGTTTTTTTTCTCTCTAATTTTGAAAAATGTTAATGTTTGATGTATGAAAAGTTCGATTACTGTTATACATTAAATATAGCGAAAAGATATTTAAGTCCTGCTAAGTTTCAGGCAAGTGATCTTTGAAATATAATGAATAGCCATACGTTCTTGTTATATGCTTGAGGACCTCAATTAATTTGGGGGTTTTAACGAGTACAGAGTAGAGAAAAACTGCTCTCTAAAAATCAAATTGCCAGAAACATTGAT
Organism: Planctomycetota bacterium; assembly: GCA_963677015.1. Lineage (GTDB taxonomy): Bacteria > Planctomycetota > SZUA-567 > SZUA-567 > SZUA-567. The sequence goes on from OY781533.1 coordinate 3,769,702, forward strand.
CTAGCCATCAATGTTAATGATAAACTTTTCAATTGAAGGGTTTGATCCTGGCTCAGAACGAACGCTGGCGGCGTGGTTGATACATGCAAGTCGAACGGGAAAGTTTCCTTCGGGAAACGAGTACAGTGGCGGACGGGTGAGTAACGCGTAATCAACCTGCCCCCAAGACAGGGATAGCCATTCGAAAGGATGGGTAATACCCGATAAGACTACGGATTCGCATGATTCTGTAGTAAAAGGTGGGGACCTTCGGGCCTGCCACTTGGGGATGGGATTGCGTCCTATTAGTTTGTTGGTGAGGTAATGGCTCACCAAGACTTTGATGGGTATCCGGCCTGAGAGGGTGAACGGACACATTGGAACTGAGACACGGTCCAGACTCCTACGGGAGGCAGCAGTGCTGAATCATTCGCCAATGCGGGAAACCGTGACGGTGCGACGCCGCGTGCAGGATGAAGGCCCTTGGGTTGTAAACTGCTGTCAGGTTTTAGAAAACTGCTATCATTAATACCGATAGTACTGATCAGAACCAGAGGAAGCACAGGCTAATTTCGTGCCAGCAGCCGCGGTAATACGAAATGTGCGAGCGTTGTTCGGAATCACTGGGCATAAAGGGTCTGTAGGCGGTTCTATAAGTTAGTGGTGAAATACCTCGGCTCAACCGGGGAACTGCCACTAATACTGTAGAACTTGAGTGTGAAAGGGGTAAGTGGAATTCCAGGTGTAGCGGTGGAATGCGTAGATATCTGGGAGAACGCCAAAGGCGAAGGCAGCTTACTGGGTCACAACTGACGCTGAGAGACGAAAGCTAGGGGAGCAAACAGGATTAGATACCCTGGTAGTCCTAGCCGTAAACGATGGATACTGCACGATTGGAGAGCTGATTCTCTAATTGTGGTAGCTAATGCGTTAAGTATCCCGCCTGGGGAGTATGATCGCAAGGTTAAAACTCAAAGGAATTGACGGGGGCTCACACAAGCGGTGGAGCATGTTGTTTAATTCGAAGCAACGCGAAGAACCTTACCTGGACTTGACATGCTAGGATTAATTCTGTGAAAGCAGAAGGATTGCCTTTTAGGTGTAACTAGCACAGGTGCTGCATGGCTGTCGTCAGCTCGTGCCGTGAGGCGTCGGGTTAAGTCCCTTAACGAGCGAAACCCCTATCATATGTTGCTACCAGGTTATGCTGGGCACTCTTATGAGACTGCCGGTGTTAAACCGGAGGAAGGTGGGGACGACGTCAAGTCATCATGGCCCTTACGTCCAGGGCTACAAACGTGCTACAATGGCTGGTACAGAGAGACGCAATACCGCGAGGTGGAGCAAATCTTCAAAGCCAGCCCCAGTTCAGATTAGAGGCTGCAATTCGCCTCTATGAAGTTGGAATCGCTAGTAATCGCGGATCAGCTATGCCGCGGTGAATACGTTCCTGAGCCTTGTACACACCGCCCGTCAAGCCACCCAAGCTGGTAGTGCCCGAAGTCCGGCGATAATTGTTCGGCCGAAGGCAAGACTGGTGAGGGGGACTAAGTCGTAACAAGGTAGCCGTAGGGGAACCTGCGGCTGGATCACCTCCTTTCTAAGGACAACTTAGCTGTTGATGAAGTATCCCGGGATAGCAATCTGTCAGTACTGATTGTCCCACGGGAGTGGATTCAGCAGAACATCAGCCAAGCATTTCAGGACTGATGGCTATTCATTTTTTGATATTATGCGGTACTACAGGATTGAAGGTGGTCGGAACTATGGGGGTGTAGCTCAGTTGGGAGAGCGCCTGCTTTGCAAGCAGGAGGTCCTCGGTTCGAACCCGTGCACCTCCACCATGATGCGAGTAAACAGGTGGGCTTGTAGCTCAGTTGGTTAGAGCGCATCCCTGATAAGGATGAGGCCGATGGTTCGAATCCATCCAAGCCCACCATTTGATCTCGTGGTTTTGCCGTTAGTAATAATTTTTTTGAGGCTTCGTTTCCTCAGATAGTTCTTTGATAATCGAGTAAAGACGTAATAGTATTAATTTATACAATCCTATGTTGATATAAAAGCAAGCTTAAATTACGGTTTAAGCAATAGTAAATTTGCTGCAATATCACCATAAGAGTTGATAGTTGAGTGTATAAGTTAGACAGTTACATCCTTAACAAAGTAA